>CAXBGS010000005.1:0-510281 GCA_963975425.1 uncultured Pirellulaceae bacterium
TACGAACATCCTGCATACGAACATCCTGCATACGAACATCCTGCATACGAACATCGGCGTGGGCCTGGAACATTCAGGCCGCGGTCCACTTGAATCCAAGTGCGCTCCGATTGCTGTCAACTTGCTCTCGACGCTCAAATTGCTCTATTAGAACTCCCCGCCTGCTCTATTAGAACGCGTCAACGGGCCAGCCGAACCCACATCGTCTGTCGTACGTTCGTCAACTATTGTGACTCGCATCCCCCGTTTGGCAACTCTTTGAGTCCCCTTCATGGCCGAATCTAACGATCGATTGGATTGGCAGGCGGACGGTTTGCCGTTTAATACGTTTGGCGCGTCTTTGCGGCGTCGTTTCGGCGGACGGATTCAACGCGTCAGCATCGATGCCGGCTTTACATGCCCTAATGTTGACGGCGCGGTTGCCCGTGGCGGATGCAATTTCTGTGACAATCGCTCTTTCAGCCCCAGTCGCCGCGTCCGTTTGAAACAGGTTCGAGACCAACTGGTGGACGGGATCGAAACGGTCCGCAAACGATACGACAAGGTGCAAGGGTTCATCGCGTACTTTCAGCCGGCCACGAACACCTACGCGCCGGTGGACCAGCTTGCCGAAGTTTTCGAATTGGCAATTCAGTGTGATGAACAGATCGTTGGGCTCGCCATCGGAACGCGACCGGACTGCGTACCCGATTCCGTCCTGGACTTGGTCGAATCGCTAGCCGAGCGTACCTACGTGTCGCTGGAATACGGCATGCAGACGATTCACGAAGCGGGCCTGCGATGGATGAATCGCGCACACGACCACGAATCCATGATCAATGCGATCGCACGCAGCCGGGGGCGTGGATTCGAGTGTTGCGCGCATGTGATTCTGGGGATTCCCGGCGAGACTCACGCAATGATGATGGAAACGGCCGATGAGATCGGTCGACTGGGTTTCGACGCCGTTAAACTGCACAATTTGTATTGCGTTCACGGCACCCAACTGGGCGAACAGGTCCTTGCCGGCGAAATCACGATGATGGAACGAGAACCCTATATTCACACGGTGGTCGACTTCTTGGAAAGGATTCCGCCGACCGTGATTGTCGAGCGAGTCAGCGGTGACGCTCCGCCCAATTTCCTGATCGAACCGAAATGGTGCTTAGAAAAATCGTCGATTCGGTTGGCCATTGAAGCCGAATTTCTGCGTCGCGGCTCGCGGCAAGGCAGCCGCTATGACACTAGCAACTTATCGCCGCAAACCGACGCGAACGCATCCGATCGCCAGCGGCCGATCGACAACACCCCTGCATCGATCCGACAGATGATTGAACAACGTGGGCGGTTGCCAGTGTTGAAAATGCAGAACTGAGGATGCGAAACGGATTTCGCACCCCTACCGGCCGGATTCTGCCCCCATTCCAGATGGCAGGCTTGAGCACTGATTAGCCAGGGCATTCTGTCCAACTACGCCCATCGCCGCCACGTCGCTATACTGCCCCGCTTCATTCTTTCCCCCGCCGGAACCCTACCTACATGGCACGTCTTTGTATCGTCTTTGGATTGCTGCTTTGCGGCTTGACGATCGTTGCATTGGTGAACGCGCCGCTAAAAAACGCCGCCTATTTCGTACCGATGATGCTTGGGATTCCGATCTTGTTTTGCGGAGTCGTCGGGCTAAACCCCCATCGGCTGGGCACCGCGCTGCGGTTCGCGGCGGCCATCGCCACGATCGGGTCGACGATGGGACTGATGCGTGTCAGCGTGTGCTTCGTACGGCTGGGCCGCGACGTTCACGTGAACATGCTGGCGTTGAAAGTTGTCTCGGCGATGACGGTTCTGTGTTTGGTTTTCGCCATCCTTTGCCTATTCTCGGTCTTAAGAATGCGACGCAAACGATTGTCGGCTGGCCAAGTACCCAAGAATCACCCGAGCGGCGAGCCGACCTGACCCCCTTTCGGGCGTGGTGGATTTACCGTAAGCCATGGGTCCAACCGGGCGACGGTTCGTCAACGTTTTCTTGCTAAATCACAACCCCAATTTACCCAATCCCCTGCATCGAGACATGACCTCGAAACCTATCCTGATCTACGACACGACCTTGCGCGACGGCTCGCAGGGCGAAGGCGTCAGTTTTTCTCTCCAGGACAAACTGAATATTGCTCAGCGATTGGCCGAAGTGGGCGTTGACTTCATCGAAGGTGGTTACCCGCTCTCGAACGAAAAGGACGTTGCCTTTTTTCGCGAAGTCCGATCGCTTGATCTCGGCGACACCAAGGTGTGTGCGTTCGGCATGACCCGCCGCCGTTCGATTGCCGCAGCTGACGATCCTGGCATGCAAGCACTCGTCGCGGCCGAGACACCGATCATCACAGTCGTCGGCAAGACCTGGGATTATCACGCAACGGAAGTGCTGCGGGTTTCGCTTGACGAAAACTTGGAAATGATCGGCGACAGCGTCGAATTTTTGAACAAACACGCCGAAGTCATCTATGACGCCGAACATTTCTTTGATGGATACAACGCCAACCCCGAATACGCGCTGCGTACCTTAGCCGCGGCGGTCGATGCCGGTGCGACGTGGCTGGCGCTTTGCGACACCAACGGCGGAACACTGCCAGAACGTATCGCCGAAGTCACCGCGATTGCGTTAAACCAATTCACCGATCGCAACGTGCAAGTTGGCATCCATTGCCACAACGATAGTGAAGTCGCCGTCGCCAACTCGCTTGCCGCCGTCGACGCCGGGGCCACACAAGTCCAAGGCACGATCAACGGCATTGGCGAACGCTGTGGCAATGTCGACCTGATCGCCGTCATTGCGAACCTGGCGCTGAAGAAAAAGAACTATTCGGTGCTGGGCGGACGTTCGCTGCATCCGATGACGGAACTGAGCCGATTCGTTTATGAAACGGCCAACCTGCAATGGCGTGGCAACCAGCCATTTGTCGGCCAAAGCGCCTTCGCGCACAAAGGCGGCATGCACGTTCATGCGATCAACAAAGCCTCGAAAACCTACGAGCACATCGACCCCGCACTGGTCGGCAACGAACGTCGCATCTTGGTCAGCGAGTTGTCCGGACGCAGCAACATTGTTGCCGTCGCGACCCAGCACAACATCGAAGACGACCGTGAATTGATGGACAAAATCTTGGCCGAGGTCGTTCGCCTGGAAAACCAAGGTTACCAATTCGAAAACGCCGGAGCCTCGTTCGATCTGCTCGTCAAACGCGTCGCGGGAACATTTCAAGAACACTTTCACCCGATCAAGTACCGAATCGTCGCCGGCGACCGTGACAGTTCCCATGGCAAAGTGTTCGCCGAAGCGATCATCAAACTGTACATCGGGGATGAAATGTGGTTCGATGCGGCCGAAGGGCATGGGCCGGTCAACGCGCTCGATGCCGCCCTGCGAAAGGCGCTGCTGGGACGATATCCCTGCCTTAGCGAGATGCGTTTGCTCGACTACAAAGTACGCGTCGTCGATTCCGGTGCCGGCACCGCCGCGTCGATCCGCGTGAACATCGAAAGCGGCGACAAACAGGAAACTTGGGGGACGATCGGCGTCAGCGAGAATATTATCGAAGCCAGTTGGCGGGCATTGGTCGACGCCGTCGAATACAAGCTGCACAAAGAAGAGCAACCGGTCGGCGGCAACCAACACGGAACATCCTCGGAAACATCCACAGAAACCACGTCCGCCCAACGCCGACCCGATTCACAGGCCACCACATCCTAGTCGTGGGTTGTCGGTTTATCTCACAATGTCCATGATTTGTACGTTGCTTCTTGGATACATAGAACTGCCTAAATCATGACGATCCCTAACCGATTTGATCACGCGACGGCCGCCGCCGAAATTGCCGGCCGTTGGGAAGACGCTGGATGCGCCAACGCGGAAGTAAACCGCGACAAAAAACCGTTCACCATTGTGATTCCGCCGCCGAACGTGACCGGTGCGTTGCACCTCGGGCATGGCCTGAACAACACGCTGCAGGACATTCTGATCCGGGCCAAGCGGATGCAGGGCTTCGAGGCCTTATGGATGCCAGGTACCGACCACGCCGGCATCGCCACCCAGGCCGTTGTCGAGCGCCGCTTAAAGGAACAAGAAAACAAATCGCGACACGATCTGGGACGCGAGGAACTGGTCAATCGTATTTGGGCATGGAAAGACCAATACGAAAAACGCATCCTCGGCCAGCTAAAGCGGATGGGGTGCAGTTGTGATTGGCGGCGGACTCGCTTTACATTGGATGACACCTGCGCCGCAGCGGTCCGCGCAACGTTCTTTGATCTTTTTGGCAAGCGGCGGATCTATCGCGGAAAGCGGCTGGTCAACTGGGACACGTTCTTGCAGACCGCTGTCAGCGACGACGAGGTTTTCAACGAGACCAAGAAGGGAAGCTTTTGGCATTATTCCTATCCCGTCGTCGATCCCAAACCCGGCGAACCTGACCGTGTCGAAATCGCCACGACGCGACCGGAAACGATGCTGGGCGATTCTGCAGTTGCCGTGCACCCCGATCCGGAAAAAGCGCTCGACAAGTTCGAATCAGAGCTGCGTGAAAAGCTAAAGGAAGCACCCGAGAAGGATCGCGCCCCGATCCAAGAACAACTCGACGCACTGGGCAAGCGCCGTGAATCGATGTTGCCGCACTTGATCTTGCTGCGAGACATGGCGAGAGACGGCCGGATGTTGATGCTGCCGCTAGCGGAACGTCCGATTCCTCTGATCGCTGACGAATGGGCGAAACCTGAACTGGGCAGCGGTTGCGTCAAAATCACTCCCGCCCATGACCCGAATGATTACGAAGTCGGCAAACGTGCTGACTTGCCAATGATCAACATCCTGAATCCCGACGGGACGATCAACGCCGAAGGTGGAAAGTACGAAGGCTTGACCATCCCGCAGGCGCGTAAGAAGGTCGTCGCTGATCTGGATGCGCAAGGGCTGCTCGGTGATATCGAAGACCGTGACATCGAATTGCCGCATAGCGATCGCAGCAAGACGCCGATCGAACCGTACCTTGCCGATCAATGGTTCGTTGCCATGGACGAATTGGCGCAATCAGCGATGGACGCGGTGACCGATGATCGCGTGCAAATTTTTCCCGAACGATATCGCAAAGGCTATCTCGACTGGCTCAGCGAAAAACGCGATTGGCCGGTCAGTCGTCAATTGTGGTGGGGACACCGCATTCCGATTTGGTCAAACAGTGGTCTATCGCAAAAGAGCGCCGATGCGTTGGTTGCAAAACTGGCGAAAATCCCAGGCTACGATGCGTCGCAGGTGCAAAGCCAAATCGACGAGTCGGACGACGGAACGTTCGCCGTGTTCGTATGCCTGCGTGATGAGAACGAACCGCTGGAAAGCGAGGTCGAATCGCTGGGACTGCAGCGAGACCCGGATGTGCTCGATACGTGGTTTTCCTCGGCTCTCTGGCCGCACAGCACGCTTGGATGGCCCCAGCAAACCGAAGAGCTCGAATATTTCTATCCGACCAGCACACTGATCACATCGCGCGACATCATCACACTGTGGGTCGCTCGCATGGTGCTGATGGGATTGAACAACGTCGGCGAAATTCCGTTCCATGAAGTCTTCATTCACCCAAAAATTTTGGACGGGTTGGGTGAAACGATGAGCAAGAGCAAGGGCAACGGAGTCGACCCCAACGACGTCATCGACAAGTTCGGTCCTGATGCACTGCGATACGGCCTGGCCCGTCTGGCAACGGACACCCAAGACGTTCGCATGCCGGTCCAGTATGAGTGTCCACACTGCGAAAAACTAATCGACCAGACGAAGAAAAACCGCTCGCTGCCGAAACTGCCGTGCCCGGCATGCAAGGAGGAATTCTCGACCCAGTGGGCCGAAACTGACGAAGACAAGTCGCTGCCCAAAGGCGCTGTTGTCAGCGAACGATTCGAAACGGCTCGCAACTTTGTTAACAAGTTGTGGAATGCTTCTCGGTTCACGCTGATGAATTTGGAAGGTTATCAAGCCGGGCCGGTACAGATTGATGATCTGCCACTGGAGGACCGCTGGCTGCTGAGTCGACTGTCAACGGTCACACGTGAAGTGACCGATTGCATCGAAAACTATCGCTTCGCCGAGGCGTCACGCATCCTGTACGACTTTGCTTGGGACGAATTCTGCAGCTTTTATGTTGAAATTGCAAAGCCTCGGTTGGACGACGCGAAATTGCGTGCGACCACACAGCGGGTGATCGCGCATGGCTTAGACACGTTGTTGCGACTCCTGCACCCGATCATGCCGTTCGTCACTGAATCCATTTGGGGTTTCCTGAACGACGCAGCATCACAGCGAGGCGTACCAGAGCCTTGTGATGCCCCGTCGTTTGTCATGACGGCGACGTGGCCGCAGTCGCACGCAGACCACTTTGACGAATCGATCGAACGCCAGTTCAGTCAGTTCCAAGAAGTCGTCAGCGCGATTCGCAAGATTCGCGCCAGCCAGAACATTCCGCCACGCGAGACGGTTCCCGTGTCGATTCGGTGTACCGAAGCGTCGCAGGCGCTGCTGCAGCCCATGCGTACCTATTTCGAAGGTCTGGCCGGCGCCGACGTGGTGCAACTGGGACCGGATGCGAAAGCTTTCGAAACCGACGCACCGATAGCCTTGACGCCAATCGATATGGAAGTCCACGTCGACTTGGAAAAGTTCATTGATGTCGATGCCGAACTGTCGCGGTTGGAGAAGTTGCTGGGCCAACTGGTCAAACAAATCACCGGCAAAGAGCAAAAACTGTCGAACGATAGTTTCGTTTCGCGTGCTCCCGCCGAGGTAGTCGAGCGTGAACGCGAGAGCCTGGGTGACCTGGTCCGCCAACGCGAGTCGGTCGAAGGTGATATCGATCGATTGAAATCAAAGTCATCCGATTGAAATCCCTGCAAGATTTCGATCGGATAGCTAAGATGAATTACCTGACGTCCACCTATCATTCTTCTTCCCGCCATTCATCTCGCTCATGCCCATTCGTATCAAATGCCCTTGCGGCAAAGCCCTGGCCGTCAAAGACGAAATGGCTGGCAAGGCGGTCAAGTGTCCCGGTTGCGGCAAGGTCATCCGTGTCCCAGCAGCCGGACAGCCGCAGCAGGCAATGATTCCCGCTGCCTCACCACAGCCCGCCGCGCAGTTGCCTTCGACGGCGACATCAAGCTCGCTGCAGGATCTGTTTGACGAAGAGGGGTTCAGCGAACAAGTTGCCGCTGTCTGCCCGTCATGCAAATCGACGATGACCGCCGGCGCGGTGCTATGTACGAATTGCGGTTTCAACAAGGAAACCGGTCAACGCATGCAGGCACACCAAACAGCGGGCGTCGATATCGATCACGGCACGTTGCAATTGCAAGCCGCAGAAGCGTCGATGAAAAAAGACGCGCACCTGCAGAAAGAGATGGAAAGCAAAGCGGGTCTGCCCTGGTGGGGCCTGGCACTCGTATTGTTCATCGGCGTCAGTGGGGTCACCATTGCAACGCTAGCGGTCAACGCGGCGCGACGCGTTGATGAGACGATGACGTTTAACCCGATGAAGATGTTCTATCAACTGTCCGGCGGAGCGATGTTGGTCGTAGCCGCCGGCGCGCTGCTGTCGTTGATCGTCGGCGCCTTCCAGAGAGATCGCAAACAAGGCTTGCTGATGCTGACGGTTCTCTACATCCCGGTGTACGTTTTTAAGAATTTCAAACAGACATACAAGCCATTTATCACCGCCGTCGTTGTCGGAATCGGCGGCGGCGTGCTGCTATCGATGGGACTGTAACAGTCTGGAAGAAAACAAGCGCCGTAGCGAATCGTTAGAATTTCCAGCGATATTCCATTCGTGTTCCATACACGTCCTGCAGCCCTCGACGCCAGCCATACATGACGTCGAATCGCATTAGCGTGCAGTGTGAAATGGGGAATTGGTACCGACTGCCCACGGCGAACTGATCGTCGGGGACATTAGGATTCTTGCTGCCGTGTGGCGTTAGATAGGCCGCTTCGAGCAGCAGTTGGCGATCCAGGTCGTCACCGATCAAGTCCACACCGATGCTGCCGCCTGCGGTGTCACTCGCCGAGGTATCCAGCGTTGCAAACCCGTTCAGACCATCGGTGTCAAAGTTGATCCCCGTATTGCGCAGGATCCCGCCCGATCCGCCGGCGCGAGCGACCGACTGAGGACGGTCCCAACCGACGAACATGTTCAAATACGGCACAAACGTCAGCGGCGTATCGGTGATCCAGCTGTTCTCGAAAAGCAGCAACGCGCCGTCGGCGGTGCGCGACGCATCGGGCAAGTCTTGGCCCGCGTTAACGATCACGCGAACACTATTGCTGATCCGATCGAAATATCGACGGGTAAAACTTGCCGTGATATTGTGATAGCTGCGATCATCATCGTTGCGGTCATGCAAAAAGGCATACCCCGTTTCGATGTATCCGCCATAGGCTTCGATGAACCACGCCGTTCCCAGCATCTGAGCGCGGTGTTCATCGGTGCCAAAGGCGGGACTATTGATCTGGTCGACCGCCGCAAAGAACGTGGCATCATAGTTGGACCAATTCAACAGCCGACTGTGTCGCGCCGGAATCGAGAACGCTGCTCCGGTGACCGCGTCTTCCATCCAGATACCATTCTGAAACAGCAGCGGCACCAATCCCACCGTGAACGGAATCTCCATCGGTGACGTGCTGTTTTGCAGCGTGCCCATCAAGACACCCAAGTCGCCTTCGAAAAAACCAGTCAATGGATTGATGTCGAACTCATTCTCATAGTTCAAATCACCGTCAACTAATTCCCAACGCGTGAACCGTCCGTCCTGATCTAGCGGTCCGACGAACATATGAAAACGCTCGGTGTCGGTCATCCGTAAATCAAGATCCAGGTTCAAACGCTGGGCCCAATTGTCCGTGCGGCCCGCCGCATTGCGACCACTGGCGATCCCGGTTCGGTAGTCGCCGTAGACATAGAACTGGGGGCGAACCATGTTCTTGTCGCCGAACCAATTCTTGCCACGCGGTGTGATGCCGTCGCCATACCAGATACGTCCCCATTCGACCCAAGGGTGCTGAACAGGAACGGCCCGTTTGGAATCGTACACCCAGGCTTCGCGTCCCCCGTCATGAACCATGGCGGAATTGGGAATCGGAGTCGGCGAGAAATCGTTATGAAAATACGGCTTGGACGCGTAGTCGCCACAGTCATCAGCCAGATCGCTGTGGGATGCGTCCAAGCGCGAGGCGAAATCATCCAGCGGTGCTTGGTTCGATACCGAGGACGCCAGCGCCGCATCGATCGCATGTTTGAAAGCCGGCAAATCAAACTCCGTCTTCGCAGCAGCTGTATTCCCAGTCGCGCTCCTTGCCGGCAAGAGCGTCGATGGATCACCACAATCCGACTCCAGTGTCCTGTGCGTCTCCTGTGTCCTGTGCGTCGGCGGCATCAGGATCGCGGTGTTCAGTACCGACGAAATGGAATCGTCGAATCGTTCACGCTGATGAGGAGTTACCGGCACCGTCATCTTGGCCTGCTCGCCGCCATCGGCCGCCAGGGATCGAAGCGCAGCCTCCAGCGACTTCGCGAACGAATCCTCCGCATAAGGCGTCAACGGGACCGATCGAGCCGAATCAGTTCCGGTGGTTTCGGGCACAACTCGCGGCAACCGTTTCGGCCGTGGCTCCGGCGACGTTGACGGCGACGTTGACGTTGAGGCAACCGAATCGGCAGCGAAGGATCGACTTTGCCAAGTCGCGCCGGTTAGCGCGTCAGCTGTCAAAGACAACCCCAACACGGCAGCAAGCCAATATCGTGCCATACGTTTTCGGCGACGCTTTGATTTCGGTCGTTGTTTCGTTTTGGTTGTGCTCTGCATCACTTCACCCAGAACGTGTGGCTGCTGGCGCGAAGATCGAGCATGTTTTCGTTCATCCGTCGAATCATGTCCGGCGTGCTGTTGATTTGACGCATGAAGTACATCGGTTCGGTTCGGTTTCGCATCCGCACGCTCAGCCGATATGGCCCGCATTTGCGAATCACCGACGCCGGGATGTGGTACTTAGGCGTGCGCGAATCCAACGGGGCGATGGAGTGAGCTTCCATTCGAATCAGCGGCGGGTGATTCAGAACGCTAACGGGCACGGCACCGGGTCTCAGGAAGATCAACTGATCCAGGCTATAGTTCAGCGGCAACGCCACTTCGCGATCGGTCCCGCGCACGTTATTGATCAAGAACTTGGTTTGCAAATTGAACAAATCCTTATCGCGGCGGATGTGCCCGCGAGCGACTTCGCTGCTATTCATGTCAGCCAAGTCGGCGTTGCGGTCCAGGTATCCGCTTTCCCATACGCGTTTTCCGTCCGGGTCGATCAGGACCACGTTGAGCCAAAGTTGTGGCTGCGCCCCCAGCGATCCGGTCGGCAAGTTGTGTCCGTCGCTCAGATTGCTGACGCGGTACCCGACCGTCAGCGGTTTGCCGACACGTGGCGAATCAAAAAAGATTGGTCCCTTGACGCCCAGACCGGCTTCCATCGTCATGATGGCTGAAGATCGCTTCTGATCCAGTTTTTGCAAATTGGCATCGATGATCCGCCGAGCGTCTCGTCGATCATCGGTCGTATCCCAAGGTGGCGGGAATGACATATCCGACGTCACCGAACGTTCGAACTCTTCCGTTCCCCATCCCGCACGATCATCGAACAGCAGCCATTGCCGCGGCGTGTACTGATTGGCTTTGGGATTGTGGGGAAAGATGCCAGGGTGTGCGATGGAGTAGCTCGGGCCCCAAAACATGTGGCTGGATTTCTTGCGAGGCTGACCGTACGGTTTCCCGCCGACTTCGGCGATGTGTCCCCAATCGTATCCGTCAGCCTTCCCGGGAACGGCACCCATGTGGCATTGCTGACACGTCACGCCGCGTGCCGCTGCGGGGCCGCTGCGGTATTGGGCGTGAACGACCTCTAACCAGATTCCTGGGTGTACGGCGACTTGGTGACACGAGACACAAACGTCACTGTTAGTCAACGGTTCAAAGAAACGACTTTCGGTGTGAATCGGCTGGCCCGGTCCGGTTTGACAGGGGCTCGTTTTCAATTTTAATTCGTCGGCACGGCGCACCGCTTCGGCAACACCAGCGCCATTGGATCCGCCATAAACCGGCGCATGAATGTCGCCCGGTTCGATACGTCGATCGCCGTTGCTGCGCCAGTAGTGTTCGCGGACACGGTGGCAAGCGATGCATGTCACGCCTTCGCGGACAACCGGCGGCGCGTCCAGCAGGCTGCTGCTGCGCGGGTACTTTAGCTGCGTTCCGACCGGCAGGTGACAGCGGACACAAAAGGACCCAACCGTGCCTTGCGTGTATTCGGTCATCGCCTGTTCAAAGCGATTGAACATGGGCGAGACCGCGGCGTAAGCATGGCCGCTTCCGCGCCACTCTTCGTACTGGGAAGGGTGACACTTGCGGCAGCTCTCGGCGGACGGATAGCAATCCTCGGTCCACAAATCCTCATGAGGATCTTTTGTCTTCGCTTCGTCGTCGGGTTTGGACTCGCCGGATGGCCCCAGATTGCTGAGCGGGTCCTCGTCGCTTTCGCCACCGAGCAGGTCACCCTCACCGAGCAGATCATCACCCGCTAAGTCGCCGCCAAGCAGGTCTTCCCCGAGCAGGTCATCGCCGCCGAGCAAGTCATCGCCGTCAAGTGCATCGTCGTCGATCGGCTTGTCGCCTAGCAGATCCTTGCTGGTATCGGACAAGTCGGCATCGATCGCCAGCAGGTTCAACAGCGGATTGGAATAGGTCGTCTTGTGTGCAGTCACCGGCGAACCGACCGACGCTGGCTCGTCGCCGGACACAAGGTTCGGATTGTTCGTCGCGCAAGCGAAAATAGCCGCAGCGACCACTGCGCCGACGAACATCATTGGATTGGACAGGTTGCGAAGCATGTCGGGGCCGGCGGCTCTCGTTGCGGTGCGAGGGCAACCCGAGGCGATTCGATACGCCATACCAATCGGGTTCCCCGCAAGAACGGATCGGCATGCGATCATCGTCATGATTCACACAACGCATCTGGGTGGATCATCCGTCACGACCGTTACAGCTTATCGCCCCTGATAAGAACTGCCCTCGATCTTGGTGAGCAAGCATTCACCGCGTGCTTGCCGATGGTGTGGACTCGGCAGCGTTGTCTTTCGATTTAATCGATACAGTTTGACAGACCGCACTTAGAAATTTGTATAGCCCGATTGGATTCTCTAAAGCCGGCGGTCTGCAGTCGATTTGTCAGGTACCCTTCAATAACGGTCAATCCAGGGGGCAATCCAGTCGACCGTTCGCATCTCGTCGAATCACGGTACTTGTGCGATTGTCATGGACAACGTCATCACCATGCGGCGAGCAACCGATGTCTAGCGAATCCAACCGGCAATCCCATGAACTCCTCGACCGACTCTGACAGCGTTCAAACCGCCTCGCCGTTTTTTCGTTGTCCCGTTCAATCAGCCAATTCCAAGGCGCAGATCCAGATCGGTTTTCGCAAAGTTCCCGTCAACGTTCAGGAACGATCGATTGATGGTTTCACGGTGCTGGTTTCGTCCAAGAGTTCGCGCCGGCTGAAGGTTGGCGGGCCTTGGACAATGTACTACGACGGATCGGAAGTCGAAGTCCACCCACAGTGGTTCTTCAATTCACCCGATGGACAAGTCCAAATGGGACTTCGCCAGGTGCGGGATATGACTAAATTGCAAGTGAAAACAGGATCGTTTTGGTCCAAGGTACGTCCACGACGGAAGTACGAAAATTCGGCTTCATCGTCGGCCGCGCTAGGCGGGTTTGTGCTGGTCCTGTTCTGTGCACTCGCACTGCCTGGACTCGGCGACAAGTTGGGCACATCGACGCGAATCCAAGACTCGGTTCGCTGGTTCGTCAACAGTGCCGACGCCCAAATCGACGATTGGCTTCGCTAGAGCATGTCGATGCAGGCATTTACGCTTGCAGATCAACGAAGCTGTTGGCCGCCAAGCACCGCTTGATGTCCGGTGCGATGAATGTCCCTCTGCTAGCGACATCGCGTGCGACCGCAATGTCGCTGCAAACACCGTCAGTGACCACACCTGATTTCACTCAGGCTCTGACTCGGCGCAAGCTCTGATTCGGCCTGACGATGCGATTATCGCTGTACGCTCAGCTCGACTTCATCGTCATCTTGGTCGTACGTCAACACAGAATGAATCGGATAGGGATTCAATCGAGCTTCACCGCCAAGCTGTACCAGGTGGATTAAGAACGAGCAGCCGACTATCTCGGCATCACACTTTTCCAGCAATCGGCAACAGGCTTCCATCGTCCCACCGGTGGCCAACAAATCATCGACGATCAAGACACGTTGTCCCGGTTCGATCCCGTCAATGTGAATTTGCAATTCGTCGGTGCCGTATTCCAGTTCATACGCGAACGAGTGCAAATCAAAAGGCAGTTTGCCAGGTTTTCGAATCGGCACGAATCCGGCGCCCAACCGCATCGCCAGTGGTGCGGCAAAAATGAACCCGCGTGCTTCGGCGGCGGCCACCATGTCGATCCCCGCATTCAAATAAGGTTCAGCCATCGCCTCGGCAGCGGCGGAAAGTGCTTTCGGATCGGCTAGCAGCGGCGTGATATCGCGAAACAGGATTCCCGGTTTGGGATAATCCGGAATTTCTCGGACGAACGAATACAGGTCGACGTCGGACATATTCAATCTCAGCGGCAAACGAAGCGATTTGAAAAACCGAAGCCTAAATCACGAGGGGTCGCGACGGAACAGGGCTATCGAAGACGGCATTAAAGTCGCAAATCCGTCTTATAAGATTGGTGGCAGCGGTTCACCAGGCACCACTTGGATGTCGCGAAGTTCCATGTCCTGCAGCTCTTTTCGCCGACGTTCTAGATCGCGGTCCAGTTCGTCGTCGAGGTTGGCGTCAGCATTTTCGCCGGCCTCACGCGTGGACTCGTTTTCCAATCCCATTGCGTCATCATCGAAGGCGTCACCGGATGAGTCCTGATCATCAAAGGGCGACAGATCGTCGCGGTCGGCGTCGCTTTCGGAGCCCTCGCGTTCTTCCGCTTGGCGCATCCGTTCGATCTCGTCGGGCTGCTTGGGTTGATTCTTGTTGACCAGCGACGATGACCGGCCGCCGGCGGGATCAAACAGACTGCCGACGCGACCGCTGTCTCGAATCGTCCGTTCCCAAGCGCCACCGTAAGCGGGATACGCCATGTCTTCACAATCCGGGCAGATGCGGCAGCCCACCGACGACAGGATCATCGCCAAGACCACAAACGCGGCTCCCACAGAAACCCGATCGCGAACGATCGGTGCTTGTCGGTGAAAGATTGAATCATCCATGGCGGTCAACTTCAGGCGTATGGCAGACGGTTCGTTCAGTTTCACGGCGCTCGCATGCGATGGCAAGCCTGGCATGCGATGGCAAGTACGGCTTGCGACGGCAAATCCATGCAAGTCGCCAGGCGACGGCGATCGCCCACCGTCATCCTTTGGTATCGGTCGCGTTGCCTAGCCGCTTGAGTGAAGGTTTGCCGATTAGGCGAACCCTGCTTGTCGAACGTTTGTTTTCTCGTTTTTTTGCCAGATTCGCTCAAGTCGCTCTTCCGCCGCAGACCCATGAAATGCCAATACAGAGTCACGAACTTTTCTGATGAAACCATGGAGCGGTGTGCTGTGCCCAATTTGACTGAACTCATCATGGTAACGGATGCCATTTTGATGCCCTTGATCGGATGCGGAGCCCTGTTGATTAGCAAATTGAGCAGCCGTGAAATGGCACGCTGGGCAGAACGCCAGTTTTTGGCCACACTCGTGGTAATTACACTCGTGACCCTTCGCACCGTGATCAATTGTGGCGACGCTTGGTTGATTCACACCCTGACCCTGTCGACGATGATCATGGGTGCCTTGATCATTCCCAACCTTGAATCTTCAGTTGCGACCTGACCACAGGTCCGCCATCACTATGAACGACGAGCAATCCACGACATCCCCGAAACAACCTGTCGTCGAAGTCGTTCCTGGTGGCCCGATTCACGGTCGCATCAGGCCGCCCGGCAGCAAGAGCTTGACCAACCGCGCGCTAATCTGTGCGGCGATGGCAGACGGAAAATCACGACTCAGTGGAGCCTTGCGCAGCGAAGACACGATCGTGATGATTGATGCGCTGCGGGCCATCGGTGTCTCGATCGACGTCGCCGACGGTGGCCGTTTGTTGGTGGTCGATCCACAAGGTCGGAATTCGCCGGCAAGTCCGACAGCCAACACCGCGACAACCGACAGCGGCACGACCGACAGCGGCACGACCGACCACTTGTCGACCAGCAATCTGTCTGTCGACGGGGTGTCCGCATCACGCCAGACCACATTCACTGGGCATGACCCGATCGAATTGTTCATTGCCAACAGCGGCACGACTGTTCGGTTTCTATCAGCGGCACTCTCGGCCGCGGGCGGACATTACCGCTTGCACGGCGTTCCGCGGATGCACCAGCGTCCGATCGGGGATCTGATCGACGCACTCGTTCCTATCCAATCCGGCACGATCCGTGCGGAATCCGACGGTGGATGCCCGCCGGTTCTGATTGAATCGGGCGGATGGAACGTCGGATCGACCATCCGTGTCGCCGGTTCGGTAAGCAGCCAATACTTGAGCGGCCTGATGATGGCGTCGCCGGTCTGCGGTCGCGAAGTCCGTATCGAAGTCAGCGGCGAATTGGTCTCGCGTCCGTATGTCGAAATGACCGCGGAAGTGATGCGTTGCTTTGGAGCGCAGGTTCGCATCCTTGATGGGCCAGACAAAGACACGCACCCGGTGACGATCGAAATCAGTGAAGGCGGGTATCAGGGCGTTGAGTACGAAATCGAACCCGATGCCTCGGCGGCAAGCTATTTCTGGGCGACGGCGGCGATCACTGGCGGCAGCATTACCGTCGATGGACTTGGCCCGAAAGCATTGCAGGGCGACGTCGGGTTTTGCGACGTACTTGAGCAGATGGGATGTCGCGTCGATCGTGACGCCGATTCAATGACGGTGCATGGCGGCCACTTGCGCGGAATCGACGTCGACATGAATGCGATCAGCGATACGGTACAGACCTTGTCGGTGGTCGCCCTGTTTGCCGACGGGCCCACACGCGTACGCGGCGTGGCGCACAATCGCTTTAAAGAAACCGATCGAATCGGCGACTTGGCTCATGAGCTTCGCAAGCTGGGTGCCCGCATTGACGAGCATGACGACGGGCTGACCATCCATCCTGCCGGTACCAAGACCAACGCACCGGACTTCGCGGGGGCGACTTCCGATGCGGGAATGCAAAACGCTGGTCTGCACGGTGCGACGCTGCAAACGTACCACGACCATCGCATGGCGATGAGCCTTTCGCTCGCCGGTCTGCGCATTGCCGGTGTTCGCATCCTTGACCCGTCATGCACCTCAAAGACCTATCCCGAGTACTTTGCCGATCTGGAAAGTCTGATCGGCAGGCCACATCGGTGGACGGGTCAGGCGTGAACGGGTCAGGCGTGATCGGGTCAGGCGTGAAGCTGGTTCGGATCAGTTAAAGCCGCCGCCGGCACCACCGCCGCCGCCACCGCCAAATCCACCGCCGCCGAGACCTCCACCACCGCCACCGCCGGTGCCGGCACCTTCCTCGCCGGTCACGAAGTTAAACGTGGTGACGTCACCGACCTGCGAGAACACAGGCAATGGTGTGATCCGCACGTAACGACGGTCCGCCGAGATGATGGCGATCCCCGAGACCGTTGCACCTTCGGGCAGCGTCGTGATTTCGGGTCGGAAACCAACAGCGCGGTTACCGGCAATGAATCCGTTCTGTGCCAGCGGGCTGTTCACACCACCGGTCAAACGTTGGACGTCGTTGTACAAATCGCTTAACACCTGGCTGGTCCCGTCGCCTTCGGCAAACTGGGCCAGCACTTGACCACGCAGGTCACGCTGGACGTCTCGAAGGTGGGCAAGCTGTGCATCGGCGACTTCTTCGACACGCTGGCCATTCTTTACTTCGAATACCAACAGCGCGTCTTTTTCTGTCAACGGAACTTCTTGGCGAATGTAACGCTGCTCGGGTCGTCCGATATCGGTGATGACTTCGACCGTCGCATTACCCGTGGAAACTTTGCCCCACACGCGACGCAACAACACACGGTACTGGCCCGAGAATCCTTTTGGACAGATGTAAGTTTCCGACACTGTGCCGGTTTCGTCTTCGCCACGTCCTGGGAACGAATCACCCATCAAAGTCCCACCGCCAGCCGAGGCGAGCGACTGGAACGAACAAACGGTTCCCGACGGTTCTTCGACCGCGATATCCAAGTCGGCGTCGCCGGTCCAAGAAACGCGTACGATCGCATCATGCGACGCGGCTAGCTTCAGCGCCTCGTTGAACATTCTCGCTTCTTCCTCGCGACCCTCTTCGATCAGTTTCGAATAGGTCGCGCGGGCAACCAAACGAGCGTCATCGGGGATTGGCTTGAACCTTTCTGGCCACACATTCGACAGGATACCTTGGCATGCCCATGCCAGAGCGTCCAAGTCATCAATCCGTTTCGCGATCCGCAGTCCCATCACGTACGGCTCGCGTCGATACGTGTCTAAGTCAGAAACGCTGCGACACAGCTGAAGCGCCGCCGCGTCCGAACCGATGTCTTCCAGTCGAGCAGCCACGTGCAGCAATTCTTCGGGTGACTCGGCAAAGTCGACAGCCGACAACAGCGCACGCTCCACTTCCTCGCTGGGAGCCCCGGTTGCTTTGAGCGTGATTGCATAGGCTTGATACATCCACGGCTGGACGTGACCGGCCCGCATTGCAGCGGACATCAAATCGCGAGCATCGCGAAAGTGCGAAACCGAGGCTTCGGTGTTACCGGCGTCTTGCGCCGCATTTGCCTTGACGGAAATTTCCGCAGCCGTCCTGCGAATACGACGATCTAAATTCGTCAATTGCTCGTCCGTCTTCACTTCCACGCTGGCGAAAAATTCATCAAAGGCTTCCGCTTTCGTTTGCCCATCAGCCGGTTGCACGCGAATCGGAGCAACGGTTTCTGTCGCCGTCTTGGTTTCCGGGGACTTATCAGCGCTCGTCGCATCCGTAGAAGCCGACGACTTGTCTCGCAGCGACACCTGATCAGGAACGGCAAAAGCTCCGCCGCCCCCCATGCCGCCACCGCCCATGCCACCGCCCATGCCGCCGCCGCCGCCGCCCATGCCGCCGCCCATGCCGCCGCCGCCCATGCCGCCGCCCATACCGCCACCCATGCCGCCGGCACCGCCGCCGCCAAGTTGCAGAATGGGCACGACCAAGTCACCCACCGGATAAACCTTGGTGACACGGTTCTCTTCGGCCGCTTCGATGGTCGTGATTTGCATCACTTCGTCTTTGATCATGTACGTCAATTCCAGCTCTCGCAGCATCAATCGCATGAACGATCGCAAGGACACATTTTCAAGCTCGAGGCTGACCGGCGTATCCGCCGTCAGTCCGATATCTTCCAGTGCACGGCTATCGACAACGATGGGGATGCCGTGGTCCTGGCTGATCTTTTGAATCGCCTCTTCCAGCGGTGTCTCAAAGAACTGCTGGCTGGTTTCGTCACCGAGCGTCTTTTGGATTCGCTGTTCGGTTTCGTTGTCACCGGAAAGCTCGATCGATCCGTAGCGGTCCAGACGACGATCGCTCAAGCGTCGCCATACGTCGGCATCAGGCCAAACGATTGGCGGTTCGTCGACAAAGGGAATATTACTTTTCAACACCAACGAGAACGCGTCGACAAAGTTACGCTCACGCATCTCACGGTAGCGGCGGTCTCGGTCGAACACCTGTAACATCAACGTCTCATCGGTAAAGTGACGACCGGCGACCGAATCACGGGTGATCGAATCGCCTGCAACTTTAGCGAACTCCAACGAGACTTCGCCGTCCGCTTCGTCGTACTTGCCTTCGTCGATCAAGTCGTTCAGTTGGCGGGCCAAGTTTTTCAGTGTGGCTTCACGACGATAAGTCGCTTCGAGCAGCCGGGCCGTCGAGGCGGCCGCAGCGGCTTGGCTTTCAATGCGTGCTAAGTCGTCGTTGAACTCAGCCTCGCGTACACTCGCACTGCGAATCGCCGAGCGAACACGCGACATCAATTCTTGACGCAACTGGGGATCAATATCGGGTGTCGTTTCCACCGTCGCCAACAGCGACTTCAACTGTCCGGGCACACCTTTGGGATCGTTTCGCAACTGCGTGCCTGCCGCTCTCAGCTGAGCATTGACCTCGGCACGTAAGCGGCCTTCCATCGCACTGCGTTGTTGCTCGACGCGACGAAGCAGGTCACCACCGGTTTGCATCAATTCATCGTCGCCCACGACAGGCCCCGAGTATGGCGCCGGGCTTGGGTTATAGACGGGCGGCGCGGCCATCGGAGGCGCAGCTGCGCGGGGCGGTGCGGCCGCGGGGGGTGCAGCAGCGGGCGGCGCCGCTGCCGGCGGTGCGTCCATTGGTGGTGCAGGAGCCGCTGGAGCAGCGGGTTCGTCCGACGGGCCGAAAATATCGTCTCCTCCGGCGGCCGGTTCGCCGAAGATGTCGCCGTCAGCCGGTGCGGCATCACCGGCCCCGTCGAGCCCAAAGATATCATCGAATGGCTCGTCTGCGTTTTGCATGACTAACAGCTGCGCGCCGCCGACGATCCGTTGGATTGACTGGGCATCGGTGTTATCCGGATCAACTTCCAGAGCTTTTTCCGCAACCGCTTTCGCACCCAACTTGTTGCCTTGCTTCAGTGCAATCTCACCTACGCGAACCAACTCTTCGGCGCGAGCGGCGACCATTTGAGCCGTCAGTCGCAACATCGGCGAACCCGCCGATGCCAACAGCAGTCCCTGGTTTTGATCAGCTTCCTTCACAAGGCCGGGCAAGAAAGAGAAATCAGGATGACTTGGTTCGACCGAAGCGGGCGAAACCACTCTTACGGTCGCTGAAGTCGTCTCGCCAGTCAGTTCGATCGTTCCTTGCACGCCACGCTTGGTGACGCGTCCGAGCAGAATCGAATCGCGATCCAAACGCATCGGCGGAATTCGATCCGATTGGACCAGTTGCATTCCATCAAGCAGTTTCGCATCGGTAATCCAGACCGCTGATTTTCGTGCCGACGAACCAACTTGACGACCGATCACGGTTGGCTTGCCCTCGTCGCTGTTGCCGATCACGCCGACGACGCCGCCGGTGTGATTTGCCAAGATGGCCATCGTTTCGATGTTCGTGGCCGGCCCAACCGCGATGCTGTGAACCGAAATGCGATCCGCTCGCAATGCGTCAACCAATCCGGCAAAACGTTCTTGATTGCCGGTTGCATCGATGGATGCACCGTCGCCGATGTAGATGATGGAACGTGTCCGGTTTTCAGGCTCGGCAACCAAGGCGGCTCGAACCGAATCGATCAAAGCGACCAAATTTGTATTGCCAAGTGGAATGCGCTGTCGCAGTCGATCGATCGCCGCGTCGGTCGGATCCGCGTCCGCTGCCGCGAAGGTATCGCTCAAGTCCGTCGCTTTCACATCGCCCGCAAACAATCGCACGCGGTCGGACGCCCGAAGCGTTGCCAGCACGCTGCGAAGGGCGGCGACGGAATCGGTACGGTAACCACCGACTTGGCTGGCGGAAGTATCGACGATCACGACCAAGTCAGCGGCCGCCTCACTGGTTGCCTGCAACATCGCATCATCAGCGGATGGCTGAATGGAAGCCGCGAAATAGGTCTCGCCCGATGCTGCGTCGTAGCTGGCGATGCGCGAGCTCGCGACGTCCGATTCGGCCGCAAACGCAGGCGGAACGCTGATCAAGCCGATCACGCCGACCACGGCCAGCACCATCGATCGGTTAACCCAACGTCGACCGTTCGGGCCGAACTCATGTTGACTCATCTCGTCGTGGCCGGCTCCACGGTGCGTTCTGCTGCTGGCAATCTTCGCGACTAGTCGCAGTCCCATCTTGTCTATCTCCGCGTGAACAGAAAACACGCTCTCGCGTGCATCCTCGATCCTTCTTGCCGTGACCGGCGCGTTTGACGCGCCGAAAGCCGATCGAACCGAGGAACCACCCGCCCGAACCGTCGGACAAGCGGAATCGTGTGATTTTTGGTGAAATGTAGGTGAAAAGGGTCGTGAGAAGAGTCCCACAGTCAGAGTCTATTCTCGCACCACCCGTCTCGCTATGAAAAAAACGCCCTTTCCGCCGCGACGGACGGCTTGAATTCCGATTGTAGGTGTTGCAATTTGCTACACCTGTTGAATCATGCCACAGTCGATCGAAACAAAGCTGTCTTCTTCACTTTGCAAAGCAAGAAAGAAGCGATTGGCGTGCCAATGATGGGCGATTTAGGTCGCCATTGTCCGGGCGCCACGAAAGTGGCCTGCCAGACCAAGCCTGGCGGACCAAAGTTGTGACTGCCGCGTCGGAATGAGCGATTCGGCGCGTCAACGCTGTCTCGGAACGAGCATCGGTCGACCGATCGGCCTTGGCCCCACCAACGTCCACCGGATACATGAGCCCATTCGATACGCGAGAACGCTCGATACGCGAGAACGCTCGATACGCGAGAATGCTCGAGTATCCCCTTAGCGCACGAAAAAAGGCGAGGCCGATCCAAAGGACCGACCCCGCCTCGCACGGGGGGACGCTTAATATCTCGTGGTGCTTCGCAGCGTTTTCGGCGTCGTCCGCACACTGGTAACAGTAGTCCCGATCCCGGCCGGAACCCGGATTGGATTGAATGAAAACGCGAAATCATCCATCGTGTGTCGGATCGATGAGCGGATTTGCCGATTGCAATGAATGTGATGCCTGCATGCGACCCTGATATGCGATTGGTGCGAATCCAACGTCGCTTGTAACCCTGCCTGACACTAATTTTGCCTCCATGACGGATCTGACCATGCCAAAGGAACCCAACGACACGCCGCTTGACGTTATCGCTGTCGGTGCACATCCCGATGACGTTGAAATCGCGTGTGGAGCGACGTTGGCCAAAATGGTCCGACAGGGATACCGGGTCGGAATCATTGATTTGTCCGACGGCGAGCCGACACCTAACTCACCCGGCCCCGATGTGCGACTGGCCGAGGCCGAAGCCGCCGCGAAAGTCCTGGGGGTTCACCAGCGGATCCAGCTCGGTCTGCCCAATCGCCGGTTGATGGACTGCTTTGAACATCGAGTCGCCCTGGCGAAGGAGTTCCGCCGACTACGCCCCAAGGTTGTGATCGGATTTGGTGACCGAACGCCGATGGCATCACCCGATCATTGGCAGGCGATGCAAATCACCGATGCGGCGGTCTTCTACAGTCGGCTTTGCAAATGGGACGAGCACTTCGACGGTCTGGCCGTGCACAACATTGCCCGACACCTGTATTATCGACTGGCGGTCGAGCCGGATATCATTCCCAATCACTCGCACCACTTGACCGTCGATGTCAGCGACACGATTGAGACAAAGATTGAATCGATCCTGTGCTACCAAACTCAATTCGGTCATAAACCTGGAATCGCGGACCGTGTCAGAGCTGCCGCCATCGTCACCGGCGCCGCCGCTGGAACACAAGCGGGAGAATCATTCGCGGCATCAAAGCCATTCCCCGTCGACGATCTGGTCAGCACACTGGCAATCGGGTGACTTGGCAATCAGGTGACCTGGCCACTGGCAACCGGGCGATCAACCGATCAACAAAGCGACAGCAAGCGACGGACAAAGAGCGAACGTGACACGGATGAACGCCAAGTTGAAAATCGGCGTTCTGAACCGCTGCAGTCCGATCAACACGAATGGACATCAACGGGGTTACCGGTTCGCTTTAACCGGGTTACCGATTCGCTTTGACCTCGATTTCTTCGGTCGGCCCTTCGTCGTTTCTCGCCCGTTTTTGCAGATAAAGCTTGATCGGTACTTCGCCGAACGACAAATGGTCGCGAAGCACGCTGAGCAGGTAACGCTGGTAGTCTTTGCCGAACGCTTTCGGCTCGCTGCACATCACAACAATGGTCGGCGGCTCGGTGGATACCTGTGTGGCATAGTAGATCTTTGGCCGCCGGTTTTGATACATCGGCGGGTGATGAGATTCAACCGCGCTCTGAATCAATCGGTTCAGCACGCCGGTGGAAACTCGCGACCGCGCCTGCTTGAACAACATGGTCGAGTGGTTCAACAGCGCTTTGACGTTCTTGCCGGTTTGCCCGGTGATGAATGCGATGGGCGCAAAGCCGAGCGTGGGGAACTGGCTGCGTAGGTACTTTACCCAGCGGTCGGTGGGCACGGTCCCGTGCAACAGGTCCCACTTGTTGATCACGAAAATACACGGCTTGTAATTTTCGATCACGTAACCCATCAATTGCTTATCGACCTTGCTTATCTTCTCCGCGGCGTCAAAGAACATCAACACAACATCGGCACGGCGCACGCTTCGTTGGGCTCGGTGCGTTCCATAGAACTCCAAATCGGTTCGGACGCTCTTGCGTTTTCGCAGCCCCGGCGTATCGATCGCGATGAAGTCTTGACCATCGATCTCGAAATGAACATCGACACTGTCGCGCGTGGTCCCGGGGACCTCGCTGACGATCATCCGTTCCGTTTCGACTAACGTGTTGACAAATGTGCTCTTGCCCACGTTCCGCCGGCCCACGATGGTCAATTTCATCTGAGGGTCGTCGGCGGTTTCGGCATCGGCCGGCGGCAGACGATCGACGATCAGTTGCAGCAGCCCGTCTCGGTTACGATTCTGCGTGGTACTGACCGTGATCAGATGCCCGCGGCCAAGCCGGTGAAACTCTTCGGCATGAACATCCTGATGATCCTGGTCCGCTTTGTTGGCCACCAAGATCACGGGCACGTTGACGCCGCGAAGTCGCTCGGCAACCTCTTCGTCCAGCGGCATCATGCCTGTCTGGACATCGACCACCAACAAGATCACATCCGCCGCGTTGATCGCCAACTCAATTTGTCGCACCACATCGGCCGTCAAATCGTCCGCATCGACAACGCCCATTCCTCCCGTGTCGATCAACTCAAAGAAACGGTCATCCGCCTCGATCAGCGTCGTCATTCGATCACGCGTCACACCTTCGTAGTTATCAACAATGGCAAGTCGTCGCCGCGCTAGCCAATTGAACAGACTGCTTTTGCCGACATTGGGGCGACCGACAATGGCGACTTGTGGAACGGGCATCGAACAGACTCGAAAAGAAATGAGTGGGACGTAATCGGTGGGGCAAGCAGCGCCGGTCGACAGGGGGTCGATCGTCGCATCAACGCAGCAGTCAGGCGGATTGACCGTCGCGACGAGCGCCAAGGACGGGACTTTGAAAAGTCATATCGCCGAAACACTGGATCCTAAGCCGAACCCGTGTTTTGCCATAGTCCTCCGTAGCCGAAATCGCGATACAATCCGGATAGAAAGACGCTAATGACCGCCGAAAACGACGACCAACGCATGTCCGACCCAAACGAAAGCCTGCCGAAAGCCGACGAACTGTTGCTGGCCGCATCGGCACTGGCCAGACATTTGTCGCAGGCCGGTGTGCAGTTTCTGCCAAAGGCGAACCAGGATCACGTCGATCAACTTGCCGCCGAATTTTCCTCCGGTAACGCCCAATCGCCTGAAGAGACTTCCGAAGATGGGGCGAGAGGAACCAAAGCATCGACGAGTGCTGCGGCGTCGACGCCAGACGATTCGCGTGGCGGCGTCTCGAATCCTAAATCCGCTGCCGCGACGCCCAGTCCCGTGACGCCTACCCCGACCAATCCCGTTGCCGACATGTCGGACGGGCAACCGTATCCGCTGCCCGTGCTGTCGCTAGACCAGCGCAGCGAACAACTGGCGGCGCTGCAAAGCGTGGTTGCGTCTTGCGTCCGATGTCCACAACTGGCCCAATCGCGCACGCAAACGGTCTTTGGTGAAGGCAATCCGCAGGCGCGCGTTGCATTCTTTGGCGAAGGCCCAGGCGCGGACGAGGATCGCAGTGGCAGACCCTTTGTCGGTCGCGCCGGACAACTGCTAACCAAGATGATCGAAGCCTGCACGTTCTCGCGCGACGATGTCTACATTTTCAACACCGTGAAATGTCGACCGCCCGGCAATCGCAATCCCGAACCCGCCGAACTTTCGAACTGCCGCGAGTTCTTTGAAAACCAATTGGCAATCATCCAGCCCGAGTACATCGTTTGTCTTGGAGCGGTCAGTGCCCAGACTCTGCTGCAAACGACCGAACCGGTCGGGCGACTGCGGGGACGATGGCACACACACTTTGCAAGCAAAGTGCTGGTGACCTATCACCCCGCTTATTTGTTGCGAAATCCGGCGGCAAAAAAGGCGGCCTGGGAAGACTTGAAAATGATGCTGTCGGACATGGACATTCACGTCTGAGCTCTTGGTCGAATTCCGGTGCAATGCCGAAACAGTGCAGGTAGTTTCGGAACGAACCGACCGACCCTGCAAATGACAGCAAAGCATAATTCGATAACGAAGTGAGACAGGAACTGCGAATTGTTTTCCGTGTTTTGCATCTCTTTCGTGACATGGCGAGCCAAGGGAACGGCAGAGTCAAAATCGGTTCTACGATTTTCCTCTTGACCATCGATCGTCGATGGTAACAATCTTGCATGACGGGCAAGCGAGGATTGCTTGACCGACGGCGATGGAACTGCCGTGAAACAAATTTGCTGCGATGTGCAAGGAGGCTCATCCGATGCGTCACGCAATCGGCCACGACGAAACACTCGTTTCCAAACTGAACGTTTCGTCCTCTCAACATGCGGATGCCGGCACCTGTTCTGCTCAGGTGTCAAGCGACAGTCCCAATCATGACGTCGCATCGGAGTCCTTGCGAGGTTTGCTGCCCAACGCAAGATTCTTTGGCGACAGCGATTTCGGTTTCGAATCGATCGCATCGTCAGCGAGCACGGCCCAAGAAGGCCAGTTGGTCGTCTACCGCATCGGCGAAAACGAACCAACCGAGTTCATTGCACAAGTGCTAGCCCGCGGCGTCTCTGGAATCTTGACCGAACAATTGCTGCCTTGCCCCTTGCCGCAATGCATTGTCGGCGATGTTGATCTGGCGATGGCCAAAATCACGTCAGAGCAACTTCATCGGCCCGACCAACAATTGTTGACGATCGGCGTGATCGGATCAGCCGGCAAAACAACAACCGCGTTGTTGGTTTCATCGCTTTTTCGCAGCAGCGGGATTCGAACGGCATACCACACCGATCTTGGCGATTGCGACGGGCTGGTCCAATCAACGCCTAGCGAACCGGTCAACAACGCGACCTCACTGGTCCAGTGGATTGGTGAAGCGGTCGATGCGCAGTGCCAGGCGACCATTATTGAAATGTCGGATCAGAATGTTCGCGCAGGCGTATACGATGCGATCGAGTTCGATGTCCTGATCGTTACCGGTGGCCGCAGTAAAACGAAAGACTACGGACCGCTCGCGCTTCAGTGCGGACTCGAGCGGTTGGCCGATGACGGTGTCGTCATTGCGTCGGCAGACGATTTGCGTGCGATCGAAGAGATTGAAGAGCACGACGCAAGGCTTGTCACCTACGGCGTTCACCGTCGTGGCGATGTAACGGCAAAGATCATCGAAGAATCCGGTGGCATGGCAACCCTGGCTGTCAGTCACGGCGACACCACCGCGGTCATGGAAAGTCGTCTTTGCGGCGGAGCGATGGCGGCAAACCTGGCCGCAGCAACGGCCGTCGGAATCCTGATCGCCAAACCGATCCACGAAGTCGTCGAGACTCTCGGTCGCCTGCAAGACGTTCCTGCGCGTCAACAACGTCTTGATTGTTACGAACACGCGAATGTGGTCATTGACGCGGGCGGTTCACCTGATCGAGTCACCGAAACGTTGCAAACATTGCGGCGGATGAAAGGACAAGGACGATTATGGTGCGTGTTGGCCATCGATCCCAACGACACAGACGAACAACTGGCCGATTACGGTCACTGTATCGAACGATTCGCCGACCAATCAATTGTCACGTGTCGCTTCGAAGGCAAAAAACATTTCCTAAGCGATTCGCACGCGATTCTCGATGGCGTGCAAAAACTTTCGTCGATGCGTTTATCTGCTGATCACCAGCGCGCCGTTCATTGGGCTGTCTCGTCTGCGAAAGCGGACGACACGATCGTGATCATCGGTGGCATTACCCGGTCGAACGCGCAAGCGCAGCGAACCGAGATTGATAAAATCGTCAGCTGGGTCGAAGGCGAACGAAAAGAACTCGCCACCGACGATGACGAGCCAAGGATCCTGTCGATCTTTCAATGAGCTTCTATCAATAAGCTCCTATCAACTGTTTCTGTGCGGTTCACGTCGTGACGGTGGCCGCATCAAAATCACGACGTGATCCAGCGGACCTGAAAGGGTCGCAGTTCAATTTTCGCCTGTGACCCGACGGCTTCGCAAGCGAGTTGATCAGTGGTGACCGCGCTGTCGATCGCCGACCGGTCGACGACTCGCGGTTGGTCGGTCAGATTCGCCAGCACGACAACCGGTTCGGCCAGCTCGCGGCCGCGCACAAAACCGAGCAGGCCGTCGCCGTCAAGATCAAGGATCGTCTGGCTCGCGTTAGGGTGAAACGCCTCAAATTGCGATCGCACGTAGAGCAACCGCTGGTAACCATCAAAGACGCGACGCTGTAAACCATGCGGACGACTTAACGCCGCATCTAATTCGTCGCGATCGTATTTATGCCGGTTAATGCTGCGATTCTGCCCGGTCTTTGCGACCCCGGCTTGGTCGTTGGGCGTGCCGACCAGGCTGTGAAAATACACCGCGGGCATGCCTTGCATCGAAAGCATGATGGCCTGAGTCGCCAAAAAACGACGCGCGTGATCGGCAGGCGCAACCTTTGACGCATCCGCCACAGCGTCCAAGTATGTGATGTTCAACTCGTATGGCGAATCCACGCCATCGGAGCGCCGTCGAGTGTTCACTCGCCCGCCATGCCGTTTGACGATTTCGGCCAACTGGTTCATGCGTTCATCCGAGACGATGCCCTCTAACGGGCGAACCCCAATTCCGTCATGGGATGCGGTGAAATTGAAATAGGTGGTCTTATCCGACGGCAAGTTCAAATCTTTCATCCAATCTCGTAACACCGAAGTGTCGCCACTGTGAATTGCATCGAGCAATAACGGCGGAAGACTGAACTGGTAAACCATGTGCGCTTCGTCTTCGCCCGAACCGAAGTAGCTGATGTTTTCCTGGTGCGGGACGTTGGTTTCCGTCAGCACCAGGGTCCCGGGCGCTGCCTTGTCCAGAACTCGCCGCATCAATTTTACGGCGGCGTGAGTTTGCGGTAAGTGAATACAATCCGTCCCCACCTCTTTCCATAGATACGCGATGGCATCAAGCCGAATGATTCGAGCACCCCGACGAGCGTATTCGACCAGCGTCTGCAGAATTTTCAGCATCACGCGTGGATTTGCATAATTCAAATCGACTTGGTCATCACTGAACGTCGTCCAAATATGCTTCGTCCCACTGGGCGATTGAAACTCCGTTAGCAGCGGCAGGCTGCGCGGACGAACGACGCGAGACAGATCAGCCGAAGGGTCTTGGTCGATGAAGAAGTCGGCGTATTCGGGGTTACCGGCTAGATACTCTCGGAACCACACGTGTTGCTGCGAGGCATGGTTTAGCACCAAGTCAAACATCAAGTCGAACGACTCACCGAGCTTTTCGATATCTTCCCAGGTCCCCGACTGAGGATCCACGGCCATGTAATCGATGACGGAAAAACCATCGTCGCTGGAATAGGGGCAAAACGGCAGCAAGTGGACGCATCGGATCGAAGTATCCAACTCATTGTCCAGCAAGAACTTTCTTTGTGCGACCAAAGGCGAATCCTTTGCATCACGCACCTGATCCGCATAAGTGATCAGGACCACATCGCGTTGATCCCACAGCGGGTCTCGAACGGCTGAGGTATCGGCTTCTTCGATCAGCGAGACGATTCCGCGATCAAGTTCCTCTGGAACCGCGCCATAGATGTCTTGCAAAAGCTTGGCGGTCTCTTGATCAAGTTTCACTTCGGTCGGTGAATCTGGCACTCAATCCCTCGCTTGCGACTAGAGCATGTTTCCGCAGAACAGGCCTTCGACGGCCCCGCTTGCCGCTGGATGCCGCCTACAGATTGTCCTGACCCGTGAAATTTGTGACGAGTGCACGCAGCTTTCGCCGCAACACGCCATAACTGAAAAAGGCTTTGCCGATTTCGTAGTTAAAGTCGACCATCTCCTCACGATAATCGTCGTCGTCGATGATCCTTTGTACTTTGCTGACGACGTCGCGTGTCAAATATCCGTCCATCGCGATCACTTTTGCGCCTTTGGGTTCGATGTCCGCCACAAAGATCGAATAGCGGTTCACCAAAACCGGCTTGCGGAAATAGAACGCCTCCAACAATGCATTGCCGAATCCTTCATAGATACTCGGATAGGTAATAAAGTCGGCTTGGGAATAGGCGTCCGCCAACGTATAGATTTTGTTGCCAGCCTCATCCAGCATCCGCTTATCACCAACCTGCTTGTCACACAATCGCATGTCGACGCCGCTGGAATCCGCCAGTTCCTGAAGTGCCGTCAGGTATTCGTTCCCCTCGTCACCGCTGGAGTGTGAAATCACAAGTTTGCAGCGGTCATTCTTGAGTGCGGCGACCAGCGCGATTGAGTGTTCAATCCCTTTACGCGGCACAACGCGTGTGGGCTGCAGAAACAGAATGTCGTCTTCAGCAAGACCGATGTCGGCACGAAATCCTTGCGCGTACTCGTCCGCTTCCGGCGGCTCGTTCTCAAAGTCCAGCACGTTGGGGACCAGCACAGAGGAGACGCCTCGGCGGTGCGCCAAATCTTCTTGTGCGAACGAATTGATCGTGACGTTTTGTATTTGCGGCAGCGCCGGCGGAAACGCCATCCACAGCAAATCCGTCACCGATGAAACGCTAAAACGATCCCGTTCCCAATAGAAATCGTGGTGGTGAGCGATCGTGGGGAACCCCGTCTCGGCGATAAAATGCGTCAGCGCCACACCCAAAGGAATGTTCATCGGGATGCACAATGCGTTTTGCACGATCAGCAGATCCAAGTCAAATCGCCGCGTGAACTCGTACAAAGTGCCTTTTAAATAATGAGCAAGCGAGTAGATCTGCTGAGTGATATCGGAACTGCGCGTCAGTGTGCCGAAGGATGCCCGGTTGATCCGCTGGATATCAGGGTGACCAAAGTAGGCATGCGGGACGACCATTGACACGCTGTCGTCTCGGTCGCTCAGTCCCGAATACCAGTAACTGGTATGACGATGGTCCCACAGAACCTGTGCCCACTTAGCACTCTCAAGGGAAACCCCATCGGTTCCTGAGAAACGAGTGCCGACAAATCCGATTTGAACGCCCATTTGATTGCTGTCGTTGCTAGTTGTGTGGCTAAGGTTTACGGGCGCATGCCGCCACCATGCTGCTCCGGCTTTTACTTGATTGCAAGGCAGGTTGGCAACTGCATCAATTCTGTGATAACCACGTCGGGCTGCAAAGAGCGGCAACGTGGATCATCTTCGCGGCGCCGCATACTGCGTCGATCCCCGGCGAACCAAGCCGTTCTTAGGCCCGCCTGAGATGCCGCCCAAACGTCATTAAGCATGTCATTCCCCACGTAAACCGCCTGATTGGGCTGAATCCCGCGTCGCAAGAGCCCCTCACGCAGCACGTCAAATAGACGCGGCCCCGGCTTGGATTGACCGAACCGGTTGCTGAACAAACATAAGTCTAATTCGAATCCGTGTTCTGACATCTCGCCGCCCACAATCTCTTGAACCAAACGAGGCGTGAATACCTGAGCATTGCTGACGATGCCCAGCCTGAATCCCGCACTCGCTAGTTCCGCAGTCAACGCCTTGGCCGATGGCATCGGCCACGTTGGATTGGCTCGCGATTCATACTCGGTCGCTAATCGCACGATTCGTTCGGTCGCATCGATCGGAAGCGGCACGTTTTTGGCCAACAGTATCCGCCGCCAGATGTCCACGATATCGACTTCCGGTTTGGGGCATGCCGGCGACACCCGCCGCTCATTGCAAAGTCGAATCGCATCGTGCAGGTCCTTGATCGACGGCATTTGATCGGCAGGAACGGATAAACCGGCGGCCTCGATCGACTCAGCGATGTGCGCGCCCTGATCCGCCGCATCGACGGTGCCGACGTCACCGCTGCCGCTGACCACCAACGTTCCATAGACGTCAAAAATCACCGCAGCGATGTTGTCCAATCGCTGGAACTGTGGCTGCACATCGGTCGGCAGCGGCAACATTTCCGTACGATTGGTGACCACGGCATCGGTCCAGTGGCCCGGCGAATTCGTCATGGTTGCTCCAGCTGTTCATCAAACGTTTCGGTTCGACACGGAAAGAATGACCGAACGCGCGAAATGAAATCGATGGCCTGCCCGGCGCATTCGGGCGCCGTCACTTGGGAACCGATTCTTGCATCAACGATCCCAGCATAGACATTCGCCAATTGTTCCGCCTGTCGCTGGACGGAATAATACTCGCGAATCACATCCGCGTTGTGCACGATCGTCGACTCATCGCCCATCTCGGCTTGAAGTGCTTTGACCAACGTCGCCGATCGCTGCTTGATTTCCGATTCATACCCGGCATCACGATGGATTCGCTGCAGCACTTCTTGTTGACGACGGGGAATCAGCTTGGCAAAGTCGATAACGTCATCATCGGATTCATCGGAAACGAATGCCGGACGAAACAATTCGGGAAGCTCCGACCAGGACGCCTGCTCGGCCGCGCGTGACTCGATCCGACACGTCGTTAGCCAATCGCGGTCGCCGGGGATTGGGATGGTGTCGTAGACGTCAGGGAATCGCAGACCATCAGCAACAAAGTCGTCCATCACTGTCGACAAGCGACGAGCGATGACGCGGCGTCCGGCCAACCACGGTTCCAGATACGCCATCCCAAAGCCTTCCGCAACGCTGGTCGAGACGATGTAGTCCGACGCGGCCAAGTTATCGGTAAACGAAACGTCGGGATGATGCGCGGCGTCGAAAACGGCTTGGGGCGAACACTCTTTTGCGAACTCTTTCCAACGCAAATACGATCGTTTTTCTACCGCGGTCGCCGGACACAGCGTTAATCCACCGAAACGGTTTTCGCCCAACCATCGACAAAGCAGTACGAACTCGCCCACGTTTTTTCGGCGGATGCCGCGGACCGGATACAGGCACCACCGTGCGTTTGAGGGCAAGTTCATTGCGGGGCGAACGCGAGCGAGTGCCTCGTCACGGGTTGGCGTCGCAACATCGGGCAGCATGACGCTGTTGGGCAAGACACTTACCTGATCGGCCGGCACACCGATGCTGGTTAGAACGCGGGCATCGGCTCTTGTTAGCGTCGCATAGTGTATTTGCGGCGCGACCGGGTACAAGTAACCCTCCAATTGCCGCTTGTCTTTCGCGGTCGTCGCACGGATCAAGCGTGCGTAATTTTCCGGTCGATTGTCTTCGGCAAAGTCATGCACTTGAAGCAACAATTTCCAGCCGGCCGTGGCCAGTTGCCCAATCACTGCGGGTGCGGCGGTATTTTTACCTAGACTGTGGTTATGCCAGTGCAGCACCGCATCGCCGCGATCGATCCCGAGATGACCAAGCCGATCGACCAACACCTTGGTGATTTCGGCTGCCCGCCGGTCGATCTCGCCCGCCGCCGCCTCGTCACGGTCGTAATCAAAACCGTCGATGACAAGATGCTTGACTGAGTTGCGTGTCGATGCACTCAGGCCAGAAACCCGATCGCCTGAAACCAAAACGATATCTGTGACACCGCTGCGGCGGATTGCCTGTACATGGTTTTCAACGACTTGCGTAACACCACCACGTTCGAAATGGCAGTGCAGAATGACAACTTGCAACAGAAGAGTCCGAAACCGTGCGGAACGTTTCGTAAGCGACTAGGCGACCTGTAATGCGGGTCCGGCACTGCCCTCGAGCACGCCGTCCTGCATTCGGTAGCACCGGTCGGCGCCGGCGGCGATGGAATCATCGTGGGTAATCATGACGATCGTCAATCCGTCGTCGCCATTAAGCTCGGCCAGCAGCTTCAAAATATCGCGTCCGGTCTCGGTATCAAGATTGCCAGTCGGCTCGTCGGCCAACAGCAGCGTCGGATCGTTCATCAACGCCCTGGCGATCGCGGCACGCTGCATCTCCCCGCCGCTCATCTCGCTGGGCTTGTGGGTTGCCCGATGCAATAGACCGACGCGGTCCAGCATCGCTTCGGCACGACGACGGGTGTCTTTTCGCGTTCGCCAATACTCCATCACGCTGCGGCCGATCATCGTCGGAGCCATCACATTCTCGATTGCCGACAGTTCGGGCAACAGATGATAGAACTGAAAAATGATGCCGACTTCGGTGTTGCGATAGGCATCTCGATCACCGCGTGAGGCGTTGTCGATGCGTTTTCCGCGAAAGTAGATTTCACCTTGATCGGGACGATCCAGCGTCGCCAGCAAATGCATCAACGTGCTCTTGCCGCTGCCGCTGCGCCCGACCAGCGCCGTGACAACGCCCGGTTCAACGCTGACGTCAACGCCACGCAGCACCGGGACCTCGATACGGTTCTTGTGATAACTCTTAAAGATCCCACGAGCTTCGAGCACAGGATGGTTGGACATGTTTAAGCTTTATTTGCGTATGTCGTTGAGGGTGGGACAATTCACAGCATGATCGTCTTGCGATTGACAGCTGCAAACACAGAGGGCATTCCGGCAACGGTGATACTTGTGCCGACGAACCTTTATTCAAACCGGAGTGCTTGAACCGGATGCATTCTCGCCGCCCGAAGCGCCGGTAATACGCTCGCGATTGCCGCTATGGTGACCGCGCCGGCCATCACCCAGCACAGCGTGAACGGATTGATGATGGTCGGAATCTCGGTGAAGTAATAAACCGTCGGGTCAAAGACTTCTTGCCCGGTGATTTTTTCAATCACGGCCGCGATGGCGTTGATGTTGTCAACGAACAACAGGCCGCCAATCAGCCCCGCGCCACTGCCGACAAATCCCAGCAGCAGCCCGTAGCTTAAGAAGATGCTCATCACTCCACCGCCGGATGCGCCGAGTGCTTTCAGTGTTCCGATGTCCCGCGTTTTTTCGACAACAATCATGAAGAACGTTGCCAGGATGCCGAATCCGGCGACCGCAATGATCAGGAACAACAGAATGTTCAGAATCGTCGTCTCCAATTTCACCGCGGCCAGTAAGGGCCCCTGCATGTCACGCCACGTCTGAATGTTGTATGCGTACATGTCCGGTGGAAAACGTTGACGCAGCGCGTCCCGAACTTCGTTCAGGCTGGCGCCCTCTGCCAGTTTTAACTGGATCGTTGTGATACTGCGTGATCCCGTTTCGGGATTGATCATCCCGCGAAATTCTTGCAGTTGATCCAAACGACAGAAAGCAAATGTGCTGTCATATTCGCTCATGCCCGATTCGTATAAATCGACCACCGTGAATTTTTGATTGATAACTTTCGTTTGGCTTGATGCGGTTGCATCATCGGGTGCGTTCGGGAACATCATCCGAATATCGTCGCCGGGACGACAGTAGTAATGATCGCGAACGTTGTTGTCTTCGTCACGCAGCTTGGTGCTGCAAGTACTGATGCCCAGCACTATCCCTGGAAACTGTTCACGTTCGGGATCCAGCCCGAGTTCACCATCGCCGTCCTGACTGTCAAGCAGCTCTTTCGACGCCATGCCGGCGAATCGCGGCCCCACGGCGGCGGCTTGTTTTTCGGCATGCGGAGCCATCAGCTTTTCAACACGTTCTCGCTCCGCTGCAAGTGCTTTCTCGTACGCGGCTCGCGCCCGTCGGTAATGCCAACCGGACGGCGGAAACTGGTCGTTGTCCGGCGCGTAACCTTGATCTCGCAGGTTAAAGTCGACCGAGGTTTGGTTATCGGGATGCAACAGATAGCGACCGAAATGACTGACCGAGTCATAGGTCTCAGCGTCAATGCCGACCAAATTGACGTGCCGTGTGATTAACTGGCCGTTGAAATCGATACCCAGCATTGCCGGGACGTGAACGCTGACGGACGTGCCAACGATCTTATCGCCGCATACTTTGTGGATCTCTTCCAAATGGCCTTCCGGATCGGGCATGCCACCGCTGGTGTGGCACTCGATCAGAATGTCCGACGCCAACCCGTGCAGACGCTGATGCATCTCGGCAGAAAATCCCGCCATCACGCTGTTGACGACAATCAGTGTTGCCACGCCCAGCGTGACACTGATGATCGATGCGAGAGCGATATAACGAGTTCGCAAATAGCGAAAACACAGCAACAGTCGGTACATAGCCGTTCCTTCGGCGGTCGATTGTCATCCCTGACCAGAGTCCCTGATCCGTGTCGAAGTCTACGCGACGCAAAGCGACAACGTAAACGTCAATGTAGGTAGGCGAGGCAAAAGAAATGGATGGCCAGAGGTGATAGGCGACAGGCCACCGATGGCTGGGGTCGGGGCACGAGAGGCCATGGCCGGCCCAGCCATGCAAATTCGTATTAAAGCCGCGTTCAACCTTCGGGCCGAAGCACGGGGAACAGGATGACGTCTCGGATGGACTTCGTTCCCGTTAACAGCATCACCAAGCGGTCAATTCCAATGCCGAGTCCTCCCGCTGGTGGCATCGCGTGCCGGAGCGCTCGAATGAAATCGTGATCCATTTTGGCCATCGAATCTTCTTCGTCCTGTCCCGACAATTGCGTCTCGAACAACTGCTGCTGCAGATCCGGATCGTTCAGCTCGGTGTAGGCGTTGGCAAGTTCCATTCCCAGAATGAACAACTCAAACCGCTCTGCGATTTCAGGTTGGTCCGCCTTGCGCTTCGTCAGCGGGCAGATGCTCGCCGGATAATCAATCACAAAGATGGGGCCTTGCAGCGTATCTTCGACCTTTTCTTCGAAGATTTCGTTGCGGACAACGTCGGGATGTTTTCCTTCGGTCGGGATTCGCAGCGACTTGGCAAACTTGAGCACAGCCGCATCATCCGCCGGATCGATTCCGGTCGCCTGCTGAAACAGCTCGGCATAGGTCGCCCGTTTGAATGGCGGAGTGAAATCAATTTCATTTCCATCGAACTCTCGCTTGTACCCGCCCCCGATCGCTTCGATGGCATTGCAAACCAGTGCCTCGGTCAAATCCATCATCGATTCATAGTCACCATACGCCTGATACGCCTCCAGCATGGTGAACTCGGGATTATGGCGCGGACTCAGGCCCTCGTTGCGATAGACGCGTCCCAATTCGTAAACGCGTTCCATGCCTCCGACCATCAGTCGTTTCAGGTGCAATTCCAGCGCGATTCGCATCGTCAACGGCATGTTCAGTGCGTTGTGATGCGTTTCGAACGGTCTGGCCGCCGCGCCGCCGGCGACCGTGTGCAGCGTCGGCCCCTCGACCTCGCAGAAACCTTGATCGTCTAACGTTGTGCGAATCGACTTGATCACTTTGGTACGATCTAAGAACACCTGCATTGGCCCGTCGTTGAACGCCAAGTCGACGTAACGCATCCGTTGGCGCAGGTCGGGATTGGTCAGCCCGGCATGTTTCTCTGGCGGCGGCTCGAGCATTTTGGTGTGGAAGAAAAGTTTCTCCGCAAAAATAGTCAATTCACCGGTATTGGTCCGGCCCAGTCGTCCTTCGGCACCGACCAAATCACCCAAGTCGAACAACTTGGCTAACGCGAAATCATCTTCGCCGACTTGGTTTTTGCCGATGAAGATCTGGATGGTGCCGGTCCAGTCCCGCAACGTCAAAAAGATCAGTTTGCCTTTGTTTCGGGCCAGCATGATGCGTCCCGCCACTCGCACCGTCGGGCCCTGCTCGGCACCAGGACCGTTATCCGATTTCCATTGGCGGTAATCCAATTCGTCGGAATCAAAATCGGGCAGCTCGATCGATTCTCCGCTCTCGGTGACGAACTTGATTTCGCCGGATCGATCACGGCACTCGCCGATCAGCGTTCGGTCGTCAAAGCGGCCGCCAAAGGGATCAATTCCCCGTTCGCTGATTTGCCGCATCTTCTCGCGGCGAGCCACTCGGGGGTCTTTGCTGTCATCGTCGCCGGGATTGGTCGTCTGATTCATCGAAAGTCACAATTGGAGTGCCGAAAAAACCGATGCGGATCGGGCTCGGCCAAATCGGACGAGGCGCCAAACAGATTTCCACACCAGAACGATTCCGGCGAATGCGTCACAGAAACGCGGGATTGTCGGCTCGAATCGATCCCAACGCAACCACGAGCGATCTTGTCGGCGTCAACGATTTCTTCGTATCTGTATGATCATGCGACAGTTCGACACCTCTCACCGCTCAGCACCGGGCCGCAAGGCTGCTCATCAAGCCTCGATCCTGGTTGTCGATCCCGATCCATTGTCGCTGATCGCGATGGCCGGCGTGCTGCACACCCAGGGCTACCGATGCACCTGCGCGCGGACCAGCGATGCAGCCGGCCAAGCCTTACGGTCCGCGCGGCATGACATGCTGCTGTGGGACGTTGCCGATGACGCGGCCGCGGTTGTTGAATCACTCGGAACGTTGCGGTCAACGAACGGATACCAGGGATTACCCGCCGTGTTGGTTGCCGAATCGCGTTGGGCCGGCCTGGAACGGAAAACCGAGGCGATGTCCGCACCGACACGCTGTCTGTTCAAGCCGATTGACCCGAATGCGTTGATCGACGTGGTTGAAAATGTGCTTTGGTTGCCTGCGCTCGTTTCGGCACATCGCCGAAAAGGGTCCACGCCCAGCCGTCCGGGCTGGCTGACTCTCTAAGAACAGCCCCGATCTATTCAAAGCCATTCATCGAGGGCCAACCGTTGCCGTGTCTCGACTGTAGCGCGTTTGGCGGGAAGCCGCCCCTCCGGCTTCGATGCCGCGGGGCTTGATCTTTCGGACTCCGATCCTAACCCCGGGCGAATTTCGAACTGCCGTAAGTCTTGACGTTTGACCGCTGGATCCTCTAATCACCGTATTCGATTCAATCTAACGCTTCCCCTCCATTCCCTCCTTGCACTGTACTCGAGGTCTTTTGACGATGAGAACGCTATTGATGGCGATCGCTTTGATCGCAATGCCCAGCTTTGCCATGGGCGACGAAATCGTCCGCTACCAATTGAAAGATTGGAAAGCCAAGCATATCCACGACGCCAAAAAAGCCGCCACGATTGAAAGCACGCTGAAGAAACTTGGCTGCGAGCTGCAAAAATTTGATCACGACGGACACATCGATTTGAAATACCGATGCCCCAAGTGGCACGAGCTAAAACTGAAAACGCACGACGATGCTCACAAGTGGGAAAAATGGCTGAAAGAGTTTGAGTTCACCACTGAACACAAACACTGATCGACCGTGCAGATGCCGGCCGAAACGCAACCGGCGGACCTGTGCCGGCTCATTCTGTCGGAACCTGCCAAGCGGTTCCCTCAACCTAAACTTCGCCAAAGGTAACGGACGGTCTCGTGAATTTGCCCATCTCGGTTTCGACCTCCGCCGTTTCCGGCGTCGCCAAGTCGCTGGTTCGCAACGTGTCCGATGGGTTGGGCAAGGCGCTGGACTTTGACGCAATCCTGAGAGGCGGCGGGTCGGCCGCGGCCATCGAATCCGCTGTGCAGACCGAGAATGTCGATGCGAAATCACTCCGGAGCGACGCGGTATCACGAATCCGGCAGGTACTGGCCGGGATCGGCGTCGACGCGAACCCGGGACTCACCTTTGGCGTCGAACCTGACGGGCAACTCCGGTTGTCGGCCGACCATCCTCGGGCAGCCGAGATCGAAATGCGACTGAACGAAAACCCTGATGTGCGAAATAGCGTCCGGCAATGGGTCGCCACGACGGGGGAAAGTCAATTGAGCGTCGGTCCGGCTTGACGCAGCACCGGCTTACCGGCACCATAATGGACCCGATCAGCGAAATACGATCGCCACACCGAACTCAAATCGATCCCGGCCGCAACAGGGCCGGCATTTGTGAGACTTCGGAGGATATGCGAATTGGCTAGCAGACTGATTCGAAATCAGTTGCCGGGTAACCGGTTGCGGGTTCGAGTCCCGTGTCCTCCGCTGTAACGACAACGCCCCGCGAATCGCAGGATTCGCGGGGCGTTTGTTTTGCTGATCCCGGGCGTTTCGGTTGTCTGGCACAAGCCGATCCGAGAGCGAAAACCCGCTTTTTCAATCGGGCCTTGTCGAATCAAAGCGAGCGAACCCGGCGTTCTACTTGGTGCCTAGCCGCACCTCGTACTGCAGTCCGTGAACGGTTTCGATGACGACGACGGTCGTTTCTGCAGCTTGGATATGTTTCGACATGATTCTCTCTCCTGTCGGCTGAACGGTGCGAAGCTTTACATCGGCAACAACGGTTTGCTAAGCGAGAGAATCTGAGAAAACGTTACTTGGATTTTTTCCGAGCGACCTTTTTAGCCGGTTTCTGCTTGGATTTCGCCGGTTTGCGTTTGGCGGCCGGCACCGCGGCTTCGTACATCGCGATGAACTTCTTGGTCGAAATCCGACCGATCGCTTGGCCGACAACCGCCAGCGGCACATCGTCGATTTTCTTGAACCGGACGCACGATTTGCCCATGTCCAGCTTCTTGCCCGATGCTCGCCAGGCTTGGGTGAACCATTCACGATGCTCGTCCATCGTGTAGAGACAGAACAGATAGATGGCCATGTGATTCTTCTGTGATGCCAATGACGCAAAGGGCAATGGCTGTGTGGGGTCGCAGTGGTACCCACCGGGATAGATTCGATGGGGAACGAAATATCCAATCATTCCGTACTGCATGCCCTCTTCGATTCCTTGGGGCAAGTTCTTTCGGATCACTCGACGGACGGCTTCGATCGCCTGTCGCCGGTCCGGCGAAAGCTCATCCAGATAGGCTTTGACCGTCTTCGCTTTGCTTTGCATGACTCACCGAGGGTTGCTACAAGTCATCCGGTTACCAACACGCCAAAATATTGGCAAAATGCCGAGCCCCCGCGAATCCCGCGACGCATTCATCTTACAACGATCGCCCGAAGTGCCGAAATGCCACGATACAATCCTTCCGAAATCGAGCCCCGCTGGCAAAGTTATTGGGACGAGCATCGTACGTTCGCGACACCGGAAACGCTGACCGGAAAGAAGCGATACATCCTGGACATGTTCCCTTATCCCAGCGGTGACGGATTACATGTTGGCCACCCGGAAGGATACACGGCGACAGATATCGTCGCGCGTTTCGCGCGTTCGCGGGGCGAAGCGGTGCTGCACCCGATGGGCTTTGACGCATTCGGGTTGCCAGCGGAGGAGCACGCCATCAAGACCGGCGAACACCCACGCATTCAAACTCAAAAGAACATTGACAACTTCACGCGTCAGCTAAAGATGCTGGGTTTCAGTTACGACTGGGACCGCGTGCTGTCAACAACCGACGAAGACTATTTCCGCTGGACCCAATACATTTTCACCGTCCTGTTCGATACCTGGTTCGATGCCGAGCAACAAAAGGGACGGCCGATCGATCAGTTGCCGATCCCAGACGAGATTGCAAAGCAGGGTGCTGACGCGGTGCATGCCTACCGCGACTCACACCGACTCGCTTACCAAGACGACGCACTGGTGAACTGGTGCCCGGCACTGGGGACCGTGCTTGCCAACGAAGAAGTCCAAGACGGCAAAAGCGAACGCGGCGATCATCCCGTCAAGCGGATTCCGCTGCGTCAGTGGATGCTGCGTATTACCGCCTATGCCGAACGCTTGCTGGACGGGCTGGATGACTTGGATTGGCCAACCGGAATCAAAAAGCTGCAGCAAGACTGGATCGGGCGCAGCACGGGCGCCGAAGTCGATTTCTATATCGGCCAGCAAGCTGGTTTTGATGCATGGGTGGCGGCGCGTAAACAAACGGGATTCCCAACAGACTCGGGCACCGAGGCGCTGCGTGTCTATACGACGCGTCCCGACACGCTGTTCGGTGCGACTTATATGGTCGTCTCTCCCGAACATCCGCTGTTGGATCGGTTGACGAGCACCGAGCAAAAGCAAGCGGTCGAATCGTACTGCGAGAAGGCATCATTCAAGAGCGATCGCGAACGCACCGACGGCGACCGAGCCAAGACGGGCGTCTTCACCGGCAGCACCGCTGTCAATCCGGTCAATGGAAAATCGATTCCGATTTGGGTCGCCGATTACGTGCTGGCCGGATACGGAACCGGAGCAATCATGGCGGTTCCGGCTCACGATGATCGCGACTTCGAATTCGCCAAACAATTTGACCTGACCGTCATTCCGGTTGTCGATCCTCCCACCGATCATCCTCGGCGCGATGCGATCCTTGCCGGCGACGTTTGTTTTGTCGCGGAAGGCCAAGCCATCAACAGCGGTTCCTTTGACGGCCAAAACACGTCACAAGTCAAAGCTGCCGTCACCAAGTCGTTATCGCAAAGCGGGCAGGGCAGCGAAGCGGTCAATTACAAATTACGAGACTGGCTATTTAGCCGTCAACGGTTCTGGGGGGAACCTTTCCCCGTTCTGCACGAAGTCGACAACGACGGCAACCTGACCGGGTACAAACGCACCGTCCCGACCGAAGACCTGCCGGTGCAATTGCCCGATCTGGAAGACTTCAAACCGCATGGCCGACCTGAACCGCCGTTGGCGAAAGCGGACGACGATTGGTTGTACGTTGAACTTGATGGCAAACGTTATCGACGCGAAACCAATACAATGCCTCAGTGGGCCGGTTCATGCTGGTACTACTTGCGTTACATCGACCCGAAAAATGAAACGGCCCTGGTCGATCCTGAGAAAGAAAAAGCCTGGATGCCGGTCGACTTGTACGTCGGTGGCGCCGAACACGCCGTGCTGCACTTGTTGTATTCGCGGTTCTGGCACAAGGTCTTGTTCGATCGCGGATTGATCAGCACGCCTGAGCCGTTCCGGCGTCTGGTGAATCAAGGCATGATCTTGGGCGAAGTCGAGTTCACCGGGTTTGTTGACGATTCCGGCAGCCCGGTTTCGACCGACAAGGTACGCAAGAATGCCGATGGTGAACGAGTCACCGCTGATGGCACCGTCGTCAAAAGCGTCAAGATCAGCGAAGACGAAGTGGAAAAGCAGGGCGAAGGCTTTGTTTTGAAAGCCGACCAATCGATCAAGGTCGATAGCCGCGCACATAAGATGTCCAAGAGTCGTGGGAACGTGGTCAATCCCGATGCCGTCGTGCGAGAATACGGGGCTGACTCGCTGCGTCTGTACGAGATGTTCATGGGCCCGCTGGAAGCGACAAAACCGTGGGCGATGACCGGCGTCGGCGGCGTTCGCAACTTCCTTGATCGCGTCTGGCGGATGATCGTCGACTACAAGGCAGACGAATTGGTGCTGGACCCGACCGTGGTCGAAACGGAATGCGACGATGATCAACGCCGCATGCTGCACCAAACGATCAAAAAGGTGACCGAAGACACCGACTCGATGAGCTTCAATACGGCGATTGCCCGGATGATGGAATTTACCAATTTCTTCACTCGCGCGAAAACGCGGCCGAAGGAAGCAATGCAGACTTTCCTGATCTTGCTGTCGCCTTACGCGCCACACATTGCCGAAGAGCTGTGGCAACTGCTTGGCCAGCGGGACTCGATTGCGCTGGCGACTTGGCCGTCGTGGGACGAGGACGCTCTGGTGGAAACCAGCGTCGAAGTCCCAGTGCAAATCAATGGCAAGGTCAAAGCAAAAATCCGCGTGGCCAATGACGTCACCAAAGATGCAATGCTGGAAGCCGCACTCGGCGAGCCAAAGATCCAGTCAGCCGTGGACGGCAAGAACATCGTCAAGCAAATCGTCGTGCCGGGCCGGTTGGTCAATCTGGTCGTGAAGTGAAACCTGCCAACTGCTGACTAACGCAGATCGGCCAGGAAAGATCCTGGCCGATACTTGAAATCGCAAAACGATTCGCCGCTATTTCTCTTTGACGTCGACTCCAAACGACTCGAGCGTCTTGACATGGCGTGCCTTCTTCTTTTCGTCCAAAGGATTGTCACCCAGATAGACGTCCAGGTAGGGCGAGAAACGCCGATCGCCTTCGGCATCCTTCTTGCACATCTGCACCAGCGGCCCCAGGTCACTGACTTTGTTGCCGGACATCAGCAGCATGTCGAGTTCTTTCAGCGGCGTGAGCGATTTCAGCGATTCGATCTGATTGTTTGCAATGTCAAGCGTCGTCAACCAGCCGAGCTTGCCCACCGGCGTGATATCGACCAGCTTGTTGCCTGAGACATCCAACGACCAAATTTTTGACAACTTGGCCAGCGGCGAAAGGTCGGTCAGTTGATTGTTGGCCAAGTACAGCGTTCGCAGATTTGACATCTTCGTCAACGAATCCAGCTTGCTGACTTGATTGTCCGACAAATCAAGCAACTGCATCGCCGTCAGTTCTTTCAGCGGCGAAAGATCACTGATTTTGTTCTTAGCCAATGTCACCGACTGCAATCGCTTCAGCTCGGCGATCGGCTTTAAGTCGCTGATTTCGTTGTCGCGCAGGTCGATCAACATCAGCGCCTTGGCATGCTGCAGCCCCTCGAGACTCTTGATTCCTTTGCCGACGCCAATCACGCGTGAAATATTCAGTACGTCCTCTTTCGTGATCCGCTCGTCGTTGTAGCGTTTCTCGAAAACTTCCGCCCGCACGGCTTCTTCCAGAGCCCGGTCGGTGAAAATCGGTGGCGATGGCTTCTTGGGAGGATCTTTCTTCTTCTCATCCGCCTTCTTCATGTCGGCGGGCTTCTTCGCAGCAGGTTCTTTTGCAGCGGGCTTTTTTTCGGCGGGTTTCTTGGCCGCGGGTTTCTTGTCGGCCGCCTTTGAATCAGCGGATTTCTTTGCCGTCGATTTCGCGTCGGCATCGTTCTTCTTGGCAGCGCTCTTGTTGGCAGGCTTGGCGTTGTCCGCCTTTTTCGCGGGTGACGTTTTCTCGGCAGCCGCCGGAACGTCTTTCTTTGCAGATTCGTCCGCCAGCGTCACCGTGGATAGCGACAGTGCGAACGCAATCAAGACGCAACAGCGGATCAGGCGAGTGGAAAACAGATACATCGAAGGGCAGGGCATGCGAGATCTCGAATGCGGAGGGAGTTGAATCGGAACACAACGAACCCGATTTTACTCCAAGCCCACCGCCTTCGCGTGGTGGCGACAGGCACGAGATACGAAATTTCGCGTCTCTGTCCGGCGACTGCAATCCAGGGCCCGCACGGCGGCAGGCCCGGGCAAATTAAGATTTAGAAACGGTTCGCTAGAAACCGCGTTCTCGGGGGTCTGTCAGACCGTCGGCCAGCCGCCTGAGAGCTTCGGTTTCGATTTGGCGAACTCGTTCGCGGGTCAGCCCCAGTTCGGCACCGATTTCCTTTAGCGTTTTTGGCTCAACGCCTCCGAGTCCGAATCGCAGCTTCAGCACTGTCGCTTCGCGGTCTTCCAGGTCACCCAACAACTCCATCGCGTGACGCAGGATGTCGTGATCCAGCATCTCTTCGTCGGGCGCCTTTAGCCGTTCGTCCATCACCATTTCGCCCAGCGACCACCCCGATTCGGACTGATCGCTTTGCGGGGTACTGTTGCTGATGCGGATTGCCTTGCGAATGATCGGCAGCTTCTTCTTGGGCAGCCCCAAGACTCGTGCGACTTCTTCGTTGGTCGGCGTACGCCCGAGTTCTTCGCTTAGCCGCGCCGATGCACGCCGCCACTTGCTTAACAATTCAACCATATAGGCCGGGATCCGAATCGTCTTGGCGCTGTTAATCAGCGCCCGCTTGATCGACTGTTTGATCCAGTAACTGGCATAGGTACTGAATCGCGTGCCGACGGTTGGATCGAATCCTTCGACGGCCCGCAACAGTCCCAGGTTGCCTTCTTCGATCAGGTCCTGCAGGCCCAGGCCTTTTCCGGTGTAACCACGTGAGATATTCACGACCAACCGCAAATTGGCTCGCACCATCCGGTCACGTGCGTGTACATCACCTTTGGCAATCAAGTCGGCGAGCTCTAGCTCGTCCGTGGCTGACAGCAATGCGGTTTCATTGATTTCGCGGAGGTATGTTTCCAGCGGCGACTGAGCGGCATCAGATCGACGCGTTGTTTTCGCTCGCGTTTTGGTGGCTTTTTTAGGAGTCTCGACTAAGACTTCTTCGTTGATCGGCGACTGCGTCATGCTTTACTCGTCACACATATTTGTCGGGATTCGTCTTTGCGATGAGCACCACGTTTTGCCATGTCTGGGAAGGAAGACATTGGAAAACCGGTCGCGTTCAATTCGACGGCTCAGCTGATCGCAGTTGGCGACCCGAACAAGGGAGATGGATTGGGTGAACAACAGTTGCATCGGCGTCTCGTGCCGACTTGCTCCACGAGGCGGTCTTAGTTTGTAAGTATGCCGACCTTGCCGGTTTTCACGTGTGTTTCGGATCTTTAGCTGGTTCCAATCATCGGGTCATCGCCGGCCGCGCGGCGGTGTTGGCGTGCGGCAAAACTGATACGATGTAGCCGCCATATCCGGCAGAACCGGACGTACGTCCCGACGCGAGTCGTCCACCTCTTTTCCTCTTGCAAGCGAACGATATGCTGATCGACAGCCATCATCACCTATGGAGTTATTCCGAGCAGGAATACGGATGGATCAACGAAGACATGGGCGTGCTGAGACGCGATTTCCTCGCACCGCAATTGCAAGAAATCGCAGCGGCGGGATCGGTCGACGGTTTTGTGTCGGTGCAGGCGCGACAAACAATCCAAGAAACCGACGCCCTGTTGGACATCGCGAAAAGCGAACCGTTAATCCGCGCCGTCGTCGGTTGGGTTCCGCTGGCCGACGCCAACATCAATGACGTCTTGGACCGGTATCAGGATGAACCGCTGTTAAAAGCGGTTCGTCACGTTGTGCAGGATGAACCGGATGATCGTTTTCTGTTGCGTGACGATTTCAATCGCGGCGTTGCGCGATTGAAGGATCACAATTTGGTCTATGACATTCTGATCTTTGCACGCCAGTTGCCGGCGGCGATCGAGTTTGTCGATCGACACCCGTCACAGCCTTTTGTCTTGGACCATATCGCCAAACCAACCATCGCCGCAGGTAAATTTGATGCCGACTGGGAGCGCGACCTGCGTGAACTCGCTCGCCGCGAGAACGTCACCTGCAAGTTCTCGGGCGTGGTGACGGAAGTGCGTGACGATACCTGGTCAATCGAAACCATTCGACCTTACTGGGATGTCGCCTTGGATGCATTTACGCCGTCGCGTTTGATGTTCGGCAGCGATTGGCCGGTTTGCCTGCTGGGCACCGAGCACCGCGATTGGCTAGAAACGGTCCGCCAATTGGCCGCCGAGTTGTCGGAGTCAGAACAACGCCATTTGTTCGCGGAAACTGCGATCGGTGCCTATGGGCTATCGAATGGGTGTAACCTGTCGTAAAAAACTGGTAATTAAAATTCGAACGGGCTGCCCATCGGCAGCAAAATCGTCGGCCAAACAAATAACAACAGGCAATCTGCGCTATGCGTGCCATCCAAATCTCAGAACCCAAAACCCTCAAGCGTATCGAAATCGATGAACCGTCGGCCCCCGGCCCTGGCCAGGCCCTGGTGCGCACACATCGCATGGGCGTCTGCGGAACCGATATCAGTTGCTATCTGGGCAAGTTTCCTTTTTTTGATTTCCCCCGTATTCCGGGTCACGAGCTTGGTATCGAAGTCATCTCGGTTGGTGAGGGCGTCACGAACGTCAAATCGGGTGACAAGTGCAGCGTCGAACCGTACATGAACTGCGGTGATTGCTATCCGTGTCGACGCGGGGCCATCAACTGCTGCCAGAACTTGAAAGTGATCGGGGTGATGACCGACGGCGGATTGTGTGAATCTTTCCTAGTGCGAGCCGACAAGCTTCATCCCTCGAAAAAACTGGACTACGATCAACTTGCACTCGTCGAAACTTTGGCGATCGGTTGCCACGCGAATGATCGCGGCGCGCCACAAGGCGGTGACCACGCGTTGGTCATTGGCATGGGACCGATCGGCTTGGCCACGCTCGAATTCGCTCGGCTAACCGATGCGACCATCAGTGTCATGGACATGAACCAGGCGCGATTGGATTTCGTTCGCGACAACTACGGAATCGAGAACACGGTATTGTTCAAAGGCGACGGCAGCGAACTGGAACGCATGAAAGAGATCACCGGCGGCGACATGTACCAAGTCATCACCGATGCGACCGGGAACAAACATTCAATGTCTGGTGCGTTCGCCTACTTGGCCTTCACCGGCTCGCTTGTTTACGTCGGCATCACAACCGATGAATTGACATTCAAACACCCTGTCATGCATCGCCCCGAAGCAACGATCAAAGCCTCGCGAAACGCAATGCCCGGTGACTTCACTCGCATTATCGGCTTGATTGAGGACGGAACGATCAACACGGACCCTTGGATCACGCACCGCACCGGATTCGATAGCGTGCTGAATGACTTCGAATCGTTTACCAAACCCGAGACCGGCGTCATCAAAGCCATCATCGAAGTTTCCGCCTGACGCCGAATCTTCTTGACCGTGATGAACCCCTTGCGATGGTCATCAACCGATGCCGGACTTGAGGTCACGCGATACGCCGACGGACTGGCTAATGGTATCGCGGACAGGCCAAGTGCATCGCGGACTTTCGTGGTGGAAAATGGGACAAGTGTGGGCGTCTTGTCTCCGCCGCAGCGAACCTGATGCATCAACAACGACAAAAGGCCAATATGTCTATCGATCGCTTCCCTTTCGGAACAACCGGACTTTGCTTGCCGAAAGTCGTGTTCGGCGCAACGGTGCTGGGCAACCTGTTTGTGGCGCTCTCGGATCAGCAAAAGCATGATCTGATCCGAGAATGGTTCGACCAAATGCCAAAGCCGATCGTGATCGATAGCGCCGGCAAGTACGGCGCGGGACTGTCACTGGAAGTGATTGGTCGCGAATTGGACGCACTTGGGGTTGCCCCAAAAGACGTCGTCATCAGCAACAAACTCGCTTGGCGGCGCGTCCCGTTGACGGGCCCCGAACCAACATTCGAGCCCGGCGTTTGGATGGATCTGCAGTACGATGCGGTTCAGGACATCAGCTACGACGGCATCCTTCGCTGCTATGCAGACGGCTGCCGCATGTTGGGCAACTACCCGCCACAGTTGGTTGCGGTGCATGATCCCGACGAATATATCGCCGCCGCAGCAGGCCCAGCGGATCGTCAAGCACGTTTGCATCACGTGACCGAAGCCTGTCGCGCACTGACGCAACTGCGTCGCGATGGAATCGTGGCAGGTGTGGGCGTTGGTGCGAAAGATTGGCGGTGCATCCAAGAGTTAACCACGCATTGTGACTTGGACTGGGTCATGATGGCCAACACTTACACCATCATGCACCATCCTCCCGAATTACTTCAGTTCATCGATGAACTGGCTTCCAAGAACGTGGCAATTATCAACTCGGCCGTCACGCACGGCGGATTCTTGACCGGAGGGAAATTCCTGGACTACCGCGAGATTGACCCTAACGACCCGGCGGACGCACAACGGCTGAAGTGGCGAGATTCATTCGCGGAAGTCTGTCAACAGCATGAACGATCGACTTACGAAGTCGCGGTGGCGTTCGGCGCGCTGCACCCGGCTTTCAATGCGGTCGCGCTAAGTACCAGTTCGCCGCACCGCGTCGCGTCAATGATACAGGCCGCGACTCAAGAGTTACCCTCAGCGATCTGGGACTCGTTGAGAGAGCGTGGACTGATCGATCCCGAACTTGCTTTCGTCGGTTAAGACTTCGGTCGAGCCAGTGCGGTACAGCCAGCACGGTCGAGCAACCTGCAGTACTCAGGGCTGACCCGTGGCCACGGCGTTATGATTCGCGCGTATCAACAATGATGTCTGCCAAGGCATCTTTTAGCGGATCATCATTGGGGCCACAAAAGCCCCAGTGTTCACGTCGCCGCCAACCTTCGGCAAACGGGAACCGCCCACTCATTGAGCCAACTTCGCGACTGAGATCACGCAACGTTTGCAGATAGCTGTCCATCCCCTGGCTCTCGTCCAGCCATTGCTTTTGGCACTCGTGGCAAGCAAGCGCTTTGACCTTGGTTTCGATCACGTCGGTCTCGTCGACATACATATGCGGAACCACCGCTTCGCCGAGCGGCGTCTTGTTGCCAACCGGCATCGCGTGATAGACGGTCACCGGATCGCTGTAGGTCGGGACGTCCGGAATGCTCTGCAGGTTGGGCATCGCATGACTGAATGCAGCACTGACGGCTAACCGGCAAGCCGTTTCGTGATCTTCCATGTAGTCGATGGGCGAATGCGTTAGCAGGATCGTTGGTTTCGCCAATCGCACGATTGCGGCGACTTTACGTAAATTCTCCGTCGTATAGGACGCTTCCATGTCGCTGTAAATCGGATCGTAATGCGTCGCCCCCAAGACCTCGCACGCGGCCTTTGCCTCACGCAACCGCGTCGCGGCACATTCAGCCTGGCCCATCGTCGTCGACCCGCGCGAACCGTCGCACAGGTTTGCATAATGCAAATCCCAACCGCGAGCGGCCAGTTGCAGCATCGCCCCCGCCATATAGAACTCGATGTCGTCAGGGTGCGAAGCGATTGCGAGAACAGCAGGCATAGCGGGTGGGCTCGAAGATCAGGGAAGGGTACGGGAAGGCAGGCAGAAACCAGCGCGAGCGTAATCGCCGCGACCACCGACGGTCACACGAAATGATCGTCAAACGGTCGCTTACCGCGACAGAATCCGAATGTATCGCGTGCCGCAACGCCTGGCGATCGCGACGGCGGGAAACCGCTCGGTCGACTGACCGACCGATGCTTTACGACGTCGAATACTCGGCTGGTTTGTCGGAGAATGTAAATTCGTTTCCATCAAAGTCAACATGGACCGTCGAACCGTCCGCAAAATCATGCTTCAGCAGAGCCGTTGCCAAGCGATTTTGAATCTCGCGTTGAATGACTCGCTTCAAAGGCCTAGCGCCGTATGTCGGATCGTAACCGGTGGAGGCAATCTCACTGATCGCGTCCTCGCTAACGGAAAGGGACAGGCCACTTTCGCTCAATCGAGCGGCGAGCTCGTCGAGCTGCAGTCGGACGATTTGCAAAATCTCGTTCTGGTTCAATGGATGAAAAATCACGATGTCGTCGATCCGGTTCAAAAACTCGGGTAAGAACCGAGCCTTCAGCGCCTCGTTGACTGCTTCTCGCATTTCGTCTTCATCGCCGCCTTCTTCGGTCACTTGCTGGATGACTTGGCTGCCCGCGTTACTGGTCATCACGATGACCGTATTGCTAAAGTCCACCGTTCGGCCATGCCCGTCGGTCAAACGACCGTCATCGAGGACCTGTAACAAGACATTGAACACGTCGGGGTGTGCCTTTTCCATCTCGTCCAATAGCAACACCGAGTACGGTCTGCGGCGAACCGCTTCGGTCAACTTTCCGCCCTCTTCGTATCCGACGTATCCGGGAGGCGCTCCGATCAACCTGGCAACACTGTGACGTTCCATGAACTCACTCATGTCGATTCGCAACATCGCGTCGTCATCATCGAACATGACTTGCGCGAGCGCTTTACAGAGCTCTGTCTTTCCGACCCCGGTTGGGCCGAGAAACAAGAACGATCCGATCGGTCGGCTCGGGTCTTGCAAGCCGCTGCGACTGCGACGTACCGCATCGGAAACCGCAGCGACCGCTTCGTCTTGTCCGATAACTCGCTGATGCAAACGCTCTTCCATCACCAACAATTTGGCGCGTTCGGATTCCATCATCCGTGTTAGCGGGATTCCGGTCCAAGAACTGACGACTTCACCGATTTCTTCTTCGGTCACATCCCGTCGCAACAGACGCCGGCGTTCGTCTTGTGGCTTGCCATCGGTCTCGGCGGCGGATTCGCTCTCGGCAACCGCCGATTCACGCTGCTCAAAATCGTCGAGTCGTTTCTGCAGCTCTGCTTGGCGTGCTTTCACCGAAAGCATTTCTTGATAAACACTTTCGGGACTCTCGCCACGCAATTGCTTCTGTTTCGCTTCGGTATCAAGCGTTGCAAACCGGTGCTCTAACTGCTCGGCCTCTTGGCGAATGGTTTGAGCATCATCCAGCCCCAATTTCTCGGCTTCCCATTGCTCGCGCAGACTGGCAAGTTCCTGTTTCAAGGTTTCCATCTCGTCTTCCAGCTCGGTTCGTTTCTCAATCGCCGAGGCTTCCTGTTCATCAGCCAGCTGTCGGTGGGCGAGTTCGAGTTGCCGCAAGCGGCGCTGCACGCGGTCGATGGGTTCGGGAACACTTTCTTTTTCCATCGCTAATCGGCTGGCAGCCTCGTCGACCAAATCGATCGCCTTGTCTGGCAAGAATCGATCGCTGATGTATCTGTGCGACAAATTTGCCGCTGCGACAATGGCGCTGTCGGTGATGCGTACCCCGTGGTGCGACTCGTAACGCGACTTCAGCCCGCGCAGGATGGCGATCGTGTCGTCGACGCTCGGTTCGTCGATATAGACCGGTTGAAAACGTCGTTCCAGCGCTGCGTCTTTCTCGATGTGCTGACGGTATTCGTCCAGCGTCGTAGCGCCGATACACCGCAGTGTTCCGCGGGCGAGTTCCGGTTTCAACAGATTGGCGGCATCCGCAGAACCTTCCGCGTTGCCAGCGCCAACGACCAGATGCAGCTCGTCGATAAAGAGGATCACTTGGCCACCGGAGTCCTTGACTTCTCGCAGGACCGACTTCAGGCGTTCTTCAAAATCACCGCGAAACTTTGCACCGGCAACCAAGGCTCCCATGTCTAACGAGATCACTCGCTTGTCCTTCAAACTTTGTGGGATATCACCCTCAAAGATTCGCAGCGCGAGGCCTTCCGCGATCGCCGTTTTGCCGACACCGGGTTGTCCGATCAACACCGGATTATTCTTGCGGCGTCGTGAAAGCACTTGAACGGTGCGGCGAATTTCGTTGTCGCGGCCGATGACGGGGTCCAATTTCCCCTGCTCGGCCAGCTTGGTCAGATCAATCCCGTATTTTTCGAGCGCCTGATACGTTTGTTCCGCATTCGGATCGGTCACGCGTGCGGACCCGCGCACTTCGCTCATCGCCTTGAGGACCGCTTTGTCGGTGACGTCCAGTACCTTTAGCAAGTTGTTCGCCTTATTTTCGGTGCGGACGATCCCTTGCAACAAATGTTCGGTGCTGACGTATTCGTCCTTCAGCGATTCCGCGGCATCGGCGGCCGCATTGAACACTTTTTGCAAGGTCGGCGCGATGCCGGGCTGGCGACCACCGGAAACCGATGGCAATCGACCGAGTTCGCTCTCGACCAACCCCTTCAAAGAGGCAACGTCGACGGACATCTTTTCCAACAGCGGCCGCGTGATGCCATCGGATTCATCCAGCATCGCCGCCAGCAAGTGCAGCGGCATGATCTCTGGATTCTCTGATGCAGCCGCCCGTGCCTGCGCGTCTGCGATCAACGATTGTGCTTTTGTTGTCAGCTTGTCAAATCGAAAAGTCATTGTTTTTATCCTGCCCGGCGTTCCTGAATGGAAATTGCCAACACGCCCTGTTGGCGAGTCATCCTTTGATACGTGCGTAAAAAAAGCGGGTGCATGCACCCGCCCTGCGTTTCGTCATGGGACGGGAAAGATCAGTCTTTCACTTCAAAGTCCGCATCGATCGCGTCGTCGTCATCCGAATCAGCGTTCGCGGCCGCACCGGCAGGTTCGTCTGCGCCTTCGCCACCGCCTGCTGCTTCGGTTTTTTCGTACAACACTTTGCTGAACGCTTGCGAAGCCGCATCCAGTTCTTCGGTTGCCTGTTTGATCGCGGCGGTGTCATCGCCTTCCGCTGCAGCTTTGACCTTCTCGATCGCCTTGTTCATCGGTTCTTTGTCGGCGTCGGAAAGTTTGTCGCTGTGTTCGGTCATCAGTTTTTCAAGCTGATAAACCTGCTGGCTGGCTTTGTTTTTCGCTTCGACCAATTCGAACTGCTTGCGATCTTCCTCCGCATTCGCATCGGCGTCTTTCCGCATCTGTTCGATTTCGTCTTCGCTAAGTCCACCGGCCTCTTTGATCTCGACCGACGCTTCTTTGCCCGTCTTCAGCTCTTTTGCCGAGACCGCAAGAATGCCGTTTTGGTCGATGTCAAATTTCACTTCGATTTGCGGAACACCGCGCGGTTGCGGCGGGATTCCTTCCAGGTTGAATTCGCCCAACAGTCGATTACTCGACGCCATTTTGCGTTCACCCTGGAACACGCGAACGGTCACGGCCGATTGATTATCCGCAGCCGTGCTGAACACATTTTTCTTCTCGACAGGAACCGTCGTGTTTCGCTCGACGAGCGCCGTCATCACTCCACCCTCGGTCTCGATGCCCAGGGTCAGCGGCGTCACATCCAACAGCAGCACGTCGGTTCGTTCACCGGCCAAGACACTGCCTTGGATCGCGGCACCCACGGCGACCACTTCGTCGGGGTTCACGCCTTGATGAGGCTCTTTGCCAAAGATCGACTTCACAACTTCGCGAATCTTTGGCACCCGTGTGCTTCCGCCGACCAGCACGATCTCGTCGATGTCTTTCGCGTCCATGCCTGCGTCTTTCAACGCTTGCTGGACGGGACCACGGCATCGCTCGACCAACGGATCGATCAGTTCCTCGAACTTGGAACGAGTGATCTTCATTGTCAGGTGTTTGGGGCCCGACTGATCCATCGTGATAAACGGCAAGTTCAGATCGGTTTCAGGCAGCGTGCTGAGTTCCTTTTTGGCTTTCTCGCAAGCCTCTTGCAGACGCTGTAACGCCATCGGGTCGTTACGCAAATCGATTGCGTTTTCTTTCTTGAACTCGTCGGCGACATAGTTAATCAGCGTTTCGTCAAAGTCATCACCGCCTAGGTGTGTGTCACCGGAGGTGCTAACGACTTGGAAAACACGACTCTCTTGATCGTCGTCGCCGGCGTCGGCAACTTCCAGAATCGAAACGTCGAACGTACCACCACCAAGGTCAAAGACGATGATCTTTTCGTCTTTCTTTTTGTCCATGCCGTACGCGAGCGCTGCCGCAGTCGGTTCGTTGATGATCCGCGCGACTTCGAGACCGGCGATCTGCCCGGCATCTTTGGTCGCTTGGCGTTGCGCGTCGTTAAAGTAAGCAGGTACCGTGATGACGGCTTTGTTGACCTTGTGCCCAAGATACGACTCGGCGGATTCCTTGAGTTTGCGGAGCACCTTTGCCGAGATTTCTTGCGGCGTATAGGAATGATCGCCGACCTGAATCTTGACGTATTCGTCCGCGGCACCGGTCACGCCATAGGGAACCATTTTTTCTTCCGATTCGACTTCGCCGTGCCGACGCCCCATGAAGCGTTTGACCGAGTAGACGGTCCGCTTGGGGTTGGTAACGGCTTGTCGTCGTGCGGGCTCGCCAACGATCGAATCCTCTTTGTCCGTGAACGCGACCACGCTAGGTGTCAGCCGATTACCCTCAGGGTTCGGAATCACCTTAGGTTCGCTACCTTCCATGACCGCAACGACGCTGTTGGTCGTTCCGAGGTCGATGCCAATAATTTTTTCGCCTTGTGCCATCTTGGGGCTCTCCTTCGTATGATTTCTTTGCCCAGATTCGCTGGATGTTCCGATTCTTGGATATTCCGGCTGTCGTATTCGTCAGTTCTTTCAGGGCGAACGAGCTAAAGGCAAAGCCCGTGCCATAACTGGCGCAAATGTGTCCCGCAACCGGCGTCCACCAACGGCCGACGGCCTGAAAATGCAGATTTTCCCCAGTGGGAGCCGCATCGGCGGGCAAAAATCTGACAAAGTTGGCAGCCCCGTTTTTCGCGACGTCGCCTTCGGGAATACTGTGTGTCAATATGACAGAACTCCTGCACAGTCCTCTTGGTGAATGTCCCTGTAATGCACAAACCCAAAGCCTCCGACGTCTCTTCGATCACTGCTGAAATCGATGCGGTCGATTCGGAAGTCTTGTCGCTCGTCCAACGCCGCAGCCAACTGGTCCAAGACCTGTTTCGCAGCAGCAATGGCGGTATCGTCGGGCGCGTTGCCGATGCGGCCGCACGGATCGACAGCTTGGTTGACGCCGATGGCGAGGCAACGGGTCTTTCGCCAGAGTCAAAGGCCGAACTGCTCAAACACATCTCCAGCGTGTGTCTGCAGCAACTGCATACGACGCGTGCCGCATTCCTAGGGCCTGTGCACAGTTACAGCCATCTGGCCGCGATCAAGTATTTCGGCGACGGGATCGCCCTGTCATCGGTCGCATCGATCCCGGCGGTGTTCGATGCCGTCTTGCGGGGCGACGCCGCGACGGGCATTGTCCCGATCGAAAACAGCACCGACGGACGCGTCGTGGACACGCTCGGCATGTTCGTTCGCCGCGAGATGCAGATCTGCGGCGAAGTCTTGTTGCCGATCCACCACTGCTTGTTGTCAACAACGCCGCGAAACGAAATCGTCGAAGTGCATAGCAAGCCACAAGCACTTTCACAGTGCCGCAAGTGGCTTGCCAGTCAGCTGCCGCAAGCTCGTTTGATCGAAATCGGCAGCACCGCAGCAGCCGCCGAACTGGCCGCGAAGAAGAAGGGCGTTGCTGCCGTCGCCAGCCTGCAAGCCGGCCGCGCTTACGGACTGGACGTGATCGATGAAAATATCGAAGACAACCCGAATAACGTCACGCGATTTGCCGTGCTCGGCCGCGAACAACGTCCGGCGACGGGTGACGATAAAACGGCGTTGCTCTTGCAAGTCACGCATCAGCCAGGCGCCCTCGCCGACGTGATGAACATCTTCAAGAACGAATCTCTGAACCTCACTTGGATTGAATCATTTCCGGCGATTGATAAACCGAGTGAATATCTATTCTTTATCGAATTGACCGGACATCGCACCGATGCCGGCGTGACGAAAGCTTTAGCGACGCTCGAAGAACAAACCGAACGTCTTGATGTCCTTGGGTCGTATCCACGAGCAAGGTTGTAATTGGTACCGGTGCCGGTCGCCGGTTCGGTAACATGGTGTTCCTGCAACACGTTTTGCAACTCGGTTTTTGCGATTCGATTCCTCTGCCCTGCTGATCAGATTCCCTATGCCAGAATCATCTGAACAAAAAACGCTCAATTCGGCAGCCGATTCCCGATTGGTCGCGATTCGCAAAGAACTAAATGACGTTTATCAAGCGAATCAGCGTTTGGCCGATGACTACGACGCGGCAGAAGAAAAAATCCGAGAACTGGAATCGTTGCTCGCCCACGAGCATCAGCAACATCAAACCGAGCAAAACCAGCTGAAATGCCGAAACAACGACGCAACACAGCAGATTGAACGTTTGACGTCCCAGCTAAGCGAGACGAAGAATCGTTGTGGTGAACTTGAGCAACAATTGGCGGAATCAGACCGGCAACTTGAGGGACTAAGCCAGACGGTCGACGGTAAGGAACGACAAATCCGCGAGCTGAATTCCATTAACGAGTCGCTGCAAGATGAGCTAAAGGCGGCTAAAGAAGAAAACGAATCGCTGCGTTCGAAATTCCTCTCGCAAGACGAACAGACACAGCAGTTAAGACGGACGAATGAACAATTGATTCGGCAAGAGCAGTCGCGCGAATGTGCGGCGAACGATCAAACCCTGAACGCACAAAAGCTTGAAAAAACCATTGCTGCACTGCGCACGGAACTAGCGCAGGCACAGCAAACTGCGGCGACGTCAAGTCAACTACTTGAAAGTGAGCGGCGACGCCTCGAAGGCCTGCAATCCTCGAACCAACAACTCGCCGACGAGATAAGCAAGACCCGACGTGAATGCGAACGACTTGGCATATCGAATGAGCACCTGATCGCTGAACGGGGTGCTCACAACGGAGAACTTGTTTCATTGACGCGACAAGTTGACAACCTTGCCGACGCGATCAAGTTATTGAGCGAACAACTGCAATCAGCGCGAGGCGAAATACGCGAGGTCCGTCAGACACATCGTATCGCCGCCGCCGGGACGCCCGAAAACGCACTGGCAGCAAAATCGTCGACCGCCAGCAAGGGCAGCGGGTCGAAGTCGCGAACATCACGCAAACGCGCCAAGGACCTGACGTGCATTGAAGGGATCGGCCCAAAGATTCGCGATATCCTTTCCGCAGCAAACATCCACTCGTTTGCAGACTTGGCAAGCACCGACGCGGAAAGCATTCGCGAAATCCTGGTCGCTGCGGGACCACGTTTCAAGTCGCATCATCCAGACACATGGCCGGAGCAAGCGGAACTCGCCGCGTCGGAGAAATGGGCGGAACTTGACGCGTTGCAAGAAAAGTTAAAAGGCGGCCGTCGAGGCTGATCAGAGATTCGAAGCGGGCAACGAAACTAACGGGCAACGAAACTAACGGGCAACGGATCGATCGTCGCGGCTGATTCCAGCTGCCGCTAAAGCGGAAATTCGTCCTCGACGACCTTGTCAGCGTAGAGCGGCATGTGACGGTAGTAGACTTCCAGGATCATCGTCGCAAACGATGTGCTCGCCAAGCGTCCGCCCTCGATGGGACCTCGGTGGAACTTGCTATCGGGAAAATGCCAACTGCCTTTTCCGCCGCCACTAGTGACTTGTGTCGAAACCAACCAATCACGAAGCGAAACGTTGTATTCGTCCCAGGACGGACCGCCGAATTGCCTCAGCACCTGCGCCGCGTAGTAGTTGTAATAGATGTCGCGTTTGTCGATACCGTTCTCGGCAATCGCTTCTACGCCTTGCACCATCGCGGGCGTATTTTTGTCCCAACCGGTATACATGCGGCACAATAAACCGATCGCCGTCGTGCTGATCTTATCCGTCTTGTTGTCGATGTCATACTTGTAGTGCGATCCACCTTGGGTCTGCACACGGTTCAAGAATTTTGTGGCGTTTTGAATCGTCGATGGCGGAACGACCAAGTGCCCCATGTGGCCACTCTTCAGCGCCATCAATTGCCATCCGAAGACGGATGTGTCGCCACCGCGAAAGTCTTTCGGCCGGTATCGCCAGCCACCGTCGTCGCACTGTGCCAAGTAGATAAAATTGATCGCTCCCTGGGCGGGCTCGGCTAATTCGGGGTCCTGCGTCATGGCGTACGCTTCGCACAACGTGATGGCGGTTAAGCCATGCGCGTACATGTTGCCTTCACCCTGATAGTCGATCGCGGCGACACCTTTGACATTTCCGTGGATTCCGTTTCGCGCCAGAAAGCTGAGCCCGCGAAATACGACCTCCTTGAATTCACCTTCGCGATGTGTCTGCCCCGCACCAAGAAACGGCAGCAGCGCGAGTGATGTGGCGGCGTTGAGTGATCGCCGGTGGACCAGTGACTCGCCGGGATCCCCGCACGCGTTACGACAGACCAGATTGTGTTGAAACGTCCACGCACCGTTGGGCAACTGGTGCCGCGAGATCCATTTCAGCGCCTCGGTCACCGCGGCCTCGCTGCTGGCATTGCCACCGTACTTCCTGAGCAATTCTTGTTTCTTGTCACCACCGCGACTGCTGACCGCCGCACCAGGCAAGGCGGCTAGCGTTTGCAGCTTGGGAATCGGTTGGGCCATGACCGCCTCGACTTCCGAAACCGCCATTTCCACGGCTGACATTGCCAACGGCATCTCGATTTCAGCGACCTCGTCTGTTTGAATCGATTCAGCGATGTCGACGGGTTCGCTCATTTCCTCCGACTCTTCTGCGTCCCCGGGATCGAGTTCCTCAATCACGAACTCTTCGACCTCTGGACCATCCTCAGCCGTCAATGCGGCACTCATCACGTTCACGATCCGAATCGGATCCGAAAACGTGACCGCACCCAACAGCAAGAGGATGACGACGTGCAGCAGCGTGCTGATCAGCCACGCGGGAATCCCTTGCATCGAAAACCATCGACGTCGCAATCCGAAGTCCTGACGATCCACGATTTCCGCCGGGAAAGCGATCGGAGTGTCGGTCGCGGTCGGTAAATCATCGTTCAAGCGAACCGTTGACATCGGCAGCTGGCGTTCGTGAATCTATTGGGACAAGGACATTCGCACCCGAAGTGGGTCTACGCTGATTGTACGCCACACAGCGAAGTTCTCGATGTTTCGGGGCTGCAAGCCAGGCAAAGTCGAGAAAAGAGGTGCGTCTATGACGAATAGACGGATGTCGATCAGGATATTTGCCGGCCGCGTCAACGGTGGTCGTATCGTTTTTGTTCGAACGTGGCGATCGTTCCGAGAAAGTGTTTCAACCCGCTGCGAGCCCGTTCGTTGACCTGGACTCGCTTTTCGCCGTCGACCGGTCCGACCCAGCCGGTTTCTAGATCGAGTGCAATTTCTATCGGGGGGATTCGTTTCGCGGTCGGATCCGTCAGCCACAATTCTACGCAATCCGACTCGATCGAGTTACAGATTTCGGCCATGGAAGACGTCTGCTGCGAGTCCCAGCGATAATTTCGTTCGTCCAGTAACGCTCGACGCAAGTGTCCCAGCCCGGGCATTCCGCTAAGCCGGATCGCACGATCATCGTCAAGTTCGGCCGTCTGCAATTCGATCTGCTCGGCAAGCTGCAGCGCGGTGATGGTTGCTTCGCCCCAAAACTCGGTCGTTTTTTCTAACCGGGTTCGGCGAGCGTAGATGCTGCCGGCGGCACCGATGATTCCCAACAAGACGATCACGACGCCAATCAAAACGCCACGCGATGTGATTTTGGCTCGGGGGTCGTTGTATTTGTCAGCGTGCGACTGGATCGTCGACGTGCCGGTATCGCTGGAAGAGTCGGTCATGAGTTAAGTTGTCATCCGTATCGCGTATCCACGCAAAAGTATTTTCGTCGCGTCACGCAAGAGTATAGGAAGATGGCATCCGAGTTGAATCGTAAGGCTACCGCAAGTTCCCGTCCCGACACCCCGATGCATGATCGCGGTGCGGAAAATGGCGATGGACAATCGGTCATCGTCGAGGTGCCTCTGGGCGATCGAAGCTATCGGATTGTTATTCGATCTTCTCGCGATTCGTCGGCCGCCGCAATGACCGATGAAATTTGTTCTCAGCTGCCAGACCTTTCCCATGCAATCATCATCGCCGACGAAGCGGTCGCAGAGCCTTGGTCGAATCCGTTGGCCGAGCAACTGCGTCAAAAGGCCGCGACGACCGACCGCTCCATTCGAATCAGCTCGTTCCGCGTCCCTGCCGGCGAACCCTCCAAATCGGTAAGCCAGTTGGACGAACTGTGGCGGTGGATGATTGACGAGGGAGCCGATCGCCGCAGCGTTGTGATCGCCGTCGGCGGCGGCGTTGTCGGTGACTTGGCCGGATTCGCCGCCGCGACGTTCACCCGAGGAATCCGATTCGTCCAGATTCCGACAACGTTGTTGGCGATGGTCGACAGCAGCGTCGGCGGAAAGACCGGAATCAACTTACCGACCGCAAAAAACATGGTGGGCGCGTTCTGGCAACCGTCGCTTGTCCTGATCGATACGGCTGTCTTGTCGACGCTGCCGCAGCGAAGCTATCTCAGCGGACTCGCCGAGGTCGTGAAGTACGGCGTGATCGATGATGCTGATTTCTTCGATTGGTTGCAGACAAATGCGAATGATCTGGTCGAGAAAAAAGACGGTGCCGTCCGCTATGCCATCCAACGCAGTTGTGAATCGAAAGCAAGAGTCGTCGGAGAAGACGAGCGTGAGACAAGCGGTCGTCGAGCCATTCTGAATTACGGTCACACTTTCGCGCACGCCATCGAAGCGACCGCGGGCTATGGCAAACTGCTGCACGGTGAAGCGGTTTCGATTGGAATGCAAATGGCAGCAAAGCTTGCGATCAAGCTTGGACTTTGCGCTGACGACTTGCTCGATCGCCAGACCGAATTGTTGCTCGCCTGCCAGTTGCCGATTGCCCTTGCGGATGCCGATCCGGACCAGATGCTGCCGGTGATGATGCGTGACAAGAAGGTCGCACACGGAAAACTTCGATTTGTCTTGCCCACCGAAGTCGGTGCCGTGAAACTCGTGGGTGATGTTGATGAAGCGGACGTTCGTACCGCAATCGAAGACTGCCGATCGATCGAGAAATAGTACCGACGACGTTTACGTTGCGTTGGCTGGCAACGCTCAGCCGACAATCATCTCAGCACACAATCAGCTAATCGAACAACTGGCTATGCGAACAGGGCTGCGTTCGGGATCGAACGCCATGGAGCAACAGAATTCTACGACAGGCGAACCATCGCCAGGGACGTTTCGCCGGCAGCCCACAACGATCGTCGCTCTCAACGAAGTCCTGATGTTTCACGCAGACCTCGTTTCATGAGCTGTTACGAACCGGGCTGGATTCGGAATGCTTTTCCGTGCTAACTAGGACCCACAGCCGTCTTCTTTGACCTCTTGTTGGGTTCGCCTGCGCGTGAATTTCGTTAGTTCTTGCCGAGTTTCTGTGGTGCTGTTCGCGATCATTGCGACCAGTTGCTCGGGATGCGTTCGCCGCCGCATGATGGTCCGCACCAACCCACCCGGCGCGACCGTGTCGGTCGACAACCAAGTGATCGGCACCACTCCGGCAGCCAGCCCATTCGTGTATTACGGCACTCGCGAGTTCAGGATCGAAAAGGACGGTTACCGCACCGAGACGATCCGGCGACGATTCAACCCGCCGTGGTACCAAATGCCTGGGATCGATTTCGTGGCAGAAACGCTGTGGCCGGGCGAGCTTCGTGACGAACGCATCATCGATGTCCAGTTGGTCCCGCAAACGTTAGAGCCGGTCGAATCCGTCGTTCAGCGGGCCGATGCGTTGCGAGTACAATCTCAAGCAGGCGTTGTGACAGCGCCACGTTGAATTGTGACCGCGCGCCATAGAACAAGATGACAACCAATCGGATCAGCGTACTGGCCGCGCCGATCGCGATCCTTGCTCTGTTCGGCTCGACGATCGTTGGTAAAGATCGCTTGGCGTTTCGCGACGTCAGCCATTTCTACACACCGCTTTACGACTACGTCGCCGAGCGAACCAGTGACGATTGGATTCCGCTTTGGAATCCGCTCGATGCAACCGGGATGCCGCTGCTAGGCGAGACGACGACGGCGGTTTTGTATCCGTTTCGCTATATCATCTTTGCACTGCCGATCTCAACCGAATCGGCCATGGCGGTCTATGTGGTCGTGCATTTACTGCTGGCATCGTACTTTGCCAGCCTGGCCGCTCGCTGGGCCGGTGCGTCGGCGTCTGCTGCGCCGATTGCCGGAATCATTTATCCACTCTCCGGCAGCGTTCTGTTCCTGTACTGCAACCCACCTTTTCTCGTTGGCGCAACTTGGCTGCCACTTGTGATTGCGGCGCTGACGACCCGTCGCCCACTTTCGCCGTGGAATCGTGTTCGAATCGCGGCACCGGCGCTCGCCATGATGGTCACCGGCGGTGACCCTCAAACCGCTTTGCACGCGATGTTGGTCGTCTCGGTGTTCTGGTGCTCGCGACGAATAAAACAAAGCCGCGAAGGGACATCTTTGTTCGCAATCGTGGCCGCCGGGGCCTTAGCCGCCGCATTGGCCGCGCCCCAAATAGCGGCGTCGATTGCCTGGAGTCGCCAGAGCGAACGCGTGAGTGTCGAAGACGAATCATGGTTCTCGCCGCCTGCACCATCCGGTCGACGATTCGAAGCGTATCAGTTTTCCTTGCCGCCATGGCATACAGCTGAACTGCTGACGCCCAATGCGATCGGAACTCTCTTTCCGGTCAATCATCGAATCAGTGCGCTGATCCCAGGCGACGGTCGGATGTGGACGCCCACGATCTATGTTGGGGCAATTGCGACTCTCGCATTTTTTAGCTGCATCTTCCGCCGATTCCAATTCCCACGGACCGGTCGACCGTGGATGTGCCTCGCTGCGATTAGCCTGTTCTTATCCATGGGACATTTTGGGGCAGTATGGTGGCTGCAACAAATCCCGGGCGTACTTCCGAACACCGACAGCGCGGTGGCTGGGCCGTACTGGCTGCTTTATCAAGTACTGCCGGGATACGACGCGTTTCGCTATCCGACGAAGTGGCTGCCACTCTTTTCGCTGGGGGCATCCATCGCCGTCGCGATCACCGTCGACGAAGTGAGATTACGGCAAGATGGTCGCCATCAGCACCGCGCGGCCGCGCTGTTGGGACTATTGCTGCTGGTCGGAATATCCGTCACGGGATGGCAATCGGGATCGGGCCATCCTCAGCCCATTTCCGGCGATGAGTTCTGGGGACCGATCGACTGGCCGGGTGCATGTCGTGAAATTGCCAGTTCTCACTTACATTCCGCGACCGTACTTTTCGCAATGTGCGTGTTATTCTTCGTCGCCCGCAGACGACAATGGAAAAGGTCATCATGGATCGCCGTGCTGTCGGTCATCGTCGCATGTGACCTCTACGTGGCGAGCACGAATCTGATCGCCAAAATCGATCGCCGCGATGAGACGCAATTGACTGAATCCGCACCGCTGCAAGCTTCGACAGCCGCCAATCAAAAGTGGATGCGAACTCAGTCGGGCGGTGGTTGGCCGAAAGAATGGCGCACGACGAATTCGTCAACACGACTTGGCGAAGTGGAGGCGAGCGGACGAGTCGCGTGGTTTGGTCGGTGGCACCTCGCCGATCGAGTTTCTGTCCTGAACGGCATGGTTACCATTCGCAGCCGCGCGATGGCAAATTTCTGGAAAGCTTCGCACGTCGTGACAGCGTCGATGTCGTCATCATCAACGGAACAATACTGGCAAAGCGTTCGCAAGTGGTTATCCGTCGACAACGTGTTGCATACGAGCGATCGCTCACGCGTGACACGACTGCAGAACAATAGATTTGTCATGGTCGATGCGACCGCTCGCACGGAACGAAGATCAAGACATCCCTTCCGATTCGACACTGATTGGAAGTCATTCGACGAAGATCCCGCTAGCGACGACTTTGTGCAATTGCTGCAAGACGTTCACGCCACATCGGGCTCTCCTCGCAGCCGCATTCGCGCGTCCCGTGAGTTGCATGCCGAACCAAAACACTCGGTTGACGTGCCATTGATGGACTCATACATCCAGCATGCTGATCAAACGGAAATTTATGTGCGCAATTCAGTAGCCGGACTGTTGGTTCGTCCTACGTTGCAAGACGGTGCGTGGACTGCGGAAATTTCGCCAATTGGCTCGACGGATTGGACCCCGATCGAGGTCTTGCCGGTCAACTTCATTACCCAAGGCATCCATTTGCCGCCCGGTGACTGGAATGTCCGATTCCGTTACCGCCCCGCGTGGTTGTCATGGAGCCTAACTGTCGCCGGCATCGCATGGCTGGCGCTGATCATCAGTCTGTGTCGGCGTTTTCTGACCAACACAAAGCCAGTGATTGCGGCGCAAATCGCGGCGGTTCCGCATTGATGGTCAGGCCATCGGATAGTCGAACATTCCACCATCCGTTCGGACGTTCTACAGAAGTGTCGGTTGTTCAAGTTCCAACAAGAACCGCTTTGTTTTAAGTCCTCCCGGCGCACTGAACCCTCGCAGGTTACCGCCCGCCGAGACGACACGATGGCAGGGAATGACCAGTGGCACTCGGTTGCGTGCCATTGCGGCACCGACGGCGCGACTGGCTTTTTCGTTTCCAGCCATCGTGGCCAGTTGTTTGTAGGTGCGTGTCGAACCGGCTCGGATCAAGCGGCATTGCTGATAGACCTTGCACAGAAACGGTGTCCAACCGGTCGAATCCACCCTCACGTCATCGAAGGCGTCACACGTTCCGCCGAAGAAATCGTCAACACGACAATCAAAGCGATCAATCTCGTCACCGATGCTGCGAACGAGTTTCGCGGATTCGCGCCCCGCGTCATCACCGCTTGGTTCATTCCAGCACAATTGAAATAGTCCGTTTTCAGTCCAGTGAGACCACATCTGGCCAAGCGGAGTGGTGTGCAATCCGATCGCTGTGGCTGTGCTCCGCATTGCGAGGGTCATTCCGCTCTCCCGTATTCAAATTTCGGACCAAGTTCGTTCCGGGCCACGTTCGTTCCGGGCCACGTTCGTTCCGGGCCACACTACTTTCCAATGCAGAAACGACTGAAGACTCGGTCAAGAATATCGTCCGTGTAAACCGCCCCGGTGACCTCGCCCAAGCACTGCGTGGCGGCACGCAATTCAGACGCAACGAACTCGTGCCCGTCCCCGGACTGAGTCAGCCTGATCGCCCTTTCGATTGCGCCAACGGCGTCCGATAGTGTATCACGACATCGCGCTGCGGTGCCGGTGACCGAACCGATCTCGGAAGTGTCATGTTTTGCCAAGGCGTTGGCGATGGCCCGCACCAAATCGTCGATCCCTTGACCGGTGACGGCGCTGGTCGCGATCCAATCAGCGGGAATGTCGCTTTCGTCAACCAGATCCGACTTTGTTGCAACCCACAGATTTGCGGTGCTGCGACGGACGGCGTCTGTCATTGCGCTATCACTGCGGTCGAACTCGTGCCGGCTTGCGTCGACGCACCAAAGCCTGACATCAGATTCAGCACCCGCACGCGCCGCTTGCTGTTGGCTTTGGGCTGAAATGTTTCCTGCCGGATCGCGATCGTCACAATCCTCGATTCCCGCCGTGTCGACCATTCGAACTTCCTGATCCCCAATCATCGTGTCGATTGAAACCACATCGCGAGTGGTTCCGGCAACACTGGCGACGATCGCCGCATCGCGGCCCGCCAGACAATTGATCAACCGGCTCTTACCCGCATTGGGCAGTCCTCGCAGGACAACAACCGGTTTGTCACCTCCGCCGCCGCGCGACTGCATCGTCTCGATGGTCTGTTGCACCTGCCGCGAAATGTCTGTCAATCGTTCAACCAACACTTCATCGCTAACGAACTCGATGTCCTCGTCCACAAAGTCCAAACCGGCTTCGACATCCGCCAATAAATTCAACATCGAATCGCGCAGCTGTTCGAGCGGTTTCGATAAATTGCCGGCCAGTTGGCGAAGGGCGTAGTCCAGCGATCCACGGTTCTCGGCATCGATCACTCCCAACACGGCTTCCGCTTGCGTCAAGTCGAGTCGTCCGGCCAGAAACGCCCGCATCGTGAATTCACCGGGCCTGGCGACACGTGCCCCTGCGCCAATGGTCGCATCCAGACATGCGTCAAGAATGGGCGGCGAGCCAAAGGTATGCAGCTCGACCGACGGTTGCCCGGTATAGCTTCGGCGTGTCGGCCAAAACATTACCGAAACCGGAATTTCGCCCAACGGTGCCCCCACGTCGAGCACGGCATCGTATCGCACCGGGCGCGATGTCCCCGAGTCCGCGGGACTCAGGCTCAAGCGTGAAAGCACGTCGGCAACTCGATCACCGGAAAGCCGTATCATCCCCCGAACCGCGGGACTATTCGGCGAAGCGATCGCGGCGATGGTATCTTCCGCGTCAATCACTATCGCGAGTTCGACGCAACTTCGGAAAGACGATCTTGATGCCTTTGCGACGCGATGGATGACGCCGAGGAAACGTTGACGCTGGATCCCGCCTCACGAAGCGCGGTCAAAACGGCATCTTGTGAAACCAAGTCTCTCAGCACGATCGGTTCATACGGATTGCTGCCCGGATAGATCGCGAGCAGTGGGATCGACCGACTCTCTAACTCTTGCAGTTTTTGTTTGATCCGTTCGTTCTGGTCGGTCCAGTCGGCGAGCATGGCGACGGCATCAAGCTCTTCCAACATCTCGCGCGTCGGCTCTGTATCGAGTGCGACGTTGTAATTGACGATGCAATTGACGCACCACTTTGCCGTGAAGTCGACCATCACCGTACGCCCTTGGGCTTGCAGTTCGGCCAAACGAGTTTCGTTATAAGGTTCCCAGTGGATTCGTTTTTCACCCGGTTCCGGTTCCGCGGGAATCAAAAGTCGGAACGCCAGAATCCCGATCACAGCAGCCGAGGCGAGGCCGCCGCTCCAGGCCAGTAAACGCTTTTGTATCGATTCCCAACTGGGAACCTTGCCAATCATCCAGCAACCGAACCACACACCAATCATCGCGATGAAGACGGGCAGTTTCTGAACGTCAGCGAACTGATTGAAAAAGAACGCGACGGTTCCCAGGAAGAGAAACGCCATAAACTCTTTCAGCGTTTCCATCCAGTTGCCCGGTTTGGGCAGCCAACTGACCAACGCAGGCCGCAATCCGATGATCAGATACGGAATCGCCATCCCCAGTCCCACCGTCATGATGACCATCACGGTCTGCAGCGGCGCCAAGCTGATTGTCAGACCTAAAATCGCGCCCAGCATCGGACCACTGCACGGCGTCGCTAAGATCGTCGCGAAGACACCTTTGAAGAAAGCACCAGTGTATCCCTCGCGGTTTTGCAAGTCTTGCGAACCTTTGCCCGCCGCCATGCCGGGCACGGGAATTTCCCAAACGCCCAGATAGCTGAGCGCGAGGGCGAATAGCAACAGCGTCAGCCCCAATCGAACGGGAAAATACGTGAACTGTTCACCCCACGAAAAAGACAGCAGGACGGCCAAGCCAGCTAGGACCGCAAAGACCGACAAGATGCCAAGTGAATACACGACGTTCAACGCCAGTATCCGGCTCCGATCCTCACCGGCCTGCTGAACGAAACTCATGACTTTCAGCCCGACCACCGGCAACACACATGGCATCACGTTGAGGATGATTCCGCCCAACAGTGCGAACAACAACACCAACGGAAACGGCGTCGTTGCTTTGACGGGATCGCCGTCGACAAGACCGTCACCCACGTTGTCCGCGCCGCCGACCGAGGAACCGCTAAGATCGGATTCGCCAGGTTTCTTGGGTTCGATCTTGTCGACCCATTTGATAGTCGCAGCCGCATCCAGTGCATCGGCACGTTTAGCCGTTGTCAGAATCGCACCCGCGGCGGGCTTGTCCGGTTTGACGCCCGGTTTGACGCCGCGTGTGCCTGTCACAACAACAGGAACCGCGAACTTCAACGCCATCGGCTGCAGACACGCGTTGTCGGTACACGCTTGATAGGCGATCATCCCTTCGACTTTGTGATCGCCTGGCGCCGCTTCCTCTGGAATTTCAATTGGCAGCTTCCACGTCACCTGGCCCTGGTAGTAACTAACCGGCGGCAGTGACGGCAGGATGGATTTGCTGATCACCCGTTCGTCGGTCATGGGCACGCCGACGCGCAGCCCACTCTTTTCGGTGATCACAAAGTTGGTGGCCGAGTCGGCATCGTCGATGGCGCTTTGATAAACATGAAAGCCTGCTTTGGGATTCGCCGTGATTTCCAAAACGCCCTGCCCACCGGGAGCTAACTTTTCTGGTTTCAAGACGGCTTTCCACGCGACCGAATAGTCATTGTCGCGGAACCAAGCGGATGCCTCTGCTGTCTGGTCCTTTTCGCCCGCCGTTTCTGATTGTTTCGCAGCAGTTGCGATACCGCCATCGAACAAGGCGGTTAACGTCTCTTCGACGGGACGGCAATTGCCATCTTTATCGTTGCAAACAAGCCCCGCCGCGTGCACGACGATCTCGCCGCGGAAGTTTGGCGGCGTGTGAATCGGTGCCGAGAACACAACCGTGTCGCTGTGTTCTTCGACCGTCAGTCCTTTGAACGTCGACGACACGGACTTGACCGGTTGGACGTCCGGTCGAAACGCGTCCGTCAGCGTGACAGAACTAGGCGACTCGATCGTCAACTTTGTTGGCAACGGTCCGCCGGGCTTTTGAGTCAGCGAGTAAAGGTGCCACTGCGATCCGATCGTCGCTTCGACTTCCAAGCGAGCCGATTCTTGGTCGACGCGGAAGTAACGGGCCGACCAAGTCACGGGCGGCTGCGGTGACTGCCCGAACCCGCCGAGTGAAAAATCTGGAAACAGATCGACCGCATCGGTCACTTGCCCCTGATCGGCCAATGCCGATGGTTCGTTAAACGGGGTGCACAGAATGGTCATCCAACCAATCGCAGCAGCCAAAGCGAAACGCGACATGTTTGAGTAGTCTCGGAGTGCGCGAATTGAATTCAAAATCATTCCCTTAACTTCCTGGCTTGATTCCATTGCGATTTTAGTGACCCGAGGAAATCCGGGTCAATGTTTACGCATTCTGCCCAGCTAGCCAACGATACGGCCGAATTCGTTATGAACCGTGCCAGCAAACCGTCTTTTAGCACCAGTGAACCCTGTTTTCGTCAGCCCTAACGTCCTGTTTTCGTCAGCCCTAACGTCCTGTTTTCGTCAGCCCTAACGTATCGTGCACCGGCGATTTGCCTGATTTCGTCCACATTCTGTGATCATCGACTGCACACCGCGATTCCGCTTAGTCGCGAATTCGACGGACATCATGAGCCGATCCACCTTGGGCCGATACATCCTGGGCCGATAATCGTGTCCATTCCAAAATACGTTGTCTGACCCGGTCTTCGCCAGCCGGAAAGCTGCGCCGATCGACCAGCAGCCAAACAACCCAGTTTGCCAAGCTGATCCACGTGGTTGCCGCGTGTAAGTGCTTCGCAACCTGGATCCACTCCTCGGCGTGTGCCCGATGAGAAGATGGTGATCCATGAAGGAATCCCGCCAAAACCGCTTCCCATATCCTTTCGTCATCATCGCCGATGACCACGGCAGGTCCATCCCGGTCCAGTGCCAGCAGGCTGCCGGCCCAGCGAGCCAGATCCGTTGCGGGGGAATCGATCCGAATTGCATCGAAATCAATCAAGCCGCTCACCTGTTCTGCTTCAAAAAGCACATGATCTCGGTGGACATCGCGCAGGACGTACTGGGTGATCATCGATCGCTGGGAACACTGTTTCATCCATCGGGAAATTCGCTCCGCTGCGCCACGCCAATTCTCTCGCAAAATCAACTGAGCGTTCTGGACCGCTTCGGCAAGTCGGGGCGGCAACCGCAAGGACGGGTCCGTCGCCAAACCGTGCGGCAGCATGGAGTGAAGTTCGTCGATGCGTTGCAGTCGCGAGATCGCAGCGGGCGGAGGCTGCGATTTGCCACCCAGACGCAGTGCGGCTGCGTGAAATTGGGCAATCGCCGCGGCTCCCCGCTCGACGCAGCCGAGAGACACCACGCGATCAATGGGCTGTCCAGGCATCCACTGAGAAAGTTCCCAACTGCCGTTTTCCGCTGTTGATTGGTTGGTCGCCAAGGGGCTGGAATCATCCAACCGAAAGATTTCTGGCACCCATTCACATCCACCCTGGCGGACAACCGACATGACGTGGTGCACTTCCGCGATTCGAGTTTGCGAAGTCCCTGTGGGCCAATGCTTCAGTGCGTACCGCTGGCCCATGGTGCTTTGACAATGATAAACCGACGCCCCACTCATCCCCGGCTCAACGGGAACGACGTGTTCGATGCCATATCGAGTTTGCAGGTTGGCGGCGATCGTGGGAGGAATCGATACGGGAATCGGGACAGAGATCGGCCCGGAGATCGGCCCCGAGGACAACCCGGACGACAGCCCGGAGGGTAGCCCTGAGGACGGGGCAGAGTTCGTCGGTCGTTTGCGCGAATCTTTCATACCTATCACGACTCAAGACGAGTGACCTTTGCCAGATCGTGGAACGCTCAATTTTTCGTGGCGTCTGTTCATGATGTCGGATTTCATTCGGATCCTTTACCACGCTCTGTCTCGATGATGGCTCGCGCCCGGCGTACAGCCGCATCGATGGCGTCGTTTGGGCTGACGACTTGAATCACGCGATTGTCCGCCGATCCCATGATCAAAATCCGTATCCACAGCGTATCGACTGGCATGGCGGCACGGACACGATCGGCCCACTCGACCAATGTCCATGCTTGTGAATCGTCGAACAGTTCATCCACGCCCAGTTCTAAGAATTCGTCTTCGTCCTCGATTCGATACGCATCGAGGTGATGCAGGGTCGGCTGACCGGGATATGTTTGCAGCAGAGTGAACGTGGGGCTGGTCACCTCCACATCGCCAACCTGTGCCGCTTTGGCAATCCCCTGAACCAGTCGAGTCTTGCCGGCGCCGAGCGTACCGACCAGCCCCACCGCGATACCGGCGGGCAAATGATGTAACATCAGCGCTGCAAAGCGATCAATATCGTCCAATCCAACCGAATCGAAGGTTACATTTCGGGAATCGGCATCGAACAGATCGTCAGCAGAATCGGTATGGATCGTCACAGATGTTTAAAGGGTTTTGATTGTCAGATTTGTCGCAATGGATCGTTTGGCTGCTGGCAGTCACGCTCGTACCGCCGCTATTGATTTGCGCCACCAGTCTGTACCCGATTCGCCGCTTTGCCAATCGCTTGGGATTGTTGGCTCGTCCGGGTGGGCACAGCTCGCATACCGTTGTGACACCGCTGGGCGGTGGTTTGGGCATTTGGCTTGGCATTATCGGAACGTTTGCCATCGCGTCGATCGCCGTGATGTCGGCAGAAAACTCGGCCTGGGTTCGCGGTCTATTGCCTGCGCAGGTGGAACCCTATCTGGAAGGCGTTCAATCGAAAATCGGTCAACTGTGGGGGTTGCTGATTGCGGGGACGTTGCTGGTGGGGCTTGGATTGTGGGACGACCGCCGTGGCCTGTGGTGGCCCTTTCGGCTGGGAACACAGTTCGCCATCGCGGGCTACGTCGTGTTCGGTCTGGGATTCGGACTGACCGCTCATATCCAAGCGGCGTGGCTGACGAACGTGCTATCGGTGATCTGGATCGTCGGCGTGATTAATTCGTTCAACATGCTCGACAACATGGACGGACTCAGTGGTGGCGTTGCAGCCATCATTGCCGCTTCGATGGCAATCGTGATGCTGACCAATCCCGACCCGGGCACCTCAAGACCGCAACTGTTGGTCGCTGCGTTGCTGTTGGTCGTTTGTGGATCGCTGTTGGGATTTCTGTGGCACAATCGCCCGCCGGCAAAAATTTTCATGGGCGACGGTGGAAGTTACTTGGTCGGATTCCTAATTGCGGTTTCGATGTTGATGGCCACCTATGCTTCGGGAAGCCAAGCCAAACCGCACGCGATTCTGGCGCCACTGTGCGCAATGGCGGTGCCCTTGTATGACATGACGACCGTGATTTGGATTCGTCTGCGCGAGGGACGCAGCCCATTCGATGGTGACCACAGCCATTTTTCACATCGACTGGTGGCCCTGGGACTCTCACGCGAAGGCGCGGTGTTGACGATCTATTTGGTCACGGCAACTTGTGGTTTGGCCGCGGTCCTGTTGACGCAAGTCTCAATTTTGAATGCGACCATGGTGCTTGGCATCGTCGTGTGCATGCTGTTGCTCGTAATCATCCTGGAGTCGACAGCGTGGCGAAAAAACGAAGACGCGTGATTCCGAATCCGCCCCAAAGCGACAGACGCGAAAGCGTCTTGGAACGCCACAACCCAATTCCCGCCGGCGGCCCAACACCCGAATCGATCGCCACCACTCAAGTTCACTCGGTCGATCCGCTGGGCATTGCCTTGGGATTGCTTGCGGGCCTGCTTGTCTACGCGAACTATTTTCCCAGTGATGCGGTCGCGGTCGAGAAAGGCGACGCATTATGGTTCGCCATGATCGCGCTGATCATCGCCGCGATCACCTTTGCCTTTGCCGCCAACCACAACGAAGCTCTCGGTCTCACAAGGCAACCGGCTAGGCGACGCTCTGTACTGATTGACATGCTGGCGTGGTCGATCGCGTTGTGGGTCATGTTGGGGGCGTTCAATTTGTCACCGCCGGGCAGCTTGAGAACAGCGACCAACGAAGGCTGGCTTTGGATCGCTGGGGCGTCGGTATTCACATCGGCGCGCCGATTGTTCGTCGCTGATGACGCCCGCCGGGCGATACTGGTGTTGATACTAGCTGGCGCTTCGGGGTTGGCCGTTCACGGACTGCATCAACATTACGTGAGCCTTCCTCAAAACCGTTTGGAATACCAACGAGACCCTGATGCGGTTCTCGATCAGGCCGGCATCTATGCGCCCGCAGGATCGACGGAACGAATGGTTTTCGAAAATCGACTGAACGACGGCGGCGCCACCGCAACCTTTTCGTTGGCGAATTCATTGGCCGCCGTTTTGTTAATCGGCGTGGCCGCCGGCATCGGTGTCCTGAAGTGTGGATGGCCGTTACGGACGACCACCACCCGCTGGTCCTGGTTCTGCTGTGCGTCGATCGTTGCGACTGGCCTCAGCGGCGCTTGCCTGCTGGCAACTGCAAGCCGATCCGCGATTGCCGCGACGCTGGTCAGCCTCGTGTGCCTCATCGTGTTGATGAAAGCAGGCCGATCGATCGTTTCACTGCTCGGCGTCGCTCTCGCAGCCGTCTTGCTGTTGGTTGGCGTTGCCTCGCTGGGAAATCCGGAATGGTTCCAGCAAGCTCCCGCATCCCTGTCGTTTCGCTTTCAGTATTGGCGATCGACGATGGAGTTGGCATTTCAGAATCCGTGGTTCGGTGCCGGGCCGGGCAACTTTCAATCCGTCTATGAACGGTTCCGCGAAGACAGCGCACACGAACAGATCGCCGATCCGCACAATCTGTTTTTTGAAACGCTTGGCAGTGGTGGCTTCGTCGCCGCTGCACTGCTGGTTGTACTGATCGCGTTGTTAGCCCGGACCATCGCAGGTCGAATCAGCTTGCAGGCGGACGGCGGCACATTTGATCGGTCCGCGGAAACGATTCCGCCGGGGAAGTGCGTCTTGTGTAAGTGGATTTGGCTCGGCAGCGGACTCGGGCTCGTTTTGATTTGGCTGCTTAGTTTTTCGACCGGCATGCTGCCGGATATCGAAGCACACTTGTTTGCCGTTCCGGTGGCGATCATCGTCGCCGTTTTACTCTGGCCGACCGTGCGATCGATTCACGCAAGGAACCTCGACGTCCTCAGCGCCAGCTGCCTGGCGGGACTGGGGGTTCATCTGATGGCTGCGGGCGGATGGACGGTTCCGGGGGTTGCAATTTACCTGTGGCTGTTCGCTGGGATGCTGACCCGATGCGATGCACCGCCCGATTCCCGGCCAGACAAACCTCGCCTACTTGCGCGTTTATCATCGCGAGCGGCATCGGCGGCGATGGTGATGTTGGCCGCAAGTTTGTACTTCGTTTCCATCATCCCGGTTCAGCGAGCCGCGTCGGCACTGGCTGCCGCCAACGTCGCGCGGGGGCGAGGGCAGTGGCCGATGATCCAGGAAAAATTGGACGAAGCGATTCGGCGAGATCCCTGGTCTGTCGAAGCACACATCCAAAAAGCCGACCTGATGCGGTGGGCCTTGGTCGTCGCCGAACCGAATCCCAACACGCGATCGGAATGGGAATTGGCGGTTGATGCCACCAAACGCATCGCGGGACAGAACCCGACCGTGTACGAGAGCTTGGGGCAACAGCAGATTCACGTTTACCAGCGTCACGGCAACGTTCGAGACCTGCGTGCCGCTCTGCAAACCTTCCGGAATGCAACCGACTGGAGCCGGGCCAACGAGGGCTTGTACGCACAACTGGCGTTAATCGAGGCGAAAGCGGGAAACCAATCGGCAGCCGAACAGGCCGCAGCACGAGCATCCGAACTTGCCAACGCGGGTGGTCTATACGAGCGAATCTTGCAAAAGCAGTTGATCGCCGTCGTCGAGCCGATCGGAAGGAATGTCCAGCGAAGGATTCGGCAAGACTTTGCCGGCGAACTGCTGCGAAACCTGCTTCCCAAGCCCAATGTCGACTCCGATCCGAACTTGAATCCCTCTGCCGCGGACGAAACCCCCTAAGTGCATCTGTCGGTGGCGAACCGAGCGACAGGTGGCTGCGTATCGGTTTCCGCATACCGGATCGATTCGAAAACCCGAATTTGGAGCATTGCTAACTGCCTCGCACGCCGGTTCGGTCGCGTCTATGTTATCAATATTCGGGTCCATTCGTTTTCGCGTTCCCGCAGTGGGATCGCTCGCAGTGGGTTGCCTGACAGTAAGGCCGCTCGCCGCCCAATACATCGGTGTGAAAGTGATCAAACATCGGTGTGAAAGTGATCACATCGTTTCGACAGCAATGGATCGGCTAGTCCAAACCGTGTACTGGTTTGGCGCCGGCTCGATCTTTTCGTTGCAAATCATGACTTCCAATTTTCGACGGTTTTGAAGTGAATAAATACGTTGTATTCTTGGTGTTGGCGTTGGTCGCGGGCACGGCCGCCGGATGGGCGACGAACCAGTACCGCTATGGATATCGGTACCCTCAGTTCGGACCGATCACGATGGACGGCAAAGTCACCGCAGCCAATGCAGTGGAGACATTCCAGTCCCAGCAACCCGAAGCGACCGCGGTCGTCGAACTGGCCGACGAACCGCGACATGACTTTGGCGTGATGGCACCGGGCGATGAAGGCGAGCATGCGTTCACGATCAAGAATGTCGGATCGGAACCACTGACGTTGCGGATTGGTGCAACCAGTTGCAAATGCACACTCGGGAGTCTGGAAAAAGACTCTTTGGCGCCCGGCGAACAAACCGACGTAACGTTGTCGTGGACCGTAAAGACCGACGCCAGCGAGTTTTCTCAGTCCGCACAACTTCATACGAACGATCCGTCACAACCGGTCATCAATCTGGCCGTGACCGGCCGAGTTGTCCGAGAAATCGAAATGGTGCCCAAGGCACTCTCCTTTGGCGAGATCGCGTCAGGGGAACCAATCGAACTGAACGCAAAGGTCTACAACTATCTGCCTCAAAATATTGAACCGACGGAGATTCGGTTTACAAGCGAAGAGATGACCGAGCTTTCCCATTTCGACGTTCAAGAATACGAGCCGACGGAAGAAGAGGACCAAGAACACGCCGCCGCGAAACAGGCGTTTCGATTGACAGTGACCATCGATCCGGGTTTGCAACAGGGATCGATCTCACAAAATCTGTTGTTCGGATTCCGTAAAATCGCGGGCGTTAAATCTGGCGACGAAGCGTCGGTGCAAGACAGCAACGCGGATGTGCCTGACGCGAGCCAAGACGACAATGCCAGGGATGAGGAAAGCTATCTGGTCGCCGCAACGACCGGTCGCGTCGTTGGCCAACTAAGCATGATTCCGAATCCTAAACTGACCGGGCGCGAAGGCGGCGGGTACATCTATACGTTTGGGCGTCTTGGGAAGGATGATTCGCTGACCGGTAAAGCTTTTGTCGTGCTCAAGGGTAGCCAACGAGAGAACACAAAGCTTACGATTGGCAAAGCGAATCCCGAAGGCGTGCTTGACGCAACACTTGGCGAGCCGTTGAGCAAAGGTTCGATGACGCTTTATCCGCTAGAATTAAAGCTAATCCCGGGCAAAGAACCCATCGAGCGACTGGGACAGAGCAAGGATGATTACGGAATCGTCTGGATCGAATCCGATAACCCAGCGGTTCCCCGCATGCGAATCGGTGTCAAATTTGCAATTCCTAGTAAGAGCAGATTGGCGAAGTAAAGGTCGGCGATATTGCGTTGTCACGTCTCGGATCAATGCAATGGCCGATCCCGCGAGGTCGCCCCAGAGCGTGATGATTTTTTCCGAGCAGCGTTTGTGAGCAAGCCGCGATACAATGGGTCTTGTCACACATAAAGAATCGAACAGTGGAGGTTATCGATTTCGGATGGTTTTGCAGTGGATACAGATGGCAGGCGTTTCGCGAAGACTAAAACGTCGTCAAACGACGCCCCGCGCGCGATACCTCGCCGCCATGACAAGCCCGCTGCTGGCCGCCGCCTTGCTTTCGGGTTGCTCGCCGAATGACCGTGACTCGCTGGGCTTGACTGACCAAGTCCGGCTCGTCCAGTCGGGATCCGCACCGCCGATCGAGGTCATCCCCACACCGCCACCGGACGGCACGGCTGAACCAAAATCCCCAGACGCCGCTGAGCCAGCAAAGACTGGCACCACGCAACCAAAAATGCCTTTGGATGCCAGTTCCGCGGCCAGTCCAGAAATCGTCCCGACGCCCGAAGGCGTGCCCCTGGGGACTCCGAGTAAAGAACCTGGGGCCAAACCGAACGCGGCGATGCCGAAGGACGCTTTGCCGGACCAACCTGCAGGCGGCGAACCAGTCATGCGCGACGCCGGGGCGGTCAGTTCGATTGATGGGAATCCGTCACTGACCGGCCCTGTCGACTATCGCACATGGCCCGTGCCCGACGCCGCGATCATCGTCACCGGTCAACAACACGGCTACATCGAACCGTGCGGATGCACCGGACTGGATCGCCAAAAAGGTGGCGTCGCGAGGCGTTTCACATTTATGCAGCAACTGCGTTCACAAGGCTGGCCGCTGGTTCCCATCGATGCGGGAAATCAGGTCAGACGCTTTGGACGTCAATCAGAAATCAAGTTCCAGCAAACCGCCGAAGCCTTGAGGGCGATGGATTACCAGATGGTCGGCTTCGGTCCCGACGATGTCCGACTGGGCGTCGGAGAATTGCTCGCCGTGGTCGCGGCTGACTCACCAGAAACGGCACTGTACGCGTCCGCAAATGTCGTCGTGCTCGACGCATCGCTGATGCCCCAGCACAAGACGGTCGATGCCGGTGGCATCCGAATCGGCATGACCAGCATCTTGGATCCGGACGCGCTCGAGACAGAAGCCGCCGAAGAAATCTCGATCGAGACACCTGCCGAGGCGGCCCGAAAATCCTTAGCCGCACTTGCCAACGATTCGGCCAACTTCCGAGTCTTAACGTTCTTTGGCAAAGAAGAGGCCGCGCAGGAACTTGTTCGCGAAGTCCCCGGATTCGACATGGTTGTGGTTGCCGGCGGTTATGGCGAACCCACCTACAAGCCGCAATTGATCGACGGCACCAGCACGCAAATGATTGTCACAGGCAACAAAGGAATGTACGCCGGAATTGTGGGACTATATTCGGATCAACCACTAAGATACGCAAGGGTCCCGCTGACGCATGAGTTTGAGGACGCCCCCGAAATGCGTCAATTGATGCAGAGCTATCAAGATCAACTCAAAGCCGTCGGACTCGAAGGCTTGGGACTGAGACCGATTCCCCATCCGTCCGGTGAAAAGTTCGTCGGGACCGCAACGTGCGCCGAGTGCCACACTTCGGCCTACGAAGTATGGAAATACACGCCGCATGCCGAAGCGACCGCACACATCGTTGAGCCGCCCAAAGAACGTGGCGACATCGCGAGGCACTATGATCCGGAATGCATCAGCTGTCACGTGACCGGTTGGAACGCGCAGGATTACCAACCTTATGAATCCGGATACCTCTCGTTATCTGAAAGCGAACATCTGACCGGAAACGGATGCGAAAATTGTCATGGTCCGGGCGCGAGCCACAGTGCCGCCGAGCGAGAAGGATCGGGCGCGAGCGAAGATCGACTGACCGCATTGCGGCAAGCAATGCGACTGCCGCTGGAAAAGGCAAAGGAACGCTGCATGGACTGTCACGACCTCGACAACAGTCCTGACTTCCACGTCGACGACGCATTCGAAGACGATTACTGGCCGCAGGTTGAACACTATGGCGTCGACTGACGCTGCCGAATCAAGCAAGCTGCGCTCGCTGGCGTGGGAACCGATCGACTCGGCGATCTTGGTTTACCTGCGGGTCGCAGTTGGAATCGCAATCTTCTTCTGGGCGAAAAGTTTTCTCGACTCGAATCTGTATTCGATACTTTTCATCGAGCCTCGGTTCCTGTTCAAATACCCGGGCTTGGAATGGGTTCGCCTTTGGCCGGGCCAGGGAATCTACTGGCACTTCGTCGTCACGATGGTTGCCGGCGTCTGCATGGCGATCGGTTTCCTGACGCGATTCGCAGCCGCGATACTGTCTTTTTCGATTAGCTATGTGCTGCTGGTCGAATGCAGTATTTATGTCAATCACTATTACCTGTTGGCATGCGTCGCCGGGCTGTTCGTGTTCTTGCCCTCGGACCGCTGCGGATCCTTGGATTCGAAATTTGGCATCTCCCGCAGACAGGCGTTCTTTCCCCGCTGGCAATTGTGGCTGCTGCGGTTTCAGCTGGGCATTCCCTATGTCTTCGGTGCGATTGCCAAACTGAATCCGGATTGGTTTGGTGGCCAACCGGCGGGCATCATCCTTAGCAGAAACGCCCACGCGCCCGTGATCGGCCCATGGCTGTCGACGCCTGGATTGCCAGCCCTGATGTCCTATGGCGGACTACTCTACGACCTATTGATCGTGCCGATGCTGCTCTATCGGCGGACGCGTTGGCTAGGCATTTTCTTATCGCTTGCGTTTCACCTGACGAATGCAAAACTGCTGAACATCGGTGTGTTCCCCTGGTTCATGCTGGCCACACTGTTTGTTTTCTTGCCACCACAAACCCTTCGTCAAATCTGGAACTGGTTGGTGGGTATCAAAACGGACACCGCGCAAACGGCACAGAGCCACCCAGCGTTTGCATCGCCAAGCAATCGCCGAGGGGTGGGCCTCGCGATCATCTATGTGATCGTTCAGTTGGTCTTGCCGATCCGGCCCTGGGTTCTTCCTGGCAACGCGAGCTGGAATGAACGCGGACAGCGATTCGCTTGGCGCATGATGCTGCGCGACAAGGTGACACTGGTGCACTTCCTGGTCATCGATTCGGATACCGGCGAGTACCTTTTCCTGCCCTCGCATACCGTACTGACGGCAAACCAAATGCTTACTGCCGAGCGGAACCCCGACCTAATTCGACAAGCGGCGGTACAGCTTGCCGATCTGGCGGCCAAGCTCGGCACGCCACAATGCCGTATCCACTGCCTCGCACTGGTGTCGCTAAACGGTCGGCGTCCGCAACCAATGATTGACCCGACCGTTGACTTGCTTGCTGTCCAGCGAGGTTGGTTCATCGATGACTGGGTCAATGTTGAACCAGGACCGCTTCCGGAGTCGATTTGGGATGTGGAAAAAGAGCGATGGTGGGCGGAGCTTGAATTGCCTGATCCATTCAAACCGCTGCAAGGACGATCACCGGAAGAGCTGCGCCAGTTTTTAGAGTCGCTCGAGACATCCGTTCGCTAAACAATTCGTCGACGCGGCCCACAATACGAAAAAAGCCGCACAGCGTTTCGGCGCTGTGCGGCTTTCGGATTCTGCCATGCGGTTGACACCGCGTCGTTTTTGCGTCCGGTTAGTTGCGGAACAACTCGCGGATGCCGTAGGTAAAGAAGGTGCTTAGACCGAAGTTGATGAGCTCTTCTTCACACTTGTACTGCAAGATCAGCGTATCGCCGGCTTGGATCAGTGGCCGTTGACGCGGATCGTTGATCGCTCCGGTCAAATCAATCTCAATCGCAACTTGTCCGTTACAGGGCGTCTTGCGAAGAATGTAAAGCTTTCCGGGTGGGACGGCGGTGACGCTGCCACCAAATCCGCCAATCTGCTGTTGGCCACCTTGGAACGCACCGGCACCAGCCAGAGCCATCGCTCCGAGCACATCCAAATCGTAGTCACGTGGCAGTGGGATTTCTCGTCCCGGCAATAGACCACCGGTGTAAAAGACTTCCGCTTCTCGTGATTCGATGTAAACGATGTCGCCGTCTTTCAGCTCGATCTGCTTTTGTGTGATGTTGGGCACCTCACCGGGTGGCAATCGCAGAGGAATCTTCAGGATCGACGGGTCCTCCGGCAATTCTGGTGGGCACGCACAAGGGTCCAACATCGCGGCACGTCTTTGTGCGTTGAACTGTTGCAGGAATTGTGCACGCTTGCGTTTGTCGGCTTCGTTGGCTCGCAGGATTTTGACTTCGTTCTTGGCATTGATACCGGGCAATCCACCGGTCTCAACCAAAGCGTGCAGAACATCGTTCTGATAGGCACGCAGCTTGACCAATCCACCACGTCCGCTCAAGTCGCTGCCGCCCCGTAGGAACTGAGCCGACAAGCTTTGTGTGGACAGTCCACCGCTCTGTCCCGTTCCGCCACCATCCTGACGAATCACGATCACGTCGTAAGTTCGCTCTTGAATGATTGTGACAATTGGACGAGCTTTTTCTTCACGCAGAATGTCGTTGTCGATATACGATTCGCGAATCGCTTCGCGAACTTGTTCCAGCGTTAGGCCCTCGACATCCAGCGGCTCGATCAAAGGCAGCGCGAGCGTGCCATCATCTTGAACCGCAATCGGAAAACCGATCGATGGCGGCAATGTACTGTCTTGCGAGGGGAAGTTAACCGGAGGCGGCTCTGGCGGAGCGTTTGGCGGATTGAACGGCAGCACACCTTCGATGTACACGCCCAAGATGTCACCACCAGAGATCAGGTAGTCACGTGGCGGTTCGAGCGAAAGCAGAGCAACGTCGACGGGAACCAAATCGTTCTTCGGCTCGGCAAAGAACTCAGGCGGCAACCGATTCGCGGGAACACCGTCGATCGGCTGGGTGAATGCAGCACACCCGCTGAGTGCCGCGGCGAAAAAGCCCGCCGCGAGCGCCATCGTCGTTGTCCGAACAATCCGGAGCCGTCGACCGGCAGTTGTTACTTTCCTAGTCATCCCTGAACTCTCTTCCTAGGGCCAAATACTTGTTGCGTCGATTCCGGCGTCGGTGCCGTTCATCCGCTGCAACAAACTCGTGTGCTCAAACAATGGGTTTCATATAAGTTCGTCTTCGATCCGCGACGACGATTCGCCACGAACACAAGCCAGCGGCTACTCGAACACAAACGGCAATTCGTCTGAACCGGCTTCGACACTGTCGGTCGCCGGTTGTGGTGCATTGATTTGTGAACCAAAGACGTTCTGAATCAAAGTAGCTTCATCGCTCGCCGTATCTGCGACGCCACCGCGTCGATCGGCGATTTCGTACTCGGCCGAACCACGAGGAACCAAGTCGTCGCCGATTGACATGCCGTCGTCACCGAACGGGAATCCGCTGGAATTCTGATACTGAACCGAGTCGTCGCCTTCTAAAGCGTCTTCCAAGGCACGTTCGATGGCGCCAGCCGGATCATCGCCAAGGTCCATCTCTTCGCCCGCATCCTCCGGTTGCTCTTCAATCTCGTCACGAGGTTCGGGTTGCGGAACAGGTTGTGGATAGAACGGGTTGTCCGCTTCTTCATCGCTGTCGCTATCGTGATAGCCCGCTAAAGGTGCGGCGACGAACGGCTGCGGTTGCTGTGGTCGTGAAACGTTTGGCCGAATGTTCGCCCAATGGCCTACACCGTCTTGCTCGGCGGCCTTCACGCCGAGCGGGTAGCCTTCAAAATACGCATTAACGGCTGCTTGCCCGTCTCGCGACTGATAACGCCAACCCCAGTAGGTGGTCGGTGCGACGGCGGGAATACACCCTGGCCCTCCGGCGGCAACGTCCGCATAGCCATCAAAAAATCCGGCTTTGAAATCGTTGTAATAGGTTTTGTTCTTGTAGCAATTCTTGACTCGATGCCACGCCTTGGCGGCGAGTGCCTGATTGCGATATCCGATCATGAACTCATCGATGCATTCCTGCTGTTTCACGGATCGGCATGCGCCATTGATCACAGAGCAGCCTGAAAATCCAAGCGACATCGCGCCGAGGCATCCCACCGCAACCATGCGTCGCCATGTTGATGATGTTGTGTTCATTATTTTTCCATCCATGGGTCGTCCGACGTCAGTGAGGGTTGGCCCCCCCACTGAATGCAAACCAACTGTGCGCCAAACGACGTTCGCTTCAGATAACAAGATGTATCTGGCCCGAAGCTTCATTTGGCCCCCCTAGCCGGCGAGGCACTCAGTGTTTCAGTCATACTGGTCGTGCAGATTATCCGCTTTGGATCCCTGCTCTGCGGTAGTTATCGCCGCTTCGAAGGTTCGGGATTAGCCAAAAGTGCGGAAAAGACCGGCTGTGCCGATTAACCGGCTGAAACAATGGCTACGGAGATCCCTCTGGTAGGGTGGGAGCCATTCGGATGGTGACGATTGCGTCGGGGTTTCACGCAGGTGTCACGAATGCTGAGAATTTTTCACAGTCAGACCGTTACGGCAACGTAGTTAAGATTTATACTGCGAACCTGCGTGGCGAACATGTTGACCATTCCAATTACGTCGCCTCGTACACTTTTTCCAAGCACGGACCAATGGCTACCATGTAGCCAATCGGTGAACCTCGTCTGATTTCACCGAATCGATTCCGATGCCCGATACGAGCACAAGTAAACCTTATGTCATTGCTGATCGCATTGTGCTTTCTTCTTTCGCTTGTCACATCTTTGATGCTGGTGGCAAGTGTCAGGACGCTAGCGCTGCAATGGGGCTTCGTCGACCAACCCGATCGCGACAGAAAGCTTCACCGCCAACCGATCGCACTCTGCGGCGGCGTTGCGGTATTCGCCGCGCTGGTCATTAGCTTGCTTGCTGTCATTCAAATCGACCGCCGTTTCGGCATGTACGAATTGGGTGTGATCCAAAGCAATTGGTACGTCTTGTTTTTCGCGGCGGGTGCAATTTTGCTCGTGGGCCTAGTTGACGACGCCTTTAGTCTTCGCGGTCGCCAGAAATTGCTGCTTCAGTTCTTGATCATCGCGGCCCTGGTGGGCAGCGGCACCGTTGTTGAAATCATCAGCGTATTTGGCAAAGAATTGCACTTGGGCGTATTCGCGTACCCGATCACGGTCTTATGGCTGCTGATCGCCGTCAATGCTCTAAACCTGATCGATGGCGCCGATGGCATGGCGACGACGGTTGGTTGCTTCGTAAGCGCCGGACTCGCCCTGCTTGCTTGGCAAACGGGATCAACGCTTGGTGCGGTTGTCGCGATTTCATTGTCGGGTGCTTTGGTCGGCTTTCTGTTTTTCAACCGTCCGCCGGCCAGCATCTTTCTTGGCGATGCCGGCAGCATGATGATCGGGCTGTTCGTCGGCGTCCTCGCCGTCTGGAGCAGCGTGAAGGAATCGACCGTGCTCGCGTCAGCGCCAGTGGCGATCCTCGCATTGCCCCTGTTCGATTCTAGCGCGGCGATCCTGCGTCGGTGGCTGACCGGTCGCAGCATTTATGCAACCGACCGAGCTCACCTGCATCACTTGCTGCAAGAGAAATTCGGATCGCGCGGGATGCTGCTGGTCGTGGCGGGACTCTGTGCAGTGACCACCTTCCTTGCGGTGTTCTCAAGCTATTACGGCATTCCCTGGTTGGCTGGCGTGGGTGTCATTGCGGCACTGGCAATTCTCGTCTTCACTCGTTCATTCGGGCATGCAGAAGCACGTTTGGTGCTAGGGAAAATGGCGGCTTTCACAAATTCATTCCTGGCTTCGTCGCCGGGCGGAGTGATGGCCAAGCAGCATCATCGCCTGTCGTTGCAGGGAAGTGGTCGCTGGGAAACAATCTGGGAACCCCTTGTTGAGTTCGCTAAGTCTCACGATCTGGCAAAGGTAAAAATCGATCTGAGCTTGGCATGGCTGCACGAGGGATATCACGCGACCTGGAACAGCGTTCAAATGCCTGAACGTGCATTTCAAATGTGCGTGCGGTTGCCACTGTTCACTCACCAAACGCGCGACGGCGCGCCTATTTGTATCGGTCGGCTCGAAATCATTGCGGCCGCGAACGACCCAACCGTTTACGAACGCATTGCCGACCTGAGTGAAAAGCTTGTCGATCTTGGTCCGCAAATTGACTTGATCATTGCGGACCTAGAAACACGACACCAGAAATCAAAACAGGTTGTCGCCGTGGCCGATCGAGACGTCAACAGCGACCAGCTTGTCAACAAGTCGGTGTCGGTTCCGAATGCGTCGTAGGACGCGTCATATCCGACGCATTTTCGCATCGATCGATCCGCCCCCTTCGATTCACATCGATGCCGGCCTCCGTCTTGGCCCTCTCGTTACCGGGCTTACTACGAAAGCGCCCCCGAACCACACCGACCCTTTTGTCGCACAAAGTCGCCCGGGCTGGATTAAGGCGCCCTTTCGCCCCCAATCTTGCCGTTTCGATTCGGTCTGCAAACGCAAGGGTCTCACCAGGTCTCGTATCGATCAAATCGATATTGCCAACATATATTGCCAGTCTTGACACCTGTGCCGACTCCTCCGCCGACGTCTGTTCGATTGTGATTCAAAAGCAAGTTGAATCCTTGTCAATCCTCTAGCAATCAATCATTCTGACCGGTTCCAATGCAGTCGAAAGAGTGTGTTTAATCGTTGTTTTTATGGGTGATGGTCACCCACGTGGACGAAGTCCGCGCCGACAGAACGTTATCCATTTGACGCCGAGGTGGGCATCTGCCCACGCAGCGGATGATGGCAATGCTTTTCATTCCCGCGTCGATCTGCGACGCATCACTTCCGACACGATCCGAATTGCCAATACTACCGCCAGAACCAGACTGCTACCCGAGCGACTTGCTCGATCGGGACGACGCGTCGGAAGGGACCTGGTGGATGATGTACACCAAGTCCAGGCAAGAAAAGCAATTGATGCGGCGACTGCGGCGACTTGAAATCCCCTACTACGGACCACAGATCGAAAAACGCCAGCGTTCGCCGTCCGGGCGAATCCGCACGTCCTACGTCCCACTATTCACCAACTATGTGTTCGCATGCGGCGACGACGAGGCCAGGTACAAGGCGGTCTGCACGGGCTGTATTCAAAAAGTAACCGAGATCACGGACGCACCCGAGTTCCTTCACGATCTACGACAGATTCGCAGCCTGATTGTTATGGGAGTCCCGCTCACGATCGAAAGTCGACTCGAAGCCGGGCAACCGGTGCGTGTGCGAAGCGGATCATTTGCCGGATACGAAGGGATCGTACTCCGTCGCGAACAAGAAACACGACTGTTGGTTTGCGTGCGGTTTATGGAACAGGGTGTCAGCGTCAAACTCGAAGACTGTCAGTTGGAACCCATTGGTTCGCGCCCTGAATGATTCACATTGAAGCCGTTACATCGACAACGCAACGTGACGCGAAGTCGAGATCCAAAAGTTGAATCTGATCTGCATCCATGCGACGTGCATCAAATTGACACACACTTTCACCGCGACTAGATCGCTCAAATCTAAACAATGGCGGTTGAACGAATTGTTCGACCAACTACGTTTGCCAGTGATCCGTCGTGCTGCTTACGTTAACAGCCCGCTTACCGTTACCTCGATACGTTCTTAGTTAATTCGGCATGACTCGTTCACCACAAACGTCCAAACAAAAGATCGGCCCGGTCACAAAAATATGTTGCATCGGTGCAGGCTATGTCGGGGGCCCGACAATGGCGATGATCGCCAAAAAATGTCCGCACATCGATGTGCGTGTGGTGGATATCAATGAAGCCCGAATCGCGCAGTGGAACTCGGACGTACTGCCGATCTATGAGCCCGGGCTGAACGAAGTGGTCAAAGAGTGCCGCGGACGCAACCTGACCTTCACAACGGCGGTGGACGAATCAATCCGCGGCGCCGACATGGTCTTCATTTCTGTCAACACGCCGACGAAGACGTTTGGCGTGGGAGCCGGCCGAGCCGCCAATCTCGAGTTCATCGAAAAGTGTGCAAGGAAGATTGCGGAGGTTTCCGAAGGTCACAAGATCGTGGTGGAAAAATCAACGCTGCCCGTACGTACCGCTGAAGCCGTCAAAACAATTCTGTCCAGCACCACCAATGGCGCATCGTTTGACGTCCTTAGCAATCCAGAGTTCCTGGCCGAAGGGACCGCGATCGAAGACCTATTGGAACCCGACCGTGTCTTGATCGGCGGCGAGAGCGAGGCCGCAATCAATGCCCTTGTCGATGTTTACGCCAACTGGGTGCCACGCGAGCGGTTGTTGACAACGAATCTTTGGAGCAGCGAGTTATCGAAACTAACCGCGAACGCGTTCTTGGCCCAACGAGTTTCATCGATCAACGCCATCTCGGCACTCTGCGAAGCAACCGAAGCGGATGTCGATGAAGTCGCACTGGCAATCGGAACCGACTCGCGGATCGGCCCCAAATTCCTAAAAGCATCCGTCGGTTTCGGAGGCAGCTGTTTTCAGAAAGACATATTGAACCTCGTTTATCTTTGTGAATACTTTGGACTTCCCGAAGCCGCAGAGTACTGGGAACAAGTCGTAAAGATGAACGACTTTCAAAAGAGTCGTTTCGTCACTCGAATCGTACGCACCTTGTTCAATACGGTCTCGGACAAAAAGATCGCGGTGTGGGGATTCGCGTTCAAAAAAGACACGAACGATACTCGCGAGTCGGCGGCCATCTATGTCTGCCGCGACCTGTTGCTCGAAAAAGCTAAGCTTTCCATTTACGACCCGCGGGTGACCAAGGAACAGATCCATCGCGACTTGACCGAGGCCATCCTGGCGTCAGGTGTCGACGCGAACACTTGCGATGCATTGCTGCAAACTAACGTTGAAATCGCCGACAGTTGCGATTCCTCCGCCGCCGATGCACACGCGATCGCTCTGTTGACCGAATGGGACGAATTTGCTGAAGCGGACTTCAAGACGATCCATGCCTCAATGAAAAAACCCGCGTTCATTTTCGACGGACGCAACACACTGAAAAAGTTGTCGCTTGACGACCTCGGATTCAGATATTTCGGAATCGGATTTTAGGCGACCCGCGTGAACGACGGGAAACCCCGGGTTGTCTTCCTCAACCGTTGCTATTGGCCTGACACCGAAGCAACCGGGCAATTGCTAGAGGATTTGTGCGGCCACTTGTCCGAATCGTACGACGTCCACGTCGTCTGCGGTCAACCTAATAGCCCCAAAGCTGGCGTCCAGTTTTTAGAGCGCGGAATACAGGTCCGAGACGGCATTTCGATTCATCGCGTTCGCCACACTCGTTTCGCCAAGCGAGTCCCTGCTGGCCGTATCATCAACCTGCTGTCCTTTTCCAAAGCGGCGTCACGATACCTTTCAAAAACCGATTTGAATGCTGACATCCTGGTCACCGAGACCGACCCGTTCCTGTTGCCCATCGTCGCATCAAAACATGCAAAGCGGTCGGGCGCTAAACTGATCTCTTATCTACAAGACATTTACCCTGACGTCGCCGAAGCGATTGGCAAAGCCAGCGACGGTTTCATCACACGACAGATCCGCCGTCGTCTGCGATCCGCCTACCAAGCATCGCAGCGAGTCATCGTGCTAGGTTCGTGCATGAAAGAACGCCTTGCGTCGAAGCCCTGGAAAATCGATGCGAACAAAATCGAAATCATCCCGAATTGGGCCGACACCGAATCGATACGTCCGGTCGACGTGATCGAGAATCCGTTCCGTACCCGCGAAGGACTGCGAAACCGGTTCGTCGTGATGCACAGCGGGAACATGGGGCTGACGCAACGATTGGATGTACTGGTGCGTGCGGCAACTTCGAATCGCTGGCCCCCTAACGCCGTCCTGATGCTGGTCGGTGATGGCGCGGCAAAACCATCGCTGCAGCAACAGGTCGAAAGCTTAGACGGTCAGGTCGATTTTGACTTAAAAGATCGAATTCGGTTCTTGCCCTATCAGCCTCGTGAACAACTGGCCGAAAGCTTGTCCGCGGGTGACGTCCACATCGTATCGATGCATCAAAGCATCACCGGATGCCTTTGTCCCAGTAAGTTGTATGGAATTCTTGCTGCCGGACGCGGGGTGATCGCAGTCGCGAATCCAGACACCGATTTGGCACAAACCGTTAGCCAGAACGAACTGGGCTGGGTTTGTCAGCCTGGATCTCACGAAGAGATCGCTGAGTGCGTCAAGCAAGCTTGCCTGTCGCCAGAGGGATGTGCGGAAATGGGGCAACGAGCGCGTCAAATCGCCGAATCGACCTTTGATCGCAAAGTTGTGACGGGCCGATTCAAAGAACTATTGGACTCGGTCCACCAACAGGAACCGGCGCAGAAACAGTGATCAATGCAGAAACAGTGATCAATGCAGAAACAGTGATCAGCGCAAAAACATTGATCAGCGCAACCACGTCGGTGCTTGGAAAGTTTTCGTACCGATCAAGATTTGGTAGTCTAAGTGGGTTTCAATGCGATACTTATCGATATCTCTTCGCCAATCGGCAACGGACCGTCTACTTTTAGACCATTCTATTGATTAAGCCTGTATCTTTCGTTTGCCTCGTGTGCCAATGGGCCGCTTGCATATTGCTAAGCGTGCTCCCGTTCGCCGTCGCGACCGACTTCGGTGGCATCTTGTACTGGACCCAGTACGTCGCCAGCCTCGCCGTTGTCGTAGCAGGCCTGCTGGCAATCACTGCTTTGATCAACGATGCCGGTGCACGCACGCTACGGCGACACATGTTGTTGTTGCCAGTCGTGCTGTGGATGGGCTATTCCTATTTCCAAACGGTTTCTTTGCCACCCTCATTGGTACAATCGCTAAGCGGCGGCAGTGCAGAGGCGTACACGACCTGGATCGATCCGCTATTGGACGCGAGTGCCAAGCCTGAGTCGTTCCCAATTTCAATCGATCCATTTTCGTCACGCCATGCCACGGCGTTCCTTGCGATCATTTCGCTGCTCGTCTGGACCAGCGCGATGGTTTTTACGACGCGGGCCAGACTGGTTTTCTTGTTGTCGGCCACATCGGTCGGTGGCGCGATCATCGCGACGCTTGGAATTTGGCGACTGATCGATCCGAGTTTTTCTCTTTGGAGCATGTCGCCCGACACGGGCGGTGGACCTTTCTCCACCTTCGTCAATCGCAACAACGCAGCCTTGATGCTGAATCTCGGATTCGCGTCGGGACTGGGTCTGATTTGCTGGCGGCTAAGCGCGCTAACCGGTTCCGAAATTGACGATGAACTTTTCGAGTTTAGCGATATGGTATCGCTGCTCGGGGACCGATACGCGCTAGTCGGAGTATTCGGCTTGGTGATGTGCGGCACCGGCCTGCTGGTTTGCGGATCACGCGGCGGATTGGTCGCCGCAGTCGTCGGTGTGATGCTGGCACTGGGTTGGGTTCGACAGCGCCGCGGCGTCGTCAGCCTGCCGGTCGTCGGCACACTGCTTGTGATCTGCATCGCCATCCTTGTGGTGCCGACCAATCTCAGTCTCAAGTCGATTGAGCGGATGGACACGCTGGTCGATCAGGACGGCGAAGGCATCTGGAACGACGGTCGACTGAGGCACCTGCCCGATGGCATTCGGGCCGCGCGAGCCTACTTGCCCGCCGGATCCGGTTTGTCGACGTACGCGTACGCACACTTACCCTACGAAGAAGTCGGATCGGACCGGTGGTACAAACATGCCGACAACCTGTGGCTGGAACTGCTGGCTGAACAGGGAATCCCTGGCGTCCTGTTGGCCCTTGTCATCTTCGGTATTACGATTCATTCACTCTATTATCTGTCGCGCTCACCCGATCCGATGGATCAAGGTTTGCGCATCACGGGCTGGTACGCGATTGGAGCCATCATCGCGTCGCAGGCATTTGATTTTGGCCTTATCCTTCCAGCGAATCTGCTGCTGGTCGCATGCTTGTTGCCAGCGATCATCGTGCGACGAGTCGAAGCGGCCGTTTTGATGCCAACGGAGGATGGTCACGTTCCGCCCCCCAAAGTCTTCCAGCACCGGGGCTTTGCGATTGGTGCATGCGTGTTGCCCGTGATTCTGTTCCTGACAACTTTGCCGTCTGTCAGCAAACTGCGATCCGACGCCAAAGCGGAACACGTGGAATGGACCGTCAAGCAACAGATGTCCCAGGGCCAGCAGTCACCCGATGAACTTGAATTACTTTCCACGATGCTGGCCGAACAGATATCTCAGTCACCAAGCCCGGCATTGCTGGATTGGCGATTCCGTGTCGAACACGAACGCCTGCGATACTTGGATGTGATCGCTGCAAACCCCGATTCCGAATCCGAAGTCATCGATTTGTTTCGACAAACCTCTCGCACCGCTCGACGACTATCGACCGGTTCCGATGAAGTGGAATTTCCTAGCGATAGCCGATCGCGGATCGACCAACTATATGGCCCCAACTACGTCCCCGACGAGGATCACAAAAACCTTGTCGCAATGAATGAGCAGTCACTCAAACTGCTGCCACTCGGACGCGACGCGCGCACCGAACAAATCAGCTTGAAATACATCCACGGGGATAACTCACGTGTGACTGCCGCGATTGAGCAATTGCACGACCTCTTCACTGGAAATCCGAATGCCCTGCTTAGCCTGGGAGTCATGGCGGCCGAAACGGCAAACCCCGAGCTCGCTATCGAAATCTTCCGAGAAACGATCAGCTATCGAAACTACGCTGTCCGCAAAGTACTTGAGTTGACGAAACCATACAAACAAATTGATCAGTCACAGCTGTTGCCGGACATCCCGGAAGTCCATCGCCTAATCGCACCGGACTTGCTAAGGCAGTGGGAACGTCGGCAATCACCAGAACTAGGAAGCCTGCTGGAACGAGTCAAGGATGGCTTGAAATGCGATATGTGCCGCACTGGCAGCGAACGCGCTGATTGCGAAGAACGCTTCGGTGACATCGCTGCTAGCCAAGGAAGCAAGGAGGAGGCGGTCGAGGCTTACACGCGGGCGCTCAAATATGCACCGACAAAATTCAGCACATCAAAGAAGAGAATATCCTTACTTCGCTCTCTCGGCGACATTAACCGCGCCCGTGCGGCGGCGAGAGAAGCAAGAATTCTGATTCCGAACGAGGCGGAAGTCTTCAATAAAATCATCGAGGAACTCGCCGAAGAAGAAGTTCGAGGAATCGGTGAATCGACGCTTGGCGACCCAAGCTCGATCTTGCAGTGACGCCCGTTTACCTTGCGAACGCAACGGCAGCCTCGAACGTTCGTGAATCTTCGGCTTCACGTTGCTGTTGCGACGGCGCCCGATTTCCGGTGCAACGAATCATCCACATACTTCTCTACTTTTCAACTCTTGATATCGCCCACTGAATATGAAATCCATAGACAAAGTCTCAAATAACGAGGCCGTGATCGCAGTCGTCGGACTCGGTTACGTCGGTCTGCCGCTGGTATTGGCTTACGCGTCGAAAGGACATCGGACGCTAGGAGTTGACATCGATCAAAAAAAGACCGATGCGATCAAACAGGGCGAAAGTTACATCAAACATATTGATGCCGACCTGGTGAAGTCAGTCGTCACGACAAATATGCTTGATGCAACCACGGACTTTAGCCGCCTCAGCGAAGCGGATGCGATTATTTTGTGCGTCCCCACACCGCTGGACCGCCACTTTGAACCCGACCTCACGTACGTCGTCGCCACCATCGAAGCAATTTTGCCTCACCTGAGCGCCGGACAAACGATCAGCCTGGAAAGCACAACTTACCCAGGTACCACGGAAGAAGAACTTGTCTCGCGAGTCGAGAAGGCCGGCTTTACCGTCGGCGAAGACATCTTCATTGTTTACTCACCTGAGCGTGAGGATCCGGGCAACCCGGAATACGCCGCGACGAACATCCCCAAAGTCGTCGGCGGTCACACCGCCGCATGTTCGCAGAAAGGGCAGCTGCTCTACGGCTCTGTGTTCGATCGAGTCGTCCCGGTCAGCTCAACCCGCGTCGCCGAATTGACCAAGCTGCTCGAAAACATTTATCGCGCCGTGAATATCGGCTTGGTGAACGAACTGAAAATCGTGGCCCAGAAAATGGATATCGATATCTGGGAAGTCATTGATGCCGCTTCGACCAAACCGTTCGGCTTCAAAGCATTCTATCCAGGGCCAGGCTTGGGCGGACACTGCATTCCGATTGACCCGTTTTACCTGACGTGGAAAGCGCGAGAGTATGGTGTCCATACTCGGTTCATCGAACTTGCCGGTGAAATCAATCGGGCCATGCCTCAATACGTGATCGATCGCTGTATCGACGCGCTCAACGATCGAAAAAAGGCAGTCAACGGCAGTCGCATTCTCGTCGTCGGATTAGCCTATAAGCCAAATGTCGATGACGATCGCGAATCGCCCTCGTACGAGCTGATGGATCACCTGCACGAATTGGGCGCAGAAGTCGACTATTATGACCCACACGTTCCCGTCATCCGGCCTTCGCGTGAACATTCCGAATGGGCCGGCAAGCAAAGCGTCACATGGGATCACGCGACCATCGCCGGATACGATCTGGTGCTGATTTCAACTTGGCACGATGCCGTCGACCCGCAGGAACTCAGGAAGTGGGCCGATCTGATCGTCGACACGCGCAATGCGATTCGAGACAGTGATTCTTCAACCGGAAAAGTTTGCAAAGCCTAGATCATGACCAACAAGTATCTTGTGACTGGTACCGCCGGATTCATCGCCTCGCGTGTTGCGAGTCAGTTGATTCAGGCTGGCCATGACGTCGTCGGAATCGACAACGTCAACGACTACTATGACGTGCGACTGAAAGAGCACCGACTAGAGCAACTGGAATCACCCAACTTTGAACTCGTCCGGGGTGACATCGAGAATAACGATCTGCTTGCCGAAATTTTCGACCGGCACAAATTCACCGCCGTTTTGAACTTGGCCGCCCGCGCGGGTGTTCGCTACAGCATGGAAAACCCGCACGTCTACATGACGACCAACGCGATGGGCAGTCTGAATCTGCTTGAACAAATGCGGCGGACCGGCGTTCGAAAATATGTGCTTGCATCGACATCATCGCTGTATGCCGGTCAACCGATGCCGTTCTTGGAATCGCTGCCGGTAAACACACCGATCTCGCCGTACGCGGCATCGAAGAAGTCTGCCGAAGCAATGGCATATGCCTACCACCACCTGTACGAAATCGACGTTACGATATGTCGCTATTTCACCGTGTATGGCCCGGCGGGCCGACCCGACATGTGTATTTTTCGGTTCATCAAATGGATCGACGAGGGCACACCGATCGAACTGTTCGGTGACGGCCAGCAAGCGAGAGATTTTACTTACGTTGAGGACATCGCATCGGGGACGATAGCGGCAACGAAAGATGTCGGATACGAAGTGGTCAATCTCGGCGGCGGCGGGACGCCGGTTACCCTGCTAACGATCATTGAAAAGCTGGAGCAATTGTTGGGCAAGAAAGCCAGCATCAACTCCAAAGCATTCCACAAGGCGGATATCAAAATCACCGCCGCTGATATTTCCAAAGCCAAATCGCTGCTGGGCTGGGAACCTAAAACCAACCTCGACAAGGGCTTGCAGGCCTGTGTCGACTGGCATCAGCAGAACAAACCCTGGTCCAGCGAACTCTTGCTACCATAGCGGATTGTCCAATTCTAGATGGTGCTTGCGTTTCTCTGCTGTCGGCCGATTGCATCGCAACCATCCCCCGAGTCGCGTTGCATAGCAAAGCTCCGATTCTAATCGATTGATACATGCAGCTGATTGCCAGATCACACTATCGATAGGCGATCGCTGTCCCGAGCGAAAAAACTGAAAGTCCTGCGGCTCCGGAGAATCGCAAAGCAGGTTTCTGCTAACCGTACAGTGATATTTGAAGTGAGCGAAATTCAAGTGCGGAAAGTGTCTCTGGAACACTGCCGAGTCGTTCGCTGTCCAACAGAGTAACTATACCTATTCGTACCGCATCAATTGGGTCCTAATCTTGACGGACTCTTGCTTTGCTTACGGCAAAAGCCGTTGTCGACAAGAGTTTTCGGCTACTGCAAATTCATCGACGCCAATCGCATGGAATGCGCCTTCCACACCTATACCCGTAACTCATTCTGTACTTCAGCCTCATAATCGGTCGGACATGCTGCTACATGGATGCCGGGTTGGTGCATTGCTCCCGGATTGATTCGCAAACGCGATTGCAGTGAAGACCAAAATCATTGACCGGTTTTGGCATTGGGTAAATGACGAGATCTCCTGACGCGAATCCTCGACCGCAGCATCACGAATTCAGCAAACCAATGCGTCGCTCGACTCATCTTCGGAATCTCGATACATGTATGAAACTTCCCTCTGTAGAGCAACGCGTCAAAGCACCCGGCATTCGTTATGATGGTCAAAAGAGCAACGTCGTTTTTAACGAATTACTTAACAAGCAGACGGGCTGTTCGCTATGCGAATAAGCACGAGCTTTTGGGAATGGACTTTGATCGTTTCGGTCGGAGTGTAGGGCGGAAACTGCTTTTCAAAGATCCCGTTATCGGTCGACAGTTGCTGCTTTGTCCTCTCGTTGGGCCGCGATACTTTGAATTCGAATTTGTGCGTTCGTGCATTCCCAACGTCCCAGAATCTTGTCTTGACATAAGTTCGCCTTACCTTTTCTCAACTTATCTGGCCAGCCAAAACCCATCGGCCAAAATCAGCATACAAAACCCCGACGTTCGCGACGCCGAATTCACCTCGAGAATCGCTAAGCTACTAGATCTTAAGAACCTCCACTCGACCTCGGACAATGTCGAAAACCTATCCAGCTCTGCAGCACGTTATCAATGCGCATGGTCGATTTCGGTGTTCGAGCACATCGATGGGGATTGCGATGATAGTAAAGCGATTCGATTGGTTTACGAATCGTTACGACCTGGTGGAACGCTTGCGGTTACCGTGCCCGTCGATAGGGTATTCCGGAACGAGTATCGGCAGTCGGACGCTTATGGAACTCAACCCAAGGTCGGTGACGGAACTTACTTCTATCAGAGATTCTATGATCTTGAAGCCCTCAAAAACCGGCTTTGGGATCCGATTGGTGTAATGCCTGAAAAGGTAGAGTGGTTCGGCGAGAACGAAGCAGGAATTTTCGCAAGGCACGAAGAGCAGCGGTTGAACGATCGCATTCGTTTCACGGTAAGCTATCCGGAGATAATGGCTCGCCACTATTCGCGATTCGACGCATGGCAGGCGATGCCTGGCATGGGAATTTGCGGATTCTTGATCAGAAAACCATAGACGGTATTTCAAAGAAAAAAATGAGCAAAATCGAGAACAGGATTCCCGTATCGATGCCGGATCTATCCGGTAACGAACTCAAGTATGTGACCGACGCAATCCAAAGCACTTGGATCTCTTCTAGTGGCAAGTACCTGGATGAGTTTCAGGAAAAGTTCGCTTCCCTATGCGGGACAGATCATTCCATCGCGGTATGCAACGGTACGATCGCGTTGCATCTAGCGTTAATGGGCTTGGATGTGCGGGCGGGCGATGAAATACTCGTTCCATCGATGACTTACATCGCGACCGCCAACAGCTGTCGGTACGTCGGCGCCGAGCCGGTATTCGTCGATGTCGACCCCGAAAATTGGTGCATCGACCCAGAGAAACTTGAAGCCGCAATCACACCCCGCACAAAGGGCATTATCGCGGTTCATTTGTATGGGCATCCAGCCGATATGGATGCAATCAATCATATTGCTGCTATTCACGGACTGTGGGTGGTCGAAGATGCCGCGGAAGCACATTTTGCGAGATACCGTGACCGACCAGTTGGCGGTCTGGGACGACTTGCGACCTACTCTTTCTACGGGAACAAGACGATCAGCTGCGGAGAAGGTGGCGCTATCACAACAAACGATCCGCAACTGGCGTTGCGATTAAGAACATTGCGTGGCCAAGGGATGGATCCACAGCGGCGGTACTATTTCCCAGTGACGGGATACAATTTCCGCCTCACCAATGTGGCAGCCGCGATCCTGTGCGCCCAGGTCGAACGTCAAGAATCCATTATCGCAAAACGCGAAAGAGTTTTCGGCTGGTATGACGATCAGCTCGCAGAAGTCGATGATATCGAACTGCAGCCTAAATCAAGCTGGGCAAAGACGACGCCTTGGCTGTACTGCGCGACCGTGCGCCGCGACTCCCCAATCAGTCGCGACCAATTGATGGCCGACCTGGATAAGCGCGGCATAGAAACAAGACCATTCTTTATCCCGCTTCACACATTGCCTCCTTTTCGAGAGAGATCGATGTTACGCAACGAATCTCTACCCATCACCGATGACCTGTGCAGTCGCGGCTTGAATCTTCCCACCTACTGTCAAATGACGGAAGAAACAGTAACACGTGTATGTGACGCGATCAAAGATATTTTCGCATCAGCGTAATCGAAGCGACTGTTCTCGATCGAGTGCCCCCTTTCCCAAGTTATTCTAATCTTGACTAGGCAACCGATAACGAATCCGGTGAAGCTGATCGTATTCGGGACCGGTCCTCACGCAAGCGTTGTGATCGACATCGTGCGCCAAATGCCATCGCTTGAACTGGCAGGAGTGGTTGCGAAGTCTAACCAAGACGAACCCTCGCGCCACCAAGTGGTCGGGTATGACGACCAGATCCAGGCACTACTCGAAAGCTATTGTGCCGGAATTATCGGGATTGGAAGTAACAATATCCGCACGAAGTTGGCAAGCAAGATCACTACGCAGTCCAGCACATTCAGATTCGTAAACGCGGTCCATCCATCCAGTACTATCGCTGTCAGCGCAGAGATTGGGCCCGGCACAGCGGTGATGGCGGGCGCAGTGATCAACCCCAACGCAATTGTCGGCAGTCACACCATCATCAACTCCAATTCAACGGTTGAACACGACTGCGTGATCGGAGACTTTTCCTCCGTCGCCCCCCATGCCTGCCTTGCCGGGGGTGTCAAGTTGGGAATGGGCGTCACGATCAATACAGGTGCCAATCTTGTCCCCGGCGTTTCGATCGGTGACCGATCCGTGATCGGCGCCGGATCAACGGTGCTGAACGACATTCCTGCGGGAGTACTCGCTTACGGCTGCCCTGCACGCGTGATACGATCGATTTGAATCCCGCATGAAAGTTCTAATTGCCGCGAAAGACCCATTCTTATTTGGGATGATAGCCGCCTACGAAAACTTAGGGTTCGAGGTAACACTTGGCAAAGATGCCTTTCAGCAAAGACAAGGTGACTTCGACTTGGTTCACTTCATGTGGCCGGAAGTCTTTTGCTGGGGAAAAGAACCGGAAGACTCGCTAATCGACGAAATCAGGGAGCACCTTGATTGGTGGCGTGACCGAACTCGCTTGATCGTTTCGGTGAACAACCATTTCCCTCACGGCTTCGTCGGAAATTCTCAATATCATCAGTTGTATTCCCTCTTCTATGAGAAATGCCACGCAATCCATCATTTCAGCGAAAGTTCCAAGCGCCTCGTTCTCAAAGATTGGCCAACCTCGACCGCAACGCCTCAGCTAGTCACACATCCGGTCAACTATGACCACCTCTTAGAGCAGCCGCAGGCTAGCCGCGGCGATTTCAAACGCGAGCTCGGTTTTTCGAACGATGACTTTGTACTTTTATTGTTCGGCGCTGTTCGAAATTGGCAAGAAGCAAGCCTGATTATTAGATCACTGACGCTTCATCGCGTACCAAAATTGAAAGTACTCAACGCGGCTCGTTACCGAAGAACTCCCGGATCCTATCGTTCCGGCGCGTGCAAGTTGGCTTGGAAACTTTGGTCCCGCAGTCAGTGCGCAAGATTCGAGGAAGACAGAATGGTCCCGGAAGCCGAAGTGCATAAATACATGACGGCTTGTGACGGCGTCATCGTCCCTCGCGTGGAAAGCCTTAGCTCGGGAATTCCCCTATTGGCGATGACCTTTGGTCGCTGCATTATCGCACCCGACGGCGGAGCATTTCGGGACTATTTGGATGGGACATCCAACCTGCTTTACCAACCCGGGTCTGCGAAATCCCTGCGTACGGCCATCCGAGAATTGGCATCGACGGATCGCAAATCGATTGAAGAAACCAACGCTCATATTGCGGCCGAATGGACCTGGAACAGTGTTGTCCGTCAGTGCGTTCGGTTCACCGGAATCAATGAGGACTGATCGCATCGTAATTCTAGATTCGACCTCACTCGACGATTGCTTGCCCGGCAACATCGACAACAAAGTTCGCGAGGCTGTGTGATTCGTCCTAGTCGTAAGGTCGTCGACGCGGCGGCACTGTACGGATCGCAATTCTGCAATCTCGCGATCGGGGTGATTTTGACACCCATAGCAGCGAGGGCCCTGGAAAACCCGAAGGAGGAGCTTGGGGTCTGGGCCCTCCTATTGCTTGTCAGTGGGTTCGCATCAATTTTTGCTCGAGGATCATTGGGGAGTTTTACGATTCGACACGCGTCGATGACAATCGATGAAAAATCCTCTCTCTATTGGATGTCCCTCGCTCTAGGTGCCGCAACCTGCTCAGTCGTCTTTCTGCTCAGTTCGTCGATCTGCGCATTCCTCCGAATTCCCGAATGGACCACCGGTTTAATGGTGCTCAGTTGTTCGTTCGTCCCACAAGCATGGCAAGGGGTTGCCGGAGCGTTGTTGCGGCGAGAGAAGCGATTCGGCTCGATGCTGATCATTGATCTTTTGCGCAGCGTCATTCAGATAATTCTAACGACGATACTACTAACACAAGGATTCGGCCTCTGGTCTTACATTTCGGTCAGTCTCGGCGCAAACATTGCAATAGCCATTGTGGCGACACTCCTGACGGGCTGGCCGAAACTTGTGTTCAAGAGGTCTCTTTGCAAAGAAGCTTGGCGATACAGTTCAGGCCTGCTTGGCTTCAACGCAATCAACTTTTGGGGGCGCAATCTTGACAACGCACTGATCGGAAGAGTCTTGGGAAGTGCGGCTCTTGGTATCTACTCAAATGCGTATCGTCTGATGATGCTCCCGGTTACGACGATCAACCAGGTCCTACAAAGCCTGTTGCTTCCCTACTTAGCACCCTACCAGGCTGAGCCTGACTTGGTGCGCCAAAAACTAATGCTCTCGATCCGCACACTCGGACTGATCGTCGTTCCGCTGATGACGGTGCTTTGGCTTGAATGTCGCACGGTTGCCAGGTGGTACTTTGGGCCGGGCTGGGATGATGTGGGCGAACTGTTGGTGATCCTCGTTCCCGTCGGCATCAGCCAGTCGCTGATTTCGCCTCTTGGGGTGTGCTATCAAGTTTCCGGCAAGACAGGTGTTTTATTTCGGCTTGGTCTTGTCAATACGCTTGTACTTGCATGTGGATTCCTACTTGGTGTGCAGTATGACCTAATGACCTTCGTTTGGATCTATGCCGGTGCCAACGCGCTGCTACTTTATCCGACTGTTCGAATCGGAATGGGAACTGTAGATGGTACGTTTGCAGACTGGCTGGTTGGAACATGGCCACTCTTTGCCATTCCTTTGGCTAGCATCATGGTGCAAAAGCTGCTCATCCCTGAGATGCCGCAAGACGAAATATTGCATATTGGATTGACCGTCGCGGTGATTGTTTTCGTGTCCGCTATGACCATGTTTCTCTTTCTACGCGATGCGATCGGCTTCGTCGTGGAGCAATTGGGCGTCTGGCGCAGCCCCAGGGGTGGATCTGCACAGCTGCATTTGTGATCCGCGAATTCGACAACACAAATCCACTATACTGACCCAACATGGCAACCGCATCCATCTACCGCGTCGACAGCCAGCAGGGCAGGTATGACGACGACAAAGTCCGCGAAGCGATTTCGCTGGCCCAGTCGGTCGAAAGCAATCGAACCGCGACCGTTGTGTTCTCTGCACGTTATTACCACTTGACGGCTCCACTGATCATTGCTGGGAACGTTTCTTTGGTTTCCGACGGCGCGGGGCGTCGGGCAACGACCTTGCGGTTCGAGCGTGGCTTGAACCCAGGGGTCGACTTGGTGCATTTCCAAGGCGGCTTTGGAAATGTTATTAGCAACATGAGCATCGAGACACCTGCCGGCGTCCAGCAAACAGCAGCGAACGTTAGCTGCCTGCGACTGAATAACGTCTCCTCGTTCACCGCAGAGAACCTTGAATTGCAGGGAAAGGATCTAGGGCCCAACAGTTCAGGAGTTCTAGTCGAGGGACGCGAATCGGTTGTCATCCGTGACTTCAATGCAACCGCGTCCAGAGGCATCGTCGTCGATAGTGGTGACAACATTCGTGTCTATAACTTTGACATCCAAGTCAGTGGTTCGGTTCGTGGAGATGATGCGACCGGGACGCAAGCAAAGCTCGCCGGAATTCAGGGTACGAAAAGCTTCGCAGGAAACTTTGTGCAATTCAGCCACGGAACCATTCAACGCGGCGAACATGCGGTTTACATCGATTCGAACGTCGCCGTTGCTGGCGGGTCCCTGGTCCTACAGGACGTTCGGTACGAGCAGGGCCTGATTGATCAAAACCGATCAAACGCCGCGTGGCACGTTCGAATCCGTCGCGACAAGGGACACGGCTTTGAACGATTGATTATGCGAGGTTGTCGCAATTCGCCACGCGAGAGCCCAGCCACACACCTAAGTGGTGCAAGCGGATACACGATCGACACCGGTAACGTCTTTCATAGCACCTCGCCACACGGGCCGCACATCGGTGCCAAGCCGAAGCCCGCGTGACGTTGGTTCCCGCGACGCCCAGTCCAGATTTTCGTTCCAGCAATTGCTAACTGAATGACAGAGCGAGTGAACTCAGCCAAACCGGGTTACATGCCCCAGCTAGATGCATTGAGGGCGTTGGCTGTCGCATCGGTCGCGTATTCCCATTGGGTTCCCTCGAAGCTTCACTTCGGGCTCCCCTGGGGTCCCGGAGGCGTTCAGCTGTTTTTCGTGCTCAGCGGATTTCTGATCACCGGAATCCTGCTGCGTTGCCGTGACTTTGACGCCCCTGCCCATGCAATGAAGGCTTTCTACGCGCGGAGGTTCCTACGAATTTTCCCGCTGTTCTATGTGGTTGTATTCTTCGCATTCGTATTCGCCATCGAATCCATGCGGGAAAGCGTTTGGTGGCATGTGGCGTACCTGTCAAACTTATATTTTGTCGTCAGTGGCGGTTGGGACGGGCGTATTTCCCATTTCTGGTCACTCGCGGTTGAGGAACAGTTCTATTTGCTTTGGCCGGCCGTCGTATTGCTGGTCCCCTTCCGCTACTTGAAGGGTTCGGCAATCACGCTTTGTGTGATCGGCATTTTTTCGCGTTTCATCCTGCCGTCATTGTTACCGGATGTCGCGCTTTTGTCGGTGCTTCCAAATTCCAATTTTGATGCCCTAGGTTTGGGGGCAATCATCGCCATGCGCTCACGCGACATGATCCACTTTCCGGTTGAAAAAAGCGTCATTCTCGCAGTTCCACTCTACATGGCCTTCGTCTTCGGCAGGGCGATTGATTTCGAGATCCCTTTTCACCGGGCGCTCGAACGTACGATGCTGTTGTTGATCTTTATGTGGTTAATCGAAGCTTCGGCGATCGGTTTCGGCGGAATGGTGGGCCGCATCCTCGAAAACCGTGTACTGCTATATCTGGGTCGAATCAGTTACGGTCTGTACATCCTCCACAACTTTGCCCAGCTTGTCGTACCACCGTTGGACAGCCTGGCTTGGCTTGGCGGTTTCGCCGAAGTCATACGTGTCGTCTTGATGGCCTTGCTGACCGTATCGGTTGCGACATGTTCATGGTATGTCATGGAATCACCGCTCAATTCCTTGAAACGATTGTTTCCCTATCGTCCACAGACTCTCGCGACTGCTTGACAAACAGACAGAACAAAGTTTCTCGAAAAACCACTGACAGCGACGTCAATGCGACCGTGACAGGCAACAAACAACCAGGACGACAGGAAAAGAACGTACACCCGGTGGAATCGCGACAAGACAGAGTCTCGATCATCGTACCGCTTTTCAATCGTCGCCGGCTTGTGATGCAAACGGTCGACTCGGTTCGCGCACAAACACACGACAACTTTGAACTGCTGATCGTCGACGACCGATCAACCGACGGCGGTCTTGAATTTGTGCAAGAGCAGACGAGCGACGATTCTCGAATCCGCGTATGGTCTCGAGAGACCGTCTCGCCAGGCGCGCCGGCCTGTCGTAACGAGGGGCTGTCACAAGCGTCCGGGCGATTTGTTATTTTCCTAGACTCGGATGACCTACTCGCGCCGGAGTGTTTAAAAAGTAGGTTGGCGACGGCAACTTTATATCCGAAGTCTCAGTTCTGGGCTTTTCCATCACTTATATTCAAAAACGTACCGGAAGACGGAGACCGAATCTGGTTCCATCAAGCCGACGATCCACTCGAAGGCTTTTTGCGAAAACCACTTTGGCAGACCACTTCCACGTTCTGGCGACGTGAGTTCATCCGTGAACTGGGTGGGTTTCAAGAGGATTTGCTTTCTTGGCAGGACTGGGAACTTCACGTGAGGGCGTTAGCGTCGGACGGTGACTTTTCGTTGCATCCCGGACAACCGGATTGTTTCATTCGCCGCGCCATCCATTCACGAATTAGCGGGTTTTCCGAGCGTCAACGGTCGCATTTGCTCAACCGGATGTCTTTACTACGAAATACCTATTTTTTGTTACAGAGCCGCAACCAATTGAAACAATCGCGTCACGACGCCCTGAGCGAGACGTGTCGCAAATTGGCAAGCAAACTGTACCGCGCCAAAATGCGAACTGATGCGGAACGCTGGATCAACGATATCACGCAGATTGGCCTGATCGACCCGAGTGAATCGGTCCGTTTCCGGCAAATGGCTCTTGACGAAAGCAGGTTTACTTTCAGCGAAAGAGTTCAGGAGTTCAAGAATTCGCTGCTAGATTTAATCGTGCGCGTTCGAGGCAACTAGGTACCCAAAGCAAGACCCAATGGCGAATGATACCTACAGCGTTTCGGTGGTAATCCCGAGCTACAACATGGCTTCGATGTTACCGCGCGCGGTGCATTCCGCCTTTCGGCAAACGCACCCGCCGATTGAAATCATCGTCGTCGATGATGGTTCGACCGATGACACCCAAGAAGTCCTCGCCCGGCTTGCAGATGAGGTGCCGATCCTGAGATTCACTCGCCAAGAGAACGCTGGAAATGCGGCCGCAAAGAATACAGGCGTGGCAATGTCTGAAGGGCAATGGATCGGATTACTCGATGCGGACGACGTCTGGACACCGGATCGCCTGCAACGCCAGATCGACTTGATCAAAGAAAATCCGACGCTTCGGTGGGCGGCCGGTGCATACACCCGTGTGACATACGGCGATGACGATTCACGCAACGAAATCGACCGCTCCACGCTTTCCCAGAACATCGTCGAGGGAGGGGACGGATCGTACGACGCGCTCGAGATGATCGTGGGGGAAACGAGTCTTTGGATCGGCACGGTTCTGGCCCACCGCGACTTGTTCGATCGTCTCGGTGTTTTCAACGACCAATTGAAAGGTTGCGATGATTCCGAGTTATGGTTGCGATTTGCGTTATGCTACAGCGATATCGGCTTCGTCAGTACCCCGATTGCTGATTACACGGTTGCCCAAGGCCAGAGCCTAACGGGAGTCGCGGCACGCCGAGTTGAACCATCGCAATTCTTACACTACGAGTTGCTCAAGAGAATCGCCGAGGAAAGTCCGGGCGACGTTCGCGAGAAAGTCTTGACGGTGTTGAACCGAAAAATTAATGGCTCCATGTCAGCGTTGATCCGAACTGGAAGCACATGGGAAGCAAGAAAATTCTTACGGGAGCTGCGGTCGAGGAGTCTGCCGACGCCGAAACTGACGTGGCGACTTTTCGCCGGGCTCCCGCAGTCCATCATGCGAAGGATCGTTCCCTTCATCAAATCGCTTCGCTATTACATGACTGAATCCGCCAAATGAATCAGACGCCATCCGCAAACGCATTTGGATTTTTTCTGCTGGCCGCGGCGTCGTCGGGGATGCTCTTTTTTGACCCTGGACGTCCCGAACGTTGGTTCGTGGTTGTCATTCTCGCTTTGGTTGCGGCCACGCTCTGCTTGATCTATGCCGTCAAGTCGAAAGAACCCAAGCCGGTCAATTGGCTGACGGTGGATGTCCTTTTCGCCGGAACGTTTTGCATCGTTCACTTCGGCTACTTCGTTTATTGGTCCTTGGGAATGATACAAGGACCGCACTTTATTTGGAATTTCCGATATGCGCACGTGCCACATACGGTATGCAAAGGATTGGCCATGTATGTGGTCTGCCTAAATCTGTTCCTATTCGGGTACCACTCTATCCGCACACGTGCATTTAGGCCGATTATCAATCAATTGGTACCGCCTCCCGGGCTGATGGCGTCTTGGGGCAAAGTCGGTCGGTTGCTTGTCAGGATGGGGTTCCTAGGCTTTGCGGGCTATATCGCTATCGTGGGGCCCTCGGTGGTTTTCGGAAACTACTCAGGCACCAACAACAAAGGATTTCTGCCGAATATCAGCTTCCAACTCGGTCAAGTATTTCTGACCGCGGGCATCGTGACGTTGATGGTAAGTAAGCAGCGGGCATTCGCGGGACGCCGCAATAGCTGGGGAATCGGATGGACCGACGGATTTCTGATCCTCCTGACCATGGCTGCGATCGGGTTGCACGGCGACCGGTCGACCCTTGTGTTCATTATGCTTCCGATCCTCATCGGCAGGGCGGAATACATCAAGCCTATCCCGCTTCGCAGCCTAAGTTTGATGGGGCTATGCCTCATCATTCTCTTGGGGCTAATCGTCTCGGTTCGTTCCGTTCGCGATTCCTCCTACCGTTTCGACCCGATTCAGAGCATCCATTCCGCATTCCTGAATCTTGGTGGCAGCGCGATCTGCGGATTTGTGGCGATCGACTATGTCCCCAGAAAGCATGATTATTTTCTCGGCCGCATGCAGGTCTTGCACTTGATGGGGATCGTCCCGTTCAGCCGCAAACTCAGTGGCGTTTCTGACACAGTTGAGAACAGCTCCTCAGCGTTGCTGACACTCTTGATTCAAGGAAGTGTTGGCGGCGGTGTTGCCGGAACGGGCACCTCCGTCTTTGCCGATTTCTATTTTGATTTTGGATTCGCGGGAACCGCGATTATCTTCTTGACGGCCGGTGCGTTCGCCAAGTGGCTTCAGAATTCTGCGCGCACTTCGACATCGTTGCTTTGGCAAGTTGCATTTGTTTGTGCAGTCGCCTTTTTCGCATTGTGCAGCAGGTATACGCTTATCGGGGGCCTGATTCGGTTTTCTCTCCATACGGCGATCTATACGGCCGTGATCGCTAGTGCGATCGGTGTTTCGGTCAAATTCACAACGAGACGTCCAGTGATCGTAACACCCGTAGTCGACAACAAGAAATTGCAGGGGCATCGATGAGTGATTCGCACTCAAGTACAGCCGGCGACAGTGAGTACGTTGCGTTTTATGATCAACGACGCAGCGAAACCTATGGGGATGAATACACCCAACGGGCAGCGGAAGAACACACGCTATTTTATCCGAGCTTGCGTCGATTCATTGATGACTACGGACTGGAAACCAAGCGATGTCTTGAAATCGGTTCCTCCGGAGGCTGCTTTCAAGACATGGTCGATGACTATTACGGGACCGACATCAGTGAAAAACTCGCAGAACATTACCACAAGCCCTACCGAACCGCGTCGGGAAGCGAATACCCGTTTGAGAACGAAATGTTCGACGCGATTTGGACTCACGCCGTGTTCGAGCACATCCCTGACCTGCAAACGGCAATGGATGAGATCGTTAGGATGCTCAAACCCGGGGGCGTGTTACTGTTCTTCCCCGCGTGGCAGTGCCGGACTTGGGCGGCAGATGGATACCAAGTCCGTCCGTATAGTGATTTCCGGTGGAAGGGAAAGCTAATCAAGGCATCGATTCCTATTCGCGACAGCTTACTTTGGCGAAGCTTTGCGATCTTCCCGAAACGCATTTACCGACACGCAAAATTCCTAATGGGCAGGCGTCCAAAGAATTTGCAATACAAAAAAATTCGTCCGAATTACGAGACGTTCTGGATCTCTGATGGCGATGCTTGTAACAGCATCGATCCGCACGACGCGATTTTATGGTTCGAGACTTATGGATTGCAATGTGTCTCGCATCCGATGCACGCGCAAGCATTTTTTGTACGTACCGGCGGACTCGTCTTCCGAAAACAGATCGAAGCTGACGCGAGCCACTCTTGAAATCGATCCGTGTTCTTTTCCTTTGGTCGCGCGCGAACGCCTACATGGCAAGCTGTTGGCGAAACCTGGCGAAACACAGCCATATTGAACTGCATGTCGTCTGTGTCGATCAGTTCGCAAATGACCCCAGCGCGCCAAAATTCGGCGATGATATTCTAACCGGTATCGACGCGACGATTTGCTCATTGTCTGACGCAAACGATCCTGCCAAAGTCATTCGAATCGTCAACGACTTTGGGCCCGATGTCGTCGCGGTGTCGGGGTGGGCATTCAAAGGATACGCCGCGCTACTACGCTCGAGAAGCCATGCAGACGTTCCCATCATTCTATGTATTGACAACCCCTTTCGCGGCGACTTGCGTCAACGGCTTGGATACTATCGAGTGCGACGTTATCTAAACCGCGCCAATCTCTTTGCCGTTCCCGGAAAGCGTGGGCAGCAACTGATGGAGTTTTGGAATGTTCCTGCCGATCGAGTGCTGGAAGGGCTATATGCATACGACGAAGATGTCTTTCATTCGTGTGGCGAATCACGAGAAAAACAAACTTCATGGCCAAAGGCATTCTTGTACGTGGGCCGAATGGACCATCGCAAAGGTATCGATATTTTGCTCAAAGCCTACCAGCAGTATCGCAGTTCCGAAACTGCGCCCTGGCCTTTGATCTGTTGTGGCAACGGTCCACTGCAATCGCTAGCGGCGAATTCTAAAGGGGTCACGCATCGTGATTTCGTCGCGCCCCAACAACTGCCGTCGCAAATGCTAGAAAGTGGCGCGTTCATCCTCGTCAGTCGCTACGACGCTTGGGGTGTCGTCATCGCAGAGGCAATGGCATCGGGCCTGCCGGTGATTTGCAGTGACGCATGCGGCGCGGCGGATGATCTAGTGGACCACGAGCGTAACGGATTAATCGTTCCTGCCGAAAATGCGGACGCTCTCGCTGATGCGATGAAGCGTGTGACACGTCTCAACGACGAAATACAGGAATGGTCACGAAGAAGTTTAGCGAAAGCGGCTCGCTTCGGAAGTCACCAATGGGCCGCACGATGGAGCACGACACTTGTCGATCTGGTGAAATGACCAATTCAATGTTTTCGGGATCGCTACCCCAACCAGTCATGCATGTTTAAGTTCGTTCGACGCACGATCGAGTTCATACACAAACGAGTCGACCCGATTGGGTTCGCGAGGAAATCTGGCGTTGTGCTGGGCGAGAGATGTCGTTTAGTCAGCGTCTCATTCGGGTCCGAACCCTGGCTGGTGCGATTGGGAGACCACGTGAGTGCAACGGAGGTCGCCTTTGTTACACACGATGGCAGCGTCTGGGTTTTTCGCGATAAGCATCCCGATATCGACGTTTTGGCGCCAATCACGGTTGGCAACAACGTCTTTATCGGAAGCCGAACGATCGTTCTGCCCGGCGTTACCATTGGTGACAATGTCATCATCGGAGCCGGTTCCGTCGTCGCGCGAGACATACCATCCGATTGTGTTGCTGCGGGAGTACCGGCAAAACGAATTCGTGATCTGGGCGAATACGAAGAAAGGATATTGGCGAGGTCTGAGAAGACAAAAACAATGTCAGCGGACGCGAAAAAACGATTCTACCAACAAAAGTTCCAAGAGCGACTCGAAACAAGGCGTTAAGAGCCATCAATGTGCGATGCAACCACTGGCGTCATCCTCGTCACCAACTCGCTTGAGACGGGCGGTATTGAGCGCAATATCCGAATGGTGGCTGGCCATTTATCCCGTCGTTTCACAGCGGAAATATGGGCAATTGACGGACAGCCAGAGGACGCCGGCGGTCTGTGTGAATTGCGGGTTTTCAAACGTTCGCTGAAATTCGACCCGCTCGTCGTTCTACGAATGCGCAAGTCGTTACGCGAACATTCCGCGAGTATCGTTCACTTCTATCATTTCGCATCAGGCATTCACGTACTGCTAGCCAACCTGACAATCCCGCGTCGTGAACGCAAAAAGATGGTTTTTTCGTTCGGCAGTGCTAGGAAAGACTCAAAGATCATCAGCTCTTACTTTCGGATCATTGGCAAATGTGCCGACCATATCACAGCGAACTCGCCTTCGGTGAAACGCGGGCTCGAAGCTCACGGCATACCACCGGAGATGATCGAAGTTCTTCCCAACGGGCATGACCCCCGCCCATTCAAGCGGTCTCGATCGAAAAGCGAATTGCGACAACAACTTGGGCTACCGATCGATCATCAGCTATTGGTAACAACCGGCCGACTAATTCCGAGCAAGCGACACTGCGATCTGATCGAATCGTTATCGATGATGCCAAATGAGTGTTCCGTCTCACTCGTCATCGTTGGCGACGGACCATTGATGAACGATCTTCGAAAGCAAGCAGTCGACCACAACGTGGATCACCGCGTAATGTTTGTCGGCTTTCAAGAAAACGTTCCAGATTACTTACACGCGTGTGATCTATTCGTTTTCCCATCAGAAACGGAAGGACTACCGAATTCTTTGATCGAAGCCGCGCTGGCAAAAATACCCGCAATAGCATGCAGAGCGCCAGGGGTCATCGATGTCATCACCCATGAGCACAGCGGATTGCTAGTGGCACCACGGTCTCCGTACGAATTGATGATGGCGATCACGCGGTTGCTAAGCAATCCGACACTTGCCCATACACTGGCGGCGTCGGCATGCGATTTCGCTCTACGTCGATATAGCTTGACCTGCATGGTGTCACAAGTTGAACAGATATACGCACGGGTGCTAGGTGCCGCTGCGGATGATGATCGTGTCTCCTCTGCTGACAAGAGCGATTGATGAATCGATCCGACAGAGCCGAGCTGTCCCAGTTCAAGAGCCAGTTATCGCTAAAAAACAGATTGGTGCGACTGCTGTGGGGATGGGTCTGGCTCTTTCTATTTCGACCGAGCCCTCGAATCGCGTTCGGATGGCGACGGCTTCTTCTCCGGTGTTTCGGAGCCCGTATCGGTCGTCGCGTTCGCATCTACCCCTCCGCGCGTGTTTTCTATCCCGCAAATCTCTTGATGCACGACGACTCGATCTTGGGCCCCGACGTTGATTGCTACTGTGTTGGCAAGATTGTGTTGGAACAGAACTCGATGGTCAGTCAATACAGCTATCTCTGTGGTGCCTCCCACGACTACACGCGACCGGATTTGCCGTTGGTGCCCGGGGACATTTTGATTGAATCATCGAGTTGGGTGTGCGCGGATGTCTTTATCGGGCCAGGGGTCGTTATTGGTGAAGGCGCCGTCGTCGGAGCACGGTCGACCGTCATGAAAGATGTTTCGCCCTGGAAAGTCGTGGCCGGAAACCCGCCGCGGGTCATTCGAGACCGCGTATTCCGTTCACGTTGATCTGCACGAATTGAGAAAACGATCGAACGTTTCGCGGTAGATTTCCATCTGCCGCTCGACCCCCGGCAGCATGGCAAGCCGCTGTACGCCGGCATCTTGTTGTCGTTTCATGCGACTGGGCGATCCGAGCAAATCAAATATCTTTTGCGCCGCATCGTTCGCACTTGATGGCTCAAAGTAAACTGCGGAATCACCGCAAATTTCTCTTGCGAAGTCTAAATCACATGCGACGATCGGAGTTCTCGTGGCCATCGCCTCCAAATAGGTCGCCGAAAACGTCTCTAAAATCGAAGGTACGAAGCAAATGTGACTGTCGCGATACAAGTTAGCGCCCTGATCGACCGGGACCGGACCGATGTTAACGATACGCTCTTGCACCCCTAACTCGACAGCGGCGGCGGCCACATCCTTCCAGATTTGGCTTTCCTGTGGCAACGTTACCCGAATACAAAAGTTGTCGATACCAAGTGCACGAAGTCGATGGCAAACGTCCGGCAACAAATCATGACGTTTGTGACTATACGCGGCGGCAAAATAGAGAATCTGAATCGGCTGGTCGGTGGATCGATCGGTCGGGCGAAAGTTTGCCGTTCGATACCACTTGGCAAGTGCATTGGGAACAATGTGAATCCTGTTCAAAGACACTTTGCCGCGCCTCGACAGTCCCTGCCTAGCCGTTTCGGTTTGAACGGTGTATTGGTCAGCAGTCTTAAACCAGTGCAGCTTGTATTTTGAAGCGATGCGCAGCGTCCAGCGATCGCGTCGATGCGGAATGGACTTGAAAGCCGCGGGTGTGGCATGCGTCACCCAACCATCAGCGACCCCCATAAGCTCAGGGCAACGAGGGCTGATGTACGAGGGGCCCGCGAAGGTAAACAGCATATCGGCGTTCTGTGCATTGACCGCGTTGCAAATTCGCCTTCGGTACTCAAGACTGCGTGCCGGAGAGACCGCGAAAACCTCCGAGGGATGACGTAGGTCGACGCCCGTTCTCTTCAGTTCCGTTGCGACAATCTCGGACAGCAGAATGTGCCACTGGTAGTCGCCAAAAGAAGCATCTAGATGACTAACAAAAGAGACCGCGCGTTGCAGAACACCGCCCTTCTTGAGCGTCGTCATGTTGAGAACGATCTTTGGGCGATTCTGGTTCAAGGTTCACTTAAGTGGGATTTCGATCTTACCTAACCTTCACCGCCAAACCGCGGGTCCAAGCGAGGGTCAACTCTGCTTCCGGCGATAGTCTAGCTCGATAGATACGCGGCAGGCAGAAGCGTAGAAAGTTTCGTGCCCCAATACCAGTGCGCCGACGTCCCCGAACCGAATCAATAAAACCATGGTGAGGTGGAGCGTTTGGGAGACCGTCACGACGTACGCATTGTCGATGTCGTGTTTGGGACCGAGGTGCATTTTAGGAACGCGACAATCCTCACGGCACACAGCGTGTCGCATAAACGCTGGATATTGTCGAGTGGATCGGTCAAATTCGATATCCACCCGATCCGACGGCCCCAGATGCATCGATTAGACCGATTTTGAACTTTCGCGACTGCGATTCGGCCGAGACTCCCAAGTTTTGATAGAAACGGACTTCTGGCTTATCGAACGCTGGCTATGGTAGACTAAATCGGAATTCGCGGCATCGCTCCGTATGCGACCTCTACACCAGCAGAGAAAGAGACCGGTTGGTGTTTGACACCGGCTCTGTGAATCCGCGGCATGACCGAAGCGATCAGTCGGCGAGGCCTTGATCGCTGACGAGGATAGAAACGAGCGTCGCAGCGGTGAGCTAAACTTGGTGGTCGAATCCAGACGAGCGAGTACAAATCAGTCCGGTCGGTATTTCAATAGAGCGCGAACTATGCCAATCGGATTACGTTAAGAGAACGCCCGTACGATCGGGCTGAAACACCTGCTTTTTCAACAAACGTATCAAAGCCCGATGGAAGAATCAAAAGGTCAAATCGTGGAGTCCATCCAAGGCGACAAATCAGAGTCGTCCGTGTCGGCCGGCAAGCTGATCGGTCGAGTTTTGGGTTCAAGCACTGGTTCCGCCGTTGCATTCTGGGGACTTATGCTTCTGGCAACGCTGCCATTCCTGGTGGCGTACTCAAGAGCCATGTGGCACCAAGAGCTCTATCAGTACTTTCCGTTTTTGCTGGTTGGTGTTTTCGGTCTTGCATACACCCGGCACGATCGTCAAATGCGGTTCCCGACCGGAAAGCTATCCTTCACCACGCTGGTTATCGGGATCATCTTCTTGGTGTTTGCGGCAGCAATTCACTCCAGTTGGTTGGGAGCCCTCGGCTTCATATTTATCACGATATCGTTTTTGTCGACGTTACGAAGCCGCAGCGGAAAGACGTTGACCTATTTGGCCCTGCCAATGTTGATGTTCATTCGGGCGCCGCAATTGTGGACACACTCGGTCATGTGGAGGTTGCAAAAAGCGACGACGAAGCTGTCCAGCATTTTGCTGGACGTGGTCGGAATTCCGCACGATCACTCGGGAAACACGATTGAACTTGCGACGAAGCACTTGTTCGTCGCGGAAGCATGTAGCGGTGTGCAATCATTGTTCACCATGTGCTTTTTGTCGCTTTTGCTATTGGTCTATCGACACCGTACGTTGTTATTGACGCCAATTTATCTGCTCGTCGCACTCGTCTTGGCGGTGATGGGAAACATCATTCGCGTAACGACGATCGCGTTGGCGGAATCGTGGTTCTCGATTGATTTGACAGAAGGCTGGCAACACGAACTAGTCGGTTATATTGCGTTGGCGATCAGCGCAGGTGTACTACTTTCTTTCGATCATCTGATTAGTGTATTGTTCCACCCGATCGAAGCGAGCGAAATGGCGACTTCGCAAAACCCACTGATTTTCGCCTGGAACAAGGTTTTCTATAAGCGTAGCGAATCCAGTTCGAATTGGACGTCGGGTTCGAAACAAGACGACGAGACCAGTGCGTACTCTCAATATGATGCCGCATTTGATGCAGCATCTAAATCGAGCGGAAAACGTGAATTCCCACTTCTTTATCGCGTGTTAGCAACGGTGGCTGTCATTTGCGGATTGGTCATGTTCGCTTGGAAACTGTTGGGCACATCCGATCGGCGACCGATCGTGGCAACCGATGCCATACTGTTTGAGCCCTCAAAAGAATTCTTAGCATCCGTTAACGCCCCGATCGTCGTCGCTGACCATCGATCCAAACGGGATCGCGACGGCGATGTCAATGATCGACTCGGAAAACACGCAGATGTTTGGCGTTGCGGCGTCGAGGGTCGTGAGGGTGAGTTTGTGATTAGTCAACCCTACGTCGGCTGGCACGAGTTGTCGGTTTGCTATCGGGTCCTCAACTGGAGCATGGTCAGCCGTCGACCAATCGAAGTCCCCGGAGCGACCGAACCAATCGTGTTCGCAAGTTTCGTGAATGAAGAGGGCCTATATGGCTATCTCTTCTTTGCCGCGATCGACTCCGACGGCGACTTTCCTCGTACCCCGGGTTACTCGCCCAGCGCCCGGGCGCTGGCTCCGTTTTACCCGTTGATTACTGACGACTTTGCCGAAACCACCGGCAGCGCGCAAACGATCATGATGCAGTATTGGACGGTCAGCGAGACGGAAATAGAACCTGAGGTGGTTACAAAGATTGCAACGACTATGTCGAAAATTCGCCAAAACGCCAGTCAAGAAATCGCAAAGCAATCTCTGCAAATGCTGCCTGATGCTTAGCTATACCTGGCGAGCCCGCGACGGCATACGGCCGTCGTTGGCGGCAACGCGCTGCCGACACCAAGCGGATTAGTACCTCGTGAAAACGGCTGCGTCTACGATCTATATTCCAGCTGTCCACCGCAATCGGCATCGCTGCTCATTTCGCATCCCTTCCGCTTTCTTGGCTCTGCGGGCAATTTCCAAGTAAGGGCGAGGCTCGTCGAGTTGCAGACGGGCCCGAGCCGTCGGACTCCGATGGCGAATAATCCGCACAATTAGTCGCATTCCGCTGGATCAGGGTGGCTTGTGATCGCCGTTGCTAAAAGCGCCGATTTTGACGCCTGGAAATGATGATTTTCGGTCGCCCGTGGCAAACATCCTAGAATCAAGCGTTCACACGCAATAAACTAATGGCGTACGTCAGCAGAGGCAAATTTCTCATCTCTCCAGGTTTCTACCTTGATCAACTCAGCTTCGGAAATGACCTATTCGCAGTCCATCCAACAACCTGCGATGGAAATGGTTCCAGGTGAAACTCAGCGGCCGCCCGACGCTGCAAACTTGATATCGGCCCTCTGGCGGTATCGCTGGGCAGCGATTCTTCCGATGGCTATTGGAATCATCTTGGGTTTCCTTGTTTTCTTGAAAACGGAAGAGACTTTCCAAAGCACAACACGGCTGATGGTTGAATCGGACAGCACCGCAATTCTGGATTCGGTCACCGGTGAAATGGTCGGAGGCGTGCCCAGCATCGAAGTGATCGAGTCGCAATTGTTCAGTGACGAAGTCCTGATGACCGCCTATAACGACCCGCGGGTCCAAGTATTTCACGAAGAGGAGTTTCCCGAGGGCCCGGAACAATTCATGAGTGTCGTCGTGGGCGGAAAAGCGTTGACGCTCGAACCCGAAGTGACGGACCTGAAAACAGGTTCGGCCATCGTGACCTTGATGCATTTCGAAAGCACGAATCCGGAGCTCTGCCAAAATGCGGTCAAAGCGTTCAGCGACGCCCTGCAAGTGTTCTACAACAAGAAATATAGTGGAACGCGAAGCGAATTGATCAAATACATGCAGGTCGCGACCGAGAAGCTACACCCCAAACTCGAAGCGTTGGAAAGTCAGTACGACGCATTTCGCCGCGATGCCCCCCTGGTTTGGGATTCCGAAGGTGCGGCGATTAACCCGCACCGCGAGAGCCAATTGAAGCTACTCGGTAAACGCGCCGAGATGAACGAACTGAAGCGACGTATGGCGACGGAATATGCGGCCATCAAATCAATCACCGAAACTTCGCAGGATCCGCGGATCGCGATTTCGGTCATCAGTCAATTGCTCGACCGTCGAATCACATTGCCGCAGACGCACAACCCGAGCATGGGGATCGGTGCTTCGGACCAACTGCTCGGCGAGCTCAGTGTCGATGAAAGTCTGGTACCGACGCTCGTCGAACGCATGAAACTGGCATCGGAATTCGGTGAAGGACACCCGACCGTCAAACAATTGGACCTACAGATCGACGTGATGCGTCGAGAGCTCAAGGACTTGATGAATGACCGCGTCGATCGAATTGGAGAGTTAATCGACAATGACGAGCGTGACTTGCAAAATGCTTCCCAAGTGCTCGATGCTATTTCAAAAGGCGTCGCGGCAGAAGTCGCGGTTCTCGAACGCCAAGAGAAAGATCTCGACGAGCTGATCGCACAGGAAGCCGCCGGCGCGTCGCGACTTGCCAAGTACGAACAACAGAACAACTCGATGGTTCGTCAGATCGAAAGAACCAGCGAGCTGATGGAGCAACTGGAAGAACAAGTGGCTCGGGTCAATTTGACCGAAGACGAGAGCAAGACTCGCGTACTCGAACTAACGGCCGCATCACCGGCTCGTCGAGTCGGACCGGTGTGGATCAAAATGCTCGGACTCGGTGGACTTATCGGATTGGCTCTCGGCAGTGGACTCGCACTGTTATTGGAAAAGAACGCCAACACTTTCCGCGATGCGGACGAAGTTTGCCGATTACTGGGCACGACCATCCTGACGCACATTCCGTTTTACAAAGGGCGTGTCCGCAAGGAACGTAAGGGTGTCCTGAATCCATACAAGGACCTTGATCCGTATTTGGCAGTGGTTCACGCGCCGTCATCGGTGGCTGCCGAGGCGATGCGTTCCTGCCGGACCGCAATCTTTTTCGAACTCGCCAGTATTAGCGGCGGCAAGGTGATTCAGGTCACCAGTCCGCTGCCGGGTGATGGTAAGAGTACCGTCGCCGGAAACCTGGCGTGCTCGATCGCTCAGAGTGGAAAACGAACACTACTGGTCGATTGTGACTTGCGTCGTCCCCAATTGACCGAAAACTTCGGCATGGATGACGACATGGGACTGACAAACGTGCTCAACGGTGAATGTGATCCGGCCGATGCGATGCATCAGACACCGGTTCCGTCGTTGCAGGTCATGCCTAGCGGACCGATCCCGGCGAATCCCGCTGAAGCCTTAACCTTGACCGAAATGGGAGAACTGTTGGACCACATGCGGGACGAGTATGACTATGTCATCCTCGATACTCCGCCGCTGCTGGTTGTGACCGACCCCAGCATCATCGCGAGCATGGCAGACGGAGTCGTGACGACACTAAGGATTCGTCGTAAGAGCAAACCGAACGCGAAAGAAGCCATGAACATCTTGCGTGCCGTCGGCGCGAAATCCCTTGGCGTGATCATCAACAATTCCGATGAGTCCACCAGCAGTGACGGGTATCGCGGGTACGGGTACTATCGTCATGGACGAAAAACCAGTCGATACTACCGACAGGCGGACTCGGGCATGAACCAAGATGCGATTGTCGTCTCCGGACGCGGAGTTGCACCATTGCCTAAACCCGCCAAGGCCCAACTAGTCGGCCCCACCGACGAGAACACCGAAGGTTGACCAGCGAGTTATTGATGGATTTCGCCAATGGACTGCGAAATCCTGTTGCAAAGTTTACGGCCGAGAATCGTAGACTTATAACGACGGGTAATACAAACTCTCTAACGGGACCGGCAGCGTTTCGCACCGGCCCCGTTTTCTAGCTTCCGCCACGAATGAGTCGAAATCACCATGCTGCAATACTTCAATCCACTTGCATGGGGACGATGGTTCGGACAGTTCTTCTATTTTTGGGCTGTCTCGGTCAATTGGAAAGAAGCTCCCCGGACGATCCCAGCCATCATCGTCATGATGGTGCTCGGTGTATCGGCGGCGATTGTATACACGGGCGAAAGTGATTGGCGATCACGATTGCTCGACCAACAATTCGCCACCGCGTGGACAGCGGAAGATTACACAACGGCAGAACTCGTCATTCGCCGCAAGATGGAAGGCCAGCGTGAAGACAGCGACCTGCTGTTCCGTCTCGCGATGGCCCGCGAAAAGCAAGATAATGTAGAAGAAGCCGCCGAATTGATGCGAAAGCTGGTGGCAACCAAAGAGTACGAGGATGCGGCTCGGTGGTTGTTGAGCGAAGAATATGTCGGCAAGAAGTGGTCCGACCTGACAATCGGTCAACGAAAAGAGTTCGGCGAATTGCTCGCGTTGATCAACCGTGAATCGCCAAACGATGTCGGCATTCAACAGCTGTATGCCGACTACTTGATCGCATCGGACCGATTGGACAAGGCGGTACCACTGCTAGACAGCCTCGCCCGCGTGCAACCGATGCGTGGTCTTCAGTGTGCCGCAATTCTCCGCAAAATGGGCGACATGGCGGCGGCCGATCGGCGTGCCGAACGAACACTCGAGAGGGTCAGCGAGCTTTCCGAAGAAGAGCCGACCAACACCGTTCTTGCGCTCGCTGTGGCTCAAAACCAACTGTTCCTGCACCGATATGCAGACGCGGTGAAGACGTTGGACCGGTCGATCCGACTATCCAAATCAAAGGAAGATGCGCTGCGGCTGAATCAAGCCATGGGTGATTCGATCGTCGCCTGGGTGACCTATATCCAAGAAGAGTCAAGCGATAGCAAGACGATCCAGCGTCGTGTGTTGAAGATGCTACAGACGGCACTGCGTTATGCACCCAATAATCCTCGTGTCCTCACCTTGGTCGCCGACCAGGTGTTGGCGACCTTGGGAGATGACGACGACGAAGTTACGCAGCTCCGGGACGCGCTGGTCGACGGTTCTTCCCCGGCCATCGCTCACTTCATCCAAGGTACATCGGCGCTAATGGCGGACGACTTGGATAAGGCAACGATGCACCTGAAAATCGCGTCGGAGCTGATGCCCCGAAGCGGCGCAATTCTGAACAACTTGGCCGTGGCGATCTCGATGCGTGGCGAAGCGGGTCTCGATCAGGCATTGAAACTCTCCGAAACGGCCATCGAAACGACGCCGAATGCGACACCGCACTTTTACGAAACTCGAGGTCAAATCCTGACTCGCATGGGGCGTTATCTCGATGCAGTTCCGGATTTAGAACGAGCACTGGCCGTCGAAGCTCTGCAAGAGAAGGCTCATGAGTCTTTGGCGAAATGTTACAAGGAACTCGGCGACGAGGCTTTGAGCAAGCGTCACGCAGAAGCCGCCGACAAAATCGCGAATGCGCCGAAAGAACCGGCAGCACCCGACACGGCATCTCTGGTCGCGCCGGAATCGGATAACGTTGATCAACCGAAATCCGAATCGGGCGAAAACAACAAGTCGGATCAAGATTCCGACCAGTAGTAGCGTTTCTAATCGAGCGATAAAACAGATCCAGATCCGGCCGACGCAAAGACTTAGCCTGACTTAAGAAATCGTAAGGAAATGATGTGTCTGAAGATTCGCTAACGCTTCCATCGGAATCGCAATCGCTGAAGTCTCGCCTGTGTCTTGTCACCGGCGGTGCCGGATTTATAGGTTCGCATCTGACCGATGCGCTACTGGATCAGGGCGCGAACGTTCGTGTGTTGGACAATTTCAGCACTGGTTTCCGAACCAACTTAGAACATTTGCAAGACTGCGACCGCGTCGAGTTGATGGAGGGCGACGCATCGGACGCTCAAACGGTCCACGACGCAATCGAAGACGTTGATTTTGTCTTTCATCAAGCCGCCATGGCCAGCGTCCCCCGCAGCATCCGCGAGCCTTCGCTGTGCCACGCCTGGTGCGCGACCAGTACCGTTGAACTGTTATCAGCGGCGGCCGCGTCGAAAGTGGAACGATTCGTTCTGGCATCGACCAGCGCTGCGTATGGCGACTCGACCTTCGTTTCCAAACGCGAGTCCGATCCAATTTCGCCGCTGTCACCCTACGCCGCAGCAAAACTTGCTTCCGAAGCTTACACCCGGGCATTTGCACAGTCGACCGATCTCGAAATCGTCAATCTCCGATACTTCAATGTATTCGGACCTCGGCAAGATCCACAAAGCGAATACAGCGCTGTAATCCCCAGGTTTGTGTCAATGATCCTCTCGGGCGAACGACCCATTATCTACGGCGATGGACAACAGTCTCGTGATTTCGTGTTTGTCAAAGATGTTGCCAAAGCAAACATGCTGGCGGCAACGATGCCGGGTGTTAGCGGCGGAACATTCAATGTCGGCCGGGGCGAAACGACAACCTTGCTGGAACTATTGACGCTGCTGCGAGAGATACTTGGGCAAGACATCGAGCCGATTCACCAACCGGCGCGTGTCGGTGATGTTCGCGATTCGTTGGCCGATATCAATCAGGCGCGATCCCGATTGAAATTTGAGCCCGACGTTTCGATGGACGAAGGGCTGCGAATGAGCGTCGACTACTACCGCAGCCTGGTGGAAATCAACGCGGCCAGCTAGTGGCCCGCTTGCCCCAAATGGGTTGAAATTGGCGCGACAATCGAGATGACCAAGCGGTCAGCCCCCGCACACGATCATGCCGCCCTTGCGCGCCATTCTCTGGTGCCGGCGTCGCGGAATGCAAATGTCATTGCTGCGAAAGTGGACGCATAGAGCCAGTGTGAACCGAGCAGTGCGATTGCCAGAGACCAGCCGCAAAGCACGGCGATTCCGAGCCCCGACCGCCCCCGCAGCCAAACAATGGCGAGCCCCAGCGGCATCGCCAGCACCAAGGCCGTCGTCAGCACGTCGTGAACCACCGAATTGGTAAGTAAGCCTTGCGACCAATCGATGCTTCGATCCTCTACCGGGGCCGCCAAGGCGTAGGCGCCAAGCCCGTTCCACCAGACGGTGCCGGCTAACATTGTCGCAAATGTGGCGAACCCGAACACGGTGGTCTGCGCCATCAACAGCTTTGTTGCCAATCCGTTGGTCCAATGCCTCGGCGTGAGATCACGCGCCCCGGTTCCAAAAGACAAAACGCTCTTGGCCGAACAGGGAACCGCGATGGCGGCGGCAAACAAGCCCAGGCTCAACAACGTCTCGGATAAGCTGGAAAGCATCATCGATCGGTTTGCCCAGCCAACCAGCAAGGCCCAGAATAAGAAACCACAGGCCCGGCCACCGCGACCGGTCATCACGACCACCCCGACCACAATCCCCAACGCCAAGTACGCGCGGTAGACCCAGCCGCTGGTGACCAGAAAGAGCGGCGAGACAACCCACTTGGCTTGCGACTCCAGACCGGCCGCACGTAAGAACGACGCGGCGCTATCCGGCGACAGCACCGCACCTTCGCTGTACCAGCGATCGACGTCCGGCCAAGCGCTAGCGAAATACGCGATCGTCAGACAAACGAGCATCAGCCTCACACGACCGACGCAGACGGGCGTCACTGGATCAAACCAGAAACGATCCCAACGACTGACAGGCAAATCATTCATTCGAGTCGCCTTTTATCGATCTCTCTTGCCCATCAGATGCCTCCGCCGGCGACACAGGCGAACCCTCCGCCGACGACGCAGACATGGGCGGTTGCTCACTCGAATCACCAAGTGGCTTTGCGTTCAGTCGGCCTTCCTTGATTTGAACCAAACTCACTTGGCGATCGGCGTAAACAACGTTGGCGAGATACGGCGGCGGCTGGGCGTCATCGGCAACGGTCGTCAATTGAGTCGGCAGCCGGGCGATGCGCACTTGCTTGATCGAACGATCGTTGCCCTGCTCGGTCAACCGTTCGATTTCTGGGATCAGCAGGACGGCGACGAGCCCAGGCTGATCGCTTTCGGCCAAGTTGGCGATCGTACCTAGCCAACGACGATAACGATCCGCCTGTGCCAGCCCGTTCTCATGCGGCGGGCCAATCGTTTGCCACTTCGCATCATCATCGTCCTCGCGCCGCACCTGCAACCGATGTGGTTGCTCGGATGCGTCTCCATGGGCCAGATAAACGGGCCGGTCATCGGCACCAAAGTGCGTCAGGCGCAGATACGGATTCACTGCAGCCAAAAGCCTCGCATGTGTCTCCGATGGCTCAACGACGCCTAGCAGTGACAGCGACAGGGCCGCGAGATGGGTGACGACCGCAAACGACAAAACCCCGCGAACCCAGGGCGTCGGCACAGACTCTGGAACGGTAGGCAACGTGGTTCCACGGGCATCAGACGGGGGTTCCACCGCCGAAGGCCCGCCGGCATCGGCGGCCGGTTCCACCGCGGGGGCAGTCTTTTTGGGCGGCTGACGTTTTGCGGCAGAGCGTTTCGATGATTTGGGACGTTTCATGGTAGCGGCCAACAGAATAATTGCTGCGACCGCTGCTGTGGCGTCCTAAGACACATGCTTTTCGCACATTCTTTCGTCGACGGCCTGCGGGCCGTTGACCGGAATCGTCGTGACAGATAAATTTTCGTTTCTTATCCCGGTGGGTGTAGCTCAGTTGGTTAGAGCGTCGGATTGTGGTTCCGAATGTCGGGGGTTCAAATCCCCTCACTCACCCTTCTTCTTTGTGGCCGGCTTCGGTTCTTTGATACGTACGGGAACGAAAGTTCCCAGCCGAGCGGCGGCTGCCTTCCAATCGGGGCGGATATCTTCGGCGGTCGCAATCTTGATGTTGTCAAGTTCGACCCTGCCGTGTTTAGGACCGGCAAATCCGATTCCATTGCCACCACTACTTGGCGGTTGGCGAAACGACGGATGGCTGGCCGCGAGTGTGGGTCCACCGGCAATTTGCATGACGAATTGGCCGTCCTTCATTTCGGCCAACGCGTGATACCACTTTCCCGACTGCCAGACAAAGTCGGTTGATTCATCCAGCTTCAATGACTCGTGATCGGCGATCAGGCTTGCGCCCTCGCGGCTGAATCGGATTCGGCAAACATGGTGCCCAAATTCGACGAACGGCACGATGGCAGTTTCCTCGCCGTCGATAAAACGAAACGAGAATTCGGCGACGAACTCTTGTGGAGTGACCGGAATACTTAGTCGCGGCTCATAACCAAAATGGTGTTTGCGAGCGGCTTGGAACTCAGCAGACGACTCACGACCTTGAAGCACGCCATCCTCGACCGCCCATCGCGTTCCTTGGCGAGTCAGCCAAACGTCTTTGCTCACTTCCATCCCGGCATCGGAAAAGCCTTCTTCCAGAACCACGCGTCCTGGAATCGCCAAGATCGGTTTCAACTTCGCCGAGTTTTCATCGGCCGACACTTGCGGCAGACCACAGAGACTCATGCACAGCACCATTGAACAACCAACGAAAATTCGGACACCAACCGAGGCAAAGAACAAGGGTGAGAATCGCTTTGTTTTCATGTTTCAGGTTTTCCTAGAGTGAGATTGCCGAGGAACCAATCGATGCCTCCCCGGGCCACCAAAAAACGCCCGGACCATCGGCAAATCACGCCGCTCTTATCCGAGTCGAATTTGAGTCGAGCCTGCCGACAACTTATCCACACCATACAGCTTTCGCGATCGTCGTGTTCGCACTGGTGAATCACGCGATTTGCGTGCAAAACCGAGCCTCATCCTTTTCACGATCAGGTGGTGTCCGTTAGCGTATCACTTCCGTGCAAACGACACGCCCTGAACCGAAAATTAATACTCTCGCGATGGATGCAGATGACTGCTGACGATTCTCAAGACGAAGTTTCCCTGGACGTAATTTCCGAAGTCGATGATCTGGCGGCGACCGACGATCATCACGAGCAAGACCACGTCGACGCTGAAATCGCCACGTCGATGACGGCGGAAACGGACGATTTCGACGAACGGAGCGATACGGCCGAAGTGAATGAACTGAGCGAATCGGCCCAGCTCAGCGAAACGGCCGAAGGGCGCGAACAGGACGAAGATCCCCAATTGGCCGAATTGGCCCAGCCCTTTGTCGGTCAGTGGAATCAGCTGATCAGCACGACGAACTGGGAAAAAGGGAAAATCATCAGTCAGTGGCGGGAAACGTTAATCGAATCGGGCGTCGATTCGACGCAATATTCCGACGACGCCTGGGCTCGGCAAGTTGGCGGAGTCACCGCTCCGCACGTCGGTCGTTTGCGACGCGTGTACGATCGATTCGGATCGACTTACGAAACGTACACGAACGTTTTCTGGAGCCACTTTTTGGCGGCACTGGATTGGGACGATGCACCGATGTGGCTTGAAGGTGCAGCCCAAGAAGGTTGGAGTGTCTCGCAGATGCGAGAGCAACGCTGGCAATCGTTGGGAGCGGTCGAATCTCAGAGACCAACCAACAGCCAAATCGTCGAAGTCGATACCGACGAAGACATTGTCTTACCAGCGCAGGGTGGCGGTAAAACCAAAGACTATGACGGTGAAACCAGTGGCGTCGCGGCAGGCCCGATTCCCGAGGGACCGGACTTTGGCGAGGAAGAAGAACTCGCGTCTTTGGGAGGAGCCAACAGCGGCGGCGCCAGCGGAGTCTCAATGGTCGATGAAGACGCGCCTCCCACGGTGCAGCCGTTTATGGGGCTGCCCGAGTTGCCGCCCGACATGGCCGATGCCATCGAATCTTTGAAGTTGTCCGTTCTGCGTCACAAGACCGACGGATGGCGAGACGTCGAAGCCGACACCGTGCGGAAATACCTCGACGCCATGGCTGTGCTGCTTACCGTCTAGCGACTACCGCGAACTCGTTTGACCGTCGTCAGCAATGAATAAGCAGGAAGCTGTTCCGACGGGGTCATGTTATCGATCGTTCGAACACATCAAGGATGTAGTTGTTCGAGGGTGGTCCGCAGACCGGCGGCATCGATCGCGCCCGCGTCACGCGGAAACGTTGCATCGAGCAGCCACCAGTGTTCATCGAAACTGGCTGACTGGCCGGGGGCAAGGTTCTCAGCCGGACCGATGGGTTCCAGTTCGACCATGTCCGATTGCGGATACCAAACCGACGCCGTCAATCCGGCCACTTCGTTATAGGCGCGATCGCGGAACGCGGAATAACGTTTGATGAACAGCTGATCCGATGGCGCATAGTAGGCGATCCAACCTTCGTACGAGTCGAAACCGAGCTTCGGATACTGCGGCGGGCCCGATACGACCACCATCTGATCGGTCACGAGCACATTGGAATCGTCCGGGTCGAACTGGATCTTGTTGCCGGGTTCGTACAGAACATATCCCTTGGGAAATCTGCCTCGGTCGCTGCGGGGCACAACTGCAATCCCGCCCCCAATCGCAAACGTGCGGCTCCAGTGACAATAACTCACGTCACGATCGCTCACGTTTTCAATGGTTTGTCGACAACGTAAGTAGCTGCTATCGGCGTCCAGCACGAAATCGCGGATCAACCGGACACCGTTGACGTCATCGACTTGGCTTGTCAAACGAGCACTGCGTGGGCCGGTAATTTTCGCAGCCCATCGTCCCATCCATAACTCATTGCTGTGGCGGACCATCTTTTCAGGGCCAAAGTCGAATCGGCCGGCGTGCATCTTTCCGCCTTTCTTGCCCTCCGCATAGAGCCAGCCCTCATTTCCTGAGGGCAGGTACAGGACGTTCTCGCCACCGATCGCATACTGCAAGACGCGACCACCAGCGGCCGGGCACAGCGTTACCGTCGTCGTCTCGTTTTCTAGCCGAATGCAATCGTCATAACCGTAGTAGGTCACGACCGAAGCTCCCTCGGCAACGTCGGCTGCTTCACTCAAAACAGTAGTCCCAAATCCGTAGAAAGTAATTGCGATGGCGATGGCAGCGGACACTGGCAACCTGTCGATGCGAGCGGCGCGGTTGAGAAGAACACGTGATAACGACACAATCATGACACTCCTGGACCAGAAAAACACTCGGCTCTCTGACGCGCACCGTCATTGCCGAATCACCAAAATAGCAGACATCAAAGGCGGATGCCGTGAACGCAAGAATCTTAGCTGGTATCGCCGACACCAATGCGTCTCTGTTCCGTCGCTTACGAGTCCCGCTGGGTGATCCTGCGGCCTGGATCGAGACCGACCAGGGAACAATCGCAATTGTACGTGATCTAGAAATGGACCGGGTCCGTCAACGCAGTACGGCCGACACGGTGACGTGCCCGTCGAAGTACGCGCCCGCCAACGGGCTAGACCCTGACCGAGAAACAGCCACGGCGCAGGCGGTTGCCGAATTGCTGCGTCAGAATCAAATCTCCAGCATCGTCGCCGACCGATCCTTGCCGTTCATTTATGCCTGGCATCTGCAAGACGCTGGCATCCAAATCGCCTATGACGCGGAACTGGGTGTACGAGATCGCCGCGCGAAGTCCGATGAAGAGATCGAATCGCTCGCTCGAGCCCAATCCGTGACCGAACAAGTGATGCGGCAAATCTGTGAAACCATTGCGGGTGCCGATGCATCCGCCGACGGCACTTTGACCGCTAGCGGTGAAGCCTTGACGAGTGATCGCGTCAGAAACTTGGCGGCGATGGAGTTCATGAAGCGAGGTTTTTCGATGAGTCATGGGGCCATCGTGGCCACCGCACCTCAAGTCGCTGACTGCCACCATGCTGGCGACGGCCCATTGCGAACGGGGGTCCCCGTGATCGTGGACCTCTTTCCGAGAGACGAATCGACTCGGTACTGGGGCGACTGCACCCGATGTGTCGTTCATGGACAGGCCAGCGACACAGTGATTGCGATGCATCAAGCGGTTGTCAAAGCAAAAGCTGCCGCCGAGGCGCTGCTGACCACGGGCAATACCGCAGATCAAATTCATCAAGCAGCAGAAAACGTACTACGAGAACATGGTTACCCGGTTTCTCGCGGCGAAATCACCGACCATCCCAGCATTCAGCACGGCACCGGGCACGGGATTGGGTTGGACCTGCACGAACCGATCTTGCTGGATTTCGGTGGCGGCGAAGTGCTGTGCGGTGAGGTCTTTACCGTCGAACCAGGTTTGTACGGGCGAAACGATGGCGGCGTCCGCGTCGAAGACATGTTGGTTGTGACCGATGATGGTCCCAGAAATCTTAACCAATTGCCCGACGGGCTCGACTGGACTTGATCCAGCCTCTCGATGACATTCGGTGAGGCGTAACGCACCAGACCGCGACGTGTCCGGCCTTAGCCTACGCGACTCATGTGCACGCGCCAGTACCTAGAAAATGCCTCAGTACCTAGTCCTGCGCGTCAGCACCTAGTACTGCGTGCCCGGACGACGCCAAGGCAGGTCCGCCTGTTGTCCTTCGAACTGATTGTCGATCGGATCGGTCGACGGCTGACTGGCGGGAAATTGACTGCCCGTCTGGAAACTTGGCTCGGTCACCGATGGCTGCATTGGAAACTCTCGCTGCGCGATTGCAGCCGCAGGACCGTTGCCAAACGTCGGCTGAGGCTGGGATCCATACTGCCCAGCGGCGATCTCACCGGGTCCTGGGACACGGATGTCCTGCAGCGGATAAGCGTCTGGTGAATGAATCTGCGGTGTCCCATAAGTTTGCGGTGCTCCATCCGATTGCGGAGCTCCATAATTCTGCGGAGCAACATCGTAGGGCGCTTGGTATGGCGCTGCCGTTTGCTGGCTGCCATAGTTTTGGGACTGATAACCTTGTGCGTTATATCCCTGGCCGCCATAGCCCTGCGGGTTCGCGTACGGTTGTTGGGCCGTTGGGTACGACGGATAGTATCCCGGCGGTGGTGGCGACTGCGTCATATCAATCACTCGCATTCCGCCCAGAGTTGGCGACATCGACGAAGGATTCGCGGCCGTCGCCGGAGCCCCCGGCAACGCACCGCCGCCGGCGACAGGGGCAGTGTACGACGTAGGGGCGACACCGCTGCCGATTACCTGGTTGCCCACGCCGACGTTGTTTCCGGGCGCAACGCTGGAAAAGGAGTCGTATGGAGCGACTTGGTTATAGACTTGCCCGTCTGCGGGAGCACCACCCATGTAATTATTGGGTGTTGAGTAGGCCCCCGTCGCCGGTGGCGGAACTCGAGTCGGCTGCCCCAGCGGGCTGAGCGCCGCCGCAGCCGTCCCGCCATTGACAGGTGCCAGCGGTCCGATGGGGGTGAGCGATGATGTTCCCGTGGTCTGTCGGCAGCCCATGTGGCTGGGTAACAGCACCACGCATCCAATTAAGAAAAGCCAGTTTCGACGCATGTCCATCGACCGTAACGGTGGGAAGTTTTTGTTCGCGGATTTCCAGCTTTAACAAAATCCGCAATTTTCCCGAAAGATCAGAAAGACATCGACCGCCGACTCGCAGCCAAAAGAAAAGGCCGCTCAAGAGCGATAACCAGGCTCTCGGCGGCCGCGTGAAACTCGAATCGTTTCTTTCGCAATCAATTTTCGGACGGTCGGTCCGGCAAGCCTACTGGGGCAAGCGTCCGGTTTCGACTTTCGTGAATTCACTCGTCAAACCCTCTTTCATGAATGCAACCACATCGGCGGCTTCTTGATCGGTCAGGTTCAACGGCTTCATCTTGTCGCTTAGCCAAGGATTCTTATGACCGCCCTTGTTGTACCAGTCGACGACTTCTTCCAACGTCTGCTGACTGCCATCGTGCATGTAGGGCGGCGACAAAGCGACGTTACGAAGCGTAGGTGTTTTGAATGCGCCGCGATCCTTGTCGACTTTCGTCACCTCAAATCGGCCTAAGTCTGGCTCATCCGCATCCATGCCCACACCAAGATTGTGATATTGCTCGTCTGTAAAGTTTGCACCCGCATGGCAGGCCGTGCACGCTGCCTTTCCAGCGAATAGCTTCATCCCTCGCACAGCCGATTCGCTCATCGGCTGTGCCGCGGCAGCATCCTTCAGTTTCTTGTACCGGGCGGCAAGCTCGGGCTCTTCGTCCAAGTATTCCAAATCGTCGGCAAATGCGGTTTCAAATTTCGTGATGTCGTTTTGGAAATCATAGGGAGCCGGGCCGGTGACGATCACGCGTTCAAATGCGGCCAAAGCTTTACCAACATTATCGATGTTCAATCCATCGTTAAAGATTGTTGCGAACTGTTGCTTGTACCCTGGGATTCCATCCAAACAGGCAACACATGCTTCGTGCGAGTTGCCCATTTCGATCGCGTTTGCGATAGGACCAACCGCTTGATCCTCGAGTGTTGCGGCCCGACCGTCCCAGAACTGTTCTTTACTGAGGATTCGGTTGTAGGAAACCGGTGAGTTTCGTCCGCCCTGTTGTCCACCAACGCCGACACCAAATTGTGTTTTCGCACCGTAACCTTGATCGGGGGCGTGGCACGACGCACAAGAAATCGTGTTGTCGGACGAAAGCCGCGTGTCGAAATACAATTGCCGCCCCAATTCAATCTTCGCTCGCGTCAGCGGGTTGTCATCGGGGATGAAGATGTTTGCGGTCGCGGCATCAAGCCCCTTGGGCAGCTTGACTTGCAGGACGGTGTGATTGTTCTTGTCGGACAACCATTGGCGGATTTCTTGCTCGCTGAGTGCCCCCGATCCAGGGATCCCCGTCGCCAAATTGGCGGACCCCAGAGTGACCGTTTCGGTCGCAACATTGTCTGCGTCAGCGGTACTGAACAAACAGACAACAGAAATCAAACCAGCCGGAACTAACAATCGATAGCGGCGCATCATCCAGTCTCTAAAGGGGAAGAATCATAGGCAGTCTATCAATGATAAGTTTTGCGTCAGCGGTGCCAACCAGTCAAATTGCCGCACGTCGGAGGGTGCCGTATGCCGGGTTTTGCAAGACGACGGGGCGCGCAGCAGAGGACCGCAAGATGAAGCAACAGCACACATGGTTCGTGCACCGCCACGCGGCGCGACGAACGGCCACGATCACATGCCAACAGCGATCAAGCCTCACGCTGTTTCGCTAAAAAGTTAGCGATCTTTCGGCCCGTCACGCTCATGGGCAACTCTGCCATTTCCGGCAAACTGACAAACCGCCACGGCGACGCGATTTTGTGTCTTGCCTTTGGACAACTGGCCACATGGACATGAAGCGTGATCCGGTATTTCGTCACCGCATGTTTGATCGACTTTAGTTTGATTCCCGGCGAAAGTGCACACCCGACCGTCTGACTTAAGAAGGTTGTCGCCGTTTCAACGGATTCGAATGTCTGGTCCAAGGTCCTCGGAAAATCCCATAGGCCGGCCCACCGACCGCCATCGGGCAGCGGCCGGATCAGGTATTGAGTTGCATCAGGATCGGCGTCCTCACGCTTGGCTTGCGATGCGATAATGAGCGCAAACTCGGTGCGGTCCTCATAGGCAATGTTTTTAACCTTCCCCGGAATTTCATTTTGCAATCCTTCCCGATTCGCTCGGCAATTCCCCTTCACCGGGCAACAATCACACCGTGGGTTCTTGGGTGTGCACACCAAGGCCCCCAGCTCCATCGCCGCTTGATTGAAAGCGCCGGGCCCTCGACCATGCGTTCTAGCATCAGGTCGAGCCGACGACTTGCTTGATCGGTCGTCTTGTTGGTCGGCCTTGGGCAACATCGATTCGGCGATCTGCCAAAGCAGACGATTGGATTCCGTTTGCGAAGGCGGGGCCTGCAGTGCGACCCACCGGCTAAAGACGCGTACGGTATTGCCTTCCAGAATCGGAAGTCGCTTTCCGCGGCTGATCGACAAGATCGCGCCGGCGGTGTATCGCCCGATCCCCGGCAGGGCTAAAACACTGTCAAAATCGGTTGGGAATTTTCCGTTGTGCCGTTGAACAACGGCCCGAGCGGCTTGATGCATCGACCTGGCACGCCGGTAATACCCGAGTCCTTCCCACAGCTTTAGCAAGTCCTGTTCGTCTGCCGCAGCCATGTCCGCGACGGTCGGAAACAGCTCGGTAAACCTCTGGTAATACGGAATCACCGTTGCAACCTGCGTCTGCTGCAACATGATCTCGCTGATCCAGATTCGATACGGATCACTGGTGCGTCGCCAGGGAAGATCGCGAGCGTTATCGACGAACCAGTCCAATAACCGCGAGCGCACCCGAGACCGCCAGCGCGAATCATTCCAAGCCGCATCATGCGGAGGCAGGTCCGAACGTTTGCTCAACGTTCCTCCATCTTTCCTAGCTCGACCGTGACCGATCGCTCCTTGCCATCCCGGCGGAACTTGACCTTCACTTTATCACCCGGAACATGCATTCCGATCGCCTGTTGCAGGTCCTCGAATCTGGCCACCGGATCCTCATCGATTCCCACGACAACGTCCATCGCCATCAATCCGGCTTGGTCGGCGGCACTGCCCGGCATCACACTCTGGATTTGGCAATTATTGAATTGGGACTGACACGTCACCCCCAGGAAACCACCTTCGTTGCAATCGATTTGCAATCCAGGCAGCGCTTCGCGCATCGCTTGCACACTCTGTTTGGCGATGCCGGTTCCTTTCATGCTCAGCGAAACGCGAATGGGCAGGTCCATGATCGGTTTGACCATCGATTCGTCGAGTTCAACGTAGCGAATTTCCATCGAATGAATCCGCGACATTTTTTTCAGTGGCTCGAGTGCTTCCGGTGTGATCGAACCGTCGACCAAAGCGATCGTGTTCAGATCGACCGTTTCGCTAAGCCTTTCTAAAACGTCCGCGCGAATGGCGTCACCCGTGACGCGAGCGTATTCAATGCCACGCAACCAACGCAGCCAACCGAGCGCCTGGACGTCTCCGTTCCACTGCTCGTCAATTTGCACGATCTCTTTCTGTTGACTGACCGCTCGCACAATGAAGTCATCGTAGCCGACAAAAACACCAGCTTCCTTTAGGAACTGTCTCGCTTGTCCCGATCGATAGTCACGCACCTCTTCGACAACCTCTGCTGAACGCGATCGTCGGCTGCCGGTTCCCGCTTGCGCGAGTTGCTGCAGTTGTTCCCAAGCGCCTGAGGTGTCGGTGGGCGATTGCGTCAACGCGATCGAATGCAAAATCTTGATCACGCTGTGAGTCATTTCTAAGTCGCCTGAATCCAGCGCCGGCGTCAGATAAGGCACAACGCCAGGACCGGCTTCGGTCAGTTTCTTCACCGCGGCTTCGCGGCGGCGGAAACTGTCGTCATCCAATTGGTCGATCCACTCGCGAACGGCATCGCGATCGACCGGCTTGCCGGCATTCGGATTTATCGCCGGATAATTCTTTACCTTCGGCGGATCCCGTCGTGCGGCAGGTTTCGGTGGCACTCCGAATAAATCCTCGACCGATAGCGCCGGCGCCGGCACCGCGTCGAGAGGCATGGCCTGCGGCTGCGAATCCGCAATGGGCTGCTGTGGGGCCACGGCGGCATCGGCCTTGCCAGATTCACCCGCCTGATCTTGGGCGGTCGAAGTGCCGCAAAACGTCCCAACAATCACCAGATGCACGCACAGCAGGCCCGCGATCCGACGTGCTGTGCATGCGATAGAAGGACGTGCGTTTTGAGGTCGATAATTCAACAATCCATTCCAGGTATGAATGTGGGACACCCGTCTGAGGACCTGATCGGCAGGTACGCTTTCTATTATAGGCGTCTGAGGAAGGTTGCTGGAACCGCGTTTCTAATGCGTTCCGCCGCGACCCGATGGCAACGGCCTCAATAACACGTACACCCCACCGCCCAAAAGCGCCCCCAATAGCGGAGCCACCAAATAAATCCACAACTGGTCGACGGCACCGGAAACCAATGCCGGCCCGATGCTGCGTGCCGGATTCATGGACGCCTTGGTCAAAGGCCCAGCCACAAACGCCTCCATCGCAATCGTCGCACCGACGGCCAGGCCCGCCGTGATGGTCTCTTCTTTGATTCCCGTGGAGACGCCCATGACGACGAACATCAAGATTGCGGTCATCATCAATTCAACCGCAACCGCAGATGACGCGGGCAACGTGGTCATCGTCGCCCCCAGCATCGCTTCATTTTGGCCCAGCACCGAATGAATCGCGGCGGCGGCTGCCACCGCGGCTGCGGTCTGCGCCACGCAATAAGCGACCACATCCTTAGGCGAAAACCCTTTGAAGACGCCAAAGGCGATCGTGACCGCAGGATTCATGTGCGCGCCGCTGATGCTGCCCACGGAATAAATCATGACCATCACGACCAACCCCCAAACCGTCGCGACGCCCACGTGCGTGAGAGCTTGGGTCTGCTCATCGACGACCATGGCGCCGCAGCCGATCAGAACGAGACAAAACGTTCCGACGAACTCTGCAAAACAACGTCGAAGCAAAGAGATCGTGTTGATGAGAACCTCCGCGGTTGACGACTTTGCCTATCGCAACAGAAATTTGCCAAGCGGAACAGAAGCACCTAGCGTGCTAGAAACGCGTACAGTCCGACGAGCGTCTTGGCGTCTCGAATCTTTCCGTCACCCATCCAATCCAAGATTTGTTGTCGATTCACGATGCGGTTGACGATCTTTTCGGTCGCCTCACGATCGGGATCGCCTTGCACCAAATCGGTCGCCAAGTATAGGTGCATCAATTCATCGCAAATACCCGGCGCGGAATAAAACTGATGCATCAATTGCAGCTTGCCCGCGCGATAGCCGGTTTCCTCGATCAGCTCGCGGTGCGCCGTCACTTGCACCGGCTCGTCCGGCTCGCGTGTCCCGGCCGGCAATTCCAACAGCGTCTCGCCGACGGTCGCACGCGTGTTTTCAATCATCACGACGGTGTCGTCATCGATCAGCGGCAACAGGACGACGGCTCCTGGATGACGAACGACTTCGCGCGTGTAAGATTTACCGTCGTCGCCCTGCATTTGCATCGCGTACACGTCGAACCGTGCACCCTGCAGGATTAGCGTTTCGCTGTCGCGATCATTCATATGCTTTTTTCTGTGTTGCGGTGATACTGGCTCGACGAGATTACCGACGTCCGTAACACTAACGTTTTCGCAAAAAGTGTAATAGCCGTCGCGCTTGTTTGCACGTTCCTCGATTTAACATCGCAAGTCGATTGCCCGACACGAACCGATCATCGCTTTGTGGTTTTATTCCTTGCGACAAACCGCGAGGCATGTCGTCTAGGGATGTGGTCAACGTGGTCCAGCGTCGACTGCGCAGCCACCGCGAAACAAAAAAAGTCAAAGTCGGGCACTGCGGCACTCTGGACCCGTTAGCCGAAGGCGTGTTGATGTTGGCGGTGGGATCGGCTTCACGGCTGGTTCCGTATATCCAGCAACAGCCCAAACGATACCTGGGCCGTTTCCGCTTGGGCCAATCCAGCCCAACGGGCGATTTGGAAATGGAGGTCACGCATCACGACGAATTGCCGATCCCAACGCTTGCTCAGTTACAAGAACAAGCCACATGCATGCTGGGACAAATCCAACAAACACCGCCGGCTTACTCTGCCGTTTGGGTGAACGGAAAGCGCGCCTACGACCGTGTCCGGGGCGGTGAAGATGTCGACATGCCATCGCGAACGGTGACGATCGATTCGCTGGACATCATCGCGTATGACTTTCCAGAAATTGAACTGGATATCGTGTGTGGCAGTGGGACGTATATTCGCACACTGGGGATGGACCTGGCCGCCGCCGTTGGAAGCCGCGCCGTGATGAGCTATTTACAGCGGGTTTCTATCGGTTCGCTGCGAATCGAAGACGCGGTTTCGATCGACCAGCTTCGCGAAGACGATTTGGCAAGCCTGTTGCGGCCCGCCAATGTCGCCGTCACCCAATTGCCGAAAGTCGTGATTGACGACGAGATGTCGCAACGCCTGGGGCACGGACTGTGCATCGACGCGTCACCGAACCCAGAGCCAACGACTGACGACGATGTCGCCGCGATCACGCGTGATGGTCGCTTGCGAGCGATCTTACGCTGGAAACGTCAACAGTGGTGCCCTTATCGCGTTTTCTAATGCCGCCACGTTGCCGAAAGGCGAAGACATCTCGATCGTTCGGGTTGATCGGTTTGTAACGACGGCGCGGTTCATGAACCGTTGCAACGACAAATTGCGTTGTGGTGGATTCCAGTTTCTGAGACTGCCGATTTCTACCGATGACCGTGATCTTTTGCGCGTCATCCCTCCCCACGACAAGGGCCGCTTGACTGCAGTATGTCTACCGTCGATGACCTCGAATCGCCGCGCCAACCCGATTTCGTTCGCGATGTCGCCGCCATCGTTCTGGTCGCCCTGACGCTACTGTTGACCGTTTCGCTGGTCACGCGCAGCCCCGCTGACCCGATCGAAACACCGATCTGGCCGATCAGTTCGCTGTACCAACCCGATCTGTTGGTTTATCCGCCGAACGAATCGGTGACCAATGCATGCGGGTATTGGGGCGCATTGTTGTCTGCGGCGATGCTGGATGCTTTTGGACTCGCCGCCGCATTGGTCGTCGCTGCCGGTGGCGGTGTGGCGACCGCGTTGTTGATCCGCGGCAAACTCAACGCCCCGGCTTTGCGCTCGCTGGGCGGAACCATCGTCGTGCTGGGCGTCGCAACCGGAGCCGCGTTGTTACCGGTTTCAATGGACGGAATGCCGATGATTGGTGCCGGCGGTTACCTGGGCGCGATGACATCGACTTGGTTGCTTGAACACTTTCGCCCGATCGGCGCTAGCATCCTGACAATGACAGTGATCGCGGTCGGATTGCTGTTAACGACCGACTATGCCCTCCTGTATGCCGGACGTGCAATCGTGACCGGTGGTGCTCGCGCATCAAAATCGGGAATGCACCGGGCTGCCCGTGCCGTGCCGCTGACGATCCGACGAAAACGCAAGCCGTTTACCGATCTCGAATCGCCAATCACCATCGAAGGCGATCCCGAAAGCCAAGACGAAGAATCGACCGGTCCCCGAATTCGTGTCCGTCAACCGAAACGGACCAACGAGAACGACACCGTTGCCGATTCGAACCCCGCCGGCGCCACGCAAGAACAAGAGATCGACGAGCCCTCTGACGAGCAGGAATCGTGGGAAGAAAACGAGTATGAATACGAGGACGAGCCAGAATCACTTGACGAGGCCGAAGAAGAATCCGTCGTTCGCGAGCTAGAGATCGATGAAGAGACGGTACAGCTGCGCGGCGATGCCGAGCACCCCGTCACGCCCCCGAAAATCAAAGCCCCCAAGAAGAAAAAGAAAGTCGACGAACGCCAGCAGCTCTACGACAACGTCCGTGAATCCGCGCCAGCCGGCGTGGAAGATTACCGGCTGCCGGCAATTCAATTACTCGAGGCCAGCGACGACATCAGCTATGAAGAGCAACATAGCGAGGTGCTAAGAAAAGCAAGGATCTTGGAAGCGACGTTCAAAGATTTCGGTTTCAACATCCGCGTGGCCGAAATCGAAACCGGTCCGGTCATCGCCCAGTACGAAATCGAACTGGAAGCCGGTTTGCGGCTGAGCAAAATCACCGGCTTGGCGGACGACCTGGCGATCGCACTGCGCGTCCCAAGCGTGCGTATTGTCGCCCCCATCCCCGGCAAGAACACCGTCGGCATCGAAGTTCCCAACGAGACGCGACAAGTCGTCCGCTTGCGTGATGTGATGGAAGAGTCCGACACGCGCAGCAACAAAATGAACATCCCGGTGTTCTTGGGCAAAGATGTCTCGGGCAATCCGATGGTGGTCGACCTGGCCAAGATGCCCCACCTGTTGATCGCGGGACGAACCGGTACCGGTAAGAGTGTTTGTTTGAACGCAATCATCAGCAGTGTGCTGATGTGCTGCCGACCGGACGAAGTGCGCATGCTGATGATCGACCCCAAGATGGTCGAACTGAGCGGTTACGGCCGACTGCCGCACTTGATGCATCCCGTCATCACCGACATGAAAAAGGCCGAAGCGATTCTGGCGTGGGCCGTCGAGAAGATGGAAGAACGTTACTCGCTGTTGGCCAAATCGGGTGTGCGTCACATCAACAGCTATAACGACTTGGGTCGCGACGAAATCATGCGGCGTTTGGAAGTCGCCCCCGAAGACGCCGACTCGGCACGCGTTCCGGACAAGCTGCCCTTTATCGTGATCGTTGCCGATGAGATGGCCGACCTCATGATGACAGCGGGCAAAGACGTCGAACAACACATCATTCGACTCGCTCAAAAAAGTCGCGCCGTCGGGATTCACCTGATCCTGGCGACCCAGAAACCAACCGTCGACGTGATCACCGGATTGATCAAGAGTAACTTGCCAGCACGACTAAGCTTCCAAGTCGCCAGTAAAACCGATAGCCGAGTTGTCTTGGACGAAAATGGTGCCGACAAACTGTTGGGCAACGGTGACATGTTGTTCTTGTGGCCGGGGACCAGCACGCTGATTCGCGGGCAAGGGACGTATTTGTCCGATGATGAAATCGATGCGATCTGCGACCACTGCAGCATCGGCGAACAGAACTTTGTCGGCGAATTAATGAACCTAAAGGTCGCCGACGAAGAGTCTGGCGACGCAGCGTCGATGGACAAGATCAAGAGCCGCGACGAACTTTACGACAGCGCTATCGAAGTGGTCATTCGCGAGGGCAGGGGATCGTGTTCGTTACTGCAACGATGCCTCGGAATCGGCTATGGGCGTGCCGCCAAACTGATCGATTTCATGGCCGAGGATGGTGTTGTCGGCGACTATAACGGCAGCAAGGCACGCGAAGTCTTGATGACGATGGATAAGTGGAACGCGATGCAAGGCATCGAGGCAGACGAACCCGATGAAGCGGTCGTCACGCCAAAGAACAAGCTGTCCATTCCGCCCGATGCCGAAGAAATCACGGACGAAGACGACGAAGAATATGAAGAGGAAGAAGAAGAGGAGTTCGACGAAGAGACGGAGGAAGAGTACGAAGACGACGACGATGAAACGTATGTCGACGCGGATGGTGAATACGAAGATTACGACGAAGAAGAGTACGAAGACGAAACCGTATAGCGTTCCGCTAATCTAAAAACTTAGGCCTGGCGAGAGCAATGATGACAGTCGTTGCTCCATTCAAAAACCTGTTGTTCATTTTGATAACCAGGCGTTTTGAGCTAGAGAATCCTGGAATAATTCCGAGGCAAACAAACTTGGCGATTAGCATCGCGACGAAAACCTAGCATCCAGGCGATCATCACGTCGTCGATGCCTTCTGACGCAGGCGCTCTTGATGCACCGTCCCGAGCGGTCAACAACTTGCGTGACCGATCCAGTTCGCTGGATCAACGGCGAGGCCCAATTCGCCACCCTCCGTCATCTTCTCTTGGGGGACTCTCCTTAAGCCTTCACTTGATCAAGCTCAAAAGATTTGGAGCGATAATGCGCCGTTGCATATCCGTTATGGAGAATGAATCAGCGGTAGCAAAAACAAAGTAATAAACAAGCATTTTTGCTTGCGAATCCTTCAATCTTCTTAAAGATAGATTGCCAAGGCGGAGGCGGTCTAACGAATGAAGAAATGAGGCGGACACACTCACCCAGCGGAAATATTATGATCTTTAAGGCACTACGCTATTTTGCCGCTTGCGCCTTCTTACTGCTTGCCCCGTCATTGAGTTTTGCTGCGGTCGTCGGTGACATCGGTTTTATTGGATTCAATGTCGATGGCGATGACGACTTTGCCATCGTCGTGCTCAGTGACCTGACCAACGAGACCATTTTCTTCAGCGATGACGAACCGGGCGCCGGGCTCGGGTCTGGTATTTCTGCCGAGGGAGTCCTGCAGTGGGAAACGGGAGCCACCACGATACCGGCGGGTTCCGTTGTCATCTTCACCGACACCGACTTGTCAACCAATCCATTTTTTGGCTCTTCCGTGGGCACGCTGACCCGTTCCAACCTGAACATGAATTTGGCCCAGAGTGGAGACTCGATCTATGCCTTTCAAGGAACTTCGACGGAGCCAACACAGGCTGACAAAGAGAATCCATCGACGGTCGATATCTATTTAACCGCCATTGCCAGTGATGATTTTGGCGAAGACACGACCGGAAGCCTGGCGGGTACGGGCCTGGTCGCAGGTGTTTCGGCGATCGAATTCGATACGTCCACGGCCGATGCTGGCAGCTACATCGGCCCCCGTTCCGGCAAGGAAACGTTCGCGGAATACTTTACATTGATCAACGATCCGGCCAATTGGGATAAGACAGGCGTGACTGGAAACGGCGAAACCTTTCTGCCGTTCGATGCCACCCCGTTCACGATCAGTGCCGTCCCCGAACCGTCGGCTTTTTCTTTGCTGATCACGGCTTCGGCAGCATCAGTGCTACGTCGTCGAAATCGATCTTAGAGCCCCGCGACGACACGACGCGCACATAGGAATTTATCGCTGCGATGATCAAGGTTCGTTCGCGCGACGAACCTGTTTGCTCAGACAGAGGACGTGTTCGTTTCGGCAGGTGACCTGAACATGGCAGGCCCAGCGTCGGTATGATCGCGTCTCGCGCGGGAAGCTCAGGACGCTCGCCGATTAGCTCTGGTATCGCTATCGGCCTTCGCGGAGTCGGTGACCCAAGAAATTATCCAGCTCAGCTTCGGCTTCGATTTCGCGGACCGTGCGTTCGACGTCGTACTCGACCCGCCGATAAGTCACCACCTCGCCATCAAAGATGACGTAGCAACTGCGGCTATCTCCGTCACGCGGCTGCCCGACACTGCCGACATTGATCATCAGCCGCAGCGAAGGATCATTCGCGGCATATCCGGTTGGAATTTCGATCGGCCGCAGGAAACTGTTGTGCGAGGTAAAGATGCCCGGAACGTGGGTGTGCCCCTGGAAACACAAATGCGGCACGAGCGAAAACAGTTTCTCCATCTTCTTCGTGTTCTGAGTGTCTTCTGGAAAAACGTATTCGTTGGTCGGTCCGCGAGGCGACCCGTGAACGAATAACAAGTCGCCTTCACGGACGGTTCGAGGCAACTCGCATAGAAATTCCAGCCTTCGCCGCGAATCTTCCTCGCTGCCTTGCCCTGATTCCAACTGGGCTCGCGTCCAAAAGATGGCTTGTTCGGCCGAGGCATTGAAACCTTCGGGGTCGAACAGCGCGCTGCTGTCGTGATTGCCGAGCACGCAAAAATCGAACTCGCTGGCTTTGTCCAGACAAGCACAGGGGTGCGGCCCATAGCCAACGATGTCGCCAAGGCACACGATACGGTCGACATTTTGACCGGCAATGTCCTCCAACACCGATTCCAGTGCTGCCAGGTTGCCATGAATGTCACTTAAGATTGCGGTCGTCGTCACGATCAGCGGCCATGTTGTAGTCGATCGCCCAACGCATTGTCTAAATCGGGCTCGTCATAGATTTTCTGTTTGGTCTTTTGAATATCATACTCGACCCGTCGATACATAATGTTCGCGGCACCTGATTCATCGGTTTCAAGAATGATGTAGCACGATCGTTTGTCATCATCGCGCGGTTGACCAACACTGCCGACGTTGACCATGACTTTTTCGTTGCCCAACGCAAACTGGTAATCGCATTCTTCCGGTGAAATGAATTCACACTCCGTGGTGAACACACCAGGCAAGTGCGTGTGCCCCATGAAGCAATACTTCTGGACCTTGCCAAACAGGATTTCCATCTTTCGTTGGTCGAACACGTATTCGGGGAACACGTATTCGTTCGTCGGATCACGTGGCGAACCGTGCACAAACTTAAAATCGCCTTCGTCGTGCAGGCGGGGCAGTTCGCCCAGGTAATCCCATCGCGCGTTCACTTGTGCCGAGCTGCCTGGTCCATTGTCCAACTGGTCACGCGTCCAATAAATCGCGCGCAACGCCATCGGATTGAAACCATCGGGATCGAACAGGGCTGCCTGGTCGTGGTTACCCAAGATCGTCGTCTTGCAATGGCGCATCACCTGATCCAGGCACTCGCATGGATTGGGGCCATAGCCGATGATGTCGCCAAGACAGTAGATTTCGTCGACAGAAAAACTGCGAGCATCCTTGAGAACTGCTAGCAGTGCTTCAAGGTTGCCATGAATGTCGCTGATAACGGCACGCTTCACCAATTGTATCCCGGGTTATTCCTGGTAATGGGACGGCCGAAACCGCGAAAAGCACTCATCCCCCAGACTGGATCGCGTCATGCCGTCGAGATGGGAGCCACGATGATTGTAATGGCAACTAAAAAAACTCATCAATCCCACGCATTCTTAAAACATCGCTTATGATCCAACTGGCGATCGAAACGAGCGGTCGAACCGGTTCTCTGGCAGTCCTGGACGACGAAACGTTGCTGAAGTCGTTTCCGTTGCCCAGCGATCGGCGGACCGCAGCAACCTTGACAATCATGCTCCGCGAAGCGGTCGATTGGTGCCAATGTCAAAACAAGCCGATCGATTTCTTATCCGTCGCCGGGGGGCCTGGCTCTTTTACAGGGTTAAGAATAGGCCTGACCACTGCAAAAACATACTGCTATGCGACAGGACTGCGGCTAGTCGCAATCGACTCGATCGCCGCGGTCGCTGCCACCGTCTTTTCGCAGGATGCCTCGATCGATTCGGTGCTGGTCGCCGTTAACGCCTACCGCGGCCAAGTCTTCACGGGTACCTACCAGCGTGCACGTTTGCTTCCCGCCGCAGTAAACCTCACCAATCGCTCGGGTGAACCCGACTCGGCGATGGGCGGTATCGATCCGGCGTCGGCCTGGATAACGCACTTGCACTCGGCCGTTGTCCTCGATACCGCGGACCTGGCGAACGTGATTTCGTCGCTGCCCCCCCAAACGAGATTCGCGGGCGACCCGAATGTGTTGGCAAAGTCGACGTCGGCCGATGAGTTGGCCGAACGACTGGTACCGCGGACCATGCCCGACGCAACTGGATCAGGCTTGCTGGGCCACCATGCGGCCGCTTGGCAACAGTGGGTCGATCCCATGAAGCTGACGCCACGATACCTCAAGGCGAGCGCGGCGGAAGAAAAAGCCGACCAATCGACCGCCCCGCCGACGCGATGAAACCATACCGAAGCGCGATGAAACCACATCGACTTGACTGGTGCGGTCGACCGAACCGGTTAGGCGGCTTGCCGGGTCAGGGCGTTGATAGCGATCGGTTCGCTTTCGCGGCGGATTCCATCGCTGCCATAATAGATGACTAACTTCTTTTCAAAGTCGATGATCGCGGTCAGTTTCACGCTCCGTGGTCCATGGACACAAAAGTAAATTCCGCAAACTTTACCACTGCGCAGTAGCTCGCGTTTCGTTGTGGGGAACTGCCGGGCAACCAGCTGCCCAAGATCGCATAGGCGTCGCTCTATGCCCTCGTAAAACGTTTCTGCGTCGATCGTCCGTGTTGCCAGTGCAATCATGAGCATCCGAGAAGTTGCGTGGAAGTGGGTCCGCGTCTGGTGCCGAGATCACAAGCCGCTCGGTGCAAACTTGCTGACCATCAGCAGCATGGGTATCGGCGACAAGGACCAAGAAGATTAGTTCGCAAAAAAGTCTTCAGCCCGTGACGGCACGTGGCCTGAGAAGCTGTACCGTTTGTCGCAATCCGGAAAAATACGGCAAGCTGACCACCACTGCCGCATGTGCGGGACTCGCCAGGTTTACAACGCTAGCGGGCATTCACCAAGTGCGAGCAGGGTAGGGACGGGATCGATCCGACGAACGATCCCGTATGTTGCATAGCACGACCTAAACAGCGAGGTCTGCCGTGTCGCGATCAGTTGTTTGCCGAGCAACGGATCATGCCTGGGCAAACAACGGATCGCGCCGCGGCGAACAACCGTTTGGGCCGGCCAATGCCTCACGCCGCGCTACATCATCAAGACACAAAATCAGCGTGAATGATTTGATGCGAATTATTTGATGCGGATTACTTGATGCCGTGCTTGCCGCTATCGGGGCGGGTGATGCGGGCAAAGATGTCATTCAAAATGACTTGTTCGAGACTGGCGTCTCGGCCCAACGGGATCCAACCCAGCGTCTGCGGGCTGTCGTCATAGCCATTGCTGTTGCGAAGCAACGTACCATCATGCCGGCGAGTCGCCGTCGATTCGGTCGCGTACTGGCTGCGATCGGTGTCTTCGAGATCCTTTTGTACAATCACCTCGATCGTGTATGCCGCGCCTCGTGGGCGTACGTTGACGATGGCACGTCGACGGACCGACTGCAGCGTGCTTTGCAACCGCTCGAATCCGGGTGTGCTGTCTTTGCGCCAAGGCTCGAAGACCGAGCCTCCGATGCGATAGGCCGTTTCCAAACGACCATCAAGCACCATGCCACTGGAATTCTGTACCGGCTGTTCTCTAGCAACACGGAAGTAGTCGTCGACCGTATCGACCACTTGTGACCAAACAAATTCATCTTGTGCCGGCGGCAATTCCAGCGGGTTCGGCACGTACGGTTGCTCGGTCCGCGTGGACAGTCGATACGAAAGCTGGCCACAACCACTCGCCATGACCGCGGTGAACAGCATCGCGACGATCCCGCCCACGGTGACAGCGTTGGCGCGACGCCTGTGGTTCCGATCGTCATGCTGCGTCTTGGGCACCACGGCATTCATCAATAGTTGTTCGCTCGCGGTCGCGTTGCGATTTGTGGCAGCGGTTTTGCGCCCGGAACATCGTCGGGAAAGATCGACCAAACGGGGACACGCTCGCGCATCGATGCCATCGCCTTGCGTTCCGAATCCATGATCTTTTCTTTCTGCAGTTTTTCGCGAATCGCCTCTTGGACATCTTTCAATGGCGTGATGCCTGCTTCTTTGCGATCCAAAATCCGCACGATGTGATAGCCCTGCTCGTCTTCGATAATCTGGCTCATCGCGTTCAGCGGCAACGAAAATATCTGCTCGTCCAAAATCGTCGATGCCAACGCACCTTTGGTGGTCCAGTCGTGCAACCCGCCCTTGTCAGCGAATGGCCCCTGGCTTTTGTCACGCGCGACCGCTTGAACGTTGCCGCCGAAATAGGCTTCACGCCCCATCGCCGAGATGGCGGCTTTGGCAGCTTGTTTGGATTCGAATCGACTGAACAAAACGGTCAATTGTTCCCAGCGAGCCTGGGCGCTGTGTTGAAATTCGTCTTGATGATTGGTGTAGTACGCGACGATTTCTGCCACGGACACATGCGGTTCGCGTTCGACGTTGCTGCGAATGTACATATGTCCCAACATCGCGTCGACGAAATCGCGTCGGCGTGCGGCCAGCGAACTGCCCTCGGCTCTCAGCCGTTCGTCGAGTTCCGTCAAATCGTTGACTTCGTATTTCTCGATCAATTGATCGGCTTCGGTCTCGATGAACATCTGGCGGGCACGAGCCGACATCATTTCGCGTGCTTCGGCATGTTTTTCGGCGGCCTCAGTACCGACCTGATCCAACAAGAATGCTTCTCGCATCATTTTGCTTTGAATCGCTTGAGCCAACAGGCCGCGGATCAAATTCGTGCGGGCCATCTGCAATTGTTCCGGCGGGATCTTTTGCCCGGTCTTTTCCATGACCTGCTTGATGCGCGCATCGGCTTTGGGCTGCAGTTCTCCCAGCAGGATCGGCGACTCGCCTACCCTGGCGATCACGGATGCGGGATCGTCGGGCAGCTTCGGTAAATCGGTTGGCGCTCCACCCTGGCCGTTGGCGATTCCAAGTGGAATTGCAAACAACATCAACCAGAGGATGAGTCGATCGTGGCGCGGCGGCATTCCTTGCCCTGCGAAAGGATGATTCGGAGTTTTCACGTTTGCTTCTAGCCAGTGACTCGACTCAGGCACAAGATCATTCCGCCGCCGCATGAGCATTCGGGCAAAGTTATTCTGACGGCGCTCCATGTGCGTGAAACAGTTCACGAGCGATGCTTAAGCTGAAATACGGCCGGTTGAATCGAAATGACACGGCTGCGAGCGACTGGCCACGGCATTGATCCGATACACTGACGCTCAATACAGCGAGCAACATCGTTTGGGCGGGAGTCTGCGGATTTCTGAATTGCTGGAAATTTTCCGACATCGAAGTGCGGAATTCTTAGCAGTGGATCGAAGCGAATGTTCGCAAGTTTCTTTTTCTTTTCAAACAGTAATGGCAGGGCTGAACAATGGACGCGATGGATATTTTGGGTTCACTTCTTGGTGGCAAATCACAATCGAACAGTCCGGGCGGAAACATCCTGAAAGATATTTTGGGCGGGATGGCCGGCAAAAAGTCGGCACCGCCACGCCGCGCCCCGGAACCGTCTTCGCAAAATCGCCCACGGACCATCGGCGGAGCTGCGAAAAGCCTGGAGGACTTGCTGGGAGTTTCCAACGACCATCATCGACAACGACAGCAAGCACCACAACAAGCTCCGCCGCCTCGCACACCGGAAGCGGAATCGATGAACGAACAGGCCGAAGTGCTTGTCCGCGCGATGGTCAACGCCGCCAAGGCCGATGGACAGGTCGATCAAGCTGAACAAGAAGCAATCTTAAAACGTTTGGAACATGTCAGTCAGACAGAGATCGATTTCTTGCGCGCCGAGTTCGCAAAAGACACCGACGTGCGTGACTTTGCTTGGTCGGTTCCGCTTGGATTGGAAGAACAGGTTTACACGATCTCGTTGTTGGCGATCGATTTGGATGAAAACAAAGAAGCGAACTATCTGGGCGATCTCGCACACGGATTGCGCCTGGAACCGAAACGATGCAATGAGATTCATCAAAAGTACGGTGCGCCGGTTATTTTTCGCCAGTAGAATTCACACCCGCATGTGTGAACGGTGTAAGCTAGCCTAGGCGACACGAAATCGGTTTCGTTTCATCAAGAATCCGATCCCACCGCGTGATCGCCGCACGCCCGCCTACGCTATCTCCTAAGCAAACATGAGCAAAGACACCGGCATTGCGCCACGACTTGTGTCGTTGGACACCTTTCGCGGTTTGGTCATGTGCATGCTTGCGGTCAACGGCTTTGCCGTCGCCTCGACGGCTCGCAAACTAGGCTTTGGCCCCACCGATGAAATTGAAACGAGCTATGGCCAGATGTGGCAATGGCTCGGTTTCCACAACAGCCATCCGGCTTGGAACAGCCAGTTCTATGTGATCGGTTGCTCGGTTTGGGATCTGATCCAACCGGCATTCATGTTCATGGTCGGCGTTGCGATGCCGTACTCATATGCCAGTCGGCGAAAACGCGGCGCCAGCAAAATCAACCTGAACAGTCACGCGTTGATTCGTGCGGTTGTATTGGTCTTGCTGGGCGTCTTCTTGGCATCGCATCGAGCCGGCATCGAAAACAACCGGCTGCTGACAAACGTTCTGGCACAAATCGGGCTCGGATACTTCTTTGTGTTCCTGCTGCTCGATCGCAGCGCGAAAGTTCAAATCGCGGTCGGATCGGCCGTGCTGGTGGTCTATTGGGCATGGATGGCATTTTCACCGGCGCCCAACCCGCTGCCGGAACCTGCGGCGGAATCGATTCAGTCATTTCATGTGCTGGACCGTTTTGGACCACCGTTCGCGATCCTGACCAACAGCGCGGCGGACGTCGATGTCGCGCTGTACACGGTCTTGCACGGTGAAGAGATCGCGGCTCCTCACAAGGCGGGATACGCGACGCTGAATTTCATTCCCGCGGCGATTACGATTTTGATGGGCGTGCTTGCCGGATCATTGCTGCGTGGCGAGGGCGACGAGTTAGGCAAATTAAAGCGATTGATTGTCGGCGGTATCATTTGCATGGCGATCGCCCTGATCGCAAGCTATACGGTTTGCCCGATCGTCAAACGCATCTGGACCCCCAGTTGGACGTTGTTCAGCGGTGCTTACATGTTATGGGCAACGGCACTGCTGTACTGGGTCGTCGACATCTTGGGCTTTAAAAAGTGGACGTTCCCGTTCGTGGTCGTCGGCATGAATTCGCTGGCGATTTACTTGATGTCGAGCCTGATGAAATCCTGGATCCTTGGCCTCTGGCAGACGTACCTTGGCAAAGACATCTTTGCCGGTCCGTACGGGCCTTCACTGCAAGCCGCTGCCCTCTTTTTGGTCCTCTGGCTGTTCTGCTTTTACCTGTACCGCAACAAGATTTTCTTTCGCATCTAAGAACGAGTTTCACCCATGAGAGAGTCCATCGTCCGTCGCATACAACTCGGATCGACACCGATGTGCAGAGCCCTTGCAATCATTCTGTCGCTGTCGGTGGGGCTCAGCATCACGTCACTATCGGCAAAGAACGTCGTCTTGCTGATTTCCGACAATCAGAATAAAGACGACTGTGGATGCTACGGCAACTCGGTGGTTCAAACACCCAACATCGACCGACTTGCCAGTGAAGGCGTCCGCTTTTTGGATGCGTTCGCGACGACAGCATCATGCGGACCAAGCCGTGCGGTGATTTACTCGGGGCTGCAGGTCCACGGGAATGGCCAGTACGGACATGGACACGGCACACACACCTATCGGATTCGTCCAAACGTAAAAACGGTTTTCAGGTTACTTGTCGATCGCGGATACAAAACGGCGCTGTTGGGCAAGCAACATACGACGCCCGAAGAAATGTATCCTTTCACCTTTAACCCCAAAGTCAGTGGCCGTGACGTCATTGGGCTAGCCGAGCACGCGAAACAGTTCATCGAATCATCCGGCGATTCGCCGTTCTTCCTGACCATTGGTTTCAGCGACCCACATCCGACTTCTCGTGATCGACCGGGATGGGGATTCCAACCGGGAAACCCGCTGCTGCCGGCAACGACCTATGATCCGGCCGACGTCATCATTCCGGGCTATCTGCCTGATCGTCCTGAGGTCCGGGAAGGCATCGCGGGCTATTATCAAGAGATCACGCGGCTCGATCATGGCATCGGTGAAGTCCTGAAAGTCTTGCAGCAAAGCGGCAAGGCCGATGACACCTTGGTCATCTTTACCAGCGACCATGGATCGTCAGAACCCGGCGCCATGGGCAATCACTATGAACCGGGCATTCAAGTTCCGATGATCGTCCGGCATCCCGGTGGTGTTGGAAATGGAACAACCAGCAAAGCACTGGTCACGCTGGCCGATATCACGCCCACCATTTTAGATTGGACCGAGACCGCGCCGCCAAAGTATCCGCTGCACGGCCGCAGCTTTTTGCCAGTGCTGGGAAACGAGACTGCCGACGACTGGGATGAAGTCAAGCTGACGCATGTCGCGCACGAGGTCACGATGTATTACCCGATGCGTACGATCCGCAACCACCGCTACAAACTGATTTGGAATCTCATTTGGCGCAGCGAATATCCGCTGCCGATCGACACGCTAAGCCGAGCGACATGGCGAGAAACGATTCGTCGCGGTGACACGAAAATCGGCCCGCGGCCGATCAAAGATTTCTTGTTCCGCGACGAGGTGGAATTGTATGACCTGCAAAACGATCCGGACGAACTTCAAAACCTTGCCCACAGCGATCAACACGCCGACATTCGGCGCGACCTGTCACTAAAACTGACCCATTGGCTCGAAGGCACGAACGACGAATGGCTGTTCCGCCATCGACTTCCTTTACCCGGCGAACCAGAATCGTTCAGCAGTCGCCAAAGTGTCTTTGATGAAACCGTCAAACAACAACGCGAAAAGGCAAAGTGATGAACAACGATCCCAACCATCCGTCATCGTCATCACGCCGCAACTTTATCAAGTCGGCGTCGAAGAGCGCAACCGGTCTCGCAGCCGGTGCAGCAATCGTTCGTCAACATGCCACCTCGGCAAGAGCGGCCGAAAGTATCCCTGGTTCGAGTCAGCGGCTGCGCATCGGTGTCATTGGTGCCGGGCGACGCGGATTCGGCGCGCACATCCGAGCGCTCGTCAACCTGCGAGCATCGGGCACCAATATTGACATCGCTGGCGTCAACGATGTGTTTAGTGTGTATCGCGATCGCGCCGTCGACTACATCAAAACCGAAACGGGCGTTCAGCCGAAAACCTATGTCGACTATCGCGAGATGTTGGCCGATGAGTCGATCGACGCGGTAACGATCGGTACGCCGGATCATTGGCACGCCCTGCAGGCGATCGATGCGCTCAAGGCAGGCAAACATGTGTACTGCGAAAAACCGATGACACATACGGTCGAAGAAGGCCGAGAGGTCATTCAGGCGTGGCGTGACTCTGGGCTGGTGATGCAAGTCGGTGTTCAGTCCACCAGTTCGCCCGTTTGGGATGAGATTCGAGAGATGATCAATGACGGGAAACTTGGCAAGATTGTGCAGTTTCAAACCGAGTGTTCGCGCAACTCGGCCGCTGGCATGTCGCGCCACAACGAGATCACGCCAGAGATGACACCCACGAACGTGGACTGGGACCGTTGGCTCGGCGTCGAACAAGGTTTGAATCCCAAACTCGAGTTCGATCGATCCACATTCGGCCAGTGGCGATGCTACTGGCCCTACGGTTACGGCATGTTTACCGACCTGTTTGTTCATCGCATCACGGGAATGCTCAAAGCGACCGGATTGCGTTATCCCGGCCGGGTGGTCGGTGGCGGTGGTATCTTTATGGAATATGACGATCGTGAAGTCACCGACGTGGCATCGCTGATCGCCGACTTTCATGAAGGCGTCCAGGCGATGGTTTGCAGCACGATGGTGTCGGAAGCATCCAAGATCGAGCACGTCATCCGAGGCCACCACGGCTCGATCACCGTCAGCAAGCCGACTTACGGATCAGGCCCCAAAGGATCGTTCGATTTCGTGCCCGAGCGGCCGCAAGTGACGGGGAACAGCAAGTTGAAACCGGAGCACTATGAACGAAGCTGCGCACGCAATTACAACGAAGAACACTTTCAAAACTTCATCGATGCGATCCAGCAGGGTGATCCGGGGGCCGTCAACAACGATCCTGATCTGGCCGCGGCGGCAGTCATGATGGTGAACTTGGCGGTACGCAGCTACCGCGAAGGCAAAGTCTTTCAAATCGATCGCAGCGGCAAGGTTGCCGGCGGTGACGAATCATGGGCAAAGAACTGGGAAGCGATGTCCAAGGCGAAAGCGAAACCCCGACACGTCCCCGGCTGGCGTGCCGGCGACACCGGCAGCACGTTCACGCCGTTCCCCTATCAATCTCTCGCCGGGCCATGGAAAAACGGAACCGATCCCGCAAGCGGCAACTAACAAGAGAGAACACGTCAGCGACAAAGCCAATGAAACAAGACGTTCAGTTATCGGACGGTGCGGCACTGCGAAGCAATCGTTACCGTTCGGCGGGGCTTTCAGCTACCCACAGAGCTTGGGGCTTGTCGAAAAAGTTTGTTCTGCGGGCACGTCAATCCTGACACGTCCGATTGAAGCCACGACCTTTACACAATCTGCGGGTTGGTTCGTGACTGATACGTTGTATTCGTTACATTGTCGAGGCTGTCACTTATTGACTTCGCGTTCGTTTGTAAATCACAATAGACGCAAAAACGTTTCAATGAAAACATTGGTATCCAAAGGCCGCACGATGAATTTTCGATTTCTTTGTTTGCGGTGTATCGCGGTGATTCTCATTGTGAATCAACTGCTGAACGTCCTGGAAGATGGCGAAGTGTCAGCTCAATCCAGTTCAGATGTAATCGACTTGCTTGCTGAAAAATGGGAGCGGCAACGATTGGGTCTTGCGTCGGGAGAGCTTACGTTCTTTTCATTTGTCCAACAGGCAGAATTACCTTTGTCAGATACCGCTTTTCTCTCTGCATTGATGGCGACAGACCTCAGCGACTCCAAGGAACGAGATAAGTTTGCAAGAATGTTAGTTCCAAGTCTGAACCCAGAACACGCTTCGGTTGGCGAAACTAAACTCGTATTTCGTGGCGATAGCGTATTCACGTCAGACTCTCATGACGTCGGCGATAGAACGGTCGTGCAGGTCGGTGTCGACCAGATTGTTAAAAGGGAATATGGCTCGAGAGACCAAGTTGACTTGCTGCCAAGAGGAAACGCGGGTTTCAAACAGTTGAAGCTTGATGATATTCGGTATGTCCCAAGTCAAGGAAATGCCTCTAACTTCCGTGTTGCGGATTCTCTCGACACCAGCACCGGTGCAATAACGCTTGAAGCAAGTAGTTCAGGCAGGGGAAGGAGTACACATGCAATCTTGCTCGCCGATATCGAAACTGGATTCATTCGTCAATTCCGTGCCGATATAACGCGTACCGGACAAAGTGCCCCCTTCTTTACGAGGCTGGTTGTTCAGCAGAGGCCGCTTGAAGCATCCCCGGGAATCGTATTTCCTTCTATTTTCGTCGACGCAAGATTCAGAAACAGCGAACTCGATTTCGTGCAATTTAGAGTCGTCCAGAACGCTGCGTTCAATCTGCCGATTGAGGAATCAGCTTTTGTCGTTCCGCTAAAAGCTGGGTCGGTCGTAGTCAACCAACGCGAAGACATCAACAATCCTGGCGTCGTAGTAGCGAAGACGGACGCTGACGATTCATTGCGTTTCGCGGACGAAACCGAAATGCGAAATACTGCTACTTCAGAAACAATCAAGGAGTCATCGAGTGGACGATTCTATTTTCTTGTCACCACTTTTGTGATGCTGGTTGCTCTGATGATGGCATGGTTTTTTCTCTCAAAACGCGAAGGCGATAAACATTGACAACTCAGTGCCTCCATCGCGGGAAATTGCATTCATGAACTTAGTAAAACAGCAACTTGCGTCTAAATGCGTGTGACGGTGTCCGGAGCGAATCGTCGCTCGCAACTACCGCTGAGTCGTGGCAGATAGCCTCTTTCGCCATCTATTTATACGCCGTATAAAGTGGGTTATCTGGCGCATATGCATCAAACGGGAACGGGGTCTTATTGAGACCGACAACATTCGCCATTTACGTTCTTGTTGAAATTGGTCGACCGTCAGCTTTTCTTGGGCGATTCCAATGATGTTCGTGCGTATGTGTTTCTGTGGGGCAATCAAAAAAGGCCGGCGGCTTCGTAAGAAACCGCCGACCCTCTCGTTCACTTTTGATTAGCCCCGCGAACTAGCTAGCGCACAAAAGGCATTCGCATCCGTCGCAGTTGCAGTCCGCGCCTGTGTCACACAGACATTCTGCGGGGCACATGCCACAGCTGCTCGACGACGACGTTAAGGTCTGCTCGCCCGATGCGGCGGACTCGTCGGTCTCGGATTCACTGCTCTGCGATTCGGATGCCTCGGCAGGACAAGTGCCTGCTTCACAGCTGCCCGATTCGCAGCACGCGGCTGCGCCACTTCCTGCTTCACAGCTGCCCGCTTCACAGCAACTCGCCTTGGCCGCACCGCTGCAACCGCAAGCCTCGCAGGCACAGTCTGCGCAGGTGCAGACATCACTCGTGCAACAGTCGCATCCCGCTTCACATTGGCCGCACGGACATCCGTCGGCAGCAACCAGCGTTGACTTGCCGCAACAACCCGACGGCTGATCACCGCTATACATACCGGCGGCTACCGCAAGAACGGGCAGCGCGATAAACGCGCCTAAAAACAATCGAAACATATTCGTTTCCTCTGATTAAGTTTGTGTCGTAATTCGTAAACGTATCCATGACTCAATTCAGCCGATACGCTACTTCAGCCAACGACACAATAGCGCGCATTGATCCTGCGCGCTGCCGATCGAGGAAAGATACCCAATCGCTTCGGATGAAACCGTACGCGAGGGTGAGGGCAACAGACGTTCAAACGGTGCATCCACCGCGACGATCAGCTGCGATGCATCGTCCACCACAGGGGCGGAGAGCGTTGCATGCGTGTATTGGCAGCAACGGAACTCGCACTGACAATCATCCGAATCACCGCAATCACCCGCGTCGGATGAAGCACAACACGATGGGGTGCCCGCCGGAGACGAGTTCGCATCCCGATGTGCAGTGTCTTTATGATTGGTGTCTTTATGATTGGTGTCTTTATTCTTTGCGTCTTTGTCTTTGGCAACGTCTTTGCCATCTTTGGCACAACATGCCGGGCACGCCGACTGAGCCGTCTCGACGGCAATCGATGCGGCCGATGGAATCGACCGGTCCTTGTGGCAGCAGCAGTTCGCACTCGCGAGCGCCGGCCAAAGGACCATCGCCAACGCGGCCAGCAAAGCCGGCAAGGCGTCAAGTCGCTGATTGACAGAGCGTGAGAACATCACAGACACAGCAATGGGGGGATCTCTTGATCGATGGATCTATCATACGGATTCGCCCCGCGGCAGTTCAAGGCATTTCTTTGATCAAATTGCTTGGGGCGCTCGGACGACCACGGAAAGCCGTGTTTTCCGCGGTTTCGCATGATTGATTTTTGTGACTCGAGCTCCGCTGATGGTCGACTCTCCTTCGAGATACTTGGAAGCGATCGGCCGGCCGGCCTTGTTTTCGGAGCTGCGTCAGGGAATTCTACTGACATCGCTAAAGCCGCTCTGCAGCTATCTGGCAACCGTCTTGGCGGTGAGTAAGAGCAAGCGCCGCCGGAACTGTCTACGCCAGCAAGTCACTGACCACGGTCCCATGAACGTCGGTGAGTCGGAAGTCGCGTCCAGAATAACGGAAGGTGAGACGTTGATGGTCGATTCCCATCAGATGCAAAATGGTGGCGTGCAGATCATGAACATGCACGCGATTACTCACCGCGTGCATTCCGAGTTCGTCCGTCGCACCGTAGGTCAGACCACCGCGAACACCACCGCCGGCCATCCACATCGAGAATCCGGTGTGGTGGTGATCGCGACCGGTAAGTTTGGGATCTTTCGACTTGTCCATTTGCGCATAGGGCGTCCTGCCAAACTCACCACCCCAGATCACGAGCGTGTCTTCCAACATTCCACGGTTCTTTAGATCATCTAGCAGCGCTGCGGTCGCGCGATCACTATCGCCGCAGAGCACTTTATGCGATTCGTTGTTTTTGCGATGCGTATCCCAAGGTTGCTTTTGCCCGTCCTTGACATAAAACACTTGCACACAGCGAACACCTCGTTCGAGCAAACGTCGTCCCAGCAGGCAGCTGCGCCCGTACGCAGTGTCCCCGTAGGCTGCCCGTGTCGTTTCGGACTCGTGGCTGATATCGAAGGCTTCACTCGCTTCGGTTTGCATTTGATACGCCATTTCCATGCCTCGGATGTGCGTTTCAAGCTGGTCATCGCCCGGACGATCCTGCCGGTGCAATTCATTGAACCTTCGCAACAGGCTCAATTGACGATGTTGTTGGGTACTGGAAAGTTTCGGATTCCGAACGTTCGCAATCAAACGATCCACACGGGTGTCGTTCGTATTGATTTCGACACCTTGGTGTTGGCCTGGCAAGAACGCACTGGACCACAACTGTGGACCGACCACCGGCAAACCTGGACACAACGCCACGTACGGCGGCAGATTCTCATTTTCGCTGCCCAAGCCATATGACAACCATGAACCGAGGGAGGGTCGGACCGGTTGCTGGTTGCCCGATTGCATCAGCAGTAATGCCGGTTCATGGTTGGGCACGTCGGTGTGCATTGACCGCACAACGCACAATTCATCGGCATGCTTGGCCAGTCGTGGAAACAGTTCACTCATCTCGACGCCGCTGTCACCATGCTTGGCGAATCGGAACGGGGACGGCATGAATCCGGCGGCTCGATTTTTTTGCGAGATGTCTTCTGCTGGCGACTGGCCCTCGCGGCGCGCCAATTCTGGTTTCGGATCGAACGTGTCGACGTGCGATGGCGCGCCATTCATGAATAGAAAAATAACACGTTTTGCTTTGGCTAGATGGTGCAGCCCATCGTCACCGGCGACCTGCGGCTGTTTCGCATCTGCCAGCGATCCTGCGCCCGCCAGCGATACTGTGCCGTGCAATGCTCCTGCGCCTTGCAGCGCGGCCAACATTCCGATCTTACCGAACCCGGCACCCGACCTCGCAATCATTTCTCGACGAGTGAGGCCTGCGATTTTGGAATCAATGTTCATTGCGGTTTTCGCTTCGCGGCTTCAATGGAGACATACATTCTTTTTCGACGAACCTGCATCAGTCGACGATGAACATTTCGTTGCTGATCAACAGCGTCTGTAGATACTGCGACCACTTCTCGGCGTCGGTCAACTCGTTCCCTTGAGCAAAATAAGACCGAGCAAGTTTGGTTTCCTGCGCACTGGGGTCTCGTGCAAAAAGAATTTGATAGGCCGACGTGACCCGCTGGTCCGTGGATTGCGAAAAACGAATCATGCGGCTTGCGAACGCTTCGGATTGCTCGATCCAGAACGGACTGTTCAGCAAGTACAACTTCTGCAGCGGCGTCGTCGTTTCGTAACGACCGGCGCTATGCGCGTTGGGATCGGGAAAGTCAAACCGCGCCAACATCGGATTCAGTTTCAGCCGGCTTACGGAACTGTAAAGCGTTCGACGACGTGAACGGGGATCGTCCGGTTTCATCGATCGCCCGCCCCGGGACAAGTCGATCCGTCCGGCGGCGGACAGCACGGCGTCGCGGAACGATTCGATGCTGAGCCGTTTTCGGTGCATTCGCCACAACCGCTGGTTCTCGGGGTCGATCGCATGCTTGCCTAAATCGAACGCGCTGCTTTGCGCATAGGTCGACGAGAGAGCAATTTCTCGCTGCAACCACTTCAACGACCAATCGTTGTCCATCAATCGCACCGCCAAATCGTCCAACAGTCGCGGATGCGTCGGGGTGTCGCCCAGCTGGCCAAAGTTACTTGCGGTGCGCACCAACGGTGTGCCCATCATTTGCCCCCAAACCCGATTGACAATCACTCTGGCGGTCAGAGGATTCGATCGATCGGTGATTGCGTCGGCCAAATCGATCCGGCCGCTGCCGCGTTTGAAACGCTGCGGAAACCCGGACGACAGAACGGTCAAGAAACGCCGCTGTGCAACCGGACCGAGTTTATTCACGTCGCCGCGGATCATCACATTCAGGTCGACCGGCTTGCCTTCGCGAACGATATGAACCGCGTCGATCGGATTTTTCGCGTCGCCCTTTTGGCCGGTCTCGCCGGCGTCGATCAACCGATTGTACATTTCGGTTCCCGCGAAAACCCCGGCCAGCGCGTAGTAGTCGGTGGTCGGAATCGGATCGAATTTGTGATCGTGACAGCGAGCGCAAGCCACGGTCAATCCCAACAGCCCGCGCGAGACGGTATCGATGCGGTCTTCCCATTCATCCGCCATCACTTGCGGATCATTGCGCCGATAGTATTTCGGCCCCAGCCCAAGGAACCCTAGCGCGACGTGCGAGTCGGTCGCCTTGGGATCGATCACATCGGCTGCGAGCTGCATTCGCACGAACTGGTCGTAAGGCATATCGGCGGCGAACGCATCGACGACCCAATCGCGATACAAATAGGCATTCGGATAGGTCAGCGAAGTGTTCTTGCCGACTTGGTGCGCCTGATCTTCGGCAAAGCGGACCACGTCCAACCACATCCTCGCCCAACGCTCGCCGTGGGTCGGCGACGCAAGCAACCGATCGACCAGTCGTCGTGTCGCCGACGGCCGGGTATCGTTGACAAATGCTTCGACTTCCGCGGGTGAAGGCGGCAGACCAGTCAAGTCGAAAGAAAGTCGCCGAATCAACGTCGCACGGCTGGCCGGTGGATTGGGTGACAAACCGACTTGTTCCATCTGCGCCAATACAAATGAGTCGACTTTGGTACCAACCCAGTCGCCCGATGACACGCACGGTGCGGCGTGTCGCTGGGGCTGTTGAAATGACCAAAACTGCTTTGCGGTTTCCCAATCGGTTTCGCGTGCTTGCGACAGCGGCAACAGCGGGTCGGACTCACGTGGATCGACGGCTCCCGTTTCGATCCAACGTTCGAAGTCGCGGACGATGCTTTCATCCAGCGGCCCACTTGGCGGCATTTCCAACTCGTCGTACCGAATCGCGGTCAGCAACAGACTCTTGTCAGGCTCGCCCGGCATCACCGCGGCACCCGAGTCACCGCCTCTGGCCATGGCATCGGGATGGTCCAGCCGCAATCCCCCTTGGATCAAATCCGAGTCACCGGCGTGGCATTCGTAGCAATGCCGGATCAAGACCGGGCGAATTTTACGTTCAAAAAAATCAACGGGTTCGGACGCGCACGCACATGACGTCAATGCAGTGAAGACAACACCCAGAATTGCTGTTCGTCGCACGGCGGAAAAATTGCACCTACGAGACAATTGCGGTCAATCCATCAGCAAGGCGAGGGAGAGCAGACGATGTGGACTCGTCCGGAAGGGAAGCGACCATTGTAGCGAGTTCGAACTTGCCGGCACAACAATTATTCTCACGCGTGACAGCTTGTTTCGCGGGGAAAAGTCGCAATCGCACAACTCCTTCGTCAACGGTTTCGACGATCGACTAGACCGCAAGACCAGTCTCAATACCAAAGGCCAGCGACGTGCCATCGCGGTCCTGAACGAACTCGCGGATGTTGCTGCATTTGTACACGTCGCCGTGCCGGAACTTGATTTTCGCCGATCGGAAACTGCTGACCGATCGAGCGGCCTGCTTCCATGATTCGTTCGATCCGCTGATCCGTCGGTGGGTGTGTACGCAGCATCGCCGGTACGGTCGTGCGGCGACGCCCCGCAAAGATCCAGGGTGCACCCGCATCGCTTGAGGTCGCGCGTTCAAGCTTGCTGAGCGCGGACGAAAGCCCAATCGCATCTTTTGTTATGCGCACGGCGCCCAAGTCCGCATTGAACTCGCGTGAACGAGACAGCGCAAGTTGCATCAAGTTGCTGATCAGCGGCGCGAAAACGAGAACCAGAGCGCTGATCAAAAACACATAACCACCACCGGCGATAGAAAGGGGCAATGCGAACAACAGCATGAATTGACCGATCTGCGAAAGCGTTGCTGTGATTCTTGATACGCTATCCGCAATTCCCAGAACCCACATGTCACGGTGACGGATGTGGCTAAGTTCGTGAGCAAGCACACCGGCAATCTCTCGCGGATTGAGGATCCGCAACAGTCCATCGGTGATCGCAACCGCAGCGTTATCGGCGTGCCCGACCGCAAATGCATTGAGCGTACGGGATGGAACGTAATGTAGCGAAGGTGCAACGTCGAGTTCGGCGCGTCGAACCAGTTCTTGAAACATGTCGAACAGTTCCGGCGACGTCGCCCGAGAAATCGGTTGTGTCTTGTACATCCGCAAGACAATCTGCGGCGACACGCGAGGGCCGAACACGAGCGCCAACAAACACACGACAACCGCGATGACAAGCCCAAGCGTACCACCGATTAGATATCCCATCAGCGAAAGCAAACACGCCATACCGAGAATCAACAGCGCAGACTGGACGCGGTTGCCGCGAATATTCGAATCAATGAACTCGTGTGACATCGGAACAAACGCAAAAACGGAATGGATCGAAAAGCCGACGCATTCTAGCACTTCGGTGGCGAAACGAGGCTTTGCCGGACAACAGGGACCACGGATCGTGATTGGACCTGTGATCTGAAGCTCTCGTGCCAGTCAGATGCGCACGAAAAACTCGGCGGCTGGAAACGATTCCAACCGCCGAGCGCGCTGATTCCGTTAGAAATCGAGTTTCGACTTTCGCATCGGTGGCCCACGGTGAAGCATCCAGCTGACAACCATCAGCACGATTTCCAACACCGTGACCTCTGGGCGAGTGATCGCCAGTACGAACCGCGACAGCTTATACAAGATCGCGACTCGGTGACGGATCACCTGGGCCTGGTTCCAGAGGCGAGCGACTTTTTTGCCGAATTTGCTCGGGGCGAAGTGCCGTTACTGACGCTTGATCCCGACGAAAGGGTCGCGAGCGATTCCATCATCGCCTCGTGACGACTCGCCGCGGCCCGTTCGTGCTTTTCACGCTGCGAGATTTCTCGTCGCGCCGTTCTTTCGTCTTGCAACTTCGCAAAATAGCCACGGACCATCATCGCCGAAGCGATTACCAGACCGGTCAAGAAAACCAATCCGCCTTGCGTGTAAAGAGCGCCTTCGAGACGCCCTTCCCATGTTTCAGCGATCGGCCAATGAACCATAATCTCTCGCATGATCAAGTGACCGTGCGACAAGATCATCGTGGCAACCATCGTCAACGAACACCAGACAGTCGTAATCAGTTTCTGCTTGGGACTCATAACAACCTCCTATGGTGCTTGATGCGCGAATGGGATTCTCCTTGACTTGCCTTTGGCAAGCGTGAGTAAAAGAAATCAGCCGGCGAACGCCGCGCGGTCCGATGGCATAGGGACGGGGTGACCCGCAAACACGTTCGCGCTAATTCAAACTTTCTTGCCATGTCATGACAAGCGCGCGGCACTCGCTGCTAGGCGGCGGTCCAGGTCCAGCGACGCAGAATCGTTGCTGACACGAACTGCACGGCGCCGAACAACAGCAGGCCCAGCAACGTTGATGCGAATAGCGCAGCGATCAGCGCATCGGTCTTCAGGAATCCTTGCCACGCCGTCATCAGGGTTCCTAATCCGTCGTATTCCGAACCATTACCAACAAAGAACTCAGCGACGATCGCGCCAATTACCGCCAACCCACTGCTGGTCTTTGCGCCAAGCATCAAGTATCGCACGGCCGTTGGGATTTGCAGCCGAATCAGCTTTTTGACGCGTCCGGCGCCATAGAGGCGAAACAAATCGGCTAAGTCACGATCAATCGCTAGCAATCCCGCCGTGACGTTATTGACGATCGGAAACAGACAGATGATGACGGTGACAATGACGACGGTTCGAAATCGATAACCACTCCAGATGATCAATAGCGGCGCGATGGCAACGATGGGAACCGTCTGTAAAAAAACGACATACGGGAAGAACGCCAAGCGAATACGGCGAGATTGGCTGAACACGATCGAGATCAATGACCCGATCACGATCGCAGCGATCAGCCCTGATAATGCCGCGATGCCGGTCATGAATGTCGCGCGCAACAGTGGGACGCGCTCGCGAATGCCCGCCGCAACGACGTCGCGAGGCGTCGGCAACAACGCACGCGGCAAATCGAACAGCCAGACGACGCATTCCCAAATCAGAAGTCCGGCAAACGCGACTCCCAAGATCAACCCGACGCTTGAGTAGAAACTGCGATCACTCATCGCCCCGTTCCTTCCGAACGGACCGTTCCATGAGGCCCCAATTGACCGTGCGCATTACCATGATGCAGGGAAGGGGATCGCTGTGAAGATGCGATGTGCAGGGCATCGCTGACGCGCCCATAGAACGCGCCGAACTCGGGCGATCGACGCAAGGTTTCATCGCGGGGGCCTGGCAGCGGGTTTTCGATCACGGTTATGACGCGTCCTTGATGCATCACCGCGATGTGGTTGGACAGCAAGGTTGCTTCGGCGATGTTGTGCGTCACCATCACGGCAGTAAAGTTTCGGCGATCCCACACGTCCAGCAGCAACTGCCCCAGTTCGGCGCGCAGCATATCATCAAGGGCCGCGAAGGGTTCATCTAACAGCAGCACTTTCGGGTCGGTGACCAGGGTGCGCGCGATCGAGACTCTCATCTTCATTCCGCCCGACAATTGATTCGGCAACCGATCCATCGCGTCGTCCATCCGGACCGCATGCAGGGCCGCCGCCGCACGCTGCTTGCGTTCGCTCGACGAGTCATTGCCGATCAATTCCAGCGGCAGCATGACGTTTTCGATCGCGGTCCGCCACGGCAACAACGAGGGTTGCTGAAAGACAAAGCCGACATCGCCGCGACGCGCATCGGCAGGCGGATCCAAGTCGACAGAACCATCCGATGGCAATTGCAAGCCAGCCATCAAACGCAGCAGAGACGTTTTCCCACAACCGCTCGGCCCGATCAGACACGTGATCTCGCCTGGATGTACGTGCAGATCGACTGCATCAACGGCGCGGACGCCGCTCGCAAAGTCCAGCGAAAGCGACTGGCACCGAATCGATGTCGGCACCATCGTCTTGGCGTCGGAATGCGCGTCGACCGGTGAACTGGTGATCGTTAACCTTCTTCGGCTCGTTTGGCCGCTTCGCCTAGATTGCCGTTCTGTTTCAACGTCAGACGCCGCCCTTCGATCTCTAAGTCGACCGAGTCGGAAGTCATACCCACCACGGTGCCTTTGACGCTGCCGATTTCAAATTTGTCGCCAACTCGCAACTTTAGCGTTTTACCATGAGTGCGAACCTGCAACCATGCCTGCCGCTCGCGACCTTGCACAAGTCCAGTGAGGATCGTTTGTGTCGCGTCATCAAACTTTGGCTTGGGCGGTTCAGGAGTGGGCGGTGGCGGGGGATCGACAACGCGAACGGTCAGCTTTTGTTCGGTCGTACGCTTGGGATAACCGTCGTCGATCGCACGGACCAAAATTTCGAACTCGCGTTTTTCGTCGGAATCGATTCGCAGCGTACCGCTTCTTTCATCCAGCGAGACATACTCGGGCGCGTCTTCGGCCAACTCATAACGCAGGCGGTCGCCATCATCATCTTTGAATGTCAGAGGCGCCGGCGTCGATTTTCCGACCACCGCTTCCAGCGTCGACTTGCCATCGTATCGTGGCGCCTTGTTTGGCGGTTCGAACAGATTGCGATTCATGATCGGTTCGACATAGGCAATCGCGTCGGGTTCGACTCGCCAGGAATTCGATTCCGGCGGCGCGGCGTCTGCCGGTGCCGCGTTGAGCGCGATCGCATCAATATTCATCGTCAACTGCATGCCTTCGCCGGTGCGTGCTTTGTTGAACGAGATCTTGTTGATGCGGTGCAGGTAATCCTTGGCATAGAACGCATGCAATAGCTGCAATAGTTCTGGCATGCTGGTTTCACCGGTCACCAACAGCCCGAATCGATGATACAGTCCACCGACAGGAATCGATGTGGGTGCACCGACGTTAAAGTTGCGCAGGCCGTTTTCTTGCAGCATGCTGAGCAGCCATTTCTGATAATCGGCTTGAGCGCGTTCGATATCGCTTGGCAAAGACCGCACGACATACTCGCCCATCTGCCGATCGGCGTAGGCCTTTTGGATCAACTGCTCTTCGATTTTGACCTTTTCATTCTCGAGCGAAGCAATTTGGTTCTGCCTGGCTTTGATCGCATCGCGGTACTTGTTGAAACCCCATTGCAAAACGAATAGAGCTAAAGCACCACCGACCAAAATCGAAAGGAGACGTTCACGTTGATTCATGACTGCACTCCTTTTCCGGTAACAACACGGGTAATCTGATCTTGCGTATCGGGCTGCGTTGTTTCGGACTCATCTTGGGCGTCGGATGGTTGCGGGTCATCCGGATCAGGGTCCGGGTGATCAGCCTCGGCAGGATCGGCAGTCTCCGATGGCGATTCACCGCTGCCAACCTCCGAGTTGGAGTCGGCATCTGCGTTGGTGTCGGCATCTGAACTGGAATCGACATCCATTTCGCTGGATTCCGCGGTGGTTTCCGGTGCGGATTCCGATGTGCTGCGAAGTTCATCGAGTCGTTGATATCGAACCCCGCGAACACTTTCGGCGGGAATCACGATCTCTTCGCGGAAACCCAAGCGATAAGCGTCATCGGTGTCCAAGACCTTGGTGCCTTCACCGGCAACCTGATGCGACTCGTCCCGCACAGACTGTTCAAATTGTTCAATCACGTCGGTTTGTGTGACGGCACCTGACAAGACAATTCGACCTCCGCCTTTGGTGCGTTGGTCGGTCACCGCCGAGATCGTGCGTACGATCATTTTATCAGCCGGCGGCATTTCCGAGGCTAGCGTTCGCAACTCATCCAACCAGTTCACCCCTCCGTCCAAGTAAACATCGACTGCCTCAGTCTGTGCCAGGCTGACCTTGGCCGCAGCGACGAAATCGGCTTGCGATGCGTTGGCGTTCTTGAGCGTTTCAATTTGCGTATCGAGCGTGCTGAATTGACGATACGCCAAGAAACCCAACAGCAGCGCCGCGGCGACGGGTGCACCGAACATCAGGGCTTTGCGTAAATGATTCGGTGGTTCCTCGGGACGTTTGCGAGGATTCAGGAAATCGATCAATCGATCCGGATCCATCCCGTCACTGGCCAGCAATCCGACCAGCGGGGCGAGCCGGCCGACGTGGTCGGGCAGATCATCGCGGCTCTTGCGGTCTACGTCGACCAGATCGAACGGGTCGAGCACTTCCACTTGGGCGCCGGTCGCCTTGCTGATTTGTTCGATGTCGTCTTGATGAACGGAGGCTCGGCCCCACAAAACGACTCGATCGGGCGCGGCTGCGACGCCGCTGGCCATCAAACTTCGTCTCAGCTCGCCCATCAACGCAGTCGTTCGGGCCTTGGCGTCGGTCGGCATGCGAACGGTGCGAACAAAAATCACTCGGTCGTCGCGTGCGACGACGATCTCGGCATCATCGGCCAACAGATCGATCAAGACCAAGTCACCGCGGTTGCCGCGATACTTTGGGTGACTCAAGTACAAAGCGGCAGCGGATAGTGGCCGCAGGGCAATGCGTTTGCCCGTGAGCTCGGCCGATTCGCAAATTTTTTCGATCTCGCTGAGCACGACCGGCCCGACCGCGGCGGCGATCATCGACACGCTGTCTTCTTTGCGATTGGTGACCAAATAGTCGACGGTCGCACTATCACCGGCTGACGCGAAGCTGCGGATCGCTTGAAAGCGAACCATATCGGGCAATTCGTCATCGGGAACCGGGGGCAGAGTCAGTTCACGCAGTTCGGCTTTGCCGCGTCCAATCGCAACCAACGTTTCGGTCTTTTCCAGACCACGCTCGGTCACGGCGGTGCGAAGCGTTTCCTGAATGCCGGCTTCGGCAATCGGGATAATCGCGACGTCGGTAACTTTGACGTTACTGCCGCTGCACTGGGCGGCGACCAAACGCAATTCGATGTCGTCCCAATCGATCGCAAGTTTCTTTGCCATGGCTTATCTAACAATAGGTTGATGGAAGTAACGTTTCAGTTGACGACAGGCATCAGCATCGACGATTCGGATTCGGAGGTGTCTAAACTTGAAGGCAGGGATCGTTCACTGTGTCAAAGTCATCTCGAGATTGCTACGCATGCCCAGGACGGACAGATCAAATCCCCGGCCCAGATGGCTCAGGTCTCTCCATCCGATGATCTTTGGATTGACGGTTGTGGCGTCGAAAATCACTTCGCTGCGATGTGAGGCTCCGATGGTTTCAAAGTAACCGACGATTTGCGCCCGATACACATCACCGCCGCCGGTCCAAAGCGGCAACAACTGACGCATTTGATCAAGGGTGACGATGCCTTCGACCATCGGCCATGTTTCATACTGACGGTTCGGATCGTCGGACTCTTGCTGACGAGCTTCGAGAATCAGATCCACCGTTTCTTCATCCAAGATCGGAATTCCGTACAACAACTCGGCCGGACAACGATTCAGGTTAATCCGTCCGGGCATCAGGTCGACATCTTGCGTCGACAAAGCGTCCATCAAAAGCGGTAAATACAAGGCCATTGAAACGATATCGCTGGCGAATGGGGACGAATACGTCGTGGTATTGCCACGGGCTTCGATCGAAACGGTGGCATCGATGACGTCAAGGATCTGGGTAAATTCCGTGCCGCCACCACCGCTAAGGTCCAATTGATCCAACAGATCGACCGACCAAGGTTCGCCACCGGCCCGATTTCCGCCGCCGCTCGCTGCCGCGACCGCGGACGATTGTCCGGCGATGCGATAAGCAACAATGAAGCTCGCATAGGTTTCGTCTCCCAGGGCGGCCAACAGGTCCTCATACAGAACCTCTAAGTCCGACTTATTAACGTTCACACGAAGCGATCCATCACTGCGTTTGTTTGCTTCGGCGCCGTGCACGGTCAAGTAGGCGGCCCATCCGAGTGCGCCGGGCGTATCGACGCTGGCGTTGAAACGCGTTTGCTCGTCGGGATCGAGCATGCCGTTGCGATTGATATCGGCCCCAAACAGCAACGTCGGGGTGACGCCGCGAACCAACAACAGTTCCTCGACACTTCGCATCGGTCCGTTGGCGGGCGAGTAGGGCGTCTCGAGCGTGTTGTAATATTCCGCTTCGGCACCAAGCTCACGAGCTTCTTCGTCCTCGTCAAGCCAATCCAGAATCGCGTCGGCGACGTCTTCGGTCATTCCGGGCAGTGCCATCAACAACGAAATGGCAATGTCATCCGCGACCACCGCGTCGGGATCATCTTGACTGGCGAGCACCTGTGCGGCCAACAAAGTCTCGGAGTTCTCAGAGAGAATCGCGAGCGTATTGATGTTCAATCTTGCCGATTCGTTTTGCAGTCCGAACCGCAAACCGCTTAGCTGTCCGACTTCATTCAAGTCCGGTGCGACCACGGTAAAGTTGCAGGGCGTCAGACCGTCGATGCCTTGCGAAACATTGACGGCTTGGAACATCGTCGGATTGTTGATCACGCCGCCGTAGTCGTATCGCATGTCCGGTGGCTGGGCCAGCAACAAACGTATCGCCTCGGCACCGGATTCAACCGCGACTCGAGCTTGTACCAAATCGCCGGCCAAATACGCGGACTCGTCATAGGCCAACATCAGACCCGTGAACGAGTAGGCCGCCATCGTCGCGACCACAATCACGATCAACACGAGCACCAGAAAAAAGCCGCGGCGTCGTTGAGAGCTTGTCAAACGCGTCATGCTCATATCCCCGCCTCTGCCATTGCGGCGTCTTCTTCCTCTTCTTCTTCGATCGGTTTCGCCATCGGCAGCCGGATCACATGCTGGAATGTCCGAACGGCGGTTTGCGGATCCGCGGCTGCCGACGCAGCAACCGGGTCGACCATCGACAGCGTGACTTGCACGGCAAGTGGCAATTCGCCGTATTCATCGCTGCTCCATTCCAGTTGCCAGGTAACACCGTCCCAGTAAGAGAATTCCAGCCCGGTGACTTCGGGTGCTAACAATTCGCCGGTTTGATTCAGCGACGCCAGACTGCCGTTGAGCGACGCGTACTTGGTCGCGCCACGATCGAGTGATCGACGTACCAAACCGCCACCGGCAAGTTCGCTGGATTCGTTCCCGACACTTGCCAACGGGTCGGCCACACCGCCGGTCGTCCCGGGCGGCTGGACGTAATACGTGACGGTTTTCATTTCACTGGGGACGTCATCAATGTTTCCGGTCAACGCGTCGTACATGACATAGTACTCTTCCAGCCGGGGCATGCGGCTGACATCGATTTGGATCTGGAATTGGTTTCCGATCAAACCGGGTTCCTCAAGCACCGCCGCTCCCATGGTCAGGTCCGTCGTCGCCATATCGGTATCGATCGTCGTATCCTCAGGGAATTCCACTGTCGTGGTTGTGTCCGTTCCGCCGTCACCGCCACCACCTTGCACCGTACCGGCGGCCTGTGTGCCGAGAGACGAAAACAATGATTCCAACCCGGACGTGTCGACCGGATCGGCGTGCTGTGTCGCTCGCATATCGTCTTCGATCATTTGCATGATCGCCGCGGCAAGCTGAGTCTGACGTGCTTCCAGATCGCTGACGGCCATGTCGCGTCCGTAGAACTGGATCGCGCCGCCGATCAACAACATCAACACGATGGACATCGAAAGCGTTAACAGCACTTCGAGCAGCGTAAAACCTGAAACGCGTCGTGAGAGCGCACTCATATAGCGGTCTCCGTCCCGGCGGCTTCTTCCTTGGCGGCTTCTTCTTCCAGTTCTGCCTCTTCCAGACCGAGCGCCGGATCGATCATCCACCGCACCAAAGCGTATGTCGCAAGCGGCGGTCCACCGTCCGGATTCACCGCCTCGACCGACACGCGCAGGGCCAACAGTCCGTCCATCGGCCCCGGCATGATCTCGACGGCGTACATGAATTGTGTTGTTGAACTTGAATCAAACGGCTCGGCCACTGCCGAGGGAATCGTGACGGGCGTGGTGTCTTGCAACAACACTTCGGACAGCTTCGCTTGGCACAACATCCGAGCCAGTGCCAAATCGCGTGCTTCGCGCGCCGCGTCGGTACCGGTCTGTGCAATCTGACTGAGAATCGCCAACGAGCCACCAAGAATCGCGAGAGCCAGCAACATTTCCAATAAGGAAAAACCGGACCGCTGTGGAGAGCGAGCAGGGCAGTGAAGATTTGATCGGTTCCCGGGAATCTGAATACCGGCGTGGCGAATTCGCCGACAAGAACTTCGCCGGCGACTCGCTCGTGATTGCATCAGCATCATGGCGTACCACCTGTGACTTCGCCGATCGTCACGTCACCGGTGATGCCACGCATTTTGACGGTGACGTTGCCATGAGTCGGGTGCGAGAGCGTGATTGCGGCGGTACTGGTGGTGCCATCGGTGTAGAACAAGACCGGTTGCCCCCAGCCATCACCTTGTTCGCCGAGCACTTGCTGCTCGATTTCCGAAGCACGCGCTGCCGAAACGACGGCTACCGACTGGACCGTCACGTCATCAGGCAAGTCGACTGTCTGTTCGGCGTCTTCTTGTGGCGGCGGTGCGATCGCCACGTTGGCTTGATCGGCACCACTTAGCAGCGACGATTGCAATCCGGTTTGATCGATCGCTTCGGTCGAATCGGATAGCGAATAGTACGGACGCATACGAAACTGACCTTCCTCTAACATGCACTGCAACATCATGATGCGGCCGCCACGCATCGCTTTGACGCGCAGCCCAACCATTTCGATCCGCAATTGATCGGCCGCTCGAACCAACCGGCGGTCACCCAACAGCGCGCCGACTTGCGGGATCGTGACCGCAGCGATTGCTGACAAGATCGCAAGTGTCAACAACAGTTCCAGCAGGGTGAACCCTGAGGGGCGGCTGCTATCGGCCCGAGAACCGAATTGCCGCTCACGTGGCGATGGTTGCGATACGAATTTTGGCGACAGATACAAAACGTTGGTCTCGGGGCGAACTGACATTGAATTGACGTACGATCCCCGCGCACATGATTCCGCCGCTTACCACGACGTCGCTGCCAGGATGCAGCAACTCGCGATGCAGCAACGTGCAGTACAGCTTCGCGCGGGCAGCTACGTGCAGTGCAGCTACGCGCGGGCAACTACGTGCAGTGCAGCTACGTGCGGGCAGCAACGCGCACAACGGTGCACCTCGATGGTTGCCCTCACGCCTAGCCGGTTACGACGACATCATCATCCGTATTGGATTGGCCATCGATGCCCGCGCTGCGTAATTCGTAAGAGTTTCCGTTGACGGTGTAGCGTATTTCGTTGCCCCAAGCATCCGCGGGAATCTCGGTAATGATGGGAGCAACCCATTTGGACTGCTTTGCCGCATCGCTGGGTCCGTCACGCAGCTCTTCGATCGATTGAGGCAGCGAATTCATGCGAATCTGAAACATTTGAATGCTGTTCTTCAGCATGTTCAGCTGCGTCTCGGTGGCCTTCGCGTTGGCTTCTGCCGATGCACCGATCAAGTTCGTGCCCACGATTCCGCCGATCACGACCAAAATCGCCAGAACGAGCAACAGTTCCAGCAAGGTGAAACCGCGACGGGCCGATTGACGTGAGACTCGTTTGTTAATGCAGCGACGACTTTGAATCATTTCAGTTTTGGCAGCGGAGTGCATGGTTCGTTGTTAAATATTTGAGAAGGGCGAGTCGACCGGCGATGGCGCCGAGTCGCGTGGGTGGGTCGATACAGGTATTTTAACCAAACTTCGAAGCGAAAGTTTCGCATTCGAAATCCGTCGTTCCGCAGATCGCGGCCGGCAGCCGGTTGTTCACATGTGCTCGAGCATGCCGAGCAAGGGCGACTTTCGCGGGCCCCGGTTCAATTTTGGCCGCTCAAGTGCTGACAATTTGCTCAAGTGGTGACAATTCGCTCGGGGCCTGCCGATTCGCTCGGTGACTGGCAAGCAAACCGCTCGGGGACTGGCAGGACCGATCCCACTCCTTCGCCGGATGCTGGCGATGCTCGATGGCCAGGCCCATTGATCATGATATCGCCGTACCATCGATCACAGCACCTCCGTTCCCAATCAGCCAAATGACAGGACTTCGCTGGGGTTAACCACGCACAGCATCACCTCAGCCCCGAAGTGTCTCAAGCGGTTGCGTGCTGTTGGATTCGTCGGGGCAACCAAAATCTTGGACCGCATGAGACCGTCATTGACGGACATAATCGGCAAAAGTCGTCTAAACGGACTGCGGAATATACGATTCTTGGCCACAGACGGTAGAATGGCGTAAACTGGTAAATAGTCTGTAGGGGGCGTCTTTTCCCCATTTTTTCGCACTCGGACCCAACGCACCATTATGGCGGCACGCGACGACAGCGTCATTCGTGGCAGCTTAATAGCTTCCCTGATCTTTCTCGTTCTCTCTTTGGCGCTGAATTTCTTTTTCTGGCGTTGGGGAAATACGCAATCGCTGGAGGCGGATAGCGCCCGCGATCGGCTGCAGAACACGCAAAGCGAATTGCAGACCAAAGACGACCAAAACCGGCTGATGAAAGCCATGTTGGGCGTGGGCGGACTCACCGAAGCGGAATTCGAATTGCTGAGTCAAAGCAGTAGCGGCGACCCAGAGATGGAGCAAATCGAAGCGAACTTTGTCAAAGACATGGAATACTTTGGCCCCGAGGTCGATGCCCAAAACCGCAACTACGCAAAGTTGCCCGATTTCTTTGTCACGGCGATTCGAAATCTGAATGAGACGCGGGTTGCCCTGATCGCCGACGAACTCAAGGCGAGAAACACGGCCAAGGCGGACGTCGAGAGCGCACAGGCTCTACAACAAGAAGCGGAAAACGCTCGCGATGACGCCGCTCGAAAACTGGAAAACGAGTTGCGACTGTTCACCGAAGATCGCAACAAGATGATCCAGGAAAAAGAACAGACGCGAGACCAATTGGTCAAACTGGATGACGATTTCAACAAATTCCGCAGCCAGAGTGCCCAAAAACAAACTCTACTGACACGCAAAAAAGAAGAGTTAGAAACAACGATCGATTCGCAAAAACATCGCATCAACGAATTGACCAACGATAAGTACGAAAGCACGCAAGGCGAAATCAGATTCGTCCAGGGCGGCGGTCGTGTGGTCACCATCAACTTGGGTGCGTCCGACGCATTGCGCCCCGGCGTGACATTTGGCGTGATCGATCGCGATGAGACTCGATTGCAAGACGCGAAAGTTAAAGCCACGATTCAAATCACCAAGATCATGGGGCCACACCAAGCGCTTGCTCGCGTCATCGCGCGTCCTGCAATCGCGACCCCCATCATCGAAGGCGACTACGTTTATTCACCGTTCTGGGCACCGGGACGAGAAGTCCGAATCGCCTTGGCCGGCGAAATCGATATCGACGGCGATGATCGACCGGATAACGAGGCGTTGATGGGAATGATCAAGGCCGCCGGCGCGGTCGTGGCTGCCAACATCCCCGTCACGGGCGAAGGCATCGATACGCTTGACGCATCGATCCGCTTTATGGTGATCGGCGAAGAACCCGATGTCAGCGATGACGACCGTAACCGTGTCGCCATCGAAACGATCGGTAAAGCCAAGGCTCGTGCTCGCGAATTGGGTCTGACGGTGATTCCCGCTTGGAAGTTGCAGGAATACCTCAAGACCGTCGACGATACGCTGACCACGCCGCTGGGATCGGCCGCGCGTGCCGAAGATTTTCCGCCAACAACGCCTCCGGGAACAAACTCGCGGATGCCCACCGATTTGCCAGAACTGTATAAGCGGCAAACCGAAGGCATGCAGCAGGGTAATACGATCGTAAGCCCTTAAGCAGGCATCCGGCAGCGTCACATCAAACGACGGCGAAAAAAATGGCGGCGTCCTAGCAGCTGCTACTGCTGGAATCGCCAGCTCGATCTACTGGATCAGTCGATCCGATGCCCACGCCAATCACGCGGCTCAGCCGATCGTCGGTCGCAGCTTTCGCGACTGATCTTTCAGCTGAAAACTCTGTCGGGTTAGCCGCTCGGTCAGCCGATTCAGTTCGACCTCCAGCCGGACCGCGGCGATCGTTGAAGGCTCGATCGGCGCGGTTCCCAGTCGCACTTGGTTCGTATCGGCAGCGTTGGTCGATGCCGATGCGGCCAATGTCTGGCGAATCAACAGATCGCTCAGCCGATTGGCGGTGCGTTTCTCGTCGATGGGAATCATCTGCGGATCACTCCAACGCAATCTCACGCTTGGGATCGCGGCTTTGGCGGCATCCGCGATCGCACCGATTCGCTCGGCCGCACTGCGGTCGTCGACGTCCAGTACCCAGACCCATCGTCGCGTGTCAACGCGATAGACAAGTTCGAACATTTGCAATTGGCTTTGCAGTAACCGATCGAATTCGTCCGCGACGTTTCGAGGCAACGCGGCGCCAAGGGTAACAATCCCCGCCGCGCATCGGTCCATGGAGTGTGGCGTGACGTTTTCGACATTCAATTCGATCGACATGGACGGGGGATCCAGACGAACTTGCCGGCCGCGTTGGCTGCGTGCTTGACCTTTCCCATCGCGGTTATTGCGGCGCTGCACCGGTTGCTGCCTGGGTTGACGCTGAGCCACTCGCCAGCGCGACCAGTGTTCGGCGACACTGCTGGGTCCGGCCGCAGCGGTGTGAAAGCTGACCTGGGTACCCACGTTCTTTCGCGAACGAATCGAGAGCGGTGAAAAATGCAGTGCGGCCAACTGACGGCTGATAGAAATCCCCAATCCTTCACCGCTTGCCATCGAGACATGACGTTGGGCAATTTGGCAAAGCTCTTCTGACGCGATTCCTGGGCCTTGATCGATGACCGACCAAAGAATCGAGTCGCCTGATTTTGCCATCTGCAATCGGATCAGGACCGGCGCGCCATCGGCGGAAACGCGAATCGAGTTGGTCGCCAGATTGACGATCAAGCGGCGCAGCATTGACGCGTCCGCAAACACGTTGACATTCGGATCGTCAGCACCGTCCCAGAGAATCGATATGTTTCGCGGCAGAGCCCACGGCCGCAACGTATCGTCAACCGCATCGCGAACCTCTTGGACCGACACCCAGCGACGCTGCACGCGCGGCAGCCCGCTGCGCAGTCGCTCGACCTGGACCATCTCGGTGACCATCTGGTTCATGCAATCACATTGGTCGATCGCTGCGTTCAGATAGCTTTGTTGCTCGGGATTCAAATCCCCTAGGCTGCCATCGCTGACCAATCGAACCGACTCGCGAATCGTCGTCAGGGGCGAACGCAGATCGTGAGCCGTTTCGCTCATCAATCGAGCGGCCGCTTCGGCTTCGACCATCGATCGAATCGCTGATACTCCGGACGGTTGATCGCCCACGCGCAAACGAGCCGACTTGGGGGACTTTGTTTTGGTATGCGGTCGAGCCGAAGGGGATGGGTGTGACACGTTGTAAATCTCCTTGGTTTGCTGGGCGTGGCGCTGGTGCGCTACATCCTTTGAATCGTCGAAAAATGGATCGCACCCAAGCGAATTGCCGTCGCCGACACATCGCGATGAACGATCTGCGTTCGTCTTTCCTGCTTTGCCGTTTATGCCGAGCGAGTTTTGCTAGACTGGTGGCCTTTCACAGGATTCTGCGCCGCGACTGCGAAGTCATAATCGCTACATTCGTCCGTGCTTATCAAAGCGTCACAAACTTTCTCACGTCACTCGTCCGCCTGATCTCAGCCCCATGACACCCGTCGAGTTGCAACCACCCACGACGAAATCAGATGCGTCGCCGCGATTGCAAATCGAATCCGTCACCAAACGTTTTCCCGGCGTCGTCGCGCTCGATGACGTCACCCTTGAAGTCATGCCCGGCGAGACGCTGGCGGTTATCGGAGAAAACGGCGCGGGCAAAAGCACGCTGATGAAGGTCTTGGCCGGAATCCAGTCTCCCGATAGCGGCGTGATCCGGATGGCGGATCGCACCAACGGAACGCTAAGCGCCGTGACGTTTCGATCGCCCGGCGCCGCCATCAACGCAGGCATCTCGTTGATCCATCAAGAATTGAATTTGCACGAGAACCTGAGCGTCGCGGAGAACATTTATCTGGGTCGTGAACCAAGTCGTTTCGGCTGGCTCGATCGCAACGCCATGGCCGAGCAAGCCCGCGAGTATTTGGTCCGAGTCGGACTCAGCGTCTCGCCACATCAAAGCCTGTCCAGCCTGTCGACCGCCGCGCGACAATTGGTCGAAGTTGCCAAAGCCGTCTCTACCGGTGCGTCGGTCGTCATCATGGATGAACCAACCAGCAGCCTAAGCACGACCGAAGCGGAACGTCTGTTCGAAGTCGTGCAATCTTTGCGTGAAGACGGCGTCAGTGTCGTCTATATCTCACACCGACTTGGCGAAGTCGTGCGAATGGCCGATCGTGTCGAGGTGTTGCGGGACGGAAAGAACGCTGGACAACTGTTGGGCGAAGCGATCAATCACAACGCAATGGTCTCGGCCATGGTCGGGCGAGACGTCGACCGTCTGTATGATCGATCGCCCCATCCGCCCGGTGAGATGAAACTGCGTGTCGAAGAACTTCGGATCGACTTTACACCTCAGCAGGCCATTTCGCTTCAACTGCGTGCTGGCGAGGTGGTGGGCATTGCCGGGTTGGTCGGATCGGGACGCAGTGAATTGCTGGAAACCATTTTCGGCGTTCGTGAAGCCTCCGCTGGACAAATCTTTGTCGATGAAAAACCGCTGGCCTGCGGCGATATTCACGCCGCGATCCAATCCGGATTGGCCCTGGTCCCCGAGGATCGCAAGCACACTGGATTGTTAATCGAATCAAGTGTTCGCGAAAACGCAACCCTGGCGGCCATGAAAGACACCGAGAGCGCGCCGTGGTTACGGCGGCGGTGGCAAGAGACCGCCACGGCCGACCTGATCAAACAACTGCTCGTCAAAACGGCTTCGCAAGAAACCACGATTGCGAATTTGTCCGGCGGAAATCAACAGAAAGTTGCGCTCGGCAAATGGCTGATGTGCCAGCCGCAAGTCTTGATGTTGGACGAACCGACGCGTGGTGTCGACGTGGGTGCGAAAGAAGAAATCTATGCGTTGCTGGACCGCTTGGCCGCGGATGGGTTGGCGATTTTGTTCGTCAGCAGCGAAATCGAAGAGGTCTTGGCAATCGCCGACCGAGTCCTTGTGATGCATGAAGGCCGCATCACTGGCGAACTGGCACACGAAGAACTCAGCGAAGAAGCCATCATGCGATTAGCCGTCGGACTTAGCGAACCGACAACCGTTTCCACCGCACAATACCATCCATCGCAATAGCAACCCAATCCATCACAGTAGCCCCCCAATCCATCGCAGCAGCAACCGACGAGTGGATTTGTCGTCTGCTTTCCCCTTTTACAACACTTGCAACACCAACGAAGATTGAGAATCAATTTCCGTGCAACTGAAAAACATCGGCATCTTTGTCCTCCTGATCGCGATCGTGGTCATCGCGTCGTTTTACAACGGCAATTTCGTGGCGCCGGCAAACCTGAAAACGCTGATTCGGGATACCAGTCTGTATGGACTGATATCCATCGGCGTCGCAATGGTCATCATCACCGGTGGCATCGATCTGTCGATCGGTTCCATGATCGCGTTGTGCGGCGTGATGTTGGTTCAAGTGATCAACGTCCACTACGAGTCGTCGGATTTCGAGAGCAAGATCACGGAAGTCCGTACGCAGGCCGCAGGCGATTTGGAATTTCCGGCACTGCGTTTGTCCGACCCGCCGCCAGAATTGCACGACGGCGACCGGCTGACCTACCGCAGCACGACAGGCACGTCCGCGGTGAATGTCCACAGCGTCGTCCAAGCCGAAGGTGAAACGTGGATTCAATCGCGTGACAATTTGAGAACCGTTCGTGCGGGGACCATCGTCGGCCTTGAAACAATCGAATACACCCATCCACTGATCGCTTGTTCGTTAGTGCTGGCGTTTGCATCGTTGCTGGGATGGCTGCACGGCGTGTTGATCACCAAAGCGAACCTGCAGCCATTTGTCGTCACGCTTTGTGGATTGCTGATCTATCGCGGCTTGGCCCGTGTTTGGACTGGCGATGACCAGGTCGGATTGTTGAGCGCGCTGTCGGATTTTAAGTCCACGGTGACCGGCGCCGCGTTTCGTTTCCCGCTGCCGGGGATAGGCAAAATTTCCGGCGAGACCGAGTCGTTTTCTGACTTGGTTTGGATCGACTTTCCGGTGACGGGTGTTCTGCTGTCAATCGTTGCCGTTATCGCATGGCTTTTTCTAAACCGCACGGTTTGGGGACGACATTTGTTGGCGACCGGTGAAAACGAACAGGCAGCGCGGTACAGCGGCGTTTCCACCGCCCGCCTAATCACGTTGTCCTATGTCGTTTGTGGATTCTTATCGGGACTTGCCGGCATCCTGTTCATTCTGGAATGGAACTCGATTCAACCGGGCAGCAGTGGATCGTTTTACGAACTGTATGCGATCGCCGCCGCTGTGCTGGGTGGATGTTCGCTGCGCGGCGGACGAGGCGCCGTGATCGGCGTCATCGCCGGCGCTGCGGTCATGCGATGCCTGTACAAGGCGATCGTGGTGCTGCAGATTCCCCAGGAATGGGAAATGGTCATCATTGGCGCGGCGCTGCTGATCAGTGTGCTGGTCGATGAGGTGATCCGTCGTTATCGCGATCACCGCCGCGTGGTCGCGGCGGCAACATGAGCGAACGCGCGCGTGGAAAGACAGAAATGCTGCGGGCAAGACAGAATTGCAGGCGTGGCCTGGACCGAGGACTCGCGAACAAGACTGCTCAGAATGGTTGTCAGCGACGGCCATCGACGGGCGGCGTTACGACCACCACGCGGACGTCGCAGACATTGGTGCCGGTTGGCCCGGTGATCAATAGCCCGCCGGCCTGCTGGAAAAACGTGTAGGCATCATTGCGGCGTAAATGGTCGTCGATGTCCAATTTTAGCTCCACAGCGCGACGATGCGTTCGCTCGCTCAGTATCGCTCCGGCCGCGTCCGTCGGTCCATCTTCGCCATCGGTTCCGCCGGATAACAGTGCGAATCGTGACCACTCGCTGTCACTCAGTCCGGCGTCAAGCAAGTGTTGATAGGCGGCTAGGACCAATTGTTGATTCCGACCGCCGCGGCCGCGTATCGACGCATCGGCCAACCGCACCGTCGGCTCACCTCCTGTGATCAGGCAATTGACCTGCGATGATTCGCGCAACATTCGCACGGTCATTTCCGCCAAGTGGCGTCCCACATCGTCCGCAGCGCCCTCGCACTTATCCGCCGATTGCATCGCGTGGTTGTACCCACGCGATTCCGCAAGGATCCCAGCTTCATCGACGGCGACGGCGTTGTTACCTAAGACGATCGTCTGGTGAGGCACGACGGATGCCAGATCCGTTGAGGTGTTTTTCGACTCGGCTGGCTCCGAAGCAGACTCCAGCACCCAATAGACTCGGGGCGACAACGTTCGATCGGGATCAAATTTGGCCAAGACCGCGATCGCATCGCTGGCCGACGACCGGTCCGCAACCGTGGGGCCCGACGCAATCAAGTCCAACGGGTCGCCCAGCACATCGGACAACACCAGGGTGATCAGCTGACCGGCGCGGCAGGCGTGCAGCAACCCGCCGCCTTTGACGTCGCTGAGATGTTTTCGGACGGTATTCAATTCCGTGATATCCGCCCCGGCGCCGCTCAAGTAACGCGTCACGTCCAATTTGTCGCTCAGCGTGATGCCCTCCGTTGGTGCCGGCAACAAGGCGCTGCCGCCGCCTGAAATCAACGCGATGCATAGGTCTCTGGGCGAAGCACCTCGCACGCGACGAAGAATCTCGCGTGTGCCACGAACACCTTCTTCGGTCGGTTCGTTCACACCGGCGGGCCGAGCCGGGTGGACCGTGATGTGATTGATCGCCGTTTCTGTTCCCTCAGGAACGTTGATCCATCCCGAATACGGCAACCACCCGTCCAAGACGTCGACCAAGCCGGCGGTCATTTGGGTCGCAGCTTTTCCCGCCCCGACGATGATGACGCGATCAAAGTCCTGTCGACACCATGAATGTGCGCCGATCAGCAATTCGTCACCGTCCACGCGGACTTCGCGACGCACCAACGGACGGGCACGCACCGAGTCGATGGCGGCGGTAAAGATTGCTTGTGCATCCTCGGCAGGCTGATTCATCGGTCAAAAATCGCTGGTCTATCTGGTAATGGGTCGCAGACGTTACAACTTAACCACCATGACGCAAGAGAGTGAGACGCCTGATCGTGACACGTTGGCTGCCGAGTACTTTGATCGGCTGCCCTACGAACCGTACCCTGTCCAAGAAGAAGCGCTTCTAGCCTATTTCGCTGGCGAACCAGGCCTGGGTGACCACGGCGTCTTGATGTGTGCCCCCACCGGCACCGGCAAGACAATGGTGGCCGAAGCTGCGGTCTACGAGGCACTGCGGACCGGCACGCGGATGTACTACACGACGCCGCTGATCGCGTTGACCGATCAAAAGTTGGACGAACTGCGTGAATCGGCGGTCCGCTGGGGATTTGGCGCCGACCAAGTCGGACTCGTCACCGGCAACCGCAGCGTTAACGCCGACGCGCCCGTGTTGGTCGTGGTCGCGGAAATCTTGCTCAACCGCCTGCTAAACAACGAGGCCTTCGACTTCGACGACGTTTCGTCCGTGGTGATGGACGAGTTCCATTCGTTCAACGATCCCGAGCGCGGCATCGTGTGGGAATTGACACTGGGCTTACTGCCGCCGCACGTGCGGACCATGTTGCTGAGCGCGACGGTCGGTAACTCGCTGGAATTTACCAGCTGGCTGATGCGAGCCCACAACCGGCGGCTGCAACTTGTCAGCGGGACCGAGCGCAAAGTTCCGCTGCAATACGAATGGGTCGAGGATGAATTGCTGCCCGAGTTTGCCGAACGGATCGCGGCCGGCGACGAGGAGACGCGACGAACGCCCGCGTTGATGTTCTGTTTCAGCCGCTCGCAATGCTGGACCACCGCCGAAATGCTGAAAGGCAAGAGTCTTGTCGACAAAGCCCGTAAAGCCGAACTCGCAGACTACCTGAACGAAGCGGACATGACCGAGGGTGCCGGCCCCAAGCTGAAACAAATCCTGATGCGCGGCATCGGTGTCCACCACGCCGGCGTCCTGCCGCGGTATCGACGTATTGTCGAAGAACTGTTCCAACGCAAACTGCTTAGCATTTGCGTCTGCACCGAAACGTTGGCCGCCGGAATCAACTTGCCTGCTCGAAGCGTGGTGCTGCCGAGTTTGCTGAAAGGCCCCAAGGATAAAAAGAAACTGTGCGAAACGGCTTCGGCGCAACAAATTTTTGGCAGGGCTGGGCGGCCCCAATTCGATGACCGCGGTTATGTCTACGCACTCGCTCACGAGGACGACGTCAAAATCAATCGGTGGCGAGAAAAGTACGATTCGATTCCCGAAGACACCAAAGACGCAGGCCTGCTAAAGGCGAAAAAGCAGCTGAAGAAAAAAATGCCGAAACGGCGCAGCGGCGAATCGTACTGGAGCCAGCAACAATTCGTGCAGCTACAAGAAGCGTCGTCGGCAGACTTGGTCAGCCGCGGACGACTGCCGTGGCGACTACTCGCTTACCTGCTGGGCAAAAACGATCAGGTCCAGCCGATTCGTGACCTGGTCGGGCGTCGCTTGCTTTCACCCAAAGGGATCGAGGAGGCACAGCGTGATCTGAACCGCATGTTGATCACGTTGTGGACCGCGGGCTACATCGAACTGGACCCGAAACCCAAAGCCGCCGCGGCCAAAAAAGGACCACCAAAGGCGGGTGAATTTTCGAGCAACGATCCGAAACCGACGGAAGGACTTTTTGGCGAATTGCTGGACCAAATGCGAGATCCCAGCGAGCAAGCGGAAGCCGAGGAAGATGAACACGATCCGGAACTGATCGAAAGTCGTGGATACGAGGTCAGTGACTATCGCCCCAGATCGGCGACCCCGACCGAGCGGCTGGACCGCTTGGTACACCTGCGCAGCATCAATCCGCTGTTCGGCGTGTACCTTGCCGATCAATTGGCAATCGCCGATCCGGACGAACGCATTGCCGCACTGGAATCCGTGCTGGAAGTCCCCGGGACCGTTGCCAGACTCGCACGCATGCCATCGCTGGACGATATGCCGGCGGGCACGCTGGCCACGACAAGATTGGACCCGAAACTTTTGCAATTAGGTTTGGCCACGGCCGAGGAACTGGGCGCCAAGGGTGACGAGGAAGAAGAGGTCAAGGACCGTGGCTTTGGACGGGTAATGTTCGACGAGCCGCGAGTTTGGCCGCTGACGATCGGTGAAAAAATATTGCGTCTGTTCCGCAATGAGTATCCGCGCGTCAACGACGTGCGAGTCCGACCGGTTTGGATTGTCGGCGAGCTGATGCAGTTCGGCGGCGACTTCAACAAGTACGTGACCAGCCGCAAGTTGCAAAAGGAAGAAGGCATCTTGTTTCGGCATTGCCTGCGGATGATCTTGCTGCTGGACGAGATGGCGAACATCCCGCCGCTGGAGAGCACCGTCGAGACGTGGGAGGATCCGCTGGACGAACTTGCCGATCGACTGACCGAGACGTGCCGCAACATCGACCCACAAAGCACTGACGAGATGTTGGCGAACCCGCCAACGGAAGCGGATACGCTCGTCGAAAAGGGTCGTCGGAACTCATAACAATGGGATCGTCGTGTGCAACGAATTCGGATTCCGGCACGGATCCATGGTGCCACTGGTTTTCAAAGCGGTTCGCTTGAAACACAGGCGTTAGCAAACAGTCACGTTATCAGGCCAGGACACCAGTGATGATGGATCAACGCGCCTGCTGCTCCCACCGATCTGCAACTTCCAACGACTGAAACATTTTTGCATGACGTTTGACTATCGTTCGGTGATGAGCGGAGAGCGGCGCGACCCGTTGGCCATGCTGATGCGCGTTGGGTTGAGAATTGCCGGCGGTGGATATGGATTCGCGATAAGACGACGCAATCGCGGCTACGATTCGGGGAAACGTGAAATTCACGACTGCGGTGTTCCGGTCATCAGCGTGGGTAATCTGACGACTGGCGGAACCGGCAAAACTCCAATCGTCTGTTTTTTGGCAAGGACGTTACGCGCGCAAGGTCTTCGCGTCGCGATCATCAGTCGCGGATATGGACGCGGCGATGCCGACGCCAATGACGAGGCGATGGAACTGCACGATCGCTTACCCGACGTGCCTCACATCCAAGACCCCGACCGCGTCGAAGCGGCAAGGATCGCGGTGGAGGAACTCGAAAGCCAAGTCCTGCTGATGGACGATGGTTTTCAGCATCGCCGCCTGCACCGCAACCTGGACATCGTCGTCATCGATGTCACATGTCCGTTCGGCTACGGCCACGTGTTGCCACGAGGACTCCTGCGCGAACCGATCAGCGGGCTAACACGGGCAGATTTGGTCATCATGACGCGTTGCGACGCGGTCAGCGAAGAGGTGCTCGAATCGATAACGAGATCCATCCATCAAGTCGCACCTGAGCTTCCGATTGTCCGGAGCCGTCACATGCCGACGACCCTTTTCACTCATCCCGATCGGAACGACCCGATCGAACGATTGAGGGGGCAAACCGTTGCGGTGCTTTCTGCAATCGGCAACCCAGACGCCTTTCGAAAAACCGTGGAACATTGCGGGGCGGAAGTCACCGCCGCGAAGTCGCTTCCTGATCACGACGACTATTCACCCGAAACGGTCCGCGAACTGGCCACATGGGCCAAGTCACTTAACAATCGTGCGTCACAGGTCGTTTGCACACACAAAGACTTGGTCAAACTGCGCACCGATCGGCTCGGCGGACTGCCATTGTCGGCGGTGCTGATCGATTTGGAAATCATCGAGGGCGCGAACCTGATCGATCCAAAGCTACAGCAGGTCGTCCGGCAGGGAACAGGCGACTGAGACGCTTTCGCATGGTTTTCATCCGTCCCACAACTGGGGAAATCGCGACAACCGCAGAAAACGTGATCGATACGGTTGCATAGACTACGGCTCGTCGTCACCGCGATTCGATCGGGAATAATCTGGCTGCGCGAGCCAGAGTCAGCGCCTATCCATTGGTTTTCTGCGTGTGAAATTACAAGGCCGATGGAGTGAACGTTAGTACCGTCGCGTGCGGCAAACACACCGTTGCATCCGGCTTTCATGTACCGGATCAACAATGCGCGAGTCCGCCCAGTGCTATACTGTCCGTTGCTGCCGTTAACTTCGCCCATCTGAATCGCGGCCGGGCGAGGCATGGGGATCGACATTGTTTTAAGCGTCAATCAAATAAGTCGCCACGATTTTTCGGCTTCCCGGAAATATTCGTCACAGCGCCCCAGTGACCGGTAAGCTAGTTGTCGTCGAATTCGTTTCGAAAGCGTTTCCCCGCTTCCTGCCCTTTGCGAGTGTAGAAAAATGCGAATCATCCCAACGTCGCCCCGATGTCTAGCGATCGGGCTTTCAATGCTGCTCTCAAGTCCTGGATTTTCGGAGAATCGAACCGAGGAACCGCCGTCCCGATTAGTCGTGACGGTGGCCGAGTATCGCGCCACGCTCGATCCATCGCCCAATCAATCGACGAAGGAATTGATCGCATCGCTTCTTGAAGGTGGCGAAGCGCCCGTCAGCACCATTCGACTGCCGACGCTAAGTAACTGCGAAGCGGTTTTCAGTTCTGGCGCGCGGGTGAAGGGTCCCGCGGTGACTACGGGCGGCGGGTCCGAGGAAGGCAGACGAGAATCGCTACAGGTCGGTACCATCCTGCAGCTGACAGCGAAACGCACATCCTCGACGGTTCTAATGCAGTACAACTACACGCATTCCAGCCTACCGCTGAAAGAACTCACAGGTGCGCTTCCGCGACTCAGTGAAGTGACAGCGCAGGGAACCTATGAATTCACACTTGGCGAACCTGTCCTCTTCTCGGGTCTAAGTGGTGACGGCGACGTTCAGCTGATCATCACCGTGACGGATCCGGCGATGGACGAGTGACCGTCGATCCAACTTGCGGATGCGGCGAAACACGCAACTCGCAATCGCCACGCACTGCGCAATCGCCACGCAACGGGATGCAAGGTTGCCGTGCGGCGGCCAAAGACGAGGTTACGCACTAAGACGAGACTTCTGCTCGGCGTTTACCCGCCGTCCAAACCAAGGCCATGCCGACAATGGCGATCAGAGTCGCCGTGAGGATCCAAGTCGACGGCAGATGTGACTGGTTTTCGAAACCATCACCCAAGAATTCAATCTTTTCGTGATAGTGCGCAACAAGTTCCAACAATGCGTTGTGAACAAAGTGCATCACCATGCCGGGAATCACACTGCCGGTTCGATGGGCGATCCAGCCGAGCACCAGTCCAAGCAATGTGGTGGGGACAAACCTTTCGATCAACAATGCGTTTCCGGTCAAGACATGGAACGTGCCAAAGATCACTGCGGTCACGACGATGACTCGGCCTGGCGAGAGAACTTTTGACAACGCTGAAAACAAGAAACCGCGAAAGCACAACTCTTCGATGATCGCCGGCGCGAGCGCCAACGTCGCGATCAACAGCAGTGGCGGAGCTTGCTTCATTGCCGCAAGCGTATCAAGCGCCTGCTGGATTTTCTCTTCGTCCAGTCCGCCAAACCCGAGCGCCGTTGAATAGACCAGTGATTCATGCGCCAAAGCCCAGGCCCCCAGACCGACCAGCATCGCGCCAAACAGGCTGACCGCAGACGGCCAATACAATCGATAGGTCGACCACAGCCGATAGCGTCCCGCCACGGCAACAAGCAGTGGCACGATCCCGAACGTCGCGACCAGTGCCACCGCATTGAGACACAAGCGGCTGGAGATCGAAAGCATGTCCTGCGAATTTTCCAGCAGCCGAATCAACGCGTTGGACACGATGAAATAGATCGGCACCAAGATCGCCAGCATCATCGCAGCCGATGAAGGACTCGGGACATCGCTGACTTTTGTTGGACGCTGAAAAAGCGATCCGATGGATTGTTCGCTCGTACGCGTCACGGCATCGCTGCCGAATAATTTTGCGGCAACACCAATCGCTGCGGCGGCATAGGCGCACGTGCTGACGATCGCGGCGAGCGCGGCGGCCGGATCAGCCACGCCACCGAGCAAATCGCGAGCGAGCAACACGATATTGATCAAAGGTGCGATCGCGAGTGCGCCCGACAGCTTGACGCCTGGCATCAGCGACAACATCGCCGGCGCCAGCGATACCAGCATGACCGGAATCAAATACGCTTGCGCCTCTTTGAACGACTTGGCGAAACTGGTCAGTGACAGCAAAACGGCTGAAAAGAACCCGCTGAACAGCACCAGCAAGCCCAAGATCTGTAACATCGTGAACCAGGGAAATCCCTCGTCCCCGGCATTCAACAGCGGCAGCAAACGGCTGGCCCACAGCGTGACAAACATCGCCAACAGATTCGCGACCGCCGTCAACATCGCAACCGTCACAACGGCGACGTACTTCGACGCCAGGACATAAAACCGGGGAACCGGTGATGCCATCAGCGACTCCATCGTGCCGCGTTCTCGTTCGCCGGCCGTCAAGTCAATCGCGGGATACACCGCGCCGGTGATCGTCATCAGCACCAAGACCAGCGGAATGATGGTGGATAAGAGTGGTGACTGTTTTTGCTCGCCGATCGAATTCAAGCGAATTTCCGCGGGCGGAACATACGGCTGCACCGCACGTGATGCGGATTCCTCGGCTTGCCGCATCCGCAGCCAATTCATTCTTTCCACCAACACGCGTCTGGCCGTTTCGCTGTCATTGTCGCCGCGATAAGACGTGAACTCAACAATGGGTGGTTGTCCCGACGTAATCTTGACGGCAACATCGATCAGATTTTCCGCGAGAGCCTCAGACGGATCCATCGCGTTGTCGGCGGAAAAGGAGTTGGTGCTGACGACCTGGAACTGTGACAAATTCCCGCCGCTTGCCTGAACGATCTCATCGGGCGGCTGGCTAGCGGGATCTTGCAACCACATGTGCAAGGAGTTGCTTTCGGCATCGGTTGCCGCGCCGACGGTGTAGACGACTTCGGCCTGTCCGGTTTTGCTGGACAACAAGAAACGATTCAACGCCATGCTTAACAGCGGATAGACCAGCAGCGGCATCAGCAGCAGCGTGACGATTGTCCGGCGATCGCGCAGCGTCTCCTTTAGCTCTTTGGCACAGAGCCGCAGCAATCGACCTTGAAGCGAGTTACCCATGCTGTGGTGTATCCCGCAGGAGTTCGACGAACATGTCAACCAGGTGATCGCACTGAGTTTCGTGACGCAGTTCGTCCATGGTGCCGCTGTACCGCAGACGCCCGTGATGCAAAAGACCAAAGCGATCGCAAAGCCGTTCCGCTTCGTCGAGGCGGTGCGTGCACACCACAACCGCTTTGCCGAGTTCGCGCAACCGTTCGATGTAATCGAAAATCGTTTGCACACCGACCACGTCTAAACCTCGAGTCGGCTCGTCCAACAACATCACGGGCGGATCATGGATCAGACCGCGAACCAGCGTCACGCGCTGGCGCTGGCCGGTACTCAGTGATCCGGCGCGTCGATCCAACAGCGAGCTGATGCTCATCATTTCCGCTAACGATTCGGCGTTGGCCTTGGCTTGCTTGGGATGCACGTCATACAAGTCGGCAAAGTACAACAGCATCTCGCGGACGGTTAGCCAAGGATAGACACCGTCGCTGGCCGAAACGAATCCCAATCGAGACTTGACCGTGATGGGATCGTCGGCGGTTTTGATGCCGTCGACTTCGGTGTAACCCTGATCGGGTTCCAGCAAGCCCAAAATCATCCGCAGGGTCGTCGTCTTTCCGGCTCCGTTGGGTCCCAACAACCCGAAAACTTCCCCGGGAGCGATGCGAAAGGAGAGTTGATCAACGGCGCGCAGTTCCCCTTTTTCCAGCGGGAATGTTTTGGTCAATGATTCGGCGACAAGCATCAATGTCTTTCATGTCAGCGTTTGCGGATGTCGCGATGACTTTCGACACCGATAATGACGGCCGGCGAGGGCTGGCGTAACGCCCCTCTTACGCGATGAGCCAAGTTTCGTTCACCCGATCCCCCACGACAATCTCTTGTAATCGCCGCGGTCACTGGTAAGTGCCGATAGTTTGTAACTGCCGCAGGCTTATCAAGGTGATGAGGCTTAAGGGCGTCATGAACGAACGAGTGTTAGCTTTTCCAGTGGAACGTAAAAACGCAAGTACCGTCCACCGTCACTAAATCGTTCGCCCTGTGCGTGCGGAACCAGTATCGTTGCTCGCCGAGTGATCCGGTTGACGCGACCGGTCAGGTACCGTCCGTCATGAGCAAATCGAACCGTGTCGCCGACGCGGATGTTGAATTTTGCCGCTGCCCGTTCGCGTTGGGTGATCAAATCATGCTGATAGTCGGTATGGTTGAAATGGCGTTTCGCGATCGATTGAAATCGTGACTGACTGCAGTTGCCGTCGTTCCAAATCAGCATTTCAACCAAATGAACCAGTTCATGTTCGGTCACGCGCTGCATCGCTTCCAAGCGGTTGGCGCAGCGACAGCCCGTGACTTCGACCGGACGGTTGACGTCCTCAAAGGTTTGAAACAACAGCGTCGACGACAGAACCAACTCGAATTTCCGACGCCCGTTGTGATTTCCACCCGGGTAGTGTGTGACCAGTTTACCGGCTATTCGAGTCATCCGCGAAGACACCTTGAACGTCAGCCCCTCGGCCTCGGCCGTCGGGACGATCATTCCTCCGAAAAAGCGTTCGTCGTACATGCGAACCATCCGGGCAACATCGTCGCTGCTAACACGCGAAAAGTTGGGGCGGTCGATCGCCCGGCTTAGCAACAATGTTTGATCATAGATCTCTCGTTGCCGGCGACGCGATTCTCGCTCGTCGATCTCTTGACCAGAGACGAATTCGGCGAGTCGCTGCAGACGCGCTGGATCACGAGGTTTCAGCGGCGACGACCCTTTTCGCTGTGGGACCGACGCGCCGGAATGTGGCGTGACCATCGATGGCCGTGGCCGGGACGCGGGCGAATGAGAGGAGGGCCGACTGGAAGAAGGCCGATTGGCTGGTCGCGACATGTCCGATTCGGAGTCCGTTTCCGTGGAACAAAAATCGATGAATGAATAGGCGTCCCCGCCGACGCGATGGCTCGCCAACGAGACAGCTCGCGGGCAAGACAGTTTGTCAGCACGACAGTTTGTCAGCACGACAGTTTGTCCACGGGCCGGTTCGTTGGAAAAATCCGACTCGCCAGCGTCTCGGCAAATCCAGTGTCCTGGCAAACGGCGTCTTCGCAAACGGCCTTCCATCACGGTCTTCACGCATGGGCATGCGTGACGGGGTGCCTGCAATGTACCAATTCCGCTGCGGTTGCGAATCGCGGCAAAGCGGCCAATCGATGCGACCGATCGACGGGTCGTGCGACAAAGGTCGAATAATCGGGATTTTCTGCCCCGTTCGGCCGCCGTAAGGGGTGATTTTATTTGACGCGACCGGTGGGTATCGGAGACAATAGAGCACTGCTCTTCTTTTCCACTTCCGTCTCGGTGCTTGCCCCGCCCCCCTGCAAGCACTCGGCCGGAGGACTTTCTGACCGGGTGGATCGCACATGGATATGCACACGAACATGCGAACAAACATGCACGCTGGCACAAAGACGACCGACAGGCGATGGACCAACGCCCCACGGACGGCTACCAAGGCCGAATCGGTTAGCCGCGAAAAGACCGAATTACGACGACGTAAACTGACGGCAATCGTGACGCTATTCATTGCCGCGGGACTGGTCGCAGCACTCAGCCTGACCGCCAATGGGCAAGGGGCGACGCAGTACAAGAAGATGCCGATGCATCCGAAATTCTTGGAAGCCTCCACCGTTCGTCAGATGGAAACGGCCGCAAAAGATCTCGCTCGGGCGAGAGATTTATCGGCAGTTCGCAATCCACGGTTCGCCCAGGTTTATTACGAGCTTTACCTGCCAGCAAAAATCACTCAGATTCCCGAGGCGCTTCCTGAAATTTCCAAATTGACCGAAGAAGTCACGAAGAATTTGGCAGGGGCGCAGCGGAGCAACAACCCCGGCGCGGCTGCGATCGTGCAGTCGCTGTTCAAAGGCTTAAAGCCGGTTGCCGAGGGCGATTACCACCCGGCCGCGCGGATCACGGCGCTGTCAATCATTGGCCGACTCGATTCGAAAGCGGGCAGCACGACCGCCAAACGAGCACCGGTCCCCTTCGCCGGAAGCTTCCCCCTGCTTCTGGCTCAATACAACAAGGAAGACAACCCCGATGGCGTTCGCGCCGCGGCACTGCAAGGACTCCATCGATTCGTCTCGATCGGATTCCCCTCGCTTCGACCACAGGACACCGCCCCCGTCATTGATGCGATGCAGAAACTGCTCGACTCCGACCCACCGGCAGGTCGCGACCGGATGTCCCACGCCTACTTACAGCGATTTGCTGTCGACATCCTCACGACCTTAAAGCCGGCCGACGAAAAGCTGGGTGAGACTCTCGTCAGCGTCAGCACAGAGCCCAGCCGACACGACCTGATTGCACTTTATTCGGCCTCAAAGCTTGCGAGCGTGGGGAAATACGGTGGCGCTATCGACAACCCCGAGCCCCTGCTAAATCAGTGGACGGCCCGAGCCATGCGAGCTTTTCAGTACGAGTACGAGCGGCTCGTGATGCTCGACGGCATCGGTGCGGCGTCTAGCCAGCCCCCCAAACCCGAGTCCACCGTGATCAAAAAAGAGGATCAGGTTCGCGTCCCCATGGGTGGATATGGCGGGGATGACTACGAAGAAGACATGGAGGATGACGGCGGCAGCTTCGAAGACGACGGCGGTGGATACGATGACATGGACGAGTCCTACGAAGACGACGATGGATTTGGGTACACATACACGGCCAACCCACAACCGCCGGAAGTCATTGCATCACGACGCCGGCTCAATCACGTGCTGCAACAGATCCATCGTGGTGTCACCGGATCGACCAAGGCAGGCGTCCCCAGTCGTCCAGCCGGGCTGCTGGCCGCTGCCAAAGACCCAAACAAACGCAAGATCCAGAAATGGGCCGAGTCCATGGCCGAACTGGTGACCGCCTTGAATGACCCGGTGCACGATGACCGAGCCAAGTTCAAAGAGGCGCTTTTGCTGCAGATTGAAACGATTCAAGAGATCGCAGGCTCGGCCGGACAGGAAGTGGCGGCCGAATACGCGAACCTTCCCTTCGGCCTGAATCCATTCACGAAACTGGCCGTACTCTCGGGTGAACCGCTGAAGAAGCCCAAAGAAGCGGAACCCATGATCGCTCCGCCGGCCGAAGCCGAAGCGCCCGTCGATGGCGAACCCGCGACGCCACCGGAGGCTGTGGCTCAACCGCCGATCGGCGCTGCTGCGTCGAATCCCACCCCGGCGCCGACGGGCACCTAAACCGGGCGGATCGCCAAACCGGGTGAGCGATTAAGTCGGCTGAACAAGCGAGCCGATGGAATAGCCAAGCAAGCCGATGGGAATAGCCAAGGCGGCTGAGCGATGAAGCCAGACGGGCAACTGCGTGGCGAGATTTTGCCTATCTCGCGATTCTGCCTATGTCACGCGTCTGCCAACTGGATTGCGAGAGCACGAATTTGCTCCGTTACCTCGACGCGCCTGGCGTCTCTAATGACTGGCGATTGAGCCGTCGATCGCGATCGTTTCGCTAAAGTCCCAGGGATAGAACGACCGGCTTATCTGCTTCGCCAGCATGCCCAAATACAGCTTTCGGAACCGTGGCTCGGTTGTCTCGCTGGTGTATTGCCCTGCGTTGGTCGGGAACGTGAACTCTTCAAGCTCGCGGCGGTACAAGACATCGCCCGTGGCCACGTCGATAACCGAAATCGTCACATCGGCACGCCCGCGATAGAGCGTTGCCCCATCACGCAGACGCAGATTGGTCACCTCGATTCCCAGCAACTTGTCAGCCTTGACTCCCTTGCCGATCTCGACAAAGTCGATCGAGTCCCATCCGTTCTTATCTCGCCATTGTTCGATCAAATCTTCGCGGATGAGCGTCAGGTCATCGATCTCGCTCAACAGTAACTCACCAACGCGGCGACTAAGAATGCGAGCCGACGTATCATTGCTGTACTGGCTGCTGTCGGTCACCGTGACGATGGCCACACGCGAGTCCTCCAGTCCCTCATACTCGGCCGGAACCTTATCCGCACCCACAGCGTGCATCAGGTTCGAATAGAGCCCCAGGCAACCCGGTTGCGTGGTGAGGATAATCGCCACAAACGCAGTGCCGAGCAGGGCGGAACCGATCGAAACCGCGCCATGCAACGGAGACGAACCACGCTGGACGCTGGAGGCGAAATTCAGTTGCGAAGGCTTAGATTCTGGTGGAGCGGTGTGTCGATCCATTGCAGCGAATCCTTTCGTGCGTCGTTGCGTTTAGGCCAATGGCGGTCCGGCAAATCGTTTGCAGCGGACCGCTTGTTCGTGCAGTGAGCATGCTGTCATACAACAAAAATCCCTGCCAAAGCCACATCGATTTCCCGCCCGCCACCTGCCCCGAAAATCACCCGAACAACCGCCAGGCCCACATCAACAGGGTGAGACTCGCGATTGCCAGCAAGGCGACACCGAGGACACGCTGGATGTCGAAACTGGGCATTCGCCCGGTCAGCCCTGCGTGACCACAAACGCAAGCAAAACCGAGGCTGTACAACGCCAGAAAGAAGCCGCCAAGGTTCGCCGACAGGCTTTCGGCCCACTGGCCGTGCATGAAATACGACCACGATGTCGTCATCCCGCAGCCCGGACAGGGCATCCCGGCGAGCATCCGCATTGTGCATGGAGGCAACCCGAGTTGCTGGTGCGTCCCCATCCCGCTGGGACTCGGTTCCAATTGCCCCGCCGTCACAAGCAGGACGAGCGGCAAAGCCATCAGGGCAAGGGCCGTGATGCGGAACGCTGATTTACCAGCTGAGCCTGTCAATGGATCCGTCGCCGACGACAAAGAAATCTCCGTTAATTTCACCCGGGCCAAAAAGTTTTTTCACGAAAAGCTCAACACCCGTTGACGCAAATCGGTCGGACCCCTAAATTTTCGATCTTTCCCGCAACGGAGTCTAGCGGGGAAGTGCAGTTTTCAGCCGAGTTTCGGTAGGGATGCGTCTCTCTAAAACTTGGTTCGCTAGGATGCCAGCTCGGCATCGGCGTGTCGGCAGCCCTTGATTGCCCGACGACGTCAGCGACTGTACACCGATCACACCACAATCTATTTTACGAGTTCGCAAGTGTCTGCCGGGTCAAACGAAGTCATTCGCATACGTATGGAAGCATACGACCACTCCGTGCTGGACCAGAGTGCTCAAGAGATTGTAGACACGGTCAAACGGACCCACAGCGAAGTTCACGGCCCCATCCCGTTGCCAACTCGAATCGAGCGGTACACGGTTCTGTCGGGCCCTTTTGTAAATAAGAAGTCTCGTCAACAATACGAGATTCGAACGCACAAGCGTTTGATTGATATCGTCCAGGCAACTGCCAAGACGATCGAAGCACTCAATAAACTTAGTCTTCCGGCCGGTGTAGACATCAAGATCAAGGCGTCTGCGTAAGACTGGCTGATTTGTTCGAAACCTTGCGATTCCGCTACTCAAAGCGGTGCCGCGTCTGCCGTGAAAAGCTGGCATCAGCTTTCGGCGACGTGCCTGGATGGCGGGTTTCGGTTTTACCCTAAGTGAGACGACCGGTTTCCGGATGAACGGAGGCTCTGTCGATAACCTCGGTGTTTGCGTCGACTGACGCATTTATCGTGAGTTCGGCCGAGCGGACCTTGAAACACAACACGAAATGACGGGCGCCCTGTTTAATCGGCAGGGCGGAAGTGATATGTCACCATCAATTCTCGGCCGCAAAGTCGGGATGACGCAGGTCTTTTTGGAAGACGGAACCGCAGTGCCGGTGACCGTGGTTCAAGCGGGCCCGTGTCATGTGCTGCAAGTTCGCAATGAGCAGCGTGACGGCTATCAAGCGGTTCAGTTGGGTTTCGAGGACAAGCCTCGTCGGTTGGCCAGTCGCAGTGAACGCGGCCATGTTGCCAAGCTAGACAGTCAACGCAGCAAGCAGCGGTCCGCTGCGGGCGTCGAGTTGGTCGAAAAGGCTGACTGCGAGCCCAAGCGTTTCATCCGCGAATTCCGCGGCGAGACCGATTTAGAAGTCGGTGCTGAAATCACTGTCGACAAGTTTGCCGATGTCAAACGCGTCGATGTGACCGGGACCAGCAAAGGTCGCGGCTTCGCCGGTGTCATGAAGCGACATAATTTCAGTGGCCAGCGTGCCTCTCACGGTGTCAAGAAAGTTCACCGCCACGCCGGTGGTACCGGCTGCAGTGCATCGCCGAGTCGTCTGTTCAAGGGCATTCGCATGTCCGGGCAATACGGCAACGCCCAGATCACTGCCCGCAATCTTGAACTGGTCAAGTTCGATGCGGAAAACAATTTGATGCTGATTCGCGGTGCGGTCCCCGGCCCGAACGGTGGTTTTCTTGTCATTCGCCAAACGAACAAGGTGGGTTAGTAGTGATGGCCACATTGCCCGTTTACAACGAATCCGGCAAAGAAGTCGGCAAATACGAAATTGATTCCGAAGCGGTTGCCGCTCGAATCAGCAAGCAACTGATGCACGACGCGGTCGTGATGTACCAAGCCAATCTGCGGCAAGGTTCACACAACACGCGGACTCGTGGTCAAGTCAGCGGCACGAACAAAAAGATGTACCGCCAAAAAGGTACCGGTAACGCACGTGCCGGTTCCAAGCGAACGAATGTTCGTCGCGGTGGTGGCGTTGCCCGGACGGTCAAGCCTCGTGATTACAGCTATCGAATGCCAAAAAAGGCAATTCGATTGGCAACACGGATGGCGATCCGATCGAAAATCGACGACGGCGAACTGGTGGTTATCGATTCGCTCGGATTTGATGCCCCCAAAACCGCTCGCATGGCAAGCATCCTGAAGGCACTCGGCCTGGACAAGACAACCACCCTGGTTGCCACCGCCGGCCAAGACAACGCCGTTTACAAGAGCGGTCGAAACATCGCTGGCGTTTCCGTGCAAGCGGTTCGCGACCTGAACGCGTTGTCGGTCCTGTCGCCGCGGCGAATGTTGGTCACCAAGGATGCTTTGGACCAAATCAAAGACGGCACGTTCGCATCGTCATCCAATCCGGCAGGCGTTGAAGAAGAGGCGAAAGGTTAAACGATGACAAGAATTCAACCTCCACCGCGCCCCGAAGGCGGCATCAAGCTGGAATCGCATCAAGTATTGATGCGTCCACTGGTGACCGAAAAGGGCGTGCACCGCGCCACGCGGCACAACCAATACGCGTTCGAGATTCACCGCGAAGCCACCAAGGCTGACGTGAAGGCCGCGATCGAAGAAATGTTCGACGTCAAGGTCGCCAAAGTCCGAACACAGACCCGCAAGGGTAAGATCCGGCGTTACCGCATGAAGGCCGGCCGCACGTCGGACTGGAAAAAGGCGATCGTGCAACTTGAAGGCGATCATCGCATCGATTTCTTCTAAGCCGCTTTTCCAAAGCCGTTTAGCGACTTACGAAACTGAACCCTGTTTCCCATAACCTTTTACCTGATACCTCCCTATGGGCATTCGAATCTACAAGCCGACCAGCGCCGGACGCCGTAACGCGTCGGTCAGCGATTTCGCTGAACTGACGAAAGGTTACACGCCCGAAAAGTCGCTGTTACGCCCCAAGAGAAAAACGGGCGGTCGCAATAACCAAGGTAAAATCACCTCACGTCACCGTGGCGGTGGACACAAACAGAAATATCGCGTCATCGATTTCCGTCGCATCAAAGACGGCATCAAAGCGACTGTCGATTCGGTTCAGTACGATCCCAATCGATCCGCTCGCATCGCGTTGTTGAAATACGCCGACGGCGACAAACGATACGTGATCGCTCCCGGCGGTGTCGCTGCCGGACAAGAGATCATGAACGGCCCCGACGCGCCGCCGACCGTTGGCAATTGCTTGCCATTGAAAAACATCCCACTCGGCACAACGGTTTGCTGTGTGGAAATGCGAATCGGTGGCGGAGCGGTGATGTGTCGTTCGGCCGGAACGTCGGCAACCCTGATGGCTCGCGAAGCCGACTGGGCACAGTTGTCGTTGCCAAGCGGCGAAGTACGACGGATTCCCAGTGTTTGTCGCGCCACCATTGGTGCCGTTGGCAACAGCGACCACATGAACGTACGGCTAGGAAAAGCGGGACGTGCTCGTTGGTTGGGACGTCGTCCGCATGTTCGTGGTACCGCGATGAACCCGATCGATCACCCACACGGTGGTGGTGAAGGCCGAACCAAGGGTGGACGTCACCCGGTCAGCCCATCAGGCAAGAGTGCCAAGGGCGGTCGCACACGACAAAAACGTAAACCAAGTAACAGCTCGATCGTTCGCCGCCGTAAGAGCAAGCGGTACGGTCAGTTGAAATTGCAGAAGTGATCAAACGAAAAACGATATCCGTTAACCGTCAATTGAATCTATGAGCCGCAGTAGCAAGAAAGGCCCGTTCGTCGACCCAAAGCTGTTCTTTAAAGTTCAGAAGCTGGCCGATTCCGGGCGATCCGACCCCATCACGACTTGGTCGCGCTCGTGCACGATCGTCCCCGAGTTCGTGAACGTGACGTTCATGGTTCATGACGGCCGCAAGCATGTGAAGGTGCAAGTGACCGAAGACATGGTTGGTCACAAACTGGGCGAATTTGCTCCGACACGAACATTCAAAGGTCACGGCGGTAAAGGCGGCAAACGGTAACGTTTATCGCAATTCCCGACAGCGACGGCCCAAGGTGACGGCAGCAGCCGAGATTACTGGAAGACAGAAATGGCAAAATTCAACGCATTCCACAAGAACGCACGCGTCAGTGCACAGAAGGTACGACTGGTCGCGGACTTGGTCCGCGGCATGTATGCCGACGAAGCGCTTGATACGCTGAAGTATCAGCCGCAGCGTGGTGCACGCTTGCTGGAAAAGGTCATCAAGAGTGCGGTCGGCAATGCACAAGACCCTGACCAGAATGCCGGCAAGAGTCATCGTATCGAAGAGTTGGTTGTGACGGACGTTCGCGTCGATGGCGGACCGATGTTCAAACGTATTCGACCTCGAGCACGAGGCACGGCGTTCATGATCAAGAAACGAAGCAGTCACATTCGCGTCGGCCTGACGCCGATCGACGAAATATAGCCGCATGTCGTCCGCGGCTTGCCGGCGACGATGCTCAACTAACACAACTTTCACTCAGACAACAACGTAAACGAGTTCTTTCCGATGGGCCAAAAAGTACATCCGATCGCATTCCGAACCGGCGTCACACGCGGCTGGTGCAGTCGTTGGTACGCGTCGAAACAGGACTTTGCGGATTTGCTGGTCGAAGATCGAAAGCTTCGCAACTTTATCACCAACCATCCGAAGAAATCGCAATACAAGAGTGCCGGAATCGATCGGATCGAGATCGAACGAACTCGCGACGAAGTTCGCGTGATGATGTTTGTCGCTCGCCCGGGCCTGATCATCGGCAAAAAAGGGCAGGAAATCGAAATCCTGCAAGCAGAACTACAAAACTTGATCGGTCGCCGCATCAACCTGAAAGTGGAAGAAGTCGGCCGTCCGGAACTACAAGCTCAATTGGTCGCCGAAGATATTGCCCAGCAATTGTCCAAGCGATCAAGTTTCCGCCGAACGATGAAACGTTCGATGGAACAAACGATGGACGCTGGTGCCAAAGGCATCAAAATCCAACTTGCGGGTCGACTCGGCGGTGCCGAGATGGCTCGACGCGAAAAGCAAAGCATGGGATCGATCCCACTGAGCACGCTTCAAGCGAAAATTGATTACGGAACAGCTGAAGCGATGACGGCACAGGGCCACATCGGGATTCAGATCTGGATTAACCAAGGTACTTACGGAGACGACACCGATGGCGCTGATGCCCAAACGGGTCAAGCATCGCAAAAGCCAAAGAGGTCGCATAAAAGGTAGTGCTACGCGTGGCAATACGGTCGTCTTTGGTGACTACGGTATCCAATCAATGGAACCGGGTTGGGTCAAAGCAACGACGATCGAAGCGGGCCGGATTGCCGCCCAGCAGTACGTTCGCGGCGAAGGAAAGCTTTACATCCGAATCTTCCCAGACAAATCCGTCTCTAGCACTCCGCTGGAAACGCGAATGGGTAAGGGTAAGGGTGAGCCGGACTTCTGGGCCGCGGTCGTCAAGCCTGGCACGATCCTTTACGAACTCGGCGGTGTGACCGAACAACAAGCGAAAGTGTGTTTCGCACGACTTGCCAGCAAGTTGCCGGTGAAAGTTCGCTTTGTCGAACGTCGCCCTGCGTAAGCGGGTGGCGTCGGTTCACGATTGCATTGACTTGATAGATCTTTAGATCGAACTGACCATGAATACCATTACTGAACTACGCGAAATGAGCGACGAGCAGTTGCAAGCGACGGCCAACGAGGCCGCGCAAACGCTGTTCCGACTTCGTTTCCAATCGCAGTCCGAGCGTTTAAATACGCCCAGCGAAATTAAGAAAAACCGGCAATTGATCGCGAGGATCAAGACGCTGCAAAGCGAACGCACCAAAGCGACCGCTAGTTAATTACCAAACACCACTGTATTAGTCGTCAACCATGCCAAAACGCGTCGTTTCCGGGATCGTTACCAGCGACAAGATGAGCAAGACGCGTCGCGTCGAGATCAATCGTCTGGTCAAACACCCCAAGTACAAAAAATACGTCCATCGACGAACCGTCTGTTACGCGCACGATGAGAACAACGAGTCGGGTGCCGGGGATCGTGTGGAAATCATCGAATCGTCGCCGCTGAGCAAGTTGAAGCGCTGGCGTTTGGTTCGCGTGTTGGAAAAGAGCACCGAGGTCGATGTTGCTGCTCTGCGTGCCGCTCGTAAGGGTGCAACGCAGGCGGAGTCGGAAGCGATCGAAGCGGCCCACGTCGGTGAAGAGAAATCAGAAGGCGGCGACGCATAGGCGGTGAAGTGATTCACCAAGACCGTAAGTAAAACGAAACAAGTTTCTAGCCATGATTCAACAAGAAACCCGACTCGACGTCGCAGACAACACCGGCGCACGTCAAGTGATGTGCATCAAGGTGCTCGGCGGATCGCGCAAGCGATTTGCAGGCGTTGGTGATGTCATCGTCTGCAGCGTCAAGAGCGTGATTCCGGGCAGCGACATCAAAAAGAAAGCGATCGTCCGTGCGGTGATCGTACGAACCAAGACACCAACACGACGGCCAGACGGCAGCTATATCAAATTTGACAGCAACGCCGTCGTGTTGATCGACAAAGACAAGACGCCACGCGGAACTCGAATTTTCGGTGCGGTCGCCCGTGAACTGCGAGAACGCAGCTTCATGAAGATCGTCAGCCTGGCGAACGAAGTAGTTTAAGCGAGGAACAAAGGCTACAGACGAGAGGTCACCGAACACCGACAAGTGGCTCGACCTTTCAATGATACAACGCCTTCGATCCTAGCACCCTGAAACCCGACACCTTTATATCTTCCAATTATGAATTTTCGCATAGATGACGAAGTCGTTGTGATCGCCGGTGCCGACAAAGGGCACAAAGGGAAGATCCTAAAGATTGATCGTAAGAAGAATAAACTTGTCGTCGAAGGTGCCGGTCGCGTTTGGAAACACGTGCGACGTAGCCAAAAGAACCCGCAGGGTGGCCGGCTCAACAAAGAGATGCCAATCTCGGCAAGCAACGTGATGTTGATCGACCCGTCTAGCGGCGAGCCGACCAAAGTTGGCGTCCGGTTTTTGGCCGATGGCAGCAAAGAACGCTTCGCAAAGAAAAGTGGCAACAGCCTTGGCAAGATCGCCCCGGCACGACCCGCACACGCGTCCAAGTAAATCCGCACACGCGACCAAATAAACAGGCTCTTCCCACCCCTCGGAAACCTGTCAACAGCAACCCATTAACTTTCACCTGACCCATGTCAAAACCTCGCCTTCAAGCCAGATACGAAGAGACCATTCGCGACGCGATGGTCGAAAAGCATGGCTACAAGAACGTCCATCAGATTCCGCGATTGGAAAAGATCACGGTGAACATGGGTGTCGGCAATGCCATTGGCGACAAAAAGATTCTGGACACCGCTTACGAGTGCATGACCGAAATCACCGGTCAAAAGCCCGTGTTGACCGTCGCACGCAAGTCGATCGCAAACTTTCGTCTCCGCGAAGGCGTGCCAATCGGATGCATGGTGACGCTTCGCCGACAACGAATGTACGAATTCTTGGACAGACTGGTTTCGATCGTTCTGCCTCGAGTGCGTGACTTTCGCGGTATCAATCGCAAAGCGTTCGATGGTCGTGGTAACTACACCCTGGGACTCACCGAGCAATTGGTTTTCCCAGAACTGAACCCTGATAAATACACTCGCCCGCAAGGGATGAACATCACTGTGGTCACGTCGGCAAATACCAACGACGAAGCCCGTGATTTGTTGGAATTGTTCGGCATGCCGTTCAAGCACGACAAGAAAAAGACAGACGCCGCTTAAACATCGACTGCCCCGCAGTCGCTGTTCGAAGCAGCCAACCTCGAATCCGTGTGGGTTCGCTGGTTGAAATACTTGATGACGTTGTTCGTATACCAATTTCGAAAGTCGCCCCGTGGCAAGCAAATCGAAAGTCGCCAAGGCAAACCGGAAGCCGAAGTTTAGCAGTCGACGAGAGAACCGTTGTAAGTTCTGTGGTCGTCCGCGAAGCGTGTATCGTAAGTTCGGCTTGTGTCGAATTTGTTTTCGGTTGAACGCGAACAAAGGGTTAATCCCAGGTGTTCGCAAGGCAAGTTGGTGATAGAGATTAAACGGGAGATATAAAGCAATGATGACAGACCCGGTCGCCGATATGCTGACCCGAATCCGTAACGCAGTTCGCGTCGAACGTCCATTCGTTGACATTCCGACAAGCCGCCTCAAGCGTGGTTTGGCCGATGTGCTCAAACGAGAAGGCTTCATTTGGGATTGGAAAGAAATCGAACAGGAACCTGTTTCGGTACTCCGATTGGAATTGAAGTACGGACCCAACGGAGAACGCGTGATTCAATCGATCAAGCGGCTGAGTAAGCCAGGCCGTCGGTTGTACACACGCAGTAAAGAACTCAAACCCGTTCTCGGAGGCCTGGGGATTAGCATCATCAGTTCCAGCCGAGGCGTGATTAGCGACCGCGAAGCGCGTCGCGACAATGTCGGTGGCGAAGTTTTGTGTGAAGTCGCATAACGATTACGTGTCAAAGCATTTCACATAAGCACTGTCACCGCCGCGTATAACAACCGACGCCAGGGGTACACCTGGCATGAAGCAAACAGCTAGGCCGGGCCTGGCCAACCAAATACCGAAGTCGAATTGTCATGAGCCGTATTGGAAAAACACCTGTAGCGATCGCCGCGGGAGCGAAAGTTTCGGTCAATGGTCGAAACATCGAAGTGGAAGGCCCCAAAGGCAAGCTTGCGTACGAACATCGGCCCGAAGTCACCGTCACGGTCAACGGTGATGACAATCAAGTTGTCGTCAACCGTACTGTCGATGATCGCGAATCTCGGGCCTACCACGGCCTGACTCGAGCGATCGTCGCCAATATGATTGAAGGCGTGACGCAGGGTTACGAAAAGAAACTTGAAATCGTTGGCGTTGGTTACTTGGCCAATATCCAAGGCGACACGCTGCAGCTTCGCGTTGGCTACGCTAACGAACTGCACAAAAAGATTCCTGGCGACCTGACCGTCACCTGCCCCGACCAGACACACGTGGTCGTCCAAGGCTGTGACAAGCAAAAGGTCGGCCAGTTCGCTGCCGAAGTACGATCGCTGCGAAAACCAGAGCCATACAAAGGCAAAGGGATTCGTTATCAGGGCGAATACGTCAAGATCAAGCCCGGCAAGTCGGCAACGAAGTAATCCCGACACACCGATTCTTGGTAAGCACGACGCTTGCCAAGATCACCCATTCATTTACGAACCATACCCAAGCTACATCCTGGAGCCGATTTATCACCGATCGGTAAACAGATGGATAAGAATAAAAAAATCGGCAAAAAGCGTCTTCGTCGACGCAATCACGTACGCAACAAGCTGCGCGGCTCGTCCGACCAGCCTCGGCTGTGCGTATTCCGTTCGCTAAAACACTTCGGTTGCCAGGTCGTTGATGACGACGCCGGCAAGACGTTGGTAAGCGTCAGCACACTGGACAAAGATGTCCGTGCGAGCGTCGCCAACGGCGGCAACTGTGATGCAGCGGCAACGATCGGAAAAATGATCGCCGAGAAAGCGACCGCAGCTGGCATCAACGCGGTCAAACTGGATCGTGGGCACAACCGATTTCACGGACGCGTCAAAGCATTTGCCGACGCAGCCCGCGAAGCCGGCCTGCAGTTTTAATACCCAATCAATCAACGACTCACGTAACCTCCACTTGGGGACGAAACCATTAGTAACGCATCCAACAATTCCAATCGCGGTGGCGGCGGTGGCCGTGGCAAGCGAAAGCAAGAAGAAGGCTTGGCCGATGGTTTGCTTGATCGCGTTGTCAAGATCAAGCGTTGTGCAGCGGTTGTCAAAGGCGGCCGCCGGTTCAGTTTCGCTGCAATGGTCGTCGTCGGTGACGGTCAAGGCAAGTGCGGCTGGGGTTATGGCAAGGCCAACGAAGTTCCGCCCAGCGTTCAAAAAGCGCAAAAGCAAGCCTCACGCAGCATGATTGATATCCCATTGGTCGAGGGCAGCATCCCTCACCAAGTTTGGGGACGATATGGTGCCGCCAAGGTGTTGCTGATCCCAGCCGGTGCTGGTACCGGTATCATCGCCGGTCAAGCCGTACGTGCGGTTTGCGAGGCTACTGGAATTCACGATATTCTGACGAAGTCTTACGGTACCAATAATCCCGTGACGCTGGTCAAGGCAACCATCGACGCGTTGTCGAAATTACGCACCCGCGAACAAGTCGCCGCCCTGCGTGGATTAGAAGCAAGCGAATTGACGGTATCGTAGAAATTGACGGTATTGTAGAAAGCTGTCACAAGTGCAGCTGACAGCATTGAACATTAGAAAGCACTGGCCGGGCCGTCCGAGCTGACAAAACCGACCGATCTGATTGAAGAAGAAGCTATGAACCTGAACGACGTCCATCGCGGCATCACGAAAAACCGCAAACGCAAACGCATCGGACGTGGCCCGGGCAGCGGCCATGGAAAGACATCTGGTCGCGGACACAAAGGACACAAGAGCCGCAGCGGTTACAGCCGCAAGCCAACGTTCCAAGGTGGTGCGATGCCGATGGTGCGTCGTATCCCTAAACGAGGCTTCAACAATAAATGGGCCGTGACGGTATTTGCCGTCAACGTCGGTGCCCTGAACGATGCCTTCGATGACGGTGCAGAAGTCACGCTGGAAGAACTATCCAGCCGCGACTTGGCGAAAGGGACCTTCGACGAGGTCAAGATCCTTGGCGACGGCGAATTGACAAAGAAGCTCACCGTTAGCGCTCACCGATTCAGCAAATCCGCAGAAGAAAAAATCGCCAAGGCTGGCGGTACGATCAACAAATTAGTCGCAAAGCGGACTCCCGCTGAGCGTGTCGCGGCACTGAAGGCCAGCGCAAAGACAGCTAAGTAGCCGACCCTCTTCGGTCGCTTAACCCGATCAATCAACGGACTGACGCATGTTTGAAAAGCTGCGCATCATTTTTTCGATTCCCGAGCTTCGCAAGAAGGTCATGCTGACCATTGGTTTGCTGGCCGTCTATCGAATCGGTTTCCACATTCCGTTGCCCATGATTGCAACCAATCTGGGCGACACCGGTGGCGGAGCGGCCGACTTTTTTGAAAAAGTCAGCGTGTTCGCGGCTAGTGATTTGCGGCAGGCGACCATTTTTGGCCTCGGAATCATGCCGTACATTTCGGCGTCGATCATCTTCCAGCTTCTCGGCAGCGTCTACAAACCGCTGGAAGAGCTTAAGAAAGAAGGCGAAGCCGGCCGCAAGAAACTGAACGAGTACACGCGTTACTTGACGGTCGTGATCTGCGTCGTTCAGAGCTATATGTATCTGAAATTCATGTTGATGTCGGGTGGCTCCGCCGGATACGGCAATATCAATCCGAACTTTTTGAATGCGGACGCAACGGGGTTGTATCTCGGTTGGCAGATCGTCGCCGTTCTGGTGATGACCTGTGGGACCGTGTTCCTGATGTGGCTTGGCGAACAAATCGACGAATATGGAATCGGCAACGGCATCAGCCTGCTGATCATGGCTGGTATCTTGGCCCAGATGCCCAAAGCGTTGTACGAGTTGGTCCGCAATATGAAAACCGAATTGACCGGTTTGAGCCGTGGTCAGGTCGGAATTGAAACACTGATCTTGTTGGTGGTGCTGTTTGTCAGCGTCGTCTTTGGGGTCGTCTTCATCACGCTCGGCCAGCGAAAAATCCCGACGCAATCGGCAAAGTTCACTCGCGGTCGTCGCGTCTACGGTGGAACGCGACAGCACTTGCCACTGCGAATCAATCAAGCGGGCGTGATGCCAATCATCTTCGCCAGCAGTTTGCTGATGATTCCTGGCATGTTGTTCGGAGTGCTGGCGAGCCGATTCGAAACAGGCGGTGCACTATTCAAAGGGTTCCACCTATTGGGCGCGTCGCTGACCGACGGCACATCATTTTTCTATAACCTGCTGTACGTCGCGATGATTTTCTTCTTCTGCTACTTTTGGACGGCCATCACGTTCAATCCGAAGGAAATGTCGGACAACCTGCGAGACAGTGGTACGTTTATTCCGGGGTATCGCCCTGGGAAACGAACGACGGACTACCTTGAAAAGGTCATGGTTCGGATCACCTATGTCGGTGCGGCTTTCTTAGCGATCGTCGCCATCGTACCGACGATTGTCTATGGATCACTGGGTGTTCCTTATTCCATCGCCGGATTCTACGGCGGCACCGGATTGCTGATCGCCGTCAGTGTTGCGTTTGACTTGGTGCAAAAAATTGATAGTCACTTGGTGATGCGTAACTACCGTGGCCTCCTGGAAGGTGCTGGCGGTGGTGTTTCCCCGGTCGTCTAGCCGCGGCTGGGTTTCGGTAACGCTTGAGTAAACATGCGGATCGTTGTTTTTGGACCGCCAGGCGTTGGGAAGGGAACCCAGTGTGTTCGCTTGACCGACTGGCTGCCGATTCCGCATTTATCCACGGGCGAAATGCTTCGTGCCGGAAAGGCTGATCCGGAACTTGGCCCCACAATCGCCGGCTACATCGACGCGGGAAATCTCGCCCCCGATGATTTGGTGATCCAGATCGTTGTTCGACGACTGGCCGAACAGGATTGCCGTCGCGGCTGTCTGCTGGACGGTGTGCCGCGTAACGTTAACCAAGCCGGGATTCTGGACGAACATCTCGCGGTCACAGGCGATGCAATTGACTTGGTGGTCAATTTGCAGGCTCCTGAAGAAGTCCTGATCACCAGATTGCTGAGCCGCGCGGAGATTGAAAACCGCGTCGACGACAATCTGGAAACGATCACGGCTCGCCTGGGCGTCTTTCAACAGCAAACAAAGCCGGTCTTGGATTTTTATCGTCAACGACAGATCGTCCAGGATGTCGATGCGACGCAAACTCCCGAACAGGTCTTTAACCAGATCGAAGCCTGTGTTCAGGCAATCCGTTAGGCATTCTGTCCCGTTGCCTGAGCGTCCGTCATCACGCAGGCGAAACCGTGCCGTCGTCTGTGATCGGCGAGATCACCCCGGGATGGTAATGGCACGGAGGCCGGGAAACACCAAGCCTGTTGGCGGGAAAGGTTCATTCGGCGAGCAACCAGTGGCGGTTTGTCCCGCGTTTCTTTGACCTGATGTCCTCGCGTTGTGCTGTCTTGGGCGCATACAATGAAGTTCGAAGGAGGCCGGACCACTGCTCGTGCTCAGCCGGTCCGCTTCGTTCGGCTCACCCTGTTCACCAGAACTATGTCGTGGCGGTAGGAATGCTGTTTTCAAATCGTTTCATCCTAAGTTGCTCTCTCGCGTGCCTGACTATCGGATTCTCAATTCCGGTCGCTGCTCAGGTGATGTTCCGCAGTCCCGGACCGGCCAGGTCGGCTCGATTTATCGAACCGCCCCGGCGTATCCAACAAACCATTCGCGAGGCAGAGCGGGCGATCGACGAGCAGCAGTACAGCGACGCAGTTGTCCGACTCGGCGATATGCTTCAGCGAGACATAACCGATATCGATGATCTCGATTTGTCAGGACAAGACTTCTTTCTGCTGCCAGATTCATCGGAAGGAAACGTACCGGTCTTTCGCGAAAGTTTGTTTCGTACGGCCCGCGACATGATTGCGACGTTACCGACGGAGGCGCGGGAAACCTATCGGCTGCGGTACGGACCGCTTGCGCAAAAGATGCTGGGCGAAGCGGCACCGACTCGAAATTGGACCGTGGTCGAAGATGTCCGCCGCAAATACTTTCACACCAATGCAGGTTATGAGGCGTCCCTGCTGCTAGCGCATCGCGCGATGACCCAGGGACGGCCTTTATCAGCATCGCTATTGCTGGACGACGTCGTCACGCAACCCGATGCGATCGAACACTTGGGCGAAGCGATCAAGCTTGTCCATGCGGCCGCCTTGCAGCTATCCGGTCGAGAATTATCGGCAGCCGAATCTTCTCTAAGCGTCAACGGGGCAATTACCGTGAAGGGTGATCGTTTATCCGCACCGCGACCGGACGATGTGGAGACATGGATCACCAGTCGTTATCGCGTCAACGCCAATGGGATGCCCAACCGATCACGCGATTACAAAATGTTCGGTGCGAAACCTAACCGAAACGATTTGGCCGTGGCAGAAATGCCGATCGCAAATCCTCGATGGATGAAACAAACTGTTGCCAGCCCGCGACAGGAACGTGCGATTGGTAAAGTCGCCGAAGACTTAGCATCCAGCGGAAAGCTGCCGCCGCCCAGTTGGACACCACTTCGCGTTGGCAACCAGTTGTTGATGAAGACGACCGAGCGGTTGTTCGGCGTCGACTTTCGCACCGGAAAGCTCGTTTGGCAATATCCTTGGTTTGCCCCCTATGATGAATTCGAGAAATCTGATGTCGCGGCGGACCTTTTCGGCGACACCAACGGTCCCGGCGACTTACTAAGCCAACGTGTTTGGAATGATTTGCCGTACGGTCAAATCACCAGCGATGGCGAACGCGTCTTCATGATCGATGATCTTGGCGAAATCGAATTCACCTCCTTTAGCCCGATCGTCGGTATTCGGGGAACACGTCCCTCTGACGCAGCCACCAACACGCTGGTCGCGTTGGATTTGGCAACCGAAGGAAAATTGCTGTGGCGGATCGGCGCCGAAGACGATGCATCGTCGCTATCGAAAGCCTTTTTCCTGGGGCCCCCGCTGCCGTTAGACGGCCGGCTTTACATCATGGCAGAACTGGCTGGCGATATCTTGCTGGTCTGCCTTGATCCGGTGTCTGGTAACGAAGTTTGGCGACAACAGCTGGTTGCCGTCGAGACTGGTGGAATTGACCTGGACGCGGTGCGCCGGGTTGCCGGCGCGACGCCCACCTATCACGAAGGCGTTCTGATTTGCCCGACGGGTGCGGGGGCCTTGGTCGCCATCGATCTGGTCGACCGCATGTTTCGCTGGGGTGTGAACTATCCCCGAAACACAGAAATCGGGCACAGTATCAGCGGACGCGGTCGCGGTCTCGAAAAAGAACAACTACTGCAACGTTGGCATAGTGGTACGGCGATCGCATCCGGCGATACCGTGTTGGTGACACCGATCGAATCGGACAGGCTGTTCGGATTTGACTTAGTGACCGGGAACGAAAAGTTCGCAAAGCTGCAGCGTATTCAGCAGCGATACCTCGCTGGCATTCAGGATGGAAAGTTCCTGGTCGTCGGATCGTCTAGCGTCACTGCCAATGATCTAGAGAAGGGCGGGGCACCGCTTTGGAAAACGGCTGCGGATTTAATACCGGCGGGCCAGCAAATCAGCGGACGCGGCGTTTTCGGCGACGGCGAATACTTACTGCCATCCACAGGCAATCAGCTGATTCGAATTTCGCTCGACGATGGGTCCGTCTTGGAACGACGGGCCACTCGATTTCCACTTGGCAATTTGGTGGCCGTCAACGGCCAGCTGATTTCGCAGGACGCAACCTATCTGGCGGTCGCTTATGGCGAACGGTCGCTAGAACCGCGAGTCAGTCGCGCGCTGAAAGAGAATCCCGATGACTTCGACGCTCTTATTCGCAAAAGTGAAATCCTTATGCAACGCGACCAACGACGCGAGGCATTGGAATTACTCGCTCGGGCGCGTCAGATCAATCCTGATGATGATGAAGTGTTGATGCTGTCGGTCGACGCGATGCTGGGCATGTTGCGTAGCGATCTGGATGTCGGGCGTGACTTTATCGAAACGCTAGAGGAACTGATTGATCAACCGGCACAGCGAATCGAGCTGTTGGCCTTGCGGATACGTTGGGCAGTTAGCAAATCGAACATCAACGATGCGATGAAGTATCTGATTGAGTTTTCCGAACTGCTCGCACTTGAAAACTCATTAAACGAATTGCCGTCCCAGGTGGTGAACGACCCCAGCAGGTTCTGTTCGCTCAACAGCTGGCTGGCGGCACGTTTCAAAGAGCTTTGGTCGCTTTCGAATCCGCAACAACGGTCTGCGATAAACCAAAGCATTCGTGACCTGTACACGTCACACGCTCAAAGTTCCGACTCAATTCTGTTAATGATCCTGGGGCATTTTCGTGCGTCCGACGCGGCGGATGTGATCAGCAGTCATCTGGTCAAGCAGTATCTTGATGACGCCGAGTACTTCAAGCTCGAACGAACGTGCCTAGGCCAATCGATCCCTACGGACGAAGTTCTGGAGGGCCTGTCCAGCGAATTATTGGTGACTCTCGGTACGGCATACGCTCGCGGCGGGCTGGGTGAGGATGCCATCGCGGTCGCAAATATTTTGTCCGGCCGCAACGAATCGGATGCGTCAGAGGAAGCCGAACAGATTCGAGCGAAGGGAGAATCGATCGCCCGTCGACAACGGTGGGACTACGAAAAAATTGCGATCAATTCCGATCCGTCGTTGAAATGGCAAGCTGCCGGAAGCACGTCGGCTCTGCACGCGAGACTGCGCCGTATCGAAACACCACCAGGAACCACAAATGTGATTGCCGGCCGGCACTTTCGAGAATGGCGTCTGGGGTCGGACATCCCACAATCCGTTGCGTTTCAGGATCCGCTGGGCAATAACCATTCGATCCCGATCAGCGAAATGCCTCTCTCGCGCGAAACCAGCCGAGAAGCGATCGTTTGCGGCAGCATGATGTTGGTCATGTTACCCAACGAATTGATCGCCGTTGACCTGTTCAAACTGCTTGCCGGACAAGGTGAATCGATCGTTTGGCGGCGCAGTTTACGCGGCGACGGTGGTGTCATCGCACAGCGGATCAGCAAGCCAAGCCCGTTTGGCGATTTGACTTTTACGTCGCCCATGAAAGCCAGCGTTGCCGGAGTAACGGTTCCAGAATTTTACCTGGGTCCCGTGATCGGAGATCGAATCGTGATGCTGCAAGGCGGCGACTTAATCGCACTGGACCTGATGACGTCGGAAATTTTGTGGCGCAACTCCGCCGCGCCATCAAGCGGTGTCGTGGTGTGCGACGAAGAACGAGTCGCCGTGGTATCGCCCAACGAGTCAACGGTTCAGTTTTTTGACATCTTGGACGGTCGCAAGTTGCAGGAACACCCCTGGCAGCACGGCAAGGTCTGGAAAGCTCGAGCGACCAATGTTCTCTGCTATCGAGACGATCCGGGCACAAACCTGAAATCCGTTCAGCTCATCGATCCGTTTACCGACGACGTCTTGTTGAAAACGTTGAAATCGACGGCCAACGCGATCCCGGGATCAGAGTCACGAACCTATGCTCGGATCATTGGCGAACGTTTCTTGACAATGCTGGAAACGACAGGCGATGCACTGGTGTGGGATTTGGATCAGGGCAGATCGCTGTCGGGCGAGGATGGCGAAACTTTGTCGCTGCCCGCGATGGATGATTTGCAATCGTTGCACGGTATGATTTTGGGTGATCGACTGATGCTGTTGCCAGCCAGAAGACTCGTTCACTCGAAACTTACCGAGCAAGGTATCGCACACACATTTCAGTCTCGTAATCACTTCCCGGCTCACTCGGTGCACGCGATATCGACCGTCGACGGTTCACTGCTGTGGGAAAAAGAATTCGATTCGACTTGGGGCTGCACGTCCGAACAAGCATCCGCCACACCTCTGTTGATCCTATCGCGCAGCCCGATCGTACAAACCCGTGCGACAACAGTACGAACGCTGGACTTCTACGCGCTTGACGTTCGCAACGGCGAACTGATTCAGCAGACGCTCGGTAAAGAAGTCGCCGCAGCGATGCACAATCCCGCGACCAGTTTGACGGTTCAGCCGCTGCAGGGACGGGTTCTGGTGAAAGTTGGCAGCAGTCTGCTGAGCTACCAATTCGAAAAATCCGACGAGAACTAGGCTCGTCCGACCAAGCATTGACGGACAAAACTCGCTCGCACCGTCTTTTTTCCGTCTTCTGCTTCGCTTTGACCAGACGTGTCCGACCGACCGCGATGATAGGTATGTCGCCCCGATCAAACCTCGGCCGTGTTTAACGGCCGCGTGATCAGGCAACTTTTCAAACCTAATCATGGAGGAACCGTCATGGCCAAGTACTACGCCCAATGTGGACCAATTCAAGTCGTCTTGACCGCCGATTCAGTCGACTCGGCTGCGTTAGCAGCGATCGATAAGAGCTTGCGAGTTCATCAATGGATTTACGATGACGAGGGACTTAGCGAGCAGGATTGCCGCGACCACTTGATGCTCGAAGCACTGTTGCATCTCGACCCAACCATTCGTGTCAGCGAACAAGGGTTCGATCGTCCCGACGCCATGCTGGTCGGGACACCTGAAACGGTTGATTGTTGGCACGGCCTGATGGTCGGTATGCGGAACCTGTTCATCACCGCGGGCCTTGCCCCGCGCACGATGTCCGATGTTACGGGAATCAGCGCGGCTGCGAAGCCAGTTCGACGACCGCGATAACTTGCGCGGGACGTCGAAGACGAAACCAAATCGCGAAAACTACGGCAGGCGACCGATCAGATTTCGGCTCGCCATTTGACTGGGAACGTTAACGGAAGCCGTGAGCTGCTGGACTGCTCGTTGCAATACCGCGTCGTCACCATCAAGTGTCAGCTCTCCGTCCTTGTTCGGTCGAGCCGCGATATAGGTCGGCTCGACTTCGACGTGCGGAAGGACGCCGTTTTGGCTGATCGCTCGACCGCTGGGCGAATAGAACTTCGCCGTGGTCAGGCATAACCCAAACTTGGCCGTTTGCATCTTAAAGATGCCTTGAACGCTGCCCTTCCCATAACTGTTTTTTCCGACCAGCGTGCCTCGTCCGTTGTCAGAGATCGCACCGGCGAAAATTTCACTGGCACTCGCACTGTTTTCGTCGATCAACACCACCAACGGTACGTTCCACGTGTTGGCGCGGTGAGCCGAGTAGTCAAAATTTTCCCGCGTGTTTCGTCCCCGAGTGGTGACGATTCGTCCGTTGGAAAGGAAGCGATCGGCAAGCTCGACGGCCGCCGATAGCAGTCCACCCGGATTTCCACGAACATCCAATACCAACGATCGCATGCCTTGTCGTTGCAAATTCCAAAGCTCACGCTCGACATCGCGAGTGGTTGTCTTTTGAAAGTTCGTGAGTCGGAAGTATCCCACTTTGTTGACCGGATCAACCAAATGGACATTTTCGACACAAGGAACATCGACACGGCGACGTTGGATATTCATCTCTCGCGATTTGCCGGCTTTGTCGACAACGGTGATGGAAACGTATGAGTGTTCCATGCCACGCAACAGATCAGCGACATAGTCGGGATCGTTGTCAGTGGTTTTTGCCGATTCAACGCGGACGATTTGCTCGCCTGGCAAGATGCCCGCTTCAGCCGCCGGCCCGCCAGGAATGACCGACAAGATTTGCAGGGAATCCTCATCGGCTTTCAACTCGATGCCCAAGCCGACAAAGTTGCCTTCGATGTTTGAAAACATTTCGTCCAGTTGGTCGCCCGATAACAGGCGAGTGTAAGGATCGAGCGTTGAAATTGCCCCGCTAAGGTACTCCAGCACCGTGGCCGTGCCGCTCATTCCGAGTTCGGTGTGTGCCAGACCGGCAACATAGGCAACGTTCGCCCGCAGATCGAAACGAGTTGCCGTGCTGCGACCGATCATTTGCCGATGCACGTTCATTCGAAATCGCTCGATTGCGGCGGGATCGACACCGGCCAAAGTTTCTTGGATGAAACACGGTTCTTCCAAAGCGATTTCCAGCGCGGCAGTCCCGTGCAGCAGTGTGCGTGCCCAATCCACATTCTCGACGTAATGAGATTCCAGATTCGCCAGCACTTCGGCGTACAAATCGAGGGCTTGCCCGGTGCCAAGCTGCTTCAACGATCCCAGATAGCTTTGATCCTGGAAACGACGATTGACGTCGTATCGAAGGCGGCAAATGATCAGCCGCTGATAAAGTGTTTTGTCTTGTGGGTATTGCCGCGACGCCTTTTCGTAATGCGAGATCGCATCGGTCCACAATTCGTCTTGCTCCAAACGCAAGCCTTCATCGATCAATGCCGATGCATCGCTTGCCGGAACACTCACCGCGGTACTGGCTGTGCCAGAGAGATGCTGATGGTCGCCTCGTGCCGCTTTGTTGCCGGCGACAAGAACGAGGGCGACTACCAAACCGCCAGACAACCAACGCTGGGCAAAGCGATTGCTTGAAGAGCGATTATTGGGAGAGCGAAATCCAACCCGTGCATTCAGAGTCATGCAATTCATCCAACGTCGAGCGTCATCGGGAAGTGATCGCGAGAGCCGAGGGAGGCGACTCTCTTGCGCGACCGCCTGATGACACTCAGAACGTGCGGCCACGGGAATATAGGTCACAAAGATTGCCTGGTCAAAAAACCAATGCGGTAAGAATCCGGAAAATCAAGAGTGACCCGATCAGCCTGAACTTGGGCGTTAGGATCGAGTCATCTGTTCCGAAAGTTCCGTGCAGCAAAGAAGGGAATGCTTTGCTAACGTCTGTGAGCAATTTGTTCACAGTCAACCGCTGCGCATCCCGGCGCTAGATACGACACTTGTCGTGGCTTCCTGATAAACAATAGACGCTGTCCAGCTCAGGTACAACAATTTGGCGACGTGTGAAACTGGAAACACTGTTTCACGCGGTCCGTTCGTCGTTTGTCTTTCCCAACCGACAAACTCGCAGCGACGCGAGCGGCTCGTGATACAAGCCATGATACGAGCGAATCGTGATACGAACGACTCGCGATAACCAATTCGCAATATTGACATCGACCGGGCAAAACGCCTAACGTCGCGCGGATGCGTAGGGAAATTGATTCGCAGCCGGAAATCCATCGATCCGCGCGCATGACAGCGCGCCGGAATCATGCTGCGCCGATCACGCTGGCCACGCTAGCCTTCATCGCGATATTCACGTTCGCTGGGTGTGCGGCCCCTCGCTATCTGGCCGATCGGTCGATCCGCGAAAACCCACTTGCCGGCACACTCAACCTGTTCAGCCCACGCGGGCCGGAAATCAGCAAGCGTACCTGGGACGCGCTGCAACGATACGGACTCGCAGAGCGGTACACGGCTGACTGCCATCAATGCTTCAGTGACATCCGTGAAACAATCAATGAAACTCCCGATCCCGAACTCATCTACGCGCTGGCAGAGCTTTCCTACGTCGAGGCACGCAAGTCGGAACGAGCATCCAATGCAGGAGCGGCATTGGATCATTACGGCCGAGCGCTGACCAACGCTTATGACTATTTGTTTAGCGATGACTTGCGTTCGACCCGCAATCCGTACGACCCGCAATTTCGATCCGTCTGCGATCTTTACAACGAGTCGCTTGAGGACACCCTGCGACTGCTGTGCGCTGGAAATGAGCTGATCCCCGGAGAGACATATTCGATCAAGACGGCTGATCGCGAATTCGTCGTTCGAACGGAGATGCGAGGCCAATGGGACCCGAACGAATTTGATCACTACGAATTTGTTAGCGACTACGAAATCAAGACGCTAAGAAATCGCCACACCACGTACGGTCTTGGTGTGCCCCTGATCGCCGTACGCCGCGACCACAAGGACGCGGATGACCGCGAGAGCTACTATCCCGATGGACTTAGCTATGCCGTCACGGCGATGATGCGATGCGTCAGTTCGGAATCGGATGCTCGGTCCGGCGCGTCAACGACGTGTGTGCTTGAATTCTTTGACCCGCTGATCGCCAATCAGATCGAATTAGCTCAGCAATGGGTGCCGCTGGAAACCGATCTAACAACACCGCTGGCCTATTTCCTAGACAGCCCCCAGTACCGTGCTCGCGATGCGGCGACAGCAGGTTTGCTGAATCCCGCCGAGGCGCAGGACAAGCGCGGACTGTACATGCTCGAGCCTTACGATCCCGAACGCATTCCCGTGCTGATGGTCCATGGACTTTGGTCCAGCCCGATGACCTGGATGGACATGTTCAACGACTTACGGAGCTTTCCCGAGATTCGTGAGCGCTACCAGTTCTGGTTTTATATCTACCCATCGGGGCAACCCTTTTGGCAAAGTGCCACGCAGTTGCGTCAAGACCTGGTCGATATGCGTAAGACCTTTGACCCGGGCCACCGTGACGAACCGATGGACAACATGGTGTTGGTCGGTCACTCGATGGGCGGTCTAATCAGCCGCATGCAGACGATCGATAGCGGAGAAGATTTTTGGAAAATCGTCAGCGACCAACCACCTGAAAAACTAAAAGGCCCCGCGCCAGAACGCAACAAGTTGGTCAGTACGCTGTTCTTCAAGCCTAACCAATCCGTCACTCGCGTTGTCACGATCGGTACTCCGCATCGGGGTAGCGATTTCGCCAATGATTACACGCGTTGGCTTGCGCGCAAACTGATCAAGCTGCCGCAAATGACCATTCTGACGGGCCGGACGTTGGTCGGCGCCAATCCGACGCTATTCAAAGACACCCAGTTGTTGACCGTAGCCAATGCGATCGACTCACTTGCACCAGAGTCTCCCATCTTTCCGGTCATGTTGCGTGCGAAAAAGTCACCCAACGTTAAATACCACAACATCATCGGTGACCTGAAAGACCCAGGTTTCTTGAAGAGTCGTATTGGCCGCGGTGACGGAGTCGTCGCGCTTGCCAGCGCGAGGATGGACGATGTGGAAAGTGAATTACTGGTGGATTCCCAGCACACAAAAATCCACATGACGGGAAAAGCGATCTACGAGGTGCGCCGCATTCTGATGGAACATCTGCGTGATCTCGATTCAAACGACCGCGTTGCGATGAACGGTGCCGGCAAGCAAGAGCACCAACTAGTCCCGGTATCGATCGAACGCTGAGCTGATTCGCGACTTAGCTGGCGGAAACGAATGACGCCAACGGGGCTCGTCGTATTTCCGTCTGACTTCCGTCTCGTGTTGCCCGGCCAACGAAGAGCGACAGCGGTTCGGTCGCCTGCATACGGTTGACTGGAGTGGACTTTTGGTCGACCAAATTCGGTTCCGCTGCGACCGATTCGCTCAACCGATTGTCCGCGGGATGAGCGAACGCCTCTTCACGGTCCGTCCCATCTTCATCGTCGCTGTGCCCTTCCACCGGCTCCAATTCACTGCGAACGATTCGGACGTCACGAGGTGCTTCGATTCCCAGTCGTACCGTGTTGCCACGAACCCGGATCAGAGTGATCTTGATGTCGTCGCCAATTACGATTTGTTCGTCAATCTTTCGTGTAAGAACCAACATGGCAGTTTCCTTCGCCTGGAGTAACAGTTGATGAGTGAGCCGGCATCGAATGACAACTCGTTTGCGGCGTTGGATGGTTAATGCACGCACCGTGCCGAAAGCCCACGCCGTCGAAAGACCCGAACCACAAAGTCTTTGGCTGACAAGACTTACTAAAGCCAAAAACTTTCCGGACGCCTGTCAGCAGCCGGCATTTGAAGAATGATTTACAACGATTTGCAAATCCGGTGACTGCCAAAGTCGCGTGAAACACGCCTTGTGAAACTTGGCGTCGGCAGCTGGACGTTTCATCTTGAGCCAAAAACTGGATTCTTCTAACCTTCCGCGATGCCCGATCCGCACTGCGGCGCGATGACGTCAACCTTGTTCGCGTCGACCCGAGGTTGTGGCGGGGCAAATCGATCCAAGACCGGTTCAAAGGAGTGACCGTGATGCTATTGCAACCAACCCATTTGCGACCCTGGATGTTGTCGCTTTGTCGCACGCTGTTTTCTGGCAAGTTGCGACTGCCCTTGCTGGTGTTCTTGATGGCGATGATTTCATCGCAACTGGACGCACAGCAGTCCAATCACGTCGTCGCCGTCGTGAATGCCGATCCGATCACGAACAAGGCGCTCGGGGAAGCGTGCCTGATGCGTTACGGCAACGACGTGCTAGACAGCATGATCAATCGCCATCTGATTCTGCAGGCGTGCAAACAAAACGGCATCGAAGTCACTTCCAACGAAGTGCGAGAAGAAATCATTCGCATCTCGGCCAAGTTCGGGCTGACCGTCGAGAGTTACTTGCAATTGCTGCAAGAAGAGCGAGACATTCCGCCGGATCAGTACAGTCGCGAAATCGTTTGGCCGATGCTGGCTCTTCGCCGGCTGGTCGCCGACAAAGTCGAACCGACCGACGAAGAATTCAATCAGGCGTTTCTGTCGCAGTTCGGCGAAGCCGTCAAGTGTCGCCTGATCATGACCGCCGATCGTCAAAAGGCTGAAAGCATCCAAAAGCAAGCTAGCGCGAACCCGGAACAGTTCGGCAGCCTGGCCAAAGCACACAGCGAAGACGAAGCCAGCGCCAGCGTCGGCGGACTGATTCCACCGATTCGTCGATACACCGGCGATTCGAGACTGGAGGAAGCCGCATTCGGTCTGCAAGACGGGCAGGTTTCACCAGTACTGCAACTTGGCGATCAGTGGATTTTCCTACAAGCAGTTCGTCGCATCCCGGCGTCGACCCCCAGTCCTCAGGCGATGCCGAGTATCAAAGAACAAATCCACGACCGCATTCGTGATCAAAAGATGCGAGGCGCCGCCGGCGAATTGTTCACGCGACTGCAAAAGCAAGCACAAGTAACCAAGGTGCTTGGTGACGAAGTAGCAAGCCAGCAGAACCCGGGCGTCGCTGCCATCGTCAATGGTCAACAGGTCACGATCGCCGCCGTCACTCAAGAATGTGTCAAACGTCACGGCGCCGAAGTTCTCGAAGGCGAAATCAATCGCAAACTGCTAAACCAAGCGTTAAACAAATCAAAGCAAACCGTCACCGCAGCAGATATCGACGCTGAAATCCAACGTGCGTCCAAGAGCTATGGGTACGTTCGCAACGATGGTTCCGCCGACGTGGACGCCTGGATTGAATCGGTGACCAGCGACGGGAACACGACTAAAGAGATTTATATCCATGACGCGGTTTGGCCCAGCGTCGCGCTGAAAAAATTAGTGCAAGACGAGATCACTGTTTCAGAGGAAGACCTGCAGCGAGGATTCGAGGCTGCGTTCGGTCCTCGCGTCGAGGTGCTCGCGATTGTCCTGTCGGACCAACGATCTGCCCAGAAGGTCTGGGAAATGGCTCGCGACAATCCGACCGATCAATTCTTTGGACAATTGGCCGAACAGTACAGCGTCGAGCCCGTTTCGTCCAGCAACAGCGGAAAGGTTCCACCGATCCGGAAATATGGCGGCCAACCGGCGATCGAGCGAGAGGCATTCGCGATGAAGGCGGGCGACCTCAGTGGCATCGTTGCGACGGGTGATCAGTACATCATCATGCGTTGCCAAGGATTCACCGAACCGATCGTGACGGACATCAACGCCGTCCGGGACGAGCTGATTTCGGATCTTACCGAGAAGAAAACTTCGTTGGCGATGTCCGAAGAATTTGATCGCCTCAAGGACTCCGCCGAGATCGACAACTTCTTGGCGGCCGCCAAAGCCACCGACCGAGTCGCCACAAGCCCGCCGGCAGCCAGCCAGCCGGCGACTCGCCAATAATTTCCGATCTAGCGACGGTAAATCAACTTTAGAAAAGCCCGGCCAACCATGGCCGGGCTTTTTTCGATAACCCCTGGGATAAACCGCGTGTCTGATCGACAATAGTGATTCCGTAGGGAATCGGTGCCGCATCACCCGCCACTATCAATCAGCGTGATTCTGGCGACAACCGCGATCTGGCAAACCCGGCGATCGGTCAACCATCGCCCTCATGCGAGCCCCGATTCCCGCAAGCAACGTCTTTCCGAAACAAAGCAATACCATGAACAAGCCGTTCGATTCCGACGTGCCAAATATCGATGCTCCAGCAATCGGCACGCCGACGACCGATCCCACGCCTGAACCCTTCGAAGTCCATTTCGCCTCGCGCGTTGATCGGTTGCCGCCGTACATGTTTGGCCGCATCAACAACTCGCTGTACCAGAAACGGCGTGCTGGCGACGACGTGATTGACCTGGGCATGGGCAATCCTTCCGATCCACCGGACCCGATCGTCATTCAGAAATTGATGGACGCGGCACAGGACGAGGGAAATCACGGGTACAGCAAGTCCAACGGCATCGTGAATCTGCGACGCGAAGTGGCGGGGAAGTATCACCGGCAATATGGTGTGCGGTTGGATCCCGAATCCGAGGTGATCGCCTGCTTGGGCAGTAAAGAGGGTTTCTCGCATATGTGCTTGGCACTGATGGGGCCAGGCGATACCGCGATGATCCCATCGCCGTATTTTCCGGTTCACATGTACGGCGTGATTCTTGCATCGGGAAACGTCGTGGCGCTTGATGTGGCCGATCCAGATCGGTTCCTGCGAAACGTTGCCTACACATGTGAACACATGGCGCCGACGCCAAAAGTCCTGATCGTCAACTATCCCCACAACCCGTCGTCGGCTGTGATTGAGCCAGATTTCTTTGTCGAAGTCGTTCGGCTGGCAAAGAAATACGGATTCATGGTCATTCATGACTTCGCCTACGCTGATGTCGCATTTGACGGCTATCAACCGCCCAGCTTCCTAGCAGCTCCCGGTGCAAAGGATGTCGGCGTCGAGTTCACGACGATGAGCAAGGGTTACAATATGGCCGGCTGGCGAGTCGGGTTCTGTGCCGGAAACGCTGAAATGATTCGCGGGCTGGGAACAATCAAAGGCTATTACGATTATGGCATGTTCCAAGCGATCCAGATCGCAGCCATCGTGGCGCTGCGAGAAACCGAGGCTGCGGTTCTGCAACAGTCCGTCATCTATCAGCAGCGGCGTGACGTCTTGGTAAGCGGACTGAGACGTTTGGGCTGGACCGTTAATCCACCCAAAGCAGGAATGTTTGTCTGGGCGGAAGTCCCCGAACCGTGGCGCAGCTCGATGAGCACGATGGATTTCGCCATGAAATTGCTCGAGGAAGGCAACGTCGCGGTCAGCCCGGGCAGCGGATTCGGTACCGCCGGCGAAGGCTACTTGCGAATGTCGCTGGTGGAAAACGAACACCGACTTCGACAAGCGGTTCGCCACATCGGTAAATGCCTGAACCAAAACAATACGCCTGCGGCATCAGCTGAATCGTCGGTCTAGTCTCCCGCGATCCACCGCTTCACTTTCCTCTCTCAAGAAGCGTCACGTTGAAGGTGCTGTGAACTATCGGTGCTGCGAACGATCACCGCGGGCAACCGGCCCGTAGAGCGAGCGTGGTTGGTGCGCGACATCGATTCTCGTTTCGCGGGTCTCGGCTAGCTGCATTTTGTGTGATGGCTCGCCAGCGATTATCATATCCGTCTTCTCGATGTACGCCCCGCCCAAACTGACCGGACCGATCATGATGCGTTTTCTTCCGCTCGCTTGCATCCCGTTGTTGTGCACAAGCATGTTGTGCATCGATGCTTCCACCACCCTTGCCGATCACCAAGTTCTTTTGCAGGGTAACGACCGGTTGGCGATCATCAATCCAGACGGATCAACCAAGTGGGAAATGAAATGGGGCGGCATCCATGACATTCACTTGCTAGCCAACGGCAACATTTTGACACGCGAAGGGCGCACGGCGGTCGTTGAAATTGACCCCGCTAAAAAGCAGGTCGTTTGGAAATACGACTCCGCCAAAGAAAACGGCAATCAAGGCAAAAAGATTGAGGTGCACGCTTTCGAGCGGTTGCCCAATGGCCACACCATGATCGCCGAATCCGGTTCGGCGCGCATTATCGAGGTTACCGCAACGGGCGAACTGGTAAGAGAAATTCCATTGACGGTGAACCATCCGAACCCACATTCCGACACTCGGTTGGTCCGCAGGCTCGCCAGCGGCAATTACTTGGTCGCTCACGAAGCCGATGGAATGGTTCGAGAATACGACGGTGAATCGGGTCGAGTCGTCTGGGATTATGAAGTCCCTATGTTTGGCAAAGAAGCGGCAAAGGGTCATGGACCGGAAGCGTTTGGCAACCGTCTGTTTTGTGCCCTGCGGCTAGAAAACGGGAATACATTGATCGGCGGCGGTAACGGCCACTGCGTCTTAGAGGTCACTCCTGAAAAAGAAATTGTCTGGCAATTGCACCAGAACGATCTTCCCGGCATCACATTGGCGTGGGTGACAACGCTGGAAGTTCTTCCCAACGGAAACTACGTGATCGGCAACTGTCATGCCGGCCCTGGTCAGCCGTTGCTGGTCGAAGTGAGTCCCAAGACAAAAGAAGTGGTGTGGACGTTCGACCGCTACGATGACTTTGGCAACGCAGTCTCCAATTCGCTGCTAATGGACGTTGCCGGTCAGACATTACGTTAGTGCTGTGGTGTCATCCCTGATGGCTGGCAAACGCCACGAGCTTGCAACTTGATCAAACCGTCGCGTTCGGACTTATCACAGGCCAAGAATTTAGGCTCGGCATACCCGCCGGTTTGTCTGTTGCCTCGGCTGAATTTGTGATCGATTCCACGATCGATGCAATCTCGGACACCACGTGTGAAACCAGTTGGTTGCGGTCTTCGCACAACAAGGCGACATGGTCCATGTGCGGAAAAAATGTGGTCGATGCCGTCTGCTGCCAATCGACCTCCGGCAACATTTCGAAGAATTGCTGTTGGTAGTTGTAGTACTCGGAAATTCCGCCGGTGTAAACGAAATGCATCCGCGTTTGACGATCGGCGAGCGTTTGAAACTGCTTGACCGCTTCTTCGCGATCTGGAAACTCGCGGACATCCGATCCCGCTTGCAGAGTCGACGGTGGCGTTTCGTTTGCGCTAAGGATTCGCTTGACGAATTGAAACCACTTTTTCGGCGTTAGCAGCCTCGGGACATAGTGCCGTATCAAACGATACCAGTGAAAACGCTTGGTTCGGTACCCACAGCCATCTATTGCAACAAACCCGTGCACACGATCGTCGTTGACCGCGGTGTGCATACTATCGTCGGCACCACTACAGAGACCAAACAGAATGAATTTGCGGCTGCCACCGTTTTCTCTCATCCAATCCATCGCAGCACCGGTTTCGGCAGCGGCTCGGTCGATCGAGCTTCCCGCAGACCCAACGCCAAGGCTTTCCCCAATGCCGGAAAGGTCAAATCGCAAACTACGGATGCCTTTACTGGCGAGTTGACGAGCGAGATCGACATGCAAGCGGAACGGACCGACATGATGCAACATGCCAGCGGTCATCAAGATGACTGCGACCTCACTGTTTCCGGCCGGATGTTCAGCCTCGGTCACGACGCCCACGAGATGATCGTGGTTCCCAAAGACAACGGGTCGTTCCATCACTCGGCCTCCGCTTGCAACGCGTCCAAAATCACTCGATAAATTTCTGGCGATGAAAAGGCACTTTCCGTATAGGCCGGATCGTGCCAACGAATTTCGTCTTCCGTCATGACACATGGCCATAATGCAGAAAGTTCAAACCCGCGTGATTCACGTTCGAGATACCCTCGGCTAGTGACGATCCATTGTTTTTCGGCCCGCGACGTACCGTCTTGCGGAAGGGCTGCGTGGGCAAAACTTTCTCGCTTCCGCGGGTTCATGCGATGCCCGAACAGCTGATCAATCGCACCGGTTTCTCTTACGTTCTGGAACCGATTCAACCCCGTGAGCGCGTTGGCATGAAATCGCTGCAGATCGCTGAGGAATCCTGATCCACTGAGCACGGGATCCCAAAGAATCATCTGCGAGAGTCCGTTCAAACCACTCGTCGCAAGTGCAGTCGCGCCCAGCCGCACGCCGATCCCTGATATTTTTTGTGGCGAGCACTGCAGGCGCATGTGCTGGACCGCGGCGCCGATATCCGATCGCATCTGTTCCAATGTCGCACGATCACAGTCGCCGGTCGAATTCCCCGAACCGACATAGTCAAACCGCATCACATCGAATCCGGCTTGGCAAAGCTGCACCGCAAGCTGTTGCAAATTACGAAACGACCGTGCGTATTCGTGTCCATATGCGTGGCACATCAGCACCGCGTGTCGTCTGGCACGCTGAGGGGGCCGGTAATGCATCGCGAACAATCGATCTCTGCCGCTGTCAAAGTATCCTGGCTCAAGTCGTGGTAACCGTGCACGACGACTGGCAAATTCATCCTCGCCGCCTGCAAGCCCAGCGGCACTCTGTTCTCCCGACAAATACGCTAGATGCTGCGCCGCCGTTGCCACCGTTGGATTGGCAAAGAAGTCACGCACGGGCAGTTCGATTTGCAGTTCGGCTGTCAACCGCGTCACAACTTGCGTGACAAGCAATGAGCTGCCGCCGAGTAGAAAGAAATCGTCGTGGATTCCTACCTCGGGTACATTCAAGACTTCTTGCCAGAGATGACACAGCTTCGTTTCCAGATCGTTTCGCGGCGCGACATAGCTTTTCTCACGTGCGACGACGCTCTGGCAAGGTTTCAACTGGGTGCGGTCGATCTTTCCGTTGATGGTCTTTGGAAATTCGGTCATCAAAGCATAGCGCGTCGGAACCATGTATGAGGGTAGACGGTCGCGCAAGAATCCGGATAAATCCGCTGCATCGGGTTGGTTGTTTCCGACTGCGACATACGCGATCAGATATTTTGATCCATCCAATTCGTCATAGCTGACCAAAGATTCCAGAACGCTGGCATGCTGATCGAGTGCGGCTTCGATTTCGGCCGGTTCGATTCGATAAGACCCCAGCTTGATTTGGTGATCGATGCGTCCAGCGAAATCGATATTGCCATCGGGCAACCATCGGGCCAAATCACCCGTGCGGTAGAGACGTCGCGGGGTTGGCCCACCGGTCGTCACGAATGCCTGCTCAGTCAGGTCGGGCCGGTTTAAGTAACCGCGAGCTAGCGCGGGGCCGCCGATGTAAAGTTGCCCCGTCTCGCCATCACGGACTTCGCCAAGTGAGTCATTAAGAATGACGGTTTCATACCGTTTCATCGGCTTGCCGATTGGCATATTCGCCGCGTCAAAGTCGGGTCCCGGGACGAATACGGTCGCACTCACGGTCGCTTCGGTGGGGCCATACGCATTGCACCACAGTACGTTGTGATCACAAATGGATTGCCATCGACGATAGTGCTCGACCGACACTTTCTCACCGGTCACGATCATCAACCGAATACTCGGCGGGACTTGCTCGTCGGATGCGACCATCAAATCGACCCATTGATGCCAATACGCGGTCGCCAAATGAATCGCCGTAACGTCGTGGCTCAGTACGATCGATGAGAGTTCGTTGCGAGCGTCTGCTCGTTGTGTGGGCCGCACGACAACCGCGCCCCCTGTCAGCAAGGGCGGAAAGATTTCTTCGATGGCGATATCGAAATTCAGTGTCGAAAACTGCAGCGTCCGATCGTCTGGTACGACTTGGTAGATATCGATGTCCGCAAAACAATAAGCCGCGAGTGCCGCATGTTCGATCTGCACACCTTTCGGCTTTCCCGTCGAACCCGAAGTGTACATGACATAGGCAACATCGCTTGGCGACACATCCGCGGCGGGTAGCATCTCAGACGCTTCGCCCGGCGCAGTGTCGACCCAGGCAATCTCGGCGGATCGTTCCGTGATTCCGTCGGATAAGTCTTGCTGCAACATCGCCCGATGTTCCGGCTCGGCAATGATGGCGGAAATGCTTGCGTCCTGGACCATGAACACGAGTCGGTCGACCGGATACTCTGGGTCCAGGGGAACGAAGATCGCCCCAATCCTGAAGACGCCGAGCATCGCTGCGATAGCCTCGGGCGAACGATCGAGGCATAGGCCAACATGATCGCCGTGCACCACGCCGACGGACAACAGTTTTCTGGCAAACGCCGATGCCAGATCGCTAAGTTGCCGGTACGTCAGTACGCGATCGTCCTGGATCACCGCAACACGATCCGGCGTCAGCTGGACCTGGCGACAGAAGAGCGTGTCAAACCCAACGAGGTCTTCGCCCATCTGTGCCGCAGTTGGAACCGACTCGATTGTGTTCGAATGTTGTGTATCGCGTGACGAACTTGATGTCATGATGATGCACTACGCCTGAACCGACGCGTTTGAAAACCCAACGGCAGGAAAGACGGGAATCACCACCGCCGACTGCTCGGCGGCAACGGCGGCAATGGATTCTTTCAGGACATCGAGACCGCGGACCAACAGATCCGTTTCGATGGTTAGGGCTGGCATGACCTTCAAGACTTCGTCATCAGCACCAGATGATTCGATCAACAGCCCACGATGGAACGCTTCGCGAATCACCTTCTTTGCGAACTCACCGGACCCAACATCCAGTCCCCAAATCATGCCCCGGCCACGGACCGAGAACGAATGCGAACCGAACGACTGACACAATTCCAATAGATAGTTTTGGACAATCTCGCCACGTGCCGCAATTTGCGACTCGAAATCGCCGCAACGCCAGTGCTGCAGAACGGCGGTTGCCGCAACAAACGCTAAGTTGTTTCCGCGAAACGTACCGGTGTGCTCTCCTGGTTGCCATGCATCGCACTCGGGACGAATCAAGACCAACGACAGCGGCAGCCCACCACCGATCGATTTCGACAAGCAAACAATATCAGGAGTGATCGAAGCGTGTTCGAAGCTGAAGAACTTTCCAGCTCGGCCGTTTCCAACTTGAATATCATCGACGATTAGCAGGATATCATGTCGTTGGCAAAGTTCGGCGATGCGGCGAAGCCACTGGACACTGGCCACGTTAACGCCACCTTCGCCCTGGATCGTTTCCAAGATAATCGCAGCCGGGACCGGCAGTCCGCTGCTCTGGTCACTCAACATTTTTTCCAGCAGCAGGCTCGTATCTTGATTTCCCAAATAACCGTCAAACGGCAGATGGGATACGTTGTTACGATCACCGTAGTACTCGCTGTGATAATAGTCGTTCGCGGTCAGCGCCAACGCCCCGAGCGAGTGTCCGTGATAAGCATGGGTGAACGCGATGACATGCGAACGCCGCTTCGATTTGCGAGCGAGCTTGACCGCCGCTTCCACGGCATTTGTACCTGTTGGACCGGTAAACTGAATTTTGTAATCCAGCTGGCGTGGCTTTAAGATCACTTCGGACAATGCGTCCAAAAACGCCACTTTGGCCTTGGTGACGGTGTCGAGCGAGTGCTGGATTCCGTCAGACTCGATGTAATCGATCAGCGCTTGCTTTGCTGCCGGGTTGTTATGCCCGTAGTTCAAAGATCCCGCGCCGCAGAAGAAGTCGATAAATTGTCGACCATTAGTGTCTTTCAAAATCGAACCGACTGCGCTTTCAAACACCGTCGGAAACAGCCGTGCGTAGCCACGCACGGCCGATTCAATTCCTTCGATCGGATCAGTAACGTTTTTGGCAGGCGTTCGGTGCGACATCGACGTCAGTGGGTGTGCTTTGCAACAACGGTTTCTAATGACAAGGAACATTACGTTCACCCCGATGCCGGTCAAAACCTATACGGGATCGGCAAAGCAGTTGCGATGGATTGCGAGACGGATCAAGCGGTATCGACGGATTAATCCGGTTGTAGGGGGGGCTCGAATTCATAGGTACTCGCGCACTGATGGGCCCAACGGGAGCTTTGGCCCGACAGAGCGGCAGACTAGAATCGGACGAAGAGAATTGAAACACAGCCAAAAAACCTCCACCAAGACCACGAAGCGGTAGCACGCGTTAAGAATCACATGATTGTTGCTGGGCAATTACTGCTAGACGAATCCAATCGCGATGGAACAGGAATGTGCCGGATTGAGCCGGGTTTCATTCGCATCGATGATTCTCACATCGTCGACGTCCAGGTCGGCGACATCCCCAAGACCGCTGAACTGGGGGACGCGCAAACGCTGGTCTCGCCGGGGATGATCGACGCCCACCTGCACTTTCCTCAATTCGATATGATCGGTGCCCACGGCATGCCGCTGTTGGACTGGCTTAGCGGCGTTACGTTTCCTGAGGAAATGCGATGGGCGGACGAAGACTATGCGAAAGCAATGTCGCGCCGCGTCATCAATCAACTGTTGTCATTCGGGACGACCGGCATTTGCGCGTACGCAACGGTGCATCACCAGTCAGCTCGCGCGGCGCTGCAGATCGCCGATGAAATCGGGCTCCGCGGTGCGATTGGGCAGGTCTTGATGGATCGCAATGCGCCTGAGGAACTGTGCCGCGATCGGAATCAACTGCTAGATGAGGCGGCGACACTCTGCGATGAATTTCCTGCGCACTCGAACATGGCATCGGCGGTCACGCCACGGTTTGCAATCTCTTGCACCGAACCTCTACTTGAAGGTGCCGGCCGATTGGCGAGCCAGTCCGGCGCGATCGTGCAAACTCATCTCGCCGAAACGGTCAACGAATGCCAAGTCGTCAGTGAACTCTTTGACGGGCGGGACTACGTTGATGTCTATGAGAGTGCCGGGCTGCTGGGCAACCGTTCTGTTTTCGGACACGGCATCCACTTAGGCCCTCGGGATCGAGCCAAATTGAAGCAGGCGGGAGCAACCATTGCGCACTGTCCCACAGCCAACTCATTCTTGCGCAGCGGAACAATGGATCGAGAACAGCTCACCAGCGACACCGTTTCCATTGCGATCGGAAGTGATATTGGGGCCGGATACGAACGCAGCATGGTGCGCGTCGCGCGGGCGATGATCGAGGCGGCTGCGCTGATCGGAAACGGTTTCCCCGACGCAGGCACGGCTTGGCACACCATCACCGCAGGCAACGCAGACCATTTACGTTTATCGGATGTGGGGCGACTGAGAATTGGTCACCGGGCGGACATTGTCTTGTCGCGGCCGGACATTCCTTGGCTGGAAAGGAACCAAAATCCGCTCGCGACGCTGATGTTCGCGTGGGACGATCGCTGGATTCAAAACGTGCTGCTCCGCGGACGAAGTGTCTATCAGCCAACAAGCCGAATGTAGCACGGCGCCTTTGACTACCTTGCCACCGTCGAACCTTTCCCCGTCACGAACGGGTCATTTCCGTGCCGGGATGGCCAAATTGTCTGGAACTTCGTCGACGCCGGATTGATGCGTCTGCAGTGCTTGCTGCAAGCTCTTGACGATATCAGGATGCTGGTCTGCGACGTCGAACTGCTCTGCCGAATCATGTTCGACTTGATACAGTTGAGGCTTGTCGATCTTTTGCTCACGGCCATAAAAAATCGGCTCCCGAAGCTTCACGTGAAGCTTCCATGGCCCCTGGCGAACCGCATGCAACTCGCCTCGCGTCCAATAAAAGATCCCATCGCGTGCGCTCGGCCCCGTCCCCAACAACACCGATGTCAGGTCGACGCTGTCTAGTTGCCGGTCACTTGGCAGGCTTGCACCAGACAGATTCGCGAATGTTGCCATCAAGTCCATCGTGGACCCAAGTTCGGTAACGACGCCTTGCGGGATCTTGCCGGGCCAGCGAAAAATTGTGGGGACTCGCATACCGCCTTCGAACGTCGTTCCTTTACCGGCGCGAAGAGGCCCCGCCGAACCTCCATGCGTTTGGAAGGACAACCACGGGCCGTTGTCGGACGAGAAAACGACGAGCGTCTGCTCATCGATGCCTGACTCTTTTAGCGCATCGAGTACACGTCCAACGTTCGCATCGATCTCTTCAATCACATCGCCAAATAGTCCCCGGCGGCTCGACGATTGAAACTCCTTGGACGCGAACAATGGGATGTGCGGCATCGAATGCGCCAAGTACACAAAGAAAGGCTGGCTTTTGTGTTCTTTGATGAACTTGATCGCTTCGGTCGTGTAGCGCTGCGTGATGGTGGTCTGATCGGCAGGTTGTTCCACGATCATCTCATCTCGCATCAACGGAACGTTGTAGGATTCCGTTTCCGCAAAATAGTTCGGATCGCGATGCGCTTCGTTGCGATAGTTGGCGGAATCTGCAACACGATCCATGTCGTTCGAGTAGGGAATCCCGTAATAGGTGTCAAAGCCCTGCGCCGTTGGCAAGAATTCAGGCAGATGTCCCAGGTGCCACTTTCCAAAACAGCCATTTGCGTATCCTTGCGGTTTCAGCATTTCTGCGAGAGTGATTTCTTCTGGTGGCAGGCCTCCACCGGAATCGGGGAACAGCACCGCGCGCTTGCTTGACGTCATTCCATTGCGGATCGGATAGCGTCCGGTCATCAGCGCCGCACGACTCGGGGTACAAACTGGCGCTGCGACGTAGAACTGCGTCCACTTTTGTCCTTCAGCCGCCATTCGGTCCAGATTCGGCGTCTCGATCGCAGGGTTGCCGAAGCAGTTCACATCGCCGTACCCCATGTCATCGCAAAAGATGACCACGAAATTGGGCGGTTGCTGGGCCATTGCCAATGGCGACACCATCGCCGTCATCAACAGCGTTAACCGCAAGCATAAAAAAACATTCATAATTGTGATTGGCGTTCGAGTACGTTTCGGCCCATCAAACGCGTTGCCGCATTCGAATATCTCTGCAGACACAGCAAGCCAGGGTACACAGCGAGCTAGGGTAGTGATCGGGTGAGCATCCGCTCTAATTCCGTGCGGATGATATTGTAGTCGGGTTCGCCGGCCAAGTTCTGGGTCTCCGATGGATCGGTGCGGTGATCATACAACTCACGAGCGACAATTTCGTTGCTCGACGAATCGAACCAAGCGACATAGCGGTAATCGGAGGTGCGCACGGCACGCCCCATGTACCGATCGCGAAACCTCGTGTACTGACTCATCGCGTGACTGTCCGTCACGACACCGGGGTTGCGCAGCGAATCGACTAAACTTTCCCCTTCGAGATGGCTTGGTGCCGGCACCGAACACAACTCACAGAGCGTTGGATAAAGATCCACCAACTCGGCGATCGATTGCGTGCGCGCCGCGGCAAGATCCGGGGCACTGATCATCAAGGGGACTCGTGTGGCGATTTCAAAATTGGTCATCTTGCCCCAAGCACTGTGTTCACCGAGATGCCAACCATGATCTGCGAACAGCATCACGACGGTCTCGTCCCGACGACCGGACGCTTCCAGCGCATCAAGCACTCGGCCCACTTGCGCGTCGACAAAACTGACGCATGCGGCATAGGCATGCACTAAATCAATTTGCGTTTGCTGATCGATCGGTCCCCGTTTGGCCACACCCAGATAGCTGCGCAGTTCATAACCGTTTAGATCCATCGCTTGTTGTCGCGTCGGCTTGGGCGGCATTTCAATCCCGAAACGACTTGCCGCCCCTGCATAGCCGTCGGAATTGAACCAGCCCATTAGCGGCATTTCTGCCTTGGGCAGCGGGACCGACGTCAACCAAGTCGCATCGGGACGATAAAGATCGAAGTATTTTTTGGGTGCAACAAAAGGAAGATGCGGTCGGCGGTATCCAACGGCCATCAACCGAGGCTGATCAATATCCGTTCGCGCGATCGATTGCAAAACCGCGTCGGTCATTCGTCCGGCGAACAGATGATCGTCGGGGACATCGGGACTTTGCATGACCGGGCATGCGAACCGATCGGCAATTTTTGTCGGCGCTGTCGGATCCGACTCGTCGATGACTTCCCACATCTCTCGTTCACGACCGGGCAAAGAGGGCTGCGACCAATCGCCGGCGTTATCCCATCCGTCGTGATAGATCTTGCCAAAGCTCTGTGTGTGATAGCCGTGCTGCTTCAGCCAAGCGGCGATCGAATATGCCTGAGGCCGGCGTTTGCGAAACGATCTGACGTCACGTTCATTGTTGCTGTAGACATCGATCGCATCGGGACGCAACCCCGTCATCAACGACAATCGCGACGTGCCACATTTTGCATATTGGCAATACGCTTTGTCAAAAACGACGCTCTCAGAAGCGAGCCGATCGATATTCGGCGTATGGATTCGGGTGTCACCGTAGCAGCCCAGCATGGGTCTGAGATCGTCGATGACCAGCATCAAGACGTCTGGGCGATCGGCACCGGCCGATGTAACCCACGTCGCGGCGAAAAGGCCGACGACGATCCACGCATACGCACAACCTGTTTTCAGCCAGGCTTTCGATCCAGAACACATCAGAGCTAGCTCCCCGCGCAGTACCCCCTGCCCGATTTGAACGAGCGTTTCCGAACCGAAAAGGTCCGGCGTCCTGGGCCTCTAGACGAAGGGGGCGCGTGTCGTTGGTGGGTCGGTGAGGTGGGGCGCTGCACCGTCGGAAGGAGACCCAAACGGAGCAGCGGAAACCGTAGCCAACGAATGTAATCGAGCGGTCGTGCGGACGCGCTACTTGGCGTCGATACTTTTGACGACTTTGTCAATCAATCCATATTCGGCCGCCTCGTCAGCCGACATGAACCGGTCACGGTCCGTATCAGTTTCGATCTTTTCCAGCGAGTGGCCGGTGTGTTCGATCATGATCTCGTTCATTCGCTGCTTGATGCGACGAAGTTCCGCGACATGAATTTCCACTTCGCGTGCGGTTCCCTGCATGCCAGCGAGCGGCTGGTGAATCATGATTCGGGCATTGGGCAGGGCGAATCGTTTTCCCTTGGCGCCCGCGGTCAACAACACGGCACCCATCGAAGCGGCTTGTCCGATGCAGTAGGTCGCGACGTCGCATGAGACGAATTGCATCGTGTCATAGATCGCCATCCCGGCCGTGATACTGCCACCCGGGCTGTTGATGTACAGATGGATGTCTTCTTTGGGGTTATCCGATTGCAGGAACAACATCTGCGCGACCAACGCGTTGGAGATGTCGTCATTGACCTGTTGGCCAAGAAAGATAATCCGATCCTTGAGCAGCCGGCTGTAGATGTCGTAAACGCGTTCTTCGCGACCGCTTTTTTCGACGACGTAGGGGATCATGGGCATAGCAAGTAACTTTCAAATAAATGTTTCGCGGTGAGCAAAGGATGAGTTGCGATCCGTCGGGTGCACACAATGGCATCGCCAGAAGCACCCGGCTGGTGGATCACTTATGACTGGTCGTCGTCATCGTCACCCGCTGGTGGCTTCGTCAGAATGTCATCGACCAATCCGTATTCCTTGGCCTCTTGAGCGCTGAGGAAGAAATCGCGATCGGTGTCTTTCGCGATTTTCTCGACGGTTTGTCCACTATGTTGGCTGATGATTTCGTTCAACACGTCTCGATAACGGAACATTTCTGCGGCCTGGATTTCGATATCGCTGACTTGGCCGCCGACGCCGCCCATCGGCTGGTGCATCATCACACGGCTGTTGGGCAAACAGAATCGTTTGTCTTTCGCTCCGCCGACCAGCAACACGGCCGCACCGCTGCAGGCTTCGCCAACGCAGTAGGTCGCGACCGGGCACGATAACATCTGCATCGTGTCGTAAATGGCCAGCGTCGCGGTCACGCTGCCGCCGGGCGAGTTCAAGTAAAAGTGGATGTCCTTGCGGCGGTTTTCGCTCTGCAAGTACAGCAATTTCATCACGACGTCATTGGCGTTGGCGTAGTGGATTTCGCCCTGCAAGAACACGATTCGATTTTCCAGCAGCAAATCGCCGAGCGTCATTTGACGCTGACGCTGGTAACTTTGGTAAGACTGGCTGCTAGTAAGGTCGCGACCCGACATCGATTCGCGAGCGAGTTGTGGCGGCAGCGGGAAGTTCATAGGGTGACTTTCGGACAAGTGGATTGTCGATGGCGAATGTTGGTTACAAGCCGTATTTAGATACACGCCGTAGCCGTAAGTGTTCGCGATTATCCGCCAGATGACAAGACCGGTGCCGAAACCGACAATCCGGAGCGCCGAGGCAGCCGTTTTCGCGAGTTTCACCCAGCATCCGTTCACTTCTGCCAGCCACCTCGCTCGATCTTTCGCCGGGCGAATCGTATTTACCGACGACTGGGAACCAAGCATGGCGAGCCCCGCCGAACCCTGAACCGGCAAAACGGCTCCATCTTCGGGGCGGATCGTGCCGCAATCACATCGGCCGATGCACGACTTGGGGCTCAAGAATTGGCATCATCATTCCGATAGACTCCGTTGGGTAAGGTGATGGGATTTGTGAGATGATGAGGATATTGACTCCTCGGCACAGAACTCCTAAGTTTCTACCTTCATTGGCGACGTGCCCGAGTGGTCTAAGGGAGCTGATTGCAAATCAGCGATTCGTGGGTTCGAATCCCACCGTCGCCTCTTCGATGAATCGACCGACGTGTCGACCCAACGAGCCACAGGACTTCATACGAAAGTCTTTTCGATTTCGGTAATCTTCGAGCTTTTCGCTCGTTGACTCGGCTGCTGTCGCCCAACGGTGCGACACGTTTCGGTGAAAATGGCGACCGATGAAAACCTCGACACGGGCGTCTGTAAGCTTTCACGAGACGCAAAGCCTTTCGAGAGACGCCTTTTGCTAGCGCCGCAACCTAAGATTAGCCTGCGGCCAGCGTTGCACGCAGCCTCGTGACGTAACCCGCTTTTTGCCGTCGCGCCGGCCAATTGTTTTCTTGATGTTGCGCAGGCTAACCGTTTTCTTGTTGTCGCGCAGGGTCGAACCGTTGACCGCAGCGGAAGCGTCGATCAAGCGATTTCGATCAGAAACCGCACCGCCCACAATTCCTTGGGATGGTGCCGCAAAGGGATGGTGCCGCAAAACTCAGACGGCTTGAAGCGATTCGGCTTGTCTTTCGCCATCGGTTAGAAAAACAGCATTAGGCGAGCGGCCGAGCAGACCTTTTCTTCACCGGAGCGTCCCCTACTTTCGAACACGAATCGCGACCACGTGGGACCGGACGATGTTCCGCTGAATTCCGTTCAAGTGAGTTCGCTGGCGGATGACCATAGGGTGACGGGGGCGACAAGTCGGGACGTGGGCCTCGTCCAAGCAACCACTCATACACGCGCACGTCGTCGGACGCCTTTCGCTGCCATGAAAAACGTCGACGTGCCTCTGCCCGGGCTTGAGATGAGATGCGATGAATTTTGCTTGGGTCATCGACAAATGTTGCAACAGCACGTCGCATCGATGATACGATTTTCGCTCGATCACCCATCGGCAAGACGACCCCGGTTTCTGGTGTCAGGAATTCAGGCGGACCACCATAGTCAACAACGACCGGCACCATCCCCTGCGCCATTGCCTCGATCACGACCGCGCCACCGAGTTCACGGAGACTTGGAAAACCAAAAATATCAGCGGCAGCGTAGTGTTCACCCAATTCGCTGTGACGGACCGGTTTGTGGAAGTCGACGCCGTGCTGTAATCCCAGCCGATCGACTTGAGCGATCAATGCAGGCTTGTGAGGCCCGTCACCTATCAATTTCAGCCTGACTTTTTCGCCGCGGATTAATGGCCCGAGTGCCTCGATCAGCAAATCGGCGCCTTTGTACGGCACCATGCGCCCGACGAAAAGAACTTCGATAGGAAGTTTCGCCTTTCGATTTCTCGGCTGACAAAGCCGATCGAGGTCCAGCCCATTTTCCGGCATATAAAAGGTCCGCTGCGGCGCCTGGCGGTTCCAGCCCTCGTAGACATTGCGAGAACCAGCGAGAACCGCCGCGCTACATTCACGGGTCAATTTTTGATAGGGCAGGTAGTGATAGAAATCGCGAAACTTGGCCAACCACTCATTTTCCTGCCGCGCCAAATCCGGAAACTCACTCGGCCAGGGTAAGCCACCATTTAACGGCCCGAGGACGAACGGAACGCCGATCGAGTGACACCATTTGGCCATGGGCGACGGCTTTGTCGGGCTCATGGGTGTAACACGATGAACGATATCGAATCGCCCGGCCTTAAGCTCCTCTTTGAATTTTCGCCAAACCAAATATTCAAAGTAATAGTAACTGACCGTTGAAAACGCCTGATCGGTCGTCCAGCCTTTTCCCGCGCCACCGCGCAGCAGTGATGTTGCCCGATAGATGGGATAGGCGATTGCCTCGGAATCAATTGCCGTAAAGTCGTCCGGTTCGCGCCAACCCTCCTTAAGAATCGCGTCTCGGTTGCGTACCTGCGTAACCAGATGAGCATCGGTTTGCTGGGCAATCGCCTCGCAATGCGACCAACCGACCAGCGGAACGCTGCGCCAACTTGGATTGGCCGCCTCGGCAAGCAACAGGACTCGAACCGATTCAGATGACATCGCCACCCGCTCCACAAACATTAGAATTCGATATCGCGATACACGAATCGACCAATTCCATATCAGGTCGGTCACACCAATCCGGTGATGAATCGGGTTCCGAAGTCGCACTCTTAAAGTTTTCGCAGTTCAGATCGATGCCCATCAGATCGCCAAGGCACCGCAAGTCCTGATCAATCCTCGGGACAATCTTTGCCCGCCAAGCATCACTCAAACTCGGTCGCCCCTGCATTTGCCACAGTCGCTTGACTCGGTCTCGTATATTTCGCGGTACGAGCCCGCGCCGCAGATGAGAAAGGACCGGAGCGTTAAGAACCGCATCTCGCGTCGGATTTGTTCTTAGTCTCGCTGCCGATTCATTTTGCCCTGACAGCTCGGGCATCCACTCAGGATGCCGGTCATAGCCGATGAATCGACAGACGCGTTCAAGCTCGGCTTGGGGATACTTACAGAGGCGGTCAAAGAAGACAGGCAGAACGTTTTCTTTGCCGAACGCTTCAAAATACGGATGCAATTGCCGAGCGTACTCACTGTATGCGACCAGGATATCCGTTTCGGCGAGGCATTGATCAAAACTCCCAAGCGTCTCACGCATCGTCCAGTGATGGATGTATTGTGAAGTCAAGCGATCGATTGGGTCTCGCATCACATAGATGAATTTGGTTCCCTGCAAATCCGAACGGATTCGATCCACCGTATGAGGATACGTGGGAAGCTTTGTGTAGTGCGTCGAGGATTCCCCACACAGGTCATCACGATCGGCCTGCGCAAAATGATTCAGGTACCAATCCATTCCCTTCTGGTAATATTCGTCGTCGCTAAAATAATAAATTTCTTTCGGCGAAGACATAAATATCCCAGGCTGAGCACCAAGTTGTTCATGCAAAGTGCTGGTCGCACTCTTCATTGCTCCGATGATTAAAAAGTCGGGACGATGATTCATTTGGAGGCTCCGCCGAGAGGATTCAAGATGTTGGTCCAATTGTCTCGCCATTCAGCATGGCATGCTGTTCTCTGACGAATTCCCAGCCAGTCACGAGGCATCGAGAGTAAGCGTCCGAGGCTCCAGCAGAGGTTTGCCACAATCAGCCCGCCCTGGCCATAAAATTTGGCAAAGTAGCGAGCCCGTGATGCGTAGTAATAAAACGGCCGGCGTCGCAGCTCGGCGGCTAGACGCTTGACCGGTGAACTGCCGCCGCGAAGATGAACGACACTCGCACGCGGCTCACTGACGATTTTCCAACCATGCTCAATGGCTCGTCGGCAATAGTCGGTATCTTCGTAATACATAAAGTAGCGATCATCCATCGGCCCAATCTGTTGATATGCCGTGGCGCGGACTAGCACCGACGCGAAGCTTACCCACGAAGCGTCTTGTGAAAATTCCTTGGGCGCACGACCCTCGACGAGGCGAGAAAGCGCAAGCAGCTGGGCAGAGGCTAAAAACTCAGCAGCGGGTGAACCGAATCGAAATCGACTTTGCTGAGCCTTGCCATCGGGCCATGTGAGTGTCGGCGCGACGATCGCCGCATCCGAGTTGGCGCGAGCCGCTTCGAGCATCAGCTGCAACGCTCCCGGACGCACAATGGTGTCGCTGTTTAGCAACCAATAGAACTCAGAACTCTGTGACGCGATGCCAAAATTGTTGCCCGCCGAGAAACCATCGTTGGACGGGCTGACGACAACACGACACCAGTTTTGCCAGCCTCGTTGTTCAACGACGTCGCGAATCCTGCTGGCCGAATCGTCGGGCGATTGATTATCAACGACAATCACTCGATCAGCATCCAAATCCACCTCGGTTGTTAACGACTCAAGACAGTCGATCACCATTTCGGGCGTCCGATAATTCAATATCACGACCGCGACACGCGAAGTTTCTATGTTGGAATGCGAAGCAGCAACCAATTGAGTTGACTCACAAATCGGCTCGGCAATTTGACGATTGATCGATGGCCGGACCGCCGTGTGGCCGGACACCGCTGGACAAACCTCACCGCCGGACGTGGATTCCACATGATCAACGAAAACTGCTTCGGCGGATAGCGTTTCGGCGGATAACGCACGCTGGCTCGACGACTGCTCGGAAAACATTCAGTATGCGCCTCGGGTCGAAAGGACTGCGGGAATCGTTAACACCAGCAGCTTCAGGTCCAACGAAAAACTTCGGCGATTGATGTAATCAAGGTCCATCTCGACCTGCCCGTCAAACGAGACATCTCCGCGTCCGCTGACCTGCCAAACGCAGGTCAGGCCCGGTTGCACCGACAATCGTTGATGATCTCGATAGGTGTACTGTCGCACCTCGCGAGGCACCGCGGGCCGCGGACCGACCAAACTCATCTCGCCACGCAAGACATTCAACAGCTGTGGCAGCTCATCAATACTTGTCTTGCGGAGCAACCTTCCGATGGGCGTGATTCTGGGGTCGCGGCGTATTTTAAAAGTGATCGACTGACCGTGGTCGTTGATCTCACTCAGTTCATCTTTGATCCGCTCGGCGTCGCTAACCATTGTGCGCAGCTTGTAACATTTAAAAGGTCGACCAAACCTTCCGATTCGAGTTTGAACGAAAAACATGCTTCCGCCATCGGACAAACGAATGATCAGTCCGATCACTAATAGCGGTACCGATAGGATTAACAACAGCATCGTGGCTGCAACAATATCGAACGCTCGCTTGAGCATTTCGTAGACACGTATCGGAATCGTCAGTGTCGATTCGTGCTCGATTTGTATCTCGCGTGCCAGACGCAAACCGTTTGTCGATCTGGAATGGCCAGTGGTTACATGCGCACTCGCGTCTGAAAATCTTTGCGGTTGATCAAGACCAACCGAGACGCTGTTCGCTTCCACTTCTTTTTCGAAAGTATTGGAGGGCATCTTTCCGGTGCTCTACGAAAAACAGAAGAACTCTCTGAATTCCGTGGGTTGCAAGCACCATGCCATTCATTGAAAAAAGAAGCTAACAGCGGTTTGAACGGGTTTTTATTGGGCAATCTAAATTTATAGTTTTGTCAGTTATCCAAAGCGATGTATCGATTATCAAACTGAACGAGACGTTATCGGTTTAGCAACTTAAAACGCGTCATTAAGATCATCTCACAAGCAAATCTCGCGGCGCTTCGCGTATCAAGAACGCTGCGTTTCTTGCATAGCGTCCGATCAATCGAGTTGGCTCTTGTAATAGTCGATAGATCCACTCGGTCCCTGAAAGTTGCATCCAACGCGGCGCTCTTCTGACGCCACCGGCAACGAAATCGATGGAGGCGCCGATTTGCAGGCAAATGCACCCGAGCTGGCTGCGGTGCTTGGCAAGCCAGATCTCGCCTGCCGGTTGTCCCCGTGCGAAGAACAGAAATCCCGCGTTGGAACGGCGGATCCTATCGACCAGTGCCTGTTCCTCCTCCGATGACAATGCAGACATGTCGGGGCATTCCACACCGGCGATCTGTAGCCCGGGATAGAGTTCGATCAATCGTTTCGCCGCGGCGTCGGCGACACCCGGTGCCGCCCCGAGCAAAAAAACGGATTTGCGATGTCGATGAGCCAATGAGCAGAGGGCCGGAAAGAGATCCGAACCCGCGACGCGTTCCGCAATCGGTTGCCGCTTGATTCGTGAAAGCCAGACTAACGGCATTCCGTCCGCCACGATCATCGCAGCCTCACGGTTGACATCTTGTAGTCCCGGATACTGCTTGCACAGCATGGCGTAATGCAATGGAGCTGTAATCACGATGGCGCCATCGCCCCGCTGGGCCAGTCTCTCAATGAATCGGATCGAATCACGAAACGATAGCCGTGAGAGTGGAAGCCCAAGCACCTTGCAAGTTGGTAAATCGTCGGACGCCTTCACCGGCCGGTCAACGGTTTGCACTAGAAATGTCCCTGACGTGAAAGTGATGTTGATTCAAAGTTGTCATTCACTACGGTCGTTAGCGTGAGTACACTCCGTCCGGCCACAATACCCGAACGCTTCGTCGGCTCACGCTGTAGCATCGAGCAATTCCATAGAAATCATTCGCCCCAATCGACGACCTTCATTGGCGGCGACGTGACGCTCGCGGACCGCTTTCGCCCCGTGTTTCCCCATCGCATGCAAATCGGCGGGAGATGCATCCAGCACCGCCTCCATCGCTAATACCAGTGACTGCAAGTCACCCGCAGGAATCAGCCATCCGTTTTGGATGTGCCGCACGAGTTCGCCGATTCCCGCGATCTGCGTCGTGATGACGGGGCGTTCGAGCGCGAAAGCTTCCATAAGCACCACGGGCAAGCCTTCTGCAAAACTCGGCAAGACAAGCGCCCGCGAATTCTCGATCGTGTTTCGAACGAATTCCTCGGACCGCCAGCCCAGAATGGTGACTTCCGAAGAAACGTTGTTCTGCTGGATCAGATTTTTGATCTCTTCCTTCATCTGGCCGTCTCCGATCAATGACAGATGAAAGTGTCGTCCCCGTCGTTTCAGCTCACCGGCAGCCCTGACCAGAATTGGCAACCCTTTTTGCTCGGCCAGCCGAGCGACACAAACGAGCTCCGGGGCCTCCGGCGGCGGACTCGCCGCCGGTGACGCGAATGTACGGTTGATCCCGCAACGAACAATACGAATCTTTTGCCAGTCCTCATACCGCGACCAACGATACAACTGACTTCGGCAATACTTGCTGATCGCAACGACAAGTGACGCGTGCTCGATTTTTGTGCCCAGGTGCAATAGCTCGGGACGGTCAAACTCCTCGGGACCATGGACGGTAAAACTGTATCGCGGCCCCCCCAGCAAGCGACACAACATCGCAACAGTCGCCGAGTTAGTACCAAAGTGCGCGTGTACCCATTGAGTTTCCCGCTTCGCGGTGCGTCGACGCAACCGGCAAGCTTCGGCCAAGTACATCAGATAAAAGGGAAGCGCGCGATCGGCCTTCCAGCCAATCCTCACCGTCAGAGCCAGCGCTCGGGCGAACTTTCTTGGATACATCAGGATGCACCACACCAGGTCCAGCAAAATGTACAGTTTCTTTTCCAGCAAGAACTCCGTAATGAAGACCTCCGCAAGATCGGCCGGATCGACGGACTTCTCTGACCACTTGCGAATACTAAATCGCTGCACTTCCGCGCCCGCGTCTTCCATGCCTTGCATTTCTCGACGGACAAACGAAACGCTCGTCATCGGATGCTGGTTCATCAGATAAGCGATCTTTAATCCGTCAAGCCGAATGACCGGGGCTTCGGCATCTTTGGCGGAAATTTGAATTAACTGGTCGACTTCCGTCTGCGGAAAGGGAATCTTGTTCATCGTGCCATTACGTTGTCGGAAGGTCAGATTGCAACCGTTCTCTCGCGATTCGATCCAAGAACAGTTTTCTCCAGTAACAAATCCATGTGCCGAGTTCTATCGAGCCGTTCGCAACCATTGACGCTGGCGTCCTCGGAAAAAAAACGATAGATAGATGGGCAGTTTGTTGATCGCGTATCGGGGGATAGTTAGCAGAGCTCGGAAGAGCTGGCTGTCGTCAGAAAATCGGCGAGCAGAGACCACAAGCGCAAAGACCATGGCTAACAACATGCTCGTCACGCAGACAAACGGCTTGACATCGACAGTGGCCAGGACAGCCGTGATCAGCCAAGTCATTGAAAGGGCGAACAACAAAAAAGTAAGAGGTGGTACCGCCAAGTCGAACGCGACCGCCAGCAAGGAAATCCTTCGATGCTTGATCGCCGTCAGTAACAGTCGCGGCACGTGTTTGCGAATCGTGTCAAGATGGCCCTGTTCCCAACGCTCGCGCTGCTGTCGCGAGGCCGCCGATGAGGTCGGCAGCGGCGCCAGCACTTCGGCGGCCTCGCAAAACCGAGCGCCCCGGCCGAGTTGAGCTAATTGACATCCCAGTGTCATGTCTTCGACTAGATTTGCACTGGCGAGAGGGATCGTCGATATTTCGTTCCAAGGAAATCCCATGCCTGATCCGGTAAGCGGCACGGGCACATCGAGACGATGCAGGCCGCGTGGACGCACCCAATTCTTGATCAGCACCGCGAATTGGCTGATGGTCGCCTGCATCGATTGGTCGACCTCGTCAGGCCGTCGCATCAAGTATTTGGCTTGCGTCGCACAACCTTGTGACTTCGTTTGCCAAACGAGATGGTCAAGCGAGTTTTCCACAAATTGGCAATCTGCATCAAGAAAAACAACAACCTCACGCGGGTCTTCGCGAATCGCGTCGATGCCAAATTGCATCGCGAATCCTTTGCCTCGGTGATCGGGGTCGATTCGATAAACAACTTCGGCGCCTGCACGCGAAGCCAATTCTGATGTTGCGTCTGTGCAATTGTCAGCAATCACAACCACTCGGTCATCCTTGCCAATTTTCTGCAAAACGTTCGACAGCGTCTTCTCGATGTTAGATTCTTCGTCGTGGGCCGGAATCAAGATCGCACAGGCGGGACGTGATCCAGCGGGCTCGACACTGTCGGCCGCATGCGTGTGCGCCCGGCATGCCATCAACAATTCGAATACGAACGTGGCTACGGGCACGGCTAGGATCACGATCAAGATCCAAACAGAAACAATTGTCAGATTGATGATCACGGGATGATTCCCAAAATATTTCCTTCACTGCTGTTGACGTGACGTACAACATTCACGCGTCGACGAAGATGCTTGCCGCGTCCAAGATCACTCGCGACGATCCCATCCGCGTAAAAAGAAAGAAGGTCGAGTTCGTTGACGTTGGAAGCCTCGACCCCGGCCGCGATGATCACGAGATCGAATTCGTCTCGCTTGCGATCCAGCTTTGCGACGGCGGAGCCGACGCTGGCCACACATTCGACGTCAAAACTTGCGGGACTTTGGCGAGCGTAAAGCTGATCTTGGCGACAATTCTTTTGCGCCTCTTCGTCATCGCCATTCACATTCGGATTGACCATGGTCAGCTGCACATTTCGACCGTGACGGGCAAAACAACGGGCAACATCAAACATCATCGATCGTGCCGGCGGCTTACCATCCATACCCGCGAACGCTAACACGTAAGGATCGTCGCCGATGACCGTAAACAGCTGATTGATCATCCGGCGTATGTCTGCCGGCGGTGCGACCAAGAGCTCGGGCGCTGCGGTCGGATCAAGGGAGCTGTCGGTGTATTGCTGATTCGTCTTTGAGATGAGTCGGCCCAAGCCAATGTTGGTCAGTTTTTCTGTGTTGCGACGGCGAATCACCATCAAACTGTCGAACAACAAGAAGGGGCCGAAAACGATTCCACAGACTCCGGCAAAGACCGCGGCAAACATTTTCTTTTTGTTTGACTCGATGGGCGGATTGTCCAACGACGGCGCGTCACCGACGGTCAGACGATTGACGGGAGAGTTAAGCAACGCCTCGAGCGCCTTCTGCTTTCGATCCAGATCATGCTTCTGATCAGTCAAGACTTGTAATTGGTCAGTGATTCTGGATTCCTCGCCCAACAAAGTTCGAAGGCGAGCTTCTTCCGCGATGAACCGATCCATCCGATTTTTCAGCGCGTCGATTCGCTCTTTGTTCGCAATTTGCTCTCCGATAATGGGCACAAAACCGTTTTGCGTTTGCGTCTCTGCATCAGCCAATTGATCCTCGAGACTCCAGAGTTCCTGCACCAACTCCTGATGAGAGTTGCTATTGGCGTGTTTAACTTCTAGCAGACTCAGTTCCAATTCGGCTTCTTGCAATTCAGCCTTGCTAATCAATCGGCGTTCGGCAAGTTTTCGTTTGCGTTCGACTTCGACCTTCTGATTGTCGTACATGATCTTGGTGATCGCGCGAGCTTCTAGTTCTCGTCGTTCGTCAATTTTGCGTTTCAGCGTACGATGCCGCTCGTCACTTTTCGGTCTCGCTTGCGACGGCAAACTGATCTGGGCAAAATTCTCATTGATGGACGTGTGCAATTCGATTTGTCGATCAATCCCTTTACGGTCTGCTTCGGCTTCCAAGAGTTCGCGTTCCAACGATAGGATCTCGCTGCGTGCAAATGCCAGGTCTTCAACCACACTTACGGTGTCGTGTTCGTCATAGAAAAGCGCTGCTGCTTCCTTTTCGTTTGACATCTGCACAGCGAGATCGGCTTGTGATGCGGAAAGTTCGTCATGAATCGCATCGATTCGGTTTTGCCGAAGCTCATCGACGGCTCTCTGAGACTGCGACACGATGGATTCGAGAATTTGCTTGCCTTCTTCTTTCTCTGGCCATTTCAATCGCAGGGACACAAACGATGAGCCTGGAATGGTCCGTACCTCCAGCTCATTCAAAATTTGATCGACGTGTTTTGCATCCTCAAAGGCCGGACGAATCGTCCCGGGAGACTGCAACATCGAGGCAATTTCAGCCAACTTAGGTGCGTGATAAGAACCCAGCGGAATGTGTCCTTCGTGAAAGACGAGCCGGGACCGGTGCACCCACTTGTCGGTCGACAGTTTCGGCGCAAGAAGTACGGCGGCTAGCGCTCCGGCGCCGACCGAAACCAACGCGACTGCTAAAAAACGCCACGCGAAACCACGAGAATGCTGCACGGAATCGTTAGCGGATGTGTACGTCGTGTCCACATGTGAAGCAGTGAGACGTGCACTGTCTGTTAAACCTGTATTCATCGAAAGTCCTGCGTACGGGAAGGATTGCCCCTTGGTTCGAGCGGGGCGCAAACCGTTCGAATTTGGTGTTGCTATGCGACGAGGTCGGCGAATCTGTGACGCCGAATTCACTTGGGGAGCGAGAGTTGTCGAACCGATGCGTTGACGGCACAGGCTCCACTGAGTGGACACAAATCCAATGTTGAATAGCAAAAGAAATCCGAAATCGCTGTCCAGCCAAACCGTAAACAGCATCACGGAAGTCGCCAAAAAATAGCCAACGAGTGCCGCGTGAAAAACGCGTTGGTTCACCACGGCGTTGCCGCCACCTTTGAGATAAAGTCGCCAGGCGCAGTAGACCCCACCAAGGGACAGCATCAGAAATGCGCCCACCCCCAGATATCCATAGTTGAGCAGGGTCAGCAAGTAATGATTGTCAATCGATCGGAATAGCTGACGAAGGTGTGGTTCCACATAGTGAACCAGGTGTGGCTTTTCCAGAGAAAAATTCCCGAACCCGAACGCACCAGCATCCTTGATCGCGTCCTGGTAAACCAGAAACAGCAGAAAGCGATGATTCGTTCCGGTGTAGGGATACCTTTCCCCGTTGATGGAAACCATCACTTGATTGGTATCCTGGGCCGTCGCTTCGAGCAATTGAACCAGGTTGCCACTATTGGCAATCACAAAGATGGCTACCGCTGCTGCCAACGCAATTACCGGCAAGCGGATTCGTCGGATCGTCAGAAATGCAGAGAGCCCGGCCGTGCCCAGTAGAATCAGAATCGGACCGCGCGAGAGCGGAAACACGATTGAGGCGATGACGATCGCAGGCCCCAAGATCCACATCAGCCCCGACAGCTTGGTCAACACATTGCCGCGTCGAATCTCTGATGCTGCGGCAAGTACCCATGGGAAAAGCCCCGCAATGATCATGCCCATGAAAATCGGGTGTTTGGAGATCCCTTCGGCGCGACGCATGCCCCATCGATTACCGTTGACGGACGCGTAAGATCCGCTGCGACCTAGCAACGTGTTGGTCGGATTGATGTGGCTAACAGCCTCGAAAGCAACCAAACCGAAAATCACGACCGCTACGCAAAGCATGACGACAGACAAACGCTCGACCGCGTTTGGCACACTGGCAAGCAGACGGCCGAAAATGTACGGGGTCGTCCAGATCAGTAAGACGCTTGGGATCGACGTCGGGATTAGGTCACCCGAGAGGTACTGAGCCCCAATCACCGCAAACGTCAGCGTTAGTACAACGAGATCCGTTGACGTGATTCGAAGCCGATACTGCGGTTCCGACGACAGCAGATGGAAGCTAAAGGCCAACACGAATGCAACCGCGCGCATGTCGATTAGCGAAGCCCCCACGTAGACATTGACCCAAGATGGAATCAACAGCGCGAAGAACAGCGACCACCGGGCAGCGCATAGGCAACCCCAGCGGATTGCAATGATCAGCAAGCAGGCGACAGCACCGATGGAGACCAGCGGGAACAGCATCTCTTCTTTTCAGCCATTAAACATGATCCTGACAAAAGTACGGAGGTCAGAATCAAAAACGTCTTGATTCGTAAGGATGAGCAATGCCCCGCACAATCGAATTCCCATCGCGTGCGTGGTAAATCCATCTCTCATCCAGGATTTCGCTCAACGCAAACGGCGTGCCTTGAGCGAAAATGCCCTGAAATGCGGGAAAACCGAAAACGCACTGCAGATTGTCTTATCAAAATGAAGTTAATTCCCGAGGGCTTTATCAGAATCCGTGAGCCGTCCATGAATCATTTGACGAAATTAAACTCTGGTTCCTCCACATGGATGTTTCGGAATTGTTATGAGTTCAAATGTGCGGACGACCCTTTGGTGGTCGCTAGTCCTGAGTGCAAATACACTGATCCCCGTTCACGCGCTTTGCGAGGACGATCTGAATTGGTGGGCAACCGTGCATGTCGATTACGTGGGCGCGTTGGAAACAGATTCACCAAAATCGGGGCCTGCCGATCCGGGCGTGAGTCCTGCTGATTTGCAAAGCGACCCGAGATCGCTCGCCTCTGGCAGCAATCATCTAGCCTCCAACGGCGAAGTGAAGACCACTGATCACTCGTATGCGGGGGAATGGCCCGCTAACGTCGTCGATAGTGATGTTTCACTTGGTAGCGAGTCGTCACAAGGCCAAGTTGTTCGCGAGCGGCATGATGATGTTCTGCCCCTTTCACTGGCCGCCGCGTGCGTGACATCCCTGCAAAACAACCGAGACATTCGAGTTCTCTCAAAAGAACCGACCATTGCCTCGCAACAGGTCACCATCGCCGATGCAGAATTCGATCCGTACTATGCGTTAAGAGCACATGGTGGTGAAGCCAAGCGACAGCTTGCCGATACGCTGACCTCGTTCGGTGCTGCCACTAACATTCAAGAACAGGACTTTTTCGACCCTTTCACCGACCCGAACAACCTGTCGATCGGACGGCGGCTTCGGACCGGCGGCGTGATTGAATTGGGATTTGGCACCGAATACGACCTGTTTGACCCGGTTGGGCCTCAGAGACTCGTCAATCCCGCGTGGGATTCCTCGCTAAATCTGCGGCTGGAACAACCGTTACTAGCCGGAGCCGGACGCCAGATCACCGAATCGATCATTACGATCGCCCGCGCCGATCAGCGGCAAGCATTGGAATCGTTCCAGGCAGACGTCAATCAAATCCTTCTTGACGTTGAACTCGCTTACTGGGACGTCGCGCTACGGCAACGACTGGCAAAGGACTTCGATGCCCTCCTTGTCATCGCAAACAAACTTGTCGAATCCGAGACGATTCGCGAAGACCTGGGCGAGGGCGTGCTACCCGACGTGACGGAAGCCCGAGTTCAGGTGTTGCGGATTCGCCAACTGAAAGCAAAAAATGAGGCGGCCCTAGCCAGTGCGAACGAAGAATTAGCGAATCTACTTGGACTCGATGCAGCTCAACGCGTCGAGATTATCGCGACGACAGACGGGCAACCTGACGCTCTGAATCCAGATCTCGACCAAGCGTTGCTGGTGATGACCGCACGTCCAGAATTGCGTGCACAAGAAGCAGCTATCCAACGTGCCTCCATTGAACTGACGCTGGCAATCGACCAGCTTCGTCCAGACCTCCGACTCTATTTCGAGCAATCACTGACAGGCTTAGACGATCGACTGGACGATTCAATCGACACGGTTTCATCGGGCCGATTTAACACGTGGGCCGTCGGTCTTGTGCTGCAGCGATCGGTACGGCGACGCGCAGAGTTTGCCGCAGTCCGCGCCGCAAGACTGCGGGTTTGCCAAGAACAAGATCGTCTAGAGGCTTTGCGCCAACAGTTCGCGTTCCGATTGCAGGGCATTTTCAACCGCATGTTGGAAGAGCGCAAAGTACTCGAAATCGCGGAAGAAACGTCAGAGCTGGCCGACCGCCAATATCGTTCTCGGTTAGAGCTTCGCAACGAGGGACAGGGCAATGCTGATGCAGTGTTTAGGTCGCAATCGACACTCTTGACTTCCCAATTGGATTACACCGAAGCACAAATCCGCCTACTGCAACTCTACGCCCAATGGCAGTATGAGCAGGGTGTCATCTGTAACGACCGTTTCGAAGTGAATTGAGTTCGAAGTGAATTGAGTTCGAAGTGAATTGAGTTTAGTCAATCGTTTCGCGAACAAGTCAATCTCGCAGACTCGCGTTTATCACTATGAGAAACCCGAGATGTGTTTCGTATCGTTTCTCAGAAACGATTCTGCCTTAGATCTACCGATCTGTCTTGATTGTCGCATCTGACACACAGCGGCCCATAACACAAACACGCTGCATTCGCGTGGGTTGAGTCCGTTGTTTCAGGGCATGGCAATGCAATCTTAGCCAATCCGCACCGCGACGTTTCGAGGCGTTGCGCGATTCGGGCACACCAATTGCTTCGATTCGAAAATCCGTGAAGTCGGGTCAAAGCATGATGCTCGTGGTGCGCTATGGTATCTCGAGTCGAAATCATTTCGGACATGTTTAGGGCTCGAACCGAAATTGCCATACGCGATCCAATGATAGGTTTTTCCCATTTCCGCTCCGACGGTAGCCATTCGAGCCCCTGCGCACTCGGCTGATGATTCAGAAGACGTCGAGTCCGTTGTGGATTCGCTAGAAGCGGAGACATCCAAACGTTCCGTCGGGGCATCGGTATGGACGTTTGGTGGGTTCGCAGTGATGTCCGGGGCGCGACTCGCTAATAACTTGTTTCTTTCTTATCTGCTGGCACCTGACTTATTCGGCATCATGGCGATTGCGAACATTATTTTGCAGGGCGTCCAGATGTGCTCTGACGTTGGCGTCGGCCATTGCTTGATCCAAAACGCAAAGGGTGACTCGCCCGTCTTTTATAACACCGCGTGGACAATCCAACTGGTTCGTGGTGTGTTGATTTGGACGCTGTTGATCGCCATCTCAGGCCCCATCGCATCATTTTACGCTGAACCGCAACTGCGTCTGATTGTCGTCGCGCTGGGATCGACTGCGCTGATTCAGTCAGCAGCCTCGACGGAAATTCACACCGCAAAACGACATCTTCGGATCGCTTGGATCACCTCACTCGAAGTAGCATCCCAGATCATCGGCATCATTGTCATGTGTGCCCTAGCGTACAAATACAAGAGCGTCTGGTGTCTGGTATTCGGCGCGATTGTTAGTGCATCCGTTTTCGCCATCCTTAGCCATCTGCTTTCCAAGACCGTAAAAAATAGATTGACCTGGAATCACGAATCGGCGTGCGAGCTGATTCGGTTCGGTAAGTGGATCCTCATCGGGATGTTGCTCAGTTTTCTCGCGATGCAAATCGATCGCCTATTGCTGGGAAAACTTGGCGATTTCACACAACTCGGACTCTATCATTTTGCATTTTCACTCTCGCTGTTGGCATCAACGATTGTTGAACGACTCTCCAACACGGTCCAATTCCCAATACTTGCAGCGGTCGCGAACTCTAGTTCGCAAAACTATTCAGAGCGAGCGATTGAGTCGCGCCAATCGTTGCTGATCATCGCGATGGCATTGCTGACGCTGTTGTTTGCAGCCGCCCCGTTAATCTTCAATCATCTTTACCACGAAAACTTTCGCGACGCAGGTTGGATCACACAGTTGATGTGTTTTCCGATTTGGTGCTTGGTTTTGACAAAGACAATCGATCGCGCCTTGCTCGCGATCGGTGACACTCGATCCCTGGCATATCTAGCGTTTTGCAGGCTGATTTTCTGCAGCACGTTCAGCTACATCGGCTACGTCACTGGCGGTCTGCAAGGCTTTTGTGTCGGCGTAGGCGTAGGTTCGCTAACTGCGCACCTGTGTCTCTATGTCCCGCTGCGACGCTGCGGAATACGGATTCTCGCCCAAGATATTCGTTTCAGCCTACTGGCGGTTCTGGTGGCACTGATTGGTCTAACTGTTCAGAACCCCAGCCTGGTGGCGAACTTGTCGCCAAACGTCGGCGACCCAGCGTTGGTGGGTCACTGTGTTGCCTTAGCTCTCGCAACGGTCTTCGCCGCTGCGATCAGCCTGCAGCAATGGCGCGTCGTCGTTGGCAGAAACGGCTATACGCCTGCAACCGACTGAGTCGACGAACCGCATGAAGTGCAGGAATTGAAATTGAAACAAATGGAAAAGAAATGGATCAATCGCTAATGACAGGTAAATTGCGATGACAGGAATCGCCTTTGTTGGCTGCGGATTCGTTTCGGACTACTACGTCCGCACCCTAGAGCACCATTCAAACTTAGAGTTGATTGGAGCCTATGATCATGATCCGACCCGGCTTCAGCACTGGTCCGAATACCATAACGTGTATTCGTATCAATCGTACGAAAAGGTGTTGGCCGATGATCGGGTTTCGGTCATCGTTAATTTGACGAATCCTCATAGTCACTATCAGGTTTCGTCGGCCGCACTGTCGGCCGGAAAACATGTCTACAGCGAAAAACCACTGGCGACATCGATTGATGATGCGACCGCTTTGGTCAAGCAAGCGCGTGACGCCGGGCTAGAACTATCTTCGGCTCCCTGCAACCTCTTTAGTGAGACCGCACAAACCATTTGGAAAGCGTTACGGGACGGGCTGATCGGGAAGTCGCACCTGGTCTACGCCGAATTGGATGATGACCTGATACACCGAGCTCCCTACCAAAACTGGAAAAGCGAGTCCGGCGTGGCCTGGCCCGCGCAAGACGAATTCGAAGTCGGCTGCACGATGGAGCATGCGGGCTATTACTTGGCCTGGCTCGTTGCCTACTTTGGACAAATCGATTCGGTCACCTCCTTTGGAAGCATCTGTGTTGCAGACAAGGCGGTTGATTTCGAACTGCGGCGTCAATCGCCGGATTTCACGTGTGCATGCATACGATTCGAATCTGGAATGATCGCTCGATTGACCTGCAGCATCATTGCAACTCATGATCATCGGCTACGTATCTTTGGCGATGAAGGCGTACTTTCGACTCAAGATTGCTGGTTCTATCGCAGTCCGGTCCATCTGCAACGCCGCTGGGAAATACGACGGCGAATGATGATGAGTCCGTTCAAGAAGCGTTTGCCACTGATCGGTGAACCCTCACCAAAGTTTGCCTATAAGGGTTCCCAGCAATTGAATTTCGCGCAGGGTATCGCGGATCTAGCAGATGCTGTGAACGACGGTCGACCGTGTTACCTCGACGCGGAATTTTGCCTGCACGTCAATGAAGCAGTCATCGCAATTAGCGAATCGCTCAGCGAGCCCGGCGTTTATCAAATGAAAACGTCATGTACGCCGCCCATACCGTTAGAAGAGTTTCGAGCCCAATATCAATTGGCGGGAGTTTAGCGATGGTTCGCTGGGGTATCATCGGCGCCGGACGCGTAGCCCATGACTTTGTCTGCGCGTTGCGGACGCTGCCAGAGGCAAGCGTGACAAGCGTTTCATCTCGTAACGGTGGGCGTGCGGAAGCGTTTGCTCAATCACATTCCATCGAGTCATTCACCAACAGCTACGAAGCATTGCTCGCGCGCGAGGATGTGGACGTCTGTTATGTCGGAACCCCCAATGCATCGCACGTTGACATCTCGATTGCGGCGATGGCTGCGGGCAAAGCGGTCGTCTGCGAGAAACCGTTGGGTTGTGATACCGCAGATGTCGATCGCCTGATCCAGCACTGGAACCTGTCAGATACATTCTGTATGGAAGCGATGTGGATGCGATTCATGCCTTTGATCCGCCGGGCCCACCAACTGATCCAACAAGGCGAAATCGGCGTGCCGTTGCACATGCAAGCAGATTTCACGATACCCACTGCTTTTGATCCGGCCAGTCGATTCTTTAGCAAGGATCTCGGTGGCGGATGTTTGCTTGATCGCGGAGTCTACGGAATCTCGCTAGCCCACTTGCTTTTCGGAAAACCTGTCGCGGTTCAATCCGATGCATTGATTGGCACAACGGGCGTCGATGAACAAACCGTTGTGCATCTGCGACACGACGATCCGGATGCCGTCCTATCGACCATCACTTGTGGACTTCGTACCTACGGAAGTAACGACGTGACAATCATGGGGACCGAAGGCGTTCTTAGAATTGGCAAACCGTTTATCTGTCCCGAGTACATCAAACTGGACCGATTTGCAAAACCGATCGACGCGGCCTTGCCGAATCACCAGGTCTCGGTAAAGAGTCGTCGTCGGGTTCCGAGGATCGTTCAACCATTGATCGTTCGCGCTAAGCTGCTGAAACAAATATTTCGGTCATCGGCAAACTGTATCTTTCAACCCCATGCGTGCAACGGTTACGAATACGAAGCGTGTGAAGTCAACCGTTGTCTGCGCGAGGGACTCCGGGAGTCACCATTGATGCCGTTGAGCGATTCGAGAGCCGTATCAGAAACGATTGATGCTGCGCGTCAGAGCTTCGGGTCGAATACTGAAACAGTGATGTGCCACAACTGATCTACTTCCAACGTTTGCGTCAGCACTGGACATTGACGCGGCAAGAGATTTCGATTTCGGTGAAACAACTTGGACCGTGATGAAAGTTCTCTATTTGACTGAACAGGACCCAAGGGACGCGAGTTCCTGGTCCGGTATACCGCTCTCGATGTATCGACTGCTGCGTCAAAACGGTTGCTCGCTCGATGTCGTTGCCGATCGAACGGGTACCACAACCAGCAAACTAAGATCGCGTCTGCGGCCGGGTTGGCGACCGGCAACGGCCGACGAAATCATCGCGAAGGCGGAACGACGAATTCGGTCCTCACGCACTGATGTCATCTTCGCGCCGGTCGCGTCGCGTCTGGTCAGCCGCATCGAAACGCATGTCCCTATTGTCTATTTTTCTGATGGCACGGTTACGTCGGTGTACCGGCGCAAACCATTCAGTGACTACTATCGCTTGCCCAATAGCGAGAACGCATCGGCCGAGGAATACGAAGGTTTGCTGCAGACCCGCGAGAAAGCAGAGAGCGAGACCCTCAAGCGGACAAACATGGCGGTTTATCCCTCGCAGTGGGCGCTGGCCTCGGCGCGAGATGACTACCATGTGCCGGAATCGCGGCTGCGACTGCTGCCCATTGGGGCCAACTTGCCAGAAAACGATTTACCGACGCGTCCACCACAGCGCGAGTGCGGTCGTCCTGTGCGTTTGCTTTACGTCGGCGCCGACTGGCATCGCAAAGGCGGCGACCTGATCCTTAGCTGTATGGACGAACTGGCTTTGCAGGGTTTGCCAGCGACGCTCACCATTGTCGGATGTCAGCCGGAGGCGGCTGTGGGGCGTGATGACATTGATGTCATTGCGTATCTGAACAAGAACAGTGTTCGCGACGTCCGACGGATGATCGAAATGCTAAGCAATCACCACTTTCTCTTGTTGCCCAGTCGCGCCGAGGCTTACGGCGTCGCGCCCGCAGAGGCGATGGCATTCGGCTTGCCGGCGATCGTCTCAGGAATCGGTGGTTTGGCGACCGTCGTAAACGATGGTATCAGCGGCGCCGTGCTCTCGGACGGATCGACAGGAGCCGACTATGCGAACAAAATCCTTACCTTGTACGACGATCCGGACGCGTATAAGGATTTAAGTCATGCTGCATTTGATGACTATCAAAGACGTCTGGCGTGGCCCAATTTCGGTCGACGCATGATGGATATCTTCCGCGAAGTTGTCAGGTAGCCCTATGGAAACGAACTCCCCGGAACAACCCGTCGACTGGCAAGAACCCGATTGGCGACGTGAACAACCGAGACGTTTTTGGGACCCCAGTCGCAAATTGCTACGCTCGCTGCGCGATTATCAGCGGCTACAGGGAACCGGCTGGGTGCGCAGAATACGACGATCAGCTTGCGTCATCCGTCATCACTTCTGGTCGGTTGTCACGGGAGCGGAAATACCGCTGAATTGCCAGATCGAAGGCGGGTTGCTGCTTCCGCACCCCAATGGAGTTGTCTGTCATCCCGAAGCGAAGATCGGACCGAACTGTTTGCTTTTTCAACAAGTCACTCTTACCGAGGGTGTCATCCTTGGTGCGCATGTCGATGTCGGCGCCGGGGCCAAAGTTCTTGGGCCGTTGGAATTAGCAGACCACGTGCGTATCGGCGCCAACTCAGTTGTGCTGCAAAGCGTGCCGGCGGGCTGCACCGCGGTCGGAGTCCCCGCGGAAATCGTACGACGCCCTAACGCAACGGACGTGGAATCGTTCAATCACGCTGAAGGAGACTCGCACTAATCGAATCTCGCACTAATCGAATCACTGTCCCCGAAATCGGCTGTCCAGTTATGACTCGATTCGTGTAAACAGGGCGGTACACCAAGCGATTCGTTGCGATGCTCGTACCTTCTCGTAAAGATCAACAGGTCGATATCCAAACTCGATCAACATTTTCATGATATCGCCCGCATCCGATTGACCGTCGTACATTCGAACGAAATTCATTTCAACCATCACGGCTTTAACGCTTCCGCCGTTCAACAAATTGGCCGCACCGCGAAGGACTCGTCCGTCGAAACCCTGTGTATCAATCTTTAGCAGATCGACGGACGCCAAGCCGACTTCCGCAAGATAGTCGTCCAATCGACAAACTCGCACGCGCTCGGTCCCCGTTGCTTTGACACCCTCGAACAGTTCATGGCTATGAGTGTTCAGTGTCAGCAGAGAGTTCATGTCGTCAGCAGAATAACATTGCAGATCCGCCTCGCCTTCCGCGTCGCCCACGGCAAGCTGATGAACCGTTACTGCCGGCGGCTGGAATCTTGATTGGATTAAGCTTGCCAGCCGAGACGTCGGCTCGAATACATGAATCGTAGGATCACGAAAGGTCGACTGGAATAACTCGACGGTCTGGCCCTTGTTACCACCAATGTCGATACAAAGCGGCGCATCGGTTCCCACAACCAGCGGAAGATCTCGCTTCAGTTGAAGACCGGCGACCTGGTCCTCCGCGGCCCAAGTCGTGTGAATACCGCGACGCTCGAGTGTTCGTCGCAGAAAAGCTTTAAAGATTCGCATAGCGTGCGGCAGGTGCCCGAACCATGAATTCCGCAAGCAGAGTGTTTGCGAATGATCCGCAGAAAAATAGTTTCCGTTCCAGCAGGTGACAAGACGCCATCGATACCGTTTCGTGAATGTTCGTTTCAGCCCTCTCGTCAGCCGCGATCATCAATTTGATCATCCAATCCCACAGCGGAAATCCGCAGGGTATCTAAGCGAGATACGTCAGGTTGTGTTCTGAAGATTCGTAATGAATCGGCGACGCCGATCGCTTTAATTCACATCGAATGTGACCACCCGCGTAGGCGCGGGGCAGCACGCCTAATCGTGACACGGCCCGCATCCGCGCAGAGCCGAAATCATGTGACGGTAAAACCTCGCCGAACCGGCGCAGCGGCAGGCGGTACTTGGCGAACCCGGAACGAAATTTTTCCAAGATTTTTTCTGCTCACCCGCTTCGTATCCGGCAGCACGCACTTGGACGCACGAACTCAACCTAAAGCGGATCATTCAAAGCTTGCTGTTTTCGGTGGGGACCACTTTCCGCCAATAGCCATCACTCACAATTTATCAAATTGATAAGAGCGGTTTCAATCGGTCACCTGCGCGACGTCGTTTCCCCCGCAATTCGTTGCACTTTCAGTGAATGCTACTACTATTCTTACCCATACGAGGCACCATTTAGAGGGGCCGCGAAAACGAATTCGATCTTGTGTTGGTTTAGATGAACGCGAACAAAATTACGCGAAGCGAGTCGGACGCTCGAACGGAAATCGAAGATGCAGGCTGGATGCATGACCTTCGCACGATAGCGTCAACTCTGCTGACTTATGCCGATGTGTTCGCTGTTTCAAAGTGCAGTCGCGAGGAATTCCTCGATGCGATGCGCGCGAATTGCACGATGCTGTTGACGCTTGCCGACGGGATCTCGAGCGAGCGGACGGTCACCAGTCCCCATCACCACTCTGTGCCAGGTCACAGCACGGATCCGACACTCAATTTAGTCATTGCGTCGGTCACGGATGCTTTCCGTCTCGGAGCGGTGGCCAAGGGGTTCGAGTTAAAGACCAGAATTGATACGAAGTTGCCCCGGATACCGCACCCCAAATCGGTAACGGTTCAACGAATCCTATCCAATTTGATCAGCAACGCGATTCGCCATAGCTGCGGATCATCGATCGTGATTCGAGCCGATGAATTGAAAGGTAAAGCATCGGTTCGCAGTCAGGCATCGAACACGCATTGTGTGATCGAAGTCCAAGATTTTGGGATCGGTCTTACCGAAGCACAAATATCGACGTTAACGGCCAACGAAGTGACAGAAATAAGTTCTGAAGGTCCCGTCGTTAGCGGATTTGTAACGGGAGGGCTGGCGACCGTACGGCAACTTGTCGCGAGCATTGGCGGCACGATCTCTGTTGAATCTCAGCGGTTCAAAGGGACATGCATCACCATTGTTTTTCCAGCGCCGAGTGAACGAAAGTATTCGACCATTCCATTTTCTCCCTCATCGCCAAACGCTGCGGAAACTAACGGCTTCATACCGGCCGGTGCGAATGCTTCACTGAAACAGGATTACCCACAGCCAGAAAGCGGCCTCATCGGAAGTTCCGATTTTCGCAATGACCGCCGTTGCAACGTCGGGTCAAACCGAGGGCCCAAAGCATCGAATCGCAGACTATCCCGACGGCGAATTCTGATGATCGATGACGATGCCCAGCTCACCGAATTGCTAAGTGCGTTGCTTGCCGACGACGATGTGCAAATGGTCGCGGTTCAATCCGAGTCGGAAGCGATTAAGTATTTCGAACACCATTTTGATCTTGTTCTGATTGACCTTTCGCTGGGCGAAACCGACGGCTGCGTTGTCGCCGAACGCATGCGAAGCAGTGGATATGGCGGCCAAATTCTCGCGTTCTCGGCAGAGTCCCCACTCTATGTCTCGGCGCCGCGACAGAAGCGGATCAATACGTTGTTCGACGGATGGGTCGACAAAGGCGTCGGAGGTACAGAAGTCGCCACGCATTTGAGACGAGTGCTTGATGGACTCGCGGGATCGACCAAACGCTAGAGACGCCATCACGATGGAAACTGATAAGGATTCAATCCTTTTGATAAAATTATCCACAGGAAAGAGCTGCAGCATCATTCTTAAAAACCTTGTATTTTCCCGATATATAAGCGTTTTCGAAGCGACCATCGCGGTTTAGCGACTCTCGCCATTTCCTCTGGCACGATCCTTGCATTCGTTCGCGGTTTCATCTGGCGCCGAGCGAAGGGCGCTACATGGCAGTCCCTTTCATGGTGGACTGCTCCCATCAAAGCAAGGTCTCGAAAGCATGAAATCAATTCTTGTCACCGGTGGTGCCGGATTCATCGGAAGTCAATTCGTAAGACAAACGGTTGCTTCCAATCAGTGTTACGTCGTCGTACTCGATTCGCTGACGTACGCGGGCAATTTGGCAAACCTTGCTCCCGTCGATGACTCCTCACGCCTGCATTTTTTTCGAGGCAACATCGGTGATCGCCATCTCGTACAAAGGCTCCTTCGCACCTTCGAATGTTCCGCGGTCGTCAACTTTGCGGCAGAAACTCACGTGGATCGGTCGATCGGCAGTCCCGATGACTTCGTCAAGACGAATGTCCTTGGAACATTCGAGCTGTTGGAAGCATCGTTAAGACATTTCGAGTCTCTTGGACAATCCGAGCAAGATGACTTTCGCTTCCTTCATGTTTCGACCGACGAAGTCTACGGTCAGCTTGGACCAACGGGCTACTTTACCGAAACAACCGCATACGATCCTTCGTCCCCCTACTCAGCGTCCAAGGCGTCGTCGGATCACTTTGTCCGCGCGTACAACCGCACTTACGGTTTACCCACTCTGTTAACGAATTGTTCCAACAACTACGGGCCGTTTCAGTTTCCCGAAAAGCTGATTCCGCTGATGATTCGGAAAGCACTTAACCAAGAACCGCTGCCAGTTTACGGAAACGGACAGAACGTTCGTGATTGGTTGCATGTGGAGGATCACTGCCGAGCCTTGCAACTGGTGCTGGACAAGGGCCGAGTCGGTGAAACGTACAACATCGGTGGCGGTGCAGAGCTGACCAATATCGAAGTCGTGACAAGAATCTGTCAACAACTCGATGCACTGAGACCGGACGAAGGCCATCCAAGCAGCTCACTGATCCGCTATGTCACGGACCGTCCTGGTCACGACTTTCGGTATGCGATCGACTACAGCAAAATCCGCGAGGAACTCGGCTGGGAACCGCAAATGTCGTTCGACGCGGGGATCGCAAAAACCATCCAGTGGTATCTCGACAATGAAGAGTGGGTGGAAATGGTTCACGACTCCGCCGCGTATCACTCCGAACGACTCGGCTTACGCGAGAGCGAAAGTGGAAGTGGAAGTGATGAGACCGAGTCGACCGTTAGCGCTGAGAACGAAGCAGAGTCGCTTGACATGCTCAAAGGCAACGCGGATGTATGCGAGGAAATTGAGGGCATCCAAATGGATTCTCGATCCTTCCATCGAGACGAACGTGGTTGGCTCGTCGAGCTGTTTCGAAACGACGAACTGGCCGACCAACTTCATCCGAAAATGGCCTACGTTAGCGAGACGCTGCCTGGGATCGTCCGCGGGCCTCACGAACACGTCGACCAGACGGACTACTTTGCGTTCGTCGGCCCCGGTGATTTTCGAATTTACCTGTGGGACGCCCGACCGGATTCACCGACCTTTGGCAACCGCATCGTCCGTCTAGTCGGTGAAAGCAACCCGACAGCTGTCGTCGTTCCACCCGGCGTCGTTCACGCCTACAAGAATGTGGGATCAAAGCCCGGACAAGTCTTCAACGCTCCCAACCAGCTGTTTGCAGGTCACGGAAAGAGTGAACCGGTGGACGAAATACGGCACGAGTGCATCGAGGGCAGTCCGTATGTCGTCGTTTGAAATGGAACATTCGCCTATGTCGCCCAGGCCACCGTTGGCCGCCCATTCAGTCGGAACGAGTCCGGCACGATACACACCTCGTAAACTTCCATTATCGAAAGGCATGTCGTGAACGATCGCGTTACCAAAGGTATTATTCTGGCTGGCGGAAGCGGCACTCGGATGTATCCGCTGACCGTTGCCACCAGCAAGCAACTGTTGCCAGTCTACGACAAGCCGCTGATCTATTACCCGCTTTCAACATTGATGCTCTCGGGTATCCGCGACATTCTGATCATCACGACGCCGCACGATGCTGATGCGTTCAAGCGGTTGCTCGGTGATGGAAGCCAATTTGGAATCAATCTTTCCTATGAAGTTCAAGCCCATCCGAACGGACTTGCCGAAGCTTTCATCATTGGCGCCGACTTTATCGGCAATGATGACGTGGCACTGATCCTTGGCGACAACGTGTTCTACGGACACGGACTGATCAAACTGCTAAAAGCGGCGATGGATCGCGCTTGTGGCGCGACCGTGTTTGCCTATCAAGTCAAAGACCCTGAACGATATGGTGTTGTGGAGTTCGATGATGAGGGTCGTGCGATTGGCCTGGAAGAGAAGCCTCTCAATCCAAAGAGCCGCTTCGCCGTGCCAGGACTTTACTTCTATGATTCGCGTGTCGTCGATGTCGCGGCGAACCTTGATCCATCGGATCGTGGCGAGCTGGAGGTCACCGATGTCAATCGCTGGTACTTGGACCAACACGAGCTATACGTCGAAACGATGGGCCGTGGCTTGGCATGGTTCGACACGGGAACGCATGAGTCGATGCTGCAAGCGGCCAATTTTGTCGAAACGATTGAATTGCGGCAAGGCTTAAAGATTTGTTGTCCCGAAGAGATCGCGTTCAACATGGGCTACTTAGACGCCGAACAGCTTCGAGAACAGGTCGCAGGTATCAAATCTTCCTACGGAAAGTACTTGCGAGACCTTATGGAAAACGAGCCTCAATTCAATGATTAAGTCGATCCTTGTGACCGGGTGTCAGGGCCAATTGGGGCGATGCCTGGTTAGGAAACTTGGTGGCGAAGCGATCGGTCTTACTCGAAGTGCTTGCGATTTGACAAACCGTCAACAAGTCGCTGAAGTCGTGAGCGCTCTTCGCCCACGCATTGTGATCAACACGGCAGCGTACACCAATGTTGATCGAGCCGAGGAAGAAGCCCAGTCGTGTCACAGTGTCAATGTCAAAGGTGTCGAATATCTAGCAGACGCCTGTAATCAGGTCGGAGCTCGCCTCTTTCAAGTCAGTACGGACTATGTTTTCGGAGGAGACAAGCAACGCGACACCCCATATTGCGAGGAGGACCGACCGGCGCCATTAGGAGTTTACGCGACGAGCAAATTGCAAGGCGAGATCGCCGCAAAAGCGGCAACGAAACACTGCATCGTCCGGACGTGCGGACTCTATGATGCGCCAACGGACGACTATCGACCGAAGAATTTCTGCGACACGATGATTCGCTTGGCCGCGCAGCATGAACGCATTCGCGTGGTCGATGATCAACAGTGCAACCCCAGCTATGTTCCTGATGTTGCCGATGCCATCATTCACCTCGCTCGGCTCGACGAGAATGGAATCTTTCATGCGGTGAACGGACCGCCAACGACCTGGTTTTCCCTCGCAAAGTATCTATTGTCGAAGGTGGAACCCAACGTCGTCGTTGAACCAATCACTTCGGAACAATTTTCAAGTCCCGTTAAACGCCCAAGCTATAGCGTGCTCTCGACCAAAAAGCTCGATACGTGCCGCGGCGTGCCAATGCGATCTTGGAAAAACGCCGTGGATGAATACCTTAGCCGCCGAAGTGAGCAAGAAAACTCGGTATCGATCGATCAAAAACATGTGATCGCGTAGGGATTGCTCACGCAAGTCCAGCCAGCGTTCCGGTCGCATCTTGAAATTCGTCTGTGTGGACGCCCATTTTTTGCGCAACGGTGAGAAGCAAGTTTGCAAGCGGCGGATGATCTTCTGGATCGTGCGACAAGTGCTGTCCGTGTTTCAGGCCCCACGCACTGCCGCCGGCCACGAGCAAAGGCAGGTTCTTTGGCGAGTGCTCGCCTCGGTCACCACTATTCATCCCTGACCCATAGACGACCATCGTATGATCGAGAACGCTGCGGCCGCCTTCATCCGTGCCTTGCAGTAACGACAGAAAATATCCCAACCGCTGCAGAAACGCACGGTCAATCCCAGCCAGTTTTTCTAACATGCCTTCGTCGCCACCGTGATGCGAGTACTCGTGATGATTTTCGCCTCCGGGACCAAATCCGCCCGCCTCGCGCGACCACTGGAAAGTGACCACACGGGTCATGTCGGTGACAAAAGCCAGATAGGTGATTTCTAGCATGACATCGATCCAAGAACTGCGATCCTGGGCATTGCCAGGCCGACTATTCAATAGCAATCCCTGGTCGCTGACCTTGGGTTTGGGAACATCGATCCATTCGGCTTGACGCTGGACACGACGCTCCGTTTCACGCACCGAAGCCAGATACTCGTTTAGCTTGGTTCGATCGGCAGGCCCCAGCTTTCTCGAAAGCGCATTCGCCTCGCTCGCCACATCATCAAGGATGCTGCGTTTCTCTTCGAACCGCCTTTGCGCAGCGCGCCGCGAAGACCGATGAGCCGGGACAAACAACCGATCAAATAGCCGGCGAGGCCTGTTCTCAGCGGGCAACGGAATCCCATTCCGATCGAACGACAGCGTGTGTGAGTGCAACGCGCTTCCGGTTCCTGAGCCATCAGAAATCTGAAGCGACGGGAACCGAGTTTGCGAACCTATTTGGTCGGCGATTCGTTGGTCAATCGACTGCGTGTTGGCATAGTCCTTGCCCGGCATCGAGCTGAGATCGGCTCCGGTCAGCCAAGTATCGGCGCCGCTGTGGCCGCCGGCACAGTTGGGGTGCCCTAATCCACTGATGACCGTAAAGTCATTGCGAAATTCCTGCAACGTGACGAGAGTTTTCGAAAGTGAGAAGTCCGATCCGGTTTCGGCGGGTACCCATTGATGGATGTTGACCCCATTAGGCACATAGCAAAAAACAACTCGCGGCTTGGGGATGACGCGCGAACGATCATACGGTGTAAAGGTCGACGGCGATCCAAACAGCTTGCGCGGAAACATTGCATCGAGTAGCGGAAGTGAGATTGCAGCTCCGCTGCCTCGCAATAACGTTCGACGGGAGAGATAGCCTGGTTCGCAAATATCGATTCTTTTGCCAGACATTTTTCTACTTTGATGCAAATGTTTTCGAACTAACAATCGCCTCGATCAATGATCGCAGCGTGTATCCATTGTCTTTCATTTCACGAACAAGTTCACGCACGAATGCTCGATCCGATATCCCAAGCCTACGGCCCAGTGCGTAGGTCGCCATCTGTGACGCCAACGCGTGTAAGAATGGTTCGTCGTTTTTGATCAATCGCGACTGAAGTCCATCCACGCCCACGAACCGATCACCATCTGGCATGGTCGCCGTCACGTCGATGCGCGGTGTACCGGGCTCGACTCGTCCGCTGCGGCCGACTCCTTCAAATTCTCGCCACTCGCCACACGCATTAAAATTTTCCAGGGCAATTCCCAGGGGATCAATTTTGTCATGGCATCGTGCGCACGAATGGTGTTCTCTGTGAATCGCTAGCCGCTGTCGCACCGTCGCTTTATCGATGCCCGGCACCTTGGTTGGAATTTCACCAACATTCGCAACGGGCAAACCGGGATCGGTGCCAAGCAGGGTTTTCGAGATCCACACTCCACGTTTCACCGGTGATGTGCGTGTACCGTTGGAAGTGATGCAATGAATCGACGCCTGGGTGATGAGTCCGCCCCGATGTGAATCCGGTGGAACTTGAACTCGCCGAAATTCGTCACCCACCACACCTTCAATTCCATAGAAGCGTGCCAATCGCTGATTGATCGTCACAAAGTCGCTTTTGATCAACAGTCGCGCATCTAAGTCGTGTCGAAGGAATTCGGCAAAGAAAGACTCGGTCTCTTTGACCATCGAAATTTCGAGATGGCGATCGTACTTTGGGTACAAGCTTTCCACCGGTGGGTTCGACCCAATTTCTCGCAGCCCGAGCCATTGTCCGGCAAAGTTCTTCACGAGCGCATCGCTTTTTGAGTCCGCTAACATTCGCGATACCTGGGCCATCATGATCTCCGGATCCTTAAATGAATCCTTCGCTACGGTGTCGAACAATTCCTCGTCCGGCATCGATGACCACAAGAAATAGGAAAGACGAGACGCAAGCTCATAGTCGGTCAGTCGCCGCCCACTTGCCTGGGACGCGACGGACTCGAGTGCGGCTGCTTCGGACGCGACGGACTCGGATGCGACGGATTCGACGAGATACAAAAAATTAGGCGATGACAAGACAGCAGCGAAGGGAACTTTGATCGCTTCGATGAACGAAGCTTCGTCGCGGCGTGCCTTGTCAAACAGCACTAGCTTTTTGTCAATCTCTTCGGGCGCGACCGGACGTCGATAGGCGCGAAACATGAATCGCTCGAGTACATCGCGTGCATAATCCCTTACTGTCGGATTTGCCTGCTGAGACTGGAACAAAAGATTCGTATGACTCGCTGGCGGCCAATCCGAATAAACCGGACCTTCCAGTTCGATCCAGTCGATCAGAAGTTCAGGTCTCGCGAATTCGTCGCGCTCTCGCATCCAGAAATTCTCGTCCATCCCCGGAACGCTGTAGGCATAGGTGAGCCTGACGTCCGCCTGCGCCTTCGCGAAATGAACGGGCCATTCATAGATTTTTGGTTCCAATTCCAAGGCGTCGACGTCAAATTCTGTCGAATCACTTGGCGCACCGCCAAGCGCAAGGCTGATTTTCATGCGTGGCGGACCGTAGTCATAAATCCCATCCGTGGCGAAGTGATCCAATTGCTCGGAAATCCAATCCTTGGCATACCCACTGGACGATGCTTCTTCGTCGCTCGCAAGACGATGACGTTCCTCCAACAGGCCACGCGCCGACTCGACGACATCCGCTCGCGTGGGTACTCGACCGGCGGCACGAACGCGAACGAGGTATTCACCTTGCTCGGGGACCTCAAATGGGCGAATGCCCAGCCAACGATTCCAAGCGTCGTGATGAATGCGAGTGAAACCATTTTCGACGGCATTATCACCTCGATTGAGCAACATGATTTGCCCACCCCGCGAAACGCGGTGCTTATCCATGCCTTCGGTGTTTTCTTCCGGTTCAAATCGCCATCGGATTTGCTTTGGCGGTGCGGGGTAGGACAAACGACCGTCAATCCAATCGGCGTCAATCAATGCGTGATCTAAGATCTCTCTCGCAGCTGTATAGTAAAGCTCCATTTGTAGTGGCGACATTGTCAGAGCGTCACCAACATTGTCAAAGCCGCCCGCCGAAGTATCCTCCGGGAAGAACGATGACAGTGACAAATCGACACCAATGAGGTCGCGAATGGTGTTGTCGTATTCGGCCCGATTGATCCTTCGAAGCACCACACGACTTGAGCGACGCAGTAATTCGCTGCGCGCAATCTCGCTTTCGAGCCACTGTACGAATCGCGCTACGTCGCCCGGGGGCGGTTGCGGCTGATCCGACGGCGGCATTTCGTGTCCGTTAACCGCGCCGAGCACCTCGGTCCATGTCGAAACGACTCGTGGGCTTTGAAAGTCCATCGAAAGCGTATCGAGTCTCAGTTCGCCTGACTCGTTGCCCTTCCCATGACACGCAAGACAGTGCTTGCGAAGGAACACTGTGGCGTGAAAAGAGCCGGCTACATGTTTCGCTGCCGTCACCTTTCGCTTCTCTTTCGGCGTCGTCTGTGTCCAGACAAAACCCTTCAGCGCTAAAAGGCAAAGCAGCATTAAAACGTGTTTCGGTTTCATCAAAGCAAGAAACTCAACGAATCATTCTAGGTCTTACTTCACAGGCGTTCTGTGGGGCCGCAAAACATGGGAGGCCTCATCCTGGCGCATCAATTCTAGTGATCCTAAACGACAATACATTGTGCAGGACATTGAAAATTTTTCGATGCAGAATCTCGTCCCGTAGCTTACGCTGAGGCAAGCCGCCTCGCCCTAAATTAAAACAGGATTACCTTAGGCGAAATGGATTCATTCGTTGACTTGGATGAACATCGCAATCAAGTTTGCCGGACACCGATCGCGCACGCTTTCGATTCACGCTCGATTTCCAAAATGATAAAACGGCCGAATATTTATCATTCGATCCGGCGCGTTCAAAAACCAATTGTCGCGTTAATGTTAAGCCGCTTTTTTTATGCGCGATCGCAACGTGTTTTCATCTGAACAAGCCAACACCAGCGGAACATCGCAATGCTGATCGAATCCGCAAATCGTCGATCGACTCAAAATGAAATACCCACGCTCAACGAGCATGTCGACACGGAATCGACATTGCGTGTCGACAATTCTTTAAAAGGGGTTGAGCCAACGCACGTGAAAGTTCTAACATGGTTCTGGGCCGAAGCGTTGCGGTGAAAAGGTTTTGTGGAATTCACAGTTGGCTGATTCAACGCCTGGAAACTTTTGCATGCTTGAGTGCTCCGTTTCACACCCCACGTCTCCTCTCGGGACCCTTGAGCTTTTCTCTAGATGATTGCTACGCACAGCCTGGTGCCGGTGATCGTTTTGCCGCAAAGCTCGAATGCTTTGAAATTGTTTAGGCGGAAATGTCAATTCGTTTCCGATCGCAACAAGCGAGCGAGCGCGTCAATCCCGCGCTAGCTGTGTTGCGATCGAGTGCCAGGAACTCGTCTCAAACTATTCTCCGATGTGATGCGTGTTCGTCGGCATGCCCCTCGACTCGTCTTTGGTAACGGAGCTCGGACGCCATGCAGTTGATACAAACTTTCGGTTTATTGTCCCGGCAGATGGCGGGACAAAAGGACAAGAAAACGAATCGTTGCCGCCATAGGAATGCGATTTATCGTGTCGTCCGTCGCCTCACGTCTGAACGCCTCGAACCACGGTTTCTTCTCAACGCCAGCGACCTTGCGAATCCTGCTGCTAGTTTGGAAACCGTAAGCCCGCTGGCATCGATGGAAAGCCCAACCGCTGCGATGGCAAGCCCGAGCGAAATCGATCCGACGCTACTTGCCGAACGGGCCGCCGCCATGGCGCTGGTCCCATTGGACAACGTTGATGCCGCCACCGTCGCAAGCGGTTCTTGGTCCGATCCAACCATCTGGAACAGTGGACGGGTTCCGACCGAAGGCGAAAACGTTCAAATCTCGCCAGACCACTTGGTAACGCTTGACGGAGTCCGAACCGAGCGATTGCGGACGCTGCGTATCGACGGCACGCTGCAAATTCCTGGGACCCAACCCACCACCCTGGTTGTCGACACGATTGTGAACACTAGTGTCGGCCGGTTTGAAGTCGGCAGCGAACTGTCACCGGTAAGCTCGGACGTGGACGTCAAGATCGTCTTTACTTCGCCCGAGGGCGCTAATCAACCGATCGATCGATCCTGGGATCCCAACGCTCTCTCTCGCGGTATGATCGGAACGGGCTCGGTAAGTATTTGGGGTGACCCGAAAACAGGCGCCGCGTTTCTTTCCGGTGACCATGCGGCGGGAAGCAATGTCCTAAGCATCGACACGATCCCAGAGGACTGGCGAGTCAACGACCGTTTGGTCATATCCGGGACAGACTTTGACCCCGACGGCGACCACGATGACAACAGCGTATTCCAGGACGAAGTCATCCTTATCACCGCGATTGATCGTGCGAATTCCGAAATCCGATTCCAGCGAGATGACGGTACAGCATCCGACACACTGCGATTCACTCATGCCGCTCCGCCCCGCCTGGATGCCAGCGGTGATGCGATCAAAATCGTGGTCATCAACCTTTCTCGCAATGTCGTGTTTGAATCGGAAGACTGGCAATCCCCTGGCTTTCTAAATCAATCGCGCGGCCACGTCATGCTCGGGTCAAAGGACGTGAGCATCAATGGCGCCGGATTCTATGGCCTAGGCAGGTCGGACAAATCCGCCGTCGTCGATGATCCTGCGTTTGGCCCGAACGGCCTGATCCCGGGAACAGGCACCAACCCGCGCGGTCGATATTCGTTGCACCTGCACCGAAACGGCGCGGATGATGTCGGCGCGGACGAAGCCGAAGTGAACGGCAACGCAATCTGGGACTCGCCGGGTTGGGGCGTGGTGGTCCACGACAGCCGCGCGCTCGTGCGAGACAACGTGTCATTCGATATCGTCGGCGCACACTTTGTTGCCGAAGACGGCAACGAAGTCGTTCAGTTCGATCGAAATGTGGCGATCAAGTCTTCCGGCGGAAGTCTCGGCGGCGAGAAGCCTCACGAGCGCGAAGGAACACGTGATCGCGGTTTCGCTGGTCATGGTTTCTGGTTCGAATCGCCCTACACCGCAAACGGATCGAATGACAATATCGCCGTCAGCCATGCCAGTGCCGCTTATTTCATCTGGGGTCGCTTAGACCAGAAGACCTTTCTCGCTGATATCCCTTGGGGCAACTTGAGCCCCGAAATGCAGTCGCTTGTTTCCGACGAAGTGATTGAAGCTTGGAAAGTTCCCGTCGAAGACTTTTCCAACAACGCGGCAAGCAATAGCCTGGGAGCTCTCGAACTTGCCGGTGCTCTGCGCGATGATACGGGCGCCGACGAGTACGGAATCGGGCACGGTCAAAAAAGTGTGATCGAGCAAATGACCGGATGGAACCTATTTGGGTATGGAATCGGTATCAACTATGCATCGCGCACGGTCATCACAGAGGTCGTCATGCTGGGCGACCTTGATGATCCAATTCCCGTCGGACCGCGAGCCGAGTTTGATGTCATCGATGGGTTCGGACTGTTCCAAATGAAGAATAGCCGGCTTATTGAAATCGAAAATTCATCGTTCGAAGGTTTTTATTACGGCATCACCCTCGGACAAACCGGTGGCCAGGGATTGAACATCGGTGCCGAGCCTCCGATCGGCGCAACGAAAGTATCGAAAACCTACTTAGCCAATCACACGGTGGCGTTTGCCGCGGCCGACGGACGCACCGGGAACCCTTCCGGTGCACCACTGATTGTCGATAACCCTCCATTCACGCCGTCGACGCAGCTCGATCAAGCATCCGTCATTGTTCCGCCCCCGGGCAACGTCGCACCGGAAGCCCGTTTCACCGCGGAGGTCATCAGCGAGACGGTCGTTCGATTCGACGCAAGCCTGTCGAATGATCCGGACAGCTCAATCCAGTGGAGCGATGGTTTTTCCAACGATCTTGCCGCGTTCGGCTGGGACCTTGATGCCGATGGCATCATCGACCGCTGGGGCGAAGTGATCACGCATCGCTTTTCATCCGTGGGCACTTACCCGGTGCAGCTATTCGTGTTCGATCGTCAGGGTGCCGTCGCATCATCCGCCAAATCCGTGGACGTCATCTGGACTCCGATTGTTGACCTGTTCGCGCCTGGAAATGGCGACTTTTCGGCACCGATCAAGGTCGAATCCGAGGGCAGCTCGCAGGTTACGGGACACTGGGGCGATGGTTGGTATTTCGGTGCGCAAGACTGGAGCTTCGATGCTGGGCTAGGTGCAATCGTCGCAAACTCCAACGGAGGCGACCCCGGCGCCTACTTTGTGGTTCGTGACATGGCGACGCATCAAGACATTCAGAATTTTCAGTTCGACTTTGTCAATATCGACGGCAACGGACGCGCGAACAATACTGACATCCGTGTCTACGGAATCAATGGATCCCAATACAGATTCAGCGACTACAAGTTGCCAGAGCTTTCATGCCTGACTTGCGACACGTCCATGACAGAACTCTATGAAGTTGACAATCTGCCAACAACGGGACCAGCACCCGAATCGGTCAGTGTCGATCTAGATCTCGGTACAGGATTCGATTTCTTGATTGTTGGCCTATGGTCGGATTGGTCGAATAACGGTGATACGGTGCGGTTCAGTAACTTTGAACTAAAGAATGATTCCATTCTTGGGCCAAATCCGAATCCAATCCCCGAAGCCACCATCGCAGGCTTGGTCACGACGATGGTCGAAGGCGCGACGGCGGATGCCTTCCGCGTGTCCTTGTCGTCGGCTGCGGATCGAGACACCCTTGTTCGTTACAACATCGGCGGTGATGTATCCGGTGCCGATCTAACCAATCCTTTGGTCTGGGAAATTTCGATTCCTGCCGGCGATTTATTCGCCGATGTACCGATCCAGCTCATCGATGACACGGAATTTGAGCCCCCAGAAACACTAAGCATCAGTCTTGACCGTGGCACAGGTTACCGACTGGGCGCGGCATCGGTTTCCACGTTACTTGTCGTGGACAACGACGAACGGCCTCCGGCAACCATTGCTGTGACCGAGCTGGTCGCGTCCATTGCCGAAGGCGTCACCGCAGACGCGTTTCGCTTGTCCTTTAGCGAACCTACACCATCGGAAACCGACGTCAGTTACAGGATCTCTGGCGATGTGCAGCAAGACGACTTGTCGTCCGCTCTTGTCGGTACGATCACGATCCCAGCCGGACAAACGTCGTGGAATGTACCACTGGAGATCATCGACGACATCGTGTCCGAACCAACGGAGTTGCTGATGCTAGAGATCGTCAGCGCCAACGGGTATGTCGTTGGAAATCCCGCGTTCGCAAGTTTAAATGTTTTGGACAACGATCAGCCACCACAAACGGTTGTGGACTTTCGAACCATTGCTCCTGGCGACGCGAGTGGGATTCCTGTGTCGCCGACCCTCGTTGACTCTGGATTCGTATTCCGCGATGGCGGCCCCGGTCAAACGCGGGACCTCTATTTGTTTGGCACTGCCAGCGGCTTCGACTCGCCGATGTTGCGGTCGAAGGATTATCTGCGGAATATCAGCGTTTATCGAGAAGACGGGGCCGCGTTCGATATCACATCGTTCGATTTTGCGGCGACCAACAACGAGTTTTGGGGCGAGTTCGATGCGACAGTGACCGGTCACTTTGCCGACGGCACGTCAAGTGAGTTGCAGATCGCCAGCCAATCGCAAGCATCACAAACGCTAACTCTCCGCTGGCAAGGTGTCGAAAAAATCGTGATTGATTTTCGAGACGGTCCGGCGGGGCACCGCTATGGGATGGTTGGTAATTTTGTTTTCGCCAGCGGCCCCGATGTGCCAGTGCTGCCGATCGTGACCGTCGATGCGCTGTTGAATTCGATTAATGAGGGGGCGACCGCAGATGCCTTTCGCCTGTCATTGGGCGAACCTGCATTAGCCCCCGTTCAGATTAACTACCGCATTAATGGTGACGTTTCTGACGGTGACATTAGCACATCGCTTAGTGGAAGCGTGACCATTGCCGCAGGCGCATCGTATGTCGACGTGCCGATCATCACCATCGACGATGACCTGGCGGAGTCCACTGAGTCACTCGTATTCAGCATCGCCAGCGGAACAGGCTACCAACGAGGGACCCCAGCCACGGCGTCGATTGGACTCATCGACAACGACCAAGCTTCGCGCACGGTTGTGGACTTTACTGGCATTGCCCCTGACGGTTCTCAAGGCGTCGCGGTTGGCCGGCGCATCGTCGACTCGCAATTTGTATTTGAAGATAGCGGCCCTGGGATGCAGCGTGATCTATTTGTCTTTGGCGTCGGAGGCGGTTTTGATACGCCGATGTTGCGATCGAAAGACTATTTGAGAAGTATTCTGGTCTATCGTGTCGACGGTGCCGCCTTTGACATGGCATCTTTCGATTATGCCGCGACCGGCGACCAAACGTGGGAAGAATTCGACGCGATCGTAACCGGTTTTTTTATCGATGGATCAACCCGCACGGTAACGGTCCTTGGCGATACGAAGAAATCAACAACTGCGTCCCTCAACTGGAACCAGCTTGATCGCATCGTCATTGACTTTTGTGATGGGACGCGAGGTCATCGCTATGGAATGGTGGGTAATTTTGTTTTCGCAAGTGAAGATGCGCCAGCCTTGCCATTGCCTCAAGCGATTCAAGGCAAAACCGACGGCAACGATCCCGGATCGCATGATGATTTATTGCCGCCGGTTTTAACGTTTGATCGGGGGCGCAGTGAGTCACCGTCACAGGCTGAGACATCGACGTTTGAACAGTTGCTTTATCAAAGTACGGATTTTCGAAGTACGGACGTTGCCACAGAGCTGTTGTCGGAAATCGAACAAACGCTTCAAGTTCTCGCCAGCGAAACGGATCGACCGTTGGCGGGCATTGAGCCGGACCTGAAGCCGACGACGTTTTCTCACATTCGACATTGACGATGCCGCGGCCGACTTTCATTGTGATAATCTCAACGAGTCGATCGTGATAATTCCAACAAGTCTTGAGCGACCAAACTAACGCATTTCCTGCCGAATCCGATTCATGCGGATCATTAGAATGCTTTGGAATTTGTCCGCCCATGATCCACTGCGAGCCTCGCTTCGACTGCGGTGCATCACATTGCAGTGAAGAAACGACGATAACGAAATCGTCAATTCTTGGACGTTCAAGTCGCTGGCGGGCTGAATGCAATCGCAGATTGCTGATCACCCTCTCGCATGTTGACTCTCGTTCAACATCGCAAGTTAGCTTGACGGACACCGCGCCGGGGTACCACGGTGCGAACATGTCCTCATAGCAGATATCGTCCTGTGCGATGGGACTTGGCACATGACTTGCTTCTTCATTTCTCGCAAGCAGTCCGTCCAGATTGGATCCAAGAGCAATGGACCATGCGAGGTGTTCTTCATCAAAGACGAGCACATGTATTGACGCTCATTTCAGCGAAGCACAGTCCCGTCATTGTCTGAATGTCGTATTTCGGGAAGCCAATAGCCTATGGTCCAGGCACCGCGACGTACCCGATCGCTCATGCGTTGAGGCCACACGATAACAAGACAGTGCTTAGCTTTCAGAACATATTCGAACGATGCGTGCTGCCTCCCGAGGTCGTACCTGTAAGTGTTTTCGGAGATTTTCGTGCAGTTGTTTCCCCGTAATGATGTGGTTGGTCCGGCTGTGGTCTGTGAGTCCCGACAGTTTCCGAATTCTGTTTCCCACTTCATACATTTTTTGCCGTTCGGCGGCCTACCGGCTGCTGTCTTGCCATGCATTCTTACTGCATTGGTATTGGCACCCTGTGGATGCTCAAACAGCGAATCGTTTGAACAAGACAACGCGAAAGCGATGGCGGCAAGCCTAGAGAAGATAAAATCTCAATCGCCCCATTCGGTTATCGTGACTTCGCTAATTGCCAAGCTGAAAGAAGGTTCTACCGCGCCGGCGTTTCGAGTTTCTCTTGGCTCCATCTCGCCGCAAGATGTGCAAGTCGAATTTGCGACCGCAGGGTCGGCTTCACCCCAAGATTTGGTCATGCTAGAGGCATCATCGATGGTAGTGATTCCGGCCGGGCAGACATTCGTAGACGTCGCAATTCAGGTACGTGACGACTATCTGGTTGAGCTCGAGGAGACGTTGCAAATCAGCCTCGAGAGTTGTGATGGCGAGTATGAGATCGACGACTCCATCGTGTCCCTCGTGCGGTTGATCGACAACGACGAGCCAACAGACACTCGAATCAATTTCGCGAACTTGGTGCCATCTGGTTCCAAAGGATCGGATGACGAAGGGGTCGAGATCGAATCGAGCGTTGTGTGTTCGGGATTTAGATTTCAGGACGATGGCCCTGGACAGCAACGTAGTCTCGTCATCGTCGGCGGGGATGACGAAGTCAGTGGACAAATGCTGAGATCACTCGACTACATGAGAAATCTCATTGTCCTTCGCGAAGACAACCAAGCATTCAGCATTAACTCATTCGACTATGCAGCGACCGCGAGTGAACCCTGGGCGGTCTTTGACGCGACGGTTACCGGCCATTTTGTGGACGGATCGACGGAAACCCGCGAGATTTCCAGCGAGTCAAGAATTGCCAAAACGTTGACGCTGAATTGGCACGAATTAGATCGAATCATTATCGATTTTCGCGAGGGTGCCGCCGGTCATCGCTTTGGATTGGTCGGCAACTTTCTGTTTAACAATCGCGATCAAGCATTCGCCAAGAACGAGCGACAACACGGGACTGGGGAACCGGCAAACAGTACCGCAACCGTGACCGTTTCTTCCAAGGGGTCCGATGCTCGGTTATAGGGCATCGTCACCCTGACGGGCTTGCCTCTGGGCTCTGCCGAAGCTCAGCATCTTGGCCAGCAACGCTATATCTTGGCCAACAACGCTTCGCCGCGTCGCTCGATCATGCTCGACCGACCCAGGATGATCGGGCGGTCAAGCTCGGCCGGTCCATCGGTACCGATTCTGTAGGCGGTCACCACCCAAGCAAAGCGAAAGTCACCGGTCCACAGAACGATGCGAGGCACGGGAGATTTCGAATTCTCATCAGCCCGGTTGGGTGGATTGGTGCTCATAAATTGTGCGTCGGCCACATCGCTTTATCACTTTGATAAACACGATTGAGACCAGGATCCGAGCTTCCCCACCTTGCCGAACCCTAACGGGCGCATGGCCCCCATAACGAGGTGGATCCGTGATCGGCACGTGAATTGCCAGCAATCACACCATGTTGTCCTTGTTCGAGGTTGAAATCTTGCAATGAAAGTCGCAGTCGTCGCCATCGGAAGAAATGAAGGTGCCCGTTTAGATGCGTGCCTCCGTTCCGCCATTCGGGATGCCCCGTGCGTGATCTACGTTGATTCGGGATCGTCGGACGATAGCGTCCAGATGGCACAAAACATCGGCGCCGATGTCGTTCGTCTGGATATGTCGCGCCCCTTCTCAGCTGCCCGCGGCCGAAACGCGGGCTTTCAACGATTGCGGGAATTACCCATCGGCCAGGAAATTGAATACGTCCAATTCATTGATGGCGATTGCGAACTAGCCGAAGGTTGGTTGCAAACCGGTTGTGAGACACTCGATCGCGATCCGAAGTTAGCGGCAGCCTGCGGTCGCCGGCGGGAAAAGTTCCCGGACGCTAGCGTGTTTAATCGCATATGCGATATCGAGTGGGACACCTCGATTGGTGAAACGCGAGCCTGCGGTGGCGACGCTATTTACCGCATCACCGCATTTGAAGAAGTCGGTGGTTTCGACGACGGCGTGATCGCTGCGGAAGATGACGAAGTCTGTGTGCGGCTTCGCAAAAACGGATGGCGGTTAAAACGCATCGACGCAGAAATGACAATGCATGACGCAAACATGCACTCGGCATCTCAGTGGTGGAAACGCGCCGTTCGCGCCGGGCATGGATTCGCACAAGGCTTCGCGATGCACGGGGAATATCCCGAGCGGCATTTCTTCAAACCGCTGCGTGGAGTGCTGTTTTGGTCATGTCTGTTGCCGGTTGCTTGCGTTGCGCTGGCCACGGTGACCAGCGGCATCAGCTTGATTCTTGCTCTCTTCGGCTACATCAGTTTATGGCTGAAAACAACGAAGAGTGGTTTGTCGCGGGGAATGCCAGGCAAATGGGCCGCGATCTATGCAACCAATTGTGTCCTAGCAAAATTTCCCGAGTCGGTTGGCGTTTGGAAATATTGCTGGTCACGTATGCGAAATCGTTCAACTCGGATCATCGAATACAAATAACAACTTGCGAAGCTAGTTAGAGCCATCGAAAAGAATGATTGCAGACAAACAAAGACAAATGCGTGTCGGTTTCGTGGGCGCTGGGTATATCGCTCAGTGGCATGCCCAAGCGGTCCACAGCGTACCGGGCGTCGAACTTGTTGCGATTGCAGACGTCGACATTGCAAAGGCGAATCAACTTGCAGAAGAATTCCAAATCGATTCGGCTTATTCATCCGTTGATGACTTGATCGCGCAAAGCAACGTCGACGCGATTCACATCTTGGTACCGCCAGACTACCACCACGATGTGACCATGAAATGCATCGAAAAAGGGTTGCACGTCTTTCTCGAAAAACCGATGGCGGTCAGCGCCGATCAATGCAAGGCAATTGCGGATCGCGCCCGCGAAAAAGATGTGAAGGTATTGGTCAACCACAACTTTCTGTTTTCCCGACCGTTCCTCAAGCTCCGTCAGGCGATCAGCGACGGCGAAATCGGCAAAATCACGGCAATGGATGTCGCTTGGAATAAGCCACTGCCACAGTTGGTGCACGGGCCGTTCAACATTTGGATGCTGCGTGAACCCCAAAACTTACTGCTGGAACTTGGGCCTCACTTGCTAAGCCCCGTGGTTGAACTGTTGGGGCAAGTCGATCAGATCAACGCGCTGGTGACGCACCCGACCACGATTCCCGGTGGAAAGAGCATTTATCGCAACTGGGCATTCAGTCTGCAATGCGGCGCCGCGGCGGTTCAAGCCCGCATGAGCCTGGGGCTCGGCATTAGCGAATTCACTCTCCACGTTCGCGGCACTCATGGCGCAGCCACTTGCGATTTTGAAAACGAAACCTTTCTCCTCGATCGCGCGACGCCATACTCGATGGACTTCGATCGTTACCATCGTTTGCGCAGCGGCGGAAAGTCGCTTAGAAAGCAAGCCGTTGCGGGAATCGGACGATACATTGGCGGCAAGCTTGGTGTGGTCAATGGTGGAAATCCCTATGGCGATGGCATCCGCCACAGCGTCAGTGCGTTCTACCAATCGCTCACTGGGAATGGGACGTCCGCCGCCCACCAAGAATCACAGCGGGAGTGTGATCTGGTCAGCGCCGAACAAGGACACAAAGTCATCGAACTCTGCGAGAGGGTCTTCGCCGCAGTCGATCTTGAATCGAATGACACATCCTTGCACGGCGATAACGCCGCGACCGCCAATGTATCTGAGACAGAAGATCACTCGCATTCGATGCCGACGCCAAATTACCACACCGATTCCGGTGACGAACCGAAATATCTGGTGCTGGGGGGAACAGGCTTTATTGGACGGGCACTGATCAGGCGACTGGTCGAAAAAGGAATGCCTGTTCGAGCGGTCGTGCGCCGACCCGGCGATGTCCCCGACGAGCTTCGCCACGACGGGGTGGAACTGTTCAAAGGCGACATGCTTTGCGAACAGAGCATTTGTGATGCACTTGAGGGCACACGAGGCGTATTCCATTTGGCCCGGGGGAACGGAAAAACTTGGTCTGACTATACGAACGATGACATTGCACCATCGTTGCGAATTGCACAGCTCTGTCACGATTTAAGTGGAGGACGATTGGTCTATACCAGTTCAATTGATTCCTATTACGCCGGGCGAAACGCCGGCGTCATCACCGAGCAGACACCGCTGGATGCCCGCATTCGTCGCCGCAATTTGTACGCACAGTCAAAGAGTGTGATCGAGGACAAGCTGTTTACGATGCACGACGAGAGCGGACTGGATGTGGTGATCGCGCGGCCAGGAATTGTGATCGGTCGCGGTGGCTCGCCTTTTCACTGGGGCATCGGCATGTGGAACAGCGACAGTGTTTGCCAAGTCTGGGGTGACGGTAACAACAAGCTTCCATTGGTATTGGTGGATGATGTCGCCGATGGATTGATTGCAGCGATGAAAGCGACCGACGTGGGTGGGCGGTCTTTCAACTTCGTCGCCGAACCGACGTTATCGGCAAGAGAATATCTGGCGGAACTTTCGCGAGTGCTGGGGGCCAAGATCGACGTTCGCCCCACACCCATTTGGTCCTTTTATGCGATGGACCTTATGAAGTGGAGCGTCAAAACGGCGATCCGACACCCAGAACGTCGACTGCCGAGCTATCACGATTGGGAATCACGCACGCAACGAGCGAACTTCGATTGCACGCTGACGCGCAAGCAATTGAATTGGCAACCGTCGACGCAAAGAGAACAGATGATCAGAAAAGGAATCGAAGAACCGACCCTAGCTTTTGTCAGCTAGCTCCGTATCTATCCGGAGTTAGGTTTTGATTGTTAATCAAAAAAAAATCATAACTTTCCAGTGCACCGAACTGTGCAGAAAAAGACTTAAGCAAGAACGTATGCCGGGACATCCACCATTAGTAAAGAACAAGATGCGAAGCGACATCCCGTAAATGTTTTCGAAGACGTTAATTCATTTGACCATCGAATTCGACACAAATAATCTACGATTACTACACAAGATTCGAGAGTATAAGACGCGATTGCTAAACGTTTGGAATTGATAGTAAACCGCTGGAACATCTCAGGTACACAACTTTTGCATCTTTGGATTGCGACCATGTTTTTTTTAACAACTGAATCTCGCGACTTTGAAAACAATACGTCTGCAGCGTTGGACCGATTAACGTCACAGTTCGCAAAGACGGTCACTTCGCGTTGCCAAGTAATTGCCCGCAAGTATCAACAACAAGATGTCACAACGTGCTTGCGACTATCTCACCAACTTGCAGGAACCTCGGCGATGTACGGCTTCGAAGACGTTAGTGCGGGTGCGAGACAGTTGCACAAGGCACTAAGCGACGGACCGACAAGGGAAGCGAAAGACATCATTGACGGGCTATTAGACACATCGTCGCGTTATCTCAGTGTTCCCGGCTGAGTTGAAAACCTTCCTTTTGGTGCAATGAATTAATCTATGCCAGCCGCCTCGAAATCGATCCTGTTAGCCGACGACGATGTTGATGCCCTAAATTTTATGGCATTGCATCTGCGCAGCTGGAAATTCGATGTCCATACAGCTTCGAATAAAATGGAGTTGATGGAAAACATTCAAAAGCACTCCTTTGGGTTGATGGTCCTGGACTTGGAATTCGGTGAGTGGGACGGAATCGAAATTCTGGCGCAGCTCGCGCAACAACAAATTTGCATCCCAACGGTTTTCTTGACCGGATGTGGTACGCTCGAGAAGGCCGTTCAAGCAATCAAACTTGGCGCCGTCGACTTCCTTACCAAGCCACCGGATCTGTACCACTTTCGGCGATTGGTCGATGACTTGCTATCGTCCAGCGTCTCACCGGCAAAGCAAAAGAAACCGGTGGTCACCTTGGACGATGATGCCACGGACGAATACAGGATCATTGGACAGAGTCCGCAGGTTGCCGAGATGAAGCAGACGATTGCTGATGTCGCGCGGACAAATGCGAAAACGCTAATCCTGGGCGAGACAGGAACCGGCAAAGAGCTGGTCGCGAGACAGATCCACAAGCTGAGCCCCCGCGCGGACAACGCGTTTGTGCCGGTGAACATGGCCGCTTTGCCAGAGACGCTAACCGAAAGCGTTTTGTTTGGTCATACCAAAGGTTCTTTCACCGGCGCGGAAATCGATTCCATGGGCTGCTGTGAAGCTGCCGATAAGGGAACGTTGTTTCTAGACGAAATTGGAGAGATGCCACTCGTCCTGCAAGCGAAGCTTCTGCGATTCCTGCAGGCCGGAACCGTTCATCGTGTTGGATCGGTTGAAGTCATCAACACCGACGTCCGCGTGGTAGCCGCCACGAACCGGACGCGCTCGGAGCTATTGGACGAGGGGCGAATCCGAGAGGATTTGTACTATCGACTTAACGTTGTTCCCATCAACGTTCCGCCGTTACGCCAGCGCGCTGGAGATGTGCCCATCTTGGCTCAACATTTCTTGGCCAAGCAACAATCACGAGTCTCCGATCGTGAATTTCGCTTGTCCGATGCCGTCATCAATTTGTTTTGCGAATACGACTGGCCGGGAAACATTCGTCAACTGGAATGCATCATCGAGCGACTGTGCGTCACGAACCGTTCTGGATCGATCGAATTCGACGACTTACCGGAAGAGATTCTGGAAGGCCGATCGAATCAAGTGCATGCTTCAGCAGCACTGAATATCGCTAGCCAGGACGCCAGTCCAGAGCCCCCGGCTTGTTCGCTGCGGCCAATGGACCAGGTCCAGAAAAAAGCCATTCTGGAGGCGCTAGCCGCCTCGGGCGGAAACGTCGTGTTGGCGGCAAACCATCTGGGCGTCGGCCAGGCAACGGTCTACCGAAAAATGAAACGCTTTGGAATTGACTTGCCGAGCCGGCGCTCTCGGGCTCCGGTTCCCAGCGAACCAACCAATTCCTAGCGAAACAATCACACGGTTGCTCGAACGCGCTGGATACGCGACGGCAAGCCTGTCTCACACGAGCAAGGCGACGCTACAGGTCATCGGTACCAAACGTGTCGCCCTGGGACATGTCGCCGGTTTGCAACCCCTTCATGAACCAACGCAATCGCTGTTGACTGGTTCCGTGCGTGAACGATTCGGGGCGAACATAGCCTTGACTCCGCTGCTGCAGCACATCGTCGCCGATCGCCGCGGCGGCTCGCAGTCCCTCCTCGACGTCGCCGGGTTCCAAGATGTTGTTGGTACGCTGCGCATGATGGAACGTGCAACCGGCCAAGAAATCAGCTTGCAACTCTAAGCGGACCGACGCCTCATTGGCTTCCTCGGTGCTGCGTGTGCGTCGGATATTTTCGACGTGATTGGTGTATCCAAGCAGATTCTGAACATGGTGGCCGACTTCATGGGCGATCACGTAAGCGTGAGCAAAATCGCCCGGGGCGCCCATTTGCTCGGAAAGCTGCTGAAAGAAGGATGTATCCAAATAGACTTTCTGGTCGGCGGGACAATAAAAGGGGCCCGCCGCCGAACTGGCCATTCCACAGGCCGATTTCACTCGATCGGTGAACAAGACCATCGTCGGTTTCTTGTACGTCTTGCCGTTTTGCGCAAAGATTTTCGTCCATACCTCTTCGGTATCGGCGAGGACTGTCTTGGCGAATTCGCCTTCCTCGATCTGCTGTGGGGTCAACTCGGCTGCTTGCCCTTGTGGGGCGCCGCCTTGTTGCTGCTTGGCTTGTTGAAGAAAACGCTGGGGGTTGCCGCCCAGCAGTGCGACGATCAATGCGATGACCATCAATCCCAGTCCGCCGCCAACCATGGCGGGTCCGCCGACGCCGCGACGGTCTTCCACATTTTCACTTTGCTTTCTTCCACGCCACCGCATCGCATCGCTCCCGCTGAATCGAAATTGGCCGATGGGTTAAACGAAAACGTCGATCGGCATGCAATGATTATTAGGCAGCCGGGGTGCATTTTTCTAGCGGGGGAGTATTTTTCATCCTATCGTTCCTGACACGATTCGAAACGTTTTTCAGCAGGTTCCGCCGTTTTGTCCCAGCCGGATCAACGCCCATCCCGCCCGTATTTCGCCTCATTATTCGCCATCGTGTTGGTCGCAGGCACAATCGCGGCGGCAACCTATCTGAAGTTCGGAACAGTCGAGGCACTTCGTGCGGTCACATCCATGGTCATGCCGTTGTCATTGATCTGGTTCTTTTTTCTCGGCTGGGCAGCCTGGTACCTGCGGCAAGGGCGCATCGCCTTGGGGCTTCTCTTTCTGTTGCTTTGGTTCTCAATCACGGCCGCCTTCAACGTACACGCGGCACAATGGGCGATCCGCTCGATTGAAAAAGAAGTGGTGGAACAAACAGACCCGGGCCCCTTTGATGCCGTCGTCGTCCTCGGCGGCGGCGTGGGCATCTCGCCCAGCGGCAAGCCGGAAGTCAACCGCGATGGCCAACGAGTGGTGCTGGCCGCACAGCTTTGGCACGCGAAGCGAACGAAGGCAATCGTTTGCACGGGCGAGCGTGCCGGTATCGGTGATGACCAATCGGATATCGCACGCCAAATCTTACTTTCGCTGGGCGTACCGGCCCGCGTGATTTATCGAATCGGTGGCGAGAACACGACTCAGGAAATGCAAAACCTAAAGGTCTTTTTGGACGATCCGCCGAGTGAACTGGGCAATGCGTCGCAAGTGGGTCTGATCACCAGCGCATTCCACATGCCGCGTGCGATGCGGTTGGCCAGTACCAATGGGCTGGAATTTGCTCCGGTGCCATGCTGTTTTCGCGGCAGCTGGTCGTACGCGCTCTCGCCGGCTCAGCTGATCCCCAATCTGGATGCAGGAATCACATTCGGATTTGCAATCAAAGAGGTTCTGGCCGGTTGGGTCGGTCGATAGACGTCCGCAGAACACGCGGGCTTCGCAACATGTCTGGATTGCCAAATCGCTCTTGTATCGTGACGGGGAACCTGCCTAGAGTTTCGGGCGATATCTGAATTCGACACGCTTCCCTCTGAATTGATGAAAACGCCATGGAAGGCCTGATTTCTAACCGCACGGTTCGTCTGTGTAGTTCGCGGTACGCTGCAGGGCGATCGCGATTCGATTCGCCGAATGTCAAACGGCATCTTGCGATGGCCGTTTTGGCCGCGCTGATGTGGATGGGAATTCCGTCTGCTGGGGCTGACGAAGCCCAGTGGATTTGGGAGACCGCGACGGCGTCGAACGAAGCCATTGCGGTGGGTGAAGCATGCTATTTCCGCAAACCGATCAACCTTCGCGTCGCGGGAGAAGGCCGGATTGAAATCGCCGCCGACGACGAATACGAACTGTACATCAACGGCACCTTGATCGGGCGCGGAGGATCGCCGCGCGAGATGGACGAATACGACGTCAGCGACCAGTTGGAAGTCGGACGAAACGTCGTCGCCGTCAAAGTCGTGAACACACATGGCAACACCGCAGCGTTGGCCGCACGCGTTTCGATTCGCCCCGGAAATCAAGACAAGTGGTTCACCTTTAGCAGCGATCCGTCGTGGCGCACGAGCACCGACGACATCGCACTGTGGAATACGGCGGTCTTTAACGATCGACTTTGGGGCGCCGCACAGTCGTTCGGCGAACTAGGCGACACGGCTCCTTGGGACCGCGATGAAACGGTCGCCTCTGCCACCCCCACAGAACAACGCGAACGATTTCAAATTCAACGCGGCTTTGGTGTCCAACGCGTCTTGAATGACGAGAAAGTCGGCTCGGTAATCGCGATGGCCTTCAACGAGTTTGGCCACATGATCTTGGCCGAAGAAAACGGCCCACTGAAATTGGTTTTTGACAAAGACAAAGACGGTATTCCCGAGCACGTTCGTGTGTACTGCGAAGAAGTCAAATCGGTGCAAGGACTGCTGGCGCTCAACGGCGAAGTTTTTGCCACCGGCGAAGGCCCCGAGGGAACCGCGCTCTATCGACTCAGCGATGAGGACCGCAACGGAACGCTGGAAAAAGTACGAGCAATCGTCAAATTCAAAGGCACTCCCGGCGAACACGGTCCGCACGGATTACGTCTCGGCCCCGACGGCATGATTTACATCGCTTGCGGCAGCCACGTGCAACCGATTGGCAAGACCGGCGACGGCCAAACGCTGCGAGACGTCTACGAAGGCGACCTGCTTCCGCGGTACGAAGATCCGGGCGGACATGGCCGCGGCATCAAAGCGCCCGGCGGAACGATCGTCCGCACGAACGCCGACGGCAGCGTGATCGAACGCGTTGCTGGCGGTCTACGAAACGCATATGACATTGTCTTCCATCCCAGCGGCGGCATGTTCGTCCACGATGCAGATATGGAAGCCGACGTGAACACCGCATGGTACCGGCCGACCGCATTGTTTGATGTGACCGAAGCCGGCGAATTCGGTTGGCGAACCGGATGGGCCAAATGGCCAGAATATTATGTCGACCGACTGCCCGATCTGTTGGACACCGGACGCGGAAGTCCGACCGGCGGCGTTTGCTACGAACATTACATGTTCCCTGTGCGATACCACGGCACCATGTTCATGGCCGATTGGTCCGAAGGCCGCATCCTGAACGTGCGCGTCAAGCCGCAAGGTGCCGGATACATCGCCGATAGCGAAGTCTTTCTGCAAGGCCAGCCGTTGAACGTCACCGACTTGGATGTCGGACCTGACGGGGCGTTGTACTTTTGCACCGGTGGACGCGGAACCGCTGGCGGCGTCTATCGCGTGATCTACAAAGGCGAAATCCCCGAACGAATGAAGAACTTGGGCACCGGAATCGCCGCGGCGATTCGTCAGCCCCAGCTTGAATCGGCTTGGGCCCGCCAAGAAGTTGCATCGATCAAACGCAAGCTTGGCAACGAATGGCCGCAGTTAGTCGCGGGCGTCGCCTACAGCAATGACAACCCGTCACACTATCGCGTTCGGGCCATGGACCTGATGCAGTTATTCGGACCGATCCCCAGCGAAGAACTGTTGTTGGAACTTAGCCGGACGCCGAGCGAACAAGTCCGAGCTCGTGCCGCATCGATGCTGGGTTTGAATCCGAGCGACAAGAGCGAAGAGCGTCTGGAAGAGATGCTCGGCGACAACGACGCTCGCGTCAAACGTGCCGCCTGCGAATCGATCTTGCGCAGCGGCCGCTTGCCCAAAAACACACACAACGTGCTTCCATTGCTGGGCGAAGACAACCGGACGCTCGCCTTCTTGGGACGACGCGTCTTAGAACGTATGCCAATCGATTCGTATCGCGATGAAGTACTGAACTCGGTCGATACACGTATCGCGATTTTGGGAATGCTGGCTCTGATCAACGCCGATCCAACCGAAGCGACGGCCTTGCAAGTCCTGCAGCGTTCCAGCGAAATGATGACTGGATTCCTCAGCGATGCCGACTTCACCGACGTCCTGCGACTGTGCCAGGTCGCATTGCACCGAGGTAAAATCGAACCTAGCAAGGTCGCACAACTGGGCGTGCAAATCGCCGAAGAGTTTCCCGCAGGCGAACTGCGCATGAACCGCGAATTGATTCGACTGGCCGCATACCTGCAAGCCGACGGAGTCGCCGAGCGTGCCCTGCAGTATGTCGAATCCGACGCCCCCGAAATTGAACGCGTGTTGGTGGCAATGTGCTTGCAGTTCATTTCGCACGACTGGAACGCCGCACAGCGTTTCCGCATTCTCAAGTTTTATGAAAACATCGCCAGCAATGCCGATCAAGGTGCATTGTCGCTGTACATGACAAACGTGACGCGAGATTTTGCCAAGTCACTTTCGGATGAAGATGTGATCGCGATTCTGGAACAAGGCGACGTATGGCGGAACGCGGCTTTGGCGGCGATCTATAAATTGCCGCGACCGATCGACGACGATACGGCGGACATCTTGATCGAGCTGGACAAGAAAGTCGTCGCGGATCCGCGCCCGGGTGACGTCCAGCGTCGGCTGCGAACAGGCATCATTGCAATGCTGGCGACGTCCGAGAAAGCTGAATCCGCAGAATACCTGCGTGCCCTTTGGCGCCGAGAACCAGAGCGACGTTCGGTCATTGCGATGGCTTTGTCGGTGCGGCCCGACGGCGAAAACTGGGACTACCTGGTACGCAGCCTGAATATCCTCGAGGACGAGGCCGCCGAAGAAGTCGTCAAGGCGTTGCAAACGGTTCCCGTCGCAACCGATGATCCGATGGCAATTCGCCAGCTGATCCTCTCGGGCGTGCGAGCCCATGAAAGCGGAGCGTCGTTCGAAAACTTTGAAAAACTGCTGGAACACTGGACCGGCATGACGCGTCCCGAAGGCGGCGCGAAAAGCATGGCTCCCTGGCAACGCTGGTACGCCAAGACCTACCCGGACCGACCAGCCGCCGTTCCGCCTCAAGCCGACGAGTCTCGCTGGGATTTCGACCAGTTGGTCAATTACCTGGAAAGCGACAAAGGACGATTCGGCGACCCGTCGAGCGGACGTCAAGTTTTCGCCAACGCCAAATGTGCTGACTGTCACCGCTATGGCGGCAACGGCCAATCGATCGGTCCCGACCTGTCGACTCTGGCACGGCGATTCACCAAGCGCGAGATCTTGGAATCAATCCTGTATCCCGGTCACGTGGTCAGCAGCCAGTACGCCAGCAAGAAAGTGCTGACGCTCGATGGACGCGTTTTGATCGGCATGACCAGCGAAGAGAGCGATGGAACATTGGCGATTCGAGATGCGAACAACAATATCACTCGCGTTGAACCATCGGACATCGACCAAATCTTGCCCAGCACGCACAGCATCATGCCTAGCGGAGGGCTGGACGATTTGTCGCTGCAGCAAATCAGCGATCTGATGGCCTACCTTGGTGTGCTGCCACCGCTGGAAGTTGCAACACGTCCCTAGGACGTGAATTCAGCCAAAGTATCCATCGAATGGGCGTCGCATGGGGCGAGGCAGTGCCTAAAACTGCCTCGCGACGGCAAACTTGGCCGGCCGGTGTCAACTTGGCGGGCGGACGCAAACCTGGTTGGTGAACGCCAACTTGGCTGGCGGGCGGTGATTCGAACGGGCATCGCCGCCTCGATTCGCCGTGTTCCTGAGTCGTTTGTGATTCTGGCTGGGCCGAATTTAACTGATCCGGCACTCTGAATCGGATGATTTGGCCCGCGTGTGGGCACTTCACCTTCCCAAGAATTGCCTCGATCGGCAGAATATCGATTTACAGCCCAACTTGCGGCAGCCGTTTCGCTGCTTTCGGGGCCCGAACGCCGCTCGCCGGGCGAGCACCCCGTTGCCGGCAAGCCCCATGACCATCGGGCAAGTCACAAAAGCGGTGCCGGATGGTCTGGCGAACGCCGCAGTCAACAGAACTCTTTCGAATCGGATCAATTGTGGAACGTCGTCTGCTTACGTTTGTTGTCGCGTCGACGGCGTTTCTATTCTTCTATATCAGCATGCGGGCCATGTTCGGTCCGCCGGTGCCTCCCGTCGGTGCTCCGGTAAGAAAAGACGCTGCGGCCGAACAAGCTGCCGCCATGCTCGATGGCGGACCGTCACTGCTAGATGACTCAGGCGCCGCCGAAGGTGCCGATACCGAACCCGCAGAAGAAGACGCCGTCGCGGCACAGCGTCCGGACGAACCAGAACGATTCGTCCTGGGTTCGATGGATCCGGCGTCGAACCAATTGATGATGGTCACCCTGAACAGTCGGGGTGGAGCCGTGGAACGGATCGAGCTGACCGAACGAGATGAGAAAGGGCGATTCAAGTATCGCCGCGTCGATGTTCGCAACGGATATTTAGGCTACTTTGCCGGCGAGCCTGCCAAGACGATCGATGGCGTCACCGTCAACGTGGTCGGCCCAGGAACACCGGCGTCAACCGCCACATCGTCGGATAATGACGCCGACAACGGTATCCGTGTCGGCGACATCATCCTGAGCGTCAACGATACGCCCGTGACCACGCGTGATGACATCCTGCGTGCCCTCGAAGAAACCAAGCCGGGCGATCAAGTTTCCGTCGAACTGCTACGCGGCAACAAGGGTCAACCGCCGTCAGGCAATTCGAAACCGCTGACACTGACCGCAACGCTGACCGAGCATCCGCTGGATCTGATCCGACTTGCACGAGACGGAGGCCCTGATCAAATCGCGGGCAACCTTTCGCACCTGTCTTGCCTGATGACACTCGGTCAAGTGAATCGGAAAGGCATCTTGGTCGGCGAAAAATCGATCAGTGGGATTCCGAACCCGACCGAATTGGTTTGGGACTTCAAGCGCCAACGGCAAGGCGAATCAGAAACCGCAGAGTTTTCCGTCGAGCTTTCCGAGACTGAAATGAAGGCCGTCGGTGGCGGACCGGTTCGCCTGCGACGCAGCTACACGCTGAATCCCGGCAGCTACGCGATCGACATGGCCGTTCAAGTGGAAAACCTCTCCGAGGAACCACAACAATTGGCCTATCGACTCGAAGGCGCCAACGGATTGACGCTCGAGGGCTGGTGGTACAGCAACAAAATCAGCCCCAACTTCAGCGGCGCCGCGGCACGTGACATCATCTACAAAACCGCTGCGGATAATCATGTCTTGATCAGCGGTTATGACCTGCTCAAGCGAGAGAAGAATCAGACCGAAGATGCCGATCAAGCAATTTTCGCCGCCGATGGTGACGCGAATGCTCGTAAGCTTAGCTATATCGGTGTCGACGCGCAGTACTTCTGTGTCGCTTATCTGCCGCCCGGTGACCAAACCAGCATGACAACGTTTCGTCGTGCAGCAGCCGACTTGGTCGCCAACCCAACGGAAATCAAGAAACACAAAGAACGCGCGGTCAACGTGTCGTTCTATTTGGACAGCATCAGCCAGGAAGTTCCGCCAGGCGCATCGATCCGACAAGAATTGCGGATGTTCGCCGGCCCGAAACAGCCGGAACTGCTGGGGCGTTACGGCATCAGCGACTTTGTTTACTACGGCTGGTTCGCACCATTCGCAAAACTGCTCGGCTCGCTGCTGCATTTCTTACACAACATTGTGCAGAACTACGCGGTCGCGATTGTGCTGCTAACACTGCTGGTCCGTGGTGCCATGTTCCCGCTCAGCCGAAAGGCAGCGATCAACGCACAGCGGATGCAAGAATTGGCACCCGAGCTTAAGAAGATTGCCGACCAGTACAAAGACGACATGGAAGGCCGCTTGAAAGCTCAGCGCGAACTGCAAAAACGCGTTGGTTTCAATCCGATGGCGGGTTGCTTGCCGATGTTCCTGCAATTGCCAATCTTCATCGGTCTGTACCGAGCCCTCTCGGTCGACATCGAATTGCGTCAGGAAGCGGTGTCCTCGGCTACTCAGTGGGCGTCGAACCTTGCCGGCCCCGACATGTTTACCTTCTGGGGCGATTGGCTTTGGGATTATCTGTCCGGCCGCGGCACAGGCTGGCTCGGCCCGTATTTCAACATCCTGCCCGTGTTGGTCGTCGTGCTGTTTCTGACTCAACAAAAATTGTTCATGCCGCCTGCGACGGATGAACAAACGCGAATGACGCAAAAGATGATGAACGTCATGACGCTGATGATGGGCTTGTTCTTCTTTCGCGTGCCGGCCGGTTTGTGTTTGTATTTCATCACCAGCAGTCTGTGGGGCATCTGCGAACGCATCCTGGTCAAGAAAACGTTGCCCAGCGGAAAGCACTTTGATCTGAATACCGTCGACGGGGCAGTGAATGCCGATGGTTCCGTTGCGGCGAAGAAATCGTCATCGATCGCCGATCGAATTCGCGACCAAATCGCGCCGCCGGAAGAACCCATCGCCAAGCCGAACAAACGAAAACGTCCCGGCTCGAAAAAGAAATAGAACGGACGGGCGATCGTGGGCGTTACCGTTCACAGGTACTCCCCTGATCGCGGGCACTAACCTAGATCGCGGGCACTAACCCAGATCGCGGGCACTGACCGTGATCGCGGGCACTGACCGTGATCGGGAACTGAATTTCCGTCGCATTACTTTCACCCGCAGCTGTGCCCCGGAGGCAATACCTGTGACTCGGACGGAATAGCTAAGCGACGATGCGAAATCGCACAGGCGGTCTCTCTAGCATCACGACTGCGATTGTTGCAGTTCCAAAATACGGTCATCGGCCGTCCGCAGACGCCGGCTGACTTCGCGACCCATGTTCATCATGATCATCGCGTACTGTTCAAGATCGTTCGCATATAGCGAGCGAAGCGCGTCGAGTGAGAGTTTCATTCCGTGACAATCCTTGACGGCGCGCACCGACGCACTGCGCGGCCGAAAGTCCACCAACGCCATTTCGCCAAAGCAATCGCCTTGGCCCAAGCGCCCCAGGGTGACCGTTTGCCCGTTCCATTCTCGCAAGACCTCGACAGCACCCTCGCGGAGGACGAAAAGCGCGCCGCCGGGTTCACCTTCGCGAAAAAAGTAATGGCCTCGCGAGACATGGACATCGCAAGCGTTGTCCAGCAACGATTCCAGCGAACACGTTTTCAGCCCGCCAAAGATGGGCATCTTTCGCAGCAGGTCGATTTCAACATTCGACATGGCAACGCGATTTTCGAAGACGAAAGCAGTTAGGCCGCAACAGTCAGGCCGCCGCGATTGCCTGTTCCAGATCGTCACGCAGATCATCAAACGATTCCAATCCCACCGACAGTCGGATCAATCCGTCAGTGATTCCGAACCGTTGGCGATCATCCGCATCGTAACTGGCGTGGGACATCGTTGCGGGTTGTTCGATCAATGATTCTACCGCACCCAGGCTGACGGCTAGATGAAATAGGCGTGTGGATTCGCAAACTTTCGCGGTTTGGCGAATTGTCCCGTCCAGTTCAAAGGTGACCATCGCGCCGAAACCGCCGCTAAGCATCGATTTTGCCGCTGAATGCTGGGGATGTGACGCCAATCCGGGATACAAAACACTGGCAACACGCGGATGCGACTGCAACCACTCGGCCAATTTCAACGCAGTCGCGGATTGCTCGCGCACGCGTACGTCCAACGTCTTGATGCCGCGTGCGATCAAGAAACAGCTCATCGGGTCCAGCACCGCACCGGTCGCATTTTGAATGTAGTACAGTTGGTCCAGCAAATCCGATCGGCTGACGGCCAAGGTGCCACCGAGACAATCGCTGTGGCCGCCCAGATATTTGGTGGCCGAGTGCATCACGATGTCGATCCCGCTTTCGAGCGGTCGCGTCAACACGGGCGTTCCAAACGTGTTATCGACGCCGGTCAAAATCTGTCGCGACTTGCCGATCGCGGCAATCGCATCCAGGTCCGGAATCGAAAGTCTCGGATTGCCGATCGTTTCAAACCAAATCAACTTGGTTCGATCCGTGATCGCGTTTTCAACTGCCGACGGATCGGTCATATCCACCAGCGTGACGTGAATGCCCGATCGATCGCAAATTTTGTGCAGCAGCCGATAGGCGCCGCCATACAAATCGCAACCGGCAACGACATGGTCACCGGATTTGAGCAACATCGTTACGCAGTGAATCGCAGCCATCCCGGTGCTGAACGCGAGGGCACCGCATCCACCCTCTAGCGACGCCAACGTGTTCTGCAAGTTGGTGCGTGTCGGGTTGCCGCTGCGACCGTAATCAAAGTCGCCCCACTCGCCAGCGCCCGGCTGTTTATACGTGCTGGCAAAATGCACCGGCGGCACCACGGCATCTGTGCTCGGATCTAGTTCGTTGCCGACATGGATGGCCCGTGTCCGAAACGAATGCGTCGGACCAGGTTTCGCCTTTTCGAAATCGCTCATGCCTGTAAAGCTTGCTCGAGGTCGGCGATCAAGTCCTCGGGATTCTCAATTCCGCACGACATACGAATCATGTTATCGGCGATGCCAAAACGTTTGCGTTCTTCGGGCGTGCAGTGGTAATAGCTCATCACCATTGGCTGCTCGATCAGCGACTCGACACCACCCAAACTTGGTGCGATGCGAGGAATCCGTGCGGCATCGACAATCGCAGCGGTCTGTTTCCAATCCGCATCTTTGATCGTGAACGTGATCAAGCCACCGAAACCTTTCATCTGGCTGGCCGCGACTTCATGCGATGGATGCGATTTCAATCCCGGATAATAGACTCGTTCGATACGGGGATGCGAGTACAGAAAACCTGCGATGCGTTGACCGTTCTCGTTGTGCCGCTGCATCCTTAACTCGAACGTTTTTAGCCCACGTTCGAGTAGGTACAGATTGTGTGGTGAATTGATACTGCCCAAGATGCCGCGCAGCTTGCGTACTGGTTCCAGTTGTTCTTTGGAACCGCAGATCACGCCGGCCAATAGGTCGTTGTGTCCACCCAGATATTTCGTCGCCGAATGCAAGACATAATCAACGCCATAGTCGACCGGTCGAATATTGAACGGAGTCGCCAGCGTCGCATCGATCAATGTTTCGACTTCGTTCGCCTTGCCGACAGCCACAAACTTTTCAAGGTCGACGGCGGTCATGTGAGGATTCGTCGGCGACTCACTGACTAACATTTTCGTATTCGGTGTGATGGCCGCTTCCATCGCGTCGAAGTCGCCGGTGGCAACTTGTCGAGTCACAACACCAAAGCGGGCAAGATGCTTTGCACAAAACTCGCGACTGCGGTGGTAACACTGATCGAAAAACACGATCTCATCGCCGGCACTGAGCTTGCACATCAACAAACCGACGATTGCGGCCATACCGCTGCTGTACAAAATCGCTTCTTCGGTTCCCTCGAGCGCCGCCAATTTGGCTTCGACGCTTTTTTCGTTCGGGCTGCCGTATCGTCCGTACTCTTCACGCTGCTGTTGGCCTTCGACGAATCGCAACAGTTCGTCAGTCGAATCGAACGTGTAGGTCGACGCCATGAACAGCGGCGTCGTGATCGAGCCCTCTGGCTTGGACCGCCGCTCGCCGGAATGGACCGCCTGCGTCGACAGGCCTTTGTCCTGATGACAGGGCACCGATGTGGAGGACACTGCGGCGCCGTGCCCCGTTTCGGCGGAATCGGGCTGACAAGAATCGGGTAATGCGCTGCTGGGCGCCGGGTGATCGTTCACAGCGGGGGGGCCTCCTGCGAGTTGTCCTGCGACTTGCTGTTCAGACGCTTGCTGCCCAGCCACTTGGTTGGGGGCGGACGGGTTTTCAGCGACCGTAGAAGAGTCCGCTGCGGGAGCACCAGAGTTCGCTTTGGTGTCCGAATCAGAATTGATAGACATGTTCAATTGCATGGCTCTTTAGCAGTTAGGCTGCAAGTGGCCGTAAATCCCTAAGACAAAACGCGGCGAACTGGCACGTTCAACCGCGTCACTGATCCTAGGTTAGCCACTGTCAACGGAATCGACAAGCGTTTTCGGGCTTTCCTTGGCCACAGAAACGTCCGATGATGGTGCAGTACCCTTAAGATCGTCGCAGATTATCACTGTCACGCGTCGTTCGGCATTTTGCCGTTGCCCATGAATCCGGTCCGCCGCAGCCGCGATCTGCCACAACCTGTCCACCATACTCTCATCCCCCAAGTCGCCATGCGATGTCGCCGAAACCACCGCTGGAGCGTCGCCGCCGCCATCGCGCTGTCGATCGTGATGGGAACGTCCGCCGCGATGCACCGGACCCTTGCACAGGCGCCGCCGGTCGCCGGTGGGGATTCACGCCCCGCTGCTCCGGAACCTGCAAGCGATAACGAAGCTGCAGGCGTCGAGCCCCCGGACGATCAACGCGAGCAACCATCGGATGTTTCGGACGACCAAATCCGTCAGTGGATCGAGATGTTGGGATCGCCCAAATTTGCGGTGCGTGAACGCGCCGCCATCCGGCTCGTCAACGCAGGCGAAAAAGTGGTGCCCGAATTAAAACAACTCGCTGCGACCAGTTCCGATCCCGAAATCCGACTGCGAGCCAGCGAACTTGCTAAGCAAATCGGACAAGGCAACGAGGAGGCAAAGATCGAGGCCTTTCTGTCCGGTAAGTCAGAAAACCTGGATGGCTGGGAGATCGCCAAACGAGTGCTGGGCGACACTGGATCGATTCGCGAACTGTACGCCGAAGTCGTACTTGAACATCCCGAGATCGCAGGATCACTGTCAGGGACCGCACGCGATCGCGCGATTGCGATGAACGCCGCGGCTGCCCGTGTACGGAAAGCCATGGTCGAAGAAGGCCGTTTTCCGAATCGCGCCGACGCCGTTGCCCTGTTGTTCCCTTTGATCTTTGACCGCGGCGCGATCTCAAACGAATACGAATTGCTGCTGATTCGAACGCTGCGCGGTGAAGCCGGTTCGTTGCTTTACCAAAGCGCGACACTTTCGGTCCCCTATCAACGACTGGTCGGCGGCTGGTCTCGCCGCACAGGGATCGCCAATCGACAGGACGTGTTGTGGTTGATGATGAGCCATAATGTGATCCACGCGCTGCCACTGGCACTTGAAACGTTATCAGCCTCGACCGACCCAGAAACGCTGACGATCGCGTTACAGGCAATCGCTCGATTCGGCAACCAACGCAATGCCGATTCGATCTCAAAATTGCTGCATGATGACCGGGCCGTCGCGGTGAACGGATTCATTCGCGGCAAAGCGAGTCGCACCGAATTGGGCGATGCGGCGACAGCAACGCTCGCGATTCTTTACAACATCCCGCTGGCCGACGTCGGATTCGAAGCGGCAACGATCGACCCGAAATTCGGTTTTCGCCCGGAAGAAGTCGGATTTGCAATGGGCGATAAGTCTCGCAGAACCCAAGCGCGGCAACGGGTTCTCGATCGCGTCAAAGAAATCAACAACGCCGACTCAAAACAAGATCCAGTGCAACTATTGGTCGAGTAGCCGCGTGGATTCGCGATCGGCCTGATGGATTTCCGGAAATCCCGTGCATCGCTTGACGAATCCGCGCGTTCGCTGATTCGTCCAGAAACAAGTTCGGACTCACGGGCTGTTGAAACGGGCGTGACAAGCTCGCCAGCGGAGCAAGTGACCCCGCCGGAAACCTGGCTCAGCCGAAAACGTGATCCGGCGGTTCGAATGCTCCGGGCTCGCCGTTTCGCCTGTCCAGGCCTTCGTCATCCTGGCGGCTAACTATTCCAGATCGCGGATCCAAACATTCCGAAGTGCAACGGGCCCGTGGTTCCCCTGGATCACGATCGGCCCCCGAGCCGCTTCACCGCTCAGCTGAGGTGCCCGTGTCGGTTCGGTACAGCGGACGTTCTCGTGAATCAACTTGCCGTTGTGTTTGACTTCGACGAACGTCGCGTCGGACGTTTTTTCACCTGACGGATCAAAGCGTGGCGCTCGGAACACAATGTCCATGCTTTCCCATTCACCCGCCGGACGCGATGCATTTAGTCGAGGTGCCGTGCCGCCATAGCCCTTGGGCTCGCGCTGCTCGTCCCAGTGTTGATAGATTCCGCCGCTGTCGTTGTAGTCCAGTTCCTCTTGGGGAATTCCAAAACTGTCTCGCAACTGCAGTTCGTAGCGTCCCATCACGTACACGCCCGAGTTGGATCCCTCGGTCAATAAGTACTCCAGGTGCAAGTGCATATCGCCGAACTCGTCGGACGACATCAAATACGCGTCCCGCTGTTTTCCGTTGGGATCGTTGGCCAGATTGTGAATGACTGCGTCGCCAGCGACGGTCGATACGACCATTCGTTTCGCATCATCGACATCCAGCCCGACCGACGACGCCGCTTTCCAACCGTCAAGTGATTTCGCGCTCCAGCGCGCCAGCCCGATCCCTTTGCCCACGATCGCTTTCGCGTCCGACGGATAACCCCGCACCGAAGGCAGACCTGGCAATCGCTGCGAGATCACATTGTCGACCCATCCCGCGGGGCGCTGCCCCGTCCCCACCCGATGAATGTCGCCGAGTTCCTCCCTGGCCTTGTCGGCAACCTTCATCAACCGCTGCACGATTTCAGGATGATCGTCGGCGACGTTATTGGACTCGGTGAAATCGTTCTTCAAATCATACAATTGAATTTCGGCGAAGATCGGTTTGACCGACGGTCGATCGGCACTCAGATTAACAGGCAGATGCAATTTCCAATCGCCCGAACGAACCGCGCGCAATTGCGTCTTGAGGTAGTAATAAAAAACGTCGTGTGGCGACTCAGCGTTTTGTGAGAGAACCGGCCAAACATCCATGCCATCGATCTTGCGGTCATCGGGCGCTTGTCCACCGGAAAGTTTCGCCATGGTTGGCAACAAGTCCATGCTGGTCACTAACTCATCCGAGGAAGCCCCGGCGGGAATGTGGCCGGGCCATCGGACGACGAACGGCACACGATAGCCACCTTCGTAACCGCTGCCGCCGGTCCCTCGCAGCGGCGTATTCTGACCGTGCGGAGGCAAGCGGCGGCCTTGGAAAGCACCGTTGTCGGATGTCCAAATCACCATGGTGTGCTCGTCGATCCCCAGCTGGCGAATCGTTTTCAAGATTTCACCCGTCGACCAGTCAAGCTCTTCGATACACGCGCCGTACGTGCCACTTTGCGATCGCTCGCGAAATGATTCCGACGCAAAGGCCTCGACCGAGCTGCCGGGAACCGCGTGCGGCAAGTACAAGAAGAACGGTTGTTCGGCGTTCTGCTGAATAAAGTCAACGGCCGCCTCGGTGTAGAGTTTCGTCAGCCGATTTGGGTCCACCGGCGCGTCGATCACCGTCGTGTCACGCATCAGCGGCAGCGGGGGCCACATTTCACCAAGCCGCGGGCCCGTCGTCGCAATCATGTCTTCGCTGTAAGGCACGCCTAGATAACGATCGAATCCCTGATTCGTCGGCAGGAACTGTGGCTGGTCGCCGAGATGCCATTTCCCAAAACATGCCGTGGCATACCCCTGTTGCTTTAACACGTCTGCGATCGTGATCTCGCTCGGGGCGAGCCCTTTCTGAGCGACCGGTTGCAGCACGACGCGGCGCGTCCCGCTGATATCCATATTGACTCGCATCGGATAGCAACCGGTCATGATCGCGGCGCGTGAGGGCGTACAAACACTGGACCCCACGTAAAAACTGGTCAGTTTTAGCCCCTCGCGAGCCATCTGGTCGATGTTCGGCGTGCGGTTGACCGTCGAGCCGAAACACCCGATGTCGCCGTAACCCAGGTTGTCCGTAAAGATCAGGACAAAGTTAGGTTGACGTGCGAAGGTGATCGCACATGAATGAAATACCAGTCCAAAAAGAAGCGCTATTCGCAGCTGCATCGTCGTGCCATCGGTTTCGTGTCATGATGTGAGAACGAGGTAACAAAATAGCGTGGTCGCATTGGCCAAAAATCCGCAGGAAAGAATTTTCCTTGCTTTTTCCCTGTCGCCATCCATCTCGTTTCATTCCGGCGAGTCTTTACCGCTTGAAACACGGCTCTGGATGAGCGAAGACTATGTATTGGGTTGCCGTGGCAAATCGCCGCGTCGAATTTGAATTGCCGTTGTTGCCATGGAGATGTGATTGTCGCTTCCTGCGGACTTTGATCTGAAAGAACGTGTTCGTGACGCGGTCGACATCGTTGACGTGATCGGCAGCACGCTGCCGCTGCAGCCCAAAGGGCGCATGTTTGTGACGCGCTGTCCTTGGCACAACGACCAGCGCCCATCGATGACCGTCAACCAAGAGCGTCAGACGTGGAAGTGCTGGCCGTGCGATATCGGCGGCGATGTCTTCAGCTTTATCATGCGGCGCGATGGCGTCGACTTTCCCGCTGCGCTGCGAACACTGGCGGATCAAGCGGGCATCGAAGTCCCTGAGTACTCACGCGGTAAAAAGACCACACCGGGCAGCCCGGATGACAAAGACACCTTGTTTGCCGCCATGCAGCTGGTCGCCGATGAATATTTTCGAATCTTGCAAAGTGATTCCAGCGACGATGCCAAGGCGGCTCGCGAATACCTGAACTCACGCGGCGTCGATGAAGAAAACCGGAAACGATTTCGGATCGGATTCGCACCCGATCAGTGGAGCTATGCAGTCGACCTGCTGGCGGGCAAGAATTTCAGCGGTGAAGTCGCGCTCGCCGCCGGAGTCGCATCGGCCCGGCGCAGCGGTGATGGGTTCGTGGACATGTTCCGCGGACGACTGATGTTTCCGATTCACGACTTGCAGGATCGCCCGATCGCACTGGGCGGCCGCCTGATCCCCGAGATCGCCAAACGACACGGCGAAAACGCAGGTGGCAAGTACATCAACGGTCGTGAAACGATCCTGTTTCGAAAATCACACCAGCTGTACGGGCTGCAACTGGCGCGCGAAGCGATCAGGCGCGAGCAAGAAGCGTTGGTGATGGAAGGATACACCGACGTCGTCGCGGCCCGACAATCCGGCATCGAACCGGTCGTCGCCGTACTGGGAACGGCGCTCGGCGAACAACACGTCAAAATTCTGAAACGATTCGCGCAGCGAGTCGTCCTGGTGCTCGATGGCGATCAAGCCGGACAGAGCCGAGCCGACGAAGTGCTCGAGCTGTTTGTGCGAGCCAATGTCGACTTGCGTGTGCTAACGTTGCCCGACGGAACCGATCCGGCCGACTATCTTGCAGAGCATGGCAAAGACAGCTTTCGCGAACTGGTCCGCACCGCGCCGGATGCCTTGGATCACAAACTCGCACGCTTGACCCAAGGGGTCGATGTGCGCCGCGACACGCACGCGGTCACCACGGCTGTCGACACGATGCTGGGGATCGTTGCCAAAGCACCGCGGGGCGACGATTTGCGAGTGGACCAACTGCTGATGCGCATGTCCGAAACGTTCGGATTTTCGGCCGAACGATTGGAACGTCGACTGGGTCAAGTCCGGCGATCCGCGCGCGAAGCCGAATCACGGCGTCGCCAAGTCACCCAGCGAAAACCCAACACACAGGGCCGACCCAACACACAGGGCCGACCCAACACACAGAATAGGCCTGAGAGGCACCGCGGCCCCGCGACACCGTCAGGCGCTCAGGGCGAACGTGCCGTGCCCGGTGCCGCCGCATCGTCAGATCCAAACGCGGCATTTGCCGAATCGGCCGACGATGACGCGATCAGCATGGGTTTGCCCACGACTAAAAAAGTTGCTGTCGCACCGCGTCCGCTGGAAGGCATCGACCGCGAACTTTTCGAAACACTGATCGAAGCACCGGAGCTAGCGGGGATGGCAGTCGAAGCGATCGATCCTGATTGGCTGCAATCCAACACGGCGAAAATGTTACTTTCGGCGTATCAGGATCTCGAACTGGCCGGCCGACAGTTAGATCTGAAAAGCGTGCTGCTATTGATCGAAAATGAACACCTCAAGAACCAGCTTGTTAGTTGCGAACAACGCGTGCGACAACGCGAAGGAAAAGTGACACAGTCACCCGAAGATCAGTACGCCGCCATCATCACGCGATATCGCGAACGCGAACAAAAGATGGACGCCACTCGGAAGATCGAACAACTGGAAACGACCGCGCTGGACCACGATGCCGAAGACGCCCTGCTGAGGGAATTATTCGAGATCGAAAGAGTCCGCCATTTGCAAGCAAAGCAAGACGAGTCTCGCTAAAAAGCCCGCCATTGTTGGGCTTTTCGATCCGTGATGAAGTGCGGCACATTGGGGTTGCATTAATCAACCATCCGGATTCTGTTATGGATTCTTGCACAAACGAAACACGCTGAAAGGAGTTAGCGTATCGCAGCACGGGCCACCGAGTGTGTGGCATCTTTACTGGGCACAATCTAATCGTTGCCCCCATCACCAATGGTTCCCCGCAATGGGTGAATGGGTGTTGAACGAAACGGATTTTAAGAAACAAACTACTACGACCCTGTGTCATCGACGACACATCAAAACATGAGGTTTTGTGATGCAATTGAAGGATCAAGAATTTTCGCAGTTGATTGCCAAAGGTACCAAGGACGGCTACCTGACTTACACCGAAGTCAACTCGTATCTTCCTGACGAAGACGTGAACCCCGAGAAGCTTGACCTGTTGCTGCTTGCGATCGAACGCAACGGAATCCAGCTTGTCGAAGTTGCGTCAAAACCGGCAGCCACCGCCGGCGCCAAAGCACCCGAACCGAATGTTCCGGAGATGCGTTTCAACGAGGCGGCCGATACCAGTCTGCCGACGAGCACAGAAATGCCGCGGGCCAGCGAAGACCCGATTCGCATGTACCTGAGCCAGATGGCCGAGATCCCTTTGCTGACTCGCGAAGAAGAAATTGCGCTCGCCAAGAAAATCGAAATCACGCGTAAACAGTTTCGCCGCACGCTGCTGGAATCCGATTACGCACTCCGCAGCACCGTCGACACACTCAAACGAGTTCACGCGGGCGACCTGCCGTTTGATCGCACGATCAAAGTTTCGTTGACCGAACGGCTGACGAAAGAGCAAATCAGCGCACGGATGCCGCACAACCTGCGCACCCTTGACGTTCTGATCCACCAGAACAAGTCCGACTTTGAACAACTCGTTCGCCGCAGCGTCTCGCCCCGCTTGAAAGCGGAAGTACGGCGCCGCTTTATCCGCACGCGCCGCAAGGCGCTGCAACTGGTCGAAGAACTTAGCTTGCGAAGCCGCCGGGTCACCCCGCTGTTGAAACATCTTGAAGACATCTCCAAACGCATGAATTTCATTCGTGCACGCTTAGCCGATCTCGGCCGAGATGCCGTCAGCCGAGACGAAGCTGCGGACCTGCGTCAGGAATTGCGTGAACTGATGCTGGTCACGCAAGAGAGCCCCAAGAGCTTGCACAATCGCATGGTCAAAGCTCGCCGTTATTTCGAGGTCTACGAGGCCACGAAACGGGAATTGAGCAGCGGCAACCTTCGACTGGTGGTTTCCATCGCGAAAAAATATCGCAACCGCGGATTGTCATTCTTGGATCTGATCCAAGAAGGCAACACGGGGCTGATGCGAGCGGTTGACAAGTACGAGTACCGACGCGGATTCAAATTCAGCACGTACGCGACGTGGTGGATTCGTCAAGCGATCACGCGTGCGATCGCCGACCAAGCCCGCACAATCCGCATCCCGGTGCACATGATCGACGTGCTCAGCAAACTGCGCCAATCGCAAAAACGTTTGACGCAAACACTAAAACGCGAACCGACTTATGAAGAAATCGCGAAAGACACCGAGATTCCGTTCGAAGAAGTCCGCCGTGTGATGGACATCGGCCGCCACCCGGTCAGCCTCGACCGACCGGTCGGCGAAGGCGAGGACAGCAGCTTTGGCGAGTTCGTCGAAGACAGTGACGAACTGAACCCTGTGCGGATGGCCGCCAGCGGAATCCTGCGAGGAAAAATTGACGAGTTGCTCAAGACTCTGACTTTCCGCGAACGCGAAATCATTCGGCTGCGATACGGCCTTGTCGACGGATACAGCTATACGCTGGAAGAGTGCGGACGGATCTTTAAAGTCACTCGCGAACGCGTGCGACAAATCGAAGCCAAGGCGGTTGCCAAGCTGCAAAGCCCATCGCGAGCGGATCGCTTGTCCGAATTCTTGAAAACCGCAGCCTAAAGTATCCGTGTTTTTACACGAACCCGAACACGGTTCTTGTGATGATCGTCGGCCCATAGCTGGGTGCCGGTTCAATGCCCTATACTTAGTGCTTTGACCGGCACCTTTTCCTGTCCGGTATTCACACCGTATTGGGCGACTTTCTGGCTATGCCACCGCTACCGAAAATCGAAGTCAGCACCGGATTGTTGCGAACGCTGCACCGGATCCATCGCCAACTTGCCGATTTACAAAGTCAAATCGACCGAGGCCCGCGACAGATCAAGGCGGGCGAGGGCATGGTCGCCAAGGCGTCGGCGGATGCCGAGGAAGCGAAGAACGCGTTAAAAAAAATGCGGCTGGCATCCGATGAAAAACAGCTGCAACTGAAAACACGCGAATCAAGAATCGAAGACCTCAAAGCAAAGCTGAACACGGCGGCCAGCAACAAAGAGTTCTCGTTGCTGAAAGAACAGATCGCGGCGGACGTTCAGGCAAACGCCGTGCTCAGCGACGAAATCCTTGAGCAGTTTGAGCAGATCGATGTGCTGCAAGGCCACGTCGACAAGGCCGAAGCGGAACTTAAAGAGCAGCAAGAAGAACAGGCAAAGCGGATCGCGGAAGTTGAATCGCGACTGGGCGTTTTGAAAGAAGACCTGGAAGGCGTTCGCGGACAGCTGAAGGCCACCGAGGGCAAGATTCCCGGTTCGCTTCGCGTCGAATACGAACGCCTGATCGCATCGCGTGGCGAAGAAGCACTCGCGCCAGTGGATCAAGAGTCCTGCGGCGGTTGTTACCAAACGCTGACGACGCAAGTCATGAACCAACTGCAACTCTCTCAGTTGGTGATGTGCCCAAACTGCAATTCATTGCTGTATTTGCCCGAGGACACACGCGTTCAGTAGCGAGTCTCGGTAGCAATCCGCAGCCACAATACCCGGCCCCGCGCCCAGCATGGCAACAACTTCGGCCCAACATGGCAACAACTGCGGCCCAGCGTGGCAACGACTGCGCCCAGCGTGGCAACAACTTGCTTTGGCATGATGGCGATCGATCGATGAAGCGACAACGCCGAGCCAGGGCGAGCCCGCGGCGAGAAAATCAGGCCAAGCGGGCGGCGAATCTGACACGCAACCCAACGCGGCTGCGCTTGACCGAATAAGATCGAGTTATAGAAAAGCCCAAAATTTTCACTCGCGATTCAACGGCTTGCCTCACGCCCTTGTTCTGCAAGAAAAACCGCGTAAATCGCACGAAACGGACATGCTCATTTTTAACAGCCTCGCACAATTTCGTGACCAGCCATGATCGTCCTGGGGATCATCGGAACGCCTGCTGGTGGAAAATCCACCGTTGCACGCATGCTCGGGGACCTTGGTGCGGCATGGATCGACGCTGACAAAATCGCACGCGAGGTGCTTGAGGACGACGCCATTGAGCGTCAGGTGATCGAGCATTTTGGGCCGTCGATTACCCATCAGGACGGCAGAATAAATCGGTCTTTATTGGCGTCTGCGGTATTCGGGGATGACGAAGCGCAGCGGCAGGCATTACGATATCTAGAGTCGGTTGTTCATCCCCCGACGCGGACGGAGATCACGTCTCAACTTGTTCGCGCGGCAAAAGATGGATTCATAGTCGCGGTGCTCGACGTGCCATTGCTGCTGGAATCGAACTGGGATGTTTGCTGCGACGAAATCTGGAGTGTCGATTCGCCAAGATCGGATCGACTCAAGCGTTCGCAAGAACGGGGCTGGGATGCCGACGAACTCGCACGTCGCGAATCAAACCAATTGGCAATCAGCGAAAAGAATCGCCTGAGCACCCACCTGATCATGAATGATTCAACACTCCTCGATTTACATCGAATCGTAATCGAACATTGGAATCGATTCTCTCGTCAAGAATTCGATTCGCGGGCAAACTTTTCCTTCCGACATTGTCTCACCGATCTATCACCGCGTTCGCGTGGTTGATCGAATAGAAAGACTCAGTCTTATGATCTTCTCCTTTTTCTCTCCCTCCCTCCTGATTCGGCGTCGCTCGGCGGCGTTATCTGAAAATGCATTCCAACCGGCCTCCTCGTGGCGGGGACAAACGCCACACGAAACGGAAAGACGGACCTCGCGAATATCAGCAGTATCGCCAGAACAATAACCGTCCCCGCCATCCTGACAAAGAAGTTGATCAACGCATCCGCGAACTTGACGCGGAACGTGACCCGCTTTCTTTGCCGGAAGAAATCGTCAGCGAAGCCAACAAGGCAGGCAAACGCGTCGGCATCCCGACGGGCACGCCCGATGGGCCGCAACTGAATGTTGCGGTGCTTCAGCAGATGGACCTTGGTGAATTGTCCACACGGGCTGAAAGTGAAGGCTTGGGCGAGGTCAACGGCGCATCGAAGCAAGAGTTGATCTTCCGAATCCTCAAGCACCGCATGAAAGCGGACGGCTTGATGTATGGCGAAGGCACGCTTGAAATCCTGCCGGACGGCTTTGGTTTTCTTCGCAGCAGCCAGTATCACTACTTGTCTTGTCCCGACGACATTTACGTATCGCCGAGCCAAATTCGACGCTTTGGACTGAAGACCGGCAGCCATGTGGCTGGACAAATTCGACCTCCCAAAGAAAACGAGCGTTACTTTGCGCTGCTGCGCATCGAAGCCATCAATCGGCATGATCCGTCCAAAGGCCAACATCAAAAGCCATTTGACGAGTTGACGCCGCTGCATCCGGACAAGCGGATCATCATGGAATACGAACCCGACAAAATTGGGACTCGTGTTGTGGACATGTTGACGCCGATCGGGTTTGGGCAACGTGGATTGATCGTTAGTCCGCCACGGGCTGGTAAAACGATTTTGATGCAACAGATGGCCCGTGCCGTGCTGCACAATTATCCCGACGCGTACGTGTTTGTACTCTTGATCGATGAACGTCCCGAAGAGGTGACCGACATGGAACGAGAGGTCACCGGGCCGCAGTGCGAGGTGATCAGCAGCACGTTCGACGAACCTGCCCAGCGACACATCCAAGTCGCCCAGATGGTGATCGAGAAAGCCAAGCGAATGGTGGAAGCCGGCACCGACGTGGTGATCTTTTTGGATTCGATCACGCGTCTGGCTCGTGCCCACAACAGCGACGGCGAAACGACCGGCAAGCTGTTGACCGGCGGACTCGATGCCGGCGCCCTGCAGAAACCCAAAGCCTTGTTCGGATCGGCTCGAAAAGTGGAAGAGGGCGGTTCGTTGACCATTTTGGCGACGGCACTGGTCGACACAGGCAGCCGGATGGACGACGTCATCTTTGAAGAATTCAAAGGCACCGGCAACTTGGAAATTGTGCTCGACCGCTCGTTGGTCGACCGCCGAGTGTGGCCAGCGATCGACATTACCGCGAGTGGGACTCGCCGGGAAGAAATGTTGATGGACCCGAATGAGTACCAGCGAATATCGGCGCTGCGACGTGCCTTGGCCGAATTGTCACCGGCCGATGCAATGCAACAGCTAGTGACCAGACTAAAGAAAACGCAAAACAACGCCGAGTTTTTGATGAGTGTCAAGGATGTCGACTGATTTTCAACAGAGCATGAGCTCTCAGCAAGGACCGGGGATTGAAATCACTGGGATCGACGGCGAATTGCCCCGCGGGATGATTGCGATCATCGCCAGCCGATACAACGCTAATATTTGCGATTCGCTGGTCGCCGGTGCGATCGAGACACTGGCCGCGGCCGGCATCGAACGCGAATCGATCATCGTGGCCAGAGTTCCTGGCGCGTGGGAATTGCCATACACGACGCAAAGCTTGATCCAGCGATCCGACGTGATCGCGGCGATCACCCTGGGATGCGTGATCAAGGGCGAGACGACCCACGATGAACACATCAATCGGGCGGTCAGTCTGTCGTTGATGGAGATGGGCATTCGCGAAAAAAAACCGATCGCGTTTGGTTTGCTGACCTGCAACACGCTGGAACAGGCGCTCAATCGCAGCGGCGGAACCGTTGGGAACAAGGGTAACGAAGCCACAGAAGCGGTGCTGGAACTGCTACGTCTGCACGCAAAAATCTGACCCCGTTTCCGGCCGGTTGCGGATCGCCTACAAAGGTTTGATCGCAAGACTTAGAATCCGATCAGCGATTCCTTCCGTCCGGTCCCAACCGGCTCCTCCTCATCGACAGAATTACCGCATGTCAACTCGCCGTCGCGCTCGCGAGATCGTATTGCAATTGCTCTACGAAGCCGACATGAATGATTCCCGTAGTGCCGATGCGGCGCTGAAATTCATTCGCTCGCGGCTGCAGGGCCGCAAGGGGCTGACCCAATTCGCCGGCGAACTGTTGTCCGGAACGCTCGAGCATCGCGCCGAAATCGACGCTTGCCTTGGCCAACTTGCCACGCGATGGTCGCTGCCACGGATGGCCGTGACCGATCGCAATATCCTGCGTCTGGGTGCTTACGAAATCATTTACACCGAGACTCCCGGCACCGTCGCGGTCAACGAAGCAATCGTGCTGGCCAAGCGTTACGGCGACAAGAACAGTCCGCGATTCGTCAACGGCATTCTGGATCGACTGTTGAAAGACAGCGAAAGCAAAGTGGCGAACGACGAACAACGTGCCGGCGAGATCTAGAATTCAGATTTCATCGCCACCATGCATGACGGGTGATTCACCTGTTTTGTTGCTCGACCACATCCAGCAACAGCGACTCGTAAGCGTCGACCATCGATTCCCAGCTAAATCGCGTCAGGACGGCGCGGCCGGCACGCCCCATACGTTCTCGAGCGTCCGGGTCGCTGGCCATTTGTCGCATTCCGTAAAGTAAACCATCGACGCTGGATGCGACCAACAATCCGTTCCGTTCATGTTCGACGACGGCACTTGGACCGCTGGGGCAATCGGCCGCGACACAGGGAACGCCCGCGGCCATTGCTTCCAACAGCGCCGACGGAAAGCCCTCATAAAGACTTGGCAGGACAAACAGGGTCGCGCCGCCCAATTCGTCCCACACCGGCTGGACCCAGCCCGGCAAAGAGACATGCCGAGCGCCGGTCTGCTGAATGAGCTGCTGCAGACGCTCGCGCTGCGAACCCTCGCCCAGAATGCGTAATTTCCAATCGCGACCTGTATCGGACTTTTGAAATTCTGAAAAAGCGCGGATGAGTCGATCGAAACCTTTTTCGCGTTCCAGCCGGCCGATCCCGAGAACCAAACGGTTTTCGATCGCCAGTGTTCGGTCCGAAGTGGCAGACGCTTCACCGACAGGCGATTGATGAACGGGCGGCTCATGAACGGGCGGCTCATGAACGGGCGGCTCATTGATGGGCGGCTGACCGATCGCCGAGGGAATCACGGCAACAGGCTGGTCGTGCAGCGGTTGCAGGCACGCCGCGGCATGGTCGGTCAGGGCAACCAGTCGTGCCGCGCGTCGATAAGTGATCCGGCGAGCCCATTGGCCAATGATTCCTAGCGTCTGCATCTGCGGATCGCTGCGTTCACTGACCACAACGGGAACGTCCAATTTGCGAGTTGCAAATAGCGTCAAGACATTGTTACGGTCACAAAACGAGAGCACGACATCAGGTTCCAACCGTTGGATCTCGTCACGCAATTTGCTCGCGCGCCGCCGTAAGCTGAGGACTCGATTGCCCCATCCGCCGCCTCGGGTCATCACACCCAACGACACACGCGTGACGGCTGGCTCGATGGTGTGGCGGCTTGTTTGTCCGTCATCCAACGTGACCAACGTGACGTGGTGGCCCCGATCGCTGAGCCGATTTACCAGGCCGGCCATGACCCGTTCGGCGCCTCCGCCAGCAAGAGAATGGATGATGCAGGCGATTTTCACTCGTTTTTATCCACAAATCCAGGTCGCCGAAGGGTCGGCACGGTTGAGAACGAAAGATCGAATTGTCCGATTTGGACAGTTGAAACGCCTGAATCGGGCGACTAGCGTGGAATCGGCTGATTCGCACCAGTCATTTAGCGCACCTGCAAATTAGTGCAGGTCGCCGTTCCTTGCAGGGGGGGAACCAGTACACGAGTCGCACGCGATGAATGATCGCCGCGGTCGCGAGGTCGTGCTTTATCCGTCCACACCGTTTGAAGGTTGAGGTCTTTGATGAAAAGGCTCGTCGTTGCGTCGTTCGTGGCTCTTGCTGCCGCGATTTTTGTTTCCGATACCGCATCCGCCCAGTACGGATTCGGTTATCCACTGCCAGGATACGGGGTCGGTCTGCCGTATGCTCGAATCGGTGGCAGCACTCGCACCCCACCGTATTTTGCGGTCCATCCGCCTGTTTATTACGGCGCGCGTCACGCTCGCCCGTATGGGATTAGCCCGTTCCCAGCGCCATCGGTCGTCAACGCGCCCGATGGATACAACGGAGAGCCTGCGGCACGTTTCTATTACCCGCCCAAAGCGCCGATCGCCCCGCTCGCTCCGATGTGTAATCCGTACATCATCGGAAAACTCGATGCGGCACCCAAAGCTAAGCCCCCACAAGATTTTGTGGTCGGAAAAGTGAAGTCCAACCCGTTCGTCGAACCGACGGACCGCTTGGCGAAAAACTAGTCGCGACGCCAGGCGTGCTCACCAGCGAGCGGTTGGTGACCACGACTGGATTTGCCGATGTGTCTTGCGTGAGAGAATGTGTGGCGTGAGAGGATGTGTCTTGCGCGAGAGGACGTGTCTTGCGCGCGAGAACGTGTTTTGCGCGAGAGCCTGGGGGTGGATTCACACTCGCGCCAGGCTTCTCGCCTCGCCGGGTCTTGTGATCCCTCGGCCTTTTCAAGATGCATTGGTTCCCGTCCAAGCGACTCGGCCATGCCAAGCCGGAGCACAGCGGTTGGCAAACTTTTCTGACGTCAACGCTATTCCGGAAACCTCACCGTGAAACGCGACACTGAACCTGATTTCCTGTCCACCCTAACGTTGGTCGACATCGTCCAAGCGGCGTGGCGCAAACGATGGCTGGGTTCGTTTCTGTTCCTGCTGCTGGGCGGTCTATTCCTCACCGGCATCATGCTGTTCCCCAATCGCTATACATCCAGCGCACAATTATTGGTGCGTTTAGGACGCGGGGCGGTGTCCATGGACCCCACGACGAGTCTCGGACAAACCGTTTCGCTGCAAGAAAGTCGCATCACCCAAGTCAATTCGGTGGTCCAACTGTTGAGCAGTCGCGAGATGCGCGAGCGTGTCGCAAAGCGTGTCGGTCCGGAAAGGATCTTGAAACCAACAGGAACGCTGGCGATCGCAACCGATCGTGTGATGCATTGCATCAAATTGTTGGCCGGCATGATCGCTTCGCCGCAACCGAACGTCCCCGAGGACGGTTTGTCGGCACAGGAAATCGAACAGCTGAAACGACTCGGCGAGGCATGTGAAGTCATTGAAGACGGTTATGTGGTGCATTCACCAGAGGACTCTTACACGATTGGCATCGATTTTTTCGGTCACTCACCGTTGCTCGCTCGCGACGTCGTTGCCGCATTTGTCCAAGAGTACCCCGACTATCACGTCCAGGCGCATCACTCCAGTGGTTCGCTCGCGTTCTTTGAACAGGAAGCTCGCACTGCATTGGAGACCGCAAACGCGGCTCAACAGGCCGCTGGAAAACTGAAAGCCCGACACGGAATCATCGAACTGGAATCATCCAAATCGGCGTTGCAAGACGAATTGAATCAAGTCGAACGATCAATCAACCACAACAAAGTTCAATTGGCCCGAGTGCAAGCCGAGCTGACGCAGTTGCAAGCGGCCATGACGGCGATGCCCAACACCATCGAATCCGAAACCGTCAAAGGTATCTCGAAACATAGCGGCGATTTGATTCGCGACCGTTTTTTTGATCTGGAACTGCAAGCGGAAGAGCTGTCGACCAAGCTGAAACCCGACCATCCGAAACTGACGGCGTTGCACGCACAACTGGCAGCGTCCCGCGCCATCGCCGACCAAGAAATCGGTCAAGAACCGCAAGTCACAGAGGTCATCAACCCGAACCTGCAAGAGATCGACCTCAGCGCGCGAACCGCGATGGCACAGCGAGCCGGTTTGATCGCCGAACAAGAGGTCCTGCAAGAACAATTCGATCGCGTCCGAAGTGATCTGCTGCAATTGAATGAAGTCGGCGCTGAACTGACCAAGTTGAGCTGGGATGCGGACGTCGCCGAGTCGATGTATCGGCGGACCGCGGACCGACTGGCAAACGCACGCCAGATCGCCGCCCTCGAGCAGCAACAGCTAAGCGACGTCTCGATTGCTCAAGACGCAACGTTAGAAATGAAAAAGGTCGGCCCAAATCGTCCGCTGTTAGCCATGATCGGTTTGGCACTATCGGCGGCCCTGTCTTTTTGCTTGGCGGCACTTTCTGGCCTCAGTCAAACCAGTCGGCAGTTTCAAATGCGCGAACAACTGCGAATTGCCAGCTTACTGGCGACGCCTCCGGGACGTTCTGCGAACCGTCGCCCATCGGAAACGATGCCGTCGTACGACGACGCGAGCACGACCAATCTGCCAGTACCCGATGTCCACGACGGGCATGGTTTCGTGAGCAGCGACGTGGTTGCGGACTAGGCATGACCTTGTGTCTGTAAGCCGCAGCGTCTAATCGGCCGGGAACGTCACCACGAGCCAACGGCTAGCCGGAACCGATCGCCGTCATCCATGACTGCAATGCGAGTCGCGATCAGCGCGTGGCCGCTGGTGTTGCCGTCTAACGTGGCGGAATGATTGGATAAAGACAACACGCGATCCAAGTCATCGTGGCCGGACCGGGGAATGTTTCCAAAACGGTGTCTTCCATCAAGCCGCTTATGAACAGAAAGGCAATCGCGGCGCGAATGAATGCGTTCTCAGTACGCACGAACACGGCCAGCATCCATCCGGCGACCAACAACATCAAGATTCCACCACCGACACCGGAAATCATCGATGCATGCAGCACCGCATTGTGCGCGGACTGAGAGTGGTTCACCATCCGCTCTGCAGCCGCCCCGAAACCGTGCCCGGTCAACGGCCGTTCAGCGATCAAGCCGATCGCAAAGGTCCAGATTTCGACGCGTCCGGTTCCGGTGGTCAGTTCTTCGGCACTGCCCGACTTGCTTACCGATCGAATCAGCTTGTCAACGATCTGATCTTCTTGACCGAACATCGCAAGACCCAGCAAACCAACCAACGCGATCAGCAAACACGCGGACGCAATGGCCAGCCCGGCTCGCAATTTCACCCGGTCGATCAACATTACAACGGTCGCGATAAACCCGCCCAGGATCACCGTCCTGCTCTTCGCGGCGAGAATGGAAACGACCGCCAACGTCGCTACCATCACGACCGAGATCGTCAATCGCCGCGAGCGTTTGTGTCTCACGTGCGTTAGTCCCGCACGCGGTTGCGAACTCGTCACCACTTCCTGACGGCGCAGTGACCGCGTGCTTGCCGAAGTCTGCGAATTGATGCCCAACAAGTAGCAAACGATCAGCAACGCCAGCGCGGCGCTGCGAGCGACGCTGTTTGGATGAGCGATCCCACCGAGACGCGAAACGATCAATCCGTCATCCAGCATCTCGGGATAAACGCCGTACTCGGGCAGAAATAGAAAGAGTGCCCAAGCGACACCCAGAGCCGCGGCCATTCCGATCAGCATCGCCATCAAGAACTGACGCAACGGAAGCCGCCGCAAACAGATCGCGACAAAGACCAGGTATGCGAGATTGATCAAGAGGGCCGGCAACGCGGCAGGGCTCGTCGATGAAATCGCGGCGGGCATTCCCAGCAATAGAATCCCGCCGATCAGACATCCAGGGATCGAGAGCAGGTCCCGCACGGTCGATCGGATGCAGCAAAGTCCGATCAGGCTGATTGCGGCTACGCCCACTGATACGGCCAACTTGATCATCACCGACCAACTGAGTCCGACGGTCATCGGCTCACCGCCACGAGACACCTGAAGCGGTCCGAAAAACGCCGACAATGCGGCGGCGACGAGCAGGCACGCCGGCCACAATTTTGCATCGGTGCGTGTGTTCTGTCGATCCACCGGCTTTGTCCAATCGGGCGTCATGCAGTCTCCGATTCGCGTCTTGCTCGCCGACGGCTCGTCTTGATAATGATCGCCTTGATCACGAGCAATGCTCGATCGCCCGTGCTTCCATCAGCCATATCCACCGTCGCTATACGGTGGGGCCAACGGTCCAGGGAATAAATTCATGATCGCCGATGCCCAGTCGTTCACTTGACGTTTGTTCGCCACTGGCCACGCGCAAAGCGTATTCAAAGAATTGATCACCGACCGTTTCCAAGTCTTCGCCTTCGACGACGACGCCTGCGTTTAGGTCCATGTCGTCGCGCAATCGATTAAACATTTCCGTGTTGGTGGCGATCTTGATGACCGGCGTCGGTTTGCAGCCAAAGCAACTGCCACGTCCGGTCGTGAACATAACCAGGTTTGCGCCTCCGGCGACCTTGCCGGTAACACTGGCCGGATCAAATCCGGGAGAATCCATCACGACCAAGCCCTTGGATTCGATCTGTTCGGCGTACTGGTAGACTTCCTCTAGCGCTGACGAGCCGCTTTTGGAAACCGCTCCCAGCGATTTTTCGGTGATCGTGGTCAGCCCACCTGCTTTGTTACCGACCGACGGATTGTTGTCCAGTTCGCCGCCGTACATCGACAGGTACTGTTTCCACCATTCGATCCGTTCGAGCAGTTTACGAGCGACGTCGGGGCTGCGACTGCGACGAACCAACAAATGCTCTGCGCCATACAGCTCGGTTGTTTCCGAGATGACCGCTGTGCCGCCACACGCAACGATTCGGTCCGACACAACACCGACGGCGGGGTTTGCGGTCAAGCCCGAATACCCATCACTGCCCCCGCATTCGACGGCCAAGTTCAAATGCGATGCGTCAGCCGTTGACCGAGTCGCTTGATTGGCGCGGTCGAGCGTTTGAACGAGCAGCCGTTCGGCCTGATCGATCGTCGCCCTGGTACCACCCTCGGTTTGCATGGTCAGAAACGGCACACCGTCATCGCGAGTCAGCTGGTCACCGTTGGGCGCGTACAGTGACACGACGCCGTGATGTTCGTTCAGGTATCCCGCCGTGGTTTGTTCGCACCCCAATCCGATCACCAAACAGCCGCCCACATTGGCATGGCGTGCAAAACCGGCCAGCGTCCGGCCCAACATTTGATGCTTGATGCCGTTGTACTGCAGCGCGCAACCGCTGGTGTGCGTGGCGGCGAACACACCGTCCACGTTCGGCCAACGCTTCATGCGTTCAGAATCGAACCGTTCGACCAATTTATGACACACGCTGGCGCTGCAATTGACGGTCGACAGAATCAGCACATAGTTGCGAGTCCCGACCGATCCGCCGGGACGATGAAACCCCTCGAACGTGCGGCTTATCGGCGCGGCTGACGGCGGCGGTGCCACTTCGCTGACGTCCGTGGCGATGACGTGGTGATCGGTCAGGTTATGCGTGTGAACGTGTTCGCCAGGCAGAATCTCACGTGTGGCAATGCCGATCGAGCTGCCGTATTTCAAAACCGGTTGGCCCTCGGCAATCGCGGCCACCGCGACTTTATGTCCCGCCGGAATGGAAACGCGCGTGACACATCGCTGCGGGCGGTCAAGCACCAGCTCGCCGGGTGACAACGTCGATGCGGCAACCGCAACGTTGTCACTCGCATTCAAACGAATCAGTTTGGGTTGAATGGGTGGTCCAGAATCGCCGCCGCTAGCGAACGCCGAGATGCTCTTTTGCATGGTTATTGAGTGCCTATGGTTACGGGCGGCGATGGGGATGCGTATATTTCGCACATGTTTGAACCGCTCGTTCCTCGTGACCGCCGGAAGACCGTCGAAGTCAATGAAGATTCACGAATATCAAGGTAAACAGCTGTTTCGCCAAGCTGGGGTTCCGGTACTGGAAGGTATCGTTGCTAAAACACCCGACGAAGCCGCAGCAGCATACAACACACTGGGCGGCAAGATTGCCGTCGTCAAGTCACAGATCCACGCCGGCGGACGTGGAAAAGGCAACGTGATCGACAATCCCGATCAAAAGGGCGTCGTCCTGGTCAAGAGTGCCGACGAAGCTCGCGCCGCTGCGGAAGGTTTGTTGGGCAAGAAACTTGTCACGATTCAGACCGGCCCCGAAGGCCAAACGGTCAATCAAGTTTTTGTGGAAGCGGGCTGCGACATCGCTCGTGAACTCTATCTGGGCATCGTCCTGGATCGAGCCGCCGCAAAACCTGTCTTGATGGTCAGTACCGAAGGCGGGATGGAAATCGAAACGGTGGCCGAAGAGACACCGCATTTGATCCACAAAGAACACTTCGATCCGGCCGTCGGGATCGATGCGTTCCAAGTCCGCAAAGTCTGCAAGAAACTTGGCATCAGTGGTGCCGCGGCCAAGGCGGCCCACAAGTTCCTGAATGCGATGTGCCGATTCTATGTCGACTACGACTGTGAAATGGCCGAGATCAATCCTTTGGTGATCACCGGCGACGATCAAATGATCGCATTGGACGCAAAAATCACTTTCGACAACAACGCCATGTTCCGACACAAAGACTTGTTGGAACTTCGCGACTTGGGCGAAGAAGAGCCCAGCGAAGTGCGAGCCAGCGACGCCGGACTTAGCTATGTCAAGTTGGAAGGCAACATTGGTTGCCTGGTCAACGGTGCGGGCCTGGCAATGTCGACCATGGACATCATCAAGTATCACGGCGGGCAACCCGCCAACTTTTTAGATGTCGGTGGCGGTGCGAATACGGAACAAGTCACCGAAGCATTCCGAATCTTGTTGTCCGATCCGAATTGCAAAGGCGTCTTGGTCAATATCTTTGGCGGGATCGCAAAATGCACCACGATTGCGACCGCGATCATCGAGGCAAGCCGCACCGTTGGTTTTACGGTCCCGCTTGTTGTTCGCCTTGAAGGCACCGAAGTCGAAGCCGGCCGAAAGTTGTTGGCCGATAGCGACGTGGATGTCATCAACGCGGTAGACATTACCGACGCGGCGAAGAAAATTGTGGCCGCCGTCAGCTAGTTTTCGCTCGCCGGCTATCGCCATTGGCCTGTTACCTTTCACCTACCACCTCGATTTTTTCACATGTCCATTCTTGTCGACGAAAACACTAAGGTGATCTGCCAAGGAATCACCGGTAACGCTGGAACATTCCACACGCTGGGTTGCCGCGACTATGGCACAAAGATGGTCGGCGGCGTGACACCGGGCAAAGGTGGCCAAGACGTCGATGGCATCCCGGTCTTTGATACGGTCGAAGAAGCTGTTGTCGAAACCGGCGCCGATGCGACCATGATTTTCGTGCCACCGCCGTTCACGGCCGATGCGATTTTGGAAGCCCTGGATGCAGGCATCAAGGTCATCGCCGCCATCACCGAAGGCGTCCCCGTACTGGACATGGTTCGCGTGTACGAAAAAGTTCGTGCCAGCGACGCGGTGCTGATCGGACCGAACTGTCCCGGACTTATCACGCCCGGTGCTTGCAAGATCGGCATCATGCCCGGCTACATTCACAACGCCGGTAAAATCGGCGTCATGAGCCGCAGCGGAACATTGACCTATGAAGCGGTTTGGCAAACGAGCAACTTGGGACTGGGTCAAAGCACCTGTGTCGGACTCGGCGGTGACCCCATCGTCGGTACCAGCTTTATTGATCTGTTAAAGCTGTATGAGGCCGATGACCAAACCGAAGCGATCTTGATGATCGGGGAAATCGGCGGTTCGGCCGAAGAAGAAGCCGCTGCCTTTGTCAAAGCCCATGTCACCAAACCCGTCGCCGCGTTCATTGCCGGGCGTACCGCGCCACCGGGAAAACGCATGGGACACGCCGGTGCAATCATCAGCGGTGGCAAGGGAACCGCGACCGAAAAGGTTGCCGCTCTCGAAGACGCAGGAATCGTTGTCGCGCCGACGCCAGCGGACATGGGAACGGCCGTTGCCGAAGCCCTCTCGGCCAAGAAATAGCCTTCATCCCGCAAGGCTGAAAGCATCCGAATGCGCGAACGAGTCGACTCTCGCTAAAGGGTGGACCACGTGCAAACGCGAAACTTACGGGCAGTTCAAGGCGACACGTCGCGAGGGTTGCCCCAGCGTGCCGTGAGCGTTGCCTCAGCGTCTCGACGCCTGCAATCAGTTTGCCCCGCGAACCAAGAACCCGATGATCGCGCCGATCAGCAGGCTGATCGGCACCGCAATCGCCAACGCGATCGCAATCGGCAATGTGTGACCGGATCGGCCGCCGGTTGTGGTGTCCAAGTCGATCACGTTGGATTCGCTGCCCATGGGCATCGGAGGCTTCGGACCGACATCGGAATGCCCACCCGACTCACTTCGTTCATCACTGTGCGACGACTCGACCGCACCTGGGTCATCATCGGCAGTCACCAATTCGCTCGGCGGCGGTGGCGGAGTCCATGCCTGGCGTTCGATCGGACGATCCACCGTTTCGGTGCCCGATGCAGACCAGGGCTCCAAACGCTCGGCGACCTCTGCGGCCGAACCGATGCGCCGCTGAGGGTCTTTTTCCATCATGTCGGCGATCACGTCGACAAAATCTTCGGATAGCTCTGGCGCAAACTTCCTTGGATGCCAGGGTGTTTGTTCACAGTGGCGGCGGCACTTCGATTTCGAATCGCCGCCGGGGAACGGCACCTTGCCGGTCACGCTGTAATACAACGTACAGCCAAGCGAATAAATATCGCTGGCGGGACCCACCGTCCGCGGATTTCGGATCAGTTCGGGCGAAAGATAATCGGCCGTTCCAACAATTTTTCCTGCTCGCGGACCTTCGTCCATCTGCATGCTCCAGGCGGCCAAACCGATATCAGAAATCTTGGCCTCGCCGTCGGGCGTGACCAAGATGTTGCCGGGTTTGACATCGCGGTGCACCAGGCCGAGATCATGAGCGTACTGCAGCCCCAGCGCGGCCTGCGAAATAATGCGAGCTGCTTGATGCATCGGCAACCGACCGCCGTTGCGCACCAGGCGTCGCAAGTCGGTGCCGGGAACATATTCGCAAACGAGATAATGCACGTTGCCGTCGTGCCCGGCGTCAAAGGCACGGACGACATAGGGCGAATCGAGCCCGGCTTGGACACGAATTTCGTTTCGAAAGGCGTTGCGTGATTCCGATGTCGACTTTTCCAGCGGCAAGACCTTCACCGCACACTCGCGTCCCATCACGCCGTGGACCGCCTTGAAGACTTGTCCCATCCCGCCTTGGCCGATCCAGTCGGTAATCAAATAGGGGCCAAGCGTTAGTTTCGACCGGCCGGCCTTCAATTGCTGCGCTTGATACTCGGTCATCAGACCGCTGCGGACCAGCGTTGCAGCAATCACTTCGTCGTTGTCCGTTTCTGCCAGTTCAACGGCGCGCGCAAATTTCTTCGCGCTGACCAAGCCGCTGCGGATCGCCGCGTCTTGAAACGAATGTGTTTTCGTGTCTTCTTTCGCAGGTTCCATCGACTGGGACTTTGTTGGCAAAGACTGATGCGGAAGCGCAAGTTTCTAAGTTGCGTTTGGGCGTGACGGTTTCTTTCTTCGTTACCCGGCGAGAGAGCGAGGATCGAGCGAATCGTCGATTTTCTTGTCCAGACGTCCGGTAGCTTGCTAAGTCGGGCTATTCAAATGCTCGGGCTGCTTTATAGATCACCACTTCCACCGTGGCGACGCAAGGGTGCGCGAGCCCAGGCGTGTTTGCGATTACGATCGTTTGGTCAGGACGGCCAGGATGTCGGTGACTTGGTGCCCCGATAATGGTACGCGAATTGATTCGCCATCGGTCTTGAGTATGGAATGATCGCGATCGACTGTCTCGTCATCCGATTCAGGCGGCGGCTCAGGCACGTTCCAGTCGATCGGTTTGCTGCCCGACGGCGTCTGGATGGCAAAGCGTACGTCACGACATAGCCGAATCGTGGCCGTCGCAGCCTTGGATCGTGTCTGCACGAGGCGCAATCTTACGGCCAGGCATCCATCGTCACGCTGCATAACGCTGACGTCATTGATCATGACCTCTTTCGGTGATGAATGCATAATCCATCCACGCGGTGCCAGCGTCGAAGTGGCCGCGACGGACACCTCGCGGGCCGGCGCGATGATCGACTTGGCCACCGGAACGGGTGTGGGCACATCAAAACCATAGTGCACGGTGAACTCGCGTGTCGCCTCACCGCGAACCACCAACAACGTGTCAAGAAACTGGCTGCCGACGCGACGATGAAACGGCAAGCCACCGCTGGCCACCAAGGTCTGCCGCTCCGCTTCGTCGATCACAACGCCCAGGGGCGCCACGAGTCGTCGCCCGCTGCATCGGTGCACCTTGTCACGCAGCAACACTCGACAAATTGCCGCTTCGGTTGATACCGCGGCCCGCAGCGCGACGTAATTCTGCCACGGCGTACCCGACAGATCGGTGATTTCACTCAGCGTTCCGGTAACCTCTAAGATACGGCTGCCGCGCCTCAGCGAGTAACGCAGGATGAATCGGCATAGTGTTTTGCCGGTCGCATCTTCCACCGTTCCCGCACTTTCGATGGTGCCGACCGCCGGCGTCGATTCAATCGTCTTTAGTTCGCGGCAAACCATTGTGACCGAGTCCTCGTCACCGATGCTGGACGATTGCACGGCTAATCGCAACGAGAAACGATTCCCACGCGTGGCTCCGCTATAAACGCCTTGGATGCCTCCGGTCTTGGGACTGATCGAAATCTCCATGAATTCGTTTTGCAGCGAAGCCTCGCCTGCCAAAGTCTTGGTTTTTGTGAACAGTTTCTTCAGCAGTGATCCCTGCCCGCCAGAACCATCCGGTGATCCACCAGCGACGGCGAATCCAAGTGCGGTTACATCAACGGTGACATCCGCCGTCGGCGATCCGGATCCGCTCCCCTGTGGCGTTGCCGCATAGATATGATCGCCGGCCGCGGGCGGGCGGCCGGGCACCGAGATGGTTCGGCGCGTTGCCGCGTCTTGAGGATTGACCAACATGACCGCTTGGCCGGTGGCGTCGATCGTCGCGCCCGACGCGGCAGCGAACGCCTCGTATAGCTCTGAATCCTGGTCTGAATTGGAATGTTCGCCCGAGCTTGAGCTCTCCCCCGAGTTCGAGCTCTCGACTAAGTTTGAGCTCTCGACGGAATTCGGCGCGACCCCGCTGACCATCGCGGTCATCGATCGAACCCGTTGCCTTGTTTCCTGCCGGATCGAGTCCCGAAACGATTCGGCCGGTGCGGTGATCGGATTTTCGCCGCCGGTGCTGACGACTTCGACCAAACGCTGCGCCGAATCGCCGTTGGCTGCGCGTGCGGTATCGTGGTGGTAGGGATGTTCGCCGTCACGAAAGTAATCATCCAGTTTCCAAAATCGCCCCAACGCGAGCGTCCAGGATGCGGCGCGTCTCAGATCCAAAAAACTCTGGCACACGCGATCGGGCCAATGCGCCAACAAGCCTGTTGCGACTTCGCCGCTGTCGATCGCTTCACCCAACTTGGGCCCCAGATCCAAGAACGCGGCATCGCTGTACGCATCGATCGGCTTTGCTGTGAGGGCTTCGATTTGCGATCCCCCAAAGGACCGAATCACCTTGGCTTCATCGCCGAACCCCGTTCCGGCGGCAAAATCGATCGAGATCATTCCCTGATATCCGTTACGGACCAGGCTGGCGGTCAAATCAGCGGGCGTGGAACCCGCGAATCTCGCAAAGACACCTGGCTTGGCACCGATAGCGTTGACGGTTTGCTCGGCCGCCCGGTCGATCGCGCGTTCCGCCTGCGCCAGGGTCATGATGTCCAAGGAAACCGCCGGATCGGGTCCACCGCCGGCCCAGCCCAAGCGGCCTGATGAGACGGCGTCTCGCAGTGGCCCAAATCGCTGCGGGTCCTCCGCGATCGCGTCGGCGGTTTCGGCATCGATCAAGACGTTGTGCGGCGTGGCCAGCAGAGACGACTCATCAGCGGATGTTGAATTCGCGGATGCTGGATTCGCGGATGCTGAATTCGCGGATGCCGAATTCGCGGATTCAGGCGGGGCAGGCACGTTCACTTCGCTGGACTGCATCAGTTGCGTCAGTGTCGACGGCGTCAGCAGGGTCAGGTCGATCAAGTGCGGATCGGACGCAAAATAATGGTCACGTTCCTCGGCCAAGCTGTCAAAGAATCCGTGCAGTGCATCGATCGCTTCGTCGGCCTTTCCATCGATAAACGCTTTCGCGGCGGCCACGATGCGGCCTTGCAAATAGATTTCATCAAGGTTGCTGGTGTACCGCAGTCGACGCGTCATCACCTGGATCTGCAGCATGGTGAACCCAGCGGCAAAGAAATCATCGACTTCGATTGACCGATGTTTCCCACAGAGCCGCGGCAGAGGATCGTCCAGTTGCAGCGTCTGGAGCATTTCTTTTCGCGACGCCCCGGTCACCCAGCGGTTGCCTTCGACCTGTTCGCAGCGGATCTCATACCGGTCAGGCAGCATTTCGATGCTGGGCTGGGGGACGGTGATCAACCGTGGGATCGTGGGATCGGGCGGAGAATCGGCTCGGTACCAAGTCGGGCTCTGCTCGGTCTGAGACAAAAGTCGCGGGTGCCAGAGGACGGTCCAAGCCGCCAACATGCTACAAGCCTCAGAATCGGACGCCTTGGCCGGAAAATCTTCCAAGGTCGCCGACGGGATCAGAACACAGCACTCATCAAATGTGGGCATATCGAGTTAAAAATTTGACTTGGGCATGTGGGGATTGATAAAATGTAAGCGTGCCAGCAAGAGTTGAAAAAACCCGAAAATCACGGGCAATTCGACGGACTCGCGGGAATCAAACTTCGGAAAACCGTTCCGGCAGCGCGATTCCGCGAACCGTCATCGGCATCTTATCCACGACTTATCTTGTTTGATCTGAAATTCTTCATTCGCTGCTTCATTGTCACGTAACGGATTCGGGCCGAGTACACTCGTCATTAATTCTCGAGGCTCGGTGTTTTGTCGCAAAATCGTCTTCGAAACCATAGACTATTGGAATGTGACGATTGTTCGACACGCGAAGTCGATCTTCGCGTGCGGACAGTTGCGACAAGGCCCTGAATCGAGCGTTGATTGTAACCGTACAACATCGATTGGTCCGAGTGGGTCAATTGGCCCGGGTGGGTCAGTTTGCCCGGGTGGGCCAGTTTGCCCAGGCAGATCCGATCGAATCGGCCGCGATCGAAGTTGGCTGGGAAAACAGATTGGTCGGGAATGCAGAACGAGCAGGCGGGACTCGGGCTGACCGGTCAGGGAAACATAAAACCTAAGACACGCAAACCGGGCGGTGCAAGCCGCCCGCAACCAGATATCACGATCGAACGAATTCGACACCGGTAGAAAAAAGAATGGCTAAACACACCAGCGTATGGGGAATCGAAATCGGACAGTCAGCGCTAAAGGCGCTGCGATGCTCGCTGGTCAACGGAGAGATAGTCGCCGACGCGTTCGACTTCATTGAGTATCCAAAAATCCTCAGTCAGCCCGAAGCGGATCCTGAGGAACTGGTTGCCGACGCGATGCGTCAATTGTTGGAACGCAACGACGGATTCAACGAAAAGGTTTGCATCAGTGTGCCAGGGCAAAGCGGCTTGGCGAAATTCTTCAAACCTCCGCCGGTCGAAGTCAAGAAGATCGCCGACATCGTTCGCTATGAAGCTCGCCAACAAATCCCGTTTGACTTAAGTGACGTCGTCTGGGATTACCAATTGATGCCCGGCAGTATGGTCGAAGACGGCTATGCCCTTGAAAGCGAAGTCGGTTTGTTCGCGATGAAACGTGAACAAGCCTACCGTCAATTGGCACCGTTTGATGCCGCCGATGTGGAAGTCGACTCAGTCCAGTTGGCGCCGCTGGCACTGTACAACATGGTTGCGTACGATCGCTTCCATGAACGGATCGACAACGAGCCATTCGATGCCGACGCGCCGCCATCATCCAGCGTGTTGCTTTCGATCGGCACCGACTCCAGCGACCTGATCATCACCAATGGGTTTCGCATTTGGCAACGAAGTATGCCGATCGGCGGAAACCACTTCACACGTCAGCTGACCAAAGACCTAAAGCTGACCTTCGCCAAGGCAGAACATCTCAAGCGAAACGCTCGCGAAGCGGTGGATCCCAAACTGGTGTTCCAAACGATGCGGCCGGTCTTCAATGATCTGGTCACCGAGGTCCAGCGTTCGATTGGCTTCTTCCGCAGCATTGACAAGAAAGCGGAAATTTCGGAACTGCTGATCACCGGCAACACGGTCAAGATGCCGGGACTGGCGGCGTACTTGGGCAAGAACTTGGACTTCGAAGTCCACGTCGTCGATCGATTCAATCGACTCGGCGGGGACGACGTGCTTGCGATTCCCGCGTTCCGCGATAACGCACCGACGTTCGCGGTTTGCTATGGCTTGTGCCTGCAGGGCTTAGGGCTTTCACAAGTCCATGCCAGCTTGGTGCCGCAAGAAATCATGACCGCGCGAATGATCCGGGCCAAAAAACCCTGGACCATCGCGGGGCTTGCCGCGCTGATGATCGGTCTGGCAACCCATTACGGATTTACCGAAGCAAGCTGGGAAAAAACCCACGAGAGTTTGTGGAAGGGTGCCGAGTCGGCGGTCACGACGATGTCCAACTATCACAGCGAACAGTTGACCGAGGACGAGGGGCTTAACAGCAAGCTGGTCTACTTGAACACGCTGGGCAAGGAAGTTTCGGGAAACGCCGAGCGCCGATTGATGTGGCTAGAGATCGTGCAGTTCATCAACGAGATTTTGCCTCGCGAGGCGTACGTCAATGGCAAGCTGCCGAGTCCGAAGGATGTTCCTTTCGAGGACCGCATCGACCTGTACTTTCACCACTTCGAGTCAAAACATTACGTCGATTTGGCCGAGTGGTGGGACGAAGAAATCGCGACACGTTATCGCGAAGAGACACGTGACTGGATGCGTGCGACTGGCCAGAAGGTTCCCGAAGGCTTTATGGAAGCGCTGATGGCCGATACCGGCCCGACGGGCCCCGGCTGGGTGATTCAATTGCACGGCTATCACTACTTCAACGACCCGGATCGATTGGGCGAAATCGCCAGCAATCACATCCGAAAGGTGCTGACCGATCGATTCCGCAGGAACACCAAGATCAGTCTGCCAACCGGCGAAGTCGGCCCGGACGGAAAACCAGAGATGGAAGAGTTCACGCCGGCCGAAATGGGGCTGTCGTATCCGATCCTCTTGGATGATCGTAAACCCGTGGTCGCACAAGTCCCCAACCCAGACTTCGACCCACTGGCGATGATGGAAGCGATGACGGCCGACGGCAGTGAGAAAAAAGCCGACGGTGAGGACGCGAACGACTTTGAAATGGTGCCGCCCGTTCTGCCGGTTTCGAAACTCGAATTCGTTTATCAGGTCGTTTGGCAAGAAACCGTGCTGAGCGATCGCTTGGAAGCCAAACGTTTGGCCGCAGAAGCAGCCGCGGCTGCCGCCGAGGCGGCCGGTGAAGAGGTTGCACCCGCCGCCGAAGACACACCCGACACCGACGGCGACGTCGCACTGAACCCTTAAGATACTGAACCCCTAAGATGATGTTTCAAATCTCAGTTCAAATTCATTTGTTCATCAAGTCAAACACAACGCATTGACCGCAGACCGGTAACCCAGAGTGCCCATCGTTTGGGCATCACGGCCAGGTTACTGAATTAGCACCAACACCACCGTCGCGAACGTACCAGCACACGTACGAGCAAACGCACCAGCACACGCTCGCTCGCGTCCGACCTAACTTTCGTCCCGTCATGTGCCGAGTGATAATGTTCATTCGGCAGGCACCCTCAACCAACGCAAAACGATGGATCAAGTCAAAACTTTTTTTGCCGCAGCCATGAAGCACGGATTCTGGATTGGGTCCGGGGCGATCTTTATTGGCTCGCTGGCCGTTTGGTTTCTCTCGACATCCAGCCTGAAAGAGGAACTCGAAAGCCGGACGTCAAAGATCAACGGCGATGTCAGCAAAGTTAGCCAGACGCGAAATGAAGTTCCCACAGCGCCCAACCCGATCTCGCATGCCGAGATGGAACGGCTGATCGAAGCCCGCACGGACGAAGTCGTTGACGCCTGGACGCGGATGTACGATCGCCAGCGCAGGATCCTCACTTGGCCTCGCAAAGAACTGCGTGATGACTTTGTCGCCGAGTTCGAAAACAAAATTCCGATCGAAGAATACGTCGCGTTTCCGACATTGGAACAAGACGAGGTCGACCCATCGATCCGGACACGATATCAGTTCTACATCGACCAAATCTTGCCCGGCCTCGCCGAAATCGGCGGTGCGAAGTGGACTGCGTCTTTCGACAGCAGCGGTTTGAACAAGTTCAACGAACTCGCCGAAGGCGGAATCGGACGTCCCGAAGTGAACGTCACGGGGATTGAGGAAGATGTGCCACTGGTGCATTGGGGCTCGGGCAGCCAGTCCGCGGTGCTTTCCGACTTGTTCCCATGGCGTGGGAGTCGACCGACAACTCTGGAAGTCTATTACTCGCAAGAGAACATTTGGATTCTAAAACAGTTGTTGCAAATTGTGGCCGATGTCAACGGCGAAGCTGAACTTCCTTTTCAAGCCAAAATCCGTGAAATCCGCCAGTTTGCGATCGGAAGCTCGGCCGATTTCGAACAGGGCGAAATCATGAAGCCGGGCGAACTGCCCAGTGCAATGGGCGGTGGCGGCGGCGACGAATTCATGGATGACGAAGGCGACTACGAAGAGGATGAGGGTGAATACGACGATGGCGGCGGTGACTTCGGTTCCTATGGCGTTTCGGCCGACCCAGGCGATAACCGCTACGTCAACTTAAAACTTGAACCCATTACCGGTGCACAACTGCGATCGGCACTGGAAAGCAAGACCCCCGAAGACGCAAACATTGCGGTGGCAAAACGTGTCCCCGTCATGATGTCGTTTCAAATGGATCAACGTGCGGTTCCCGATCTGATCGCCGCCTGCGGCAGCGCTGAACTGATGGTCGAAGTCCGACAAGTTCGAATCTTGCCCGACGAGGGTGTGGGTTTCAGTGCCGGCTCAGCGGGCGGCGGTTATGACGAGGACGAAGGCGACATGGACGAAGGGGACGACGGGACCGGGGGTGGATACATGCCCATGACGATCAAAACGACCCCGGAAAAAGAGTTCCCCTTTGACATGTCCGTGGAAGTCTATGGGCTGATCTACATTTACAATCCACCCCAGAAAGAAAAGCTGGGTGTCGACCAGGTCGACCAAAACACGGTCATCGATGGCGTTCCCGTCTTAGACGACGGGTCAGGCCAAGACGCCTTGCCGGCGCCTGGCGCATTGCCAATCACCACCGAAACGCCCGCAGAGGAAGCCGCACCGGTTGAGGCAACGGACCCAGCGGCAACCACACCACCGACGGCGATTGCGACGCCGTAACCGTCAACGATTCGCCAAAGCGAACCGTTACCAAACGATCAGTTACCCCTTCTCGATCTAGAGCGCGAGAGAACCATGGACATCGACAAAATCAAAAACTTCTTCATTTTCCACGTCGAGAAAATGATCGTGGCCGTGGTCGTTGCGGCGTCGGGATTCCTGGTTTATCAGGGTCTGAATCAGCCGAACATTCTGGACAAGATTCAACCGGACAAGTTGACAACCGATGCCAATCGGGTCCGCGCCGATCTGGATGAAAACCACAACGATGCAATCATTCCAGAAAGGATTCCTGATTTCAGCATTGTCGAACGAACCGACAAGACGCTCGAAAAGGTCAATCCGAATCTTTATGCGTTGCGCAACACTTGGGATGTTGTCGAATCCAGCGGACTGACGCGGCGGGAAGATCCCGTGCTATTTCGTCCCAAGGAAATCCGCGTGCAAGGCGTGATCACCACGCTGGCGATGCGCAGCGCCGCCGATGAATACGCAGTCATGGAACTGGAGCCCGCCGATCCGGTTGAAAAAGTCGAACAGAAACGTAAACCAAGTCGCCGTGAACAGCGTCGCGCGATGATGATGAGCGACGGAGAGGATGAAAGCTACGAAGAAGAAGAATACGACATGTTCGAAACCGGGGGCGTCGATCCAAGTTTGGGCGAGGCCGTCGTCCCGGTTCGTAAATTTAGTGCCGATTTTGATGACGGTTTCCGTCCCACCACCACAAAGCACATCCAGAACGAAGCCACGCAATATCCGATTCCAGCGCTCGGATGGTTCATCGCGGGAACGGCCGTCGTTCCCCATAAGGCGATGCACGAATCTTTTGAGCATTCACTAAAGGATGCTGAGGGATACGACTATATGAATCGGGACCGACCGATTTACCGCGGCTATCAGCTGCAGCGAGCGGACGTCACGAACAAAACCGTTGACGAACTGGTCGATGAGGACTGGGTTAATCGCGACAGCGATCGGCAAGTGACGGTCGACGCAATTCGCGACTGGTCAGGCACGGCGCCAGAACTGGTTCCCAGTGACTATCGTGATGTGACTCTGACCATGTGGGTGCCGCCCGTTTTGATCGACGACTACGCGTCGTACACGCTGCATCCGATGATCCCGATGCTTCCCAAATCGGAAATTGATGCCCTGGAAAACGTCGAAGAAGTCGACGCAATCGAGGAGGTTGACCTTGACAGGTTAATCTTTGGTGCCGACGCGAAAGTCGAGCAAGCGAAGGACATGACCAACGCCCCGATGTACATGGAGGTGACGCCATACGGGATGCCGATTGCCGATCCCGTCGAATACAAACTGGTCCGGTTTTATGATTTTGCCACCGACCCCCGCGGCGATGCGAATGCCCCCAAACCGGGACGTAAGTATGTCTATCGAGTTCGCGTCAGTATCGACGATCCGAACTTTCCGTCGGACTTTAATTTGCAGCCCGAGCTAAAAACACTGCATCCCGACGCTCACCAGCGGGTGAAAGAACTGTTGGCAACGGCACGGACGGCAAAGGATCGCCAATACAAGCGATGGACCGAGTGGAGCGATCCATCGGAACCTGTTTCCCTGCCCGGATTGGGACAACACTTTGTCGGCAAGATCGACGCCAAGGCGGCTCGGCCGGTACAAGTTGGCAACCGTACCGTCAATTTCGAACCGACGCCGCCGACGGCGAAGATGGTCGTCTCGCAATTTAGTCCTGAAGTCAACACGCGTATCCCAATGACGATCGAAGTCACCGAGGGATCGGTGCTGAGCGCCGAGGCCGATTTTGCCGATGTGATTGATCCGATCAAATTGGAGATTCGCAAGTTGCAGTATCTGGACGAAGAGGGTGAACCCATCCCGGACAAGAAAGTCCAGGTCGTCAGCAGCACGACCGTCATCGATATCAATGGCGGTGCGAAGCTGGATATCGACAGCAGCGAAGGGATGACCGAGCCAGGTTACATGCTGATCTTTGATCCCAGCGGCGGCCTCTCGGTCAAACCCGAGATCGAAGAGCAACGCAAGTATCGGATTTTCTCGTTCGCCGAAGAACGTGGCGAATAGAGAACAAGGCGGCCCATAGAACCGACCGCACGCGTTACATCCGATGTGGCGTAGGAATCCAGGCTGTTGTGACAACCGGGATTCTTACGCCATTTTTTTCTTGGCCTGCGCCTCGCGACGATCAGCACTCTTCGCGAGGTTAATTTCCAGTTGTGCTCTCGAGAAATGCCTTCGATAGCTCGTGCAGAGCATCGCAAGGCGACAGCGTTCACCGGAGGGCTATGACGCGTCACCGGAGGGCTATAACGCGTCACCGGAATCGTCGTCTTCGCCGTCCTCGCGGAAATAAGTTCGCTGTGATGTCGGCAATGGATCGATTGCCAACTGATCGCTCAGGTATCCTTTGTCCTTGCACTCTCGCAAGATAGCGATGGCGTCACCGTAACCACCGCCAACCATCACGACGCCTTCCAACAGCCCTTGAACCGTACTTGGCACACTCGCCAATTGATCGTCTTTGTTGGGCTGGAACCGAGTCACGCGCAGGTCACCGGTCTGTACCGGATCGGGCTTGACCACAATTCCGCCGGTTCCGAACAGAAAGTCCGGAATCGAAACCGGGGCGATATCACCAAAGAGGACGATTTCCGGTTGATCCCGCAGGGCGACGACGATCGCAGGTTTAGCGGATGTCGGGACCTGGTACACCTTGAACGCTTCGCCCAGCGTCGTACCGGACAGGAATCGGCGCCCGTCGTCGCGTCGCCGCAAAGCCACGAACGCTGCGTATCGTGTTTCAAGACTTTCTTGCCGCGTCAGTCGGTTTAGCGCATCGACCGCAAGCTGTTGTGGAATCCCGTGCAGGGCGGTCAGTGCGGGCTGCCTAAACGCAGCCACGTTCGTCGCCGCCTGTTCCAGTGGATCGATCGCTTCGACACGATCCAAGTACGCGAGCGCTTCGGCGGCATAAAAACGCAGTTCGGGGTCTGAGGATTCCAGCCCCTCGAGCAATGTTGGTACCGCGCTTTCGCCGAGCGCCTCGAGTTGCAGCGCCGCATCGGCAGCGGTCGCCGGCTCACGAAGTCGACTGGCAAGCTTGGATAATCGCTGCTGCGTTCGCGACGACTCTTCCTCCACCGCGATTGCACGAATCACGGCCATCAAACGTTGTTCGTTGTGCCGATAGCGAGGATGCACTTCGACTTGAATGAAATCGTCCTCGATGGCTTTTGCGATCCCGCGTCGAGTCGTACCATCGAAAAAGAAAAACCGCCGGTTCACGGCGTTGGCCAAATCTCGCGACATCCAAACGTTTTGATATTCCGGACGCAGGATCAATCCCAACTCTCGGGTCTGTTGCACTCGCCCGCCCGAAAGAATAACACCTTCATTCTTAAGCGAATCGTCCGCACCCGGTTCAAAGTCGGCACGCGTTAGAACGGCTCCCATGCCGATTGCCATCACCTCACTTTGCCGCACACTGCTTTGAATCCGCTGTTGATGCCGCAGTCGCGTGTCCAACAGCCAGCCGTTGTGAAGGTCTTTGACGTTGCTGGACGTCGGCGCAAGCACTAACAAGTCCAGCGGATCGCCGCGTCTAGCGCCCGGCGGAATCAACGCCCTGACGCGCACCATCGCGGTGCTGTCGAGTTCAAGAAAGTGATTCGGATCGGTCACTTTGTTGCGTTTCATTTCTTCCAGCAATTGATCGCGATAGCCGCTGGGGTTCGCCGGACCGCCTGTGCCCGGCAATCCGTTGACGACGGCGATTCCATCGACCTGGATCGATTGCAAACCGCGAGCCACGGCCGCCTCGCGAACCAAGTCGGGTGGATCGGGCATTTTCATCAGGTCTTTCAACCCGGCATCCGACTCGCTGTCGCCCGACTTTCCTGGCCACAGGGAAGAGCAACCTGTCGAGATCGACACGCTCATCAGCAAAACGGCTAACGAGATAACCGAAAAGCAGCGATTCGCCCGCTGCGACGTCAAGTTCTGGTGAGGCATCCTGCCAATGACCTTGCGTGGATGGTTCGTGGGTGTCCGTGTCGACTTGTGCGTACTTGCCCGCCCATGACGGAGCTTTTCCCGTCCAGCGGAATGTCTATTCGTTGGAAAACCGCGGTTGCCAAAATCGTCCGACCTTTCATGCGTCTTACATGCGCAGCGGCGCTATCCGGCTAGGCTTTCACAAAGACGTCATACCCCAGACAGCCTGCGGACAGCAAGACGGACTGGTCGCTAGCAAGGAACCGTTCGCTAGCAAGGAACTGTTCGCTAGCAAGGAACCGGGGCTAGTCCGCCAATTTCGCGTTGCTGCGGTGACGGTCTGCATCCCGCCGCGTTTTCTTTTCGAGGTTGCGACGCAGCGCTGTGGCCAAGTCCACCCCCGATTGGTTGGCCAAACAGATCGTCACAAACAGCACGTCAGCCAGCTCATCGGACAGTTCGCCAAGCGACTCGCCTGGCTTACAAGATTGCTCGCCACACGTGCGAGAGAGAATCCTGGCCACTTCGCCGACTTCTTCGATCAGCTGTGCCAGATTGGTCATCTCGTCAAAGTAGCGCACCCCGACCGTACGGATCCAGTCGTCCACGGCCGACTGAGCTTCCGCGATCGTCAACGCCTGGTCGTCTTGTGAAACTTGTTCGCGGGACACTCGATCAGACATGGCGTATTTCCTGGTCAGCGCATGCACAGCGGCGCATTTGTTAGCGGCGCATTTGCTGAGATGCAATCACTGAGGCGCACTCACAACGGCTCGATCACCACAGTGACGCAGCGTGATCGGTTAGCATGATCGATTATTGGGCGGTCAACAAATAGGTGCCGCTTTTACCGGCAACCGCAATGTCAAGTTTCTCGTCGCCGTCCAAATTCGCAACCACGATTTGCAGCCCGCATCCGACGTGGCCTTCCTCGATAATATGTTTTGTGAATTTTTTGGCGTCCGCATCCCAGTCATAGTAATACAGACAGGGCATTTCGTTTCCGCCTGGATCGCGTCCATTGTGCGCAAAGTAACGTTTGCCGGTGATCAATTCCTTGTCACCGTCACCGTCCAAGTCGTGCCATGCGAGTGAATGCGGTTGGCTGAAACTGCGGTCGATGTCGTGTTCGGTGAAATTGATTTTGCCTTCGTCGTCACGGCCGTCGTTTTCCCACCAATACAAGCCGAAATCATGACCGTTGCCGATGATCATGTCGCTGTCGCCATCGTTGTCCAAATCGTCAACGATCATCGGCACACTGGCGTGCAATTCCCAGTTGTGGCGAAATTTCCAGGGTGCTTTCCAAGGATTCCCTGCTGGATGCTCGTACCAACCTTGTCCAACGAGGATGTCTGTTCGACCATCGTTATTGATGTCTCCCACGGCCAACCCGTGTCCGCTGCCTCGCTCACCTAGCGCATGGCCGGCAAGAACGAATTGTGGATTTCCGTCACTGGGTGCTTTCGCGTTTTTCCCCTTGGCTTTGGGTTTAGGTTTTTCACTCGGCTGGGACGGCTTTTCTTCCAGTCGCCAGACGAATGTCGGCGCGTCTTTGATCCACGTGCTGACGATCCATTCGGGACGTCCGTCGCCGTCGATGTCTTCCATCATCTGCCCTTCGTTCTTGCTGTTGCCGGTATCGCCCAGCACGTGTTTCGGCCACAGCTTTCCAAGTCGCAACGCTTCGTCACCGGGGTTTTCGTACCAGTGGACTTCGGTTGCCAAGAATGAACCGGCGATCACGTCCAAGCGACCATCACCGTTGACATCGAACAAGTAGTCTCCGTTGCTTTCGACATACCCGTTCCAGTCTTCGATCGTGCGCACCGGTCGGGGCGCCCATTCGCCGCCGCGGTACCAACTGCGTCCGGCGACCAGGTCCAACCGTCCGTCGCCATCGACATCACCGGCCGCGATGCCTTCGTTGCTGTCGATTGTCAGCAGACGTGCTTTGTACTTGATCGGCTTTGGCGATTCAGCCTGTGCGGTAACGGCGAATGTGCAGCAAACGGCGGCGGACACCGCAAATGCGACTCGCGCCGCAAAACGAGATGAAAGCATGGATTAGTGATCCTGGAGGTGGGATAAAGGTGTCGAATCGAACTTCGAGCGAAGTAAGTGCCCTATTGAATATGCTAGCCGGTTTCTGCCCCGCCGGGGCTTGGGGCGGAAAAACAGGCCCCCTTGGTGGTCAGCCCAGGTTTCCCGATCCTGAAAATCGGCGCGAACTGCGGCCTTTTTTACACTCAGAACGCCGAACGCCCTAGTGACTAGACTAGGAAAAGGCCATGATTACGCACCATCGGCCTTCATCGGCCAATCGGTTGCGCCGCACGGCAGTGGCATTTTGGCTCCTCGAAAATAGAGCAAGCGTTGAAATCTGACATCGAAACCGAGACGATCCAGCAACAACTACTCCATTTTGAAGACCTCTCGGTCGGCGACCGATGGGTCAGTCCAGGACGAGAGATCACGGCCGACGACGTCGCGGATTTCGCACAGTTGACCGGCGACCACGATCCGCTGCACGGCCAAAAAGCGGAGGATTCTCCGTTCGGCGAACCGGTCGCACACGGGCTGTTGGGCCTCAGCGTGCTGGCGGGACTGAGCAGTGATCATCCCCGTGCGGCAACGCTGGCGTTGGTCGGCATTTCGGACTGGAGCTTTGAAGCGCCCATTTTCTTTGGTGACGTGGTTCACGTCATGACGGAAGTTGAATCCGTCCAACAACACGGTCGTCGCACCGGGCGAGTGACGTGGGTCCGTCAACTAATCAACCAAGATGGACGTGTGGTCCAACGAGGCCGGTTCGTCACCCTAGTCGGCACGAAGGCTCGCGCAAGACGACTCGCCGAATCGGAACAGTCAACTCAGCGCGGCACCCTGCCAGCGCGGTAAACGTCCTGGCGGCCACATCAATGTCGCGCCCACTCTGTCGAACCGCTGCTTGCGTCTTGAACGAGCGTGCAGGGCCGAATGACAGCCGCATGCTCTCACTTACGTCCGGCGCATCAGCTAAGTCAAGACAATCCCCGCATGCCATGCGATAGCACATGCCTTGAGGTAGCGGACGCCGCGAGTTCGTGAGTTAGCGAAGGGCTGCGAGCGATTGATCGCCTCGCGAGCCTCGATCCTGTTTGTGGACAGCGGACTGCGCCGTACGGGCTCGGCAAATTGCGCCGTAGGGGCACGGCGAATTGGCCGTAGGGGCTAACTCCGCAGCTCACGCCGTACCGGCTAGGCAACCGGTTGCTTCATGAACTCGGTTTCGGCGGCAATTTTGCTGCCATCGGGAGTGGCATCGCTGTCAACGTCGAACCATTCTTCCTTGAACTCCAGATATCCGCCTTTGCCCTTGTTGGCGTTCTGCAGTGCGACGTTGGTTCCGAGCGCGATCACGGCGTCACCCATTGCGACTTCCGGGTAACAGCGAGGCTTGTTTTCTTTGTCGGGATTGCGGATGCAAAACGCCCAGTGTTCGATCTCTTCGCGGTAACCGCGACTAACCGGGCCGGCCGATGCAGCCTGAGCCAGCGGTGCGGCATAATCGCCGCTTGCACTGGTATCCAACACATACCCGCCGTCCTTTGCCGCGACGCCAACCTTACTGCTGGTGTCACTGTTGCGGTACAGCAGGACATCGGTTTCCTTATCCAGGACCAGCGTTCCCTTGGTTCCCATCACGACTTCGCCCCAGCCGCCGAAGCCGTTTCCGTTGATCGACGAATAGGTGACGACGACCTTTTTGTTGGGATCTTGTTCGTATCCGGGGACTCCGCCGGTGGGATACTTTTCAACTCGGTCGTAGTAACCGACGTCGAAAGTCTCAGAGTATTCCGGTCCGGGGAACTCGAACGTGCAGTAGACGTGGTCACCGACTTCGCGATCGACCGGCATGATATGACGGCCACCGACGGCGTGTACCGACAACGGGTGCACTTTCTTGCCATCGTTTCGCAGCGAGCTTAGGAAAATACTAACCGCGTCGAGCTGGTGACTGCCCAGTTCGGCCATCAAACCGGCACCGGTTCGGTTGAACAGTCGCCAGCGATGCAATTCTTCCATGGCGGTGAACATCGTGTCGCCAACGGCAAAATCTTTGTACCCGAACTGTTTCGGATCGACTTTTTTATCCGCGTCCCAGGCGCGCCACTGGGCCAGTTCCGCTTCCAGCTGCGCGATCACGTCGGGATCGGTCGCTTCTTTCAGTTTCTTTTCGCGGTACTCGATATCTTTCGCAATACGATCGAACATCTTGCCGTCGGCCATTTTTTCGCCGCCGGGAATTGGCATCGACCAGCTGTCCGCGCCTGGCAGGTTGCCACGGTGCCACTGGGCACGAATGTGATGCAATTGCCCGAGCAATCCCCAGCGGATCAAATTAATCGCGTTGTCGTATTTGATGTTGTAATGACGCTGGTGACCGGTCGCCAAGTGAAGTGGATTTCCTTTTTGGTCTTCCAACTCGGCGGCCATGCGGGCCATGACCTTGCACTGGGCGACATTGTGCGCCATCAGCTTTTCGGTCAACACGTGCAAACCACGCTCCATCGCCTGTGCGGCGACCGGGGCGTGCAACCACAACGGCAGGGCAATGATCACCGCTTCGATATCCGGATCGTCCAGACACGCCATGACGCCACCATTACTGGCGTCATAGACTTTGACGTTGCGCCGTGCTTCGGCTTCGTCTTTATAACCGGCAACGGAAATCAGACCGGGGCGGCGGACGAGTGCGGATGGGCTGCTATGGTCGCCATGAAACGCACGGTGTTGGCTAAACGGACGAATATCGCAAATGGCTTTGACGTCGACGTAATCGGGGTTACAGCCACCGATCAGCACGTTGCCTTCATCGCCAGTCCCGATCACGGCGATGCGAACCGGATCCTTAACCTTGTTGTATCCGAAATAGGCAGCGCCCAAGCCGGCCCCGCTGACCGCACCCGCCGCCACGATGCCGCGCAAGAAGTCTCGCCGATTCAGGTCGTAATAACTGCCGATGGCAGAATAGAAGTTGTGTTCGCCAACTTCACGTTCGTCGCTAGAGAGTTTATCGACCACGGTTCAGTCCTCCTGTGCGGGATGGCCCCACACCTTACGGATAATCATGTGTAAGAAGAAATCGAGTCCGGCGAATCGCCCCGCACCGGTACCGGCGAGGACGAGGCACGCCATGCACTCGATCAGTTGATAGTTGCTCGATGCCGGGCCCGTCGCCGGCGGGTATTGGCTCAAGAATACTGAACCGAGAAATCCGGCTGCCGCTAACGCCACGACAGGTGTGAACAAGCCTAGCAGCAGGCACAGCCCCACGGTCATGTCAAAATATGGCACCAATGGATCGATCACGCTGGTGTCCATCGCCACGCGTCGGGGCTTGCTCAGCGCGAACGCCCCGTGCTGATCGACTTGGTCGGTCGACGCGGTTGCGTTCTGCGCGATGGCATAGTTTTTCCAAATCGTATCGATTTGTTTCAACGCAGGAGCAGCCTTTTGTTGCCACTCCTTGCGAATCGTATCGCGTTGTCCGCCCAGACTGGCGACACCGTCACGTAAATTTTTCTCTTCGGTGTTGGTTTCGAAGCGCAGCACTCGCTCGCGTCCCAAATCGTATTCTTCGAGCTCGGTCACATTCTGCTCAAGGACCCACTCGTACTGTTCGACGGCTTTTGCGTAATTCGCCTGGGCTTGTCGTTTTTGCTGGTCGTCGAAACCGTAATGAGCGGCAATCCGATCTCGGAACGTGGCCCAGGCAATCATGGTTGCCTCTTTGTCCAGACGTAACGACCCATCGGCGTCCCACACCAAGTTGCGATACTGTTGGGCGAACGGCCCTTTCGCATTGGCAAAGAACGGAGCCGCACTCCAGTTGCCGGCCTGATACTTATCTAAACCTTCGGTGTAAAAGTGCCAACCAATCGACAGCCTTAACAGCACCAGCATCGTTATCCCGATCCAACCGAGCAAACGAGGCGATAACCCGTAGCCAACGGCTAGACGCAGGGGCAGCAACAACAGTTTTCGCACGAAACGAGAACTCCAAAAACAACGCTGGGGGGAGGTAAATCGATGGCAGGCGAGGATCGGACCGATTGGGTCCCATGCTCCGCGGGAAACACAGACGACGCAATGGCACGCCGATTTTCGTGCACCTGTATCGTCCGTTATAGTCTACAAATGCGCCGACGCTAAGAACCTATTCGCTCCTTCTGGCCGGCCTAGCGGCAGAAATGCAGAATTTAGTGCCGCTCTGCACTCGCGCGGGCTCGACCCTGCGACGTCCCTCGCGGCACAACGCCGACCTGTGGCGTCCGGTGCCCGACCCGCACAAACTGCTTGACCCTCATCATCCTGCTTGACCGACACCATCTGATCGCCTCATCACTTCAATACTCCAATCGCCCCAATACTTGACGACACGGATGCCCGAATGACTGACCTTCCGGAAACTGCAGCTGCCGAGCCCAACGCCCCGCCACGTCCTTTCGCGCACTTGCACTGCCATAGTCACTACAGTTTGCTCGACGGAGCAGGCGATATCGGGCGGCTGGTCGACCGCGCGGTCGATCACGGCATGAACGCGTTGGCGTTAACCGATCACGGCAATCTGCACGGGGCTCTGGAATTCTATCGCAAGGCTAAATCGGCCAACATCAATCCGATCATCGGATACGAAGCCTACATCGCGCCGGGCAGCCGATTTGACAAAGGCGGTGCCGGCCGCAGCAAAGACGCCAGCTATCACTTGACGCTGCTGGCAAAGAATCACACCGGCTACAAGAATCTGATCAAACTGGCCAGTGCCGCTTCGCTGGAAGGATTCTATTTCAAGCCGCGAATCGATAAAGAGATCCTCAAGCAATACAACGAGGGCATCATTTGCCTATCGGGCTGTGTCAGCAGCGAGTTCAGTCGGGCCGTGATGAAAGGCGTCGACACCGCCGAAGTCGAAAAGGAAGCTCGCGACATCGCCGGCTGGTTTCACAGCGTGTTCGATGATCGATACTTCATCGAAATCATGAACAACAACATCGAAATCCAACGCATGCAGTTGGAAGGTGCGGTTGAAATCGCTAAACGTGTCGGCATTCCCTTGGTCGCAACCAGCGACTGTCACTACGTCAACCAAGAGGATAGCGAAGCCCAAGACATCATGCTGTGCATCAATACGGGACGTTTCCGTACGGATACGTCACGGATGAAAATGGAAAACGACCAGTTTTTCCTGCGCAGTCCTCAACAGATGTACGAGAACTTTGTCGGATTGGAACACGCGTGCGCTCGCAGCCAAGAGATCGCGGACTCGGTCGACATCGACATCCAGTTCGGCAAGTACTTTTTTCCGAACTTTGAATGCCCCGATGAAAAGACGCCGCTGGAATACCTGCGTGAACTTTGCATCAAAGGGCTAAAAGATCGTTACGTCGACGACGCCGACCGCTGGAACGAAAACGGTGAATTAAGCGACGAGGTGATGGCTCGGCTGGACCGCGAGCTAGACGTGATCGAAAAGTTGGGCTATCCGACTTACTTCTTGATCGTCTGGGACTTTGTGCATCACGCGCGCAGCATTGGGATCTCGGCAACCGCTCGGGGCAGCGGTGTCGGCGCTATCGTGTGCTATGCCCTCTACATGTCACACGTCTGCCCGCTGCGATACGACCTGCTGTTTGAACGATTCCTGGACGAAAGTCGAACCGAACCGCCTGATATCGATATCGACTTTGAAAAGGAACGTCGCACCGAGGTTATCGACTACGTCAAGGAACGATACGGCAATGACATGGTTTGCCAAATCGGAACGTTCGGCACCCTGGCCGCTCGCGCGGCAATCAAAGACACCGGTCGCGCCCTCGGCGTACCACTAGGCCGTGTCAATCAAGTCACCGAAATGGTGCCGGACGAACTAAAGATCACGATCAAGAAAGCACTGGAAAAGAGTGCCGACTTGAAAATGACCTACGAAGGCGACCCGGAAATCCGCGAGTTGCTTGACCTGGCGATGAAAATCGAAGGACTTGCGCGTAACGTCGGCACGCACGCGGCGGCGGTTGTGATCGCCGACAAACCGCTGGCCGAATATGTCCCCCTGACGCGCGTTCCCGGTAAGCAGGACGTCATCACCCAGTGGTCGATGAATGATGTCGAAGCATCCGGCCTGCTGAAGATGGACTTTTTGGGTTTGCGAAACCTGACCATCCTGTCACGGACGGTCAAGCTGATCGAACAGACAACCGGCCAGGCAGTCGACCCGCTGAAGTTCCCGCTCGATGACAAACCGACCTACGCGTTGCTGCAACGAGGCGAAACGAAAGGGGTGTTCCAGCTGGAATCCGGCGGCATCCGCGACCTGTTATGCCGGATGAAGCCTGACTGCTTTAACGACATCATCGCGACCGCCGCACTTTATCGTCCGGGCCCGCTGGAAGGCGGAATGGTCGACGATTACGTCAACATCAAACACGGGCGTCAGCAACCCGAATACAAACACCCGGTGCTGAAAGAAGTTCTCGAAGAGACCAACTCGATCATGGTCTATCAAGAACAAGTGATGCGGATCCTGAACCGTCTGGGCAACGTGCCGCTTGCCAAAGCGTACACCTGTATCAAGGCGATCAGTAAAAAGAAAGAAGCACTGATCAACCAGAACTACGAAGTCTTTATCAAAGGCTGCGTCCAAAACGGCTTCGCTGAAAAAGACGGTGAAGATGTCTGGAACCTGATCGTGAAATTCGCGGGCTATGGTTTCAATAAATCGCACAGTACCGCGTACGCGCTCGTCGCTTACCAAACGGCGTATCTGAAGGCGCACTACCCCGTCGAATTCATGGCGGCACTACTATCCAGCGACATCTCGGGCCGGAACTTCAAACGCAAAGACGCGCTTGTCGAACACATGGAAGACTGCGACCGGATGGGCATCGAAGTCGTCGCCCCGGATGTGAACACAAGTGACCACGATTTCTCGGTCGCCGACGGCAAGATATTCTTTGCCCTGTCCGCCATCAAAGGCTGCGGGGGTTCCACCGGCGAATCGATCGCGGCCGAACGCAAGAAAAATGGTCCGTACAAAGACATCTTCGATTTTTGTGAACGTGTCGACGCGGCATCATGCAACAAGTCCGCGATCGAAACGCTGATCAAAGCCGGTGCGATGGACAGCTTTGGCGCTAAACGCAGTCAATTGGCGGCGATGATCGAGCGCGCTCTGCAAGCCGGTGCGGCGGTCCAAGCCGACAAGCGGACCGGACAAGCCAGCCTGTTCGGTGCGTTCGATGACGAAGAAGAATCACCGACCGAACAGGCATCCGTTCCGATGCCCGACATCGAAGAATGGCCAGAGCGAGAAAAACTGCTGGCCGAAAAAGAAGTTCTCGGATACTACTTGGCTAGCCATCCGCTGGCAGAATTCGAAGCCAAACTTGCGACGTTTCGTACGCACACCACCGACAGCTTGGCCAACGTCAAAGACCGAGGCGAAGTCACGCTGGGCGGCATGATCAGCAGCATCAAGTTTGCTCACACCAAGAACGCCAAAGCGGGCGCACCGTCGAAATACGCGAACTTTGACCTGGAAGACATGCAAGGTTCGATCCGTTGCATCGTCTGGCCAAAAGGATTTGTCAACTGTGGCGATAGCGTTCAGCCAGACGCCGTCGTGTTGGCCAAAGGCAAAGTAGACCGCCGCGGCGGAGGTGACGAGGCGAACCTGATCATCGACGAACTGACCCTGCTGGAAGAAGTCGACACGCGATTCACACACGGCATGCGTATTCGCTTGGACGAATCGGAACACACCCCGGAAACCATCACGCGGTTGCGAGAGATCATCCGAGGCTATCCCGGTTCACAAGAATTGCTATTCAGCATGAACCTGACGCAGGGCGAAGTTGTTCACCTCAAGAGTGACAAGTTCCGCGTGAACATCAACAACGAACTTCGCGAACGCCTCGATGACCTGCTGGGAACCGGTCACTACAAACTGATGATGCATAAGAGGTAAAGGTTTGCAGGTAACAGGTAACAGGCTGGACGAGGCTTGTCTTGGTGCACCGGCTTTGGCCCGCTTTGCGGTTCAATCCTTCCGGCGGCGGATCGATTTCGCCTAGCGAGTTTGATTCCGCCTAAAGGCGGTACACCAACCATGGTCCATCGCATGTCACTTGGAACTGGTGACATGGATGCCTGTTACCTTTGACCAATTCCCTTATACCTTCCTACAGGTATTCTTGCTTCTTGACTAAGCCTGGCATGGGGACGCTGTACTTGCCTTCGGCGTTGGCTTTCAGCGGCGCGTCCGAATCGATCGTCAACTTGTCGATCCCAGGAGCGAACTCGTGGTCGTGCTGCATGAACCCTTCCAACGTGATTTCTTGTCCTGTGTGGGCAGCCATTCGGCCCATTGATGTGACCGCACTGGCCATCACGCCACGTTCGACTTCGTTGTAGGGCTCGTTGTTTCGGATCGCCGCAATCAGGTCGTTCCATTCCAATTGGTACGGGTTTTCTTCTGGTTGTGGGTACGCCCACTGCAAATTGGCGTCATCCATCGACAACCCGCCATAGATGCGGCATTTGGCCGGCGTGTGCGAGGCCGTCGAAACGACACCGATCCCCTTGGTGCCTTGCGCATAGCTGGCAAATTCACGCAAACATCCGGGGATGGTGCGACCGCCAACGAACATCTTGGCACCATCATCGAACGTGTATTCGATCGAGTAGGTATCAAAGTTCTGGTCCACCGAATCGCCTCGGTAGTGTCGACCACCGGACGCGATCGCCTTGACGGGCCACGAATTCTTCATCCAGCAAGATTCATCAATGTTGTGAATCAAGAAGTCGCTGACGGCACCGCCACTCAGCCACAAGAAACCGTGAAAGTTCTTGATCTGGTACATCAATTCGCTTTGATCGGAATCCGGTTTTCGCGGCGGAGCGGCAGCCGACCCGGTTGGCCCAGTCATTCGGTAGGCACGCAGCGTGTGAACTTCACCGATCTGTCCGTCTTGGATGCGGTTGAAGAGTTCCTTGCGGCTCTTGCAGTGACGGCACATCAGACCGACGGCGACTTTGAGGTCTTTTTCCATCGCTTTCTTATTCAGTTCCAGCATCCGTCTGGACGTGGGCGCGTCGACCGTCACTGGCTTTTCCATAAAGACGTTCAAGCCACGCTCGATGGCATAGGTGTAATGCACCCATCGGAAAGCAGGCGGGGTCGCCAGGATCACGACGTCACCCGGCTTCAAGAAATCCATCGCCTCCTTGTACGCGTCGAAGCCCACGAACATGCGTTCTTCGGGTACATCGACACGTTCGCTGACGTCTTTATTGCCAGCACTGCGGGCTCGTTTCTTGGTCTGTCCCAACAGCGCGGCGTGCGTGGCTTTGACCTTGTTTTCGAAAACGTCGGCGAGCGCCACCATCTTTATCGGACCGTTATCGACCGACAAGGCGTTCATGGCCGCGCCCGTTCCGCGACCGCCACATCCGATCAAGGCGACGCGTATGGTGTTTTCTTCTGCTGCATGCGCGTGGGTTGATGCCGACGCGACCAGCGTTGTCGCCGCGGCGGCCTTGCCGGTGTTCATCAGAAAGTGGCGACGGGTTTGATTTTGAGGATCGGTCATTGATGGGTTCCAATCAAAAGGTGGGTTAACGAGAGGGTAGGGCAGGTCGGAAACAAGCTAGAAACGATAAAGGCATCGGCCAAACCTGTTTCCTTGAGTCAGATTTCTGGGGAATCAAGAGAGTTTTCAAGACTCACGATTCGTCCAACGTGATCGGTGTGAAAGGCTTACTCTTCCGGGTCTTTTTGTTCCGGAGCAGTCTTTTCCCACTTGTTCGCTTTTTCCTCTGCCGACGGTTCAACCAACGGGCGGACGACGCGAAACCCGACTCCCAGGGCATCTGTATGATACCAGATGCTGCGAGGAATCTGGGGATCCTGATCCTTCCATGTTTCGTCGGACCCTTCGCGAACGGCACTACGGAGCATCTCTGGATCGTCGTCCCAGCCGCCACCCCGCACGACACGGGGGTACAAGGTGGTTGGAATCGCCAGCGGATTCTTGGTTTCCGATGATGTCGCGTAAAAGTCAGGAATGTATTGGTCGAGCACCCATTCGGCGACGTTGCCGTGCATGTCATGCAGTCCCCAAGGATTCGGTTCCTTTTGGCCGACTTGCTGGTAGGTATCCTCGCTGTTGTCGAAGAACCACGCGTAATCCTCTAGCTGGTCGACGTCGTCGCCGAACGAATAGGCAGTCGTGGTACCGGCTCGACACGCGTATTCCCATTCCGCTTCGGTGGGCAATCGATAATAGCGTCCTGTCTTGACCGACAACCATTTGCAAAACATTCGCGCCGCGTGCTGTGTCATGCAAATCGCGGGGTACCCGTCACGCCCCATTCCGAAACTCATGTCGGTGTACGGTTCGGTCGGTTTCGTGAACCCATCGACGGCCAAGTCTCGCGGCGTCTCGGTCAGCGACATCATCTTGCGACGCAACTGATCCATTTCGTCATTCCAGACGTCATACACGTCCCACGTCATTTCGAATTTGCTCATCCAAAATGGATCGACGGTGATTTCGCGCTGCGGCCCCTCATCTTCGTTGCGATCCGCTTCGGATTCGGGGCTGCCCATCAGAAATGTGCCACCGGGAATCGGCACCATCGGCATTGTCGCTTCGGTATGTTCAATCAGTTCCACGTAGGGCTTCATCTCCGATTCAGACGAAGCTTTGGCACCGGGCAAATCAAGCCATAATTCAGGCGATTCGGCACAGCAATCGCCGCCGATCGAGCGCATCGTTAGCGCGAGGCCCGCAGCGAACAAGCAGAGAGAGGTACGAGACGGAAAGCTATTCATACGTAAAATCCGTTCAGCCTTTTGGTGTGGTGGAAGAGTTTGTAGGTGGGACCCGTGATTCTACCCAACATCGCCGGCGAATGCGCATCGCCCGGTGCGGCACAGCGCCGCATCCGGTTGGGTCATCCAGCGATCCGCGGCAGGTCAGTACTCGATCGCGGCACAGCGAAATCGCGATTGCGGGGGCACCGACCTTGCGACCGCGAGGCCGCTAAGTCCCAATCATCCGGCACCAAGCTGGCGATCACCTGGCGAGAGGCTCGCGATCACCTGGCGCGAGGCTCGCGATCACTTGGCATCAAGCTCGGGCAGACGGTGAAAGACGACGCTTAAGCTGGACGGCGGCAGCGTGACGAGCAATCGATGCTGGGGATAAAAATAGATGCGCTGGTCGATCCCGATCAGTTCTCGATGATGAAAATCGCCATACTCGCCGGGCCGAAACTTCACCGCAGGCAGCGTTGCAATCGGTTCCGGGGCTGGCCCCTTGTGTATCGTCATCCGAGCCTGCGATTTATTTTTTGCGTCATCGTCGCGGACCAAACGAATCGTCAGGTCGCCGGTGACCGCGGGCAACGGAAAGCTGGTCGCAAACCTTTCCTTGTGCTCACCGATGGCCTTCAACTGATTCGTATAGATGCCTTCGGATGTATAGAGAAGCTGCCCGTTGGGGGAAGGTGCCAAGTACCCGACCGATTCGCGCAACGTGCCCAATCGAACTTGCCGCCCGGCAAAGCTCATGATCCGCATGGTGTTGGGTGAATATTGTGTCTCACGGTGCGCGAACAACGATGCGTCGGCGTTTGCGCGCACTTGCGCGGCGGCACCGACCCCAGGCAGACCGATGTCTCGGTTCGGGTAGGTCACGTCGACGACCTGGACCGAACCTGCTCGCAGTGTAGACGCCCCCAGGAAAACGCCCGGTCCCTTTTCGCTGGCGGCAAAGACCGGACCACCTATCGATGCGTACCCTGTCTCGATCAAGCGAACCGGTTGGACGAACGGCAGAATTGCCGTCCGATCAGGCTTGAAGTCACGCAGCGAACGCCGCTCGATTTTATTGTCATCGGGTGTCGCCAAGAACAACGAGTTCGCGTTCGCGGTCATCAGCACGTTGGGGTTGTCTAATTCGACTTCGTGCACAAATTTTCGGGTGAAGACATCAAGCACGACAATTTTTTTCATCGTCGACATCAACAACAGCAAGTACTGACCTTTCGCACCGATCGCGACGTCGTCAAAGGCACCGTCCAAGGGCAGTTCCACCGTGGTCGTGTTTGCCGGCCAAGCCGCCGCGGCGTCTTCGATATCGTTGGGCGGACCATCTTCTTTCGTCGGTGCCTCGACCGGATCGGTGACGAGGGAAGGATTGCCACGAATTTCGGCAAGACTCTTGATCGGACCAAATCGCTTGGCTTCGTCCAATCGGTGCAGCGCCTTCGCTTTCTTCAGCCCCGTGAGGTGGCGAGACGCTTCCTGATAAAAGGTGCCCGCATGGCGTTTCGCGCCGGCACGCAAATCGGATTGCAAGGAGTCGGCAAACTGCCACCACTGGTCCGCCAACACCATCTGATCATCCGACGAATCGATGGTCGCTTTTTCCCTGATGGCAAGTTTCCTTAACGTTTCATTGTCAGATCTTTCCAACATTGCCAGTCCGCGCGTCCAGTCGTCTTTGACGAAACAAAGAAAGCTTCCGAGTCGGTGATTGGCGGCCGGATCGTTCGGTGCGAGGTCTAAGCGGTCCGCCGCCGCCTTGACGCTGGTGTACGAAGACGCCAGCCGCTTTGCTTCTTCGGCCAGAGCGGTCAACGCACGCCGCGAGTCGGTCCTTCGCGTTTTGCGCAAAGATGCCGATAAAACCGCTATCGCAGATTCGTACCGATCCGCGTCCATCCATTGCTGAGCCAGTGAATAGACGACTTGCTGTATTTCAACCGACGGCTCACGGTTGGACGTCCGCAGTGCAGCGATCAGTGCCTCGGTGCGTTCGTCGGCTCCGTCGATCATGTACGACTCGGTCATCGCATTGACCGCAGCCAAGGTCGTCGGAACATCGCCAGCCCGAATCGCAATTTCGCGAGCCGAGCGGAGCATCACATAGCGAGAGACGGGGTCATCCAGTGTGGCATTCGCGTCGCCGAAGATTTGTTTTGCCACCTCGGACATCTCTTTCGCCGTCGTGGCCGCCTCGAAACGCTTGCGATAAACTTCGCGGACCAATTCGGACGCCGCTTGCAACTTGGCCGCCGGCGGCACTTCGCGCTTGGCCACAACGTCCCCCGACCGGAAGGCCGCAGCATCGGGCGTGGGCTGCTGCGCTGTAATTTCCGAACAGAATATCGCCGCCAGCGGAAACAAAACAAGGATCGGCGCGATCATCGGCAAAATGGACTTCATCGATCCCTAAAGAAACGGGGGTGCAGCACAACGTCGACAAATGTTCAACGCCGTTGGGTCATCATCATAACTGACAATCCGGCTTGCTGCAGATAACAGCCCTGCCTGTCACCCATTCACCGGCCACCCGTTCACCACGATGTAAATCACCGGCGATGCGTATTAAATCGACATCGCAAAGTTAGGCAGGAATCCATTGGCGAAATCCGTAAAGTTCACAATGCCGTCGCCGTTGTCATCCATGAAGTGATCAAATGCAGGATCGCCCTCGACCGTTGCGAACGACGGCAGGAAAGACTGGGAAAAGTCAGTGAAATTCGTGCTGCCGCTTCCGTCTGCGTCACCGAACAAGCGGAAGAAATCATCGGCCGCATCCGCGATGATGCTGCCGTCCAAGGACAGTTCATATTTTCCGTCGATCAACGAGTTGCCAGCCGGGCGGTCGACCACGCTCGGTCCGCTGTCAAACGTGATCGTGGCGATCGTTTGCAAGCCTTCCACACGCCGGTCGACCAGCAATCCCGTGACTTCGGTGCTGGACGGATTCGCGGTTGTGCCCAGATTCATCAGCAGGAATGACGATTCGTCGACGTCAACCAGTCCGTCCAGGGTGACGGTGACGCTCGTGATCATCGATCGCTGCAATGTACCGTCGTCAATCTGCACATCGACAACCGCAGGTGATCCGTCGTCATTGACGATGGTCCCGACCGCGGTTGCGTTGCCGATCGTTGCACCCGAGACCGAATTGATCGAAGCGAACACCGTCTCGTCCGCTTCCTGCAGAATGTCATAAACGATCGGCACGTCAAACGTTTTCGACTCTTCGCCGACATCAAAATTGATCGTCTGCGTCGTGGGAACATAATCGGCGCCGTTACGAATGGCAAACACCTCGCCGGCGTAGTCGACGATGTAGAGGTTACCCGCGGCATCCTCGCCAAAGGATGCAACATTGTTGATTGTGCCGACATCAGGACTTAGCAGATCGGTCCAGTCCGTAAATCCTTGGTAATTCGTATCGCCATGAATCGACGGGTCGTCGCCGTTGAAATGCAAACCCCAAACCCGTTGGTTGACAAAGTCGCCAAAGAAGTAGTGTCCGTGCAAATCATCAATAGGGCCTCGATAAACATAGCCACCCGTGACACTGGTGCCTTGCAGTGCAGCGATGCCTCGGGTGTAGTCGTAAATCGGATCGATGGCTCCTGTGGGTTTCGGTCCGCCAACCGGGTTGGCCGTCGGCGTGGGTGTCGCGATCATGCCTTCACGCAATCGCCAACCGTAGTTTTCGCCTCCGGCACTGTCGGCCGGTTGAACGTTCAATTCTTCGCGACGGTTCTGACCCACGTCACCGATATACAAGTCGCCGGTTTCGCGATCGAAACTGCTGCGGTATGGGTTCCGAAGACCGTAAGCCCAAATCTCATCGGCGCCGGCGACATTGACGAAAGGATTGGACGCAGGGATCGCATAATTCTTGTTTTCGTCGGCTGGGAAGTCATCCCCATCGATATCAATCCGCAGCATCTTACCCAGCAAATTCTCGATGTTCTGCGATCGATTGCCGGGATCGTTGCCGCTGCCCCCATCGCCGAGCGCGATATACAAATAACCGTCTGGCCCAAAGTCCAGCCAACCGCCGTTGTGGTTTCCGAACGGCTGGTCCAACGTCAGGATCGTCTTGACCGATGCCGCATCGGCAATGTCCGGATTCGTCGGCGAGACGGTGTACTCACGAATTTCGGTGTCCCCGGACGTGTTCGTCATGTTGATAAAGAATCGTCCGTTTGTGGCGTAATCCGGATGGAACGCCAGCCCCAATAAACCGCCTTCGTTGTTCGTCGTGTTCAAACCGGCCGGCGACAAGAACGGCGTGGCATTGGTAATTCCTGTATCAAGGTTGACGATTCGAATTCCGCTGCGCTGTTCGATAACAAACAGTCGATCGAAGTCGGACGCCGGTGCCGTTGCATAGATCGCGCGAGAGAATCCCGACGCGATCCGCTGGACGACCAAGCCATCCCCCGTTCCGTCACTGGTCTGCACCTCGACCGAAACGGGCGAGTCGGCCGGTTGGCTGAGCGACACGGTGAAGGAAAGCATGTTCGGCGTGATCGAAGTCGCCGAAGCGATTTCTGTCGGAGTCAACGAATTACCTTCGTCACTGGAGTCCGGAAAAATCGAAACGATCGGAACCGCAACGCCATCTTGAGGCGTGACCTGTGGCGAATCGACCGACGACAACCGAATCGGGCCGTACGTCGCCACAGGTTCAGCAGAGTCAGCGTGCGATTGAATCGGTTGGCTAAGGGCGAATGAAGGCGCAACGGGAAAGCACACATCGCCGGCGAGCAACTGGCGTGCTTCCAGCTTTTCCAGCCGAGTGATAACACGGCGTGAATTCAACAGACGACGGTGGACGCGACGGAACATGGCTTCACCTTTGGAACACAGATAAGAAACCGGACAAGGACAAGGACAAGTTAAACCCGGTGTGACGAATCATCAAAGCTCGTCAACATCCGCGAACGATGATGCGTAGGACGATGCTTATATTGTGAGCGACGACGGTTAAGCGGTCTCGTATCCGGCACAGTGAGACGCCGCAGAAACCGCAGTTCACGCTTACGAATCAGGGCACGCGCATTCGAAGTTCAAGAACCAACCAAAGCATCCTTGCCTCGCCATCCTAACACGATGGCTGGGGCGACGGTGCGAAGAATTGGCGAAGAACCGACACGAATCGTTAGCGACCGAGTAAAGACGATCGGCGTGCCTAATGCTGGTATCCTTGAGGTGAAAGTCGGTGAAATTTGCCGGTCGTCTTTTTCCACAAACCGGTGCGGCCAACGACTTGCCCGATTTGCGTCAACGCGACCGGATGCTCGCCGGCGTCACTCGCCGCGCATACACGATCGGCATCGGCTTGGCTCATCGTCAGGATCAATTCAAAGTCTTCACCATCGGACCAAGCGTGCTCCAGCGGTGTGCGATTGGTTTGCTGGGATAGCATGATCGCATCGTCATGAATCGGCATCGTCTCGATCAACAACTCTGCGCCAAAACCGCTGGCCGCGCAAAGTCGATCGAGATCCAGCGACAGGCCATCACTGATATCGATCGCCGCATGCACGTCAACTTGCTGTCGCAACCACTGCGATGTTTCGATGCGTGGCGATGGCCTAAGGTGACGTCCCAGAATGCTGCCACCGACATGTCCGGTCACGACAATCGCGTCACCTTCTTGCGCACCACTTCGCAGCCATGCCTGCCCGAGGGGGACATCGCCCAGTAGTGTCACGCTGATCGACAGTGGTCCGTCGTAAGTCGAAAGGTCACCGCCTGCGATGGCAATGCCAAACTCTGTTGCCGCCTGCAAGATACCTTCATAGACATCGCCAGCGATTCGCGTGGCGTTTTCGCGTGGTAGCGCAAGGGTGACCAATGCAGAGCATGGATTCGCGCCCATCGCTGCAATGTCGCTCAGGTTGATGGCGACGGACTTGTATCCGATATCCGCCAGCGAATGCTTTTCCGACTCAAAATCGACTCCATCGATAATCTGATCGGTACATGCCACCGTTTGCGTCACACTGCCGCCGGTCGTCGCGTTATCGATGATCGCCGCGTCGTCACCGATACCAACAGCGACTTGAGGCAGACTGCGGCAGCGCCCGCGAAGATAGGCAAGAAAAGATTGTTCCATCAAAAAAGCTCTCGCAAGAGTTTGTCGTCGAAATGTTACTTGAATGAATCGTTACGGATGGCTGGTTGAGAAGCGTGATTTGATCTCAAACAAGCGATCAAATTGTGGCGGCGTCGCGAGCGACCTGGGTGAGGACGCGAGCGACCCTGGGTGAGATGCTGTACAATTTATTTTCGTGATAAAAGTGTCCTTGCACACTGACCCAACGCCTTCCCTCTAATCATCCATAACGAGGTCGCCATGTCTGCCACCTTATCGACCGGCACGCCCGACGTGCAGATCACCGAAACCGATTGCTTCATCGACGGCAAGTGGGTTCCAGCATCAAGCGGAAAAACATTTGCAACCGTCAACCCGGCCACGGAAGAAGAAATCACACAAATCGCCGAAGGTGACGCCGACGATGTGGACGCCGCGGCCAAGGCCGCCAGACACGCGTTCGAAAACGGCGAGTGGCCGAAAATGGATGCCCGCGACCGTGGTCGCCTGATGTACAAGCTTGCCGATCGCATAGAATCGGAAATCGATGCACTCGCTCGGCTGGAAACGCTCGACAACGGCAAACCGATCGGTGACAGCCGCAACGTTGACCTGCCGTTGGCGATTGACTGCATTCGCTATTACGCCGGATACGCGGACAAAATTCATGGCAGCACGATTCCGATCCGCGGAAACCACTTGTGCTACACCCGTCGAGAACCGATCGGCGTGGCGGGTCAGATCATTCCCTGGAATTTCCCGCTGCTGATGACGGCTTGGAAATGGGGCCCTGCGTTGGCCGCGGGATGCACGATCGTGATGAAACCGGCCGAACAAACGCCACTGACATGCTTGCGACTGGCACAACTCGCCAAAGAAGTCGGATTCCCCGATGGCGTGATCAACGTCATCCCAGGGTTTGGCCCCACCGCCGGCGCCGCCTGTGTCAAACACCCGCTGATCGACAAGATCGCATTCACGGGCGAACATCGCACGGCTCAAATCATCACACGCGACTCGGCCGACACGCTGAAACGTTTGACGTTCGAACTGGGCGGTAAGAGCCCAAATGTGATCTTTGCCGACGCCGACATGGACGCGGCCGCTCAAGGCGCCTACGTCGGCCTGTTCTTGAACCAAGGCCAATGCTGCTGTGCGGGCAGCCGCGTGTTTGTCGAAAGCAGCAAGCACGACGAGTTCCTTGACAAGCTGCAAAAACTCGCGTCCAAACGGAAAGTCGGCGATCCATTCGCAGCCGACACCGAACAAGGGCCACAGGTCGACAAGGATCAGTTCGACAAGATCATGTCGTACATCGACAAGGGCAAAAGCGAAGGTGCGAATTGCGTCACCGGTGGCAACCGTGTTGGCGACAAGGGCTATTTCATCGAGCCGACCGTGTTCACCGATGTCAACGATGAAATGTCGATCGCAACCGATGAAATCTTCGGCCCCGTGCTCAGCGTGCTGACGTTCGACGACAAAGAAGATATGATTCGTCGCGCAAACAACACGTTCTACGGTTTGGCCGCGGCGGTTTGGACACGTGACATCTCGATCGCGCACGACTTTGCCGCTCGCGTTCGTGCGGGAACCGTCTGGGTCAACTGTTACGACGTCTTTGATGCGGCGGCACCGTTCGGCGGATTCAAGATGAGCGGGTACGGCCGCGAACTGGGCGAAGAAGGCTTGAAAGCGTACACCGAAAGCAAGACGGTCACGGTCGCCCTTTAAATCGGGCGCGATGTAAGCTTGGCTTAGCTAGAAGCTTGGCCGGCTAGGAGCCTAGCCCAGCTAGGCACCGTCGATCCCTCGGCTCCGCAGCGACTGCTCACCAACCTATGAACGACACCTTTTCGCAAGTCGCTCGCGATACCGTGCAGTGGCACACTCAGCTGCCCTGGTTGATGCTTTCGATCGTGGCGCTGCCGATGCTGTTGGCGGCGTGGCGATTGAAGATCTATCCGACGGTGGCGTGGGCAGTCGTGCTGGCCATCTCGGTGTGCTTTAGCGTTTTGACGGTGTTCGCGCCATCAATGCTGATCGTCGCGCTATTGATCGACTTTGCTTTAGCGTTGGTCGCCGCGTTCGATTTCCTGCGGCTGTACCTTGCGACCAGTCGCGGGATCACGGTGTCGCGACGCATCGCCAAAACGTGTTCACTCGGGGTTCCCGTTGTCAGCGAGCTGACGATTGAAAACCGAACGGGCCGATCACTCTCGGGCGCGATGCGAGACGATTTGCCCGAACACTTTACGGCCTCGCCGACGCAGCACGCGATCCGACTGCCGCCGGGCAGCCGCATCACGGCGACTCGCAAACTGACGCCGCGGCGACGCGGCGCATTCCAATTGGAACACGTCTATCTCCGCTTCCAAAGCTTGTTGGGGCTTTGGCAGCGCCACGTTTGCCTGGACGTGGAAAGCCAATTGAATGTGTACCCGGACATGAAACAGCTGTCCGATTACGCGCTATTGGCCCGCACCAATCGGCTTAGCTTGATGGGCGTTCGGCGTACGCGTCGGGTGGGGCAAGACAACGAATTTGAACGCCTGCGCGACTACAGCCGCGATGATAATTACCGTCACATCGACTGGCGCAGCACGGCACGGCGGCGCAAACTGACGGTTCGGCAGTTTCAAAGCGATCAGTCGCAACGAGTCATCTTCATGCTCGACTGCGGCCGAATGATGACCAACGAACGCGACGGATATTCGCTGCTGGACCATGCACTCAATTCCACCCTGATGATGGCCTATGTCGCACTGACCCAAGGCGATTCGGTGGGCATGCTGTGCTTTTCGGATTCGGTGCACTCGTATATTCCACCGCGGGGCGGCCAAAGCCAGATGAACCGGTTGATCCAGGCCGGCTTTGACCAGTTCCCTCGCTTTGTCGAATCACGATACGACCAAGCGTTCCTGCATTTGACCGGACGATGCAAACGCAGATCGCTGGTTGTGCTGGCGACCAATGTGATCGACGAAGTCAATGCGGCCGCAGTGGTCGACTATCTTGGAAACATCAACGGACACCATCTGCCGCTGGGCATCATGTTGCGCGATCGCGAAATGTTCGACGCAGCCGATTCGCCCGACGCAGAACCATTCCAGATGTATCGCGCCGCGGCGGCCGCCGACATCTTGCTGTGGCGAAACCAAGTCATCAGCGATTTGAGACACCGAGGTGTTCTGGTGGTGGACGAATTTCCAGATCAGCTGACCGCTCCGCTGGTCAATCAATATTTGGAAGTCAAAGCAAAGCACTTGCTGTAGCCGAGCGATCCACTGGCCCAAATGGCGCACACTTGTGCCGGGAATGCCTAAGCCCCGCAACGAAAGTCGACGCGCCCGGCCCGCCTGCTCGAGACGATCGACGCCGCTTGATGACAATCGTTTGGCCCAACTTTGCCGCTCGATCGGGTTGTTCCGCCAGCGACGGCCTGGCCGGGGAAAACCGATGGAAGTCAAAAGGTTTGCCGAAGAAACAAGTATCAGTTTGTTTCTCCCCCTCTCAAACCTCCCCCAACGACGGAGACCGGGTCTCATGTGGCGTTCCCTCTTTATCGGCATCGGCATTATGGCCCTGATTTTCGGCTTCGAGTGCCTGCTCATCGACAGCGCGACACTGTACGGGGCGGGCGACACGACGGCGGCAAATTTCATCGATCCATCCGGGGCACCCTCGGCATCGGTGCGCGTCTGGCGTCCCAAAGAATGGTTCCCTTGGGCGCTGCTGAGCGCCGGGGCAGTCATCGTGATCTATTCCTTCACGCTGCCGCGACGGTTCCACCGAACGATCGCCGACTGATCAACGGTCGAAATCCCGGCGCGCCGCATAACGCCTGAGCACCACACAATGCAGCGCGACCAGAGCGCAAGGCCTAGAGCCTAGGACCTAGGACCTAGGGGCCCAGAGCCAGAGCCCAGGGCCGAGCGGAACCTAAGCCCAACGGGCTCTCGATGCTCGCTGGTTTGCTTGCAAGAAAGCGACTAACACGATATGCACGTTTGTGCACATTCGATTCTTGTCCGTCCGGTGTGTGGGCCGCAGGCCCAGCGAATCGGCCACCAGCGCCGACCGGCGGTCCAGACGCTTGACGATTTCGGGCCAGCGGTTTACCTTGCATTAACACTTCTGTGGAAAGACTCCACAATATTAAACGTGTTAATAGTAGGCGGATACCGATTTGCAGCTCCGAACGCTTGAACTCTTTTGTGCGCTTGCCGAGCACCGCAGCTTTTCAAAGGCTGCGGCGGCTCATCATTTGACCCAGAGCGCGGTCAGCCAGGCGATGCAGCAGCTCGAAGAGTCTTTAGGTGTTCAGCTGATCGATCGATCCAAGCGACCGCTCGTATTGACCGACGCGGGTAAGACATATCTGCAAGGCGCGCGTGGTATCCTGGGCAGCTACCAACGCTTGCAACAAGAAGTCGCCAGCATCAGCAAGCGACTCAGCGGACAAGTGACGATCGGCACCATTTATTCGGTCGGTAACAGTTACATGCCCGAGGCGACCGAGGAGTTCGCTCGTTTGCACCCAGGCGTGGAAGTCAGAACCGAGTTCGGTTCGAGCTCTCGCGTCTTTGACATGACAGCGGGCGGAGAAGTCGACTTCGGATTGGTCAGCTTTCCGCGCCGCACATCCCAACTGCAATACATTCCATGGCAACAGGAACCGATGCGATTGGTTTGCGCATCGGACCACTCGTTAGCCGACCGAACCGAAATATCGATCAGCGAACTTTCCGGCATGGCGATGGTCGGATTCGATCGCGACCTGGAACTACGGCAAGCGATCGACGACGCATTGGCTCGCGCCGGTGTCAAAGTCAACGTTCGCATGGAGTTTGACAACTGCGATTCAATGATTCGTGCAATCCAGGCGAATCACGGAGTGGGATTTGTTCCCGAAGCGGCCGCGCGCCGCGAAACCGCCAACGGCTCATTGAGAGTTGTGGCTTGCCGAGAGTTTCGGATGACGAGACCGCTGGGCATTATTTTTCGACGTTCCGGGCGACTCAGCACCGCGGCCAACGAGTTTGGATCACTGCTGCTGGGACGACGAATTGAACCGGAACGGCGAAGCAAATCGGGCGGGGCTAAGGTTTCCGTCGATCCGACCGCGATTGATGCGGGCGGCGGCACGTCGGTGGTCGCCTGAATTCGGACGACAAGCTGACAAAGTTCACACAGAGAAAAGACGCCGGTGTTGCATCAGGCCGCCGGCGAAGTAGCGAAGAAGAACACGTAAATGAAGAAGAATCTCATGGCTGAAAAGACCAACGAAATCAAGTCGGCATCGGATCGCGCGACAAAGCCGCTGCTTCATCTGCCAGAAGCACAGGGTCTGTATGACCCGTCACAGGAGCGCGATGCCTGCGGCGTCGGCTTCATCGCGCACATCAAGGGCAAGCCGAGCCATCAGAACGTCTTGGATGCCGACCAAATTTTGCAGGCCATGGACCACCGCGGCGCATGCGGCTGTGAACCCAACACCGGTGACGGCTCGGGAATCATGTGCGGCCTGCCTCACAAATTCTTGAAAAAGGTCGCCAAGGCCGACCTGGGAATCGACTTGCCCGAAGCGGGAAGCTTCGCCGCCGGACTGGTCTTTTTACCTCAGGACAAAGCCGAGCGCACCCACTGCAAGCAAACAATCGAATCGCTGATCGAAGAGTCCGGCCAGAATTTCCTGGGCTGGCGGAACGTGCCGCAAGAAACCGATCTCGCCGACGTCGGCCCGACCGCACGTAACAGTGAACCGGTGATTGAACAATTGTTTGTCGGTGCCGCCGACGGACTGCAGGACGACGCGTTCGACCGCAAGCTTTATCAGATCCACAAGCAGGCCAGTCACCGCTTGCGTGGCAGCGACACGCTGAAAGAAGCGTTGATGTTCTATATCTGTTCGCTCAGCACCAAGGTCATCATTTACAAGGGCATGCTCACACCCGCCCAAGTGTTGCCATATTTCCCCGACCTTCGTGACGAAGACTTCGAAACTCACTTGGCAATGGTTCACAGCCGGTTTTCGACGAACACGTTCCCAAGCTGGGACCGTGCTCAACCGCTGCGATTCATGAGCCACAACGGCGAGATCAATACGCTTCGAGGCAACAGCAACTGGATGCGTGCTCGCGAAGGTTCCGCCAAGAGCGAACTGTTCGGCGACGATTTGCAAAAACTGTTTCCCGTCGTCGAACCGCACTGCAGCGACTCGGGGACATTCGACAATGTGCTTGAGTTCTTGTTGATGAACGGGCGAACGCTGCAAGAAGCCATCATGATGATGGTGCCCGAAGCATGGCAAAAACACGAAACGATGCCCGAAGACAAGCGAGCGTTCTATGAGTATTTCTCGTGCTTGATGGAACCCTGGGACGGTCCGGCGTCGATCGCCTTTACCGACGGTCACTATATCGGCGCTACACTTGACCGTAACGGATTGCGTCCAAGCCGGTATTACATCACTCATGACGATCGCGTGATCATGGCGAGCGAAGTCGGTGTGTTGCCGGTGGATCCTTCCATTGTCAAAGAGAAAGGACGATTGCAGCCGGGCAAAATGTTCCTGGTCGATTTTAACGAAGGCCGCCTGATTCCCGACGAGGAACTGAAAAGCGAGTTCGCGCGCCGCATGCCCTACGGCAATTGGCTAAAAGAACAGCGCATCCGCTTGTCCGATTTGCATCCGGAACAGGAACCGCACGGTTTCGATAGCGAGACGCTTTTGCCGCGAATGCAGGCGTTCGGATACACGTCCGAAACGATGAATTTCATGCTGCGACCGCTCGTCAAGGAACTGCGTGATCCGGTCGGCTCGATGGGCAACGACAGCGCGATCGCTTGCCTAAGCGATAAGCCGCGAATGATCTATGACTACTTCAAACAGCTGTTTGCACAAGTGACCAATCCGGCGATCGATTCGATCCGCGAAGAAGTCATCATGTCGCTGGAGTGTTACATCGGCCCCGAGCAAAATCTGTTGGAAGCAACGGAGGAGCACTGCCACCGCCTGCTGGTCGAACATCCGATTCTGACCAACGAAGAGTTAGCCGCGATCAAGCACATCAACTATGAGGGCTGGCACAGCCGCGAAATCGACATCACGTTCGATCGTTCCGAAGGCAAGGCAGGCGTCAAGAAGACACTCGACCGAATCGCAGCGGAAGCGGAAGCGGCGGCCGACGAAGGCATCCAATTGATCGTTCTGAGCGATCGTTCGATCGCGCAAGACCGTGTCCCGGTCAGCTCGCTGCTAGCGACCGGAGCCGTCCACCACCACTTGGTCAAACAGGCCAAGCGGACACGAATCGGGATCGTCATCGAATCGGGCGAAGCTCGCGAAGTGCATCACCATTGTTTGCTCATCGGTTACGGTGCCGACGCGATCAATCCATACCTCGCTTTTGAATCGCTTTGGCAAGCGCGACGTGACGGGTTGATGGACCCGTCGCTGGATGACGACAAGATCGTCGCCGCTTACCGAAAAGGTGTCGCCAAAGGCATGCTGAAGGTGATGGCCAAGATGGGTATCAGCACGCTGCAAAGTTATAAGGGCGCACAAATCTTTGAAGCACTCGGACTCAAAGACGAGATCATTGCCAAGTGCTTTGTGGGCACAGCCAGTCGCATCCAAGGGGTATCGTTCGACGTCGTCGCCGAAGAAACCTTGCGTCGACACTCACTGGGATACCCGGAACGGCCCACCGACCAGCTTCCGCAGCTTCCCAACTTGGGCGAATTCCATTGGCGCGCCGAAGGCGAAAAGCATACATGGTCGCCCGATACGATTTCGAACCTGCAAGTTGCCGCTCGCAATAACAACGAAGATTCCTATTGGAAATTCGCTCGCGCGATCAACGACGACAACCGCACGCGATGCACCCTGCGTGGACTGTTGGACTTTAAAGACACACGCAAACCGATCGATCTGGACGAAGTTCAACCGGCCAGCGAAATCGTGAAGAGATTTTGCACCGGTGCGATGAGCTTTGGAAGCATCAGTGCCGAATCGCACGAGACGCTAGCGATCGCCATGAACCGGCTTGGCGGAAAAAGCAATACCGGCGAAGGCGGCGAAGACCCCGCGCGTTTCTTGCCTTTGGAAAACGGCGACTCGAAACGCTCGGCAATCAAACAAGTCGCATCGGGGCGATTCGGTGTCACTATCGAATACTTGACGAATGCCGACGAGATTCAAATCAAGATCTCGCAAGGTGCCAAGCCGGGTGAGGGCGGGGAATTACCCGGCAAGAAGGTCGATCAGACGATCGCTCGTATTCGATACAGCACTCCTGGTGTTGGCCTGATCAGCCCACCGCCGCACCATGACATTTATTCGATCGAAGACCTCGCTCAGCTGATCCACGATCTGAAGAACGCCAACCGTGCCGCACGGATCAGTGTCAAACTGGTCAGTGAAGTCGGCGTTGGTGTGATTGCGTCGGGCGTCGCTAAGGCTCATGCCGACCACATCCTGATCGCGGGTGATACCGGTGGTACGGGTGCATCACCGCTGACCAGCATCAAACACGCCGGTTTGCCATGGGAACTTGGCATTGCCGAAACACACCAAGTTCTGGTGCTGAACGATTTGCGCAGCCGCGTTGTGCTGCAGACCGACGGCGGCCTCAAGACCGGTCGCGACGTCGTGATCGCAGCACTGCTGGGTGCCGAGGAGTTCGGGTTCAGCACCGCGCCGCTGATCACACTGGGCTGCATCATGATGCGGAAGTGTCACTTGAACACATGCCCGGTCGGGATCGCCACCCAAGACCCTGAACTGCGAAAGAAGTTCACCGGCAAACCGGAACACGTGGTCAATTACTTGTTCATGGTCGCCGAAGAGGCTCGTCGCATCATGGCGAAGCTCGGTTTCCGAACGATCGACGAAATGGTCGGGCACTGCGAGGTGCTTGAAACCGACGCCGCAATCAAACACTGGAAAGCGGACGGCCTGGACCTGACATCGATGTTGATGCCGGCCAACAAGCCGCACGACAAAGTCGGCGTCATTTGTTCGCAAGCGCAAGACCACGGCTTGGAAAAGTCGCTGGACATCACGACTTTGCTCGATCAAGCCAAACCGGCGATCGAAAGCGGTAAACCCGTCGTGATCAAATCGCCGATCATCAACATCAACCGGACCGTCGGCACAATTCTTAGCAACGAAATCGCTAAAAAGTACGGTCAAGGCGGGCTACCCGACGACACGATTCGTATCGAACTGACGGGATCAGCCGGCCAGAGCCTGGGCGCATTCTTGTCGCACGGCGTAACGATCGAATTGGAAGGCGACGCGAATGACTACGTCGGCAAAGGGCTTAGCGGCGGCCGCGTCGTGGTCTTTCCGCCAAAGGAGAGCAGTTTTGTCGCCGAAGATAACATTCTGATCGGTAACGTCTGTTTGTACGGTGCCACCGGCGGCGAAGCGTTTTTCCGCGGTCGCGCCGCAGAACGATTCGGTGTTCGCAACAGCGGTGCCCGCACCGTGATCGAAGGCGTGGGCGACCACGGCTGCGAATACATGACGGGCGGCCGCGTCGTTGTGCTGGGCGATACCGGACGCAACTTTGCCGCCGGCATGTCTGGTGGAATCGCATACATCTGGGACCGCAAAGGCACGTTCAACCTGAACTGTAACTTGGCAACGGTCGAACTGGAAAAAATCGAAACCGCGGAAGAGGAAGCAGACGTCAAATCGCTGATTCAGCAGCATCTGCAGTTCACCGGCAGCGAAGCGGCCAAACGAGCGCTGGACGATTGGGATGGATTCCTGCAGCAATGCGTTAAGGTCATGCCAACCGATTACAAACGCGTCTTGGCAGAGATGGAAAAAGAGAAATTGACCGCCAGCGTGTAAGCAGGACAGCGAATCAATAGGCCAAGCGTTATTCGATATAGCGCCGAACCGTTTTCAGCACCAACAAGAACAATTCACCCTTTTTCCGCACGATGGCGGAAAGACATTCAAAGCAGAGACAGAAATATGGGTAAGCCAACCGGTTTCAAAGAGTTCGATCGCAAGAAAGTTCCTTGGCGTTTGCCTGTCGTTCGCATCAACGACTACGACGAAATCTACACGGAACCTCGTGTCGAACATTTGCAAGAACAAGGTGCCCGCTGCATGGATTGTGGCGTTCCTTTCTGTCAATCGACGACCGGATGCCCGATCGACAACTTGATCCCCGAGTGGAACGACTTGGTTTACAACAATCGCTGGAAAGAAGCGATCGAGCGTTTGCACAAAACGAATAACTTCCCAGAGTTCACCGGCCGCACGTGCCCGGCGCCTTGCGAAGGTTCGTGTGTGTTGGGAATCACGAATCCGCCGGTGACGATCAAGAACATCGAAAACGCGATCGTCGATCGCGCTTGGTCCGAAGGCTGGATCAAACCTCATGTGCCAACCAAACGCACCGGCAAAAAGGTGGCAATCGTCGGCAGCGGGCCGTCTGGATTGTCCGCCGCCGATCAATTGAATCAGGCCGGCCACGAAGTCACCGTGTATGAGCGTGCCGACCGAATCGGCGGATTGCTGCAATACGGCATTCCGAACATGAAACTTTCAAAGGAAGCGGTGCAGCGGCGTGTCGACAAAATGACGGCCGAAGGTGTCAAGTTCGTCACCGGGGCCAATGTCGGCGCCGAGATCGATCCGAAAGAATTGAAAAACGAAAACGATGCGTTGCTGTTGGCCTGTGGCGCGACCAAACCTCGTGACTTGCCGATCCCGCATCGCGATGCCAAAGGCGTTCATTTCGCGATGGAGTTTCTGACGGCCAACACCAAGCAAATGGTTCACGGTGATAGCCTAGGCGATGAATTCATCAGTGCCGAAGGAAAAGACGTCATCGTGATTGGTGGCGGCGATACCGGAACCGACTGTATCGGCACCAGCATCCGTCACGGTTGTCGCAGCATGGTCAACTTTGAATTGTTGCCCAAACCGCCCGAAGATCGCGCGCCGGAAAATCCTTGGCCGGAATGGCCACGCGTTTTCCGCGTCGACTATGGCCATGAAGAGGCACAGGCCAAATTCGGCCGAGACCCGCGCGAGTACCAAATCCTGAGCAAGGAATTCCTGACCGACGAGCAGGGCAACCTGCGAGGCATCAAGACGGTCGAAGTGTCTTGGACCAAAGACGACGACGGCGGTTGGCAAATGGCCGAAGTCGAAGGCAGCGAAAAGGACTGGCCGGCGCAATTGATTCTGTTGGCCATGGGATTCCTAGGCCCCGAACAATACGTCGCCGAGTCGCTGGGCTTGGAAGTCGATCCACGCAGCAATTTCCAGGCGCTGCACGGAAAGTTTGCGACCAACGTGGACGGCGTCTTTGCCGCCGGAGACTGCCGTCGCGGCCAAAGCTTGGTCGTCTGGGCCATCAACGAAGGCCGTGGCGCCGCCAGAGCCATCGACATGTACTTGGAAGGCAGCAGCAACCTGCCGGCACCAGGGCAGACGATGGGAACCGCCATGCAGGTCTAGCTCGGACTGCATCAACTACGACGAACGTTGCAGCAGCCCCGCGATTGCGTGGGCTGGCTGCGACAAGCCGCATTTGCCATTTTACATTCGTGAAACTGGAATCCGGCAAGCTGCCATTGACTTCAAGTGAATCGGGTTCTTAGGTTCCGGGCCAAGCGGCCTTTGTAGCGCCGCCGGATTGTATTTTCGCTTGGCTGTACCGATCGATTGCGAAACGGATTTCGCGCTCATCGGGTCGACCAGCCATTTGCCAGGATGGCTCGACAGGATTGACGAGTCGGTTCACTTTGTTCAAGGCAGACAGGGATGTTTCGGAATCGTTACACGCAGATTCATTGGACCGTCAGCGCCAGTATCATCGTCACGCTCTGCTCGACGGGTTGTCGCAGCGGCATGTCGCGGATGAACATGTTCGGTTTAAAGAGCGAACCGTCGGCGGAAATGCTCGCGGGCAACGGCCCGACGATGACTTACCCGGCACCGCCAAGTGAATCAGCGACACCGCAAGCAATCGCTTCGATTGCCGCCGGGACGACAAGTTCCAGTGACGGCCCCATCACATCGCCAGCATCCGTAGCCGACACAGCAACGGCACAAGTCGCCGGGCTGGATATCGACCCGGGTTATGTCGCCCCAGCCAGTTCAGACAGTCCCGTTTCGAACATGGCCGCTGCTCAGGCCAACGGAATCTTCAATGCCAAGGCCCCGAGTTACGCATCGGCGGCGAACACCGCGGCGCCGAGTGGTTACCAGTATGGCGGAACAGGCCAATACGGAAGCACGAGCACCAACTCAGCAGCAACCACGCCCTCACCGGCCCCATCCTATGCATCGACCACTCCCGCATCGCCTGCATCGGCTTATGCCCAACCGGCTTCGATTTCACCGCCGGCTGATTTTGCGATTCCGACCTCTGAGGCCAGCTCGGGCTCCTCGGGTGGATTCACGATGCCGGACAACATGACACCATCGACTTCCATGGCCACGACATCGACCACGGCGACATCCACCAACCCCGCGTCATCATTCGCAACGCCCGATACCACGGTCGCGGCAGCGGGTCCTGAGCATCGCATCGCCACCGGCGATTTCGAATCCAGCATTCCAGCGATCGATACCGGTGCACCGGCATCGGCCCCATCGACTTCGGCAGGCGGATACACACCGGGCAGCACGTCCGGAGCGGTCGGATATCCCACCGGTGGATACTCCGCCCCCAGCCCGACCGGCAGCTCGTACTACCGATAGTGCACTCGCTTGGAAATACCGTGCTCGTTGAATCCACGTGCTCGCTGAAAAGCGTGCTCGCTGAAAAGCGTGCTCGCTGAAAAGCGTGCTCGTTGAAAAGCGTGCTCGCTAAAAACTGGGCTCATTGAAACCCGGGCATGTTGAACGTTGCAATCTTCGGAAAGTCGCACTCTTCGACTCGTCGCACAAGTTCAGCCAACCGTGAAGCGCGAACGGGCAACGGTGAAGCAGAAAACACTTTCGGATCGAATTCTCGCGAATTCTCTCACGCGCCGGTCTTACCAACAAATCTTGTCGGCGTCGAAGATGGGTCCTTCGACACAGGTTCGCTTGTAGTCCCATTGTTCGGGACTATCTTCGCGCACTTTGGCCACGCAAGAAAAACAGATACCGATGCCGCATGCCATCGGCGTCTCCATCGACACCTGACAGTCCACGCCCGCGGCCAAGCAGACTTCGGCAACTTTCTGCATCATGATTTCCGGCCCGCATGTCACGACCCGGACGCGATCGCCATCGGAAAGTCCGGCAAGCCGCTGAGCGACCAGATCGGGCACGAGTCGTTTTTCACCTGCCGACCCATCATCGGTACACAGCGTCACGTCGAATCCGGCGGCGCGAAAGTCATCAACGCCCGCCAGCAAGCTTGATCGACGAGCGCCGTAGATGATTTCGACTTCGTTGGCCCAACCGCCGAGCCTCTGCGGCGTCCCAAACGCCTGAGTCCCCAAAGCCTCACGGCCGAGCAACAGCATCGGCGTCTGCCCGATCCCGCCAGCGGCGATGATCAGTCGATCACATGGCCGTGGGTCGAATCCGTTGCCCAGCGGTCCCCAAACCGTGACCAGTGTTCCCAGCGGCGATGCGGCAATCGTTTGCGTGAACGCTCCTTTCCGGATGTAGACCAAGTCGACCCAGCGGGCCGTCCCGCTCGGATCCTGGATCACGTCATAGACGGCAAGGGCACGACCAATCAGCGGTGCGTCACGTCCCTTCATTCGGATCATGACAAATTGCCCCGGGACGACGGATGCGGCAATCTCGGGTGCCGACACGCGAACCAAGAATGTGTTCTCGGCGATCTCGTCGTTGCGTTCGATGGCAGCATCAACCTGACGCATCGCATCGGCATAAAAATCGGCATGCAGTTTGGACATGGCTCTAGCGTTTACGTTTCTTGCCGGTATTTTTCTTTGTCGCGCGTTTCTTCGTGGATCGCTTGGTGCTGCTTGTCGTTCTCTTTGTCACTCGTCGGCCTTCGCCGCGACGTGACGCAGCAGGCGCCTCGCGTTTGGTGGATCGTTTTTTGGTGGTCCGCTTTTTCGTCGCCTTCTTTGTCCCACGCTTGGTCGTTCGCTTGGTCGTTCGCTTGGTCGACGCACCTTTCGTTGCCGATCCGCGTGTCGCCGATCGCCCCGACGCTCGGCCTGATGCGCCGCTCGCTTTGCCGGCCACTTTTCGCTTGGTCGATCGTTTCTTTTTGGGCTCCGATTCGCTGCCTTCTTGGCCGATGACGCTGCCGACGGTTTGACTTTCGCCGAAATCAAATTGCGTTTCCGAGAACTGATCGGCGCGTGACTTTGGCCCTCGTTTGCGAGGCGGCTTGACGACCGTCTTTTTTGCGGAGGTTCGATCACTAGCCGGTCCTCGCTTGGGTTTCGCGCCGGAGCGAGGTTTGCGCGAGGGTTCGGCTTTGGCTTGGGGTGCGTCCGCAGCGGTGGCGACTTCGCGGCGCAGCTTTTGAACTTCTTCTCGAGTCACGATCCGGTACGCACCGGTCGGCGTGTCACCCAAACGCAACGTGCCGACGGCGATGCGACGCAACTGTTGGACCTTATGGCCAAAGCGAGCCAGGATTCGGCGGATTTCGCGATTTTTCCCCTCACGCAGCACGATCTCTAGATCCGTCGCGCGTGGTCTGGCTTTTAAGATTTTCGCCCCATCCACTTTCACCAGGCCTTCGGAAATGTAGATGCCTTTTCGCATCTTGCGCATCGTCTCGTTGTCGACTTGGCCGGCCACCGTCACGCGATAGACCTTGCGGACGCCGAATTTTGGATGGGTCAACTGTTGGGCCAAGTCGCCGTCGTTGGTCAACAAGATCAGGCCTTCGCTGTTGCGATCCAGCCGACCCACGGGAAAGACTCGCTCGGTGGGCGGCACCAGGTCGATCACGCGAGGTCGTCCTTGCGGATCACGGTTGGTCGTGACGACGCCGACCGGTTTGTTGACCGCATAGTAGGTCAGTTTACGCGGCTTAAGGTTCACGCCATCAACGCGGACCTTGCTGGACTGGGGATCGACGGTCGTGCCCAGCTTGGTGACGATCTCGCCATCGACTTCGACCCGTCCCGTCTCGATCAGCTCTTCACACTGACGTCGGCTACCAAAGCCGGCCGAGGCGAGCAGTTTTTGCAACCGCTGTGGCCGATCATGCTGTAAAGCTGTGGACGGCTTTTGGGAAGATTTTGAGGTGGCGCGGCGAGGCATTCAGTAAATCCGAGGGGCAGGCAGATGCTTTGCGATCAGCCTACCAAAACCACACCGTTCTGTGACGCGGGCATCCGCGATCAAACTGGCGCCGCGGTCCTGTCCCTTGGATAGGAACTGGTCCCGGTGGATAGGTCCTGGTCCCGGTGGAGAGGATTTAGTGGCAGCGTGTCACTGGGCCATGCGAAACGCATCGGGTGCGATCCGGTTTCGAACCGGCAGCGGCAGCGGCTGCTGGTACCCCGGCGGACGCGATGCCGCCTCGTAGGGCCCAATATCATTCTGGGGGAATGGATCGTGGATCACGGCGGTCGCCTGCTGCTGATCCATTGGCCCGGCCGCGGGCAAGATGCACGGTCCCTGACAGCCCGACGCGGCGATGGCGGCCAAGAGCGCACCCGTCAAAGCGATTCCGCGCGTCGTGTTGATTTTGCGTGGCATCGGTCGCTCCGCGGGATGAAAGATTTGAAAACCGCAACTTTACGAACTGCGGCAATGCGAAGCCAAGAGTGATGTGGGATATCCTGGGTCCGGCCCGCTGGTTTCACGCCTTTCGTTTCACGCTTTCCCCTCGATCACAGCCATGCCACTGATTCAGCCCTTTCCCGTCGTGTTTGCCATCGCGGCGGCACTCGCATCCGCGCTGCCCACCCAAGGCGAAGGGCAAATCGGGTCGCCGATCGTTCGAATCGCAGTGCCCAACCGGGACGGTGAATTCTTGCAGGTTCAGAAAACGGTCGACGACCAATTGATTCTGACGGCGAACGAATCTTTTTTTCCGCAACTGGGACTCACGGCTCGTGGCCAAGGGCAACATGCCGACATTGCTGGCATGAACAAGAACGAATCATTCGCCGAGATTCGAGACTGGGACCCAAATGACATTGCCGAATGGGGGCTGTGGCTTCCGCAAAACGGCGAAGTCGAGGTGAGTTTGTTTTCCAGCGGTGGTCGCTTCTCGGTATCGTTAGACGGAAAAAACGAGAAACTGCATCGGAATCGAACCGCAAAGTTTACGATTGATCATCCGGGACAACTGTCACTGAAACTTCGCTGCGAAACGGCTGCACAAGGTTCCGCTGCGGGAAACAACGACGCGAACGCAATTGCTGTGCAAAGAATCGTCGTCTCTGGATCTGCGGCCCGAGGCGGCGGTGTGATACGCACGCGTTGGCGACCGGCCGCCGCGCACACCAAGTTCTACAGCGATCAACAGCCAGAATCGGTCCGTCTGTGGGTGATGGAAATGGATGCCGTGCCAAGCGACCTAGGATTCTATAGTCCCATCACGACGCCATTCGGTTACTACGGCCCGTCATGGAACGCCGATGGGACAGTGAATGCAGGATTCAATTTTTCGTTGTGGTCGTACGGCCGAAACCAACCGGAACCTCCTGTCGAACAATTGTCGCATCTGATCGCGATCGGCAACCCCGATGCCAGCTTTGACGGCTTTGGACATGAGGGTACCGGCGTGAAGATTCGCAATTGGTTGCCGCTGAAGGGGCGACAGGGACAGCGCCAGGCCATCGCACTGCGCGTCGAACCAGGCCAGACTTACGACACGTATCACAGTTACTTCTATGCCACGGACCAGCAACGGTGGCGACTGTTCGGGTCGGGAAAGAAATTCAACAAAGGCAAACCACTTGAATCATTGTGGGTCGGCAGTTTCGTCGAAGTCCCTGGGCGAGCGGCGGTCCAGCGTACCGGCGTCTATCCGCGCGTCATGCGATACCGGGGTTGGGTCATGGATGAAAACGGACACTGGTTCGCGCTGAACCGTATGACCAACGGAAATATTGACCGCGAAACAAATTTGACGCATTCGCGCCGCGGGGTAACCGGTGACGGATGGTTCTTTTTAGAAACAGGCGGCTGGACACTCCGAAAACCACCCAACGGCGGCAAAGACATCTCCATCGCAACACCGGCCGATCAATCACGGCCACCATACCTTTCGCCAGAGAAGCTCGCTGCGCTGCGAACCGTGCCGTGCCGAATTGAGGTGACGCAGATGCAAAGCGCGAATCCGAGCGAGCTGTACTTTAACGTGAAAGAAGCCGGAAAGAACGCGACCGCAACGGCCTATTGGGGACGCAGCGATGGATTGACGTTTGCGGACCGCTGGGAACACAGCATGCCCATCACCGATCTTTCCGAAGGAAAAAATCGCGTGACCCTTGCGCCAATGGCAATGAAAAGTACGTTCTACGTGAGACTGCTATTGAAAAACGATCAGGGGCAATTTTGGTCGCCCGACACGTTCGTGACGAAGTGACCGATTGCGACGAAGCGGGCCAAAACCACCAGCGAATAACGGGGCACCAGAGAATGAAAACGTGTCTTTCGACGGGTTACCCAGTGCCGGCCGCACCTACGGCTGGCGAATCCAGAATCGCTTGCGGGTAGATGTATTTTTCTTGGGCAATCGCTCGATACCCGATTCGTTCAGTGGCGCGCTCGCCAATGTCGTCCGCTCGGACGATTCGGTGACGAGCACCGATTGCTTTTGTTTTCGATCTGTGTTCGCCGCAGACGCTTGCGGATCGATCGCGGCCGACGCTTGATCGGTAACGACATCCGCGGCCGCAAATGCGTGGTCTTGGTTCGGCGCGATGCTGACGTTCGGATCTGCGAACTCGGTTTTGTCCAGCGCGGTAAACCGCCGCTCGATTTGATCCGGTCGCGTGATCGGTACCGCCAAGTCCTCGTAGGTCAGTGGCGCCGAAAGTTCGCGTCGGGCAGGCCATGGCGGCGTCGCGGTCGCCTGAGGTGGCGCCAGCCGATCAAGCCATTCCGTCTGGGGCTCTCCTTGATCGACTAACATGCCCAGCGACGTCGGCGTCGTCGCATCGTTGACGCTGCGGACGTCGGCGGGGACATCCACCGGCGTTGGGGATTCACCGGGCGTTGTGCGGCGAAAGGGCAGGGCGGCAAGCGTGCCACCGGCGACGATCATGAGACCGAGAGTAAGATTTCGCAAGGCATTAGGCTCAGAGCTGGGGTGCGTCGACAGACCGCGTCAGAACGTGATTGTTCTCGGCTGCGGTGGAAACCAGCTTCGTCCGTGAAGACTCAATTAAAAAATGCTTCTTGCAATAGAGAGGTATCGGCAGCCCAAGGCGGGTGGCATGATCAAAAATACGAAAAGTGACATAATTTCTTCAGGCCCCCGAATTCGTTCAGGGCCAGGACTTCTTCGGGACGCGAACTTACTCAGAACTCCAGCCTCCGATTCTCCGGGACCGGAACGACAGACGATCTCAACCGCCCTTCGATCCAAGGCCCGCGGCTGATAGGATTTCCGCTTTGACCCCGTATCTTTTCGCTTAATATCACACCACCTGCACGCAGAAAACCTGACCATGGAAGCTGGGATTGTTGGATTGCCCAACGTCGGCAAGAGCACTCTTTTCAACGCGCTGACAAGTTCACAGTCGGCCCAGAGTGAGAATTACCCGTTTTGCACGATCGAGCCGAACGAAGGCATCGTCAACGTGCCGGACGAACGTCTAAGTCGCATCACCCAGTACATCGTTCCGCAAAAGATCATTCCCGCCGCGCTGAAATTGGTCGACATCGCGGGCATCGTCAAAGGTGCGAGCGACGGCGAGGGACTGGGCAATAAATTCCTGAGCCACATTCGACAAGTCGATGCGATCGTGCAAGTCGTCCGCTGTTTCGAAGATGCCGATGTGATCCACGTCGCGGGCACCGTCGATCCGATCGCCGATATCGAAACGATCGAGATGGAATTGATGTTGGCGGATATTCAGACGCTCGAAAACGCACTTGGCAAGGCACAGCGGTCGGCGCGCAGTGGTGACAAAGAGGCGAAACTGCGAGTCGAGACGATCGGCAAATGCAACCAGCACCTCGAAGCCGAGATGCCGCTGCGAACTTTGCAATTGACCGAAGCCGAAACCACGGCGATCTCAAGTTATGGACTGATGACGGCGAAACCCATCTTGTATGTGGCCAACGTTGACGAAAACGACTTGGATGGAAAAGACCCGTTGGTCACCAAGGTCAGAGAGCATGCAGAAAAGGCCGGCGCCGGAGTGGTTTGCGTTTGCGCAAAGTTGGAAGCGGAACTTGCGGAACTCGACGAAGCCGATCGCGAAGAAATGTTGGCGGACGTCGGCCTTGAAGAACCCGCATTGGCACAAATCGCGCGGGAAGCCTATCGGACCCTCGGCCTGCAAAGTTATTTCACCGCTGGCGAAAAAGAAGTGCGAGCCTGGCCGGTCGCGATTGGCGCAACAGCCCCACAAGCCGCTGGCGTGATTCATAGTGACTTTGAACGAGGCTTTATCCGTGCCGAGGTTTACACCCTAGCCGACTTGGAAGAATACGGAACCGAGAAGGACATTCGCCAAGCCGGAAAACTTCGGGTCGAAGGCAAGAACTACATCATGCAGGACGGCGACATCTGCCACTTCCTGTTCAACGTTTAACGTCATTCGGCAAACGATTGACTTTGCAATCACCCCCCCCACGGTCGCTGATCGCTCTGCGGCCAGCATGCCCCTGACGCCTTGATCGCGAAATGAATCACAATCATTTGCGGTTTGCCCACCACCACCTTGAAGCCATTCGCTATGATCGCGGCGCGATCGGCGACCGTCGTTTCCTTACCTGAGGTTTACATGAACAAGATGTTGATACCTATTCTTTTTGCTGTTGGCACTGCGTTGTTTTGGGGCTGCTACGGACCGACCATCGGAAACGCCCAAACGCCGCGGGTCGACGGTCGCCCCTTGATGCCGCCGGAGGGCTGGTCGCCATTCAAGCCTTATGTGTTCATCGGCGTCGCATACCTCGTCATCGGCATCATCGGTGGCTTGGTGATGATGAAAGTCAAAGGCGACTCGTTCAGCTATAGCGGCGCTCACTTTGCACCGGCCAAGTGGGGATTTCTTGCCGGAACATTAGGCGCCGGCGGCGCGCTGTGCTTGACCTCGGCAATGATGCTCAGCCGAGGAAATGCGTTGTTGGTGATGCCGATCGTCTTTGGCGGGGCCGTCTCCGTGACGGCCCTCGTTTCGGCTTGGATGCTTCGCGGACATACAACGATCAGCCCGTTATTGTGGGTCGGGATGTTGCTGGTCGTGGTGGGCGTCGTCACGGTTGCGATCAATACACCTCACGGGCATGCTGCACCCAAGCCTGCGTCTCCTGGCGAATCGGCAACGCCACATGCCGCGCAGCCTGACCCGGCAAACGAATCAATCACTTAGCGCGATGGATGACGACGAACGCCGCTGGCAAAAAATCCGCGGAATCGACTGCGAAATAACCCACCTGTGGATGGTGCGGACGTTTCTGAAACACGCCGACGAAGCGGAAGACGATGAAGATCTGCGCGACGTCGTGCGTGACCTGTACGACTTCATTTTGGCCGTGGGGCCGGTCGACGAAGTGGATGATCCGGCCGTCTATCTAAAAATGGCCAAGAAAAAGTTGAGCAAGCTCCGCAAAGCGACAGAGCTTTACGAAGAAATTCAGCCGGAGATCAGCGGCCATACGAATTTTGTCATGGCTTCACGATCGCTGCGGTTGTGCGTCGACCGCATCGCTGCGATCGTTACCTCGCCATAGCAGTGACCCGCCGCCCCAAAGTTAAACCTTGGATATCGTTGCGTTAGGTCACAAACATGGTCGACAGCCGACTGTCGAATTGGCCCCGCGTCATCACGACCGGGATGCCGGATTCTTTGGCGACCGTCAGCTTGCCAACTTGAACGTGTGGCCCGTATGCCAACAGAGTCGCATCGGGGCAGCGTTGGGCACACTGCTGAGCAATGGACTCGGTCAGACTGCTGCGCGTCGATAGGTCCAAGATGACATAGCGGATGGTCTTGTCGTCGTCCTCGGGCAGGTTTCCGCCCAGATAGAACGACAAGCCGGCGTTTTCTGCCGCACCGCGCACGCGCGATGCGAACATCAGGTCACCAGAGAGGAACACGACGGTGCCGCTGGGTGTATCGGTCATTCAAGCACGCTTTTCCATTTCGCCCTTCATGAAGGCAAGGCCTTCGGTGGCAAGCGTGATTTCGTCCTTGTACATACGTCGCCAGATTTTCGTCGCCGCAGCGATTTCGGGCAACGCGAGCCCAAACGCTTCGATCACCAGCCACGAGTCATAGCCAGTTTCGGCAATGGCGTCGAAGTTCTCTTTCCACTTCACACCACCGGCACCGGGTGTACTGCGATCGTTCTCGCTGATGTGAATGTGAACCAGTTTATCGCCGCCCGCTTTGACAGCCTCGGCGACACTCTTTTCTTCGATGTTGCTGTGAAAGGTGTCGTACATCATGCCACAGAAAGGATGGTCGACTTCGCGGACGAATTTTGTCGAGTCGGCATGGGCATTCAAGAAATAACATTCGAATCGATTGAGCGCTTCGACCCCCAGCATGACGCCGACTTTCCCGGCATGTTCGGCAACGGCTCGCATACTTTCGACGCCCCACTTCCACTCGTCTTCGGTCGGGCCGGCACCACTGAAGTACCCCAGCGCGCTGTGGTAGGGCCCGACTAACGTTTCGACGCCGGCGGCGGCACAACAGTCAAGCGTCTTTTTGGTCAGCTCGATTCCTTTGGCACGCACGGCGGCGTCCGGCGAAATCGGGTTGTCTTCTTCGCCACGAATTGTCACGGCCGTGCGGCCCAAACCAAGTCCATCGAGTTGTTTGCCCAAACCGGCATAGTCGAGGTCCAGATTGAACATCGGTAATTCAACGCCGTCATATCCGACGTTCTTAAGCTGTTCGCAGATCGGCAGCATTTCGTCGGTGACTTCGCCGGACCACAGCAACAAGTTCATTCCGTACTTCATCGTCAATTCGTCTCTTTTGGTGTCTCAATGGGAGGAAAAGGATTGGATGCATCCGGCGGACTGAGCAACCTGACGCGGCGTGATTCTACCAATTCCGACGCCGCTGGCAGCCAGTCACCCACCGCGACCGGTAATTCGGCCAATCCGACTCGTTTCATCACCTGATTCAGCCGCATCAGCATCTTGGCATTGTCCAGATAATCGTACAGAAACCGGATCTCTGTAAATCGATCGATCACGCCGGCTAACGCATCGGTCGGCCGGCCAGTGATTTGGTTGACGCACCGCTGGACCGTTTTCGAGTCACAATCGGCCACCGCTTGATAGTAACGGTCTCCGATCGACGGATCGTCACGAATCCAAAACGCGTCTAACAACATCTCGATCAAAATGTGACCGACAAATGTGGGCCGGAATCCGGCGTCGCCGGGCAACAGGTCTCGCAGCTGCATCGCCAGCCGCATGTTCGTTTCGATAAACGACTGGGTGCCGTGAAACCAGCGGTCATCTTCGATGTGACGGATCACTCCGGCCGCGACCAGACGCAATTCTTCGTCATCGCTATCGATATGCTGGGCAGCTAACTTGCCGCGTGCGCGTATCTTGCGATCCACCACGCTTAGCCAATCAGGAACGCCGGTCGAAATCGCCAGCAGGGGCTGATCCAAATACGGCATCGCATGGCACAGAAAATTCATGGATGTCAGGTTACCGGCGCAGGGTCACCGGGAACAGGTGACCAGTAACGCAGCGCTGGTGACTGGGACCACAAAACGCGTGACAAGCAAACACCGGTCGATGACCAGGTGAAGACGTTGCCGGTGACGCGTACCGCTTGCGGCTTTTGAAAAGGCCGCACCATATTCTCAGCTCCATTCTCAGCTCCCCAGCGGCCCGTCGCTCTCAGCTCCCCAGCGGCCTGTCCTTTCTATGCCGCTGCGGCCTGTACGTCTATGCCGCAGCGGCACGTCGGTGACGTATCGCATCGATGGCCTCGCGTCCCCACGTCCGTGAATGTTCACTGGCCGCGATCGTGATCGTCACGCTGAGAATCGCGACCCAGGGTCCCATCAACAGCGTTGCGGGCAACAACGTGATATACAGCACCGTCCGGTCCCAGGCGAATTCGGTGCGTGACATCGCGAACCAAAGCCCGATCATCACCGTCCCATGCGCACACAGCGTCGCGATCACCGCCCCATGCAATCCCCAAATCGGCAATAGCAACGCATTCAATCCCAGGTTCGCGGCCAACCCAAAACAAAGACACACCGCGACCCATTTGCCGCGTTCGGCCACCAACAAATAGTTTTCTCCCAACGTGACCAGCGACGCCCAAATGCAAAAAACGAAAACGATTGGCATCATCGCCAGTCCGTCGCTGTAACGGTTTTCTAGCAGCGTGTCGAACATCCACGGGGCAACCAATAACGCGAACGCGGCCCCTAAGGTAAAGCAAGCCGACACGGCCAAGAGGACACGTCGCATTCGATCACGAACGGCTTGCTTAAGCCCATTTTCCCAGTCGGCCGATAGATACGGCATCAGCACACCGCCGATCAAGGTGGCCAAACTCATCAACAACACAGGCAGCATCCGTCCGCTGTGATACTGGCCGACCGACGATTGACCAACCAATTCGCCTCCGGGTGAAAGGTGCAAAATCATATACCGGTCGGAAAGTTCGAACACATTGCCGATCAAATTCATCGCCCACAATGCACCGGCGTACGGCAAGATGTTTCGCCACATCGATGGTACACAGAAGGTTTCGCCGGATTTCGGTAGTCCGCCCCAACCGCGGAACAGCACATAGGCACCGGGCAGAATCGCGATCAGCGTTGCCGCGGCATAGCTAAGCACCACTCCAATCAGTCCCAGTCCCGCATACAAAGCGGCCACCGCAAACGCGGTGAAAGCCAAGCTTTGAACAAATTGCATCAACGAAACGATGCGGACTTGCCGCAGCGAACTGACCAACTCGTTCACAAAGTAAAACGCCGCGATCGAAACAACCGCAACGCCGACGCTGTAGACCAGCGATACGTTTTGTGGCTCGAGAAAGATGAACCATCCGAGCCAACCGGGAAACGCCCACGCGCAAACCAGAAAGACCGACATACAACATGCCGTGACCAATCCCATCTTGCGGATGAATGACGGCAGATGTCCGAGCAGCCGATAGCGTTCGACATATCGCGGTAACGAACCCGGTATCCCGAACATCATCACGGGGGTCATCAGCATGATGAACCCGATCGCCATCGCCCACTGACCCACGTCGGTATCATCAAGCAGGCGACAAATCCAGATGCCGCGAAAGAACCCAACAGCTCGTTGGATGACGGTCATGACCAACATCACCAGCATTCCGACCGCCAACGAATCGGCAGCGAAACTCTCTTGCTTGGGGTGGTTGGCGTCAGACACGTCGGCCTCGGGATCGATAAAGATAGAACGCACAAATCTTGCTTTCGCGCCAACCATGCGTCCGATGAAAGTGTTCGCGGATCACCGGAATCGCTTCGCAGCGATCCCCACGGTCGGATTGTGAGGGTTAGTCCAGCCGCCGCGCCGCCCCCCACCCAAAGCTTGACGGGCACACCGGACCCGTGTACTATTACGGCAGTACACCAACGAGGTCGCCATGTTTTTTAAGATCGAAGCGAGCGGGGACGTCCCGATTTACGAACAAATTGTTCGGCAGGTGAAACTAGCCGTCGCCGACGGGGTGCTCGTCGGCGGCCAAATGGTCCCCAGTGTGCGACAGCTTGCCAGCGAGCTTGCGATCAACCCCAACACGATCGCCAAGGCGTACACGCAGCTGCAAAACGACCTGGTGCTGGAACCACTTCGCGGCCGTGGGATGGTGGTCCGCCGCGACAGCATCCAGCGGTGCACCAAAGCACGTGATGCGATCGTTGCCGAAAATGTTCGACAAGCACTCTCATCGGCAATCGCCGGCGGACTGTCCATTGATGAACTTCGGGGACTGTTCGAATCGGAAATCAGCAAACACACAACCAACGGCAAAGCGTAACCCTATCCTCTTCGTCGCATCGGAAACCTTGTCATGCAACCGGTCATCTCGCTTGAAACCATTTCGAAACGTTTCCGCGGTCAAGTCGCGCTGAAAGACGTGAGCTTGGACATACCGCCGGGAATCGTGTTTGCGATCCTAGGGGAAAACGGCGCGGGTAAGACCACGCTGATTCGCATCCTGACGGGATTCTTGAAAGCCGATCAGGGCAGCGCGGCCGTGCTCGGTCACAACAGCGAATCCAACGCGATGGAAGTCCGACGTGCCATTGGGTACGTCTCCGATGCTCCCGCTTTGTACGACTGGATGACCGCAGAAGAGATCGGGTGGTTCACGGCCGCGTTCTACGATGACGCATTTCCAAAGCGATACCTGGAACTGACCCGCGGCTTCGACATTCCCGTGGGCACCAAGATTAAAAATCTTTCCAAGGGACAGCGGGCCAAGGTCGCACTTGCGCTCGCCACGGCACATGATCCGCAGTTATTGATTCTGGACGAACCGACCAGTGGGCTGGACCCCATGGTCCGCCGCCAATTTCTTGAGTCAATGGTCGATCGTGCGGCGCAAGGCCGGACCGTTTTGTTAAGCAGTCATCAGATCAACGAGGTCGAACGCGTCGCCGACTGGATCGCCATCCTTCACCAGGGCGAATTAAAACTCGTGCAGCCCCTGGACCAACTGAAGGCATCCACCTTTGTCGTCACGGCATCGTTGGATGACGCATCCACCACCGCCGCACTGCCGCCGGGCCGAGTCCTGACGGAATCTCAACTCGGCCGGCAACTGCGATGGGTCGTCCAGGACTTGGGCAACGATTGGCAGTCGGCCTATGGGCCGGAATCCGGCGTCAGCAACGTGACAGCCACCCCAGCCACCCTTGAAGAAGTGTTTGTCGCCGTGTGCGATCCCCACGCAAATCGCCCCGAGCCCGGCGACACTCTTCCGTCAGCAAGTGAACACGTCTTGAGCCCTTGATTTCGTTTCGTCCCGACGGCAAGCCACCCAGCACCACACCATCTCGACTGCCACCAACGCACCGACCAAACCATTCGCATGCCTATTGAGAACGCCATGAGAGACACCGCCCTATCTCGCTTGATCTGGAAAGACAGTCGGACCATTCGGCCTCTGGTGATCGCGATCGCCGCCGGCGTGTTGGGATTCAACCTGATGGCTTACGTTCTTCGCCAGATGTATTGGCAAGGGAGTGCGCCGGTAACGGACTATATTTTTTGGATCCTGATGCCAAATCTGATCGCATTGGGCGCCCCAGCGATGCTGGTGGGAACCGAACAAGAAACGGGCACGCTGCAGTGGATGCGAACCCTTCCCGTTTCGTGGCGACAAGTCGTGCTGTCTAAATTTGTGACGGCCGTGGGGGCGCTTATTTCGATTTGGCTGCTTTCGTCCCTGGTATTGTGGCTGTTGAATCTAATGCAGGGATCATCGGAGCACCCGTTTGTTTCCGACGTCCGAAGCATTGACGGCATTTTGTATTTCTTATTCTTCAGCTTCACTCTGCTGTTCTGTGGATTCATCTCTTCGTTTTTGTTTCGTTCGCCTGTGGCCGCACTGGTTGCTGTCGTCCCGATCGTTTTCTTTTTGACGTGGTTTTGCACCGAGACCGCGCGCGTCATTAAAGGCGGCGGGACATGGGGACATTCCTATGCGATCCGGCACCCCTCATTCGCAAACTGGTTGTCCATCGTCGTCCTCGGGCTAGCGACCATCGGCATCTTGATCGCGATCGCCACATGGATTGCCCGACGCAGACTTTCAAGGCCAACCGTCTCGCATCCGATGTCGCTGACCCGATCACCAAATCAAGATGCGTTTCGACCACCGCGTCTGACGTCGATGTCACATTCGTCGCCAATGGCCGTGATGCTCTGGCAGCAATGGAAACAGGTTTGGCCGTACTGCGCGATGATTTCAGCGGTGAACATTTTATTCGCCGGCATCTTCCTTGCAGCCGACACGTGGCAACAACGCAACTCTTTTCTTGTTCAACTCTCGCCCGTGATCGCCGGACTATCAATCGGCTGGTTAGGTTGCCTCGTTTTCTATGGCGATGGCTTACGGCGACGATGCGAATACTTTGCTGATCGCGGCATTTCGGCAACCTTGGTCTGGGTGACCCGACTTTTGCCAGTGTTACCAGCGGCGATGCTGATGGTTTGCTTGTGGTGGTGGGCACTGTATCGACAAGAAATGAAATCGAGCGACACCATGATATTGTGGCTCGGAATGATCGTCATGTTTGCGACGGGGCAATTGGCCGCGATGTGGATTCGGCGACCGACGCTAAGTTTCTTTGCTGCTCCCGTCATTGCGTGGATACTGATCGTCTTTAACGGAATGCTCTTGCTGCAGTACTACACCGGATTCACGTGGACACTTTTGCTTGTCGCCGCGATCCTGCTGTTCGCAACCTGGCGACTGATGCCACGATGGCTCGAAGGGCGAATGGGGACCGCGTTTCATTCTCGCGTCATCGCCTATTCATTGCTTGCGATGATTATTCCAAGTCTCGTGATCTTTCCGAGTCGCTGGGCGACAACTCCCCAAGCGATGACCGCATGGCGTTTGCAAATGATGGACTCGTCAAACCAACCGCCGACGGACGCGCGGCGAGCGACGGAAGTCTTGCCTCAAGCCTTCGCTGCGTTTGCCTATTTTGATTCCAATGCAATCGACAGCGAATCTCGGATGCTAAGACACTCTCTTGAACAGGAACTTGAGGCGTTACGATCGCAAGAGCAGCCCATCATCGCCGAATTCGCCAAAGCGGGAGAAATCTACGGCTTCTTAAATCACTACCGTGTTCATCGAGCGTCACGGGAAACCGAACCGCAGGACGAAATCGCCCTGATGGCCGTGGAAGTTTTACTCCGCTGGGCTCGCATCGTACGAACAGATTGCGCAAATGGGATTCAAAGTCTGCAGAACTTATGCCGTGTTGCCGAACCGGCGGAACAGAACGCGGCAATCTACTTAGATCGTTTGCTGGCCACCGAAGAAACGGATGCGCGAATTGCTGAGCTAGTCGAGTTGATTCCAAGTGAAGCGCTACGTCGCAAATCACGCATCACTGCATTGACAAACGAATGGCGCAACTTCAACGCAAGCGTCACTGACGCCGAGCAAGAACCCGGGAGTCGAACGATCATCAGTTTTTCCGGCTTTCCGGTTCTTGGCTCATCGCTGCTGCCTTTTGAAAGGACCCGCGCCATACGCTTTATCGACCTCGCCACTTCTGAAACGCTTGACTATCTTGAATCAGACCTCAAAGCGCAGTCCCGTCAGGAATCGGATCGGCTGCATCATCTGTGGAACGAATCCCTCGCTGGGCCTGCGGTGGGGCCGAGCCACTATCGCATCGGTCGGAACCATCCAATGATGTGGATGCCTCACTGGACCAGCGACCATGAAACGCGCGTCGCCCGTCTGCGACAAAAACGCTCAATGGCCACGTCGCGCTCCATCGAAACCCCGTAGGCCGGAACAAGCGAAGCGCCGTTCCGGCCTGCGATCAAACGGCGGGACTTGCCGGAACGGCGCAAGGCTTGTTCCGGCCGACGATGAGATGGTTTTAGGGTTATTTTTGTATCGGGCGAGCGCCGATTTTTTCGCAGTGCCAGCCTAGCGATGTCGGCGACGCAAAATCAATTGAGCCGCCAAGTAGGCCGGAACAAGCGAAGCGCCGTTCCGGCGTGCGATCAAACGGCGGGACTTGCCGGAACGGCGCGAGGCTTGTTCCGGCCTACGATGAAATGGTTTTACGGTTATTTTCGTATCGGGCGAGCGCCGATTTTTACGTAGTGCGAGCCTAGCGATGTCGGCAACGCAAAATCGATTGAGCCGCCAAGTAGGCCGGAACAAGCGAAGCGCCGTTCCGGCGTGCGATGAGTTCAAGCGTTACCGATGGCTTGTCCCTGTCGGCCCAATCCGACGTTAGGGCAACGCCGTCTCGAACACTTGTGTGAACAAATATTCGGTCCCAAACCCGGTCAGCAGCGCCAGTTGCAACAGGACCGGCCATCGACTCCGCTGGCGCCCGACCATGATGCCTCCGACGACCAGGACCATAGCGGCGGATGCAACGGCGAACGGCAACCAACCTTTGCCAAGCAGATACACATAGGCCGACAACGCAATGAAACATGCTGCCGCTGTTTCTGGCCTTCGTTGAAAGGGTTCTGCGTTAAAGGACAATTCGGATTCCTCTGCGATCAACGGGTCCGACTTGTGACGCACCGATTCGACAATGACCCACAGCATCAATGCGGCGACGATCGCGGCAACGTACTTGGTAAAGTCCGGCACATTGGTCTGCTGCTCGACGACGACCGATTCGAAGCGTTCGGCCGTCTCTCGAATCCACTGGTCCATTTCTTCGCCGGATTTGAACTCGGGTTCGACTCGCAATCGCACGAGTTCGCGGCGCACCGTTTCGTTCTGCATCGCCTGCTGCAGTGCCCCAGACAATCGCCGCAGAATGGGCTTGGGCGTTCCTTTCGGGGCCCACCAGTAGTGTGCATTGCTTAGCAGAACGGGAACGCCCTGCTCGGTTGCCGTCGGAATATCCGGGACCGATGCATTTCGCTTGGGGCTCATGATCGCGATGGCACGAATATTTCGAGCCGGCGGCGTGCCCTCGGGACTTCGCAAATCCAGGTATTCGGACAACGAAAAGATTCCCGCGTCCAAGTGTCCACCAATAATTTTGGCATAACGATCGGCGCCACCGTCGGCCGATACGATACTGAACGCCGCGCCCGGCAACGTCTTTTCTAGCTGCAGCGTCGCGTAATACGATGGCGCACCTTGGTTGGCGCCAAACTTGACCTGCTTGGGACGTTCCTTGGCCGCTTGCAGCAACGCGGGCAAGTCTTCATACGGTGCATCTTCTCGCACCATGATGACCAACGACAATTCGCCGGTCATTGCGATCGATTCGAAATCGTCCGGGCCGTAGTCGACGCTGCCGGACAATTCTGCGGTGATGATCGCGTTGTGCAGGCACATGATCTTGTAGCCGTCGGGATCGGAATCCAAGACGTCACGGCTGCCGATGGTTCCAGCACCGCCGCCCTGGTTGATGATGACCAGCGGCTGCGACAGCAGATTCTCCTCGACGATGCCTTTTTGCAGAACGCGCACAAACGTGTCGCTTCCGCCGCCAGCGCCAAACGGCACAACGACTTGGATCGGGCGGTTGGGATATTCTGCGGATGAATCCGTGTTCAACAATCGGGTGATCCACCAGACCAACAACCCGACAATCGCGACCGTTGCGACGGTATGCCAAGCGATTTGCAATCGGCTCACTGTGCTGCCTCGGTTTGTGTGGATTTCGCCGGACGGATGATGGGCAACAGCAACATGAACACCGCAACAGCGAGAAACAACACCGACATCGGACGTGTGATGATCGGCAGATAGCTGCCATTGCTCGACTGCAGCCCAAGACTCAGGTTTTTTTCTGCAATTGGGCCGAGCACAAAACCGATGATGAACGGCGCTAGCGGAATCTTAAGCGATTCCAATGTCAAACCGATCAAGGCAAAGGCGAGCATCACCCACACGTCGAACAAACGATTCGACAATGCGAACGAACCGATTACGCAAAAACACAAAATCACCGGCAGCAAATAGGGTCGAGGCAGGCGTGCGATGCGAGCCAAAAATCGCATCGAACCCAACATAATCAGCGCCATGAATATGTTGGCAAAAAACATCGCCCCCATGATCGTATAGACCATCGAAGGACTCTCTTGAAACAGCCTTGGCCCTGGCTGCAAACCGTGAATGACGAGCGCCCCCAACAGAACCGCTTCGACAACGCTGCCGGGAAGCCCCATCGCGATCAGCGGAATCAATGCACCGCCGACGGTCGCGTTGTTGGCTGATTCCGACGAGACCACACCGTCCTCGTGACCGGTTCCGAATTTTTCCGGCTCTTTGGAAAGACTTTTCGAAACAGAATACGCCGTGACCGAACCGATATTTGCGCCAATGCCGGGCAAGATTCCGATCCAAGTCCCGATCACCGACGAACGCAGCATGTTCATGCCATGACGAATCGCGTCGACCGGTCGCAGCAACACACTCTCGGTGCCTAGTTCGATCGCATCTCCCTTTTGTTCCAAGTTAATGATGTCACGGATGATTTGATTCACGGCGAACAAGCCGATCAAAACGGGCAACAATTGAAACCCATCGTTCATCTGAGTGAATCCCAAGGTCAATCGAGTCTCGCCCGTTGCGGCATTGATGCCGGGCATGGCCAACAGGATGCCCAAGAAGCCGGAAAACAACGCTTTGGGCAACGACTTGTCGCCCAACGTCGCAATCAACACCAAAGCCATCATGACGAGCGAGAAGTATTCGAAGTAACCAAACTTTGAAGACAAGATCGCAATCGGACTTGTCAGCAGCACCAGGAAGACCCACGAAATCATGCCGCCGAAAAACGAGGCCATCACGCCCAGGCCCAGCGCGCGACCTGGCTGTCCTTGCCGGGCCATCGGATATCCGTCCAACGTCGTGATGATCGATGCCGGTGTCCCTGGCATGCGCAACAGCGTAGCCGTGATCATTCCGCCACTGACCGCGCCGACGTAAATACTGATCAACAGCGCCATCGATGCCAAAGGGTCCGCGCCATAGGTCAACGGCAAGACAAGAGCGATCAACATCGTCCCCGTCAGTCCCGGCACCGCACCGACGAAAATGCCGAGTGCCGTACCGACGAAGACGACCATCATTCCCGATGGGCTAAACAGCAGTGAAAAGGCTTCTTCGAGTCCAGGCATCAGCGTTAAGTATCGATCTTCTCGTGAATCGCAATCGGTCAGCGAGAGAGTTTAACGCAGTGACGCGAGAGGCGGGGGCGTCCATTGTAAATGCTCAAGATGGAACGCGTTAGATTTCGTTGCAACAATCTTGGATGCTTGAACTGATTCTAACGGAACCCATCACGGCTTGTCTTCGCCTCTCATAGGCGGATGGTTTTATGGGCACCGACAACCATGCCTAAACCCATGGCTGGACCGGCCACGATGCGCATGACCGTAGCTGCCTTCGCTGGTAGGTGGATATTCTGAGATTGCCATGGTCTGACCGACGTTGCGACACATGCATCACCCGTCCAGCTAGACGACCGCGACATCATCCACCGATGCACCGACTTTCCACTGGGTGAAGTCATTCTCGTCGCGGTGGATGCGTCGATAAACGGTATCGCGTTCGATTGGCTCTCGCCCCGCTTCTGCGATCAAGTCTTTGATCTGGTCGACCGACAAGCACTCGGGAGTCGTTGCGCCGGCGTCATGATAGATCAACTCGTGCCGAACCGTTCCGTCGATGTCGTCGGCTCCATATGCGAGCGCCGTCTGCGCGGTTTCGACGCCCAGCATGATCCAATACGCCTTGATGTGCTGGACGTTGTCCAGCATCAAACGGCTGATCGCCATGGTCCGCAAGTCCATCAAAGCCGACGGCTTCTTGATATCCGCCAGCTTGGTGTTTTCGGGGTGAAATGCCAGCGGAATGAATACCTGAAAGCCGCCAGTTTCGTCTTGCAGGTCGCGCAACCGAATCAAATGGTCGATGCGGTGGTAGGCGTTTTCGACATGGCCATACAGCATCGTACAATTGGTCCGCAAACCGACTTCGTGAGCTGTGCGGTGAATATCCAGCCACGCTCGCGTGTTGGCTTTGTGCTCGCACAGCTGATCACGAACCTCGGGATGAAAGATCTCGGCACCGCCGCCTGGCATGCTGCCTAGGCCCGCCTGCTTTAAATCCTCGAGCACCCAACGGACGGATTTCTTGGTTTGAAATTCAAACCAATTGATTTCGACCGCGGTCCATCCCTTCAAATGAATCTGGGGATAGTTTTCGTGCAGCAGTTCGATCAGATGTCGATACCATTCATACGGTTTCTGATGATGCAATCCGCCCACGATGTGCATTTCTGTGCAGCCGTTTTCGGTCGCCTCACGACCACGCTGCAGCACCTGTTCGTCACTCATCACGTACCCCTTGGGGTCACGTAAGTCGCTGCGGAACGCGCAGAACCGGCATCGATAGACACACACATTGGTCGGATTCAGGTGTGTGTTGATGTTGAAATAGCCGACGTTGCCGTTTTTGCGCTCGCGCACGAGATTGGCAAGTTCGCCGATTTCCTGCATCGGAACATCAGGCTCGTACAGAAAGATCCCGTCGTCCAGAGTTAGTCGCTGATCTGATTCGACTTTATCTCGGATCTCGCGAAAGCGGGCGTCACGTTCGGTTTGGTTCATTTTTATATCCAACAACAATCTGCGGTGCCGATCACCAATAACGTCAAACTAATCACCGCGTTGGTATCAAAGAAGGCCTGGTTGACTCGATTCAAGTCGTTCGGGCTGACCAAACGATGCTGACGGATAACCAGCGCAGTGATAACCGCCAAGACCGCCCAAAACGCAACTCCCAATCCCGCCCGATGCGCGACGAGGGGTAACGCGGCCAGGAAAACCAGCATCACCGCGTGCGAAGCTGCGGCGATCCGAAGCGCGCCAGCCACACCATACCGCGACGGCACGCTGTGCAGGCCCTGTTGGCGATCAAAATCGGCGTCCTGACACGCATAGATGATGTCGAATCCCGTAACCCAAGCCGCAACGGCCGCCGCCAGTACGACGGGAGGCAACAGATCCGAGGGAAACGAAAAGATGACTGGTCCGCGAATGGCAGCCCAAACACAAATCGGCGAAAGGCTGAGCGCGACCCCAAGCCATAAATGCGCCGCCGATGTAAACCGCTTGGCCAATGAATAGCCGCACAAGAATATCAGGACGGGTATCGATGCGGCTAGCGGAACCCAGTTCGGCCAAAACAAGGCCGTGGATCCAATGAACCCAAGCGAACATGCGAGGGTAAAGATCATCACTTGGGTCCGCGAAAGAATTCCGGCCGGCAAATGCCTGGATGCCGTCCGCTCGTTGGCCGCGTCGATCCGATGATCAACCAATCGATTGAAGGCCATGGCCGCGCTGCGTGCGAATACCATGCACAGCAGAATTCCGATCATATCCCGCACACGCACCGCTGGATGTTCGCCTGAGGGCAAGGGCGTCGAATAGGCCATCACCGCCGCCAGCGCGGCAAACGGCAGCGCAAATACGGTATGGCTAAATCGAATCAGGCCCAGCCAGTCAGAGATTCGGGACATCAAAACATCGGAACAAAAAGAGTTGAAGGAAACACGAATTACAGGTAGGTCACTCGCCCCAACGCGCGATGAGCTGGTTGTCGAGTCCGAGTTGATCGAGAATCCGGCTGACGATGAAATCCACCACGTCGTCCAGTGTCTTCACGCCGTGATACCAGCCGGGCATGGCGGGCAGAATGACGGCACCCGCCGCAGCGAGCCGGTGCATGTTTTCAAGCTGCAGCACGCTGCAAGGCGTTTCTCGAGGGACCAAGATCAGCTTGCGATGCTCCTTCAAATGAACTTCGGCGGCTCGCTGGATCAAGTTTGATGCGGCCGCGCGAGCGATCCCGCTCAGTGTGCTTCCGCTGCACGGGCAAACCACCATCGCTCGCGTCCGAAACGAGCCGCTTGCGATCGGCGTCAAGTAATCGTCGTATTGATGATAGGCAATCGTCTCGATTGAGATCGGGTCACGATTTGGATCGTGATTTCCTATCGCCCATGCGGGGACATGGTCGACCAAAGCCTGCAGATCGGGCCTGCGCACATCAATCGACAATCCCAATTCTTCCTGGATCACCGCGGCGCCGCTGGGGCTGATCGTCAAATGCAGCGGAACGCCACTGCGGCAAAGTGTCTGCAGCAACCGCACTGCATAAGGCACGCCACTGGCGCCGGTGATGGCCAACACGACCGGTAAGTCATCGGAACTGCTCATGACGACCCCGGTTTGGTTCCTTCGTAAATGGTCGCAACGCCAATGGTCATGGGCGTGAATTTAACGTCGATCAGACCGGCGTCGGTCATTCGATCGGCTAACGCTTGACCGTCGGGAAACTGCGCCACTGATTGCGGCAGATATTCGTAGGCCGACTTGTTGTTGCGAGCGAAAAACTGGCCGACTCGCGGCAAGACATGACTGAAATAGAAACCGTAAAGCTGGCGAAGTCCCAACAGGCTCGGACGCGAAAATTCCAGCACCATGACTTGCCCGCCGGGTGCACAAACGCGAGCCATTTCGCGCAGACCTTGATCCGTGTCGGCGACGTTGCGAAGTCCGAATGCAACCGTCACACACTGGAACGTGTCCGTTGGAAACGGAAGCGCCTGTGAGTCGGCTTCCAAGAAATTCACGCCCTTGGTGCGTTCATCTCGTTTGTCGCGAGCAATCTCAAGCATCGCGTAGCAAAAATCGCTGCCGACAACTTCGACGTTCTCCGGCACCTTTTTCGCTATCGCGATGGCTAAGTCGCCCGTACCCGTGCACGTATCCAAGATCGGCTGGTCGTTGCGTACACGAAGTCGCTTGACCGCTTGTGATCGCCAATAGCGATCAATATTCAGCGACAACAGATGATTCATCGCGTCGTATCGCGGCGCAATTTGCCGAAACATTTCTTCGACGCGCTGGCCGCTCTTGTCGACTCCGATTGAATCGTCTCGTTCGTTCGTTTCGGAGTCAGCGATGGATGAAGTCATTCGTTTTTAACAGAGACGCGAATCGTGCGGCAACCATGCACGACGTGTTTCATCCTTGATTGTTAAAAGTAGACGATGTCATCGAACACCGCCGTTGTCATTGCGTGTCGAAACCGGCTACCGAGACGTGCCAGGTTTTGGCGGCCCCGGTTTTGGAGGCCCGTGTTTTGGAGGCCCGTGTTTTGGAGGCTTCCGCTTTGGCGGCGGTCCTTTCGGATCCTCTTGCCCAAAGGACTTCACCAGACCGCTGATCGTTTTGAAACTTGGATGATCAGCCGTGGAAAGCCATTCGAACATGACCGATTCGGCAGCGATGACCGTCGCCCCGCTGTCTCGCATCCGATCCAGCGCGGTTTCATGGTCGCGACCATGGCGTGCGGCAACGGCTTCGGCGACCACAAAGACTCGCAACCCTTCCGCCAGCAAGTCGAGCACGGTTTGAACCACACACACGTGCGTTTCGATGCCAACGACCACGATTTGATCGCGTCCCGAATCACACCATTCGTCGAGTGAGCCGCGGCACACGGCGGCGGAGAAATCGAGTTTTTCTTCGGCCTCGATTTGACGTTCGTCCAGCAATGACGCGATGGCCGGGACCAGAGGCCCGAGACCTTTGGGGTATTGGACGGTTGCGGCAACGGGAACCTGCAATTGCTCCGCCGCTTTCATCAAGCGGCATGTCTGACGAACCACAGGTTCGCCCGACGGAACAACCGGCACCAACTTTTCCTGCAAATCAATGACCAGCAAGGCACTGCGGCGAACATCAAGTCGTTCGGGCGATCGCACGTGCGGCATCGTTAGGAGTCACTGCTGGAGGATTTCTTTGCGTCGCCGCCGGAACTGGATTTCTTATCGCCCGACGATTTCGACGACTTGCCCGAGTCACCGGACGGCTCGGCTGACTTCTTATCCGCTTTTTCAGCCTTCTTGTAACCCTCGCTTCGATAATCCGTTTGATAGAAGCCGCTGCCTTTGAAAACGATCGCTGCACCGGTGCCGAACAAGCGGCTGAGCTTGTTCTTGCCACATTCAGGGCATTTTTTCTTGACGGGATCGTTGATCCCTTGAAAGATTTCTAGGCTGTGACCACAGGCGCCACATTCATAGTCATAAGTTGGCATTTCGAACCTCAGTTGGATGCATCACCGCTGCCGGTACTAACAACGACTTGACTTGGCCGCACGACTCGATCGTGCATCTGGAAACCGGTGACCGCAACATGGGCGACTGTCCCGGCCGCGAACTCAGGGCTGGGCATTTGCGAAATCGCTTCGTGAAAATTCGGATCGAACAGTTCGCCCTGAGCCGGAATTTCACGGACGCCGTGTTTCCGCAGTGTATCGTCAAGCTGTTTGACGACCATGGCAACGCCGTCACGCAGGGCAGCGGAATCATCCGTATCGGCAGCGGCTTCGACCGCGCGGTTCAGGTTGTCTCGCACGTCAAGAATCTCGGCGACCAACGGCAGCGGCGCGAACTTGACTTGGTCCTCAAAATCGCGGCGCATTCGCTTACGAAAATTCTCGGCTTCGGCTTGCGCCATCAAGACTCGTTTGTCGGCCTCATCAGCGGTCGCGCGAAGCCGTTCCATCTCTTGATCACGGGTCTCGGGTTGCGCCGGGTTGGGATCGCCGGCCGGATCAGGCTGTTGGTTGATCGCCTCGTCATGAGCTTGATCATTGGCGCCGGATGCTTGTTCTTGGTCGTTTTCTTTGTTCATCTTGATTCTCACGATTCCTGTGTCTGCGTGTCGTGATCGGCGTCAAAGAACGTTCGCAGCTTTGACAAGAACGACGTCCGCTGTGGAAGCACGCTGTCGTGATCCAAATCGGCAAGTTCTCGTAGCAAACGTTCTTGATCGCTGCTTAATTTTTTAGGCACTTCGACAAAGACTTGAACCAACAAGTCTCCGGCGCGACCGCCACGCGGGTCAACAACGCCTTGGCCACGAACTTTGAACACCTCGCCCGTTTGGGTCCCCGGTTCGATGCGCAGCGAATGCGGACCGTCGAGGGTGGGCACTTCAATTTCGGCACCAAGGGCTGCTTGGCTATATGAAATCGGCAACTGCAAAATCAGATGGTTGCCGTCACGTTTGAAAAGTTCATGGGGTTTGACGGTGATAAAACAGTAACAATCGCCGGGCGGTCCGCCATCAGGACTCGCTTCGCCCTCGCCCTGCAATCGAACCCGCATTTGATCGTCGACACCCGCTGGGATCTCGACGTTCAATTCTGCTTTTTCGTTTTGCAGCCCGCTGCCTCGGCACTCACCGCACGGCTGGCTGATCATTTGTCCGGCACCGTTACAATTCGGGCAAGCCGTTTGAACGCGCAAGATGCCGGCCGATTGAATGACTTGTCCGCGACCGCCACAGGTATCACACGTGACGGGTTGGCTGCCCGGTTCGGCGCCACTGCCTTCACAATGGTCACAGCGAATACGACGCCGGAATGAAATGTCTTTATTGACCCCGCGAGCGGCCTCTTCCAGCGTCAGCGTTACCTGACACCGGATGTCAGCCCCACGGCGTACGCGGCGACGTTTGCCGCCGCCGGCGGTGCGTCCGCCAAACAAGTCACCGAACATTCCGCCGCCAAACAGATCGCCGAACGCTTCGAAAATATCTTCGACTTCGTTGAACTGTTGACCGGCGCCTTCGAGACCGGCATGGCCGTGACGATCGTATCGAGCGCGTTTGTCGGGATCGCTCAGCACTTCGTACGCCTCAGACGCTTGCTTAAAGCGTTCGACAGCATCTTCGTCGTCGCGGTTGGAATCTGGGTGGTACTTGATCGCAAGTTTTCGATACGCACGATCAAGTTCCGCCTTACCCGCCGATTTCTCGACTTGCAGGACTTCGTAATAGCAAGTTTTTTCCGACATGCCGGTTTTTGGCTGTGTACGCAAAGGACGATCAAAAAAAAGGTCGCTGGCCGAACGTCGTTCGGCCAGCGACCCGGTGGAGTTGGCCGCGTCAGATCACCGGGTTAGGCGACGACGCCTTCGACGGCACGTTTCTCTTTGTCTTCGGCCTCAAAGTTGGTGACCAAAGCTTCCGTCGTCAACAGCAATCCAGCAATACTGCCCGCGTTGGCCAAAGCGGTGCGAACGACCTTCACAGGATCGATCACGCCAGCCTTGATCAAATCGGTGTATTCGCCGGTATTGGCGTTGTAGCCCACGTTGCCGCTCTTTTGCCGGACTTCGTCAACGACAACGCTGCCATCGATTCCGCCGTTATCGGCGATTTGACGCATCGGTGCATCCAACGCGCCCAAGACAATGTCGACGCCGATCTTTTCGTCGCCCTTGGCCTTTTTCTTGGCGTCGGTGACAGCTTCGATACAGCGCACCAGTGCGACACCGCCACCCGGCAAGACACCTTCTTCGACAGCCGCACGCGTGGCATGCAGGGCGTCTTCCAAACGTGCCTTGGTTTGCTTCATCTCGGCTTCGGTTTCTGCACCGACGCTGATGACGGCAACACCGCCGGCGAGCTTTGCCAAACGCTCTTGGTACTTCTCTTTGTCGTACTCGCTATCGGTCTGCTCGATTTGGGCGCGAATCTGAGCCACACGTTTATCGATGTCGTCGCGTTTTCCGCTGCCTTCGACAATCGTCGTGTTGTTCTTATCGACGGTCACCTTCTTGGCGCGACCGAGTTGTTCCAGCGTGACGTTTTCAAGCTGGATACCCAAGTCTTCGCTGATCAACGTTCCGCCGGTCAGTGCCGCGATGTCGCCGAGCATGGCTTTACGACGATCGCCGAACCCAGGTGCCTTAACCGCACACACGTTCAGGGTGCCACGCAGCTTGTTGACCACCAACAGCGTCAATGCTTCTGCGTCGACATCTTCGGCGATGATCAGCAGCGGGCCGCCCGTTTGCGCGGTCTTTTCCAACAATGGAACCAAGTCGCGAATGTTGCTGATCTTCTTTTCATAGATCAACACCAACGCGTTTTCCAAGTTGGCTTCCATCGTGCCAGGATCGCTGATGAAGTAGGGCGAGATATATCCCTTATCGAACTGCATCCCGTCGACGTAGCTGACTTCGGTGTCGCGGCTCTTGCCTTCTTCGACCGTGATCACGCCGTCTTTGCCAACTTTTTCAAGAGCATCAGCCAACAGGTTTCCGATCGTATCGTCGTTATTGGCCGAGATGGCACCGACGTTGGCAACTTGTTGCTTGTTCTTGACGGGGCTGCCCATCGAGATCAATTGTTCCGATGCCGCTTGAACGGCCAGGTCGATTCCACGTCGGATCGCGGCCGGATTGCTGCCGGCAACGATATTACGCAAACCTTCCTTAAAGATCGCTCGGGCCAAAACCGTTGCGGTCGTGGTTCCATCGCCGGCCAAGTCACTCGTTTTCTGAGCGACTTCGATGACCAACTTGGCACCCATGTTTTCGAACCGGTCTTCCAGTTCAATTTCTTTTGCCACAGTCACACCGTCTTTGGTCACGGTGGGACCGCCGAACGACTTGTCGATGATGACGTTGCGACCGGTTGGTCCCATCGTCACGGCGACGGCGTCCGCCAATTTATCGACACCCGCCAACATGCGGGCTCGCGCGTGATCTTCAAAAAGTAGTTGCTTAGCCACGAAAGGGTTCCTCTAAACTTGTGTTTGGTTTTGCGAAGGTTTTCGGCTTCAAACTGCGTTCGAAAACGCGGCCGAACCTAAAGCACTTTCGCCAGGATGTCGCTTTCGCGAAGGATTTTCATTTCTTGGCCGCCGACTTCGATATCGCTGCCGCCGTACTTGCCGTAAATGATGGTGTCGCCGACCGATACGCTCAGCTCACCGCGGTTACCGCTGTCGAGCATGCGTCCGGGACCGACGGCCACGACGGTACCGCGTTGTGGCTTTTCTTTGGCCGAATCGGGAAGCACGATGCCGCCGGCCGTCGTCGACTCAGCTTCGTTCGGTTGAACAACGACACGATCGTCCAATGGGCGAAGATTGATTTTTGCCATGTTTCTATTTCTCGTCTTGAATTGATTGAATTGAGTTGAAAGTTGATTCGCTGGATCGGTGAACGGCAGCGGCTTACATCATGCCGCCCATGCCACCCATACCACCCATGTCGCCCATGCCAGGCATGCCACCGCCCATACCATGGTCGTGATGGTGATCGCCACCGTCTTCTTCTTCCTCAACAGGAATTTCGGTGACGAGCGATTCGGTCGTCAGCAGCAACGACGCCACGCTGGCAGCGTTGGTCAGCGAAGTGCGAACCACTTTGGCAGGGTCAACGATTCCGGCAGCAACCAAATCGCAGTACTTCTCCGCGTTTGCGTCGTAGCCTTCTGTCTTGCCCTTCATTTGCAACACGCGATTGACCACAACCGCGCCGTCAAGTCCGGCGTTGTTGGCAATTGCGCGAAGCGGTTGATCCAAGACGTTGCGAATGATTCGCACACCCAGCTTTTGATCGCCTTCGGTTGCCTTTTCAAGCTTTTCAACCGCAGCGCGACAACGCAGCAACGCGGTACCGCCACCAGGAACGATGCCCTCTTCCAGAGCAGCCTGCGTCGCGGCGCGGGCGTCGTCGATCAACGCCTTTCGCTCTCGCATTTCAGTTTCCGTCGCAGCACCGACGTTGATCTGAGCCACACCGCCGGCCAACTTGGCCAGACGTTCTTGCAGTTTCTCAACGTCATAATCGCTCTCGGAGACCGAGATTTCGCGGCGAATTTGTTCAACGCGACCTTCAATATCCGCTTTCTTTCCGGCTCCACCGACGATCGTCGTCGCGTCGCTGGTGATACGAATCTTCTTGGCACGACCGAGGTCGGTCAGCTTCAAGCTTTCCAGGTCGATGCCCAAATCCTTAAAGATCGCCTTGCCGCCGGTAAGCACAGCGATGTCGCCCAAGATGGCCTTGCGACGGTCACCGTATCCAGGCGCCTTGACCGCACAGACCGACAAGATGCCGCGCATCTTGTTGACGACCAAAGTTGCGAGTGCTTCGCCCTCGGTGTCTTCGGCGATGATCAACAATGGCTTCTTGGATTTGCTGACGGCTTCCAACAAAGGAATCAGCTTTTTGTTGTTGCTGATCTTTTCTTCGAACAGCAACACGTAACAGTCATCAAGCTCGACAGAGACATCGTCTTGATTGGTCACGAAGTGCGGCGACAAGAACCCGCGATCGAATTGCATGCCCTCGACCACGTCGACATAGGTTTCATTGGAACGGCCTTCTTCGACCGTGATGACACCGTTCTTGCCAACTTTAGTGAACGCACTGGCAAGAACTTCGCCGATTTCCGGGTCATTGTTACCGGCAATCGTTGCAACTTGTTTGATGTCGCTCTTGCTTTTTTCGTTAATCGGGTTGGACAGCTTTTTGATTTGTTCAACGGCAACGTCGACGGCTTTGCTGATCCCACGCGATAGCGCCATGGGGTCGGCGCCAGTGGCAACCATCTTGAGGCCTTCGCGAAAGATTGCTTCGCTGAGCACGGTTGCGGTGGTGGTTCCGTCACCGGCGACGTCGTTCGTCTTGCTGGCGGCTTCCTTTACCAATTGGGCACCAAGATTCTCGAAGGGATCATCCAATTCGATGTCTTCCGCGACGGTCACGCCGTCCTTGGTGACTTTGGGGGAACCCCAGCCCTTGTCCAGCACGGCGTTGCGACCGCGGGGGCCGAGGGTGCTACGGACGGCTCGCGCCAATTTGCTGACTCCTGCCAGCAACGGCTTGCGTGCGTCGTCGTCGAAAACGATTTGCTTTGCCACGACGTTTTTCTCCTGTGGTTTGCTTCGGATGTAAGGGTCGGGATGTACCGGTGGCAGCAGACACCGATCGAGCCACCCCTTACAGCAAGCCGCGTGCCGTAAAGCCCCTTTTAGCCACAAGCCATTTCAAGGCAACAACTTACAACGACACAGCGGCCACATATGGAAAGATTCGAAAATGCGATCATGTCATGGTGGCAGTGAAGCGCGAGACAGAAATCGGCGGAATCCCAGTCGCAGCTCCATCGCCGCACGGCCCGCTTCGGCCACCGGGACCGAGCAGCCCTCTCGCGGAACGCCTGCCTCTCGCGGAATGCCTGCAAAACCTGGCTCCCACGTGTCTGACGCCGGGGCGCAGGGTCCGCCTAATCGATACAGCCCGCGAAAGCGTGTCCGAAAAGCTTCACAAAGGCTAAGAGAAGACTCAGGATTCGTTGACCCGACGCCGGTTGCGGCGTCCACTTGCTACGGAGCCCCGGTAGCGTTCTGCGCAAGACGTTTGCGCGTCGGACTCAAAGGGTGCCCCCGGCGGCAATCGCTGAACACTGGACGATCGCGGATTAAACGATCGCTGAACACCGGACGATCGCGGATGACTGGACAGTCGCGGACAACGGGGTAATCACCGAACACGCGGCATTCCCTTTGAACGCCGTTGATTTGCGTGATCGCCTTTGACAAGTCGACTTGATCCGAACCCGCTTGCCGCTGAAACGACAAAACTGAAACAAAATTCGCACTGGGGACCGTCGATGTTTCGACGCCACTGGATACTACTGCTTTGCTCTGTCGCCAGCCCTTTGGTTAGCGGTAACGCTGACGCCGGTCTTTGCGACTGGTTGTTTGGGCGCACGCCGTCACCCTATGTCGCTGGCTATGCGCCGTATGGCTATGGATTGAATGCGCCCTATTCGTCGGCCTATGCAGCCGCTTATCCGTCGGTCGCAGTCGCTGGCGCGCCGACCAATGGCGTGTATCAAGCGCAGATGCAGTCTTACGACAACGCGTCGGTTTATTCGGGTCGACCTGTGATCACAGGTCAACCGATAATCGCAAGTCAACAGGTGATTGCGGGCCGCCCCGTGATCGCACCGCAAACCAACCTGCAAACGTCCTATAGTTTGCCGATGACAGGCACGACAGCGGCGTCGACGTACGGTTCGTACTACGGCGGCGCCAGCTTGTTCGGTCGCGTTCCTGCAACCGTGCCGCTTGCCGGTCGACTGCGCGGACCGGCGACTTCGTCGAATCCGTTTTATGGCACGGGCAACGTTTACCCACAGAGCAACCCGAGTGGCGTCTACCAAAGCGCCTATCCATCGGCCATAACGCCTGGCAGCCCGGCGGTCACGGCGGTTCCTACCGGATTGCCACCATCCGCATTGCCGGCAACGCCTGTGGCCCCCCTGTTCACGACCGCTCCGCAGCCTCGCGTTGGCGGATTGGCTCGGTTCTTTGGCTCGCTGTTGGGGACAAACTATCGCAGCTCTTACTACCGCGCTCCCGTGACTTATTATCGCCCGGTCACGTCGGTCGACCCGGTTTCGGGCACCACCGTCACGGTCCAGCAACCTTGCACGTCTTACGTCCAGCAATTGCAGCGAACACCGTACAGCAGTCTGCAGCCAGCCAGCAGTCTGCAACCGGGCCTAGCCGCACCGACCGTCATTGCACCGCCGGCCGCAGGATGCCAGACGACGTATCCCGGCTATTCGGCGGCACCGATCGGCGGCGCGCCGATTGCCATGGGCGGCGTCAACAGCACACCATTTGCCGGCCAGCCACTTCCGGCCAGTCCTTCAACGTCAGCGATTGGGCAAGTTGGCGGATACTCGTCGGCAAACGATCGATTGGTTGTTCCGATTCCTTCGACACAACAACCTGGATATTACCAGCAGCCAAGCGAAGGCCTGAACACCGCACCATTGACGGGCGCCGCGCCGGACGATCGTGCTCCGGTCGAACAGCCTCGCCTGGAATCGGCTCGTCCTAGCGAAGATGGCAGTTGGTGGCGACGCGACGATTCGATGGATAAAGCGACGGATGATTACCAAGACTCGGCGGAACCGAGTTCGTACCTAAAGCAGATCGAAATTGGCGATCGCACCGTACGCAACGACGTGATAGGCGCTGGAATCGGAACCGAAACCGCGGCGACCAATGCACCCGCGACCGAATCGGTCCGACACGCCCAGGCGCTCACCGACGTGCGTCCGATCAAAGCGCCTGAAGGGTTCGAAAACCCGTTCCAGCAGCAATCGAATCGATCGGTCAGACAGGTCAATCGCCAGGAACGGGTGGACCGAAACGACCTGATCGCACCGCCATTGCCACCGGCACGACGCGAAGTTCAAACCAGCGATCGGTACCGCGGCAACGATGGTCTGCGATACGATACCGAACCAACATACGAGCCAGAGTACAGCGCGTCGGTACAAGTCTCGGCGCCTGTACTCGAAGCGAAACTGCGCAAACCCGCGATACGACTGGGCCCGCCAGCGACAGCGCCCGTCAAGCCACAGCGCGATAACACTTGGTACTCGTCCGAATAAGACGACCCGCAAAACCTGCGACAGAGATCCACGCTGGGGCGTCGGCCACGTCAGTATCGGCGCACGCGGGCGACCAGCGAGATGCCGATGACGGCCAGGATCACGTTGCCGATCCAAACGCCATACGGCGGAACGATCCCATCCTTGGCTTGTTCAAGCCCGAAAATGAACAGCGGGTAATAGATCAGCAGCGTCGGCAAAAAACACAAGCCGAAACTGGTCCAGTAGTCGCTAGTCTTGGCAATCATTGCCAGCGGCGCGCCGACGAGCACGAAGAAGAAACAGCTGAAGCCCTCGGCCCAACGGCGCCACGGTTCGGTCCGCAATCGGCGCAGCCGCCTTTGCCCGTTTTTGTACGAAGCCGCGATCTGCTGTCCGCCAGGGCCTGCGATATCTTCGGGCCGCGATGTCAACAATGAGAATCCGGTGTGAGCGGCTAGTTGCCCGATCGCCGCATGCGTCCGCGCGTCTTGCTGAATGCGTTCGTTACGGATCAAACGCAGCGGCAATTCACTGGGACTCCGCTCGCTGACGTCCCGATTGGTGATCGCACCGGCCAGTGTGAGTCTCGTTTCTGTCTCGCCGGGCAAGATACCCTGAAATCCGCTGCCGCCTTCAATCTTGCTGTCGACCACTCGCAACAGCAAAGTCTGTGTTTCAGGATCGAGCCGCAATTCGCCTTCGCGCGCCGACACCTTCATCGGGCCATTGTCACCGCTGTTGTGAACTGTAACGGTCGGATGAATCAACGTATGTCCTTCGACCTCGCGGACGTGGATCGAGAAACCATGCTCAGACGTGTATGAATGCTGCGCGTTCAATACTCGGTAAACGATGTCTTCCAGCGACAGCATCACGACGCGATTGACGCCGGGCCTGCCCCACGACACAGAAAGATCCGACAGACAGACCGCGATCGGACTCAGCAGTGCCGCAAAGATAATCGCAGGCTTTAGCATCCGCAGCGGCGAAATACCGGTGGCTTTGACCGTGGCAACTTCGCCGTCGGCCGCCATCCGCCCATAAACACAGCAGACCGAAAACAACGCGGTCGCCGGGAACGCAAACTGCAAAGAGATCGGCAGCAAGTAAGGCAACAACTGCAACACCGCCGTCGGCCCCAACCCTTTTCGCAGCAGCTCGCGTGCGACACCGATCAACAAGATCAGCAAGGTCAGTGCGACGAGCGCAACGACAAAGATCTTCAGTATCTCGACGAGGATATATCGCGTCAGACGGCTGGGCATAAAGCTGCGTCAGGTTGGCATGGTTTCGCAGTGGAAGACAAGCCACCCCTTTAGCAAAACGCCCTGACACAGCGGTAGGCAGAAAACCAAAGCCGATGCTAGCAACGAGGCCCAGCAATCGCGCGTCGCTGCGATCGGCGAAATTGAGGCACCGTCACAACCACCATTCTTACCCGCAATCGCACCATCAAGCGAAGTCTTTGGTGAGTCGAGCCGGGACTGCGAGCGGGCATCCAGCAATACCCGGTGCGTCCTTGGCCGTGGCTGACATGTGCGTGGGCTTGTGCCGCTGCGCAGGTCGTTGCAGACAACAGGTGCCTAACAAAAAGTGCCTGCCGACTAGTACTTCACGACTAGTAATCGATGGCCGTTTCGCCAGCAGCTCGATTGTTCTGCTCTCGCAACTGGTGCATGGTTTCCACGATCGCTTCGGCTTGCATGCGGATCGCGTTTTCGGCTTGATTCTGCTTCAGCTCATTCGAGCCACGCGTCTGCAGCTCGTTAATTTTCGTCCAGTCCATCAACCAATTATTCTGATCCGCAGCGGCACGAAGTGCGTCGACCGTTTCACCCAGCCGATCGTAAAGCTCGCGAGACGGTTTGGCCGAATAGCTGCGATAAGGCGCTTTGCCGCCAGAGACTCGCGGCAATGGCTTGTTCGACGTGGTCTGCTCACCGGTTCGATATTGATAGACACAGACGCCCGCGGCGATCAGCCCCAGCAGAATCGCCATCACCATCGGGCCCCACAACTGAAAGAGCGCTAGCACAACGGCGCCCAACAAGCAGAACAGCACTGTGGAAAACACCAGCGGCGACACGGTTGGCTTGGGCGATGGAGGCTTGGACTCGACGATTGATTCCATCGCCCGCAAGTCTTCGGTGACACGAACAACCACGACGGTGCTATTGTCAGGCCCACCTCTTAAGTTCGCTAAATCGACCAGGACGCGAGATGCCAACTCTTCCGGCAAGCATCGAATCAATGTCCCGATTTCTGGATCGTCGACCAAGCCGCTAAGTCCGTCACTGCAAAGCAGGAAGCAATCACCTTTCTCGATCGCCAACGGTCCTTCCACATCGACGACGACATCAGGACTGGGACCGAGCGAGCGAGTGATGACGTTCTTAGGAATCGATTGTCCCAGGGCGCTATCGGGATGTATCTGTCCGCTCGCTTCCATTTCCCAGACAAGCGAATGATCAAACGTCAGTTGTTCTAACCGCGTCCCGCGCAACCGGTAGATGCGAGAGTCGCCAACATGAGCAATCACGGCGCCCTGCGGCAGCACGGCTAGCGCGCTGGCCGTCGTCCCCATGTTGTGAAATTCGGGGTTCTGTTGACCACGATTGTGAATTTCAGAGTTCGCTTCGATAATCGCCGAGCGTAAGGCATCTTTCGGGTCCGCGTCGCCGGACCGAAAATAGTGCATCGTGATTGCTTCGGTCGCCATGCGGCTAGCCAATTCGCCCGCAGCATGTGCTCCCATCCCGTCGGCAACGACAAATAGATGTCCGCGGTGCTGGAAACGCTCTTGATTTTCAGCGGGAATGACGGCGTGCGAATCTTGATTGTTGGCGCGCCGCATCCCGACGTCGGTAATGTCCGAGAAGACGATTCCGGTTTTCCAGGCTTCGGACACCGACCTAAGTCTCTGATGCGTAAGTGTTCAAGAAATGTCGGCCAATCATCTGGCACACCGATTTAAACGGAAAAAACGAATCGAGTCATGACCAATGCGAATTCATTGCGACGCGTTTGTTCATTGTATTTGTCACCGGTCAGAAAACCTACCCGTTGAGCGATCGACCAGAACAGGATTGTAGCGTGCTTGGGCCTGGGCGGTGCCGGCGACGATATTCGACAACAAATCAATCGGCGCTCGCCAATGGTAAATCTCGCCTGGGGGCCATCAAATCGCCAACCGCCGCAAAGCTTCGTGGCCGAGAAGTGCCGGATTGGTCGTGTTCCAGGTGTAATCAGCGCAGGTGGACTGTTGTGACGGACTGCTGTGACGCGGGCTCGCAGTGAACGCGATCTCTTGCCGGGTCACGCCGGATGCATGGATCCCCGCGGAATCCCGCCCCCGACGCCGCATGCGCGATGCGGCCGGAACAAACAGGCCGGCAAAATCGCATCGGCAAAATCGCGTCTGCACGATTGGGCCAGCACGACTAGGCCAGCACGATCGGGCCGTAAAACCGTGACCACAGCGGCGTGCCGTCTAGGACAAGAACGATGCCGACTGCCCCCAATTTTTTTCGTAGACCTGATCGGCAAGCATCCGGCGTTTTCTCGCACCCGATTCGCGCTCGACCAAATCCTTCTGCGTATCATCAATCGGATCACCCGTGTTGGGATAACCAATTGCGATGGCGGTCTGAGGCTCGATCTCGGCGGGGATTCCATACTCTTGTCGAACCCGACTTAGATTCACACCCGCCATCTGGTGCACCTGCAACCCTAGTTCTGTCGCTTGCAGCGAAAGCTGGCATGCGGCTTGCCCCAGGTCATGCAAGGCGACACGGTTCGGTTTGTTGTTGTAGGCAAACGTTGGACGAATCGCCGTCAAAATTAACGCACCGGCATATTTTGCCCAGCCTTGATTCGCTTCCAACAAGCAGCTCAGCATTTGCTCAAACGCTTCGGGGTCTTGGCGTCTTGCAACAATCCAGTGCCAAGGCTGGTCGTTGAAACTGCTTGCCGCCCAGCGTGCCGCTTCCAGACACGTGACCAGCTTTTCTTCTTCGATCTCTTTCGGCAAAAACAGATAGGGACTCCAACGCGATGCGATGGACTGAATCACGGGCCGATCGACCGGGTTCTTTGACATGTTTAGACTCAGGATATCGAACAAGAAACGGTACATTGACAGACAAAAATTTCCCGCCGATCCCATTGGACGCGATTGGCACCGACTCGAAAAGACGCCAAGCCGTCCAGCGTGAACAACGTGGCAGCCACGTTATCGCGATTGTCTCGTTCAGCCACGCAACCACACCATCCATTTCGAGCAACCATGATCACGTCTGAAAAGAAATCACTGCGAACGATTGTCGTGGGCGGTGGCCTGGCCGGCCTGTCGGCCGCCTGTGTTGCGGCGGCGCGAGGTCATCGCGTGACGCTGCTAGAGAAAAACGAGTGGGTCGGCGGCAAGGCGGCGGTTCACCACGCCGACGGTTTTCGGTTCGACATGGGACCGACGATCCTCACTTTGCCCGGTGTCCTGCGACGCGTTTTCGAAGAAGCGGGCCGAAAGATCGACGACTATGTCGATCTGGTGCCGCTGGATCCGCAGTGGCGGTGCTTTTTTGACGGCTCAGGTTCAGGCGCAGAAGAACCATCGGTGCTGGACTTGGTGGCCGACACTTCGGCGATGAAGAACAACCTGGACGCGTTCACCGGATCACCGGCCAGTGGCAACGGGTACGAAAAGTTCTTGCGGATGAGCGAGCAACTTCATGGTGTTTCGGATCGTTTCTTTTTCTGGCGCAGCGTCGGCGGCTTGTCCGACACGATGGAAGTCGGCGGCGCGTTTTCGGCGGCCGTCCTGAAAGACGTTTTATCGCTAAGGATGGGGCGTTCGGTCGCATCCGTTGTTCGTCAGCATGTTCCCGACCACCGCGTCGCACAGATGATGGACCACTTTACGCAGTACGTCGGCTCATCGCCCTATGCATCACCCGCCGTGTTGTGTGGTATCGCGCATATGCAGACCGACGAAGGCATTTGGTACCCCATGGGCGGAACCCGCGCGGTTCCGAAGGCCCTGCAAAAACTGGCCGGTGAACTGGGCGTCGACATCCAAACGGAAGTCGATGTTTTGCGAATCACCACTCAAGGCGATCGTGTCACCGGTGTTGTAACGGCCGGCGGCGATACGATCCCCTGTGACGCCGTGATCAGCAATTGCGATGCGATTCGGACCTACACAGAATTGCTTGATGGGACGCCACAGTCAGACTCGTTTGAAAAATCGTCGCGACACGAACCGGCATGCAGCGGAGTCGTGCTTTACCTGGGACTGAATCGTCGATTCGACCAATTGTTGCATCACAATTTTGTCTTTTCGCGTGACCCAGAATCAGAATTCGATTACATCTATCGGCGAGGCGAACCGGCACCCGATCCGTCGGCGTACGTTTGCGCCCCGGCCGTGACCGAACCGACCGTCGCGCCCGAGGGCGGCGAGGCGCTTTATATCCTAGTTCATACGCCCTACCTGCGTCCCGGTCACGATTGGAAACAAATGTTGCCCGCGTACCGTGACGTGATTCTGGATAAACTTGAATCGACCGCGGGGATGGACGGTCTGCGTGAATCCATCGTTCACGAATCGACCCTCACCCCGGAAGACATCCACCATCGGTATCGAGTACTCAATGGAGCGATTTATGGGCTCGCCAGCCACGGCAAGTTTCTTGGGGCATTCAAACCCGCGAATCGCCGAAAGGACGTCAAAGGTCTCTACTTGGCCGGTGGTGCTGCACATCCCGGCCCCGGAATGCCGATGGTCTTGATGAGTGGCTGGATTGCCGCCAATTCACTCGACGAAGACATTCAAGGCGGCAAGGTGTGCGGTGTCGTGTGAGGAAACGCCTCGGTGGCGAAACCCACACCCAGTCTTTCGCCGCTGAGCCCCAGCGACAAATAAGCCCCAGCGACAAATAAGCCCCCGTGACAAATTTGCCTGACCCTGTGCCCCATCCGGCGATCGAGCATGCCCAACGATGAACTGCCACCCGTTTCGAATTGGTTGCAAGACGGTTTTCATCGGTTCATTCGCCCGCTGCTCCGCCGACATTTTCATGCAATTGCGATCGAACGTGAAAGTCTAAATCAACTTGGCTGCATCGACGCGTCGCCCGTAATTGTCTATGCAAACCATCCGTCATGGTGGGATCCTCTCGTCTCGCACTTCTTGAACCGCGTTCTGTTTTCACCAAGACAGTTCTACGCCCCCATCGATGCCGAAGCGCTGCAAAAGTATCGCGTCTTTGGCAAACTGGGCTTCTATGGCGTCAAGATGAGCACGACGCATGGCGCCGCGTCGTTCCTGAAACAAAGTCGACGCATCCTCGATCATCCGCAAACGGCCATCTGGATGACGCCTGAAGGAAAGTTCGCCGACCCGCGCGATCACAGCACCACGTTGATGCCGGGACTCAGTCATCTGTCCAGTCGCATGGAAAACGGACACATCATTCCACTCGCGCTCGAGTATGTGTTTTGGGACGAACGACTGCCGGTGTGCCTTACGAAACTAGGCCAACCGTTTGACGTCGCCGCGAACGACTTGCTGACAAAACCAGAGTGGGCCACTGCGTTAACGGACCGACTGCGTCAAACCCAGCGAGACCTTGCTGCGTTATCCACCCAGCGCTGCTCCGATCCGTTTGAAAGCTTGCTCTCTGGCGCGAAGGGCGGAGGACTGGTTTACGATTCCTTCCGCCGTGCAAAATCGATCGTCAAACGTCAGGCGTTTGATTCCAGCCATGGAGAGCAGTTTAAATGATCGTGCTGACGCTTTCCGTTTTGGCCTGTGGGCTTGCCGCGATGCAGGCCGGATTATTCTTTAAGAATCTGCCGTTGTTCTACCGGCGCTTGGACACCCCCGAATCATTCGCCGGCTCGCCGCCGCGCGTCTCGGTCTTGATTCCGGCCCGTGATGAGGCAGCGGGAATCGGCGAGTCTTTGCGATCGATTCTCGCCAGCGAATCGGTCGATCTTGAAATCATCGTGATGGACGACCACTCGACCGACGCGACAGCCGACATCGTCAACGAAATCTCGGCAAGCGACCCACGCGTGAGTCTACGTCAGAGCGATCCGCTGCCGGCGGGATGGAACGGAAAACAACACGCGTGCGCCCAACTGGCCGAGGCCGCGACACACCAGCGACTTGTTTTTTTGGATGCCGATGTTCGGTTGCTGCCCCAGGGTTTAGCAAAATTGATCGACTATCAAGACCGCACGGGCGTCGATCTCTTGAGCGCGTTTCCACGACAGGTCATGGGCACCACCTTGGAAAAATGGCTCATCCCGATGATGCACTATGTGCTGCTATGTTTCCTGCCATTTGATCGAATGCGGGCGAGTCGCCATCCCGCGTACTCCTCCGGATGCGGTCAATTGTTCCTCACCAAGCTTGATGCTTATCACCGCGCGGGCACGCATGCGGCAATTCATGCCTCGCGGCATGACGGATTGAAACTGCCCAAAGCTTACCGAACAGCGAAGATGACGACCGATGTTATCGACGGCACCGAAGTGGCGTACTGTCGCATGTACACGTCGGCGCAAGAAGTGATTCGAGGCGTTTTGAAGAACGCGGATGAGGGTATCGCAAATCCGAAACTGATCGTCCCGTTCACCATCATGTTGCTCGGCTCCGTCACGTTGCCGGTGTTGCTGGTGGCCCGCACGCTTTGGTCCGGTGGCGAATTCGCGGCCACCGCACTCTCGATCACTGCGATCACGCTTTCGCATCTGCCGCGGGCCAGAGCGGCAATGGTCTTTCGACAATCCTGGATCGGTGTGCTGTTTCACAGTGTGAGCGTCACACTTTTCGTTTTGCTGCAATGGATTGCATTAGTGAACCGATCGATGGGCAAGCAAATCGCATGGCGAGGCCGCGTCGAAACTCAACCGGCGAGCACGACATAGCGAAAAATCCCAAAGAAGTGGACCGCAGCCGCCGCCATCACGAACAAGTGCCACACTGCGTGCAAATAGCGAATCTTACTATCGTTGACCAGGCAAATGATCCCCAGTGAATAAACGACACCGCCAATCGTCATGCACCAAGCAAGCGCGGATGGAACGTGAGTCACTAGTGGAATCGCTGGCAACCAACCCAACAGCACATACGACCATGTTCCGATCGAGTTAACACGGTGCCGTATTCCTACTTTGAAATAAAAACCCGCGAGCGCTGCGATCCAGATTGCAACCAGCAGAGGCATGCGGACTTGGTCCGTGGCAAACCCGTAAGCGATCGGCGTGTACGTCCCGGAAATCATCGCGTAGATCATCGCTTGGTCCCACGCCCGCAGCGTATTGAGCATGGGCTGGTGATGGATGATGTGGGACAACGTCGAGAACAAGAACGTCCCGGTGACCGACAGCACGTACAAACCGCAGGCGACGGCCATTCCCCAACCGACATCCGCAGCCGCGATGATCAAAAAGACACCGGCGATCAATGACAAAGCCGCAGCGATTCCGTGGGTAACCGCGTTCGCCCATTCCTGATCGGCCTTGATCGGCGCGCCACCGTACAAAAGGTCGACGGCAAATTCGTCGCCTGCCAAATCTTTATCTCGCGAGGACGATGTTCCCGTTCGCGCGGCTTGCAAGTCATTCACGTTGGCAACACTCAGTCCGCGATCCAGCCTTGGTCGTGCATCCATGCCCGCATTGCCGTCGGCCAATGATCGTCGGCCGTGTTGCTGACACGCGCGCCGAAACCGTGACCGCCACCCGCAAAGACATGCAGCGACGAGCGAACGCCCGCCTGATGCAGCGCCGTGAACATCGTCACGCTATTCAAACAACTGATCCGATCGTTGGCTGCATGCGCAAAGAACATCGGTGGTGAATCTTCTGTCACAACCAAATCAGGATTCAGCTTGGTCGGGTCTTCTTCCTGTACCAACCAAGCCGGATAAACCAGTGAAGCAAAATCGGGCAAATGATTGCCGTCGTCACTCGAGTCGACTCGCTCGTAGAACCGCTTGGGCGCCAGCGCGGTACGTGCCGAGGCATTTCCGCCGGCCGAAAACCCGATCACGCCAACATGCTTTGGTTTCACACCTGCCGCACCGCTGCGAATGAGACAGACACTACGCTGGATGTCCTGAACGGCCGGCTTCCAGTGATCCACGTTGTCTTTTGAATTCGGTACGCGATACTTACAGACCGCCGCCGTGACGCCGATGCTCTGCAGCCACTCGGCGATTTCTGTCCCTTCCAAATCCCAAGCAAGGATTTGGTAACCGCCACCAGGGCAAATGACGACGACGGTGTCGCTAGGGTTTGCTCCGCCGGCCGGATAGATGTGAAGTTCGGGCGACGAGACATACTTCAATCGCATCAGCCGTTTGCCGCCGACCAACTTTGCGTCGGCTTCGGTCGTATCGACTTCTTGTTCTGTCGGTGCGTCCCAGTCGGGCACCGATTGCGGCCACAACTTGATCACACGCACGCCAGGTCCCGGCGGTGTTGCGCTTTGCTGGGCAAGCAAATTCACCGGTGACATCCAAGCGAATGCGGCGCAAACCAGAAAATACAACTCATAGCGATTGATCATCATCGGATTTATCTTCGGCAGGTAGGGTGGGAGGCGATTATTTGAGCAGATTGCAAACGACGACGAACCTGGATCGACTCAAAAAAGGTCGTCTGATTTTGTATGATGGCGGGTAAAGCGGATTTGCGAGACTTTGGCGCCGACGGTTCGCCAGAGAGCGAAGACGATCATACGCAAGGTCGACCGGAAATGAACAGTAAAAACGGGCGTGTCACTGGCGTTTTTGATCAAGTGCATCTTGATCGGTTGCAACGCGCGTTTGGCACGCCGGTGACGGTCACTGCGATTGCGGAACTGCCCGAGCGACTGAGGCAACTCAGGCAACACGATACCCGAAAGCGACCTGGCAACTCCGAGCAACCTGGCAACTCCGAGCGACCGGGGCTGGATCGCCCGCTTGTCACCGTTGTTTCCAGCCGACTGGGACTCGACCCACACGTTCATCGTACGGTCTGTCGGTTCTTGACCCGCAGCATGCTGGATTGTCGCCAGCGCGACGCCACCATTCTAGTTGCCGACGGATCCGCCATCGATCCCTGGCTGACTCGCGCGGCGGAACTGTTTGGTATCCCGGCAATCCGGGTGACCGTGGGTCCGCCTGGGTCCATCGCACCGCAGGATCTGTCAGCTGAGAAACTAGTGATTGAATCGGCGGGTTCTGGGCAACTGTGCCGCGACGCCGTCGTGATCGCGATGGCCGACCGAGTCGACGCGGTGCACGTCCGCCGCGGCGGCAAGATCGCAGGCGCACTGAATCAACGACTACGTAATCATGACGACGCGACCACACGCGTCGCGATTTCACAGCACAATCACGATGGTGCGGTGGAGTTGATCCAAAAGGGCGCCATTGGCTGGTACTGCTCAACCGCTTTGATGCCTCGGAGTGTCACCGATTCTTCCGGCGCCGCCAAGTCATCCGGCCCAACCAAGTCTTCAGCGGATTGCGAGCCGGCAAACACTCAGGCGACATCCACACCAACATCGGATGATAAGCTTGACTGGGCGCACACCGAGGGGTTGTGGCTGGTTCATCACACTCGAGGTCGGCATGGACCTTGGCCCGGCGAAACGGAATCTCAATATCTTGATTCTATGTTGCTAAGTCAGGACGACTCGGTTTCCGACCGCGGCCCGCTCAAGGCACTGATACGCATCATTCGCAGTGAACGATTGGTCGGTTCGGCGGTGGCCACTGATCGACGTTTTCCGGTGGTGTGTCTTTCGGCCCAATCGCTGAAAGAACGATTGCAGTCGCGTTGTTACCGGCCCCACTTGAAACGCTGGGACTGTGAACCGTACGGAATCGCCATCCGAATCGACGTGGCAAAAAAACTCGGCGCGGTTCCGGTCACCTATGGCAAGCCGCACAACCGCCAACGACTCGCACCGGACCAACGGTACCGATTTCAGTCGATCGGCAAAACGTATGACTGGACCACCGAACGCGAATGGCGAGTGCAGGGAGATCTGGATCTCAGTGATTGCGGCCGACGCGACGTAAGAATTTTCGTGCCGTCGACTTGGGCGGCTGAAAAGATGCCGGCTCGGTGCCGGTGGAAAATATCGTGCGTGGCGCCATTTTTGCGATCGGACGCTATAATTGCCGAGCAAGCCAACAACCACGCCGAATAGCTTTATAAATCGAGAGAATCATTGAGTACGGATCAAGCTAGCCTGTCCCGCGAAGAAATTCACCCGCTGGCGCCCTATAAGACGCTGGAAGCGGAAGAGTTGCAATCGCGAATCGACGCCGTGCGCACGCATTTTGGCGATTCCTTGCTGATCTTGGGACATCACTATCAACAGGATGAAGTGATCGCGCATGCGGATCTGCGCGGCGATAGCTATAAGTTGAGCCAACTGGCCGCTAGCAGCGAAAGCTGCGAGACGATCGTTTTCTGTGGTGTCCACTTCATGGCCGAAACGGCCGATATTCTGGCCAATCGCCCCGAACGGCTTCGGTCGCGTGATGGCAAGAGAGTCACAGTCATTTTGCCGGATATGGCCGCAGGCTGCTCGATGGCCGACATGGCAGGGATCAAACAGGTCGAAGCGGCTTGGGAGGACATGGCGGAAATCATCGACACCGAACAAGTCATCCCGGTGACGTACATCAATAGTGCGGCGAGCCTGAAGGCCTTTTGCGGTCGGCATGGCGGTATCGTTTGCACCAGCAGCAACGCGCGGGCCGTCTTGGAATGGGCATTCGAGCGCGGGCAACGTGTCTTCTTTTTTCCCGACCAGCATCTCGGTCGCAACACGGCACTGAAGATGGGAATCACCGAAGATGAAATGCCGGTTTGGGATCCTTATCAATTAGAACTCGGCGGCAACACCGAACACGCGCTTGAAAAGAGTCGGGTCATCCTGTGGAAAGGCCACTGCAGCGTCCACCAGATGTTCCGCGCCGAACATGTTCACAACTTTCGCAAGCAACACCCTGGCATCAAGATTCTTGTCCACCCGGAGTGCCCGCGTGAGGTCAATGATTTGGCCGACGTCTCGGGCAGCACCGGGACGATTATTGATACGGTTCAGAAAAGCGAGCCGGGAACAAAGTGGGCGATCGGCACCGAACTGCACTTGGTCAATCGACTGAAGGCAGAACACCCCGAACAGGAAATCCACTTCTTGAGCCCAGTTGTCTGTATGTGCGCGACGATGTACCGGATCGACTTGCCACACCTGTGCTGGACGTTAGAAAATTTGCGAGACGGTGCGGCCGTCAACGTGATCGAAGTCAATGAAGACGACACGCGTTGGAGCCTGATCGCGCTAGAGCGAATGCTGGCCGTCAAGTAGCGGCGACGTCAAGGTAAGAGCATCAATATGCTGGACATGATCAAACCCTCACCGAGGTCATGACCTCGGTAGTCGGCTCGACTTAAAAGCGTCGTCGGCGTCGCAAAAAACCCGCCGTGCCGGTCGCGCACAAAATCGCAAACGAGCTCGGTTCTGGGACGGCCAGGGCGCGGATTTCACTGAGGCTAAGTGCGTGATCGTAGACGCGAACATCGTCGACCAGCCCACTGACTTCTCGCTGAGCCAAGCTGGGGTTACCGCCCCACGTCGATCCGATTCGCAAGTCTCGCAACGACGGCGACGGTGCCAACGAGTAGATACCGCTGCCTTCAAGTTCGCCGTCAACATAAATACTCATCGACGTACCATCCAGGACGGCCGCGACGTGATGGAAGACGTTATCGGTAACAACCGTCGTCGAGTTCACCTCGGGAAACGTCGAACCATTGCCATACGCAAAACTTGCGGTGCCGTTGACTTGAAGCGCCCAACCTTGTTGGTCAACAAAACCGTGACTGCTGTCAACGATGGTTTGCAGGCCCGAACCAATCTTGATCCAGGCCGCAACCGAAAGCACGGCGGGCTCTAGCGCCAAGTCCGTGGGAATTGTGATGTAGTCATCGATCCCGTCAAAGGAAAACGCTTGGCCTAGCTTGCCGGGGGCGTAAGTCGTATTTCCGACCAACGTGCCGTGATGATCGTTACCCGTTGCGTCCTCCGCGGTACCATCACCGGTCCAATGTGCGATCAGCGACGCACCAGCATCGTTCGAAAACGACAGCGAACAGGCAAGAAAAACGGCCATGGCGGCCTGACGTGAGTAACTCATGCAGAGGCCCTTGGAGGATTCACTTGATCTCACCCGACGGTAGTTGCGATGCACCCGCCACGCAACGATCAGACAAGACCACTAAACCTTCGTACACACTCCGCTTTGGCGAGACACCTCAGACACCGTGATCAGTTCTCTGCGTTCTTCACCGATTCAAGCAACTCGCTAAGCTCTGCGACGATCTCAGGATGTTCGTTCCACAGATTCTTGGTCTCCGAGGGATCGTCGTCCAGGTGATAGAGCTGACCGGTCGGTTCGCCCTCGGCAGGCTCGATCTCGCGTGGCCGAGTAAATCCTCCAGAGCCGCGTGTTGGGACCATCTTCCACGGCCCTCGTCGTATTGCGTACTTACCCCATAGGGAATGGTGGACGGCAAAATCGCGAACAGGCTTTCCCTTCGTTTCGCCCAACATGACGGGAAGAATATTGCGACTATCGCAGGTCTCTTCTTCCGAAAGCGTCTGCCCCACGATTGCCGCCGACGTGGCCAACAGGTCGGTCAGTTCCACCAATGCATCAGTGGTCGTACCCGCCTCAATCTTTTCCGGCCAAGTGGCGATGAAGGGAACACGGTGTCCGCCTTCCCAAATATCGGCTTTGGTGCCACGCAAATGCGCGTTGCCTTGGTGCCCATATTCTTTGACATGCTTGCCGCGCATCCCGATTTGATAATGCTTGACATCATCCGCCTCTTGCGGATCCCACCAGTGGTAAAGCCCGCCGTTGTCCGAAGTAAAAATGACCAGAGTGTTGTCGCTGATTCCGTGTCGCTCGAGCGTCTCGGTGATCGCCGCAACCGTCGCATCGACCTCGCGCACAAAATCGCCATACATCCCCGATTCACTGGTTCCCAAGAATTCGGCATTTGGGATCACGGGCAAGTGCGGCGCGGTCAGCGGGAAATACAAAAAGAACGGCTGATCCGATCCGCTTTCGACATGAGCGTCGATATGCTGTATCGCTTGTCCGTTCAACATGGGCATCACGCCGGCGATACTAAAGTCGTGCGACCGAATCCCCTGATCCACCGACAAAAACTCGGTCTTGATTGCCGGCGATAAAATCGTCGGAACGATCAACGGACGATCATCGACCAGATAACAGAACGGCGACATATTCAAGGACGCCGAAATACCAAAGTACCGATCAAAGCCGACCGCGGTGGGGCCACCTTTGATCGCGACATCGTAATCAACGTCGCGTCCGTCTCGTGGCGGCGTGCGCCGGTCGATCGGAACCGCGGGAAGCGGGTTGCCTGCCTTATCGGTGAATTGCATACCGAGATGCCACTTGCCGATGCAAATGGTGTGGTACCCGTGTTCTTTCAACAACCGAGGAACGGTCAAGCGATCCGATTCGATCAACGGCGGGTCGAGCCCATCAAGGACGCGATACTTCAGCCGAGTCCGCCATGAATATCGCCCCGTCAAAATTCCGTATCGCGTCGGCGTGCAAACAGCCGATGGCGTGTGAGCGTCAGTGAATTTCATCCCTCGCGAAGCGAGTTCATCAATGTGGGGCGTTGCGATTTTCGAATTCGGGTTGTAGCACGACGTGTCGCCGTATCCGAAATCATCGGCAAGGAGATAAACGATATTGGGATGCTCGGAAGCGTCGACGCATCGTACCGTTGCGGTGACGGCAAAAAGAATCGCTATCGTGGTAAGCAAGAATTTTGTTAGGTGAGTCAACATGCTGCGATCTTCAAGAATGTGTTCAAAAATCGAATGACGAGAAAGCCCGCTGGCGCATCGCCACAGGGCGGACAGGTGAACGTCGGCGGCAAACTTGATATGCGAGATCGCCGCCACAACGGGCGACAATCTCACCAACGCAATCGAACCGCGAATCAAACCGTTTTGATCAGTTCAAGCCGATTTGTTTTCGGTAGGCAGGGATTTGTTCGTCACGGACTTCACGTAGCACCTCTAGCTTTTCGCCGATCACACGCGGGGTGTAGACGTAGTCCATTTCCGCCTCGTAACCGAGTCGCGAATCGCGAGCCGAGGTTTCGAGCGACTGTTCCGCCCGAATGATTTCCGCATCCACAATGTCGGTCATTCGCGCTAGCATTTTGTCCGCTTCTGCTTTCGATTCCGTCGATGCCAGCTTAAGACGCAAGTCTTCAAATTCCAGAATCGCGTGCAGCCCTCGAAGCATGCGTTGCATCTGCTCGACGACCAAGACAGCTTTAAATGCCGACGCGCGTTTCTCTTGCGGGGCATCCAGTGCTGCGGCGCGATAGAGTTTTAACCCACGTTCAAATTCGTCCGCCGCTTTCAGAACATACTTGTTGAACACCGGCAAAATGGACGCACCGGCCAAGCGTTCTTTTGATTCGATCGACGAGACGCCGGATCTGGCACGGGCATAAACCTCGGCGCGATTGGTACGGTTCTTGAAATCAGGCTGAAAAATCATCAAACGTCCGCAAAACGGCCAGTACTCGACCATGCGATGACGCCAAGAGGTCTTCTTTTCTTCGTCCCACCACGAATTATGCAGCGTCATCATTCGTGGTGGCGGTTCGTCAAAGAACAGAGGGTGGGCGACGGCGTTGTTGGTTCCCATCGACGGCCCCGTATCGGGAACGAGCTGTATCGCATTACTAAAGTGTTGCCAAGCTTGGACGACGCGATCTTCACTGCCACGACCAAACTCTCGCCGCGCGATGCCGCGCAATAGCTCATCTTGCTCAAGCGGATCAGACCAACATGACCAGGCTCGCAGCTCTGCGATGAAGTTCGGTTTGTATCCGTTGCTCCATGTTTCCAACGTTCCGCTGACGCCGTACTCTTGCAGTGCGTCGTATCGTTTCTGCCACTGCTGCGGAACGGGCAAATAGGGTGTCGTTCCAAATTGCCAAGTTGCGAAACAATCGACCTTGCAATACACCTTCATGTCACGTTTACCGGCTTCGTCAATCTGCGCCGCAGCGACTTCGGCAGGCCCGACTTGACTGATCGAATAGTCACGGAGAAACCCGTTCCACCCATCGATCTGAAAGCTCGTGCCATTTTCCCAGGTCAATAACGGGACACAGTCTTGCGGCAGGGCTTTGATGACGTTTCGTTTCACGCCAACTCTCGTCGGACGAAAATCGATATTGTATTCCCATGGCAGGATCTCGATTTCGGGATCGATCTTATGAGCTTCTTCCGCGACGATCTTGACGGCATTGGTCCATACGTCTGTCCATTCGCCCAAATCCTGCTCGCCGTGACCACCTGCGCCGAAGAATTTCTTGTAGTAGAAACCTTCGGTCAGCAAGATGTACCCGCGAATGTCGGGGAACTTCGTCACGATGTCACGAACGTGCTCGCGTAGCTGTTGCTTGTTTTCTTCTTCGCCGGTGTTATTAAACAGAATTGGCGTGATGACTTTGATGCCGTATTTTTTGGCACGATTGATCAGGTCTGTCAGCTTCTCGCCGTCTTGCTGGCGAATCAAATCGTAATGCGGAGGTCCGGGAACGCCATTGGGATTCGCGTAGACGGAGGCATAAATCGCGTTGTAACCATCGTGTGCCAGATGCGACAAATACTTATCAGGCCACTGCATCCATCCCAGCCACGACAACACCATTCGAGTATCGTACAAGCTGTGTCGAACCGTTCTTAAATCGTTCGGCAGGAACGGTGCTTCACGCAATGTCATTCGAGATTGCACGTTGAACAGTCCTTGCATCACGCCGGCATCGTCGAATCCACAGACAATGATCTGGTCATCGGTCGTGCGGATTTCGTAATCGCGAGAACCTTTAAGCTCGCCGCCCAAATCCGTTCCGTTGCCGGACCCTGCAAGTTCATCGCGCGTGCCGACGATGATCGATTTGGATGATTCGTCCCACTGGGTTTCGGGCAACTCACCGCTGCCAATCGCGTCCATTTGCATCGACTCGCGGAAATATTCTTGCGTATCGTCGACTGCGAACCTGGTCAGGGGACCACACTGCGGCGAAGCGAGAATGGTCCAGGTGTTGTCAACGACAAGTTCGTTGCCTCGCGGTTCCGCGTTCACGTCTCGGCGCGGCTGGTGAATCGACCCCGAATCGAAACTGCGGTGATACTCATACCGTTCTTCTAGCGGCAGCACGTCAACGGCTTGACGCAAAAATTCGGCGGCCGCGATCGCGCTGGCGCCGGTCATGTCTTGCCCCTGCGGCTCGGCCCCGTCCTGGCCCAAAACCGGGCTGGGTTCGACAAAAGGTGCCGAAACAAGCGATAGGAAAAGCGAAAAGGAAAGCACAGTTCGCGACGGACACCTCGCTGGGTGTACTGTACGGGCGCGAGCGAATCCAGAAACCGATCGAATCATGGTGTAAACCTCAGGCAGGGAAAGCGGCTGAATTAGATCCTGCTAGCAGCCGGCGGGAAACACATCGTAACCGATCTTTCAGTCGCGGGTTGGCGGACAATGTCTTCGATCTGTCCCGTGAATGCGTATTTGCGTTTGCGTTGACTGTCGCTCATCAACGATACTACCCGCTGCCGATGGATTTGCTGTACACGCCAGACCGAACGGGAATATGGCTTCAACGAAAAACTGGATCGCTCGCCTGCAAGGGATCCTGACGACGCTCGTCGCAATCATCCTGACCGTGATCGCGGCGATGTATTTCCTTGGCGACCGTTGGCAATCTTTCGTGTCGCGCGACGCCGCCTCAGCAGGCGCTGAAACACACGATGCGGCCGACCCACATGCGGGACATGATCACAGTTCGCATGGGGCAGACGCAGGCGAATCCATCGAACTGAGTGATCAGGCGAGAAAGAATCTGCGGCTGCAAACCATGCGGATCGCGGCAAGCCGCTATACCGAGTATCTCGAGATTCCCGCAACCGTGGTGGATTGGCCGGGGCAAACGCACTTGGCGATGACAGCGCCGCTGACGGGAGTGGTCAACGCGATCTATGTTTCGCGAGGTGAATTGATCCGCAGCGGTCGAGAGCTGTTGACCTTGCGTTTGACCCATCAAGATTTGGTCAATACGCAAGAAGAGTTCCTGAAATCGTTAGGTCAAGTCGACGTGGAACAGCGAGAAATCGCGCGGCTGGAAAACATTGCCAAGAGTGGCGCGGTGGCGGGCAAGACGCTGATCCAGCGAGAGTACGAGCGTGACAAATTGCTTGCCAGTGTGAAAGCCGCCCGGCAATCGATGTTGCTTCACGGATTAAGCGAACCACAAATCAATGAAATCGAACAAACTCGCAAACTGATCCGTGAGGTGAAAGTTTACGTCCCGGTCTTGCATGCCGATCGATCACTGCATCACGACTCGATTCACCCGCACGATCCTAGTGCAGTGCCAATGCCTCCTGCACCGCTTGCCCAAAGCCAGCTTTCGCCGACTCAATTGGCGGCCTTTGCTCAGCCGACTCCCAGTGACCACGAACACATCGAATCGGAATTTGTGGTGACAGAATTGGCGGTGAATTTAGGGCAGTCCGTTGTCGCCGGCGAACACCTGGGCCGCATGTCCGACTACAGCAACGTCCTGGTCGAGGGACACGCGTTCCAAAGCGACGCAGAAACCTTGCGGCTTGCCGCCGATTCGAATTTGCCGTTGCAAGCGGTCTTCGAGCCGACCGGTTCCCAGCCGATCGTCGTCGAAGACTTGCATATCGCGTACATCGGAAACGAGATCGACCGCCAATCGCGATCGATGCCGTTTTTTGTCCCGCTGAAAAACGAGATCGAGCGCAGTGAGAAACGAGGTGCCAAGCAGTACGTGAGCTGGCGTTACAAGCCGGGCCAACGATTACAGCTACGCGTTCCATCGGGTGGGTTCGACAACGTCTTGGTGGTCCCGAAGGATGCCGTCGCCGAAGAAGGTCCCGAGCGATATGTTTTCATTGAAAACGGCAGCCATTTCGAGCGTCGGTCCGTGCATGTACTCGCCCGCGATGCGATTAGCGTTGCCATCGCCAATGACGGCAGCGTACTGCCCGGTCAAGTGATTGCCACTCGTGGTGCTCATCAAATGCAGATGGCGTTAAAGAACCAGGCGGGCGGAGCAATCGACCCGCACGCCGGACACAACCACTGATAGTGCAACATGCTTGATCGCATCATTCATTTCTCGTTGCACAACCGTTTGTTGGTGCTTGCACTGGCTGTCGTCCTGTTGGCCGTTGGCAGCGTGCAGATGCAACGTTTGCCAGTCGACGTGCTGCCCAATCTGAATCGACCTCGCGTCGTGGTGATTACCGAAGCCCACGGAATGGCGCCCGAAGAAGTCGAGTCGCTGATCACGTTTCCGATCGAAACGGCAGTCAACGGCGCCAGTGGCGTGGTCGCCGTGCGGAGCAGCAGTGGTGCCGGCATCTCGGTCGTCTATGTCGAGTTTGACTGGAATACCGACATCTATAACGACCGCCAAATCGTTAACGAACGCTTGCAATTGATTGCCGATCATTTGCCCGAGGACGCGACGCCGACCCTGGCGCCGATTTCATCGATCATGGGCCAAATCCTGATGTACGGTGTCTGGAGCGAAGGCGGAAAGACATCGCCGATGGACGTCCGGACGCTGGCCGACTGGGACATCCGCCAACGAATGCTGACCATCCCAGGTGTGTCGCAGGTGTTCGCAATAGGTGGCGGGCGAATGCAGTACCAAGTACTGGTGAACCCGGACGCACTTCGTTCCTTCGGCCTGTCGATGCACGAAGTTCACGAAGCGGTCGAACAATCAAACTCGAACGCAACCGGCGGCTATCTGGACAGCCGAGGCGCCAACGAAGTGTTGGTACGCGGACTGGGCCGAGTCACCAATATCGACGACTTGCGCAGCGTCACCCTTGCGATGCGCGACAACCGTCCGATCACCTTGCGAGACGTTGCCAGGATTGTCGAAGCGCCACAGGTCAAACGAGGTGATGCTTCGGCACACATTCGCAGCGGCGACGGCAAAGTCGAGGGTGGCCCGGCGGTCGTGCTGACCGTCAACAAGCAACCCGGCAGCGACACACGAACCGTCGACAAGGCGATCGAAGATGCCATCGAAGATTTGCGAGAATCATTGCCGAGCGATCTGCGGATCGCGAAAGTCTATTCTCAACGATCGTTCATCGACCGTGCCATCGACAACGTGGTGGAAGCACTCGCCGACGGCGGTGTGTTGGTGATTGTGATCCTGTTTCTGTTTCTGTTGAACTTTCGTACCACGTTCGTCACGCTGACAGCGATTCCGCTATCGATCGTTACCGCCGGTTGTGTCTTCACCGCGTTTGGTCTTTCGATCAACACCATGACGCTGGGCGGACTGGCGGTGGCAATTGGTGAATTGGTCGACGATGCAATCGTGGATGTCGAGAACATTTTACGGCGGCTACGAGACAACCGGTCACTCGCATCGCCTCGTTCACCACTGCAGGTCGTGTTCGACGCAAGCATCGAAGTTCGCAGTTCGATCATCTATGGCACCGCGATTGTGGTCTTGGTGTTCATTCCGCTGTTCGCGTTAGAGGGCATGGAAGGAAAACTGTTCGTGCCACTGGCGACGGCATACGTCGTATCGTTGCTGGCCTCGCTACTGGTTTCGCTGACCGTCACGCCCGCGCTAGCGTCACTGATTTTGGTGGGCGACCGGGCTTGGCGAGTGACTCGTCCTCTGTTTGCATTGGCGATTGCGACGCTCGCGATCCTATGGGTCTTGCCTCGACTCGCGTCGATCTTGGGCTTGCCTGGCATTGGTTCCACCACAGCGTTCTATGCAATTGCGGCGGTCACACCGATCATCTGGCTGGCCATCATCGCAGTCGAAACAGTGTTCGCCCGCGCAGAAGAGGAAGACGGATTTCTGCTCACAACGTTGAAATACCTTGCCGGACTCGCCATCGGAATCAGTACCAAACTTCCGGGACCGGTATTAGGCGTCACCGCGGTGCTGGTCGCGATCGCAGCAATCGCCTTGGCAAGTCTGGAACGCGACTTTTTGCCACCGTTCAATGAAGGTGCGGTTCAGGTGAACGCACTTCTCGCACCCGGGACATCGCTCGCGACAAGCAATGCGATCGGAGCGACCGTCGAAAAACAGCTCTTGGCGATCGAGTCGGTCAAGTCCATCGTTCGCCGAACCGGGCGAGCTGAATTGGACGAACATGCCGAAGGGGTCAACGTCAGCGAGATGGTAATCGAAGTCGCCGAAGATGCCGATCGCGAAGCAACCATCGAACAAATACGACACACGATGGAAGAAATTCCTGGCGTTGTGTCCAGCACCGAGCAACCACTGGCTCACTTGATCAGCCACATGCTGTCGGGCGTGAAGGCGCAAATCGGAATCAAGCTGTTCGGCGATGATTTGGACGTACTGCGACGGACGGCGCAACAAATGGAAACGGCCATCGCCGACATCCCGGGCCTGACCGACATCGTTCTGGAGCAACAGACGAATATTCCCCAGCTGCGTATCGAGCTCGACCGCGATGCGCTGATGCGGTACGGCCTACGCAACGACGAGGTGATGGAACTGGTGGAAACCGCGATGAAAGGTCGAGTCGTTAGCCAAGTGCTGGTCGGACAACGAAAATTCGATCTGCTGGTGCGGCTGGACGAACATTTCCGCGAAGACGAATCAAAGCTGCGCCGCATGGCAATCCCGCTGCCCGATGGCGGACTGGTCCCGCTGGAAAGTGTCGCTCGCATCTACGAAAGCTGGGGACCGAACACGATCAAGCGAGAACAAGTCCGGCGCCGCATCGTGTTGCAAGCCAACGTCACCGATCGTGGCGTGGTTGATGTGGTTGATGATATTCGCGAGCGACTTAGCGAGATCGAATTGCCGACTGGATACTTCCTGGAATACGGCGGGCAATTTCAAAGTCAGCAATCGGCGTCTCGCCGGTTAGCGATCCTGTCCGCCGTCGCTCTCGCCGGCATGTTCCTGGTGCTTTATACGCTGTTCCGCAGTGTTAATTTCAGCTTGCAGGTACTCGTCTGCCTACCGACCGCGTTTATCGGCGCCGTCGCTGCACTGATTCTGACAGATCAAAACTTGACGGTCGCCGCCATGGTCGGATTCATTTCATTGTGTGGGATCGCCAGCCGCAACGGTATTTTGCTGCTGAACCACTACATTCATCTGGTTCAGCACGAAGGCGAACAATGGACCGAAGACATGGTCGCCCGAGCCGGAAAGGAACGTCTCGCGCCTGTCCTGATGACGGCGCTGACCAGCGGAATCGGTTTGCTGCCGTTGGCTTTGGCAGCCGAGGAACCAGGCAAAGAAGTCCTCTATCCCGTTGCGACGGTCATCATCGGTGGCCTGCTAACAAGCACCGTTGCTGAATTTTTTGTCCGTCCGGCGTTGTTTTGGGCGTTCGGCCAGAAAGCGGGCGCTGATGTCCTGGCGGGTCGACAGTCCGATTTAATCTCAGACAATTCAATTGTGTAAGTCTTGTGTTCGCGTTTGCCGATCTCTTCCCCCCAATCACGGAATGTACGATGAAGTTCCCAGCGACGGCTCTGGCCATTTTTGTGTCGACGATGATCGGATGTCAGGGCAATGTCGAAACGAATTCGGAGTCGACCAATAGTGAGACCGTTGTCATGGATGGCCCCCCACCGGAGTCAATCGATATGCACCCCGAACACGGCCCGCATGGTGGCGAGCTGATCGAACTCGGTCAAGAAACCTATCATGGTGAACTGATTCACACCGCAGAAAAGGTCACGATTTACGTGCTGGACGGTTCAGCGACTGAAATGGTGCCCATCGCCGCACCCACCCTGACGGTCAGCTTGAAACACGACGGCGCGGTCCAGTCGTTCGACGTATCCGCGGATTCGGACACAGACGACCCCGATGGCAAGTCGTCTCGATTTGTCTCCACCGATGCAACACTGTGCGAGTGGATGCAGCATGACGCCGAAGGTGCCGTCATTATCGAGATCGAAGGAAAAATGTATAACGGCGAAATCACACATCATGACCATGACCACGATCACGACCATTAAATGACGAAACGCCCCAACATTCTTTGGTACTGCACCGATCAACAACGTTTCGACACGATTGGTGCATTGGGTAATCCTTACGTCCGCACGCCAACGATTGACTCGTTGGTCAACGACGGTGTGGCTTTCACACATACTTATTGCCAAAGCCCAATTTGCACGCCAAGTCGATCGAGCTTTATGACGGGCATGTACCCCTCACGCGTGCACAACACCCGCAACGGAAACGAATCGTTCCCCGGTTATCCACCGGTGGTCACAAAACTGATTGCCGAAGCAGGGTACGACTGCGGGATGATCGGCAAGTTCCACCTGCAAAGTTCTGGGCACAGGACAGAACCTCGATTGGACGATGGCTTTTCGTTTTGGCGGTTTAGCCATGCGCCGCGTGACGACTGGGCCGAAGGTCACCATTACGCCGAATGGGTGCGAGAAAAGGGCGGTGACTTGGATCAGATGCGTGAGAGCGAAGATCGCGTCGATCCAGAAATGCACCAAACGACTTGGGCCAGCGACTGTGCGATCGAATTCCTTTCGAAAAAGCGGTCCGACGAACAGCCTTGGTTGCTGAACCTCAATATCTATGATCCGCATCCACCGTTCATTCCGCCAAAGCGATATGCCGACCAATTCGATCCCGCGGATATGCCTGGGCCTCACTTTCGCGAGACAGACCTGGCGCATCAACGCAAACTGTCGGTTCTCGACTTCCAGGACGAGGTTCGCACACCGGCCGAGCACGATGCGCATCGCGTGCAAGCCTTGTACTACGCAATGATCGCGCAAATCGACGATCAGTTTGCAAGAATCCTCGACGCACTCGATCGAACCGGCCAGCGCGAAAACACTGTGATCATCTTTACCAGCGATCACGGCGAAACACTTGGCGATCATGGTTTGATGTACAAGGGATGCCGATTCTACGAAGGCCTCGTGCGGGTACCACTGATTTTTAGCTGGCCGGGACAGTTCCAGCAGGGCTTGATCAGCAACGGCCTGACCGAACTGATGGACCTGACATCAACATTGATGCAAATCAGCGGGCTGGAAGTCGCCGAATACATGCAAGGCATCAGCCTGTTGCCGATCCTGCGTGGGGAAGCCGACCCTGGACACGTCCATGACTTCGTCCGCAGCGAGTATTTCGACGCGTTGGACCCATTCTTTACCGGTGGGACGGGAACCTTTGGGACGATGTACCGCACGCCGCAGCACAAGCTTTGCATGTATCACGATCACGGTCTTGGTGAGCTTTACGACCTGGACGCCGACCCATGGGAACACAACGACTTGTGGGACTCGCCGGAACATCAAAACATCAAGAACGAATTGATTCGAGACGCGTTCGATGCCCACGTCGTCTTGACGACCGACATGGGATCGGACCGAATCGCGCCGATGTAATCACCGGCGTCGATCAACGTCATCATCGCATCGGTGCCGGTCTTGTGGACGGACCGACCGCGACATGCCCCAGGCGGACTATTTTGCCTGTCGGTTCACGGGTTCATCCACGACGATCGCTGCCGGAAAATCTGCCGACTTCTCTCCACCGCGATCGTCCCACCGCTTGTTCTGAGATCTCCCTGCCGGCTGGTTCATGGGGATATCCATTCCGCCGGCTTCGCCCAACATCGCGTACAACTTGTTTTCAAGTTCCTTGGCGACCGATTGGTACTCGGGATCGTTGATTAAGTTGCTCGTCTCGTCCGGGTCGGTGGTGAGATCATATAGTTCGTCGACATCCCACAGACCGTAATACGTGATGTACTTGAACCGATCACCGCGAAGTGCGAACTGAGTCGGAGACTGGGGAAAGTTCTTTTCCCAATAGTAAACGTAAAGAAAGTAGTCCCGCCAATTTATGTCGGGCCGGTTGGGCAAATCTAGAAAACTGCGGCCGTCCATGTATTCGGGCGTCTGCAATCCTGCCGCATGCAAGATCGTCGGTCCGATATCGATATTTCCGATCACATTCTCCACGACGGTTCCGCCGGAGAACAACGACGGACACTGCATCATCATCGGCACGCGAATGGACGCCTCGTACGAAACGCGTTTGTCGATCAGTCCGTGTTCGCCCCACATGAATCCGTTGTCGCCCATGTAGACGACCAACGTTTCGTCATGGATTCCCATGTCCTTTAGCTGCTGCAGAACTCGACCGACGCTGTCGTCAACGGCGAGAAGCGATTCGCAGTATCGCCGATACAAGTAGTCCAAGCCGTTGTCGCTGTGGTAGCTAAAATCGATCCCATGCCAGCTGTTGCGTTGGTCGCGAACCCAACGAGGTGCATTTTTTTCGGCGGTGATATCTTCGCCGCGAGGCAGAAAACTAAGATCCGCGTTCGCGTATCGATCTGCATGTCGCTCGGCAGGTGTAAAGTTTGAGTGGACAGCTTTATGCGACAGGTACAGAAAGAAAGGTTGGTCCGAACTCTCTTGTTCTTTTAGCCAATCGATCGCATAGTCGGTCAGTTCGTCGGTGATGTAACCTTTTTGTTTGACGCGTTCGCCATTGACGTTCAGCGTGTAATTCGGGTTGGGCGGCAAGTAATTTCCCTGACCACGAAAACTGATCCAATGATCAAACCCCGGTCGCGGGCCATCGTCATGTCCGCCCATATGCCACTTTCCGATGAACCCAGTCGTGTAGCCGGCGCGCTGCAAGTACTGAGGAAAGAAGAGGGTTCCTTCAGGCACCAAACGGTTGTTATCGATCACTCGATGCTTGTGTGTGTACAGTCCCGTCAAAATCGACGCACGACTGGGGCTGCACAGTGACGTGGTCACAAATGCGTTCTTGAGGTGAACCCCATTAGAGGCTAGAGAATCCAGGTGAGGAGTTTCAAGAAAAGGATGCCCCATGAATCCCATCGCGTCGAACCGATGGTCGTCGGTCAGAATAAAAACAACATTGCGAGGCGTGACGTCATCGCGTTTCGCTGTTTCGGGAAGCTCGTTAGCCACCCCGACGTCGACGGCAACCAAACCGAAAACAACAAGGTTCAGGACGATGAAAAAAGTCCGGTAAATACTCACGCGCGATACTCCAGTGAACGGTTCAATCTAATGACACCGAGTATAGCTTCAACGTATTCGATTCCCAATTCCAAGGCCGCGGGATCGCATCCAAGGCCGCAGGATCGCGACTTAGCCCCGCCAATCGGCCGCGAATTCACATGCTGTTCCAAACGAGTTATCGACTGGTTGCAAAGTTCGGAAGGAAACCGTTGGAAAAGTCGGTAAAGTTCACCGCACCGTCTTCGTTAAGGTCCAAGTCCCAGCGGAACGCGGCGCCGGCCCCGGCTTGCGTGGTCGCAAACGCAGGTAAGAAGTGTTGGGAAAAATCAGTGAAATTGACACTGCCGTCGCCGTTAGAATCGCCGTACCGACGGAAGAAGTCGTCCGCCGCGTCATCGCCGTAAACGTAGTCGCCTGCCATGCCAAGCCCGCCGGCAATTGCCGACACCTGCGATCCATCGATATCCAATCGATAATTCCCATCCGCAAGCGAACCGCCAGAGACCAAACTGATCGAGACGATGGTAACTGGACCAGTGCTATCGGACGATATTGCTAGTCCGGTGACCGGCGTGCTACCGGGACTGGCAGTGGTACCAAGATTGGTGAGAGAGAATGCCGACGGCGGTGCATCAACAAGCGTGTCAAACACTACCTCGACCTTCGTGACCGCAGATCGCGTTACGGCGCCTTCGTTGATGATCACGGAATCGACCGAAGGCGCGTCGTCATTGACGATCGTGATCGTCCGTGGGCCACCGGTGATCGGTCCCGAGTTAGCACTGGTGACGATAATATCGAAAGTCTCATCGGACTCTGGAATCAAGTCACCGACGATGGGCACCGTGACGACTTCGACGCCATCGTTGAGGCCAAAGTTCACAGTCCCACTTGGATAGACGCCGCCCACATCATCGAGATCGATCGGATTGACTCCGCTGGGAACCACCTGCCAATCGGCGGACGCTGTTTTCCCGCGATTGCCAGTTCGAACGATATTGAACTGCACCGACTGCGATCCGCCATCGCCCTCGGTAATGACTTTGGGCGTCAAGATGGCTCGCGCCGGCAGCGTCACATCGACCGTGGACCAAGTCTCAAAGTCGTTCGGATTCATTCGTCGCAAGAAGTCCCAGTTTTGGCCGTCGACGCTGTATTCCAAAATAATGAACTTGCCGTTCTCAACATTGTCTGCACCGTTGCCGTTCGCTCCCGTTCCGTCACCCAAAATAATATCGAACGACAACACCGCGCCGCTGGTCGGCTGAAGCCCCACGGTCGTCGCGACACGATCACCGCTGCCACGCATCAACAACTTATTCCCATCCGACCCGGGAAAAATTGTCGTACTAGAATTGACGTTGGCATTTTCGAGATCTGCCCAAAGAGACGCATCAATGGACGGATCAAAATCTTCGCTGAACGATGTGCCGGACAGTGAAACATTGTCGATGGCCCACGCATCAGCATTGTTCGAACCGTTGCGATTTTGCCTCCATCGGAACTGCACCTGATCGATCACAGAAACCGGCGATTCGTCTTCGAAAATGATTCCTCGCTGAGACGGCGTTCCGGAATCGACCAACGCGGTATTAGGCCCACTAGCGCCGGTGACAACGACACTGAAACTCTCATCGCCTTCGACGTCCAAGTCCGCGGCCAGCAGAATGTCAATTTGCTTCTCGGTTTCGCCCGGGGAAAACGTTACCGTCCCCTGAGGGCGAACGCCGCCGGCGAAATCGGCATTGTTGGCGGCATTGCTGAACCCACCGTACTGCACTTGCCAATTTGCGGACGTTGTGACCGATGTATCACCCCGCCGGAACAAGGTGTACGTGTAGGAAGCGGCGCCCGTTGATGGATCGCCTTCTTCTTTTGTCGAATCAGCAGTATTGATCGATGCCACGCCGTGAGACGACTCATCGGACAGAATGGTTGCATCGGCTACGGAGTCCGAGATAGTCCATCCGCTGGTCGGATTACTGATGACAACTTGGAAGTGCTCGTCCCGCTCAAAGACACTATCGCCGGCGACGTCTATCGTAAAATCGACGGATGGTTGGCCGGCTGGAATTGTGATGACACCTGTTTCCAATGTTCCACTGACGAAGTCCGCAGGGCTGACGGTGAAGGGTTGGACGTTGTTGTCCGCCTCGGGACTGGCCGTCACTACCGCATAATCAACTTGCACGGACGATCCGCCAGCGCCGAGTCGCGAAACACGGAATGTGAACGGAGTCGAACCCGAGGTGCCTTCGCTTTTTTCGCTGTCCTGCGGCGCAATGCTAATCAAGTTTGTCGCCGCGGCCGCGCGGGTGCCGGTAATCCAATATTGCCCCAGACTTGCATAGTCAGAATAGCCCACCGGTCCGGAGACATCCCACGGAACGGTCGTCTCGGGCCCCGTGTAGTCGACTTCGCCAGGGTCAATCACTTTATCGAGAGCAGCGTTGTAAAATCCGTGCGTGCCGACGCCTTCGACCTTGAGAAAGTACTTGCCTGCGGCCAAGGTCACATTGCTGAAACTGGCCGTGGTATTGCCGGAGGGATTCGACTCAGCGACCAGCAGACCAGCGGCATCATAAATCCCAGCCCAAACGTCTAAATTCTGATAGTTCTCGTGAGGGCTGATGGTGAACGAAACGTTGCCCGCGGCCGTCTCGAACGAGAACAAATCGACGTCGGTATTACGCTCGATAATACCGAAGCTGCTTAATCCCGTACGGCCAGAAATCTGCAGCGGCGTCGCAACGGCAAAGGTGTTGCCGTGATCGTCGTCGCGGTACCCAAACCCGTTCTGGCTGACGATCCGATTCAAATCGTCTTGCTGCTGGTTCGCGTTGAAATAGTCGCCGTTGGAAAACGTCGTGATCTTGGTTCCAAACGATGAGCCCATGATTGGTGCCCAGGCGGTGTCGCCCGTTCCATGACCACTGTAATAGGTCGTGCCTCCGGTTAGCCCGTCGTGTGACAAGCTGACCGCATGACCGATTTCATGACTCTGCGTGTTGCCGCCGCCATTGATGCCTTTGTTGAAATTGTAGGCCGGCAAGTCTGATGCGGAATCGAATGAGCCGACATAGGCCACACCACCGCAACCGGAGCAAACTTGATTTGTATTAGAAGTATGAATCGAACGGATGCCATATTCGAAATCGGTGCCATTTGCTCGACGTAGCGCTTCGGTCCCGGGATCTTCCGTCGTCACGTCAACGTCAAAAGGCGCATAGTCTTCCGCGACCAAACGCCAAATCTCGCGAATCTGATTCAGCTCGCTATTATTAAAGACCCCCGGGTTGCTGTTTCGGTCGTAGGCAATGTCGATCAACGTTGGAATGCCGGTCCCGTTATTCCAATTCGTGTTTTCGGTGATCGCCCCATCAAAGTCCAAGAAGATCTTGTAGGTCGAATCCGGATTGCTGTGCAAACGGAACGTATCATCATTGGTGAGCGGTGCGTCGGCAGGGCCGTCGCCATCGTCATCCTCGGCGAACGGAAAATCGTTTTCGACGCGGTCACCGTTGGACAATTCGTACTCTTCCCAGTCATTGATCACCGGTGACGTCAGCACAACAGCGTCCTCTGGCGAAAAGATCGGTACGATCGTCGGTGAAGGACTCAATTGGGCAGCCAGCAGCATTCGCTGCTCAAGTAGCTCGGCCCTTAGTTTCCGGCGGGCGGGTTGGAACTTGACCACAGATTCGGATCGGCGAGCTCTCGGGTTGTGTTTTCTTTTCATGGTTGGACTCGCCTTAATCAGAACATGCTGGATGGAATCGATTCACGAACCCGCCACGGGCCGGAATCCGGCGAAACGCAGGGCAGAGAACCGAAGCCGCTATCGATAAGTTCCGTAAGATTCTGATCCATCGCATGCCCGGGCGAAAGAGTGCAAAGCCCGCATACTCGCCATTATCCGTCCTGTTACGGAAAACACTCAACATTTACAACGCTCTGAGCAGCTCTCAGATAAACCCGCATGCTCACTCGAGCCGTTTGCGGACTCAATCCCGCCGATTCGGAAACCGATGCGGCCATCGGTCTCGGGGCGATCAAAAGGAACGCTGCCCGCCGAGGCACGCCCCAAGGCATACTACTTCTGGCCAAGGCATGATACTTCTGGGGCCGATTCGTGCCTGGATTGGTTTGGAACCGATCTCTCAACAAAAAAACCCCAGCAACCCGATGGGATTGCTGGGGCATTAGTTGATCAAACGTGAAGCCGAATTCGGCTTACAGCTCTTCCTGGATCGTTTCCTTGGAAGCCTTCGTTCCAAGTGCACCCCAAAGACCGTATGGGCTTTGCGATCCTGGAACGTTCACGCTGTTGCTGCCAGCCACACCAACGTAGACCGTTGGAGCGTTGCTGTTGCCAGCCTCGATCGAATCGGTGATGAACTTGACCGCTCCATCACCCATCAGAACGTGCACGCCACCTTGGTGACGGCTACTTGCAGTCCAAGTTCCGTTGGAAAGAACACCATTGTTCAGGCACAATTCTTTGTTCGGCGGAAGGACCGTGTTGAAACCACTGTAGATACCATGAGCGTGGTGATAACGGTATCCACGTCTTGCTTCGGCTCCACCATCAAGAGTTGCTGCGGCGCTCCAAAACTGTGGGCGAAGTGGATCGATTTCGCCAGCGATCTCACGACAAAAGTTAGGATTGTCGTAGACACCTGGTACGTTGCCGTTCATGCCGTTGGCGTGTGTTCGGACATCGCGGTCACCCAGGTCGGTTGCGATTTCACCAGCGATCACCGTATTGGCAAGACCATCAAGGATATCGCGGAAAGCCGTTTTCGATCGCGGAACGAATGCACCACGACAAGATTCACGAGTCCGTTGAGCTTGGCCGCTAGTCGCATCCCACATCGAGGTCATGCCGTTGTAGCCACGTGGGCCACGGTTGGTGAAGTGCATGCCGTCACCGATACAAGCGGCATAGTTGGTTCGACCCTGTGCCGGGAAACCGCGGCCTGGATCACTCGGGCAGCGAAGGGTTGGAATCTCAGTCAACCAAGGCTCGTAACGAGTCATGTTGTGGCTGCCGAGTCCCTTGTTTGGACTTGGGCCCATCGCTTGGAAGAACGGTGGCATTCCGTCAGCAATTCCGGTCGCTGGGTCTGGCGGATCAAGCGGGTTGCTGATCTGCTCCCAAAGCGCTTGCTGCTCGAAGAACGGCAGCAAACCGACAAGGTAACTGAGCGATTCGCCATTGTTGGCGTTCGGGGGATCGTTGCTCCAGTTTGCCGTCGGGGCGGATGTTCCGCCGAAGTGCTGGGGCAGTCGATTGTAGGCAGAGTGGTAGTTATGAACGGCCAAACCAATTTGCTTGAAATTGTTGCTGCAGCTCATACGACGAGCCGCTTCGCGTGCAGCCTGAACGGCTGGCAACAGCAAACCGACAAGCACGCCGATGATTGCAATCACGACGAGCAGTTCCACGAGTGTGAAACCCTGATTTCTAGCTTTCTTCATTAAGATTACCTGTTATGAGAGACAAGAACGTAGGAAAAATATCGAGCGTCAACCGGACGCCAATGCAGCGACTGGCGTTTACTCGCCGTCATCAACTGCTTCTTCGGTCGCGTTTGCGATTTCAGGGTTTTCGGAAAGGAACTGGCTGAGCTCATCTTGGGATGCAGCAGCCGGTTCGCCCGAATCGCCACCGGTGTCACATCCGGCGATGCCAAAGGTCAGCGAAACCAAACAGACACCGAGAATTTTTGTGTAAAAAGCCATAAAAGTACGTATTCCTATAACAGAGATTGCTGGAGTTCCGCTCCGCCCGGAATGCCGCGTCACTAAAGAACGCGAGACCGAGAGCGTAAAACCGCAGCGGTAAATTTGGTTGGTTTGTGTTTCTTCAGCGATCAAGTGAATCGCTTACGCGGAAGAATCGCGTTGTCACGGCGTTAACTGCACTCGAAAAGGCAAGCAAGCCTGACGAAAGAAAAGTTCCGGGAGGAAAGGGATCACAGCCTCGAAGCTGCCCTAAGCTCTGACCGTAAAAGCATTTTATTGCAGTCTAAAAAGCTGTCAAGCGACAATGAGCGCCCTTAGTGGTCGCCTGTCGGGGGGAAGCACGATAGTCACCGTGCATTAATACCGATCGGTCTGAATATCCGGGACCGCGAGATATCTGGGACCGCGAAGGGCAACGCCGAGATACTGAAACGACAGCTGCTCGGTAATTCAGATACACGGTTTTGGGCACTCGGTGATTGGCACTCGGTTTTGAGCGGGCTACTGAACCGGTCCGGGGTAACCCGCTAACAGGTTGTCCAAGAACAAAATGGTGCTTCGATAACGTTCCGACGGGACCGATCGAAACGCGTTTCGATCAGACAACACGCTTCGACATCTCGCCAGATTCGGAAACATTTTCTGCACTTGTTCGACCGTCACTTCACCGTTGTCAATCAGCTTTGCGCGCTCCACGATTGAATTGGCCAGTGTCATGGTGGTTGATAGCGCCACATGTGGCCGGTTCGCCTGAACTGCGGCGACCGTTTCAAAGTAAGCGACACTTTCGGATCCCAAGGACGGTGCCGCCTCTGCCGCGATGACCAGAGCTTCGCGCCCGAGCCGGACCGATTCCGGTCCCATGTCACTGATTCGCCAAACGATGCGCAAACGTGACGCCAGCCCGTAACCGATATCGTCGGGCTCAAATTTCGAAAGCACCTCTTCGTACTCTTTGATCGCTGGGACCCCTTCGTTGTTGGGCATCAGCAGCAACTCAACCGCTTTGTACAATTCCGCGAGACGACCTTCGAGCCTAGAAATCAAATCCTTTTTGCGTTTTTCATCCAGTTCCGTAATCGATCCCAAGGCCGAGTACGCCAGCAACAAGTAGGCGGGCCGCGGATCATCAGGATCTAGCTTTGCGGCCCTTTCCAATTCGCTTTCCCATTCCTCGACATCGCCGCGAAATTGCGCGAGCGACGAGTTCAGCAGCGCGAGATCGATGGGATCGGAAATATGATCCTTGGCCTTAGGCGATTCGATTGTCGTACGAGCTCGCAAACGAATCGCCATGGCTCGATAATTGATCGTGGGGCAAAGCGATTCGAGACCGTCGGAATAATACTGCAATGGCTCCCAGCGGTGCATGTCCTTTTGCACTTGCTGGGCTTCGGGCTTCATTCGGCTCAGCAGATGCGGTGCTCGCATGGCCAGCAAGTTGAACTCGTCTGTGATCGGCGGCGCACCGTTGCTGAACTCTCGCACGGCGACTTCGTCCATTTTCAGGAACGACAGCAGGTCGGTCGGCTTGATCATTCCAAAGGCTCGATAAAATGCCCTATCCTCGCGCGGGTAACGCAAGTAGTTTTCGCTGGTCATTTCTGGCTCGATCGGCTGATCCGAAGAAACGAACATCATGCTGCCCGGAGTCGGTTCATAGATTCGCATGTGCGGAAAGACTTCCAGCAGGCCTGCCGCCATCGAACGCGTTAATTCGAGATCGAGGAATTGCGTGTCCATCCACTGTAAGAAAATGCCGCCCGGAAGCAGATGGTCGCGAGCGATCTGATTGAACTCGCGGGTATACAGATGCGAAGCCCCGGCGGTCCAAGGGTGCGATGGCTGCGACACGATATAGTCGTATTTCTTTGTGGTCAGAGCCAAACCATTGCGGCCATCGTTCAGCACGACATTGATGCGAGGATCGGCAAGAGGATCGCGTTGACGTGCATTTCGGATCCGGCGATTCGCGTCCACCACGGCGGGTTCCAGCTCGAATACATCAAACTGCTTGACCGACGGCGGGACGAATGATGCTGCCGTCCCACCGCCAAGCCCAATCACCAGCATGGTTTCGCCACCGGGTCGGACCAACGGCGGCAAAGCCGACAACCAAGCCCCGTCCGAGCTGAAGGGGAGTCCCGCGCCACGAAAGGATGCGGCGGCTTCGGGCAATCCGTTGGTCTGGAACCGGAACCCCGTCTCCTGTTGAAATACCGTGACCGTCGCCGAACGGCCCACCTCGTTAAAAACGAAATCACCATGCGTCATCGGCCCGGGCAGTGCCGAGACGCGCAGCACGTTCTCAGGCGCCACCGGAATGCTCATCAACATACAAGCGAGCGTCACGACGCCCGCAGCGGCATGCCCTTTGGGCAGCCGCATCACCATCACGATCGTGATCGCCAGGAGACCGTTCAAAAGAATCGCAAGAATGGTGGCGCCGTGGTATTCCAGCACGGGCAAGATGAACATTCCCGTAAGTAGCGATCCGGCGATGGCGCCAATCGTATTCCAGAAATACACCTTGGCCGAACCGCGCGACGCGTCACGTTCGTCTTTGGCAAAAATACGGATCGCCAACGGAAACGTCGCGCCGATACAAGTTGCCGAAGGCAAAAGAATGGCAATCGATATTGCAACCTGTGCCAGCGTCGCGTGATTCCCCCCGAGGCCCTCGAGAGACCACGCGGACATGACGTTGATCGACCAGAACGCCACCAGCGCGAACACACCGGTGAGCGCCTGTGCGTAGACGAATAAGATGGCCGCACGTTTGCGATCGGTCGCGAGCCGTGCCGCGATCCCACCGCCCAGCGCAATGCCCAACAGAAACCCAGCCAGCATGGTCGCAAACGCAAAGATGCTGCCGCCGAGGCTATGGCCAAGCATTCGCGTAAAAACGATTTCGTAACAAAACGAAATCGAGCCGGAAATGGCGGCGAACCACAAAATGGATTCATAGGGAACGGGCGTGCCAGATTCCCGCGTGCCACTTACCGACGTGCTGGACTTTACCGGCGTGCCGGACTGTTCGCGCCGATCCGACTTTTTCTTGCCAGCGCGGGTCGATGCAAGTTGATTGCCGGTTCCTTCACCCGTTGTCGCATCCGTGATATCTGCATCCGTGATACCTGCATCGGAAGTTTCGACGTGTCCCGCCGGGATTTCCTTCAAACCCAGGTAGACCAGTGCAAAGACGGCGAGATTCACCCCCGCACCGACCCAGGTTGTCCGCCCGAGACCGAGTGCCGGCAGACAGAGGAACGCGGCCGACAACGTGCCGACGACGGCGCCAAGCGTATTGATCGCGTACAGCAACCCGATGCGTGGCCCCAATTCCTGATCATTGCGAACGACATACTTTGCCAACAGCGGCAACGTGGCTCCCATCATCGCCGTTGGCGGCAAAATCAGGGCGAATGCCGAAACCAGCCCGAACAGGACCATCGGCAGACTGCCGGCCGGGGGCGGTTCGGTTGCGCCGCCAAAAAATTTCACTTGCAGCGACTGGACCAGAGACAACCCCAGCGGCATCGCCAAGGCACAGATCGCGATGCCCGCCTCCAACACGCCGTAGGTCAGCAGGGGTCGCCGGATCGCACCGGCGGTTCGACTGGCCACCCATGCACCAAATGAGAGCCCACCCATGTACGCGCCCAAGATCACCGCGAGAGCTTGTTCGGACGTCCCCAAGATGATTGCGAATTGCCGCAGCCATACCGTCTCGTACAACAGGGCCGCGAATCCGGAAAGTAAAAAACAGAGACAGACGACAAGAAAAGTTCGTTTTTGATCGACGCCAGCGCGACCATCGTTCGTATCAGTCATAAAAGAAAAGTCCGCAGTTTCCAAAAATTACGGGAATGAATTCGACTCCTAATATCTCAAGCATAGTGGATATCGACGCCGCAATCGGAACCCGGGCGCTCCCGCGGCCTTATATTGCTATTCTGTTAAGTGCAAACAAGACTCGGCTTAACTTGATCGGCGAATGTATCGCATGCGTTCCACGGCGGAAGCGGCGCTCATCGGCGAAACTCAATACATCGGCGGAAACCCACATCGGCGGAAACCCTGCGCGTTTCCTCCGATTGTCTCACCTAGGAAGGATTAATGTATGTCGGCAGACGACTTGGCCGGTACTCAGTCGGACGGACTTCAGTCCAACGGATCACAATCGATCGCATCAGAGAGCCCGCTGAGTCAGGCGGACGCTGGCCGGTTGCACGAGGCACGTGAAAAAATCTTGCGCGAGTTGGGCAAGATTATCGTGGGCCAAGAAGACGTGATCGAAGAAATCTTGATCTGCCTGTTCAGCCGTGGCCACGTCATGCTGGAAGGTGTCCCCGGCTTGGCCAAGACGCTGATGATCAGCACGCTTGCCCAAACACTGGATTTGTCCTTCAGTCGCATTCAATTCACACCCGACCTGATGCCGGCCGACGTGACGGGAACCGAGATTATCGAAGAGGACCGATCGTCGGGGCGACGTGATTTCAGGTTCATGGAAGGCCCGTTATTCGCCAACGTTGTGCTCGCGGACGAAATCAACCGGACTCCGCCCAAGACTCAGGCCGCTTTGCTGGAGGCGATGCAGGAACGACAAGTCACCGTCGGCAAGACGCGGCATCCGCTCTCGGACCCGTTTTTCGTACTCGCAACCCAAAACCCGATCGAACAAGAGGGCACCTATCCGCTGCCGGAGGCGCAGCAAGACCGGTTCATGTTTAAAGTCTTTGTCGAATACCCGTCGTTTGACGAAGAGTTTGAGGTCGCGCGGCGGACGACCGGATCGAGTTCAGAAAAAGTCGAACCAGTCCTGGGCGCTGAAGACATTCTGCGATTACAGGAGTTGGTGCGTCAGGTTCCCGTCAGCGATCACGTCGTGCGTTACGCGTTGTCACTGGTGCGTCAAACACGTGTGGGCAGCGATGGGGTTCCCGAGTTTGTCGACGACCTGGTCGGCTGGGGCGCCGGTCCACGCGCGGTGCAGTTCTTGATTCTTGGCGGCAAAGCCCGCGCTTTGCTGGCCGGCCGATTTCATGTCCAAGTCGAAGACATCCAGGCACTCGCCGCGCCCGTGCTGCGACACCGCATGGTGGTGAACTTTGCGGCCGAGAGCGACGGAGTGACAAGCGACCAGGTGATCCAGCGGATCATTGATGCAACACCAACGACCGAGGACGAACTTTCTCAAGATGCCCGATTCCAAAAGATATTTGCGTCCTGAGGTTACGACGCGAATCCGGCGATTGGAACTGACGGCACGACGAGTGGTCGAAGGTTTCTTGTCGGGAATGCACCGTAGTCCTTACTTCGGCCAGTCGATCGAATTCCTGCAACACCGCCAGTACACACGCGGTGACGAGATTCGACACATCGACTGGAAGGTGTACGCGCGTCAAGACCGTCTGCACATCAAGCAATACGAAGAGGAAACCAACCTGCGATTGACGTTGATGGTCGATCGCAGTGGCAGCATGGCCTACGGCGACGGTGAAGCGAACAAGTTCGATTACTCGGCATCGTTGGCGGCATCACTGGCGTATCTCGCGCTGAGGCAAAAAGATGCCACGGGGCTATTCACGTTCGATAGTGATATCGTGGGAACGGTGCCGGCAAAGAGCAATCAACAACAACTCACTCGGATCCTCTCGCTGCTCGATTCGGTCGGCGCCGATGGGCGAACCGATTTACCCCGCGTCGCGAAACAAATCGCGCAGGGCATCCCCAAACGTGGCCTGATCGTCATCATCAGCGATCTGTTGGGCGTCGATTCGTTGGTCGATGGATTAAAAGTGCTGCGGCAACGCGGTCACGATGTCGCGCTTTTTCATGTGCTGCATGACGACGAAGTGAATTTCGAATTCAACGGGGCGACCCGGTTCGAAGGCCTCGAGACGGATGATTTTTTGAACTGCAATCCCAGGGCACTTCGTGAAGGCTACCTCGAGGCGCTCGACGCGTTTCTGGAGCAGACCAAAAAAGCCTGTGGCCGACTGTCGATCGATTACATGCTGGTCAAAACGAGCGAACCGCTTGATGCGGTCCTGGCAAAATTCTTGGCCGGCCGATTGTCACTGCCCAACTTACGAAAATAGTCAACCGAAAAGACGGACACGATTCGCTTGTTTCTTTACCCCGCATTACTGCTCGGCTTTCTGTTTGTCGGTGTTCCGTTATTGGTTCACCTGATCAACATGCTTAGGCACCGCCGTCGACGTTGGGCGGCGATGGACTTCCTGCTCGCCAGCTATCGAAAGCAGAAAAAATGGATACGGCTGCGACAACTATTGCTGTTGCTGTCTCGTCTGGCGGTGGCCGCGCTGCTGATCGCCATGTTGTGTGGATGGAGCGGCGGCAATCGATTGCTTGGCGCTCTCGGGGGTCGCACGACGCATCATGTCGTGATCCTTGATGACAGTTATTCGATGGGAGACGCCAGTGGCGGATCGACGGCTTACTCACGTTCGTTACAGGCATTGCAGGACTTGACGCGCCGACTTGCCAGCGAAGACGGCAACCACCAACTGACCGTGATGCGGGCCAGTCGTGCCGCACTTGCGGTTCGTGGCGGCAGCGAAGCCGGCGATTCCGCGGCGGACCTTTCGGCACAAACGATTTCCTCCGACGCCCGCTTGATCAATCGTGTGATGGCAACGCAGGCGTCTTCGGTGCGGACCGATATTACCGCCGCAGCCGAGTTGGCCGCAGAATTGGTTCGATCAACGCCGGCCGATTCGAAGTACATCTACATCGCAAGTGACTTTCGGCAACGTGATTGGCAGTCACCCGAGCGACTGGCCGAGTCGCTTCGCGGTGTCGAAGCCGACGAGGTCGAAGTGCGAATGATTGACTGTGCCGCGCCGCCGATCGGCAATCTGGGAATCACCAACGTCGCTGCCAGTGAAGACGTGTGGGTCGCGGGAGTCCCCGTCGTCGTCCGTGTTACCGTCCATAATTACGGCGATGCCCCCGTGCGAAATGTCTCAGTCGCCTGTCGAGTGATTCGGTATTCCTCGGAAGTGCAAGTTGCCGATCCGACACGACAATTCAGCGGCGAGGTTGAATCGCTGCCGGCGCTACTGATCGAATCGCTTGCCGCCGATGCCGAAATCACCAAGTCGTTTCAAGTGTTCGTGACCGAAACCGGTACCCATGCGATTGAGGTTTCATTGCCCGATGATGCATTGTCGATCGACAACACGCGCAGCTGCACCTTGCCGCTGTCGGACGCCGAAAAGGTACTGATCATCGACGGCGACGACACCGATCCGCGTGGCGCTTATCACGTCGCGGCGGTCTTGAATCCAGGCAGCCAAGTGCGAATCGGTGCGATTCCCGACGTGCAACCGACGTCTTTTCTGAGATCGATTTCGCTCGAAACCTTAGCCTCGTACCGCGCGGTGTACTTGATCGACGTCCCCACCATTAGCGCATCGGCCGCCGACGCGCTTCGGCAGTACGTCATGCGAGGCGGCGGCCTTGCTTTCTTCTTAGGTTCGGCGGTACGCAGCGAAGATTACAACCGCGAACTGTACGACGACGGCCGCTATTTGTTGCCGGGACGACTGGCCAAGCCGATTCCCTTGCCTCGGTCGGTCGAGCGAACATCGGGCGATATTATTTTCGCGGAACGCTCGTCCTATCTGGATCCACTCAGCGGCAGTGGCGATGCCGCATTCGCGCTGGTCGGCGTCGCGCAGTCTTGGTCGATCGAGGCGGAGTCTCTGGAACCGGAAAATTCGCCCGGCAGTGCCAACCCAACGCCAGAGACGAACCCAACGCTAGCGACGAATCAGCGCGACGACGTCATCAAACCGCGTATCCGTAAAGTCCTGGATCGAGTCGACGGACAACCAATGGTGTTGCAACACGATCTTGGCCGAGGCCGCGTAGTCACGGTCACAAGCGGGCTTGATGGCAGCTGGACCAACTGGCCCAGTGACCCGACCTTTGTCCCGTTCTTGCTGTTGACCAACGCGACGCTGTGGGGCGGAGCCGCAGCGCCGACCAGTCGCATCGTCGACGAGTCGCTCGTTCGCGTCCTGTCGTCGGTCGATTACGCGCCAGAGGCGTCGTACTTGCCGGCCACCGATGAACCGCCACGTGTGGCAATCGACGTGACCGCCCAAGACGTCGACTCGGATGCATCGCCCAGCCCTGAAAGTGACGCCGAGCATCGTGGCGCCGTTATCCGCGTCGGATTTGATCCCAGTGAGATGGTCATCGATGGTGATGACAACGTCAATGAAATTTTGCGGCCGGGTGTGTCCGAATGGATGCTGACCCGCAGCGATGGCAGCACGACCGTCGTTCCGGTTGCGTCAGTGATTCGCACGGGCGAGGGCGATTTGAAACGGGCCGAGCAAGCCGAGATCGCTCAAGAATTGATGCCATTGAAAGTCAAGTTTGTCAGCAGCAGTGTGTGGAGCGAAGAGAATCGTACGGCCGGCAGTTCGACGTTTGCCTTGGTTCTATTGGGACTGTTAGGACTGGTGCTCGCTGCCGAACAATTGCTCGCGTACTTGGCTAGCTATCACGTTTCGACGGCACATCGTGGTGCCTCATCCATGGGGAGTCTGAAACGATGACTCAGCTAAGTCTCTTATCACTCGGCATGGCGCAAAGCGGTGCCCCGCAAAGCGCACGTCAGATCGTTTACGAGTTTGCACGTGCGACTTCACTAGAAGGCTGGTGGGTATGGGCATTGCTGTTGGGCAGCATCGCTGCGCTGTTGGTCTTGAGTGCACGATTTTATCGACGTGATGTCAACGAGTTACCTGCCACTGTGGGATGGACGTTGATCGCGCTGCGTCTGGTTGCGATCGCCGGATTGATTTTCTTTTTCTTTGATCTGCAGCGGCGAACGCAACGTTTGGTCACGCGGCCCAGCGAGGTCGCTGTTCTGGTCGACACCAGTCAAAGCATGTCGTTGCCCGCCGATGCCGCCGCGTCCGGCGAAAGCCGATCACAACGTGTCCAGCGTTTACTTGCCGACACAAGCATGCTGGAAAAACTTGCCAAAGAACATCGAGTCAGTGTCTATACGTTTGACGAAACCTCCGAAGCACGACTGATCGAAACGCGAGGCAACCGGGCTCAAGGCGAAACGGATGTCGAATCGGATGAAACGTCCTCGGCCGCGGTGCCGGCGGCTCGACCGTGGGCGTGGATGGGTACCCTGTTTGTCGCGGCGGCTCTGTTACTTTCAGTGATCTCGTTGCTGGTCGGGGCAACGGGGCGCAGCAGCATCGTCGGCCCGATCTTGATCACCACGGCCGTGACGTTGGTCCTGGGGATTGTCTCACTCGGCGGCGCTTTCACGGTTGCCACACAAACGTCGCTGGCCAACTTGCTGGGGATCAATCAAGCGGGTTCTTCGGCACAGCAGGCGACGATCGACGATGACGACGACGTCAGCGACACCCCCGAACTTCGCGTGACCGATTGGGGACAAGAGATCGCCGCGGCCGGTGCGGAAAGCCGAATCGGTGACGCGATTCGCAGTGTGCTTGGCGATCACGATCCATCCACACTGGCGGGCATCGTGCTGGTCACCGACGGCCAGAACAACGGCGGCACCGATTCAAGTGTCGCCATCGCCGCGGCCCGGCGCAGCGCCGTCACGGTTTATCCGGTCGGGCTGGGCAGCAGCACCGCGCCGATCAACGTTCGCGTTGTCGATCTGGATGCACCGCGACGCGTTTATCCAGGCGACAAATTCGCCGTCACGGCGGTACTGCAAGCCAGCGGACAGAAGCCGTTGGAAGTCGACGTCCAATTGCTGGACGGACTCGATTCGGGTGAAGCGTCGCCGGGGGCGGGTGAAATCGTTGACTCGCAGCGGGTCAAAGTCGCCAGCGACGGGACATTGACCGGAATTCGTTTTGAGATCGAACCCGAATCGGTCGGTCAGCGCCGCTTGGCCGTGCGTGTCGTCGCTCCCCAAGAAGACCAAAACGCTCAAGACGATCTCCGCGACGCGCGTTACGAAGTCGTGTCGAGAAAACTGCGAGTGTTATTGATCGCCGGTGGACCGACGCGTGAGTATCGGTTTGTTCGCAACCTGTTGTATCGCGACGAATCGGTTGAACTGGACGCGTGGCTGCAAACCGGTCAAGCCGGCATGAGCCAAGACGCCGACAAAGTCTTGCAGTCGTTCCCACCCAATGCCGAAGCGTTATTTCAGTACGATGCGATCGCGCTATTCGATCCCGACTGGATGGCCATTAGCGCCGAGTCAATGAACTTGCTTGACCGTTGGTTGTCGCAACAGGCCGGTGGCATGATCATTGTCGCTGGTCCGGTCTATCATCCCCAGTGGACTCGCCTGCGAACCGATCCACGTGTTTCCAAGGTCGCCGGTTTTTTTCCCGTCAACATTTCCACTCGCGGGCCGCTGTTGGTCGGCGGACGGCAAGGGGGCGAGAACGCATGGCCACCGAAATTAACGCCGGAAGCAAGGCGAGCCGATTTCTTGTGGATCACCGGCGACCCGGCCGAGAGCGAACAAGCATGGGCTGATTTCAGCGGCGTGTACGACTACGTCGGCGTGCGTGATCCGAAACCAGGCGCAAAGGTCTATGCCTATTTCTCGGATCCGACAACGGAGGTCGGCGATTCGCTGCCGGTTTACATGGCCAGTCAGTTTTATGGCGCCGGGCGCGTTTACTTTCAAGGAAGTGGCGAGATGTGGCGTCTGCGTGGCGAAAGCGACTCGTACTTCGACAGCTATTACACCAAGTTATTACGCTGGGTCAGCGAAGGCCGCTTGCTGCGCGACAGCAACCGCGGCGTGCTATTGGTTGACTCATCACGAGCGATGGTTGGCGACACGATCACCGTCCGCGCGGTATTGACCGACGAACAATTCGAACCGCTCGATGTCACCGAAGTGAACGCCAAACTGTTGGCACCCGGCGGGCGCATCGATGACATTCGTCTTTTACCGCTCAAAGGCGAACCCCGTGCCGGCACATACGGTGGTCGTTTCATCGTTCGTGAAGCGGGCAGCTATGAGATTCGTTTAACGCTGGGCAACGCTTTGGATGAACAAGTATTGCGACAAAACGTCCAAGTCCGTTTGCCGACCGTGGAACTTGAGCGTCCCAAGCGTAACGATGATGCGCTGCTGCAGGTCGCGACTCTGACGGGCGGACGATACATGCCGATGGATCCCGAAACACAACCGGCCAATGTTGCGACAGAGCTAATCCAGTTGCTGCGGCCTCAACCCCAAACGACGATTCTGCCGGGCACGCCTGACCGCGATTTCACTCAGCGGCGCAACGCCGTCCTGATGTGGCTGATCGCTTCGGTGTTGACGATGGAGTGGATCGTCCGTCGCTTACACCGGCTCGCTTAGGAATCTGCTCTTTATGACTCAAACGCCCGAACTCGAATCGAGCCTCGTCGCACTGCTGCAGTCGCTTCGGCAGCGTGTGCGTCGATACGTGGTGTGGGATTCGCTGTTGGCGATCGCCGTCGTCGTGCTGGGTGCCTTCTGGATCGGGATCGCACTCGATTACGGCCCGGTGATGCTGGGCGGAACCGAGATGCCGCGATTGGCCCGCATGATTCTGTTGCTAATCCTGGGTGTACTGCTGCTGGCCATCGTTTCCAAGATGCTGATCGGACGACTGCGACGACCGTTACCCAATGACAGCTTGGCATTGTTGGTCGAGCGACATCACCCACAATTGGGCGGCCGACTTGTCACGGCGGTGCAACTGACGCGGCCGGATCGCACTGGCGATTCGCACGCACCTGAATTGCTCGATCGCGTCTGCCAGCAGGCTGCCGCGGCAGTGGACCGGGTCGACCCCAACCGTGTGTTCCGATGGCAGCCGCTGATTCATAAAGCCCTGATTGCCGCGCCACTGCTGTTCGCGGCGATTGTGCTGGCCATCGTCAGCCCACAAGCCTTTGGCCGCGCCGCCGGTCGACTTTCGCTGCTCAGCGACGATCCATGGCCGCGCCGGGCGTCGCTTGAGATGGTCGGGATCGAAATGCCCGTGATTTCGCCTGCCGAAGACGACATCAATGTTCCTGAACTGAAATCGTTTACGGACAAAACCATCCGGTTACCCATCGGCAGCGACGGTAGCTTGCGGATTCGTGCCGCCGCCAACGATGCGGAAGTCCCCGTCGTTTGCACGGTTCACTACTGGACCGACGAAGGCACGCGAGGTCAATCGAACATGCGACGCGTCGGCCGCGTTGTTGATGGTTATCAGTCATTCATTCTGGACGGTCCGCCGCTGGCCGGACTTAGTGAGTCGTTCACGATGAGCGTTCGCGGACTGGACGATCGCTTGGACGGATATCGCGTCGAAGCTGTGCCGCCGCCGGCACTGACAGACATGACAATCGATGTTCGCTACCCGGCTTACTTGCGGGACGACGCGAGCGACACCGTCGACTTGCAGACCCAGTACAAAGCCGGTTTGCGGATCAGCGAGGGCAGCGATGTGACCATGCGTGCGACCAGCAGTTTGCCGCTGGGTGAAATGCAAGTACTGATCAAGACCGACGCGGGCGAAGAACTTGTGACGGATATTGATTTTTCACAAAATCGCACGCAAGCGAATTTGCATCTTCCGCATTTTGATACCGCGACGGCCATACGCATTGTCCCCATCGACGTCGACGGCATTTCGGCGCAAGCGGCGTATCGATACTTTTTGGGCGTGGTTTTGGACCAACCACCGGAACTGAAACTTGACTTGCAGGGCATCGGAACGGCGGTCACGCCGATCGCAAGGCTGCCGATCGCCGTTCACGCGGTCGACGACTATGGCATCGAGTCATTAACCGTGTCGGTCGCTCCGGCCGCAGATTCGGAAGTGGATGGCGTCGCAAGCACTCAGCCTGATCTTGATCGCAGCGGTGAAGCGGTCACCGAACTGGACCTGCGTGACTTACAAGCTGCCGGGCAGATGCCGGAAATCAAACCCGGTGGCGCGATCAACGTGTTCGGCGAGGCCAGCGACCGATACGATCTCGGCGAATCACACCTCACTCGCAGCGAAGTGTTCCGGTTGCAGGTCGTGACCGCGGACAAACTGTTGTCACTGATGGAACGTCGTGAACTCGCCCTGCGAGCCAGATTGGAACAAACGATCGACGAGACGCGGAACCTGCGTGAGGCGTTGGACGTGTTGCGGCGACGTTCAATGGAGGCTGCCGAGACTGATGCTGTCGACGAGGCCCAACGGACTCGCGATCAACAGCTGCACCGATTGCGTTCCCAACAAAGCGGCTTACAAGCGAGTAAAACGGGCGAGGAACTGTCGGGAATCGCAGCCTCGCTGGACGACCTGTTGCAAGAAATGATCAACAACCGAGTCGACTCGGTGGACCGCCGCGAACGAATCGGAACAGGGGTCCGCGATCCGCTTCGCCAGATCATTGCGGAACCTCTGCGTCGTTTGCAGGTCCAAATCAAAGACGTCGAAGCGGCCGAACATCATTCCGCCGAAGCCGCCGAAAACGCCAAATTTGCCGTTGAGTCGGCGGAAGAAGTCTTATTGCGGCTCACTGAAGTTCTCGAGCGGATGCTTGACCTGGAAAGCTACAATGAAATCCTGGACATGGTCCGTGAACTGATCGATGACCAGCAGGAATTGCTGGACGAGACCAAACAAGAACGCAAAAAACGGGTCTTGGACCTCTTTAAAAACTGATGGTGAAGTTGATGGACCAATCCGTAACTCGAATCCGGCCGAAAACGATCTCGTTTGGTATCGCTTTTCTGCTTGCCGCCTCATTCTCTTGGGGGTTCACCGCTTCGCTGGCACAGGACGCTGGCTCGTTGCTGCAAGAGAACGGTTCTTCACCGCAGGAAACGGGCTCGGCGCCACAAAGCACAGGACTCGCCGAACGACAGACCGGCGTCGCCCAGCGATACCAACGACTCGAAGAACTGTTATTGCGTCTCGCTGATGTCGAGGCCACCGAGAATCCCGAGCGTGCAGCATTACTGCGACGCGCGGCGCGACAATCACGCGATCAATTCGTGCTGAACAAAATTCAATCGGCCTCCGACGCGCTACGCACGCAGCAGTTTCAGAGCGCGGTTGAAAATCAGGGTGACGCGACCGAGGGATTGCAGGCGATGCTGAAATTGCTGCTTAGCGAAGACCGATCCAAACGCATTCGCGACGAAAAGGAACGCATTGCCAATCTGATCAAGAACATCAAACGCATCGAGCGAGCCCAACGCAGCACCCGCGCAAAAGCCGAAAACGGTGCCGAGCTGGACGACGTTCTGAAAGACCAGCAGTCGATCGGTGATCGCAGCGAAGAGTTAAGCCAAGAGTTATCGGAATCCAACGCAAGTGATGCCGATCCATCCGATGCAGAATCGTCGAACTCATCGGACGAACAAGAGGACAGCAAGTCCGACAAGAACGACCAAGATCAACAGGACGATTCCGGCGACGAACCGTCACAGGAGGATGAAGAGAGCAAAGAGTCAAAAGATTCCAAAGACAATGACGAGCCGTCCGGAGAAGAGGAGGGTGCTGAACAGGAGGGTTCGAAGTCGAAATCGTCTGATTCTGAATCATCCAAATCGAAAGCTTCGCAGTCCAGTGAGTCCAAGTCCGAAGAATCGAAGTCGAGTGAATCGAAGTCGAGCGAATCGAAATCGAGTGAGTCACAGTCAAGCGAATCGCAATCCAGCGAATCACAATCGAGTGAGTCACAGTCAAGCGAATCGGAATCTGAACAGTCGCAATCAGATTCCCCACAATCAGACGAACAGAGTCCTCAAAGCAACCAGCCGCAATCGCCCGAGCAGCAGGCCGAACAGAGTTTAAAGCAGGCGATCGAGAAAATGCGTCAGGCGGAAAAGGAACTCGAGGATGCCAAACGGGACAAGGCGACCGGAAAACAGCGTGAAGCCGAAGAGAACCTTCGTCAGGCAATCGATCGGTTGGAAAAGATTTTGCGGCAGCTGCGAGAAGAAGAGATGCAGCGAGAACTCGCACGTCTGGAAGCGCGCTTTCGTAAAATGGCCGCGATGCAGTCCCAAGTGCTCGATGATACCGTCACTCTGTCGGCCACGCCGAAGACGCAACGCAATCGTCAAACCGATTTGAAGTCGGGTGAACTCGCCTTTGAAGAGAAGAAAATCACCTTGGAAGCCGACCGCGCCATGCTGCTACTCCGCGAAGAAGGCTCAAGTGTCGCGTTCCCCGAAGTGGTTTCGCAAATCCGCGACGACACCATGCGGGTGACCGACCGATTGGGGCAATCCAAGATCGACGCGGTCACTCAAGGGATCCAGCAAGACATATTGGCGGCGCTTGAGGAGATGATTGGCGCCCTTCAAAAGGCTCAGCGCGACCTGGAGAAACAGCGCCAGCAGCAGCAACAGCCACCTTCTGGCGGAAGTCCGGGGGAACAACCCCTCGTCCAGGCTCTTGCCGAGCTAAAATTAATACGAACGATGGAAACGAGGGTCAAATCGACCACGGAACGGTATTCGGGACTCTTGGAGTCGGGAGAATCGACGACAGATGACGTGCTTCCCTTGCTGCAAAACCTGTCCGAACGCCAAAATCGGCTATACCGCATCACTCGCGATCTGGTATTAAAACGAAATCAATAAAATGCGAGGTGATCGTGAAGCGATTCGCTAATTCGTGCATGCTCTTTTTTCTGGGCTTGGTAACATGCCTTGCTGGCACCGGTACCGCTGCGGATGACTCGCTGGAACGGCAAGCCAGCTGGACGATGCACGACGCGTCGGCCATGTCATCGATGTTGCGGTCAGCCCTGGACGATTTGGGAATCGTCCCGCACCAGATCGATCAGGCGGCCGAGCAATTCCTGACGTTCATTGAACGTGACGATGTCGACCCGCTTGATGCGTTCATGGAAGTGATTCAGCCGATCGAACCGACACTCGGCGAAGTGTCGATGACCGTCGCAAAGGATCCGGCTGCGGCGGCAGCAAAAGTCGACCCAAACACGGCAGGTTATGCCGCCATCGAATCGCTGCCCAAAGTGATGCGGATGTCCGCTCGAGTCTGGCTGGGACGAGAACTAGTCCGTCAACGACTTTACGATGAAGCACTGCCGGTGATCGCAGAAGTCGATCCCGCCGAAACGATCGATCCGGCATCGGCGTTGTTCTTTCGCGGTGCGTGTTATCACGCGCTGATGATGAAGAAGGACGCGTTGGCCGATTTGCGCATGTTGCTTGAGAACGAAGACAAATGCCCGGACCGTTACACGCGGACGGCCAAGATGATGATCGCGGACATCAAACCGCTCAAGGAAGACACGCTGGATGAAATCTCGAGGTTGATGACCGACGTCACACGCCGGCTCGATCTGGGACGAGCCGATGACGATGTCGCACAGCGCGAACAAAAAATTATCGACAAACTGACCAAGCTGATCGACAAGATTGAGAAGCAGCAACAACAACAGCAGCAACAACAACAGCAATCCAGTGGCGGCCAAGGTCAAAGCGGCCAGCCCGATGGTCCGGGCATGCAAGACAGCCGAATCGCAGGCGCAAACGGGAATGGTGATGTCGATAACCAGAACATCGAGAAACAGCCCGGTTGGGGCAATCTGCCGCCGGCCGAACGCAAAGAAGCGTTACAGCAGATCAGCCGCGACCTGCCGACTCATTACCGTGAAGCGATCGAAGCATACTTTCGAAAACTGGCCACCGACGGCGATCGCTAAGTCGGCCGCGAGAAGTTCAACGGTGTAATGGACGCGGTCGATGCGAATCGAACGCGCATCCGATGCGTCACCGCTGCCATCTCGTATGGACGAGCCTTGTTGCAGACGCGAGACGCGTTGCAAACATGAGTCGACGTTTGGTGCGGCACGGGATCATTACCTATTCAAGCCAAGCCCGGATGGCTTGATGAGGATACATCGCGGCTCACGCCGAGGATGCTTTGCGCATGATTGGCCAAGCCCCTGAGTTGCTTGAAATTCGCGTTGCTCGGAATTCGCGTTGCTTGGAATTCGAGACCAAGTGGATCAACGACGCCGTTCCTAATACCCGAAGCCGGCGCGGAACATGATTGCGTCGTCCGGTTTGATGTCGTCCATCGGGCTCTTGTCATATTTGACTTCTCGGTCAAACACATAGCCGATCTCCGCGAACGCAGTGCGGCGGCCCACGCGGATCAAATCGCTGCGGCCCCATTCCCATCCAGCCATCACGCGTAAGTCGTTGATATCGACACTGTCCGATGCACCGCTATCGCGTTTGATCGTCCAAGACCCACCACCGTAATCGCCGGCCAGATACCACCAGACATCATGAGTACCGATCGTTCGCCAATACCGCGCGAACTTAGGTTGCGGAAAAAAGATGTCAAAGCGAGTTTGTGGATTCGGCTGCCACAGCAATCCTGCCGCAGGCAACAGTTTCCAGTTATTTCTATCCAAGTAGTAAACGCCAACCTTGAGGGTCGATGCCGGCGTCAGACGAAACGATGCCAAGCCTTTTCCTAACACGCGAATGCTTTCATCGCGAAACGTGTCGAAAGCCGTGAACGCACCGACACGCACGCCAAGTTCAACACCGAACATACGGTTCGGGTCGGTTTGCCAGCCAAAGTCAAGGAAGCCACTGTAGGCATTCGGTGGCAAGTCGGCCCCCGAGACACTCTGAGGCCCGTCCCAAAGGTGCAGCGAGAACGATGGCACCACATACAGCGGTTGATTGGAATACATGAAATTAGGAAACGCAAAGGCGAACGACACATCCGTGTCATTGATCGCCAAATCCGTGCTGTCGTTACCAGCACCCAGATAAGCGTGACGGACGCGCGGGCCTTGCAAGAATCGATAGGCGCTGAAACTGGAATTGGCATCGCCAGAAAACCCACCGCCAAACAATCCGCCGGGAAACAACGTCGACGGGCTGCCCGATGGATAGATTGTCGACGGAAATGCGGGGCTGCCGAATCCGCCGGGTGCCGCATAGGTATTTGGTACCGGTGAACCATAGACCGGTGCGGATCCTGTGATCGGTGCACCAGAGATCGGTGCATTCAACATCGGCGCATTGAGCCCCGAAGACATTGGCGCCGACGCCGGACGCGAAAACAATCCACCGAATAACCCACCGCCCTGGCCATAGGCTCCCGTCCCATAGGCACTCGGTGCGCCGAAACCACCCGGCGTCCCAAGCGATCCGGCCACCGTCGGTGGTGCCGTCGGTGCGATCGTGCCCGGTGGCATCGCCGGCTGATAATATCCCGGCGTCTGACCGGTCGAATAAGGATCGAACAGTGAACCACCCGAAGTCGCGCTGGACGCCCCGTAACTCGGTGCGCTCAAGCTCGGTGCGATTTGGCCAATGTTGCCTCCACCCAGCGATGGCGGAGCCGAGTATCCGCCCCCGTACGATCGCGGTGCAATCGGCGCGAGGTTTGTCTGGGGAATATCGACCGGCGATTGTCCTGGCGGAATCATGACTGCCGATCCGCTGCCCTGTGCCGACACGGTTGGTTGCGCGCCGAAACCAACGCTGACAATCACGGCAATGGCTAAACACCAACGCGAGAGACGAAGCCACGGCACTTCAGCGAGGCTGTGCCGGCGAAGACGGATCGAATGCTGCAGCAGCAGTGGCATCGCATCACTCAAGGAAGGAAGCTCGTGACGAAGATATTTTTCGTCCGACACATTTTTTCGAAATAGACTCAAGTCTCGGGATTACTCATCCGAGCACGATCCGGTCAAGGTGAGTCGTCTGACAAAGTTTTGCTGCGATTGATTTGCCGCCTAATGCTGTGATCGCCTGGCCGCCTAATTGCTGTGATTGCCTGGCCGCCTAATGCTGTGATCGCCTGGCCGCCTGAATTTAGCCCCATGCGAGATCGATCGCCGGTTTCGTACAATTCGCCCGATCCACCCGCCAACCAACCCTTGATTGCAAAAGTTCGATGGACGACTTAGACGTTGCCAAACTCGCCGAGTATCTGCACGTGACCCCCGATCAAGTGACTCGGATGGCGGTTCGCGGAAACCTGCCTGGACGGAAGGTTGGGGGGCAGTGGCGATTTAGCGAAGCAGAAATTCACCATTGGCTCGAAGAACGCATCGGTGTCAGCGAGGGAGCCGAACTTGACCGCGTGCAGCGTGTGCTCGATCGGGCTGCCGGCGCCGTGGTCGACCGAAAAATTCATGAAATGTGCACGCTGGACACCACGGCGGTTCCGCTGAACGCTCGCACGCGCAGCAGTGTGATTCGGTCGATGTGCGACTTGGCCACGAAATCTGGCCTGATGTGGGACGCGGCTACAATGATCGAAGCGGTTCGAAACCGGGAACAGATGCATCCCACGGCGTTGGAATGCGGTGTTGCGCTGCTGCACCCGCGAAGACCTCAAACATCGATCCTTGCCGACTCGGTGATCGCCTTGGCCATTTGCCCGGCCGCCATCCCATTTTCCGATCGAGGCCAACTGACGGACATCTTCTTTTTGATCTGCTCTTACGATGACGCAACTCATCTTCGTATCTTGGCAAAGCTGAGCCGGATGATTGCCGATAACGAACTGCTAGAGCAATTACGCCTCAGTACCACACCCGCCGAGGCGTGGCACTGGCTGAAAACGACCGAGCAGCAGATTGATGAATCGCTAGCTTAGAACCTTTCGCGACGGGCAACCTTCTCTTTGTTCAAGGACGAACATCGCAATGTACCCTCTCAATCGCCTGGATTCCCCTCGTTCAAATTCTGAGGGCATCCGATCGGCCAATACTTCGCTGCCCCAAGCGACCGAGAATACCCAGGCATCCACGCCGGGCACGCTGTTGTGGGTTGGCGATCGTTTGTCACCGGAAGTGAGTGACATCTATCGTTACTGCGAGGCCTGCGCGCCGCAGCTGGCATTTCGTGGCGAAATGGAAGACGCGATCGCCCGGCCCGCCACCGATGTCACGCATCTGGTCATCAATCGCAGCGACCGCAACCCCTCGTTCGAATCACAGCTTGCTCGGATCGCATGTGCCTATCCCGCGGTCACCCTGATCGAGATGTTCGGGTCTGCCTGGGAAGGCCACGTGTATCATCGTGAGATCAGCATCAAGACTCAGCAGTTTTATTGGCACCGCTGGAACCAAGTCTTGCCGCCGTTATTGGGGCTGAGCGGATTTGATGTGCACGCCGACCGTATGACATTGCCGCACCGATCCGTGGCAATCATGGCGGCGAATTATTCGGACGCCGAACCACTGATGGACTTGGCGACTTCTGCCGGTGCGGTTTCGGTCTGGTGCCGTAGTCCGCAATTGATGACCGCTCGTAATTGCAGTGTGATTTGGTGGGACGATTCGGTCGCTCGACCGGCATCCGAAAAAGAATGGCGACAGCGGATGAACGTCGTCGAGAAAAATTCTTGCGTCCGCCCGCAACATGTCTGGCTGGCCAACGCGCCGCGTGTTCATCAGTACTTGCGGGCTCGCAGCGCCGGCGTTGATGTTGTCTTTAGCAAACCGCATCGCATCGAACCGCTGATTTCGACTTTGGTCGGCTACCGAACCGATCTCGGTGCACGGCCGCGCCCACTAACGATCAACGATTCCCAAGTGAACGTTGCCGCTGACACCGAGGCAACACGGATTCGCGTCGCGGCGTGATCCGGCGTTCGGCAAGCCTCCGCACGGCAAACATCCGCACGGTAAACATCCGCAGGATCAATATCCGCACGGTGAATATCCGCAGGATCAATATCCGCATGGCGGATATCCGCGCGGTAAACATCGCCATGAATCTGATATCGTCTGCGACTTCCGCCGGCCGCGATGCAGCGCCGCAATGCCTTGACACCAGAAACGCCGCCTCACTGCTGAGCCGAGGTTTCACGGCTGGGGTCCATCACTAAGGACTCTCGTAACCCAACCCTGGGCCGCCCAGCCGTCCGGTCGGCAATGATCCGTTGCGGATTTCAAAAAAGTCCGCGTAGGAATCCATCCAACCCGCATTCCCTTGCGGGCAATACTGTCGCCCATTGCTTTCGACCGCAGCGACACCGGGGATATGTGCTGCCAGCGACGCGGAGTGTAACAGCGAGGCGCCAACGCACGTCAAGTCTTGGACACACAAGTAAAGGTTTTCACGTCGCGCGACCGCGCCCAGCAAAATGGCCTCGGCGTGTCCCTTGCAGGCTTTCAGGGCGATACCGCTGTAGCCTTGGCTGATGGCTGTTCTTAGAGACTTCAAATCGATTAACGATTCGTCGATCACCACGGGCAGTCGACTGGCAACTTTGTGCATCGTGATCTCGGGATGACTATCCAAGTCGCGATGGGTGGGTTGCTCGATGTACTGGATACACGTCATGGCTTGCGGCGATGTCTTTTCGAGCCGATCGAGCATCGACAACACATAAGCCTCGTCGTCACATCGCTCGTTGAAGTCCAGCGAAAACGACCAAGACGTCTGCCGCCCGGATTCGGTCTGCTGTGTCACATCGAAAATGTTTGCGACGCGACTGACGTCCCAATCCAAGTCGCTGCCGTCAAGCTTGATCTTCAGATGCGTCAGTCCGTCACGCTCGATCCATTGTCCCAGCGTTTCGGGGATGCCATCACCAACGGGTTGATCGACGTCTTGATCGGTCAGCGGATCCAGCGCACCGACCAAGTGATAAAGCGGCAGCTGCGCCGTTGGCGTTGGGCTGATCCACTGGTCTAGATACACTCCGCGGTACGACGGGTCGTCCAAATAATGAGCCATGTCGTTTGGCAGATGTTCCCGTGACAGTAACGCATACGCACTTTGCCCGGCCGCCTTGCCGTGTGCGTCAAACAACGCCGCTTCGATCGGTGAAGCCGCCATCAACACGGCCAAGGGCGGGATGGGCTGGCTGAGGCCGTGTTGCTGCGCAATATCCTTTGCATCTTGCCAACGTGAATCGAGTCGCCGATGACAGAGGTCAAGCGGATGCCCGGTCCGCGCATCATCGAGCATCGATGCGGCGAGACGTCGGCTCAGGTCCAAGACCACTTCTAGTTTCTTTGCATCATCGATCGATGAGTCCGGCCAAGCCCAGGCAACGCCCATCGTCATCGATCCGTGACCGCGAGCCTGTCCCAGTTCGCTTTCGGCATCACAGTCGGCCGAGAGCACCGTGACGTCACGCACCACCCGACCACCGAACTTCATGGGCGTGCGGTACTGGAACGTTTCGCAATGGAGGTTGAGATCGAAATTCAGCAGATCAGATTTTGGCATCGCAGGGTCAATCTTGGCGGGTTGTAAAGAGTATCGCGCGAGCCAGGCTGCTGCGCGGTTTTGATAGGTACGGATTCAAAAGCGTTGAACAGTCAAGAGCGTCGAACAGTGAACAGCATTGAACAGTCAATGGCGTTGAACAAGAACGGTCACCCGGCGAGGGCTGCCTCGGATGCAACGAATACGACATGTTTGTGAACGCAGCGCTCTTCGCCAATGCAGTGATTGCAGTATTTAGTGATTGCAGTAATTGCTGTGAACGCGGTCGTGTCGATGTGCGTGAATGTTGCCACACCGGGCGCAATAAAAAAGCGTGCCCTGATTCACAAGGCACGCTTGAAAAGTTTATCACGTTCGTGGTCCCACAGGACCACCGTTACTGATCAGACCAAGTTCTTGCGAACGGCCCAGACCGCTGCTTGCGTTCGATCGGTAACGCCGACCTTTCGCAAGATGTGCTGAACGTGTTCTTTGACCGTTTCGTAACTGATCCCAAGCATCTTGGCGATCTCTTTGTTGGTCAATCCCAGCGCCATTTGGCGGAGCACTTCGCTTTCGCGCTGCGTCAAAGGAACTTCGATATCTTGGCTCAGCCGCGGTGTCGCCAAAGCGCCCGTCACTCGCCGCAACTCTTCGCGGGTCCAAGCAGACTCGCCTGAAATTGCAATTTGAAGGGCTTCGAGCAACCGCTCTCGTGGCGCCGACTTCAACACATAACCAGCAGCCCCCAGCGCAACAGCGCGAGCGATGTAGGTCGGGTTGTCGTAAGCCGAGAAGAGGACGATGGGAAGATCGGCATGATCCAGCTTCAATCGGCCAAGTGTGTTCAGGCCGTCACCGCCTTGCATGCGAATGTCCATCAGCACCACGTCGGGTACCGACTTCTCCACCGCTGCGATTGCTTCAGCGGCATTGGTCGCTTCGGCAGCGACCTCAATGTCGGTCGATTCGAGCATCAGGCGAAGCCCCACCCTGATGATCTCGTGATCGTCGACGATCAGTAATTTCTTGCTCATTTGTTCTCCAACGAATCTGTTCTAGAAACGGTCGCTCGATTTCCTACTCGATCAACCCCTTTGCCCTACCCCTAGTTTGCAAATGCCATCAAATGCATATGCTGCCACGAGTCCTTCAAAGCCCATCAAATCCGTTCGGAGTTAGCTCCCACTAGATAGGATGGCGTGACACGCCCCCGAACCCCGCATCATTTTCTCTTTTTCTGAGAAAATGTCTACCCCTGCGAGTACTTACCGGTCATGAGAGGTACCAAAGGGGATGGGCATTTGCCAATCCTTCCTCAATGCGGTACGAGTCCCCCAATTCGCGGTCCCTCTATGGTCCATGGTAGCTTAATGTCAAACAAGTGAAATCCTGTCGCAGCCTCTGAATGCTCCTTGCCAGGGTCCGATTGCGACGTCAGTATTAAAAAGTCGCCCTTTTCGCGAGGGTTTCTGAGCTAGTTCCGGCTCATTTACGGGTTTCCGTAATCCGTGCCGCGACTATCTTTTCACAAGATCCAAAGGATGAAAACGATGCTGATCAAGCCGCTCCACCTCGCGCAGGCGATGGTTTTTGCCGCATTTTGCATAATCGGCTCCCAATCGAGCATGGCCCAGGGCTACTACAGCTATTCGGTCGGAATTGCCCCTGTACCGGTCGCAGTGATCCCAGCACCACCGGTTGCCGCCTATCGGGTCCCCGTGGCGGTTCCCCAGCCCTATGTTGCCGCACACGTTCCGGCCCCCTATGTGGCCGTGCCTGCCGTGCGATATTCCGTGGCCCGAGTCCCCGTGGCTCCCCCGGTGGCCTATTACGCACCTCGACGCGTGGTCGTGCGGCCGAAAGTCTACGTGCCGTTCCAGCCAGTTCGCAACGCCGTTCGCGCCGTCACGCCCTAGTCACGCGGTGCCGAAATCAGGTGACGCGGCCATCAAATAGGAATTAAACGGGTCCGCCGCGCAACGGAAAACGCTTGCCACCGCGAGCGAGAAAACGACCTGCGAATCGTCGCGATCGGTCATTTGCAAGATTTTTCTCGCCGCGAACCCTGCTCGCGTCCGGAACACTATCGTTGCTAACGCGGCGGTCGATGCCAAAGGACGGCACGGGTGGTCACTTCCCAACGATCCGGCACCGACATCGTGCCGGGCACCGAACTAGACCTGCGGTGCGGTCCCGAACGTCCTACGCACGAACGCCGACGTGTGATCAAGCACTTCTTCATAGCTAAGTGGCTCGACGTCTTCGCCGATCAATTCCACTTCGAAGGGACCTTGATAGCGATGCCGCAATAACGTGTCCAAGATGTCTTCCAACGGCACGTTCCCGTCACCCAGCAAGCAACGATTCATTTCGCCTAGTGGGCAATGCCGGGCATCACCGAGTTGCACCAGGTGCAAATGTGGAATCACATCGGGCAGCCACCGAACCACTTCGTCGTCCATCCCGACGTGATAGGTGTCAAGCGTGAGACCGAGTGTCGGATTGTCAACTTTTTCCACGATCTCTAGCGTCGTTTCTAAATCGTTGACGAACGACCATTCGTCGCCACACCCGGGATGGATGGGTTCGATTGAAATACGCACGCCGAACTCGGCCGCGATTTCCGAAATTTCTTTCAACGCATCGCAAACGGTTCGCTGTGCATGATTGCGAATGTGATTGTTGCGACCACCGGCCAAAATGATCAACGTTTCCGCTCTCAGATTCGCTGCGTCGCTGACCGCCGCAACCGCATCGGCGACGGCATCATCATACGCTCGGCCATCGCTTCCGGTAAATCCACCGGCCCAGGAAAGCGACGTCACACTTAGCGAGTGATCGGCAAGTAATTCGACAGCCCGGTCCACGCCAAAGTCTTCTAACTTGGGACGGAACACGCCGATTCCATTGAAGCCGCGTTTGGCGTATGCGGAGACGTCCTGTTCGAATCCCCAGCGAAGCGTCGAGAGTTGACTGATGGCAAGCGTAATCATCCGTGTGTCGTCGCTTGTGTTAAGAAAAGATCGATGCCCATTGAAGTAAGCGGCAGATTGTAACGAACATCGGCTACTTGTGATGTAGCGACTTCGCCGTGCCAACACGAAATAATTTTCTTTCTGAAAAACGAAAAATATTGCCGAGGCTATTTGGTCGATTCGCCATCGGGTGTGTCTTGATCAGAACGATCGTACTTCATGTGCGGCAATCGTCGCCCCTGACTGCGTGCGGTCGTGAGTTGATGCATCATCTCATCAACCGAGAGCGGAACGATCGCGACGGTCATCAGTTTTTGTGGATCAATTTCGCTGCCAGCACGTCGCTTTGCTAGCAGTTCGACTTCTTCTTCCAAGGCATACAGCCACGCCGGCACGTCGAGCCCAACGCCGGTGGGATGCCGCGTTAACAACTCGGATTCTTGTTCCAACAAATCGAATTCGCGGCTGCGCACTTTTTCATCGGCGTTCCGATTCGTTTCAGCGTCCCGCATGGCAGGACCGACCAACGCGCGCATTCTGGCGATCGTCATGGGTTGGACGAATCTTTCCAAAATTCGATCGGCCACCGTGGGCATACGCATCGCGTAATCGCGCTGCATCTTCTTGAGCATTTTGACGTACAGTTCGGCTTCGGCGCCGATCCGTTCACTCAGGCTCCGGCGCCAGATCATCGCGGAGTGATCCAGACCGCTGCGGACGAGCACCTCATGCGCCCACATGACCGGCTTCAGGTTCCAGGCGATCCGTTCATACCGTGTTCGCAAGCGCAAGAAATCCATGAACATGTGAATCAAGTCGCCTCGATCACTTTGCGTCGTCGTACTGTTGTAGTCTTGGTACTCGGCATGATGTTCGATCAAGGACTCGTAGACGACCGTGATCCAGCGTTCGGCTTCCTCGATGCTCAACACGCCGGACGCCAAGTCCTCGCACAAACGTGTGTCGCACATCAAGTCTTCGCCCTCTTCCATGACTCGACGCAACCAATCGGCGACGCCTTGATGCAAGACCGCACGTACGTTGCCAAGCTGCAAGAACGTTTGGGTGAAGATAGGATCGCCGTACTCGGTTACGAACTCGACGAGCCGTTCCCATTTGCGTGGATCACTCACGGTCTCTAGCGGCGACAATCGCAGCGTTTGGCTGTGAGCCAACCAACTTCCCAACAGCGTTTCCGTCAGACGTTCCAGCAGCGGAATCAGGTCCTCGGCAACCGCTTCGTCGATTTCCCGATCACGACAAGGCTCGTTTTTCTTGGTCGCTCTGTCTTCTCCGCTGCGGGCAGAGTTGACCAGCGATGTCACAAGCGAACGAAACCCGGCGCGAAACAATCCATCAAATTCGGTCACCGCACCGATGCCGATCGAGTTGCGTTGTTCCATTTCACGAGCGGTCTCGATCAACTGACACGCTTGGACCACCAATCCTCGTCGCGGTAACCAGTGCATCAAGTGCCGAAGCACGCGTTGCCGCAATCGCGCGACATAGATCTTGACCGGATCACCGCCACGCGAAAGCGGGATATAAAGCAGATTCTTATCGCGGAGCGCGTCTAAGAATGCAGGAAAGGTTTGACTCGCCGAATCGACATCGCCAGCGATCAATGCGGCAAACATCTGCACGGCGTGCTCGTCGTCCTCGGCCATTTCTTCGCCATCGCCCTGGGGCGTGGCGGTGCCAGCGTCTTTGGAATCGAGCGTCAGCAGAGCACCACAGATCAGCCGGCGTGCGTCTGACATTTCGACCGCGGTGTTGATGATGCGTTCCATCAACGAATCGCGTATCACACGACTGCGGTCATAGCTGCGCATCGATTCTTTGTCGCTGCGTTCGAGCGCGATTTCGTATTCGCGAACGCTGTCCAACAGTTCCAACAGTCCGACACGATTCTCGCGTGCCCGGCGTGCCCATCCGCGCAACGACTCAAGTTGGTCGTCGCGATCGGTCTGCTGCGCGTCCGTCCAAGACGCCTCATCCGATGGCGGCGCGTTGCTGGCCGAGATCGCCACGTCCGCAGCGACCGCCCACATCCGGGCCAGTGACTGCAAGAATGTCAGGTGGTCGACCAAACGTTTTGATTCCGATTCCAACTCTTCCAATGTAAAGTTGTCACCGAAATCAAAAATCGCACCGTCGTTTCCGTCATCAGTGGTGTCGCGGTACGTCATGTTTTCGTACGCGGCGTCAAAGATCCCACCATCGTCGTCGCCCTGATCGACGCTGGTCAATTCTTGGTCCCAATCGCGAGGCGGCTTTTCATTTCGCTGCAACCGAAACTCCGGCGCCGACCAAAACTCTTCGGCGTTCGCCTCCAGGTAATCAAAGAACTTTCGCGCCAATCGCCAGACATCGCTCGGCGATGCCGGTTCGTCATCGTCACCAGGCTGTTCTTCGCATCGGTCATCGATCCCGTTGTCGGTTCCACGAAGGCGCAGCAACCAACGCTCGGCTAACCTTGGCAGCGAACTGCCGCCAAGCCGCAGACCGATGCGATCGGCGTTGCTAAGCCAGTGCACCAGCAGTGCCATCGCGGAAACAAAGTCGCGTCGTTCCAGCAGCGCCGAAATGACCAGCGCGTACGCTCTGGGCGAATCGAACAGGTCGGCGTGCTGTGCCCAGAAACGAACATCCCCGGCGGCCGCGCCTCCTTCATGCCAAAACCGCAGCGCGCGGGCGACCAACTTGGCCGATTCGTACGACACCATGGGGTCGGCTGCATCGATGGAATCTAACGTGTGTGCTGCGAACTGCCGCCACCACTCCGCGATATCGCGATAGATGGTTTCCATCTGGTTGTAACAATGTTCGTCATTGCGTGCCGCAGCCTCGCTCCAGACGCGAGCGGTGTAACCGAACAACTGTTCGATCAAATACAACAGATCGTCTAGTCGCGAATCATGAATGCCGCTGTCCGGGCCGGCGAACAAGTGAAAGTTTCCGCTGTAACCGAGGATGTTCCACGGGTCTAACAGGGCACCGCAATCGATCGCGCGTTTGATCAGATCAAACGACATCTCTGGCACCTTGGCCGCTTTTTCGATGTCACCACTGCGCAGCGACCTTAGCCCCAGCGTCATCTCGCAATCGATACGGCACATCATTCGCGCCGATGTCGCCGGGACCGTGTCGACCTGCCGCGCGGCCGCATCCGGATAGCCCATCCGCGCGTACAAACGAGCGAGTTGGACATGCTGCAACTGAGCGGCGCGTCTTTGTGCCAATGCGGCATTGAGATGCTGACGGGCGGCACCAAAGGGCTGGCGCCGCCGCTGTTGTTCATCGTTGAGTCGTTCCAGGTGGCGGCCGGTCAGCTGCTTCATGCGATCGTCATAAAACGCGTCGCGGTAGCTGGCGATTGGTTTCATCAACGCACCCAGGGTGACCTCACTGGAATGCGCCGCCGGCCCCCAACCGCTAATCCCCGATGCCATCAAGATCGTTCCCGCCAGCACGGTGGCGGTTTCGATCATCAATTCGTCGCGATCGATTTCCGACGGTTCCTGCACGCGTTCTAACAACGCATCCAGCGTGACCTGCCGCAGCACGAATCGGTAAAAGTATCCCTCGTTATCGACCGCTCGATCGTCCCATCCGCCGAAGTGATAGTTGGGACGTCGATTGACGGGATGATCAAAATCGTACGCTCGCGGATCGAGCGAAAGTTCTTTCATTCGTTCCAGATCGAACGATGCCGCCCGCAAAATATCCGGATCGGTCGCCTGCAATGTTTCAATCGCGAGCTGGACGATTTCACGGTACGGCCCGGCCGAGACACCGGCGCCTTGAACAAACAGCGGGATCGGCCGCACAAATTCGTGTGGATAGGGTTCACAACGGCGATTTTCTAACATCGCCACGGGACGGTATCCGACAAAATCATTCAACCGTTCAATGGTCGTTTGCACGACGGTCGCATCGTCGGCCTCGGGCATCTCTTCGGTGATCAACGGCAAAATAGATTCCGCCGCGCGTGCCAAAAAGAACCCGTTGAAAACGACTTCGGGCTCTTGATGAAACAGCAGATCACGATGAAAGTCAAAATACGCCGGCAACAGTTCCGACCACAACAATTGCACGACGCGACGGCCTTGTGCGATATCACGAAACGCGGAATGTTCCGAATGCAATTCGTCCAGCGTTTCGATCAAACGGTCTTTGAGAACCAGAAACGCCGGCGGCCCAGAAAGCGGATCGCCATCGGACGCAGCCTCATAGGCTTCGTTCCACGCCGTTAACGTCAAGACATCGCACTGACCTGACGAGAAATTAAGATAGCCCGCTAACCGCCTTAGCGACTCACGAAGAGATTCGGCGGACGCGTTGTTAGTCATCAGGCGACTTGCCATGTTGCTGCGAGAAAACAATCCGGTGCGGCACCGCTAGGCAAAACGCTGTTGCACGACTGGTTACGAAACGTAATCGCAACCTGTCGCCGGTGGTGAAACGAATGGATAAAGATGCCAGCTGCCAACATGATTCGGTGAATTACCGCCGCTTTCGGTTTGCAGATTTCTTCTTTGCCTTCTTAGCGACAGCCTTTTTCTTCGTCGCCTTCTTTTTCGTTGATTTCTTTGCCGCTGCCTTTTTCACGCTTGGCTTTGCGGCTTTGACTTTCTTCTTGGTCGTTTTCTTCTTGGCGGTTGTGGCGGTTTTCTTTTTTGACGATTTCTTTTTCGTCACGGTCGCTTTGGCAGATTTTTTCTTAGCCGTTTTCTTTTTCGTCGTCGACTTCTTCTTGGTGGATGATGCGCCACCGAATGCCGCGCCCCAGCCGTCTGCATACTTCTCGGTTGCTCCGACTCTTAAAATCGTCATCGTTTCTCCTTGATTGATGGTTGTATAAACAGTTCGCACGGAATGACCGGACGGATCAACGCCCCATCCGATCTGACCCGCTCATGATCCGCTCATGATCCGCGCCGGGCCGTGATGCACGACCGGCACTGTGCTGCGTCACCGGCAAGACACTCGAATCGAATCACGGCCAGACGTTGACGCGATGAGACGAGTGCGTGGCGAATCGTTAACCCGCGTGGATGCTCTTGTACCGCGTGGCACGACGAGACTCGTCATCGGGATCGTCCCCCATTCGTTCTCGCAAGTTCCGTTCGTAGGTATCAAAGTTGCCTTCACACCAGGTCAGTTTTCCGTCGCCTTCGAACGCTAGGATATGCGTTGCAAGCCGATCCAGGAACCAGCGGTCGTGACTGGTCACCACGACGCATCCGGCGAAGTTCGCGATGGCTTCCTCGAGCGCCCGCAATGTGTCCACATCCAGGTCGTTGGTCGGTTCGTCCAGCAGCAACACGTTGCAACCTTGACGCAGCAGCTTGGCTAAATGCACTCGGTTTCGTTCACCGCCGGACAGATTGCCGACTTTCTTTTCTTGGTCGGGGCCTTTGAAGTTGAATCGGGCGACGTAGGCTCGTGCGGCGATATTTCGGCCGCCCATCACGATCGTTTCCGTCCCGCCGCTGATTTCTTGGAAGACCGTTTTTTCGGGATCCAAGGCCGCACGACTCTGATCGACGTATCCCAAATCGACCGTATCGCCGACGCGAATCGTCCCGTTGTCTGGCTGTTCTTGGCCGGTGAACATGCGGAACAACGTCGTCTTGCCGGCACCGTTAGGACCGATAATGCCGACGATCCCACCGGCCGGCAATCGGAACGTCAGGTCGTCGATCAAGACTTTGTCGCCGAATGCCTTGTTCACGTTGGTGCCTTCGATGACCACTTCGCCCAGATGCCGTCCTGAGGGAATTTGAATTTCCAGATCGTCTGGCCGGTCCTCAAAGGACTGCGAGGAAAGCTCTTCGTACGACTTGATCCGTGCTTTACTCTTTGCTTGACGCGCCTTGGGGCTCATGCGAATCCATTCCAATTCGCGTGCCAGCGTTTTCTCGCGAGCCTTCTGCTGACGCTTCTCGAGTTCCATGCGTTTGTGGCGAGCTTCCAGCCACGAGGTATAGTTGCCTTCGAACGGAATCCCCTTGCCGCGATCGATTTCCAAGATCCACTGGGCGACGTTATCCAAGAAATATCGATCGTGCGTCACCGCGACGACGGTACCTTCGTATCTTGCCAGGTGCTGCTCTAACCACGAGACACTCTCGGCATCCAAGTGGTTGGTCGGTTCATCCAGCAACAGCAGATCCGGCTGGCGAATCAACAACTGGCACATCGCGACGCGACGTTTTTCGCCACCGGACAATTTTGAAACATCGGCATCGCCCGGGGGTAAGTTCATCACCGCCATCGACATTTCGACTTGGCGGTCCAGTTCCCACAAGTTGGCCGCGTCGATCGTGTCCTGCAGCCGTGCCATTTCATCACACAGCTTTTGCATTTTCTCGTCGTCGGTGACCTCGCCAAGTTCGACGCTGATTTCGTTGTAACGGTCCAAGATTGCTTGCCGCTCGGCGACAGCTTCCTGCACGTTTTCGAAAACCGTTTTGGTTTCATCCAAGGGCGGTTCTTGCGGCAGGTATCCGACAGAATAGCCGGCGTGCAACTTGGCCGTCCCGTCAAACTCAGTATCTTGCCCGGCCATGATCCTTAGCAGCGTCGACTTACCGGCACCGTTGGGGCCCAGGACACCAATTTTGGCGCCTGGATAGAACGCCAAGTGAACGTCTTCAAGAATCGTTTTCTGGCCATGCTTTTTCGTCAGGCCCGCAATTTGGTAAATGAAATGTGTCGACATAGGTTTTGGATAGATTGATATTCGATGAGTTGAACTTGGTGGAACTGACGGGGACGCGCCGTGGCCGGGGCAACCACATCGATTCCTATTCCCACTCGATGGTGGCGGGCGGTTTGCTGCTGATGTCGTAGCAAACGCGGTTGACGCCCTTGACCTCGTTAATGATTCGGGTGCTCATCCGAGCCAGCAAATCGTATGGCAGACGGCTCCAATCGGCCGTCATGAAATCGTTCGTGTTCACACTGCGGATCGCGATCGCGTTGTCGTACGTTCGCGCATCGCCCATCACGCCAACACTTTGCACTGGCAGCAGAACGGCAAACGACTGGCTGGTTTCGCGGTACAGTCCCGCCGCTTCGATTTCGCTGACAACGATGGAGTCGGCTTCTCGCAGCACGTTCAGCTTTTCACGCGTGACTTCGCCCAGACAACGGACGGCCAAACCGGGCCCGGGAAACGGATGCCGCCACACGAGTTGTTCCGGCAGCCCCAGTTCCAAGCCCAAACGGCGGACTTCGTCCTTGAACAGATCACGCAGCGGCTCGATCAATTCGAACCCTAATTCATCGGGCAATCCGCCAACGTTGTGATGCAGCTTGATCGTTGCGGCTGGCCCATCCGGGTCGGCACCGCTTTCAATGACATCCGGATACAAAGTGCCTTGAGCCAAGAAGTCCGCATCTTTGATCTTGAGTGCTTCTTCCTTAAAGCATTCGATGAAGGCGTATCCGATCCGCTTGCGTTTTTCTTGTGGTTCGCTGATGCCGTCAAGCGTTTTCAGGAATCGCTCTTCCGCATCGACCACATGCAGGTCGGCCTTGAAGTGATTGGAAAACTCGTCGATCACCAAACGTTGTTCGTCTTTGCGAAGCAGACCGTTGTCAATCAGGATGCAAGAAAGCTGTGGACCGATCGCTTTGTATAACAAGGCCGCCACGACCGATGAATCAACGCCGCCGCTGAGCCCACAAATCACGCGTCGGTCGCCGACTTGTTCGCGAACCTTAGCGATCGTCGCATCGGCAAAGTCACCCAGCCGCCAACTCGGCTCGCATCCACAGACACCGATCACGAAATTCTCGAGCACTTTACCGCCCAACGGCGTGTGCGTGACTTCGGGGTGAAACTGCATCGCGTAAACCGGCAGATCGCGATGTCGAACCGCCGCATAGGGACACGTGGCTGTTTCCGCGAGTGTTTCGAATTGCTCCGAGATCGACGACACTTGATCGCCGTGGCTCATCCAGACTTCCATGTCCGAGGGTAACCCGGCGAACAGCTTGCCATGCTGGCTGATGTGGCAATTCGCGCGGCCGTATTCGCGGCTAGGCGTGTGATCGACGCGGCCACCGAGCGCTTCGCACGCCAGTTGCATCCCGTAGCAAATGCCTAAGACGGGAATGCCCAGCTGGAACAGTTCTGGATCGCACCGCGGGGCGCCTTCTTCGTAGACACTGGACGGTCCGCCCGAGAGGATGATTCCTTGCGGAGCGATTTCGCGCAGCCGCTCGGCCGAGATCTCGTGCCGCAGAATCTGGCAATAAACGTTCTGTTCACGCACACGGCGAGCGATCAACTGTGCGTACTGCGATCCAAAATCCAACACAACGATGCGTTGGTTCGTGAGGGATTCGCCGCTGGTATCTCGCTGTTCCGCCGCAGCGGTTTTTACTCCGGTCATAGGGATGATGCTTTTGTTTGCCAGAGATAACAATTCACCGCGGGTCGCGGGAAGTAATCTCGAAGTGTAGAAAATCAGACTTCGAAACCCAAGGGGCGGTCAAATCCGCGGCAACGACGAATCGGTGCCCGAAGACCGTTACCACGTGCAAAACGCCGTGAGAACAATGCCGTGAGAATCCTGTTGACCAATGACGACGGTGTCTTCGCGCCCGGCCTATTCGCACTGCAACAGCAGCTTCGGCACCTGGGCGAAGTCGTCGTGGTAGCGCCGGCGACCGAACAAAGCGGTGTCGGGCACTCGATTACCTTCCTGACGCCGTTGACCTGCAAATCAATCCATCGCGAGGGACAACACTGGGCCTGGGCCGTGGACGGATCGCCGGCCGATTGCGTCAAACTGGCCATTGCGGAGCTGTTCAAGGACAACCCGGTCGACCTGGTCGTCAGCGGCATCAATAACGGGCTGAATGCGGGCATCAACGTGCTTTACAGCGGAACGGTGGCCGCAGCAATCGAAGGAGCCTTCTTTGGCGTGACCAGCGTCGCCGTTTCGCTGGAATATGACCCCGACGCAGATTTCCAATCCGCCGCGGTCATCGCCAGGAACGTCATCAGCGGCATTGCGAACCGTCGCGATGCTCAGGGCAAACTATTCAATCTGAACATTCCCACCGTTGCCACCGAATCGCCTCGCGAACTGAAGGTGGTGCCGATGGGTCTAGCCCAATACGGACGCACTTACGAAAAGCGGCAAGACCCCGGCGGGCGTGATTACTATTGGGCGCTTTGGTCGGACCCCGATCCGGCACCACCGGAATCGGCGGACGTCACCGAACTGCGCAACGGAAATGTGACGTTGACGCCGCTGAACTTTGACCTGGCCGATCATTCGATGTTGGCCGATATGACGGATTGGAATCTAAAAACTTGATGGTTGAAAATGCACCTGTTCTTGCGCACCACCACGATGGATTGACCATCGAAGGGTACTCTCGCGCCGCCGTCCAAACCTGCTGGCGGATGAATGAGCTGAAATTGTTGTTCGACGTCGGCGTACAGCCCTGGGATTTCATGGGCACGTCGACGCTCTTCATTTCTCACGCCCACTTGGACCACATTGCGGCGCTGCCCGCCTACGTTTCACGACGACGGATGATGAAGATGGATCCGCCGGTTATCTATTTGCCCGACTCGGCAGTCGACGCCGCCTGGGACATGCTTCAACAGTTCCGCAAACTGGACCGCGGCGCGATGCCGTGCGAATTGATCGGCTTGCTGGACGGCGATGAAATCAAACTTGGACGTGAATACATCGTTACGGCTCTGCCGACCCGGCACACGATCGACTCGTACGGCTTTGTCGTCCATCAACGGCGACACAAGCTGAAACCACAATTCCGTGATCTGCCGGGTGATCAAATTCGAGACCTGAAGATGTCCGGCACCGAGATCACCGACGAACAACGCGTCCCCGTCGTCGCCTACACCGGCGACACGAACCCGAAAGGACTGGACGAAAATCCGGTTTTTTACGAATCACGCGTCCTGATCAGCGAAATGACCTTCGTGGCACCCGAGCATCGCAAGGAAAAAATTCACAAGCACGGACACATGCACGTGGATGATTACCGCCAGCGGGCCGATGCGTTCAAAAACGAACTGATCATCGCCGGCCACTTGAGCACGCGATACAACGAAAACCAAGTCAAACGCTTGGTCGAAAAAGCGTTGCCCGGGATGCTGGACGGACGTCTGAAATTGTGGCTATAGACGCATCATTGACGTGGCCGACACCTCGTTCGGCCTACATTCATGTTCCATTTTGCCGGCATCGGTGCGGCTATTGCAATTTCAGCGTGATCGCCGACCGCGACGATTTGATCGATCGATACCTGCGGGCGATCGATGCGGAACTCGCGCTGCTGCAACGGCCCACAATCGACACGCTATTCATCGGCGGAGGAACACCAACGCACTTTCGCGATGAGGCGCTGCGCCGTTTCTTTGGCATCGTCTCGCAACGTTTCGCACTGGCGCCAGGATACGAATGGACGATCGAAGCGAATCCCGAAGACATTGATGACGAGACACTTGACGTCATCGCCACCGCAGGCGTGAACCGTGTCAGTCTGGGCGTTCAATCGTTTCACGACCCAAAACTGCAAACGCTTGAACGCGGGCATTCAGGCGAAATCGCAACAACGGTCGTCCGAAAAGTCGCCGACATGATCGAAAACGTTTCGATCGACCTGATCTTTGCCGCGCCGAACGAGTCGGTCAGCCAGTGGCGGTCCGATCTTGAGACCGCCTTGTCACTTCCCATCACCCATCTTTCCACCTACGCGCTGACGTATGAAAAAGGGACGCAGTTTTGGAATCGAAAGCTGCGAGGTGAATTGTCGCCGGCCAGCGAAACGGCCGAAGTCGCGATGTACGAACTTGCGCGTCAGATCACCGCGGATGATGGTTTGGAACACTACGAAATTTCCAGCTTCGCCCGACCGGAAAAACAATGTCGTCACAACATCGCGTACTGGGAAGGCCGCGGCTGGTATGCCGCCGGACCAGGCGCCGCAAGATTCGTCCGGGGCGTGCGTGAAGGCAATCACCGCAGCACAACGACTTACCTGAAACGCATCGAATCGAACCAAAGCCCCGTCGCTGAGTCCGAACCCATTGCCTGGGAACAGCACGCGCGCGAACGCGCCGCATTCGGCATTCGCATGCTCCGCGGAATCGATCTCAGCGAGATTGGCGTCCAAACCGGGATCGATTTGCATCAACTGCTGGACGACTCGATCACTCAACTGCAGGCTCAAGGCTTGGTTGAACGGACCGGTCACCACGTGCAATTGACGCATGATGGAGTGATGTTCGCTGACATGGTCGCAAGAGAGTTTCTCTAGCGGCAAGCGGCATGCTAGCAAGCAACCTTGCCGGTTGCGCAGGAAGATTCAACTTTGCCGGTCACGTTGTCGATAACGATTCTGTCTCCCTTTTCTTGGACACACAGGATCACCACCATGTCGACGGCTCGCACACACGTACGCGGCTTTCTCTCCGTTGCCCTGATCGCTTTCGCGCTCGTCTCGTTGGTCGGCTGCGTCGGCCCGATGGCCTGTCCACCGGGTGTCGGCTGCGACAGCGGATGCGGATCGCTGGCTCAAGGCTGCGGTGGCAACTGCAATGGCTGTGGCGAGCTGTACATCGATCCTTGGATCAATCATCCCGCCGACGTTTGCGATCCATGCGACGTGTGCGGCAATCATAACGGACAATCCTGTGGAAAATGCCGGTCCGTCTTTGATGGCGTCGCCACGATGTGGGGCTATCGCTGTGGCAACGATTGCGGATGCGACGATAACGCGTGCGACGCAGGGCCGTGCCCCGGATGTGGCGGCGCGATTTTGAACGCCGTCGCGAATGTCGCCCGAGCCGTCGTCACGTGCGGCACATGTGGCCAAGTGGATTGCGGGTGCGACGTTGGTTGTGACGCCTGTGGCGAAGTCATGTGCGGCTGCGAAGTCGGGTGCGACACGTGCGGCGAAGTCAGCTGTGGCTGCGAAGCGACCTGCGGTGTCGAAGTCGGCTGTGGAATCGAAGCAGCATGCGGAATCGAAGCCGGCTGTGGTTTCGAAACCGGATGCCCCAGTTGTGGCGAAGTGACCTGCGGATGTGACGGTGGCGCCTATGGCCTGCAAAGTTTTCCGGCGGGAAATTACATCCAAGGCGAACCGACGCCGATCCGCAATGAAGTCGTCGAAACGGCACCCGCAGCGCAGCCGTACAAACCCAGCCGGACTCGAAAAATCTTCCGAGCTCGACCCGACATCGCCGAAGCGCCCAAATCGATCAACTACTGATCGGCTAATGATCAACCGCGGACGTTTCCGCCGGGTCTACGAAAGCATCACCGCTTACATAGCTTTCGTGGCAACGATCGCGCCACAGTGAACCAACGTGGGAACGGGCGAAGCGCAGGTCAAGCCTGCCGCGGACAACCATTCGTTGTATTCGGCGGCGCTATACGCCCGTCCTTCGGTCAACGAAAACAGTGCTGCCGAATACAAGGCGATCGGCAACGGCCCATCCAGCGTGTCGTTCAAGAAAACATCGTGAACGATAATTTTGCCGCCCGAAGGAACGATCTCGGCGCAGCGATCGACGATTTGTTTGCACTGGGCAACGTCCCAGTCATGCAGCACATTGGACAGCAGCACACAGTCCACGTTCGTTGGCAATGGATCGCTGAACATATCACCAGCGACGAATTCGGTACGATCAACAACACCGTACTCGGTTGCCATTTCTTCGGCGATCTTTAGCACTTCTGGGCGATCGAAAATGATGCCTCGCAGATTGGGATATTTCTGCATCAGTGCGTAGCAATAGATGCCCGTGCCGCCGGCAACATCCAGTACGACGCTTGTCCCATCAAGGTCGAGATTCGCCGCCATGACGGGAGCGACATTCTTGGCTCGCCCGGCCAGCGCCATCGTGAAATGCCTTGCGGTTTGTTCGGCGTCCATCGCCGAAACCTGTCCATCGCGATAGATGTATGCCGTCCCAGCGGAGTCGTCATCGCTGCTGCCGAGCGGGCGATTCGTTTTTAGCAAGTTCACCATCGAGAGTACGCCCGGGCTATCGGCCGCCAATCCGATGTAATTTCCCACATCAAATTGGCCGCCGGGGATCAGATGTTCGCGTGCGATGTCGGACACCTGCAATCGGTCGCCTGTCATTGTGATCAGCCCCATCGCGCGCAATGCCGTGACCAAGACATTGGCCGGTCGTGACTGCAGCCCCAACTCGGTCCTGAGTTGCTCGAACGATTTGGCTTGCTCGGCCAGACGACCGAAAAGATCAAAGTGGCACGTCGCAGCGGTCAACAGATGACTGCCATAGCTGCCACGAAAGTGTTCAAAAATCGGTGTCGGATCGACGACCGGTGGCGTCAACAATGATGGATTCATAAATTTCGAATGATTCAAAGGGCTAAGCAAGTGTGTCTCAGCGGCTTATCGTATCATTCATGCTGCTCGACCGGACGCGAACTCTCACCACCAGACAAACCCACCATGAATGAACGCCTGCCCGTCTCCCTTCTCGCATTCCCGCGGATCGGTTCCATCTTCCTTTCGACCCGATTGCTTTTGATCGGACTGCTGTCGACGGGGTTACCGTCGGCTGCGTCCGTGTTCGCGGCGGATCCACCCAATATTTTGTGGATCACCGCCGAAGACATGAGCCCGACACTGGGCTGTTACGGCGACGAATTTGCCACCACGCCGCACATCGACGCGCTGGCCAAACAAAGCACGCGATACACGCATGCATTTGCGACCGCTCCCGTCTGTTCACCGTCTCGGGCGTGCTTGATCAACGGATGCGTTGCGACGTCGCAGGGAACGCATGCGATGCGTTCGGAATTCCCGTTGCCCGACGACATGACTGGGTTTCCGGCACTGCTGCGACAGCGCGGCTATTACACGACGAACAACGAAAAGACGGACTACAACTCGGGGGCTGCCCCGCGCATCATCGACGCGTCGTGGGACGACTGCGGGGACCAAGCGCATTGGCGCGGCCGGAAAAAAGACCAACCGTTTTTTGCAATTTTCAACCTGATGACCAGCCACCAGTCGCGCACGATGGTTTGGCCCTACGAACAGTTCCAAGCGGAAGTGCAAAGCAAACTTTCGGCGGACCAGATCCATGATCCCGCTGAGGTGCCTTTGCCGCCGTATTACCCCGACACGCCGGTGGTGCGAAAAACGGTGGCTAGGTTTTACGACTGCGTGACGGCCATGGATGCGGAAGTCGGCGAATTGCTGCGGCAATTGCACGAAGACGGCTTGGACGACAATACGATCGTCTTTTTCTATTCCGATCACGGCAGCGGGATGCCGCGGCACAAACGCACACTGTTCGATTCCGGGATGCACGTTCCGCTGATGATTCGTTTTCCCAGTGGTGACGCTCAGCGGCCAACCGCGCCGGGCGAAACGATCGACCAACTGGTCTGCTTTGAAGACTTTGGCCCGACCGTGTTGAGTCTTGCCGGCGTCACACAGCTGCCCGATCACATGCGAGGCCAGCCGTTCCTGGGGCCTCTGAAAGACAAATCGAAGCCGCACATGTACCTGTTCGGTCATCGGGATCGTGTCGACGAAGCGATCGACATGACGCGCAGTGTCCGTTCGCGTGACTTTCTTTACATACGCAATTTCATGCCGCACCTGAGCTGGAACCAGACGACCAGCTGGCCCGACGAAGGGGAGATTCGACATGAATTCTATGCATTGGCAAAATCAGGGAATCCGACACCGGCGCAAGCTCAATTCGTCGGGCCCACACGTCCGCGAGAAGCATTGTTTGATTGCCGTGAGGATCCGCTGAACCTGAACAATCTGGCGGGATCGCCAGACCACGCATCGACGCTGGCAAACATGCGAGAAGCGTTGGCCGGGCACCTTGAACGGTCGGGCGACCTGGGATGCATTCCGGAAATCGAGCTCTGGCGACTTTCCAACGATTCACCGCCCATGACGGCCGGCATCGCGGAAAAAGCGATCATGCGGCAACGGCGGGCGGCAGCCGAGACGGTCGGAACCGATGATTTTTCGCAAATTCAATCGCACCTGAATCACCAGGACGCCTCGATTCGTTACTGGGGCGCGGTCGCCTGCAGCGCCGCCGAATCCATCGATCACAAAATTTCGGACAAACTCACCGAACTGATGAGTGACGAGTCACCGGCGGTGCAAATCGAAGCGGCCGGTGCGCTTGCCCGGCACGGCCAGTCGAGCAAAGCGAATGCAACGCTTGTTTCGCTGCTGTCCAGTGATGACCTGACCGTCCTATTACACGCCGCACGCACGATCGAAGTCCTTGGTGATCCCGCGCATCGCCAGGCCATGCAGCAGCTCTTGAATCGTTTCACCGACGATCCACGCGATCTGACACTGTTCATCCGGTTTGCGGCAACCGGTTATCTATCGCGACTGGAACAAGGTTGATGACACGCGGAATCTTAGAACCGCCGGATTTGCACGAGGAATTTCGGAAAACCGCGATTCTGTGGATTTCCGTTTCGCACTGCGTTAGCTTTACCATTGGCGATAGCTTACTCACGCGTTCCCCGTCCGCTTCTTTCGTTTAACGCATCCAGGTCATCTCATGCATAAAACGCTTTCACTGCTCGCTTGCCTGGCATTCGGTTTCTCAGTCAACGTTGATTGCCTGGCCGACGAAAAAGCCCCGAGTCCCGGTTACACCTTGCTTGCCCCGCTTGGCAACAACAACGCGTATCTGGTGAATCTCGATGGCGACGTCGTGCATCAATGGAACTGTGACAACCAGCCCGGCAATGCAACGTACTTGCTGGAAGACGGCAGCCTGCTGCGAACGGGAAAAGTCGAAAACGAAACGTTTCAATCGCGCGGGGGTGCCGGGGGCAAAGTGCAAAAGTACACCTGGGATGGCGACTTGGTGTGGGATTACACCATCAGCAACGACCAGATGTACCAGCACCATGATGTCGAACCGATGCCCAACGGCAATGTCCTGGTCATCGCGTGGGAGTACCGTTCGCGAGACGAAGCGATCGCCGCGGGTCGTGATCCCGACCTGATCACTGATAACGCGCTTTGGCCGGAAACCATCGTCGAAATCAAGCAAGACGGAATCAATGGCGCTCAAGTCGTTTGGCAGTGGTCATTGTGGGATCACTTGGTGCAGTCGCACGACGACACCAAAGACAATTTCGGCAACACCGCGGATCATCCCGAGCTCGTGGACCTGAACTTTGCAAGAAACGGTGGCGCTGATTGGATCCACATGAACTCGGTCGCCTACAACGCCGAACTGGATCAGATCGCGCTGAGCGCCCGATGGTTCAACGAAGTCTGGATCATCGACCACAGCACGACGACCGAAGAAGCCGCATCGCACAGTGGCGGAAAACACGGCAAGGGCGGCGACCTGATCTATCGCTGGGGAAACCCGTACGCCTATTTCGCGGGACTTCCGTCGGATCAAATCTTTTTTGGCCAACACGATGCCCGTTGGATTCCCAAATCGTACCCCGGCGCTGGGAACATGACGGTGTTCAACAACGGCGGTGAACGAGCAGGCCGAGACCATTCATCGGCCGACGAATTCAAGCCGGTCATCAATAAAGATGGCACCTATCCGCTGCCAGCAATTGGACCTTACCAACCACAAGCCCTGACCTGGACGTACGCCGATCCCGAACGTTTTCTTTCCGAGCGCATTTCCGGCGTGGAACGACAACCCAATGGCAATACACTGATTTGCCAGGGCGATTCTGGACGCGTGTTTGAAGTCACGCCCGAGGGCGAAATCGTTTGGGACAAGAACGCCGGCGATTTGATCCCGTCGCAGGGCCCTCGTGGCGGTTCGCTGTTCCGCGCTCCGCGTTACACGCCTGACTATCCGGCTTTTCAAGGCAAGTCGCTGACGCCACGGAACCAATAAGAGCGCACGCCTAGTGACCTTTCGCCTCAAGCCGGTCAAGCTTCACGATTGCCGCGAACATGGTGTCGATTCGAAAGCGGAATTGTTCATCGTCGAAGGCGACTCGGCATCGAAAACCGTTGCACGCGCCCGCGAGAGTCAATTCCAAGCGGTGTTGCCGATGCAGGGCAAGCCATTGAACGCGCTGAAAGCGAGCAAGCGAGCGGTCGACCAAAACGAATTGTACGCTGTCCTGCGCGAATCGATCGGCGCGGGATGGGACGACCATTTCGACTTAGTATCGATGCGGTATTCGAAGGTCATCATGCTGTTCGATCCCGACGCAGACGGGATCCATTGCGGCGCACTGATGCTGTTGTATTTCTTGCGTTGGATGCGACCGATCCTCGATTCGGGCCGGCTCAGCGTGGTCCAACCGCCGCTTTACCAGTTGACTTCACCGACCGACGGAGATGTCATTCACGCGTACAGCAGCGATCACTTTCAACAGATCCGCGAAGCATTGGATGCGAAAAAGATCCAGTTTCAAAGTCAACGCTATCGTGGCTTGGCCAGCATGGGTGACCAAACGCTGCGGCACATGTGCCTTGATCCGGCCACTCGGCAAATTCACCAACTCTCGATCGACGATGCGGAAGCCGCCATGAAAACCTTCGGCGGCAACTTGCCGAAATGACCGTCTGACCACTCGTGAGTTTCCCACGGCGAGCACGTTACGCGCTGGTGGAATCGACGGTGGTGCGAAGCGCGTTTTTCAATGTTTTTTTAGTTTCACGCGCGCTCGCGGCGGAATCGCACGAAGTCAAAATTGACGCAAAATCGCCGCAGAAAACGCAGAAATCTTGTTTCGCCCGTTTTTACCAACGAAAAGTGCATCTTGGCGGATCGAAATCGGCGTTGACAAGGCAAACGCCCGCTTGTTAATCCCGCGAGTCAATGACACATACGGAAGTTTCATCGTTGGTGAACGTTTTGCGGGAATCGTTTACTGGCCTCCCAACATGGTCGGAGCACATAGACCCGTCACGACGGTTTCTGGGTCAATCGTCTAGGCTGGTCGCTCCACGTTGAAACTTCACTGTGCATCGGGACGTTGCTTCGGTGGCGTCCCGATGCCAGGATACAACCACCATGCCAAAAGACGACCCGAATCAAGACGACGCCGCCCTGACCGACGCAGCAAGCGACACGACCGCGGACCCGCCCGCCAAAGCCGGTGAGGATTCCGCCAACGATGCGGGCGAAACCGCAAGCCACGAAACCACGCCGCTGGACGATACGGGCGCCGATACGGGCGCCGATGCGGACGACGGCAAGGAAACGAGCGGCGATAATACTTCTGCGGCCGAAAATTCTACGGCCAAGGATTCTGCGGCCAACGAGTCCACCACCAGCGAGCAAATCCGCAGCGCTCGTCGACGCCGAAAGATGGTTTCGATTGGTATCGTTGTCGTGTTGTTGATCATCCTGGGTGTGCTGATCAGCGGCATCTTGGACCGCGACACTTCACCGCCGGTCGTGGAGATCGCGCCACGTGTGTTGTTCGAACAGTTGGTCGACAAGGTCAAGAAAGACGAGTCAAAAACCATTCATGTCGATGGCTTTGTGGTCGACGACGAGATGCTGAAAAGTATTCAAGGTCTCGAGCCGCTTGAGACGCTGATCTTGGACCAAGGCAAAGTCACCGACGCTTCGATGAAGATGATTGCCGCACTTCCCAACTTGCGTCATCTGCGTCTGCGGCTTTCTCCGATCTCGGATCAAGGTATGAGTGACTTGACGCAGTGCGAATCGCTCTGGTTCTTGAATTTGCCGCACGCCGAATGCACGTCCGAGGGAATCAAGTCACTCGCCAAACTTTCAAGTTTGCGTCAGTTGCGGATCGGTTCGAAACAACTCGGCAACGAAGTCAGCCGCGAAATCGTCAAGCTTCAGTCGCTGCGCGGGATTCATCTGATCGGCATCGGTCTGACCGACGATGGTTTAAAGGTGTTGGCGGGAGTCCCCGGACTCGAACCAGGCCTGCCGCATTTAGAATCGCTTTACCTGGACGACAGCGCAGTCACGACGGCGGGTTGGGAGTGGTTGTTCAAAACACATCCCCAAATTCACGTTCACGTCGACCAACAGCATCACGACCGCGACCCGAAGGCGCATCCACACCGCTGATCACCACGGTCAATTTCCTGGCGAGCGGTCGATGCCCATCGCCGCGATCAATCGGCGGATAAAACGGTGGCACCACATCGGTTCCAGTCATCCAGTTTTCAAATTCAGTCCTGACACAACACACGATCAAGCTTGATGAATACTGCCACAACTCGCCAAACGCCAAATCGTCGCCTGGAAATTCTGGCAAGCCGGCTGACCGAAATCCAAGTTGACGCGATCTTGGTTACCAACGAAACCAATGTCGGGTACCTGAGCGGGTTCACAGGCGATAGCTCTTACTTGCTCGTTCAGCCGGGCCGCACCGCGATCCTGACCGACGGCCGCTACGAAACACAAATCGCGGCGGAGTGCCCGCAACTGGAAACCGCGATTCGCCCGCCGGGCCAAGGGATGCTCGATCTGATCAAAGAGCTGCTTTCGGGAACCGATTTGGGGCGCATCGGATTCGAATCGGCACACGTCTCGGTCGCCGAATTTGCGCAGCTGCGTCAAAAGTGCCCGAACGTCGAATGGGTGCAAACCAGCGGCGTGGTCGAAGACCAGCGGATCATCAAAGACGCGTCGGAAATTGAAATCACGCGACAGGCCGTCCGAATCGCCGAACGTACCTTTCAGTCGGTTGTCGCGAAGCTGCGGCCGGATTGGTCCGAGCAAGAAATCGCCTACGAATTAGAATCGACCATGAGATTCCTGGGCGCCAGCGGTGTCAGTTTTTCGCCAATTGTCGCGGCGGGACCGTCCGGTGCGCTGCCTCATTACCACAGCTCGCCGAACCCGATCGGCGATGCGGCGACATTGCTGATCGATTGGGGTGCTTTTTATCAGGGCTACGCCAGCGACATCACGCGAACGTTACACCGAGAACACGCCTCGGACCGGTTCCGCCGAGCGTATGACGCCGTCCTGGAAGCTCAGTTGACGGCGATTCAGGCCATCCGGCCGGGGGCGGCAGCCAAGGATGTGGACGAGGCGGCTCGTCAAACGCTGCAAAAAGCGGGGCTGGGCGACGCGTTCAAACACGGGCTCGGACACGGCACGGGGCTGGAAATCCACGAGGCTCCGCGATTGTCGGCCATCAGCGACGAGACGCTTCAAACTGGCATGATTATCACGGTCGAACCCGGCGTTTACTTCGAAGGGGACTTCGGAATCCGCATCGAAGACGACGTTTTGGTGACCGAAACAGGTCACGAGGTTCTGTCGACCCTGCCCAAGGGCCTCGATGAGTGCCGAATGATGCTGTAAAACTTGCCTCCTTGGGTTCACCGCCAGAAAATCAGAGTCCGGCCGAACCCGCGGACCGCGCAAGCGTACTTCAAACCATTTTTTGCGAATATTTCCCGCCAAAACGATTCCGGCGGCCCAATTATCTTCAGACGGTGAGTCAGGCATGAGCAAAGGCGGAAAGCCAAGTAGCAACGTGTTCGATTTCGAGCGCATTCGCGAAGTAATCAAGCTGATGGAACAGCACGACTTGAGTGAAATCGACCTGCAGCAGGGCGACGAGAAGATCAAGCTTTGCCGTGGCGCCGCGGCGCCCGCCTATTTGCCGCCCGTTGCGGCAGCACCGGCACCGACGGCAACTGCCGAGTCGCCCGCCGCGTCCGATACGGCCGGAACGATCACGATCAACTCGCCAATGGTCGGGACATTCTACGCCCGGGCGAATCCGGAAGCGGAACCCTTTGTCAAAGTAGGATCGATGATCAACGACGACACGGTCGTCTGCATCGTCGAAGCGATGAAAGTCTTTAACGAAATCCCGGCCGAATGCCGTGGCAAGATCGTCGAAGTCTTAGTTCAAGATCAACAGCCGGTTGATTTCGGCAAACCGATGTTTCGTGTCCAAGTTAGCAAGTAACGGACTTGCCGGACCTGTTTACCGCTAACCTTCCCCTCGACATTCATTCGCTTTGTTCCAAAAAATCCTCATCGCCAACCGCGGCGAAATCGCACTCCGCGTCATCCGTGCCTGTCGCGAGATGGGAATCCAATCGGTCGCCGTTTATAGCGAAGCCGACGCGGATTCCATGCACGTACGCTTGGCCGATGAAGCTTACTGCGTCGGGCCCGCCCGCAGCGCCGATAGCTACTTAAAGATCGACCAGATCATCGCGGCTGCCGAAGTCGGAAACGTCGACGCGGTTCACCCGGGATATGGCTTCTTGGCCGAGAACGCGCACTTCAATGAAGTCTGCCGTGAAAGCGGATTCGAATTCATTGGTCCAAGCCCCGACGCGATGGAGAAACTGGGTGACAAGAATACCGCCCGATCCATGGCAATCGCCAACGATGTGCCCGTTGTCCCGGGCAGTGACGGACTGATCGAAGACGACTCTAAAGCGGTCGAAATCGCGAGGTCGATCGGCTTTCCTGTGCTGATCAAAGCCACCGCGGGTGGCGGGGGCAAAGGCATGCGGGTCGCCGAAGACGAAGCCGACTTGCAAACCGCGCTGCAGCAAGCTCGGACCGAAGCACAAGCGGCTTTCGGCAACGGCGGCGTGTATTTAGAACGATTCGTTGGTTCGCCGCGACATGTCGAAGTTCAAGTCATCGCCGACACGCACGGCAATGTATGCCACTTGTTCGAACGCGATTGCAGCGTTCAGCGTCGGCACCAAAAACTGATCGAAGAAGCGCCCAGCCCAAATTTGCCCGAAGAAAAACGCGTCGCGATCTGCGAAGCGGCAGTGCGGATGATCCGCGGTGCTGACTACAGCAACGCTGGCACGGTCGAGTTTATCGTCGACCAAAATGACGACTTCTTTTTCATCGAGGTCAACGCACGTATCCAAGTCGAACACCCCGTGACGGAAATGGTCACGGGTATCGATCTGATCAAAGAACAAATCCGAGTCGCCGCTGGCGAAAAACTCTCGTTCGCCCAAGAAGATGTGCAATGCATCGGGGCGGCGATCGAGTGCCGCATCAACGCCGAAAATCCGGATAAGAATTTCATGCCGAACCCCGGCAAGATTGCTGAAATGTTCGCCCCCGGCGGACTGGGCGTGCGTTTTGATTCGCACGTCTATGGCGGATACACCGTTCCGCCGCACTATGATTCGATGATCGGCAAACTGATCGTCCACCGACCGACCCGGACCGAGGCGATCGCCACGATGCGACGTGCCCTGGCCGAACTGCAGATCAAAGGCATCAGCACCACCGCGTCCTTCCAAGACAAAGTGCTGCAGCACGACGAGTTTGTTTCAGGCAAACACGATACGAAATTCGTCGAACGCGAATTCCTGCCTTAGTCGCAATCTCTGTCTTGGTCGCAATCTCTGTCTTGGTCGCAATCGCTGTTTGGGTCGCGAAGCCCCTGGCCGTCCTTGCCAGGTCGGCTTTGCGCATCGGGACCAGCCACGTTTCCGCCGCACAGCAAACGCGAAGCCTGCCTGTTCAGCGCTGTGTGAGCACCAATCTCGGTTGGCTCGGCATTGGATTTGAGCAACCGAGCTCACGTGGCTGGGGTTTTCCGCGTTTGGGACTCGCACGGATCGGGATCGATCAAGATGATCCCAATTCACCCACGGCATCGATCACTTGCTGGTCGTGCCCGTCAACTTTGACGCGTTTCCAAACCTTGGCAACCTTGCCATCGGCATCGATCAGGTAGGTGGATCGCTGGATTCCCATCGATTTTTTGCCGTACATGTTCTTCTCGCGCCAAGCGCCGTATTTTTCGCTCATCGCGTGATTCTCATCGACCAGCAACGGAAACGGCAGCGAATACTTCTCGCGAAACTTGGTGTGGCTGGCCGCGTCGTCGGTGCTGACGCCCAACAGGTGAACCCCCAGCTTCTTGATCTCGTCATAGCGATCACGAAAGGCACAAGCCTCTTTGGTACAGCCCGGCGTGTCATCGCGGGGGTAAAAGTAGAGGACGACCGGTTTTCCCTTCAGTTCGCTTAGTTTTACCTTATTGCCCGAGTCGTCTTTCAGGGTAAACGCCGGTGCCTTTTTGCCCGGTTCAATCCAATCGGCCATCTGTATCTTCCTATCGATGGATGTGTCAAAGAATGTGATTTGGCTACAGGATATGCGTCACGGCAAGCCCGACAACCCGCTCGACAGTACCGCCGATGTGCCATCGGCGACCAAACCGATATCCGACACGCCCCCACTGCCGCTTTGACAATCCTGATAACGCATGCGTGACATATCTCACAAAAGCACTAAACTCACGACTATGACCAACCCAACTGAATCTGCCGAAAGTCCGGACGAACACGATCCGAACGCTATCGAAACCGAACCATCCGCCGAGGTTTCATCGGACGCCAGCCCGTCGAATCCGACGCCCTCGCGCGCGATCCGTCCCAACGGCACCGAGCTAAGCCGCAAACTTGCGGCAGCTGCGGCACAGGTGGCGCTGGATAACAACGCCCAAGACGTCATTGTCTTGGATGTTTGTGCGCAGTCGGCCGAATTCGATTTCTTTGTCCTGGCAACCGGCAGCAGTCGGCGTCAATTGCACGCGATCAGCGAACAAATCGATGATCGGCTGGAAAAAGACCTCGGTGACCGCCGCATGGGAATCGAAGGTTATGACGAAAGTCGATGGATCGTATTGGATTACGGCAGCATCGTCGTGCATTTGTTCGACGACGAAACGCGCGAGTATTACGATCTTGAATCCCTGTGGGCCGACGGCACTGAAATCCCGCTTTCCGAACTCGGTTTGACGCCCAACAACAGCCCCGAATGATTCGCCCGCGATGCATCTTCCCTCACTGCTTGAGGCGCGATTTCGCGCCGCCCTGTCCGATCTGACGGACCAGACCGAGACGTTTGCCGCCATGATTCGTGGTACGAACGACCCGAAATTTGGCGACTATCAATCCAACTGCGCGATGCCGTTGGCGAAGTCCCTCTCGGGCAAAAACCCGCGCCTGATCGCTGATGAAATCGTTTCGAATTTGGATGTCGCTGACCTATGCGAAACGCCCGAAGTCGCCGGCCCCGGTTTTATCAACCTGAAACTGAAAGATTCGTTTCTGCTGGAACAGTTCCGATTGCTGCTGCAGGATGAACGCTGTTTGGTAAAAACGGTCGACCAGCCCGCCTCGATCGTCGTTGACTTTTCGTCGCCCAACGTCGCCAAGCCGATGCACGTCGGGCATATCCGCAGCACGGTCATCGGCGATGCGCTTGCCCGAGTGCTTCACTTTCTGGGCTACCAGACGATCACCGACAATCATTTGGGTGACTGGGGTACGCAATTCGGGATCATCATTTACGGTTACAAACACTTTGGTGATCCCAAGGTGGTTGCCGCCGATCCCGTCCCCGAATTGGCCAAGCTGTATCGCCTGGTCAACCAATTGATCGAGTACCGCAAGGCGATCGCTTCGGTCGAAGCTCTGCAAGGGCAAGTCGACACCCTGTCCGAGCAATTCGCTCAAGCAAAGCAGCAAGCCGAGAACGCTGAGGCCAAGGAAGCCAAAAAAGCAAGAAAGGCAGCGGGCGGCGTCCAGAAAAAATTGGCTGCGGCGGAAGACAAGCTTGCAGAAACCAAGGCAAAGATCACGGCGGTCGATTCCGATCCGCAACTGAAACAAATCGCGGATCAGCATCCAACGGTCGACAAGGATGTCCTTGGTGAAACCGTAAAGCTGCACCAGGGGGATGCCGAAAACCTGAAACTCTGGACCGAGTTCCTGCCGCACTGCAAGGACGAAATCAATCGCATCTACGACCGTTTGAATGTCCAGTTTGACCATACGCTGGGGGAAAGCTTTTATCACTCGATGCTTCAAGACGTTGTCGACGATCTGAGCCAACGAGGCTTGGCAACCGAGAGCGATGGCGCGACGTGTGTCTTTCTAGACGATTTCGACGCGCCGATGATTGTGCGAAAACAAGACGGCGCTTTCCTGTATGCGACGACTGATTTAGCAACGCTGAAGTATCGATTGCAACAGTTTGACCCGGCCGAAATCCTGTATGTCGTCGACACTCGGCAAAGCGAACACTTTGACAAACTGTTTGCCGTCGCTCGCCGCATCGGCATGCAAGACGTGAAATTGGTCCACGTCAATTTCGGAACCGTCTTGGGCGAAGACGGGCGACCGATGAAAACGCGAAGCGGCACGCTGATCGGACTCGAGGGCTTGCTAGACGACGCGGTTGCACGTGCTCGTGACGTGGTTTGTAACCCCGAGCGTCTAAGTCGGTTTGATCCGCCAATGGACGAATCCGAACAACACCGGGTCGCGGAAGTTGTCGGCATCGGCGCGATCAAGTTCGCTGATTTGGCGCATCACCGCAGCAGCGACTACAAGTTCAATCTCGACAAGATGGTCGCGCTCGAGGGGAATACCGCTGCTTATGTTCAGTATTCATACGCTCGAACTCAGTCGATTATTCGCCGAAGCGGTCTGTCAGAGAATCAGATCATTGATGCCGCGATGAACGGCACCCTGAAATTTTCGGAGCCCGCCGAAAGAAATCTAGTCTTAACATGCTTACGTTTCGAAGAAGCATTGACGGGTGTGCACCAAGATTATGCGCCAAATCAACTCGTGGATTATTTGCTGGAACTGTCAAAAGCTTATGCGGTTTTCAACGACAATTGCCACGTGTTAAACGCTGATACCGAAGAACAAAAAACCATAAGACTCGCTTTGGTGTGCATTGCGGCGCGGCTGCTCAAACTAGGACTTTCGCTGTTGGGTGTCGATGTCGTTGAGCGAATGTAGATAGGTTTTGCGTTTTATGATTGACGATCAATCACTGCCGGTCTCATAATACGCCACACGTCGACTCAGCAATTGATGCTTCCGCGAGGACCTATGTGATCAGAGTTTTCGCGGAAACACCTCTGATCGGATGCTGGTTCGTTTTCCTGACTTCCTGTTGTACATCAAGACGTCTCGCGTTGGTAAATGCGTGGCCGAGCCATCGTGACGATGTTTTGAAGCGATCCAAAGGCACATAGGTTAGTAGAGATGGCGAAGAAAAAGAGTGTCAACAAGTCGAAAGCGATCCGCGACTACTACGCCGCCAATCCCAAAGCAAAACCATTAGAGGTTGCCGCAGCGCTTAAGAAATCAGGGATCGACGTCACTCCCGCATTTGTGAGCACGATCCGATCGACGTCCAAGAAAAAGAAGGTTGGAAAACCTGGTCGTCCCACCGGCTCGAAATCGTCGCGACAAAAAACGGGCACCGGCGCCGATGACGTCTCATTCGATTCGCTGATCAAAGTCAAATCGATCGTCGAACAGATGGGCGGTGTCGCACAGGCTCGCGCCGCGCTGGATGCCCTCGAAATTCTGCTCGATTAACTCGATAGCGCCCGATCTAATGCGCGATCAACTGGCCGCTTTCAATCAGGGTGAGTGTGCTACCGGAACGTCAGCGATACAGCATCAGCCGGTCTCGCTGCGTCAAAACGACCACCCCTGTGGGCCCGGTTGGGTTTCTATTCATCAGTCCGATCACGTCGTTTCGTCCGGTTTTTCAGCTCATCGACCGACCTGAATCGCCGGTATTGCAGATGTGACCATGCGTGTTAGGGCCAATCGGGGGACTTCTGTGTAGAATGGGGGCGAACGTATTTGTTGACGCTGCCCCACTACGACTGAATCTTAAGACGTTTCCCAAAGATGGAAGAGATCACGCCCGACTATTTCGCTCAGCGAGTCATCGATTTTTCGCTCGCTCAACGGCGCGACGTCGAACAGGCGATGGGCGAACTCGGTGGAAGCGCAACGACCAAGGAAACGATCGAATTCTTTCAACAGCGTGGGTTGGTGACGACCCTGCAGGCTGAAAAGATCCTCAAACGCGACCGCACAGGATATTTCTACGGCGACTACAAAGTCCTGTACATCATCGGTGCCGGAACATTCGCGCGGGTTTATCGAGCCAGCAAGGATGGCGAGGTCTTTGCCGTCAAGGTCTTACGAAAACGATTCCGTGACGAAGCGAAAGAGCTAGAACAATTTCTTCGCGAAGGTCGCGTGGGTCTCAAGCTTCGCCACCCCAATATCGTCAGCATTCATGATGTGGTTGCCGACATGCGCAACCCATTCTTGGTCATGGAGTTTGTCGAAGGGCAAACGCTGCGAGAGCTTGTCCGGATTCGTGGCAAGTTGCCACCCACGCTGGCACTGCGTTTGATCGCCGAAATTGCGGCGGGGCTTGCCCATGCAGCAACCTTTGGTGTTTCGCACCGGGACTTGAAATTGTCGAACGTCCTGGTTTCGTCCACCGGGCAAGCGAAACTGGTTGACTTCGGTTTGGCGGCTCTAACCGATCGGAACAATCCCGAGCAGATGGCGGATTGCCCCAACGCACGCGCGATTGACTATGCCGCGCTGGAACGGGGCACAGGCGTTCGTAAAGATGATCCGCGCAGCGATGTCTACTTCGCCGGCAACATGCTTTACCACATGGTCGCCGGCACGCCCGCATTGACCGAAACTCGCGACCGTATCCAGCGACTGAATGTCAGTCGCTTTCAACAAATCACTCCGCTGCACGAGGTGGTTCCGGATGTGCCTGGTGTGGTGGGCCAATTGGTCAGCCGCGCACTGGAATTTGACCCAAAGAAGCGAATTCAATCGGCCGCCGCGCTTAGCGCCGAAGCGAAAAAAGCCATCAGCGTCTTGGAAGGGAACGTACCCAAACGGGTCAACAGCCATTTCGCGCAGACAATGGCCGAGCATACCGACGATGACGAATCGGTTAGCAGCGAGGGCGAAGGCTACGTCGTCATGCTGGTAGAGAAGAAAGAGGGACTGCAGAACGCGATCCGCGAAAGATTGAAATCTCGCGGCTATCGCGTCTTGGTGATCTCGGATCCGAACCGCGCGTTGGCAAGATTCACCGACGGCGATGAAGCGCCGGCCGACTGTGTCATCTTTGGTGCGTCGGAATTAGGTTCCCTTGCGGTGGAAGCACACAATCGCTTTGCCGAGGACGAAAACACGTCCCATATCCCGACGATCCTGCTGGCCGACCGACGCCAGTCAAACGTGATCAACGCGGCCAAACGCGGCAGCAACCGCAAACTGCTATCACTGCCTTTGAAAGTGCGTGAATTGCGAACGGCATTGAAACAGCTGTTGACAAACGTCGAACGACGAGAACTGGGAACGTTCTAGAGAAGGGAACGTTCCAAGTGGCGCCCGCCAACTGAATGGCGGGCGCCGGCTGACTCTCGACCGGCCGCCAGCCGTGATGGTTCATGCGGTGATTTTTACACCGCGGGGTCGCCGCTGACATACACCGTCAACGAGTGGCAAGGCATCGCCACGAGTCGGGTCGCCGGCGGCGATGGGCCGTCGATATCGGGGTAGATGTCGCCGGGTGAATCCGCCGCGGTGTCGATGAACAGGTTCCATTTCGTACCACGTCCGACTTCTGGCAACTTGTACTCACGATCTTGGCCGGTGCTGTTGAACATCATCACCAAGTCGCGACCGAGCCCCTCGGGATCGTCCGCTTTGCCGGGTGCCGCGATATAGGCAACCATCGCCAGTTCATGTTGCCCCCAGTCCAGCGGGCTGCCGTCGGGCGCGTACCACGACACATCTGGGATCAATCGCCCATCAACCGGCTTGCCGGTCAGGTATTCGCGACGTCGTACCGTTGGCTGCTCGCGCCGAAACTTGGTCAGTGACTGGACAAACCGAAGCATGTCGGCATTCTTTTCGACCAAACGCCAATCGAACCAGCTGATGTCGGTGTCTTGGCAGTACGCGTTGTTATTGCCTTTTTGCGTTCGCCGAATCTCGTCGCCACTGACCAACATTGGGACACCCTGACTCAACATCAGAGTGGCCAACATATTTCGGATTTGGCGTCCGCGAATCGTATTGATCGACTTTTTGCGAGTTGTGCCTTCGGCACCATAATTGTCGCTGATGTTGTGGTTGTCGCCGTCGCGATTGTCTTCGCCGTTGGCCAGATTGTGTTTCTCTTTGTAAGAAACCAAATCATTCATCGTAAAGCCGTCGTGGCTGGTGATGAAATTGATGCTGCAAAACGGCGGTCGTCCGTCATGCTCGTACAAATCACTGCTGCCGGCCAAGCGGGTCGCCAACGCGCCCAGCGTTCCGCCATCACCTCGCCAAAAGCCGCGCACATCGTCGCGATAACGCCCGTTCCATTCGGCCCATCGGTGATTACCAAAGGATCCGACTTGATAGGCGCCGGCGGCATCCCAAGCTTCGGCGATAATTTTAGTATCGGCCAGCAAAGGATCTTCGGCAATCAATTCGACCATCGGCGGGTTGGGGATCAGTTCGCCGTTACGGTCACGGCTCAGGATACTCGCCAGATCGAATCGGAAACCGTCAATGTGATAGTTGTGTACCCAGTGACGCAGGCAATGAAAGATCATTTCGCGAACGACCGGATGATTCCCGTTGATCGTGTTCCCGCAGCCGCTGTAGTTCGTATAGTGCTTGCCTTCGCTCAGGATGTAATAGACTTGGTTTTCGAGTCCTTTGAACGATAGCGTCGGCCCCTGTTCGTTTCCTTCGCACGTATGATTGAACACGACGTCCAAGATGACTTCGATCCCTGCGGCGTGCAGTGCCTTGACCATCTCTTTGAATTCGCGAACGTGTGCGCCGGGTTTCTTGCTGTGGCCGTAACCACGGTGTGGTGAAAAGAATGCCATCGGATCGTACCCCCAATAGTTGGGACGATCCATTTTGTTGCCGTAGATGTCACGAATCGGAAATTCGTTGACCGGCATCAGCTCAACCGCGGTGATGCCCAGCGACTTGAGATATGGAATTTTCTCGATCACGCCCAGATAGCTGCCAGGTGCCTTGACCTTGGCGGTACGACTCTTGGTGAAACCCTTGACGTGCATTTCATAGATGATTGATTCACTGATGTCGCGACGAATATGTCGATCGCCGTCCCAATCAAAGGAATCATCAATGACGACACAGCGCGGGGGCCGAATCACGCCATCGGTGCTGGGCTGAAACTCGCCCGCGAGTGCCATCGCATAGGGGTCGATCAGACGCGCCGATGAATCAAAGCGGTGACCGTTGTCGGGATCCCAAGGTCCGCAGGCTTGCAGGTGATACAGTTGTCCGGCATCGATCCCGGGAACGTGCAGGCTCCAGACATCGCCCCAGCGATCAGTGTCGCGATCAAAGTCGATGACTTCGGCCGGTTCGCGGTCGGTAATTTTGTTGTACAGCAATAATCGCATCGCCGTCGCCGATCGACTGAAGACCGAAAACTGCACACCGGTCTCTTGCAATTTGGCGCCGAACGGCGGTTGGTAAGCGAACTGTAGATCAGGGCACGGCTGGCGCATGAGCATGTTGCGGGTCTCTTCCTTCAGTCTCGATCATTCACTGCGATCCCGTACGCGTCTTCCTACGAAAACGGACGAACTCTGGATCGAAGCGACGAATTTCCATGAATCAGTAACACGGAACCCACCGCCTCGGATGCGGCAGTCCCACGAAGAAACCTACCACCTCCCTATTGCAATGACCGAGCAACCACGAAGCTCCCGCGGAAAACCGTGGGCAGGGGCGGTTGCTGCGACGTCTAGCGATTTCCTGCCGGACAATCCTCCCAGGGAAGTGAGAAAAACAATGCGGGTCAGAGCGATGATTCCGCTCCCGCGACAAGAGAGCATACCGCAACCGCACTCGGCAAAGAACGCCGGAATCGCTCGGAGAGTGATTCCGCGGCACATTGGAGCCAAGTCCGCCCTTGAACGTCGCTCGTGCCTGCTGACCGCCGTTTGTGGCTTCTATTGGTGCTGTTACCCGGCGGCCTCAGAAGTCATGATAGGCAACACAGCGAAGCTGCCGTCTCGACCCATCCCGCCGAGAGACCGGTCTCGGCCGACTTTCCAGACAATTGCCCTACACTGGGTATCGTTGTCTTGCGTTTTCGAACGAGTCTGGCGGCGCCGCACGGGTTGGTTCGGTTACGGTCACCCGCTGCCATCGTTTTATTGTCTGGTTATTCCTCCGCATGAAGACTCTCTGCCGATATGGCTGCGACCTATAAAGATGCCGGCGTCGACCTTGACGTCTATGCCGATTCCATGAGCCGGCTGCCGCGATTGATGCACCGCACGTTCAGCCCGCGTGTGATCCCTAGTGATGGCGGATTCGCCGGATTGTTCCAGCTCGATTTCGACGGCAAGCTGTTTTCTCGCAATTACGTCAATCCGGTCATGGTCAGCGGTACCGACGGCGTCGGCACGAAACTAAAGATCGCGCAGGAAACGGGTCGGCACGATACGGTGGGAATCGACTTGGTCGCCATGTGCGTCAACGATCTGTTGTGCACCGGTGGCGAGCCGTTGTTCTTTTTAGATTATGTCGCGATGGGCAAAGACGATCCGGCTCGGCTGGAACAAATCGTCAAAGGCATCAGCGACGGGTGTGTCGCTGGCGACGCCGCACTGTTGGGCGGCGAGACAGCAATCATGCCAGACATGTATGCGGCCGAAGACTACGACTTGGCGGGATTTGCCGTCGGCGTCGTCGAACGCAAGAAGCTGATTGACGGTCATCTGATTAGCGAAGGCGATGTCGTCTTGGGACTGGATTCCAGCGGGCTGCATAGCAACGGATTTAGCCTGGTTCGCAAGATCATTCGCGATGCGAACTTCGGCTGGGACGATAAACCAGAACCGTTTGACGGGAAATCGCTGGGCGAAATCTGCTTAACCCCGACCCAAATTTACACGCAGGTCATCCGGGCCATTCAGTCACACTACCGTGTCAAGCAAGTGCTGCACGGCTTGGCTCATATCTCCGGCGGCGGAATCGAAGAAAACCTGGATCGCATCCTGCCGGTCGGTGTGGACGCAGAAATCGAATCGGGCAGCTGGGAAATTCCAGACGTCTTTCAATGGCTGCAAAAAACGGGCGGCGTCGAAACAAGTGAGATGCGGCGGGTTTTCAACATGGGAATCGGCATGATCGCCGTGGTTAGCGACTTCTATGCAGCCAGCATTGCCTCGCAAATCAGCGACCTGGGCATTGGTTGCCGCAGAATCGGCCAGATTGTCAAAGGAACCGGAAAGGTTCGATACACGGTCGAATAGGGCCGAAATAGGCGTGAAATGGGAACTGAAACCCGAACGGCGGAGTCGTTCTCGTCGTTCATGACCTCTCCGGCGGACTTGTCAGCGGAAAACCATTGCATCAGCCGAACGTTAGTAACAGGCGAACGCTAGAAACAAACGTTCGGAAACCCGTTTCGGCGCGAAAAGGTCACTCGGTGTTGACGATCAGGAATGCCCCGACGACTGCGTCGAGTTGGTAAACTGGTTGAAGAAACGCAGTTGCCCCGTTTTGGCCGCTTTCCTACCATTCCATAAACCCCTTCCTTCCAGCCACGTTTGCATCAGTCTTCTCCGACAGGAACCCACTATGGATCGTCGTCTGCATCGATATCTTCTTCCCACGATCGCAATCGTTGCCGTATCGATCGCCACGGACTTGATCACACCTCGCACTTCGGCTTGGGCTCAAGATTCGGCGGCCATCCAACAACCGCCTCGCCAAGCTGCGCCACCACGTGCCGCAGTCGTCCCCGAGGCTCCGCTGACTTTTGACGCAGTCCCAAAAGACCGCGACAAAATTGTCGCTCGGCTGATTGCGAACTTGATGCCACGAACCCATGTCTCGTCGCAAAACCTGGACGACACGATCAGTCGTCGGGCGATGGACCTGTTCATTGATTCACTCGATCCGCTCAAGCTTTATTTCTACCAAAGCGACATCAACGAGTTTCATCGGTCCGAAACCAAGATCGACGACATGGTTCGAGTTGGCGACCTGAGCCTGGCCTACGATATTTTCCGTCGCTTTACTCAGCGCGTCGACGAACGCGTCGCGGTTGCACAAGAACTGCTCGACTCAAAATTTGACTTCAAACGTGACGAATCGATCATCATCGATCCCGACGCCGCCACATACGCCAACACACCCGACGAAGCTCGGGACCGCTGGCGCCGGCAAATCAAGTACGCATTGCTGGACCTGAAGGACGCCGAAGAAGACGAGGACGCGCCGTCACACGAGGAAGCGGTCGAGCAACTGCGACGACGCTACACGCGGTATGCAAATCGCTGGAAGCAAACCAAGAGCGATGATTTGCTCGAAATGTACCTCTCCGCCGTCACGATGGGCTACGACCCGCATTCGACGTACATGTCGCCTGCTTCGCTAGACGATTTTACGATCCTGATGGGTTTGAAACTGGAAGGCATCGGGGCAGCACTGCGCGAGAAAGACGGGGTGACCGTGATCACCAACGTGATCCCCGGTGGTGCCGCCGACAAACACGGCAAACTGAAAGCCGATGACCAAATTGTCAGCGTCGGCCAAGGCGAAGACGGTGAGATGGTTGATATCGTTGAAATGCCGCTGAAAGACGTCGTAAAGATGATCCGCGGAACCGCAGGCACACTCGTGCGACTCGGCGTCAAGCCGGGCGGTGTCGGGAACGCCGAAATCTACAAAATCACTCGGGCGAAAGTCGAACTCGAAGAGTCGGCTGCACGCGGTGAAGTGATCGAACATCAACTCAATGGTGCCGGCAAGACTCAAAAGATCGGCTACATCAACTTGCCGAGCTTCTATCTGGACATGGAAGCCGCCAAACAGAATCGTCGTGATTTCCGCAGCAGCACGCGGGACGTGCGACGGATCATCGAAGACTTTAAGAATCAAGGTGTCGAAGGCATCGTGCTGGACCTAAGCCGCAACGGTGGAGGCAGCCTGACAGAGGCGATCAACCTGACGGGACTGTTTATTGATCGTGGACCTGTCGTTCAGGTCAAGAACTCCGACGGCTCAGTACAACAGTACCGAGACGACGAAAAAGGTGCCGCGTGGAATGGACCGCTCGTCGTGATGACCAGCAAGTTCAGCGCAAGTGCCAGCGAAATTCTTGCCGGTGCTATCCAAGACTACGGTCGTGGAATCGTTGTTGGTGACCCTGCCACACACGGCAAGGGAACGGTTCAAACCTTGATGGACATCGGCAATCAATTGTTCCGCAACGCACGAGCCAATTACGGTGCTCTAAAAGTCACACTGCAACAGTTCTATCTGCCCGATGGCGAAAGCACGCAGCGGAAAGGTGTCGCCGCCGATATCGTCGTGCCCAGCATCACTGCGAAAATGGACGTCGGCGAGGGTGACCTGAAATACGCCCTCGAGCATGACACCGTAAAACCAGCAACGCACATCAAGTACAGCATGAACCCGCCGGACCTGATCGGACAACTGCGAAAGTCGTCCGCTCAACGCGTCGAAAACAACAAAGAGTTTGTTGACTTGCTGCGACGTATCAATCTCTACGTCGATCAGAAAGAGCAGGATTACGTCTCGCTTGACGAGGACGACTTCATGCGTCGCCGCGCGGAACTTGATGCCCAGAAAGAAGACGAAGAGAAGGAACTGGAAACGGAAATCAGCAGCGACGTGATTTTCCGCGACACGTTCTATAACCAGGAAATCATCAACATCGCTCACGAGTACATCGACGGTTTGATGAAACAGAACCTGGCCCGAGCGAACTAGGCGGCGCGTCCGGCTGGCATTCTTGGCGGCTAGGGCTTGTGCCGGCTAGGGCTCACGTCGGCTAGGGCTTGTGCCGGCTAGGGCTCACGTCGGTTTTAACGTTCGCACGAACGAAGGGGCGGTCGCAGGACCGCCCCGGCTCGCTTCGTCGATCATCTGGCCTGCTTATCCGATCGACTTTGCGATCGCGTAAATTTCCGCTGCATCCAGCACCTTGTCGTTGCTCTCAAATAGCGACTTGATCGCCGCACGGTGCGCTTTCATTTTCAGGCCACCGACACCGACGGCGCCGTAAACGACGCCATGCTCAATCGGCCGCGCCTTGTCGGTCACCGCCACGCCTCCAATACCCGCGGGCGGAACGGCATTCAAGTCGATCGCGACCTTCAACGTGGATAACCCTTGCACCGTTGACTCGCCGATCAATTCAACACCTGCGGCACCGCATGCGATCAGGATGGAAGCATCCTCAAGGACCGGGGCCAATGTTTCATCCGAGGTGTCGCCGGCAGCCATTGGCGACAAACTGCCTCCGCTCGCCTTCTTAGCAATCGCATCACAAGCGGACTGTGCCCGTTCAATGGAACGACTGGTCAAACGCACGTGCGCGCCTTCATTGACCAACATCTCGGCCACACGCCTGCCGACCGGGCCGGTACCACCGAGCACGACCGCGGTCGCGCCTCGTGGCTCTTGATGTCGCCCTGCCGCTACCACCGCCGCGGCCGCCGTCGTGTTACAACCCGACGCGTCCAGCATCACCGACACTCGCACCGGACCAAAGAATGTCTTCTGAACTCTTTCGAAAAGTTTCTCGGCTGCGGACACGTCCGATCCGCCAACGAAGATCGCTGTGTTCTTAAGTTCGTCGCCACCACGCGTGAACATTGCGCCATGTGTAATCGAAGTCACTTGAACAGGTTCGACATTGTCAAATCGAAGCAATTCGTCGACATCCGAATCGATTGCAACGACCGAATCGAAAGCACTCGGTTGGGAATCACCGTCAAGCTGAAGCAGTATGCGTTTCACGTCTGTATCGATCCGCTGATTGGTATTTGACAAAAAATTAGCCGTCCTGACACTCGGCACTAGATTCACGGCAAAAACGCGCGTGAACCGTGGCTCGTGTCAGAACGGCTAACCGAAAACGATTGACCGAAGCCGATTAGAAACCCTTGAATGGGTGAGCGGCTGCGTCTTTCTTCGCGATCATGTCGCTGGCTGTTGGCTTGCCGCCCATGGCGTTTGCCAAGGATTGCTTAACCGCTTCGTAGTTGTAGTTGTAGATTTTTTCGTCATCTTCGGCGGCAGGGTGAATGAACACGCCACAGACGCAAACCAAGTCTTCGGCTTGGTCGGCGGGAATGATTCCTTCGCCAACCGCATCTGCAACGGCTTTCGCGACCGCGGCCTGTGCGGGTCCGAACATTTGCACGACTTGCTTCATGTCCTTCAGCGTCACCTTGGTGACCATGACGGTCGACGGCTTGACGGCTAGATTCGGTTCAAGGACGGCCAACAAGTTCGTGTGACCTTCGCTTTGCGTTGACAACGCATTGGCGAATGCAACGCCAACCGGTCCATCTTTGCTGCCGATCATCAAGTCGATGTGCGCGACTTCGTTGCCATCGCCTACCAGTGCTTCGCCAATGTTAAACTGCATCAGGATTGTGCCTTTCGTTGAGGGTTCGACGGGCTTTCCCGTCATGAACACGCCAGCGGATTCGAGTGACTTTACAGCCGAAGAACGTAGCAAACCGTACTGCCGATGCAACCACCCGAACCCCACAAGGGGCCCAACATAGGGACCATTTGTCGACTTCTTGATCGGCCGCCCCTGGGCGACGCCTCAGCCGCAACATCCCGCGAAGCAACAAAGACGGATCCAGCCGAAGTCATCTTGGTCGGCGCCTCGGTTCGGTCCGCGGCCGCGAGCGCGAAAATCGCCGGATATCGAGTCCTGGGCATCGACCAGTTTGGTGATACCGATACCCGCGTACTTTGCGACCAGTTTGCCACTTTCGATGAATTACTTGACCTATCACTGAACGAGTTTGACGATTGGGCAAGCCGTTTCCGCGATGCCATCGTGCTGCAAGTTGGTGGAATGACGGGCCGCGGACAACGAATCCTCAGCCGACTGTCCGGCGTTTGTCAGCGGCTTGGGCCAACGGACGCTCAATCGCGTGCTCTGGCCGACCCGCTTTGGCTCGATCGATTCGCACGAGGCTCTGGTATCCACTTTCCAACCACCGTATCGACACGCCCCACCACCGATGACGGCATCACTGACGCTGCGGCTCCTCGGGACGGTACCGCCGATGGTACCGCTGCGACATCGATCCGCTGGCTCCACAAGCGCTCACCGCAGCTGACGCCCAGCAGCGGTGGCCTCGGCGTTCGATTCGCGGACAACCAATGCGAACCAATCCCGAATCATCCGGTGGATGAACACTGCAATGAGATCTGGCAGAAATGGGTTCCCGGACGTAGTTTCGGTGCGACTTTTTACAGCGATGGCGATTCGGCCTGTTTTGTCGGACTGTGTCGATCGTCTTTTCACCGCATCAAAGACCGACCGTTTGTCTACGCTGGGTCCTCCGGTCCCTTGTCGTTGCCGCCCCGCATCGTCGACCGACTGAATCAACTCGGCAATACGATCGTTCGGCTCAGCCAACTCTCGGGACTCTTCGGTACCGACATCATCATTGACCGACAAGAACGAATCAGCCTGATCGAAATCAATCCTCGCTGGACCGCGTCCTGTGAATTGATCGAGCGAGCGATCATGCAACAGAGCCAAACGTCTGCCGGACACGCATTGATCAGCGTGGTACTGCGCAGAACAAACACCGGTGAAGTTCGAAACGCAATCCGCCACTCACCGGATCAGTCACGCAGTATGCTCTGGAAGCGTGTCATTTATGCGAGAAACGATGCCATCTTTCGATCGCAGTGGATTGGCGAAATTCTTTCTGGCGTCGAGGCTGACATCACAATCGCGGACATCCCCAATGATGGTCACGTGATCCGTAAACACGAGCCCGTATTCACTCTGATGGGTTCATACGACCGCGATAGCGCCGACGCGGCTTCCCTATCATTGCGATCCGGAATCGAGACTATTCGGCGCGTGCACGCAACGATTCAGCGGTTCCGACTTCCGGCAACGAGTTGACCATTTTTGCATCGGTGCGACGCAGCTCGCCGATCGCGGCTTGACGAAATTTCGCCAAACGCTCTTGATGCTCGGAAACGAGTGCCAGATTCGTCAGCTCATCGGGATCATTCTGCACATCATATAGCTCTTCGACTTCGCCTTCGACCAGATTCCGCACGTACTTGTAATGTCCCTCGCTAAGCATCACGTACCAAGGTATGCCTGGACCGTGATAAAGCGTCGGGTCATCGGGACCGGGAACTTCGTTGGTTGCCGAGCCGTACTGTTTCGCGGTGTGGACAAGCATCGCGGGATGATCCCAACTCGGTGCATCACCGCTCAACAACGGGCTCAAGTCATGCCCGTGCATCTTCCATGGCAGATCGATTCTGGCGTACGAAAAAAACGTCGGCGGGATGTCGACTCCACTGACCGGGGTGTCAATCACGCGGCCCGCTGACTCGGCGGCAACGCTAGCGGGCGGACGAATGATCAGAGGGCAAGCGACTGTCGCATCATACGGTGCGACCTTGGACTTGAAACCATGTTGGCCCCACGCAAAACCTTGATCCGATGTATAGACGACCAGGGTATTCGCATCCTGACCGCTTGATTTCAGCGTTTCCAGCAGTCGTCCTACATTCTCGTCGATCGCAATCACGCCTTCGTTGTATTGATGAACCCACTCGCTTAAGGGACGTCCCGGATAATCTTTCATCCCGACCGGCGCGTCTTTGCGAACTTGCCGCTCCACGGGATGACCATCTTTTCCCGGTTCCCAGAACTCCATCTCGCGAACATATTTTGGCTTTCCCGGTCGCGGCGGATAAACGTCGGCCGGACTTGGCACGACTTCACCTTGGTAGTCACCGCGATGGCGATCTGCGGGAGTGAACGGGCCATGAACCGCTCCGTAGCAAAGCCACAAGTACCATGGTTTTTCGCCCGATTCAGCTTGTTCGGAAATAAAGTCGATCGCCCAATCGGTATAGTTGTCCGTCGTATAGCCCTGCACCCGCTGAGGCTCGCCACCGTCCTTGATAATGATCTGATCGTCGTAATAGTTTGGCGAATTCTCAGGGAACCCCGGTCGATTCCAGACGATTTGGTGGTCCCAGTCCCGACCAAACCCCGTGTCGACACCGGTGTGCCACTTGCCAATTTGCGCCGTCGTGTATCCACCACGGCGGAACACGCTAGGCCAGAAAGGGCACTTGTCTGGATCGTATGCGCTGCCTGGGTACTGGCCCTCCATGCGCATCGACTCGATGCCGTGTTGGTGGTGTCCGGTCAGCAGCGTTGCCCGTGACGGCATACACCACGACCCGATGTAGGCACGATTAAACCGCACACCGCTGGCGGCCAAGGCGTCGATATTTGGGGTTCGCACCCATTCATAACTGCCCGGATAACAACCAACGGTGCGATACGATTGATCGTCGGTATAGATGAACAGAATATTGGGTCGATTCGCCGCTGATACCGCGTTGAACCCGGAAACAAGCAACAGAATCGCTATCAGCGATTTCATGAAAACCTTCATACGAAACAAAACTCCCGTGGTCCTTGTTCACGCCGACGGCACGACGAAGCTCTGCCGTAATCTCGTAACATAAACGAACGCCATATCTCATCGGTGACGAAACTCAAAGCTTAGTTTCGCGAGAAGACTTCACCGAACGGTCGATAGTTGTGATAGGGAACCGCCTTGGCTTTCCAGTCTTCAACGGCGTTGTCGTACAAAGCTCTCATGCGAACAAGATCGTCCGTCGCGCTAGCATCGGCGGCAAGGTTTTTCATTTCCAGTGGGTCCGCCGTGGTCTCGAACAACTCCTCGGTTGGTTCGTAATCGCCTTTATCATGCGGCCAATAGATATATTTCCAATCCTTTGTCACAACGCCCAGGCTGTGAACCGCGTCCGGGCCCCAGACATTGATCAGCGGCAACCAACTGTGAATCGTCGATTGCGGGTCGTCGTATAGCTTCATCAAATCAGCCCCATCAATGGTCTCGGGAACCGATAGCCCGGCCAGTTTGAGAATCGTCGGTGCAAAATCAACGTTTCCGGTCAGCGCGTCACATCGCAGACCCTTGCCACTATTGTCGTGGCGCGGATCAAATACGATCAGGGGAACACGAGAGGATTCTTCATACGGAATCACTTTCGAACCATACCCGTGCGACCCGTTCATAAACCCGTTGTCCGAGGTGTAGATGACAATGGTGTTTTCAAAGGCACCCGACTCTTTGATCGCGTCGCGAATCATGCCAACCGCAACATCAATCGCATAGATTTGCTGATAGTACAGAGCCATCGTCTCGTCATACTTGGTGCTGTAATTCCAGCTGTGAAATCGTTCATACTGTCGGCCAAGTCGACTCTGTGGCGCCAAATGCTCGCCGTTTTCGCGTCCGAAATTGCCCGGCTTGGTGAACTTAGCGCCGGCATAAACATCGTCGAACCTGGGGTCCGGCTGAACGGGATGATGCGGCGCCTTGAAACTGATCGAAAGACAGAACGGTGCATCGTCGTCGGCCGAGTCGCGAATAAAATCACGTCCGAATGCACCATACGAAAGCGTCGAATGCGGATATTTGTCCGCGTACTTGATCATCGACTTGTTTTTGCGCGTGTCATAGGAAGTCTGCCCCGGCCCGCCGCCCCATCGGTCGAAATCTTCCTCGGGCAATTGCCCCTTCCGTTCGGGCGTATCGGTGACTTCAAACCCGAACTTACCGGCAAACGCCGTTTTGTAACCGGCTTGGCGCAACAACATGGGATATGACTTTTCCCAGTGTGCCGTCATCAACGCGCCATGCTCGAAATTACAACCGGTTTTGTACTCGTACATTCCCGTCACCACATTGGCACGACTGGCCATGCAGATGGCCGTCGTATCGTAATGGTTGTCGAAAATCATTCCGTCGGCCGCCAGATCATCCAGGTTCGGAGTCTTTGCGCCGGCAGTGCCGTAGCATCCCATCGAATAGGTCGCCTGGTCGTCCGCCATCAAGAAAATGATATTCGGACGGTCGTCGCCGCTAACGTTGCCCGTGGTTGCGAACGCGAGAACCGTGATGACGAAAAGACACGCGAGCGGAACGCGACGACTGAACTTAATTGACATGCATCAACCATTCGAAGACGTGGAATCGGGAATCCACGTATTCTAACGTCAAACAAATACAACCGGGTCGGATCCGCGAACTATTTCTCGCCGGCGTGCAAGTCTGTCCAGTCCTGATAGATCGGCCGTTCGGTTGCGTCACGTCCCAGCATCCCCGTTGGTTCGGGCGGCAAGGAATTCAGCAGGCGCTGCAGCCGCGTTCGTGGCGCACTGCTTGCCTCACCCGGTGCAATCACGGATTTTTCGTAAAGATCATTGGGGACGTCGTAGTAACGTCCATCGCGATAAAGTTTGTACTGCTGGGTGCGAGCAAACTGACCTGGCGTTTTGTTCCAGTACGGCTGGTAATGGCAGATCACCCAGTCCCGTGGATTGCCCGGTTTTCCCGTCAATTGCGGCAAAAAACTGAATCCGTCGATGGGATCACCGGCACCCAAACTCACGCCGGCGGCCTCGGCCAGCGTCGGGTAAAAATCGGTAAAGTCGACCAGGTCGTCAACGACTTTCCCACTCGGCGTATGGCCTTTCCAATACGCGACCAGCGGCACGTGGGTGCCCATGTCCGTCATGCCCCCTTTACCGCCGCGAATGTCCATGCCATTCCAGCGAGACGTCAAGCGTGTGTTTGTTCCGTTGTCGGCGGTAAACAGAATAATCGTGTCATCAAGCTCGCCGATTGATTCCATATGCCGAACGATTCGCCCGATGATTTTGTCCATGTACTGAACCATCGCAACGAAGTTCTTCTTTTCGTCTTTCTTGGCGGCTTTGTTTGCTTTCGATCGATCTGCGTCTCCGATCGTATCCGGCGTGGGCACGAATGGATCATGCACCAGTACCATCGGGTAGTACAAGAAAAACGGTTCCTCTTGATGTCGCGTCGCAAAATCGCACAAAAAATCGCACAACAGGTCAGGGCCAAACTTACCGGCGTTTTCTTCCTTGGTGATTAGTTTCCCGTTGTGTTCAAGTGGCGGATTCCAAAATCGTTCGCCGCCTTGAGGCCCCTTCTTTTCCAAAGTCACCTGCCACAATAAAGACTCGTCAAACCCGGCCTTAAGCGGTCGCGTGCTGTCGTCGCTGCCGGGCAACGTGTTGTAAGTTCCGTTCAATTGCCACTTGCCGGCGATCGCCGTTTTGTATCCGGCCGATTGCATCAGATGGCCAAACGTTTTCTCGTCCGGATTCAAGTATCCAAAGTGCGTATAGTTTCGAAAGCTATATTTGCCGGTCATGATTTCGACACGGGACGGTGTACAAATGGGCGTCGAATAACAGTGTGAAAATCGCAAGCCTTTCGAGGCGAGTTCATCAATGTTCGGCGTCTCATAGTCTTCTGCGCCATAACAGCCGAACGCTTCCCAACTGACATCGTCGGCCATGATCAAGATGACGTTAGGCTGCTCAGCCGCCGTCGCAACCAAAGTGAAAAACAAACTAGAGATTACGCCGAACGCGAAAAAGCCAATTGGGTTTCGAGCAGAGTGGCTCATGAGAATTTCTTACCGGGAAGGGAGGGAAGGGCAGGTGGTTTTGGCCGGGTGCGATCAACGACCGAATCACCCACCAGTGAAACTGTCGATCAACGAATTTGCAACACCTTTCAAACGCTGACCTTGTCACGGCGACGCGCGGGCGGGTACGTCAAGTTGGATGGCGCATTACGGCCTACCGAAATACGCCGCTGGCGGCAATTGCCAGACAGTGCTTAATGTTTGGCTGTCGCTTTCAGCTGCTTTAGGTGTTCGTACATGTTGAAACGTTTCGGGAAACTGACGCCGTGATTCGTCGCCCACGTTTCCCACATTTGAATCATGCGGTCTCGTCGCTTTGGCATTTTATCTGACAAATCGTTTAGCTCGGTGCGATCGGCATCCATATCGTACAACTCCCAATCGCTTTCGTATTCTCGCACCAGCTTCCACTTTCCGTCACGGACCGCCGCATTTCCTTCGTGTTCCCAAAATAGCGGCTCCTCGTGAATCAGGCCACGTTGGCCGGCAATCACAGACGCCATCGACTTGCCTTCACACGTCGGGATACCTTCGGGGTACGCACCGCCAGAGAGTTCGATGAACGTCGCCATAAAATCTTGCAAATAAGCCGGTTGTCGAACAAAGCCTCCAGCGTCACCGCCCCCATTCGGCCAGCACGCAATCATCGGTGTGCAGGCTCCGCCCTCGTGAACGTAATGTTTGTACTTTCGAAACGGGGTATTGCATGCGCCGGCCCAGTGCAACCCGATGCGAGGTCCGTCGGTCGTCAATCGCGGAGGATCCTTGATCATTGCCTCGCCACCTTTGCCGAATTCGCCGCCTTCCTGGCACGCCCCATTATCAGACAAAAAGAAGATCGCCGTGTTATCGTACATTCCATTCGTCTTCAGGTAGTCGACCAGTTTTCCAATGTTCTGGTCAATGGAGTCAATGCAGCCTGCATAAGCGGCCATCAACGCGGCTTGCTTTTTACGCTGCTGATTCGTGAGTGACTCCCAAGTCGGGCCGGGATGTTCTGCCGCGACGGTATCGGCCGGAAACAGTCCGATTTGCTTTTGCTTTTCTTGACGCCGACGCATCATTGCTCTGTAACCGTCCTGATAACGGTCTTTGTATTTCAGATAGTCCTTCCACTTTGGCGTGACGGGCCAATGCGGCGCGTTGTACGCCAAGTACAAAAAGAACGGCTGTTCATCGGCCTTGGTTTCTTCGTCGATGAACTGGATCGCTTTGTCCGTCAACGCGTCGGTCACGTAATAGTCGTCGCCAAGTGATTCCGCATCGATCGGATCATTGCCTTCGGTCAGGCCACGATCGCCACCGGGTTTGAAATAATTAAACGCTCCGCTGAGGCCTCCGTAGAAGCGATCGAACCCTCGTTGCAGTGGCCAACAGTCTTTGCGATCTGCGCCCAAGTGCCATTTGCCTGAGATCAACGTGTGGTAGCCCGTTGACTTCAAAACCTCGGCGATCGTTGTGCACTCTTCGTTCAAGTAACCCTGATACGCGCCAGTGATTCCCAACGGTTGACCGGGAGGCGCCGTCATGTGTCCGATTCCAACCTGATGAGGCTGCAGTCCCGTGATCAAGCTCGCCCGCGTCGGGCAGCAGCGACCTTGGTTATAGAACTGGGTGAAACGCAGACCGTCCGCAGCAAGGTTGTCGATATTCGGCGTTTCAATCTCTCCGCCGTAACAACCCAAATCCGAAAACCCCATATCATCGACCAACACGACGATGATGTTCGGCTGTTTTCCCGCTATTCCGGTTGTTGATTCAGCCGCTTCGGCGGCGACCGCCCGCGGCGCGAAAAGAGCTGTCGCAAGAATCACGATCAGCGGATAGACCGCTGCCTTGACGCGGAACGCGGAAAACAAGAGTGGAATGGGCAAAGGATTGACCTCAATTTCATGGCGAATCGTGCGTGGAACGATCGGGGAACTCACGCTAAGTGACGAACATTCACTTCGACTGAACATTACACATCGTCGGCCGCCAGTCTTCAATGAATGCACGCGTCGATCTATTAAGATACTTTATCAGGAACCGACGTTTCCGCGGCAAACGTTTACCCCACGGAACCTCGCCCATGCTAAAACTTGAGTCGGCCAGCAAGACTGGCGGCGACCCCGCTTCCGTGCACCTCACATTTTGCCGAAACACCCATCCGTGATACGAGACCACGCCGTGATACGCTCTCTATTTGCACTGCCTGTATTAGCACTGCCTGTATTAGCACCGCTCATTGCCCTGTTCAGTACCCAGACCGCTGCGACACTTTCCATCGCCGCCGAACGCCCTAATATCATCGTCATTTATACCGATGACCAAGGGTACGGCGACGCCAGCTGTTTGAACCCGAACGCAAAATTCGAGACGCCAAACCTGGATCGCCTCGCCGCCGAAGGAATCACGTTCACCAATGGACATTGCAGTGACACAGTCTGTACGCCATCGCGATATGGTTTGCTTACCGGTCGATACAGTTGGCGTACGACCCTCAAGACCGGCGTGATGGTGGCCGAGGGAGAATGCCTCATTGCAGACAAACGCGTGACCCTGCCATCACTACTGCGTGACAACGGGTACCACACAGCGATGGTTGGCAAGTGGCATCTCGGCATGGACTTCCCCGGCGACAAGGGCAATCGCGATTGGACACAACCTGTCCGAAACATGCCCTTGGACAAAGGCTTTGATTACTTTTTCGGAATCCCGGCATCACTGAACTATGGAGTGCTTGCCTGGTTCGAGGGACGCCACGCGAAGGTACCTCCCACAGTTTTCACCGCAAAAAAACCAAACAAGCGACACGTTGATTATCGCATCATGCCGCCCTATCAGGACTCACCTGAAGAAACGAAACGAGTCGTCGGCACCAACGGCATGGAGGTCGCACCCGATTTTGTAGACAACCAATGCCTGACACGATTCACCGATAAAGCGATCCAATGGATGCAGACGAAACGTGAGGATGCCATCGCTGGCAAGCCTTTCTTTGTCTACCTGCCGTTCACATCGCCACACTATCCGGTTTGTCCACTGCCTGAGTTTTGGGGTCAAGGCGATTGCGGCGGGTACGGCGAGTTTGTGATTGAAACCGACCATCATGTCGGTCGCATTTTGCAATTCTTGTCCCAGTCGGGACTCGATGAAAACACCATGGTGATCTTCACCAGTGATAACGGTCCCGAAAAGTCATGGAAAGAACGAATCGAGAAATTCAACCACGCCAGCAATGCAATTTATCGGGGCGGAAAACGCGATATTTACGAAGGCGGGCACCGCGTCCCTTTCTTTGTGCGATGGCCAAAAGGTATCGCTTCGCCAGGACGAACCTTTGACGGACTGGTCGGGCAAACCGACATCCTGGCCACGTTAGCCGACGTGATTGGATCGGACGTGCCACGAAATGCAGCCGAAGACAGCCAGAGTTTCGCATCCGTACTCACCAACCCGATGTCGGATCACAAACGATTACCACTGATTAACCATGGCGTCAAAGGACGATTCGCAATAACCGACGGTCACTGGAAACTGATCATGCCACACCAAAAGCTGCCGTTCGAACTTTACGACTTGTCGAATGACCCTAGCGAGACTACGAACGTTTACGCGGAACATCCTGAGATCGCATCAGAATTGAAATCGAAAATTACCAGCATCGTCCTAAACGGACGGACCACAAAAGGTCCGAAACAATCCAACGACACCGGATATTGGGACGATTTGACCTGGATCAGCGAGTCCGAGTACTCCAACCACTAGTTGTTTTGCTTGTCAGAATCGATCGTTTCCAGAACTTCGCCTGCCAAACGCTGCGCGATCTGACGAACCTTCTTGGAACGATGATTCGACAACACCGCGACAAAGACCTCTTCGTCGGGATATCGCAGCACGAAAGAACTGAAACCAGAAACGCCGCCACTGTGCGAGATCGCCTTACGCTCGTTGCTAGTCACAATCCATCCGTACGCGTAGTTTTTCTTTTCAGGCTGAAACATTTTCTCATACGAGGCCTTTGGAATCAGCCGGCGGTCATGAAGTGCGCGGTCCCAACGCGAAAGGTCTTCAACGGTGGAGTAAAGGTTACCTCCGCCAGTCAACATCGGCATATAGAAGACCTTGGAGTTGACGATCTCGTCTGACTGATTGACGTCGTACCCAGATGCTCGCGACTTCAAAATCACTTCCGGCTCATCCACGCCGCTGTCAAACATCTTTAGCGGCACAAAAATTTCTTCCCGAAGAAACTCCGCGTAGGATTTCCCTGAGACTTGTTCGATCACTTTCGCCAACAGAAAATATCCGGTCCCGCTATATGTAAAGTCCGATCCTGGCTTGAACAGCAGCGGAAGTCCGTAAAAAATTTCTAACGTCTCATCCAGACTGTGTGGCTGCCCCGCGTTCTGAGCGAACCTTGGCACGGACCAGGAGTGCCGAAGCCCCGATGTATGAGTCAGCAATTGATGAATCGTTAGCGGCCGCCACGCAACCGGGACATCAGGCACGTGCTTTGCGACTACATCCTCTACACGTAACTTTCCACGAGATTCTAAAATCAAAATCGCCATCGCCGTGAACTGCTTCGTATTCGACCCGATCCGATGTTTTGTCAGTTCAGTATTCTTGATTTCATGTTCGCGGTTTGCATAACCGAATCCTCTTGACATTAAGGGGCTGCCTCCACGCGTGACGATTACGGAACCGTTTAATTGTGAATCTGCTGCGATTCGCTGCAAACGACCTGAAAGCTCTGCATCATTCGCCAAGCCGCTTGTTGTCAACGCCAATAGAAAACTGCACGCGAGCAAGATCGTCCCGAGGGCCGAAGAGCATCCTTCGAGAAACCTGTTTGCAAGAATTGCCTGAATCGAACGCATGTTACTTTCCTCGAATCACTTGTTTACTTTTAACGCAGACAGCATCGTCAACATTGAATCGGCGACCATCACAGAAACGACCGTAAGACCGACCGCTTCGAAATCGCGTCAAACGCATCCCGGCAACCGGCCACAAAATGCGGTGCAAATTTGCTGTATCAGAACATCGTGTTGTCGTTTGCTGATGTCTCGGGAATGACCTGTAAAACATCCCAATGCTCGACGATTTTCCCATCATCATCGAACCGGAAGATGTCGATCCCGGCATAGTCATCGATTCCCGGCCATCGCTGATAACAATGCAAGACGACGTAATTGCCTTCCGCGATCACTCGCTTGAACTCAACATACTTACCGGGATACTCGCGCGCCATTCGCTCGAAATAGGCGATGAAAGCTTCTTTTCCATCAGCAACATGCGTATTGTGCTGGATGTATTCGTCACCAACGAAACGCTCGACCGCGGCCCGTGGTTTACATTGATTGAACATCAACGTGTAGAAAGCCTGGGCGTTTTCCTTGTTTCGTTCTAGATCCGTCATGGTCATTCAATTTTGAGTCGGGCGCACCACCGCCGGCTGAGCTCGCGCCAACACAATCTCATCGTGACGCAGTTTCCGATGATATTTCCAGTCTCTTATCGACTCGGTGCCAGGCCTGGATCATCTCTCTCATTCGTTTCACGACCTTCGGATGTTCTGCCGAAACCTCGTGCTCTTCGCGAGGATCATTTCCTAAATTGTACAATCTCACCGGCGCGACATCCCAGACATGCAAGTTGTGATACTTGGTCGTGTCCACGCCCTGATACCGAATCAAAAGTTTCCAATCGCCTTCGACACACCACAAATACTGCAGCGTTCCGTCGGGATCGCCCGGAGTCATGTTGTGAATTGAGTTGCAAACACCGAAGACGGCTTTGCGATCCGACACGGCGTTCTGGTCCAACAAGTCGATGCCTGGCAAATCAGATGGGCAGTCTAGCCCAGCCGCGGCCGCGATCGTGGGAAATACGTCGATCGCATGCGCAAAGTTGTCGACACGCCGCGGTTGCAGATGCCCCGGCCAAGACACCATGATGGGCGTACGGATTCCATTTTCGTAAGGTGAGCCCTTGGAACGCTGGGCATACGCATCCCACAATTCCTGGTTCGGATCATCCGCATTGGTGCTGGCTGCAACCCAGCCGTTATCACACAAATAAATCACGACAGTATTTTCAGTGAGTCCTTTCTCATCCAAGTATCCGAGTAATTCGCCGCAGGTTTCATCGAACCATTCGCACATGGCGTAATACTTGGCGACGTCGCCGGCTCTTCCTGGAACCGCGTACTTCTTCAGCAAACGTTCTGGAGGATTGTGCGGTGTGTGTGGCAGAAAGGGTGCATACCAAACTAGAAACGGTTTTTGCTCTGCCGTCGCTTGGTCAATGAACTCGGTCACGGGCGTCATCGACTCGCGGCCAATCTTAAGCCCCGCATCGCCATGGCGGCCGCCACGAGTTGGGTCACCGTGGGTCATGCCGTGCGTGAACCCGCCATCCCGCCACGATCCCTCCCACCACTTGCCGGACTGATGCGCAAGATAACCGTTCGCCGTCAACATCTTGATAAAGCTCGGGTGGCGATGGAACGCGTTTCGCATTGGCAAGTCGAGTTCCGCACGTTTGTTACGCCCATCAACATCGTTACCCGTGATGCCATGCTGAAATGGGTAAAGCCCTGTAACCATCGAAGCGAGAGAGGGGCGGCAAAGGGGAGCAGAGACATAGCCTCGCTCGAACACCAAACTATGCGCAGCAAGCTCATCCAGATGAGGCGTCTTGATTTCGGCATGCCCCATGAATCCGTAGTCGGTCCACGCCTGATCATCACTCAAAATAAACACGAAATTCGGAGCTTCAGCCGCCGCGCACGAGCCGTGCACCAACGCGACATGAAGTACAGCAAGTAGCGCGGACGCCAGCATGCTGGTTACGGATCGAGGGGACGAAAACATATAAGTCGTCTCACTTTTTGGTTCAGATACTAATGGACTTGCTGGACTGCTTCTCTTCGCATGAGCGCCATGCTCTGGCAATCGCAGCGACGTCGACGTTGCGCTGCCTAGCGAATGCCGACTTAAATGATAAGGCAAATGCCTTCCCAGCTCAGCTGCGCGGGCTGCCGTGTTTGAATCAAGATTAAGCTGACCGACCACCGAAAGCCACATGCTTCGCCAAACCCCACCTTGCGGATAGGCCGTCAATGGTATCGCTGAAGTGTTCCAAGCACATCACTTGACAAATTGCCACCAACCTAGAGATAAACTATTCCCTATCGATTGGCGGAACTGAAAGCCAAAACTGCATGATGATCAAGGGCTCGCATTTAGAATGGCTGTCTTGATCAAAACGCTATGCGTAAAAACATATCCAAGTTCAATCCGGATCGCTGCGCAACGAATTAAGCCGGCAGAGTCCATGACCATGCAAGACCCACTGCGTGGCCAGGAACCCGACTCGAACACGAAACAGCCTTGGTTTCGTTAGCCCGAAGTAACGGATCAAATTCGACGTCCATTCCGTACATCACACAAGCACTTGCACTTGGTGAAGCGAGAGGAGTAGAGGCGAGCAGGCAGCACGCATTCGTTCGAATCATCGCTTCCTCTTGGTTGCGACGCATGATCTTCATCACCCGCAAGAGTTCCTATGATCAAACCGAATCCACCATGACCACTTAGGAATGCCTATCGCCGTTCCAAACCCCGCTCGCAAATTTTTTCGATCGGCACTCTTCCAGCGAGCGTACCTATGGTGACATGTGGAAATGCTTCCTCAAGAATTCCATCGTGTAGTCCCACCTGCGATGATAGAAAGCAAGATCATCCTCGTTCTCGACGGTAAAGACTTCGCAAGGAACACCCGATTCATCCGCAATCTTTTTAAGCTCAAGACCAAAAATTGGATGATGAATGCCATCCATCGCGTTCTTCACTGCAATGCTGGGATCTTTCGATCTTCGATAAAAGAAGAGGGTCGGAGGGTCGTCCTTGCTGAAATGAGTCAGCGGTGAGCAGTCCTCGATCAGTCGATATTTCGCGTCTGTGATGTCGCCAACATTCGAAATCGCATATCCAAATAGTTGCTGAAGCGCATCTCCTTGCCAAGCATCACCGGGAACGTGCTGCTTGATCCACCGGAAGTCGTAAGACGTTTGCGCATTGAGCAAGATCAACGCCGAGACTCGCGTGGATTCACGCAACACAGGATCTTCCGAATCGGGATCGGCACGGTCCGGACTGTATCCGATCCATTGCGACAGCCCCGACCCGGCAGAACCGCCTCCGACAGCAATTCGAGTCTTGTCGAGATTCCACTTTTTGGCATGATGGCGAATAAACTGCACGGCTCGTGCACAATCATGAAAACATGCAGGAGCGATCGCCTGTTGACTTAGGCGATAATTCAGCGTCACAAAATGTATTCCGTTTTCAGTGAACGACTTTGCAAACTGGCTGCCTTCCGCCTTATCGCCTCGCCGAAATCCGCCGCCATGAATCCAGATCATGCATGGCGCAGGATCCTTGCTGTCAGTTTTCGCTAAGTAAACATCTAACACGTTTCGTTCGTGCTCGCCGTAACGAACATTTTGATCGTCGGGCTCTATCAGTCTACGACCTGCACCGCCGGCAACCTGTCCGCGACTGCGACCCGCAGCAGCTTGCATCCGATTACCAGCGTTCTCTTGGTTGCTGCTACCGATTACGCCACCATCCCTCTCAACGCGGATCTCATGCAACTTCTCGGCACCTTGCTTCAGAATCACGATGCCATCACCATCGCTATCGAGCTGTTTAAATAAGCGATCGGGCCCCGTGAACTCGGATCGCGTCAGCTTTCCATCGCCGTTCGCATCGTCCTGTTTCATCCGGCCAAGAAACCGCTCGTTGTTGTTTTGCGCGATTGCACTTGAAAGAAACAGAAATACACCCAAAAGTGCAATGAGCGACCGTAATGCCATAACAAACCTTCCCAAACGAATCCGAATTACCCCTGAGCTTGACGACGTCAAAACTCACCCGATCACGCGATGGCACGGTACCTCTCGGGCACCTGCATTCTAAACAAACTCTTGCCTAGAACTCTTGTCTAGATCCATGAATTCGAATCCGAAACGCAACTTTAAGGATCGAACGAGGCACGTCGAATGCCGGCTGAGGTTGTTTTCCAGCGAAGAATGGCCAACCCGAACGAGGACGCCAGCCAGACGGTGTTGCCCGGTTAGGGGACGGAAGTTGCAACGGGATTTCCACGAGATCGTATCTTCAGGAATTCGCTTCTTCAGGAATTCGCTGCTTGCGATCAATTCGTTTGCCGTCCGTCCGACAGACGCTAATTTCGACCCGATCAACGCGTTTGTGCCGTCGAATCGGATCGTTTGCGGAGCGGGAAAACCGGAGTCATCGTATAGTGCCGCAATCTTCACCTGGTCGGTGAACTCTAAGCGGCGTGCTCCCCAAACCCTTTCTCCCACCTGATCGATATTCCCAAAACACTTGAACTCGTCGTTAATCAAGGACAGATTTGACCTTCGATCATGCCGAGAGAGAACCATATCGTTCCAACCTGCATCGCAAGTTGATTTCGGCTTTCTGGCCACGACACGTAAGTCCCTGTTCGACATCGCCGTGAATATCACATCCAAGCACCACACGAACTGTCCTCACAACATCCGAAGTCACCGATGTGACGAATTCACACGAATCAAACAAATACATATTCGTGATCAAATGAAGAACGCGACCAAAGTCAGCGCAACGTCTTGCGTTGCAGCGATCGAAAGAATCGCAGGCCATCGCCCACGGTTTTTAAGGCGGGTCCAACAATCATCGCTCTTGGTCCGATTTGAAACGTTCAGCCTTTACCGAATCAGCCGTGATCGCGGTTTCGCCGACGGACAGCGTATCCGAACACCCCAAGTGTAAGAAAAACAATCGATGAAGGCTCAGGAACGGAACTTGTTGTAAACGTAATAAATGACTCATTGAGGTAACCAGATGCGCCAAATCCAGTTGAGAAACTGTCGCGCGCGTCATCGGTGATATCAAAAACACCTATATGAGCCTTGTAGTCAGTACCGGCTAGAAGGCTTCCCGCCGGGATCACTGCGTTTGTGTCTCCAATTCCTTCGATGTAAAACACCACCTCACCTTCTGCATCTTCCATAAAAAGATGAAACCCGTCTGCTGGCGGACTATTCCATGTGAAGTTAAACGGCTTTGACGGATCCATGCTCTGAACATCGCTGAGTACCTATGTACGCTTGTTGCATCATAGGCAGCGAATGCAGCGTCCATGGCACCGCATCACACACGACAAATCCTGCGTTACTACATCACTAACTTCACGCTTCGAGCTTTAGCTTACTGCTTGCCACTCGTCGCCGGATCAAAGCGTTAAACAGTTGCATTGAGGCTCTAGCGGGGTCCCCAAAACATATGAAAGATCACCCAAATTCATATCGATGCATTTCATTCACTAAGATCCTGGTGAATCAATTTTTGCGTCCAACATCGTCGATCCACCTCCGTTCGATCCGTCAAGGTCTAACCAGTTGTCTTGACACTCGCGCGCCGACATTCCCCACCCGCTCGCGTCGCCCAGGTTACTTTGCCGTCGCGGCAGCGTGACTTGATAGCCATGCATTTGCTTCAAGTGGATGCGGGAAAGCATTTGTGCACTAACACGAACAAAAGAAAACGTCAGAAGATGTAGCACATTAAAATCATCACACCGGCAATCGCGATCAGAAACGCAGTCTTGGCCCTCGATTTTGCAGCGAAAACGATCATTGAGCGTGAGAACATTTGCATCAGTCTATCAATCTATCTTACGAATAAAAAACTCATAGACTCTGTGGCTTGAGCCAAGTCGCCCGATGTCCGGACTGATCAGTCTACGATTGTATCCTGCGTGACGCCCCAACTAGCTGTCGCTTAAAGCATTGACATCTCAATCTTTCAACTCTTTCTATCATGATCCTTGCGCGACAAATGCAATCGTGAATTGATAACCAGAAGGCAAATTTCGTGCGCCAATTCACTTTAGCAGCTTGTACATGACATATGCGTCAACATAACCCATGGCCGGGTGGTCAAAAGCCCCAGGAAGCGCCCCAACGATTTCAAACCCCAATTTCTACCACAGCCTTACAGCACCGGTGTTAGTCGCGACGACCAAGTTGAATCGCATGGCACGAAAACCATGTGCCAACGCTTCGCGTTGCGAGTGCTGACACATCTCGGATGCTACACCGAGTCCACGCGCCGCATCGGAAAAGATGTATCCGCAATTGGACGGTGCCAAGCTGAACCGAGACGGCGACGAGACTGACGAGCAAGTGGGTTTGACGAGCATCGATCACCAGGGGCATCAAAGCGATGGCGACGATGCCGAATCCAAAACCGATTCTGCTGTGGACGAAACCGGCAAAAGAGCGATCAACGCGACCATGATCAGAGCGGGGATAAACCATCCGGTGATCGCTTGAGTTTCACTGGAGGATTGCGTAACGGTATCCCTCAGTAGCTGGTCGCCGGTTATAAACATGCAGACTGCAATGATGCCGCGGTTGGCGTTGTGTTTTGGTCGGAAGTGTCGAACGGTTGTACAACGGACAATATTGTGGCTGGTCGATTGTGTCTTTGATGTCGTATTGCCGATCAAGATTTTGGCTTGGTACGGTGGATCGCTAAAATTGGTATTGCTTGGTGACTCTCTGTCTAAGTGGACTCGGCAGAGCCAACACTCAACTCAAACAGGCTGGCAGCCTGTGCTACGTGTTACAAAAACGCTTTGTCCCGTATCGCGGCCATGTCGCCTTCGACCACGGTTTGCGAAAAAACGGAGTACGATTCGCTGACCAATTCAGCAAACTGGCCGACCCAGGCGTGAAAGGCTCGCGCGTCGATCGCGCCACACACGGTGCTCGCGACTTCGCCGGCCGGTACCGCGATCTGCCGGAAGCCCGTAGCTGTCCCCATGTCCGATTGCGTTGGACCGGGATAGACGCTGACGACAAGCGTCCCCTGATCGGCAAGTTGGTCTTTCAGGCTTTGCGTGATCGAATAAGAGGCAGCCTTGGAGACACAATAGGTTGCGAAGGCCGCGGAAGCCCGCACCGAAGCGACGCTGTTGATCTGCACCGGCGCGCCGCCCCCATTCTTTTGCCGAATCGGTGCGAACGCTTGTGCCATCCGCATCAACCCAAAGGTGTTGATCCGCAATTCGTCGGCCAACGCGTCGATCAAGTCGCGGTCGAACGCCATTTTCATTCGCATGATGCCGGCGTTATTGATGACGATTTCGACATCCATTGCCTGCGACGCCGCGATGTCAATCGTTTTGGCTAAATCCGAGTCGATTCGGATCGGGTGAACGAGGTTGCCAGATCGTTCGATCAGTTCGCTGGCCGAATCTGGGTCTCTGACCGCCGCGTAAACTTCGGCAGCTCCGCGTTCGATGGCTGTATCGAAGATCGATCGACCGATACCGCGGTTGGCTCCCGTGACCAGGACTATTTTTTAGTGTGGTGCTGTTTTTAAGGTTGGTTCTTGACGCGCAGAACAGATGTCTGTGACTGTTCGTCCGGGATAGCCAAGTCGGTTGCTTCGAAAAACATCTGGGATAAATGGTCTACATTGGCGTGAGCGAATATTTGCCTTGCGTGCGAACGTAGATGGTGCACTCATCGTCGCAAGTCAGTCGATGAGTCGACGGACCGTCGGAGCCGAAGTAGCTGCCAGTCGAAAGCGTTTTGGTTGCCGAATCACTCGCGTTGCCCTTAAGATGCAAATTCGTTTCGCCCTTGATGACGACGAGTCGCAGTGTCGGACTTGGGGTGGTCAACTCGCCGTCGAAACCGGCTGGAAGTTTCAACATCGTCCCGACGACTCGATTGCCATTGGGCTTACCCCACAAGAAAGTCAACTGAGCGTTCTGAGACGCGTCGGCTTTCGCTTCGCCTTCAATCCAAGTCGTATCGGATGCGTCCATCCAGACGATATTCGATGCATCTACGTTGACCGGACGTTCGCCGTTGTCAAAGGCCTCATCGGGTGCTTTGACCAGATACGGGCCGCTTTGAATCTCGACGTAACCGATACTCTGTGTCCGTGCGGCGGTGATATGGACTTCGCCTGCCGGTTGGGTCCACCACGAACCCGCTGGCATCCACATCCGTTCGGCTGCGGGGTCGTCGTTGTGCACCCCGCCACCAATCACGATGCCGCGATAAGTGATGTTGTGAATGTGGGGAGGCGAAGAGAAGCCTTCTTTGAATTTGACCAGAAAGCCAGATTGGCCGTCTTGGGTCTGGTCTCCCCACAACGTTCCCGCCGCCGGGCTGGCGTCACCGCGAGCCGGATTGAGGTACTGCCATTTAATATCGGAGGCGAGGACGACCGTGATCTTCGAGGGCTTGGGTCGCCGCAGAGCCGAATCGAGCGAGGCGTGCGGAGCTGTCACATTGCTCGCCGTTGCAGGTTGGGCGTGCGTTTGTGCGGAGCCGATGGCGGAGCCGATCAGCAGCAGAGGCAGCGCCAGATAGAAGGCGAGTCGAGCTTGAGTAAAAAAGCTGGCGTGTTTTTCGCGCATTGTTGGCTTTCCTGATCGTTGTCTGAGGTGCCGAATCGTGAACTTAAATCCGAAACGCAATTATTGGGTTTGAATTCACACTGCTTACTTTCGGCTTACTTAGGGCGCCTACCCTTTTAAGATGAGAAAGCACGACAAGCCAGCCCCGCCCCGAGTATTGCGATTGATGAAGGCTGTGGAACCGCGACTTGATCGCCAATGGTCAAGACGATTGAGTCGCCCGCCACGTTGGTCAGCGCCCAGCGATGCCCAGCAGGTACGACAAAAAGCATGGCGGAACCTAGCGTACCGAGGGAAAGAGTGGTCGCAAAGCCTCGGCGTCGCCCCCAAAAACGAACGCGACGAGGACATCCGACAAACGCCGATAGTCCCGAACATAGTTACCGGGAATAATTCCCCAACTGAGAGTGTTGGCACAAACGAGGATTTGATGCACGCAGTGGTATTTCGATGGCAGATCGGAAGGGCTGGTGTGGTGGCGACGACTGACATGCGAGCAAACGCACACAGTGCCGACTGCCGCTCCGTCACCATCGCATGGTTATCCCGCTACTATCGTTTGTGGTGACGCCAAGCGTCCCACTCCTTGAGGACATCCTCGGTGTTGTCGACCCATTTTTTCGCTGGCAGCAAGTAAAATCGCACCGGATCAGGTGGAACAGGGAAACCCCTAAATACGAGACTGGGAGACCTATCTGCTTGATACGTCATCACGGCATTCGATACAAGGAACACCGATGATCCACCAGCCCTTGAGTCGGTGCGAGTGAGAGAGGTTTGATTTAAATTAAAGTACGTGTGAATCTTTCCGTCGGAACGACTTGTCTGCGTAGCCCAATGCATAAACGCCGATCGCATCTCACATAAACGCACACGTTCAAGATAGCTGCGATATTGCAGAACCGCGAAAAAAGTAACCGCGGAAATTGCGACGACCACGAATACAGAGCGAATTCCAAAGCGAAACTTTCGCATGAGGCAAAACTCATTCAGATAAAGAATGCATTAAGTCTGTGCGTCGATGCGAGTCGGCTGGATTTACCTGCGGATCAAGCCGTGATTGGCTCTTTCGCGACATCACAATCAATCGCGGTTCGAACGACTGACGCCTCCAACCACGGATACTCGCACAATGAACCTTTCAGTGGACCTGCGTAAGTTCAACACCGTCTGGTGTTTCTATCTTAGCGAAAAATTGCAAGTACCAATCCCAGAATTTTGGCCACACTCGATCACCTGCTGAATACCCATCGAGTCGACTTGTTCATTATGGATGCCTGCGGGTCGACGGCAGCATCCGCGATACTCGTCGGACGCGAGGGATCAAAGACTCCTTGATCACCCTATCGTCCGAACCTCACCCACCAGCACGCGTGCACGAGCGACTGAACAAGACTCCCCCTACGCCGAGATCACTGACCACGCTTGGCACTAGTTGAGCCCGACAACCCTCGCCGGGGATGTCGCCGTAGAGACCGCCATTTGCCGGCGATAGATTCAACCGGATCGATAGCACTGCAAGGAATGATGAAACGAAGCCGTTAAGTGGACCGGCACGAAACTGTGCCAAGGCTTCAACACCCCGAATAGCCATTGTGCACCGAACCGGACTCGTCAATTGCAAAACATTCCGACGCCATAAAACACAACAACCAGAGCACGTAAGAGAAAGACTAAAAAGTGGCCAGACGCCTCTGGTCAAACCAAGGACTTCATCGTCGGAAAGGTTCATCGGGATCTGGTTTTCGATTTCAAAGTCGTGCCCACCGCCGATCCATTGCATACGACAGTTACCCGTTGAATGTCGGCCAAGCACTGCTTCAGGTTTGGGATCGCCGGATTGATGATCGCCTTTGTTCAATTCGCGTTAGTTTATTCGCCGATACGAAGTTCAACCTCTTTCTCCCCTCTTCGCACGAGTACGGATTTGTCGCTGTAGTCCGCCTCGACCAATTCTATACCGTCGACAATTTCACCTATGGATAACCTGTACTGCTTTGGTGGATCAGCATCAAAGTCAATTAGCACAACCTCCGGCACATTGCCGTTTCCAGGTGACGCGGGCGAAATAGCGCCGAGCTGCAACCCTGTGGGTGTCGAAGTCTTGGAACAACCCATAAGAACCAAAAACAGGGCAATGGCTGCCGCTGAGTGAATTTGGAAGCGATTCCTCATTCGTGTATACCTTTCGTCCAAACTCTGACTTACAGAATGCGTAGCGGTGGCTTTATCCCGATGAGCTTACTTGATCAACCAACACCAGATTTCAACTCGGCCGCCCTTTACCAACGCATTGCCATGCCCCATCACTCGTCACTTCTCGGGCTGAATCAGACCGCCGTCGATTAGAGCAACGAGCGGCGCAAGTTGTGAGAGCTGGGTCTCAGTCCCCGTTCCTACAATTCGATTGGCACGCGTGTCAGCGCCGATCAACAAACCCAGACTAACGGATCGTGCAAGTAGACGCTCAAGCGATGGCCGGATCGCATTTGCTTCACTCTCGGAGAGTGAATACGTAAAAGTCATTCGCATGTCTTGATGCTCCGCCAGACGCTCGAGTTCCTTCACTCGCCCTGCAAGAGCCGACACTTCGTTTTCAAGTGCAGCGATGCGGTCATCACTTGACGGCCTGACCTCTTGAGGCAACTGCCCGATAGATGCTGAAACGCTAAACGACAGTGCGAACAACAGCGTACACAAGCATACGTATTTAGACATATCAGACGTCCCGAGGCCAGCGAACGAACCAACTGCGCCTCGAGCAACACTCAAAGCAATGCGGATTATACGGCGAACGAACCATACAATGCAATTTTGCTGTAACGTCAGGGCCTGCCGCGCCGCGGCGAACAACCGGGTACTGTCATAACGTTGTGTTGCTGAGAAAAAACTTTATTCAAAGACACTAGGAAATAGCATCATGATCCCTAGCATCGCCATCACGAGAGCGATAAACCCAGCTGAACACAGCAGCATCCAGGAAAACCAACGAGGAAATGGGTCGCGTGGTTCATGTTCTTGATGCATGGTTTTCCATTCATGTTTAAATGCCTAACAACTCGCTCAGATTGTTGCAGCACAATCGAGCAGATCGACGATCGTCCAAACTCTGGCCGGTTAGGTATCCGTTGCCAATTCGACCGGCTACCGCGGCTTCGGTTCACCGCTTGCTTCGCCATTTGCCAGGACTTCCCTGAGAGCCTCGACGCCACCCTCAACGAAGTTGCCCCGTGGGTCGATCAGCACATCCGTTCCCAACCCCGTTATGCCAAATCGCTCCCACGTCCTGAAGGTATTGTCGAGCACAATCGGAAAAGGAATTCCCTTTCCACCCCAAACCTTGTCGCGAACCGGGCTGAGCTTGGAATCCAAATTTTTAACGCTATTAATCTCACCAGTGATGTCAATGCATATTCCAATAACCTCAAATCTGCTGCGGTGCTCAGCGTTGTCATTATAGAAAGCAATCATGTCGGGCAGGTGCTTCGATAAGCACGGTGCGCAGGAAAGCCCCCAAAATTCCAGCAACAACCACTTTCCACGAAAGCTGGCAATCGTTGCATCGGCGCTGACGCCGCGGGCATCCACCGCGTGCCAGTCAGGAGCCGGTTCTCCATAGCGTTCAGTAAAATCACTCCATCGACCCTCAAGCTTGGCCGATTGTTCGAGATCGCTGCGGTCTGGCGGTGCTTCGGTTAGCTGCAAAACACCCAAATCGAATTCGAGTTGGGTTCCGTCGATCGTGAAGCCTGGCTTAGGCTTGACGACCAGATCGACGTCGTCGTCATCAAGATTGGAGATCGCGTAGGCGTCAAGCTGATATCGACCAGGTGGGAGCTGAAACTGAATACGGCCATCAAATGACCCACACGACATGACACGATTGTTTGAGAGCGGGCGCTCGGAGTCGTGGGGCAACTCGACGTAGACGTGCGACCATGCATTGGGTTTCCCATTCACCGTCGATTGCATGCGCCCGTATACGGTGACCATCGGAACGAGCTGAATCGTGACCGGGTCGCGACTCTTGGCGTCCGCCAAAACAGAAATACCTCCTAGACGTCGTGCCGAGTCCATCGCAATAAGGGCTCGAGACCGAGAGTGAACTCTTGCGTCGAACGATCCATCGGATCGGGTAATGGATCGACGTGCCGGAAAAGCCTGCATGTCACCAAGGCTTCCCCAGAACTCGGCGAGTTGCCGCTCATCAGACAGGTTGAGCACCGTTCCATCCGACGTTGTCCCGCTACCATTTGCTCGCCACATATCGGAAACCGTCACGTCCGCTAGAGGATTCCCTGACGAATCGACGACGACGCCGGAGATCGGCCTGAGGTCATCTGCACAGACCGTGTTACAAAAAAAAGCAACAATGATCGACAAACTTATCGTGGGACAGACACGCATGCGTTTCTCATTAACAAACAGTAGGATTTTCGAGCACGGGCGAACGATCTTGCGACGACGATATTACCAACCACACGTTCTTCGGTGCAATCCATGGTTCGCCAGACACCCCAACGCTGGCCTAGCCTTCAACCACCTCGGGGACACCGATTCACGCATAACAGAAATACGTTCACTAAACGCGATTCACGCCAATCACGAACGCGTTGAGCCAGCACAACCCCTCGTTGCGATAGCGGTAGCGATGTGCAAGCCGGGAGGAACGGTTTTCTATTTCAAAAACCACGCAAGCCCGACTCCGTTTCATCATATGGTTATCGGCGATTGTGAATTCAAATCCGAAACGCAACTTTCGGGTGTTTGCCGAGAACGGCGCGTGGTGTTTGGTAACGAAGTCTTAGTCGTGGTTGTTCGTTGAGCTTGTGTTGTGCCTTTCGAACGTCCGTGTGACTCATCAGGCCAACGACGGCCAATCCGTCAAAGTCCGAGGCGGCTGCGGTTGACGGGAAGCTGCAGGAAAGAACAACCGATGCGATCACACATAGCCGGCGTTTCATTGCGGCACATCGAAAAGTGCGGACACGAATTGCTGATTTGATGCTGGCGCATTCATCTCAGCAACCAACTCGCGCGAATGCTCTACCGTGACTACGAGCCTAGGTCGGGTAGTCAGCAAGTTAGCAGATGAAGCATAAAGCCACAGACCTGCCCGATAACGCCACCGTTCACAGGGCCGCGACGACCGATTTTGATTTCAGAACCCATGCAGCCCGCGGCCCCGTGTGCAACGGATTGCTCGGCGTTTCTAATTGCCAACGTGCACCCTCGCGGACGTGCCCAACTGGTCACATTGCACTTCGATGATGTCCCCGACCGCCACGCGCCAAAGCGGCAACGGAGAGCCAGTCAGGACGATTTGGCCGCGACGCAAACAGCGGCCGTATTTCTCGAGGTGTTCTGCGAGGCTGACGACACTGGCCATCGGGCCGCCCTCAAGCTCACTTCCCGCTGCCGCACCCAGAAGCTCGCCGTTACGCAAGACTCGAACGATTGCAGATGACAGAGCTTCGGTGTTCTCAAGCGGCGTCGCCTCGACCGGAAGAACAACTCCGGCGTGAATCGCGTTGTTGGCAATCAATTCGGCAGCACGTTGATCGGGTGCTCCACGAAAGACATAATTGTGAAGCTCGATGACGACGAAACCTGCCGCGAGGACCTCGGAATTTCGCTCTAACCACTGAGCGGACGGCACGTCGTCCGCCAGTCGTACTGCGAACTCACCTTCGATGGCTAATCCATCAAACCGCGTCGCCTGGAGTGTGCCACCAGACGCATGCATTTCAGACCGCCAAACGTGGCCAAAAACTGGACGGTCAAGACCGAGCTGGTTCTGCATGGTGCGACTGATGCAGCCGACCTTGTAGCCAGCCACCTGTTCGCCGCGCTGCTCGCGGAGCGAAGCTACACGAAACTGCAGCTCGTAAGCCTGCTCAACAGTCAGGTGAACTGACGGTTTCGAAAAGGAGTTACCGGGGCGCTGCCGGTCGAAGTCCTTGAGCTGCTCGGCCGCAAGTTGATCCACATTCATGCCAATAATCCATCGAGTCGCCGAACGACCGCGATAACCGCGTCGCGGGAGCTTCTTGTCCATTGCGAAGTCGTCCGACTCCGCGACTTCGGTTCATCGCATTGTTCGGCTATAGCTACTTGAGGTGTTTGTCGAAGAACTCGAACAGCTCACGCTGCCCATCCTCGCATTCCAGCACGTCGCGGGTTAATGCTCCGCCACTATACAAGTGTCAGTATCGGTGCATACGGACTTCGATCGGATAACATCCCGTATCAGCGGGCGGCACAAGTTGCGAGTCCATTTACAGAACCGCCTCCATCGACACTCCAATACATGCGATGGCTCTGCATCGAATTGGGTGCGGAATCGATCCTCAAGCTGCGGCTCATTCGATCGTAAATCGCAGTTGGCGGCAGGAGGTCCGAGCAATGAGCGTGCATCGACGATGCGGAGTTCTGACGTGCCATCTCGGCGTGCTATGTCGCTGCACCGGGTTGCGACTTACCAATCAGGCTGCAGGAAACTGGAATCGCAACCAATATGGGAACGACCTGCGCCATGGCAACAAGAAAGTTAGCAGGCCCATCAGTGATGGATTCAGCGATTTTGGGTAACGTGAACGATGCAAACGCAGCCAGTGCGAGAACAGCCGCGTTTGTTGCGACCAGTTTCTTACGTGAATCGTTGTTCATTAGGGGCACCTTATAAGCGAAGTCAACAGTTCCTGTCTTGCGGCCGCACATCGGAAGCTTTCAACGCATAACGGTATGGACCAACGGGGCCGCGTGAAAGACTAACCACTTCAAAAAAGTGAATTTGCGGACTCCGTTGCAACCGCTGGTGCGCTACACCTTCAATTGTCCGCCGCTCGCACAGCATCCCCTTGATGCCGCTGCCAAACGAGATCGTAAATATTGTCCACGGTAGGTGGTCCGTGTGGAGACCATTCTATCCGATACGTTTCCGGATTGCCTGTGTCGATAGTATGTCGGTACGATCCCATTCGCAGGTTGCCGTGCAACACAACGTCGAGACCGTCTTCAGTGAACGCGAGGCTTTCGATTCGTGAGCCCAATGGCGCATGGTAATGGTTGCTGCCATGGCCTGACCCAAAGGTGTACAGAGCAATTCCATCGCCGGTTATGTCACCATCACTAATGGCCGCACGTTCGATTTGAGCCACACGGGATTCCCCATCGAACACCACGCCGGAAATCTGGTGCGCCGCCTCGCTGATCCGTGACTTGCCGAACGAATCGCCAAAGACGGCCACAAGACTAGAAATCGGTAGCGTGTCGCCTCGCGAAACAGCGTCGTTGTACAACTCTAGTGCCGTCGCACGCCGGTCTTCACGCCTATGACTCCACGCAGCAAAACAAAGTCCGCACAGAAGCGGAATAACAAAAACCAGTGTGCGTAAAGAGTGTCGCTTCATATCAAGATTGGCGTAACGCCAATGCTCGTCCAGTCACGCGAGTAAACCTAATTTCAAATTGCGGCAACCAACGCGACATGGGCGCAACATATTGCCATCCGGCGATTTGCGCTGGAGTACGGCCCCATGCTAATCGCCACGCATGGCTAAATGATACAGATTCAGTCCGCAACATCCAAACCATTCGCCACAAGTCACCAAGAATGCGTTCATAGAAGTAGTGGCCCAAGCCCCCAAGTCGTAGGAATACGATTCCGAAGATCGTGAATTCATACGGTGTACGTATTGCGTGATCGTGCGTGATTCACCTTGCGTCAAAGGCCAACATCAGATTTTTAGGAGTCCTCGAGAAATGGCATGAACAACGGAATCTGTCGACCATCGTCTAGAAAAAGTGTTCCCGATGGCTCGCCGCCAGGAGTAATCGACAGTAGGGCCATCGTCGCGTTCTGCTTTGACCCTTTAACCGCGAATGCATGCCCCAAGCCTTCGTTCTTTTGCACAGTGACATCTTCGATTTCGCCGAGCTCTGCCTTTGCGGCGTACGAATCAGCGAGTGATTTTTTCGCAAAGTCCAATGGTGAAAAGACGGGGTCCGGCTCAGAGGTGCACCCGCCGGACACACACAATAGAGCGGCGATGCAGAATGCAGCGACCATCGGACAAATGCGGTTCAAGTCGGGCATCGAGAATAACCTTCGTCGTAGAGTGGTTGAATCGTATAGAGGGGAGGAGGAATCCAGATTGGTTCATTTTCGGATAACGCTGCGGATCACCGGGAGACGGGACGGTTGGTGTTCCATTTGTGTAAGCTTGCAAGCCCGGCTCCGTTGCATGCGATGGTTACCCCAGATTTGAGGTCGCCCGATCTAACGCCGCCATAGCAGACTCGATGTTCGCAATGTTACGCTTGGCCATCGCTTGACCCGGTTGGTACTTGTTTGCCACCGTCGCACTCAATAGGCCATTCCAGTGTTTAAATGCGTCATCAAGGCGGTCAGTTATGGTCGCATCGTCGTGCAGAGGATCAAGGTGAGAGGTGGAAGTCCCCAGTTTAAGCAAGGTCTCGGCAACACCGAATGCCTCAGAGTCAATTGATCCGAAGATGGGATGGCGAAACGTAGGTAAAACGAAGTTGATGTCGTACCCCGCGTCAACCAATGCGTTTGCAATCTTCGTACCGTCCCGTGGATTGGAAGATGAGCAATACAGTCGGCAAAACATGCCGTCTATGTCTTCGCGATTGTTCGCAGGGCCAAATTTCGTGAAAAGATTGTCTATCGAAAAATAGAGCTCGGTCGTGTTGCTGTATTCTGGATCATTGAGTCGAAACCCTTCTTCGACGTAGCCCCAAAAGAGAAGGCGTCCATGATTCATGGGCGAACAATCAAGCACCAAGAACGACTCTGAATCGTCAAGTTCAGCAATCGAGACAAACTGATCTGGCAATCCGGAATCGGAACGCTGCCGCTCGCACGTGTCCGCAAGGTCGCCATCGGCAATTGCCAAGAAGCGTTGGACTTTAGTCGGCGAACCCGGGAAAGGGAGATAGGCGGGTGACGGCGATCCACCGTTATGATGACGCAGGAAATCAGCGTAAGGCTCAGGGAATGTTAGTTCGAGTTCTGCTGCGCAAGCTAAAATGTCGGAGTCGGCGAGTGGCTTCCCGGACCGCCGGAATTTTACGTCGTAGCTGTCGATTATCTTCATGGTGTCGAAAAGTGACGGCAATTCAGTGGGCGAACGGTAGCGTTATGCGGGCGGGCGCGTTGGATTAACCATCTCAAACGCAATCTCGCCCGCTCCGTATCAACGCATGGTTATCCGCCGATTTCCTGGCCGGTCGGAACCAACGATCGGATTGCCTCTGGAGCCAAGTCCGCACCATTGGGCCAGCAGATCGTTTTGCATACCGGATCGAGCGCGAACTGCGCGAAGACAGTTGGGTTAAGAAGCGGCTCGAACATTGGACCACTCAGCAGCGGAAGAAGGTCAACCGTCGCGTCGCATCCGTCGCTAAAACGAACAGAGAGAGAGGTTGGACCAGCAAGTTCAGCGTTAAGAATGTGCAGTATCATGATCGTCAATCCAGCGGTTCGATTGGCAGTAATGGTTGCTGTGCCTCAGCAAGAGCCCAGTCCGCAAACAGGGCGTCGCGGTGAAGCTCGCACCATTCGCCAACAAGTTTTGCGGCACGGCGAGGCAACCTACCCTCCAGTATAGCACCTGTGCGAATTTCGACGATTGCTTCGGAATCGCCGTAGATCGCGTGAAAGTGCGGCGGATTGTGGTCGCGATAGTAGATGTAGACGGCGATGCCGTAAAATTCGGATATACGTGGCATCGCAGCAGCCTACCACACACCTCCTACTACCGGATAACGGCCCGCGTCACCGGGGCCCGTGAGTTGAGCATCCATTCGTGAAATCTGACCAACGGGCCTCCGCGTGCACGCGATGGTTATCCGATTGCCTTGGTCCGGAAAAACGCGTTGCCAATAAGGTAGGCGAATGCAAGCACAGCATACACCATCGCCGACCAAATCGGGGCAATGAACAAGCCAGTGAATGGAGCGAAATTGCGACCGACGTCTGACGACCAGCGTCGCATTGCATCCTTTGCCTCGGGTGTCATTTCTGAATCGTCGAATACTCCGTCACCGTTCAGATCAAATGAATACATGTCAGCCTCGATTGCGGCTTCAATGAATGGCAGCGACAAGAGCAGCAAGCCGTAGCAAGCGATACACGCGAGTATGAATACGAGAGGCTCTGACCCCCGTCTCAAAAGGTGGCGTCGAAACAGATAGGCAATTGCCGGAGCCGCGACGGACAAGTATGCCAGCATGTCTCCTGTTGTCGGCATCATCGATCAGTACGGATAACGTCTGCGATGTGCGGGGGTCGGCAGCTTGGTGACCACTTGAGAACGGCGACCACCGACGCTCCGTCACCATCGCATGGTTATCCGAGATTTCGATGGCAGCCCAAGCAAAACGGCTGCAATTGCCGCATGAAATGGACATGGTACAATGGTTTGTAAGGCAAACCCGGAGGATACAAATGGTACAGGTAGTGGCTACAGCCGATCAAGCCAAACTGCTAGCGCAATCAGGTGAATGCGTGGAATTCGTCGATGCGAATGGCAAGCGGCTTGGGACGATATTGCGTCCCCCTAGCGATGAAGACATCCGAATCGCAAAAGATCGCATCGCTGGTGACGGTAAGCGATACACGACAGAGGAAGTTGTGTCGCGCCTCCGATCGCTGGGGCAGTAGTGGAGTACAAGGTCGAATGGGAAGAGAACGCGACGAGCGAAGTTGCGGCGGAGTTTGCGGCGAGCAATGACAAGGTCGCCATTATCGATGCGACACATCAAATAGACAGAGCGCTGGAATCCGATCCAATCGAACATGGCGTGCCTCTTAATGAGGGAATGTTCTACATAGATCGTCCGCCACTACGGGCGATCTATTCGATCAATACGCAGGCACGACGCGTCGATGTTGGACGTATCCGCAGAATAACGTAGCGCTCAGCCGGATAACGGTAGCGTTATGCGGGCGGGCGCATTTGATTAACCATTGCCATACGTCAACTCGCCCGCTCCGTATCAACGCATGGTTATCGCAACCTGCATTGTCAGCGCATCACGAATGCTGACGTGAGCACATCCTACCGCACGGGTTAGCTGGGATCAAACTCACAAGTAAACGTGGGACCGACCTGAATAAGCGCACCAGAAGCAGAGTCGAGCCTGGACGGAAGCGTGATCGGAAGCGGGCGACGCAAAACGTGAGAGTGGACCGAATCGGGACCGAGACTAGGAATCGCGGAGCAAGCGAAATAGAACCATTGAGAAGCAAACCGGCCGAGAATCGGGCCGATCACAACACGCGTGGCACTGCCACGAAATCAAACGCCGCCAAACGCAATGTCAGCCTGGTCTTCGACCACGTCGGTGACA
>CAXBGS010000006.1:0-412095 GCA_963975425.1 uncultured Pirellulaceae bacterium
CTTCGTTGATCACGACGGCCGAGTAAGTGACACCGTCGATCGTTGGCGCGACGTTCGTGGCCGTGATGACTTCCGTCGTCGTTCCACTATTCCCATCGCCGTCAACGACGTCCAGCGTAACGGTGTAAGTGCCATTGTCGGTTGGTGTAAAGCTAAATGACGCACCGGTTCCCGCTGGAATGACTTGGCCGTTCGAAGCAACGACTGACCAATTGTAACTTGCGATTCCACCGACTTCGCCGACTGTTGAGCTGGTCAGGTTGATCGCGGTTCCTTCCGGACTATTCGCTGGGGCACCGCCGATCGTGACATCGACATCCAGCATGAAGCTGCCGTCAACGGGTGTGATCGTCAGGCCGCCTTCATTCAGTTCGCCTTCGACATCCAATGTCGTTGTTCCGGCGGGCGCATTGGCCGCAACGCCAAAGTCGAGTTGCAGAATGTTCCCTGTGCCACCTGGATGTGGAGTGGTATTGAAGACGGCGATCAATGCCGTTCCGGTTGCATCATTGACGTTGGCAAAGACACTCCAACCGGCCAGTAGATCGACCGCGCTTACATCACCGTTGGCAAGATCGAGCTGTGTCGTGTCATAGCCGATCTCAAAGTTCGCACCCAACAGTCCGGCAGCATCGTCGGTGATTTCCATGAATACAGGAGTCGTCCCGCCACGTGTGCCGGTGTATCCCAAATCAATCTGCACGGTTGGGTCGGGGCCGCTCGCAATGATCGGAGTGACTCCGGCCGGTAAATTGGGGATTTCGGGACGCGGCAGCGACACGCTTTTCTGAGCGACATACGAGGCATCCAGACCTGAAAGGGTGCCATCACCCGTGGCGTCACCGACGATGACGGGATCGGTCCAGTCATGTTCATCGAATCCGCTGTCCAAGTTCACGACCACGCGTGAGATTAATGATGAATCCAGAGCTGAATATCCGGCGTTGCCCGTAACATCGCCCAGGTAAACCGCTTTGTGGATTGCATCATCTGCGACGGCAGGAATATTGCCTTCGTTGACACGCAGTTCGGTGATGTCCAGTACATGCGATGCGGCGTAAGCGGCTGTTTCGGGGACCTCGGCTTCCAGGTCGTAGATCGCAACATTGCTGCCGGCAAGCGGAGTGACGCCCGACGCGGTCAACTCGATTAATCCTGGAGTCGATGTGTTGAACGTCACGGACCAGTCGCCTGGAAGTCCGACCGCTTTGGTCACATTCGTAATGTCCAGCAGATTCGGGTCATAAGTCAGATCCAAATCCACTGCCGTGACGCCCGCCGCGTCCGAAATTCGGATTGTCAAATTATCATCAGCGCCGTTGTCTGGTGTCAGGTCGATCGCCTGACCGGCGCCGCGTGCAAAGTCGTTGGCAAATCCGACGATCCGCGCACCCGCGTTAGACACACTAAACGCATTTACGTAATCGCCTCCTGCGGCGAAGTCATTGTTCCCATCGAGTAGCGCGCCGTTGCCGTCGTCGTTGAACGCTGCCGCATCGCTGGTCAACACAACGGTGTAGACGTCGTCTGCGAGAATGCCGCCGGTTTTTACAAAGTGAAGCGTATTCGATGCGGGGTCGAATGTCATCGATCCCATCACCATTCCGGTCGACGCACCGACGATCGAAAGGTCAGCGGCTTCCAGTGAGGTTCCGTTGTCTGCACCGTCATACAGGTTCAGATCGTCAAGATCGGGTGACCGATTGAACTGTACCGAAAAACCGCTTGCGGACGTTTGAAAATCGACGACTCGGAACGTGTCGTCAATCACTTCAACGTCAAACGTTTCGGTGTCGACGCCGCCGTCTTGGTCATCAACCTTGACCGTGGCCGTCATCGTTCCGAGTGACGTGTAGACAAACGGCGTTCCGTCACTGAGATCGAATGTACGGCTTGTCGTATAGAAGTCTCGATCAAACGTGCTGTCCCCGTCAAAGTCGACTTGAACATGCCAGCCAATGTTCGGAACCATTCCGTCATCAATGCCGTCGCCTTCGGCGCCCGGATCCGTGATGGTCACTGTCTTCGTGAAACCAGCATTCAAGAACGCCGTGCTGTCGGCAATCGGGTCAAACGTGGGAGCAACATTGTTGACCTGAATCGACGCGAATAGATCTGTCGCACCGCCATCGTTGTCTTTGATCACAACACGAACGGTGTGGTTAGGGTCATCCAGGAGGAATGACCCGGGGATGGTGGCGCTAGCACTGCTCGAATTAGCTATCTCACCAAGGGCCGTTTCAATCACACCATTGTTATTGAAGTCATAGTCGTACTTGAAGCCGTCCGCAATATCGTTGGAGGATGGATCTGTTTGTCCAACAACGATCACAAGCCCATTGGAACCCTCGTTGACTGAAACGCCACTAAACGCGAGTCCAGTCGGCGCAACGTTGTTGACAACCAGTGGCAGTGTTCCGGCATCCGCATGCACACCGTCTTCGTCGTACAGCACCACTGAAATGGGGCCTGTATAAAGCTCGTCGTCGTCATACACCTTGGTCAGTGTCGTTGTGCCAGACTGAATATCGGATAACTCACTGGGCGACAGGGTAGTAAAGTTGCCATCGCCCCAAATCACGGTCGCCGAAATGACAGTGTCCATCCCCGGATCGGTGATCGGGCCGAGTGTCAAACTGTATGCCGATAGCGAGTTTTCGTCATGAGTCGCCGCACCAGAAAGCGCAACCGTAGGCGCAACGTCCTTAACCATGACGTTGACCGTTCCGGCGGCAGCATAGGTGCCGTCTTCATCTGTGGCGGTCGCACCGATGACGTAGCTGTTCTCGCCGTCGGCGTACATATGTGTCACCGAAGACGGATCACCGGAAACCGTTTGCACAGGGGTTCCATCACCCCAGTTGATTTCCCACTGAGTGATTGCGTCATCACCGGGATCACTCGACGACAGATTTAACGTGTACGGTGCACCTTCATCGACATTCGTCGCACCGCTGATTGATAGGGTTGGATCCACATTGTCGACGAACACGTTGACGGCCCCAGAGGCGGCATATGTTCCGTCTTCGTCCGTGGCCGTCGCGGTGATGACGTGGCTGATGTCGCCATCGGCATAGGTGTGACTGGCAGTCCCCGGGTTGCCCGCGACAGTTTCCACCGCCGTGCCATCACCCCAGTCAATTTCCCACTGAGTGATTGTGTCGACACCCGGGTCGCTCGAAGCGAGATTCAAGGTGTAAACGGAGCCTTCATCCACGTTTGATGCGCCGCTGATCGTCAATGTCGGTGCGACGTTGTCGACCATCACCGTGAAGGTTCCCGTGCCGACATGCGTGCCGTCTTCATCGGTGACCGTCGCCGAAATGTTGCGACTTACGTTGCCGTCGTCGTAGGTGTGAGTCGCCGAGTTTGGATTGCCGGCAATCGTATCCACCGTGCCATCGCCCCAGTCGATCACCCATTGAGTGATCGTGTCATCACCGGGGTCACTCGAAGCAAGATTCAATGTGTAGGACGAACCTTCGTCCACATTGCTCGCGCCGCTAAGCATCAATGTCGGTGAGACGTCATTGACCATGACGGTTAACGAGTTATCGGTGAGTTGCCCTGATCCGTAATCTTCATCGAGAGTCAATTGGATATTGTGAGTGGCCGGGCCATCGGCATAGGAGTGCGTGATGTTCAAGCCAGCAAGATCAAATGTTCCGAGGGGGACGGCGATTGTCTCTGTCGGCGTACCGTCGCCCCAGTCGATCGTCAGCGTATGGTCTTGAGGATCATTGGCGAACGTACCAAGAATCTGCACCGGATCGCCTTCATTGACTGCCGCCATGTCCAACGACACAGTCAAGTTCGCGAGGTTAGCGAAATCGACAAACTGTAGATTCGTGTCATCGCCATCGTGGTAAATGGCGTTTTCGATCAGCAGTGCATTTGTCAGTGTTGCGTCGAACGTGTTTCCGAACGCGGGGACGTCTGGCGGTGATCCTTGCGGCCCCGCGACAACGTCTGGATTCAGATTGACAATTGCACCGGTCGAACTGGACGACGACGTGTACCCAGTGAAGTTGTTGCCACCGGTGCTGGACCCTAACCCGGTGACGTTCCCATCTGCAACCGCATCGCCCAAGTCGACCAATGCGCCCGATTGGATCAAGACACCGATCGTGTTGCTGGTTAGGTTGTTGTTCTCCGCCATCAAGATACCGCTGCCAGCAACGTCGATCCCTGTGGCTGATACGTTGATTGTGCTGCCTTTAATGGCAACCTGTCCGCCAACAACGTTCAGTCCGGTTCCCACGCTGTTCGTGATGGTCAATCCGTCAAGCACCACATTTGTCGGACCCGTATTATCTTTTCCTGGTTCGCCAATTCGTATCCCGTGTTGATTGCCGTCCAATGTCATGCCATCGACGAGCAAGTCGTGGAGTATGGCCGGGTTTCCGCTGTAACTTGGATCGTTACCTGTCCCTCTTGCCTTAATGGTTAGGCCGGCACCGTTGACCGCGCCTCCGGTGCCCGAGTCGGTGATCAAACCCCCGATGATATCGATGTCAGCGTAGTTTCCGTATTTCAGATTGATATCGATTCCTGCGCCAAAGCTGCCGGTCGTTCCGCTCTGGTCGACGGTAACGTTCATTAGGTCCGCATTATTCAGTTTTTCGAAGTACAAGCCTTTAAACTCGTTACTGCTAAAGCTGCTGTCCTGGATCAAAATGTTGCTGAAATTGGTTTCGTTGTTGGTGAACGAATTCGACGCATAGACGGTAACTCCGTAATCGTTAGCGTTGAATTGACTATTCAAGACGCTCAGACCGCTGGCGACTCCTTGGGTCGCAACACGCATTCCCGTTACGTTGCCCGTTAGCGTCGCGTTGTTAAGCGTCAGGTTCGTTGCACTCCCCTGGATGTGTACACCTCGCCCGCTGGCATCGGCCTGGACGTTGATTAGCTGCACGCCGTCTGACGATCCTGTGAACTCGAACGCATCGTCCGCGTTGGTGACGCGCAGGTCGCTGATCACGACGAAATCGGACGAAATATTAAATCCATTGCTGGAAGCGGGATTGATGATTGAATTCGTCGGGCCTTCGCCATCGATCGTTACTTGCTTATCGATCGTGACACTCTCGTTGAAGGTGCCTGCTGACACATGAACGGTCCCGCCAGCGGAAACGATGTCCACACCACGCTGGATCGAACCATCGCCGACCACGCCGGAATCGGCCGCATCGGTGATGAACGATTCATTGGATTGAATGTCAACGAAGCCTTTGTATGGTCCAAACGTGACTCCGTGCGTCGGGTTCAGCTTATCCACGTAGTGCAAAATACGGTCTTCGACGCCGAAGGCCTCAGGTAGCAAAAGACTGGAAGCTTCGATCGACATCCCACCCACGGTCCACGACGTGTCTGTACCATCGGCCCTCAAGAATGCGAATCCATTGTCCGGTGCGAACTCGATTTCGTGGCGTTGGGTGCTGCCAGCGTTTAGTCCTCGGAACGCCGTGTTGCCTAAATCGACGGTGGCTGGAGTTGTAATCGTCCCGCTGCCCACTCCGTCGAATCGCAGACTGGCTCCCCAGCCGCCTGTGATTTCCGAACTGGTTCCTCCGAGGGCGACATCGGTGAATGTCAAGTTGTTCACATCGCTGTAGCGCTGAACGCCGATCATTTGCGTTTTGTACTTGCCACTGATATCAACGTTGGTCAGTGACACCGTGCCGATCGGCATTTCGTTGATGCCATCGCCGTCACCAACGCCACGGAACTGAATTCCCGACTGTGCGCCCGTGCCTGCAAGCTCGTTACGGTTGCCCACCAAAGTCAGGTTGCTCAGGCTCGCGTTGTTGTTGAAGCCAAAGAATTGAATGTCGGCGCTGCCGCCTCCGCCTGTAATGCCGTTGTTGCTGAAGATCAGATCCGACAAGTTGACCTGGTCGACCAGGGCCGACGTTGCGGTACTGCCGCTAACGTAGATTCCGTTTTGGCGGAAGTTGGTGATGTCTGCATTGGATACCGAAACCAGAGCAACATCGGCACCGCTTTCTACTCGCACGCCGTAGCTGGCCGTAGAAACGCCATCAAGGTTGATGTGATCAAGCGTGACTTGGTCGTCCACTGTTCCAAACGTGCCACTACTCAGAACGGTAAATGCCGTACCACTTGCCAACGGGCTAACTGTCGTGCCGCCACCGCTATCGCCTACGATATCCACATCCTTAGGAATTGTGACGTTCTCAACAAAGGCCCCCGCCGCGACATTCACGGTTCCACCATCGGCAACGATATCGACACCGCGTTGAATCGAACCATCGCCGACGACCGTTTCCGGATCCGTTTCAGCTTGATCTGTCACGAATGCCTGATTGGCCTGGATATCAACAAAACCTTTGTACGCACCAAACGTTCCGCCGTGCGTCGGATTCAGTTTATCCACGTAATGCAGAATGCGGTTTTCGACGGCGAAGGCCTGAGACAGATTAAGAGCCGATGCGGCGATGTCTGAACCGCCGATATCCCAACTGGTTTCTGTTCCGTCGGCCCTCAAGAATGCGAATCCATTGTCCGGTGCGAACTCGATTTCGTGGCGTTGGGTGCTGCCAGCGTTTAGTCCTCGGAACGCCGTGTTGCCTAAATCGACGGTGGCTGGAGTTGTAATCGTCCCGCTGCCCACTCCGTCGAATCGCAGACTGGCTCCCCAGCCGCCTGTGATTTCCGAACTGGTTCCTCCGAGGGCGACATCGGTGAATGTCAAGTTGTTCACATCGCTGTAGCGCTGAACGCCGATCATTTGCGTTTTGTACTTGCCACTGATATCAACGTTGGTCAGTGACACCGTGCCGATCGGCATTTCGTTGATGCCATCGCCGTCACCAACGCCACGGAACTGAATTCCCGACTGTGCGCCCGTGCCTGCAAGCTCGTTACGGTTGCCCACCAAAGTCAGGTTGCTCAGGCTCGCGTTGTTGTTGAAGCCAAAGAATTGAATGTCGGCGCTGCCGCCTCCGCCTGTAATGCCGTTGTTGCTGAAGATCAGATCCGACAAGTTGACCTGGTCGACCAGGGCCGACGTTGCGGTACTGCCGCTAACGTAGATTCCGTTTTGGCGGAAGTTGGTGATGTCTGCATTGGATACCGAAACCAGAGCAACATCGGCACCGCTTTCTACTCGCACGCCGTAGCTGGCCGTAGAAACGCCATCAAGGTTGATGTGGTCGAGCGTGACCTGATCATCGGCGTCACCGAAAGTGCCTGTTGACAAAACTGTGAATGCGGTGCCGGTGGACGGCGATACAGACGTTCCGCCGGAGCCATCCCCGGAAATATCGATGTCTTTATCGATCGTAACATTCTCGTCGTAGGTGCCCGTCTCAACGTTGATCAGATCCCCTGCATCGGCTGCATCAACCGCATTCTGAATCGACTCGTCGGAATTACCTGTACCCGGCGTCGTCACGAACAACTCGCCAGCGACCGTACGGATCAGTCCCGAACTCGAATCGTCGACCGCATGAAACATTTTGTCTTCGATGCGGAAGTCGCCCGTTTCATCAAACGTCGCGGTTGTCGAAGTCAGATCAATCGCCAGTGACGACTGATTGTCGATGAAATAGTCGTCACCGCCGAAAGTATTGCCTGGGCCAATCGTGATCGCACTCGCGGAAGTGAGCAACTGAACGTCGATCAGGTTGTCATTAGCATTGTCAAACATGTTGTCGGCGATCGATGCCGAACCAGCGATTCGGACGCCAATGTCCAAGTTTCGCAGTGTTGCACCGCTCACGCTGGCCGATGCGTCCGACGCAATATCGACACCGATACCCGAATTGCCGGTGACACTGCCGCCAGAAATGTCCGCCGATGCGTCGATGCCGCCAACGTCAAATGCGGTGTCAGTATTGGTGACAATGTTGCCGCTCAACTGTACCGGCAAAGTTCCAGTGTAATCCTGTGGAGTGCCAAAATAGACGTCCAGCCAATCGAATCCGACGTCGGCTTGGTCAACCGTATTGTCTGAGTAGCTGACCGTGCTGGTTGCTCCGGAGTGTGAGGTGACTCGAAACCCAATTTGGCTATTCGTGTTTCCCGCATGGCCGATGAAGGTGTTGTTTGCGACCATGATGTCACTTTCGTGAGTATGGCCGTTTTCCCAAACACCATAGATCCGCTCATCGCCACCATTAAGAACGACAAAATCATTGTTCGTGATTTTCAAGTTGTCGTAATTGACACCGCCGTGTGTGGTCGATTGGATGCCGAAACTCGTGCCGTTTCCGTTCCCAACAAACTCGAAAAGGTTGTTGTTGATCGTGATGTTCGTACCGCGACTGTAGTAGACGCCGATATTCTGATTCCCGTCTGACAACGAATCAGCCGCGACGCGGATCGTCATGTTCTGCACAGTCAGATTGCTGTAATCATCTCCGCTGAAGTAGAACCCAATCGCATTGTCAAAATCGAGGATTGAGAAATTCTCAAACGTCCATCCCGTGTTGGTGCCGTTGTCAAAAGCGACGAACACGCCTTCCAGATTCGCGGTTGCAACATCGCCCGGTCCCTGAATCGAGATGCCGTCCGTCAATTCCGCTGTCACTGTGACGTTGTTTTGATTGTCACCCAGCAACACGCCCCAGTCGTCATCCGTGCTGGCAACGCCATCGTTACCGAGTTCCCATGACGCCAACGCAAAGGGTTCATTCCAGTTGAAGACGTTGTCTGGGTCATTGGCCACCAGTACGATCGTATCGCCGTCATTGGCGGCTTCGACCGCACGCATGATTCGTAAGTAATCGTTGTCAGTGGCTGTAGCGGTCACCACTGGCATGACCGCGATTGTGGTTCCCAGACGAACCAAGCCCACGGCGCTATCATCGAGTTCGTCTCGAATCTGCTCGCCCGCTTGGGCACGTTGGGTCGGTGTCATCGCGCTAACGGCAATACCACCAAGTGACAATCCCGTGCCGTCGATTTCACTGTCATCGTAAGCACCATTGGTAAGGGCAACGTAGTCGCCGCTTTGACCACCAATCGAAATGCTGCCCAACGAGTCTCCCGTCAGGGTAGCTGTCGAACCGTCCAGCAAGGCACCCGTTGTGCCTCCGCTGATTGTGTTTCCGACTCCGATTGATAGTTCACCGTTGTCGCCAATGCCCACGCCAACAATATTGCCAGTCAGGGTGTTGCCCGAGATCGCAGCGATCCCGTTCGCGACGGAGATTCCGGTGTCGTTTCCGGTCAGTACCAGATGATTGGTAACCGATACCGTCCCACCGTCGATAACGATTCCGGTGCTATCGCTTGATCCACCGGTAATCGAATTGGCGACGACGGTTGCATCACTGTTAAAGGTGTACACGCCCACGTCATTTCCGCTGAGCGTATTATTTGCAACGGCGACCGTTTCGATTCCATTGTTGTACAGCAAGATGCCTGTCGAGTCGGTGCCGGTCGTCGTGTATTCGTGGCCCATGATCGTGTTGTCAGCCACGGTGCCCTGAACGCCACCCAGCAGCACGATGCCGTTTTGTGCGATTTCTCCGGTCGGGCCTGTGCCGGTGATTGTGTTGCCGGTGATTGTTGCCGACAGCGTTCCGCCCGACTCGCGGATATCAATCCCATTCTTTTGGTAGTCTTTGATCGTGCTGTTGGTCACGCTAACTACATGCGTTCCCGAATCATTGCCCACAAAGATTGCGCGTCCGCGTTGGGATCCGTTCAAAGGCATATCTCGCACGCCTTGAACGGTCACGTCGTTGATCGATGCGTGGGCGTTGTAGACACCTATGCCGACAAAGTCGCTTCCCACGGTGCCGCCGTTGCCCGCACCGGCAACGGTGAGGCCACTGACCGAGACATTTGCGTCATCCACGATGGACAAAATCGCATGTTTGGTGCCCGAATGGACAAAACTGCTATCCAGGGTGGTCGGTGATTGGATCACCGTCGTCATGCCTGCACCAACAACAGTCAAATTCTTGTTGATCCAAACTTGCTCGATGTAAGTTCCGGCTTCGATATTAACCGTATCCCAAGCCGCTGCGGCATCGACAGCCAACTGGATTGTTTCATCGCTTTGCCCGGGGACGCTATTGCCAGTCACATAGACTTGACCGGCTGAAACGCGAATCAACCCAGAAGTGGCATTGTCCGGGCCGTGATACATCTTGTCTTCGATGCGGAAATTATTCGTCTCATCAAACGTCGAGGTCGTACCGACCAAGTCAATGTCTTGCGAAGACAGGTTCTCGATGAAGTAACGATCACCGCCAAATGCATTGAGCGCACCGATCGTGACGACGCCTGCATTGTCCGCGATCCGGATATCCGTCGTATTGTCGTTCGTTAGATCTTCGAAATCATTTCCGGTCAGGGTTGCCTTGGCGTCGATGCCGCCGATGTCGACGGCGATGCCTGAACTGCTAACGGTGTTGTTGGTGAGCAAAACGGCGTGGCTGCCGGAGTAGTCCTGTACCACACTTCCGCTGCCATACACATCCAACCACTTAAAGGCTGTGTCAGCGTTGCCGACGGTGTTGCCGGAGTACTGCACCGTCGTACTGGCGCTTGAATGCGACGTGACGCGGAAGGCGGTTTGCACATCGGTGTTGCCAGTATTGCCCATAAACGTATTGCCGCTGACCGTGATGTCACTTTCATGGGCATGGCCGTTTTCCCAGATGCCGTAAATTTTTTCGCCACCCGCATTCTGGACGCTGATCGTATTGTTGGTGATTTGTAGGCCGTCGTAACGGTCTCCACCGTGGGTCGTCGACTGAATGGCAAGGCTGGTGCCGGACCCGGATCCGTCCAGGGTGATCCGGTTGTTCGTGATCGTGATGCCATCGCCACCGCTGTAATACAAACCAATGTTTTGGAAGGCGTCACTGCCAGAGGGATCGTCGGCCGCTACACGCACATCCAAGTTTTGGATTTTTAGCCCGCTGTAATGTGTTCCTGTCGAGGAATACATGCCGATCGCTACATCGAAGTCGAGGATATCAAAATTCTCAAACGTCCAGCCCGTGTTTTCTCCCGAACTGGCAAACACGCCTTCGAGGTCCGCCGTTGCAATATCGCCCGGCCCCTGGATGGTGATGTCTTGGCTGTCGTCGGCGGTAACCTTGACGTTGCTCAGGCCCGCAGGCAGATATGCGGCCCAGTCGTCGCCTCCACCTGCAACGCCGTCGTTACCAAGTTCCCACGATGCGAGTGCGTTGGTTTCATCCCAATCGAAAAAATTGTCCGCACCATTGGCGACCAACATGATCGTATCGCCGTCATTGGCGGCTTCGACCGCACGCATGATTCGTAAGTAATCGTTGTCAGTGGCTGTAGCCGTCCCAACCGGCATGACAGCGATCGTGGTTCCCAGACGTATCAGCCCCAAGTTGCCGTCATCGAGTTCATCTAGGATCTTCTCGCCCGCTTGGGCACGTTGGGTCGGTGTCATCGCGCTCACGGCAATACCACCAAGTGACAATCCCGTGCCGTCGAGATCCCCATCGTCGAAGGCGTTGTTGGTCAGCGCGATATGATTGCCGCTTTGTCCTGAGATCGTCAGATCGTTCAGATCCAATCCCGTGAGGGCTACGTTGGTGCCATCGAATAACAGGCCGGTTGTGCCGCCGGTGATTGTATTTCCAATACCAACGGTCAATGTTCCGTCCGCACTAACTGACGTCCCTGTGTCGTTTCCAGTGAGCGTCGCGGCAGTCAGTACGGCTGTGCCGCCTGATACCGCCACGCCGGACTCCGTCGTGCCTTCCACTTGATCGCTGACGGTGGCAACGCCGCCGGTAACCGCAATGCCGGTTGTCAGACCTGCGGTGTATATGTTGTCCGTGACAACGCCGATTTGAACACCAGCGGTTGCGAACGTACTGCCCGGAAGATTGTCTGCCACGGTGATCGCCGTGCCGATCGCTCCTGATGTTGCGGATGGCTTCAATGAGTTTCCATCAATTGAGGCTTCAATCGGCAACGTCGTACTGTCACCGCTGCTCGGAGCATCGGAATCGATCGCAATGTGCACGTAATCGTTACCGCTGAGGACGTCGCGGACGGAATAGGCTGGCAGTGGCGATGACGTATTGAAGTCGACTACCGTGGTTGGCGTGAAGGTGTTGCCAGAGATCGAAACAGCAGCTGCATTGCCCACCGAGACGCCGATGACGTGGCCGGTGAAGGTGTTCCCCGTAAGCGAGATCGGTACGGAGTTTGGGTTCTGGTTAATTACCGCAGCTTGCTGGGTATTGAACGGATCACCCATGGTGGGCGTGAAGGCGTTGTTGCTGACTTGGATCCCGGTCGCGGAACCGTTGGGACCGCTGATGTTGAGACCTCCTCCGCCGCCGCGATGCTGTCCGACGAAGTTGTTCCCATCGATGACGCTCGTGCCATCGCCACCGGCACCTGCCGATGCGAATTGGAACAATAAATCATTTGCCGCGCCCGAAAGCGTGTTGCCGGTGACATTCGCTTCGACCTGAGCTAGCCAAATCGCACGCTGGAAGAAACTCGCGCCGCTGTCAATGTCGACGGTGTTATTGGTAATTGAAACGGTTGGTACTGTCCCGGCACTACCATCGTAGAGAACGATCCCGGCGGCACGCACCGAAAGGCTTGGAGAGTCACTCCAGTTCGCAGGACTGTCGCCGACAGAAGTGATAATGTTCCCGTCAATTACCAAGTTATCAAAGTCAACCGACGAATCACCGTTGGGAATTGCGCTGATACCCACGGGGGCGACCGGGGAGCCGCTTCCATCATCATTTTGATTGACTTGAAGCGCAAAGCCGCTGATCGTGACATTAGGAGCGGAGACAGAAATCACGGATTGCTGAGAACCCGTCGTTGGAGCGATCATGGCTCCCTGCGACGTCAATGACTGAAATGTGATCGAACGGTTGATCGTCACGGCTTCATCGTAAACGCCGTCAAGAACATGAACCGTGCCCCCGTCGGCCACGGCATCAATCGCATCTTGCAACGTAGCAAACGCGTCGTAGCCAAACGTTTTGCCTGATACCGCTTCATCGTCGACACCATCACTTTGCACCGTATCGCCCGGTTCGACCGTTCCTGGTGAACCGCCGGAGTCATTGGAAAATTCTTGCCATGTATCGTTGACCCACACCTCGGTCGGACGCGCAATCGTCAGCTCAACGTCATTGCCATCACCACCGACATAGCTAACCGTCATCGGGACGCCGGCCACCATGATCATGTTGCCTTCGTCGAGGCCGTCAAAGGTGTTGCTGACAGGATCGGTGCCGTCATTGTCGATGATTGTGAAAGACACGCCAGGCGTCGGCGAGAATCCTCGGTTGACTTCTAATTCGGCATCCCCCAAGTCGACGATTCCGTTGACAACCAAGTTGTCGTATTGAGTCGCCGGATCCGTGCCGTCCAGCTCGATTGGCAATGTGTCATCGCCATCGAGTGTTAGGTCACCATTGATCGTCACTTGACCGGGGCTCGATCCCGGGGCAAGCGTGATTCGCTTGCTGGTCGCATCCAGGTTGTCGGTATAGGTTCCCGAGTGGATGTGGAGTGTCCCGCCGTTCGGTCCGGTGGCATCAAGCAAACCGACAGCCTCGGTCAGTCGACCCGCCGCACCATCCTGGGCCAATTCTGCGATCACGTGCAACGTGCTGAAGTCGCCTTGGAATCCGAAGGTGGCGGGATCCGTATCGACGCCTGAATCCAAATAAGACGTGATGTCAAAATTCTCAACGCCGGGCCCTAGAACATCAGGTTGTCCACCAGGCGCCACGGCGGTGCCTCCAAACGCGACTGGAATCTGGGAAGCATATCCCGGTTCGGTACTGTTGGCCGTGGAGATCACCGGATTGTTGGTGCCAAACCAGTTGCCGCTAAAATCTTTTAAGTTCGTGCCAGGAGTCGGAAGACTACCGCCGGATTGACGTTCGACGATCTGTCCGTACCAGTTTCCGCTGATGTCATTGTTGAAAAAACTGCTGTTGATGGCCGTCTGAACGGGTGAGTTTGTTCCGCTGCTTGCATCAAGAAACAAGATGCCCACCGTCCAATTGTTGGTGATCTTGTTCTGCTGCACTGATAAACCGTCGGTCTGATTACGGAACAGCAGACCCGTGCGGTTATCGTCAATCACATTGTTCGCGATCACGTGGTCGGATGAATTGTTGACATCAATACCTGTGCGGTTTCCGGTGATCGTGTTGCCATGGATCATGGTGCCGGCGATGCTCTGGCCTTGAATCGCGATGCCAGCGGAATTCAACGTCGGGTCATTCCAGTCGGTCGTGTTGTTTCCTTCACGAGTGATGGTGAATCCTTCGATCTCGACATTGCTGGCACTCACACGGATCGTGGCGGAATTGCCGCCCATTACACCGGAAATCGTTGTGCCGCCTGGTTCAGGGCCGGCGCCCAAGAGATGCACGGGTTGGATGACATTCACGTCTTCAACGAACGCATCACCGACAACGTTAACTGTGTCGCCTGCATCGGCTGCGTCGACTCCACGTTGGATGGATCCGCTATCGGTGGTGACAAATTGATGCCCGTCGCTGAACGTCACCACGCCTAGTCCGCTGACGTCCAGTGCATGGTGGATCTTGTCCTCGAGGGCAAACAAATCTGGTAAGTCTGCCACGGGATCCAAACTGCCCGCGCGATTGGGCATCGCTGCGCCGAGGTCGAACAGGTTGTCTTGGACGTCCAAATTGGCAGCAAACGGAGCTGTCGTCGTCGTGCCGTACTGGTGGTAGTACGGTCGTGAACTGTCGGTTGAGTCGGCTTGGATTTCAGCATCCAGGTAGATGAATTGATCAAGGTCGCCTTCGAACGTATTGGCAAGCAGGCCGGCGCCACCAATCGTGATCGTACCGAATGTTGCGCCCGCAGCGTTGTGGTTCAGAAATTCGATTCCGCGTCCGCCCGCAACGTTACTTTCACCGAACGTGTTTCCTTGAATCGTCGCATTCATTTCCACCGGATTGGGAGCGCCGCCAGTCGCGACCTTATTGCTAACTTGGACATGCACAAAATCGCTGTCACCAGCCAACGCATCGAACGTGTTGTTGGTGATGGTTGTCGCGTTTGAGTTGCCGACCAGGATTCCGACTTCGCTGACCGTAAAGACATTGTTGTCAATGACAACTGGAACACCCGAAGTGTTGTTCTTGATCATCAGGCTGCGGACGTGTGCGCTGCCGGAAGGGACCGTTTCGATAAGGGGGTTGAAAGTGTTGCCGGTGATTTCGACGTTTCCGTGAGGATTTGGCTCGGTGATATCCAGTTGCGCACCCTTGGTGTCTCTGCCGCCAACGCCATTAAAAAAGTTGTTGCTGACAGTCAGTGTTCCGTGACCGACAAACTGAGCAGCCAGGTCGTGCGAGTCTCCAGAGATCACGTTTCCATCGACGAGACCATTGGCGGCGCGCAAGAAGATCGCGCGATCGAAAATCGCCGTAACATCGCCAGTTGTGATTTGAGGAAAAACGTTGTTATTCGTGATCGTGACGGTGGGAGCCGAAGTTCCGTCGTTGGTATTGCGAATCGCAATGGCGGTGCTGTCCGTACCGAATCCGACGAAGCTAGTTGCACCGTTTGCGGTTGCGATTCCTTCGATTCGGAAATCGTTGTTGTCGATCGTCAGGTCGTCATAGGCGTCGCCCACCGTCTGCATGTAGATGCCCGCGGTGGCATTTGATTGATTGACCAAAAAGTCCAAATCACGAATTTCCACCCCGCTTGCCGCGACCGTAACGACTGCTTGATTCGTCCCGCTATTGGGTGATAACAGGGCGCCTTGCGCGGTCACCGATTGCAAAGTCATCGAGTGATCAATGGTCACCGTTTCGTGATAAGTTCCGTCGTGAACCTTGACCAAGGTCGGCTCAGCGGCGTGGTCGATCGCTTCTTGGATGCGTGGCCCACCGCCGGATTGGGCGCCGAGTGCGGTGACGTTAAGTGTGCTGTAGTCGCCAACGAAGCCCGTTGCGCCAGAGTCGGAATCAGCATCGCTGTTGAGAAACGGGCTGAAGTCGACGTTACCGGTTGTCTTTCCAAGGACCATCACCGCGACATTTGTTCCCCACCAATTGCTCGACGCGTTGACAATCGATGCTGATGCATTCTGGACCGATTTGTTTGTATTTGCAGATAAATCGGTGCCGGTGATGGTTACCGTGCTTGTCGCGCTTCCGTCGACCAATACACCGACGAAATTATCGACAATTCGAGATTGATCAATCGAGACGGGGCCGCTGGTGTCGATAAAGACGCCGATATTGCCGCTGCCGATTACTTCACTGTTTTGCAGCAGCAGGCTACTTGAGTCTTCAATCGTGATTCCAAACACCGAAGCGCTTTGAAACGTTAGCCCGGTGACGGTGACGCTAGATCCACCAGAAATTGACAAGTTGGAAGTGCCGTTTTCAATGATCGTTCCACTTGGCGATTCGGCAGCCAGCGTCAACGTTCTATTTTCAATTTCAAGTGACTCCGGATACGTGCCCATGCCAATGGAGATCGTATCTCCATCAAAGGCTGCGTCGATCGCTGCTTGGATTGATCCGCCTGCGGTGACGGTGTGGGTGTTGCCGGCGATCACTCCGGGTTCGGCACCGTCGCCATAGGTAAAGATCCCAGGCCCCGTGAACGTGTTTCCGCTGATGGTCGAAGAGGCGTCCCAGGCGTGACCGGAAGGTCCATAAATCCCCATTCCCTCCAGGCCGTTATTGAGGAAGATGTTTCCTGTGACATCCAGGTTGGACTTGCCCATGGCCGTCGCGTCGGCCGACATGCCGACGAGGTTTTCTTCAAACAAATTGCCGCTTACCGTCGTGTCTTCGACACCTTGCACATAGACACCGGTATGCCAGCCTTGCATCGCATTGTCGGTGACCGTTAGGTCGGAAACGGAGTTGATTTCATTGACGACGCCGCGGTAGGTGTCTGCATCGACGGCGCCGGTGCGGTACAGCACAGAGTTCGTCAAGGTGACGTTGTCACCGCGAACGTAGACACCGGCGTTCTGGGACAGAATGGTTCCTCCGTCCAAAACGCGTAGTCCATCCAGGGTCACGTTGTGGGCTTGAACATCGATGACGCCAACGATGGTCGTTTCACCGGTTCCATCGACCAGGCTGCGCGATGCGTGGTTTCCTGGTGTGCCCGCAAAGGCGCCCAACAGTGTGATTTCCTTGTCAATAGTCAGATTGCCAGAGAAGACTCCCGGTGCGATGTGGACCGTGTCTCCGTTTCCCGCGGCATCGATGGCTTCTTGGATGCTGTCGTAGGCGGTGCCGGCGACCGACGCAGGTGCGATTGGTTCAAACGTCAGGCCCGCGACGTCGTCGCCTCCTGTCCCAACCGCTCCATCCGCGCCAGCCCAAGTGACGGTGTCGCCCGAATTCAGCGTTGCTGCCCCTTGATCGGTTGTGACCACAAAATCACTTGCATTGTCGACGTATAGAAGATCGCCGGCCAGTAATTGTCGCTGTTCCAACGCTTCGACACTGATGCGACTTTGTCCGGTACTCGCAAACCTCGGACGGCGGACTGCTCGATCCTTGCGTTTTAGATTGAACATGAACGGGATCATCATCACCGGGCCGGCGGTACTGGTCTTGCGGCGGACCGTGAACGGTGGATCCGTGATGAGACGCCAGATGGCGATAAAGCCAAGCCCGATTCTGGTAAGCCAAGATGCTCGGAACGATTCTTGATATCGTTGCAAACGTTGTTGTTGCCGATAGACCCATGTCCGTCGCGCCGCCGTGGCGCGCGCGATCCAACGCTGCTCACGCCTGCGGATACTTTCGGTTCGCTGTGCAAGACGTTGTGTACGTCGTGACTCGTTTCGATAGTTGTTGCATCGGGTTGGCATATTTAACTTCGCCTCTATGTTCTCGAGCGTTGCCCGGCCTGCTAGGCCGTCGACGACTCAAGGGATTGAGATGTCAAGGGTTATCGGTTCAAAGAAGATGAGTGCTTGCGCCGGTTTGCACCGGCGCTCGGTGCGGCGCGGATGCGCAGAATTTGGCTCGATTGCAGCCGGCATCGCGGACGTCGCAGAGGGACGTCCTGTTGGTGGGGCGCAGCCGCTGCTCGCCGTGTTTGGGCGCGGGGACCATCGAACCCGGCAACCGCGCGCCCGCACAGAGTCCTCCGCGGATCGACGCGTCGATCAAAGGCCGATACAACGCCGGTGCACTTGGCGATGTGGCTGTCGGAAACACAGCAGATCAATGACATTTGCGATCGATAAGACAATCGCATACGTTTTCGATCCGATTGATTCGATAAAGCGAGTTTCATTCATCTACCGTTGCGGTCGTCCGGCACCGCGGTGAGCTCGGGCAAGGTTGCCGCGATCATCGCGAATTCGGAACGTTCCAATTTCAATGCGATGTCCCAAACCTCCGCTTCCGCGGGATCGGGTGGCACGCAGCCGAAATCGTGGTGGAACTGGTCCGCAAAGTTGCCTGGGGGAGGGGCTCTTTCAGCGACTGCGAATGACCTCTTTGGGGTACATTCAACCATGGACGATAATGCGGGGGGGTGCAATTTGCAACTGTTGAAATAGGTATTACCGACATAACTTGGGTAATATCAACCAAGAGGCAGCAAGGGACTGCCTTTGATTTGCATATCAAAACGAAACGCCGGGGGTCGCAAAATGAGAGAGGCGGGCATGCTTTGCCGCGAATGGCAGCCTCGATTTGATCGGCTCGCTAGTTTCGGCATTCCGGCGAAACGCGTTCATCCGGTCTATTCGGATTTCGGCGAGGTTCCGATGTTGTGTGCTTTAAAGCACGATCGAAAGCGTGGTGAAGTCGCAATATGAGACTGATGCAGCGGTCTCGCGCTCGTTCTCAATTCCCCAGTGCAGTGCGATTTTTTAGGACGTCTGGCGCTCGATTCGTCACGTGAGGGCAGCAAAATGAGCGTACCCCCTATAGGGGGGGCGAAATTCTTGCCGGATTCTGCGTATTGCGCGGCCACCTCGGGGTACGCGGTGTGACAGCTTCTCATCCGGACCGAAGCGAGTGGGGTGAGTGGATCTTCGTCAATGCGAGGGTGTTTGACGACGCAGAGCGAGAGCGGGCACTCGATGAATTTGCGACGACCACGCGCTCCGGGCGGCATGAATGCACGCGACCCGACTTTTGTGCCCGGCAATTTTGAGATGCGTCAGATCGTTCGCGATGATGGACGCCTCATGAGGACGCCTGCGATTGGACAGTGGTTCTTGCTTAGCGACCGAAGAGTTTATCGAGGCCTCGGCCGATTTGTTCGCCGAGGTAGTCTTCGCTCCGTTCGATCTGTTTCTTTAAAAACGTATCGCCGGCTGACTGAATCGTTTGCGTGGCTAATTGAGCAACGACTTGTCTGACGCCCGAGGAGTCGAGTCGGGGGCGCGAAAGTGTTCCGGTTATTGGCAACGACACGCCCTGGCCGGCGAGCCCTTGCAGGTCGGCGCCGAGCCAGCGCCGGTCCAGCGGGATCTGTGCGACCAAGTCAAGTTGGCCGTCCAAACCGACTTGCCCGCCAGTGATTAATTGAGCACGATCGATTTCAAAGTAAATGCGTTTGTGACTGACGACGCCGCGGTCGAGTAAGAACTCAACGGATTGCGGAGGCATCGTGATTAGTTTGGTCGGATCCGTGGCGTCGCTCGGATTCGCTTGGCCGGGGATCGCGCGCGCAAGCGATTTCAACTGATCCACGCCGCTGATGATCTGTTGAGTTAGCGGACCCGCGGTCATCTGCACGCCTTCGATATTCAGTCGCCCACTGACGCGGCTGGCCATCGTTTCATGGGCGAGACTTTGGGGGTCGTCGATCACGATCATGGCTTCGTCAATTTCCGCGCTGACGGTCCCGTCAATGCGTGCGGTGTCGGCCGCCAGCGGCGCGAGATATTTCAACCACCGATCGGTCATTTCAGGGGTCAGTCGTACCGATTCCGCGACGACGCCAGGTTCCAGTCGGATCCAAAGCGGTCCGGGTCGATAGAAAACGTCACCAGCCAAACGCAGTTGACCCTGTCCAACAGGGATCACGCTAGGCGAGATCGAAACGCTGGTTTCGGTCCACCGAAACGGGACGGTCGCTTCGCCGAAATAGACTCCGGCGAATGCACCTGTTTCCCATCCCAGTTGGCCATCAACGATGAACGCGAAATTACCGGATTCGTCGCTTGAGAGCTGGATATCGAGAGGTGTTTCCTGGATCCCTTCGGCGTGGATCTTTGTTCCGGTCAACTCGCTGAGTCGGGCCGCGACTTGGTCCATTTTCAGCCGTGCCGGTCCACTTAGTTTGGCCGCACGGAAAGTCGGCTTGATGGTGGCATCGCCAGCCAGGGTCGTCGCGAACCAGTCGCCGGCGATTTGCATCGCTTTGGTGCTGAGCTGACCCGATGACAGATCATATTGGAATGTCGTGTCAACTTTAAGGTTCGGTTCTGACCAAACAATGCGAGCTTGACTTGGGATTGGGTTGCCGGACAATCGCATCGAAGCAGGCGTGGTATTGCCCAACGTATTATCAGTACGCGGGCCGGCGGCTTGACCGAATCGTCCCGTTTGTGCCGATACAGTTTGTCGGGGCATTGGGCCGACCGTTTGTGCTTCCGCGCTCGCTTGCGGCGGCTGGACAACGGCGACATCGGCGCCGGTGGTGTGAGTCTCAATCTCGATTTGTTGCTCTTGCTGTTGGATGCGAACCGTCCCGTCAAAGTCACCCATGACGATCCAATCATCCGTTTCAATTGAATCAGATGATCGATAGGCGATCTGTTGAAACGCGGTGGCCGGTCGGCTGGCAACACGCCGTCGCACACTGCCCTGGATGCGTTGAAGCTTGGTGCGCCATGCAATTTCAAGATCGGTTTCTTCGGCGTTAATGCGACCGCGGATTCCGGCCGAAAGCGCATCGCCGACCAGTGTGAAAGACTTTGCATCGACGTCGCCCGATGGCCATGCCCAAGATCCGTCGAAGTGCAATTTGACGTTAGGCTGGGTGAACGATCGCGCTGCGTAAGCGACACGCGGTTGTTCCAATTCGACGGCCGCATTGGTTATCCGTCCCGCAATGGTGGAAACGTCACCGCGAACGTTGGCGGTAAAGTCACCGTCGGCATCATGCAATTGCTCGGGCAACCAAGGGCCCGCGGTCGCGATAAGCGATTCCAGGCGTCCCTTGCTTTGAACGCGAAACGGAATCGCCGATTCGGCCGAGGGATGATGGACCGCTTGGGTCAGTTCGGCTTGCACGTCCAGACCGCTGCTGACCAATTTGACGGTGGCTTCGGTCAGCTCATCAAGACTCTCGTTTCCCCATCGTCCGGTAGCGCTGATATCACCGCGCAGGTTAGCTTGCCGGATCGATTTTCCGCCGGGCAAGGTGATTTGCATGTTGGATGCGGTGCCAGTGCCCGACAATCGCCAAATGCGATCACCGGTCGCATCCCAGTGAATATTTCCGCGAGCCAGTCCGTCCAGTTGGGTTTCCGAAATATGGATGATCGGACGTAACATCGACGCCAACCGGCCGAAGTCGATTTCCAAGTCTGCCGCACCGCTGCGGAGGTCACCTTGGCCGACGACTGATCCGAATGCGCTCTTCCATTGGAACTGTTCCGCTCGCAAGCTGTCGCCGGCGCGTTGCACGATCGCGGTCAGTTCGATCGGTTCGATGACGACGGCGCGGCCGGCTGCGGTTGCACGAAACGGGTCGCTGCGCAGTGACAGGCGGCTGCGGCGCGTGGTGCCGTCGGGAACGGATTCGATTGACGCGACAGCCGTTCCCGAAACGATCCGAGTTTGTTGTCGAAGCGGCAAGACGCCTGGCATCGCTTCGTCGAGTCCCGCCAAGTCGATCTGCATGGATGCCGAGCCATCGATGGCATCCAGCCATCGCAGCGGGTTGTCGTTGACGCCGGTTAGTGTCATTGATCTGGCAAACGATCCATCCAATGTTGCCGACGCAAAGTCGGTGGACGCCTGTAAGTTGCGGCCCAATATGCGATCGGGCGTTAGCGTTAGTGATCCGTTGAATCGTGCCGCTTGATTGGACCAAACGCGATCACCGGTGTTTGGATCGGACGCCTGCAGATGTCGTACTTGCAATTGATTGATCACGGCGGCGATGGTGCCGTCGTTGTACCCAGAAACGTCAATCGATCCCGTGGTGTTTCCCGAAACAGCCAGCGGTATCGATGATGCCGACTCTGGAAAACGGCGGCGCAGAATGGAAACGACCGACAGTGGAACCGTTTCGGTATCGAATCGCATTTGCCATTGTTGACCGGCCGGATCGGTTGGCTGGATAGGGTCGTTTCGCGTGAACTGTCCTTGCAGTGATCCGGCGTTCCCGTTGGGTTCACTCAGCACGCCGGTGAAGTTCGCGTTGATCGATTCGGGCTGCAATTCGATGTCACCGCTGGATTGATCAATTCGCCAGCTTGCGCCCGAATGCGAATCGGTGATGGCGATGGAGATGTCTTGGATGGCAATGAAACCGCGCGGACGCGGCTCAGACGATTCGCTCGGCGCGAGCAAGTCGGCAAAGTCGTCTTCGAGGCTGGACATTCCCTCGGACACCGAGCACTGCACGTCGACGCCGCGGATCGCGATTTCGCCCAACTCGCTGCCGAGTCCGCTGATCAGATCGGTGACCGTCATCCCGCTGTCGATCTGATCGATATAGAAATGATTGCCTGCGTGCCGGCTGTGAATCTGGATTCCGGTCAGTCGTAGAGGCGTGAGCCAACCCACTCGAATCGATTCGGCATCCAGCGCGACGCCTTGCTGTGCCGCAGCGCGAGTCACCAACGTACGCCCCAGCGGCGAGTGGCTGACAAGACTGGGCGCACTGGCGATGAACAGTGCGACCAGCGAGATCGTCACGATGACGATGATTCGTCGCTGCTGGAATCGGCCTTCCCGGCGGCGACGGCTGCGATGTTGCTGAGTTCGATCGATTTGATCCAGCAGAAAGTCGTCGGTTCCAAAGTCGTCTCTGGCCACGGTCACATCCTTGCCGCATGGTTCAATAAGAAGAGGCTATGGTGGGTAGTCTACTGATTCAGACCGCTCGACCCCAAGACGAGTTTCTGCGCCCTCTGCAGGCTCGCCAGGCAATGATCGCTGCCGCCCGCACGGTCACCGTCTTAGAGAAAAGCATCGTCGGCGGTTTCACGAAAAGACGCAGCCGCTGGACGCGGGAAACTCGCGCGATTGCTCGACCCTTTTTCCGTGCTCTTTTTCAGAGCCCGTCTCTCAAGGCTGCCGTCCGCGGCGCGTATTCTGGGGCAAGTCTTGCATTCGCAAAGCGTTGCCGCGGTGCTGCCGAGCAAGTTTACTGCAATGCGTTTTCCAGAACTCTGATCATTTCTGGCGAGGGTTTCACGCTGCCGGCCCGTTTCCCGTGGGCGATCATCAGCGGTGTCCAGCCGTACTTGTTCTTGGTATTCCAGACGTCTGGATCAGCGCCTCGATCGATCAACAATTGGGCCACCGCTGGAAAGCTGCGATAGCATGCACCGTGGATCGTTGTCTCATGGTTCTCGTTGACGTCGTTGATTTGGCCGCCCCGTTCAAGGAAATAGGTGACCGCTTCCAGGACCTCCGCTTCGGTGCCGGCCTCTTCGTCAACCGATTTGATGCCAACGCCGGCCGCGGCCATCAAGGGTGTGGTTCCGACTTCATTGGGGATCATCGGATCGGCACCCAGTTCGACCAGCAGTTTGATTAGCGGGACGTCGGCAGTCTTGGCCGCGAAAAGAAGAGGCGTCGCGCCAACGGGATTGAGTGCGGTTCGGCTGGAGTTGCCGTTTTTCAAGGCGAGATTGACATCCGCGCCCGCTTTAACAAGTTCTGTGACGAACTGCAGACTGGTCACGTTGCCGGAACCTTGTGGTTCTGGATCGCCAGCCGGGTTGTCACCGCGATTCGCTTTGCGCACCCAACTGAGGGCATGAAGTGGCGCGAATCGGCTGCGTTGGTCGTTCGGATCGGCCCCGGCGTCGACCAGACGTAGGGCCAGTTCGAAATGTCCGCTTTCGACCGCCAGCATCAGAGCGGACATTCCACGCCGGGGCGCACGTCCCTGTGTGGACGCAGGCTTCATCATGTCATTCACGTCGGCGCCGGCGGCGATCAGCGTTTCGACTACATCGATTTGTCCTTGGCGAGCAGCAAACATCAATGCACAAAAGCCTGATTTCAGCGTGTGATCGATGTTCGCACCGACTTTGATCAGTGCCTCGACGACATCGGCATGTCCATCGTGCGCCGCCCACATCAATGCGGTCTGATTTCGTTTGTCGGTTGCGTTGACGTCGGCGCCCGCCCCCAGCAGCAAAAGCACTGGTTTGATCTTGCCCGTTCGCGACGCAATCATCAGCATCGATTCACCACCCGGCATGACGGCGTTGGGGTTCGCACCGGCACCCAGCAACAGGCTGACGATCGCGTCGTTTCCGGACGTGCATGCGATTGATAGCGGAGTGATCGAATACCGGGTGCGCGTATCGATCTGGCAATCCGCTTGGATCAATCGCTTGACGGCCGATTCGTTTTCGTAAAAAGCAGACCAGTGCAGCGCGGTCATGCCATCGGCCTGCGGTTCATCCAGATCGGCGTGCTGATCGATCAAGTTCGATAGTCGATGCCAATCACGCTGTTCGGCGACGTCCGCAGCTTCACCACCAATAGCGTTTGACGATGTCGAACAAGCCAAACAACAGAGCAAGCACACACATGCCCAAGCGCAACGGACATCCACAAGTCGTGCACGGCTGTTTGACCCGCGTTGATCGCACCTGAGCCGGCTTGGTTTAAAGCAACTTTGTTCAAACCGGATTCGTTTTGGCAAATTCGCAGCGGTTCGATGTGGATGCCACATCACAACGTCACCGGATCGAACAAGTCATCGACGGTCCCATCGCTGTCGCCAAACGATTCCATCGGGACACCGACTTTATTCAGCAGCGTGACGTGCAGATTCGCCAGTGGCGTCGGCGTGTCAAATTTCATGTGTCGGCCGCCTCGCATTTTTCCAGCGGCACCTCCGGCGACCAAAACAGGCAGATTGCTGTGGTCGTGTTTATCGGGATCACCCATGCCGCTGCCGTACATGTACAACGAATGGTCCAGCAATGATCCGTCGGCTTCGGGTGTCGCTTTCATCTTTTTCAAGAACTCGGCGAACAGCGACACGTGGAACTGATTGACTTTGGCGACCTTGGCCAATTTTTCTGGATTCCCACCGTGGTGAGTGATCGGATGGTGTGGATCGGGCACACCGATTTCTGGATACGTTCGCGTGCTCGCCTCGCGCGCCAATTGAAACGAAACCACTCGCGTGATGTCGCCTTGAAACGCCAGCAACTGCAGGTCAAACATCAGCCTCGCGTGTTCTGCGTACGAGTCCGGCACACCGACGGGACGATCCAGGTCGGGCAACGGGTTTTCGCCGACATTGGCTTCGGCTGCCGCGATGCGACGTTCGACTTCGCGAATACTCTGCAGGTACTCGTTCACCTTGTTGCGGTCGCTGGCACCGAGTCGGCGATTCAGCTTTTTCATTTCATCGGTCACGCTGTCCAACAGGCTTGCACGTTTACGCAAGTCTGATTTGCGGTCTTCGGCACTGCCGCCTTCGCCGAACAGACTTTCGAATACGATTCGCGGATGAGCTTCCGACGGCAAGGGTGTGGTCGGTGAAGACCACGAAAGATTGTTTTGATAAACGCAGGCGTAGCCGTTGTCGCACTGGCCGACCGGGACGGTCAAGTCCATCGCAAGCTCAAGTGACGGAAGCTGCGTGTTGCGTCCGAGTTGTCTTGCCGCGATTTGGTCAATCGTGGTTCCGAGTCGATAATCGCTGCTCTCGGTCAATTTTGCACGAGCCGCACTTAGGAACGCTGAATTTGATGTGGCGTGGGAACCCGGGTAAGCGTTCTGCAGTTCCATGCCGGTGACGACCGTCACGTCGTCCTTGACCGGTGCTAACGAAGCCAAGCTGGATGGCAACGTGTCAAGGGTCGCGTCCTCGGGCGTCCACTGTTCTGGATTAAATCCCATCGGGATATAGACATAACCGACGCGTCGCAGTCGGTCTGCCGCCGCGGCGGTGTTTGCCGTTGCCGTCATGGCTGGGATCATGGCATCGAGCAACGGCAATGCGATCGTCGTCCCCATGCCTCGCAGCACGGTTCGCCGGTCGATGGACTTCTTTGCTAACGTCACTTCGCGGTCCTCATCAAGAAAGGTTGGCTGGTCACGATCGCCTTGATCAGCGAATGGAATCGGTATTGGTCGACCGATGCGTCGCGAACGATTTTTCGTACGGCGGGTGCATCGTGGTGTTCAACGCCGCGGCCGAGTGCGAACGTTAACAGCTTTTCAGTCATCGCGGCAACGAACATTTCGGGATGCTGCAAAACACCCTGTTCGAGATCGTCCACGCCGTGAATCTCGGTGCCGTCTGGCAACATGCCGCGTGAGTCGATGGGGTGTCCATCTTGGAATTCTCGCCAGCGTCCCAGTGCATCATAGTGGTCGAGCGCAAAACCGACCGGATCCATCAAGTTGTGGCAAGACGCGCACGCGGGGTCGGACCGGTGTTGGGCCAATCGCTCGCGAATCGACGTGCTTTCGGTGGCGGTCTTGTCCTTCAAGCTGGGGACGTTCGGCGGTGGTGGCGGCGCGGGCGTGCCGAGGATGTTTTCGAGTACCCAATTGCCGCGAATCGTCGGTGATGTTCGGGTCGCGTAGGATGTCACCGTCAAAACACTTCCGTGTCGCAGTAAGCCGCCGCGTTTGCTTTCCGGGCTTAAAGCGACACGACGAAAATGGGTTCCGACCACATGTGGAATGCCGTAGTGCTTGGCAAGTCGTTCGTTCAAATAGGTAAAGTCCGATTGAATCAGATTCAATACACTGCGGTCGTGGTCAATCACATCTTGGAACAAGAGTTCGGTTTCGCGGCGTAGGGCATCTCGCAGGTTGTTGTCGAAATCGGGGAAACGCCGCAGGTCGGGCGTGATCGATGAAAGGTTTCGCAGATACAACCACTGTGCGGCAAAATTCTCGACCAGCGAACGGCAGCGACGATCGTTGAGCATGCGCGTGACCTGTGATCGCAGCACACTCGGGTCGCTTAGTTGGTTCTCTTCGGCAAGTTGCAGTAATTTCTCATCCGGCAGACTGCTCCACAGGAAAAAACTTAGCCGAGACGCGAGTTGATTGTCGGGGATTGCGTACGGTTGGCCCGGTTCGGCGTCGGCAGGATCGGATTCGATCCGGAACAGAAAGTTCGGATTGACCAGGATCGATGCGATCGCCGCTTCGATGCCGGATTCGAATGCGGCCTCAGGTCGGTTGGCGATTCGCTGCTCGTCTGCGGCTTCCACAAAGAACGCCAGCGGCGTCTTGAGGTCGGATTCGTTGATGGGACGCCGGTAAGCGGTTCGTGCAAGATTGCCGATGATCCGCGCCGCGCGATCGATCTCGGTTAGATTCGAATCGGTGTGCTCGCCGAATATTCGCAAACGGCTTGGCGTGTCGCCGGGACCATCGGACACAAAGGGGCCGATGATCGAAATCTGGAAAATCGCCGGTTCACGTCGCGGGTGACGATATCGGTTATAGCTGGCTAAGAACGGCTGACGTTTGGTTTCCATCAGCGACGAATTTGTCTGCGGAAACGTCACGCCCACGTCGTGTGGCCCTGCCGTAATCATCAAACGGGTGTGCAGATCGGCGTCGACCTTGCTGTGGTCTTTGGGGTTGTCCGGACGGCGGACCGTGAATTGGTAAACTCGGTCGCGATCCAAGAGCACATCGATCTTGTGCGAGTTTCCTAGTCCTTCGACGTGTTCGTCGCGATCCCGTGCGAGTCGCAATCGGATTTCGTATTGCCCGGCCTGCTCAAACATGTGCCGAATGACGGTTCCACCACGCGTGCCAAGTGGCAGGCCTTCAACATGTGTGTCTTGTGTCTGATCCGCAGGAATTCGGTACGTCGCCCCGCCCAGGCTGCGCTGTTTGCGACCGACCGCGATGCGACTGATTTTTTGCGCTGCGGTGATGTATCGATTCAACAATGTTGGTGATAACTCGCCGACCGTCACATTGTCAAAACCGTGACTCGCTTCATCGGCTGGCAACAATGCGTCGGCATCGATTTGCAGGTCCAGCAAATCGCGAATCGCGTTGGCGTATTCGGTTCGCGTCAGCCGGCGAATTGAGTCGGTCCGTCCCGGTCGCGGGAACTGGCCGGCGGCGCGGTCCAATGCCGCTTCCATCGCGAGGATGGCGGCTTCGTACTCTTCATCATCAGGACGATGCGCATCGGGCGGCGGCATTTGTCGACCGCGCAGTCGACGCACCATCTTTTCCCACGTCGCCGTGTTCCAATCCGCACTCGGATGCTTACCCTGCTCGATGTCAAACGTTTCTAAGTTTAACTCGCCAGCCGCATCCGCCTCGTTATGGCAATCGAGGCAGTGGTTGGTCACGAATGCGTCCACATCGTCAAGCGATTGCAAGTCGTCCTGCGCGCTTGTGGGTTGCAAACCGTTGACTACACACGCAATTGCCACGATGGCAAAAGCGGCGTGTCGGACAGACATCTGGATGTGGAAGAATCCAAGCATGGCAGGTCGGCGAGGTTGTCGCTCGCGAGTCGAAGAATCCATACGGGCGGGGCAAGCGGCATTGTACACGAATTCCGTGTGATCCAGCGTCGCTAAGTGTACGGGTTGTGTCCGAATTAAGCGGATTGCTGCCACGGTTTTCGGCGATTTACGGTTCGTTGGTTCCTGGCTTGTTGAGTGACTGGCTCTCAACCGAATTTTAAGATCGATGGCATCGCATCATGGGATCAATCTCACCGCGGCGTCGCGAACACGGCCGCCCGGTGCGCGACCGGACTGGACCAAGACTCGGCGGCCGCGGCACCGTCGCAACGGATCGAATCAGAGGGTTTGTCTGTGGTACGATCTGGATCGATTCCTTTTTGGTTGCCACCGTCACAAGGTTGTTATGAAGATTTCCCGTATCTGTGCACATCGCGTTGAGCTTCCACTTCATGAGGGATCCTACAAATGGTCCGGCGGTAAATCGGTATCCGTTTTCGACAGCACGATTGTCAGCGTGGAAACCGCTTGTGGACGGATTGGATACGGCGAAGTTTGTCCGCTGGGGCCGTTTTATTTGCCCGCCTATGCCGAAGGCGTTCGAGCGGGACTGCGTGAGCTGGCCCCGCACTTGATCGCAATGGATCCTCGCGACTTAGCGGTATTGAACCATCGAATGGATGCCGCACTAAAAGGACATCCTTACGTCAAGTCGGGAATCGACATTGCGTGCTGGGATATTCTGGGCCAAGTCGCTGGCTTGCCGGTGTGCACTTTGATGGGTGGGCGGTTCGGAGAGAGTGTTCGGCTGTACCGAGCGATCTCGCAACAACCGCCTGACGAAATGGCACAAAACATTGCCAAGTATCGCGACGAAGGATACACACGGTTTCAATTGAAAGTCGGCGGCGACCCCGACACTGATATGCAACGCATCCGAGCCGCTCGTGAAATGTTGTCGCCGTCGGATCGTTTGGTGGCCGACGCCAATACGGGATGGACACAACACGAAGCGATGCGAGTCGTACGCGCGGTGCGCGATCTAGATGTTTATATCGAACAGCCCTGCGTCAGTTACGAAGAGTGCCTAGCGGTCCGTCGCAATACGGATCATCCGTTCGTCTTAGACGAAAACATCGATTGCATCGGCGCGCTGATTCGCGCGAAGTCCGATTTGGCAATGGACGTCGTGAATCTAAAGATCAGCAAGCTGGGTGGGCTGACCAAAGCCAAGGCGGCTCGCGATTTATGTGTGGAGATGGGCATCGCAATGACCTTAGAAGACAGCTGGGGTGGCGACGTTACAACAGCCGCCATCGCTCATTTCGCACACAGCACACCGGAGGAATTCCGCTTTACGGCGACCGACTTTAATAGTTACGTCACCGTCAGCACGGCCGAAGATGCCCCGCAACGCGATCAAGGATTCATGAAAGCTGGCGAGGCGCCAGGGTTGGGCATCAAGCTGCGGCAAGATGTGATTGGGCCGCGAGTCGTTGAGGTGACGTGATGCAACAGGCATCGGCCGGTATCGTTTTGCGCGTCGCCGCCGGACTACCCGCCGATCAGTGAAGACCCGAGCAAGAAGGCGAGCAATCCGACCGGATAGACAAAGCCCACGTTGGCCATGTTCGAACCGGTCAGGTTGTCCAGGGCTTCCTGCGTGTCGTTCAATTGGTGAAGGTTGCCCTCACGCCGCGCCGTACCGTACACCGCAAAGAAGCTGACCATTTCAGGAATACTGGTCACCACGCCGAGAATCCATCCGGCGATCGCCGGATGGATGCCAAGTTGCTCGACCACCTCGGCCGTTGCACCGCCCAAAAAGATGCCCGCGATAGCGATCGCAATCAACGCCGTGATTCCCAGAATCATGCCCAGCGGCAGATTGCCGACGGTTTCTGCCGATGGCTCGGCGTCAGGGGTCGGCCGATTCACGCGTCGGTCGACGACTTGATAGACGACAAAAAAGCCCAACAGGATTGGCACAAGTTGCCACTGCGTATCCATACCGGCACTCATTAGAAACAGCGGCACGACCACCGCTAGCGAGGCGAACCCGATTTCATCGAGGAACCGTTTGTTGAACAGGTCGCCCCACTGCCGATAGAAAGTCACAGCCAACATCATCAGCGCCGCATTGATGATGTTCGAACTGGCGATATTCCATAGCCCAGCTTCCCAGACGCCGGCCAGTCCCGCGGCGACCAGACAAACCAGTTCAGGAACCGACGTCGCATACCCGGTGACTTGACCACGTGCTTTCTCGCCCCACTGCAGCGCGCCGGCGACGTGGTCAATTCCTCGCAGTAATCCATACTTCACCAGCCCGATGATCGCGGCGGCGGAGAAGATCATGACAAACGCTGACATACCGAAAACGTCCTTGCTTTACTGTTGTTGACTCGAGGTGGTCGCGCGTCAAGATCGTAGCGGCACAGGCCCGTATTCAGAAGATGGTTGCGATATCACACAGCCGGCCACGCCGGTGCTCACTCAATCATGGTGACACCGTCGCGGCCGTTCCAGTCAGCGCGGTCGATGCGTCTGACGTGGTCAATGCGTCTGACGTGGTCAATGCACCGGAATCGAACGCTAGCGTGTCGTCCGTACAACGGCTAGCCAGTCTTCGCCGTTTTCGCTGGGCGGATTGCCCAGGTCAACGGATCCGCCGCCGGTCACCGACCCTATGGAACCGCTTTGCAGCTCGCCACCGGATCGCGGATTGAACCAAAGCACGCTGAATTCGCCTTGGGCTGAACTCAAATCCAATTCGCTGGTGCCTCCGTCGGGCAGATAAACCAGGTAGACCGAATTGGTTTCTGCCAAGCAATACTTCGAATTGTCGTTCTCTGGATTGCCGACCAACGCGTCTTGGCAGGTCATGTTCCAAAACGGAATGTCGTTGTCTTGAAAGAACTCGATGGCGATACGGCAATAGTCCCAACTCTGGTCACGACTACGCCAGTCTTCGCATACAAGATCGTTCTCAACGAATTTGTATCCGAAGTAGTATTCCACCCCGGCACCGCCACCCATCAAGTGTCCCCACAAGGTTTGTTTGCGGACTTCGTGCTGCGTGTAGACCTTCGCGCCGGTTTTGTCGTGACCGTCGAATCCTTGATATCCCAGGTCGGGACACTGTCCATGCGCCGCGCTTCCCGATTCGTCAAACGCGACGATCCAAGGCTTGCCCGATGCAGCGGACCGATGAGCCCACTTGACGGTTTGGCTGTGCGTGTCCTTGATGTTGCTGTTCTGCAGCGAAAGACCGGTCAATGTGGATTGATCGCCCAGCAGCGGCAAGTATTTCTTGTCTTGCTCGTTCGGGTATGTGTGCAGGACACGGTTATGTCCATACGCGTCAATGCTTGCGATGTAATTCAGCATGGCCTGTTGTTGCTCGGTGGTCTGCGTGTTTTCTTCGCCGATGTTCCAGTTCAACGCCAGGTTATGACCGAATCGAGCGATCAGCTCGCGACAGTACAGTTTGCGCTGGGGGCCAAAGTCGCCACCGTCCAATGACTCGGGTTTATCGTCGTCGTTTTCGGTTTCTTGCATTTTGAAGTGCAGATACATGCCCATCGCCGTGCCGTGATCAAAGACGACGCCCCATTGGTCCAGCTTGCTGCAGTCGTAGTGCATTTTGTCGTCGCGATGGATGAACGGCCAAACGTTGTCGCCGTCACCGCCCGCGTTGTAGGTCAGAAACGAAAAAGCGTTGCAACCTTTTCCCGACAGGTAATTGATCGCACCGATCAGGCCTTTACCCTTGCCGTCTTTCCACGTCGGGTCACCCTCACGCCAATCTTGCACGTGCGGTTGCCACGTTTTTAAGGCGACCTTTTCCGGTTTGCCCGCAATCGTGTTGTCAAAGTCGGCGTATCCGAGCAACGTTTCTGGTGCATCCGCGCCGGCCTTGATGAAGTACTTGCCGGTGCCCGCAAATCGCAGATAAGGTTTCTTGACATATTGCAATCGACCTTGGGCACGCAGGTCTCGGTCGCTCTTGTCCGACGCCGCGATCGTGATGCTGCCTTTCGCGTCGATGGACATGTCGACGGGTTTCATCTGATTCGCATCACTGGCGGCGTCCTTTTGTAAGAACGAGACTTCGTACGACCATTGTCCCGTGCGATCGGGCGCGAAATGGGCTCGCCATGCCGTGCCCGATTCAGCCGACGTTTCGCCCGCGTTGCCGTCGGCCGCAAAGTATCCGGGGATGACGTATTCGGTGCCATCGGTGTGTCGGAATCGAACCGACATTTCATAATCGGTAAATGGGTTTGGCGAATTGTCCTGCTCATGCGCGTAAGGTCCATCCAGCGTGAGTGTCACCTTGTGCCATTGTTTTTGCTCGCCTGATACCGTCACGCTGCCGTCACCGTTGTCTCGGCGCGGCAGAATTAGCGGCAATGAGCTGACCGGTTTCGTCGTGTTGCGGTTGGGGGCGGACTTTGCCTTGGCGATCGGGGTGCCTTGTTTCGCAAGCAGAGGTCGTGCCAATTTCTTTGTCTTCGCGTCGGCCGGCGTGAACGCGATAGCGGCCCATCGGGCGCGGCTATATTCTGCACCGTCTTGCGATGCGATGTTGGACGTGACCGAGATCACGTCGCCTTCACTGATTTCGACACCGATCCAAGTCTTGTGATAGTTAGGGCCTTCATCGTACATCGATGAGCTGAGCGGGCATTTGAACTTACCAACGGCCACGTCATCCTTAGCAACGGTGTACGTCGATCGTCCGTCGCTTTCGCCAACCGCCATTAGCGTGACGTCGTACTTGCCGGCAGGAAAAGGAAACGTCATACCTACCTTTCCTTGCTTGTGCCTATCGGGATTGACGGCCGCCCATTTGCCTTTGTCCAAGTAGTAACCGGTTCCCTGTAACGAAAAATCGCTCGCTGGAATGACAAGTGACTTTCCTGTGCCCCGGTTGTGCCCCGCTTGTGCCTGTGCCGGGACTGATTTCGCAGGTTCGATCGATGCTGCGGCGGGCACAAAGGGATACGTTTTTGGCATCGTGCCAGAATGAACCAGCGAGACGGGGCCGGTGCCGCTGGGCCGCGAGAACTCGCGCTGCGTTGTCATGAAGAACTTGTCGAACTCAAAGCCGTCCTCTCGCATCGAGAACGTGATGGTGTGTTCGCCCGACTCTTTGACGTCGACAAATATTTTGTACGGTTCGCCGCAGTGAACCTTCTCGGTCCGTTGCTTGCTGTCCCATCGCCACGATCTTTTTCCTTCGCACCACTGCATGCGCTGGCCGCTTTCGGGCCAGGTCCCGTCGATGCCGACGTGCAACCCGTTGTCTTCGGGACCCGTCGAATGCGCGCGGACCCAAACGTAATACCGGCCTGTGGTCTGGAAGTGGATCTTGTAGTGAAGGACTGCCATCTTGCCGGGATCGGGCGAGAAATTCGTGCCGCGAATCAGTTTGTCGCCGTGGGTGCGGCGCGTGTCGGGCAGGATTTCCAGATAGGCACCGCCGCTTGCACCCGCAACATGTGGCGGATCGCCATCCGGTTGGATGTCCGGTGTGCTATCGACCGCAGTCAAATGAAACGCACGTGTTTCGGTGTGAGTTTGCTTCCAGAAATGCTCGGCTTCGACGGCAACCATTCCGTCGCTCTCCTTGAAAACGACGTCTTCGCTGTGACTGGGGGTCGCGGTGACCGCAAGGCACGCGAGAAAGGCGAAAGGATGAAGGACGTATTTGATTGATCTGTGCATGGATTGGTGCATGGGATGGACCTTTGCGAGGGAGGGCAGGTATTACCGGAGTGGAGTGATATGGACGGGAGGCGCTGAACGTTGATCTTCATGCAGACTGAACGTTGGTCTTCATGCAGAGACGTAGCGACCTGGCGGTAACGAGGCGGGCACGTTCGCCGCATCGATGCGGTGGCCTCGTTACGTCGATGCGGTGGCTTCGTTGGCAATCATTCGTGTGACTGCTTGGGCGACTTCCGTCGTTGAAGCTTTACCACCGAGATCGGGAGTACAGACTTCGCCGTCGGCCAGCAATGCGGCAACGGCACTTTCGATCGCTGCGCCCGCGGCCAGGCAATCCGAATCGTTGTGTCGGTGTCCTAGCCAGTCCAGCATCATGCCGGCCGACAAAATCGTTGCTAGAGGGTTCGCGACGTTTTGACCGGCAAGTTGCGGTGCGGTTCCGTGTGACGGTTGGAACAATGCGTGTTCGTCGCCAATCTCTGCGGACGGTCCTAAGCCCAGCCCGCCAACGATGCCTGCGCCGAGATCCGAAAGGATGTCGCCGAACTGGTTTTCGGTCACGACGACGTCAAAGTCCGACGGGTTTTGAACCATGTACAAACTCATCGCGTCGACATAGACCGCGTCGTGTTCAATGTCGGGATAGTTTGCCGCAACATCGTGAAAGATTTTGCGAAAAAAGGCCATGCTGCGGAACACGTTCGCTTTGTCGACACATGTGACTTTTTGTTTACCGTCGGACGGGCGGCCGTTTCGCCGGGCGGCAAGTTGAAACGCATAGTCGACGACCTTTGACGTGCCGGCGCGCGTGATGACCATCGTGTCGGTGGCGACTGCGTCGCCGACCATGCTGCCGCCACCAAAGGACGCGAACAAGCCTTCCAAGTTTTCACGCAGAATGATGAAGTCGATGCCCGGGCCGGTGTCTTTCAGTGGGCATGGCGCGCCGGGATAAAGTTTGACCGGTCGGACCGCTGAATGCAGATCAAGTGCCCTCCGCAGTCCCACCATCATCGTCGGTTGAACTTCGGTCCCGTCTGGCTGTCGCACATCGGGCAAGCCGATTGCCGAGAGCAAGACGGCATCCGCGTCGAGGCACGCTTGCAGCACCTCGGCCGGCAGCGTCTCGCCCGTTTCGCGATACAGTTCGGCGCCGGCGCGATGCGCGGTGCAGTTGAGCCGAAACGAAGGATATTGCATTCCGATCTGGTCCAGGACCAAACGGGTCGCTTCCATCGTTTCAGGGCCAATGCCGTCGCCGGGAAGCAGCGCGATTTCGTAAGTCTTCATGTTCGTGTTCTTAAGAGATGCGATGGAGTGTGTGTAGGTTCTTCTCGGCAACCCATTGGCCGACCGTTTCGGCGAACGAGGCGAAGTGCTCGGTTTGTCGATGCGCGTCAAATGCCGCAGCGTCGTCGTACACCTCGTACAAAAAGAATGTCGAGGGTTGATCGTTGTCGACCGAAACGTCGAATTGGTGGCAGGCGGATTCCTTCGCGAGCGAATCGGCGGCTTGTTGAAGCACTCGTTCGCGAAACGCGTCGACATGCTCTTCTTTGATTTTGAACTCAACGGCAACGATAAACATCGGTATCACTCGTTTCAGGACGGGAACAGTTTCTCTAAGTCGCGGCACTGCCGCGGTGTTAGGTATCGCGGTTGCTTGTCTTGCAGCATCAGGAACAACTTGGCGGTTTCTTCAAGCTCTTCCATTGCGTAGACCGCTGTGTCTAGCGCAGCGGCCGATACGATCGGGCCGTGATTGGCTAGCAGGATCGCGCGTGTCTCTCTCGCAGTGCGTTCAACCGCTGCAGCCAGGTCCGCATCGCCGGGTGCGAAATAGGGCAGCATCGGCAACTTGCCGACACGCATGACGTAGTACGCCGTCAACGGCGGCAACGCATTGGCCGCGTCGATGCCCTCGATGCAGGAAACGGCGACGGAATAAGTTGAGTGCAAATGCACGATCGCGTCGTCTTGTTCGCGTGATCGGTACACCGCAAGATGCAACATCGCCTCTTTGGATGGCTTCTCGCCGGAAACATGTGTTCCGTTCCAGTCGACCTTGGCAATCGCGTCCGGATCGATACGTCCCAAACACGAATTCGTCGGCGTGACCAGAATACCGTCGGGAAGCCGGACGCTGATATTTCCGCTGCTGCCGCACGTATAGCCGCGGTCAAACAGTGATTGGCCGTGCATCGCGATGCGTTCGCGCAGGTCACGTTCGCTCATGACAACATCTCCAGTGCTTTGGTGAAGAAATTGTCGTCGCCGAAGTTGCCGGATTTTAACGCCAGTGCAATCGATGGTTCTTCGAGCGATTCGGTCCAAGGCACGCCGGCGCATATCTCTGGGCCGATACGGATCGCATTCACACCGATCGCTTGAACGACGGATCCGGATGTTTCGCCTCCCGCGACGATCAACGTGCCAATATCAAACCGACTGATCGACGTGCAGGCAAGTCTTCCGAAGAACCGTTCGACCGTGTTGGCGGCCTCGTCGACCCCCATTTTTTCTTGCAGTCGAGCAACGGTGTCCGGATCCGATGTTGAATAGACGATCAGCGGTTTCTTTGGGTCGGATTGTTCAATCCAGTCGGCGATCCGCGACAGTTCGCCGTCAAAATCGTCGACGATTTTTGCAACATCAATGGCCCACGCGTCCATCGTCTTCATTGCGGCAGCGACTTGACGGTTGGTCGCCGATGAGCAACTGCCCGAAAGAATCAAGCTGCGGCCGCGTCGATGGGGCAACGGAGGATCAACGGCACAAGGCTCGAGCAGTCCTAGTCGCCGGTAAGCCTGAGGTAAAAAACTGGCGATGCCCGATCCGCCCGTCACAAAACGCATCGATGAAACGGCATCAGCGATATTGCGTAAATGCGAATCATCACACGCGTCGATCACCACGTGCGCGACTTGTTCGTCTCGGTGTTTGCGAAGTGAGCGGTTGATCGACGCGGCGTCTGTGAGGTCCTCGTATCCGGCCAGTCCAACCGGCTGGGTGACTTGCGCCGCAAGGACACGTGTCAAGTCGGCATCGTGCATCGGATTGATCGGGTGGTCCTGCATCCCCGACTCGCTAAGCAAGCGATCGCCCACGAACAGGTGTCCTCGATAGACCGTCCGGCCGGCACGCGGGAACGCCGGGCAATAGATGGTCTGCGGTTCCCGCAATTCATTCATCACCGCTTCGCTGACGGGACCAATGTTGCCTCGGGGTGTCGAATCAAACGTCGAGCAATACTTGAAAAAGAATCGTCGGCAGCCCGCGTCACGAAGCACCCGAATTGCGCGTACCGATTGATTCACCGCATCGCGTGGCTCAATCGATCGCGTTTTCAGAGCGACAACGATTGCATCGGCCGGCGCATCACGGATTTGATCGGCCGTGGGAGGGGCAAGGAATTGAATGACACGCATGCCGGCACTGACCAAATTGTTGGCCAAATCGGTGGCTCCGGTCACATCGTCGGCGACGCAGCCTAGCAGGGGTGCTGGCGTGACTTGCGATTCGCTCATGCATCAATCCTCTTCGATTGCAATTGCACGAACTGGTGTGCCGTCGCCGCCGCTGATTTTCAGTGGCAATGCGGTGAATTTCACGATTGGCTTGGTCAACTGGTCCAGATTGATCAAGCCTTCGACGATGACCACATTGCCGCGAAAAAGTGTTTGGTGCACGTCAGTGACTTCGCGAATGTTGTTGACGTCTGCAACGGACGGCGGTTCCACACCGATCAATCCGACTTGCCGATGAACGAACCAACGGGCGAGCTCGATCGAAATGCGGGGCAGTTCATTACGGTACTCTGGCGTCCCATAGCGGTGGTGCCAGTCGGTCCGCAGCAGCAGTCGGCAACCGGGTTGCACCTGATCGGAAACGTCCGCAAAGTCTTCGATGTCGAATAACTGTTTTGGCTCAGCCGGCGCCAAATTAACGACGATCGCGTCGCCGGTCACAACGCTGAGGTCTTGTTGGTCGATCGTTGCCGCGCCCGGGACAAAGTGGCACGGGGCGTCCATGTGAGTGCCGCAGTGCGAATAGAGTTCAAGCGTGGTTGCATTCCAGCCTTCTTGCTCGATCGTTTTCGCGGTCGATACGTTGACGCCAGGCATGTCATTATTGATCGGCAATGTGAGGTCAATGATCTTCATCGGTGTCCTCCCTCAGCGAGTCCGCGGACGGGCGTTCCCTTCGATGCCGATTCGTAAACGGCCTCTTGAACACGGAGCGTCTTGAGGTATTCCGTGCCGCTGGTTTCGAACGGAGTCGCATGTCGCAATGAGTCGACAAAATGCTGTTGCGTCGCAAAGACACAGTCGCCTGCAAAGTCACGCGGCGCGTGATCGTACGCGTGTTCCTGTTCTTGCTGTCCGAGCGGTTGCAGCGTGATTCGGCCGTCGGCATAAAGTCGAATGCTGCCGCCATTGGTCTCGACCAAGCATTCACCAAACGTGAAACGCGGATCATCCGCATTGGACTCGTTAAAGCGGCTGGCGTCCCACAGTCCACGTGCGCCGTTAGAAAATTCGAACAGCACGATGCCCGTGTCTTCGCCGGCAATGTTGGGATTCATTTTTCGCAGCGATGCATACACACCGTCGATCTCGCCTGCGAGATAGCGAAATGTGTCAATGAAATGAACACCGGTCTCGAAGACCAGAAACTGCGGCATCGTGACAAAATACGGTTGTCGAGCTTGATATGCGTCGCTTTGCCAACCGTCGCCGGTTCTTGTTCGGACGCTAATCGTGTGCAACCGATCGCCAATGATGTCGCTTTGCAGCAGTTTGCGGATTTCCCGATACCATGGTTGGAACCGAAAATTTTCGTGGACCATCAGTTCGATGCCCGCGTCTTGTGCGCACTGCACCAATTGCCGCGCCTCATCGATGTTGGGGGCAAGCGGTTTCTGACAAATCACGTGAACGTTGACTGCCGCCGCGGCCCGCACGAGTTCCAAATGAGAATCGGGCCGGGTGACGATGTCGATAAAGTCGGGTTTGACTTCGGCTAGCATCAACGAAATGTCACTGTAAACACGGTCGATGCCGTATTGTTGTGCGGTCTCGGTCGCTTTGGATTGATCTAAATCGCAGACCGCAACCAAATCAACATCGTCGATTCGCGACCACGCGTTCAAATGGAACCTGCTGAAATAACCGGCACCGACAACGACACCACGCAGCGGTGTGTGAGTGTGTTCTGGCTGAAAGAAGTTGGTCATGCGTTACCCCATCAAGAACTTGGTATAGATCAGGGCTGAAACGACAACGAGAATCAGGACCATGAAACTGACCAAACGCAATCGCAGTTTTTCGGGCGTCAGCTCTTGCAAGTGTCTCAGCGGGTTCATGAACATCCAGGCGATGACCGCCAGAATATTCATCACCGCAGCGAACACGAAGAACGAATTGGCGGAACCGGTTTGTTCGGCGACATAAGGCATCGTCACGTTGGCGACAAAATAGGGGAACACGACTGCACTCAGTGCGGCGCCCAGGTTGCCGACCATGTTCATCGCGCCCGAGACGGCGCCACTGCGGTCGCCTCCGATGTCCATGCAGAACGCCCAACTGGGGCTCAGCGTCATCTCGACGCCAAACAGGGCGATCGAGAAACAGATGATGAGCGGCCAAACCGTTTCGGCTTCAGACGTTTGCGTGCACAGCAACAAACCGATTGCCCCCAGCGCGTAACCCACCATCGCGGGAATGCGGCGTGACATCACCGGCATGCCGCGGTGGTGCAAAATGGTCACAAGCGAGCCGGAAATCCACAACGCGACGGCGCCGACGAGCAATGGCAGCGCGGAAAGGTTCGCCGCGCTGCTGCCCCACCGTTCCTCGATATAAGGACGCAGCCATGTGATGCTAATGAAGAAAGTAATATTGCTCGATGCGTATTGAAACATTGCCAACAACACATTGGCACTCGTCACGATCTGGATGTAGGGAATGTTGCGATGCGTGTCTTCTTGTTCAGCAATGCCACGCCGGATCAATTCCACTTCGGCTTCGTTCGTCGCCGCATGGTCAGCCGGTTCGTCGCGATACCAAAACCACCAGACTAAACCCCAGAGCAGCCCCACGAATCCGTTGGCAACGAATGTCCACCGCCAGCCGATCCACGAGATCACCGCGGGCATCAGTACCAGCGAGATCGCCGCACCGACGCGAGCGCCCGAGTGAAAGATGCCTTGGCCGATACCGCGTTCTTTCGCGGGCAACCAACTGTACAGTGCCCGTGTCGCACCGGGATAAGCGCCCGCTTCGCCGACGCCGAACAAAAAGCGTACGACCAACAGGCTGATCGCCGTGAACACCGCGCCGGTCAGGGCCGTAAAGATCGACCAGATCACCACCACGATCGTTAGCGCTCGTCGCGGTCCGGCGCGATCGCTGAACCATCCGGCGGGGATCTGAAACAATGCGTACCCGACGGCAAAGATCCCAAAGACATAGCCCATCATCTGGTCCGTCAGACCGCTGATGTCACCCTGCATCGACCCTTTGGCAGCCGATATGCAGACACGATCCATGTAGGTGTTGACCGTGTGCAGAAACAGCAACAAAACCAGCACGAATCGCTGCTTCGATGCCATTACCGCCGTCATAGATCGCTCCTTAAGTGCCGTTGAATGGTGGGATTCTAAACCATACGGCCATTAGTTGATATAAAATGCTATGTAATGGTCATTTAGAATTTCAAAACGAGAGAAAGCATCGTCTTGAACGACACACGTGCATCATCGCGAGCCAACGAGCTAAGCATCCAACAATTGCAAACGTTTCAGCTGGTATTCGAGCTGCGAAGCTACGCAGCCGCGGCGCGAGAATTGGAACTTTCCGTTCCCACGGTTTGGCAACAGATTCAATCGATCCAGCGCCTGTACGGATTCCCACTGTTTGAGAAACAGGGCCGTGGAATTGTCCCGACCGAGGGCGCCACACGACTGTATCAGCCATTGTCCGAGGTGTTGGCAGGAATCGATTCCACGTTCGAATTGGCCGACCAGCAATCGCACCAGACAAAGCCGATCACACTGGTCGCGGGCGTCCGCATGATGATGGAAGAAATCGCGCAGCCGTTGTCCCGTTTCCGCAGTCACTGGGATCATCCACTGGTGATCCGTCAGGGAAATGATCGCGTCGCCGAACAGATGGTCTTGTCCGGCGATGCCGATGTCGCGCTCGCGCTGGAACCGGGGCACGATCAGGTTTCCCCATTGATCCATCTTGAACCAGCTTACTTTGTCGACTTCCTTGCGATTTGCAAAAAGACGCATCCGTTGGCCGAAGTTAAGAAACTGACGCTGCGCGAGCTGGTCAAACACGAGCTGGTGGTCACGACGCGAGGCACGCACGGGCGTGACGCGCTCGATCACGCGCTTCATCGTGAACGATTGCAAGCTCGGATCGTCGCCGAGACGGACAACAGCGGATTTACGATCGCATGCGTACGAGCCGGTCTGGGAGTTGGTATCCTGGCGGGTCGACCGGATGGTGAATTGTGCCGCCGACTTGAGTCACATTCCCTGCGGCGTCAACTCGGTCGGCGACAGATCGTTTTTATGTGGAAGAAAGGCCGACGGTTGACGCCGGCTTTGACCGCGCTGGTCGATGCCGTCAAGCAGCACAATGCGAAAGATTGAACGACGTCGTTAGTCGATTCCGATCGCGTCCCGATCACTCCGCAGATCGGTATCAGACACTCTAGAACGGGCCGGCGGAGCGGTTCTGCGAATTGTGACCTATGAATACCGTGTTTCGATTGCCAGCGACCCGATTTACATCCATCGTTTTGGCATCCGTCTTGTTCTCTGTCGTTTTTGCGTGCTTGGACCGCAAATCTCTATTGGCGCGGGGGCCAAACGTCATCGTCTTCTATACCGATGATCAGGGTTCTTTGGATGCCAATTGCTATGGCAGCGACGACTTGATCACCCCGACGATGGACAACCTTGCGGCGACGGGAGTGCGGTTCACGCAAATGTATGCGCCTTCGGCCATCTGTTCTTCGTCCCGCGCGGGCCTGATGACCGGTCGGTTTCCCGCACGGGCAGGTGTGCCGTCGAACGTCAGCGGTGTCGCCAACACCGAAGGGATGCCGCACGCCGAGGTCACGATGGCGGACATGCTGCACGATGCCGGTTATAAGACCGCGCACATCGGCAAATGGCACTTGGGACATTTGCCCGAAACGAAGCCGAATGGTCAAGGATTCGATTACTCGTTTGGACACATGCAAGGTTGCATCGACAACTATTCGCATTTCTTTTATTGGTCTGGTCCGAATCGACACGACCTTTGGTTGAACGGAAAAGAAATCTTTCGCGATGGTCAGTTCTTTGGCGACATGATGCTGGATCACTGCACCCAGTTCATCACCGAGCAAAAAGACGATCCGTTCTTTATCTATATGGCGATCAATTGGCCGCATTACCCGATGCAAGGCACGCAGAAATGGCGAGACGCCTATGAGGGGAAAATTGACGATCCACAGCGCCGGCGCTACGCCGAACTGGTCAGCACGACGGACGAGTTGATCGGAAACGTGATCGGCCACCTCGAGCAACTGGGCCTGCGTGATGACACGCTAATTATCTTTCAGTCCGATCATGGTCACAGTGTCGAAGAGCGTGCTTTCTTTGGCGGCGGTAACCCGGGGCCGTATCGCGGCAGCAAGGGCTCACTGTTCGAGGGCGGGTTGCGGATCCCGTCGATCGTGTCGTGGCCTGGAAAAATTCCACAAGGCGAGGTGCGTGACCAAGCCGTTTTCGGTTGTGACTGGTTACCAACGATCGCCGATTTTGTCTCATGCCCGCTGCCGCAATCAAAGCTCGACGGCACCAGTATCCGAGATGTGATCGAGTCGGCCGATGCCCCGTCACCCCACGATCATCTGTATTGGCTATTGGGCAAAGGCAAAAAAGCACAGTGGGTCGTGCGGCAAGGCGATTGGAAACTGCTTGGCAATCCACAAGATCGTCGGCAACCCGATTCATTGACTGCCGACGACAAGTTGTTCTTGGTGAATTTGCAGCAAGACATTTCCGAAACCAACAACGTTGCGAAAAAGTATCCCGAAAAGGTCTCAAAGTTGCGGGCGATTCATGACGGCTACTTTGCGGAAATTTTTGGCGAAACGAATCAATGATGGTGATGTCATGCATGTGCCCATCGTGATCGATTGATTTGATTTCGATCGGGCACTTCGTTACGATTCAAGTCTGTCAACGATGGCCCCGCGGGCGAGAGAGCCCGCCGATCGGTTGCGGGCCTCGATTGGCACGAATCAAACTTTGATACTCGTTTGCCGGGTTTGCGACGCCAAGCCCCGATCATGCGATCGACAAAACTTCGCCGCCAAATCGCCTGGGAGGCGGCGCGTTTGATGTACTCACGCGAAGTCGGTGAGTACTTTCAGGCCAAGCAAAAGGCCGCTCGACGCGTACAACGCGGTTGGGTCAAGCCATCGGACTTGCCCACCAACGCCGAGATTCGCGATCAGGTTCAAATGTTGGCACGGCTTTGCGATGGCGCTCAGCCGCATCAGCAACGTCTGCAGAAAATGCGGCTGCGAGCGGCTTGGTGGTTGCGTAACCTTTCGCCGTTTCATCCGCGATTGATCGGCAGCGTTCTGAGCGGTGCGATACGCGACGGGTCGGATATCGACATACACGTCTTTGCCGCGAATCCACACACCATCACTCTGGCCTTGGACGATCTGGGGGCTGGGTATGAGTTGCAGCGAAAACGGGTGCGCAAGGATGGCCGAGAGCGTATCTATGATCACGTTCACGTGTCTGACGAATTTCCCGTCGAATTGACCGTTTATCACCCTTCTCTGTTGGGATTCGGTTTTCGCAGCTCGATTACCGGAAAGAGAATCGAAAAAGCGAACCTGGGTGAATTGGAAAAGTTGATCGCGATGGAACATCAACTGGACCCCCAGCAACAATGCGATCGTTTGCAGGAAATGGATTCGACGCCTGACGCTTTCGCCGTGTTCTTAGCACTCTTGATCCCACTGGAAAACGTCCAGCAGTCGTTGCGCTATCACCCCGAAGGCGATGCGTTGTTTCATTCAATGCAGGTATATGCGCTCGCAAAGGACGTCGCCCCGTACGACGAAGACTTTCTGTTGGCGGCTCTCTTGCACGACGTTGGTAAAGCGATTGACCCGGATGATCATGTCGGGGCGGGACTGGAGGCATTGGACGGATTCATCAGTGAACGGACAGCCTGGCTGATCGCTCACCACATGGAAGCACACAAAATTCATGACCGCACGATCGGTGCCCGACGGAGAAAACGCTTGGCCGCGCACCCGGACTTTGACGACCTGTGCACGCTGGGGGAATGTGACCGAGGCGGACGCGTGCCTGGCGCCCAAGTCGAAACCCCCGAAGAAGCACTCGATTACATCGAACAACTGTCCGAAATGTTTGACCGATAAAAGCTGAGAAAGTGACAGGGATGACGCGCGTCATTGGTCGATGAGGTGCGTCAGATGTTTGATCGCTTCGTGGTGGTCAGCGGCGGTGGCTGCCCGATTGAGGCAGTCTTGTTGACGTGTCGTCAGGGGCACGGGGGCGCCGGGCGCGGGGAAGTCGGCAGAGATTTTCGCCGCGATGGCGGCCATCAATTCCGGGACGCCTTGGCCGGTGGTTGCCACGGTGCCTAGCGAGTCGTCAGGAATCATCGCCTGAGACACCAGCAGATCTGCTTTGTTAAGCACCTGGATGGAATGCTGCGGATCCACGTCGATGCGATTCGCGGTCTGCGGATCCGAAACAACGACCAAGACGTCGGCGCCGGTCATTGCTTGTTTGGCGAATTCGATCCCCTGCTGTTCGATCGAATCGGCATGATCTCGCATTCCAGCGGTGTCGCTGAGTCGGATCGGCAATCCCTCGATGACGGTGTCGGCGTGCAAGACGTCTCGTGTGGTGCCGGCGATGTCCATCGTGATGCTGCGGTCATAACCGACGATTGCGTTGACCAGGCTGCTCTTGCCAACATTTGGCGGCCCAACCAGCACGACGCGGAATGGTTCCGTGATGCGCTTGCCCCAGTGACCTCGATCGGCGATGACGTGTATCTGGTCACGGACGTCGGCCAGCGCGAGAGCTTTCCCGTCGTTGTCGCCTTGCAATTGATCAATCTGTCGCTGGGCCCATCGCTGCAACGCGCCTCGCACCTGATCGAGCACGATTGCCGCGGTGCGCGTGGTCAGACACCGTGGCAGCACCTGATGAGCCTCGCGAATGATCAGCGACAAATCCGCGTCGATCCAATCGGACTGGTCGACGCGATTGACGCCAAAATCCCGTAAATCGTCTAGGATTCGGCTCGCAGCCAGTCGGCCACCGTGGCAATGAATTTCGAACATGCCCGCATCGATGCGAGTCACCACGACCGCTTCGCCGTCCCAGTCGCCGAAACGGATTTCGCCATCACAAATCGGGCTCCGAGTGCGCCGGCGGAATCCTTGTTCGATCGCTGCCGCTGCTGCGGGGCCGCGAGCACCGATCACGGCGACGGCGCTGCGGCCGACACCGGTCAGCAACGCGCATTGCGACATGGGCGGTGACGGGGTTGTGCCATCACGGTCAGTTGTCGCGACACGGTCACGGGTTGGCATCGCGGCGCTGTCTGGCACCGTGGCGCTTTCTGGCAAACTGGTTTTGATGGGATCTTTGTTTTTCGGTAAAGACATATTGCAAACATCGAATAAACTGACGCAAACATCATCGATCGCATCTAGCTGCGCAGCTTGACGAATCTTCGATCTCGATCACTTGGCATTATGGCGAAACGAAAGTTGAATCTCGCCTCACTCGGCGACGAGCATCTGCTCGATATGCGAATGAGTGATCTCAACTTGTCGATTGAGGATTCACCGCTTTCGTCGCGGATCGACCAGCTTAACGACGAATTAGCCAATCGCGGCTTGAACTTTCGCCCCCATTGTTGGCTCAGCGACGAATGGTTTTCGCCTGACGGCGTGCCTGGGATTGCGATTCCGTTCTATTTGGCCCATCCGCGTCTGATACGGTTAGAACGCAAACAGCTGCTAGAAGTCGAGGGTGGCACCCGCGAAGGATGCATGAAAATCCTGCGTCATGAAGCGGGACATGCGATCGACACGGCGTTCAATCTGCGGCGAAAAGCACGTTATCGTCAGCTTTTTGGTCGAGCATCCAAGCCATATCCCGAGACGTATCAGCCGACGCCGTCTAGTCGTGAATACGTGCTGCACTTGGAAATGTGGTACGCTCAAGCCCACCCGTTAGAGGATTTTGCAGAAACGTTTGCCGTCTGGTTGCGACCGGGTTCGCGTTGGCGGACACGGTACCACGACTGGCCGGCGATCAAGAAGCTGGAATTTGTGGACGATTTCATGAAATCGATTCGCGGCAAGAAGCCCCAAGTCACGTGCCGTCAAAAGGTCGATCCGATCTCGAAATTGCGGAAGTCTCTGCGCACGCACTATCGTCGCAAGCGAGAGCACTACGGGTTGGACTTTCCCAGTATCTATGACAACGATCTGCGAAAATTATTTTCGACGTTGCCCGAACACCGCCGCAATATGACCGCCGCCGCATTCCTGAGTCGGATTCGCGGTGAACTGCGACGCACCGTCGCACGCTGGACCGGCGAATACACCTACACGATCGACCAGGTCGTCCAAGAGATGATCGAACGTTGCCGCGAATTGAAACTGCGTCTGGGCAGTCCGGATGATGAAGCCAAACGCGATGCGATGATCCTTGTCGCCGTCCGCACGACTAACTTTTTCCACGAGGGAAGACACAGGGTGGTCGTATGAGCAAGCTACGCGTGCTCGTTCTTGTTCGCGAAGGCCACGTCCCGCCGGAAACGTTGAAAGGTGTCAGCGACAAAGATCTGGATGCTTGGAAAGCCGAGTTTGATGTTTGTGAGACCTTGCGGCGTTTGGGCCACGAGATTTTGCCGCTGGGTGTCTATGACGACCTGGGACCGATCCGAAAAGCACTCCGAGAGTTCGAGCCTGACATCACGTTCATGATGCTGGAAGAATTCCATGGCGTGGTGACCTATGACTTTGCCGTGATCAGTTATTTGGAACTGATGCAACAGCCTTACACCGGATGCAACCCTCGCGGATTGTTGTTAAGCAAAGACAAAGCACTTTCGAAAAAGGTGCTGACGTATCATCGCATTCCGACACCTCGCTTTGCGGTGTTTCCGGTCGGTCGTACGATTCATCGCCCCAAGAAACTCTCGTTTCCACTGTTCGTCAAATCGGTTGTCGAGGATGCTTCCTTTGGAATCGCGCAGGCGTCGATTGTTCACAACGACGATGCGCTTGCCGAACGTGTGCGATTTGTCCACGAAAAAACCAACGACGACGTGATCGCGGAACAATACATCGAGGGCCGAGAGCTTTACGTTGGGGTCCTGGGGAATAATCGATTAAAAACATTTCCGGCGTGGGAGATGAACTTTGGTGACATGCCCGACGACATCGCTCGGATCGCGACCAGCCAAGTGAAATGGAATCGCAAGTACCAAGAACGCTATGGGATCACGACTCACGCGGCGGCCGATTTGGATGACGTGACGGCCGAGCGTATTTCGAAGCTGTGCAAGCGCGTCTATCGAGCGCTAAACATGAGCGGCTATGGGCGGATGGACTTGCGGATGACCGAGTCTGGCGAGATTTATGTGATCGAAGCTAACGCGAATCCCAATATCGAATACGGCGAAGACTTTTCGGAGTCAGCCGAGGTCGCTGGGATCACGTATGAACAGCTGTTGCAGCGAATCCTGAATCTCGGGCTGAACTACAAGGCCGCTTGGATGACGAGTTGAGCAAGACGCGCACCGGCCGGCGCGTGTTCAGCTATAGACGTCCTTTCGATTGCATTTTTTGCGACACGGCCGGTCACTGCGGGCCAATGGCCCTCGCGCGTTTCTCAGAACGGCCAAAAGAGTTCCGTCGCGGTTGCCGGCATCCCGCCAGCGATGGCTCGGCTGGATATTTGCGTTTGGCATCCCCCGGTTAGGCATTGCCCGCCACGCCATGCGGACTTGCAATTATGCTGGACGGCTTGAAACCGCGGCGCGTAAATGATTCCGCGGTCATGATCGGATTCACAGCGGGGAGATGATGCGAAACGCTTTAGCCATCCTGTCGTTAACGCTTATGCTGGCCGCCACCGCGTCCGCGCAGAGTGACGTTTCGACCGAGCCGGTCATCGGGCTGCGCGACAATCGGCCCGACGACTATGCGCTGACCGGTGCCACCGTCGTGACCGAACCGGGACGGGTGATTCACAACGCCACCGTCTTGATCCGAGACACCGCGATCATCGCAGTCGGCACGGATGTCGAGATCCCTGCTGGATTCATGAACTTGGACTTCAGCGGGCGATATATCTATCCCGGCTTGATCGATGCGTTTGGTGAAGTGGACGTTGCGACGGATCCGGTCGACGGCAAAGCGGGCTATTGGAATAGGCACATCACGCCCGAGCGGTCGGCAAAGATGGTCGCAGCAAAGCTGGACGGCCCCATCGAAAAACTTCGCTCGCAAGGCATCACGAGTCGCGTGGTCGCGCCCCAGGGAGGCATCTTGAAAGGCAGCAGCGCGGTGGTGCTGTTGAATGACGAACATCGCGGCCGCACCCTGTTGAAACCCAGTGCATGGCAACACGCCCAGTTGACGGTTCCCAAGGATCGTCGCGGTCAGTCGTATCCGAACTCACCGATGGGCGCCGTGGCGCTGCTCAGGCAATCGATTTACGATGCTCGCTGGTACGAAAAAGCCTGGGATGCCTATCGGTCGACGCCGACGCTGCCGAGACCGCAAACGAATGTTTCGTTGGAATTCCTCGCCGAATCAATCCGCAACGACACGTTTGTGTTTGATGCCCAGAACGATCGGATGGCGGTGCGGGCCGATCGGATCGCGAAAGAGTTTTCGCTGGCCATCATCATTCGCGGATCTGGGCAAGAGTATCGGCAGCTTGATGAAATCGCCGCGACGCATCACCCAATCTTGTTGCCGGTGGATTTTCCAAAGCCGCCCCATGTGACGACCGCCGATGCGGCGCAAGAGATCACGTTAAAGGAGCTGATGCATTGGCATTTTGCACCGGAGAATCCGGCCATGCTGGCCGCCGCGGGGGTGACGATATGTCTGACCACCGACGGCCTAGAGGATCCGGCAAAATTCTTGTCTCAGGTTCGCATTGCCGTTTCGCGTGGGCTGGCGAAGGATGATGCTTTGGCGGCCATGACGACGAATCCAGCGACACTATTGGGAATTGACCAGCATGTCGGTTCCGTTCGCCCCGGTATGCTGGCGAATTTGGTCATCACCGACGGAGAGCTGTTCGATGAAGACACCGAGGTGTTGGAAACATGGGTGGCCGGACAGCAATTTGTGATCGTTGAGTCCGACGAACCGAGCCTCGACTCTGTGGTGGGCACCTGGGAATTGGTGTTTGATATTGGATCGCAACCGTTGAGCGCGCACATGGTCATTGATCGTCGGGATGACAAGCTGTCGGCAAAATTGGTCGCGCCGGGCGCCGCCGACGCCACGGATCCCGAAAACAGAGAGGATCCCCAAAACAAAAAGGATTCTGACGACGCAAATGAGACCGACGAGTCCGCGTCGTCCAGAATCGACGGCGAATCGGTTGCAAAGTCCGACGATGAAACGACTGACCAGACCAATGACTTGGATTCCCAAACGTCCGAGCAGGATGAGGCGAAACCAAAGTCCATCCGGCTCCGCCAATTCGTACGGACGCGCGATCGAATCACCGCAACGGTCGACCTTAGCAAGTTCAGCAAGCAGCTTCCCGGTGGTGCGTCCAAGATCACGTTCCTGACCATCGAAGACCCCGAGGGCGAGATTTCGATCATGGGAAATCTTGTGGTCGCCGACGGGTCACGGAGTCATATCGATGTTCGGCACATTGATGAAGAGCCCGCCGGTGACGATCCGGCGTCTGCCGACGAGGATTCCTCTGCCGACAATGATGCGCCTGCGAGCGAACCGGTTGTCGAACCGCCCGTTCGCCTGGCGGCCGCCGACAAAGACAAATCAGACGAGACGTTGGACCAGCCGGACGAGGAAGGCCCCGCCCCGATTGAATTATTGTTCCCCCTTGGCGCTTATGGTTTGACCGAGCCGATCGCGGATGCACCTACCGTACTCTTCCGCGGCGCGACGGTCTGGACGTGTGACGATTCGGGTAAGTTGCCCCGGGGCGACGTGCTGATTCAAAACGGAGTCATCGCCGACGTTGGTGCGAATCTTTCGGTCCCCAGCGGTTGCCAAGTCATCGACGCCCGGGGCAAGCACATCACGCCGGGCCTGATCGATTGTCATTCGCACATGGGTACCGACGGTGGTGTCAATGAATCCGGCCAAGTCATCACGGCGGAAGTTCGCATCGGCGACTTTATCGACAACAGCGATATTTCCATTTATCGGCAACTCGCCGGTGGGCTGACGATCGCAAACGTCTTGCACGGATCGGCGAACCCGATCGGTGGGCAAAACCAAGTCATCAAGTTGCGTTGGGGGCAAACGATGGACGGTCTGCGAATGACCGAGGCCCCACCAGGGATCAAATTCGCGTTGGGCGAAAATGTCAAACGCAACCGATCGCGATACCCGAACACTCGCATGGGCGTGGAACAAATCATTCGCGATCAACTGTTGGCCGCGCGTGAATATGAATCCGGCTGGCGTCGCTGGCACGCCGGACAGCGCGATGCACTGCCCCCCCGAGTCGATTTGCAATTGGAAGCGATGTCGGAAGTCGGGCATGGGCAACGCTGGATTCATTGCCACAGTTACAGGCAGGACGAGATCGTCGCCACTCTGGACGTGTTAGAGGAATTCGGCGTACGCATCGGAACCTTGCAACACATCCTCGAAGGATACAAAGTGGCGGATCGGATGGCGGCACACGGTGCGATGGGATCAAGTTTCTCGGATTGGTGGGCTTACAAGTTCGAAGTCTATGATGCGATCCCGTACAACGGCGCGGTGATGCACGAGCAAGGCGTCGTTGTGTCGTTCAACAGCGATGATGCCGAACTGGCACGTCGGTTGAATACCGAGGCAGCCAAGGCGACCAAGTACGGCGGCCTCAGTGACGAAGAGGCGCTGAAGTTTGTGACACTGAATCCGGCCAAACAATTGCGGATCGATTCACTCGTCGGTTCGATCACCGTGGGCAAACACGCGGACTTGGTCCTTTGGAATGGCCCGCCGTTGTCGACGACGACGCGTTGTGAACAAACTTGGATCGATGGGCGACTTTATTTCGATCGCAATGCAGACGCTCGGATGCGCGCCCGCGACGCACGATTACACGCGCGGCTCGTCCAGCTCGCACTGGGTCAGGGGGACGGCGGGTCAAGTCCTGACAAGTCGGTCGATGAAGAGGATCGTTGGCTAAGGTACGACGAGTTCTGTGGTGCCAGCGGTGGCAATGCAAACGGTTTCGAAGCGGAGGCGGTTCGGTGAATAACGCAAGGAATATTCTGCTGGTGGGGTTGATGATTGTTGCAGGTGACGCGGCGATGGCCCACGACCAGATCCCTGGTGCAGCACAGCAGCACCCCATTGTGATTCGCGGGGGTACGATTCATGTCGTTGATGGCCCCGATATCCAGAACGGCGACGTACTGTTCGATGATGGCAAGATCGTTGCGGTCGGACGCGATATCCAGGTTCCCGAAGACGCGACGACCATCGATGCGACCGACAAGCATGTCTATCCCGGCTTGATCGAGCCAATGACGGACCTGGGACTGCGCGAGATCAGCGCTGTTGATGAGACCGTTGATCGCATCGAGCGCGGTGATCGCAATCCAAACGTGCGGTCGTGGATCGCGATCAATCCTGACAGCGAATTGATTCCCGTTGCGCGCGCCGGCGGTGTGTTGTTGGCGATGACCAGTCCCAGCGGAAACTGGATTCGTGGACAAGCTGCGGTTGTGCAACTTGACGGCTGGACGCCCGCCGAAATGACGCTGAAAGCACCTGCGGGCCTTTGCATTAACTGGAACGCAATGCACCCTCGCGATGAGGATCCGAAAAAGCAAGCCAAGAAACAGGCCGAGAAGTACACCGAGCTGGAAGCACTGTTTGACGAAGCCCGCCGGTACGGGCAAGCTCGATCATCACGCCCGGATCAAACCCCAACGGATGTCCGCTTGGAAAGCTTGCTGCCGGTAATCGAAGGCCGTTTGCCAATCATCGCCGAAGCCGATCGAGAGTCGGTGATCGAGTCCGCCGTTGCTTTCGCTCAAACGAACGGGCTCGATTTGATCATCTATGGTGGCTACGACGCACCGCAATGCGCGGAACTATTAAAACGGTACGACGTCCCCGTCATCGTGGCGGCGGTCTATCGACTGCCGCTTCGCCGTCACGATCCGTACGACGCGGCGTACACATTGCCGCAGCGTTTGCAATCCGCGGGGGTCAGGTTTTGTATTGCCGGCGAAGGCCCGGGGTATCCCGGTGGTGCTTCCAATACACGCAATCTGCCCTACCATGCCGCATGTGCCGCCGCTTACGGACTGCCGCTCGGTGAAGCGCTGCGGTCGATCACTTTGTCTGCTGCGGAAATTCTCGGCGTCGACGACCGCGTTGGTTCAATCACCGTCGACAAGGATGCAACCCTTATCATCGTCGACGGCGATGTCTTGCAAACCCATAGCCACGTCGTGACGGCATACGTCCAGGGACGCGAAGTGGACCTGGGCAGCCGACACAAAACGCTCTACGAAAAATATCGCCAGAAATACGAACGTTGATCGTCGAAACGAATCTGACGATCGTTTGATGGTCCTGTGCAGGCTTACGTTTTCGCCAGTTGATCAGTCGCCCGATGGAAAAATGTAATCCGTGTCGATGACCTGAGTCATGGCGGCGGCGGCCAGAATCATCAACAGCATCATCATGCGTGGTCCCCAGCGGTCGCGCATGTCGTCGTACTGTTCGGGGCGCATCCCCCGCAGCCACAAGATGAATGACGATCCGATCATGATCGTCAAAACATTCACCGTGACCAGCAATAATGGCCCCGTGACAGCAATGCCCTCGTCACTGGTTCCCCACCGTCCGAACGCCAGCTGCAGTCCTGCTGTGGATATGGGCGGTACCAAGGCGGCAGCGATCGCCGCGCCCGCCAGTGCCGAAGAAAGGTGTGCTCGCGTTCGGGCATACGCCGCCGCGATGCCTCCCACCAAGCCGACACAGAAATCCAGTGGACTGGGGCGACAGCGTGCCCACATTTCCTGTGTGATGTCAGGTTTTTGAAACAGCATCACCAGCCATCCGAACAGCATGCTGGAGACGATTGCGCCGACAAAACCAATCGTGATCGTCAACAGTGCCGATCGAAACAGCGGTCGATTCCCATAAGCGAGCGCCATGCCGGCACCCAAAATAGGCGTCATCAGGGGGGCGATCAGCATGGCGCCGATAATGACGGCCGCGGAGTTTTGTAGCAGCCCGAACGCAGCCAACATCGATGCGGCCGACATCAACCCGAGAAATTCGAGGTTCGGTCTCGATCCTTCTTCCAGAGTGTTCGCGAGTGCAATGCGTTCGTCTCGCTGCATGCGCGGTGCGACGGTTTCCGCCCATTGTTCGACACGGGAATAAAACGATTGCGTGATCGATTCCCCGTCTCGGATCATCGCGATCGAAGTTTCGGCGGACGAATGGATTAAAGCGAATCCGGCTTTGTAGGTTGGGTCGTTCCGGTTAACCGAAGAGATTCCGAACCAAATGCAATCGTCTGCAGTGACACGTCCGCTTTCGATTTCAGTGATGATTTCGTCACGCAATTGGTCGCCGTCTTCGGCCGTGGGACGCAAGACATGCTTTGGGATCAGTCCCAGCAGGGTTTCGCACGCGAGCGACGCTAACGGAACAGGGGCTTGGACGGCTTGGAAGAGATGGTCTGCGGATTCTGGCGGACCAACTTTGGTGCGGACCCACAGGGTTTGAATGGGCGATCGTTCAAAGACAACGCGTTGTAAGTCGTTCGAGTCGGTCGCCTGAATCATCAACAGCAGCGAGGCGTTGACGGTGCGAGCCCAATCCAGCACGGCGTCGCCATTTTCAGGCACAATCGCCGTTTTTTTGAATCGATTGGGTTCTCCGTCGTCGGATTCATCCGCATCGCGAGCGACAAATTTTTCGGCATGCGCGAGCAGAACCTTTCGGTCTTCACCCGCGACGACGATGTGCGCGTCTTGCGCCTTTTGGGCGGCAATTTTTCGACACCACAGCACACCGTATCGGAGTTGTTCTTCAGAGCCGACGACCAGGACAATCGACATCAATTGTTACCGAACACGACTTCGTCGCGTGTCAGTATCTTGTCGCCGTCCGCGTCTAACTGATCGAACACTTTCCACAAAAGTCGTGGCGTCTCGCGGCGCGCGAGCTTTCCGTCGCCATCACCATCCAACTGGTCGAATTTGCGAATCTGAACTGCGTTGCGGATTAACGCGGCAGCCCGTTCTCGTCTCGACGGGGCATTCGCCGTTTCGGTATCGCCGCTTTCGCCTAGCGGAACCGCGAAGTGGTAGTATCCGATCATCATCTCGTCCCACGTTTGGTCGCCCCAGTGAACGGTTTGGGTCGGATCGGGATTGTTCAAATTCTCTTCGCTGTTATCAAACACCGCGGTACACAGAAAACGTTCGCCGCCATCCAGATGACGAGGTTCGGCCAGGGCGTAAGTTGTCTGCCAATTGAAATCGTATTCAGGGATGTCCAAGATCGTTTCACGTTTGCCGCGGCTTTCCAATTCATACCGGTAAGACTTGCCGCGAACGTGCATGTGTGGGCTCATGCTTAACAAGACGGCGTCTTCGGGGAATCGCGGACTCGATGCCGAGACGGTGTAATCGGGTTCGCCCGGCGGAATCGACAGGCGGTGTTGTACTGCGCTGGTCGTTATGACTTCGTGCGTGATGGAATCTGGATGGGCAAAGACCAGTCCCAGTTGGCTTTGGTCCTCTTGAGGTGTCCCAATGGGTGTGTAATGGACCTGGAAAATCAATTCGCTGCCGGCCTTGATCCGTTTCGCATAGCCCTTGGGCGCTGGTTCCACTCGCGCACCGGGAACGTATCCCACCAGAAAACCTCGTGCCCCATCTCCGACGCGTTGTCCTTTCGGAACCGCGAAAGCCAGAATATGGTGAACGACTTCGCGATTGCCTGGTTTCAGCTCGGCAGCTTCTAGCCAAACGTCTTCGGTGAATTTTGGGTCGACGCGAAAATACTGATAACGAACGGCGCCCGATGCCGGCACGTCGAAAGGTTTCGGGCTGACGTCGAAGACGCGATCGGGTTCTCGCGGCAACTGCCAGCCGGCGACAAACGGCGGCAGTTCTGGCAAGTCGCTTAGGTCACCGGCCGGCGCACCGGCATCGGCCCACTTGATCAACGTTTGTTTCTCTTCGTCCGTCATGCTGCGATCGTTCGCGAACTCGGCGTGGTCTGTTGTGGCGTGCCATGGCGGCATGCGTTTTTCGGCGACGACTTCTGCGATCATGTCGGCCCAGCCGGCAACCTCGTCGTAATCGGTTAGCGAGAACGGTGCGATTTCGCCGTCGCGATGACATTCGACACAACGTCGCGCGAGGATCGGTGCGACATGCGAGCCGTACGTGATCTCACTTTCCGGGTCGGCTGATTTGGTGCGTCCGATGATGCATCCGACGGTGCCGGTTCGCGGCACCGAAACCTCTCGTCCACTGAGTAGTTCCTCTAATGCGATTCGCAAGTCTTTGCGTCGTGGTTCGTCGCGTACATATCCGATGCCATACTGATCATCGACGCGGCCGCGGTATCGCAGTTTGCGTTGGGCGTCAAAGACAAACATCTCTGGGGTTCGCTGGGCCTTTAAGTCGTCAGCAAGCCGATTGCCAGCGTCCTTGAGTACTGGAAACGTTAGCTCTTGTCGCGACGCAAATGACGCGATCTCTGCCAGCGAGTCTTGGCGGTTGCTCATCACCGCGATGACTTTCACCGAACGTGATTCGTAATCGCTGGCAATTTCGGCCAAGCGGACCGCGTACAGTTTTGCCAGCGGACATTCCGTTCCCATGAATGCCACGACCAGCAACGAATCATCGGCAAAATCGTCCAGCGTCCACAGCCGGCCGCGAAAGTCCTGCAGATCGATTCGGCTGAGAGTCGATTCGTTGTTCGTTTCCGCCGTCGCCGGCAAGGCCGTCAACGGCATCGCCATTGCGAAGGCGACCCAGATACATAAATATCGCATCGAGATACCGATCACTTGAGGATAAGGGACCACCACATATTAACAGCCCGTCGATTCGCTGGCGATGTTGAATTCTTGGCATCCAGACGCCACGATGGTGGCTCGGTCGGTGGCGATGCGGGTTGATCGCATCGCCGCGGGACGAGACGATTCGTACCAAACCGTGTCGCTTTCTGACAAAATATTGATTCCTGGCAAGCCGTTATGGAAAGCCTGACACGCGTACTCGGTTCTCTGCTGGGGCAACCGTGTCAGGTCCACGATCATCGGGCTGTCGGGGGCGGGTGCATCAGTGACGCCATGCGGGTCACCGTCTCGATTGACAGCGACGCACCGACCCGCCTGTTTCTTAAACGAAACGAGGCGTCGATGGAGGACAACTTTCGATGCGAAAAGTTGGGACTGGTGCAGTTGGCCGCTGCGAACGTGATCCGTGTTCCGATTCCGCTCGCGGTTGGTTGCGTCGACGGCCAAGCATGGTTGGTCACCGACTGGATCGACCAAGCCGAAATGCCGAGCGATTTTTTCGGTGTCTTTGGTCGGCAGTTGGCCCAATTACACCGGGCGACGCTGGGCCGTGAGATCGGATGGCCGCGAGACAACTATTTGGGGGCGGCGCCGCAGCAAAACTCACCGGCACCGACCTGGCACGATTTCGTGGCCGAGCGACGTCTTGGGTTTCAGCTTCGCTGGGCCGTCGATCAGCGGTTGGCCGATTCACGTTTGTCGTCTGACGTTCAAGCCATTATCAATCGTCTGCCCGATCTGTTGGTCGGACGCGATCCCCAGACGTCGCTGCTGCACGGTGATTTGTGGCGGGGAAACTATCTGTGTGACGAAACGGGCAACCCTGTGATCATTGATCCCGCGGTCTATCGCGGGTGCCGTGAGGCCGAATTCGGGATGATCCGCTTGTTCGGTTCATGCCCGGCATCGTTCGAACAGGCATATGATCAGGCTTTCCCGTTGCCCGATGGTTGGCAAAGGCGGGTGAGTGTCTATGTTCTATATCATCTGCTGAACCATCTGAATCTGTTCGGACGGGGATACCTGAGCCAGTGTCATCAGGTGGCAGCTGAGGTTCTTCAATCATCCACCTGAGATCCATCGTCCAACGTCATGCTTGCAGCCCGAGTGATTCCATGTCTTGATGTGCACGGCGGACGTGTGGTCAAAGGCACCAACTTTGTCAACTTGCGTGACGCCGGCGATCCGGTTGAGGTCGCGCGGCGATATGAAGCCGAGGGTGCCGATGAATTAGTCTTTCTAGACATCACCGCCAGTCACGAAGAACGTGACATTATCTTGGACGTCGTGCGTCGAACTGCCGAGCAAGTCTTTATGCCGTTGACCGTCGGTGGCGGTGTGCGATCGATCGACGATGTCCGAGCCTTATTGTCGGCCGGGTGCGACAAGGTCTCGATCAATTCGGCCGCCTGCAAAGACCCCGACTTCGTGCGTCGTGCCGCCGATCGATTCGGCAGCCAGTGCATCGTCGTCAATATCGATCCCAAGCGGGTCCAGAAAGACGGCCAAGAGGTTTGGGAAGTGCACATCCACGGTGGCCGAACGCCGACCGGATTGATGGCCGTCGATTGGGCTCGGGAAGTCGAGCGGTTGGGGGCAGGCGAAATCGTCTTGACCAGCATGGACGCCGATGGCACTCGCGACGGATACGATTTGCCGGTGACAGCGGCCGTCAGCGAAGCCGTCACGATTCCGGTCGTGGCCAGCGGCGGCGCCGGACACCCCGATCACTTGGCCGACGCCATCCTGAAAGGCAAAGCCGACGCGGCGCTTGCCGCCAGTATCTTTCACTTCGGTCAGTTCACCATCGCCGAAACCAAGCAAACGATGCGGGATGCGGGAATCCCCGTTCGGTTATAACTGCGGTTATAGATCGCGGTTATAAACCGCGGAATTACCGGCGGTTGTACCGTTCCGTTATGACGTTGGGGGCATGCCCCCGGTTACAGCGCCCGGTGACGGATACAGCGTCTGGTGACGGTTACAGCGTCCGGTGAAGTTTACGGTGTCCGGTTGCTTTGCCGCCGCCTCTGGCATCTGCGATCGGTTGAAGAAAAAAAGCGACCCCGTGCCAACACCCCCATCGTTGCTGGACGGGATCGATCGTCGCCGGGTCGGTCGCCATTGATCGGAGCCTGGTCCCCAGCCGGGCCAGCTTTGGCGGTCGCGCCACCTTGACCATTTTGCGTGTTAGGGATTACACCTTGGATGCGCAACCGACGTGAATCCGCTCGCCTGAAAACACCCATTTAAAGCCTTTTGCCGTGACTGACATTGTTCCTGTTCGAAACGCTCTGATCAGTGTTAGTGATAAGCTCGGTTTGGCCGACTTGGCTGCTGGCCTGCAACGCGCTGGTGTAACCATCTACAGCACCGGCGGTACACGTCGGCACCTGGAACAATCGGGTGTGGATGTGCGTGATGTCGCTGAGTACACCGGTTTTCCGGAAATGATGGATGGACGCGTGAAGACGCTGCATCCGAAGATCTTCGGCGGCATCTTGGCGATCCGCGATCGCGACGACCATATGGATGCGGTCGAGGACCACGGCATGGTGCCGTTCGATCTGGTTGTCGTGAATTTGTATCCGTTTGCCGCGACCGCAGCTCGCCCCGGCGTGACTCGCGAGCAGTGTGTGGAACAGATCGACATCGGCGGTCCCAGTCTGGTGCGTGCCGCTGCAAAGAATCATGCCGACGTGGCGGTCGCGACCAGTCCCGAACAGTACGGCGAAATTCTGGCACAGCTTGATTCGGCCGGAGGCACCTCGATGGACCTTCGATCTCAATTGGCGGGCGATGCATTCGATCACACCGCAGCCTATGACCGAGCCATTGCCGATTACATGCGTGGCGATTCGATTAGCGGCGAGTTTCCAGCCAGCATGCACTTGGCGCTTCGCCGTAAAACACATTTGCGTTACGGCGAGAACCCGCATCAGCGCGCGGCGTTGTATACCGATCCGTCGATTCGTTCGGCAAATCTAGTGTCGGCCCGACAATTGAGCGGAAAGGAATTGTCGTACAACAATTTGTTGGACTTGGATGCGGCGTTGGATATCGTCCGCGGGTTCAGCGAGCCGGCGTCGTCGGTGATGAAGCACAACAATCCTTGCGGGGCCGCAACGGACGTCAAGCTATCGCGTGCGTGTGAGAAAGCGTTGGCCGGTGATCCGCTTAGCGCGTTTGGTTCGGTGTTGGGTTTCAATCGAACCGTCGACGTCGAGACAGCCGAATTGTTATGCCAGCCCGGATTGTTTATCGAAGCGATCGTCGCGCCGGATTTCGAAGCCGGCGCGGTCGGCCTGCTGACCACGAAGCCACGTTGGCGAGAAAACGTGCGTTTGATGCAAGTCGGTTTGCTCGACGATGCCCCATCGTCAATCGAACGGCGCTTCATCAGCGGCGGAATGTTGGTCCAGGACGCCGATCGAATGCCCAGTGCGCCGCTACAGTGGAAAACGGCGACGAAGACCGAGGTGCCTCGCGAGCTTTGGGACGACATCTCGTTCGGATGGGAAATGGTCCGCCACGTCAAGAGCAACGCCATCGTCTTGGCCAAAGACACCTCGTTGATCGGCGTCGGAGCCGGTCAGATGAGTCGTGTTGACAGTGTCGAGATCTCGATTGATAAAGCTGGCGACCGTGCTGCCGGAAGCATTCTGGCGAGCGACGCTTTCTTTCCCTTCCCCGACTCGATCGAATCGGCTGCCGAAGCCGGCGTTGTCGCGATCGTACAGCCCGGCGGTTCCCGCCGCGATGACGAAGTGATCGAAGCCTGTGACCAACACAACTTGCCAATGGTGATGACGGGACGCCGTCATTTCAAACACTGATGACGATCCTTGACGAAATCCTGGTCAAGACGCGGCAGACCATTCAATCGGACCGGACTCAACGGACCGAGATCGAGCTTGAATCGATCGTTGTCGACATGCCGCCGTGTCGTGATTTTCATGCCGCACTGGCCGTCGGCGATTCGGTACAGCTGATCGCAGAAGTCAAGCGCGCCAGCCCGTCGGCAGGACAGATACGCGAAGATTTTGATCCGGTCGCCATCGCAACTTGCTATGCCCAATCCGGCGCGGCGTGCATCAGCGTTTTGACCGACGAACCGTTTTTCCAAGGATCGCTCGAATATTTGCGCGACATTCGCGCGGCCGTCGATGTGCCACTGCTTCGCAAAGACTTTATTGTCGATCGGTATCAGCTATTGCAAGCGCGGGCTGCCGGTGCGGACTGTGTGCTGCTGATTGCGGAGTGCCTTTCTCCGGCCCAGCTTGTCGAACTTCATGACCAAGCAGCCGAGCTTGGGCTGCAAGCCTTGATCGAGTTGTTCCAGCCGGACAACCTGGATGCCGTGTTGGCAACCGGAACAAGACTCGTTGGCGTGAACAATCGTGATCTGCACACGTTCGAGACCACGCTGCAGCACACCTTGCGGCTGCGGCCTTTGATTCCGGACGATCGCCTGGTCGTCGGTGAAAGCGGAATTCGCACGCACGACGACTTGCTGATGTTGGGCAAAGGCGGGGTGAAAGCGGTTCTGGTGGGTGAATCACTCATGCGACAAGACGATATCGCGGCGGCAACGCGTCGGTTGTTGGGAAATTCGGTGGACAAGTAATTAGGGTGTTGGCATGCGTTGGTCGGACGGTGTCGTTACCGGTTCCGAGATCGTCCGTCGCGAAGCCCCAGCGCAGCCGGCGAACACGAATGTCCTTGTCCTCTCCGATGAACTAAATGTCTGAACGGTTCCAAATCGGCCACCGCGGCGTTGCTGCTATCGGCGGAATCATGTTGCTGTTGGGACTTGGGGCCACCGCCGCGCGAGTCGTCAAGCAATATCAGACGCCCGGCCCGTTCGATGAAGCGCGGCAAGGCATGTGCGATTTTCACAACGGTATTTACTTCCCCACGCGAGCATTGCTTGCTGGCGAAAGTCCTTACGGTGCGAGGTACGCGTCAGAGTATCCGGTCGCCCGGCAGATACCCTTCTTTTCGCCCGCGATCCTGGTGCTGCACATCCCCTTGGCGGTGCTGCCCCTGCATGTGGCCGAGGTACTGTACTTTTTAATCAGTATTGGATTAGTGATCGTGACCGGTGCGGTCTGCGCGGCCGCATCCGGATTGCCGCGCCGCATCGATGCAATCTTGGTGATCTCTGCTGCAATCGTGTTTGCGCGCGGAGGCCACATCACGCTGTTTGATGGTTACTTTACTTTCGAGTTGATGTTAGCAACGTTTTTGGCGATCCACTGGGGCGGTCGCAAGCCGTTTTGCGCTGCACTTGCGTTGGTGGTCGTTTCCGCAAAGCCGACTTACATCATTCCGCTCGGCTTTCTGATGTTCGCTCGCGGGAACTACAAATCACTTTCGATCGGAGCGGTGCTCAGTATCCTTGCCGCCGCGGGACCGTTTCTGTGGTTGGCGTCAAATCACGGTGGCGGCGATCTGGTCACAGGCGCCAAAGATATCGTGCGGCAGATTCAAGAGTCGCAAGAGATTCACCGCGGCATGCTGGACGAGTCTCCGGTCCATTCCTGGACACGAATCGACTTGCTGTCCGTGATTGCAAAGTGGATGCAGTCGGCGCCTGCGGAGAAGGCGCATCTGGCGGTGATGCTGGCACTGTTGTTGCCACCGATGGCGGTGCTGCACCGGCGGCGGCGACAGGGCTTGGACGATGGTGTCGCTGGTATCACGGGGGCAATTGTGATCACATCGATGCTGGTCAGTTTGTATCACCAGTCCTATGACGCGGTATTGATGTTCGCGCCGGCGGTCGCTGTGCTTGCCGGTGCATTGCCGCAATGGCGGCGGATTGGCGTGCCACAGCGAATCGGGTTGGCGGCGTTGATGTTGGTCCCCGCCTACAACTATTTATCGACGCGGATGTTTCTGAATCGACTCGATCCGTCGCTCGAGATGGTTCACGTCCTGACAAGTGTCAACGGAGTCGCGTTGGCAATTGTGCTAGGGCTGGTCTGTCTTCTAGGTGTCCGTGCGAGGCGTCCGCCAGAATTCGATGGCGCAATGTCGTCATAACGAATCTTCTTGGTGCTAAGGCGTTCACCGCTGTTCCGGTTGTATCGATTGTAGGGACGGCGATTCGCTGGTGCAGATACTTGTGACGACAGCTGCCTAGTAAACGCGTAGCTTTGGTGGACAAAAGATCCGGATCATAAATTCGGATCAACTTGCTCAGTCCGTATCTCTGGCTAAACTGTGTATCCAGCATAACCGCCAGCGACACACCTCGTGCCAGGACACCATGAGTCAACATACCGAAGAAACACCCGAGAATTCTGACGCACACGCATCTTCTCAAAACGGAACGGCGCTAAGCACTCGCGGCGGAGTTGAGAATCGTGACTCGGTTCGCTTTCGCGCCTCGAAAGTGTTCATGGCATTGCCGGCATACAACGAGCAAGAAGCATTGCCAGAACTGCTCGAACGGATTGGCGAAGCGTTTGCGGATTCCGGCATCCCATACGAAGTCGTGATCGTCGACGACGGCAGTAGCGATGACACGGCAAAGATTGCATCGCAAATGTCGTTTCAAATGCCGATCCATTTGGTTCAGCACCAGCAGAACCAAGGGCTGGGTGTCACGCTACGTGATGGTTTGCGTGAAGCCGTCGATCGCGCCGGCGAGCGTGACATCATCGTCACCATGGACGCCGACAACACACACCCGCCCGGGTTGATCGATCGAATGGTTCGCATGATCCACGAAGGCTGTGATGTCGTGATCGCGTCGCGTTTTCAACCCGGCGCTCGCGTGATGGGGGTACCGATCGAACGCCACTTCCTTAGCATCGGTGCTCGCGCGCTCTTCACGTTGCTGTTTCCGACCAAGGGTGTCCGCGACTACACATCGGGGTATCGCGCCTATCGTGCATCGGTCATTCGTGCCGCGTTCGCCGAACACGGTGACAACTTTGTTGGCGAAACAGGATTTTCGTGCATGGCCGATGTTCTGCTAAAACTCCGTCGCCAAGGCGCGATGTTCGGTGAAGCACCGTTGCGTTTGCGGTACGACCAAAAAGGCGGTGAGAGCAAGATGCGCGTCCTGCACACTGTCTGGCTGACATTGAAAATGTTGGGACGACATCGCGTCGGAGCTAGCTGAGGGTGGCGGCGTCATCGTTCAGCAAGGATTCAGAGTCAAGCAAGGAAGATTCACCGCGCAGTCGTTGGCTGGTCGTTGGCGGTGGAGTGATGGGGCTCAAGATCGCCAGAGACTTGGTCGCACGCGGCCAGTCCGTCACCATTGCCGAAGCGGCACCACAATTCGGTGGTTTAACAAGCGCTTGGCAACTGGGCGATGCGACGTGGGATCGCTTTTATCACGTGACACTGCTCAGTGATTCGAAACTGCGCGAGCAATTGGCCGAACTCGATCTGGAGAAAGAAATCGAGTGGGTGAAAACCAAAACCGGTTTCTATTCCGGCGGCCGACTGCTTTCGATGAGCAACACGGCCGAGTTCTTGAGGTTCCCACCGCTGAACATCATCGAGAGGTTGCGGCTCGGTGGAACCATCTTCTACGCATCAAAAATCAAGAGTTGGCGGCGGCTAGAAAAACTCTCGGTCGAAAAATGGCTTCGTCGCTGGTCGGGAAATGGTGCCTTTGAAAAGGTCTGGCTGCCACTTTTAAAGGCCAAATTGGGCGAAGCCTATCAACAGACATCGGCCGCGTTCATCTGGGCGCACACGGCCCGAATGTACAAGGCTCGTCGCAGTGGCGCCAAGAAAGAGATGTTCGGATATGTGCCCGGCGGCTACGCGCGAATACTGCAGCACTGGGTCGATTGGTTACAGCAGCGAGATGTCCGCATGTTGGCCGGCCACCCGGTCCGGGCGGTGCAAAAAAACGATGATGGCTTAGCGGTTGATTTCGGCGACGGACGCGTCGAGACGTTCGACAACGTTGTCTCGACGATCGCGTCACCATTGATCGCACGTTCTTGCGACCAGTTGACGGATTCGGAGAAAAGCAAGCTCGAAAATATCCGCTACCTCGGTGTCGTCTGTGCATCGTTGCTGATGCGTAAGCCGATCAGCGAGTACTACGTCACCAACATTACCGACACCTGGGTGCCGCTGACCGCCGTGATCGAAATGTCGACCATTGTCGATCCGGATACGCAGCTTGGTGGCAAGCATCTGGTTTACTTGCCCAAGTATCTGCCCGATGACCATGACGGACTGAACGAATCCGACGAGGACTACAAGGAAAAGTGTTTGTCGACGCTGGAAAAGATGTACGACCACTTCTCGCGAGACCAAGTTGTTGATTTCAAGGTCGCGCGTGCAAAATATGTCGCTGCTTTGGCGACGATCGACTACAGCACGCGGTTGCCGCCGATCGTCACCAGCGTGCCGGGATTCTATGCGCTGAACTCGGCACACATCCTGGAAGGCAACTTGAACGTGAACGAAACGATCACGCTCGGTGAGACCAAGTTGGCCGATGAAGTCTGGCCTGACTACCAGGCGCGATGCCGCGCCGGAACGGTCCAGTCGCTCGAGGAAGTCGGTGTCTCGAGCTAGCTTCGCCGTCGGGGCGGGCTAACTTTCGCCGTCGGGACGAACTAGCGTTCACCGTCAGGACGAGCTAACTTTCGCCGTCAGGTCGGGGCGGCTTGTAGGCGATGTCTTGCCACTTGATGCCCTTGTCCATCGGTTCGATCTGCATGATGCGGTATCCGTTCTGGTACAGACGGACGGTGCCCGTGGACTGGCTGACCACAACAGCGATCGCCTTGGTCCGCCGCGTGATCGCGGCGGCCGCCCAGTGGCGCGAACCCAGTCCGCGAGACATGTTCAGGTCTTCGTGCAGGACTTCCAACATCTGACGACTGCGTTCGATGATTCCGTCAGCGGTAATGACAAACGCACCGTCCAATTGGGCGATTTCCTTGGCGTCCTCTTGAACCTTGGCGTCCAGCAGATTGCGGTGTTTGCGGTTGTAGCCGCGGAACGGATCGGCACCGCTGTCGTTGGAATATTCCAGAACCTTTCGGGTGTCACCAATGACAAAGAGTGTTCCGACGGGTTTGCCCTCGCGGCCTTCCAGCCCGATTTGCACCGCTAGATCGATGACCGCTTTGATCGTTTTCAGCGGGACGCTGGATTCGATCATCTGCAGGTCGCGGGTCGTCAAACGCCGCATCCGTTCGTCCAGCTTCAGATGGCTGATCGAGTCGAGTCGGCCGGCTTGAAAGCCGCTGTACAGCGCGACGATTTCGCCGTTGATCCGGATCAATTCATCGGCGGCCGCTTCCAACAGGGCGTGTTGAAGCCGTTCCAGCAGCGGTGCGGCCTCTTTATTGAGCGCCAGCGGCTTCAAATTGGCTTCGGCCGCTCCCTCGAGATCTTCGATCGAATCGGCCGCGACGATGACGGGTTTATCGCACTCGGCCTCGGCTGCCATTTCGGCGATCCGCTTCCAGTCCGTTGATCCGTCCAACAGTATCAGCAGCGCATCGGCACCGCGATCCTTTAACAGTGAAAGCGCGGCGACCGTCATCGCCGCGTTATGTTTTGTCAGTCGTTGTATCGCCATGGGCGGTGAGAATCGGTCCAGAGGCGTAGGGCACGGGTTCGCCCTCAAACTTTAGCTGATTCGCCGCCGCCACAACAGCTATCGTGCACTGGAATTGCGGCCTCGGTTGGCGACCGCGGCTGACTGCCACGCGTTGGTGCCGAACAGACGCTGATGGTACATCGCAAGCGAGCGGAGTGCGTGCCCCTTGGGGCCGATCGACCAGTCGTGGTCAAGGTCGTTGTACATCGCACTTAGCAGGTACCGGACCGCGCGAACGAGCCGGGGGTCTTCCAGTTGTGAATCGGGCGTGACGGTCAACAGCCACTCGACGATGTGCCCTGTCGTCTGAATCTTACGATCGACATTCCCATTGTCCTCACGCCCCTCGAACCAATTCGTGCTCATCGAACCGTCGCGATTCTGCAACTGATAGGCGTACTGGATGAAATCGTTGGTGAACGCTTCGGCGCGAGCCCATTGTCCGGTGATCGGTTTTCCTTCCATCCGGCGATTGCGAAGCGCGTGAGTGAATCCCATCAGTCGGTGCGTCCCTCCGCAGGCGGCGCCCACGATCGGCTGCGACAATTCTTCGCGAATCAACCGTTCGACGCTCCAGGTTTCGCCATCGTCGGCGGTCCAGGTCTCGTCACTGTCCAGGTAGTGCGAAAGCGCGATCAATGTGAACGTCAACTCTTCACCCGACTTGCACGCCCTCATTTCGGCACGCATCACGTCATGCAGCGAATATTGCTGACCGTCGGCATAGATCGGGTATTCCAGCGGGACGCCACACAGTGAAAAGACGGCTAGCATCTGCGCTTGGTGGCCCTGCAGACCGACACCGCTTTTGATCCGGATTCCGTTGGGGGTGCTTTCCGCCAGTCTCTGTCCACGACAAATGTTATTGCCCGCGATCCACGCAATGGCACTGTAGTCGCGGCGCCCGACGCGGACACGGGTGTCGATCCCGTACACCATGATCGAGTGCAGCATTCCCCAGTTGCTCCGCCCATCTGCGATTTCGGGGCGCTGATAGAAGTAGTTCAAGACATGAGCCATGCCGGGCTGTAGTCGCCGAATCGGATGGCTGACCTCTCGTTGCGTCTTGGGTTGGCCGGCGTAATCGAGTTCGATTGGCGGCACGGATTGGGCAGTACCGAGTTCGGAAGTCGGCTGAGCATCAAGCTGGTTTCGGGATGACTGGGGTGCTGGTGCGAGATCGCCAGAATAGGACTTCGCCGTACCATCGATGTCCCTTTCGATCACCTCGCGCTGTAATGTTGTCTTGCCAGAACGCATGTCCGATTCGGAACCGTCCGTGCCGATGCGAAGTTTGCGGATGACCACTTTTTCGGGCTTGGATGAAGCGATTCGGTTGCCAGCTGTCTCTTGTGGTTGACTGGCCGAATCGACTTTTGCCGGCGGTTGCAGGTTGAGGTCGTGCGGCGGGTCCGCGGTTTCGGTACTGATTTTCACCGGCGACTTTTTCGGAATCATAATCGATCCCGTCGCCGTTCCCTCGAGCGGCAACAGCCGGTCGATGATCCGCTCGGCACGTGATTCCGCCGTCGATGCTTCGGATTTCTTTGCCGGCATCTCTTTCTCGGAAACGCCTCCGTCGAGTCCGTTTGCATCGAGAGTCTTGCGATCGGCTTGCGTCTTAACATCAGCTTGCTTCTTACCGTCGGCTTTTGCCGAAACCGTCGTTGGCAACTGCGATGCCCGCGGTTTTGGCGCCGATGTTTCGCCCGCGGCAGCCGAAGCTGTCTCGTCGGCAGAGATTTCTGGGGCAGCCGAGCTCTTGGGGGCGGCCGCGGGCGACTTCATCGGCTGGCGATGCTTTGGCAAAACCAGGGTCGGGCGGACTTTGGGGCGCTGGGCGACCGAATCGTTCGTCGTTTTCGGTTCGGCGACTGCGGCTTGCGCGGTCGACGGTCGCTGAACCGCTGTCGGTGCAGAGGTTGGTGGGGCGACGGCCTGACGATGAGTGTCGGGGCGATGGGTATCCAGGTGATCGGTGTCCGGGCGGTTGGCACCCTGGCGTTCGCCATTTTGGGCGGGCTTTACCGTGGTGGTCGATGCCGGTTTCGCATAGTCGGGGACCGTTTGATCGGCTGGTTGGGTGGCCGCCATAATCGGAAGGGCCTGGTGGCCGGGATCGCGAAGTGGCTGATCTAGGTTCACCGCATTCCGAGCGACCCATCCACGCGTGACCGGGACGGGGCGCGCAGAGGGTGTCGCCGCGGGCGCGCGATTGGACACTGTCTTTGCCGGTACTTTGACGCCGCGAGTCGTTTCGGTTTTCGCTGGCTTTGTGGAAGCCGCGATCACCGGTTTGCGGAATGGCAGCGCAGCCGTTTCGGCTTTAGGCGATTTTGTGCCCTCGATGTCGCTGGCATCGAATGGGCGCGCCGGCCGCAGCGTCAATTCGGTTTGCTCGCTCGCGGTTGCACTGTTGGTGGCAATGCTCGCGGCTTCGTCCGAGGCATCGAGCAAAGACGCGTCGAAGCCATTGAGGCAACACGCGGCGACCGCACTGAAAAGAATTTGGCGTTTGCGGGTCTGTTTTGGGCGGGGAAATAGCAGCACGACTGGCTCCGAAGAGTTTGAATAACTCTCTCTGCTATCGGACACCGCAGCCCGGATATTTACCAGTAACTGGCAAGGTTCACCCGTCTGAAAAGGTCCACAACTTAGATAAAAGATGCGGGCGCGTTTTCACAGATTGGGTCGAAATCTGACGATTGGCTAAAGGTCAAATTCATCAAGCGAATCGATCAAACAATCAAGCGAATCCTTAGGTTTTGATTGCCGATCGGCTTGGCGTTTGCGCAGGCTATCATCGATCCCCACGGCATCACGTCCTGCTAGCAAAAGTTGCTCGTCTCTTTCGCGAGCAGCCGTAGCGATTGGGTCATCACTGGTCGCTGGAGCACCGAACAGCTGTGACAAATCAATTTTGAAACCTTCGTCGCCCTCGATCTGAGCACCGGCAATCGCAGGCGCTTTGTGTTGGGGAAAGATGATGGCATTTTCAGGACAAACACGACTGCAGGCGGGACATCCCTTTCGGCAATTGTCCGGCTGTTCGACCAAAATGTTTTCAGTCCCATCGACGCCGTAAACACCAAACAGACAGAAGTCGACACACTCCATGCAATTGGTACATCGACTGAAGTCGATGACCGGGTACCACCGACGCGATGCTTGTTCGTCAACTTGCACCAACTCGCCACCAAGGATTGATTTGCCCACTGATGTCTTGTCGACCACCGGCAGTGATCGCAGTTGATCATCGACGGCCGGTTCATCAACGATGCGCCTGATTTCTTCGATAAAGGCGTCGGCCGATTCCGATAATTTCAAGTCCAGGCAATACACGTTGCGACTGGGACGCGGATACAAGTCGGTAACGCGATCGACGGGTTCGGCGCCGTCAAGATCAGACGGTTCGGAATCGGATTCGTTCGAGGGCGATTCGTCTTGCTCATCGTCGGTGTCGCTTAACAGGACTTCACCGACCTGGCCTTGGATCCCGTTACGATCGAGGACCCAGTGCGCCGCACGCGAATAGATCCACGAAGCAACGATCATGTCCCCTTCGATGGCTCCCAAACGCTCGTAACTTTCACTGCTGCGCGGCAAGTCGTACAAGTGCGGAACGACCAGCACATCGACGCCGTCTAATTCTGTCGCGGCGTCCACGATCGCTTGCTCGAGCGCGCGCTTCTGCGGATTCCGCGATTGTCCTCGGGAAACAACGACCGTGCATGTTGCGAGTCTTGCAGCTGAGATCATCAGGTTCGATAACGTGGCGAGAGTCTTGTTAACTCGGCGGCTTACCAGTTCAGTGGCCGCAGCCAAGCGGACTTTGCATCTTCGGTTGATACGTCAAGGATACTCGCCTCGCCGAGCGTGACGGCAAGTTGTCCTTGATCCACGATTGTACCCAATCGATGTACCGAGACGTCGTGATCGTTGAGAACTTTCTGGAACTCATCCACGTTGGCGGGGGCCACTTCGACCAAAAACCGCGTGTTGGATTCGCTAAAGAGCGCTACGGAGCCCGTGATACCATCGGTGCATATCGGATCGATGTTCAGTTGCATCCCGAGGCCGCCGGCCATTGCCATCTCGGCCGCGGCCACCGCCAACCCGCCTTCGGACAAATCATGACAGGATCGGATCAAACGTTCGTTGATCGCTTGGTGAATCGCAGCAAAGGTGCGTTTCGCGATGTCCGCATCAACCGTCGGAACTTGCCCACCGCTCAGCTCGTTGACCAAGGCGAAATGGGATCCGCCAAGCTCGTCTTTCGTCGATCCGACCAGCAGCACAATGTTGCCGGCCTTCTTGGCATCCATGGTGACCGCATTGGCAACGTCTTCGATTTGTCCTATCGCGCTGATCAGCAAGCTTGGCGGAATCGAAATGGTCTGCTTTTGTCCGCTGTCGTCGGTATAGCTAAATTCGTTGTTCAGACTGTCTTTGCCGCTGACAAAGGGGGTTCCCAACGCGACAGCCAGGTCTTGGCACGCGATTGCCGCACGCACCAACGATCCCAACGTTTCCGCTCGATCGGTATAACCCCAGCAAAAATTGTCCAGAATCGCGATCTTGGCCGGATCGGCACCCACGGCGACTGCGTTTCGCATCGCTTCGTCGATTGCCGAGGCGGCCATGTGGTACGTATCGAAATCGCCATAGTGAGGATTCATGCCGCAGGAAATGACCAAGCCTCGTCGGCTATCCATCCGCGGGCGGACGACCGCTGCATCGCTTGGTCCGTCGCAAAGCGGGCCGACTAGTGGCTTGACCACGCTGCTGCCCTGAACCTCATGGTCGTACTGGCGAATCACCCACTGTTTGCTGGCGACGTTATAGCTGCCCATGATCTTTAGTAGCGTATCGCGATGGTTTTCCGGTGCCTGCGATTGCATCGTGATCGGCTCGGTTGGCGCCGGATGGTAAACGGCGTCACGAATCACCGGTGGACGACCATCGTGCAAAAACTTCATCGACAGATCGCCGACGCTGTGCCCGTGGTAAGTCAGTTGCAAACGACCCGTTGGTGCGAATCGTCCCAACACGGCCGCCTCGACGCCTTCGCTTTCGCATAGCGTCTGCAATTCCTGAAGCGATTCTTGTGGAACCGCCAAAACCATTCGCTCTTGCGCTTCAGAGATCCAGATCTCGGTGTAGGTCAAACCGTCGTATTTCAGGGGCGCTTTCTCCAGCCATACTTCGGCGCCGACGTCTTCACCCATTTCGCCAACGGCACTCGAGAAACCACCGGCCCCGCAATCGGTAACTGCGTTGTACAGACCACGGTCGCGAGCCTGCAGCAGGACATCGAGCACCATTTTTTCGGTGATCGCATTGCCGATTTGAACCGCGCCGCCGGATAGGGACTCTGATTCGCTGGTCAATTCGGCCGAACTAAAGGTGGCCCCGTGGATGCCGTCGCGGCCGGTTCGACCGCCGATCGCAACGATCAAGTCATCCGGCATGACCTCTTTGTCTTCCATGCCGACCGGGATCATGCCGACGTTGCCACAGTAGACCAAAGGATTGCCGAGATACCGCGGATCGAAATACACCGCGCCGTTGACGGTGGGAATACCCATGCGGTTGCCGTAGTCACGCACGCCCGACACAACCCCTTTCATCACGCGACGCGGGTGCAAAACACCGGGTGGCAATGATTCCGGCGCAGTATCCGGTGGGGCGAAGCAAAATACATCGGTATTGCAGATCGGTTTGGCGCCCATTCCAGTCCCCATTGGATCGCGAATCACACCGCCGATACCGGTATTTGCGCCGCCGTAGGGTTCCAGCGCCGACGGGTGGTTGTGCGTTTCGACCTTGAAACAAACGTGGTCTTTTTCGTCAAAGGTGACGACGCCCGCGTTGTCTTTGAAGACACTGACGCACCAGTCGTCGTCGCCGAGCGTTTTTCGAATCGTTTGCGTTGCGGCGAAGATCGTTTCTTTCAGCATGTTGTCATACTGGCGCTCATCGGCTTCTGCGGTGCCGTCTTTTCCTGGACCGCGATAGTGAATCCGGCCGGCCAGCGTTTTGTGGCTGCAGTGCTCTGACCAGGTCTGTGCAATCGACTCCAGTTCAATGTCGGTCGGATCGCGACCGATCGACGCGAAGTGATCGCGAATCGTCTGCATTTCGACGAGTGTCAGATAAAGTTGGCCGTCACGCGAAAGTTGTTCCAGCCCGGCGTCGTCCAGGCTGCGGATCGGCACGGTGACCAGTTCAAACTCGTACGGCGATCCAACGTCCAACTGATCGATCTGCAGCGGTCCCAGCACAACCTGTTCGATCGCGTCGTTGGAAAGGGCGCGGCGACAGATCGAATGCAGCGAGTCATCGTCGACGTCGCTGAGCCAGTATTTGCGAATCGTACGTACCGCTTCGACGTCCAGGCCCGCGTCCTTCGCGACGCCGGTGGTGCTGGCCGCAACCGGATCCATCACGCCCGGTTTGGGCATCACGTTGACCAGGGTTGCGTCTTGGCTGACCGTGACACCGGCGGGCGGTTGGTTCAACGCATCTTGGCCGGCGATTGCGACCACGGACGTCTCGGTCACACGATCGGAAAGCAACGTTTCGGCCAGACGTTTGGCTTCCTCGAGTGCAAAGTTTCCCTGCACCAAAAAACCGCGGGCACAAGTGACCGACACTTGATCGCCGAGTCCAAGTTCGCTGATTTCCTCGGCCGTTCGAAGTGACTCGCGGTCGACCTGTCCTTCGGCCGGGTAAATGTCAATTTGCCAAAGCGGCATGATGCAATCTCAAAGAGTAAATGGAATGAATTGCCGGTTGCCCGTCTTTTGTGGAGTCGTTCTTTTCTTGCCTGCGTCGCCGATTGCGCGGATCACGCTACGTTTCGATTGACGCGCTATCTCGAGCGGATTTCGCGTCGGTCAACCATCGAAACAAAGCCTCGTCATCGGATCGCTGAACAAGCTCGCTTAAGTGCGTCAACGAATCACTGATGGCGGACAGCTCTTTTCCGATCGCGTCTCGGTTCGCGCTGCAGATCGCCGTCCACATTGCTGGATCGCCCGCGGCAACGCGTGTGATGTCTCGCCATCCCGATCCGACCAGTTCTCGGGATTCGGAATCCGATCGCAGGGCCACCAGGCAGGACATCAAGTGTGGCACATGGCTAACGGCTGCCAAGTGGGTGTCGTGTTCTTGGGGAGTCATGTGGATCGTTTCGCCACCCGTCGCTTGCCAAAACGTTTCTGCCCGGACCAGCATCAGCGGGTCGGTCACATTTCCGGGTGTGATGATGATCAGCTTGTTGTCAAACAAACCCGCGTTGGCGTGCTGTAACCCTGTTTTCTCACTTCCCGCGATCGGATGTGCCGCGACGAATTTCCGCGAAGCAAGATGATGTGTTTCGATTTCCGCGACGATACCGGCTTTTGTGCTGCCGACGTCCGTAATCAAGCAATCTGGTCCCGTGCATTCGGCAATGTCACAGACTAGGTTGGCGATATGATTGACCGGGGCGCCGACGACCACGGCGTCACAGTCTTGTGTGGTTTCTTGTATCGATAAGAATGCGGCGTCAAAAATTTCGCTGGCCATCGCGGCCTCTTGCTTTGCCTCGCTGCGAGCGAACGCAACGATCTCGATCTCTGGGAATGTCCGCCGCAGCGAAAGCGCCACACTGCCACCGAGCAGTCCGGCGCCCACGATGGCGACGCGTCTTGGAAAGCTTTCTTGCGACATGGATTGATTCCGGTGCGGTACTTCTCGTCATGGTCAGACAACGTGTTCTGTCAAACAACGCGTTCTGTCAAACAACGCGTTCTGTCAAACAGTGCGTTTCGTCGCGTTTCGTCAAACGGCGGACTTCGCCGCATCGCAGATTTCGTCGAACCGTTGGATTGCTCTTTTTATCCGACAAAAGGTTCCGCGTTCCATCGATTTCGACTCGTCATCAACACCAATGCCGGTGTGAATCGGAACGCGGTTGCGGCGAACCGGCGCCGTTTTGTCTCGTTGGTGTTTGCGATTAAGACTTGGGCAGTTGGTGTCCCATCTTTTCTCGCTTGGTGTCCAAATACTTTTGATTATGCTCATTGACCGGCGGAACGATCGGGACTTGGTCGACCACTCGCAAATCAAAGCCTCGCAGGTTGAACGCTTCGGTCTTCTTGGGATTGTTTGTCAGCAAACGAATTTCCTTCAGTCCCAGATCCTTAAGGATTTGCAGCCCGATCCCGTAGTCTCGCATGTCGGCTTTGAACCCGAGTGCATGGTTCGCTTCGACCGTGTCCAGCCCGTTATCCTGCAGTGCATAAGCACGAATCTTTTGCGCAAGACCGATGCCGCGACCTTCTTGAGGCAAATAGACCAATGCGCCTCGTCCCTCTTGGCTGATCATGTTCAAGGCCATGTGCAGTTGGTCACCACAGTCGCAGCGCAGTGACGAGATCAGGTCGCCGGTAAAGCAACTGCTGTGCATCCGCACCAGCGGTGCCACTTGGTTGGCGGATTCTGGTGACGCCCCCATGTCGCCATAGACGATTGCGATGGGTTGTTGCGCCTCGTATTCGACTTGATAGACGATGATGCGAAAGTCGCCGTACTTGGTGGGCAGTTCGGCTTCGGCGGCGCGAGTGATCAATTTTTCACTGACGCGGCGATGGGCGATCAACTGCTCGATGCTGATGATCTTGAGGTTATGTTTGTTGGCGATTTCGACCAGCGTGTCTCGAGTCGCACGGTCGCCGGTTTCGTCGAGCACTTCGCAAAGCGCCCCCGCCGGATGCAGACCGGCCATCCGTGGTAAGTCGACGGCGGCTTCGGTGTGCCCGGCACGACGGAGCACCCCGCCCTGCTTTGCCAGCAGCGGAAAAACGTGGCCCGGCCGCACGAAATCATCCACCCTGCAATCTTCGCTGGCTAAACGCCGAATTGTCTCGCTGCGTTCGATCGCGGTGATGCCCGTTTTGGCGCTCGCGATATCGATCGGTGTCAGGAACGCGGTCTGCAGCGGAGCGTTGTTCTGCGCGGCGACGGGCGACAGTTCTAAACGCTTGGCGACCTCCGGCAGAATCGAAACGCACAGTTGCCCCCGCCCGGACAGCATGAAATTAACCGTCTCGGGAGTTGCCTTTTCAGCCGCGCAGATAAAATCCCCTTCGTTCTCTCGGTCTTCCGCATCGATCACGATGACGACCTCGCCGCGTGCGATCGCCTCGACCGCTTCGGGTATCGAATTCAGTTCGATCGGCATGATTTCCTGCAGGGGGGATAACGAGAGGTGAAAGGCCTAAACTTGATCAGGCGTTATTATAGGGTGCAGGCGGTTTCCTCCCACCGCCCCGATTCCTGTCTGTTTCGATTTTGCCCGGCTGTCCAATTGCCGACCCCAATTCGATCCAAGTAGCAGATCACCCCAAGGACGCATCTGATGCTTTCGAAGCACAATTCATGGTTCCAATCGCTCTTGGTCCCGCCAACTTGGGGCCTGCCGTTCCTGAGCCCGCCGTCTTGGGGCGTGGCTATTTGTGCGATAAGTCTGATTGTTGGGCCGCTGTGGCATGAATACGCCGCGGCCGATTTCCAGATCATCAAAGACCAGCGTTACGGGAACGCTGGCGACACGTCGGGACTATGCGACGTGTATCTGCCGGCCGATCAAACGCGGCAGCCGTTTCCCGTCGTGTTGGTCGTTCACGGCGGTGGGTGGGTTAGCGGCGATAAGTGGACGATCGCGGGATACGCTCGCGAGCTGGCCGATAGCGGTTTTGCCGCGATTGCGATTAACTATCGATTGGCTCCGCAGCACAAGTTTCCTAAGCAGGTCGATGATGTTCGCCAAGCGATGATATGGACTCGCGAAAACGCCGGGCGGTTCTCGCTGGACGTCGATCGTTTGGGGCTATTTGGCTATTCCGCCGGAGGGCACCTCGTTGCGCTGATCGCATCGCTGGCCGATGAGCCGATTGCAACGCAGGCCTCGGCCAGTGACTGGACGGCTCAGGACACGCGCTGGACCAAGCTGCCTGACATTTCGGCCGTGTGTGCGGGCGGACCTCCTTGCGACTTTCGTACGATTCCCGCGAATAACACAACGTTGGCATATTTCTTAGGCGGCTCGCGGTCCGCAAAACCGGAGGTCTACGACGCAGCCTCTCCGCTGACCCACGTGTCGGCCGGTGACCCGGTGACTCAGATCATTCATGGGGAAAACGACATCATCGTTCCGATCACCAGCAGCCGTACGTTTCACCAGGCTCAAAAACAACGGGGCGTCGATAGTCGAATGAAGACGTTGCCCAAGCAAGGACACATGGTCACGTTCATGAATCCCGAAACGAGCGAGACCATGGTTGATTTCTTTCGCCAGGTCTTGGTCGATCGCCCGTGAATGGTGGGTTTTCACGCATCGGGTAACTGACTGCGGGCAACCGTTAGATCGCAAATTTAACCCGATGCTGCGCACCGGCCGCTTGTGCGATTCGGTTGGTTGAAAATACTGACGGGTGTTCGAGCATGACATCCAGGCGTTGACGACGCGACCGTGTTTTGCGGCGTTCTGTTCGAATCCGCTAACATCGAATCCGCTTCGCTTCGGCGGCCAGTTTCGGCTATCATGGCATGTCCGCCAGCAATCCGTTCCCTCCGTCCTGGCGCCCACCCCACAAGACTTTCTGTCTTGCCGTTGATGCTTCCGATTTCGAGGTTGTCCGTTTGAACATTCACTTTGATGGTCGTCGCGGTCTGCTAAAGTCCGCCGGGCTGTCGTTGACCCTGCCGATGTTGGAATCGACATCTCGTTTGGCCCCGACAACCGCCCGGGCGTCCGAATCACCCAAGAGCGACGTTGCTGGTGCAAAAGCCAAGCGGCTCGTTTGCATCGGTTCCAATTTGGGGTTGTATCGCAAAGCGTTCTACCCAGAGTCCACTGGTAAGGATTACCAGGCGTCGACGCTGTTGAAGGTGATTGACCATCACCGAGACGATTACACGGTCTTTTCTAAGTTCGATCATCGCGCCGGCAACGGGCATAAGAATTGGGATAACTACTTGTGCGGTTCGCGGATCGGCGACGTCACGCTTGATCAGATGGCCGCAGAAAAGATTGGACGCGCGACCCGCTTTGATTCGCTGCAATTGTGTGCAGGTGATATCCCTCGGCAACGAATGGTGTTCACGCGATCGGGTGTGCCCTTGCCGATGGTCAATCGCCCCAGCGTGCTGTACGACCAATTGTTTGCCGGCGGCCAGGATCGTGAACGCAGTGAGTACTTGCTGCGCAGCGGTCGCAGTGCGCTGGACATGGCTCGCGGAGACGCGAAACGGTTGCAGCAACAAGTCAGTAAGTCCGACCAGCAAAAACTATCGGAGTATTTCACGGCACTCCGCGAGCTGGAAGTGCGAATGGGACGGCAGATGCAATTCCTAAGCGACGACGCGGTGGAAGTTGATTATGAATTGCCGCCGTATGATCCCGTCGCGCCCACGTTGATGCTGGAGTGCGAACAGATCATGTTCGACTTGATTGCGCTGGCGCTGCAAACCGATTCGGCACGCGTTGCCACGTTGTTCATCGCTGGTCTGGGCCAAGTTTTTACCTTAGACGGCGAGACGCTTCGTGCCGGCTATCATGCCCTGTCGCACCATGGCAATGACCCCGATTTGATCCGAGACTTGATTCGGGTCGAGACGGAACACATGAAGTGTCTCGACCGATTTTTGACACAGCTCAAAGAGAAAACGGATGCAAATGGACAGCCCCTGCTGGATACCACCATTGTGATGTTTGGGACGGGCATGGGTGACGCTAGCCGACATTCCAATCGAGACTTGCCGACGTTGGTGGCCGGAGGCGGGTTTCGCCACGGGAGCCACATCGCAGGTGACTTGGATGCGGACTCATCACTGCTTGGCGATGTCTTCCTTTCAATCCTTCGGCAACTTGGCATTCAAGCCGATGCGTTTTCCAGTGCAAGGCATGGCATTGATGATTGGGCTTAGCATGGATCAGGGAAACCGGTTAGGTATCATGCGGTCATTGCGTCATCCACGCCTACGCGTTGACGAACTCAGTTGGGTTCACATTCGATACACGTTCTTAATCGTGTTTCTGATTCTCGGCGGGCCCATCGCGTTGGCCCAGAGTGAATCACCCACGGCATTGCTCCGCCAGTTTTGTAGTGACTGTCACGATGCATCCGCGGCTGAAGGCGATCTCGTTCTGCAATTCGACAAGTCTGCTTGGATGCGGCCGGATGTTTTATCCGACTGGGAATCTGCGCATGCGATGGTTTCGCGAGGCATCATGCCGCCGCCAGACGCGGATCAGCCCACTGCAAATCAGCGAGCACGATTGCTCGGATGGATCGATCGCCAGTTGGTCCGTTACAGCCCAGTCGGCGGGACGCAACTGCGTCGACTCAGTCGCAAGGAATACGAAAAGACGATTCAAGCTGTCTTCGGTCTTCCACAATTCCGTTTGTCGGACGGGTTTCCGCCCGACAACGAACTGCACGGTTTTGACAATCAAGGCGAATCGCTGGTCGTTTCCAGGTCGCACCTGCAAGCGTTTGCGGACACGGCCAAGCGGGTGGCCGATGAGTTTTTTGCACCGCCTGCTGCTTCGATTCCATCGCGCACGCTCGATGTACCGGCCAACGAACTTGTGATCAGCTATTCCTCGGCGTGCTTGATCGATGGTGCCATGCGGCTTGCATCGTCTGGCCCGAACGTCGTCCGACATGCAACTTGGCCAACCAAATTCGAAGCACCAGCCAGCGGGCGATATAAGGTTTCCGTCACTGCGTCGTCGCACTATCCGGCAACCATCGAAACGCCACGCTTGAGCGTTTCGTCAATGACGCCGGAGCGAACGAACGTGCAGCTTCAGCAGACATTGGCGATTGAGGATGAGACGCCGACCGAGCATCACTTTGAAATGGACTTGGATCACGGTGAAACGGTTGTATTTCAATATGTAAACGGTCCGTACGACTACGACGATAAACCACGACTGGCCGCGTTCTTAGAGAAGTTGTTTCAGCGGGAACCGGATCTGTTTTCTGCGTGGCAATCGGTTGGCAACCTGCCCCGAGGTGGCAGCGGTTGGGCTCGTCTGAAACAAGAACTGATGCGTGGCAATCCGAAAGCGTCGGAGGGCGAGATCGACCCCGAGCGAATGAACGCATTCGCCAAGAAGTTGTCGTCAGGCAACGTGAATGTCGGTGAAATGCTCGTTTACAAGTTCTTTGAAGAAGGCCCGTACGTCGGTATTCATTCCGTGCGGATCGAAGGACCGGTCGAGCAATATCCCGATCAAGATGACGTGCGTGTTGCGAGGCAGCGCGCACGCTTGATGGGCAAGCTCAACCAGGACGACGAAGCGTCCCTGGAAAGCTTTTTTGACCAATTGCTATCCGACGCGTTTCGGCGTAGGTCGACCGAGCGGGAGACGCAGCTTTACGTGTCGATGGTCCGCCGAGAGGTCGAAAGAACTGGCTCTTTTCACGCCGGCATGCACTTGGCGATTCGAACTTGCTTGATTTCGCCCTCGTTTTTGTATCGCAGTGTCGGTCCGGGCATGTTGAACGATGAGGAATTGGCGAGCCGTCTTTCGTACTTCTTGACACTCGGACCGCTCGATGCATCGCTTCGTAAAGCTGCAGCGAGTGGTCGATTGAGTCAACCGGCGATTCTGCGCAAAGAAGCCAGTCGATTGTTGCACGACCAACAGATCAGTGAAGCATTCGTTCAAGACTTCACTCGGCAATGGTTGACGCTGGACACGATTGATCTGTTGATGCCCGACAAACGATTAATTCGAAATTTTACCGCGAAGCATCGCGAGGGAATGCAACAAGAGGTCCAGCAGACCTTTCGGTATATCTTGGACAACGATTTACCGGTAACCGATTTCATTGCTCCCGATTTTCTGTTTACCAATGATGCGATCGGTTGGGACGTTTACGAATTGGACATGTTCAAGCCGCCTGGCAAGAAACAGAAGCCGAGTTTCAAACGCGGCATGCAACGAGTTTCCATCGATGCAGGCGGTCGCCATGGTGGGCTGCTGTCGATGGCGGCCGTCATGATGGCAACGGCCAACGGTGTCGATACGCAACCCGTGCTGCGCGGTGTTTGGGTGTTGGACAATATTCTGGGGACGCCACCGCCCGATCCGCCCAAAGCGGTTCCTGCGTTAACACCGGACACGGCCGGCGCCACTTCGCCCAAGGACATGCTTGCCGCGCATATGGCCGATCAAAGCTGTGCGAACTGCCACCGGGAAATTGATCCGCTTGGCTTTGTGCTCGAAAACTATGACCCGATCGGGCGCTGGCGCGAGAACTATCCGCGGACGGGCAATTCGAAAAAGTCAAAACCCATCCCGGTCGATGCGGCCGGCGAGATGCCCGGCGGCGTGCCGTTGTCCGATGTTACCGATTTGAAGCGTTGGCTGGCGGAGAATCCGCAACCGTTTGCACGCTGCGTATCGGAGAAGCTGCTCGCCTATGCCACGGGACGTCCCCTGAACTATCGCGAGCGAAAAATCGTGGCGTCGCTTGTTCAGCAGCACATGGAAAGCGGCCGCGGTTTTCGCGATCTGGTCCTGTCGCTGATCGACAGCGAAATCTTTCGTCAGAAATAGAGCATTCGCGACGATTCGCCGGGCATGGGGCCTTTTGGGACTCGCCAGACGATTCGCAGTGGCTGGGTGTGCATCCGCCTTTGCACAGACTCGGGTGAATCCCAATGCCAGACGCGGGTGAATCTCAACGCCAGACGCTCCAGCGTCTGCGAATCTATGGCGACAGGATATCGATATCGATGGTCTGTTCGCCCGGTTTGACTTCGAATCGCAGAGGCGTATCGCCGACTTGCCGCATCGGTTTCGGGATACGAATGGGCGGCGGCTGACCTTTGCCGCGATGATTTTCCGACGCATAGTCTTTCAAGATCACCAGATGCATTCCGATTTCGGCACCCTCGCCACCGTCGCGATGAGAGTATCCGAGTCGGTACTGGCCGTTCTCATCGGTCAAGGCAGACGACATCATGCCGTTCTTGTTCTTGCCAGGTTCAGGCATGAACTGCACCATGACTTCACCCAGCGGTTCATCGCCAGCTTTAACGGTGCCTGTGACTATTCCGAGTTCCGGTGTCGAATCACAGCCGACAACCAAAACACAGAGAAGTGTGGCGACCGTGATAGTCGCAAGTTTGCTTGAATAGCTGCTGTGCATGTCTTCCACTCGGGCCGGCATTTTTGTCGAGGCTGTTTCTATCAATAGTCTTGATCAAAGTTCTCACGCCCAGCCTTCGTTGCCAATGCCTGGAACACGGCGAAGTTGATTTCTTGTTGCAGGAAGCGAACACTGCCGTCACAGAACGCAAAGTTTGCTCCGCCGGTGTGTCCGCTGCCATAGGCCGACATCCGTTCATTGACGGCCGCATAACTGGGCACGACGTTTTCGGGCGTCGAATAGTTGATCGGCACGCGGGCGCTGCCCAGCAAATGTGTCGTTCCATTGCCACCGCCGGTCCAGCCCCATGCACCCCATTGATACATCGTGTAACGGCTGAACTCAGTCGGGTGCTCGTGCAGTTTTGTATCGAAGATAGGGTCGTTGTGGAAACGTTCGCCGAACAGCAGCGTTTGGCTGGTGCCGTCCAGGATGGCGGAAAATCGCGTCGGCACTTCGTTCGGGCGTAGGTTGCCTGGTGGGGTCGCCGAGATGTTTTGATAGTCTTCCGGGCATGAGTCAGATCCCGTCATGAAGAACACGCCATCGTTATCCATTTCGCGATCGCGGAAGTACGTCGAATGCGTTCCACCGTTTCCGATGTAACTGGTCGTGCCAAAGAATCCGGTGCAATATCCGGCGCGTCGATAATCAAGCTGGATCGGTCCGTCTTCCAGCAAGTCTGATGGACACCGGTAGGTGGGGATCAGTTGAGCGGACGCCGATTCCGCCGATTCGATTCGCACATTCGCCGGGTCGCGTGTGTTTTCGCGAGCGGCTTGATAGGTCTCGTCCCAATTCCACATCTCGTACAAACCGCTCTGTTCGATGAACGGCAGCATGTAAGCGAAAAGTGGTTGCCCATACCAATCACTCGGGCGATCACTCTTGAACGTTTTCAGGCCAGGAGGAAATTCTTTGTATGTCGATTCAAAGTTGTGAACGCCAAGGGCCAGTTGTTTCATGTTGTTCTGGCAACTCATCCGCCGCGCCGCTTCACGCGCCGCCTGAACGCCCGGCAACAACAGGCCGACAAGGATTCCAATGATCGCGATCACGACCAACAATTCGATCAATGTAAATGCGTGGCGTTTCATTTTTTGTCTCTAGGTCATCTGACGTGATTCATTCGATTCGATCCGATTGGATTGTCCGTCATCGACAAATTCTATGGACTTCTTTCCGTGAAGTCGACTCAATTCAGTTTCAATCTAGATGTTTCATCGAGTTACTTGAGTTGCGGTTTGCGATCGTCCCTAACAAGCGACTTAGGGAATCGGTTGCGGGTGATTCCGCCAATACGACGTCGACCAGAGAGGGGTTTGGTGCGGTCGAAACGATGTCTCGCGGTTTGCCGAAACTCACCAACTTACGTGCTGGCGTCGTTACGATCGCCAAGTCCACCGCTTCATCTCGCTCGCGGTTGGTTAACGCGCTTGCCGACGTCTGCAAGCTGGTTTGCACCGGTGAAACTTGAAGGAGTGATGAAGATTGTGTTGGTGTTTCGAAGCTCTGGAATGCGGCAGCAGATTCGAAGCCTAAGGCCGCGCCGGGGACAGAGATCAATGCAAGCTCTTGTCCCGGCGGAAAGATTGGTGTGAATTGTCCGCTTGTGAAGCCCAGGTCTGTGCTGTCCACGCGGCCATCTTTGTTGACGTCGTGTGGTTCTTGGACGGACTCAGTTTGGGGCGGAAAAATCGGTGTAAAGTTCGCACTGATGGAACCTGCGTCAGTCGAGTTAACGCGTGTGTCGCCGGCGCCGACTTCGCCTAACGCGTTTCCGAAATAAAATGTGTCCGGCACCGAGACGATCGACCCAGGCCCATCGGACAGAACATTAATCTGTAACCACTGGTTCACGATGGTTCCACTTGGCCAAGTCAGTGTGACTCGGTCGGAACCGTCGGTTCCTTCACCAGATCGCACGTCAATGACGGGGGCAACCATTAGTTCCGCCCAGTTGCCGGGGTCGGAGTCATTGCCGACGGCAAAGTAAAAATCATCTGCGACCGGCGTCGAAACAAGGTTTTCGATATCGACGATGATGCCGTTGATGCCCTGAGAGTATCCGGTGTAATTTGCGAACTCTGCGTCACCGGCCGGCAGCAGTGGAACCTTTGACTCGTCGATCGCATCATCATCAGCAGCGCCGGCGCCCAACTGGAATCCGTCGAAGTACGAGTTGTCGTAAAAGAGATGCCGATCGACGACCTCCGCAGCAGCGACAATGTTGATCGTCGATGTTGATCCGATGACCGGGAAAGGCGTTCCCTCAAAGGAGATGTCGGATGCATCAACCAGATTGGCATCGAGTATCCATGTGTCGCCTTGAACCGACTGCGATACATCAATCGTCATCGTCAACACGGTCGACGGAAGAGTCGCGGAGGCACCGGTGCCTGCGGGTGCGTTGACATTTCCCGTGGCGGCTTGAGGGGTCGGCAGGTCAGCAAAGTTGGACCATGTTACGACGTCATTGATCAGCGTCGGAACCGCGACGAATTGCGGAGGTGTCCCTGTTCCTCCTCCCCCAAAGCCATCACCGATCCCGATTGCATAGGTGAATGCGTCGAACTCCGGTGCGTTTCCGCTCAGGACAAATTCGACCGTGACTTCCGATGTGCCTTCGGGAACACTGATGGTGTCTTGATCAAAACCGAAAGTCACCGATACCGCGTCGTTGGCCGTGATGGTCGCGATGCCTTGGTTATCGGCGATCGTCGCTCCCGCGCTGGCGCCCGACAGGTTTAAGAAAAAGGATTCGTCGGGCTCTTGCAGTGTGTCATCAATGATGTCGACCACGACGGTGGTTGAAGTCGAAGTGGTTGCAATTGTGGCGACGCCAGATTTAGCCTCGAAATCAGAATTCGAAATCGCAGTCCCACTTTGAGTTGCATACTGAACCGTGACCGGTGACGTGGGCATCGCATCGGCGGAAATCGTAAACGTCGCCGTGCCCGCGGATTCGTCAACGATCACGTCGTTGACCGCAAGAGAAATTCCAGCGGTGAACTCGTAGTCCGCGACTACCGGCAGGTGGTCGCTCGCCAGGGCAAGTGCGCTTAAAACTGCTGGCGATGCGCCAGAACCCGATGTGATCGGGCCGTTCAGATTGTGGGTCCCGTTGTTACCGAAGGCACGATAGGAGCCCGATGTGTAGTCGATTCCCTGACCATCAAAAAACTCTCCGCTCAGCAGCTGCAGATCAAAGCGGTCGTCCATGAAGCCGCCGCTGGCATTGTTTTGCGGGTTTTGTGTGTGGATATCGCGAAAACTGAAATTGTTGTACCAATTACCCAGCCGATTGATCGGGTCAAAAAGTTGGGCGTTGCCAGCGGCGACGAAACTGTCGAACGCGGTCTCGTTGCTGCTTCGCATGTTAAAGTCGCCCATGAACATGACTTGTGCGCCATTGCCCAGGCTATCGGCATTGTTTCGCAGTGCGGCCGTCTCGATCGTTCTTTTGTCTTCGTCCGAATTGCTGTTGCCGGCCTTTAAGTGGATCGAATAAGCGTAGAAATCAGCATCGCCGCTTGTGCCGACCGGGCGAAAAAGACCTCGCATCGGTTCGTGAGTAAAGCTGCCGCTGACGCTGCTGGTTGCTAATAGTTCTAGCACATTGGTGTTATAGACAAATCCGACATACTCATCTGGCGCACCGCCGCCAATCGTGACCGATTCGTAATCGTCGGCGTAAAGGCCATCGAGAATTGCTTCGACGTTGTTTGCGCGTTGAGGGCTTGTTTCCTGCAACGCCAGCAAGTCGATGGGACGGGCGGTTCCGCCGACGTTTTCCGAGCCGATCGCGCTGAGGATCGTGGTGAACTGATTGATTTGCGTTTGGTTGTTCGGACGATCAAGCGTATTCCAGTTCACAACGCGAACGGCCGTCAGCAGGTCTCGTCGTTCAAGGACTTCCAACAGCAATCGCCGGCGTGACCAGAGAACCCCAGGACGATCTGACTCTTTCATAAGCTTGCTTTCAATCGAAAGACGAGGACGGTGTTACGCATCGTGGGATCACAGGTAATCTCCGCCCGAAGACGGTTAGGATCACAGGTGAACTCTCGGCGATTGCAAAAGAAACGACGGGTATCGCATTGCGGTACCCGTCGGAATCGATATTCAAGAAAATTCAGGTTCGCACTGGTGCCTAGACGCGGCGACGGCGTCGCACAGCGATACCGGCAGTTGCAAAGCCAAGGGCCGCGAATGATGCGGGCTCAGGAATGGCTGTGGCCACGACCGAAAATGAACCTTGCTGCGGGTCTAATGCAAACGGGCTTCCTTCAAAACTAACCGCTGCGACATCGAACAGATTGGTATTGATGGTCACGACATCGCCAGCAACCAATCCGCTGGTATCGAGGGTAAACATCAAAACGTCACTAGGCAGACTTACCGAAACGCCCACGGGGGCGTTCGCGTTTCCAGCGACTTGGTTCGCAGCGCCGAATTGCGATTGATCAACCAATTGCCAGCTAGCAAGTTGCGCATTCAGGTTTGCCACCTCGATGGGCTTGGTGAATACGGGGTCAGCCCCGGCACGTGAGTTGGTTGCTTCGACTGCGTACGTAAACGCGTCGAAGAGTGCGGTCGCGTCCAGGTCAGTGCCGCTGAACGAAAGTGTGAAATCGATCGATGGCGTTCCTTCAAGAATGGTTCCACCCGGCAATGTCGGCGCGATGACAACCGCTGCATCGGAGCGACCGGTTTGAACGAGAAGGGTAAGCAGCCCGACCAGGGCCAGCGTGATTGAGCGGTTCATAAAATTAATTGGCTCCATGGAAATCGAGGTGAGAGTGTTGATTGTAGTTCAGTGTTTGGTATCAGCAAAAAGCACGGCATCTCGGGGGGGTTAAAACAGCCCCGCTTCTGCCAGCTCCGAAAACGCTTCATCGACGGCAATTTCGTAACTTGACGCGTCGTCGTCGTATGCACCGGCGGCAATTGGACCGACTGCAGCACCGCCCGGCGTGATGAGTTTGACCTCTTGGCCGGGAGGGAAGATCGGCGTGAAGTTGGCACTGATGAAACCAGCATCGGTGCTGTTTACCTTGCCGTCTTTATTAACATCCTGTGGCGCCGTGACTGGTTCGATCGTTCCTGGAGGGAAGATCGGGGTGAACGAAGCACTGACGCTGCCAAAGTCTGTCGAGTTGACCGTTGTGGAGCCGACGCCAACTTCGCCCAAGATGTTGCCGAAGTAGAACACGTCGGTTGTGTCAACGATCGAACCTGGGCCGGTCGCAAGCACGGTAATTTCCAACCACGTATTCGTAATCGAATCGTTGGGGAAAATAAGCGTCACGCGGTCCGAGCCGCTGGTACCTTCGCCAGCACGGACACTGATTGTCGGAGTGACACCCAGTAACGACCAACCGTCGGGAGCATCGTCGTTGCCGACGGTGAACTCAAAATCGTCAGCGACAGGCGTTGCCGGAAGGCCCGCGATGTCGATCATGATTCCGTTGATGCCTTCATCAAAGCCGGAGTAGTTGGCGAATGTCGCGGTACCGGTGCGTAAAGACGACTTCGAAGTATCGATGGCTGCATCATCGGCGGCGTTGGCCATCGGGTCGTCACCGTCGTAAAAAGAATCGTTGTAGAACAGGTGTTCGTCGACGACGGTTCCGCCGGTAGGTGTACCCGGTGTGTTGCTCGATCCGGGCGTGATTTGGCCGCCCGGTGGCAGGTTCGCACTTGCGTTGTCGCCGGTGACGTACAGCGTGGCAAAGTCATCCGGCGTCGTCGCGTTGTCGATGTCGCCGTTGTACCAAGCAGCCGCAGAATCGGCAGTCGTATCACCCAAAATCCGTGATGCGGCGTCTGGCGTACCGGTAACTTGGCTCAGTGTCGCCGGCGTATAGGTCTGATCCGTACCACCGCCGTCGGTCCAGCCAACGCTGTCGATGACGGTTGCCCACAGCGGATTGTCGATGATCCCGTCATTGTCAGTATCGATGTCGCCGCCAACGGCACCACTGAATCCGGTGACCAATAAGAACGTGATCGATCCGTTTTCCATCGTCACGTTGTCAAGGTCTGCAAGCGCGGTCGCTGCATCGACGGTGCCCGCTGGCCACGGCGTACCGGTCGTCCCGTAGCCATCACCCAGCAATAGCAGGCCATTGGTTCCGGTCGAGAGTGAAGAGAGGTCCTGTGCATTGTCGATGACTCCGGCACCGGTGCCATCGCCTTCGACCTCAATCAGCCAGAGGCCCGTTAACGCTTCTGCGCCTCCGGTGGTCGACAAGATCTCGATGTACTCTCGGGCATCATCGGATCCGCCAGGGTTGACGAATACTTCGTTCAGTACGACCGATGCCCCGGCACCTTCATTGTCGATGACATTGACCAAGACATCGGGGTTCGTGGTCGCATTATAGGTCGCGTCGGCACCGCTGGCCGATAAGGAGATAGCGCCGGTGTGTGCTCCTTCTAGGTCACCATCATCGACGGCCGTTACGGTCACGGTTTGAGGCGTCTGCCAGTTACCGGTGGTGAACGTCAGCGAGCTAGGGCCGACGGTCGTTTCACCATCGCTGACACTAACATTGACCGTGACGGTGCCACTGGGCTGTGCGGAAAGCACAACATCGAACGTATCACTGGTTTCCCCTTCTTCGTTGACCGTCAGGGCGGCGCCGGACTGGATCGTCAAGATCGCCTTGCCGTTTTCAAATTCGGTCGTGAAGTCACCTTCGTTATCACGCCCAGGCGTGGAAGGTTCAAAGTTCAGGTTGACGAAGTCTTTACTGGAAGCGAACGGACCGGTGCCGTTGGGGCCTCTTGCCAGTGCATCGTCGTTGATCAGTTCATCTTCGACGTACGTCAGTTGATCGATGATCCGAACACCATCGCTAAGCGTGACGGTCTCGCCGCCGTTGGCCAGGCCGAGCGTTCCAGTCGAGGCAGCCGCGGCCTGCGCGATGCTTTCACTGGAATCCATGTAGGTGCCGAATGGTCCGATCGTGCCACCACCAAAGATGACATAGGCTTGGCCCGCGGCCAGCACCGTGCCCGACGGGAACGTATGGACGGCACCTTGATCACCCGAAATCGTCCAGCCGGAAAGATCGATATTCGATGAGCCCGTGTTAAGGATTTCAACAAACTCGTCGTCGACGGAACTAAAGATGGTATCCAGGTTCGAATCGTTCATCGTGCCTGGATCGTACAAGACTTCGTTGATCACGACTGCATGATTCGCATTGTCATTGTCAACGATATCAGCAGTCAAATCGGGAACCGACAAAGCCGCGTAGCTCGCATCGCCACTCGGAGTGATCGTGATCGTACCGGTGTGATCACCTTCGTCGACGGCGTCGTCGGCAGCGGTTACGGTGACCATCTGTGGCAAGTACCAGTTGCCCGGTGTAAAGGTCAGGTTCGTGGCGGCGCCGGCGGCGTTTCCGAACAGTTCAAGCTGCGTGTCGGGATCAATGGTCACTGTCACGTTGGTTGCGGGTGCCGCATCCAAGACAACACTGAACGTCTCCATCACCGTCGCAACGTTGGAACTGAAATCCACCGTGCGGGCTTCGGCGACATCCAGGTCGGCTGAGATGCCGTCAGCCGGGTCTAGAGTTGAGTCAATGATACGAACTCCTGGTGCAAGTTCGTTCGTGAATCCTGGCGTGTCCTGTCCGTCATCATTGAAACGCAGCAGGGAGTACGACCCGGTTCCGTCGGTGATGCGTCGTCCGCCAGCAGCCGCGAATTCATCCGGTGAATTGACTTTCGGCAAACCAAGTCCCGAACCTGCGTTGCCGGTGGAACTATCCAGCGTGACGCCATCAAAGATGGTGACCCATGGAGTCGTATCGAGCGTCCCATCGTCGTCGGTATCAAGATCTTGACCCTCCGCACCGGTAAACCCGGTTACCAACAAGAACGTGGTGGGGATACCACCGAAGTCGAGGTCGGTGACGGAGATATCACCCGCATCTTTGATGATGCCGGCATCGGATCCGTCGTCATGAATCAGAGTGAAGCCGTCGGCATCGGTCGAGCCGCCATCGAGCGCGACAACCCGTCCGATCGCTCCATCAGGTGTGCCATTGAAATTGTCGGTCAGAACCACCAGGGTCAGCCCCGTGAGGTCGACTCCACTGGTGCCGTTGGTGTCGTACAGTTCGACAAAGTTGTTCGAATCATCGTCGAACGTGCTGTGTGAGATTCGCGCTTCGTTGATGACCACGTCCGTACTGGCCACGGCAGGGTCCGATACCGTTACCGAAATGCTTGGAATAAATGCCCCGTCGAAAGCCATGTCGAGGCTCGAAACGGTGAAACTAACCGCATCGCTATGCAATCCTTCGACCACCGCGTCAACATTGGCTGTGACGGTGACGGTCTTCGCGGCAAAGTCCATAGGCGTGAACGTCAACTGCGTCGGGCTCGCGTCGATCTGTCCGCCGAACGTTAGATCGACCACAACGTCGTCCGCCGGTGCCGTGGTCAGTGCGACGGTAAACGTGTCATTGCCTGTTCCTTCAACAACACCGGTTGCCCCGCCGGATTCCACGATCTCAAACGAAGGTTCGTTGGTGAATCCAGGGGTGTCACCGCTGTCGTCAAAGAACGCGTTGTCATTTGCATCATTCGGAGCTCGCTGCAAACCAAATGCGCCCGTTCCGTCGGGGATGCGAGCCACGGCGGCTGGTGTGAAATTGTCAACGTTGTTGACGACGTTGGCCGAGTAAGCAAACCCGTCTCCAGCGGCATTTGTAATCGAAACCGAATCGACGATGGAAGTCCAAGGCATCGTGTCAAAAACGCCATCGTCATCGGTGTCCAGGTCGTCACCTTGAGCTCCGGTAAATCCATCCACCAACAGGAACGTGACCGGCGATCCAAAGAAGTCCAACCCGTTGCCCGATGCGGGGGTCGCTCCCGTGACGATCACGTCTCCCGGATCAAGGCTCGCAGCTGAACCATCATCGGCGACCAATAGGAACCCACCGCCGTCAGTTGTTCCGCTGCTGATGTCGATCGCGAAATCAATAGCGCCTGGAGCAAACTCGCCAGAGACCGCGAGGATATGGAGGCCGGCGGTGCTGTCCGACGGTGTTCCGGAGGTCTCATAGATCTCGACAAAATTGTTCGAGTCGTTGTCTGCCGAGACATGCGAGATTCGCAATTCATTGATAACGAAGTCACCGGCAAGTAGACGTCGTTGCTCAAGCGACTCTGCGGACAGTTGCCGACGAAGAGAAGATCGTTGGAGTTTTGTCTTCTTTGCTTTGCTTTGGGATCGACGACGGAACAGACTCATCTGCGAACTCCGGAATGATGCTGAGGTGAAAGAATGCGGGTGATAGTCGGGGTGATTCGTTCAGTGCGGTTTGATCACGACCGCTTTGTCAGTTTGCTGATCCTGCAATTGCGCCTAAGTGATAAACGCGATGCGTGTTGATGCTACGCGGAGAGAAATTGCCTAAACCGCCACATCAATACAGGCAGTAGCTTAGGCGAATTCGCGCTAGACACATCCCCGCTCGTGGGTGCTTCACTGAATCTTGATATTCCCGCGTCCACCGATCGCCGATTGTGGCAGATAGTTCGCCGCTGAAGTGAATTTGTGCTCGAGAATCAGTGAACGAATCAAGGAAATGCGGCAAATGAGCATTGGAAACTTAACGCGAAATTATTTCGCAGATGATGGAACCGCCGAGGAGGTTTTGTTCGGTAGGCCGGATCGGCCGTCGATCAAAATCATCGCGCACGTTTGTACGATTTGGCAAACACAGGAGTATTACGATCGAAGCTTGCGCAATCGAAGCGTCGTGCCGAAGTCATCGGAGGTCACACCTTGGCTAGCGGCGCGAGAACAAGATTCGCTTGCCACGAAGTGATTGCACAAAAAAAGCGGCAGGGCCAAGGCCCGCCGCTTCTATGATCATGATCTCGCGATCTTGATGATCGGCTATACCTGACAACGCTCTGGCTAGCGTCGGCGACCCAAAGACGGACCCATGCGGAGTCTCGTTCAGGGATCGTGGCCGCACTTGCCGTGTGATCCCGGCAGGCATGTCGTCAACGAAGGTGGTTCGATCCTACTGCGAGACTGATCGTTTAAGTGCGAGCCGGTTAACGGCGGCGATCGGTCGTGTGAACGCAAAAACCGACTGCCGCGCGAAATCTTCGGAGAACAACTACTCGTCAATGCGTTGTGATCGCTGTGACCACAACGGCAAATGTGTGCATCGGAGATGCTCGCGCAGTGAATGTTAACGTCGGCGGCGACGAATTACTCCGCCAAGACCCGCCAAGGCCAGCGCCGCAAACGCTGACGGCTCGGGAATCGCAGTGGTGCCCAAGATCGAAATGTTGTCGATTGCCATCGCTTCGCTACCGCTTGGGTTGCCGTCCCAGCTAACACGGATATCTAGTGTTGAGCCGCTTTGCCCGGCGAACAGCAGAGATGAGTATGTATCCAATGCACCGGTCGCAGCCACAGATTTGTCAAGAATACCTGAGGATGTCAGTGCTCCATCGATGAACAATTCGAGCGGATCGTTCTCGGAAAATGCAGTACCGCTATCCATCGCTCGATACGTATAAAGATCAATCGACTCGTCAGGTCTGGCTAGGAAGATTGTTGTGTAACCTCCGCCGTCAAGTTGCGCATCGATACGAAAGCCATCTTGACTTGCCGCTTCAAAATCGCCCATGGCGCCCATGTCAATGTTGACGCTGGTAATAGATGTGGCTGACGAAATATCGAAACTCCAAACCGCATCATTGAGTGGATTGCCCATGCCGTCAATGTTGCCGTCGGAGTCAACTAGTCCGAAGACAGACGAACTGTTCTGACCAATCACGCCACGCGAGTCCGTGGGGAAAGCCCCGCCTGTGCCATCGCCACTGACGTCAGCAGCGCTGTCGTCGGCCAGATCAAAAGGGGCGCCAGTTGAGAACGGTTGCACTCGACCGAAAACATCGCCACCAGAGCCACCACCTGCGCCATAGTCAAAAACGTTGGTCGTGCTTAGAAGGTTGGTCGCGCCACCATCAAAGTCTTCTAAGCCGACAACCGCAGCGCTCAGAGTCGACGTACTGAAAAATGCGAACAAAGCAGCAGTAGCTACCGACAATAGTGTTTTTAATTTCATCTCAAACTCTCTGCTAGAAATTGTGTCGATCAAGCGGGGCAAACTTAGCGAGCTCAAACGCCAAGTCCTCCACGTCAACATCGTGAATAGGACAGGTTAGGTACTCTTTGTTAACGGCGCCAAATACGGGGACTTGATCATAGCCGTTCATAGTTCGCAAAGCCGTTTAGCCTCTGTTTAATGCAGGTTGACGTTGCGGTCGGGCGGATTGTTTCAACTTCGTTGATCAAAGCTGCCTATGCGGATCGCATCGGAATGCGTGCTGCAACAAGCAGGCTCAAAGCGTGCTTCATATATTTCTTCTCCGCGTGTGTGGCTTTGTGTGAACTGATGCATCGCTAAAACGCTTGAAATACTGCGTCTAAATCCAGGCAGTATCGTATCTGACTGCAATGTCGTCGCAACGGATTTTACCCCGTAAATTGACAAATTCAGCGCATCTTAACACGCCTGCACGACAGGCTCCCTTACGGCGAGTCAAGGGTGCGATAATGCACGGACTTGCACCCCAGGATTGGTGGGCCCACCCAGCGGGGTGTGTTTGAAATGAAGCCATCTGTGGACGCGCGAGAGCGAATTTCGTCATTGAACGATCGACCACGCTACCGTCCGGTCGCGAAATTTGGCAGGAAGCTGCTCGCGAAGTCGCTGAAATTGACGTGGTCGTCCCCGTCGGCATCGAGGAAGGATTCAAAGTTTGGCGAACCGATCGAACTGGCGAACGATGGCAGGAATGAGCTGGCGAAATCGGTGAAGTTCGTCAGCCCGTCACCGTTTGCGTCGCCGTAAAGACGAAAGAAATCGTCGGCCACATCGTCGCCTAGCACATAATCCGATTCCATCGACGTGCCGCCACCAGTCGTCACGATTTGGGATCCGTCAATGTCCAATCGGTACTCTCCGTCAATCAAAGAATTGCCACTGGCCCGGTCCACCACACCGGGGCCGGATCCGAACGTGATCGTGGCGATCGTTTGCATCCCGACCACCTCGCGTTCGATGATCAAATTGGTGACCTCGGTCGTCGACGGATTGTCCTGCTTGCCTAGGTTGGTCAGCGTAAACGCAGACGCCGGTGTGTTGACGATGCCGTCAAAGGTGATCGACAGTGAGCGAATCATTGAACGCTGCTGCGTTCCGTCGTCGATCACCACGCCAGCGATCTCCGGTGCATCTTCGGTACTGACTGGAACGATAAAGTCTGCCACCACGGGCAAGTGGTCACTGACGGTTCGCAGCAGACTCAGGACCGTCAATCGGTTGCCCAGTTCGGGCAGCGCGGTATTGCTGGCGTCATCGATGCTGCCGTTGAGCGCGACCGACCCGTTCACGCCAAACGTGTGATAGCTGCCGGTGCGATAGTCCATTCCCGCGCCGTCTTGCAGCTCGCCTGAGATCAGCTGGAAATCAAGTCGGTCGTCCATGCCGCCGCCGTCCAGCCCAAGTCCCGGCTGGACCGTTGCCGAGGGCGCTTGGGTGAAGATGTCTCGGAAACTGCTGTTGTTTCGCCAGTTGCCCGGACGATTGATCGGGTCGAACGCCTGCCCGTTTCCGCTGGAAAGGAATTCCTGGTAACCCGGTTCGTTACTGGTGAACATATTAAAGTCGCCGGCATAGATCACGTGCGCGCCTTGTCCCAGCGAGTCGGCGTCATTGCGGATCGCCTGGACGTCAATGAAGCGGCGTCCCTCGTCGCCGGTGGACGCTTTCAAGTGGCTGTTGTAGATGTAAAAATCCGATTCGCCGCTGGTGCCAACCGGGCGGAAGTGGTGGCGGATGGTTTGCCGAGGTGCACCACTGGCGCTCACGGTTCCGACCAGTCCCTCCCCGACCAGTTGCACGGTTTCGCTGTTATAGACAACGCCCTGTGTGCCCGATCCACTGGTTCCGCCATTCAGCGTGCCGGCGACATAAGCGGTGGTCCCGTAGGTATTGTTCAACGAGCTGGCGATGATCGTCGACGTGGTGGCCTGCGAGAGGACTTCCTGCAGCGCGAAGACATCGACTTGTCGGCTGACCCCGTTGACGATTTCCGTGCCGATCGCCTGCAGGACCGTTTCGAAATCGCTTCGTGGCGTTCCGTTACCCGAGGCGGCCGAGATGTTATAGCTGACGATGCGCAGGTTCTCGTTGCTGGTCGGTGTCGCGGGATTGACCGTTAGCAGGAAGGAAGTGCTGGTGGTCAATTCGCCGTCGGAGACATTGACCGTGATCGTCGAATCACCGGATTGCCCGGCGGTCGGCGTCAGCGTCATGGTTCGGCTTGCGCCCGATCCGCCAAGTGAGATCGAGGCATTGGGGACCAGCGACGTGTTGGACGATGTCGCCGTCACGGTCAGGCTCGCGGGCGATGTTTCGGCGTCACCGATCGTGAATGCAATGGCGCCGGTTGCCGTTTGAAACGGCGTTGTTTGGTTGTCGATGCCTGTGACCGTCGGCGCCGTGTTCGTGGCGGTGCCCCCGCCCGACGTGAAAACGAACGAGTCAATCGCCAAACCGTCATCGGCGCCCGAAGCGTTTGCATCGACCCAGCGGATCCAGAACGTCGATCCGTTGGGGATATTCAACCCACCGATCGTCGCCGAAAGGTCGGATCCGTTTCCGGGAGCGTTCCCGTCAAGTGCGCCGATTGCTCCGGATGTGGTTGGCGATTCGAAGTCCAACGCGTCAACGTCGATCCATGTTCCATCGGAAAGTCCGCTCGCGTTGAGACTGTATTGAAAGTCCAAGTGGTCACTGCGGCCGGACGTTCCTCGACGCCATTGTTCGCCGTGGAATCCGATCGTCATCGAGCTCAAGTTCGCACCGGTGCTGTTGCGGATCGCGGCTCCGATGATCGGTTCCAGGCTGCCACTGCGCAGCGATCCCAAGGCTCGCTCGGAACTGCCGCTGTCGCCAAAACTGTACGTGTTGCCGGAGTTCGGCGTGCCGTCGCTGGCAGCGTACGTCGAATCGGCGTTGGTGTCTGTTTCGTAAAGATGCCAACCGCTGGGCAGTGACGAAGAGGTGCCCGAGGATGCGAGCGAATCGAATGACTGCGTATAGGTCGAACCCGCCGACGTGTAGTCAACGTAGTTGGTCGTCGCGACTGGGTTCAGGATTCCGTCGATCCAGTTTTGATAGACGTCGACGCGGGTGTCAAAGGATTCGTCGCCAAGGCCGGCGTCTTCGAGGGTTCCGCCCGACGTGACGCCTGCCACCAAGTACTCGCCGCCAGACTGAATGAACGCGGGGCCACCGGAGTCGCCGGGGGCCGTGTTGCTTTCGGTGTTGTTGTCAAAATCCCAGTAAACCAACGTCGATGAGACCGCATCGATCGGCGTGGTGCCAACGCGTTTGGTGCCAAAGACACCGTCGGCGCCCGAGTCACCCGTTCCGCCATAGCCGTAACCCACAAGGGTCAGTGTTGATCCGACAGTAGGCGTTTGGCGATAGATCTCGCTGGGAGTGATGCCCACGACGGGGCTGGTCAATTTGTAAATTGCGATGTCATTGGCAATGTCGGTGCCAAAATTGGACTCGTCATAGTTCGGATGAATGATGACTTCGCTGGTCGAGTAGGTCGTCGGCCCGAACTGAACGCGTCCCGCGGTGTCCCCGACTCCCTCGGCACAGTGCGCCGCGGTCAATACATACTGTGATGCGATCAACGTGCCCGAACAATAGCCGCCGAAGCTCTCGCCAACGATACCCACGGAAGGAAACTGAGTTGTCGGCGTACCATTGATGATCCGCTCGATGGGCGGTTCGGTGTCAATATTTTCGATTGCGTGGGGGAGGTGCGGCCCCATCACCTCCGCCGCTAATAGACGCCGACCTTCCAGAGTTTCAAGCGATAGCACGCGCGAGCGGCGAAGTGATCGCCGCGACCGAAACGTGGTCGTGGGATTGGGCAAGCGGCGACCGCGAATTCGAAAAGGCTGCATGGAGTCGGACTCTGTTTGGATTGATCGAAAGAAGTGCGGCCATCATAGTGTCGACGTACGGACGATTCATACCGCTCCAGATAGGTACGCGGATTCTATGAACGGTCTGTCATCAGAATCGCGACCAAAATCCATCGATTTTCGATCAGCGCACTTTCCGAAGATCTTGCCGTCAGAATGAAGGCAGCAGCGGCTAGGGGCGAAGCGTTTCAGTGCTCGCGTCGGGTTCTTCTGGGCTGGACGCTGCTAGGTTGGACGCTGATGTGTTGGCCCGTCCTGGGGCGGTTGGTCTGGTGTCCTGCGGCTCGGTGTCGTGCAGTTCTGTGTCCTGCAGTTCTGTGTCCTGCAATTCTGTGTTCGGTTTCGATCCGTTCTGCAGGCTCGAGAAAATCCAGATCAGTGCGGTTGTCAGCAGGAACGTTTGCGGCGTGCTATCGACACTGGTCCACAGCGGCGTTTGCTGAGCGATACGCCAGGTGATTAACTGCAGTGTCATCGCAATCGGTAGCGTGATCGCAAATCGTTGCAACGGATCGGCTTGCTTGAACAACCAGCCACAAGGCACGCACAGGCACAACGCAGTGACGATAACCATGGGTGTCGATTGCCATCCCAGCACGACTGCCGGAACGGCGATCAGGACAATCAGGTCAACCAGGCGTCCGGTCTGTTTGCCCAGCGGATCGCCCTTAGGGTCAGCGGATGGCAGCCAGCGAATCGCCAGCAACCGGGCAAAAAATGCGGCGGCCGCGATTGCCGCAAGGACGCGAATGATCACTGTCAGCCATTGGCCGGTGATGACCGTTTCATCGAGAGGCCAACCTGGCGGAGTCACCAGTTGCCAAGAAACGATCATCAACGGTGGAAATGCAAACAGCGGGATCACAGCGGCGGCGAGGCTGAACAAGACCAAACGCGGCGGAAGTCGATGTCCGTCGAAACTGATCAACCCTTGCGCCCACGTGCAACTCAACAGCACGACGTGGTACAGCAGGATCAGCAGCATGGGCCGATCAATGATCGGAGTCCACAGCGGGCCGCCGTGCCAATGGTTGATTTGATAGGGAAGCGCGAGTCGAAATAGTTCGGCGATGCCGACCGCAGCGATACTTAGTCCGACGATGAATTCGACAATCGGATACCGCGGTGAAATCGGCAGCCGACACGTGCGACACCGGCCACCGAGCGCGAGCCAACCGAAGACGGGGAAATTATCACGCGCTTTCAGTCGTGATTCGCATCGTGGGCAGTGAGAGCGACCGTTGACGCTTTCGCCACGTGGCATCCGCCACGCAACGACATTCAAAAAACTGCCGACCGATGACCCGACCCACATCAGCCACAACACGATCACCACATCGATCAGACGCGGAATCAGCAGATCCTCGAATTCGTAAAGCGTACGTCCGCGAGACTGCCACCAAGCCAATCCCAAGACATAGCAAGCGATCGCCACGGCCAGACCGCCGATCGCAAACCATAGTCCGTATCGCTTTGAACGTCGCCGGCGGGCCAATGTCGGGTTCCCGTTTCAATGTGGTTTGGATCGAAAGATGCAAAGTGGGCGAATCTGACCACCGGGGTACCGTTTCGACCGGGGGACAATCTTTACCGCGGTACAGTCTTCTTTACCGAGATAAAGCCTTTACCCAAATACAGTCTCTGCGGTGCGATCGTTTTCCGCAATTCCGCATGCTCAGCACGCCTTACGCCGCCTTAGCCTAGTCGACTTGACCCGATCGACTTAGCCTAATTTGCGTGCGATTCGCTGGCGGTACCCTTTTGTCACCTCAACCCGCTAAACTAGAGGTTCCGGAGCGTTCGCGGCCGCTGTTATTGACACCTCTTTTCTGCGTCTATGTCTGAATCGAATCGCGTTCTTGTCGTTGATGACAGCCCGACCCAGTTGGTACAGCTGCAGATGGTCTTACGAGCCGACTCGTTCGACGTCCTGACGGCCACCAACGGGCGAGAGGCACTTGAAGTGATCGCGGCGGAAAGCCCCGACGTCGTCGTGACCGATTTGCAGATGCCCGAGCTAAACGGCTTGGAATTGGTCGCCCGGGTCAAGGCCAGCTGGCCGTCGCTGCCCGTCGTGCTCACCACCAGCCAAGGCAGCGAGGCGATCGCGGCGGAGGCTTTGCAAAAGGGCGCGTCCAGCTACGTGCCCAAGCGTGACATGACGACCAGCTTGGTGCCCACCATTCGTCAAGTGTTGGCCATCGCCGAATCAGCACGAACGCGCGGAGAGGTTTCGAAGTACGCGATCGCCAGCCAGTTGGAACTGAAGATTCCTAGCGACGACTCTTTGGTGCCCGGCGTCATTGCCAGGCTCGAAGTGCCGATTGTCGAGCTGGACTTGTTTGATGAAGGCGAACGAATGCAGATCGCGATGGCACTCGATGAAGCACTGACCAACGCGATCATTCATGGCAATCTGGAAGTCTCCTCGGACCTTCGGCAAGCCGAAGACGGCAAGCCCTATTACGAATTGGTCACCCGACGTAAATCGGAGCCGCCGTACTGCGACCGGTCCGTCACCATCAGCCTGCATGCGTCACAGACCGAAGCGAAGTTCTTTGTCAAAGACGAAGGCTGTGGGTTTGATCCCAAGCGGCTGTGCGACCCGACCGATCCTGAAAACCTTGAGAAAGCCGGCGGCCGTGGCTTGTTGCTGATCAATGCGTTCATGGACGAAGTCAGCCATAACGACTGTGGCAATGAAATCACGATGGTGAAGCGCAAGGCAACCCGTGACGGGTGACCCACGACAGGTTGCCCGTGACAGATAGCCCGTGACAGGAACTAGGTGCGCTAGCGCATCGGTTCGCCGCCGGGAGCCTGACTTGCTGGCGCTGGCCGTCTACATCTATATCGCCGCATCTATATCGCCGCCGGACGCGCCAGGGTTTCGTTCGTGTCGAACGCCCCCCCCCGAGCGCAGTCACAGTGTTTGCTTTGCAGCCACGGCGATCGCAACCGCAACCGTCGTTTCGCTATACGATCAGCCGCGCGTCGCTAATCACGGCCGGCCAGATCAGACTTCAGTTGCCAGGACCTCTGATCGCAACTGCTTCAGCAAGTCAATCGCTTGTCCGATTTCTTGAATTTGACGTTCGGGATCCTGTGGGATTTCTCGTTCGATCGTCAGCGGACCGTCGTATCCGATGTCTTTGAGTGCCACCAGGTATTCGCGAATATTGACGTCACCTTTTCCAAGCGGAACCTCGGCACCCCAAGTTTCACCCGGCTGATCGCTCCATGTGCCGTCTTTGCAATGGACGCTTCGCACATGCGATCCAACTTTGCGGAGCGCTTCGATCGGTTCCCCGGTGCCATACAGAATCATGTTTGCCGGGTCGAAGTTGATCTTCAGGTTCTGGCGATCGACTTGCGAGATGAATTCGAGCAATCCGTCTGCCGTTTCTTGTCCGGTTTCTAGATGAAGGAATTGCCCATTGGCTTGGCAATGGTCGCAGAGTTCCTGCGTCACTTGGGTGATGGCGTCGTAACCGTCGGCCGCCGGATCATGTGGGATAAAGCCCAGGTGCAGTGCAACCGTGTCGCACCCCAGTGCTTTCGCAAAGTCAGAAATTTCTCGCATTTCGTTAAGCCGGCTTTGCCGCGTTTCCTCAGGCATCAATCCCACGGTGCGCACGACGGTGGGGATGTCAGCATAGCTTTCGCCTTCGAAACCGCCGAAAACTGCCGTGCAGACGACGCCCATCTCTCGCAGTTGTTCGGCGAGTTCTTTTGCAGTTGCCTCGTTCCGCTTCTCTTGATGAGGTGCATGCAGCTGGATTGTCGGAACTTGAAGTTTTGAAATCACGTCCCATGCGACTCCTAGACCCGCATCGACGGACGCGAATACACCTATGGGCCATTTTTCCATTTGATTTTGCTCTTGATACTTTGGGGCAGTTGAATCGGACGGCAGGTCCAATCATCGCACGACTAACATGTCTAGAAAACGATGTTTGGCGGCGGTATTGTATCGCAAACTTTCCCGCCGCATGGTCCGTTGGGCCAGTCACTTTGTCACAGTCAGCCACGTCTTTCGGATGCGAACCGACCGCTTCGGTTGCGCAGCGACTGCACGAACACCAATCCGACGATGTAGAATCAGTTCCACCATGCATCGAAAATCGACGATGATCTTTTCATTTTCGTCGAAGCACCTACCGATTTCCCTCAACCCCTAGATGAACCAATGATTCGCACCCTACTTGTTTTCAATGCCGCCCTGTTGATGACCGGCATCGCGATGTCTCAGGACGGCAAACTGCTAAGCAACGATTCTCTTGACCAATGGAAAAAACTTGGCGGAGATGCAACGTATGAAATGACCGACGGAATGATCGTGGGTAAAACCGGCGAAGGCAAAAATACGTTTTTGACCCGTGGTCCTTATGCGAACTTTATTCTCGAGTTCGATGTGAAGTGTGACCCCGGTCTGAATTCCGGTGTTCAAATTCGCAGCCATCAATATCCCGGCGCGACGCCACAGGAATCGAGTCCAAAAAGGATTCGCGAGAAAGGCGAGGTCTATGGTTATCAGTGCGAGATTCGCGGCGAAGCCAACGGCGAGAACGGTTGCACTGGTAATTTCTGGGACGAAGGCCGCCGCACCAAGTGGTTAGACGAAACTGTCGACGCGGCTGAGAAACAGGAAGCCTACCGTCCGGGAGAATGGAATCACATCAAGATTGTCGCGAAAGGCAATCGCATTCAAAGTTTTGTGAACGATACCCCAGTCGCTGACTTCACCGATGACCGAGACGCATCGGGGTTCATCGGGCTGCAAGTTCACTCGGTCAAAAAGGGCACCGGTCCGTTCCAAGTCGCTTGGAAGAACATTCGCATCGTCGAACTGGACTAGTTCACCGCTGCTGCGGGGCAGCTTGAATGCGTTCGAGCTGCCGCGTTAATCGCCGGACAATTTCAGGCTCGTTGGCATACAGATTGGTGGTCTCGCCCACGTCAACGGCCAAGTTGTAAAGCTGTCCCGCCGGGTCGTTCGGGCCTGGCGTGACTGTCTTGGGTTCAGAGAAGCCGCCCGAACCTAGCGACGTGATCAGTTTCCAGTCTCCACTGCGAATCGTCATGGTTCGATTCGCTGACTGAATTAGCAACGCATCGCGTATCGGTTTGTCCTCGGGCTGAGTCCCCAACAGTGCCGGTAAAAAGCTAAAGCTATCGGGACCGGCATCGTCGGGCAGAGGTTGTTGCAGTAATTCGGCAAGCGTCGCCAGCAAGTCCGTAAAGCAAATCGTTTGTTTGCTTTTCGTAGCCGGCTTGATACGGTGCGGCCATCGCACAATGAAGGGCATGCGGTGGCCACATTCCCAAGCATCGCCCTTCATGCCCCTCAGGCCGCCCGACGCGTCATGTCCGAAACGCCGGACGTCTTCTTCGTACCACACCGGTCCGTTGTCCGACGAGAATACCAAGAGCGTGTTCTCTTTCATCGATGCATCATCCAGCGCGCCGAGAACGCGACCGATCATCGTGTCGACCATCGTCGCAAAGTCACCGTACATGCCCGCGTTGCTGGTTCCCGCAAATTCGGGTGACGGCAACCAAGGCGTGTGGGGTGCCGGGTAAGCAAGGTACAGCATCAAGGGCTGGTCCTTCGCTGACGATGCATGATCTTCAATCACTTCGATCGCTTCATCAGTGAACTTTGGCAAGACATCTTTCAGTTCCAGACCGGGGGCGATCCCGCCGGCCCGCCAGAACTCGCCTTGAATCGGCGACCAACCGTCCGACGCGTTTGCATCGATGTGGTCGGTGGGCTGGGCCACCGCTTGATTGCCGCGGATGTAAAAATAAGGCGGGATGTCGGTCGACGCGCGGATCCCAAAAAAAGTTTCGAACCCGATATCGATCGGGCCACCCGGCAACGGTTGGTCGTATCCGTTTTCGGCAAAACCTAAGTGCCACTTTCCGACCATCGCTGTTCGGTAACCTTGTGATTTCATGAGCGACGCCACCGTCATTTGATCACTTGTGATCAGTGGTTGCTTGGGCCACTTGGAAACGTCGGTGCGAAACGGATATCGGCCCGTCATCAAACCGTAGCGAGACATGTGGCATAGCGGTCCCGGCGCGTGTGCGTCGGTGAACATCATGCCGTCGCGGGCAAGCGAATCGATATGGGGCGTGTCGATTTTCGACTGTGGGTTGAAACATCGCGGGTCACCATATCCCATGTCGTCAACCAAAATGACAACCACATTCGGTCGATCACGATCCGCGTGAGGATGCGGCGACGTCGGTTCCGCTGATATTGCACATGCTGCGATCGTCGAGACAAAAAAGCACACGCCGCAAAAGAGTTTTGCCATTTTCATAAGTCCGCATCCCTTTGTCGGGTCAATCATAGATCGGAAAGAAAGTATTGAACGCGGACTCACCAAACACACCGGGGTCGTTGAACCGGCGATTCTGATTTAGGGCATTGATCTGGTCCATTTCAGACGCTGTCAATTCAAAGTCGAACAGTGCTAGGTTCTGCGTCAGGTGTTCCTTGCTGGTGCTCTTGGGGATCACCGCGGTGCCACGCTGAACACCCCAACGCAAAACGATTTGTGCGGCAGTTCGGTTGTGTGCGCCCGCGATTGTTTTGACCACATCGGTCTCAAGCACCGATTCGTCATCATCCGCGGTTCTGCCCTGCGCCTGGTAACTCAATGATCCCAGCGGCGAGAACCCGGTGACGGCGATCTCGTTCTCTTGAGCAAAACGCACCAGTCGTGCTTGCGTCAGATACGGATGCAACTCAACTTGCAAGACGGATGGACGAATGCGGGCATAGGACAGCAGGTCGCGAATTTGTGATGTCCCTAGATTGCAGACGCCAATGCGTTTTACCAATCCAGCGTCGACCAGGTCTTCCATCGCTCCCCAAGTCTCCGCATAGGGAACTGGATCTGGCTTCATCGCGGGGTTTGGTGCGTCGGGATCGAAAAACCAACCCGGCGGGTAACGCTCTTCGAATGGGACAAAGGCCAGCGAGATGGGAAAGTGAACGTGATACAAGTCCAATTCGTCCAGCTGCAAATCCTTTAACGTCCGTTCAACGGCTGGTCGTACGTGCTCGGGACGCAAGTAGGTGTTCCACAACTTGCTTGTCACCCATAAGTCGTCGCGGTTGACCAATCGGTCGCGAATGGCGGCCGCTAATCCTTCGCCGACCTCTTTTTCGTTCCCATAGTCGCAGGCCGAATCTAGATGCCGATATCCCAACTCGATTGCATCTCGAACGACTCGCGGACAATCTTCATTGGCAATTTTCCATAGCCCAAGACCGACGGCTGGTAAGCGGCCGCCATCGGCTACGGCAATTGTTGTTTCGGTTCCCATCAAGTTGCAACTCTTGCGTCGAGTAATGGTTTCATCATGAAAAAACCGGAAGTGGATTGAATCCACTTCCGGTCAATAGCTTAGCATTCGTATGCTGCGAATCGGAGCCGTCGTCAGCTCAGATTCTTGCGTTGACTTATCGACTACTCCTCGACGGCGCAATCGGGCGAAGTCAGGATTGCCAGCAACATGTTTTCGACGCGATTGGCACCTCTTCTTAGGTTGGCGGGATGGTTGCCCTGCCCGGTGGTCTCTCGCGGCGTTGTCGCGAGTCCTTCGAAAATCAGCCGCTTGGTGTCTTCGTGCATGCTGCCATTGCAAAGCAGAAGGTCGTATTTCTCCAACAGGTCCTTCATGTGACCATCATTGTGTGCCGGGTTGTCATAGTCGTGTCCCGGTGAGCTGTCATCGCTGCCCATCGCGATTTCGTCCGCAAGATCAAAGGTCAACCGGATCGTGCGTCTTGCTTCCGGGCGTGCCGTGGCACCGGTCGCCTGCCCATGGTTGATGTTGAACTGAGTCCAACCGCTGCGGCACCAGCCTTTAAGCCGATCGTTGGTTCGCACTGCCGTCACGGCGTTGATGATCTCGAACTCGGGTGTGAACAGGCTTCCGTAGGGCAGCCGTCGCGATGGAACGTAGTTGACGAGGTCAACGGATTGGTAATCCGGCAGATAGAAATTAAAGACAGTCGGCGAACGGTAGGGGAACTGTCCGAAATCATCGCGGAGCTGTGGCAGAATAAACCACTCATCATCATCATTGGATGTCGGTTCCATCGCCCGAATGAATGACGTTGCACGGTTGACGGGTTCTCGCAACCGCGAGTACTCCGTTCCGCGCGAGACAACGTCGACCCGGTAGCTTCCGTCGTCATTTCGGGCTCGGACCGTTCGCTGCCCACGCAACAGTTCTGGGTCAAGCAGAATGGCTTTGATCACCGCACCAAGATTGCCTCCGCTGGATTCCCACTGCGACGTGACGCGACGAATGTAGGCTCGCGAAGGGTTTGACTTGACTAGTCTTTGAATCAGCAGCCGCGAAATGAACGGGGCAACATTGGGGTGTGCCGCGATGATGTCCAACGCGGCGTCGATGTCTGCTTTCGCCGCCGCATGCTTATTTGCATTGCTTAGCGAATTGTAATTGCCGGGCAGCGTTATCGTCTGGGCGTAATCGGTGCCTTTGAAGATCGTCTTGCTAAGTGGCGGATTCGCCTGTTCGTTGTAGTTGCGATTGTTGTCGTGCTGGTTGCCGTTGACCGCCATCGGTCGGCCAAAGGTTCGACGTCCATTCTGGGTGTTGAAATCGTTGTCGTTGTTGTTTCCGTCGCTGTAGTGAAGACCAGTGAACACGCGAGCCATCTCGGTGATCCCATCGTTCTGATAGGTCGGAATCAAGTCGCCGTTGGCGTCTTTGACAAAGCGGCCGTCGCTATGCATCAAGTACAGCCCGACCGAAAACAATTGCTGAATTTCTCGCGCATAGTTTTCGTCGGGGAATCTGACGACTTCGCCGTTTTGTTTGAGCGCTTTGCGATTGCCAGCTGAACTTAGCCAGACGCCCATCACGGGGTGATACGTCATGTCCTGCAGGATGTCTCGATAATCGCCAAATGCGTGAGACACCAACATGTCGTAATAGTTGCTCATTCCCAGCCATAGCGGAATCGATCGCTCGGCCGGGGTTCCCGTTTGTCGAATGTTGTAAATGTTTCGGTTGTTGAATTGGTTGCCGGTATCTCCGATCACAAAAATCTGTGATAGAGCCCAAGCGACGCGTTGCCGCAGTTGGTCCTCCGAGGTTAACGCGATATGCCACCAAGCCTCGTACCGATAGTTAGGCAGTGCCGAGCCGTTTTGCGCGTCAAGTGCGTGCCCATTGCGAGCCACCATTGCACGCGCCATGCCTTCGTGGGTTTGGCCGGCGGGAAAGTACGATGACTGGCCGATGTTCATCGACATTTGATCGTCGATCCATTCTTCGCAAGCGGCGCGATAGCCAATTTGGCTGATCCGCAGGCCTAGCTCGTCGATGTCCGATTGTGTCGGTCCAAATGTCGCTTTGGACAAGAATTGGGCGGCGCGAATTTTCGATCGAATCAGACCCGCTTCCGATGCGTTGGGAGCCTGAAAGGTACCCGCCTGTGCTGGCTGCATTAATTGTGGAGCCGCATTGGGTAGCAGCAAACTCGCACACAACAGCAACCCACCGAATCGCATACGTTTCATCATTAGCACCATAGTCTTCGTTCTTCGAATAGAATTATGGGGACCGGCCCGGGGGGGACAAACTGCGTACCTCGGGCCAAACGGAATATGAAATGAACGCGACCGGTCGCGTTAAGGGCTCACTTTGTTGAGGAGAATCCCTCTAAACTAGCGGTGCCAAGTTCCACAAGCAAGGCGTTTTTGGTGCATATTGGCACTTAAAACCGCTGTGAATGATTGATGGTTTCGCCAAGATCGACGTGAGTACCCGTGGATTTCCGGGCTGATGTGATCGTCGCCGCGATCGGTGTGGTGCGATATCTTCCCTTGTTGCCAGGCAAAACAGCGCAGTCGTAATCACAGGCAGACCCACCTTCTGGCGAAGGATAGGTGCATTCATGCCGTGATCGGTGATGACCATTTCAAAGTCAAATGGGGCTGTCCGCTTCGTCCTCAGCTGACTTCGCCTACGGGGCCCCTGAATCGTTCGTGGGTGATCCCCCAATATGAATGGTCTGGGGAAAGCCGTCGAATTGTTCACCGTTGCCCCCGTACCGGTACAGGTTGATTGTCGCGTCGCCGGAATCGACATCAAATTCGACCAGCCCGTATCCGCTGCCTTTGCGGTACCCGACTTCGGCCGGATTCTTGGTTTTGGCAAGGATGTTGCTGCCGGGTTCGGGGTTCCCAACGGCCAAGACGTGGATTGGGTGGCCGGCATCGTCATGAAACTTGCCGGTGTAATCTTTGCCGGGATCAGGCGTGGATGTTTTTTCGCCCGGCCACCATGCCCGCGGGAACCCATTGGCTGTCCCAGGAACCATGAAGGCGTATCCGGCATCGTCGAAATCGTCGACGCCATGTCTCAGTAGGATCCCTAGATGCTGGTCGCCGTGAATGGCCAGGGCGTTGCAGTCGCCCATGATTCGTACCGCACGGTTGCGGGCGGGCTTGGGCCATGCGCCGCTGTCAAAATAGCTCCGTGTACGTTTCAGGTTCGGACCGGTATGCGTCGCGGCGGTGCAAAAGATGGTCTGCGACAAGACACATTTCATCGAATGACCGTCCCAGTTGTCGGACCAATCGGACAGGAATTTTTCTTGTGCCTCGCCCAGCAGGTCGGCGTCTTTTGCTTCGGGCCGCGCCGGTTCCGGCATCGATTTCGGTCCCGTCTTGAACTTGCGATCTTCGAGGATTGCAAAGCCGACTCCGCCGTAGACCATGTCCGTGTAATATGGTTTGATTCCGATCGGAAGCGTGACATCGTCGGTCGGTGGCGGCAGATGGCCGACGTGCGTTTTCTCGACCGCAGAGACCCACGGGCCCGGCATCAAGTATCCTCCAAGAGCCCAGTCGGGTTTGCCTGATTCGTATGGAAGTTCGCGTCCACCGTGTCCCCACAGGTTTCCCTGAAACACGTCGTGATCATCCGGCAACAACACGGTGGGGCGATCGCGCATCAAATCTCGCCATGTCCAGCCGAATTGATAGAACTTACGCAAGTAATCGATCATCGCGGGTTCGACATCGGCACCTCTCGCGACACCAAAGCCGCCATAACTTTCATAGATTTGATCGCCGGCAAAGAACATCATGTCGGGATCTTGTTCGGTGACTTGTGCGACCATGCTGGGAATCGGAAACAGATAGCCGTTGTCGCAGGAGAAGCATCCCAGGCGAAACGCATCGGAACTCGTTGGCTCGCGTCGAACTTTCCCGTCCCAGGTATACTTCTTGCCGCGCCAAGCGAACCGAACTTGATAGTCGTATTCGGTCGAGCTGTCCCAGTCATCGACGACGAATGCCACGGTGCGACTAAGGCTGTCCATCGGCTGTGTGTCGACTTGCGTCCAATTCGTCCGGGGCTTGGCTGCCGCGGGCGCAATCCAGAGTTCGGCTTCGTGTTTCTGACGAGGCCCCAGCGGCGCGAATTGTGCCTGCATGCGAAGTTGGTTTCGGCTGAGCGTGTACTGGGACCACAGGATCGGACCAAATTGACGATCATCGTGTAAAGTCACCGCGTCGCCGGAAAGCGAGAAATCGCGGAATGCATATCGCCGCGCGGTGCTGCTGCCGCCATTCTGAGACGGTCCATCGGATAGCAACGAAAGTCCGCCCGAGACTCGCGCACGGGCGACCGAAGCGGTGACCGATGAGGAGTGTTCACCCCGGGTTGCCGTGAGTTGCAGTTGGTAGGTGTCGCCCTGTTGCGTTCCGGTCAACCGCAGCGTGATTGGCTCGGTGATCGGATCGTCTGTGTGACTCAGTCCGCTTGGTGAAACTTGGTCCGCAAGGTGTAAGCGACCTTGGTCGTCGATCGTTGCGTCGATCCAGTCCGTCGCGTGCACGAGTCGATGACGGTAATCGTCAATGCCGCCTTGCCGTCCGAAACGAAACCCGGCTGCGGTCTTGCCTGCCTTTTCGACTCTCGATTTTTCCTTCGGGCCTTTCGGTCCCAGCGATGCGATCTCGACCTGCGCTTGAAAACCACTGCCTTCGCTGCCGATATCTGCGCTCAATAGACACAGGGTGCGATTGCCGGCGGCCGCCGCGACCGCTGCATCACCGCGAAGTGACCAATCGGTCATGGGATTGGCCCACCAGTCCGGACCGACCCACAATCGGCTGCCTTTCCATTTGCTGTGATAGCCGCGTGAAGCGTCATTTTCAATTTCAGGTTTTTCGCCCAAAACGGATGCCAACGAATGCGAGATTGCAGGGTTGTCCAAGTAGGGATCCTCGTTTTGCTGGCCGTAATCTCGCAGCGCTTTGGCCAATCGTTCTGCAACGCCCTCGGTACCCGGTCGGCGATAGAAATTTAAGAGCTCGTCGGGATCTTGTTCTTTGTCAAAGAGCCAAGGACGATCATTCACCGAAAGGATCAATTTGTAACGTTCATCAACCGCCGCGACCCAGTTTGCTCTTGTGCCTGAGTTGCGTAGGAACGTCACTGGCGGATCGTCATCGTTGTGGTCGGTGCTTGGATTGCCGCCGAATGCGTCGGCCAGGTTTCGGCCTTGGTCGTCGTCGTTGGCGGCATGGCCTAGCAGACCCATCAACGTCGGTGTGATGTCGACGGTTCCCATCGGTTGGTCGTAGACCTGGTTGCCCGGTATCAACGCGGGGTGTTTCCAGATCATCGGAACGCGTGCCGACCCTTCGTAGGGATTACCTTTGTTTTGTCGATCATGTTCGTAGCACAAATCGCCGTGGTCGCTGGTCAGCACGAACAACGTGTTATCCAGTTGGCCCGACTCGTCGAGACGCCGGACCAATCGACCGATGTTGTCGTCGATACATTGCACCATTCCGAAGTAACGTGACATGTCGTCACCGCGAAATATCGGGTGGTTTGATGCGGACGACATCCATTTGGGCGACGGGATCCCTGTGTTGTATGTTCGTGGCGCCGTAAAACGCAAGTCATCGAAACGATGGTCATAGGGTGCCCGCACGGTATTGGGGCCGTGGGGGTCCGGATAGCTAAGCGTCGCGAAAAACGGAGTCTCTATTTGCTGAGGATCCGTCATGAATTCGATAGCACGATCTGTCAAGAAATCCGTTGAGAACGATTTTTCATCGGCGCCGTCGACGTCAGAACTCGGTTCGCCGTTCTTGGTCGATCCTACCGCGGGCTCACCGTCATTGATCACAAACTTTTTCCAATGTCCGCGATTGAACATGAATTTCTTGAACTGAAATCCGCCGTCAACTTTCGGTGACCAATCCGGTCTTCCCGCGCCGCCTAGATGCCATTTCCCGATGAACCCAGTTCGGTAACCGGCGTCGTTCAATCGATCCGCGAGTGTGGGGACGCTGCGATCCAGGACGAGATTGTTTGTCGGCATACCGACTGCGTGTGGATATCGGCCGGTGATCATCGCGGCACGGCAGGGCGAACATACCGGTGAGGTCGCGTAAGCTCGCGTACAAATCACACCCGCCTTGGCGATCGCATCGATGTGGGGCGTGGGAACGACAACGCCTTCGCCCCACATTTCGGCTTGCTCGGCCGGCATCAGTTGGCGGTAGCATCCAAGCGTGCGAAAGTTGTGTTCGTCCGTCACAATGACCAACACGTTCGGTCTCGGTTCGGCCGAAACGGATTCACGCGGATTGGCGATGCCAAGCGTGACGGTCGCAATCAGGGACAACGACAGCGTGATTGTTAATCGTCGTTGGTCAATGCTTTCAGTCATGTCGCGAGGGTCCGTTACGGATGCCGGGGGCGAAGTTGATAGAACAGCGCTTTCTTCTGATCCGGTAAGGAAAAGTCGAAGCCGCATGAATTGAGGAAATGTTCGGACGAGCTAATCGCCAGGATCTCCATCACGTTCAGGTCGCGAGCGCGATCGATGCACGCTTGGACCAGTTTTTGACCGATGCCGGTTCCCTGGTGGTCGTGCCGAACGGCGAGGCATTGTAGCTCGGCAAGTTTAGCGCTGTAGATTTCGATCGCTGCGAAACCAATACAATGATCATCGGCGACGGCGACGAATCCATGACGAGTCAGTTCGATTAACTCGGCTTCGGTGCGATCGAGCAATAGCCGCTGGGCGACGTAGGGGCGCAGCAGAGCGTGGATCGAAGGCACGTCGGCAGGAGTCGCTTGGCGAATCAAAAGATTAGTAGACAAAGGGCATGTTCTCGCGAATTTGACGCCGCAAACAAACGTTAACATCGACTCGGCTTGGGATGAGGTGGCCTCGTCACCAAGGCTGGCACACCAAACAGGTTCAGCTATGCCGACCGCGTTCCGCCGAACGCGTTCTGCCCAACGCATCCAGCCCAACGCATCCGCCGGACCGGGGGCAATGCGCCAAACAAGTCCGCTTGCTAAACAAGTTCGCTTGCCAAGCGGGGCTAGTTCAGTTGAACGGGGTTGGTCGCTTGCTTGATCGTTTTTCGCATCAACGAGGCAGGTGCGTCACGTCCGGTGAACAGTTTGTATTGGTAAGCGGCTTGTCGCACAAACATGTCGACACCGGTAATGATTCGGGCGCCCGCCTTCTTGGCGTGCTTCACCAGCATCGTGTTTTCCGGATTGTAGACCGTGTCGAACACGACCATCAATTCGTTGATGGCCGACGCGTTGAAGGGTGAGCTGTCGACGTCGGGGTGCATACCGACTGGCGTGCCGTTGACCAGCAAGTGCGCCGACTGCTCGTGGCGGTTTTGCCAGGGGATCACGCGGCATCCGATCTGCGAGGCAAGCAGTTCGGCACGCTCGGTCGTTCGCGAACTGATAAAGACTTCTGCGCCACGTTGCCTCAGCCCCCACGCGATTGCTCGCGAGACGCCACCGGCGCCCAGGATCAGTGCGCGCATGCCTTGCATCGGCCGTTCGGTTTCCTTTTTAAAGTCGAAAACTTCCGAAATACAGTCCATCGCCGCGCGATAGTCTGTGTTGTAACCAAGGACGTCATCACCCTGCAGCACCATCGTGTTGATCGCGCCGATGCCTGTCGCGCTCGACTCGGCTTGCGTGCAGTACGTCATCGCGCGTTCTTTGTGTGGAATCGTCACGCTGATGCCACGGACACCAAATTCGTAACAGTTCAGCATGAACTGGTTCAGGTCGTCACTGGGGACGCGGAATGGCAGATAGCACGCGTTGATGCCTTCGCTTTGAAACGCACGGTTGTGAATCATCGGGCTGTAGCTGTGCGCGACCGGATCGGCGATGACGCCGAACAGTTCGGTGTCTTGGTCGATCCCTTTGTAGTTGTACAGCTCGGTCATTTCCTTCCAGTTCAATTGGCCAGGCGCCATCTTCTTGTCGCGGCTGTACGTCGCGTACGTGAAGGGCGAGCCGACGCGGTTGGCAAGGATCCGGGTGACCATCCCGATTTCGCCCATGCAGATCCCGATCGTGGGAATCTTAGCTTCACGCACCAATTTCATCATTCTTAGGTTGTCGCTAAACGAATTGGCCATGGTCGCGATTTTGACAATGTCCGCGTCTTCCTCCGCCATCGCCGCATGGATTTCGTCCAGGTTCTCCGGCGTTTCGGTGAAGTCATGAAAGCTGATAATCCGCTTGGTCTTGCCGTATCGCGGGATCTTCGACGCGATATCAGCTTCCAAGTCGACATATTCAACACCCTGCGCGATCGCGTTACGCAGCAGCATCTGGCGTTCTTCGTCGCTCTTCATCCAACGTCCACCGTCTTCGCGGCGGCGCACGGTGATCACGACCGGACCGGGGCGATCGTCGATCAGTCGCTTTAGGTTGATGGCCCGGCCGATATAGTCCAGACGCAGCTCGACCAGTTCGGCACCCTGTTCGACCAGAAACTTGTGTTCGGCAATCATCCGCTTGTGGCGGGCGCGACCCAGGCTAACGCATATCATGGAGTAGTCGGAACGAGCGGTTAGAATGAGAATGGGTGGGAAGGACACAACCGTGGGCACGGTCGCGTAGGAGGAAAGCCTATAATAGATGCCGCCCACCTAGCGAGCGGGGGTCTTTTGCCGGTTTGCAAAAAAGTTCTATCCCACACGCACTATGCCTCGACGCAGACATTGACACCATCGCAGACTGCTTTTGAATTCCCCCCCCAAAAAAAACACAAGAATCGCAGCCGTCCGCTTCGATCGCATGGCGACGGGGTCGACTGCGCCGAGAACCCAGCGGATTTTGCTCTCCGGCCGACCCCGGAATGCTCCCCGCCACTTGATTGGTTTTGGTTCCTGTTTCGTTTCAACGTCCCACGACCGGCTAATCGGCCGGACATTCCCGCTTTTGACGCCTGATAGGTGATGACCTTTTCGATGTTGATCCTGCACAAGTTGAATCTGCACCCGTTCTCGTGTTCGGATGAATTTTTGTCTTCGGACGATCCGTCCCGATCCAATTCAGGATTCGCTGGCGTGTCCAACCCCGTTGTCGCGACGATTTTTGCAATTTTTTTGGGCGTAACGACTCAGGTTACTCGTGCCGAGCAGCCGGTCACGGCGGATAAGGGATCCGGGGCAATCACGGCGGACTGGCCGACCGCGCGCGGCGACGCCGAATCAACCGGATCCGCTTTGCAGACGTTACCCGATTCGATCGATGTGATTTGGGAATTTAAAGCGGACGAAGCGATTGAATCGACACCCGCGGTTGCCGGCGACCGGGTTTTTGTCGCCGATGTGTTCGGCAAGCTATACGCGCTCGATCGCCAAGACGGCAAGGAACTTTGGCGAGTGGACTACGAGACCGGGTTCCTGGCCTCGCCATCGGTCCGTGATGAGATACTGGTCATCGGCGACGTCGAGGGGACGCTGTACGCCATCGATGCCAAAACGGGTAAGGAAAAATGGAAACAATCGACCGAAGGCGAGATACAGGGCTCGGCCGCCTTTCATGGTGACCATGTGCTGGTGGCCAGCCAGGACGGAACGCTGTACTGCTTTCAGGTCAGCGATGGCAGCCCTGTCTGGAAATACGAAACCGATGACCAGATTCGTTGCAGCCCGACCATCGCGGGAAACGAAACGTTTCTGGGCGGATGCGATGGACAGTTGCACATCGTCGATTTGAAAACCGGCAAGGCCGCCGGCGAACCGCTGGCACTGGACGGGCCCACCGGCAGCACGCCAGCGATTATCGACGGCAAGGCCATTCTGCCGATCATGGACGGCGTGGTGTTCGCATTTGACTGGAAACAGGGCAAACAGATCTGGCAATACGAAGACGACGAATTGTCGCAAGAGTATCGGTCCAGTGCGGCGGTCGCGGGCGACCGCGCGATTATCAGCAGTCAAAACAAACAAGTCGATGCGATTTCGACCAAGACCGGCGAGCGTCTGTGGCGATATACGTTACGTCGCCGCGCCGATGCGTCGCCCGTGATCGCCGGTGAAGACGTCTGGATCGCGTCGACCGACGGTCGGCTGATTCGCGTTTCGCTGGACAACGGCAAAGAAAAGTGGCAATACGAAATCCGAGGTTCTTTTCTGGCTGCCCCCGCAATTGCGGGTGACAGCTTGTTCATTGCCGACGACGATGGTGTGGTCAGGCGGTTCGGTAAAAAAAATTAGTTTCCGTTTCTCAATCCAATCCCGTTTCTTGCTTCCAACCAACACTGCACTATGAGCTCCGCGGCCAGCGACAAGAAAACCGAAGTCGGCAGCTACTTCATTTCAAACTATCCTCCGTACAGTCAGTGGAATAAGGAAGCGCTTCCGGACGTCCGTGAGGCGCTGCATGGCGAGCCCAAGGAAAGCACTCCGCTGGGGTTGTATTTGCATATTCCTTTTTGCCGCAAGCGATGCAAGTTTTGTTACTTCAAAGTCTTTACGGATGTGAAGGCACCCGAAGTCCAGCGGTATGTCGACGCCCTGTGCGATGAGATCTCGATGGTCAGCCAGTTGCGGGTGATGAAAGATCGTCCGTTTCGGTTCGTTTATTTTGGCGGTGGAACCCCCAGTTTTCTTTCGCCAAAACAACTGACAAAGCTCGCCGATCGGCTGCGAGAACACATCACGTGGGACGGTGCCGAAGAGGTCACGTTCGAGTGTGAGCCCGGAACACTGAGCGAAACCAAGGTGAAGACGCTGCGAACCGAACTCGGCGTGACGCGGCTGAGTTTGGGTGTCGAGAACTTTTCCGACAAGTTGCTCGAAGAGAATGGCCGAGCACACCTTTCCAAACAGGTTTTCAATGCTTGGGAATGGATCACCGCCGCCGATTTTCCGAACGTCAATATCGACTTGATCGCTGGAATGGTTGGCGAGACTTGGGAGAATTGGCGCGAGAATGTCCGGCGGACACTCGAGTTGTCACCCGAGAGCGTGACGATCTATCAAATGGAATTGCCGTTCAACACCGTCTACAGCAAAGACATCTTGGGCAATAAAGTCGAAAGCCCCGTGGCGGACTGGGACACCAAGCGCGCTTGGGTTGATTACGCGTTCACCGAGATGTTAGCGGCCGGCTACTCGGTCAGCAGCGCTTACACCGTCGTGAAAGACCCCAGCAAAGTCAATTTCTCCTATCGTGACAACTTGTTCCAAGGCGCCGACTTGTTGGCAACGGGGATCGCTAGTTTCGGTCATGTCAGTGGAGTGCACTACCAAAATTTGGCGGAACTGGAACAGTACCTCGGGACGATCGAAGGCGGCGAGTTGCCTCTCGGACGCGGGTACGTGCCAACCGATCATCAGCGATTGATTCGTGAGACGATTTTGTTGCTCAAACGCGGTTACCTTGATGCGGGATATTATCGTGACAAGTTCGGCGTCGACATTATCCAGCATTGGCGTCAGCAGTGGGATGATTATATCGCTCAAGGACTGGTCGAAATCGACGGCGATGACATTCGGCTGACGCGCGAAGGACTCTTGCGGGTCGATTCGCTGTTGCCTGTGTTCTTTGAGCCAGAGCATCAAGGGGTGCGGTACACGTGAGCGATTCGTTCACCTTTGCGATGGGAGATTTCACGGCTGAATTTCCCGGCGACCGTAAATTCGTTTCCAACCATATGTGGGCTCTGGAAGTTGCTCCCCAGCGTTGGCGCTTTGGTTTGACCGCATACGCCGTTCGATTGCTGCAAGACGTTTACTTTTTGGACTGGATCGTCGACCCGACCCAGCCCGTTCGTTCGCGACAGCACATCGGATCGATCGAAAGCAAAAAAGCGGAAAGCGATTTGTACGCGCCTCTGGCAGGAACACTGGCATCGATCAACGACTCCGTGATCGATGATCCGTCACTGATTAACGCGGACGCTTACGGCGAAGGCTGGTTGATTGAAATGGAAACCGAAAGCGGCGGCGATGCCGCGTTGCTGGACCCCAGCGGATACGCCGATCATTTGGTCGAAGCCTGGGACGTCGCCCAACGCACCATCAAAGGCCAAGCCAACGTCTAGCAATGAAGAAGCGCGCTCGATCGTTCTGCCGCAGGACTGGCGGTCGTTGTGCCGCCCTAAGTGTTTCACCAACGGCACATCCACTGCGTCTTTCGATGCTTTCGTGGGGCGCGCTACGCGTATCGATGCACGAACGCAGCGGTCGAGTTGGCGACGTAGATCAAGTCTTCGTTTCGACTGGCCAGCAAGTGATCGGCGTCATGCAGCGTGACGAGACTTGCTGGCGAGGTGGCCGATTCCGATCCCTGAATCAGCCCGGCAATTCGCAGCGCGTGGTCATAACCGACGGTGGCATCGGTGGGTGAATGAAAGATCAGAACACGAGCATTGATTCGGCTGATTTTCTCGGGCAGATCGTGCGTTCGAAAGTCTTCCAACATTTCCCTGCGAATCTGCCAATCGATGCCGCCAATCGTTACGGTACCCTGCCCTGCTTTTTCGATCTCGGGATTCATACGGGATAACAAATGCGCCAAGTGAACCGTGTCACTGGGCGCGGCCAGCGTCACGACCGAGCTCAGCGAATCCATCTCGCTGGCCACTGCAAGCGAAGCGGCGCCGCCAAAACTGTGCCCCATCAACGTCGCCACCGGTCCCAGTTCTGATTCCGCAAAGGCGATGGCGGATTTCAGATCGGACTGATTGGTAGAAAAATTGGTAAGCGAGAAATCGCCGTCGCTTCCGCCGAGTCCCGTCATGTCGAAACGCAAAACGGCGATTCCTGATTCCGCCAACGCACGCGATATCCGCACGATCGCTTTCAGGTCTTTGTTGCACGTGAAGCAGTGGCTGAAGACCAGGCAAGGGGGGCGTTGTGACGGGTTGGGTTCACCGTCGGGTTGACCGTCGGGTCGATCACTGGGTCGATCACTGGGGCGGTCCACGATTCCGGCTAACTGGAATCCATTGCCGCCTGGGAAACTGACGCGATAAGACTTGCGAGGCACGCGGTTACTCGAATTCGTACTTAAGAACCGCGATTTTCATTGCTGGTGATGCGCCCGGCGCGAAACGCGTCCGCCATCGCCATCGGAACCTGTGCCTCGGCCAAAACCAATTGCGATCGGTTGTCGGCCACTTTCGCTTTCATCTGTTGTTCTTCTGCGATCGCTTCGGCGCGGCGGCGTTCCGCCTGGGCACGAGCAACACGTGTGTCCGCTTCGGCTTGATCGCTTTGCAGTCGAGCGCCGATGTTCTCGCCGACGTCGATATCCGCGATATCGATCGACACGATTTCGAAAGCGGTTTGCGCATCCAGTCCGCGAGAGAGGACGACACGTGTGATCATGTCGGGGTTTTCTAAGACGTCAAAGTGCGACGCGGCTGACCCGATTGAACTGATGATTGCCTCGCCGACGCGAGCGATCACGGTATCTTCGGTTGCACCACCGATCAATTGTTCCAGGTTGGTTCGGACGGTCACGCGAGCGCGGATCCGCAATTCGATACCGTTCTTGGTGATCGCACTGAGCGTCGTCTTTCCACTGCGAGCCGGATCGGGGCAATCAATCACTTTGGGATAGACGCTGGTTTGGACCGCGTCGAGCACGTCTCGTCCGGCCAAGTCAATCGCGGCGGCTTGATCAAAATCCAAAGGGATCTCGGCGCGATGGGCCGCGATGATTGCGTGAATGATGTTCATCACATTTCCGCCGGCCAAATAGTGAGCTTCGAGGCGGCGGGTGCTGATTCCGTTGGCGCGACTAACGTTCAGGCCGGCCTGCGCCGACATGACCTTCGCTTGCACGATAACGTTCGGATTGACCTTGGTGAAATGCATCCGAATCAGGCTGATCAAGCTGACATCGGCGACCGACATGTACGCTTGAAACCAAAGTTTCCCGTAACGGATGAAAAAAAATCCCAACATTGCGATCAGAAACAAAACGACCGCTGAAACGCCCAACGCGATGACACCACGGGTGCCTGCTTGGCCGATCATCGCGACTTCACCGGCCAGCGATGCACTGGCGGTCGACAACGCACTGGGAATTGCTATCACCGAAACGGACTCCATCGCAACGTTGTGAGAGAGGAAGTCGACCGAGCTGATCGTCGAAAAAATGTCGTGATTTACGGTGTTTTCAATGTGCATCGTGACCGATGGCGGCAAATCGAAGCGGGATACAGCCAAATTCATCTTCTCATTCGTCCTTGTCATTCATCACGAAAATGTCGACCGCGCGGGCACCGTCACGATGCCGATGTTGGGTGATCATACGCTGGTGCGAAATGACCGCAAGTATTGTCAACAACGTGTGAAGGTATCGTAAATGGCCCGCGAACCACGCAAATCGCCTTAGCTATAAATCTTCCCCCCATCTATCATAGGGGATAGAGAGGCACCGCAGTGTCATCTGCGAATCCATGGTTTGACAACCAGTTTCCTGCTGCGGTGAACACGTGATCGTAAGGTGAATCGATGAAGCCAGATTGGAATCCCGGGGACTGGGCAGTCTACCGAAAAAGCAAGCGGAGTACGGTGCCGGGGCGTCGTGCATGTCGCGTCACGGCCAATCCCAAAGGCGAGACCTATAATTATGTCGTCGACAAATTTTGGGTGGTCGAAAGCGTATTGCCGGGCGGACGGTTGCTGATGCGAACGGCGGGAGGCAAATCGCACACGATTGACCTGAGCGACCCAAATTTGCGCCGCCCATCACTGCTGCAGCGATTCATCTGGCGCGAACGATTTCACCGAGTCGCCCAAGTGATGAAAAACTCTCCACACTTCGCCGCGTAGCATTTTCGAGGCTTCCAGCTTTTTTGGCTCCCAGCGTCCCGGCTTCGCGGCGTCCTGGCTTCCAGCGACCTCGCTTCGCGGCGGCGCCGAATTGTGTGTCAGCGCGGCTCTAACTTGCGGTCTTTGCCGCCCGCCGCCGCGGTTTCGCGTCAGGCAGATGATCCTGGGTGGGCGTCTGTCTTTCATCTGGTCCAGGCCGGGCTTTCATCTGCCGCAGGCGGGATCGATGATCCGGTGGGCCGAGTAGATGTTCATGTGTATTTCTGAAGGACTTCTGCGACCAGCGCCGGATCATCCTTTTCGGTCAAATGCTTGATCTGGTCGGCCGGCAGCCCTACTTTTTCAAGGTGTCCGGCCAGCCGTTTCCAGATTTGAGTCCGCTTTTTGCCTTCGCTCAAGTAGAGTTCGGTCACCGCCTCAAGCGACTTCTGCAAACCGATCGCGTCACGGTTTTTGTAGTAGTTCTTGATAATCTTTTCTTGGTGACGGCTATAGGATTCGGACATGGCCGTGGTCGCCTTGGGAAGAGCGGATAGGGGAGCAATTGATTGTGATTCGCGCGTGACAGGCACGCCCAATTGTCACACGTCACAGGGTCATAGTGTCAATGGGCTACTGCCGAACCCATGACGGGACGATATTATCGGGTGTCTCTGACGCAATTCTAGAGCGTTTTTGACGCAATCTAGAGCCTTCCTGTGACCTGTTGCAACCGAGTGAAAACAGAATGACCGTTTGTCGTGGTGTCCGCGGTGCAACCACCGTCGATCGAGATGATCGCGACGAGATCCTCAGTGCGACTCGTCAGTTGTTGGCCTTGATGATCCGCCGAAACCAGATCGAAGCGGCGGATGTCTGCAGCGTGATTTTTACCGTGACGTCTGATCTGACCGCCGAGTTTCCTGCGCTGGCCGCTCGCCAATTGGGCTGGATCGAAGTGCCGCTGCTGTGTGGCTATGAGGTCTCGGTGGAAGGATCACTGCCAATGTGTATTCGAGTTCTGATGCATTGGAATACCGATAAAGCTCAGTCCGACATTCACCACGTTTACGTTCACGGCGCGGTCAAGCTGCGCCCGGATCTGTCAAGTTTGCCGCCGGTGGACTTCGATGAACTTGAGCAGTGGATCGACAACCACCTACGCGAGGAATGATTCCATGTCCTCGGTTCCAAGGATTCGCTGGTCGGCCAGTACGAAACTGTCCGAAATTCATGCCGCGCGAACCGTTGCGATGGGTCGCTCGCTGACCGATCGTAAGACCGAACAGGCCTTGGTCGCACCCGCGACGGAAGTCAATCAGCGTTTGCTGTCGGCGTCAATCGATGTCACCACGTTTTGGCAGCGTTTGTTCGACGAGACCGCTTTCGATGCCGAAAACCCTCGAGCCTGTGAAATCGCCTTGGTCGCGGCCGGCTGCAGCGAACTGCAGGCAGAGCAAACCGGCAAAGCAATCGGAAGTCGGTTGGGCGAATGCCGCATCGCGTTTCATCGACGCTATCCAAAGCTTGCGCAGCAATTGGCGCTGCGAAGCCAACCGTTGTGTCAACGTTGGGACATGATCGGTCACGGCATGTTGTCGGGGATCACTAAACGTATTTGGGGCGGCGCTGCCCCGAACGACTGGTGGCCGTCACGTATCGAAGGTTTGATGGTCCAGCCGATTCGCGGTGGCGATGGAGGTTACGATCCCGACGCGAATCAGTTTTGGATGGAGGCGATGTTGACCGACGTGGATCCGGCGGTCCCCGAAATTTTAAGGGTGGCGTGGTTAGTCACTCGTGTGGCGACGGAACAGCACACGCGTGACAGGCTTTCGGCTGAGCCATCCTCGCTGCCATGGGGCATCGGTTCGGTGCCGTTCGTCTTGTCGACCGCAGCCGAGCTTGACGTGATTCCCGACGGCCCATTGCCAATCAGCCGGGCGGTCGAGCTATGGCATTTGGGCGATGCGACGGTCGGGCAAGCGACGCAAAGATGGTGGCAGCATTGGCAAGAATCACCAACGCCGCTGCCGGTTGCCCTGACCAAGCTTGGCCAACAGCTTCGTGCAATTGCCAACGCCAGCTCTTGAATCCAGCGGCGGCCATTGTTTCGGGGGCGGTCGCCTAGCCTTTGAACCCGTCTTGGATCACCCCGTTCTTGATCACGATTGAAATGCCATCGCGGATCTGCAGCGGTTCATCTTCGCCCAATGTTTGGACGTCATTCGCGTTGGTGATTTCGACGTTCTTGCCCACGCGGCAGTTCTTGTCCAGCACGGCGCCGGTGATCCGGCTGCCCGGTCCGATGCCGACCGGAATTTGGTCCGATTCAAGCGTATCGGTGTCTTCGATGTAGTCGGCACCCATCACGACGCTGTCTCGGATGTGAACGTTGTCGCCGATCACCGTTCGCAGCCCAATCACGCTGTTTTCGATGGTCACGTTGTCACCGATTTTGCATCCGTCGGCGATCAGGCTGCCGTTGATCGAGACGTTGCCCATGATCGTCGGCGGTAAAAACCGTGGCCGGCTATAGATCGGTGCGTCACGGTTGCGAATGTCAAAGGGTGGGTTCTTACCGGCCAGGTTCAAGTTGGCTTCGTAGAAGGCTCGAATCGTTCCGATGTCTTCCCAGTAACCGTCGAACAAGTGCACGTTTACTTTGTGCGACTTGATTGCTTCGGGAAAGACCTCTTTGCCAAAGTCTTGGTAGTCGGTGCTGTGCAGCAGATCAACCATCACCGACTTGTCGAAAATGTACAATCCCATGCTGGCCAGGCAGTCTCGGCCTTTGCTTTCGATGCCATGTGCGTCGATCCAGCTAGGTTCCATTCGCACCGATTCGATTTGTTCGTCGGTTTGTGGTTTCTCAACGAACCCACGCACCTGTCCCGAATCATCCACCTGCATAATGCCCAACGCCGACGCTTCTTTGCGGTCGACAGGAATCCCCGCGATCGTGGCCGCGGCCCCGGATTCGATGTGGGTTTTCATCATGTCGCCAAAGTCCATCCGGTACAGTTGGTCGCCCGACAGAATCAGCACATGTTCGATATCGGCTTGTTCGATGTACCGCAAATTCTTGCGGACCGCGTCGGCGGTTCCCTGATACCAATCGGTGCCCTTGTCGACGGTTTGCTGGGCGGCCAGCAGTTCGACAAAGCCGCCGTTGAAGTGATCAAACGAGTAAGTTTGTCGCAGGTGGCGGTGCAAACTGACCGACAGGAACTGTGTGAGCACATAGACACGATTCAAGCCGCTGTTGATGCAGTTGCTGATCGGGATGTCGATCAAACGGTACTTAGCAGCGAGCGGTACGGCTGGTTTGGCGCGGATTTTTGTCAGCGGAAATAGACGTGTTCCGCGGCCACCGCCAAGGATCAATGCGACTGTTTTTGAAAGGTCCATAGAAAGCCAGATAAGATGAATGGTGAGAGAGGATAATCAAGCGGCCCGTCTGACGTGGTTTTAGCGGACATCGATGCGCTGCGAAAGCGATGGGTGGGTGACTTACCAGTACTTTTCGAATCTTACGCATCCGACACTGTGACAGTCCGCACCTTCGCGAAAACCGGCGTCGGTCAGCCGTGTCAACATGCCCGGCGAGTCTAGCGGTGGCGCACCAGGCGGCACGTATCCGATCATCGACGGGTTGCCGCACAAAAAGACGTGAGTGCTCGACGGCTCCAGTGCAACACCTGCGTCTTCGGACAGCTTGCCCGAGACGAACAGGTCTTGTAGGTACTGCTTGCCGACATATTTCGAATGCGATACTTGCAGGTTCTCGGGCTCACGCGTCGTGTATGGCAAGTATCGGTAATTTGAAAACCTGCGCATCAACTCTTGATGCACCGCAAGGTACGCCAGATCTTTGCGGTTGCGAACGCTCGTCGCATTGATGATGCGACCTTGATGGCCATCGCTTAATAGCTTTGCCGTCATCGCGTTATGCGGTGCTTCGCCCGTGCCGGTCGACAGCATCAGAATCGTGTCGTCTTTGCCGACGTCGCCCAGTGTGTAGTGTCCGGTGATTTTTTTCTCGACGACCAGACGATCGCCGACGCCAAGTTTGAATAGACGTGGTGTCAACGCGGGCGGCTTCTCATCGGGCGAGGAGGCTTCCCGCACCAACGTGACGTAGAACTCCAGGTAATCGATCTTATCCACCGGCGCCAATTCGCCGTCGTTACTTAGCAGTGGACAAGAAATCGAGTAGGCCCGGCGGACGACCTTGCGGAGTTTCTTTTCCGGTAACGTTTCCACCTGCGTTCCGTCCAGGCGTGGTTCCCAATTGCCTAGGCCCATCGCCACGTATTGACCGGGCTCAAACGGATCGAATCCGGCATCAGGACGAATCCGAAAACGGGTCAAGTCGCTGTGCGAGTCGATCCGCTCGGTGATGGTTGCGTTGTAGTATTTGCTACGCAACTCCGTAATCTCGCTTGCGTCCAAGCCTGCCGAGGCGATGTTGTCACTCAACGTGAACTCTCCGTCGATATACTTTCCGTCGATGAATTGAGCTGATTCACTCAATATAACCGCTGGACCACTTCAGAATCTGTCACACAGCATACCGGATTGAGACATACTGGAGTGCGGCGCCCTGCCCGTTGGTGCCGTCCGATTTGTGTTTCACTTTCAAGTCCAGCAATTTGTATCACCTACCATGATTCTGACGCGAACGATTCGTCGCACGCACGCGACAGCAAAATGGCACATGGCCGCGCGGTTGACTCTGTTTGGTTGGGCGGTCGCGCTGTTTGCAGCGACTCCCACGCAGGCCGAGACTTGGACCAGCCTGCGGGGGACCCGATCGATCGAAGCCGAGATGGTCGGGTTGTGGGGCGATCAACTCGTTCTGGCTCTGCAAGATGGTCGCCGCGTCACCGTGGCGTTGAACGATCTGAGAGCGGAAAGTCGCATCAAAGCACAGCGGCTGGCCTCGTCGAGTGATGCATCGCGGTTGGCGCGAATCAATGAGCTGCGGTCTCGCGCCGACGTGGCCGCGGCACCCGCACCGGACCCATTGCCGCAGCCACCGCCTGCGGCGCCCTATGTCAGACCAGATCAGGCCGACGTCGCGGCGCAATTCCAAGCCGTCGATGCACAGGTCAGGGCCGGTCATGCGATCGCAATCTTTGACGCCATGCCGGCCAGCTATCAGGCCCAACTGGACGAATTGGCCAAGCTGGGTGTCGCAAAAATCAATGGACTCACGTTGCGATCGATGGTCGGCTCGGCGCATCAACTGGGCGATCTGATTGTGACGCGGCAGCAATGGTTCTTTTCTCATCCTCGACTGGATGTCTCGGTCTCACCCACACCCGAGGAAACTCAACGCTTGAACGATACGATTCTTGCCTTTGGGGGAATGCTACGTGCCGGCCTGAACCCGGATAGTTTTGACCCGTCGGCGATGCAGTCAACTCCGCTGAGGCAATGGTTACTCGATCGTGACGCCGCGATGGCACCGTATGTCGCCGAGCTGTTTCGCTTGAACTCGGTCACACCACCGGAATACGCCGTCGAAAAAGCAAAAGGCAAAGGAAAAGGCGTCTCGCTGACGATCGCCACTCTCGAAGATGAATCTGGCGAACCGGTCGAGCGGACCATTCCGATGACCAAGGTCGATGACGCCATGGTGCCGACCGCAATTGCGGACGCCTGGAAAACGGCGATTCCTAACCTCAAGGACGAATGGGAGGCCGCCGCTGACGGTTCCATCTTGGCGGATCCCACGACCGTTGTTTTACTGTCATCGCTTGACCCGCTTATCAATCCGCTCGCACAAGCTCAAAATCGGGGTGAATTCCACACCGCGATGCAGCCTCTGATTGAAGTCGTCACGCCGTTGTTGGAATCTTTGCAAACCAACCTAAGTTCGCGACGTCGACGGTGATCGCGCCGCGATCGATCCGTTCTTGAGTGGAAGTGTTTTGGACGTACATCAAAATCGCCGCATCGCAATCATCGGCGGCGGGCTGTCTGGATTGGCAACCGCAACCCATTTGCATCTTGCGGATCCGTCGCTGGAATTGACAATTTTCGAATCCAGCGATCGTGTCGGGGGTGTGATTTATACCGAACGTGTCGGCGAATTCTTGATCGATCACGGGGCGGACATGTTCGCCACCCAACCGCCCGCCGCGCTGCGGTTATGCGAGCGTCTCGGGGTCGCCGGTAACCTGCTGATGCCCAAGGAGCAGGGGCGCGGCGCAAAGATCGTCCGCCGCGGCCGACTGGTTCCGATCCCCGATGGCTTTGTCTTGATGCGGGCCACGCAGATGTGGCCGATGCTGAACACACCGCTGCTGTCTCCGCTAGGAAAACTGCGGTGGTTAGCCGAGCGGTTTGTATCCGATGATTTCGGCGATCGTGACGTGAGCGTCGGCGAGTTTGTCAGAAAACGTATGGGCGACGAGGTGCTGCAGCGACTCGTTGCGCCGTTGGTCGCTGGCATTTATACCGCCGATGTCGAAAGACTGAGCATGCAGGCGACCATGAAAAATATTCTCGCGATGCAGCGCCAGTACGGATCACTCGCCAAAGCGACATCGGTACGAAAGCGAAACGGCGATGATTCGGTCGAACGGCAAAGTGCGGGGGCTCGCTATTCGCAGTTTCGTGCGTTTCCAGGTGGCATGGGAGACCTGATCCAGACGCTCGCCGATTCGCTGCCCGAGGGAACGATTCGAACACAGTGCACCGCAACCGCAGTGACTGCCGGCGGGCAGTTGAGCTTTCATGGATCACAAGCACCCGAAACATTCGACCACGTTGTGGTTGCCACGCCACCTCGTGTGTCGGCAAAGTTGCTGGCGGATGTCTCGCCCGAGGCCGCGGCGGAATTGTCGTTGATCGAGTCCGCATCGACTGCGATCGTGGTGTTGGTGGTACGGCGATCCGATATCACGCGGCCGGCCAACTCGTTCGGCTTTGTGGTCCCCCACGGCGAAGGTCGCTCGATTTTGGCGTGTAGTTTCGCCAGTGAAAAATTTCCGGATCGCGCGCCGCAAGATCACGTCATCATTCGCGTCTTTATCGGCGGCGTGATCCAATCGCCGCTACTGCAACGTGATGACGATGAACTGCAAGCGATTGCCATCAGTGAGCTGCGAGAGCTAATCGGATTGCAGTCCGAACCCGTACTGAGCCGCGTCGTTCGTTGGAACAACGCCATGCCGCAGTATCAGGTCGGGCACGTCCAGCGAGTGGAGAAAATTGAACGCGAGATTGAAAAAAACGAACGAATTTCGTTGATGAGCAACGCCTTGCATGGCGTTGGAATCGCGCCGGTGATCGCGTCCGCAGAACGGCTCGCAAATCAGATCACGCAACGCGCCGCGTCGAGCCGCGATTGTTCTTAGCGGCCCCGCGGGACGTCGCTGATCGATCACTCAGCGGCGAGCGGATTTTTTGAAGGGCGTTGTTCATTGCCACCGCATCGCGGAATCGTTTACTCGGTGTCGGATCGATGGCTTTGCGAATCAGTTTCACGAAATCGCTGGACAGGCCGCGTCGCAATTTTTGGTAACCAGGCAGCGGTGCCGCAAATGGATACTCGGGCAATTCGCCCGCTAGCATCCGGTACATGATCAGTCCCAGCGAGAAGACATCGCTTCGAAACGTTGGTTTTCCCATAGCCTGCTCGGGCGCCATGTATCCGAGTGTCCCCGAGGCGGAAACTTCGTGGGCACCACTTTCCAATCGAGCTAATCCGAAATCGGTCAGTCGAATTTCGCTGTCCGGGAATAGGATAAAGTTTTCCGGTTTGATATCACGATGGAGCACCCGGTTTTCATGGGCGTATGCGACCGCATCGACCATCTGGTGGATGTACTGCACGCAGGTTGCTCGCGCCAATCGGCGTGTGATGCGGTCCGCCAGCGTCTCGTCGCCCAATGGCGAAACGATCACAAAGTAACCGTCAATGAACCGCGCGTCCTTGAGTGTCAGCACACCCGGATGCTGCAGTTTTGCCATGATGCGGACTTCACGCTGCATGTCATCCATCGTTTGCGTGTTCGACACGAAACGACTGTCGGGAATTTTTAGCGCAACCTTGCGGTCTTCGATCGTATCGACGGCGGAGAACACCGTCGCGAAGCCGCCTTCGCCTAATCGCCGCAGCAATCGGTATTTGTCCAATCTGCTACCCACGCGCAGGCTAGGCGTCGAATCAGAATCACCGTGAAAAATTCTCAACGCAGCAGTCACAAGCAACTCTGGCACAATGGGGGCGAATGGGTTCGCGAGTCGCGATTGAGACCGCGACCACCCCACATTGATCGTCACAATGGCGCCCGATATCCCAGTCTTTCCATGCATACCTGTTGTGCCGACGGCGCCCCCTGCCGTTGCTATACGTTAAATCCGGTACAGTTTAACGCGGCACGCGGTTGCGTTAGGGTTGCGATTTGCGCGTCAACATTAGCAGTCGCACTTGTGCAACCTCTTTGCCCGGGATGTCCGTCGCACGCAGTTCCAACGTTTCGCGGCCTGGAACCAAATGCAACGTACCCAACGTCAGTGATTTCCAATGTTTGACGTAACTCTCGGCCCGCTTGTACCGATCTTCGCCGGCGCCGACCAACGGAGACTCATTCGCGACATCGATCTTTCGTTTCAGTTTTGCGTCACCGATCGAAAGCTCAATCGTCGCCCCGACGTCCTCTTGATCGACGGCGTAATAGAACTCGACTTCATAGTCGCCTTCGCTCAGTACCTCGACGTCCCAAGTGATCTTGTCACTGGTGCTTTTCCAGTCATGCAAGAAACTGCAGTTCGGAAATTTATTGCTGCGGAGGATCCCGCCGTGGCCGATCGCATCACGCGCGGGAAGCTGAGTGAATTCGGCGTCGGGATGAGCGAGTGTGAAGGGACGGTTCTCGTTGGTGTCGCTCTTGGTTTCTTGAATCCATTTCTTCAATTTGCGAGAAAGTTCTGCAGCGACATCGGGCCGATCCTTGGCCAAGTCGGTGGTTTCTCGTTGGTCAGCCCTGATGTCATACAATTCGCCGGTTAGCTGCATCCGATACTGATCCGTGCGAATTGACGCCTTTGATTTCCAGGCGCTGTACACCTCGCGATCGGTCCAAGTGGCGTCGTCGCCCCGCAGCAACGGCGCGATTGATCTGCCGTCAAGCTGTTTGCGATACTCGACCGAGACTCCGGCCAAGTCCAGCAGTGTCGGCATCAGATCGATCGCGGCAGTCACCTTGTCCACCGTGGTTCCCGGTTGAATCTCTTTGTCGAACCTGACGATGCCGGGGGAACGCAATCCGCCCTCGGTCGTTGATCCCTTGCGTCCACGCATTCCGCCGTTGAAACGAGCGCCATTGGGGCCGTTGTCGCTGAAGTAGACGACGATTGTGTTGTCGATCAACCCCGATGTTTCCAGATGGTTGACCAAGCGACCGACGTTATCGTCAATGTTTTCGCACATCGCCAGCGCGGCACGAGTGTGCGTGAGATTCTGTTGTCGTGCATTGGTCGGATCGGGGTCGGCAACGATTTCCTTGTCTTTGAATCGATCCCAGTATTGATCGGGAACCTGCATGGGCGAATGCGGCGTGTTCAGCGGCAGATAAACAAAGAAAGGTTCGTCCCGATGTTGGCTAATGAAATCGATCGCGTGGTTTGTAAAGTCGTCGACGATGAAGCCGCTGCCTTCGACGATCTGGCCATTGTGTTCTAGCATCGGCGAGAAATAGTTCCCCCAGTGGCCGCTGCAAAATCCATAGTAATCGTCAAACCCACGCGCGTTGGGGTGATAGGGATATTGCATTCCGCTGTGCCATTTCCCATAGGCGGCGGTCGCGTAACCGTTGGCACGAAAGTGCTCGGCGATCGTTGCTTCATCAGCACTGAATCGTTCGCCTCCGCTGGACGTGCTATAGACACCCATCCGCGTGTGGTAACGGCCGGTCAAGAATTCGGCTCGCGTTGGCGAGCAAACCGCACAGACATAAAACTGTTCAAGTGCGGCCCCTTTGCGGGCCAATGCATCGATGTTGGGCGTGGAAAGGTTTGGATTTCCGTGCCGGCTGAGGTCGCCCCAACCCTGGTCGTCGGTCAAGATGACGACGACATTTGCGCGGTTCTCTGTGTTCGCATCCGCGGCCATCGCGTGGGGACAAAGGATCAATCCAAAGATCAGGATCGCTGTCTGCTTGCAGATTGACCGGAATCGGCAGACGCAGCGCAAAGAGATTTCGAGGTTTCGATACATGACGATGGGACTCGGATCTATACTGAGGCGGGAAGATTGAAGGCTGGTTCGTGCACGCATCATCGCTGGCCGGCTAACCGATTCCAACCCTGCGCGTCTGTTCCCTCATCAAATTTTTCCTGTTCTTGCGGAGAAGCTTCATCCATGTCGAATTTTTCACGTCGCCAAATTCTCGCCGGTGGTGTCGGCGTTGCGGTCACTTCCAGTTTGCCGACGCGATCGCTGTGGGCGGCCAACGCCAACGATGAAATCAACGTCGGTTTCATCAGCTGTGGCGGCCGCGCCGGACAGTTGATGGGCAAATTTGCGGAAGTCCCTGGTGTGAACATTGCCGGTCTGTGCGATCCCGACGAAAAATTGCTGGGCTTGGCGAAAGAACGTTTCCCAAAAGCGCAGGGCTGGACGGATCTTCGCGATCTGATCGCGTCGGACAGCATCGATGCGGTCGTCGTCGCGACGTGCAACCATTGGCACTGCTTGGCTGCCATCTGGGCGATGGAAGGCGGCAAGGACGTGTACGTCGAAAAGCCACTTTCGCATAGTCAGTGGGAAGGCCGGCAAACCGTCGCCGCGGCAAGAAAGTACAACCGCATTTGTCAAATCGGTACGCAGCAACGAAGCGATCCGATGCAGGCTGAAATCAAAAAGTTCTTGCACGAGGACAAGGCGCTGGGCGAGATCAAGTCGGCACGCGTCAATCGCTATGGCGTGCGTCCTTCGATCGGCAAACGCGATACGCCGCTGCAAATCGACAAGAACGTTGCTTACGACTTGTGGTTGGGGCCAGCGCAGGATCAACCGATCTATCGTGACAAGCTGCACTACGATTGGCACTGGGATTGGAATACCGGCAGCGGCGAAATGGGCAACTGGGGTGTTCACGTTCTGGACGATGTTCGCAACACCGTTTTTCAAGACAGCGTCGTGCTGCCGAAAAAAATCATTGGCGGTGGCGGGCGTGTCGGTCTGAACGATGCCGGTAACACACCCAATGTGCACTTCGCGTATTTCGAAACGGGATCGATCCCTGTCGTCATTGGGCTTTCGAATCTGCCCGAGAAACCAGGTGACAAAAAAGCGGCGGCGCATCCGGGACCCAACAGCGGTTACGTCGCCTACTGTGAAGGCGGTCGCTACGAAGGTCAGCGCGGCAAAGGGGCCGCTTTTGACAGCGACGGTAAGTTGATTCGCGAGTTCAGCGGCAATCGAGGTGACGGCAGCTCAAAGGGGGATCAGAAAGGCAAAGATTCCCACCAGGCGAATTTCATCGACGGCGTACGGAGTCGCGATTCATCGATTTTGAATGCCGAAGTCTCCGTCGGAAACGACAGCACCGGTTGGTGCAATCTGGCGAATATCGCGTTCCGCGCCGGAAAGCAATTCGGGCACGAAGAAGCCGATGCGGTGAGCGTTGATATTTGGAACGACTTGATCGGCGAAATGGAAAATCATCTTTCCAACCACAGCATTCCGATCGAGAGCAGCGAGATCAAGCTCAGCGCGGTCCTAACGGTCGATCCGAAAACGGAGCAGTTTGTCGGCGATCATTCCGAGACGGCCAACAAGTTCCTGAAGCGAAAGTATCGTAAAGGATACGAGGTTCCCGAACTCGCGTGATCAGAGCACCGCGATCAAGCGAAATCGTCAAAGGAGGTCGGTCACCGCACTAACGGCTACCTTTTTCTTTCAAGTAGATCGCATCGCCCGTGAAGTACGATTCGAACTCTGCATCGCTCCAATAGACAAGTCCCACCGCTGGATCACCGATGATCCAGCGGCCACCGTCGGTGCGTCCGATCACGGCGACGGCGTGTCCTTCGCCCTGTGGACCTAGCAACCGTGCCGGCGAACCCGACATTTCGGATGAGTCGAACCGGACCAATGCCACGTTGGGAAGCTGTCCAAGACGGGACCATTGTTTCGGTTTTCGCGACGCAACGGCGGCGACGCGATTGGAACGGTTCGCCTTGAGCGCGATACCACGGTACAGGCCAAGCGGTACGGTTCCAATGTTGCTTGTCAGGCACGCCTTGATCATTTCGGCTTCGGATGTTCGGACGCCACTGCGTCGTAACAGGGTCGCTGCGGATGCGGCACCACAGGTCGACGGATGACTCTGCAAACAGATGCCATTGCGCCACTGGGCGGCCTCATCCACGTTCGCCGGTGCGGCAATGGGCCGAACAACCGGTGCCAGCATGTAAGCGGCCGCAATCATGCCCAGGACGCCGACCACGATGGGGCGCTTGATTTCACCAAGTCCTGACGACCACCGCGCCAGTCCCGCAGTGAATCCCAACAGCACCGGCATGAAGTTCGACCAACAGATCACCGCCGTGTTGGGAATCGCGATCGCCCAGCCTAGTTTGCCTTCGAGCGTCCAGGCAAACACAAGCGACAGCAGGATGGACTCAACGAACAACAGTGGGCGATATTTCGAAACGGTTCGACCCAGATGACCGCCAGCGAGGTAAGCCAAGACCGATAGCGATGCGATTCCGACAATTCCGATTATGACATCTGGTCCCATCTCTGGCTTTCCTTTGCTCTTCGTGCTTGCCCTCTAGCTCGGTTACCGTCCATCAGGTCAGCCGCCCAGTCGTGCCCCCAGCGACACCAAGCCTCGGTCGACGAAATAAGCCACGCAAACACCGCGCCAATCTCACAAACAGTGGAAATCGAATTCAACTGGTTGTTAATTTAGTATGAAGGATGTGTGGATTTGGTGTCAATGTTTGTCGTCGGCATCTGTCCGCCAGTTTGCTCACGTATTTCGTTTTGCAGGAGCATCCGTCGACATAAGTCCTGCTCACGGCGGTTCTTTGTCGCCCGGCCGGTTGGCCGCGTGATGGTCTGCATCGTGAAACCTAGTTCACAATCACAGCGCGTCGATCGATTTTTTGCCATCGATCGGGTTTGCCTCGGTCAGGGCTATGCCGCAAGCGGGCCGCGTGACCAATATCTGGGCACATGAATCAAGAGCCCAGAAAGAGAGAGAGAGCCGTTTCTTCTTCACCGGCATGCCGCCCCGCGAAATACGAAGATCGAAACACCAAGACAGAAATTCCAAGATCGCTCGCGGGGACTACGCCGCGGCGCCCGTGTTGAACCCTGGCCAGTCAATATCAAATTGGGTTCCAGTGACCGATGCGGCCCCGATGGGCGCTAAAAGCAACCAAAGCTGGAGTCCGACCCTACGCGCCCGTGCAATTTCTTCGCGAGGAATTTTTTCGCGTGGAATTCTCGCGCGTGCGACTCTCTCGCGTGGCATGATAGGCGAGTCGCCGATCGGCCCCGTCGCTGTGTGCCAGCGGTGCATTGATGGTGCCAAACGCAGCGTTCGTGCCAGGGCTCAGCGCCAAATCCTGAGGCATCGTCCGTTCTGCAGCGCGAAATCTTGGATACGAAATTCCGTGCAGTCGCACTGCTACTGCACCGAAAATCGGTGGACCGTTTGCTCGCTTAGCGTTTCGCCGGGCGAGAGTAACGTTGACGGAAACGACGGCTTGTTTGGGGCATCAGGGTAATGCTGAGTTTCCAAACAAAAGGCTTCATGACCACCATGGCCACCCGATTTTTCATTTCCGGGCAAGTGGTTAGCGGTATAGAGTTGCATCCCCGGTTGCGTCGTCTCGATTTCTAAAACACGTCCCGAGTCTGGGTCGACCACCTTCGCGGCCGCGCGCAACTGGCCGGGTGTTCCACGGAGGACATAACAGTGGTCATATCCTTTCGTGGCTGGCAGTTGGTCGACGCGTTCACCCAAAGTTCTGGGCGTGCGAAAATCCAGCACGGTGCCTTCAACGTCGTTCAACGTTCCGGTCGGTATCAAGTCTTCATCGACGTCAAGGCTTTGGTCCGCATGAATCAATGCCACGTGATCCATTGCCGAGCCGCTGCCCGCACCGCCTAGATTCCAATAGCTGTGATTGGTCAAGTTGACGTGGGTCGGCGCATCGGTTGTCGCGGCAAACTTGATCGAAAGTTCGTTTTGGTCGTTCCAAGTGTATTCGGTCGTTACCTTGACCGTTCCGGGGAATCCTTCTTGGCCGTCGGGGCTGGTCAAACTGAACCGAACTCCGACTTCACCATCACGCTGAATCGTTTCAGCATCCCAGAACTGGTAGGTGAAATTCTTCTTTCCCCCGTGCAGGATGTGTTTGCCATGGTTGGCGGTCAGTGGATAAGTCTTGCCGTCGATTTCAAAACTTGCGCCGCCGATCCGGTTGCAGAAACGGCCCACCGTGCTGCCGAAATAGGGATGTCCATCCAAGTAGGGCTGCAGTGAATCGAAGCTCAAGTTGACATTGGCAAGTTTGCCGTTTCGATCCGGCACGTTCACATCCAACAGCGTCGCGCCCCAGTTCATCACCGAAACCGAATTTCCGTGAGTGTTGGTCAGGGTAAATCGCGAGACTTGCTGTCCATCCTCGGTTTTGCCAAAGGCTTCGGATGTCAATTTCATGGGGGCAATGTCGGCTTGTGCTGGGAATAAATCGAAAGCGATCAACAATGTCGCTACCGTGCCAAAAACAGTAAGGATGCGTATCATGACTTTTTCGATTGCGTTCGTGTACCGTACGTGATCGTATCCGTGTGAGATCACGCTCGGATCCGACCATCATCCCGTTGCAATGCTTGCCACTTTGAAGGCCTCGCAGTCCCACTCACTGATGCCCACAACTTACCAAATCGCACCGCTCCGCATCGGCAACGTCGATATCGGTTTTCCCGTCGTGCAGGCCGCACTTTCCGGCTACAGCGACCTGCCGATGCGCGTGATCGCACGACGGACGGGCGCAAGTTACACGATTTGCGAAGTCATGCTGGATCAGTTCTTGGTTGCATTGACCAACAAAAAGAAAACCAGGCATTTTCTGGATATCCATCCCGACGAGCATCCGGTTGGCGGTCAATTGATGGGCGCCGAACCCGAGCAGTTTTCCGCAGGAGCCATGAAACTGGTCGAGGCAGGGTTCGACATTATCGACGTCAACTTTGGCTGTCCGGTGAAAAAAGTGCTGGGCCGCTGTCGCGGCGGTTTCCATTTGTCACAGCCCGACGTGGCGATCGAAATTTTGCGGCGCACGCGTGATGTGGTTCCCGATGCGATTCCCGTGACCGTTAAAATGCGACGAGGTATCGATGACACGGCAGAATCGCGTGACAACTTTTTTCGCATTCTCGACGGTGCGATGGATGCCGGTTTGGCCGCCGCGACGGTCCATGGGCGGACCGTCCAGCAGCGATATGTCGGCCCGAGTCGCTGGTCGTTCTTGCGAGACGTGAAAACCTATGTGGGCGAACGCATGAAAATCTTGGGCAGCGGTGATCTGTTCACAGCGGATGATTGTTTGCGAATGATTCATGAAACGGGAGTCGACGGCGTGACGGTTGCGCGTGGCGCGATTGGAAACCCTTGGATTTTTCAGCAGGCGATCGCATTGTCCGACGGTGCCCCGCTGCCGCCACCGCCGACACTGCATCAGCAAGCCGCGGTGATGCGTGACCATTTCGAACTTTGTGAAACGACCTACACCGTCGATCGCGCACCGATGCTCATGCGAAAGTTCTGTATCAAGTATTCGCAAAGCCACCCCGATCACGAAGCGGTGCGTCTTGCCTTCGCGAGAATCAAGACTCGTGATGAGTTCGACGACGCGATCGGTCGGCACTACGCGGTCGACGGACCTGGCCGATACGTCCCTCGCGAAGTTCACGGTTCACAGGAAGAGTGCTGAAGCAGGCGGCCGCAGATTCACTCGCCCTCATCCTGTTTGTACTGGTCCAGTCGGCGGTACAAGGTTCTCGCGCCGATCCCTAGCACCTTTGCCGTTTCTTCTCGGTTGTTGCCGGTCAGTTTCAGCGTTTCTTCGATCGCCCAGCGTTCGATGACGCTAAGCGGTTGGCCGATCAGACTGGACTCGCCGGTGGCCGCCAGCGTCGGCGATTCGCCATCGTCTTCGACGCCGTCGGAAAGTTCGGGCGGCAAGTCGTCGATATCAAGTTTGCCGTCCGTGTCCAGAACGACCATGGTTTCGACAAAGTTGCGAAGTTGACGAACGTTTCCGGGCCAATCGTATCCAAAGAATCGTTTGGTGACCGCGGGTGTGAAGTGCGCGGTTGGTTTGTCGTGCCGCCGCAAGAACTGTTTGCGAAAGTGATCCATCAACGGGACGACGTCTTCTAAACGGTCTCGCAGTGGCGGTAATTCGATGGTGACAACCCGCAAGCGATGGTACAGGTCTTCGCGAAACCGGCCTGCGTCGATCAATTCTTGCAGCGGCCGATTGGTCGCGGAAATCAGGCGAACGTTGACTTTGATCGCCTTGTTGTCGCCCACCCTCGTGATCTTGTTTTCCTCTAAAACCCGCAGCAGTTTGATTTGTGTGCTGGCCGGCATGTCGCCGACTTCGTCCAGAAACAAGGTTCCTCCGTTGGCGTACTGGAATGCACCTTCGCGATCAGATACGGCGTCGGTGAACGAACCTTTGACGTGTCCAAACAATTCACTCTCGACCAGATTCTCTGCGATCGCACCGGTGTTCATGGCGACGATGCGCTTGTTGCGGCGAGGGCTGTTTTGATGAATCGCCTGGGCGATCACTTCCTTGCCGGTACCGTTCTCGCCGGTGATCAGCACCGTGGCGTCGGTCGCCGCGATGCGCCGCAAACGATCGATGACCGTTTGCATTTTTTTGCTGGTGTAAATGATCCCTTCGAAACCGAAACGTTCGTCCAGGCGTTGTCGCAGCTCTGTATTCTGGCGACGCAGAGCGACGGCGTCGGCGGCCTTCGCCGCGATCGCCCGCAGCCGGTTGGGCGTGATGGGTTTCTCTAGGAAATTGAACGCGCCTTGCTGCATCGCTTCCACGGCAACCGGGACGGTGGCATGTCCGGTGACCATCACGACCTGGCATTCGGGCAGTTTTTCGCCGGCGAGTTTTAGGATTTTCATCCCGTCGACATCGTTCATCACCATGTCAGTGATAATGATGTCGTACGTTTCGCGTTCGATCAGTTTCGCCGCATCGGGGCCGCTAGTGGCGACTTCACAAACGTATCCGACCTTCTCCAGCGATTCGGTCATCGCGCGCGCGTGCGCAGCCTCGTTGTCCACGACGAGTAACTTGAAATCGGATGGTTGATACGTCGGCGTTTCTTGAGAAGAAACCGCGTCGGTATCGTCGGTCGTTTCGGGCTCGTGATCGGTCATCGGGAACAGATCATAGGATGGTTAGCTGCGAAGCACGATGACAACGGTTCGACCGTGCTTCGTTCGCAATGAAAATCGGAGTGAGGAATGAAAACGGTTTATTCGGCGTACCGTTCTTGCAACGATAGTACTTCCATTGGTTCGTTACGGGTCGCCTTCATCGCACCGATCGCAGCCTCAGCGGCGGCGATCGTTGTGATACACGGCACGCCGTATTGAACGGCCGCGGCTCGAATTTTTCCTTCGTCGGTCCGTGCACCTTTTCCACTGGGGGTGTTCAGGATTAACTGCACGTCGCCGTTCTTGAGGTAATCGATCAGGTTCGGATGTCCTTCGGCGATTTTCTTGACGCGCGTGACTTCCACGCCGCCTTCTTCTAACCGGGCTGCGGTGCCGGCGGTCGCCAACAAATTAAAGCCTAGCTCTTTCAAGTCTTGTCCCAGCTTTAGCACCGATTCCTTGTGGCGGGCGGTCAGGCTTAGAAAGATGTTTCCGGACTCGGGCAAGACGGCTCCGGCCGCGATCTGGCTTTTGGCGAAAGCTAACGAGAATCGGTCGCTGACGCCCATCACTTCGCCGGTGCTGCGCATCTCTGGTCCAAGGACGATGTCGACGCCGGCGAATTTGCGAAACGGGAACACGCTTTCTTTGATTGAAACGTGACGCGGTACCGGTTCAGAAGTGACACCGAGTTCTTTCAGTGTCATGCCGGTCATGACCTTTGTCGCAATGTTGGCGACGGCAACGCCCGTGGCTTTCGCGACAAAAGGCACCGTGCGGCTGGCGCGCGGATTGACTTCCAATACATAGAGCACGGGATTTCCGTCTTCCATTTTTATCGCATACTGAATGTTCATCAGCCCGACGACGTTCAGACGCTTGGCAAGTTTGACGGTCGACTCGCGAATCTCGGTGAGTACTTCCTCGGCAATACTGAACGTTGGGATCGCGCAGGCCGAGTCCCCCGAGTGCACACCGGCTTCTTCGATGTGTTCCATGATCCCCATCACTTGGCAATCGGTGCCATCGGCGATGGCGTCGACGTCGACTTCCGTGGCGTCTTCCAGGAATCGGTCGATCAAGACCGGTTGGCCATCGGCGACGATGAACGCCTCGGCGACGTAACGTTCGAATTGAGGTTGGTCGTAACAGATTTCCATTGCCCGGCCACCCAGCACGAAACTGGGGCGCACCAGTGCGGGGAATCCGATGCGTTTGCCTTCGCGTCGCGCTTCGTCCATGTTGCGGGCGATACCGCTGGGCGGCTGGCGCAGTCCCAGCTCGTCGATCAGCTGCTGGAACTGTTCACGGTCTTCGGCCATCTCGATCGTTTCGACGCTGGTGCCAATGATCGGCACACCGGCTTCCTTGAGCCCCCGCGCCAGGTTCAGTGGGGTTTGTCCGCCGAACTGCACGATGACGCCATCGGGTTGGATCGCATCACAGATGTTTAAGACATCTTCGATCGTCAGCGGTTCAAAGAACAGCATGTCCGATGTGTCATAATCGGTGCTGACCGTTTCCGGGTTGCTGTTGACCATCACGCTTTCGATACCGATCTCGCGAAGTGCGAAACTGGCGTGACAGCAGCAATAGTCGAACTCGATGCCTTGACCGATCCGGTTCGGGCCGCCGCCCAGAATCATGACCCGTTTTTTATCGGTCTTCGGCGGCAGTTCGTCTTCTTCGTCATAGGCGCTGTAGTAGTACGGCGTGAAGGCTTCGAATTCTGCGGCACACGTGTCGACGCTTTTGAAGACGGGTCGGATGCCGAGTTCCAATCGGTGTGCGCGGATTTTGCTCTCGGTCGATCCGGTAATCTTGGCGAGTTGGCGGTCCGAGAAACCCATTCGCTTGGCGCTGCGAATATCATCGGCCGTCATGTCTTCGAGCGACCCGATGGCGATCAGCCGGTTTTCTTCTTCGATGATTTGCGACATGTGGTCCAGGAACCAGCGGTCGATGTTCGTCAGTGCAAACACTTCGTCGATCGACATTCCCGACTTCAACGCGTACCGCATATAAAAGATACGTTCGGCACCGGGCGTGCTGAGCTTTGCACGGATTTCGTCGGTGCCGGGGGCTTCATCGGTTCCCCAGGTATCGCGATTGTCGCTTCCGAGTCCGAACGCGCCCACTTCGAGACCTCGCAGCGCTTTCTGCAGAGATTCCTTGAACGACCGGCCGATCGCCATCGTCTCGCCCACGCTTTTCATTTGCGTCGTCAGTGTCGCATCGGCCTCGGGGAATTTTTCAAACGCGAACCGAGGCATTTTTGTGACGACATAGTCGATGGTCGGTTCGAAACAGGCCTTCGTTTTCTTGGTGATGTCGTTAGGCAATTCCCACAGGCGGTAACCGACGGCTAGTTTTGCCGCGATCTTTGCGATGGGGAAACCCGTCGCTTTACTTGCCAACGCGCTGCTGCGACTGACTCGCGGGTTCATTTCGATCACGATCATGCGACCGGTGTTCGGCTCGATCGCGAACTGAATATTGCTGCCGCCCGTTTCAACACCGATTTCGCGGATGACGGCCAGCGAGGCGTCACGCATACGCTGGTATTCTTTGTCGGTCAGCGTTTGAGCGGGCGCGACCGTGATGGAATCCCCCGTATGCACGCCCATGGCGTCGAAGTTTTCGATGCTGCAAATAATGACGACGTTGTCGTCGACGTCGCGCATCACTTCCATCTCGTACTCTTTCCAGCCGATGATGGATTCTTCGATCAAGACTTCCGTCACTGGTGATTGGTCCAGTCCGCTTTGTACCAAGCGGTCAAAGTCGTCTTTGTTGTATGCGATCGCGCTTCCGCTGCCTCCCATGGTAAAGCTGGGCCGGACAACCGAGGGCAATCCCGTATCGGCGAGTGCTTCGCGGGCTTCTTCGAGCGTATGGACCGTTCGTCCGCGACAGACGTCGAGTCCGATTTTTTCCATCGCTTTTTTGAACTGATCACGTTCTTCTGCCTTGGCGATCACCGCTGCGTTGGCGCCGATCATCTCCACGCCATATTTCTCCAGCACGCCGTTGGCTTCCAGGTCCATTGCCGCGTTCAGCCCGGTTTGGCCGCCCAGTGTCGGCAACAGCGCATCGGGCCGCTCTTTGGCGATGACCTTTTCGATCATTTGCCAGGTCAGCGGTTCGATGTAGGTCGCGTCGGCCGTAGCCGGGTCGGTCATGATCGTGGCCGGATTGCTGTTGACCAGTACGACTTCGTAGCCCTCTTCGCGAAGGGCTTTGCACGCCTGGGTACCGGAATAATCGAATTCGCAAGCCTGCCCGATCACGATCGGGCCGCTGCCAATGATCAATAGTTTCTTGATGTCGTCGCGTCTTGGCACGCTAGGGAGTCCGCTGGAGTGAAAGGATGTTCATGTGTCGTGGTGGTCGCTGCGGCGCAACCAAACGCCGATGCAAATTCCGCGAAGGATATCACGAGAGGGCATTGTTTGCGTAGGCGGCGTCGATCTGCTGGACAAACGAGCACAACGCGGCCCTGGGCCAAGGCGGCGGTGACGCCGGTTTGGCCGTCTGAAACAGCTCTGAAACGCCATAAACGCCCGCATATTGCTGGTAATCGCCGGTTCGCTCTCAAACGAGCAACTAGTCTTAGGAGACCATTCTTCCACCGCATCTGTGATTTCTATCATGAACCTTTCGCAATCACGTCGTGCTGTTGGCACGCGCGAGCGTCGCCGTATGCTCGCCGAGTCCCTGGAACCGCGAATGCATTGATCGTGATCAATGAGCTTCAGCGGCGGCAATTCGGTCATGGTGAACAAGTGGAAATGGGGGTTGGTGATTCATCGCTTTCGGCCGGAATCGACGACGATGATCAGGGCAGCCCGCGTGATTCAGACGACTCTGCTGCGGGACGACTGTTCTGAGACAATAGCCCGTTGATCGCTCGATCGTCTCGACCACATTCCTCTCGACCACATTGCAGTTCAGAAATTTGCCTCGCTGATCGCGACGGTGTAAACCTTCAAACGTGTCAAAACCGTTTCCGTGTCGTTCTGGAAGGAATCATGATGCGTGTCCAAGCAATGTTGGTGGTGATCACAGCGGCGGTTGTATTGCCGATTCCATGTGCCGAGGCAAACGATGCCGCGTTGGAACAACTACAGGGCACCTGGATCGGTGTTGTCGCGGAAGACGAAGACGGCGGGAAAGCAATCTTGACGATCGAAGGCAACCGTATCGATTTTCAACGTGATCAGTCGCCGGAATGGTACAAGGGCGAGATCGAGCTGGGCAGCGACAATGAAAAACCTCGTAAGCTGTTCGGTACCATCAAGGAGTGTCCGGTCAAAGATCTCATCGGCAAAGTTTCCAATGGCATTTATAAGATCGAAAACGATTCTTTGACCATCACGGCCGCCGCACCAGGCAGCGGTGTTGAACCACAGGATTTCGGGGATAAGAATTGTCGTACGCTTTCGCTAACGCGAAAGACGAAATCGGATTCCACCCGATGAATCCGGTAACGATTCTTCAAATGATGATTTCGGATAAACGTGACCTAGTGAGCCAGTGCCCCAGTGACCCGCGAAGATGAACGATTCTTTTTGGATCGGCGGTTACGATGCGTACCTCTCGGCGCGCCAAAAAGATTACGATGATGCGTTCGCCCGTCTGCTTCAGTGCCTCGGTCAGTGCGAAACCGATGCCGATCGCCAAGACGTCCATACACAAATCAAAAAGCTAAAAGAAGATTTCAAAGCGGATCGTCGCGATGACGATAAACTCTTGTTTTGATTCCCATCACCTGTGAACCATTAACGCTGATATGCGAACTTATTTCCAACGGATCATTGTTCTGTCAATCTGCTTCGGCGCATTCGATTCGCTCCCGCCAGCAGCATCACAAGATGAACTCGTTAAAGCCCCGGCAACGGCGTCGGCCGCGCGGTTCCTCGATTGGGGTGATCAAGGTGATGGGACGTATGCAAACCCCGTTTTGAACGGTGACTTTGCGGACTCTGATGTCGAGAAATTCGGTGACACTTGGTACCTGATCACATCGACCAATCACTACGCCCCCGGCATGACAATCATGCAATCTCGCGACCTGGTGAATTGGAAATATACCGCTCACGCGATCCCGTCGCTCTCTTGGCAGCCGAATTATCACTGGGACCAAATGAACGGGTATCGTTTCGGCTGTTGGGCAGGCGATTTGGTTTATCGTGACGGAGAATGGTTGTGTTACCAGATCGATTTTCAGTCGGGCCTGTATATGACCAAGGCGAAACAGATCACCGGGCCATGGTCGGAACCGGTATGCCTGCTGGAGCGAAAGCACTGGACCGATCCCGCCGTCTATTTTGACGAAGCGAAGAAAGAAGCGTGGTTGGTTTGCAACTGGGGCAAAGGTTCGCCACCGCGCCGCGATCAGCCGCATGAAATCAAGTTGTTCAAACTCTCTTGGGACGGCACAAGATTGCTGGACGAAGGTACCACGATCTTTTCGGGGACTGCGGTCGAAGCGGCAAAAATCAGACGCTTCAATGATCAGTGGTACATCATGATGATCGAATGGCAGGGTGAGGGAAAACAACGCGACCGCAAGCAGTTGTGTTTACGCTCAACGACCGATTCGATCTATGGTCCCTACGAATCGCGGGTCGTGATGGAACGAGCGTCGGACGACCACCGCTCGGCATGCCAGGGATCACTGATCGAATCGCCGGATGGCCGCTGGTGGTTCATGCATCAATTGGTCCAAAACGGCGAGCCTGTTTTTCATGGCCGGCCCCAGTGTTTGCAGCCCGTCCAGTGGAAAGACGGTTGGCCGATCATCGGCGTGGACAGCGACGGTGACGGTATCGGCGAACCGATTTGGAGCCACGAAAAGCCCATGCCTAGCGATGCAGCCGACCAGTTGCAAATGTCCGATGAATTTGACAGCGACGTGCTGGGGCTGCAGTGGAACTGGAATCACAATCCACGCACCGAACGTTTCTCATTCACCCAGCGACCAGGCTTTCTGCGACTGATTGCGTCCAAGCCATCGAAAGTCGACCGAGACAAATTAAAGGGAGCGTTTTGGGGGGCACCCAATACGCTGTCTCAGCGACAGCTCGGCGTCGGCAAGACTCAAGCCGAAACAAAGCTGGATCTGTCCGGCATGAAAATTGGTACGGTGGCCGGTCTGACGCATCATTCTGGCAAGTACGCATTGTTCGGCGTACGCATGGACCCGAGCGGTGAAAAGCGGCTCTTCTTTAATGATAACGGCAAGCAACAACCGATCACCGCGATCAAGACCGATACCCTGTACCTACGAAGCAATACCGATGGGGATCAGGCCACGTTCTCTTGGAGCAATGACGGAGAACAATGGAACCAGATCGAGCCGACCTATCAATTGAATTTCGGCAACTGGCGCGGTAATCGACCAGGGATCTTTTGTTGGAACGGCCGAACCGACGACATCAACGAATCCGGATACGTCGATTTCGATTGGTTCCACTACACGTACGAGTAGTCGCCAACATTACCGATCCATATTGGCAAGATAGGGGCAAACGTCGTGGCTTGTCTGGAAACATCCGAGCATCGGCGTGACCGATAGTCCATGCGCCGCCGCATGCCGACTTAACGACTTACTTGCGTTGGGCTGCAAGGCGACCATCGTATGGGGACCACTGTAAGGCGAATACAGCGGCGATCATCGCACCGAATAAAGCGAGTGCCATATCTTTCTGCGGGTCCCAAACGTCGCCCTGCTGACCATTGTATGCCTCCGCTTGTTCAGGTGACAAACTCTTCGCGATCTGCCATTCCAGAATCTCATACATTGCCCCCACCGCTAAGACGCTCATCACTGCCATGACGGCGGCACCTCGCGGACGCATTCCGCAGAGACGTTGCAGGATTTCCGATGCGATCGGCACGCCGAGAATGCCTGATGCAAAATGGACGAGACGATCGTAGTGGTTGCGTTGCCAACCGAAGTGATCCGAAAGTGTTATCCCAAGGACGCTGTGAAAGAAACCGTCATAGGGAACGAACGAATAGATCCAACGTGCACCGATCAAATGTAGCCACAAAAATAACGTCGCGCAAACAAAAGAGACCGTCGATGGTCGGAATCGGATGATCACGATTGTGAAGATCACCAGCCCCAGGACCGTTGGGACATGTTGCAGCACCAATTCATCGGGATACGGCGCGCCGACAAACGACATGGGAATGCACGCCGCGGTGGCTACGACCGTTAGGATGCGTGCCTTCAATGTTGATCCCACCATTGTTTGCGCTGCCGATCTGCAAGCGTTCGCGGTGTGACCATTACGCGGTTGGTTCAGTCTGACGCGGACGTCTTTCTGTGTCACTCAGCGGACCCACCGCTTTGGTTTCGTTTAGCAATTGAGAGTTGCGGTATTCCTCGTTGTTAAACGCATCGCGAGTTCCAAAAGCAAACTGAAATGCCAGTGCACAAAACGATCGAGTTTGCTTCAGTGATTGATAGTGTTCGGGAGCAAGATAACGTAGCCGTCCAAGTCGAAACCACGGGATGTAGTGAAAGTCGTGATGTTCGGTGTGCATGCCAAAATTGAAGGTCAACCAGTTGACCCATCCATAGTTTGACGCGCTGGGTTGGTAACACTGATGGCCGTGAAAATGAGAATTGCTAAGCATCAGGCCAAAGGCCAGCGGATGCAGAAAACCCGTCGTGAATAACGCGCTGAGAAACAAATATGCCAGCGGTTCCCATCCGAATGCCACGTACAAAATTCCGATCATCGACAACGAGAGCAACGGATAGGTGACCGCCCAAGCCTCCGTTTTGTATCGTTTGTATCCAGACACCAAGTGCTCATCGGCCAGGATGCGTAGTGCGAAATCCGACGGCTTCCACCGTCGATGATAGATTGCTGTCGCCGCATAAACTAACAGACCAACGACGGCCCGGATCATTTGAGTGACCAACATGAAAGCAGCGATGGGCCAAAACAGTGGCGTCGTTATCCAAGTCGTCGTTCGCCGAACTCGCGGTCCCGGCAGGTACCCGAAAATACGGTCCTTTAGCGCCAGCAGTATGCCGCGGCGTCGCTTCACAAAGTCCTTGTTCGAACCGAGATGGTTGTGATGGACGTGATGTTCGATCCACCACGTGTGATGTCCGGGGAACAGCATCGGTAACGACGTAAACGTGAAGAGCCAGCGGTTGGCTCGCTTGCTGCGAAAGACCAAAGAATGGTTGCACTCGTGCGCGAGATTAAAGATGGCGATATTCAAAAGAGCGCCGACACACCACGCCGCAAGCAAAATGACCCACCAGGGCTGGCCCACTAATGCAACTGCAATACCGATTTGTGCAACCGCCGTCCCGATGCAAAACGCTGCTGTTGAGGGTGCGCGACCGAACAGTTCGCGAACCTCCGGGTGATCTCGCAGAATGTTTTTCGCTCGCGTTCGATGCCAGACGGCATCGGGCTCTTGGTCCGGGGGCACACGGTCGCAGATATCAATTTCGAAACCGGGGAAAACCGGAGCCGGCGTTCCCAAAACTCGCCAATGAAATCGAGGTTCAAATCCCCCGGGAATCATCTCATTGCCGGGGGGGGAATCGGGCGCTGAAACGGAAGTCATGGTTTCCTCCGGCATCACAAGTTCGTGCAATCTTGTCGATCCACTATAGCGAATGGTCTCATCCCTCAAGCCGATTTCTGTCGTGTTTTATCCATAGAAAACCGCGATCCACACCGTCGGCTCATCCGCCGAAGTCCATTGAACGCGATGCCGGCGATGGGCCGCGATGTGCAAGTGATCGCCGACGCCCAGCCGGATCGGCGCATCAGAGTCCTCGAAAAGAATGACAGCCGCACCACGGATGACGACCACCCATTCGTGTTCGTTTTGGTCGTACCAGAATCCGTCAGGGCTGCGGTGCCCGGTCGAGATGATGCGTTCGACCCTTGTGTTTGAGTGATCCACCAACGTGTCGACGATTTCATCGGGCATCGACGCGGGGATATCGTCAAGCAGATTTCGGATCGGTTCTTGTGATTCGTCTTGGGGTGACATCGTCGCAATCAAATAAGTACATCCGCCAGGCAGGCAGGCAGGCTTGAACCAATGGCTTCTCGAAGCCCCAGTGTCGCAGCATCAAACACATTGTCGCCGCATAAGACACGCAATCACAGCATACGATATGCGATCAAGCGGCATCAGGTTGGCTTGGACTGGCAAGGCAGTGATGCAAGCTTGCAGCCAAGCCTGATCTCGAGCGTGACAGCCAAAAAGACCCCTTTCCCCTTAAGGCTTTCCCTGCCTGAATTGCGCACTCGTGTTATTCTGTTGCCACCCGTTGTGTGCGCGAATACTTGTATGCCCGCTAGATCTTGCTGTAAGGATCAATCATGAACGAAATCCTTGTCTCAGGCAGCGATATCATCATTCTGGCGATTCTGGTTCTGTGGCTCGGCAACGTGATCACAAACAAGATTGGCTTTTTGCGCAAGTACAGCATTCCAGTTGCCGTGACCGGCGGTCTGCTGTGTAGCATCGTCGTCGCGGTGATTGACACGACGACTGACACAACGATTAAGTTTGACATGCATCTGCGCGATACGTTGTTGCTCGTGTTCTTTACGACGATCGGTATCTCCGCCAAATTTTCACGCTTGAAAGCTGGCGGAAAAGCACTCGCAATACTAACCGTTTGTGCCTTCGTTTTCTTGATCCTGCAAGACATCACGGGTGTGTTGCTAGTCAAGCTTTTTGGAGGGCATCCCGCGATGGGGCTGTTTGCCGGCAGCATGTCGTTGGCCGGCGGTCACGGGACTGCTATCGCGTGGGGCAAGGAGGCCGTGGCGGCAGGTCTGACGGAGGCCAAGTCGATTGGGATTGCGTTCGCGACCTTTGGCCTTGTGACGGGCGGGATCATTGGTGGTCCGATCGCGGAAGCTCTGATTAAGAGGCACAACTTGTCGCCAAGTGGTGACGGCGACCACGACCAGCCATTGGATTCAGATGAAGACGACGACATTGCATCGATCACACTGGAATCTGCATTCAGTATGCTTTTCGTGCTGGCCGTTTGTCTTTCCTTTGGCGAGCTGGTGAATCGTTGGCTGTTCCACAACGACATCAAGTTGCCCGGCTTTTTGACAGCGATGATGGTTGGGATCGCGATCACGAACTACGCGGACAGGCGAAAGAAGCCGCTTCCCGTTAAGCAGTACGACGGAATCGGCACGTTGGCTCTTCAGCTCTTCTTGGCGATGAGCCTGATGAGCATGGACCTGACGTCCATCGCCGACTCTTTTGGGATGATCTTCGTGATCTTGAACATCCAGGCCATCGTCCTGACGCTCTTTGCAGTGTTGGTCATCTTTCGTGTCATGGGCAGAGACTACGACGCCGCCGTGGTCGTGGCGGGTTTTTGCGGACTTGGGATGGGGGCCACACCTGTCGCGATGGCAAACATGAGCGCGGTGACCCAGAAGTACGGAGTATCCTTCAAAGCGTTTCTAGTGATTCCACTTGTGGGTGCATTCTTTATTGACCTGCTGAACGCACTTGTCATCAAGCTCTTTATCGGTTTGCCGATCATGCAGGCGCCGGTATAGCCAGTCGTTCGTCCAGTCGCGTTCGGACGTTATGCTGCGCGGTGGATCGCAACCAAGCTGTTGTTCGGCGAATCAGGGATTCGCGACGACCGTCACGTCGGCTGGGGTGAGCCCGTCTTTGTGTCGCTGCCAAATCTTTTGGTATGCGTGTTCCAGTTCTTTGACGCGGTTGGCAGTCTGGAACAACGGCGATTCGTGTCGTTGCTCTTCCCATTTTTCGCGGATCGCGACGCAGCGTTCGGGATGTTTCGCCAACTCAATCGCAAGTCGCTCGTATTCCTGTAAGTCATTGACCACCAACTCTTTCATGCCGGCGGACGTCACCAGGCTGGCGGCGACACGCTCCGTGAATCGTGTGCCCGGACACGTTAAGACGGGAATACCCGACCACAATGAATCCGTCGCCGTGGTGTGGGCACAACAAACGGTGGTGTCCAAAAACAGATCCGCCAGTCGATGTCGCGCCAGGTGCTTGGGCTTCGAGGCGACGTCGGCAAAAACGAGGCGAGCTGAGTCGACCCCGCGTTTGTTCGCTTCGGCTCGCAAGTTGGCCACAACCGTCGGGTCGGATACCACGATCCATAAAACGCTACCCGGCACCGCGAGCAAGATCTTCATCCAAACGTCGAATACCTCAGGTTGTACTTTGTATTGATTGTTAAACGCTGCAAATACGAATCCCGAATCCGGAAGTCCACATTGCGCACGCGTCAGCGGACAATCGTCGAACCATTGCTGGTCATCGGTCATTTGATAAGTGTGAGGCAGATAGATCAGTGACTCGTGAAATTCCGCTCGCAAATCGCTGTCGCAAGGAGTGATGACCGAATCGGTGACGAAGTAGTCGACCAAGCCACCGAGCGTACTGGGGAATCCGAGATAATGAACCAACAGGGCTGCAGGGCGCAAAGCCAGCACCCCGGGACGTCCGTTGCCGGCATATCCCATCATGTCGACCAAGATATCGATCTGATCCGCCGCGATTCGTCGGCCAATCGTTTCGTCATCGGCCGGGTAAAGATCGACGAAGTGTTCAGCGTCCGCTTCGATTCGATTGCGATACTCACTCGCGTCATTGATACCGTAAGAGTAAGCAAAGACTTCGAATTCGCGTCGATCATGATGCGCAAACATCGTTCGAACGAGATGTCCGGTGGCGTGGTCTCGAAAGTCGCACGACAAGTATCCGATGCGCAGCCGGTCGCGAGTACTTCTTGGCCGTCGGTCGATCGCGATTTCCCGCGACCTCGCGTCGCGCAACCACTGGACGGTTTCGCGTCGGGCAAGACGATGCATTAATCCCGCGGGGATCGGCAGGGCGGGAGCCTGCGACACTCGCAAGCTGGGATGATCCGTCGCTGGCTCCGCTTGCAGTTCGGATACGAGCGTCTCGATTTGCTGGTTCCAGTCGTCACGCCAATCACAAATTTCTGCACGCTGACGCATCCAATTGGCTCGCGCACGCGACCACGCGGGCCGCAGTTGCAGGGCGTGTTCATAGTGCGTGACTGCTCTCGCATTCTCATGCAACGCAACCAACGCATTCGCTAAATTGAAATGAGCATCCGCATTACTGGCGTCTAACCGAACCGCGCGTTGCAGAAGATCAACTGCGGGAACGTATCGTTTCGCATCGACCAGGCTTCCGCCTGCGCTCAACAGTGTCCCCACGTGATGCGGCCTGAGTTCCACAGCACGTTTGTAATGTTCGATCGCCAAGTCGATTTGACGTTGTTCTGCCAGCAAATTTCCGAAATTCAGCCGCAATTGAGGGTGGTTCGGTGACGTCGCGATCGCATCCTCGAAACAAGACTTTGCTGCGTCGTGTTTGCCTTGTCGATGCAGTGCGACGCCAAGAATATTTTTTGCGTCTGGATGGTCACGGTTGAGATCGATCGCGCGTCGGACAATCGATTCGGCGTCCGCGAATTGAGAATTCTTAATTCGATGCCGTGCGGAAGCCTTCAGCGCCTCGAAAAGTTCTTTTCGGAGCTCTACGACCGCGGGTTGCAGGCTCAAGGCCGACGCAAAATGCTGTGCCGCGACGTCAAGTGAATCCGCGTCTCGAGCGATCATCCCTAGCACGTGATGTGCAGCGGCTTGTTCGCGTGGTCCGGCCCCACGGTCAAGAACCATTTGTGCCAGTTGCCTGCCACGAGCGAGGTCACCGGATCGATAGGATGCGATCGAGGATGCGGCGAGTGCTTTGATGGATTCGCTCAAGATCGGCACTCAAATCAAATTCAATTCGATGCGTGGTGCTTGTTGCAGCTCTCGCTTCGGTTCGCGAATCGGTTTCACACATCGCAAGAAAGCAGTCATCTCGAGAACCACGTTTCGAAATCGCTTTACATCTTGCATGATTTCGGTCGGCGACCGGCCCTCGTTTCCCTGCATTTCGAGCGTCAACACAATGCGTTCAGTTTGCCAGTCACCGCGATATCCGTAATCGGCGCGCCAAAAATATGGCTGCGAAAAATAGCCCCATGAGTTCAAAAACATTTGTCGAACATGAGTCGGATCTTCGAAGGCGTCGTCACTCGAGCCATAGGGCGTCGCAAGGATTGCGGTTGCGCCATTTTTTGCGACGCGGTGCAGTTCGGCCATCATCGCCAGCGGATGCCTGATGTGCTCGATCAGGTGCCGGCCAAGAATCTCATCGAAGGAGTCCGCCGCAAAGGGAAGCGGAGTGGATTCACGATCATTCAGGTCCGCCTGGACATCAACGCCGGGCAAAGCGACCAAATCTAAATGAACGTAACCGTCCAGGATCGACCGACCGCAACCGATGTGCAACTTCGTTTTGGCAAGGGAGTTCTCGTCCATCGCGATATTGTAACGTGGAAAGCGATTGTCGGCGAAGTCGAGAATAAGTGAATCGCGGTGCGTCATCGTTCGGGCTTTGCGCATCTTGTGGGCGGTGCCCTCGTTGCCGACACCTCACGTCCAGCGCGCACAACAACTAACATGTGCGGCGTCGGCAACTGATCACGAGTTGCCGTTCGTCACGCAATGCATCCTGCCTCAATCCTTGCCGAGCACTCATGGCCTCACCAGCGTTAGACATCATTGGCTCGCGAGAGCTGGCGTCCTGGCTCTTGACACACAACGCTAGTCTGGCCGTCTCGACATACCAAGCTGGAAAACTGCTCTTGATCGGTGTCAAACCGAATGGAAAGTTAGGCATCTTTGAACGCACCTTCAATCGTTGCATGGGACTCTGCAGCGACTCGCAAACCATGTGGATGAGTTCGAAGTATCAGGTGTGGCGACTGGAGAACATGCTTGTCGATGGTGCAGTGCAAGGTGAATTTGATCGATTGTACGTGCCGCAAGTCGGATACACGACCGGCGATATTGACGTGCATGACATCGGTGTCGACGGCGATGGACGTCCCGTTTTTATTAGCACACTGTTCAACTGCATCGCGACCACGAGTGAACGATGGAGCTTTACCCCGCTGTGGCGACCCGCCTTTATTTCCAAACTCGCGGCCGAAGACCGCTGTCATCTCAATGGCATGGCGATGGAAGACGGCAAGCCCAAGTTTGTTACCGCCTGCAGCCAGTCCGATGTCATCGACGGATGGCGAGACCGACGCGAAGGTGGCGGAGTCGTCATCGATGTCGAGAGTTCCGAGATCGTTGGCGAGGGTTTTTCGATGCCGCATTCCCCGCGGCTGTATCGTGATCGATTGTGGTTGTTGGATTCGGGGCACGGCTACTTCGGTTATTTAGACTCGAAGTCCGGCAAGTTTGAACGCGTCACGTTTTGTCCCGGCTATGCGCGCGGACTCTGTTTTGTCGGCGACTATGCCGTCGTTGGCTTATCGCGTCCGCGACACGACGAAAACTCTTTTCACGGATTGCCACTGGACAACGAACTGGCCAGCCGCGATGCGGCCGCAAGGTGCGGGCTGCAGATCATTAATCTCAGCACCGGCAATGTCGACCATTGGGTTCGCATCGACGGCGGACTTGTTGAGGAGCTTTACGACGTCATCGCACTGCCTGAGACCAAACGCCCCAAACTAATCGGGTTCAAGACGAACGAAATCGAACGCAGTGTTTGGGTCGACGAAGACGGCAAAGCACATAGCTGGACGGCCGTGCAGTAGGGGGGGCGTAAGTCAAAGTCCTTAAGGCAAGAGCAAGATAAGAACCAAGGCAAGAGCCAAAAACACTGTGCGGATGTGAATGTTCTTGAGCCGTCAAACTCAGTTGCTGTGAAGATTTGGCAAACCAGTACGCCGTTGTCGGAAGTGAAGATCGATTTCATGCTTCATGGCGTCTGGTGAGGTCTATCTGTTGCCTCGGATGCAAGGTCCTTCTGGTTGACTACACTGATTTCCCCACAGGAAGTCTGGATTCATAGCAAGAGTTTTGCGCAGGATTATTGATTATGCCACGAAAACGCAAACGTTTGGTGCGGTACTTACGTCGTGACTTGGCGAGGTTTCTTCAAGTGGAACGACTCGAATCGCGACGATTGCTGGCAAGTGATTTTGGCGACGCCCCTTCGCCGTATCCCACGGTACTGGCCGACGGTGGGGCTGAGCACGACGAGGTGGGGCCAACGCTCGGTTTGACACGCGACAGCGAACCTGATGGACAAGCCGATGACGGTGCCGACGAAGATGGCGTGACGTTTGGCGTGGTGCAGGTCGGTGCGCTGGACGCCACGGTGACGGTCAACGTCCAGGGCGGATCGGGCAAGCTGGATGCCTGGATCGACTTCAACGGCGACGGCAACTGGGGCGGGGAAGGCGAACAGATCTTTGATTCGCGCAGCGTCGTGGCGGGCGACAACGTGCTGACGTTCGATGTGCCGGCGTATGCGCTCGCGGGAGTCACTTATGCACGTTTCCGGCTAAGCACTGCCGGTGAACTGGGCCAGGGTGGGGCTGCCGCTGACGGCGAGGTCGAGGATTACCAGGTCACGATCGATCCTCCGGCAGAGGCGGCGGGTGTGTTTGCGGGACAAAACACGATCAGCACCACCGCGGGCAGTGCACGTAGCGTTCAGGCGGCGGACGTCGACGGGGACGGCGACCTGGACGTGCTCAGCGCGTCGACTTATGACGAGAAGATCGCCTGGTACGAGAACGACGGCAGCGAAAATTTCACCCTCCGCACGGTCAGCACCACCGCCACCGGAGCCTCCAGCGTTCAGGCGGCGGACGTCGACGGGGACGGCGATCTGGACGTGCTCAGCGCGTCGTTGATTGACGACAAGATCGCTTGGTACGAGAACGACGGCAGCGAGAACTTCACTCTCCGCACGATCAGCACCTCCGCCACCGGAGCCTCCAGCGTTCAGGCGGCGGACGTCGACGGAGACGGCGACCTGGACTTGCTTAGCGCGTCGTTGCTTGACGACAAGATCGCTTGGTACGAGAACGACGGCAGCGAAAATTTCACCCTCCGCACGATCAGCGCCTCCGCCGCCGGAGCCATCAGCGTCCAGGCGGCGGACGTCGACGGGGACGGCGATCTGGACGTGCTCAGCGCGTCGAGTGATGACGACAAGATCGCTTGGTACGAGAACGACGGCAACGAGATCTTCACCCTCCGCACTATCAGCGCCAGCGCCGATTTCGCGACCAGCGTCCAGGCGGCGGACGTCGATGGGGACGGCGACCTGGACGTGCTCAGCGCTTCTTTCCTTGACGACAAGATCGCTTGGTACGAGAACGACGGCGGCGAGAACTTCACCCTGCACACGATCAGTAGCATCGCCGATGGGGCCTTCAGCGTTCAGGCCGCGGACGTCGACGGGGACGGCGACTTGGATGTGCTCAGCGCGTCAGTCTATGGCAACGAGATCGCTTGGTACGAGAATGACGGCAGCGAGAACTTCACCCTCCGGACGATCAGCACCAGCGCCATCGGCGCACGGAGCGTTCAGGCGGCGGACGTCGACGGAGACGGCGACCTGGACGTGCTCAGCGCGTCGTTCCTTGACGACAAGATCGCCTGGTACGAGAACGTGGACGTGAACGACGATTTCGGCGATGCGCCGGCTCCCTATCCGACGACGCTTGCCGACGACGGCGCGTTTCACGATGCGGTAGGGCCGACGTTGGGGGCAACCCGCGACGTGGAAGCGGATGGACAAGCCGATGACGGTGCCGACGAAGATGGAGTGACGTTCGGCGTGGTGCAGGTCGGTGCGCTGGACGCCGCGGTGATGGTGAACGTCCAGGGCGGATCGGGCAAGCTGGATGCCTGGATCGACTTCAACGGCGACGGCAACTGGGGCGGGGAAGGCGAACAGATCTTTGATTCGCGCAGCGTCGTGGCGGGCGACAACGTGCTGACGTTCGATGTGCCGGCGTATGCGCTCGCGGGAGTCACTTATGCACGTTTCCGGCTAAGCACTGCCGGTGAACTGGGCCAGGGTGGGGCTGCCGCTGACGGCGAGGTCGAGGATTACCAGGTCACGATCGATCCTCCGGCAGAGACGACAGCGCTCTTTTCGCAAAACACGATCAGCACCAGCGCCGATGGGGCGGTTCGCGTTCAGGCGGCCGACATCGACGGGGACGGCGACTTGGACGTCCTGAGCGCGTCCGTTACTGATAACAAGATCGCCTGGTACGAGAACGACGGCAGCGAAATCTTCACCCTCCGCACGATCAGCACCAGCGTTAGCGGTGCACAGACCGTTCAGGCGGCGGACGTCGACGGTGACGGCGACCTGGATGTGCTCAGCGCGTCGGTGTATGACGACAAGATCGCCTGGTACGAGAACGACGGCAGCGAGAACTTCACTCTCCGCACGATCAGCACCAGCGCCGATGGGGCAGTCAGCGTCCAGGCGGCGGACGTCGACGGCGATGGCGATCTGGACGTACTCAGCGCGTCGGCTTCTGACGACAAGATTGCTTGGTACGAGAACGACGGCAGCGAGAACTTCACTCTCCGCACGATCAGCATCAGCGCGGATATTGTATCGAGCGTTCAGGCGGCGGACGTCGACGGTGACGGCGACCTGGATGTGCTCAGCGCGTCCCGATTTGACAACAAGATCGCGTGGTACGAGAACGACGGCAGCGAAAACTTCACCCTGCACACGATCAGCACCACCGCCGCTGGTGCACGTAGCGTTCAGGCGGCGGACGTCGACGGTGACGGCGACCTGGACGTGCTCAGCGTGTCGTTCTTTGACGACAAGATCGCCTGGTATGAGAACGTGAACGCCGATTTCGGCGATGCGCCGGCTCCCTATCCGACGACGCTTGCCGATGACGGCGCGTTTCACGATGGGGTGGGGCCGAGGTTGGGGGCAACCCGCGACGCGGAACCTGACGGGCAGACCGATGACGGTGCCGACGAAGACGGGGTGACGTTTGGCACGATCAATGTCAGTGCGGTCTTCGCCGGGATCAATCTGAATGTCCAGAACGCATCGAGTGCGCGAGTCGACGCCTGGATTGACTTTGATGGCGACGGAACTTGGGACCCGTCGGAGCAAATCCTTGACGACGCCGCGGTTTTCGCAGGTTTGCAAACATTGAACTTCCAGGTTCCTGCCACGGCCGACATCGGGAACACTTACGCTCGTGTTCGTCTCAGTTCGGCGGGCAATTTGGAACCGACCGGATTTGCGGCCGATGGCGAAGTCGAGGATTACGTTGTCAACATCGTTCAAGATGCCGAGGTCAATCTTTCGTCAGCCGCCAATGACGTGACCGTCAGGCGAAACGGAGCAAACGTCGAAGTCGTGGATAACAACGACGGTGGTGCGGTGCTGACGAGTGTCCCGATCACATCGACGCAATCGCTGACGATCAACGGCAACATTAACGATGACAAGGTGACGGTCGATTACAGTTCGGGATTCTTTTCGTTACCCGATGGCATTGCGATCCACGGCGCGACGAGCAACGACCAACTCATCATCAACGGCAGCGGAACGGAATGGGCGACATACCATGGTGAGGGAGGAACGCTCGGCAATGCTCATGTTTCGGTCCAACAAGGACTTCAGACAAGCACCATCGCTTTCACGGGCTTCGAGCCGCTGGATGTGACCGGAGTTCTGACGTTCGGCGTTGATGGAACACTCAACGTTGGTGCGGAGGCGTTGACGATCGATTCGACACTGATGGCCGGCCTTGATGGATTGACGTTGATCTCGGGCGGGACGATCAATTCCACATCGGGATTGGCGCTCGGTTCTGCCGAAAGCATCGTCGGACACGGGGCGATCAACGCCGCATTCTCAGGCCAAAGTGGTTCCACGATTTCACTCACGGGTGATCTCTCGATCGGAGACGCGACAGCGGTGAACGGTTTCCACACGGACGGTATTTTGCAAGTCAATCAACACACCGCGACGCTGCTGGATGCGAACCAAGCGGTTCTGGGATCGCTGACATCGCTCGGCAGCGGCGGCAGCACCGGAACGGTCACAGCAGCCAATGGCGCATTGGTGGACTTCGGCAGGAATCTAACCGGTTTCGGAACGCTCGACACGCCTAACGACATCACCAAACTGGCGATGATCAATGGTGCGGTGATTGGTACCTCAGGCGCGCAAGCAATCACGCTGTCCGGTTACGTCAAAGGGGTCGGCTCGCTCGATAACGCGACCACCACGGGAACTTACAGCCCCGGTTTTTCACCTGCCCAAGTTGTCAACGGCAACGTGGCTTATGGGGCGACCGGTACCACGCTGATCGAACTCGGTGGGACAACCGCGGGCAGTTCTGGCTATGACCAACTGATTCATACCGGAACGGCATCACTCGGTGGCGATTTAACCGTTCAACTGATCGACGGATTCGTTCCGGTCGATGGTGATTCGTTTGTCATCATGACCGCTGACACCGCGGTCCAGGGAACGTTTACGACGCTATCGCTTCCGACGCTTCCGCAGGGACTCGGTTGGGACGTCACATACGACGCCAACGAAGTTCGTTTGACGGCGCTGACGCTGCCCGATGTCGAAAGCGTCGTGATCAATGCAGGCGGTATCCCGGACACTCGATCGCACATCACATCGGTGACGGTCACGTTTGCCGAAGGAGTCGATCACGCGGCACTCGAATTGGCATTCACGCTGACCAATATCACCACGGACACGCAGGTCGGCATGATTCACGTCGCGGCGTCCGACAGCGGCGGCAAGACGGTCGCTGTGCTAACGTTCGAAGGTGCATCGACCATCACACCTTTGCTCGGAACTCTCGAGCGATCGCTCGCTGATGGCAATTATCGTTTGAACATTCTGTCCGGTCAGGTACAGAATGCGGCCGGGAACGGCGTCACGATGGATGAGGACTATGAGTTCGGTGGACAACTGAACGGCGAGGCGAATAACGATGAATTTTTCCGTTGGTACGGCGACGTGAATGGCGATGGCGCAACCAACTTCACCGATTTTGCCAACGGTTTCTTACCGGCATTCGCATCAACGATCGACGGTACGCCGCAACAATATCGCGAAGACCTGGACCTCAACGGTGACGGAGCCGTTAACTTCACAGACTTTGCCAACGGCTTCCTGCCCAAATTCGCCTCATCAAGGCCATAGGTCATCGGCATGCCCGCCAAGGCCTCCCCCAGGGCCAGTCCGCCAATAAAAACCCCCATCCCCTTTTTGTCTGCCTGCCACGACTACGCCAGTCGGTGCGGGTTCGCCGACAAAAGGGGAAAGGGGTGTTTTTGTGGTTTGCGACTCTCTGTGGTGATCTCGGATATCACCGCGCGCATCCGATTCATCTCTCGTTCGTGCGGATCGCATTCGGCCAGGTTAGCCTTGCTGCTGAGCCGCTTTCCAAAGACCGTATCGGCGCCTTCGGCCAATGGTTTCTTCCGGCGGTCGCGCCGCGTCGGGTTGATACTTTCGTACCTTCGACGCGACACTGCTTGGTGATCTCCGTCCGTGCCTCCATGCCAGCGAGTACGATCCGCATCTTATCGACGGCGGACCATTGACGACGTTCCTTCGATTGATTCATGCGAGTGTTCGCGTGGGAAGCGAGCCTATCAATCGTATTTGTTCGAATGCCTCGTTTCCGCTGGAACACGTCAGTTCTTTGGTTTTATGAAGCGGCTTGGTAACGCGGCCAAATCATCAAAGAACGTGTAAAGCACCGGTATCGCCAGTAGTGTCAGCACCAGGGACAGGGTTTGTCCGCCGGCTGCCAACACGGCAATCGACCGACGTTCTTCGGCGCCCGGTCCGGTCGCGATCAACAGTGGCAGCAGCCCTGCGACAAAGGATACCGTCGTCATCAGAATTGGCCGCAAACGATCGCGGTTGGCTTGCATGATCGCGGCGTGCCGTTGCAATCCTTGCGACCGCAGCGCGTTGGTGTGATCGACTTGCAAAATTGCGGCCTTCTTTACCACGCCAAACAACACCAAGATGCCTAGCGCCGAATAGAGATTCAGCGTCTCGCCGCCCCAGTACAGGCTTAAGAGTCCGAACGGAATCGCCAGGGGCAACGACAACAGAATCACTAACGGATAGATCAAGTTTTCGTACTGGGCGGCCAAGACGATGTACATGAAAACGATCGAAAGAATAAACGTCCAACCAAACTCGGTGATCGTCCGCTCGAGTTCACGACCGCCACCAAGGACTTCGGTGTTGAACCCAAGGGGAACGCCGATTTCCTGCGCTGCCTGTTTCAGTGCCTCAATCTGGGTCGCCAATGCGTATCCGTTGGCAATGTTGGCTCGTACCGACACCATCCGTTGTCGGCTGAGCCGATCGATCCGTGAGGCGGACGTGCGAAAATCGAAATCAACGACGTTGTCGATGCGGGTTAGCGACTCTCGATTTTCGGTCCTCGATAGATTGACCAAGCGAGTTGCGTTGGTGTTACTCGGATTGGTCCGTACATAAAGTTGTGAGATAGAGGGGACATCGTTTCGGTCGATGCCGACCAACCGCAATTCAACGTCGTATGCATCGCCGGCCGTGCGATCCAGATAGCGAGACACTTCGTCATCGCCGCCGACCGCCACTCGCAGCGTGTCGGCGATTTCGCGAACTTCGACGCCCATTGCGGCCGCTCGTTCGCGATCAATACTGACGAGCAATTCGGGATTGTCGATCTGCAGCGTGGAATAAACATCGACCATCCCGGGAATCGTTTTGGCGCGTTCTCGCAGTTTGTTGCTGAACTCGAGCAATCGATCCGCGTCCGGTCCCGTGATGGCAAAGTCGATATCCACCGGTGCCCCTTGTCGCAGCGACGTCAGGTTTCGCACCGACAGCCGAAGCCCCGAGACTTGCTTCAGCACGCCGCGGATCTCGGCCATCTTGTCTCGCTGAGAGAAATTCCCTCGCCATGCCGCTCGCGGATCGCCCGCGAGCACACCGTGCCACAATCGCGAGAGAGAAAACGTACGATCGCGGCTATCGATCAGTCGTACGAACATGCTGGCACGATTGATGTCGCCGCCGCCGCGTGTGCCGACCGTGGTCAGCACGGTTTCGACGCCGTGCACGTTAGCGAGCAAGGATTCGACACGGTCGATGGTTTCTCGCATCGCCTGCATGCTGGCACCCTGCACCGCCTCGGCACGCACTTCGAATTCGGATTCGTCGACATTCAATGGGACATAGTCGCGAGGCACCATTCGGCTGAGCGGAATGTTCGATGCGATCACGGCGATGACGATGACCAGTACCGCCCAACGATATCGCAGTGATTTTTGCAGCATCCACAAATAAGCCGTCTCGATCAGGCTATAGAATCCTCGACGTGACTTTGCCGTCGAATCGGGGTTTTGATTGGTGCTCCGCAAGATTTTGCTGCACATCATGGGTGTCAGTGAGAAACTGACTAACATCGATATCAGGATGGCAACCGTCGCCGTCACACCAAACTGAAACAGCATGCGTCCGGTCACACTAGAGATGAATGAGACCGGCAGGAACACAATCACCAATGAAATCGTCGTCGCCAGCACGGCCAACGCGATTTCTTTGGTGCCTTTGATCGCCGCCTCAGACGGTTCCATGCCCTTTTCTTCGATGCAGTGAAAGACATTCTCTAAAACCACAATCGCATCGTCGATCACCACACCGACCATCAGCACCAGTGCCAGCATTGTGACATTGTTTAGCGTAAAGCCGAACGCTTTCATGAATGCGAACGATCCGATAATCGATGCGGGAATCGCGACCGCTGCGATCAGGGTCGATCGCCACGATCGCATAAACAAGAGGACGGTGAGGCATGCCAGAATGCTGCCCGAGATCAAGTGACGTTCAATTTCATGCAACGCTTCGACGATGTATCGCGACTGATCTTGAATGACGGTGACACTGACATCGTCCGGCAATAATTCGTCACATCGCGGCAGTTTTTCTTTGATTGCATCGATCACCGCAACGGTGTTTTCGCCCGACTGGCGTTGGATTTCCAGGACAACGGCTGGTTCACCGTTCAGGCGGGCCATGGTCCGCACTTCTTTGGTCGCATCGACGACCGTGCCCAAATCGCCCAGACGCACCGGGATGCCATTGACCGAATCAACAACCAAGTCGGTGAAGTCTCGCGAATCGTCGATTCTGCCCAACGTGCGAAGCGTCCGTTCTTGTGAGCCCTCGTCGACGATCCCGCCGGGGACCTCGGCGTTTTGACGTATCAGTGCTTCACGCACCTGCAAGATCGAAAGTCGGTGTGCGGCCAAGCGGTCCGCCTCGATGTTAACCTGGACGGCTCGGTCGGCGGCGCCGGCAATCGCGACGTCACCAACACCGCGCGATGATTCGATGACATTTTTGACAAAACGATCTGCTAAGACGTACAGTTCACGCGACGACTTAGGACCCGAAACGGCAAGCGTCATGATCGGTGACGAATCGAGATCACGCTTACGTACGACCGGTGGTTCGACATTATTGGGCAGTCGTCCTGCGATACCCGCCACCGCGTCACGAACGTCTTGGATGGCTGCGTCGACGTTGCGATCAAGTTCGACGGTAACGATCACGAACGAGCGACCGTCCCAGGAAATCGACCGGAGCTCTTGGATCCCTTCGACCGTGGCGACCGCATCCTCGATGATTGCGCTGACCTCCGACTCGACCTCCTCTGACGCCGCGCCCGGATAGATCGTCGTGACAAAAAACTCGGGCATGTCCATGTTTGGGAATCGATCGACTCCCAGTGACGGAAATGCAACGATGCCCGAGACCACGATCGCGACGATCAGCATCAGTGCAAAGACAGGACGTTTGACGCAGACTTCTGCAAGCCAGTACACGCATTTACCTCGGAAACATCAGGATGAACCAGAGGCAATCGGTTTGACGGGGTTTTCACCTGCCGTGACCGAAAGTTCTGCGGTCGAGTCGTCAAAGACGCTCCGCTCGGCGTCAAGCCGGCGCTGCGTGCTGTCAAGCGTTGGCTGCGCGGTTTCAAGCGTTGGCTGCGCGGTGTCAATCGGTGGCTGCGCGGTGTCAATCGGTGGCTGCGCCGAGGCCGTTCCCATCGAAGGCGAGCGAACCGTTGCAACGCGTCCCGATTCGCCGTCGACCAAGATCACGTCGCCGATTTCCAAGCCATCGACCACTCGGCATTGGCCCCCGCGGCGATCAGTGGTGACAACTGGTTGCTCGGTTGCAACGCCGTCAACGACTTTCCAAACCTTACGGGTGCCGGCGAATGCCACCACCGCTGCTTCGGGAATCACGATCGCCTGGGCATCAGGATCAATCTCGACTTCGGCTTCGGCGAACAATCCTGAACGCAGGGCACGATCTTCGTTGGCGATTTCGGTTTCGAACTCAAGCGTGCGAGAAAGAGGGCTTAACGTCGGGCTGATACGAGTGATTTCGGCAGTTCGCGGCTGGTCAACCGATTCGATTTGCAAGCGAACTTTTTGTCCGACCCGCAGCGATTGGGCATGTCGTTCTGGAATCGTCCCGCGAAATCGCAGCGGATGGGTCCGTACCATCACGGCGATCATCTGACCGACCGTGACATAAGTTCCCAAGGCGACGTTGCGCTGTTGGACATATCCATCGAAGGGGGCGCGGACCGTTGCGTTGTCCAGTTGTTGCTGTCTCATCGACAATTCGGCCTGTCGAACGCCGATCGTCGCGATTTTTTCGCGGACACCGTTCAACGCCGATGAGTATCGCGATGATGCGACACGCTCGGCCGCGTCGGCTTGATCATATTCCGATTGTGCGATTGCATTTTGCTGCAACAGCCGCGCCGAACGCTCAAGAGCCAACTTGGCTTCGTCTCGCATCGCTTCAGCTTCGCGAACCGGTGGCGATGCTTTCGGATCCAGTTTCTCGATCGGCATACCTTCTTGCAAACCGACGGCGGCGCGGGCTTGTCGCAGTTGGGCTTCGGCCTGCACCACAAGCAATCGTGCATCGTCTTGATCAAGCGTGATCAGTGGATCGCCTCGGCGAACAAAGTCTCCCAGGTCGACGTGGATTTCGGCAACACGCCCGCTCGCCTCGCTGCCAACAACGGATTGCTCATCGGCGTCCAAGTTTCCTTGGCTGCGCACAATTGTCGGCCAGTCTCGCAGCGTGACCGTCAACGTTTCCGCCTCGATCGTCTCGAGTTCCGCTTTCTTCGCTTGTACCAATACTTCTTCTGTCCCGCCGCATCCGATCACAGCCAGCATGACAACAATCGCGCAGAGAGCCAGGCTGCCCAGCGGTGCGCTTGCTGCACTGTTCAGGCGTTGACCATGAACCGTTTTGGCAGAGGGTGCCAACCATGAATTTGGAATCGAAAGACCAGCGGGGATCCGCATTGCCTCGGGCACTCTTAGAGGAAGGAGGTGGGGGATGGAGAATGCGTAACGTCGATCAACGTTCGCGGCGGGGGGATTTTAGGCGGGGCGACTTTGCAAGCCGAAACTCTATTAGAATCTCGTAACAATTCACAGGCAAGCAAAAACACGCACGGTTTCGCCAACGCTCACAAGTTTTTGCTTGCGGTTTATTCGTTCTCAATGAGTGGTTGTATGGTGACGATTCGTATCGCGCAGTCGTCCGATCTCGACATGGCTCGATCGCTCACTCGTGAATCGTTTCAATCGGTACGAGGCGTTTATCGCCCGCGACCGAAATCGATTCGCAATCCAAACTCTCATGCCATTGATGAGACCAAGTTAATCGCGTCGCTTGACAACCAGGACGTTGGAACAGCCACTCTGATTGTCCGTGGCGACGTCCTGTGTGTCGTTGGTCTTGGTGTTTTAACGCCGTTTCGCGGCCGGGGTGTTGCCCGGCAACTGTTGCATCGGGCAAGTGCAGAAGCGCGAGCACAAGGATGCACGACCGTACGTCTGCAGACGATTCGCCAAACGGGCAACGAAGTGATTTTTCAAAAGCTTGGTTTTCATTGGGTCCACGAAGAGACGGCGCGGTGGTGTGTCAGCGACCGATTCGACGTTCTTCACGAGGTGACGATGGAGCGATTGGTCAATTGATCCGGAATAGGTTGTGGCGGCGTCTGGTTCCTTTTTCGGATTTCGTTTTCTGCGTTTCCGATCCGAATGAAAAATCTCTTCTCATCGAATTTGGCCAGCCGTTGTTTCGATACCGCCAAGAACATGATCGGCGGTAACTACAATGAACACGGATGTACAAACCCACAGACGGCCAATCGCAGGCAATCAAACACAGACAATCAAGCACGCTGACGTAGAAGGCATGCCCCCTCGGGTGTTGCAGATTATGACCATAGATCACGACCGATCATCTTCCATGCGGGCCATCGAAATCTCAAAGCCGGGTGGACCCGAGGTTTTGACGCTCTGCGAACGCCCGATTCCAGATGCCCTGGACGGACAAGTGGTACTAAGAATCGCCTACGCCGGCGTGAATCGTCCTGACGCAATGCAGCGTGCCGGAATGTACGATCCACCACCGTCGGCAAGCGACTTGCCCGGGCTCGAAGCATCTGGCGTGATCGTGCAGCGAGGTGCGGGCGTGACGCGGTGGAGTGTCGGTGAACACGTCTGTGCATTGTTGCCTGGCGGTGGCTATGCCGAATATGCTGCCACCAACGCGCTACATTGCCTGCCGATTCCCCAAGGCATGCAAATGAAATCGGCCGCGTGTCTTCCGGAGACTTTTTTTACGGTTTGGTCCAATGTGTTCATGCGCGGCGGATTGAAAAGCGGAGAGACGTTTCTTGTGCACGGTGGATCTAGCGGGATCGGCACCACTGCGATTCAACTGGCCAAGGCGTTTGGCGCGACAGTCTTGACGACTGCGGGCACCGATGAGAAATGCCAAGCGTGCATCGATTTAGGTGCGGACCAGGTTGTCAATTACAAACAACAGGATTTTGTCGAAGCATTCGAACAAGCCGGCGGCGTGGACGTTATCTTGGACATGGTTGGCGGCGACTATACGGCAAAGAATCTTGGACTGCTGCGTGAGGAGGGGCGTCTGATTCAGATCGCTTGCCAACAGGGCGCGAAAGTGAAGTTGAATCTGTTTCAATTGATGCGTCGCCGTCTAAAATTGACCGGCAGCACATTGCGTCCGCAGTCCGATGCGGCAAAGGCGGCCATCGCGGATGAATTGTTCGAACATGTTTGGCCACTGCTGGACTCCGGTAAAATCAGTCCGGTCATGGATCAGACATTCGATCTTTCCGACGCAAGCGAAGCGCACGAGCGTTTGGAGGCGGGCCAACACATCGGAAAAGTTGTGTTGAACGTTGGCGACATTGATGGCTAGTCACGTCGTGACTCGCCGCGATCGACATGACCATGCAAATTGAATGGTTTATTGGCTGGTCACCGTCTGCACTTCGCGGCCCATCCGGGTCCAGCTTGCGTGCCACACGTCGCGGTCGATTGAGTCGGTGACGTTCTGGACACTGCCATCGACCATCAATACCTTCACCAGCCCTGTGTGGTAGCTCCGCGGACCGGTCACCTTTGCGGATCGATAAATCAAGTCGGGGATGTGGCTGTTCGGCATCAGATAGCCGTTCATCACTGGTCCGTTGGGAACACTGCCCCGTAACCAGTAATGGTTGCGGTCGCCCTTCCAACCAGTGACGACCGTTTCAACAACGGAATAGTCATTGTCACCGGCCGCAGTAATGATGGGCGATGCAACGGACGAAACGGACGCCCGGTAGCCGCGACCGTCCAGTTTGGGCGTTACGGTTGCTGAGTCGATTCCGATTCCGATCGTGCTTTCGGCGAATGCGATCGTGTGACTTGTTCCGTCCAGCACATCGCGAAGCTTTGTTTTCGCGTTGACCCAACAAAGTCCATCAGACGGTCCGGTGCCAGGATGGAACATTCCGTCCAGCCCACTGCCTTGATTCATTGCGTAACTTGTTCCCGCAATCTGAATCGACGCACCGGATGGCAACGCGAGTCCGTGTCGCTCGGCCCCGACGTCGCTGGGGCACTCGTAGGTTGCGACTCGAGTACCCGCCGCCTGATGCAGTTCTTCTGGCAGGTCCGTTCGCGCGGGGTGTCCCATGTTGATGTCGAAATCAATGAGGTCTTGCAATTGAGCCTGCTCGAGAAACGGAAGTAGTTTGGCGTGAGGTGAATAGTCGTTGGGATAACCGATCCCCGTGTATCCATTGTTAGGCAGGCAATCGTTAAAAACCGACGCATAATTGTGCATCGCTAGTCCGATTTGTTTCAGGTGATTGCTGCACTGCATCGATCGCGCAGCTTCGCGAGCGGCTTGTACCGCTGGTAACAGCAATCCGACCAGGATGCCAATGATCGCGATCACGACCAATAATTCGACAAGGGTGAACGCACGCCGATAGCACCGGCGAACAGGCAAACAAAGCATCAAGGAAACTCCCGTACAAGAAGACACGCAGTAAAAAAGTGGAACCACCGAACGAAAGATTCCGCGGCAAGATCGAACGTGGCTGGCTAGGACGCGAGTGAGCCCGGTTGCTTGCTGGTTCTTTGGCGGTTTGCGTCTCGCGACGATTTGGGATCGTCAACCGTTGTGAACAAGGACTTGCCGCAGCGAGAGTTCCCAATGCGAATTGCAAGTCCTCATTCGTCCGAATATGCTTCGGCCCAAGATTCATGTTTGCAAAACAGTGCCACGATCAAGCACCGATTGATAATGGGCCGCGAGCGTATGAGTGTCGCCATAGTCGTCCGCCTCAAACTGGCTGACGATTCGGCCGTCTTTAAGCACGACGACTTCATCGGCCCACACGGCCACGCTTGGTTCATGGGTGACGACGACGATCGTGCGGTTCTGCTCGTCGCACAGTGCTCGCAGCAGTTCACAGATGGATTGGCTTGTCACCGAGTCCAGGCTGCCGGTCGGTTCGTCCGCGAAAATGACATCGGGATTGGTGATCAACGACCGAGCAATCGCGACGCGTTGTTGTTCGCCACCACTTAGCGAATCGGGGAAATGCGAAAGGCGATCAGCGATACCCAGTCGCTGTGCGATTGCCGAGAGTTCATCATCACACGCTGGCAGACCCGCGGCGTAACGCGGAAACATGATATTGTCGGCCGCATTGAGTGACGGCACGAGGTTGAACGATTGGAACACCAACCCGATATGACGTCGACGAAAGAGCGTCAGTTCTCGATCACTAAGACCATCAAGGTTTTGTTCGTTGACCGAAACATTGCCGGATGACGGGCGGGTCAATCCGCTCATCAAGTGCAACAACGTGCTTTTTCCCGATCCGCTTGCGCCCATGATCGCGACGAACGATCCTCGCTCGACGTGCATGTCCACGCCAGTGAGAGCTTGCACTTCTGATTTTCCTTGTCGAAACGTTTTCGTCACATGTTGAACAAGCAAGGGAACGGTTTTGTTGAACTGATTCATTCGATGGTTCGTGCGTGAGTGTGACCGGCGAAATTTTCAGCAACCCCGGCGAAGTTTTCGCCTGTCGTTTCAATGGTGATCGGAGGCTGCGGTTTGCTTTTGCCGGCTTTTGCGGTGTGAAATGCAAATCGTCCGGGTGACGAGTTCGTCATGGCCTGTCAATTGCATTCGTCGTGCCGATGCAGTTGACGTCGTGGCAATCACTCACTGGTTTTGATGCGAGTGATAAAAGAACGCTTGCTTGTTTCCTCGAACGAGAACCCAAAGTCGATGCGGTCGATCAAACTAATTTTGAAACTCGTTGTCTCTCGCATGCGAATGAGTCCCGGACGATTCTTTGTCACGCATCTGGGCGTCGTCGCGTCCACGTGCGCCGTCGTGTGGGTCGTCAGCGGTTATGACGCATTGGTCTCGCAGTTCGATGAGAACGCGGGCAAGTATCTGGGACGCTATGACGCCTTGGTGATGCCAAGCGGCAGCGGATCGCCCGGTTCGCCAGCCGCAAAGATTGATCCGTCGTTGATCAGCAGACTGCAACGAGACGTCGGCTTGATGGAAGTCAATCCCATTAGCAATTCGCGAGTTTCTGTTACCCGCGTCAAACATCCGTCGGACACCGTCGCGCCGGAATCTTCGCTTGACCTGCTTGTCGGCCACCGTCCGCCTGTCAACGGAGCACCGCCGATAGGGCCAACGATGGTCAGCACGCCTGCGGAACAACCGCCCTATGAGATGGTCGACGGCGACTGGTTGGGCACCACGACAGACGAGATGGCCGTGGTCATTGGCGTGGAAACGGCTCGCCAGATGGGAGTGACCGTGGGCGACGATGTGTTGGTGACGACCTTTGCCAATCAGGTTCGACTAAACGTGGTTGGATTGGTGCAGCAAGTATCCGAAGCACCTTCATTCGGCAGAGATCGTGGGACGCGTGGTGAAGCAAATCGAAGCGATGGGCGTCAAGGGGCTTCGTTATCACGTCCTCAGGAATCGCTTCCGAGATCATCGCGTCGAAGCCCGGTCGGGCCGGCAAGTGATGACGGCGACGGTATGGATAGGATGAATCGGATTGGATTGCCGGGCGGGTTCGTGCAAGGTGTCGCGACCAATGCAATTTATGTCCGTCCGAGTATCGCGGATAAGATCAATGGCGCGCCAACCGATCCGCAGGTGTTGCAAGTCGCGATCCGTGACACGGTTTCGATGCAACAGTTTCACGAGTTGTGGGGCAAGATTTTCGCGGCTCACCGTCCTCCACTGCACTTAGTCGACTTTGATCGGGTTCGCAGCGGAATGGAATCGAGTCGATCGGTATCCGGACAGCAATCTCAAGCTTGGGCCGCGACCGGCATGGCGTCACTCGCCGCCGTGTTTATCATTTTTTCAGTGCTGAGTATGGGCGTGAGCGAACGGACACGGGAGTTCGCGATGCTGCGAGCGGTTGCCCTCACCCGCTCGCAAATTGCGGCGATTATCGCGTTGGAAAGTTTGATGTTGGCCGTCGTCGGTTGGTTCGGCGGACTGTTTGCCGGGTGGATACTGGTGCTGGTCGGCAGCCGTGTGTTGCCGGGGCTGTTTTCCGGTGGTGCGGTTTTAGGTTGGTCAAGCATCGCACTTTCCGCAGTGACGGTTCTCGTCGGGGCGTTCGGCGCCGCAATCCTTCCCGCTTGGCGCGCCACAAGGATCTCGCCGCTGGACGTGATGCAACAACGCCAAGGTTGCAAAGATCCGCAATCAGGTTCGATGTTCAAGCGATTGGTGAGCTTGGCATTGCTGGGATTGCTGCTTTCGGCAATGACGCCCGTCACGGTATTCGCGCTACCAATGTCCGACCAATGGCGGTATTGGTGCTATCGCTTTGCGACGTATCCGATGCTGCTGATGGGGATGGTCTTGATGGCGCCGACGATCGTGATTCTTTGTGAGCGATTGCTGGGTCCGATTTTGAACCCTTTGTTGGCTTTGGATAGTCGCATGATGCGAACTCAGTTTGCACGCAATGTTTGGTCGGCGATGGGTGCGACGTTAGCGTTATCGGTTGGATTGGGTCTGTTTGCTTCCACGCAAATTTGGGGCTACTCGATGCTGCGACCGTTCACGCCCGGCGACTGGTTGCCAGAAGCATTGGTCGCGTTTCATCCCGTAGGACTGCGACAGCAGGATGAACAACAAGTAGGTCAAGTCAGCGATGTGCGACCGGGGGAAGTGATGCCGCTGGCGATCGAGCAGGCAAAGTTTGATTGGGGCGTCGGCGGTCCGCCAAGTCGATTGAAGTTTGGCGACAACGGTATCGTCTGTGGATTGGATCCGGCCGTTGCTTTTGGAACGGAACGAACGATGTTGCCGGTTCAGTTCGTGCAAGGCAAACGACGTTCGGCCATCGAAGCGGTCGCATCGGGCGACGGCTGCGTCGTGTCCGAAGATTTTGCAATGGCCACCGGTCTGGGTTTAGGTGACCATGTGAAATTCATCCCGCCGTCGGCCGAAGACCAACGTGTGTCCTACCGCATCGCCGCCGTCGTTTCTTTACCTGGTTGGCAATGGGTTACCAAGTTCTCGGGGATGCGGCGTCACTTTGGACGTACCGGCGCTATTTTGTTTGCCGAACGAAACCGAGTGCGGAGTGATTTCGATTTAGGCCGCACCGAATTTTTTTGGCTCAACCTAGAACCCGGCAGCGATCTCGCATCGGTTGAAGAAAAATTTCAAGCAATCGCGCAGCAAAACGCCGGTGAAACTTTCACCGCGGATGGTCAAGGCCAAGTCGTCGCCTATCGGCCGTTTGCACGCATGACGACGACCCAGAACGTTAGCAAGGCGATCAAGAGCCGTGCCGATGGAATGATCTGGGGGATGAGCTACCTGCCGCTGGTCACACTGGCCATCATGTCGTTAGCCGTTGCGAACACGGTCATCGCTTCGGTGCGTTCACGAACCTGGGAATTCGGCGTGATGCGATCGATCGGTGTGACGCGAAGCCAACTGGTGCGGTTGGTGCTTGCCGAAACGATCCTGATCGCAATCGCCGCTTGCCTGCTGAGTCTCGTGTTCGGGATAATCGCCGGATGGTGCGGCGTCGGGATGGCCCAGTTCGGCGGTTGGTTTGCCGGCCCGCCATCGTTCATGGTTCCGTGGGCGCAGCTCGCCGTCGGTTTCGCGATGACCATCACACTTTGTTTGTTGGCCGGACTCTGGCCCGCGGTCAACGCAGGTCGATCCGAGCCACTCGGCTTGTTGCAAGCCGGGCGGTCGATGCAGTGACACGGTGGTTGCTCGTTGACTGTTGCTAGAGTCGGTCACGTATCGAACTAGCGACGATGCAAAAACGAGATGAAGGCGATCACGGCAAAGACGCCGGATAGCCATGCCGCCTTTGCGGAACCAAGCGAGTATGCGACTTGGCCACAAATGACCATTGCTACCGTTGCGAATCCGGCCACGGTTGGGATTGGGTAGCGCCGCTGAGGCGGTGCAACGGCGGTTCGGTTTTCCGTTTTCGGTGGTTCGTACGGGTTCATGCACTCATTCTAGCAGCATCAAACCCAGGATCATGTTTACGATATGGTCCCGCTGTTGCCAGAAAATCACAAACAGAAAATAGACCAGTACGGACCGCTGCAAAACGCGCCGGCCGAACAAAGGGTGACAAACTGGATGATCGCAGTTGTGAAAGGGTCGCGAAAGATTCGGAGATACATTCAGGGCAAGTCGTTGTTCAAGAATTTTTCTGACGAATTGCTTTGATCAGGTCGGATTTCTTCATCGAGGTGTATCCGTCAATGCCTAGATCAGAGGCGCGATTGCGAAGTTCATCAACTGTGCGCTCTTCGAGCGATGTGTTTGGATTTCCGGTGCCCTGCGTGGTGTTGTTCGGCGTCCGTCCCTCCTCGCGACGGTGTTTATTCACGGTTCTTGCAGCAACCTCTTTCGCCTTTTCCTGCGACTTGCCCTGATCCAGCACACTTTCCTTCACATGCTCGTATTGGCGTTCATCTTTGTCAGTCCACTCAGGCATGGCTTGTCTCCATTTATCCTGGCTAAGGGTGTGGCCGATTCTTGTGTCAGCGTCGGTTGGCATGACTTACGTCACGCGCGCGTGAGATAATCGTCATACGCGCGTGCGATAATCAGTAATGCGATTTCTGTGCCAGTTGTTTATGGGGTGTTTAAGGGGAATCCTTCGACTTGCATTCGATCGCAATAATGGTGGCGTGACGCAGCACGACATCGTGAATCACGCGTGAAGCGAACGGCAATCGTGCACGTTGGCCGCGCTGCGATCATCACTTACGCGTTCCGCTGAAATACTTTCCATCAGCGATACCGACAACAAGCTTGCAGAGTGGGACCGGCAACAGGCTTGCAGAGTCCGGATCATCCGTTTCCGCGAGCCGAAGCAAGGCCATCGATCGGCTTGCCACAATCAGCAAGGCATCCGACCGCCGCTGGTCCGAAATTTGCTTTAGCTGTTGCCCGCAAATTGCTTCCCTTCCGAAGCAGTTTTTCCACACCGAATGAAGGACATTCAAATGGCTACCAAATCGTACAGCTACACCGACGAAGACTTGAGCACTTGGGAACGGATCAAAAAGGCGTTTGCCAACGATTGGGAGCAAACCAAATCAGACTTTGGTTACGATTCCGCTCGCGATATGAATCAAGATGTTGACGACACGCTGAAACAGATGGCCGGTTCAGATGATGCTTTCGAGAACCGAGAGCAAGCGTTCCGATTCGGTTATACGGCGCAACGTCGCTACGGAACTAATCACCCCCAGTGGAATGAAGATGTCGACACGAAATTGCGTGACGAGTATGACGGCGACTATGAATCCGACCGGGTGTACATCCGCCACGCGTACGGATATCGGCCTAAGAGCTAGTGGCGTCTGTGCAAGTCGGATCACGTGACTCTGGCCACACGAAACGGTCTGATAACGCAGTCCAACCGGTCAAATGTATGCTTGGAAGTATGTTGACGGCAAACGTTTGACGATTTGTAAAACCGATCAAGGCGATTGGTTGGCGCTCTTATTTCAGCCCGCGGTTTCTGCGGTCGTCGCAAGGTGTAAATCGGTATGTCGCGATGATGCAAATACTGAGTTAGCGATCCAGTTGGATGTTCATTTCATGAAACTGATCGAGTTGTTCTTGCCTTGCCAACGACCATCGGGTGAAAAGGTCGAGGCTGTCGAGTTTGAGCGAGTGGAGCAAACATTGACGCAAATGTTCGGCGGTGCGACAGCCTATCGCCGCGCCGCGACCGGCCATTGGAAAAGATCGGCAGGCGACGTGGAAGTCGATGAGATCACCGTCGTCGAAGTCGTCACCGACAGTTTTGATCGACAGTGGTGGTGCGAATTTCGCCGGGAGTTGTTGAATCGTTTTCAACAGGATGAGCTGTTGGTCCGCGTGACCGAAGTGGACCTGTTGTAGAAACGCTCGTCTTTCCGAAACGCAGAACTCTGGTGGTTCTCGATGGACGGCTGATTCACCGACCACAAAAGTTCGCGCGACGAATCGTTTCAATCAAACTCGGTCATCCGTCGAATCACGCCAGGCGATAGTCATCTGGGTAGAACCGTCATCGGTGTGAATGACGCACAAACGGTTTCCGCCGATGATGGTTTCCGCCGATGATGTCGTACTCTTGTCAATTTGCGCCAACAAGAATCAAAGGCATGGGAGTTGCATTGTCGAGAGTGCTCTATCACTTGTGAGCTAACTTCCTCCAACACTGCCGCGGCGACACGTGGCATTCAATTAAAGGCAACGAATCTATGAAAGCGATTACATGGCACGGCAACGGTGACATTCGGTGTGACAGTGTTGACGATGCGAAAATTGTTGATTCCACCGACATGTTGATTCGCATCACTGCATCGGGCATCTGCGGCAGTGATTTGCATCTGATGAGCGGTAACATGAGTGGGATGGAATCCGGCGACATCATCGGTCATGAACCGATGGGAATTGTTGAAGAAGTTGGCTCATCGGTGAGCAAGTTCAAGCCGGGCGACCGCGTTGTGGTGCCGTTCACGATCTCGTGCGGACAGTGCTATTTCTGTCAGTCGGAACAATATTCTTTGTGCGATGAGTCCAATCCAAACTCAGAAAAGGCGGCGGAAGTGATGGGGCATGCACCGGCTGGATTGTTTGGCTATTCGCATCTGACCGGTGGGTATGCAGGCGGACAGGCCGAAGCATTGCGTGTGCCGTACGCGGATGTCGGGCCGATCAAGATCGAATCGGATCTCAGTGACGAACAGGTTGTCTTTCTGAGCGACATTTTTCCGACCGGGTACATGGCAGCCGAAAATGCGCGCATCGAAGATGGTGACACGGTGGCCGTGTTTGGCTGTGGGCCAGTCGGGCAGTTTTGCATCCAGTCGGCTTGGATGTTCGGTGCCGGTCGAGTGATCGCAATCGATTCAGTCCCTGAACGCCTGACGATGGCTCGCAATCACGGCAAAGCGGATACGATCGACATGAACGAACACGATCCCTACGAGATGATTCAAGAAATGACTAACGGTCGCGGGGCGGACCGAGTCATCGAAGCGGTCGGTGCGGAGGCCCACGCAAAGTCGTCAATCAAAGCGGCGTTAGAGACGGTGAAAGAGAATGTGCTTGGCAACGAGAATGCATCTCACGCAATCAATATGGCAATTCGTTGTTGTCGTAAGGGCGGCACGATCAGCATGCCAGGCGTTTACACCGCGACCGTCGATAACTTTCAGTTGGGGCCATTAATGAACAAGTCGTTGACGCTGACGACGGGACAAACACACGTGCAACGCTATTTGCAACCTTTACTATCGAAAATTGAATCGGGTGAAATCGACCCTAGCTTTGTGATCACCCATCGTGTCTCGCTCGACGAAGCACCCGACGCCTATGAAACCTTTCGTGACAAGAAAGACGGCTGCATCAAGGTGGTGATCAAGCCTTAACGGCTTATGTGAATTAGATGTTGCAAACATGTGCCCGTCGTCTGATGAAACACCCGCCACTTCGTCGTCCGAAGATCGGATTCGGCAGGTCCGTCAATGCATTTGCCGGCGGCCGAAAAGCGGCGCCGTGCAATCGAGTGTCCCACGTCTGCTCGGCGATCGAATCCTTTGCCAATCCAACGCGACGTGGCCGAATCTATCCGCAGCGGTCGGTCTTGGCATACAACTGTTACGTCGGTTTGCAGGCATACCTCGAGACGGCGTGGCTCCGATGCATCACCTGTGTCATCATCGCTCTTTGTATGCATGCGTTATCAGCCAGCAGTATCGCAATCGTGTTGCACTCACCCACAACTCCGAACGAGCGACGTCGACTACCGGTCAAAGATTTTTGGAGTTCTGGTGCCTTTTCGTCTCCGGCCGCTTTAATGACTGGCGGTGCGGCCGCCGCTGGGCGAGAGACGGGGCTCTCGCAGCGGAACAAACAGTGCAAAACGAGATTTCTGGCGGAGAGCGTCTGCGCAGAACCAGCACTTTACGCTGAACAGCAACTGGAAATAGTCCAATTCTTGGCCTGCAGCAGTGGGCAGAAGGGAAACATGGAAAAGTATCGCGTCGCGTCAGGCACGACGGAGATCGCAACAGAAAGCCAGGAAGCGATTTACGCCCGGAGCGATTTACGCCCGGAGCGATTCCGGCTCAATTCATACGGGAAATCACGGTTAGAACCTTGCCCTCCGCAACGCAGAACCCACGCGTCAGGCGTGGTGATTTGTTCACCTGGAGAACGGGCGCCGGACTGAAGTGAATCGCTCACGTCGCTTGATACGCGTTTCTCACGTGTTTATCATCGGCAATCCGAATGGCGTTGGTGCGTACTCATGGGCGAAGGTGACGCATTCAGATGTCGGTGTCGAGACTGTCCTTCCTTCCTCTTGGTAACAACATCATGTTGAAGCTCATTTCCGCGCTTACGTTCGGGTTCCTGGCCATTTGCGGAACCACCACTCATGGTGCCACTGTCAACATGTTTTACGACGACTTCGATGATGGCATCGTATTACCGAGCAATATCATTGGCGTGGGCACGTTTTCCTACGATGGTCCTTTAGTGGAAGGAACCTTTCTGTTGAGCGATCTGACAGGCGTCAGTTTCGACGTGACATTCACGGGTGCCACAGGCACAGTTGACTTTACGGGGCCGCCATTCGACCCCGCGGATTCCTCGCTAATTGGCATCAGTGTGACGGACATCGGTGGCGGTGATTTCGAACTGGTGTTTACCGGCGAATCTGCAATGACCGGTGGTTCTCTCGATATCGATAATGTCTTCAGCATTCTTTCGCACGAACCGGACGCTTTACTTGCACCGAGCGTTGGCCCAAAACTTTACTTTGCCACAGATTTGAGCGTTGGCCTTGACTCGTTCGGCGATTACCTGGGGACGACAGCGATCATTGTCCCCGAGCCTTCGTGCGTGTATCTGCTGTCCGCGATCTGTGGACTGACGACTTTTCGGCGACGCCGCTGAGCCAACGAAATCTGGGCGGCGCAACCGATGGATGCGAATGCCAGTGACTACTTCCTCACCCATGCACGTGAGCATCCTCGCAACACACATCATGTGAGTATTGATGCCACCGCGTGACGGTCCATCGTCGATCAGTTGCGGTTGACCGGTTGCGAAGCGATGGCGACCGAATTTATTCGCAGCGGTCTTAGCATACCACTGTTGCGTCGGTGTGCGGGCATGCCTCTAGACAGTATGGCTCCGGTGCAGCACCTGTGCATCGTCCCGATTTGTATGCCATGCGTTATCAGCCAGCGGTATCGCAATCGTGTAGCGCTCACCCAGGATTCCAAACGAGAGACGTCGACCACCTGTCAACAAATCTTGAGTCCTGGAACCTTTTCTTTCCCCGTGGTGAACATCTATCTAGTAGTGTGGGGATGCGCATTCTCGGTCACCGGGACATCTAAGATTGCGTTTCCATTGAAAATCTAAGATGCAACTGATTCGTCACTTGATGTAGTCGCTGCGTTGTCTACCTTACGCAATGAACGAACTGGATTTGCAACCGTGGCATGCACTGAAGGAAGTGGAAGATGGTCAAAAAACGACGATGCTTTTTGTTGCTTTTACTTCTTTTCGCGGTATCACCGGTGGCGTCGAACGCCGCTTTCACCACGTTCCTTGTCGATCTGTCCGGGTTTGACACAAGCGGTGCGACTCCCCATCGATTGCGAGTATTTGGTTCGATCACGCTCGACCCGGATTTTCCCGTCGGAATGGCGATCCAATCCTCCAGCCTCTTGTTCCAGCACGAGCCCACGGTTCCGTTTACGAATAACATCCCATTGAGGAACCAGCCATTTGTGACTGGCAATGGAGATGGCTTGAACTGGAGTGTCCAAGACGGATCGTTGTATATCAACCGCACGGGGACGGGCAGCGGCTCGCTCGTATGGCAGACAGATGACCCAGGCACTGGCCTTGTCGATGGGTTCCTTCAGTTCGCTAGTGTCGGGCCTCATACAATCGAGACCTTAGCGAATGGCGCTTTTGGCGATGAAGATCTGGTGGTCTTGAAGGCTAGCGGTGCTCCGGATGGCCCCACCGGGTTCCTTGTCGGCACGGCGATGGTTCCCGAGCCATCTTCGGCAATGTTCTTTGCGGGACTAGGCGCAATGTTCACGGTGCGTCGGCGGCGACGAGTCTCGTAGCGTAACAATTAACTCTGCGCCAACAACTCAGCGGACTTCCCTTCGGGGACGCCTTTTTAATTGCAAAGGCAAAGGCTGAGATTCACGCGGGAAGGCAAAGCGCGGATTCTGGTCAGGGCAGAACGATTCGCGGTGGGGCAGTCTTGGTTTTCGTTCTTCAGTCGTAGGTGGTATTCGATTTCGTCGATCGCTTGAACGAAGTTTTTCGAATCGTCCACTCGCTTCTTGGTTCGGCGGATCACGTTGGATGAAAGATCGGGATGAGACGAGCCAAGCAGTTCGGATATCTCTTCAAAGGGGGGAAGAGGGGCTCTTTGAGACTTGACGGCATGCTTGAGACGTTGTCGACTTCGTCGAATCACCTGCGTGCCATCGTCGCACCATGCATGCCCCGCATAGTCCCCCCCAGTCGCATCGCAATCGTGTAGCACTCGCCCAAGATCGCAGGCGAGCTACGTCGACCACCGGCCGAAGGTTACTGAGTCCCGGAAAGTTTTCTTCTTTCGGCGCCGCCTAGCCTTGGCATGAATCTTGGCTTGGACGCTAGGGCGAAACGCGTTCCCTGCTCTGAGAGGCTTGGACGGCAGCGGAGGTTCTCGATGCATCCATTGCCGAGTCGTACGGAATGGGTGCGAAATCGGCCCATCGAGTCGTAAACCATGCTTCCATCGGCGGATCGATCGCCAAGTGGCAAGAAGAGAACCCCGCCGTCACTCGTGGTGACAACAGGAATTCAAAGCGACGCGGACGGGACTCGAACCCGCAACCTCCGGATCGACAGGTCTGCGATTGAACTGTCATCACCGAATGGTGATTAGTCTGTAAACGACCGCGAAGCAAGTACTTAGGACAGACGGCGAGTGAGCTTCTCATGTCGCCGACTTTACAGATTTTACAGGGTTTTCGGACCTGTACCAGCAGTTCTCGGACAGTTTTCGGACACGCTATGAGTCTACCCCGACCTCCGGCCCCGCTTGTGTGCTCTTTGCAATTGCCTGTTGGCGTGGCTGATCTGCGGCGGATGCAGGCACCGCATTAGGGCTTTGCTGGAATCGGCGAACACCCACGGGTATCATTTGAATTGCCCAGGACGCCCAATTTTTCGTTTTCAGCTGGTTCATCATGGTTCAAATCGTTGGCGAGAAGAATGCGACGCTTGCTGCGGGAAAGCCAAGCATCGCCCGTGCGGGCAATACAGTCAGGGACGTCGGCGAGGAAGTCACGCCACGTTCGCCTTCGGTTGAACTCGCCGATGCAATCGCTTCGCATCTGTGGAAGCAGCTTTGGTTTGCGCGTGTCGCGGACGAGACAGGGCATCGCGGAATAGAACATGTTGTTCGTATTGCATCTTCCAGCCACGAACAAGTCACGGGATGGTACCGAGACCTGCAAAAATTCGCTGATGCGATTCTAGCCGCGACGGTCGAAGTTCAAGGTGACCGCCTATCGACCGAATATCAAGGCAATCTCGTTGCCGAAATCAAAAAGGAGATTATCGCCGACGACTGGTTTCCGATTCCGCCGCAATCGTTCGTCGATTATCAATTTGCTGACCGTGAACCCGAAGTTGCAATCCATGAATCGGTCACGCACTTGAAGTCGCAGTGCCTAACGATCGCAAATCACTTCGTCGGTTTGCTCGATCACCTACGCGACGCAAACATCGTCGGCGAGGTGGCAACGGCGAAAGAAACTTGCCGCTTCAGTTTTCACAATCGAATCGCCATCGTTCGGAAGTCGGGCGAGACGAGACGAAAGGTTGATCGAAAGCTCGATCCAGAGTTCGCCGACCATTGGCACAAGGCCTACATCACAGATACTTACGAGATAACAGATGCCAAAGTGCTGCATCAGAAGCAAACACGTATCCATCACATTCGTAATCCAGCCATTAAAACGCCTGAGAAAACAAAATACCCCGTTCCGGCCAAATACCGCGAACTGATTGAGTCGATTCCGGATTGCATTCGACCGCTTGTGCGCGTTCTCGAAGGGGACCTTTTTCGCGAAGAAGGCATCGACTGGGATTTCAAGCTGGAGGAGCGTCCGCATACGAAACTACTGTCAAGCGAGTGGAGTCGTTGTCCAGCGATTCTGCTTGGTGACTACGTCCTCGCCGGCTGGGGCGAACTCTCAATCGCCGATCAAGAGCAAAGCAACTTTGAATCGAAGCAATTGGAATTGGAGGCGAAAGCCGACATCGGTGCTAAACGTTTCTCAATGGCTGCTGTCATTGGCGGCGTTTGTTCCGTTTTCATCATGGCGGCCAGTCTGCTTTCGGCGAACCTATTGACTCCACTAGCGATTCTGCTTGGTGTCGGGAGTATGTATCTCTTTGCGCAAAGCACAACGAAATTGACATCAATCATTGATACCAGGTCAGCGCAGCTATCGCTTTGGCGAGTTACCAGATTCGGATGTGTCGTTTTCGCGTTTCAAGCCGCTCTTTTTGCCGTGCTAAATGCTTCGCTCATTGCATTGTTTCTTGCATTGCTGTTAGGCGTCGCCGCGCTCCTGATCCGGAAACAACTGCCTAACCTCCAGAGGTCTTGGCGGTAAATGTCTTCGATTCAGGGCGCACCAGAGTCTTCCGAGCAAGACGTCCCGAGCAACCAGGATCTGGCTCGCGCTGCACAGCTTGCTCATCGGCGTTCAACGCTGCTCTTGTTTTTGCCGATTCCGATCGTCGTGCTTGGTGGTTTTTTCCTTGGCTTCTATCAGCATCAACGATCGACGATTCCGCCATCGGATTCCGCACCAGTGTCGTTTCGAGAGCGAGTCAAACCGCTCGGCGATATGATTGGGAAAGTCACCGATTCTGTCGTTGGACCGGAGCGAGTAGTCCCCAAGGAACAGGCCGAAGCGGCGCTGTTCGAATTGCGTCAGGTTTCGCTGACTATCGAGTTGGCCGCTGCTGACAACGCACTGAAGCAACTAAATGATCGTATTGCTCGCTATGATGCCGCGCACGAAAACGCGTCAAGTAGCGAACAGGGTCGCCGACTTGCTACTGACTCAGACGAAGTCAATCGCTTCGTCGCCCTTGCCAGCATATACGACCCTATTCGAAAAACTGCTGTCACCCTCGACGAATCTCTAGATCGAATCAATCGCAAGTCTGTCAATGCTGACTCGCCTTCGGACATTAGCGAGCTGGTAATCGATGTCCGCAAGCTGAAGGAATCCATTGTCGCGGCGAAGACACTTTGCAGCGGTTGCCAGGACATGTTGACAAAACTGTTGCAACAAAATGAGCACCGTGAGCGAGGGCAATTGACATTGGCTGAAGCGATCGCAGAGTCAGAACAACATATGTCCGAAACAATTCTTTCAGCGTCGAACGAGGCAAAACAAGAAGCAGAATCACAAACGCTCTTACGGCTCAAAGAGCTGAGAGAATCGGGCGAATCACTCGCGGAATCCGCGAGCCGTCTTTCAAAATCGCTGGACAACGTGCGTTCGGGAGAAACCGTTCCAACAAATACTCCGCAGTCTCGACCCGCAGTCAGCATCGAAACCTACCGCGCAAGCATCGGAGAGATTCGAACGCTCCTAAAACCCTTCATTTCGCCGGGCTATGCTCAACCTGCGTCACGTGACGAATTCAAATATCTTTCCAGTCCCAAACCGATGTCTTTGGCACTCATCGACAAGGCTGGTGCCCTGGAAGACTCGCAACTTGGTTTGGAAACCCTATTCCGAATCGGCGGACTAAAATCTGTGGATCAACACAATGACCGGCCACTTGGCGCGTTTCCGAAGATGAGTTCAACCGCCGAACTGAACAAACCAGATGTGATTGGACGCGTGCGCAGGGCGCAGTATCTGCTCAACGTGTTTGGTGACATGCTCATCCGTGACGGAATGCTTCAGCCGTAGAGCAAGAAAATGTCAACGCTTTCCCCCCAGGAATATGCTGAATCAGAAAGCTCAGCAAACCGAAGGTCACAGATTGTGGCATTCGCATTTGTAGTGCTAGCCGCACTCTACTTATGGTGGGCCGGCTGGTTGAGCGATCCGAATTCGGATGCAAACTCTGTTACGACGCAAGAACTTGTTGGCAAACCCGCATCTGTCGAAACTCCAGAATCTGCACTACCTGCTAGCGAGAATGGTCGGCTAACGGCGCAATTGTTGTCCGTCACTACACAACTGCCGCAATCGGCGACCAATTCGATTCGCCAATCAGTCGAACTCGCTAGGACCAGTCTTGTGGAAATCGGCGATGCAGAGTTCGGCAATCCTGAATATGAACGTCTTTTTCAGGCGGAGTTTCTTAACCTCGCGAAACAAATTGAATCATTGAAAGACGATTCGGAACACGCGACTAAAGTCGGCGTGGGTCTGGAAGCCTCATTGACTGCCACGATCGCCCAGATTGACGCATCGAGAGCGCAACAAATCACAGACGCTGTTGAATTGGCGAAAGAGCAAGTGCGTTCGCGATATGCACCTGAGATTCGTGAGGCTCAACTGAATGAACGTGACCTTCGAGACAAGATCGAAAATCTGAAAGGCAGTCTTGCGAAGGCAGAACAATCAAATAAGGAGCAACAGCAAAAGCTGGCCCGAGCCGCTGTGCTTCAGCGTGACATGGCTCAGGTGCGGCAATACCTCAGTCCATTCATATCTCCTGGCCACATTCAACCAAATAGTCGGACGAACGCGGCAATCGTGATCAGTACCGTGGAAGCAAAGCCGGTGTCGTTAGCGCGACTGGAACAGCTGGGTGCGCTTGAACCGACAATCGAAGGTCTCCATCAGCTCCACCGATTCGGGACTAGCACGGCCAACGACTTGCATAACGACCGTCCCCGAGGCGCATTCCCCAGCTACGGCTGGGCAGGAGATATCAAGAAAACGGCGATCCGCTATGAAGTACAGAAAGCACAGAACTTGTTACGGCTACATTCGAAAGCACTGGTCGAAGCAAGGCTGCTGTCACCGTAACGACCGCCCAAAACGCGATAGCAAACAATGAGCAATTCTTGGAACTGGGTTGAAAGGCACAAGCAACACTTACGTCGACGCAAATGGCGTTCGATGATTTCGCTTCTCGTTTGCGTTCTCGTTCTTCTCGTCCTACTCTCGCCAGATCTGTCTTTTTCGATCTTTCGATCCGTGCCACCACTGACCGACCCAATTCGGCAACAGACGGAAACGACGACGGAACTACAATCCGCTACCGAGACGCTGCCGGAGGCACCGCTCCTCGCCATCGAGCCTGCACCGCCGGCTCCAGGCAGCGCGGCGTCGCTACAGCCGAAAACGAACATCGATCCCGATATTGAAAGTCAAGCAATCGCGTCACAACTTGCGTTGTCAGAGCTTCGTAAGAAAGTTCAAAGGGAGTCTGACCGGTTGGACAAGTGGAGCGGTAGTGACTGGACCCGTACACAGTCCCTGCTTGAATCAACGACCGAAGAAACCTCAACAGCGGAAATCAATAGAGTTGTTGAACAGGCTACGCGGCTCTTCAACACAACGCTGATTGACATCGAATTCCAAGAACTGACCCAGAGCATTCGCAACGACACTGCGCTCGACGCAATCGCCAAGTTGGTTGCATTTCGCGAAAACCACCCAAATCACCCGCGACTTGACGAAGTCGGTCCGTTGTTACGAGCAATCGGGCACGATGGATGGCTAAAATTGGCCGCTTCCGAAGCGAGCTTCAGTTCACCTGATAAGGCGTCGTCTTTCGAAGCGTGGCTAATGATTGCCACTTCTTGGAGCATCATTGGGCAGGAAGACGAACAGCGTGAAGCGATGAGACGCGCTCGCGTGTCCATCCCCCGACTTACGTCTCCGGAGAACGTCATCGACGCAACCACTGACCTCTGCCAGCACGATCTGTTCGACCGGACACTCGCAGAACCACTCATTCTCGAAGCGGTGAAGAGCTGCGACGAGATCAGCCATCCCATTATCAATCGGGTGTATGCATCACACCTTTCTGGACTCACCGGTAGATTCGGAATGACTGCCGTTTCAGCGAAGCTGCTGGCAGCGGCGGTCGAACCAGAAACGAGCATCTACAGCAGGCCCAATCGTGTTTATGACGACATGCTCCCGATCTTCGAATGTCGGGCGAAAGCTTGGACGGAAGCCCCTTCGACGCTTGATTCGATAGCACGGACACTCGAACGGCAACGAGGAGCAAAACGGCAGCGAATCGCTTCTTGTTTTACTTTTGCGGCCATCGCGGCGGCAAAACGAAACGACGAGCAGGCATTTTATCGGATGATCTTGAAGGCAGAGTCTGCGATTTCAACCGAATCGTTTCGAAGTGATTTTGTCTACGGCCACGCCCGTCGATTGGGTGATGCTTACATCGCAGCAAGACAGTGGCAAAACGCAATCATCGTCGCCAACAACGTTCCCGATCCGTACATGCAAGCGGCGTTGCTTTTTCAGGTCTTGGCCGCATCTCCGCAAGACGTGCCTACGTTCAACATAGAAGAATTGTTTGAATACTACGGCGACCAACGCTGGGGATCACGCGGTGTGGCGGGATACGTAGAGTATCGACTCCGATCTGGCGAAGAACCTTTGACCGTCGTTCAATGGGTGCAAAAACTACCCGACCCTGGCTTGCGGGCCGCAGCATACGCCGGAGTCGCGAGGGCTGCCGGAACACTTGGCCAGACAGCAAACAAAACACCAACATCAAACAACAGTCGCTTTGCCGTAACCGCCGACAACCCAAGATCACTCATTGAGTCCGCCTCGAAGCAGGCCGACAATATCGAAGATAACATCAAATCAGCTTGCGCGTGGCTGGAAGTCGCCCGGACGTGGAATCTAACCGGGCGACAACAGAGTTATCAAGCAGCAGTGGTCGCGTTTCATGATCGTTGCTTTGCGGCATGGACGGACGTCTGGCGCAGCAGACCTTCGCCCCAAAAGTCACACAAAGGCACCTACTACTACGCCGATAATTACCGCCGACAATCTGCCGAGTCAGAGGGTATCCGTCGCATCATCGACTGCGAACGCCATTTGGCTGAAATGCAAGCGGATCTGGGTGACGCCGCAGGCGCTCTCTACACTTCACTGAGAATCGCTAACCACGCTGGATACCTGGACAAACCCGATTCGTATATCAATTGGCAATTCTGGTTTCTCCGTGCAATCGCGATGCGAATTCAAAACGATACTGGTATCGGGCAGGATGTCTTTCTTCCGCGCAGAATTCCATATGGGGATACGCCGTACATCAACGCCCTCATTGCGGCATGGAGATCGAATATACCGCAGCTACATGCGGAGATTGGCAAGCTTCGCGAGAAATCCAAACCGGGAGAACTCGCCCGCGCTACAGCCGAACTTGCAATCCTCTATGCCGAACGTGGTGATGTGGATGGCTATCGCTCGGCGCGGCGAACCGCGTTCGCTGAAATACGTCGTGGAGGAGCCGCGACGAAAATGAAAACGATCTTGGCGACTGCTGATGCGATCGCAGGCGAACTTACTATGGCGAAAGACTCCATTGTCAGTGGTGATGTCGACTGTTTCGACGGCCCCAGCCGCCCGCTGGCCGAGGTCGCGGTTGGCTTGGCGAAGTCTGGCCGAATCGACGAAGCTATAGCGGAGGCTACGAGCATACCGAAACAAGATATTTGCTTTCGCAGCCGTGCATTCAATGCCGTTGCTACTGCTAAACAAAGCGAGCTCTCTGATGACGAGACGCTTCCTTGGGTCTCATCACTTCCAACACAGAACGATCAAATCGCCGCATTGTGCGGACTGGCCATTGCAATCGAATCTGCGCAGCAACAATAGTTGATAAACCCAATCTTCTGACGCTCACCAACAAAAGCAGGTTATTGGTAGTTGGACTGCCTGCCGTCGCAATTGCTGCTTTCATCTGCGCCGTTCATCGTCGGGCGCGGAGCGGGTGAACCCAACGATGACCGGCTCCGACGAAAGCAGCCCCAATGGCAAAGCCTTCGTTTTCAACGAAGTGAAATTTCTAAACCCAACTTTTCGTTTCGCATTCACGCTGCCTTCCATGATGCTGGCTTTTGGCGACTTTGAGCAGATTCCAGGGAGGATACACGGTGCCGTCAAAAGCTCTAACGGCTATCGGATGGCCACTGTCGTTGATGGTACTGACAGGCGAATTGTTGGCACCGTGCATCTCGTCAAGTGGAAGTTATGGCGTTGAGTCGCTCTGTCTTGCTTGTTCCCATTCCGCTTGGCGCGCGGCATTGACCCAGTCATCCGCGATGATCGCTAAACGGGCTGCCACCAGCAGGTCACGTTCGTCCAATCTGTTCGTCGAACGATAGGCATCGCCGTCCTTCCAAGTTCGTGTGATTTCCGTCGAATATCGTGTTCCGTCGTCCGTCCAATTTGACCAGATGGTCAAGGTCAAGCGACCATGACGATGAGTCATTGATGGACGGGTTGGTTCACTGTGCGTCAGATTTGATTCTTGCGTTTGCATTGCTGGTACCTCTCTGTTGGCGATGCAGTTGACAATGCTGAGTGCATAGCACGGTTTTCAATGAATTGTCTACTGATTCGCCCAGACAATCGCAATCGTTGAAAAAACGCATGAAGCGTCATAGCGAGCGGGCTTGGTCGATTAAGGATCAGTCACGCTACGCGACCGGTCCAACTTTCGTTTGCACGGTCGTCTAAAACGTGAGAAGGTCGAGCACGCGATAAACCGGATTATCGTGCATTGACCGAGATCGTCCGTGACCACGAAACCCGACTATTTTCCTACCACAATTGAAGCGGAAGTATCGACTTCCGTGCTCGATTCGCTCGCGGCGATTCCGGAGGAAAGCGTGTGGCTTGCCAAACTCAAGAGCCGGCGAACCCGGACTGCCTACCGGCGAGACGTCGAAGATTTCATGAGATTCGCTGGCATCACTTCGCCCGAACAACTACACCGAGTCGACCACCGACCCGTCATCGCTTGGGAATCGCACATGCGCGAGTATCAGCAATTGAAGGCTTCGACGATCCGGCGTCGCCTTGCCGCTCTATCAAGTCTCTACAAGCACCTCGTTCAACATGGCGTGGTTCCGATCAATCCCGTGCGTGATGTCGAGCGCCCTCGAGTAAGCCGCAATCAGGGAAAAACGCTTGCATTTTCCCAGCGTCAAGCTCGGCAATTACTGGACGCTCCGTCACCGCACACAATTCAAGGATTGCGAGACCGAGCGATTTTGGCCGTTGGGTTACAGGTCGGACTTCGGCGGGCTGAGATCGCCCGTTTGCTAGTCCGCGATCTGCATCAGAATCGCGGACTGGATTCGATTTGGGTCAATCGCAAAGGTGGGGCGTGTGAATCGGTGGCCATCCATCCGCAGGTGGCAAGCCGAATCCGAGATTACCTACGGGCCACAGGCCATGAAAATCAGACCGAGACAGCGATGTTTAGGCCGCTTCGCAGCAATGGAAAAAGCGGGCCTCCGAATCGTGCATTGCACCCGGACGCTGTCAACCGCATCCTGAAGAAGTACAGCCGTGGCTTGAAGCAGCCGGCTGGATTCTCCGCCCACTCGATGCGCGCGACGTTCATCACGACGGCGCTCGACAATGGCGCGAATTTGGAAGATGTCCAGCGGGACGTCGGCCACGCAGACCCATCGACAACTAAGCTGTATGACCGTCGCGGCCACAATCCAGAGAAGAGTGCGTCTTTCTTCGCGAGCTACTGACTACCGGATCATCTCAGCGACTGCGCTGAAAATTGATTGATCGAACAACCGATAGTCGATCACTGCGGCAATGACCGCGCCGACGGTGACCATGAAGCACATTCGCATCCTGCTTGATTCAGGTTTCATCACGTATCCACTCAAGTTATCTCGCCAGGCACGAGTGGTCTGGACGATCGGTATTCCATTTCTTGACTGATTCATGTCGCTATCGTTGCCACAGTTTCGCTGTGGACGCAACCATCGCGAACACACGGGCCACCGGTTCCCTCCGTCTCGGTCACCACCGAGCTAATTGTGAGCGATTGAAAACGATGCTTTTCATTGGGAATCAATTCGTGGTACACGGATTGAATGCGCAACGCTTACGTGGGAATCGCCAACTCTGGGAATCTTGAGTGCCTTCATGCCGAGGACACTCACACGATCAAGTTCCTGCGCCGACGCATCGAGCGTCGAAGGCAACTCGGTGATGTCTGCTTTTGGGCCGTGCTGGATGTTCGGTTCGCGACGGTGATCACGATGGAACTTTCGAGCGGAAACCATGCTCAGGCTTTCACACTCTTGCAGGCACTCGCGGACGAGGTCGGTCGTGTCTTGCCAGAAGTGGTCGATCCGCTCTCCGAAGTACTCGCCGAATAAGTGCTGCTATTCGCTTCGTCGACCGCCAATTCTTGACCAAACGGCTTAGTAATTCTGCGACGTGCAGGGATGCACTTGTAATCGAGTGCCGCGAAACCTGCCGCCTTGCGCTTTCGATTCACTGCTCTCAGGATGGTCAGCAACTGCTCACGAACCGGGCGGTAAGGTTGGAAACAAATGCTGCGGAATTCGTCTTCGAGTTGTTCCTTGCTTCTCCTCAGCGACAATTCAAGTAGATGCGCTCTCAGCGCTGTTGCGGTGCGTTTGTCGATCCTGACCAGCGTGTGCCATTTGCCAGTCCGACTGCAAGCTGTGCGGCGAACCGAGTACCCGCCGAATCCGATTCCCACGCGACGACAATCACGCAACTGATCGTCCGAATGAGATTCAAAAAACGCGTGGTGACCGTGTGTCGCGACGAGAATGAACTGTTGCTCATAACGGAGATAGTGAACCGATGCGAAGCCGGCTTGTTTGCGGCGTGACCTCTCCCAACGCTTGCAGTCGATTCCGTAGCGATCAATCAGTTTCGCATCAATCGACTCAGGATTCTTTCCGTCCGGGATTATTCCAGTGACGTAAAAGTAGTGACCTGTGTTTACGTATCGAACAAGTTGTTCAATGAAACCGTCGATGCTGGCCGCGACGTAGCGATACTTCCAAGACGTCATTACTGCTCCGACGCTTTGATTCTTGACAAGAAGATGAGGAGTTTGTTTGTGGCACAAATCTCCTCGAAAAGCCAATCGTCGTTCGATCGAAATCCTCCTCTAGAACGTGTCGCAAGTCGCGAGGCGTGTGCAGCCGGCTCCGCATCCTGCTTTGCCGGGCACACTCAACTGGCGAAGTAGCTCCCGCGTCTGCGAAGCCCTGTTTCTTCGTTACAGTTGGTTAATACCTCTTCGTTGCATTTCAAGAACCTTCGACCGACACTACTCGTACGGGTAGCGTTGGTCGTCAGTACGTCGCCACAGGCGGTGATCTCTCCCGAGATTCTCGCGTGAAGCCACATTCAGGTCCTCTTCCAAGAAACCGACTTTGCCCGATTGCAAAGCCGGTATCGACAGCATGGGTCTTTCGTACGAAAAACCGCGTCGTCCCTTTCGTCATTGCCATGTGCATCAAAGCATCACCCTTGATACGGCAAACGGTTCAACTGTCCGAGGTGATTTACCGCAACTTTCGTTCGGTAATGATTGGACAGCAATCTACGACTGCCTTGCCGTGCGCGTTCGGACCTCATCCCGACGCGTCTGAGCCTTCGCTCAGAAAACCGCTCCGGCTCCCGCCGGACTTCTACTCAGGACACACTCCCAGAACCACGTGTTGGCAAATTGCCAGCGAGAGCTAACCCCGCACACGCAGCCCCTTCCCCGTTTCGTAGCCATCATCATCTCGAAGCTCACGTCGCTACGTCGTGTTACCGACCGGGCACAGTGGTATGTCTCAGACTCCCGCCCGAGCATAGTTTCCAACATCCGATTGCTCGGAAGTTGATTTCAGGAAAGCGAAACAAGAAGCCTTTCCTTACCCATCCGCTGTGCCTTTTCACAGTTCGGCACCGTCTTCTTCGAGACTAACTGGCAAGCGTTCTCACGCCTTTCATGGTTGAGCTTTTCGCGTTCCAGGTTTTGACTGGATACCCGAAGGCCGCTAGACCCTCGGCATGACGGGTGTTACCCGTTCATGACTCCCCACGCCAGCGAAGTTGAACGAAGCTGATCGACAAACATCGTTTTCGACCGCACTGCTGAGATTGAACTCTCAGTCAGCTAGCTCACGAACCCCTTCGGCGGGATTTGCCGTGTTTACGAACTGGCAAACACAGGCGCACCCGGAGATGACAGAGCAAACGCCCAAGTCACCTCGCTGCAAGTATGCAGCCTTTGATTGACCACGGCCTGTCCGTTCGGAACGTCCGAGCTGACAGGTTTTCCACGGTCGCCCTCTTTCACTATTGAATTTGAAAAGAAATCGAGTCGAATCATGGGGTTGTGTCTCAGCATCATGCCAAGGATTTAGTCCATGAAGCCCTCGTCGATCACAGCAAGCCCGATCTCCAGGCACTGCGCTCTACGCGGAAGAACGTAACGGATAGCGACTCCCGTCCCCTTCAGTCGGCTGATGAGGCCAACGTTCCGGGTTGTTCCCGACCCATGCCATCGAACAGAAACGTTGTTCGTATTCTGACGATCACGAGGTTGTTAGTCCCGCAAGCCGGACGCTAGCGTACTTCTAGTCCCCGATCATCTAGTTGGGGCTGCCTATCGTGCATCGAACTAAGTGCGTGTCGCTTGCGTCACGTTTCGGGAAATCGGACGTGTCGGCTGCGTCACGTTTCCGCACTCGCCACGTGTCGCTTGCGTCACTTTTTTGCGGATCGCAAGTCTAGCGAACCATCGCAAGTGGCTAAATAGATTGGGATTTTTGTCGCGAGGTTCCTGCCGCCTGCAAAGGCCAAAGTACCTGTTTACAAAGTACCTCGAAAACAAAAGAGTCGATTCTGGAATTGAGTTGAATTCCACTCACTTCACAACGGTTTTGTCCAACGCCGGCACCAAGCCGGCTTCAATGACTTCGGCCAGCACGTTGGAAACACTCAATGGCTTTGCGTTGGGAGGTCGCTCCGATTCAGGGCTGCCTAGATTGGCGTTAGCGAGCGATTCTCGTTTTCGCAGGTCGAGCCACCAGTCCGGTGGAGTTCTCGTTCCCTGGGAGGCATGTTGGACGTTGTGCATGAAGAAGGCTTGCGGGCTACGCTTGAAAAATGAGCGGCCCTTGTGTTCGACGGCCGCTAGCGTCACGTCAGACCATTGCTGAATCAAATGCTCATCAAACTTGTGCAAGATTCGCTGGCACTCATGATCGCCGAATCCGATTGACCGGAGCGGCTCAGCGAGCGGAGATTCGATTCGATTGGACGCAGGCCGGGCAACCTTCCTTCCGAAGAACTTGCCTTTTGAAAATCGAACGGTGAATTCACCCTTCGCGCGCTTTTGAAAATTCGCTTCACCAGCGATGATGTCACGAAGACGCAGCCGCTCGGCGAGCTTTGCAATTCGCACCTTGATCTCGGACGTTCGCAGTGAGTCGGAAAAACCGAGCACGTTGGTGCCCAATTCGCGAATGTCGATCGCCGGCGTCGTGCGATACCTCCAAAACAACTTGTGGAGCAATAGGAACAGGCGCCGACTCGCTGGGTCTAGCTCTGTATACACCTCGAAATCGAATGCCAACACGCTGCGTGCCGCCAGGCAATACTCGAAGAAGATCGGGTCCCAGGAGATTTGCCACACTCGTGATGAATCTCCGTCCATCGGCAAACTGTAACTCAGAAAACCGAAACTGACCCGACGATGCTCTCCCCGAAGCGGGTCATAAAACGCATCGTTTCGGTAGGAAACCAGCGACAGTCGTTCCAGTGATTCGGCGAGTTGTTGGTATTGCCGGCCGCCACGACGCCGGGAGTCGATTTTGCCAAGCTGCTTCAAGCAGTAGTGTCGTGTCGCGAAAAAGTTCGCCGATGGCTTGGGTTGTGACAGCGTCAGTGAGAGAAGGCCCCACAGAAAGAACTCGTCTTCCGTCGACAATCCGCCGGGGCAAGTCACGCGGACCGATGCTTGCTTGCGTTTTTTGTCTTTCGAGTAGCCGAAACTTGTCTCGTGAACGAGGTTCTCTCGCAGCGATGCCCGTGCATCAAGCGGACACAAGCAGTGCTCAATCAGCGTCAACTGTCCGACGGCAGCTTGCAATGTCGAGCACCTGGTGGTTTGTTTTGGTGATTTTGTTGCGGCCATAACCCTCGGTGATTCTTACCAGTCGACCGTACCACGCAAGCTGTCTTGGCGCGAGCATTTTCGTGTGGGAATGCCGATGACATGGATGCCAGAATGCCGTCATTGACGGAATTCTGGAAAGGCTGGCATTTCGGCAAAGCGGTATTGCCTGAATGCTTGAAACACCGGAATGCCAGAAAGTCCGTGACGAATGGATTGTTGTCGTGGTACGGCTGTTCACATGAAGATCATCGCAATCACCAACCAGAAAGGCGGGACCGCCAAGACAACGTCCACCGCGGCGCTAGGTGTGCTACTCAGTCGTCGCGGAATCCCGGTTCACCTTATCGACATGGACCCGCAGGCTGATCTGACAGCGGCATTTGGAATCGACGGCAGCAATAGTCGGCTATTCGATTGCCTGCGAGATCAGTCTCGACTGGAAGTCATCAGGGTCGCGGAATCATTGACCATTTCACCAAGCAACCTGCAACTTCTGCGGGCCGAATCGGAACTTCTTACTTCGACATCCCGCGAGTTTGTATTGCGGACCGCCCTGCGAAACACCGAACTGCCTGACGAAGGCGTTGTCTTGATCGACTGTCCGCCCTCGCTTGGGGTTCTCTCGGTTGCCGCATTGAGCGCTGCTCAGGGAATCTGTGTCGTTGTTCAACCGGGTGGCTTCGAGCTACAGACCCTGGTCCATCTTGGTCAGACCGTCGACCTCTTACGTCAGTACGTGAATCCCGAACTGCAAACCATTGGTGCGATCGTGACGAACAGTCATCGACGCCGCAGTATCACGTCGCAAGTTGTGGATGAATTAGCGAGTCAATACAGCGTGTTAGGAACCATTCGTTCCGATGCAAGGATCGTGTACGCAACGACCGCCGGCAGCATCCATCGGCTTCGATCATCGTCCGCGATGGAAGACTATGACGCAGTTGCTGACAGAATCGCTGAATGGCTGGCCGTATGAGCAAGCCACTTCCTGGAATCGCCAACGTCCTGGGCGGGTACATCAGCACACCGTCGGCCGCCCCAGCCCAGGAGCCGCCAGAGGAACCGAAACAGCAATCGGCTGGTCGGGCGAAGAAGTCCCGTCGCCAACGTGCCCGGCTGGGACGCCCGCCGGAGGTAAATTCCACAAACCGAGCACCAAAAGAAAAAGCAACGCTCCGAATCGACACCGAACTGATGGCGGAATACCGAGATTGGTCCTGGGACGCGCGGTGCCAACTGGGCGAATTGGTCGAGCGGGCACTCGCTGATTATCGCAAACGCAACCGTTAGTTCGGTCTAAGAGTCTAAGCGTTTTCTCGACTCACGTCGGCGTTCATGCGAACGCGAAGCCGCTTGGCATGATTGAAGTACGTTGCTCGACATCCACCACCGAGTCGGACAAACTCCTGGACCCGTTCGGACTCCGTCGACCAACGAACGTCCGACTTTAGCTTGGCAACCAAGCTCGTAGTCGCTGGCAGTGTTTCCTGCAACAACATGGATCGCCAGTCGAGTCCGGCCGCTTTCAGTTCAGAGGCGCGAACGTATTGACGCATGGACGGATTGATAACAAGCGAGAGGTGCCTGCCGAACCAGTCGTAGATTTCATCGTCGTTGAACCAGCTATGGACCTGCTGATGCACTTCGCTGGCCGAGGGTTGGAACCGAATCACATGACCGCGATCCTGCACGGCCGCGACATTCTTATCCAGAGTCTTCCATTCGTTGGCAATGATCACGACCCTGCTCGTGGTCTCGAACGCCCGTGGAATGCCCTGTTTATCGAGGGCAGCGGATGCAGTTTGCCAAGAGACTCGCTTGACCGGGTCCGTCTGGCAAAGTGTCTTGAGCAATCGAACCGCGTTCCGATCCGAATAGAGGCTATCGACATCGTCGAGCACAATCACTTGGTCACGATGATTCCAGGCTTGTGTGTAGACACCGAATGCCGTTGCGTTGCCTTCGATCCAGCAAGCGTCCGCCATCACACGTCGAACGGTTTGGCTCTTTGCCAATCCTGGCTCACCGAGAACGATCAACAGATTCAAGTGCCCCTCGGCGAACGCTTCAACAAAGCGAGTCATCTCGCTATAGGTGCAGACAACAAAGCCGGGTTCCTTCGACGTCGGGATTTCTCTTTTCATAGACGGGAAAAGTGGACCGGTCGCACGATGCGACCGGTCCGATTCGTAACATTGCTAGGTCGAATCAAGTTCGACATTAGCACGAGTCCGTTCTTGGGGTCCAACGAAGAATTGAACGCTTAGACTGGGCTGCTCCAACCACTTGCCCCACGCAGCCCAAGACCCGCCTGCCCCACTCCTCCCCGGCTATCGACGGCCTGCTCCGCAATCTCTGGTCGGCTCCACTTGCAATGTCCGTGCCAGGCCCGCCACCGCGCCGCCGCCCCTCCTCAACCTGTCACGGACCTTGCCGCGCTTCGCCTCCCGACGATCGCTCCGCAGGCCGAGTTTCTTTTTTTGTCCCTGGGGTGGGTCTGTCGATGGGCGAGAGACCCACCCCAAGGACAAAAAATGCGAGGTGGGTTGTACGGAAAAATCGTCGGAAATCCCGACACTTGCTAGGTAACTCGAAATGCAAAAGGACACAGAACGAGAAGACAACGCCGATTCGTCGACGACATACCAAGGCTGGGAGAACTATGCGACTTGGTGCGTTGAAATTTGGCTAAGGAACGATTCGGGCTCGTATCACTACTGGAGAGACCGAACACGCTCGACCGTTCGCGGCGCGTGGTCAATGGACAGTGTGATCAAGGGTCTGTGGACGGAATCGGAGGCAGCGAGAATCAGCCTTGCGGAACAACTCAAGGAAGCCACACACGACGAATCACCGCTTCAGGAAGCGTCGGTCTATACCGACCTACTCGGCTCGGCATTGGACGACGTGAATTGGTCAGAGATTGCGGCGTCCTTCATTGACAATTTTTGCGACTAGGAGATTAGCACCATGAACTACATTTTCGCTTACACAAGAGAGCAAGCTATCGCGGACGGAGTCCTGATCGACGTCACAAAAACAGCGAAGGAAGCAGGTTTGACTCTGCACACTGTCGTTACCAACGCCGTTTGGGCTGAGTACGTTCAGGTTCCAGATGGAATCACGTGCCAAGACGAAAGCGGACGACTCTGGGACATCCTTTGGATGCTTCGCTACGCCATTCTGCAAAGCAAGAACGCAGAACCGCAGATGATGTTTGAACTGTACGTTGCCAACGAGGAAGGCAAGCCAGCCGAACTCGTCCAACTCAAGGCCATTGTCGGACCAGGCGACGATGAACGTCCCGTTCTTACGATTCTGCTACCTAACGAAGACTAAACAGCCATCATGCGACCGGCCACATGCCGGTCGCATTCTCACCAATATCATCAAGAAAGATGGCAATCGGACTCGTCGCACCGATTGCCATCGCAATTGCCACCCAAATCATCAGAAAACCACGCGAATCACGGACTCCCGACGTAATCCATGCGCAAACACCAGAAGTAAAACAAAGCAGGGCCAACCGTGCGCAGATCGCGAGTTCGCACCGTTCGATATTTCATGGCCCAGCAAGCAGGCGATGCCAAGCGACCTGGCGCTCACAAGGGTAGAATCTCGACTGAACACACTCGTAGAGGCGACTCATGGATCGGCGAATTCTCACCACGCGTAGGAATGGAATCGTGACGAGGCATCGCGAGCTTCGCGGGACGCTTGCCTGTTGCTTGCTGTCTCCGGTTCTTGCTATGGCCTCGACGGGTTGTGGCCGCAATGCCGAGGTCGTACCTGTCGGAGAGCGTCCGAACACGGTCGTCACAAATTGGACGATCTCGCATGGGCGGCCGGTAAGTGCGCAAAGTGAATCGGGCGAGGTCACCCTCACGGCTTCGTTTCCCGAACGCGACATTGCAGTAAGCGAGACCGTCTCCGTTCTTGTCGAGACGAAGATTTCTCCGGGATTCCATCTCTATGGCGACTTGCTTTCGCCGGGCCCGTTCACGCCATTTTCGATCGAAGGTTCAACTGACGATCAGTCTCTGACCATCGGTCCAGCATCAATCCCAGAGGCCAGCGACACGGCTGAAGGAAAACCAATTCATCGCGATTCGCTTTCCGCATCGCTTCCGGTCCAATTTTCAGAATTGCAAGCAGCGAATTATCGCGTGACAATCAAAGTCCAATTTCAGGCGTGCAACGACCTCGTTTGCCTTCCGCCCGAATCCTGCACCATCGAACTTCCAATTGTGGTCAGTCAGTCAACTCCTTTGTTAGAGAGATGATCTACGATGAATCGCCTGTCCATCAGTTCGTTCCCTCGGTCTTTCGCGGTTGCGTTTTTGCTCGTTGTTATTGCCGCGATCCTCGCTCCACCATCGGCGATCGCCAAGGAGGACAAAGGCCTGCGCGTCATCTACGTCGGTTCAGAGCGAGCCGACGAGTTCATCGAGTTTTTGAAGCCACACGTCGCGGCGATTGAGTCAGTGGATCGTGATGCGTTCAAACCAGCGGATGCCGAAAAGTTTGACGTGGTGTTACTGGACTGGCCCCAAAGTGGCAGTGCCCGAATGGAACGCACGGATACGTCACCGCTTGGGATGCGAAAGGACTGGGGACGACCGACCGTCTTGCTGGGGAGTGCAGGACTCAATTTGGCGTGCGCCTGGCAACTTCGCGGCGGCTCAGGCTGCACCTGTCTCGATCCGGTGGCGTACGACCTGAAATCGCATCCAATCTTTGAGTCACCCTTTCCGATTGACCGCACCGCGACCATCGAAATCGACACGCCGTCGTCATTCCAAGATGACATGGACGAAAAGTCGATCGACGTGATTCCCGTGGTCGATGACTACGAGAAGAACTGGAAAGCCGGTTGGTGTACGTATTCGACTGCATTCGACGTTTATCCCGACGTCGAATTCTTCTGCGGCGGCGTCAATCATAAAACGCCAACCGCCGCAGCGATCTGGCGACAGGGCAACTTGATGCATTTCGGTTTCGAGCAATCACCGGCCGAGATGAATGATACCGGCAACCGAATGCTTCTCAACGCGATCGCCTACATCAGCAACTTCAGCGAAGATCGCCCCATCGCGATCACGCCGTCAGTCTTCGTCGGACCACGTGCCCGACCACGCTCGACTGTTGCGTCTTGGCTCAAGAATCCCGATCGAGCGAGTTGGGTGGAAAGAATGGTGACGCCGGAACTGTGGCAAACCATTCAGTCACAGGGCAATGCCGAAGCCATGGCAGCGTGGGCCGAATCGCAGACGCCTTACTTGACGACTGATCCAGAAAGCAAGTTGACCATCGACAAGGATTTGCTTGAAATTCAGATCGGCTTTGACGACCCCCGATTCCTCGAGTCCACGATCGAAGGCTTGTCGGCAGACGACAAGGATACCGTCGATCGAGCAGCACGCTTGCTTGCACGCTACGTGCCAGACGGTCCAAGTAGCGGTACCGCAGATGAGTGGCAGGAATGGCACCAAGAGAACAAGCCCTATCTCTTTGCAACAGACTATGGCCACTATCGGTGGTACGTCGACCCGCTGGCCAAGAAACGTGCCATACCCACCCTGCAGTTGCGTGGGGCTGATCGAATGGACCGGAACTAGACGTCAGCCGCCAAAAAAGATCGCTTTCGATGCGTGACATTTCTTGACGAGCGTGATAGGGAACCAGTGTCAGCAGCAGAATTGTTCCTTATCCAAGCCGAATATCTGTAGACATCAATGCCGCCTCTTGCGTCGATCGGGCTTCACGCCAGGTCGCCAAGAGAGGCCGGCGGTCTTGAAGGTTTTCTTAGTGAGCCCCATTCGTTACGAGCTTCCGAGCTGTCTCGGTCGTTCCGTCGATTGCCGCTGCGCGTGGTAATCGGCGGTTCGACCGCGTTGGTTGAGCAATGATTCTTGACTCCCACTCGGAGACTTGTAGCGATGGCTACTCTGACAAAAGCAAATGAGGAACTGTTTCGACGGACGCCCGATGAATGCTTCGACTCGTTCGACAGCCTGTACGCCGAGTGTTCGCGTTCGCGTGAACAATCAACGGACCTCTGGGAACTCCCGCAAGACATCTCGCTGACACATGATCTAACGATCTGCAACGGCGAGGGTTCCGAATACCGGTTGAACGATTGGTCGTTCTCGCAGCTTTGCCGCACGGCGGGCGTAGGGAAAGACACGGTCAACCGGCTGTCCCGGAAGACGGCCAGCAAGGTGTTTGAGGAAACCCTGCCGCAGGCGGAAAAGCCAATGCAGCTCCTGACGACTGAAAAGCAGATTCGTAGCGTTCACGGTGTTGCCTACACGCGGCTCTGGAACGTCGAATTGCTGGACGTGGTCAACGAGTATGCATCGTTTTTTACCCCGCCGCAAAAGGCGATGGATGATGTCAGCACCGGACTGTATTGCGGAGAACAGGACATGTTCGCATTCCTGATTGACCCGACCGGATGGGCCGAGATCGAAGGACAGGCGTTCGCGCCGGGCTTTTTCATCTGGAACAGCGAGGTCGGACGCCGAAGCGTTGGCATCCAGACATTCTGGTTTCAGCGTGTCTGCCAGAACCACATCGTTTGGGATGCAACCGAAGTGATCGAATTCACTCGCAAGCACACCGCCAACGTTCGTGATGCTTTGCAAGAGATTCGTATCATGCTGGACAATCTGGTCACCGTTCGCGATCAACGCAAAGACTCGTTCGCCGCGATGGTCAAGAAGGCGATGACCGAGCGGATCGGTGATGACGCCGACGAGGTCACGAAGGTGTTGACGGCCGAGAAGATTCCGCGACATCTGATCAAGGATGCGATGGAGATCGCTCGGACGCAGGGTGCCTTTACGATTTTCGCGATGGTCGATGCGCTCACCAAGCTGTCCCAGAAGGTGGATTTTGCCGGAGATCGAACGGCGCTCGATGCCAAGATCGGCGGTCTGCTGTCGATGGCGGCTTGAACAATGTCGACATCGAACGAGCAATACGAGTGTGACGGCTGCGGTGCGTGTTGCCGCAGCAAGTTGGTCGATATCTACGAAATCGACACACTCAGGAACCCTCGGATTGCGGAGCAGATGATGCCGCTTCGCGAACCGGGGTTCGACGGTGAGATTGGCTACCTGAACTGCGTCAGCAATGGCGAGTGCGTCTTTCTTCGCGACGACAATCGGTGCGGAATCTACACGACGCGCCCGTCGGTTTGCGTGCTCTACGAAGCGGGCAGCGACGATTGTCAACAGTGTCGGCGTGACGCTGGCATTTCACGTCTCGAGCCGATGTCGCTCACGAAATCGTGAGTGTTGGAATCGGTTCGCTCTTTACCCTTACCAAAAGGAGGGAGCTATGGCTCAACCATGGACCCGCAAGTGACTTGGAATTCGTTGCTCGATGAGTGGGCAAAGCGAAGCTGGCTCGACGTGACAGAGCTGGCTGAAGCATTGCTCGATTGGCTTGATCGGGGCGGATTTCCACCGAAGACGTCTGACACACCGGAACTCGGCAGCGAGTGGCATGCGGCAGTTGCGAAAGCAGCGGCGATCTATGCCATGAAACGTGCTGAAGCGGTATTGGACGATCCCGACGGCATTCCGGCACGCGTCGCATTCACGCTGACGTGTGCCCAATGCAACGTCGAAGGGCCGAACACGTTCTACGAGGCAAAGCACAAAGGCTGGACGCGAATTCAGTACATGCCTGCGTCCACATCCGAGAACTTTCTCGGCATTTGCTTCCCATGCAGCCAACGTCAATAGCGACGTTTGGCATCCGGCCAGTCGAATTCTCGACAAGCCGATTCTTTCCTTTCATCCATTCTCTATTTGGAGACAACCAACATGGCTACCAAACAAGCCAACAAGATGACCCGACCAACGCAAGAATTTCGACTTGGTCGAATCCGTGCGGCGATCTGGGAGAACGAAACGGACAACGGTGTCCGTCACAACGTAACGATCAGCCGGCTTTACCGAACCGACGACGGCGAGTGGAAAGACTCAACGTCGTTCGGTCGGGAAGACTTGCTGCTCGTTGGCAAAGTGATGGACCGATGCCACACCTGGATTTACACCGAAGGCAACAGCAACGGAAATTCCAACGGCAACGGATCGCCCAACGGCAACGCTAGGCATTCCGACCACGAACAGGACCAACCGTTCTAACTCGCGTTTGAGTCCAACCGTGAACCAAACAAATCGTTTCCTTCCAGGTGGCCCCGGTTTTTCAAACGAAAATCACATGGTTTACAGACCGCTGGCCACCACCAAATCTAGACGGCTCTTTCACATTCTCAACAACGGCAAATGATGAATACACGCATGGTCCCAACTGGCGCATTGTCACTTGGAAGCGGTGCGTCAACGACACGGTTTTTCCATGCAACCTCGATCCCTCGCACGGACCCGACTGCCTGCCTCTCTCTACTCTCTACTCAAAGCAGACAAGACGGCCCGTGCGATCGACGGGGAATAGTGGGCCTACAGACATTCTTGACATTGTAGAGCCGATTCACCCACTGAAAACCAACGAACGGGTTGAAACATGTTGGCCAGTCGCGCTGCACCTTGCGATCCGGCATTATCAGCCAAAGGTTCCGTCAAAACGCACCGCTTCCGGTCCCTACCTCCGAGACGACACGTAAGGCTTGACCAAACCGTTAGGCGATTGACTCAATTCGAAATTGACCATCACGAATCCAATCAGCGCAGATGCGGCTGCCGCGAAGTAGCCTCGTCCCGATTAGAGCTTCGTCAAGAATTTGTGCTTGGACCGTGATTTCGCGTTCATGCCAAACGATCGTTAGTTCAACCGTGTCAAAATAGCCGATCCGACCGTCCGCAGTCACTCCTTCTTGAACATCGAGCAAAGCCAGTCCAAGCCGGTTGACCAGTGTTTGTGGCACCGCAACAAATCCATTGAACCCCGTGTCGACTAGGAAGCTCTCCCGCTTCAGCTCGTCGCCAACCCGCACGTCCAAACCAACAACAGCTTCAAAATTGGCGTCGATGCGACCTTCAATCATGAGAGGCGATCCCGTAGGCGAATGGTCATCGAGCGACGAAGGCGGCTCGATGGCCAACGCGAGCAATGAAAATCTGAGGGTCAGGCAAACGCTTGCGCAGTTTCTCGCCAGCGAGATGAGCTTCTTCGGCCACTTCGTACTCGGAAGACTCTACGTCAATTGCAACGAACTGATCCACGGAGTCCGTTTCAAGACTGTGTCGCAACTGTGTTTCGTAAATCTCCGACCCACGTCGACCAATCTCGTCGCGTGACAACCGTCGAGTCTTCATAGTTTAGCTCCTGAAAGAAAAGTGAGGCTATCTTCATTGTCGCCTCGAAACTGGCGAAAGTCTACGAGCGAACCATGCAAACGAATGATGTGCAGGTGATACTCGGTATGCCAGACTCCGATCGTATGCCACCAGTCCAACAACAATGGGCGGACGGTTTCCTTAGATGTAATGTTTGAACTGGGGGCGGGGTTCCAGCCCTTCGGGCATTTCCTTCATGACGCCACCGACCGTTCTTGAAAACTTCAGGGTGATCGGTTCCGCCGATGCGAAGAATGACGAGTTCCAGTTCAGTTTAGTAAGCGCCATGATCTCCTCGCAAACTTCCCTTGTTGAGGAATCACCATGATGTTCAGAGATTTCAAGTGGTGCAGGAACGTGGCCGTGCGGAAAACGACGGATGCTCGGGACGTACCCCGTCGTGTAGAGAAACGTTCGCGAGCCGACCGTAAACTGCGTTCCACGCAGCACTGGATAGTTCGCTTGGCGAAGCAGCCGGATTCGGTTGTTGTACCGCAACGCGACCAGATCAAATTCGGGCACAGCCGATAACGCCCGACTGAAACCGAGCAACTCGCTAGGCCAGTACTCAGAACTCTTGTGAATCACAATGCGTCGTGGCGTCTGGCCCGTTTCGCGGGTATAGCGATGGATCGCTTCGTCGATCAGCTCCTTAGACTGTTGTTCGTCCAGATGTGGGCTTCGACCATCTTTGGTTTCGTCCCAACGAAAATTCTTTCCTCGAAGCACAATGCCCTCGCCGCGTTCGTCAAACGCCTGTGCTACGCTTGTTTGCATAGTCCCCGGTTCGGTTCCTAGAGGCTTGTAGAAGCTAACACCGATAAACAGTGACCCGCGTGATTGCATCGCCGGCCCCCATGGTGCGGCACCTACTTTGTAGTGCATTCCAGTGAAAAAATTCCAGGCGCATCTCGACTTGTGATCGACGTTTCTGGAAGTTGGCGTCGCCTCGGTCGTCCGCTGTAACAGAATTTGTGTCGGCACCCGATACCGCATCGCCTCCGCCTTAATCGCGCGGCGGAAGTCGCGGTGAACTTGACCTGCATCAGCGTCTTTGTAATCAACCGTTTTGCAGTGCTTGAGCAGTTCGTCCGGAAAAGCGAGAACGATCACTTGCGGTTCAGAATCTTTCTCCGTCAAGTATTGGATTTTCTCCGATACCAACGTCAATGATTCGGTGAATCGGTCACGTCGTTTCTTGAGGCTCGCGATCGCCTGAATTTCATTAGCAGTGATCTTCTCTCGCCAAGTGTTCGCCATCGAAATCGTCGAATAGAACCCTCGGTCGTCACGGTAGCCCGGAAAGTCAAGATTCACGCCATCGCCAGCAACACCAGCGGAACAATCCTCGATCCATTGTTCAGCCAAACCAATGCTTTTCCCGCTTCCGATGAATCCAACCCGTACGGTTGACGGGTGCTGTTTGTCGTCTTCGATAAGTCGAGGTCCGTACAATGACAGTCCGACTTGAGGCGACACGTGCTCCCGCTCACAACCAAACCTGATCACCGGCTCCTTGTGATAGAAACACGAAACCCGTGGAGCTACCAGTTCGCCACTTGCAATCTGAATAGTCTTACTCATTCCTTAGCCCCGTGGTTTCGCAGTCGATGATCTGTCGATATTCGTATAAAGAAAACAGGTCATCTTCGTACTCAATTCCCTCCGGCTTCGGCACGTCTTCAAACACGCCCGGCCAGTCAATCGTCGGTTCGACAAACATGGACGGAATCACAATCGACTGACGACCAAAGTCAAAAATTATGCGTGGGACACCGTCACACAAATAGTCTCGCCAAAAATGAACCTCTTCTCGATAGTCCACGTTGTAGATTCGCGACTTGCGGCTAGTTGCTTTCTTGCCATTCGCAGTTGGTGGCAAGACCACTTTACCGTCTTTGGTAAAACGGCGCTCGGGCCGGATCGACAACGCCCAACTTGCGTCTCCAACCATCTCGAAGCGCAGACTGACCGCTAAGTGTTCCCAATAACCTTTGCCCTCGCCTGTCTTCTTTGACGTTGGTTCCCAGGCAACGGAACGAGTCGATTTTCTGCCTGTCAAGGTTCGATAGGTCACCGACTGTTTTGCGCCACTCGAATCGGGTGGAAAGTAGTATCGTCGGTGGGCGCGGTCCAAGTGCAAGCCACGGCGTCCGGTCAGCTTGTTGAGCGCTCGATTTAGCAAGTCAATGTACCAGCGGACTAGATCGGGACAATTCCACCAGTCCTCGAACGCATCCTCATCGCGGATGTCAGCGGTGTCGATCAACTCAGAAAATGGCGACGCCGGATCATACAAGTCGCAGAATGTGAAGAGCCGATTCTTGCGAATGATGAACGGGACCATGTAACTAGGCCCTTTGGCCTCGGCCAGCTTTCGCCCGACCACTTTCTCATGCGCGGTACATGGAGCGGAGTAGACCAAACGTGGAATTCGTTCAACCGGCATCATGCTACTGGTGACCGACTCTGTCTCGAGCGGACCAGGATCGAATGCATTGCGAAACCGATCTTCGTGGGAGAGTCGCGAATCTACCCACCGTTCATGATCTTTCCGCATTTGGACCAGTCTGTCGACGGTGTAGGTGTTTTCCTGACGGTCGATGATGGTGTGATGCTCAGAACATAGAACAATCAGGTTTTCGTAGCCATCAATCTCACCGCCAGGGATCGTCTTATCATGTCGCGGACCGTCTCCTCCCTGACCAACGATGTGCGCCATCTCGCCAAGTATGACATCCGGGTCATCGTCGTTTGCTTCTTCATACAGCTTCTTTTGGCAACTGGGAAAAGCGCATCGGCTTCCAGACCGAGTCCAAAGAATGAGTTTCGTCCGTGATTTGATCGCCATTGAATTTCGCCTTCGCAATTTCCAGTCCGTGGTGGTGTGTCAGCATTATCGCCGAAAACGGATCGTTGTCGAGTCAATCAACGTCGCTCCAGTGCCGCTACCGCTTGATCAGTTCCCCGAACCAGCGAAGTGAGCACCGATGTCATGCGCATTTTCTGGGGAGGCGGCAGAGTAGATCGGGGTCGCTACAATAATTGGCTGTCGGCGATGGGAGCGTTTTGTATCACGAATATCCAGTAGGTCGCCTTGAAAAGAAACACTTGAACGACCGCTAGCTGGAAACGGGCACGCGATGACGCCGGATGAATTTGTCGACCGCTGGAAGGACTCTGGCGGTGCCGAGCTGGCGAATTCGCAGTCGTTTCTGAAAGAGCTTTGCGATCTGCTGGAAGTCTCTCAGCCCGATCCGACGAAGCCGGATGCCGCGTCGAATCGGTACGTGTTCGAGAAAGCCGTCGAGTTCAATAACGGTGACGGCAGCGTCAGCCAAGGCCGCGTTGACCTGTTTCGCGCCGGCTGCTTTGTGCTGGAGTCCAAACAGGGCAGCGAACGCAAAGCTGCCGAGCAAGCCGAGGCGTTGGCGACCGTTACCAAGACGGCCAAAAAGCTGGTCGGAACGGCAAAGCGAGGGACCGCTGGTTGGGATCGTGCGATGCAGGCTGCTCGCAAGCAAGCCAAGGGTTACGCCGAAGCGATACCTGACGAGTGGCCTCCGTTCCTCATCGTTGTTGATGTTGGGTTCTGCTTCGACCTGTACGCTGATTTCACCGGCACGGGCAAGAACTACGTCCCGTTCCCTGATCCTCGATCGTTCCGTATCCCGCTACCGCGTCTGCGAGATGAAAAGACCCGCGACGTTCTGCGAGCATTGTGGACTGATCCGCATTCGCTCGACCCCACCAAGCACGCCGCCGATGTGACGCGCGACATTGCGACGCGACTGGCAAAGCTGGCCAAGAGCCTCGAAGCGGAACATGATGCCGAAGTTGTCGCCGGCTTTTTGATGCGATGCCTGTTCACCATGTTCGCCGAAGACGTCGAACTGATTCGCAAAGAATCGTTCACCGAGTTGTTGCTCAGCCTGCGATTCGAGCCCGACAACTTCAAACCGATGGTCGAGTCGCTGTGGGAAGCGATGGACGAAGGGAAGTTCAGCACGATCTTGCGAGAGAAGATTCGTCATTTCAACGGCAAGTTTTTCAAAGACAAAACGGCGCTCACGCTGACCAAAGACCAAGTCGAATTGCTGGTCGAAGCGGCGAAGCACAAGTGGGACCTGGTCGAGCCCGCGATTTTCGGCACACTGCTCGAACGCGCCCTCGATCCCGTCGAACGACACAAGCTGGGTGCCCACTATACGCCGCGTGCCTACGTTGAACGTTTGGTGATGCCAACGATTATCGAGCCTCTGCGAGAACAATGGGACGCGACCTACGCCGCCGCCATCCAGTTGGACGAGGACGGTAAACGCAAAGACGCGGTTAAGTTACTGCGTGAATTCCACGGCAAACTGTGCGAGACCCGCGTGCTCGACCCGGCCTGCGGCAGCGGCAACTTCCTGTACGTGTCGATGGAGCTGATGAAACGGCTCGAAGGCGAAGTCGTTTCAGCGATGGCCAGCTTCGGCGACCATGTGTTGCCCGGCATTACGATCGACCCGCATCAGTTTCTGGGCATCGAGATCAACCCGCGCGCCGCGGCGCTGGCAGAGTTGGTGTTGTGGATTGGTTTCATTCAATGGCATCGCCGTACACGTAACGAGGTCGCCCCGCCCGAGCCGATTTTGAAAGACTATCAAAACATCGAATGCCGCGACGCCGTGTTGGATTGGGACTCAATCGAGCCGGTCACCGACGACGATGGCAACCCGGTCACACGCTGGGACGGCCGCACGACAAAGCCTCATCCCGTCACCGGCGAAGAAGTCCCCGACGAAGACGCGCGAGTCCATGAGCTGCGATACATCAATCCAAGAAAGGCCGAGTGGCCCGAGACCGACTACATCGTCGGCAATCCGCCGTTCATTGGCACGTCACGAATGAGGGAAGCGTTGGGCGATGGCTACACCAAAGCGATTCGATCGACGTTCAGTAAACTACCTGAGTCCTGCGACTACGTGATGTACTGGTGGCACAACGCCGCCGAAAAAGTGCGAACCGGCGAAGCCAAGCGATTCGGATTGATCACGACGAACAGTCTGCGTCAGACGTTCAATCGTCGGGTGGTCACTCCACACCTGCAGGCGAAAGAACCGTTGTCATTGCTGTTCGCCATTCCCGATCACCCTTGGGTCGATACGGCAATGTGTGCGGCAGTGCGAATTGCGATGACAGTTGGGGTGTTGGGGGAGGGCGCAGGAGAACTCAGTCGGGTGCAATCAGAACGCGAGTGTGGTGATGAAGCAGCAGCGATTGAATTCGATACGTCCAACGGGAATATTCAAGCAGACCTACGGATAGGTGCGGATGTTGCGTCTTCCATCACACTTCAAGCAAACGAAATGCTCAGCAACCGTGGCATGCAACTTATTGGGGCTGGCTTTATTGTTGATCGAGAGCAGTTGCAGTCGCTTGGGTATGGTAGTCGAGACGGGATTGAACGTGTCATACGCGCGTACCGTAATGGCCGTGACATAACCCAGAAACCCCGTGATGTACTCGCAATTGACCTGTATGGAAAATCTGTGGACGAAGCACGCGAGAACTTCCCAGAGGTTTTTCAGCATATTCTCGATCACGTGAAGCCGCAACGCGATCAAAACAATCGAAAGTCCTACCGCGACAATTGGTGGATTCATGGCGAAGCAAGAAGTGAATTGCGAAAAGCAAACGAAGGTCTTTCGCGCTACATCGTGACAATCGAAACTTCTAGACATCGGTTTTTCGTGTTCTTGGATGAGACTGTTCTACCTGACAACAAGCTCGTCGCAATTTCGGTTGAAGACCCATCAATACTAGGTGTGCTATCGTCAAGAGTTCACACTACGTACGCATTGGCAACAGGGAGTTGGCTTGGCGTTGGAAATGACCCCGTCTACGTTAAGACACGTTGCTTCGAGACATTCCCTTTCCCCGTCACTAACGATGACACAAGAAAACGCATTGGCGATCTTGCCGAGCAACTCGATGCTCATCGCAAGCGGCAGCAGGAACAACACCCAAAACTCACTATGACCGGCATGTACAACGTGCTGGAGAAATTGCGAGCTGGCGAATCATTGACGGACAAAGAGCAAACGATCCACGAGCAGGGACTCGTCTCTGTGCTGCGTCAGATTCACGACGACCTCGACGCTGCGGTGTTCGACGCCTACGGCTGGCCGCACGATCTCGCCGACGAAGAGATTTTGCAGCGGCTCGTCGACCTGAACCACGAGCGAGCCGAAGAAGAAAGCCAAGGCATCGTCCGCTGGCTCCGCCCCGAATTTCAAAACCCCGATGGTGCAACGCAAACCGCGTTCGCCGGAGCGGACGAAAAGACCAAGCCCACCAAGAAAACCGCCGCAAAGGTCAAGAAACAACCCTGGCCCAAAACGCTGCCTGATCGCATGGTCGCAATCCAAACCGCCTTGCAACGCCACGCAGCCCCGGCCGACGTCAAACAGATCGCTGCCTACTACACCCGCGCCAAGAAGGATGACGTCGCCGAACTACTCGAAACCCTCGCCGCGGTCGGCAACGTCCGCCAGCTTGAGGACGGTCGCTTCGCGGCTTATTAGTAAATCAAGGCAGCGGGCGAATTACAATTCGCGAGAGACTATTTACTGATCCGACACTTCACAAACTGAAATCTGCTTACCAATAAATATTCATGCAAAACGGAATCATTGTCCGCGTCTTCATTGCCAGTCCAGGCGATGTTCACGTTGAACGTGAAGAGGCTTGCCGAGTCATTCAGGAATGGAACGCCGTACATTCACTGCCGCGATCCGTTATCGTCGAGCCGATTCGTGTTGAAACGCACTCGCGTGCCGTACAAGGTGGACATCCACAAGACTTGATCAACGGGCAGTTGTTGGAACGCTGCGACCTGCTCGTGGCAATCCTCTGGTCGCGATTAGGAACACCCACTGCGAAAGACTTGTCAGGAACGGTCCAAGAAATTCATGAGTTCTCGGAAAGTAAAGGCGACGACAAAGTTCTGTTGTTCTTCTGTGATCGTCCCATTCCAAACGCGGCTGATCTAGAGCAAGTCCAAGCCGTTCGCTCGTTTAAGGATAGTGTGAAGTCGGACGGATTGTATCTTCAATACACGGAAACGGAGGAGTTCGCCCGTCTGTTCCGTCAGCAACTCGATTTGGCGATGAATGCGATTCTCGAAAGCAACGAGTTTGCGGTGACGGCCACTGAGCCAGAACGCCGCGAAGTAACGCTACTCCCGGAAGCATGTTCGATTCTTGCCGTCGCATCAGTAGCCGAACGTAGTCGGATCAGCTTGTCTCGCATGATGGCCGGTCACGAACTTTCAGCCGGTGGTATCTGCTTTACCAATACGGGTGACGAGCGTTCGGAGGCAAAGTGGGAAGGCGGCTTGGAGCAGCTTGAGCAATGTGGATTTGCCGAAGACCTCGGGTACAAACGAGAAGTTTTCCGTTTGACTCGTGAAGGATATGGCGCAGCCGATGAACTCTGGCACATTTTGCTTCTCCGCCGAATTGAGTCATTGCAAAAAGGGGAGTACGACTATGTAGATGTCAGTTCGATTGTCGAAGATTCGTTTTTGGGAGGCAAGTTGACGATTCCCGTTGTCCGCGAGAAAGTGGATGCGCTGGGACAGCTTGAAGCACTGGAACTGGTTGCCAGTGACGGCGGTACGTCCGCCGTGCGACTAAATGACAAGTCACGCAAGACTCTACGTGAACATGATTGGCTTGAATTCGCCGAACCTGAATCAGATGAGTGAGATTGCTTGGTCAACGAGTGCAAATTCATTGTGCCGATCATTCGTATCGAACTGTCAGGTACAGACTTCGCCCCCCCCAATGTGACTTGCGGCCGATTGCTGGAATCTGAATAATCGCGAAGGAAGAAACCGACGATCCAGAGACTTGCCCATGGAGGGGTGTGATGTCAGTAGCCACGAAAAACCAGCAAATTACACTCGATGCTGCCCTGTTGGCGGTCCATTGGAAGTCCGTTTTTGCTGAAGAACTTCAGCGATTGGCACAGGCGGCGGCTGGGGATTCCGAAACCGTGACTGCCGATGACTATCATCGGGCGCTGCCGGAGGCCGTCCAGGTTTTACTCGACAACGCTCGTATTGGAACGACTCCCTTCCATGCCGCAAAAGAAGCCGGCTGAATCGGAAAACGATACTGCGGCGGACTTGGAGTCTGATCAGACGTTGTTCGCCGCAACGACGCGGCAATCTTGGCGGGAAGGCTAGCTTCTACGGACCGTTGGCGGTCACGGAAATGAGGATTCAACTGAGCGACCACGGTTTGGGACCGTTCAGCAAAGAAAAGGAGGAAAGTGATTTAAGCCAACTTTCCCAAAAGGCTTCAAAACGCTAATCAATCGCAGGGTGACCCATGCAACCTCAATTGCATTCGCGAATCGACAAAACCTCTCCTGTGCCGTCACCGTAAATGATGTGATCTAGCACAGTAATCCCGAGCAGCTTTCCCGCTTCCGTCAATCGGTTAGTGACCTCGTGATCTTCGCGACTCGGCGTTGTGTTTCCTGAAGGGTGATTGTGTGACAACACTACCGCCGACGAGCCTTCGATGAACGCGGGTTTGAACACTTCCCTTGGATGGACCAGGGAGGCGTCCAGTGTTCCAACGGTGACCACAACAACGCATTGAACACGATGCTTCGTATCGAGGCACGCTACCACAAACTGTTCCTGATCGTTTGCGGGATTGTCGTTCCAGTAATCCCTGAAGAATGCCATCGCCTCTTGCGTACTCGTCAGACATGGCCTTCCCCGCAGCGAGCCCTCGAATACGAGCGAAACCCTTTTGACAGATGCGTACTGTTTTGGTCCTAAGATTGGACGGAAACTCTGTCGTATCGGCGAACACAGTGAAACAGACGGCTCGTTTTCTGGGTCAAACAGCAAGAGCAATTGCACTGCATTCTTCAATGATGTCGGGTCAACGATTTCTGAACAGCCACTACTAGTCGACTTGGCCGGATTCGTTTTCTTCATCGCTTGTGCGCCTACAGCAGGTGGCGGAAAGGGATAGAAAACCGTAGGTTCAACCTTTCTGATGGACGCTATCGGTTACGGCGCGGCCCTTGTAGCCAAGCCGTATCGATAGTGATTTCGTCTGCTCGAAACTTTAGCGGAAGGCGTAGTCGGAAAAGAACGAATTGCTGGATCGCGATGTTGGCTTTGATCGCGAGTAGCTTCCAAGTTGAAAAAAATCATCGGTCGAGAAATGCTTGACCAAACGCCTTCAGGAAATCGAGAGATTCCCGAGCAATTTCGTATCACATTCCGTGAACACGCGCAAGCACTCGGGCCGTGGGGACGTCTGTCGTGCTCGTATTCCCGAACCGTTTCCCCGCCTTGATCGGCTCAGACCGCCAAAGGGAAATTCACGCCCAAGTGGCATCTCCGAAAGCTGGGCTGCAATAGCGGAACGCAATGTGTTGCGGAAAGTTTACTAACGCGGACACGCGAGTTATCACGCAAGACTTGCGGTTTCTTCGTTTTTGTCGTAGCGTCGGAGAATGACTTCTCGCAAACCTTCATCAGTCTCGCCGAAATGGTTATGGTCGATTCCTGCTATCGGGATGATTGCCGGTGCGAGCGTTTGGGGAGTGACGGAGGTCGCTGACACCCCAGGCTTAGAGCGACTTCTGCATTGCCTGGCGTTGTCCTCGATTCTGGTTGCGGTCGGTTGGCTTGTTTACCAAGCAATGCGAAATGAAACAGGCGTGTCCGAACCGTCGTTGATGGAGACGCCGCTACGATTAGCACGCGATCCCGAGGTTTTCGAGCAATACCGGGAGCTTAGTCGATCTTTGCTGCGGATTAGCTGGCAGACCGATCCGATTTATCGTGAGGTTGCGCTGGAGCGTCTAAAAGCGTTGATGCAGGAAGTGGATTCCGTATCGCAGGGTGAGATTGAGTTTCGGGAAACGGAAACTTGGCGAATCGTTTACGAACAATTGCTTCGTAGCCCTGGGCTCTTTCTCTACCGATCCGTTAGCTGGCTGTCGACGGATTCCTACTGGCAAGATGAGCCTGGTCGCCGAAGTCTTGCCCTCAATATCGAATTGCACGAAAAAGAGCAGATCAACGTCGAGCGGATTGCGATTGTTCGCGACGTGGACTGGCCTTCCGACGCCGATTTGCCGGCTCCGAAAGTCCGCCAGTGGCTTCATCAGCAGCACATCAGTGGCATCTGGATCGCGCTGGTGCGTGAATCACAACTCGAAAACGAGCCGGATTTGCTTGCTGATCTCGGGATTTATGGCAGCCGCGCCGTCGGATTTCAGCAAGTCGACGAACATTCGCGAACAAAGTCGTTCCTACTGCGATTCGGCATCACAGCCGTTGAGGAGGCGGAAGCTCGGTGGAAGCGATTGCAGGTTTACGCCACACCCTATGGTGAACTACTGGATCACTGGCCGCTGGACGAGTAGGATCGCGTAAACGGTTGTACTCACTGGACATTCACAGGCGTGCTGTATCTTGACACGGCCCGGCTTGGACAGACCTCGCCGAGTGCCCTCGAAACGCAAGTCGACTTCTTTCGGCTCACTGCCGAACAACCGTCCAGCCTGTACACAGATCGTTTTCTCGCCGAAGGCATCGAAGCTGCTCCCGATTCCTGGATTGAACGCTTCCCCGGCTTGGGTCGCTGGCGCGGCGTCGCGGAGCTAAAGAAGAAGGTTCTCTTAGCCGCAGATGCGCCGAGCGGGCACGAAGTTGCGATTGCAAGCCGATCAACGCTGTTGATGCGAACGGCGGCGTCGGCGATGTATCGGCTTTGCCGAAACGTCCTGGTGACCGACCTCAACTGGCCAGCCTATCAAACGGAGGTTGCCCACACGGCGGCGCGTACCCATCAGCGATACACCGTATTCTCGTGTCGGAATAGGTTGAGCCGTCATCAGATGTCGAGTGAACGCCTCATTAGCGAAATCACGAAGCTTTACAACAAGCAGTGTTGTGATGGCGTTTTCTTGCCGTTGGTCGACAACTTGGGCGTCAAGGTGCCTGTCAAGCAGATCGTTGCGGCGATTAGCGAAAAAGCGTCACCGCGGTTTGTACTGATCGACGGAGCACAAGCGTTGGGTCATCTTCCGAAAATCGATGTTCATGACCTATGCGACATCTTCATCGCAGGCGGACACAAGTGGTTACGGTCTGGCCATCCGCTAGGCATCGCCATCTACGGTCGCGCCCGATCACGAGACTACTTGAGTCGATGCTTCAACGCCGGCGATCGAGCGAACCAAATTGACGATTCACTCTGTCGATTCGTATCCGCCCTCTCGGAACGCTTCGTGAGAAACCAATACGCCGAGACCGTCAACGTTTCACCACTACTCTCTTTCCGAGCAGCGCTTGAAGACTTCCCGTGCTCGAGCCAAGAAAGGCGTCAACAATGGCAGCACCAAGCCGAGAACCATACGCACGTTCACCGCGTTGCGTGCTCTTGTGGATGGAAGCTACAAACCGTGAGCGAGGACTTTCAGTGCGGAATTTTGACAATACGGCCGGGCAAGTTTAGGCTGAAGTCAGAACGTGGAGGCAGCTTTCGGAGGCGACTCGCCAAACAATCAGTTGCAGCTTCATGCTACGGCGACGGCACTATTCGGCTGTCGATGCCCAAACGCATTTTGGGCAACCAAGAGCTTCACGCGATCGAGATCGCACTGAGTCAGTGCGAATGAACGAACGTGACTCCGAAGATACTTTCAGCACATGAAGCGTGCGGGGGTCATAGGAAGAAAACGAAGTGGCAACACCACTCCGCAAGCAGTCGCCGGACCTACGAAGGCAAACGCGAGTCAGTTCAGCATGATGACCTTTGTGCCTCCAGCATGACGGACGTTGTGGAGAGTACACAAAAACCGGAATCATTTGAGAACTCAAGCTGCATATGACTCCTCCAGCAACAGGTTCGCAAATTGAGCCCGAACTCCTGATCCGAGGAAGGAATTCGTCGAATTGTAAGAGTTATCGAATCTGATCTAGGCGGTGACAGGAAGGGCTTCATTACCATGTGATCGGCGAGCGGATGTTGTATCCGCCCGTCCGATCCACCACAACGCTGCTCCTTAGCTTACCGCCGTTGGTTGTGACCGGCGTGAAGCTGTAGTGATCAACTCTCGCGAACTTCCATTGCTGAGCAGCTTTCTTGGCATTTGCGGCAGCACTCGACGCACATGTCCATGTTGCCGACCTTCTCGCAACTGTCTGCACACGCTTTGCAGATTTCGGCGCAGGCGCGGCAGTAAAGTGCGTGGTTGTCGCTGTTGCGGCTCATGAAGTCGACGCAGGCGGCACAGGCCGCAATTTAGTCGAGCATCTGCTTGACTTGCGTTTGCTCGACGTGACCGCCCCCTTCTGACAGACAATGACTGGTAAGCATATCGGCACAGGACGTTTGGCATTCCTGGCAGTTTTGAAGGCATTCAATCATGGATGTGGTTGCGGTACTCATTCGTTCTTCTCCTATTGGAATTGTGTGCGCGGCCCCGTTGCCGCCGCCTTTTCGGAACGCAACTTGCATACCACAATGGGGTATAATCAAGATTGTCAAAAAGACAGCCCAAGGAGCCAGCATGTCCACGACCAAAGCCGATGCAACCGATCCGGTCTGCGGAATGACGGTCGATCCTGCCGAATCGCGGCGTAGCGAGCATGAGGGGAATTCGTATTTCTTCTGTAGCGAAGGATGCCAAACGAAGTTTGAGGGCGATCCTGCTGGAGTCTTAGCTACGAGGGCAGAGAAGGAATCAGCCGCGAAGCATGAGATGTCGGAATCGTCCTGTTGCGGCAGCGGAGGGCATGGTGGATTGTCGACCAGCGAGAGCGATTCTCCAACAAACCCGGAAGCAGTCTACACCTGCCCGATGCACCCGGAGATCGAACAAGTTGGGCCGGGGGATTGTCCGATTTGCGGGATGGACCTGGAGCCTAAGTTGGTCGAGATGGCCGATCAGGGCGATGAAGAACAATACCAAGATATGAAGCTGCGGTTTTGGGTCGGGGTTGCGTTGTCGGTGCCGTTGCTTGTGATTGCGATGGGGCCAATGGTTGGACTGCGCGTTGCGGACTGGATGAATCAAACGGCGTTTGGTTGGTTGCAAGTGGCTCTGGCGACCCCGGTCGTGTTCTGGTGCGGTTGGCCCCTGCTGGTGCGGGGGGCGAAGTCATTTCGCTCGATGAACCTAAACATGTTTTCATTGATCGCTGTGGGAACACTTGCAGCGTATTTCTTTAGCTTGGTCGTCGTGCTGTTGCCGAGCGTGATCCCAGAAGCGTTTTATGAAAACGGTGTCGCGCCGTTGTACTTCGAGGCTGCTGCGGTGATCATCACGTTGGTCTTGCTTGGGCAGGTGCTTGAACTGAGAGCACGCCAACAAACCGGCGGGGCGATTCGTGAGTTGATGCAGCTTGCGCCTGAGACAGCTCACCGAATCACGGACGATGGCGAAGAAGAAGTCGCGCTGAATGCCGTTCACCGGGGAGATCGCCTGCGAGTCCGGCCTGGTGAAAAGGTTCCTGTTGATGGTCGCGTCTTGAGCGGTTCAAGCAGCGTTGATGAGTCGATGTTGACCGGTGAGCCGATCCCTGTCCAAAAGGTCGAAGGGGACGAGATCACCGGCGGGACTCTGAATCAAACGGGTGCTTTGGTAATGGAAGCGGTCGGGGTGGGCGGCGATACGGTGCTCAATCGAATCGTCCAAATGGTCGCCGATGCTCAGCGAAGCCGTGCTCCGATTCAGAAACTGGTCGATGTGGTTTCTCGCTACTTTGTTCCGGTAGTGATTCTTTGCTCAATTCTTGCGTTTGTAGGCTGGGCAATGTTTGGCCCCGAGCCACAACTCGCCCATGCGTTCGTCGCTGCAGTGGCAGTATTGATCATCGCTTGCCCCTGCGCTCTCGGGCTCGCCACGCCAATGTCCGTCATGGTCGGTGTGGGGCGAGGCGCGAAGGAAGGCGTGTTGATTAAGAATGCTGAAGTGCTGGAGGTGATGGAGAAGGTTGATACGATCGTCGTCGACAAGACGGGGACACTGACGCAGGGGCGACCGGAAGTCACGGCGGTCGAGACATTCGGTAACTGGGTCGAAGACGACGCGTTGCGGATGGCTGCGGCGGTAGAGAGCCAGAGTGAACATCCGCTTGCTCAGGCGGTCGTCCGGCGAGCCAAGAGCGACGATCTACAATTGGCTGAGGCTAGCAATTTCAACAGCATCACCGGCGGTGGTGTTCATGCCCGAGTCGATCAACACGATGTCGTGATTGGCAAAGCGGACTTGCTTGATGAGCAAGGCGTGACCGGCGTCGACGCGGGCCGAGCGAAAGCAGGTTCGCATCAATCCGAAGGTGCAACGGTCGTGTTTGTCTCGATTGATAACTCGCTCGCTGCGATTCTTGCCATTACCGATCCGATCAAGGAAAGCACTCCCTCAGCATTGAAGACGCTGCATCATCTTGGACTAAAGGTCATCATGCTGACGGGTGATGCTGAACCGACCGCGAAGGCCGTGGCCACTAAGCTGGGAATTGACGAGTTTCACGCGGGCGTTTCGCCTCAGGACAAACATAACTTTGTCTTGAAACTCAAGCGTGAAGGCAAGACCGTCGCGATGTGCGGTGACGGAATTAACGACGCGCCGGCTCTTGCCGAGTCCAATGTGGGGATTGCGATGGGGACCGGAACCGGCGTCGCGATCGAATCGGCGGGTGTCACTCTGGTGGGTGGTGACCTGCGGGGCGTCGCGGCGGCCGGTAATTTGAGCCGAAAAACAATGAGCAACATTCGGCAAAATCTGTTCTTCGCGTTTATCTACAATGCCCTCGGGATTCCCGTAGCAGCGGGGCTTCTGTACCCGTTTTTTGGCGTTTTGCTGAGTCCCATGATCGCGGCGGCGGCGATGAGCTTGAGCAGTGTTTCGGTGATTGCGAACGCATTGCGTCTTCGCGCAGCCAAGCTGACCTGAACGGCTTTCCTGCGAGAAACGAAACCTTCACGGATTTCTTCAATTTTCCGTGAAGAAACGCCCCGCAGCGATCATCTAAACTCCACACATGGTTAGAAATTCGCACTCCCGTGGCGAAACGTCGCCTAAAGGAGTGCTGATGTTCGTTAGCGAAGTGGTCATTGAGCGAGCAATCCACGGTGAGTCAGAGGCTCAGCGTGAGATCTATGAATCGTTTTATCCTCGCGTCTATCGGCTGGTCCGGCGGATCGTTGGTGAAAGCGATGCAGACGATGTGAGCCAAGATGCGTTCATGCAGGTGCTGTCGAAGCTGGATTCGTATGGCGGCAAATCTGCATTCGCAACTTGGGTCCATCGTGTCGCAGTCAATCAGGCTCTGCAGCACGTCCGCTCTCGCAGTCGGCATCCAACCGAGCCACTTTACGAGGATTCGATGACAGGACAAGATGCGCGAAGGCAGGCCGGTTTATCCGAGCTTCTCGATGAGGCGTTGCGTCGAATTGATGTGGAGCTGCGAATGATCTTTCAACTCAAGGAGTTAGACGGGTTGGCTTACGCTGAGATCGCTCAGACCGTGGGTATCCCCGAGGGAACAGTGGGTTCCCGACTGAATCGAGCCAGACGAGAACTTCAACTGCAACTTGTAGACCTAGGGTGGGAGCCTTAATATGGAATGCCAAGAGGCTACCGAACAGCTTTCTGCTTACTTCGACGATGAACTCACCAGCGAAATGGCTGATCGAGTGAGGCAGCACGTGGCTTCGTGTCAAAGTTGTCAAGCGGAACTACAGTCCTTTGCAGGAATTCGCAAACTGTCGACGCAGTATCGCGAACCAGCATCAGAAGTTCCTTCTTGGGAGACGTTCGCTGCCCGCATGAATTCGGTACAACCGTTGGTGCAGCCTGCGCCTGTCCAAACTGCGAGCGTTCCAATGTCCAACGGTCGGTCAAAGTGGAAAGACGCTGCAACGATCGTCATCGCGCTGGCCGCATCCGTCCTGATCCTGTGGTCGGTTCGACGACCTCAGAGTTCGGATGAACACGCAATCGCACAACAGCATTCGCATTCTCATGCCGGAGCGATGGCTGGCATGGCCCCAACGCCCATCGACTTTCAAGATGTCGTTCTTGATTTCAATCAAGATTCCAACATGGCCGTCAATTCGTTCGCTTCCAAGTACGACGGAACAGAAGTGTCGATTGACGAAGCAGCAAAGGATTTGGGTTACCAACCTCAGGCGAGAAAGTCGCTTCCTGCGGGCGTTCAGTTGGTTTCGACACGATTGTTGAAATTGCCTGAATGCAACTGCGCCGAGGGCGAATGTTTATGTGGTCCGGATGGTTGCAATTGCGTCGCATGTGTTTGCGAGCGTCCCGATGGATCGACGTTCATGCTGGTCGAAAAGTGCAAGTCTCAAATGGTGAGTTTCGGTGATTTGCCGGTACAGCTTGTACGTCGAGGAGATCGAGAGTTGCAAGTTACTCAAGGCGAGAAGGGACTGGCGGTTTCTTGGGAAGGCACCCACGCAAGGATGACCGCGATTGGTTTGCGTGATGAGAGCGAATTGGGCGTGCTTCTGGCGGCGAACTGAGGTGATTGAGCCCGCCCGTTCGATGTACGAATCGTTTTCACGGTCGAAAACTCACGGATAACTCGACGGGATTTCGTAGTTCAGGATCACCGTTGTAGATGGATTGCTTCCACTGATGCTCCAATTCCATCACGCTCGCAATCTTGTAGTTGTCCTTCAACGCTTGCTGGTAGCCAACTCGCATCGCGTCCACGCCAAACCGCGTCACGTCTTGAATGCCACCTTTCGTACACAAGAATTTCGTTAGCGATGCGCTTTGTCCATAAAACGCTGCCATCTGTTCCGCCGAAGTGAACTGTTCCAAACTGAACAGCACCGATAGTGGCATCGCTGAACCTTGACGCAAAGCTTCGCGACAATCTCGCTCGTGAAGTGATCGCTTGTGATCGGTATCGGCCATCATTGCGGCCCCTTCGTCAAGCCAATGCGGTGGTTGCTGTCCGTCGAAGCGATCCGATAGAACCACATGAGTTAATTCGTGCGGTAACGCCGGTAGCTCGCCTGTCGGATCGACAAGCAAATCAATTCGGCGTGATAAAGTCCGCCCTGCATTGACCTGAATAAGACTGCTGCCAAGTGTTTGTGCTCCACCTGGGCCAACGCTGTGGACGTAGCTCGCTAGAGTGGCGTGAATTCGGATTTCACATGGCGGGTTCCAGGTAGCGATAGTTTTGTTGCACCAGACGCGCGTGAGTTCGACACGCAACGACTCACATAGCGTCGCCACATTTTCTGCTGCCGGTCCGCCGCGGTAGGTGTTGACCACAAAGTTTTCCGACCGGAACTCCGGTTCGTTTGCGTGAGCGGGGTGGTCGTCAAATCGAAGAGTAACGAGCAATCCCAATACGAGGAGAACCATCGTGAATCGCATCATCTAGCAACTTTCCCTCAAGGTACGAAACTAATAACCTTCATGGTCCTCCGCACGCCAGGGAGGCTCATTCGTCGATAAGCCATATCAGTTTCTGTGCCGAGTGACTCCGGTGGAGGTCGAGTGAACCGATTTGGATTCGTAAAGCCCCATTCCATCAGGTTTTAGGAATTCGTGTTTCCGTTGAGCGCAGCCCTTCGCTGGGATCCGCGATGCCTACCGAATTGGCATCGCACTGCTGAAGTTTTGTGCGATACAGGGGCGGAAGAAGGCTGAAACGTCGATGACGATTTTCAGAGAATTACCATGCGGATGTGAAGAAGGGTGATTTGGGAAGCATCTAATGTGTGTCAACGAATCAAGGCGGACGATGCGATGACGTAAAAACCAAGTCCGTTCATCACATGTATTGGGGCCTTGCCCCCGGAGATGACAAAATGTTGAAGCTTGCTTTCTTGAGTGTGGCTGCCTTTGGTGTTTTGGGCGTGGACGCGAACAATGCCGTGGCGCAGTGCTGTTGTGGCGGGACGGTCATTCAACCGACGGGCACTGTGACTGAAAACTACGTGCCTGCCGAGTCGCAGGTCATCAACAGCGAACCGATCGCGACTCAGGGCCAAACGTATCAGCGGTTTTCGTATTCGCCCGCTGAGGTGTCGCCTCCCGTCTATCAACCGGCTGTGAGCCGTTTCTATTCGGCACAGCCACAGGCGCAGAGCTACCGTCGATTCTCATATCAGCCACGCGTGCAATCTCGCAGTAAGGGTCCGACGCACAAGCGGCCTTGGCAGTACTCGAAAGCCGATCCACGCCGATATCGCAGCCGCTAGTTCTAAAGACAACTTGCACAGCACTAACGAACGCAGCCAACAGTCAAGAGTTGGCTGCGTTTTCTGTTTATCAATGGCTATCGAGTTCCCGTCTTTTTCACACAGCATCATTTCAGAATGTCCCGAATCAAACATTCGGGAGACCGATGAGCAGGTCGAATAGGAATCGAGTCGGAGGAAACAGTTCGTCGTCACGACCATCACAATGCAAACGTACCCGTTGCACCGTAAATATGACGTAACACAGGTGGTTTGGCTGGCTTTTCCTCCCACTGCCTCTCCGTCACAACCAAGCTACAATGGATTTTTCACCCGACTCGCAGCGAATTCGCTCTCCCATTCATCTGAACGATCCTCTGTAATCGCATGCTTACCGACGACGATAAAAAGAAGCTCAACAACCGACTTCGCCGCGTCGTAGGGCAGGTCGAGGCTGTCGGGCGGATGATCGAGAATGAGGATTATTGTGTGGACATTCTGATGCAACTGTCGGCGGCAACAGGCGCTCTTGGAAAAGTCGGCCAGATCGTGCTGGAAGAGCATCTGAAGACGTGTGTTGCCGAGGCTGTTCAGAATGGTAATGCGAAAGAACGCGAGGAAAAGATTGACGAACTGGTGAAACTGTTTCGCAAGTATGCGGGAGTCATTGATTGACGTGGAACTATTCGTCCTGACTGCGACCGGTTTGATGCTCACGGGACTTGGCGTCTGGGAGACGTTCATGGCAGTCCTTCATCCCAGGGCAATCGTCGGTCCGATCACCACGAGGATCAATCGTTGCTTTCACTTTGTCGTCCGCACGAAGGTGTTTCGGCGTAGCGGCTTGACCGTGTTCAGCGGTCCTCTTCTTCTGGTTGCTCATGCAACATGTTGGGCAACCTTGCTCTTGTTCGGGGTCGCGTTGATTGTTTGGCCTCAATTGGGCAGCGGGATCATCGAAAGCGGCTCAGAGACCACCGATGATTCGTTGCTGACGGCCATTTACTACTCTGGCTTTTCCATCACGACGCTTGGCGTTGGAGACTTCGTCCCTCGAAGTGGCTGGACGAAGCTGGTCACCATCACATCCGCTAGTCTCGGATTTAGCTTTTTCACCTTGGTGTTGGCCTACGTTCTGTCCATTTACTCAGCACTCGCAAGAAGGAATCAATTCGCCTGCGAGATCGACTACAGGACACAGCGAACGGGAGACACGTTGGCATACTTGCAGCCGCATATTCTTGCCGACGAGTGGACGCTCCTGAATCAGGACCTCTATTCGCTCGCATCCAACTTGGCGGAGCTTCTCGAGTCGCACCACTTCTATCCGGCGTTGCACTACTTCCGCTTTTCGGAACGTCGCTACGCGATGAGCCAGATGCTACGCTTTTGTCTCGAAGTGGCAACGGTCCTACGAGTGATGCAAAACACCCACGATTCAACGACCTCAATCAATCGCGAGCCAGTGGACCGGCTATGGCACGCCAGCCTGCAAATGCTTGGCGACACAGAGAAGCATTTTGTCGTTTGCAAATCGCACGACACGCCTGATGAAAAGCAACTCGCGAATCAATTGATCTTGATGGTCCACCAAGCGACCGCAAGCCGATGGATCGACGATGAGGCAGATTTTGTGGATCGCTATGTTCCGATGAGCGAAGCTTGGTCTACCGATTTGCACTCGCTCGAACTCTGCATGGCCAGTCATCGCGCCACGCACCGAGGTGGCTAGACTAACGATTGGTTTTTAAGTTCTCGCTCGATCTCAATTCTTCAGCCATTTCCACTATTCTTGGGAAATCGTCCGGTTTCTGCGGTGAGCTGTCGAAACGTGAAGTTTTCGGGGATTCAGAGCATCCAACCAGTTCAGCTCTATTTTTCTGAGCGTTTATCAATTCCGATGTGAGGAACTTATGAAACCCATCAAGACGCCTACGTTTTGGCGACGACTCCCGTTGACGCGTCAACTATTACTTGCAGTCAATTCGTTTCTACTGGTGATTGTCGGGGGCTTTCTATTCGTTGACCATCGGCTCCGCGTGCGGCGGGCAGTGCAGCAGACCAAAGTCGCTTTGGCAGAGGAGGCAAAGACGTTGTATGAATCTGCTGCCGCCATCGAGGGGGAGAGCACGGAGCCCATTCAGAAACTGGTCGACAGTGTTTGTGGGCGGATGAATTCTGATGATTCGCCCGGTCACCACATCGCTTTGCGGTGGCAGGGCGAGTTTCTGCAAGCTCGGTCACATGGTCGGGCGTCACCGCAAATGTTTGATGCCATGATGGCCGCTGCTAGCGGACACGCGGACTTGGAGCCGATGGCGGGTTCCATGGTTGTGGGATCATTCGAGGGTCCAGCCGGGCAGGTCCTCGTTTCAGAGAAGCGATCGAACATCCTGGCAATCGCTCGCGATGCACTTGTTCGTCAGATGATTGCAGTTTTTCTCGCCGGTTCGCTTGCCGCGTTCTTGGTAAACCTCGTGTTGAGAAAGATCGTGACAAAACCAATCCGGCGATTGGTCACGTCATTGCAAAGCCTTGGCGACGGAAAATTGGAATCGCGAGTTGACGTCCATAGTTGTCGTGAACTGTCCTATCTTGGCGAGCAGTTTAACGACATGGCGGCGAAATTGGATGCGGCCGAACGTGATCGACGCGTGCACATGGCGAAAGCAAGGGCGATCCAACAGAACCTTCGGCCGAGTACCCAAGTCATCCCTGGAGCGAATATTGCAGAACTATTCGAGCCTGCTGATGACGTCGGTGGCGATTACTACGACGTCATCCGGCTGAGTGAAAATTCAACACTTTTGTGTATCGCAGACGTCAGCGGTCACGGCGTGCCTGCAGCAATGGCAGCGACGCTGTTGAAAGCGTTTGTGGCTGAGGCAGCAAAGCAATCCCATCATCCGGCAGAAATTCTCACTCGCGTCAATCAACAGTATCATGAGTATGTCATGATGGGCCACTTCGCAACCATGGTTCTCGTCCGCATTGACGTGGCCGAACAGCGACTAACCTATGCAAATGCTGGTCATGAATTGCCGTTTCTGCAATGCGGCGATGAACCTGTCAGGCGGCTGGATCATAGTGATCTGATCTTGGGAGTCGAGGACGACACGACTTACGAAGAATGCTGCCTTCCGATTTGTATCGGAGCGAAACTGATACTGGTCAGCGATGGGGTCACCGAGGCTTTCAACCCTGACGAAGAACAGTTCGGTACTGAGCGAGTTAGCAACACGATTGCAAAGGCAATCGGTGAACACGCTTCGGACTTAGTCGGGCGATTCGATTCGGAACTCGAAGCTTTTCGAAACGGCCGTGCGGCATTCGATGACACGACACTCGTCGTTGCCGAATTGGTGGCTTCAGACTAGTCGAGTAGCCATCGTTGTACCGAAGAATCGAATCGCTGAACGATGAGCTTGGCTAGGGGCGATGAGCGAACTGATTACCGTTTATCAATCTACCAGTTTGGGAAGGTCGCTACAGCCACTGACGCGACTGTAACGACTCACGAGGTTTGCGTCGGTCAGTGACTATGGCCGTAGTGGCCATCCGAACCACCGTATCCGCCGCTACCAGACGACTGACAGCCGAGACTGGTGACACTCAGCGTAACCGCAATCACCAACAAACCAATCGACAGAATTTTTGACATTGTCCTTCTCATCCTTGACTAAGCGAAAACAGACCAAGCTGGTTACGTCCAGCATGACAACTCAACCTTTGATGCTTTGACTGCTGACGTTCTTCGCGAAATTCTTAGGAACTTTGATTCGACCCAATGGCGATGGAATTCAAAGATATTGATCAGTCGTAGGCAGTCACGCCTTTATCGCCGGCGTACCTGCCCGTGCGGACTTCGCCAAAGAATGGCGGGTCCGGATAGCCAGCACCGTACAGTGGGCCAACCTTGAAAAGCCACGCCTTACCCACTTCGCGAAACCCCATCTGATTGACACTGCGAAGCGCCGATCTGTTCGTGCATTCAGTGGTCAAGAGAAGTTTTCGGACACCGTGATCTGGCAGTTGCTCCGCCGCATAGGACATCAACACAGCGTATAAACGCCGACCACGATACGCTGGCAGGATGAATACATGAAAAACGAAGCCAGTATCATCCGGCAGGAAAAGAGGTAACTGTGTATCGGGGTGGCCATCGTGATTCATTTCTCCTGGAACATCACCCAGGGCAATCCACGCGAACCCGGCGAGCCGTTCTCCGTCCATGGCCGCGAAGCACATCGCCCGATCGTCGCGGAGCCAAAAGGCATGACCTTCGTCGAGGTAGTTTTCCTCACCCAAATGCTGTCGAAGATCGCCTTCGGACCACTGCACCACCGTCAAGCCTTCCGGGCAGGGGACACGCGAAAGGCTTGCAAGCTCGCAGCCAAAGAACAGTGTCTGGTTGGCGATCGCGAATCGACGCATCACCCGATAAGGCAACTGTTTCAGGCGGGTGAGGAACGACATAGGCTGACTCCGCAGTCGGACTAGAGCAATTTGAGAAATGATGTGGGACGTAGGGCCGGTTCCTACCGGCCAATTAGTAGGCGTCCGGTGGAAACCGGACCTACATGTTTTGTAATAATGGTCTAATGGCAACAACTGCCGCCTCCACCCGAGGAATCGCTCCGGGGCGGACTGGTGTAGCTAGCCGTCGGTTGCGGGCTTGGTGTGTAATCCTGCGAGAAGTCAACATCCGAGGTGTTGTACTCGATGTTCGCTGCCGCTTGCTGGGCGTATTGTTCCGCCGTTATTTGCTGAGCGACTTGCTTTTTTCGCCAGGGCAATCGACCGGTGCATCCGGTTGTGCTGATGGCCGCAGCGACGACCGTGAGGGTAACGAAGCGTGATAACTTTGTGTTCATGGGAACGTCCTTGTCATGGTTACTAGTGGAATTCGTTTCCACCTAAGATTTGAAGGATGCCGAACGGCTCGGCAAGAAAGGGCGGGGACGGCGTGTAAGCGTCATCACCGAAGTGAATCTACCGGGACACCGCCCCCGCGTTTCTGCGAAAATGAATGCAAGGCGCTTTCGTCCGGTGAGCTACCCTGTAAATCCATTTTCCACTTCCGCCTATCGAAGAGTTGGAGCGTTGACCCCCTGCTGCGCGAGAACGGCTAGCCACTTTTGCGGTTCTGCCGCGATCTTCTTCGCACAGCCAGGGCAGCAGATATAGATCGCTTTGCCAGCGGCATGCACTTTGTAGGGACCGCCCATCGCGTCGAGTGGCTCATCCATCACAGGACATTTCTTTTGAGCAGCGATGAACGGCGCGTCCTCAGCCACGACCTTGAAGATTCCTTCGCGGACTTGTTCGATTCCTGCTGGCACTGAACCCGATGAACCGCCACCATAGACCATCGCTAGGTACTTGCTGGGATTAGCTTGAACCTTTTTGATGCACCCCTTGCAGCACAAGAAGATTGGTTTGTCGCCGACCATGACCTTGATGGGATCACCCATACTTCCAAGCGGTTCGTCCATCACGGGACAAACCTTTTGACGGGCAATTAAACTAGCATCAGCTTGAGTTGCGGAGGTCACGTGAATCTTTTGGTTAGTCGGGGCCGACGCAGCAACGGGCTGGGTGGTCGTTGCACCATCGCCATAGACCATCGCGAGATACTTCGCTGGTTCTGCCGTGATCTTTTTCACGCAGCCTTTGCAGCACAAAAACACCGGTTTATCTCCAATCATGACTTTGATTGGGTTGCCCATGCCGCCGAGCTTTTCGTCCATGACAGGACAAACTTTCTGGCGGGCGATCATTTCCGCGTCGGCAGACGTGGCTGATGTGACCGTGATCTGAGGACGTCCGGAAGCGTACTTCGCAGGGTCCGATTTGACTGTGTTGACACATCCGGCACAGCAGACAAAGACTCGCTGTCCGTTGACGTCAACGGCAACGGGATCACCCATGCTACCGAGCGGCTTTCCGCTGACGGGACAAATCTTCTGGCGAGCGATCGCCGCCGCAGCAAGTTGCATTTCGCTGGCGGGGACCGTTGCGACTTCGTTGAGCGAGATCGTCTGCCCGCCAGTTGCGGCGATTCCGACGAGTTGAATCTCGACCTCGATCTGACGACCAGCGATTTTTGACAAGTTCACCGGTGCAGTGAGTCCGCCTTTTCCGTCAGGCAGCAAATCGTAGCGATAACGTTTAGCGTTTCCTTCGACGCGAAGCGACGCGGCACCGCGACCGCGATCAACCGATACCGGACGTCCACTCTGATCATAGACGAACATCTGGATGCCGCCTTCAGAGACGACGGTTTCCAACTGAACGGCACCGGTCTGCTTGAGCGAACCGCCATGTGGCCCGGCGACCGGGCGCGTCATCTGAGCCGTGGCCGTACGCCCGGGCATCGGATGATTGTGACCGGCATGATTGTCTTGCGCGTATGCCGGTCCAACCGTGACGGCCAGAAGAGCTGCGAAAAGTAATATATTGCGTTTCATGAAACTGACTCCATTTCGATTTGCTTGGCGACACTATCCGTGTGGTCGCCTTGGTTTGAACTAGTTGGATGCCTGACGGTCAGGAATCCTTCACGTGTTTTTGAAAATGTTTTGAGAGCGGGATGTAAGCGATGAATACTCGAACTTCTTTCTCACTTCGGACTAAGCAGCCTTCATTAACTCCTCTGTTTCAGGTGGTTCTTCCGTGCCGTCCCAAAGCTCGTCCTCAAACCCAAATCGCATCTTCATCTCCAGGTAGGCGCTGTAGAGCGTTGGGACGATGAACGACGTAAACGGCTCGGCTAGCATCCCACCGAAGACCGGGATCGCCATCGCGCGTGCCACGTCGGCTCCGCGTCCGGTTGCGAGCAATACGGGGACCAAAGCAGCCAGGGTCGTTACCGTCGTCATTATGCAGGGTCGAATACGCTTCAGCCCTGCCTCGTAAACGGTGTCACGGATTTCTTGAACAGAAGTGACCTTTCGTTTTTGCAGCAACTGATGGATATAAGTTGCCATCACGACGCCATCGTCGACGGCGAGGCCGAACAACGCGATGAAACCAACCCAGACGGCGGTGTTGAGTTCCACCTCCATCCATGCCACCAGGATCATTCCGCCTGCAAACGCGACCGGAATGCCGGTGAAGACGGCCATCGCAATCGGCAAATTGCGAAATTCAAAGTAAATCAACAGCAAGTTGATTACGATCACCACGGGGATGATCCACATCAATCGTAAGTTGGCCTCGATCTGATTACGAAAACTGCCGACCGCTTCGAGCGAGTAACCGGCGGGAAGCCCCATGTGATCCGGGTGTGATGGCGGAAGTGATTGCGCTACACGAAGTTGATCTTCGATCGCCGTCACGGATTCCAAATCGCCCTGAGAACCATTCGTCATGAAGGAAACGTGAGCGACCAGCCGTCCGTTCTCGCTGTTGATCGCTCCCGGTCCCCACGTCGTTTCCAGCGTTGCTAATTCTTCCAGCGGTACAACCGCTCCACTGTGCGTGACCACGGGAAGTCGATTGAGTTGGTCGATGCGTTCGCGAAGATCACGGTTGTAACGCAATCGCACGGGATACCTTTCGCGGCCTTCGACGGTCTTGATAAGATTCATTCCGCCGAGGGCTGTCTCGATGACTTGGTTGACCATCGAGGCGCTCATGCCATAACGAGAGGCGGCTTCGCGATCGACCGTGAATTCGATATAGGGTTTTCCGAGCACGATGTCTGGGTTCACCGTTCCCTCGTTGATAACCGGTGACTTCTTCAACGTTCCCGCCACGTCCATCGCGGCGCTGGCTAGCGTCTTCAGGTCGTCGCCATACACCCGAATCGCCATCGGTGCCTTGATGCCCGATTGCAGCATCACGACTCGGCCTTCGATCGGTTGCAAAGCGGACGCGGGAGTGACTCCCGGAAGTGTGGCGACTTTGTTGATCTCGTCCCAAACATCACGCGCCGTCACGCCCTCACGCCATTCGCTTTCAGGTTTAAGCATGACGTAGGTTTCGACCATCGCCGCGGGAGCGGGGTCCAGCGCCGACTCAACGCGACCGATCTTACCGAGCACGTCTTTGACTTCGGGAATCTGGCCGATCAAAACATCTTGCGTTTGCAACACCTGCATCGCTTGCGAAAAGCTGGCTGCGGGATACAGCGTCGGCATGTAGAACCAACTGCCTTCGTCCAACGCGATCCAGTCGTCGCTTTGCAGCCCCGTAAAAACGTGCTTAGCATCGACGTAGCCGGGGAAGTCGTTTAGTTCGGCACCAAAAACGCGGGCCACCTTTTCGACCGGCTGAAGCACCATTGGCATTCCAAAGAACGCCCCAACCCCAATCACCAACAATATCGCTGGAAACGACAAGGCGAATGCTTTGTGGTTGAGTGCGTGACGTAGTCGAGCGGCGTAAATCCAGCGAACAAATCGGCTCGATGGAATTTCTTCGATCGGACGAATTCGCTCACGAAGCAACTGCCAACCGCCAACCAGTCCGATCACGCCCGCTGCGACAGTGATGATCCAGGTCTCCAGGCTAAAATATCCGCCCAGATCATCGCCCCACATGAAGTGCGACATCGCGGCCAACAATGCCGAGAGCGAAATCGCGGCCATCGCCGCCGACAGCTTTCGATAGTTCGCGCTTCGCAGCATGATACGACTGAGCGCGGGAACAATGGTCACCGCTGTAATCATCGCGGCGGCAATAGCGAATGTTTTCGTATAGGCCAACGGTGAGAACAATCGGTAGTCGCGTCCGGTCAAAAAGAACACCGGCAAGAAACTAACAATCGTCGTCAGGACAGCCGTGACGACAGCGGGCGCGACCTCAATGGTTGCCTCGTAGACGACTTCGGTTCGCGACTTCTCTCGGTCTCCTCCACTCTTTGTCTCCCCGTCCTCTTTCTCCCAATCCGCTAAATGCTGGTAGATATTTTCGGAGACGATGATCGCCATGTCGACCATCGTGCCGATCGCAATGGCAATGCCCGCCAGCGACATGATGTTCGCCTCGACTCCAACGAAATGCATCGCGATGAAGGACATCAAAACGGCGGCGGGCAAACAGATCGCGACGACGAAACTGCTGCGAATGTGAAGTAGGAACAGCAGAATGATGCACGCGGTGATGATGATCTCATCACGCAGCGCGTGCGTCAGCGTCGCCATCGTTTCGTCGATCAAACCGCTGCGGTCGTACACGCCATGAATCTTGACGCCCTTGAGCGCCGGTTCGATCGCGGCGATCTTTGCTTTGACACGGTCGATGACCACACGAGGATTTTCGCCGTAACGCATTACCACGACGCCACCCACCGCTTCGGCGCCGTTGTAATCCAATGCACCGCGACGGAAATCTGGACCGAGTTGCACTTCCGCTACATCGCTAACGCGGACCGGGACGCCCTCGCGTTGCAAAATAACGGTGTCTTCGATGTCAGAAATGGCCTTGGACTTGTCGCCATCGGTTCCCAGGAAACCTTTTCCGCGAACGATAAATTCCATTCCCGTTGATTCCACCGTCTTGGCACCAACGTCAACGTTGGAACCCTTGATCGCCATTGCAAGTTTATCGAGCGAAATGTTGTGGAACCGCAGTTTGTCGGGATCGACCTCAATCTGATACTGCCGAACGTATCCGCCGATGGAAGCAACTTCGCTAACACCTTCGACGGCTTGCAATTCATACTTGACGACGAAATCTTGCATGCTGCGAAGTTCGGCGAGGCTCATGCCCTCTTCGGGCGGCTGTAGCGTGTAGTAGTAGACTTGTCCGAGTCCCGTCGCGTCGGGCCCGAGCTGCGGCACGACACCTTCTGGCAACTGAGACGCAGCGGAACCGAGTTGCTCAGATACACGACTGCGTGCCCAATAGAAGTCAATCGAATCCTTGAATGTGACTTGGACAAAGCTGTAACCGAACATGCTCTTGCCGCGTACCGACTCGGCACCAGGAACCGCCAGTAACGAAACACTCAACGGGTAGGTGACCTGGTCTTCGATGTCTTTGGGTGATCGACCGGGCCACGGAGTTAGCACGATGACTTGGTTCTCGCCGACGTTCGGGATTGCGTCGATGGGAACCGATTGGAACGCGAACCAGCCACCAACCGAAGCACCGATCGTCAGCATGACGACCAGCCACGGTTCTTTGACGCAAAAGCGTATGAGTAGATTTAGCATCGTCGGCCTCCCTGCGGTTTACTGGTTGTCATTGCACGCGTCTGACGCAACTTTGATCGCTCGTTCATTGCATCTCTCCGGTATCCGTGCCGAATCCAACCACCTTGAAACTCACTCCCTGTCCATCGCCGTTGGCATTGATGGAGTTCATCGCCAGATCACGAACGGTCTCGCCGCAAGTCAGCATCTCGCTGCCCCAATAGGGGTTTTGCAGTTCACCGCCGGGCTGCATCCAATCGCCGCCGCCACCGGGGACCATCGGGCAATACATGTGGACCAACGAACGTGCCGTTTTGGGGCCTCGCGCAATCGTCGCCGCCTTCAACATTGCATGGCTAACACTTCGGTACGCCTCACGCGCGGTCTCAAGCGAACCATCCATTCGCGATGCTCCGCGACGGGCGCTAGCGAAACGGCTTTGAGCCTCGTCAGGTACTTCGGAAAGCATTTCGAGCCTTGCCAAAGCATCCAACAACGTATTGAGCGCGACTGGCGGCGGAGTCGTGTCGGCCGCCATGGCACACTGGATTTCAAAGTAAGCGTCGTAAGCACGATCGAATTGCGCTGCGGATTGACCTGCCAGCATCACCGGCGTCGATTCGGGCAACTGCAATGGGCCGGGCGAATAGCTTGGTGCCTTACTGGGGTCCATCAATGAAGGATTTCCGGCGAGTTGCATCTGGGAGTCGATCAGGAAATTGCCGTTCGTTGCTACCGTCTCGCCCGCCACCATTCCCTCGACGACGATGGCTTCGGTGTCATTCATCTGACCGACGGTGACACGACGAATCTCGAAACGTCCAGGCTCCGTTTCCACATAGACAACTCCATGTTCGCCAGTCAACAAGACCGCATCGCGTGGAACCGTGACGACACGTTGTTGAGGCTGTGGCTCGGTGGCATAGCCGAGTTGCGATGTCGGTACCAAATCCATGCCGCATAAGGGACACTCGCCCGGTTCTTCGCGAATCACCTGCGGATGCATTGGGCTAATGTATTTCCCGGACAACGCTGGGTCATAGACAAAGTCAGTCGAGATCGCGGGGACTGTAATGCGAGCGGTCGCGTAGTCGCCTGGACGCAATTTCCCGTCATAGTTCATGACTTCGACGCGAACGCGAACCGTTCGAGTCGTCGGATTGACGGTCGGGTCGATGAAGGCAACACGACCTGTGAAGACTTCGCCCGGCATCGACTGAATCTCCGCTTCGACCTGCTGGCCGAATCGCACCGAAGCCGCGTCGTCAGGAAACAGGTCAAGCATCAACCAGACGGAAGTCAGATCAGCGATGCGGTAAATCTTTTGTCCCGTTTTGACATAATCACCTTCGACGGCGGCTTTCTCGAGCACAGTGCCGGTTTGCGGTGACTTTATGCGAATGCGAGAATTCGACTTGCCGCTTTTCCTGAGCGCTGCAATTTGCGAATCGGTCATTCCGAGTTCGCTGAGATTCTCGCGGGCCATCTCCAGCAAATCAGAGCTGTTGATGCTAAACCGGCCAACTGACTTGCTCTCCATGCTGGCGATGTATTCGGTTTGAGCTGAATACAATTTGGGGCTGTATATCAGCGCGAGGTCTTCGCCTTCGGTCACCTCCACACCAACATAATCGGCGTAGAGTTCTTCAAGTCGACCGTCGATGTAGGCAGAGATCGTTGATAAACGACTCTCGTCAAAATCGATCGAGCCAATCGTTCGGATGGTTCGTGTCACTTCGCCAAATTTGCTGGTGGCCGTTTGGATTCCAACTAACCGTCGAGCTGCCGACTCGATCGTGACCGAAATCCCATCGCCGCCACCGCCGCCGGTCGCCTCAACCAACTCCATTGCACAAACGGGGCACCGGCCCGGTTCGGTCGATGGCGGAGTACACATCATCGGGCAGATATATCGTTTTTCCTCGCCGCCGCTCGCATCGGCGACCGCTTCCGACTCGCCACCGGAGAAACCATTGGCGGTCACCCATTCGGATCGTTGTGCGAAGCCGATCATGACCAAGATCAATGCGGCCACGGCGGAGACGGCAGCGGCATTGACTCCGACACGCAACAACCACCCAAAGCCACCGACTTTCGTTTCTGCGAACGCGGCCGATGAAGCGGGTGTATCCGGCGTGCTGGCTTCGACCGGTGATTCCGGCTGGCTTGCTGGGTCGACCTTCGCGTCTGATGGCATCGTTTCCGCCGACGCGACCGGCTCTTCGTTTGTACTAGGCTGATGACTTTTATTCATGCTTGACGCTTCCTTGTTTGCAGGCATGGATGCTTCACCAGTTGATTGAGCGACTGGCTCGGAACGCTTCACCGCGTCTTCGTCGGTTGATTTTTTGTTTTGATGATTGTGATTCGACATATTGATGAACTCCGCATCGCACAATCATTGGCGATGAAGTGAAAGGGGTGACGGATCGACGACAAACCGGAGGGAATTTGCCGCCGATCAGTCACTTTCTTTCAGGCTGTGAATGGTCGGACGGGATTCAACCGTCGATGGAAGCGGACTCTGCAAAGAAGGGCCACGAGCAAACGAGTCATCGTTTGGAACATGCACGCTCGCGTTGTGTGAAACGCGCATGAAACTGCTCAGGCAGGCAGAATCACAGCCGCCAAATACAGAGATGGATTTGAGAGAAGTGTGCTGGCGAATTCGATACTTCGCTTTGCGACAGACGCGACGGCTTCGCGATGGCATCACCAAAGATGGTTGCCAAGTCGGCGAAACGAATCGCCACCGAGTCACGTCGCTCAATCGTGGGACGCGAGGGTGAGGAGTCGCCCAGGGGCTGGCTCTCCATGCCGCAATGACAGACGCCCGTAACTTCGCGGGTCTGACTTTCGTCGACTGCATCCGCGTCGGTCATGCTGATGACGATGACCTGCAGTTCGAGCGTTTCGCTCGCCGACAGGTCTTCCGCCATCATCTCATCTTCGGTCCACTCCTCATTGTTCCAATCATGTTCGACTGGTTCCGACTCCGACATGCAGCAACTACCGTCGCCATCTTGTTCGCCGCCACCGCAGCAGCAGCATTTCACGGTCGGTGACGAAACTTCGCAGCAGCCACAGCCTTCACACATGAAGCTGGCACCACACTCGGCACCACAGCCGCTGGCAAAAACCAACGCCATCCCCGGCTGAACCATCATTGCGACGATCAGTGAAAGATTAACGACGGTGCGAGTTAAACGCGAGCGAAACACGTGGGCCTTCCGAAACAGATACCTAGGACCGGTATTAGGAGTATATCGGAAATATACTCAGAAAGTTCAAGACGAATCTGATTCATCACGGAACTTTCCTTTTTGAAAGGATAGCTGGAGGGAACCAGTTGGTCATGCACACACGAAAACGCACCGTGTTTTCTCGAAATCGCAAGCGTCATTTACTAGCCTTCTCCCTAGGCACGCTCGCCGTTGGCGGTTGTGCCAGCGGTCCTGTTCGCCCCAACGGGTCGCGGCACGCGGCCGTATCGCGACCGGCCGTCAGCGGGGTGTCATTAGGTGACGAACTGCCGCAGCCCGCGCCGGCTGCTAGCAACGATTCGACCTTTATGACCGTGGGGTACGGTGAGTCACCGCAGAGCGGTGAGGTCGTTTTCGTGACACAACTCGATCTCGCTTCGCCAATGCGTTTGGGAGATGTGGAAGAAGGCCAGCCGAAGACGCTTGGAGAATTGCTTGAGAAGGACAAGGAAGATGGGGAGAAGGCGAGTGAAGAAGATGAGGAGAAGGCAAGTGATACAGATGATGAGGAGGCCAGCGATGGAGATGAGCAATACGATGACTCCCAACTCCCATCTCCCGTCTCCGAGTTTTCTTCCGGGCAACCCGTAGACCACTTCATCTCTCGGGCTCTGGCGGCTCACCCCAGCATTCAAGCCGCACGTCAACGTGTTCAGGCGGAACTGGAACGGATTCCGCAAGTGACCGCATTGCCGGACCCCCAATTCAACAACACGTTCTGGCCGTTACATGACAACTCAATCCAAACTGCTGCCGGGCGCGTTGCCAACCAGATGTCGCTACAGCAAGGAGTACCGTTTCCCCACAAGCTGCGCACTAAAGGTTCCATCGTCAGTCGCGAGGCACAGATGGCCCAGGCGGAATTGGAGCGTATCGAACGACAGATCACTGAATCGGTTCGCTTGGCCTATTACGAAGTTTGGTACGCGACTCGTGCGATCGCGATCATTGAAGAATCTCGCGACTTAGTCGACGACCTTACCAAGGTAGCCGAGGCTCGCTATCGCAGCGGCGGAACACAGCAGGACGTGCTTCGCGCACAGCTTGAGATCGATCGTCTCGATGATCAGATTGTGCAACTCAACAAGCAGTTGGAGATGTCACAGGCCGACCTTGCCGCGCTGTTGCAACAACCCGTGTCCTTGATGCCTCAAGCGACCGAGGAACTCGGGATTGCCGACGCTCCATTGCAGCTCGATAGTTTGATTGCCCAAGCTGAACAATGCAATCCGAGCCTGCGTGGCTTGGCCGCAGAGATTCAACGTGATCGCCAAAAGCAACGACTCGCTTGTCTGCAGCAATATCCCGACTTTATGGTTGGACTGAACTGGGGAATCGTCAGTGACAACCATGATGTGATCAGTCCCGTGGCTAATGGTAACGACCAACTTAGCATCACCTTTGGGACAACACTTCCGATCTGGCATGAGAAGATCAACGCCGGTGTTCGCGAAGCTTCACGGCGAACAAGCAGCACGCAACAGCGTCTGGAAGCCGAGCGTGACGAAATCTATGGCCGTCTGCGTCGCCTGCTCGCTCAAGCCGATTCACTGGTCGAGCAAACCGACATCTATGAAAACCGTATTATTCCGAGAACTGAAGACACACTGAAGTTAGCGATCGCTGATTATCGAGGTGAACGAACCGACTTTTTCACGTTGATTGAAACCTATCGCGAGCTATTGATGTTTGAGACGCAGCTTGCTCGCATCAACGCGACCCTGGCCGGTGCGATCGCCCAGATTGATCGCACTGTTGGGTGTCCGTATTGATTGAAGATCGCAGATTGAAGAATGAAGATTGAAGATTGATTTTCAGGCAAGGTTTCTTTCAATCTGCAATCTTCAGTCGTCAATCTTCAATTTCCACTCACTCCCACCCAAGCTGCAGCAAGGCTTCACGCAGATCGGCACGGGCACGGTTCAACCTCGAACCGACCGTGCCTTCTGGAATGCCGACCGTGTCGGCAATCTCGCGATATGACAAACCCTCTTGCTCCTTGAGCACCAAGACGACTCGCAACTCCGGGTCGATTCTTGACAAGGCAACGTCAAGCAACTCAGCCTGCTCCGACCGTTCTCCCAAGTCTTGGAAGGTCCCTGCAGGATCGTCGAGTATCGTGTCCGTCGTGTGACGAGATCTTGAACGAATGAACTGAAGGGCTTCGTTGCTTGCCAAACTGTACACCCAGGTTTCAAGCTTCGATCGACCATCGAACTTATCCAGCTTGCGAAACAGGTGGATGAACACTTGCTGAGTCGCGTCGTCCGCATCCTGAACTCCAACCATCCGGACCATCTGCGCGTACACGCGCTGGCTACAACGTTCATACAGCATCCGCATCGCGTCCCGATCGCCCGCAATGCATGCATCCACCATTTGCTGCGTGGCGTCTTGATCCATCGCGGCGGAACTGTTGAACGCAGGTTGATCGCGCTGGTGGCTATTCAAACAATGGCTCCTTGTAAGTGCGCACCGAGCAGAATCCCTCACTGAGGTCGGCAAACGTCCGAGACGAAGCACCCGCGACGAGACAATTTTGCAGCATTTGTGTGAAGAACCCGAAGCGAGCCAGCATCCAATTACCCGATTGAGGAAACGACCTCAACCAAGAATTCTCCCCTCTCCTCAATAAGGAAAACAGATGTCCACAAAACACGTCGGTAAGCTGGTTCTCGGTTTGGCAGTCATGTTCGCCGCTAGCTCTCTTGTTCCGCAGCCTGTCTTGGCACAGAGCAAAATTCGGTCGCCAGCCGAACGACGACAGCACCCAGGCGGCGGATTCTGGGCCAATCAGCGAGCTTCCCGCAACATTCAGCACGCGCGGAATTACTCGCAAAGTATCCAACGATACGCGACCCAGGCGCCGGTGATCCGGCCGCAGGTCACGCAAGCGGAATCGCAACTGCTCGGCAATCAAATCCAGAGCATTCAGCGAGAGATGGTGGTGATTCGCGACCAAAACGTGAGCACCCCAAAGGTCGTTGAGCAAGTCAAGGCGATTGAAACGAAGCTGTCCAAGGCCGCTGACACACAGGAAATGCTGCACGCCGAATGCTGCAAAGACTCGCCCGACGGAAAGGTTTGCGGCGACATGGCGGCCAAAATCACCGCCACGCTTGACCAAGTTGCCAAAGATCACGCCAAGCTGATGAAGGCGATGGGTCACGAGGACGCCGCCCATGACGCGATGAGACACGACCACTCCACTACCGAAGGCGAAACGCCAGCGAAAAGCGGTGAGTGAGAGTGTCCAGGGCATTGCGTTTCATCATAGCGAATTGTTTTGAAAGTCGTGATCCGCTGGGTGATTCGTCGCCTAGCGGATCGTTTTCACCGTTGCTGACAGATCCTAGCTTACCCCGCCAGGGTATCAAGGGCGGCGGATTAGCTGCCATCTGTCGCTGTATTTTTCTTTCTGACTTAAACCAACAAGGCTTTCTACCATGAAATTCACTTCACCGTTGAGCAAACCGACCGTTTCCGCCGCTTTGATCGCCAGCAGCCTGCTTTGGTCCTCTCCTTTGTTGCTTGCACAAACCAAAACTGATCCGCATGCCGCTCACCCAGCCGCTTCAGAAAGCGCGGACGGCGACCTTGCCACTCAACTGCAAACGTTGCGCAAGAAAGTGGCCGACTTGGAAACAACCCTGCAGTCGCAACACACAGCTCGCTATGGCGCGGACGCGAAGCCCGGTGCAATGTCGAATATGGCTATGGATAAAGGTGCCGCCGATCCGTCGTCCGGTTCAGACTCCGCAGGGATGGGTGGAATGAAAGGCATGGACAGCATGAAGATGGGTGGAATGAAAAAAGGAATGATGAAGGGGATGGGCGGCATGAACCAAGACGCGACCGACTCGTCGATGTCGTCGGGCGGCATGGGAATGGGCGGCATGGGAATGATGAAGGGCATGGGCGGAACGTCAGGTGGCATGGGGATGGGAATGATGAAAGGCATGGGCATGATGGGTCGCAATCCCGCCATGAAATCATCCATGAATGGAATGGGGTCGATGGGAAGCATGAGCATGCCATCTGCCTTGCCTGGCTTTGCCGGCGCGTCGCACCTGTACCACATCGGTGAGACCGGATTTTTCCTCGATCATCCACAGCACATCGCGATAACCGACGAGCAACAACTGCAACTCAACAAGATTAAGGAATCCTCGCTGCTGGCAACCGCCACATCGGAACGCAAAATCGACGAAGCGGAACAAGAGCTCTGGATGCTGACTGCCGACGCGCAGCCCGACATCACCAAAATCGAAGCGAAGGCAAAAGAGATCGCTCAGTTACAAGTCGACAACCGACTCGCCTTCATCCGATCGGTTGGCAAGGCCGCCGAAGTGCTGACCGAAGAGCAACGCCAAACGCTCGTTGGCATGGCGACACCATCCAGCGCAGGTACCGACAAGTAGTCGTTTTCTTGCTTCTGATTCGCACTACGAGAGCCACTCAATCAAATGCAAGGAGAATCCGCGGAACTCAAAAGTCTGTTGGATCAAATTCGTCCAGGGATCGATTCCGTTGACCGCGTGCAGAATCTAGAGCAGCGCATCGCGGCTGCCGTCGAGACCAATGCACGCACATCGGCAAAACAGCTCCGCATAGTCCCGTCGATCGCCAAGGCGATGCATTCCAAAAAATGTCGCCGTTGTAGCCGCCATCTACAAGTTGGATACTGGTGACGTTCGGTTCCTCGATGAATGAATTTGAACCGGTGACGAACGACGCCCACTCGACACAAAAGTCTCGACATACGCTCTCGCGGAGCCACTTGCTCGCGATCGTTTTTGCGTTGAACGGTGTGTTCCTGGCATCCGGGGCGTTGGGAGCCTTCTCGACATGGCAGATGGGGCAGCCCGCGCAGATTGCTCTTGTCATGCTGCTGGTCGCAGCCACGCTGTGGATCAGCGAAGCGGTGCCACTTTTCGTAACCAGCTTTGTCATTCTACTGCTCGGATTGCTTTGGCTTGCGCCGGTGATGCAACAGTCTGGTGAAAGCATCTCCAACACGGACCTGCTCGCGCCCTTTTTCTCCGACATCATTGTTTTGTTTCTGGGCGGCTTCGTGCTTTCGGCGGCGCTGCACAAATATCGTCTCGACGAAAAACTCGCACGCCTGATCATCGCGAAAACGGGGCATTCTATTCCGCTGCTGCTGATCGGAATCATGGCGGTCACGGCATTCCTGTCGATGTGGCTGAGCAATACCGCGACTGCAGCGATGATGCTGGCGTTGTGCCTGCCGATCGTGCATCGGTTTCCTCAGGATGATCGGTATCGCAAAGCAGTCCTGCTATCGGTTCCCTTCGCTGCTAACGTTGGTGGATTGGGGACTCCGATCGGAAGTCCGCCCAATGCGATTGCAATGCAATACATGAGCCAAGGTGGTTTCGCACCCAGCTTCGCGACTTGGATGCTGATCGGCGTGCCTGGCGTGGTTGTGACGCTCATTGTCACATGGTGCGTGCTAATGGCCTTTTGCCGTGGCAAGCAGCAATCGATCGTCCAGGACGCACAACCTTTGGCGATCAAAATGACGCCTTCTGTATTGACGGTTGTCGCTACCGCGTTGCTAACGATCATTGGCTGGGTCACAGGCGGACTGCATAACGCTTCACCAGGCACGATTGCAATTCTTCCGGTGGTCGTGCTGTTCGGGACGAAGATTCTGACCATTAGCGACCTAAGATCGATCTCATGGGACGTACTGCTGATGATGGGTGGCGGTCTTTGCCTGGGGAAAGCGATCGCCTTGAGCGGATTGGCAACGTGGTTTGTAGCGAGACTTCCAGTAGACCAATCGGGCTGCCTAATGCTCTTGCTAATCGTTGCTCCCGTCGCCTGTCTGATGTCATCGGTGATGAGCAACACTGCCACCGCTAACTTGCTGATGCCCATCATCCTTGGTCTGAGCGTCGAGCACCTGTCGCCGCTCCTGATGGGTGTCGCGTTTGCCTGCACGCTTGCGATGCCATTACCAGTATCAACGCCGCCGAACGCAATCGCCTTTAGTTCCGGCGAGTTGACAGTGAAGGATATGTTGGCTCCAGGCGCGATCATCACCATGATCGGACTTGCACTTGCGTTGACGATCGGTCATTGGTTCTGGGATTTGGTGGGATTGTTTTGAAATAGGACGAAACGCCGGAGAGGAGGCAACGATGGAGATTGACCAACAGCAATGCCAACAATGCGGCTCGCTGGACATGCGGAATATTTTAGTTCGCAGTAGCGACGGACCGATGACGGTCTACGTTCGATGCCTCGGTTGCGAATCGCTGGTGGCTCGGTATCGGCTGACGGACTATTACCATCGCGGCAAAGGCATGGAGTCGTTTCTACGCTCGCTTGGGCCGCGCGCCGGCGAAAGCGGACGAGATTATCTTGCGGAAGTCCAACGCGTTCAAAAAGAAGCCGAACGGGGCTATACAGAGGTTATTTCCACACTGACGCAGGATGATGAGGACATTTGAAAACATGCCGTCTTGCGCAAAACCGACAAATGCTGAACAAAAAGGGCAAAAATCTATCTGGACATGAAGAATTTGACGCATCTCGCATCCAATAAGAAAGCACGACGTTCACTCGCCCTCAATCCAACAATTGCCAACCAATGAATGATCAACAACCCGAAGAAATCTTTGAAAACGCGATTGGTCGGCTCGATCAGGCTGCTGAATTCTCCAGCATCGGACCCGAGGCGTTGGAGCGATTGCGGTATCCCAAGTCGATGCTTCAAGTATCCATCCCCCTGAGGATGGATGACGGTTCGCTGCGCGTGTTTCAGGGATACCGAGTCCGCCACGATGACACACGCGGTCCCACCAAAGGCGGCATTCGATTTCATCCCGACGTCCACCTGGGCGAAGTCAAAGCACTCGCCTTTTGGATGACGTGCAAATGCGCCGTCGCCGGGATTCCCTTTGGTGGCGGCAAGGGAGGCATCATCGTCAATCCGAAAGAACTGTCGCGGCTTGAATTGGAGAGACTCAGTCGCGGGTTCATCCAGCGTGTTGCCGACTTTATCGGACCTGAAACGGATATTCCTGCCCCCGATGTCTACACCAATGCCATGATCATGGGCTGGATGATGGACGAGTACTCCAACATTCAACGTCGTCGCACCCCAACGGTGATCACCGGCAAGCCGATACCGCTAGGTGGTAGCTTGGGTCGCGATGATGCCACCGGGCGTGGAGCGTACTACTGCATCAAGGAACTGGAGCGTCTGAAATCATGGAGTCCAACAGAAGTTCGCGTCGCCGTGCAAGGTTTTGGAAACGCGGGGCAGCATGTTGCTCGGCTACTGCACGCCGACGGTTACCGAATCGTCGCGATCAGTGATTCGCGCGGTGGCGTTTATCGCGAAGAAGGTTTGGATATTCCGCGTGCGATTGAACTGAAACAACAGCGCCAGGACATGTCGGAAGTCTATGCCTCGCGAAGTGTCTGTGACTGCCCCGAATGCGGTTGTGTCGAGTGCCATTGCCAACCCGACGATGCAGGCACCGGTAAAGTAATCACCAACGAGGAACTATTGGAGCTTGATGTCGATATCCTCATTCCCGCTGCCCTCGAGAATCAACTCACTGCCGAGAACGCCGATCGAGTCATCGCACCGGTGATTGTCGAGGTCGCCAATGGTCCCACGACGACGTCAGCGGACGAAGTTTTCAACGCAAAGGGAACCCTCATCGTTCCAGACATTCTGGCGAACGCCGGTGGTGTGACGGTCAGCTATTTCGAGTGGACACAAAACCGAGCCGGATATTACTGGACGGTCGAGGAAGTTCACGAGCGACTCAGTCAGATCATGAAGCGAGAATTCAACCTCATTTATGAGTTGATGGCCGCCAACCAGATTGACATGCGCACGGCGGCTTACGCTCACGCCCTGAATCGCATCGGCAAAGCCATCGAGTCTCAAGGCACAAGCACATTCTTTTCGACTCAACCGACAGTGCAACCGATATCATGACTTCAGACAAGAGCCTCAGTTCACCTCTCACGGACGAACATCTTCAGCGCATGGACGCCTACTGGCGCGCCGCGAACTACCTGTCCGTCGGTCAAATCTATCTGTTCGACAATCCGCTTCTGAAGGTGCCGCTGCAAATCGAACACATCAAGCCCAGGTTGCTCGGTCACTGGGGCACGACGCCGGGTCTAAACTTTATCTACGTTCATCTCAATCGGGTCATCAAAGAACGCGAGCTCGACGTGCTCTACGTGACCGGTCCCGGGCACGGTGGCCCCGGTTTAGTGGCGAACACATATCTGGAAGGAACTTACAGCGAAAAATATTCGGATATTTCGCAAGACGAAGATGGATTGCGGCGTCTCTTCAAACAGTTCTCATTTCCCGGTGGAATTCCCAGTCATGTTGCCCCCGAAACGCCAGGCTCGATCCACGAGGGCGGCGAGCTTGGCTACGCCTTGTCACATGCGTACGGAGCCGCGTTCGACAATCCTGATTTGATTGTGTCGTGTGTCATCGGCGACGGTGAAGCCGAGACGGGACCACTGGCGACGAGTTGGCACTCCAACAAATTCCTCAATCCGGTGCGTGATGGTGCCGTGCTCCCGATCCTGCATCTCAATGGCTACAAGATCGCCGGCCCAACTGTCTTGTCTCGCATCAGCCGCGAAGAGCTGGAACAACTGTTTCGCGGTTACGGATACACGCCCTACTTTGTTGAAGGCAGCGATTCGGAAGACATGCACCAATTGATGGCGGCGACGTTTGACAAGGTGTTCGCGGAAATTCGCCAGATTCAGCAAGACGCTCGCGACAATGGATTTCAGTCACGACCGCGCTGGCCGATGATCGTGTTGCGGACGCCAAAAGGTTGGACCTGTCCCCCTGAAGTGGACGGCAACCAAGTCGAAGACTCTTGGCGTTCGCACCAAGTGCCGATGGGGAAGATGGCAGAGAATCCCGCGCACGTTCAATTGCTCGAATCATGGATGCGGTCTTACAAGCCTGAGGAACTCTTTGATGATGCCGGTCGGCTGCGATCTGAGATTGCGGACCTAGCGCCGAAGGGTGATCGTCGGATGGGGGCGAATCCCCACGCCAATGGCGGCACACTTCTCCGGGACCTTCGTCTGCCTAACTTCCGAAAGTTCGCGGTGGATGTCTCACGTCCCGGCGGTAACACCGCGGAAGCGACGCGCGTGCAGGGCCAATTCATTAGCGAATGCATGAAGCTGAACAGAGATGCAAAGAACTTTCGTGTGTTCAGTCCTGATGAAACAGCATCGAATCGCTGGAACGCAGTCTTCGACGTGACCGACCGTTGTTCGACAGCCGAAATCATGCCAACGGACGATCACGTTTCGCCCGATGGTCGCGTGATGGAAATGCTCAGTGAACATCAGTGCCAGGGCTGGCTGGAAGGCTACTTGCTGACCGGTCGCCACGGTTTCTTTTCCTGTTACGAAGCGTTCATTCACATCGTTGACTCGATGTTCAACCAACACGCGAAATGGCTAAAGGTCTGTCGCCACATACCTTGGCGACGACCAATCGCCAGTTTGAACTATCTGCTCACGTCGCACGTCTGGCGACAGGATCACAATGGTTTCAGCCATCAAGACCCTGGATTTATCGACCATATCGTCAACAAGAAGGCAGAGATCATCCGGGTCTACTTGCCGCCCGACGCAAATACTTTGCTGAGTGTTACGGATCACTGTCTACGTAGTCGCAATTACGTCAACGTGATCGTGGCAGGCAAACAACCGTCACCGCAGTGGTTGGACATGGATGCAGCGGTGAAGCATTGCTCGGCGGGCCTTGGTATTTGGGATTGGGCGAGTAACGATCAGGGCGGTGAACCTGATGTCGTGATGGCTTGCTGTGGTGACGTGCCAACATTGGAAACCTTGGCAGCAGTGGAATTACTCAGAGAGCACGTGCCCGATCTGAAAATTCGAGTCATCAATGTCGTGAACTTGATGAAACTGCAACCGCAATCCGAACACCCGCACGGACTGAGCGACAAAGAGTTTGACTTGTTGTTTACGACTGACAAGCCAATCATTTTTGCATTCCATGGCTACCCATGGCTTATCCATCGGCTGACGTACCGCCGTACAAACCATCGGAATCTGCATGTGCGAGGCTACAAGGAAGAGGGAACCACGACAACTTCGTTCGACATGGTGGTGCTCAACGAATTGGACCGATTCCACTTGGCCGGAGACGTGGTCGATCGTGCTCAAACAATCGGCTCGGAAGGGGCTTACATCAAGCAAACGTTGCGAGACAAACTCATCGAACACAAGCACTACATCGAGACTCACGGCGAGGACATGCCGCAAATTCAGGATTGGAAGTGGAAGGGGTGAATGTACTGACGATCAATGTCGGCTCCAGCAGCGTGAAGTGCAGTTTGATTGAGACAGCCGACGAGCGTACTCAGGCCAGCAGTCACGCCGACTGGGCGAGCGTGCCAACTCGCTACACATTCACATCGACCGAGTCGCCGGCCGTTCACAGCGAGGTCGGTTGGTCGGACGTGAAGCCCGCGATTCATCGAGTCGCAGCCGATTTTCGAGTCAACACGAACGAAGAGATTGCAGCGGTCGCTCATCGAGTCGTCCATGGGGGAACTCGTTTCGCGCAACCTGTGCTGGTGACGGCGGAGGTTGAAGAAGCATTGCAGGAATTGACCCCTTTGGCACCGCTGCACAACCCAAGCTGCATCAAAGGTATCGTCGCGGCACGAGAAGTATTCCCAAACCTTCCACACGTGGCGGTATTTGACACGGCCTTTCATTCGACGCTCGCGCCAGAAGCGTATACGTACGCGATACCGCAAGCATGGTCAGACGAGTGGGACCTGCGTCGATTCGGATTCCACGGACTGAGTCACGCGTACTGTTCCCAGCGGGCTGCACAGATACTGGATCGGCCTTCGATCGGTATGCGTGTCATCATCGCACATCTTGGACACGGCGCGTCGTTAGCGGCGGTTCGCGATGGTAGGTCGATCGACACGACGATGGGGTTCACACCTCTTGAGGGACTAATGATGGCAACGCGGAGCGGGTCTGTTGACCCTGGGCTATTGCTGCATCTTCTTCGAGAGAATCGCTTCACCGCAAACCAACTTGATTGTGCGCTCAACCGAGAGTCAGGGCTTATCGGGGTCTCCGGCGTTTCGTCGGACATGCGAACTGTATCGCAGGCCGCGGAAACGGGTAACGAGCGAGCGAAACTTGCGATTGCAATGTATGTTCATCGACTCCGCCAAGCTATCGGAGCGATGGCGGCGACGTTGGGCGGTCTCGATGCCTTGATTTTTACTGGCGGTGTCGGGCAACATTCTGCAGCAATTCGCGCCGCAGCGTGCTCGCGACTCGCGTTCCTTGGACTTGAACTTGACCCGATCGCAAACGCCGCTGTCACAAGTGATACAGATGTCTCAACCACTGGCGCGAAGGCCAGGACCCTCGTCATCGAAACGAATGAAGAATTGATGCTGGCACGAGAGAGCGCAAGAGTCGTCAACTAGGTTCGCAGGAATCTCATCCATCTGATTCTTGAAGTCCGGCGAAAGACGTTGAAGGACGGCAAACGCAAAGCGGTGACTGGTGGCAGCTTGTCGAAGAATTGCTGCAATGCGTCCAGTTCGCCTGCCGATGCCCCGATGCCCACACTCGCTCGGAGTCGTAAAGCGGACCCGAACAATCTTTTCGATCTGGATTATCCGAGTCTTTGCCGGCGGGATCGGACGAATCCAGAAGGTTTGGTGAAGGAATGGCGTGAAACTCTCATCTAACTCTTGTGACACGAAGCAGTCGCACGGGCTGCTTCATTGCCAAGCTCAATCCAAGCGATGTTTCGCTGGGGATTGGTTTCCTCCCACTCGATAAGGCGATGAACGATGACGAATACATCCAAATTGAAACTGTTTGCAGGTCTCGCAATTTTGACCAGCGCATTCATGCTCTCGTCCACTGCCATGGCTAGCGGTGGACACGGTGGTGGCGGACATGGTGGTGGGGGCCATGGAGGCGGCGGTCATATCGGCGGGGGCGGGCACGGTTTCAGTGGCGGGCATGGATACGGTGGTCACGGCAGTTACGGCCACGGATATGGTGGGCACGGGTACGGCCACAGCAGCTACAGTCATGGATATGGCGGCTACGGCCACGGAGCCGCGTACTACGGAATTGGTCTTGGATACGGCGTTGGCTATAGCGGCATCGGCTACGGAGGTTTTGGCTACGACAGCTACTACCCGGGTTCGTATTCCAGCTATTACCCGTCGTACTCAGCCTACCGGACGACCTACGTCGCTCCGCGTCGGATTCTGCATCGACGATCGTACTCGCGCTGTGGTCGATAAAGCATTTGCGATGCGGGCGGCCGTTTCGATGGCCCGCTTCAGCGAGGCCTTTCTCTGGTCGGGTGACTCCAGGCTTTCATTGATCGCGTTGAAAACGAACGCAAAAACGTGCCTTGAGCCAAAACGGAGTTTTTTGCTACTTCTTTCGGAGAAGCCGTAAATCTCTGGGAGGATGATTGGTGTGTGGGAATGGACGCCCCTTAATAACAATGCTGCTTGGCTTAGTCGGTTGGCTATGCGCCGGGTCGGCGTCCGCGCAGGTGCTGCGTGATCCACGAGGCAATCTCTTTTTTACGAACGACGAAGCGGCCGCCGAGGACGATGCGGAGGCGGGAATAAGCGACACGGAAACTTTGCTCCAGCGAGGAAGAATCGCCTTCAACCGATCCTGCATCGAGTGCCATGACGCCCAGCGATCACTGAGCAAACGCAAGAGCTTTGATGGCTGGATGCAGACGATTCGACAAATGGCGGCGATGGACGATGCCGATATCCCTCCCGCCGACTTTGAACCGATTGCGGAATACTTGACCGCGGAAGCAGGGGGCGCCGAAAGTGACGCCGACATGGAGTCAGATGATGGGGACTCCGATCAAGACGATGGGGATGCGACCGATGACGACGGACCGGACCGGGCATTGATCGAGCAAGGAAGAATTGCTTTTAACTCTTCCTGCATTCAGTGCCATGACGCCCAGAGGTCGTTGAGCAAACGCAAGAGCTTTTCCGGCTGGATGCAAACGATTCGTCGAATGGCGGCGATGGACGGAGCACAAGTCCCCAGTTCGAGCTATCGCGCAATCGCGACTTACCTTACTTCGCTAAACGAATCAGGCGGAGATGGTGAATCCGCCGCCGTGGAAGATGTCGCTAGTGGCTGGAGTTTCTCGACAACAACCTCGACGGTCTGGCGTGGCAGCAGCGATCCCATCGAAACCCCAGGCTTCTTCATTGATGCCTGGGCAACCGCAGACTGGCAATCCCAGGGACCACTCAAAGCCAAAGTCACCGCCTGTACGAGTTGCCATTCGGACCGCAACACCAGCGGTGGCTTTACGTTGGAACTAGTGGAAGCAAGCGCGACCTTGGACCTGCTTTCGTTTTTCAACAAACGCAAGGCTCGAAAAGCAAAGCAAAGTCCCCGCTTTACCGACGAGTGTCCGTTCAAAGCGGAACTGAAGGTGGGACGATTCATCGTTCCCTTCGGCGCGTTCTCGTCGATGGTTCATCCGGGAAGTTTACGCACGGTGACCAACCCGCTGATGTTTGACATGGGGCGACGCGTAGATCGCAGCATCCGCCCAGTTCTGATGTTGCCATTCTCCGATGAAGGCGTTGATTTGCAGTTCGCCTTTGCTGCGTCGAGTGATTGGGTGGCGACGATTGACCTGTTCGCGGTCAACGGGCTTCAGGGCAATGCATCTGGAATCAACTTCAACACCAGCAGGCGATACTACGACAACAATCGCCGGCCGGATTATGGAGGCCGCATGACCGTGGGCAACAACCGCTTGAGGCTAGGGTTTTCCGCCATGGCTGGTGCCATTTCGGACGACCCGGTTGATGATCCCGTTCGGTATCAAATGTTTGGCTGGGATGCGATCGTGCGGCCAAACGACAAACTACGTTTCTATTTCGAGTATGCGCAACGCCAGGATTTAGCGTTGACCGCATCGGAACTGGATGAGTTCACATCCGGTTACGTCGCGGAGACCGAATACCGACTTTGGGAACCGCTTTGGTTTGTGGCGCGGCTAGACAATTTGGAGCGAAGGTTAACTGCTGGCGATGATAAGATCGACCGTGTTACCTGGGGATTCAATGTTGCGACACCCGGCGGCAGTCTGCTGCTGTTGAACCACGAGCACTGGATTCTGCCCGATAATAGTGACATCGACGTGATAGGTGTCCGCTGGACGGCAACTTTCTAGAGGGTCAAGCGGACTTCAAAATGTTGTGGATGGGAATACTGAAGAAACGCTCGCCAGGTCGAATCACGGGAGGCGACTGCCCGCTTTGAACCATGACAGGCAGGCTCAGTTCAACGACGAAGTCCGGGTTCTTCGTGCTGACAATTACTTTGTCAGAATCCACTGCCAGTACCGTTCCGGGACAAAGTCGAGCACGAATTCGGAGTAGATTCAAGGCGTTCTGATTGATGCGAGCTTCGTTTGTTTTTAAGACCTCAACTGTCTCAAAGCCAAACGCGAGTTGGCCATCTGATGTGACTAATGGGAAGACTCCTTGAAGAGCACGGATTCGTCGATCAATCACTACCGGATCTTCCTCCCACGGAATCCAAGCCCATTCCGGGTGCTGTTCAGGTACATAAGACGGGTCGCCTGTTTGCTTTTGGGGGACAATTGCCCCATTCTGGAAACTGCGAAGTAAGTCCACGACGGACTCACCGAATTGGTTGGCGATGCGATCTTCGAGTTGAATCGAAGTTTCACGCGGCTTCACTTCCATTTCTTGCTGTAGCAGAATGTCTCCGGTATCGATTCCTTCGTCAATCAAATGAAATGTGATCCCTGTTTTCTCGTCGCCGTTAAAGATTGTCGCGATATGTGGGCATGCACCTCGGCACTTCGGCAATAGTGAGCCATGGCAGTTGATCGCGCTAAGATTTTCCAACGACAACGTCGAATGCTTGATGATTTCAGCCCAGCTTGCAATCAGCAGGATGTCCGGCGAAAGATCGACCAACTCCGCCCGGAACTCGTCGGAGTTGATACTTGGTGCTGTCAGAACGTGGACGTTGTTTGCATTTGCCAGTTCTAGAATTTCAATTTCTGACGGATGGTCTTTAAGAAAACGGTATTTGCTCAAGTTGCTCGCTGGCATGATCCCAATCACGTTTGTTTGGTCGCGGGAAGCGAGTAGGTTTCTCATAACGCTCACGCCCAAGCGTCCAAATCCCGCCAAGACCACTTGAATCTGATTTGAGCCATGGGAGTTCCCTGCAATATCCATAGGATGCCTTCATTCCTTTGCTTCGGCATTCAAGATCAAAACGAGAGTAGGTTACAACTCGAAGTCGATCTTCAGTTGAGGTCGATTGTCGGCGTTTGCATGCTCTCGGCTGTCGAACCGCTTGGTCGAGGGCGTGGTTTCGTCGCCGATGAGAATCCAGCCAAAGTTGCTGGACGGATCGGCGAGCCAAGCTTGCACGTCGGCGACCAACTGGGACGTAGACCAGGAATAGGAGCCAACACCATCGACTGGCGCGCTTGCGCTTGCCGCCGACTCGAAGTCACCGCCCGGTGTGTTCCATGTCGCTCCGGCGTAGAAGGTGTGAAGCCAAGTTGCGTCATTCGTCTCGGCCTGACCGCCTGAGCCTCCGCCCGTCGATGCGCCTTCGCCCCAATCATTGGTGGCTCGGTGTAGAGCAACATCGGCTTCACTGGTGGTCGTCTGCGACATGTTCAACGTCAACTCGACGTTGGTGATGGTCGCACCTGCGGGAATACTCGCGCCGGCCAGGTCGAATTCCACCAGCCCGCGTCGAACGGGCAACCCACCGCCATTACCGTTGTTCCGTCCAGCGAAGAAGCCGGTCCCCGCTCCGTTGCCTGATTCGCCGCCAATCGATTCAATCAGCGTCGTGTCTTGGCTGGAGACAATCGTTACCGAAGATGCTTGCGGCACGGGATTCACTGTGATGACGACCGTTCCGACCGCTGACAACTGACCATCGCTAACCGTGTAGGTGAACGTGTCGGTTCCGCTGAAGCCGGTGTTGGGCGTGTACGAGAACGAGCCGTCGCTATTGAGCGTCAATTGCCCGTTATCAACGTCGTCGTTGAGGGTCGAGTTCAAGGAGTCATTGTCGGCATCCGAGTCGTTGGCCAAGACGCCCGTCGCGGCGTCAACGTTGAGTGTCTGGTCTTCGTCAACGGAAAAGCTGTTGTCGACAGCGGTAGGTGCGGTGTTGGTTGACCCTGGAACAGTGTAGGTCACAACCAGCTGAGGTCGGTTCGCGGCGTTTGAATGCTCTCGGCTGTCGAAGCGCTTGGTCGAGGGCGTGGTTTCGTCGCCGATGAGAATCCAGCCAAAGTTGCTGGACGGATCGGCGAGCCAGGCTTGGACGTCGGCGACCAACTGTGACGTAGACCAGGAATAGGAGCCAACACCATCCACCGGCGTGGTGGCGCTCGCCGTGGAATTGAAGTCGCCGCCAGGCGTGCTCCATGTCGCTCCGGCGTAGAAGGTGTGAAGCCAGGTTGCGTCGTTGGTCTCGGCCTGACCGCCTGAGCCTCCGCCCGACGATGCGCCTTCACCCCAGTCGTTGGTGACCCGGTGCAGAGCAACGTCGGCTTCACCGGTGGTCGTCTGCGACATGTTCAACGTCAACTCGACGTTGGTGATGGTCGCACCTGCGGGAATACTCGCGCCGGCCAGGTCGAATTCCACCAGCCCGCGTCGAACGGGCAACCCACCGCCATTACCGTTGTTCCGTCCAGCGAAGAAGCCGGTCCCCGCTCCGTTGCCTGATTCGCCGCCAATCGATTCAATCAGCGTCGTGTCTTGGCTGGAGACAATCGTTACCGAAGATGCTTGCGGCGCCGGGTTCACGGTGATGACGACCGTGCCAACGGCTGACAACTGGCCGTCGCTAACCGTGTAAGTGAACGAATCCGTGCCGCTGTAATCCACATTCGGCGTGTACGAGAACGAACCGTCGCTGTTGAGAGTCAATTGCCCGTTATCGGCGTCGTCGTTGATGGTCGCGGTCAAGGAATCATTTTCGGCATCCGAGTCGTTCGCCAAGACGCCCGTCGCGGCGTCAACGTTGAGTGTCTGGTCTTCGTCAACGGAATAGCTGTCGTCAGTCGCCACCGGCGCGGTGTTTCCAGACCCGGCGGGTAGCGTGTAGTTGACGATCAATTTGGGTCGGTTCTCGGGGGTGGGATTCTCGCTGCTGTCAAATCGCTTGGCGGAAACGTTCACTTCATCGGTCAGCACCGCCCAGCCGAAATTCTGTGATGGGTTGTCCAGCCACTCTTGAACGTTGGCCACCATCTGTTGCGAATTCCACTGGTACGTGCCGCGGCGGTTGACTGGCGTGGTCGCGACGGGTGTCGCCTCAAAATCGCCGCCCGGTGTGTTCCAAAGCGCCGTGTCAAATTCGCTGTGAATCCAAGTGGCGTCGCCGGCGGTCGGCGGCACCGGATTCAATCCACCTTCCTCACCGATCTGATCCGACGTGCCTTGATTCCAGTTGGTGCTGACTCGGTGCAGATTGACGTCAAACTCATCGACAATCGTGCGCGACATGTTCAGTTCGAGTGTCACGTCCGTGACGGTTGCGCCGGCGGGAATCCCTGCCGCGATGTCGAACGCGATCAATCCGCGCCGTAGTGTATCGGACTGTTCCAGGGTCTTGCCGGTAAAGAAGTACTGACCTGCGCCATTGGCAACCGATCCGTCAGCCCGTTCGTAAAGCGTTGCGTCTTTGCTAGCCGACAAGGTTGCCGCTTCAACCTGTGCGGCTTCGACGGTGACCGTGACCGTGGCTGCGGGCGACGATAGCTGGCCGTCGGTGGCCGTGTAGGTGAAGGTATCGGATCCCGTAAAGCCCGCGTTGGGAGCGTAGGTGAACGAGCCGTCGGCGTTCAGTGTCAACGTTCCATCGGTGGGATTGGATGCCACGCTAGCGGTCAGATTGTCATTGTCGGGATCGGAGTCGTTGGCCAACACGCCGCTGGCCACGTCGATCGTCAGAGTCGAGCCTTCGCCCGTTGAGTAAACGTCGTCGGCAGCCACCGGTGCGGAGTTGACCGTACTGACGGAGATGGAAACGGTGGCAACGCTAGATGTTAGTTCCGTGTCACCGGCGGCGTAGGTGAACGTGTCGGTACCGGTGAAGCCGGCGTTAGGTGCGTACGTGAACGAGCCGTTGGAGTTGAGCGTCAGTGTGCCATTGGCGGGATTCGATACCACCGTAGCCGTCAAGTTGTCATTGTCGGGATCGGAGTCGTTGGCCAACACGCCGCTGGTCGCGTCGATCGTCAGCGTCACGTCTTCGTCAGTCGAGTAGACGTCGTCGGCCGCCACCGGTGCGGAGTTGACCGCGTTGACTGTGATCGTTGCGGTTGCTTCACCAAACGATGGCTCGTCGTCGCTTGCTCGATAGATGAACGAGTCGGTTCCGGTAAATCCTGGGTTGGGTGTGTAGGTGAACGAACCGTCGGAGTTAAGCGTCAGTGTGCCGTTCGACGGATTCGATACCACGGAGGCCGTCAGGTTGTCGTTGTCAGGATCGGAATCGTTGCCCAACACGCCTTCTGCGGCCGAGACATTGAGTGCATTTCCTCGATCGACTTGATAGGAATCGTTGCGGGCGACAGGAGCGTTGTTGCCCTCGGTCGGCATGATGTAGGTTACAAATAAGCTTGGTCGAGTCGCGGGATCGGGGCTCTCGCTGCTGTCGAACCGCTTCGCCGAAATCACCGTTTCATCGCCGATCAACATCCAGCCGAAGTTCTGCGAGGGGTTGTCCAGCCAATTTTGGATGCTGGCCGCCAGTTCAGGAGAATTCCACTGGAAATACTCGCGAGTATCGCCCACCGATGTCGTCGCGAGTTGCGTCGGGTCAAAGTCGCCGCCGGGTGTGTTCCAGAACGCGGACGGGAATTCGCTGTGAATCCAGGTGGCATCTCCCGGAGCTGGCGCGGTCACGTGCGCGCCGCCTTCCTCGCCGGTTTGATCCGTACTCCCTTCGTTCCAATCCGTGGTGACGCGATGAAGACTCACGTCGTAAGGTTGGACAATGGTTCGCGACATGTAAAGTCGCAGCGTGGCGTCGGTGATCGTCGCGCCCTCAGGGATACTGGAGGCGACATCAAAGGCAACCAGCCCGCGTCGTCGCGAGTTCCCCGGCTCGGCCGTGCGCCCGGCGAAGAAATACTGACCGGAGCCGTTGGCATTGCCTCCATTGGGGTCTTCATACAGCGTCGTATCCTTGAACGGCGTCAACGTCGCCGTCGCAGCTTGCCCGACGGTGACCGTCACGGTCGTTGGACTGGAAGACAGCGAGCCGTCGCTGGCCGAATATGTGAAGCTGTCAGCCCCCGTAAAACCGATGTTGGGGGCATAGGTGAACGAGCCATCGGAATTGAGCGTGAGTGTACCGCCGGTCGGATTTGAGATGATAGCGGCCGTCAGACTGTCGTTCTCTGGATCGGAATCATTCGCCAACACGCCGGTCGCCGCTTCAATCGCCAGCGTCTGGTCTGTTCCGGTCGAGTAGGAATCGTTCAAGGAGGAAGGCGCGACGTTGGTCGAGTTGACCGTGATCGAAACGGTCCCGACGTTCGATGTCAACGAACCGTCGCCGGCCCGATAAGTGAACGAGTCCGTGCCAACAAAGCCCGCGCCCGGTGCATAGGTGAACGAGCCATCGGCGTTGAGCGTTAAGGTGCCGTTACTTGCATTCGACACGAGTTCGACGGTCAAGTTGTCGTTGTCTGGATCGGAATCGTTGTCCAAGACTCCGGTAGCGGCATTGACCACGAGCGTTCGCCCTTCGTCAACGGAATAGTTGTCATTCAAACTCGTCGGCGCGGTGTTTGTTGCGTTGACCGTGATCGAGACGGTGGCGACGTTCGACGATAGATCGCCGTCATTGGCCCGATAGGTGAAAGAATCGCTTCCTGTAAAATTGGCGTTCGGCGTGTAGCTAAACGAGCCGTCCGAATCGAGCGTCAGTGTGCCATTGCTTGGGTTCGACACCACTGCGGCATTCAGGCTATCGTTGTCCGGATCGGAATCGTTGTTCAAAACACCCGTCGCGGCATTGACCGTAAGCGTTTGTCCCTCGTCAACGGAATAGTTGTCATTCAACGCCGAAGGCGCACGATTCGTTGAGTCAACCGTGATCGAAACGGTCGCGGCACTGGAGAACAGTTTTCCGTCGTGGACGCGATAGGTAAACGAATCGACGCCCGCAAAGTCAGTGTCGGGCGTATAAGTAAACGAGCCATCCAGGTTCAACGCCAAAGTGCCGCCGCTTGGATTCGACACGACGGTGGCGGTCAAGCTGTCATTCTCTGGATCGGAATCGTTTGCCAACAATCCTTGATTCACGGAGACGTCTAGTGTGCTTCCCGCGCTCGCCGCAAATGAATCATTGTTTGCCGCCGGTGCCGTGTTCGTATCATTGGCGGCGACGGTATACGTGACGCTCAAGCTTGGCCGGTTCGCGGCATTGGGAGCCTCTCGGCTATCAAATCTCTTCGATGAAGGTTGCGTCTCATCTCCGAGAATCATCCAGCCAAAGTTGCCGGACGGATTGTCGATCCAAGACTGCACATCGGCAATCAATTGCGACGACGACCAACTGTAGGAACCGACTCCGGCCACCGAGGTCGTTGCACTGGCACCGGCGAAGAAATCGCCCCCAGGGGTACTCCAGTTCGAGGACGGGAACGCGCTGTGAATCCATGTGGCATCGTTGTTTTCCGACGGGGCACCAAATCCTTCGCCGTTTGACGCGCCTTCACTCCACGCGGTAGAAACGCGATGAAGCGCCACATCGCTAGCACCGAAATTCGTCTTCGACATGTTCAATGTCAACTCGACGTTGGTGATTGTGGCTCCTTGAGGCACTCCGGCGTCGGCCAGGTCAAACGCGATCAGACCGCGGCGCAGCGCATTGTTGGTGCGATTCGTTGTTCCGGCGAATAGGCCGGGACCGGAACCATTGGCGACCGCGCCGGTTGGATTTTCAACCAACGTGGCATCCTGACTGGGCGAAGCGCTGACCGTGAACGATTCGCTGTTGGTCACCGGATTCACGGTGATCTGCACGGTGCCAGTCGAAGAGAGGCTGCCATCACTCGCCGAGTAGCCAAACGTATCGGTGCCGGTGAAGCCAGCGTCGGGAGAGTACGAGAACGAACCATCTGCGTTGAACGTCAGTTGGCCGTTACTTGCATCCTGAGTGATTGATGCGGATAGGTTGTCGTTCTCAGGGTCAGAATCGTTGTTCAACACTCCGTTGGCCGCGTTGACCGCAAGCGTCTGGCCTTCAGTAACGGAATAAACATCGTTGCTTGCGATAGGTGCGGAGTTGGTAGAAGTTCCCGACACGGTGATCGAGACGGCGACAATGCTCGACGACAGCACACCGTCGCTGGCCCGGTAGTTGAACGTATCGACTCCCGTAAAGTTGGCGTTTGGAGCATAAGTGAACGAGCCGTCCGCGTTCAGAGTCAACGTTCCGCCCGTAGGACTTGATTCCAAGATGGCGGTCAAACTGTCATTGTCGGAATCTGAATCGTTCGCCAATACGCCTTGCGATGCCGAGATGTTCAGCGTACTACCTTGATCCGTGCTGAACGTATCAGCGTTTGCGCTCGGCGCGATGTTGGGATTGTCGGGCGCCATCTGGTGGTCAAGTCCGTCATCGACGATTTCGCTGGCTGCCGTATCCGCTTTCTGACCGGCGGGAATGAACCCTTCTGGCGATTTCCCGCGGTTCGCCTCGACAAAGTTGCGAAGCGCGATCGGATCGTACAAATCGAACGTCTGCAATCGTGCCCAAGAAGCTGCGGCGATGGCGGTCGAATTACCGGCCCTTGGCGTAAGAATCACTCCCGTATCCGTGCCGCCATCGATGACGAACTGCTCCAACTTGCTGATGTCTTCGCTACTCAAACGCGTTGGGTTGTAGCTGATCCAGACGTGCCCGTGTTCGAGATTGTGCAAGAGGTCTTCGTCTGGCTGTTCCGTCTGATACACGCCCGTCGCGCGAGGCGTGATCGAGTCTCCTTGTCCATCCACCAAAAACCCGTGATGCGGACCGTAAGTCGGCGGATTGCTATAGCCGGTGTAATCGACAGCCGTCGTGACGTGCGTTGCGGTCAGGGGCGGTGCGCCGGGTTGAAGATCCGTGCGAATTCCCAGCACCCCAGCGTCCTCGAACGAACCGGGCGTTACCTGTCCAAACGGTGTGTTGGGAGGATCGGGATCATCGACTTCCGTCACCGTCACCGTGACGGTGGCAACGTTCGACGTCAGTCTTCCATCACTTGCAGTGTAAGAAAATGTGTCGGTTCCAATGAAACTGGCATTCGGTTCGTAAGTGAAGGAGCCGTCTGAATTCAGAGTTACACTACCACTTCCAGGCTGTGCAACAATGGCAGCAGTCAGCGCATCGTTGTCCACATCGGTGTCATTCACCAGAACTCCATTCGCTGCCGTCACCGTGAGCGTACCACCTTGCTGCGTCTCAATGCTGTCGTTGTTTGCAACGGGTGCGTTGTTGGTATCCGTCGGGACGTCGCCGCTGCCGTTGCGGATGCTCTCGGCGAGATCCGAATCTCCCGCAGCCTCTTCGGCGATTGCCAACATTTCCCGCAGCATCACGGAATCCGATGGAGACGAGGCGAAGAACCAGGCGATGCTCATGTAATCAAGTTGCAGTCCCCGCTCGCCAAAGTTGTTCCCCGCCAACTGCTGACCGCCGGCCAACATGAGGTTGTCCATCACGCTGTGCGAAGAACTCGTCCCGTTGGCTGAGTCCTGGCCATCGACGAGAGCACCCGATTGCCGCTTGGCAATCTGATAAGTGCCGGGTTGCAATTCATCGAACATGTAGGCGCCGCCCGCGTCCGTGAGCATCGACTGCTCGACCTCCGCCCCTAAATCGGTGGTGCCCGTCAACGTGATCACGACGCCGGGTATACCGCCCTCGAACGACTCGCGAACATTGTTGTCGTTGGCGTCGAGGTAGACGAATCCAGACAGGCTTCCAGGCGCAGATTCATCGACGACGTTTACCGTTACGGCGACCGGAGCAGCCTCATTCGTTCCGTCGCTGAGCGTGTAGGAGAACGTATCGGTACCCCGGAAGTTGGCCGGCGGCGTGTACAGCACGCTCATGTTGTCCGTCGCGATCGTCACCGTTCCGCTGGTCGCGTTGGTGTCGATGGCAGCGACCGTCAACGTCTCGCCCGGAAGATCCGAGTCATTTGCGAGCACGTTGAGCGTCGTGTTGGACGTGTTTTCCCTGACGGTAAAGGAATCAGCGACGGGAGTAGGAGGGTCGTTGGTCGGGGGCTGGTCGTCGGCATCGACGGTCACAGTAACCGTTCCCTGGCTGGTCGAGCCGATCACGCCGGTGCGGTCGCTAACCGTGTAGGTAAAGGTCTCGGTACCGCTGAAATTGGCACCGGGCGTATACAGCAGGTTGTCGCCGTCACCGCCGATCGTGACCGTGCCGCCCTGGCTTGCTGTGCCGACGCCGGAAATGCGAAGCGTCTCGTTCGCGCTGCCCACGAACTGATCGTTCACCAAAACGTCCAGCAAGTTATCGACGCTGCCTTGCACTAAGTCGGTAAAGAAGTCGTCGGCCGCCGTCGGTGTCGGGTTACTGACCGCAAAGTTGCCGAAAACGATATCGTCAAAAACGCGACCAATTTCGACGTCCAACGTGAAAACGTCCGGGGTCAGCGGCGCGGTTTGGTTTTCCCAGGGTACCGTCACTTGACGGATTGTGTGCGTACCGGCTTGCAGAAACAGCGCGTAATTTCCGTTGCCGTCCGTGACTGCCGAAGCTTCGTCTGCGTCGAGATCGCCGTTACCGTTGGCGTCGCTAAAAATCGTTCGGCCGGCAAGACTGGCTTCGCCATTGTTCAGCACGCCGTCTTGGTTCTGGTCCGCGAAGACCTGCCCGCGCACGGTCCCGTCTCCGGAGACCGATTGGATCGCAACCAACTCGCCCGCTGGTGTGTATGGCACTTCGTCAAATTCGGGAAAAAGGGTGTCGCCGCCGTTGTCGTTACTCCGATCGACGTCCACTGTTGTGAAGCCGACGATCTCGTTGAGCGTGGAGTTGGCAACTGGTTGACCATCAGGAGTCGCCGTGCCCAGAGCGACAGCGAAGACCGTGAAGCCTCGATCGTCGAGATGCGCATTGTCCGCGGTGTTGAAAAGGAACCCGCTGGTCAACCCGTTGCGGCTGGCGACGCCTGCAAGTGTGCCATAGCTATTCGACCGGTCACCAGGACTGCGCTCGCTGGCGATCGCGTCAAGCTCTGGAATAAAGCGGCTGAAGTTGTTCGGCCCAAACCGTAACGGACCTCGAATATCCAGTAGTTCGGTGGTCGTCAAACTGGTGGGACGAAAGCCGCCTCCCAAGAGCGCGAGGTCTGGGACCGAACGGTGCAGAATTGTACCGTCATACCCGCGTCCGTCAGCGCCGCCGTTGACGTAATTCAGGAAGTTATCAACCGCGATCGGCGCTTCGTCGGCCAACAGCTCCAGCGGGATGCTGCCGGCATTGGTGTCGAAGCTGATGACCGGATTGGAACTGTAGACCAGAACGATGTTGTCGTTGTCATGCACTTGGTAATCTGCAAACCCGCCCTCGACCTCACTGCCGTTGACGAACATCTGCAGCCGGTTGTCGCCATCGACGAGATTGCCCAACAACTGTGTATCCGACAATGCGATCGTTGATGGGCTACCAGACGCAGGGTTTGCATCCCAGGACTCAAAGACGTCGCCCAACTTTACGAAGTCGTTCAGCGGCGCTTGTGGATGAATGTGGACTGCACCCGCATCATCGTGTACGTGAATATCGGCTTCTCCCGTCGCGGGGTCGCCTGAACCAGCAGGTATCGTCACCTGCTGGGAATTGACGTAGATCGAAAGGCTGGCGGAAATCTCAAAGTCATTGAGGTCGTAGGCCGGGTCGCTGGGATGCGGCCCATTGTCCGCATTGAGCAGTTGTCGCGATTCAAGTGACTCCAGCCGAGGCTTGAGCAGCTGCGGGGTCCGCCGCTCGCGGTCGGACCGACCGAGAAGCCAACGCAGAAGGTTTCGAGAGGTGCGGCGATCTCGTTTCATGACTTTTGTTGGTGCATGGGTTGCTTGCGAAGCCGCAGCGCTCAAGTGACAGGGAATGAGGCGAAAAGGAGCGGGCTTGGGCACCTAGGAAACGCGGGGCGCCAGAAACAGACAAGCAAAACGGGTTGGATGTCCTTATCGATTCTGAAGTTCCCTTGGGCGACTCAGATCCGCATACCCCGAAGGGTATTCTGGTTCATTGGGACCAAATCGTCAATTTGTCGGCGTTCGGTGAGCATTCCTTCGTCAAAACTTGGGTTTTTGCTCCGATCTTCTCTGTTTCCCCCCCCAGATCCCCGAGAATCGAGGCGAATGTCGCAACCGGAAAGCTTGGGATGGAGTGCTGTCGTGACGCCGTCCGGCAGAGAAAAAATGAGGCACCTAGGTGGCTTTCGGCGGATTTTCCGAATAGGGGGCATTTTTATTCCAGATAAGCTATAGCGATTACGCGGGTCGTGCCGATCACAACGGATGTATGTATCTGTTCGGCCAACGGGAGCTTTCGGCATGTCATTTCGGCGAGTTCGTTCCAGCAAACTCGCTTTGCTGCGGCAACCAATTCGTATGCTGACTTTGGTAGGCATCGCGTTGTTGGTCTGCGACCAAGCGATGGCGCAAACCCACCGAGCGGGAAGCTACCGAGGACGCCGAGCCGCCGCTCAGAAACCCGAAGTCATGCGATGGCGAGTTGTCCCAAAGAAACGAGCTGTCTCGAAAAAGGACGAAACGAAACTCCCGCAGTACCCCGACGATTCCGTCTCGCAGGCCGAGTATCAGACCGAAGTGATCGCTGCTGACATGGGCGAAGTCTATTTTGACGAGCCGGTCTACATCGAGTCCAGCGGAATCCAGTCCAGCGGATGTGATGACCTGCCACCCTACAGCGACCTCTACTCGCCGTTGCGCGAGTGTGTGGACCCCCGATGCACCCGCCGCCGATCCACCGGTGCCTACAACCGGCTCGTCGGTCGGGCGGAGTATTTACTCTGGTGGACATCGGGGATGGACGCACCCCCGTTGGCCACCACAAGCCCAACCGGCACCGCACAAGACCAAGCCGGTGTGCTGGATCAACTCGGTACCAGTGTGCTGTTCGGTGATGATGCATACAACGATCGCAGCCGCTCGGGCGGTCGATACACGATCGAAATTTGGAACGATGATTGCCGCAGCCAAGGCTGGGAATTCAGCTACCTGTCCCTGGCCAACGAAACAACCCGTTTCTCGGCATCCGACGCCGACCGCAGTATCCTGGCACGACCGTTTTTTAATCAAGCCACCAATGCCCAAGACGCTCGCCTGATCGCCTTTCCCGGTGTGGTCGATGGCAGTTTGAACATCGACCTAAGCACCGACTTTCAGTCAGCGGAAGCTTTGTACCGCTGGACGGCACAAGGGTCCACGTGCGGTCGAATGGAGTATCTATTGGGGTATCGGTTCGCCGAACTTGACGACGGAATCTCGATCGCGGATTCCACCCTTTCGCTCGCCGGTGCGACTGCGGGAACGACGTTTGATTTGGTGGACCGATTCGATTCCGTCAATACATTCCACGGTGGGCAGTTCGGAATCGCCTGTCATTGGCAGCCGAATCGTTGTTGGTCGATCGACCTCCTTGGCAAGTTGGCCTTGGGGGCAACGCAGCGCGAAGCCGATGTGACGGGCCGCACGCTCGTTTCCACTGCTGCCGCAAACACCGAGAACACGGGGGGGCTTCTGACGCAGGGGACAAACATCGGATCGTACAGTTCGGATAACTTCGCGACGATCACCGAGTTTGGAGTCACAATAAATCGTCACTTCAACCAAAATCTCACGGCGAACTTCGGCTACACGTTTCTCTACTGGAACGACGTTTCGCGCGCGGGCGACCAAATGGACCTTAATGTCAACCCCAGCCAGATTCCTCCGGGCACATTGGTTGGGCCGGCGAGACCCGCCTTCGACTTCCGATCGACAGATTTCTGGGCACAGGGGCTGCGATTTGGTTTGGAGCTAAAGTTTTAACGGGCCAAGACTTGAACCTAACAACGTTTTACGACACTCATGCACGAAATGGGGTGTCGAAACCTTTGAGACGCGAAGAATCGTCGTGAAACCAGCATCTAAACTTACAAACTAAATCAAAGGAGCATTGAATCAAGGGAGCTTGTGATGCAGGCGATCATCCCACTGGCTCGAATGGTCAGTGGACTCTACCTAGCTGGGCTATTGTTCGTGCTGCTGTTCGTCGGCAATCCGTTGAAGTTTGTCGATGACCCGCAGTTCGTTTCCGCATACAAAACGGTCGAACCCGGATTACATGTGGGACTGTTTGCGGGCCTCGCATTCTTGGTCGCGGCGTCGCAGTTGCGAGTGCCGTTCATGGTGCAAGCCGGATTGCTCACGTCGCTTGCCGCCATCAGCGAGCTGGTTCAAATTTGGTTGCCCAACCGCACGCCACGCATGGGTTGCTTTATCGAAGACATCATTGGCTTGGCTATCGGAGCCATCGTGTGGTTCATCTTTCTTGATTTGATCACCACGCTGAATCGTGTGCGACGAGGATAGATCAAACAATCCTCTTCATCGCGGATGCACTTTCGCAGGCGGTTGCATGCGTGCGTCGTCGGACGGCTCGGCCGCGTCATCAAATCCGACTAACTCGCCTCGTAAGATCGTGACTTCGCGTGGTGCGTCGATCGCAAGTACGACTCGTCCACCGCTTGAGCGATGGATCGTAATCGTCGTGTTCGTTCCCGGCAAGCAAATCGACTCACCTGGTTTGCGTGATAAAATTAGCATTCTTTCGTCTCCAAAGTTCTGATTTTTTTGTTGGAACGCCAGCAGAGATGCTCGAACCGACAGTTCGTTTGGAAATCGCTAAGCGACGGAAGTACGACCGGCGGTTGTCTTCTCGCTGTAAAGAATGCTCAGTGATTGACGTACACGTGAAGACAATCGGAAAAGGTCACCTCCATGCTCGATCAGTTGCTCGATGCCAAGAAAGTCGGCCATCGCGTAATCGTGAACGTCGATTGCGTGATCGTATAGCCATATGCGTGTGTCGCTGTCGAGCAGAGCCAATTTTGGAGCCATCTGCCAAGCCTTTTGCTCCGACAATGAGATGTCTGCCAACACCAATAGCGGTCGATACTTGCCGCAGGCCTTCAAGGCGTCGGTCACCGACATGGCACGTACCGGGCGAAAGCCTGCCTCAACCAGGTCGCCTGCCAACCTCGCGTAGATTTCGTCTCGTGGCTCGACCAAGAATGCAACCGGGCGCTGAGGCTCGACGCGAGACATTTTTTTTGCATGCGTCTTGACCACTGATGTTTCTTGTCGGCGATCGCCCAACTTGAAGGCTGGTTGTTCTCTTTCAGTCTCCGGTTTATCCGCGTTGGTCGATCGAGCAAGCTTGCTGCCGTCCATCAGCTCGGTGACGATGAAGGTTGCTGAGCAATGAGCGCAAGCAATTTCGGTGTCGAGCCACTGTGGTCGCACCCTGGCGGCGCGACCGCAAGTCGGGCAGCCGACCATGTGTACGTCATCGTGTTCGTCGCAAAGTACGGTCGCTTGATTCGAGTAGGTCATTTCTTTCATCAACATCGTTGTTCCATCCATGTTTTCGTGTGGTTTGTTGGGATCATTCTTGCGAAAGCCAATCGGTATTTGAGACCGAAGCCTTCACGAACCTTGCGCGCTACAAACGAAACCGACAAAACGCGATGCAAAAGGAAACGCCAGGTGTCGAGTCAGCACGCTGGGTGTATGAAGGCTGAGAAATCGTGACTGATGATAGAAGCCACGCCGTCGTTTGATCGATCGAAGTGTCGAACTGCTGCACTTCAGATTGTGGCTCGATACCTTGATCAGTCGGCACCTGCTGACAACCGCAGGGGCAACGCTTGCCAGGGGCGACAGGGCCGTCGCTGCAGCAGCAATTGCCCGACTCGATGTCGTCACAGCAAGATAGGTCGTCAAAGCAAGACAGATTGCCGGATTCAATAGTGACGCTGGCACGTTGAGGGCAATGCTGGCATCGGCACGTCGATCGCTGAACCGGTTGAACGGAAAACACGACAACGGCAATCAATGCTGCGAAGTTCATGAGCGTGAAGGGCATTGCGTTCATGGATCAACCGTGATCTCTGTGGTTTAACATCCTGTCTATGGCCAGTTCACGCGTTTAGATGCAGGCCGTGAAAAGTTTCTTCGCAGTACCAGGAAACTTTGTGATCTTTTTCCATCGCCGAATATCTGCAGTGCCACGGCCTGGCCGTGAAGTATCGGGCAAGCAAATATCATCCGACAGGACGCTTAATCAGATGCATGAGAAAACGAATCCTTCACGACCATCTTGAAAATTGCAAACGGTTCTCCTGCACACCAGATACACGTGGAGATGGACTTGCATGCAAATCGTGAATTTGCGTCACGCGATAGAGCAGAAAGTTCACCGACTGCAAGTCGAGGCTCGGTAGTTGGCCGCGATATAGGGCGACGCAATCGAGGGCACACCAACCGCGATGCTGTTTCGCTGAACCTGTCGGGGCAGGACCGTATAGCGTCGTGTCGGCGGTCGCATGCGTGGCTGCATGAAACTCACTCTGAATCGTTGTCGATAATTGGGAGGCGGGTCGACGGGGAAACCATAGTCATCCGACTTCCCCGTCCAGTAAGAATCAGACTGGTCCGCCGAGGCGGTCGGAAGCGTAAACAGAAGTGCGAAAACAACGAGCAATGCACGGATTGGAGTCTTCATCACGGCTCTCCTTGATTAAAGCGTGAGCAAACGGTTGACGCCAACAAGGTGTTCGCGTCTCCAACCCTTTTGATGCTCTCTGCCACGCTGTTCTTCATTCAGGGCAGATGATTCTCCTTTAATGGAATGCTCTTGGTTTCATGGCCACGTCGGATTTTGTTGACAAGCCGCGAAAACTCCCGCGAATCGTGAAGATAAGTGAAGTTGGGAGCATCCAACGGCATATGGCAGTCTGCTTTCTTACGATCATGGCTGCCCCCGTTGTGTTGCAGTCTGCATGCACTGATTCATCAAGGGATAACAGGAATGAAATTGAGCAGCATCCCAGCACTCGCGCTCGTACTGATGGCTCTGGCGCCCCTTGAAGCCAGCGCCCAGATTTCGCCTGAAGAGCACGCCAGCCATCACCCGGAAGAGGCCGCCGCCGGCGGAGCCGATTCGGGGATGGGCAAGGGTGGTATGGGAATGGGTGGGCCGCCCGAGGGTGCTGGGCCTCCAGCCGGTGCGGGCGGCGGCATGATGGAAGAAGGCAAGGGCGGCGGCATGATGGGTGGAGACAAAGGCGGTGGCATGATGGGAGGAGGCAAAGGCGGCGGCATGATGGGTGGTGGCGGTATGGGTGGCATGATGGAAAAGATGGGTGCGCCCAAACCCAAAGACCTCTATCCATCGCTGATGGAACTGCCCGACCTGCCGATGGAGCGACGCGGCGAACTCGAACAAGAGGCCCACCAACGGATGATCGCTGGCACGCGAGTGCTCAGTGAAGGCTTTGACGAACTCGCGGGTTCCGCCGGAAGCGATGACTTCGCAGCAATGCAGGCTGCCACCGACAAAATCCGCGAAGGCCTCGGCGATTTTGAGAGTGGTTTGGCTGCGCATCGGGCGCTGCGTGAAGGCAAAGCGCCACGAAATGTTGCGCTGCAATGGTTCAAGAACGAGATGAACCTGAGCGATGCTGCTCCGATCGCATCGTCCAACGCGATGCTCTGGGGAATGACACCTTTTCACTCAATCATCATGGCAATCTTGATCCTTTTCGCTGCCGTGATGATCTGGATGTACTTCTTCAAAATGCGCCGCGCGGCCACGTTGCTCGAGAAGCTCGCCGTGGCTGGTGGAGGAGCTGGGAGTGGAGCAGAGGGGGAGTCTGGGAGTCCGGGAGTTAGCAGACAAGGAGCCAAGGAGTCGGGAGAGAAGGAGCCTGAAGCCAAAGGTGACGAGAATGTCTCCGTGTCTCCCCCTCTCCGTGTCTCCCCACCTTCCGCCAGCGACTGCTGCGACACGGACGATGGCTGCGAAACCGAGACAGCCGCATTGGAAATCGACACCGGTGGCTTGCTTCCGGTGGCCAAGAAAAAACTCTGCCGCTTGCGCGTCGCTAAGATCATTCAGGAAACCGACGATGTTAAAACCTTTCGTTTGGTAGCCTGTCACGGTGGCGGCATTCCTTTCAGTTACTTGCCCGGCCAATTCCTAACGTTCACCTTGCCTGTTGCCGAAAAACCGATCAAACGCAGCTACACGATTTCGTCTTCCCCAACGCAGGGTTACTACTGCGAAGTCACGGTGAAACGTGAAGACAAAGGAGCTGGCTCACGTTACTTGCACGACCAGGTGAAGGTTGGCGACACGCTCGAGGTAAGAGCGCCGAGCGGTCGGTTCACTTTCACTGGCCAAGAATCGGACGACATCGTACTGATCTCCGGCGGCGTTGGAATCACGCCCATGATGAGTATCGCCCGAGCGCTCACCGACATGGCTTGGCCCGGCGAGATACACTTTGTCGTTGCCTGTCGTGATCCAGAGCATTTTATCTTTGAGTCGGAACTGCAACGATTGCAATCAGAGTTCGAGAACTTGCAGGTGCATGTCGCGATGAGCCGTATCGACGACGACATGAACGGCTACCGGAGCGGACGACTTGGCAAAGAGATGCTGACGGAATGGGTTCCCGACATCGCGAAGAAACGAGTTCATATCTGTGGTGCTCCCGCCATGATGGAAGCCACGAAGGAGATGCTGGCCGCGTTGGGCGTTGCCGCTGAAAATATCCATACCGAGAACTTCGGCTCGACTCAGAAGCCCAAAGCCAAGGTTGCGAAAAAGCAGGGAGCCAAAGAGACTGCATCGACTGGTGCGCAGGTCAAGTTTGCTGCGTCTAACAAGTCAACGAACTTCCAGCCCGACGAAACGGTGTTGGAAGCGGCCGAGCGGGTTGACGTGGACATTGACTATTCCTGCCGGGTGGGAACGTGCGGCATGTGCGTCGTCAAACTTCTGTCTGGAGACGTGGCGATGGAAATAGAAGATGGGCTGGAACCCGAAGACAAAGAGAACGGAATGATCTTGGCCTGCCAAGCGAAAGCGGAACAGAATGTGGAGATCGAAGCGTGAAGGAACGCGAGAAGATTGTCGTCTCCGGCCTCGTCATGCTCATGTTGCTCGCATGGCTAGGATTTCCACTGCATCACTCGGATCGCTTCGCCGGAAGTTTTTGGGGTGGCGTCTTTGGTGTGTCCGGGGCGTTGTTGATGTTGGTTCCTTTGGCTTACTTGGTTGTCAAGCGAAACAAGAAGCTGAAGCAGGCCGTCACTAGGCATGTCTCCATGCGAACGCTGTTGGCTTGGCACATTTACGCGGGCGTTCTGGGGCCGATTTTGGTGATCGTCCATAGCGGTCACAAGTATGACAGTCTGCTCGGAATTGCGTTGACCGCCATGACGCTGTTGGTCGTCGTCAGCGGATTCATCGGTCGCTATTTGATGTCGGGATTCGCCAAGGAGATCAAGGCGAAAAAGGCGATGTTGTCCGATTTGGAAACCGCGTACGACCAGAGCGTGGTCGAATTGGGCTCGGACCCCGTGACCGCTCAAAGCCTTCGTCCGTTTGCGGGCTTCTTTACCCGTTTATCTGCGAGCTTCTTTCTGTCCGAACCGCAACAAGAGTCTCGCAGGGCAACCCGTGACGCTCTGACTTTGGTTCGGCTTGCCGAGTCGATCGCGGATGTCGAGTACGCGATTGCGACTCACGAGGACTTCAAAAAATGGTTCGGAAAGTGGCTGAAGTTTCACATTGTGATTTCCTTCGTTCTGTATGGACTGATGTTGGTCCACGTGTACTACGCGGTCTACTTCGGCTTGCGGTGGTTTGAATAGTAAACGGTCTTTATGAAACGCAATCTAATCATCTTCGCTGTCATCACGACCGTGATTTCAGTGACCTATGTGATGGGCCTGATCCCAACGACTGTAACCGAATCGGTTTCAACGGCCCTGCATCGTTCCGTCAACCCAGGGACGCTTTCGGCGGCTCACGCGAACTTGGGCGACAACTGCCAGGCCTGCCATACGCCGGTCATGGGTGTGGATACCGTCAAATGTATCGTGTGCCACGCCAACAACGACTCCATCTTGCAACGGCAACCGACCGCATTTCACGCCAGCGTCGGGACGTGCAAGGAATGTCATTTGGAACATCAGGGATACGATGCCAAATTGTCCGAGATGGATCACTCGTTGCTGACATCCATCGGCCTCAAGGCACTGGAGGGTGCCGAGCCGGGCAGTGAGGAGCAAGCGGCCCGAGTCGGCCTCGCCGACAAACTCAAATTTGCCAACGCACCTCATGACCGAATCACATTGCAAGAATCGGTACTTGACTGCAAGTCTTGTCATTCCAACGACGACCAACACCAGGGGTTATTCGGAAACGATTGTGCGCAGTGCCACGCGACCGATCGTTGGACGATCCCCGAATACAAACACCCCTCAACCAGTTCGACCGACTGCAACCAATGCCACCAAGCGCCGCCGAGTCATTACATGATGCACTTCAAGATGATCTCAGCGACCGTTGCCGGTAAACCGCACGCCCGAGTCGAGCAGTGTCACCAGTGTCACCAAACGACCAGTTGGAACGACATCAAGCGGGCCGGTTGGTACAAGCATCATTGAGGGAGTGGGAGACCAGGAGATGGGGAGTCTGGGGGAGCTAAAACTCCGTGTCTCCCAGACTCCCGCGCATTCAGCACAAACTCGACATCGGCATCGCCTTGGTTTTGAAGTGTTGGTACTCTTGCGAGACCCGGTCGTTGGCCCACGTACGTTCGCCTAAGATTGCGTTTCGGTGCCGACTCGCTCGTCAATGCGAAACTGGGATAAAAAGGGAGACAAGCGTGGACATAGGCGGAAACATCCCAAAGACGATTTTTGTGTTTGTTATAAACATGATGTTTCTTTGCAGCGGCTGTGCAAGGCCAATCGGGCAACCGACCCTACCGCCATTTGGACCACCGATTATCGGGCAGCCGATTTCACCGCCCACCGGGCGACCCATTGGACAGCCGATCTCAAATCCCATCGGGCCACCCATCGGGCCACCGATCGGGCAGCCTGTGGATGGGATCTTTTCGCTATCCGGTTCAGCGACCCAACAGGCCACAGTCAGAACGGCTCTGTCACGCTGCACGTTCCCGTTCGACCGTCTAAGACCGGGACTCCAACGGGCGGGACTCCGCTCCATTGACATCTTTTGGGAGCCAACGGATGAAGGGTCGCTGGGATGGGCATCCACCGGCGGCCAAATTGGGATCAGCAATTCCATCGACGGCCTGCAGGCGCAGCGCACTGTGATTCTAGAACTGGGGCATGCTGTGGACTTCTTCTACCTGACTCCGGAAATGCGCAAGTCGATTATCAGGCTCTGGCATCCAGACATCCCCGATAACCACCAGTGGTTCGGTTCCACCGCGTACTGGGACCAAAACGGAGAAGCCTTTAGCACGCTGTTTCTCTGGACCTTCGCTGACGAAGAGTTGTGGATTGACGCCGGCTATTCACACAAACCTTCGGCCGAGCTTGCGTCTGAGCTGAGGGCAATTTTGCTCCCAGAAACAGTTGTCAATTGGCAGTAAGGCAAACGCCTCCGCAAGCGACGGTTCTGTTGAGCATTGAAAGTGGCGTCATGACTGATGCGTACCGTGCATCGGCATGTTCTTCCCGTGCGGACCCCAAGGTGTGCTGGTGTTCGGAGGAATCGGCTCGTCAGTGTTCATCAATTTGTCGTACAGTTCCGGAGGCAATACGCGAAGCACCGTGAAAAGACCTTTGACGCCTTTGTACCAGCCGTCTCGCATCCCATGCGTTTCCCGGCGAGACGTGATCTTTTTCATGTCCTCCATGGTCATTTTCATGGCGTACTCATTGTCGCCCTCTGGCATCTTTTTCATGCCATCCATCTTCATCCCGTCCATGCCCTCCATCTTCATGCTGGACATGCCTTTCATGATTTGTGGATAGCCGGGAACTTGGAAGCCAGGATCATTCTTCTTTTGCCGAATGATCGGGCCTACCTGGGAAGTCATGTGGTTCATCATGTGATGAAACATGTGACAATGAAGCACCCAGTCACCAGGATTGTTGGCGATGAACTCAACATCGCGCGACTGGGACACGCCTACCACTACGTTGTTGCTGGGAATCCATGCTGAATCGGGAATTCGGCCACCTTCGGTCCCGGTGATCCAAAACGTGTGACCGTGCAAATGCATCGGATGCTGGTGCAATGTGCTGAAATTGATGAATCGGATGCGAACCCGTTCGCCCAATTTGCAAACGAGTGGAGTGGTGTAGGGTCCGCTACGACCGTTGAGCGTCAGAAAGTTCCAGTCCATTGCGTTGGAGTTGGGGACCGTTGCGTTGGGCAGGATCGAAAATTGCTGTGCGACCAGGACGAAGTCACGGTCAACAACAGGTGTGTGCGCGACCTTCGGGTGGATAATGAATGGCACGACCATACCAACGGCTTCTTGCATCGCGACATGCGGGTGCAGGAAGTAGCTGCCTTCCTGGTGCACGTCAAATTCATACACGAACGTTTCACCGGGCTTGACGTAGTCCTGAGTCACCGCCGGGATGCCGTCCATGCTGACTGGCAATTCGAGTCCGTGAGGATGCAGCGTCGTCTCTTCCGGTAAGTCGTTGCGAAATACGATCCGCACGCGTTCGCCCTGCGTCATCTCCAGGACCGGCCCCGGAAAGAGGTCGTTGTAGCCATAGGCATCCATCCAAATTCCGGGTAGCAACTCGCGTCGCGCCGGCGTTGCCCGAAGATGGAATTCGCGTGCTCCACGGACCATCTTTCCGCTCATCTTTTGCAAGTCGGGTGCAATCACTTCAACCGCTGGCAGGGCTGGATCGCGGTATCCTGGAACAAGTTTTCCACGATCGGTCGGGCTGCCGATGGGGCCACCCAGTCCAGCCTTCATGCGCGGAAACCCACCACCGCTTTCGTGATCGGCGTGATTCATCTTCATCTGACTGGGAGCGGTTGGCTCTTGGCCGGAGACGGCTCCGGCGGCAAAAAGGCCGGCGGTCGCAGCGGCGCCTTGTGCGAGAAAGTTCCGGCGTTCTTCATTCTTACTCATAGCTAATCCCTTCGCGTATTTTGTTGATTCAGTGTATGGAAGTTGCCGACCGATGGCGGCAGTTACCGCGGCTTTGGCACAGCGTCAATATGGCCGCCGCTGACTGGACTTGGTGGAATCGCCAATCCGCCAGTGAGCAGCATTCCTCGAATCGCAACATCACTTTCACGATACATCACAAGGTTGCTGACTTGTTCGACACGTAAGCCAAGATAAAAGCGTTGAGCCATCAGGACATCGGGCCAAGCCGCTCGACGTGCCTTGTAACTCTCGTGCAGCAGATCATAAGACTGCTTCGCTTTAGGCAGCATGGTCGTCTCATACTGTTGGACATTTTGCCACGCGGTTTGATAAGCCCGAAATTGCGTGGCCAGGCGGGTACGCAGTTCGAGTTCCAAGCGTCGAGCTTCCGCGTGGGACTGCATCAAGTCAGCTCGCGCTTGCCGCACGGTTCCTTGATTTCGATCAAAAACCGGTAGCGGGATTCCAAGCGAAAAGGATGTTTCCGTCGTATCGGCGACGGGGCTACGAATGCTCCTTACGCTCGCGATAACGTTCGGAATCGGTTCGGCCTGCTCGCGCTTGATGGCAATCTTGTCGTGTTGGATTTTTTGCCACGCCGCTTCCATTTCAGGACTCGATGCCAGCAGTTGTGCAAACGCCGATTCCCAGTCGAGCGGTTCTTCGCCAGGGAGCAGAGAGCCCTGAACTGCCGTTTGCACGTGGTCTGGAACACCCGCCAATGACGTCAAAGTCCGCCACGCGTGTGAAAATTCGTATTCAGCTTGCTTTAGATTCAAACGATCACGCTGAAGTTCGACCTGAGCACGCAACAGTCCCGGTTGATTGGTTTGCCCGAGGTTTAGCATTTCTTCATGCGTCCGCAGGTTGTCTTCTCCATTGGCCACCAACTCTCGATGAATTTCGACCAACCTTTGCGCCGCCAATGTTCGATAAAACTGTGCCCGAACATCGTTGATCACCCGATGCCGTTGGGCGCCCATGTTGGTCTCGGCAATCTTCACCCGTTGGCACCATTTCGCGCGACTTAGTCGCAGTTTTCCTCCGGTGACGAATTCCTGTGAAACGAATCCACCGTTCCATGTTTCATCGCGAGCGTTTCCGATGGCATCGTTCTGTAGCTCGTACCCGACAATGGGATTCAGGTAGAGCCCCGCTTGATACGCCGCACCCCTTGCGGCGCGCACTTGGGCGGTTGCTTGAACCAGCGTGGGATTATTGGCAAGCGCCCAAGCCTCAAGTTCCGGCAATGAAACAGCCGGTGGACCTGACACTATATCAGTTGCGACGTAGACATCCTCCGGCATGATCTGCATGTCGTAGTCGCTCATCGGCTGCTGAGCGAGACTTATCCCCGCAGTAAGCAGTCCAAGCATCAATGCCGATATGTATCCGCGCATCGCGATTCCCTTCGTTAATGTGTGCACTCCGTTAAATTCAGTAATCGGCTCGTTATCGCGACAGAACCATGCAAAACGACCAGCTATGGGGGAAACGGGGGTGGGGTATTCAATCGGGCCGTCACAATCGTGCCACTCTCACCTTGTTGAAACCTCTGTGAAGAATTTGGCCGAAGGACGCATCAAATGATCGACCCCGAATGATGAGAACCTGAGATTGAGCGAACTTTCACTGCTACTGTTGCTATTAGCCTCCTTACTGCTCGCGCTGATGGCGATGCGGTGGTTGAGTGATCGGCTGGAGCAGCCGTCGGTCTTGGGAGAATTGTTGCTGGGCGTGATCGTTGGGAACATTGGATTTTGGTTCGGGTCGCCGCTCTTTGCGGTCTTGATGAATCCCGAGTCGGCGGAGACGCTCGTCGAGACTGCACCGGTGGCAACCCATGTCGCGACGATCTTTGCAGCGTTGGCCGAGCTTGGTGCCATCTTGCTGTTGTTTTCGGCCGGACTGGAAACCAGTGTCGCCAAGATGAAACGCGTTGGCGGGCGGGCCGTGTCCGTGGCGATCATTGGTGTCGTTGCACCGTTTGCGTTGGCTTATGGAACCTGTGTCGTATTGCATGTTCAGATGTCGGTCGCCGGGCATCTCTTTTTGGCGGCAACCCTGAGCGCAACAAGCGTCGGCATCACGGCAAGCGTTTTGAAGGATTTGCGGGTGATGGACCGACACGAATCCGAAGTCATCTTGGGTGCTGCCGTCATCGACGATGTTCTTGGACTTGTGCTATTGGCCATCGTGTCACGAATCGCGACGAGTGGCGATGTTGACCCTTGGTTGATTGCGCAAACCAGCGGAACGGCATTGCTTTTTGTCTTCCTCACTCTGATCTTCGGCGAAAAGCTCGCGGCTCGCGGCGCGAAGTTGTTTCAATCGCTAGATAGGCAGAATGGCCGCGAGTTTTTTGCTTTGGCCTTCACCTTTGGAGCCGCCTGGGCGGCTCAGGCCATCGAACTGGCCGCGATCGTGGGTGGGTTTGCCGCCGGCTTGGTCATGCGGGACCACGTTGCTCCGAGCCGATCAGCACGCAGCAATGGCCGGGTCGTTTCAACGATTTCGACGACGATTGCGCCGCTGGAGCGATTCTTATCACCCCTGTTTTTTCTGTTCGTCGGCATGCAAGTGGATGTCACGTTCTTTTTCGACAGCAAGACGTTGCTGCTGGCGGCGATCTTCACGCTTTGCGCCGTGGTCGGAAAGCTGGCCGCGGGCATCTTCGCGGGAAGCAACCTCAGTCGGCTGACCGTTGGGATCGGAATGGTCCCGCGAGGCGAAGTCGGGCTCGTATTTCTCGGAGTCGGTCGCGGGCTTGGTGTTGTGAGTGATTCCCTTTTCGCAGCTCTCGTCATCGTCGTCTTCGCAACCACGATCATCACGCCACCGCTGTTGAAGTGGTCGCTGCGCCGGCCCATGACCTAACACTTTGGTGTCATCAATATTGCGATCCGGCGTCATCGAACTGACCACGACTAGTGTCGGTCACCAATAATCGGTTTTCTCTAAACCATTGGCTGGCAATGCTTTGCGAGATTTTTCGCAATCTTTGGCACAGTGGTAGCATATTGGGAGGTTCAACGATCACCGAATGGGTCGGGGTCGTCCTCTCAAGAAAAGGAATCGAACCATGAAACGTTTTGCCCTCATCGCGCTGTTTGTTGGAGCGTTCGCATTAAGTACGTCGAATATCACCCGCGCCGCCGACGCCTATCACGGGCACGGCTTCGTTGGCGGGCACGGCTACGTCGGCGGACATGCATACTCTCGTCACGGCCGACACGGATTCGGAGACGGCATTTCTCACTACGGCGGCCACGGATATGTTGCGACGGGCTTTGGGCATGGCGTAAGACGTGGGCATACGTACGTCTCACCGAGCTATGGGAACCACGGGTACTACCCTTCGTATGGTCATGGTCGCGGCGTCCGGATCTCGACGCCCCACTTCGGCCTGCGAATCGGTCACTAAATGCGAACGTCTCCGTGTGCGACGGACGGATTTCCCGTCCGTCCCGCCGGCGCAACTGAAACGCTGATCGTGCCATTGGGGAGCGGCCATATCGGCTGTAAACCGTCGTTGACAGCATGAATCCAATTGTGCGAGAAGATGTTTCACCGACTGGTTGGTGTGTTTCCGACTTGGATGTAGGCAACCCCAACCTCGAGTCTAACGCGATGAAACGCCTGCAAATCCTCACACCTACATTGTTCGTTGGTTTGCTTGCGGCAACATCAGGAATTGGGTCGCTCATCCCGGTGTGCGCTGAACCACCCGAAATCCCCGCGCCCCCAATGGTGTTAGTCGACGATGACCCGGGTGTCATGATGCGCGCGAAGCTGACCAAATTGAAGAGGGTATTAGACGGATTGTTGCGAAAGGACTTTGCTTCGATCTCGCGTGCTGCACGTGAGCTGAAACGAATCAGCGAAGTGACGCAAGAGCTCCATCCTCGGAACGATGTCTATGAACACATCAGCACCGATTTTCGCCGCCAATGCATTCAACTGCATGCACTCGCGAGTGAACGGGATTACGAGGGCGTCAAATCCACTTATCAAAAAATGACGACAACGTGTATCAAATGCCACGAGTATGTTCGTGATCCCCGGCGATTGGCGAATCTTCGAAGTGGCGACAATGATCGACCGATTCCGCCGCGATAACGCTTCACCGAGAGCTGGGGAATAATTGATCTCGATGAGCATCTTTTTCTGCGCTTCTTGACCATTATCCGATGCGCGAGTAGTCGCATGCCAATTGATGGCTGAAACGGTAGAGCGGTCAATTGCGGAAGTAGCCGAACTACCACCATGCCGGGAAATCTGACATGGACCAAGTCGGGCTATTTGTGGCTCATGCGAGCCTCATGATGGGAATCTAGCTCGAGTTGAAACCCATGAACTTGTCGGTCAGGAGTTCATGGCCCATACGAACTGTGAATTCGGTCTTTTCTGCTGAAGAAAATGACACTCGTGGTCATCTAATTACGAGGTTATGCGGTCACGCCAAGCCAATCTCAGGCAGCTCGCCGCCCCGATGATCGCCAGGTCGTCCCAGGAGTGCACCACGCGTGGTTTGGCAAAAACCGTATTCTGTCCCAATAGATAGTTATTAAGGAGTCAATCATGACAAAGAAAAGAAACGTCGTCAGTGGAATCGGCCTTGTATCAGGACTCGCACTCGCCCTTGCATTCGTTGCGTGGTGGTCTGTTACGGCCCGAGCCGCAGACGAAAAACATGATGCGCATCAGGAGAATCACGTAGCGCATATGAACCACATTACGACGCAAGCGGAGGCCGAAGCCCTAAAGCCGGGAGACGCAATTGCGATGGCTTGCAGCATGTGCAAGCACGTCATGGTCCACCATGTGACTGAAGATAAATCGCATGTCAAACTGATGACGATTGGCGAAAAGCACAAGTGCGTATGCGGCGGCACGGTTACCGTCGTCGGCACTGGGAAAGGCAAGGGGAAGAGGGAGGATGTGAACCACGTCTGCTCAAATTGCGGTGATGACGCAATGTTTGTCTGCGCGACGAAACCCGGCAGCGGCTCTGGGCAGCACCACGCATCGAAATAGAGTTCCACCCGCTTTTTCGTCTCCAGGAAGACACCATCGATGTAGGATTTGCTTTGGCAACGGCTTCGTCCTACATCGACTGTGCATTCGTAAAGATGACTGAACCAATTGTCGGGCATTCTTAAATCGGCAACGACCCTGCACGCAGCGGGTGCGATCCACGCTGCATGACTTGATTGAATCCAGGGACCAGCATCAGCTGGCAGATGCCGACGACAAACTATTTCTTCGATGAACCATATCTTTTCAGTACAGAACGTGAAGACGAGGCGGTCGCAGTGCATCTAAATAGAAACGTGGCAATTCCCCGAAGGCAGCGGTAAGCGAGCCGAGGTGAAGATCGCAACGAAGACGGGAGGAAGGTGAGATGTTTTACCGCCGAGTTAGAGAAGTTGAATTCGTTGGTGGGCCGCTCGATGGCTATCGGCAGGGGATACGTCTGTCAAAAAAACATCGGCGAGGAGTGATTGCGATTCCTGTAAACAACAACATGTATCGAATGCTTGAAGGAATACCCCGAGAATCTGAATTGCCGGCGAGCAGTTTCGCCTTTTACGAATTGCAAAAGCACAAAGGAGACTACCGCTACAGATTCGTAGCGGCGAAATCCCCGAAAGAGCTTGACTTGCAGAATCACTCGATTTAGAGCGAGGGGACAACACTGATCGTAGACGCGTTCCAGCATCACTCTTCGTTTCGTGGCCGCGTTATAGGAGCGTCGGACATCAACTTTTCCTCACCGCACTCCGCATACCTTTCTAGATCCATCCCGATCCTAAATCTTACACGGATTGAAGCCAAAAGATCGGCAGCGGCTATCGGGGAACGCCGATTGCACGGAGATTCACCTGCAAGTGACCATTTCTATGTTGTCGTCATCCCATCCGGCGATAAGACGTTTGTTTTTGACTCCGCACTTGACGGTCTTCTCTTGCTTGAGGACGTTTAAGGCCGTCCGTCGAAGTGTGTTGAAGGACGGTGCTCCAACGTAGCAGGCCCTTGTTCGTTCAGTTCCTTATCGCAAGTCCATTCCGCCAAACGCTTCGATCTCGTGCGGGCGGGCTAACTGAATTCTGCGTCCTGTGAATGCTTCAAGCCTTTGATGCAGGTTACCGATGCGCTGTTTCATATTGGACAAAATTCGGTTTCGATTCTCGTCATTATTCTGCCCGATCATCGACTCACTAAGGGACATTGAATGCATTTCGGTACCCGGAGTATCCTCAAGAATCGATTGACTCAATTCAGCCAATTCTCCGTTTCTCCACATTGTTGCCTGCTCAAGGTGGATTGTGGCAGCATTGAGTTCACGGCATACGCAGGTTACGTCGCCATTAACGCCATCCTTTTCCAATTGACAGCAGCAAGAGTCGCTTTGGACACAGTGGTGAGAAGCCAGCGCGACGTGCGCTTCGACGAAAACTCGCTGTAATTCGCTGTATGCACGAATTTCCCCCTTCTCAACCGCTGACGCTAACTGCTCCAGGTCGCGTACGGAGTTTTCGATCGCAACTCGAGACGCCGCGTCGGCACGAGCGGCTTCGAGACGCAAGTAGGCCGCAGCCGTTCTTAGAAATCCTGCAGCCTTCGTGTTGTCGCCGGAAAGAAACTGCTCGCGAGCGGATTGAAAGTTTTCGCATGGTTTGTTCACAAAGGCAGCCAAAATGTCGGTATCAACCAAGACCCCCTTGCTCGCAGCGTGATGCAAGTTGTGTTCTTGACTTTGTGCATGCATGGCCGAAATTGCGACACCGATGGCCATTGCTACAGACGATGCGGCCAGCTTGAATTTTGATGTTCGCAACACTTTTCTGTCCTTAAATTCGTGCGTTGGGCTCGAGTCGCTTCGTGTCTATTCCTTGCATCGTCATTTGGTCGCGAGAGGCTCCAATTCAGCAGCATGAAATCTCGCGTTTCGGCTTGTGATTGGACAACGCTTTCGCCCAACCCGCATACTTACCCAGGGTATCGAGGAAATGTCGCATTACGCTCGATGCAAAACTTTTCGTGGCTCACAAGCTTTTCACCTAGTGCCAAATTATTGAATGAAAGCGATTCCAATTTTCTGTGCTACATGGGCCTCATTCGGAGGCGATGGATCGACGCTCAATTCTCATTGCCTGATTGCGATTCTGCCAACGTAACGGACCGCAACCAAACTCTGGGGCAAGTCGGCATTGACATTGAGGCTTAGGAATGGAAGCGGGCGAGAGCGATAGCACGAACTCGCTTGCTGCAGGGGCACTGCAGCAAGCTCGCGCCGATCAAGTGAATGATCATCGCGCGCCGTGACACATTCCATGACAAAGCGTATGGGAAACGAATCTAGTGTTGATGACCAGCATGAGGATCAACGGCGACTGGTGCTGAGTTCGGTGCGGGCGCAGGTGCTGCACTGGACATCGGCATGGGAGGCGTCTGACTGCTGCGAGGCGACAAAGGCTGAGTCAGCCAGAGCGCGTTCCCCGAGGTGCTGAGCTGCATCGTTGTAGGCAAAGTCGTCGGAACCTCGCCAGCTTTGCCCCGGCAACAGCTTGAGCCGCCATCGGCGCAACAACTCGATCCACCATCCGCACAGCAGCTTGGCGTCGCGTCAGCGAACGGAGTCGTTGCTAGCGATCGGGCCGTTGGATACGAACTAGGCGTTGTCGCCCGCGGACTCACTGGCATCGCTGTCAAGGGAGCCGAGTAATTGTTTGGTGCGTTCGAGTAGGGAGGCGCAGCGGAATAGCCGCTTAGGCCGTATTGACTCGGAGCAGACTGATAGATCGGTGGCGCGGCTTGATAACCGCCTCCCGCGTAGTGCGAAGCGATAGGAGCGTTGGTGGCGACTGGTGATTGGGCACCACCCGAGCATCCGCAACCGGCATTCGCCTGTGCCGGGACACCGATCAATCCAGCCAATGCCGTTGCTGCCATGAACATTTTCATCATCAAAATCTCTTAGTGGGGTTTCTGAAACTTGAACATGGCCGGTTGGATGCTCCATGTCACCGTTTGCTTCACGGAAATTTTGAGTGAGTCAGACTGCCGCACTTTGCTGGCATTGGTTCACGGTCGGCTTTCGGGCGATTGACGGTTCCTCCGAATTCACCGGTCTCGAAAAAGATTCTGAATTCACGTGAAGAATCCGGCCAGGGCAAGCATCTAACCGGGCAACGTTCGATGTATCGCTTTGTGACCGCCGAAAAGTGTCGAATTTCGGCTCGGTCGCGAAAGACTGGATTCCCAAACCCTGAATCGAAGGATTCTCCGAATGACGATCAAACGATCCCCCCTCCTGTTCTCACTAGCCCTCGGACTGATTGCCAGCAGTTTTAGTTCCGCATCCGTTTTCGCTCATGAGGGGCACGCTGAGGCGGCCGGCCACGATCACGAGGCCATGATGAAGGCGGAGAAGAAGATTGAAACGGCTTTGTCGACGCTTTCGGCTGAAGACCAAAAGTACGCGAAAGCTCAGCGATTTTGTCCCATCATGACCTACGATCGGCTCGGCTCGATGGGAACGCCGTTGAAAGTGATGATCGAAGGCAAGCCAGTTTTCTTGTGCTGCAAAGCTTGCGTCGAGGATGCCGAGAAGGGCGGCGAAAATACAGTGAAAACCGTCATGAAGTTGCGTGATTCAACGGCAACGCTTGCCAAGCTTCCGATGCAAGAACGTATGGCGGTCGAAGCACAAAAATATTGTGCTGTTGCCAACACAAGCTTCCTCGGTTCGATGGGCGCGCCTCTGAAACTAGAAATTGACGGTAAGCCTGTCTACTTGTGCTGTGGAGGCTGCACCAAGAAAGCGCAAGCCAATCCCGCCGGCACCCTGGCAAAGGCTCAAGAGTTGGTCAAAGCGGGAACGCTTGAAGGCCACGACCACGCCGCTCATGGACACGCCGAAGGCCACAAGCACTAATCTGAGTTTGGGAGTTGGGAGTCGATCACTCCTGGTCTCCCACCTCCTCCACTTTCTACGCCGCAGCGATCGGAATCTTCACGGGTTCCGTCGCTGCGGTTTTTTTGTCCTTTCGTTTGAAGAATTTACGACGAGAAGCATCTAACTCATTGAAGAGGGAACGCTTCACTCAGTCAAGGCAATACGAGATGAAACACTTTTTGCACATGTTAATCGGCTGTGGATTGCCGATGCTCATGATCTTTATCTTGCCGCTATTCGGCGTCAGCGAAGGGATCACGCTGACCGTCTTCATCGTGCTGATGCTCGGATGTCATCTACTGATGATGCGTGGGCACATGACCGAGCACACTCACCATCAAGAGGAAAGTCATGAATAGGCTTAGTATCCCCCGATTCGGTTTCGCGGTGGCGGCGGCTTGCACGATTGCCTACGTCGGCTGTGCCTTTGTGATGATGACGGTGCCGCAGGAAACCGCAATCAAGTTCTTCAACAGCCTCATGCACGGCGTCGATGTCACGCCCATCATGCGCTGGGACATGCCGATTTGGGAGACCGTTCTCGGCACGATTGGGACATTCGCCCTAGGATGGTTGTTCGGGGCGTTGATTGCAGGGTGCTACAACTGCTGCGGGAACTTTAACAAGACCGGGTGACCGAGCACTGGTCAATGTTCGTCCACAGTAGAGCAGTTCCAACCAACAACTCATTGGTTTACGCCCTTCGTTTCTATGTGCAATTTACCTTCGCCTCGTATTTGCGGCGCGTTCCGTTGTGAGCCATAACACCAGTTCGCAACAGGACACCGGAAAAGAAATGAGTGAATCTGGATCATCAAGTCAATACAAAGAAGATAGTCTCTCGTTGACCGGATCGGTCGCGATGGGCACCGGCGTCATGATCGGTGCCGGAATCTTTGCGCTCACTGGACAAGTGGCCGAGCAAGCCGGCGAACGTTAGTTCTTAGCCCGCGGCGATGATTCCGATCATGAACATCAACACGACGGACAACAGAAAAAGCAACACGCGACGTAGGAGTACACCATGACCACACGTACCAATCATTTGCCCTGGCTATCCATTCTTTGGATTCTTTGTCTCGCAATCCCTCTGGTGTTTCTACTGACGGCCAGCGGCGGTGGCATGCACAGCATGCTTTGGATGTGGATCATCCTGTTGCTGTGTTTTTACATGATCGCCAGCATGGCGGCTGCCGGCCGAACCGCGGGTCAAACCGACGAGGAATCTGTTGCCGACGACGGTGTGCGGATGATTCCCGACGGTGAACAACCACCAGCGATCGCGTCCGTGATGGATGTCCGGGTCGCGACGCGGCAACAGGACGTCGGATTGTTTCGTGGCCGGTTGAGCATGCCTGCCGACGAAGCGTTACAGAAACTCGAAAGCGAACTAGGCGAGAACGCGGTTCCGATGATCCAGCAGGACGACGAACTTGGCACGGCGATTGTGTTGATGAATCGACCAACCGAAGAGGCGACCCTGGAGCGTCCGACGCGGCTTTGGCTGCACTGGTTACTGTTCGCGTTGACGTTTTTGACGACGACTTACGCGGGAGCCTTGCATCAAGGCGTGAATCTGTGGGAGCAACCGGGAGCGTTCAGCGTCGGTTTGCCGTACTCGATCGGTTTACTACTGATCCTCGGCGTTCACGAACTCGGTCATTACTTCACCGCGAAACATCACGGGCTGAATGTCACGCCTCCGTTCTTCATCCCGATCCCGTTTGCATTGGGAACGTTTGGGGCGTTCATTCAGATGAAGTCGCCAACACGAAACCGTCGGGCATTGTTCGACGTCGCCGTGGCTGGTCCCTTGGCCGGTTTGGTCGTCGCGATTCCGGCATTGCTGATCGGTTTGCAAAGCTCGGAGGTTCTTCCGCCGGAAACAGAAGTCGCTAGCGGAATGCTCGGCCACGGAACTTCAGCCGGATCGTCGATCCTGTTCGCACTGCTGTCGAAGGTCGCGTTGGGCGAACAACTGCAGGACGGCTATCTCGTGCAACTCAGTCCGCTGGCGTTTGCAGGTTGGCTAGGGCTGTTTATTACGGCACTCAACCTGATGCCGATCGGGCAGCTCGATGGCGGCCACATGGCTCGGGCGATGTTTGGACGCAGAGTAGGCGAGACGATTGGGAGCGTTGCAATGTGGTCGCTGTTTTTGCTGGCGATCTTCGTATGGCCAGGGCTATTGTTCTTTGCCCTGCTCATCTTCTTCATTGCCGGTCGCGGCGCACCGCCGCTAAACGACATCACACCAATCAGCGCCGGGCGACGTTGGATCGGCTACGCAACATTCTTGATCCTGGCCATAATCCTCATTCCGCTTCCGCATAAATTCTGGCAGGCGGCAGAGATTTACTGTCCGTATTTGTAGGCTGCCTGCCAACTCAACGGTCTCGATGAACTCGATCAGATGCTGGCGATGAAGTAGAAGTCGCCAGCGGCAACTCTTTGCCAGAATGACCAGAGCTATCAGTGTTGTAAGCCGAAACTGATACCAGCGATTTGCCTGGTCACGTTCCGGCCGGGCGTCGTTCATCCAATCGCTACTGGTGCATATTTCGTCATGTTGCACCAATCATTGTGGCAAAAACAAATCACCGTGGATTACAACGAATACGCGATTTCATTCGGCATGAATGATGGCACGAACGGTCATGCCGGGCTTCAGCACTCGCTCTGGATTTGGGAGGTCGACCCGTATGCTCGTTGTTCGCGAATCGGCATCAACGATTGGGGCGATGAACTTAATCCTTCCAGCAAATCGTTTTTCTGGAAAGGCATCAGCAACTAACGTAACGACTTGGCTGACGCGTACAAAATTCAAGTCCGTTGCGCTGATATTCAGATTCGCCACCAAATTGACCGGACTTGCAATGGTGAATAAGTGAGCATCGCCTTCGACCCGCGATCCTTGTTTGGCGAGTAGGTCGGTGACAATTCCGCCTGTGTTCGCGTGGATCGAAAAACGGCCCGTCGCTTTTCCTCGCTTTTTCACTTGCTCAATTGCTGACTGCGTCAAGCCCATGCGAGATAGCCGTCCTTGCGCTGCAGAGACGAGACTTTCATTTGATGCATTGCCATCGATCGATTGAATCGATTGGAGCAACTCCTCTTCCGCCTCGAAGAGTGTCTCACTTTGGATCTCTGCAATCACATCACCTTTTTTGACTTCGACCCCAATGTGATCGACTTTGACTCGCTCTATTCTTCCTTCAACAGCACCGCGAACCGTGACCTCATAAAGCTCGTCGAACTCGATCACGCCGATCACCTGCAAGGTATTGGATGCTTTCTGGCTGCGAGGCCGTGCTTGATTATTGAAATCAGCATCCTCGTGCGGTGTCAGTGCCATGGAGCAAATTGGACAATGACCGGACTCTGGCGTTTTGACTTGCGGATGCATCGGACACGTGTAGATCTCTCCTTCGTGTTTTAGCTGAGGCTTAACCTTCAACCGGTTCGGTTGTATCAGTGCCATGGAGCAAATTGGACAATGACCGGATTCTGGCGTCTTGATTTGCGGATGCATCGAACACGTGTAGGCCTCCAGTTCGTGTTTCAGTTGTGTCTTAACCTTCAACTGGTCCGACTTGACAGCCAGGATGTCCTCGGGACCGCCCTCTCCGACGCTGTGGCGTGCCTTGGCCACTTCTTCCAAGTCTTCAAGGATGGCCAATTGATCCTTAAGGATGCTCACCCTTTTGCTGGCGTCCGTTTCAATTGCCAGTTCAGCCTCCTTTAGTTCGTTGGCAGCGCGCGCCAGCTGGTCGATACTGACGCGGTCGGTAGCGTAGCCTTGTTGGAGCAGTTCCATTCGTTGCTTTATAAGTTGGATGCGTTCCCTCTGTTCAAGGCTCGTATCTGGGGCTTGTTGGGGAATCTCATCCTGGGGAGCTACTTGAACGGCTTTCGCCAAATCCTCTGTTTTTTGTTCAAAACCGATTCTGACCACTTCTTGAGAGTTCTGGGTTACCGTTACTTTTCGTATGGGGTTAATTCCGCTTTCGCCCTTGGTGCCAATCAGATAGGAGCCCGGTTTTAGACGCAGCTCTTTGAAACCGTCGGCGCCAATTGCGATCGTTTCGCCATCCAGCGTGACGGTCGCATTCGGATCTGCCGTCTCGATCACCAAAGTCCCAGCTTCGGTCTCGATGCGAAACACCGTTGCCAAAGTCTGCAAGATCTTCGTCGCGCCCGCTAGTTCTGTGATGCCCGTGCCGATCACGAAGAACAGCAAGACTACAAAGAGAGCAATGGGCGAACGCCACTTCGATCGGGACGGGTTTTCCGGTGACCAATTTTTTGGCTGCGCATCATTCGAGACGAATGTCGCTGCCGAGGGCCGTTGAAGTTGAGCTAGACGCTTTGCTAAGACTTGTTCGACCTCTGCAGCGGAACGAAATCGATTGCCGGGGTCTTTCGCATGGAGCCGGTTGACGATTTCGACGAGCCACGGGGGGATATCACAATTGATTTCTAATATCGGCGCAGGTTGTTTTTCGGATACCGATCGCAGTGTGGCGACAGAACTCTCGTTTCCGAACGGTGGACGTCCAGTGCACATCACGTACATCACGCTGCCAAGGCTAAACAGATCTGCGCGCTGATCGACGTGCTGACCATTGGCCTGTTCAGGCGCCATGTACTGTGGGGTACCCGCTATGACTTCTCCATGCGTGATACTCGCGTCATCTACGGCGCGGGCCAAGCCGAAATCAGTAATCTTTACTCGTTCAACACCGTTCTCCAACAGAATGTTTGCTGGCTTGATATCGCGATGCACCAAGCCTTGATCGTGTGCCGCCACCAACCCGCTAGCTGTTTGTCTGGCGATACGAAGAATCTCCTTAAGCTCAAAAGGACCGTCACGGTCGAGCTTCTGTTGCAAAGATTGTCCGGGTACGAATTGCATCACCAAATAGGGCTGGCCGTGAATCTCGTCAACCGCGTGGATCGTTATCACATGATCATGAACAACCGCCGCTGCGGAATGGGCTTCGCGAACGAAACGCTTTCGAGCCGCCGCGTTGGAAGCCAGCATCGGTGACAGGATCTTGACTGCGACGATTCGGTTAAGAGTCGTGTCGATCGCCTTAAAAACCGTCCCCATGCCGCCACGGCCGATGATCTCCACAACATCGTAGGTAGCAATACGCCCCAATGCTTTCGGGTTTTCCGATGGTGCTAAGACGCTCAGCGCCACATCGTCGTTTTCGGGATCGCAAAATATTTCCTTCTCGGGCGTTCCATTTTCGTGCAGCCGCTCCATTGCCATCTGCAGGGCTTGATCGCGGGTTTCCATTTGCAGGTCCGTGCCGCTGGAACTGGCCGGCAACAAATCCTCACGCAATGGGGCAAGTCGTTCCAATGCTCCCTGACACTCTGCGCATTTTTCGATATGGCAGACCACCACGGACTCTTCGGCATCGGGAAGTTCACCTCTGATGACGCGCTGAAGTTGCAGTTCGCTAGGGCAGGTTTCTTGGCTAACCATTCTCGGCTGCCTGTGGTGAGAACGTTGATAACTCTTCGCCCTTGGCGATCTTTAAGTCATTGATATTTGTCGTTGTCAGATGGCAGGTCGCCATCCGCCTGTTCAATTCGATCCTTGATCCGCGTCAAAATACGACTCTTTGCCACATAGATGGAACCGGCGCTCATCCCGAGTTGTGTGGATACGTCTTGGATGCTTTTTCCTTCAACTGCGGCCATCCAGAATGCCTGCCAAGTGTGCTCCCTGAACTCGCATCGCACATCGTTGCACGCCCAAGCAAACAATCGTTGTCGGTATTCGTTCTCCCATGTGTCCCTTTCTCCGCTCTCCTCGATCTGTTCCAGTTGGACCTGCATCCGCGTGTCGCCGCTTCCGCTCGGCTGCCGCTGCCCGGCACGCAAATCCTTGAACACGGCATTGCGGGTCACGGTGAACAGCCAGGCGTGAAAGGATCCTTTCCCAACGTCATACGTGCCGCGTTTCATCGCGTCGGCGATGCTGCGAAGAACGTCTTGCGTCAGGTCGGCAGCGTCTGCGTCCTGCAGCCCCCGTTTCCGCGCGTAGCGATAGACCAACGGGGCATAAAGCTCAACAAACGTATGCCATGCCTCGTCGTCACCCGCATCCCGCATCCGCAGCAGCAAACTGTGCCGCGTCGTGGGGGCGTCCGACATCAACCATTCCTCACTGCATTCCGCATACCTTTCTATATCCAGCTGAATCTTAGATCTTACACGGTTTCTCGGAAAAGTTTCGGCCTCGTCACGACGCAACAAGAACCTGATCAGTAATCCGAGAAAAACTAGGGTATGCGTGAAGAATTGCACTGCCTCATTCATCTAACGATCTGCTTCTAGCTCTCACTGGCGGATTCCAGTTGAGTGAACTTTCGAATTTACTGCTTCTGCTGACACTACTTCTGACCGCCATCATGGCGGCGCGGTGGGTGAGCGATCGGCTCGATCAGCCTTCGGTTTTGGGGGAACTGCTCCTTGGCGTCGTGTTTGGAAACCTAGGCGTCTGGCTGGGCTATCCGTTCTTTGAAATCGTGATGAATCCCAAGGCCGCTGCTGCGACAACGAAATCGTCAAATGCGGTGATTCACACGGCAACCATCTTTCACGCGTTGGCCGCATTAGGAGCGATCCTGCTGTTGTTCTCAGCCGGACTGGAGTCGAGCGTCACGCGGATGAAGCAGGTTGACGGCTAGGCGATGTCGGTCGCAGTTGTTGGTATCCTCGCTCCTTTTGCTCTTGCCTATGTTACGTGCGTCGCATTGCACGAACAAATGAGTATTGCCGGCCATCTGTTCCTAGCGGCAACACTAAGCGCCACCAGCGTTGGTATCACGGCCAGCGTATTGAAGGACCTGCGCGTGCTGCATCGCCGCGAGTCGGAAGTTATTTTGGGCGCTGCCGTCATTGACGATGTCTTGGGTCTCGTCCTTCTGGCCGTCGTCTCGCGGATCGCAACGACGGCCGAATTCAGCATTTGGCAGATCGCCGCAGCATTTGGTACGGCAATTTTGTTCGTTGGAGCCGTGCTCATGTTCGGCGAGTCTATCGCTGCGCGCGGGGCATCGGTGTTTCGTAAGTTGGATCGAAGAAATGGACTCTTCCTTTTTCCACTTGCGCTCGCATTTGGATTCGCGTGGGCAGCCGATTCTATCGGTCTCGCGGGATTTTGGGCGCATTTGCTGCTGGACTCGTTCTAACCGATCAAATGAAGCCAGCGACGACGTCATTGTCCGACGATGAAAAAATCACGACCGTATCTCAGCTACTTGCCCCGCTCGAATGTTTTCTTGCGCCAATCTTCTTTCTGTTTGTTGGCATTCAGGTCAACGTTTTGTTCTTTCTTGACGCTAGAACGCTGGCACTCGTCTTTCTATTCACCGTCTGCGCGATCATCGGCAAGCTGGTCACTGGAATCGCAACCGGTCGTGGCATGGATGGGCTAGCCGTGGGAATTGGAATGGTGCCACGAGGGGAAGTCAGGCTTGTCTTCCTGGGCGTTGGACGTGGCCTTTGTGTTGTCAACGACTCGCTGTTTGCAGCGTTCTTGGTTGTCGTCTTCGCAACCACAATCATCACGCCACCACTGCTGAAATGGGCGTTTCGAGATCCCGCACTGCCGCAGTCGGCGACCCCGTGCGTATTCTTTCCCAATAATCCAGCGCCACCGTGAAGAATCACGGTCGCCGATCATCCAAACATCGGGAACGCAAGAACACGGCATCACGCGGCGCAGGCGAAATGACTCACTTCTGGCGAATGCTATTGGGCTGCATGATACCAATGCTGTTGCTCTTCATATGGCCACTATTCGGCGTCAGCGAAGGCGTCACGTTGACGGTCTTGATCGTGCTAATGCTTGGATGTCATCTGCTGATGATCCCAGGCCGCGCGTCTTCGCAGCACACTCAGCCATCCGACGGAGACCACCATGCAAAGTCTTGACATAGAGCGATTTGGTTTCGCGATCGCCGTGGCGAGCGCCGTTTCCTATCTCGGCTGCGTGCTGGTGATGCTAACGGTCCCACACGAAACGGCGATCAAGTTCTTCAACAGCTTGATGCACGGAGTCGACGTAACGACGATCATGCGCTGGGGCATGCCTTGGTGGGAAACCATCCTCGGAGTAATCGAAATCTTCGTCCTCGGCTGGCTCTTCGGAGCCCTCATCGCCTGCTGCTATAACCAAACCTCGAACACAGCCGAATAACATCACAAATGATTTGCCTCATTTTATTGACACGAGCTTAGCTGGACAGCGCCAGTTTGAAGTTGATTTGTTGTGTTTCATGAGGCTTTTGGGCGAACGGATTTGATCTTTGCCGGATCGATTCCAAGAGCTTCGTATTCGACCAGTCGCGTCTTCTGGTGACTTCGACTTGCTGCTGCGTTGCGGTCTTGATGGTATCGCATTCGGACAAGCTCTGCTTGGTACTGCTGGCGGCGTGACCTTGGTGGCAACTCCATGCAACGGATGTAAACATCGGCGGCCCGACGAACCTGCTCTAACGTCAATCGCTCGGCATCGGTAACCACCTCACCTGAGCTGTATCGATGACGCACTCGGGCACAGAACAACTGGCTTACGATTGTCACAATCAAATGGCGATGGACGCAGCCCCAACCGCGACACTCGAAGTGATCCCAACCGAGTTCTTCTTTGGCTTCACGGAAACACGCTTCCACTTTCCAACGACCAAACGCCACCCGCAGGATCGCGCGCAGCGTCCATCGGCAGCGCCCTGGCACCCGGTTGCTAACGAAGTATTTCACCTCGCCGGTGCGAACGTGCTTGGCAACGATCAACGTACACGCCGCGCTGACCAGTTTGGCCGTGTGAGTCTTTCGATAACAAACGTGCCAGAGAACGTCCCAAACTTCGGGACCTTTGTGCGTATCGCTGATCCGATAGCGCTGGGCTGTCTGCTCGGTGAAGCCCGGCGAGTACTTCGCCAAGTTTTGAACCTCCTTGCCGACACGATCACGAGCCCTCAGACGCGGATACTTCTTCTGACGACCAACGGTGTTTCGAGCCGGTTTTCGCAGCACACTGGGCTTGCTCATCCAAACGTGAAAATTCGGTGGAACCTCGCCCACGAAGGCCAGTTTTCGCTCATCGAGGCCGTCGAGAAAATGTCCATCACGACCGTAGTTCTCGTCAAACGTCCAAGCCTCCACCCTGATGCCCTGTTCGGCGGACTGGTCGATCAACTGAAGGGCGATCTGCGGCTTGGTCAGAAATTCAACGTCATCAGGAACGTAGTTTTTTTTCGACGCGCCATGTCGGCGGCCCATTCCATCGGCAAGTACATCGCTGCGGCGATTAAGCAAGAAAACGTTTCGGTGGCGTACGACAACGCGACAGCGACGACGGCGTTCTCGATCTTGCCTCGGTTGCCGTTGTATTGTCGTTTGACACCGACCGTGTTGCTTCCGCTCTTGGCCGTCCCGGTTTCGTCGATCACACCGATGGCATCTTGGTCGGCATGTTCGCTGACGACTAACCGTTGGCACCGCCGAAGCACTTCGCCGTGGTCCCACCTGATTGACCCGAGGAACCGCTGCAGTGTTCGCGGGGCGACGCCTTGCTTGAGCGCGATCGCTTCTGCGTTCTTGCGCTGAAGATCCGAAAGCAGTCCTCGAACATACACGGCCAGGAGTCGTCGGCCTTTGCTGCCATGGAAACAGGTTGCAAAAAGCGAGAGAAATTGGGCGAGCATCTTTCCGAGCGATGCGATATCCTTGAGCGACATTGAAGCGACCTTCCGTGGTTTCGTCGTGAAACAATTTGCACACGGAGGGTCGTTTCATTTTGGCTTCCAAGTCAAGCGAGATAAGTCGCCGCTCCACAACAACTTACCGAGAATCGGCTATCACAAACTGGCGCTGTCCAGTTAGGGGAGCTGCTTGTTTCGTCTCTTAACTACAATCAAACCAACGCTTGGGTGAACACGATTGGTCGATCCAAGATCAAACACAAAACCAGATACACGACATGAAAAAAATTGTGTTTTTAGGAATCAACCGAAATCCGCTCAGCGTCGTCTGTTTAGAGGCGCTAGCACAAACCGGTTCGTACCAGATCTTGGTCGGCATTGATCGCCGCAGGTCGTTAATCGAACGATTCAAAGTGACATGGAGGTCGCACAGCTTGGCGGGATTGACAAGTCGCGCGATTTCGAAGTTGGTTCAAAAAGGACTTGGCCGAGGCACCATCCGTTCGAATGCCGTTGAGTCCGCTTCAAGCTTGATCGAAGTTGCAGAGTTGCGTAACTATTGCTGGTTTGAGTGCTTGGACGTCAACAACGGTGACGAGCAGAAGTTGATGGCTGATTTTGAACCTGACCTAATGGTGGTAGCCAGTTTTTCACAAATTATCCGATCCAAGTCACGTAGCATTGCACGTTCGGGCGCAATCAATGTTCACCCAAGCCTGTTGCCGAAATATCGCGGTCCCGTTCCAATCTATTGGGTCTTAAGAAACGGCGAATCCCAAACGGGTGTCACGATTCACCGGTTGAGCTCCAAAGTCGACGCGGGCGACATTGTTCGTCAACAAGAGTTTCCAATCTCGAAAAGCGACAATGAGGCGACTTTGCAACTTCGGGCCTCGGAGGTTGGTGCGCGGCTGCTAGGGGAGTCCGTCGAAGCCCTACTTGCCGGATCGATCGAATGCGTGCCACAGGAAGAAACTCAGGCAAGCTATTTCGGGTTTCCCTAATCAAGCTTTCGGGCCTGTAAAGACTTTTGTGTCAACTGGTCTTGGAACGTTACTTGCGTCCTAGTTCTGGCGTTCTGTCTTCGGAAATGACGACGTAGTGATCGAGGGCTTGCTTCCAGTGTTGGATCGGCAGCGTCCAGCGATTCGAGGCCTCATTGATCTCCATGTTGAACATGGATGGTCGAACATGAGTTCGGGAACTTTTCTCTATAAAAGAGTGCCGATATGGTAGTTGAGACGCGTATAGACCGGCGAAGAGCAGGTCATCAATGCCTGCCTTCCGGGCAACAAAAAAACAGTGGTTTGTGATGCGAGTTTCAATACTGAGCGAGACTTTATCGTACGATTTCTACTCATCGCAAACTTCCGCAAGCAGCTCGGCCATCGTGTTGCTGCGGAATCCGAGCTCAGCCCTACTCTCAAGAATTATGTCCCCTATGACTCATTTTGTGTTGTCGTAGCCATCGGTCGTGGCGTGACTCAGTATAGATTTCCACGTCATCCCGGACACGATTGCTGTGTCTTAGGTCGCTTGGTCATCGCGGAGCCATCGGAGAGCTTCTTCTTCGCTCGCGTAAGGGAAATGCCGGACTTCGGTCGCGACGAAGTGCGAAGCGATATTTCTTAGGATGCTTAAGATTCGATCATCGGAAACCATAGCCACTTTGCCGATCCTCCGATGATGGTCTCGAACAAAACCAATGTGCTCGATCAATCCCGAAAAATTGCTCCATCCGGGAAACGGCTCGGCTTCAACAATGAGACCATCGAGCCGACCACGCTCTTCGATGATCGGATCAACCTCGGAGGCAACGCTCTTGATGTCAGAAGCCTCAAGAGGACCGAATGGAGTCAATATCAATAATCGGTCGTCTTCGATAAGCAAATGATCGAGCACTGGTCGTCCTTACGATGTGGGGTTCGTATGATCCTCTGTCATTGCAGTCGCTCACATTAGTTTCGTCGTCGGACGATTCGCATTGGCCCAACGACGTACGATGGATTTTTCTGTTTGGCGACTTCCTTCGCTTGGATACTGTTCATTGCGGGCACGATAACGCTGAGCGGTATGCCGTATCGCCCAGGCGGCGGATACATCGCGACCTCCCAGAGATCAAAAACTCCTGCTTCGTATGCCTGCAGGTTTAGCTGCAATTGTTGGATCTGCTTGGTACGCTCTCTCTCCTTCTCGTAAGCCTCGGCTTGAGTTCGCAGCAGGAACGATTGTTCTTCTTTCTTTTCATGATCTTCCTTGGCCGCTAACCACTGTTCCCATCCCGGCTTCAGTGTCTTCAGCGTGGCATCTGAAAAGAGGATGAACGGAACGCAGTACAGATTTCCATCTTCGAGCTCGACCAGGAAGCCGTCGCAACGAAACTTACGCGGCTTCCCTTTCTGCGTACGAGCCCATGCGACAAGCCCTTTTTCACCGTCGACCTTTTCCCAGGTGAAATGCTCAACGATCTTAGGGACGATTTCACGATAGACGGCCGGCAGCTTGTCAAACCGCTGATTGTTCACATAAACGCGCCCCAGTCGGCGCTGGACAACCAGGTCGTGCTGGTGAAAGTCGATGAGTTTTCCTCGCAACTTTAATCCCGACCTGAGCCTCCATGACTGAGTCGACTCGCCCTGTTTGTCGACGCCAACAGGATCTTGGTGCTTCAGATAGTCTCGATCGGCCTTTGACAATTTCGCGATCGGAACTGCCACCAAATCGCCGTTTTGCTTCTTTATGACGGCCGAAGAATTGCCGTAGGCTATTACGTCACCGGCGATTGTGTATTTGCCCGTGGCATCCGTCCACTCGCGGGCCTGAAGGATGGTTGCAAAAGCAATAGCCAACGCGAATGAAATGAAATGTGTGGAAAACATCGTGGATATCTCAAGGTTTGTTGAGTTGAATGATTTCACGGCTTCATGCCTGTGAAGCAACGGTTGGCGATCGCGTCAACACAACCACGCTGCGCTGATTGACCCGATACCGGTGTTGCTCGATGCAGACTTGTGAGTCAGGGAAGACGATGTCCGATGGACTTGGCAATGACGTGTCGACTACTCGGGTCCAATCGACCTTCGCATCTGCATGAATCGCGAATTCGCATGAGTGCTCCGAACCATTAACCATGACGTAAATCTCCAGTTCCGATGATGCTTTTGGGCGCAGCCAATACGCCACGACTTGCGATTCGACCGACATGTCAACCTCGGGATCCGCTGTCCCAAACCAACTGACGTCGTCTCGCCAGAACGTTGAACGTCCCAGCGCCGGATTTGACTTGCGAAACGCGATCATCTGCCTAAAGAAGCGGAGCATGTCGCCGTTCTCGTCTCGTTGTCGCCAGTCGAGCCAACTTGCTTCGTTGTCTTGGTTGTAGGGATTGTTGTTACCACCTTGGGTTTGCATGAATTCGTCGCCCATGCGGAACATCGGCGTCCCAGCCGAAAGCATCAACAGGCAACAAAAGTTTTTGACTTGGCGTTTGCGTAAGTCTCGCACCGACTGGGAAGCATCAGCGTCGCCTTCCCAGCCGTGATTGGAACTGAATTCATTCGGGCCATCCTGGTTGCCTTGGCCATTGGCTTCGTTGTGCTTGTCGTTGTAGGCAACGAGGTCATAAAGCGTGAAGCCATCGTGCGACGCGATGTAGTTGATGCTTTGAAAAGGGCGGAATGACTGCGAAGGGTGATCTGGAAATAGGTCACTGCTTCCGTACAACCTTGTCATCAGGTCCGGCACCATCCCCGCATCGCCTCGAACGAAACGCTGCAACGTGTCGCGATAGTGACCGTTTCACTGCATCCAAGTCTGACCGGGTAACGAGTTGCCCAGTTGGTACAGTCCGGCGGCATCCCAGGGTTCCGCGATCAGGCGATGACCAATCCTCCAGTGCCTTTTCAATCGTCCTAGCGTCGGTTGTCTGACGATCGAATTCGACTCAAACGGCACCGTCCGGGGAGACAACCGATTCGATGACACCGTCGATGCGAGCCAAACGCGACTCGATTGCGGACGCTCGGCGTGCGTGCATCGGGTCGATTCGCTGATGCCAATGCCCACAACGCTGATCGAGTTCTGCACCGACTTGACGAGCGAACTGGCGAACTTCGGAAACCGCAATCACATAAAGATTGAAGTGGATGCAAAAGCTGGCTGGTTCCGAATTACCAGACGACTTGGCTTCCTTTTCGACGACGTGAACCTTATCTACGCCACGCTTCGCCGATACCAAGTCGATGAAGCGGGTCATGCACCGATCGTCTTGGTCGCGAACGCCGGGCAGGATTACATTGACTTGAAAGCGGCTCCCGACCCAACGAGGGCTAGTCGTATGATGGGTCGGGAGCCTTGCCGTCGACGGTGACACACCGCAAACGACTCAAGCAAATCGTGTTCTTGCTTGATGGGTCAATCATCAGTTGTGGCTTCCACGCTTCTAATGGTCATGATCGTGATCATGAGAAATCTTCCCCGTGTAAGACTTGCCTTCAATCTGCAAGATGACCGCACCTTCGGCCTCCGCCTCGAGCCACTGGTCCATTTCAGCACTGGTGGAAGCGAATCGTGACGACTTGCCCGATGCGTCTTCGGCTTGCGGGTCAGCGGGAAGCTCGAACGACTTCACTTCGCCCTCATGCTTTAGGCTGACGGTTAGCTTTTCGGCCTCGATCGCGACAGGCTGCGTCGCCGAACCATCGAGCACATACATGGCGACCGCTCCGGTGCCGTGCATCACTTCAATGTGGAACGCTTCTTTGCCAAGTTCGACCAACTCGCCGCCGTGGGGGCCGTGTTCGGGATGCTCATCCATCTCAATCATTGGTGGCATCTCGTCTATCTCGATCGGGCTGGATGCTTCCGGTGTTTCGGAGACTTGGACGTCCTTCTCTGAACATCCAACAAGGGTGAAGCAGGCGAGGGTCAATGCGAAAAGATGAATTTTCATTTTCAGTACCAATAAAAGACTGGGGGCGAACGGTTGAGAGATAGGGAACGGAATGGGGGATAGAACGAAGTTCCCTATCCCCCATTCCCGATTCCGCATTTCTTAGTGAGCGTGATTAGTCTCGAAGCCGAGCTTCTTCAGCCATGATTCCCACTGGTGAGCTTCTTCGTGGCTTTTCAAAGCCAACTGCTGCCACTTTGGGCAGCGGTAGTTGACGTCCATGTGTCCGCCGTGCGAGCCCACTTTGACTTCGCAGCGAAGTTTCTTCAGCGTTCCGACCAACTTGTCCGCCTTCTCGCCTTCGCTGTGCGTGGTCTTCCACTTTTCTAAGCGATACGACACCAGTTCTTTGGCAGCCGTGTTCGGCTCAGCAGCCTTTGCCAACACGCCACCCAACGAAACCGATGCGACCAAAGCCGCGACTGCAATCATCCGTAAATTCAACATCCGAATTCCTCCGTGGATACCTTCTCAAACAAAAAACACTGCACCGGCAACGCACCGGCACGAACAACTAACTTGTGACCGTCTCAAGCTCCGGCCTGGCTTCCTCCATTCTCAATTTCCCATCCTCCATTTCTTCACCCGCGCGATCGCGGACAATCTGCTTGCCGGCACCGACACCGATCGTCCAAAACAACGCCGGTCGAACGAAGAATTCTGCCAACGTGCTTGTCAGTAACCCGCCGACGATCACGGTCGCGATGGGGTACAAAATCTCTTTACCGGGTTCGCCAGCGGCGAGCGCTAGCGGCAACAAACCGATGCCAGATGTCAGTGCGGTCATCAGCACCGGAGCCATTCGTTCTTGTCCGGCTCGCTTAACCATTTCCTTGGTCCAAGATTCACCTTCGTGCTCGACCAAATGGATGTAGTGGTTCAGCAGCAGGATTCCATTACGACTGGCAATGCCACACAGTGAGATAAAGCCGACCATCGCGGCAACGGTTAGGTTCTGGTCGGTAATGATCAAGGCGGCGACCGCCCCAATGAAGGCAGCCGGCAAGGCAACCAAGACTTGCAATGAAAAGTTGACGTTACCAAACAAGGTGTACAGGACCAGGAACATTCCAATGAGTGCGACCCCGGAAAGGATTGTCAGTCGTCGCGAAGCCGATTGTTGACTCTGAAACTGACCGCCGTATTCAATGAAGTAGCCTGGCTCAAGCTCCATATCGGCCAATTCGGTTTTGATGTCGCCCACAACGTCCACGACACCTCGTCCGGACACGTTTGCCTGCAACACGATTCGGCGACGCACCTGTTCTCGTTTGATCATGTTTGGTCCGCCGCTCTCGTAGATACGCGCGACAGATTCCAGTGGTACCATTCCCCCATCGGGCAGCGGAACGACAAGACGCTTCAGTTTCGACACGTCTTCACGAAACGGTTCATCTAGCCGAACCATTAAGTCAAAGGTGCGTTGACCGAGAAGGACTTGGCTGACGACCTGTCCATTCATCGCGGTCTCGACCAGTTCCATCACGTTCGCCGGGCGTAGTCCGTTTTGGGTCAGCGCTCGGCGATTTAGCTCAATTCGCAACTGCGGAATATTGGTTTGCTGTTCGATCATCACGTCCGCGAGGCCTTCGACGCCCGCGATTCGCTGCTTCATTTCCTCCGCCTTGTTACGAAGGACGTCCAAGTCGTCGCCATACAATTTGATACCGATTTGGGCTTTCACGCCCGAGATCATGTGACTGATCAAGTGAGCCAGCGGTTGCTCCGTGCTTGACACAACGCCGGGAATTTCCTCCATCGCATGCCGGATTTCTTCGATCGTCTCTTCGCGATCAGCGTCATCGGCGATTTCCAGAAACAGTTCTGTGACGTTGACGCCCTCCGCATGTTCATCCAATTCCGCTCGGCCTGTTCGGCGAGCGATTGATTTGACGTTTTCGATTTCCATCAGCCTTCGTTGCACGGACTGTCCGATCTTGTTGCTCGTCGCCAGCGATGTGCCAGGAGCGAGCAATGCATTGACTTGCACTGCCCCTTCGTTGAACGGCGGCAGAAAGTCTCGCTCCAATTGAGATACGGCGATGACCGCAAACGCGACCAGCACGGCGGCAACTCCAAGTACAGGACCGGACATCCGAGTGCTAAAGCTGATCGCCAGACCGGCAATGCCTTTGAGCCCTTCCAGTAAGCGCCCTTCTTCGGCTTCTTCACCACCAAGCCAAAGCTCAAGGGCTTGGATCACAATCCAAATGCCAGGTGTCAACGCAATCGACCACCAAAGCGGGTCGCCAGGTAGTCCTAACGGCAAATGCAAAATGTGTATCGCGCGAGGGACAACCCAATAGACGATCAACGCGGAAATGCCGAATGCCATGACGGGCACAACAAATCGCCAAACTTTATTGCCGACCAATAGCAGTGACGATAATGCTGGAGTCACCGTCAGTGATACGCCAAGCGATGCGACAAGTGACACGACATACCCCATCGCCAACGGTACGAAGAGCTTGCCTTCCATCCCTTCGAGAGCAAACAGAGGAATAAAGACAAGTACGACGATTGCCGTGCCATAAACGACGCTGCTGCGCACTTCGATACTCGCTTCATAGACCACCTTTAACGCTGGGCGTGGATTCGCTGAGTTTCGATTCTCCTTTAACCTGCGAAAGATATTCTCGACATCGACAATTGCATCGTCGACCAACTCGCCAATTGCAACAGCCAGTCCGCCCAACGTCATGGTGTTGATCGAAAGTCCAAACGCGGCAAATACGCAAGATGTCGCGATGATCGACAACGGAATCGCGGTCAGTGTGATGAATGTTGTGCGGAAGTTCAGCAGAAACAGAAACAGAATGACCAGCACGAGGACTCCGCCATCGGCCAGTGCTTCGACCACGTTCTCAATCGCCCGGTCGATGAACGACCGTTGCGAATAGACGTTGGCAATCCGAATATCTTCCGGCAGCGAAACCTTCAGTTCTTCCAATGCTTCAGCGATCGCCTGGTCGACTGCCCGTGTATCGCTTCCCGGTTGCTTGTTGATGGTGAGCACGACCGCCGGCCCCCCTTCAATGTTTTGGCTCTCATCTCGAATGAAGGCAGACGAATCGCCACGCATGACCTGGGCACCTTCGACAACGCGAGCGATATCGCCAAGCGTGATCGGGCGACTTTCGCGCATCGTGATCGCGATTTCTCGTAAATCATCGAGGCTCGTGATCCGACCAAGACCGCGCACAAGCAGCTCGTTGGCTCCTCGTTCGTCGAGGTAACCGCCGGTTGCGTTCAGGTTCGACTCCGTCACCGCGGTGTGGACATCATCCATCGTTAGGTCGAACGAACGCAAAGCATCAGGATCGACCAATACTTGGTATTGCATCCGGCCGCCGCCCATCGTGAAGACTTGCGAAACGCCGGGAATCGTCAGCAAACGTTGGCGAACAACCCAGTCGGCGAGCGTGCGCACTTCCATCGGCTCGGTCTTCCCGCCCTCGCTCCACATACCGTACATGAGGATTTGTCCCATGATCGACGAGATTGGAGCGAGCGTCGGCTTGACGCCATCGGGCAGTTGTTCAGAGGCGAGTTGCAGTCGTTCGTTGACGACTTGACGATCGTTGTAGATGTCCGTGTCCCACTCAAACTCGACATAAATCACGGACAGGCCGATACCGCTACTGCTGCGTACCGCTTCGACACCACTAGCCCCGTTGAAAGCAGTTTCAAGCGGGAAGGTAATGAGCGCCTCGACTTCTTCGGGGGCCATCCCGGGAGCCTCGGTGATGACAACAACGCGCGGCCGATTCAAATTCGGAAACACGTCAATTGGCAGCTGATTTGTCTGCCATCCGCCCACGCAGAGCATGACGACCGCAATGGCCAGGACGATCAGCCGATTGTTCAGCGAGAAAGAAATGATTCTGTCTAACATTGTCGTAGAACGGAAATGATTCCGTTGCCTATTGAGGGGATTCGTTTGAGGGGCGCGGGTCACGTCCTCCTACGGTCAGTGGTTATGTCCAGCGTGCGGGTCAATTGCACCGCCCGATTTATTCTTGAGTGCCATCTGCAATTGATGGGCGCCGCTAACCGCAATGAACTGCCCAGGCCACACCTGACCATCGTTGGCAATCGCGACACTCACTGAGTCTCTCGCGATGACCGCGACAGGAATGCGATCAAAGTGGTCGCCGTTCTCAACAAACAAATACCTTTCCGATCCCTCCTCTGCGACGGCATCCTTCGGGACCACAATCGCGTCTTTAATTCGCGATATCGGCAGTCGTACGGTGAGTCGTTGCCCTGGCTTGTATTGCCAACTGATGTAACGTTTGTCGCCACTTTGCTCTGCGCGTTCGATTTTGTTTGCAAGCGACACGAAGAAAGGCAGCGCCCGAGATTTGCGATCGACTTCAGTGCCGATGTAAATCACCCTCAGGCCGTCAACCAAATCGGGACCTTCGCTTGAGGATTCCATCACCGCTTGCACGTCCGCGCCCGTATCGGCCGCCTTTCGCAACGTCTTGCCGTCACGCTGAAACGCGTGCCCTTCGATCAGAATCTGACTGAAATCGGAAAGCTGAGCCAGTTCGTCTCCGGCTGATACCGACTGGCCGCGGCGAGCCTGCAGTTCGGTGACCAAAAACTCAGCGTCAATGTGACGCGGATGCGCGGGTGGCGCCGGCGGCTGAATCATCGAAGCGTATCGTTCACTCGATGCTTCAGAGAGTCTAGCATTCGCTTGCCCGAGAGATTCGTGATGGAGAGATTGGTCCTCGTGAAGCGTCGGGGCGTAAACAGTAACCTCACGAACCAACTCCCGCGAACGCTCAATCTTAGTGATCTGTTCTTCGCTCAATCCGTGTAACAACATCGCCTGACGAGCGGCTCGAACTCCGGCCATTAACTTGTCCCGTTCGTATTCGCGTGCCAGAAGTGTTTTTCCGGCGATCGCGCCTGTGCTAGCGATCGTGTTGAGACGATCGATCTCTCGCTGCTCGACATCCAGTTCGCCTAGCCTCGTCAGGAAAGCCTCCTGCGTGTTGACGAGGTCTTGGTGAGTTAATCGCAACGTGAATAGCGGCGCTCCGCTCTTCACTAGTTCGCCTCGCGATATCAGGATTGAGTTAAGCACGCCCGTCAGTGGTGACGTCACCGCGACGTGAGTTCGCCCTGGCCACTCGGTAATGACGCCAGGGACTTCGACATACTGTGTGTACTCACCGACTAAAAGCGGCAGAGTACGAAGCCCCATATTCGCTCGGGCCTGTTTGGTCAGTTCGATTGACTCACTCTCGGAGTGTCCAGCGTGATCGTGACCGGCGTGAGCGCTATGATCATGTCCCTCATGGTCGTCCTCGGTCTCGACAGCTGGCGCATCGACGACACCGAACCGAGACGGCAGATCCGTAAATGCAAAAGCACCAATGACGATCGTCAACAAGATTGCGATAACAGTGATCGAAGCAGCGCGCAGGCGCGCAAGCCATTCTTTTAGCGCAGGCATGAGTGTAATTCCGTGAATGCAACACATGGCGTATTTATCAAACGCCACGCATTTCAACGAACGCATGCGTTTCCGCAATCGCGCACGATGGTAAAGGCCAGAGTGATTTGAAAGTTCGCGAGGTTATCGCGTTATCAAATCTGCCAAGAACAGTGCAGCGCGCACCGAGAAAGAGAATCGTCGATTCCGGACGTGAGCCTGCCGCCATCGGCGAAACTCCTTGCGCCGGGCAACTTCGCTAGCAAGGGACCGGTGTCGACGACAACGAAGAGGGCCGGCCCAATATCAATCGAGAACTCAACGTCACTGACGAGAATGAAACTGCACTGGACCGGCGAGCAACAGGGCGAATCGCCATGTTTACATGGATCTTTCTCGCAACAATCGCAACCGGTGCCCACCAGGGATTCTGAAGCGACCTGGTGGTCGTCGTCAGTATGGCCGTCGTCGCAGGCGTGTTCATTGTGACAGGCGTCTTCATCGTGACCGCTATGCTCGTGATGGCAATCGTGATCGTCATCACAAGAGTCCGCAGCCGCAACGTTTGCAACATGCGGATGCTCACCATGCACGTGGGAATCACACGCGCAAGCATGATGGAGGCTGCACCCGAATATCGAGTGCAGCAACATCGCTGCGACGGTGACAATCCTGCACATGGCGTTCACGTTCTGAATCCTAGTGTTGATGTGATTTGTTCTTTATCGACGGTCTGATCTTCCTGGTAAAGCAGATTTTGGGCTGGCTACGAAAGCTGTAGAATCCACCGTTCATCGCTGACTCCCCACGAGCAAGCCTTCGATCTCGGCGATCGCTTGTTTCGCCTGAGCGGCACTATCCAAGAGACTCAGCTGCGTGTTGAACAGCGTTCGTTGAGCGGTTAGCAGTTGCAGATAATCTGTTTCGCCTGCGTTGAAAGCGGTTTGCGACAACTGATATGTTTCTTCCGCATTCGGCAGGACGTTGCCAGTGATCCGCACATATCGCTGATGGGCGGTTTGGTATCGGCCCAATGCCTCGGCGAGTCTCGACTCGAGACTTAGTTGTGTTCGGTCGATTGCGGCCGATGCCGCGGCGATGTTGGCTCGTGCCGTACGGATGTTGCCTTGATTACGGTTGCGAATCGGCAACGGCATGCTGACGCCGATCGTCGCAAATGTGTCGTCGGTTGCTGTGTCGACACCCACTCCGATTTGCCCGGTGACATTAGGCGTGACTTGAGCGCAAGCCAACTGCAGCGCCCATCTGGCTCGCTCTAGTTCCGAACCGGCTTCGGCCACTTCCGGGCTGGCGGTGGTGATCTCTGTGAGCAACTGCTCCCAAGGCGTCTGAGTCAGACCTTCGCCAATCTCACCAACCAATGGCCCGGTTGGAATCGACGCAGAACCGGTCGCTGCAGCCAAGACTCGTCGGTTGGCTTCGAGCTGGGTTGCTGCGTTCTCCGCTGCGATGCGAGCCTGCTCGGCTTCGACTCGCGCTTGTAGTAGCGAAACTTTTGAAACTTCCTGTGCTTCCAACAGTGACTCGATCGACGCGATTGATTTGTTCGTCAGTTCGACGATTTGTCCGGTCAACTCGACACGTCGTTGCGCGACCAGCGCCTGAGCAAAAGCGGCACGGACTCGTGTTAACACTCGCAACTCGGCAGCTTTTAGTTGTGCCTGCTGCTTTTGCATCGCTTGTGCCTGCACCTGTTGTGCGATTCCAAGCCTGTTGGCCGTCACGAACTGCTGCGATACGCTCAGCGAATGCAGGCCGCTCGAATCTTCATTGCCGACTTCATCCGACTGATATTGCAGCACCGGATTGAATGGCAAGCCGGCTTGAACATACTGGCCGCGGACCGATTCAATCCCCGACCTCACCTCGGAAAGCTCCGGATGCGAAACGAGAGCAATAGACTCCGCGTCAGCCAAGCTCATCGACGCGGAGACTGGCATCGCAACATCATCGCCCAATGCGAGTGAAGTCGCGGATTCTCCCGGAATCGTGACTTGTTCCGCCTCAGCGATGAGGTCGTCAAAGACGACTTGTGTCACCTCGGGTGAAGGAATCGAGGGATTCGTCGTAGCGATTGAAGAATCAGTGCCAGAATCACCGGCAATATTCGCAAAACGATCGCCGATTGACTGACATCCGCAGACGGTGCCGAGCAGGGCCAGCAGCATCGTGCATTGCTGGCAATGATTTCTAAAGCTGGTTTTGTTCGCGCGCACCGCGACTACTCCAAAAAAGTAAACCAGCCCGGAAGGATTAATCGGCATCGTATTGTCCGAAGAACAGGAATAATTGGCAGACACCCGATTTGATTCAGATCTTCAACAAATTGGATTCTGCGGACCGAAGCCCACGTGGTGACGCCATCGGCACTGTTGGCGGAGGTGGCGCGTCGCCAAGAGGTGCTTCCGACCGCTGGGGCTGCGAGAACGAAGGCAACGAAGGCGGTGCCAGCGGCTGGCGATCGTTCGGTAAAGGGCTCTCCAATCGGGGCGACACCTGGTCGCGGCCTGGCACATCGCGAAGACCTCGACTATCTCCTTGATAAGGGAGCGGCGATGGATCGCCGTGAGCGTGTCCATGATCGTGAGTATGACCCGCGTGCGAATCTCCCAAGTCGTGCTGATGTGTGTTGCCGGGTTGTCCGAACTGACCGGCGAAGTCACGTCCTGGACATCCGCCTGGGACGTAGCATCCTATGCCTCCACCCTGGTCTTGGTCGCAATGTCCTTGGGCATCACAGATCGGAACTCCGTAACGGTCTCCGTACTCTGAGTAGCCGTAGCTTGAAACCATCGGGCGTTGGTGACGGAAATCGGCATCGCCGTACCCGTGATGGAACGGAGCATGACCATGAAATGAGTTTGGCACACGGAAATCGTGCCCGTGTGAATGGATCGCACGTCCGTGATGACCATAGAGCGGACCGTAGTTGTTGTGATGCGGAACCGGAACTGCATAGCCGTAACTGGATGTGCCGTGCCCGTAGGCGTCGTAAACCTGTGCGGAAACGGGACAAGCAATGGCGAGAAGGCAGCATGTCATCAGTAGTCGGATGGGCATTGGGAATCTCGGGTTTGTGAATGTGAGAAATTGCATAACAACGACGAACCAGGGAGCGAGGAGACCAACTGACGAGCCTCCTCGTTCCCGTCGTACTACTCGATTCAATGCTCGTGTCGCACTTCAAAGCCGCTCTGCTTCAGCCAGCCCATCAGCTTGTCGGCATCATCGTGACTGGCCAAATGGACGTCGCGCCAAGTTGGTGCACGGAACTTGATGTCTGAGTGACCGTTGTGCTTGTCCACGCGAACGTCACAGCCAAGACGCTTCAGCTGATCGATGAAAGCTGCTTCGTTGGGCGAACCGTCACCATGCAATTCCTTCCACTGGACCAATCGAAACTCAACTGACTCGTTGCCTTTCGTGTAGGCGAGATCCGTGTGGCCGTGAGAAACATCGAATCCAGAAGCCGCTAACCACTTCGACCATTGATCGGCAAGTTGGTGGTTTTTCACCTGCATGCTCCTCCAATTGGCAGACCGATAAGTCACATCGATATGCCCCGCATGATTGTCTTGTTTCACTTCGCAGCCGAGTTTCTTGACGGTCGCCGCGTGCTGAGCTGCTTTGTTGGCGTCATCGAAGTGCATCGACTTCCACGCCGGCAGGTGAAATGCGAGCACTTCGCCGCTGTGGTCATGATCGCCGTGGCTCGCATGATCGTGTCCAGCATGCGAATCACCTTCATGCGAGTGGTTGTGCTGCTGTGCCCGTGCAGTGCCAGAAGTTGCTACCAATGCGGTGATCGCAGCTAGTGCAAGCAGAGTCCGCGAACGTTTCGATATCGTCCTAGTCATTTGGTTGATCCTTCGATTGTTGGTTTGTTTGACTGTTGGCCTGTGCTTGCGCATTGCACGCGCGCACCGACACTCGGTTTGAAATGAGATCCAATTCCCTGGAGAGAGACGCAAGTCAATTGACGCGGAACATCGACCGCATCAACGAGGCGTCATTAGATTTGCCAAGACTGCTGCAGCGCGCAGAGCTGGCCGGCAGAATAGGAGTTGGGCAAGAGACGGTCGATTCGAGCGATGGCAAGCGATCGTCGAACATCAACCGAAAAGCAGGGTGGCAAAATCGACGCGAAAACTCCGCCATCGGCGAGTTCAGCAGATTTCGGTTTCGCGCCGACAAACTTACAACTCCCCTGTTCGCACTGTGGAGTGTGATCGCATGGGGCCGGTGAATCGTTTCCCGAGTCGACGCTGTCATGAGTGGCGTCCGCACCGTGATGGTGCTCGTGATCATGCTCGTGCGTCTCGAGGCCGCATGCACCATCAGAATGATGGGCACACATGGCGGAGGCATCGGAGTGATGGTGATGTAGGCAACATCCAAGCACAACGTGCGCACTAAATGCGACGAGCGTCAGGCAATGAATGGTGCGAGTTAACACGAGACAAAATTCTCCGAAGGTAAGGGCGGTGGATTGTTCGCAGTTCGCGGGACCGAGTCAATCTCAATCGATGACCGCGTTAACGTGAAGCCATAGCACGAAAATGCTGAGGCTTTCTCACTCTAATGCATGCTCCGTGCCAATTAGCCAAGCAGGATGCGTTGCACGGAAACTCTGAGTGAGAATACCGCGTGAATCCCGAGTCGAGGGGTGGTTTCCGTGTAATCTCCGAAAAGCAGAGTTTCGAGGTAGCCAAACTTGGAATCTGATCGACTCCACCGCTTCGCTGTCCATTCGACCACACCGCCGTGCTCGTTTTGACGGCGCCGCGGGGACAATTCTGCCGAAAACCCTACAAAAGCTCGTTTGGCACAGCCTATGCGTGTTTCACGGTCAGTTCGTTTCCACCGCTCAACCGAGACGGTATCTCACTCAAATGGAGTTAACCATGCTGAACAAGAAGATGTTTCTACCTGCCGCCGCGCTCGCAGCCGCATTCACGTTTGCCTTTAGTGGTGAAGCCAAGGCTCAATACGGATATGGCTTGGGATGCGGTTACGGACAAATCGGCCAAGCCTATCGCCCTGCCGTGACTTCGCATTTCGGGCACGGACAACGCTCCTACCGACCCAGTTACGGTTACCGTCAGCCGGTTTTCCACGACACAACCCATCTTGATTACCACGCGCCGCAAATCATTCGGCACGGTCGTCACTTCCACGTGCAGCCCGGCCACTACGACGTGCACCGCACCGGCCACTGGCATCACTAAACAGCCGACCGATTAGGTTCATGGCTAACGTTGATCCGGCGGACAGTTTGTTGGCCGGATCAAAATCTTTCTCGTGAGCATTGGGGCCATCCGCGAGCATCGTATCTGTATGCATGTTTCTGTACGAGAATTTCAATCCGACCGAACAATGAAACTCAGCTGCTATTTCAAACATTGCTTCATCGCCTGTCTCACACTTACTGTTTGTGCGACCGGATCGATTGAGTCCTACGGACAAAGCCTATCGAATCGCGACCTTCGCAACATCGACGAATTCGCAAATGCATTGATCGGATACACGGAGGAGCTTCACGATGAGTACCATCATCATTTTGAACGAGTCCGTCATGCAGAGAAGCTTGATGCCGATGTAACGCATTTGGAGAAAATCGCCAAGGAGCTGCATGAGTTCGCGCACGACGCGCCCAGCACCGATGCCACGATGAAGCGTCTGCGCGCCGACGCCAACGAACTGCTGCAACTTTCCTGGCAGATTGAGAGGACAGTTATGCTTGCAGAAAGCTGGGTACGAACCAGCGATGAGAGGCGAGGCATTGCTCACATGCGAGACGTCTCCCGGGACGTCGTCCAAACCGTTTTCCGAATTGACGACTATCTACCAGTCGACACCGATGTGATTGATGGACAGCTTGCCCGTCTAGAAAACGCTGTCAAAGTTCTACATGACGAATTTCACGAGCATCTGGAAGGCTACGAGGTGTCTCGACACCTGGACGAAGACCTGGAAAATCTGGAAAAGTCAATCGAGCACATGCACGACCTCGCCCACAACAAGCACTGGAGCGAGATAGATCTGCTGCATATCGCGCATGACACTCGTGATGTCATAGCCGCAACGCAGCACATTGAGGAGTTGTTCATCCGGCAAGCGAGAATTGGTGTGCGAACTTGGGACTTTGTAGGTATCGAGCATTCGCGTGACGCGATCAGCGACGTGTTGGCGTCCATTCGATTGTTGGAGCACATGATTGAAAAGACGGATCCGCGGGGCCACACGACACTTCATCGTCACAGAACTTCGGGTATTCACGATCGATACCGTACCTATCGTGTCGACCCACGTCACGACGACCGCCATAACTATGATCCAGAGCGATACCGATACGGATATGATTCGCACCGCGCGCGGTATCCGCGTCATTGAGTGGCCTTAAGCGATCAGTCGAAGCATTGAGCATTCCCAACTGGATAGCGTGTCATGCACACACAGGCTCCGTCAAAAACAAGCGGCCGCTTGCTTAGATTCTCAGCAAACGCAGCCCGTTGCCGATGACCAGTAGCGAAGCTCCCATAGCGGCTGTTATTTCTGAGACTCGCCAACGCAGTAGCACAGACCATCGGGGGCAACGACGAAGAATAGGCGATAGGTAGTGTCGCCGTATTGCTGCGTTTTCAAGTCCGCTTTGAGACTCGGGTCATATGACCGAAGCTCAGCGGCAGCCGCCTGGACGTCGTCCACCTCAAAGAAGCAACCTTCCTGCGACGGGTCGCCGCCATTTTCCGCAAGACCAATCTGAATCGTATCTCGTTCAAGAACCACTCGACGGCACCCGTCGTCGGATCGGGATGCAACGCGAAACCCCATCTTTGATTCGTAGAATCGTATCGCTTCGTCGATGTCTCGAACCGGAAGGTTCATCGCATCATCGGCATAGGGGGCGGCTCGAAAAAATTTGGCCGTCATCGAAATTCCTTAGTTTTGTCTTGTCATCCGGCATTCGGTACGAATCCGCTACTTTGCCTGTAACTCTTTTACGACGTGGCAACAGTCCGTTCGTTTTTGGTGCTGGCAGTCATCCAGTGCCGACTTCAGCACCTTGCGGACGTGGCGCAGGTCCTTGAGTCGATCTTCTACATCGGCCAAACGCGCTTCGATAAGTTCCTGCACACTTCCGCATGTAGGTACATTGCCGTGCCCATCAGCAAGCAGCGACCTGACGTCTTCCAAAGTGAAGCCAATGGCCTGAGCTGCCCGAATAAACTTCAGTTTCTTGAGCGATTGGTCGCCGTAAAGTCGGTAGTTCCCATAACTGCGATCTTCTGGTTCAACGAGTCCAATTCGCTCGTAGTAGCGTAGCGTCGTCGTCGGGATGTCGGCCGCTTTGGCCAACTGGCTGATTGTTAGTAGCTTGCTCATCGCAGTCCTTGACAGGCCGAGTCCGAACAGGTTCGACGCTTGTTCTCGCAATAAAATCCGCACAATCACGAATCCGACTTGACCTTACACCTAGGTGCAACCTCGATAATACAGGAACACCGTCCATGCAGCAAACACCGCTGAGACGAACACGGGAGAAATGGGTGATGACAAAGCAGACAGAGACGGCAAAACAGGTCCAGTGTCCCTCGTGTGGCAACAAGGCGAAACGAGTGAGCACAACGACCCTCGCCGCGCTGCTTCGAGACAAGTATGCGGCGCAGTTCAAGACGGACAGTCAGTCCTGTTGCGCCTCTGAAGGCGAAGGTTGCACATCGATCAAAGCAGATACTGGTTGGCGATTTTGCGAATCAAAGAATTGTGATGTGGTGTACTTCTCAGAAGAAGGCGACACGACGTTCACGAAGTCGCAGTTAAGAGTCGCAGTTGGCGTCAAGGAAGAAACCGGTCAACGACCTCTTTGTTACTGCTTTGGACATTCCGTCGCCAGTATCAAGGAAGAGCTAGTGGCCACAGGAACGTCGAATGCGCCGGATGACATTCGAGCGAGAATGAAAGACCCGGGTTGCCGCTGCGAGACAGAGAATCCATCCGGCTCGTGCTGTTTGGGAAGCGTCGCAAAGGGAATCAAGGTCGCTCAAAAGGAGTTGGAAATGAATGTTGCGGATACGACATCACCACCTGAAAAACCATCCGGCAACACAGGCGGAAAAATCGCCACGGTTGGAACACTCGTCTCGGCAATTATGGCTTCTGCCTGTTGTTGGTTGCCACTTGTGCTGTTGGCTGTTGGTGTCTCTGGGGCGGGGATCGCTGCGACGCTGGAAGAGTATCGCCCCTACTTCATGGTCATCACGTTCGGCTTTCTTGGTGCAGCCTTCTACTTCACTTATCGACCTAAGAAGGCTGCGAGTGCTGGTGGGCATGCTTGTTGTGCGACCGAGCCAGCCGCTGGGGACGACTGCTGTCCGCCTGGTACGGGCCGTTTCAACAGGATGACCATGAACAAGGTCATGCTCTGGGGCGTGACGGTGTTGGCGATCGCCTTCTTGTTCTTTCCAAGCTACGTCGGAGCGTTTCTCGGCGGTGAAAGCCAGAACGTGACGGATAACATGAATCAAGCCGTCATTAAGGTCGAAGGCATGACGTGCGAAGGCTGTTCCGCCATCGTCGCGAAAGCAATCAAAAGCACACCGGGCGTACTTGCCGTGGAAGTAAACTACGCGAAAGGTGAAGCCGTCATCGACACGGAAACTTGTTGTCCGGCTCCGGAAGCCGAGATTCTGGCCTCATTGAAGGACGCAGGATACGATGGTGCGATCGTCACCAAGGCAGCAGCAAGACGCTAAACCACGGAGTAGTAAGTACTGCTCGCCGAGGTGAACTTGCTACGAAAACGCGACCGACCAAACCAATAACAGATACAGTACAACGACAATCGTTACCACAATCGACATCCAGCGCAATGCTCGCAGCATCGTAGGACCTTTTTGTTAAACATTCGTTCCACTCCAAGCGGCGATGGAACTTTTTGGCAAAGAGTTGGAACGCAATGGCTACTCGACGGCAGATGAAATGATGACTCACTGGTGTGTCGAAGCTCGCAACGAAAGAAGCGAACGTCCCGTGGCTGAATTCTATTATTTATCTAAGTAGCCTCAGTCCGTTGCCAATCACCAACAGTGACGCACCCATGTCCGCAGCGATCGCGGCCCAGAGACTTGCGTATCCGGCGAATGTGAGAATCACGAACAGCGCTTTGATGGCGAGCGAGAATCCGATGTTCTGACGGATGATGTTGAGCGTTCGTCGTGAGTGGTGAATCAACCACGGCAGTTTCGAGAGGTCGTCAGACATTAATGCGATGTCCGCCGTCTCGATTGCGGCGTCACTTCCCGCCGCTCCCATTGCAAGGCCCAACGACGCTCGGGCAAGTGCAGGCGCATCGTTGACACCATCGCCGATCATGGCAACGTGCTCGTATTGCTCAACGAGCCTTTCAACCGCATCGACTTTGTCTTCCGGCAACAACTCCGCACGAACTTCATCAATGCCAGCCTGCTTGGCGATCGCGTCGGCTGTGCCCTGGTTGTCGCCGGTAAGCATGATCAGATGCTCGACGCCAGCTTCGTGGAGTTGCTTGACCGCTTCCCGCGACTCGTCGCGGATTGCATCGGCGAGCGTGATGAATCCGCAAACGTGATGGTCGTTTCCGATCACGACGACAGTACGTCCGGCTGTTTGCATCGCTTCGAGTTGCTCATGGACTTCCGGAGTCTCCTGTCCGCGTTGCTCCAGATAGCGATGTGAGCCCAGCCAATAGGTTTTGCCGTTGAATTTTCCCGAGGCGCCTTTGCCTTGGATAATCTCAAACTCATCCGCTGTCGCAATCGTCATGCCCCTCCGCTCTGTTTCTTCCACAATTGCGCGGGCGAGCGGGTGATTGCTGTTCTGTTCCAATGCTCCCGCGCGAGTAAGCAATTCTTCGTCATCGTGACCGCTTAGCGGAACAACGTCGACGACGACAGGTCGTCCCTGCGTCAGCGTTCCTGTCTTGTCCATCGCAATCGCTTTCAGTCGCGCCGGCAACTCGATAAATACGCCACCCTTGATGAGAACTCCGTTCCGAGCTGCCGCGGCCAACGCCGCAACAACGCTAACCGGCGTCGAGATGACGAGCGCACACGGGCAAGCAATCACTAATAAGACCAACGATCGATAGAGCCAATCGGACCAGTCACCGCCAAATGCCAACGGCGGGACTATCAAAATCAACAGGGCCGAGACCATAACAACCGGCGTGTAGACGGCCGCGAACTTCTCGACCCATTTCTCTGACGGCGCGCGTTTTGAGCCGGCGTCACCAACCATCTTGATGATCCGAGCCAGGGTCGTGTCGTTGGCTGCTTTGGTACTTTCAATTTCCAGCGACCCATCGCCGTTGATGGTCCCGGCAAAGACCTCATCACCAACTTCTTTGTCAACCGGCACACTTTCGCCAGTGATCGGTGCCTGATCGACGCCGCTGCGGCCCACGCGAACTTTACCGTCCAGCGGTATCTTCTCGCCCGGACGGACAATCAGTGTCGAGCCGATTGGAACACTTGCCGGTGCGATATCTTTCACTTCACCATCGTCGCCACGAACATGCGCAATCGGTGGAGACAAATCCATCAGTGCTGCGATTGCACGACGAGCGCGTCCCACACTCCACGACTCAAGCAATAGTGAAAGCGAAAACAAGAATGCGACGGTCGCTCCCTCGAACCATTCCCCGATCGCAGCAGCACCGACGACAGCAACCGACATCAGCAGGTTCATATCTGGTCGGAGTGACACTGCCGAACGCCATGCCTTCGGCAAGACCAAACTGAGACCGGCAATGATCCCAATCACATACAACGTGACGGCCACTAGCGGCACCGCCTCGCCGGTTTCACCTGTGCCGCCGGACAACAGCAGTTGCGCTGCCAATCCCGCACCGCCAAATAGTCCACTGATAATCGTGAGAATCACGCGGCGATGTCGCACCCAGAACGTCAATTCGCTCTGAGTATCGGTATCTTCCTGCCAAGCTTCCGCTTTCAACCCTGTTCGATCGATCGCGGCCAGAACATCAGCTTGCGTAACGTCCAATGACGAAAGATCGACGGTCAGTTTCCCACCAAGCAAATCAAAGCCAAGCCGATCTTCATCTTCTAGCAACGGCATGAGTTCTCGCTTGAGAACCGAAACCTCTTCGGCGCAATCCATTCCATGAATGCGAAGTTCGATTGAGTTTGTTCTTGAATTGCTCATGCGATTGCTTGGTTTCGTTCCTCTGACCAACTACCAGAGTACGCGTTTGGTTTATAACATGCTGCTGACGCTAGGGACGAACCAAGCGCCAGCAGCTATTTGCTTCCATCAGATGGGAGACTACTTCTTCGGTTTGGACGTGAACGTTCCACTTGGGCCTTCAAGCTTCAACGGCTTCTTGCCAGCCTTTTCGATCGCTTCCCATAACCGGAGAGGCGAGAGCGTCGTGTCACGCTTGGGAATGACAAACGCCCGCTTTGTCTTTACGTCCGTTTTGACGCCGCCGACGTCAGGAACTTCAGACAACTTGGCCGCCACTCTCTTGGCACAGCTCTCACAAGTGAGAACTTCCAAGGTGATGGTAGTGGTTTTTGACGGAGCGGCTGCCCGGCTGTGGCTGGACAAACAGACGGCCAGCGCAAACGTCAGTGCGATACAAAGGGGGGTACGGTACATTTTCAGAGTCCTTTCATCAAACAGTTAAACATTGAAATGGTGAGTCCGTTCAGGAGATGTGAAGGTCACATGGCGATCTCCTTGGGTCCGCGTAATAAGGCGTGTTAACGGTGAGCAGACGTGACTGGGGGCGGGCGTTTTTACAGGCTGGCAAACACGCTACCGATCCCCCAGTCACTCTGGCCCTCTATTTCATTCTTCTGGTTGAGGTGGTTTGTGACCGGTCTTGGCTTCGTAGCGGGCAGCAAACTTCTCGAACCGTGTGGGACTGCAAATGAAGCATTGAGATTCGGGGCGATCATGTTCATCGCACCAATCTCCTTCCTCCTTGAACTTGGATACCAAGGATGTGTCGCACAAAGGGCATTCTCCTTCGGGGACGCCATGCTCGACACACCACCAACCCCCGTGACTGTGATCGACGTTCGTCGCAGCGACTGTTCCGGCACCACTTTCGGTGCCTCCTTCAGATGTGGCCGTGTCACTCTTGCCGCATCCGCTCAACGCGAACGCGGAGACCGCCAATACGGTCAGCGACAAGCCACGCATACTCAAAATCCAATTCATCTCAATCTCCTTCGGCATCGCCGAATCAAGGGTTAGACCGTCACTCGCCTGGGCACTTGTTTGGTCTCGGACGACTGCCTGGACGCAAACTCTTGCTCGACTTCTGGATCGGTCGGGTCGTCTGGTTCGAGATGATGACCGTCATCATCCCCTCCATCTCCATCAAACTTTTCTACAGGCATATTGAAGACGACGTACAGAACTCGTAGCACGAGTAGGCTCATGATCATCGCGCTACACACACCGCCGATCACGACCGTTGCCAAGGGTCTCTGCACTTCCGCGCCCATGCCGGTGCTGAACGCCATTGGCACAAAACCAAGACTGGCAACGAGTGTTGTCATTAAGATCGGACGTAACCGCGTCATCGCAGCTTCTTCGACTGCCTCGTCGAGTGATCGCCCCCGCCGACGAAGTTGCCGAATTGTCGAAACGAGCAACATGTCGTCGAGCACCGCCACACCGGATAGTGCGATAAACCCTACCGCCGCGGAAATCGAAAACGGCATATCGCGAATCCACAACGCCAATACACCGCCAATCCACGCGAATGGTACGCCAGTGAAGACTCGCAATGAATCGATCCAGTTGCGATAGGTCATGTAAAGCAGCGACAGAATCAGCAACAGCGCAATGGGGACGACGATCATCAACCGCGTTTGAGCACGTTGTAGATTCTCGAACTGCCCACCCCATTCAATGCGGTATCGGCCAGCAGGCAATTGCACTTTCTCATCGACAACTCGTTGCGCCTCGGCAACGAAACTGCCAAGGTCTCGGCCGCGTACGTTGGCTTCAATTGTGATTCGCCGCTGATACCAGTCTCGTTTGATCGTATTGAACCCTTCGACTCGTTCAATTGACGCCAGTCGCGAGAGCGGAATCCGCTGTCCCGCTGGTGTGGCGACCAGAATCTGGCCGATTGATTCCGGGTTGGCCCTCGCTGCCTCGGGCAACCGGATGACCAACGGAAATCGCAATTGGCCTTCATACACCTCACCGACATAATTGCTGCCGAGTGAACGGACTAGATTCATGACAGACTGGGCGGGAATCCCATAGCGAGCAATTTCGTCCTGCTTGACACGGATCTGCAGGACGGGCTGGCCGGTAATCTGCTCGATCTTGACGTCTTCAGCGCCGGGAATCGAATTGAGTGCTCGCTCGATCTCAACGGCCTTTTCGTTCATCAGATCAAGGTCGTCGCCATATAGGATTGCCGCGACATCAGAGCGAACGCCTGAAATCATTTCGTTCATTCGCATTTCGATTGGCTGTGATAAGGCCAATCGCGGTCCGGGGAGATCGCGGAGCTCATGGTGCACAAGAGTCGTTAGTTCCTCTTGTGTTTCGGCTCGTGTCCACTCTTCACGCGGATGCAAAGTAATAAACAGGTCGGTCAATTCGGTGCCCATCGGATCGGTTGCGACCTCTGCAGTTCCGATCCGGCTCCACACCTGGTTGATCTCATCGGGAAACTTCTCCAACAACACCTGCTCCATGCGCGTGTTGTAGCGCATCGATTCTTCCAGTGGTGTTCCGGCGAGTCTGACAACGTTGAGCGTGATTGCTCCCTCTGACAAGCGAGGCACGAATTCGCTACCAAGATTAGGCGCCACAAGACTGAACACGCTGACCAGCAGCAACAACGCCGACCCGATGATAAATGCCTTGTGGTGCATCGTGAATCGTAATACCGGTGCGTAGAGCCATTTAAGAAATCGAATCAGCAGCGGCTCTTTCTCGGTGATATTCTTCGGAAGCAAGAGACTAGCCAGCACCGGCATCAGCGTCAGAGAAAGAACCATCGACCCCGCCAAAGCCATGATTACGGTCAAGGCCATGGGCCGAAACAACTTGCCTTCAATCCCTTCCAGAGTGAGGATCGGCAAATACACAATCATGATGATGAGCTCACCGAACATCGTCGGCTTGCGAACTTCGATGGCGGCGTCGCGTATGATCTCCAAACGGCTGCGCCCCTGCCGGTCATGCGATAGATGACGCACGCAGTTCTCGATCATCACAACGGAACTATCGACGACCAGACCGAAATCAATCGCACCGAGACTGAGCAAACTGGCGGCAATGCCGAACTTCAGCATGCCGGAAAAGGCGAATAACATCGACAGCGGAATTGCCAAGGCGACGATAAGCCCGGCTCGAAGATTTCCAAGAAAGATGAAAAGCACTGCGATAACAAGTAGACCACCCTCGAACAGGTTTTTCTGCACGGTGTGGATCACATGGTCGATCAGTTCTGTGCGGTCGTAGACTGTTTGGATGGTGACTCCGGCCGGTAGTGTTTCCTTGATCTGCTGTAGTTTCTCCTTGAGTGCCCATGTGACCTGATCACTGTTTTCGCCCATCAGCATGAAGCCCAAGCCGAGCACGGCTTCGCCTTGGCCATTCGCGGTGACCGCACCACGCCGAACCTCATGTCCAATCTGCACGGCAGCGACGTCACGTATTCGCACAGGCACGCCATCCTTCGCAGTGACGATGACCTCCTCGATCTGCTCGACGTTCACCGTGCGTCCGACACCATGGACGAGCAGCATTTCGCTTCCGTCGATGACAGTGCCGCCCCCGACGTTCTCGTTGTTGGCCTGGATGGCCTCACTAACTTGCTCGAACGTCAGTCCGTATTTGAGCAGCAGGTCAGGGTCGATCCGGACCTGATACTGCTTCTCGTACCCGCCCCAACTATTGACCTCGGCCACGCCGTGGACGGACCTCAATTGCGGCTTGATAACCCAGTCATGGATGGTCCGTAATTCGGTGAGTCGCTTGACACGTTCTTCACGAGAAACTTCAGATAGATCAACGCCCTCATAAACCACGACGTAATGAAAGACTTCACCCAGGCCGGTGGAAACCGGCCCCATCTGTGGTCGGCCGATTCCATCCGGCAATTCTACCGTGGACAGACGTTCGTTGATCAGTTGCCGCGCGAAATAGACGTCGATGTCGTCATCAAAGATGAGCACCAGTTGCGACAATCCGAACTTTGATATGGAGCGAAGTTCATGCAGCCCCGGCAAACCGCTGATCGCTTGCTCAATCGGAAACGTAATCTGTCGCTCGATCTCTTCCGACGCGAGCGACGGTGCGACCGTGTTGATCTGGATTTGAACGGGCGTCGTGTCCGGAAATGCATCGATGTCAAGCTGCCGCAGTGAAAACGCGCCGACGACAGCAAATAGCCCTGCCGTCAGAATGACCAGCGCACGGTGCTTGAGCGAAAAATCTATGACCCAATTAAGCATCCCTGCTCTCCCTATTCAGCGACACAGTCGCAGCCTGCGCCGAGGTTGTTTTTCAGTAACTGAGCACGCAACACATCACTGCCCTCGGTGGCGATGATTTCACCCGGCAGGAGACCGGAGATCACTTCCGTGTAGTCGCCGTTGGTTGCACCAAGACGGACGGAGCGGACATGAAACACTTTGTAGCTCTCTGGACTATCGAAATAGTGCTTGTCGCGAACGAAAACCACTTCGCAACAGCCTTCCCAATGTGACGATCCGGTGGGGATTACGATTGCATCGCGTTCTTCTCGCAAGATCACTTGGCCCGTGCCGAACGTCTCATTCCGAAGACGCCCATCGGGATTCGGCAGTACGGCTCGGACTTGAACCATGCGTGTTAGCTTGTCGGCTGAGGTGCTGATCCAATCAACTCTGCCTTGGACGTCTTGTCGGCTGCCGTCGGCGCGAAAGTGGACGGTTTGGCCGACAACAAGCTGGTGCATGTTTTCCAGCGGAACATTGAGCGTCAGCCACATCTGACGAATGTCAGCGACTTGGAATAGTATCCGCGAAGGGTCGACGACCTCTCCCGGCGACACAAATCGATCGACAACGACACCATCAATTGGCGAGCGAATAGGTAGCAAGTTTGATGTGACCGTCTGGCTGTTAAGCTGCGCGCGGATTGAATCCGGAATGCCGATCAACCGCAAATGGTCGAGAACCTGCTGCTCGGACAATCCTTGCAGCGAACTGACTTGAACGGGCAAGCCGAGGTTTCGCAACGACTGTTCCGCACTGAGAACATCGGCTTGGGCTTTCGCCAAAGCGGCTTCAGCATCGAGAATTCGCGATCCTGGGACGGCATCTCGAGCTTCGTTGAGTCTGACGACGTTTTGTTGCTGTAGTTTTTGTTCAGCGAGCGCTCGCAGAAGGGCTGTCTTCAGTTCGCCAACTGCGGCTGCGTCAACGATCGCCAGAACCTCACCCCTTGCGACTTGATCACCCACGTTCTTCGCAACCATCCAGACACTGCCGGGCACTCGCGAAGCCAATTTGGCTTGCCGAGTCGGATCGTAGACAATCTCACCGCTGCCTTGGACCGATTCGACGATCGGTTTTCGCTCGACCAATTCGACGTCAACACCCGCCTGTCGCACCGAATCGATCGAAGCAAACTGTATACGTGACTTATAGACATCACATCCACTGTTGTTTTCTTTTCGATCGGCGATCGCAAGCGCCCGTGCAGCTCGTTCTAAGTCGCTCGCAAGAACGGTCGGTGCGACTTTGAGCTGCGCGACATCCGGATGATCCAGTGGGCAGTTGTGAACACCATGCACCTTGCACCAACCGTAGTCAGGGCCCTTGGGCATCAGTGTCGGATCACATTCAACACAGATGGACTCCGGCACCGCATGCTCTTCGCACCAATCGGATACGACAGGTTCATGCGAGCCGGTTAGCGCGGCGAATTTGGGAATCCGCCAATCGTTGTGATGCCCATACCAAAACACGGTAGCGAAACCGGCCAGAACCAGCGTCGGTCCGATACTACCGAGCACGAACGAGATACCGCGGCGAACGGGACCGCGAGGTTTCGATTTCCCGTCCTGAGTGATTTCAGTTTCGGCGGCTGGAACCTTGTGTCCATTGACGGGCGACTCCACTGGTTGTTGCCGAGAACTTTTTCTCGGCGCATCGGCGATCGGATGACTCATTGGAAAACCTTGCTGGCTAAAGACGGTGCAAGCAGCGCACGCAACAACCGCGAGCGCATACAACGACCAAAAACGCCGCCGACCAGAAGCTAGAATCCGAGCGCGCAAATCCAAAGCTGGAGTTGCAAACCGAGTTCGCCGGTCAGCAGACGAAGAGACCTAGTCGCGGCTTAGAGCAGCCAAGAAGAGTGCGCGACGCGCACCGAGCGACCCGTCAAAAGATCGAATGGATGAGGCTGATGCTCGAATCGAGAAACCAAGACCTCGGAGAGATCAAGCGTCTCCCATTTCAGCGGAGCGAGATCCAAGGCGAGCTGAAAATCAGCCATCGTCCGATGGTTCAGCTCAGGCGTGACCTGACACTCGCATCCCGTTTCGCAAGGGCAAGGCGGATCGGCTGGTGGAACGCCATCATCATCGCAAGGCGAGTTCTGTTCACCAGAACAGCCGCAAGAATGATGCTCAACTGGCACATCGTTCACAAAACGATCATCAAACGCACCCAGGCAAAACACCGGGCACACGACAACTCGCAATGCGATAAACGATAGTAAAAGCAGCCGAAACATCGTGTCAGTTGGTTTTTCCAAATATAGAGCCCATTATGGACATTGTAGGCCAGAGCTAGCCTTGCGACCAGTCCAGTTTATCGGCAAATGCTGGCCGCGTTGTCCTGTCATTCTTGCATGGCCAGCCGCAAATCAAGCAATTCGCAAACCAACACGCCCACGACTTGACGATCCGCTCGTAAAACGCGTAGGAAAGTCGGCTGCTAGATCAGCAGCGTGCAGAGAATAGCCAATCGCTCGCCCATCGTCGGCGGCCACTCGCAAACATTGAGCCGAGCAGACGCCCAATGCAAAGAGGCCAGCGTCGAAGCTCGCGTTATGCATATCCCTAGCTCTCGACGTTGAGGTCGCCGTAAATGTCAAACGGTTGATTGCGTGGGCTCCCTGCGACAGTCACTTTCAAGCTGCCATCGAAAGGGCGGGTTGTACTCGCGCTTGGCTTTCAATTCCTCCTTGGCACAACTCGCATTGGGCCGACGACGTAGTTCGGATTTTGATGTTTTGCGATTTGGGCGGCTTGAATGTTGTTGCGGGCCGGAACGACGACACTGAGTGGCATGCCGTAGACGCCGGGCGGTGGTTCCATCGTGACTTCCCAGAGATCAAACACGCCCGCGTCGTAGGCTTGCAGGTTGAGTTGCAACTGCTGAATTTGCTCTGCTCGCATTTGCTGACGTTGATAGGCTTCGGCTTGGGCGTGCGCAAGGAATGATTCCTGCTCTTTCGCTTCATAGTCCTCTTTGGCCGCCAGCCAACGCTCCCAGCCTGGCTTGAGTACGTTCACCACTTCGTCTGTAAACAGAAAAAATGGGGCACAGTACAGATCGCCGTCCTCCAGTTCGATCATGACTCCCGCGCATTCATACGTGCGTGGTTCGCCTTTGAGTTTCTTCGCCCATTTCTCGAGCTCTTTTTCGCCCCCGATTTCTTCGCCTGTGAAATGCTCCACGATCTTGGGGATGATGGCTCTGTAAACACCAGGCATCTTGTCAAACCGACGGTTGTTGACGTAGACGCGCCCGAGTCGTCGTTGGATCACGACTGGGTGCTTGTCAAAGCCAACGATTCGGCCCGGCATCTTCAAGCCAGACTTCAGCGTCCAAACTTGCCTGCTTCCGGTCGATTGACCAAGTTTTTCGGCTGCCTTCTCAACGTGCTCCTGGTCCTGCCTCGACAGTTTTTCCAGCGGCACGGCCACCAGGTCGCTATTTTTCTTTCTAAGCACCACGGTCGATTCGCTAAAAGCAATCATGTCACCAGTGATGCTGTAATTCCCGGTCGAGTCGGACCATTCTTTTGCGGCGGCGTTGGTAGTCGCCACGACAACCAATGTCAGCCAGAGTGCATAAGTTTTCATCGTTGTGTATCTCTTTTGTATGGACTGGATTGCTGCAAGACAACCACGCTGCGTGGATTGACACGGTAGGCGTGCTGGTTGATGACCGGGCTTGATTCGTCGCACTGAATATCGAGTGGACTGGGCAGCGAAGTGTCGATGACCCGTTGCCAATCGCAATCTCGTGGATGAACAACAAAGGGACGTGCTTCCTTCGAGCCGTTGATCATCACGTACAGATCGCCACCACAACTCCGCGAATCTCTCAGATGATAAGCCAATACCCGCGACGGAGCCGACATGTCGACGGTCGGTTCTTCAGCACCAAACCAGCAGATATCGTCTCGCCAAAACGTCGATCGTCCAATGGATGGATGCTTTTTCCGGAAGGCGATCATCTGCTTGAAGAAGCGAAACACTTCTTGGTTGGATTCGAGTCGATGCCAGTCGAGCCAACTTGCTTCGTTGTCTTGGTTGTAGGGATTGTTATTACCACCTTGGGTTTGCATGAATTCGTCGCCCATGCGGAACATCGGCGTCCCAGCCGAAAGCATCAACAGGCAACAAAAGTTTTTGACTTGGCGTTTGCGTAAGTCTCGCACCGACTGGGAAGCATCAGCGTCGCCTTCCCAGCCGTGATTGGAACTGAATTCATTCGGGCCATCCTGGTTGCCTTGGCCATTGGCTTCGTTGTGCTTGTCGTTGTAGGCAACGAGGTCATAAAGCGTGAAGCCATCGTGCGACGCGATGTAGTTGATGCTTTGAAAAGGGCGGAATGACTGCGAAGGGTGATCTGGAAATAGGTCACTGCTTCCGTACAACCTTGTCATCAGGTCCGGCACCATCCCCGCATCGCCTCGAACGAAACGCTGCAACGTGTCACGATAGCGACCGTTCCACTGCATCCAAGTCTGACCGGGGAACGAGCTGCCCAGTTGGTACAGTCCGGCGGCATCCCAGGGTTCGGCGATCAGGCGGACGTTCGCCAAATCGGGATCGCTCGCAATTTGATCGAACAATGGCGGCTGCGTGAGATTGACGTTGCCTTCCGAGTCCCTTGAAAAAACGGATGCGAGATCAAAACGGAACCCGTCGACGTGCATTTCTTTTGCCCAATATCGCAGGCTATCGACGATCAGCGATCGAACGGTGGGATGCGTCGTGTCGAGAGTGTTGCCGGTGCCGCTGAAATTCGCATACGGCGAAGTCGGATCATCCGACGCGACATAGTAGACGTCGTTGTCAATTCCACGGTAGCTGTATGTCGGTCCGCGATGATCGCCTTCGCAGGTGTGGTTGTAAACGACGTCCAAAATGACTTCGATCCCCGCGACGTGCAATTGGCGAACCATCTCGCGAAACTGGCTGTGTTGCTCGCATGACGACTGATGAGACGAGTAGGCCTGGTGAGGCGAAAAGAAATTGAGCGGCATGTAGCCCCAATAATTATTGTCTTCCGGATCAAACTGGAAGACCGGCATCAATTCAACCGCGGTGACGCCAAGCTCCTGTAGGTATGGAATTTTTTCCACGACGCCGGCGAACGTGCCGCGGTTGTTGGCATTAATATTGGAAGAGGGATCGCGTGTGAATCCACGCACATGCATTTCGTAGATCACTAAATCCGAACCATGTCGAATCCTTGGCTCGTTCCCCCAGTCGAACGGACAACGGCACACATCCAGCCGCCCCAATGGAGCGCGCCCTGCATTAGAACCAGATGAGCGGGCTGCTTCGCGGTTGAAGCATTCCGCGAAAAAGATGCTACGTGAGTACGGATCGAGTAATATCTTGTCTGGGTCGAAAGCGTGCCATGGCAGAGCAGCACCCTCGACCGGTCCATCGACCTGATATGCGTAGTATTCCGCATCGCCTGCTTGAGAAATGGGGACACGGCAGTGCCAAATCGGCCCTGACTTATTATTCAGTGGATCGAGCACAACGGAGTGCCATGGAACGCGCAGTTCGTCTTTGAGATACATCAAAAGCGTGACGCTGCGAGCACTCCCGGCATGGATGGCGAAGTTGTACGCTTGTTCCTGCTCCAGCCATGTAACGCCTAGCGGTCGTGGCGTGCCATCGTCCTGTTCCCAACTTGGTCCCTGCACCGGGCGTCCGCGTTGTATTGACGTCACATCTGTACCACAGTGACGGCAATGCGACTGGATTGTCTTCTGTATCATTGAATTGCGCTAGTTTCTAGCGCCCTGATCGCGTGCGTTCAAACTCGACCTGCAAGCTCAGCAATTCAGAGCGCAAGCGGTCGATCTGCCACTGCAAATGCTGCATTGGATCAGCCGTGATTTTCGGCTGTTCCGCCCGCTCCAATGCCAAACGTGAGAGCTGTGCATTGAGTTCCAGTCGCTTCAATTGGTCCTCGCGAAGATAGCCGCTCGCCTTTTTCGCCCAGGCAAGCTGTTCCTCGGCAAGAATGACGTCGTTCTTGAGTGACGGCAAATGACTCTTGTGCAAATCATGGTCGGCGTGCTTTCCCGCATGTTCGACCAACTTCGCCGCGTAGGCGACCTGGTTCTGTAGCCTCAACAGCGATAGCTTCGAGTTCATATTGGGAATGCGGCGATTGGCTTTCAGCGCCGTTTCCAGATCGTGTTTCGCCAGCTCAAGCTTCTTTTGAAAGTACCGCACATCCACGTCATCGGTTGCGGCCTTTTGCTCTTGAGCCATCGCCATGGAAGTCGGTGGCAGGCTAATAAGAACCGCGATCACGGTGGGGACGAGTCGGTTACGTTGGCAGTTCATCGTATCCTCGATCATGAAATGTGGTGAGTATTGATCAGGCGACTTCGCAGACGCGGTTCATCGTTCCAAAGTCATTGGGGACACATTGAGGGCATTCGGCACTGGCATGGCAATTGGCCTCGCAGCACCACTGACCGTCGACGACAAACTTGAATTCGTAGCGTCCAGGCTCCAGTTTGAGTTTGGCTATCCATGTCCCATTGTGGGTCTTATCCATCAGTGTCACTTCGGGATTCCACTCATTAAATGAACCTGCCAGAAAAACGTTTTCAGCCTCGGGGGCATGGCACTCAAATTCTGTCGCCTGCTCGGTGTCCGCTTTGGATGGCGTCTTTTGTTCAGACATCGGTTTTCCTGAAGTTTGAGATTGATTGATGGACTACAAGTTGGATGCTGGATCAAATCCAGATATTCAGCCAGTTTGGAATATTCTGCGAATCAATATGGTGAACAACTTGTTCACTTGGGATGGAGATTTGGTCGCTGTTCCCCATGCCATTCCGCGGGAACCGCGAGGATCGGGCACGATGCTCTCTGCACCACCTGATCCGATGTGCTGCCGCGGAGTGCGTCAAGAAAGCCATGGTGGCCTTGGGTCGACAATGCGATCAAATCAGCCTCACGTTCATTGGCAGTATTGAGAATCTGTGTGGCCGGATCACCATCTTCAACAACAAGTTCCCATGTCCAACCGTCGATGTCGGGAATCGCGAGGCTGCTGAGCACCTCCCCGTCGTCGCCAACGTGAACAAGGGTCGCCGTGACGGACTTGCAATCAAGCAGCCTTGCCAACTCGCAACATTGCGCGATCGCACCCGCTGCGTCGGGTTCTGAAGCAATCGGCATGACAACTTTTTGAAACTGAACGCAACCGTCTTCACGAGCGACGAAACCGTCAACACCGTGCGGGACAAACAGGCAACTCGTATGGGAGTTGCGAGCAATCTTCTTTGAGATGTCTTGGTGCAGCCATCGGTCGACTCCTTCTCGATGGTGCGAAGCGATCACGATCAAGTCTGGGCTGTGCACGCGCAGATGCTTCAGGATTTCGCTGACTGGATCATTGCCGGCCAGCAACACTTTATGAACTCCGATACCTAAGCGTCCAACGTCCTCGGGCAGCGCCCATTCGGGAAGCGAGCCCCACTGCGAGAGTGTTTCGCGCACTTGGGGGAAATCGCCCCACGTTACATGCTCTGGGTGCCGATCCACATGCAGCACTTCGAGCAAGGCGTTGGCATTGACAGCCAGCTTCAATGCATGAACGAAAGCCGGCTCACCACCGCGGGAGAAATCGGTCGGATGAAAGATGCGCTGCATGTTGAATCTCCTCGAATGGTTATCTTCATGGTCGCTCGCGATTCTTACGACTTGTAATAGGCCTTTAACACGTACTGTTGGACCATCCGCTGTGTATTGAAGTGTGATCCGTTCAAAGCAATCGCGTGCGACATGATTCGCATCCACATATCGCGTTTGCGGTAGTACGTCGGGACGACGACGTCGTCGAGCTTGTCGTAGAGGGCGGCAGCGTCTTCGTGAAATCGTTTCGCATCACCAGGCGTCGCGGGCGAGGCATCGCCAAATGACCATCCTGTGACGCCATCGACGCAGCCTTCGATCCACCAACCATCCAGGATGCTCAGGCTTGGTACGCCGTTGATCGCCGCTTTCATTCCGCTCGTACCAGATGCTTCGAGTGGAGGCTGCGGCGTATTGAGCCAAACATCAACGCCAGCAACCAGCAGGCGAGCCAGTTCCCAGTCATAGTTTTCGAGATAGACGATTTTGATTTCTGGGGTGAGAGTGTCTTTCATGCGTACGATTTGCTGTATCAGTCGTTTGCCCTCTTCGTCGCGGGGATGCGCCTTGCCTGCAAAAACCAATTGCAGAGGTCCATGTTCCTCCGCGATGCGGCGAAGCCTGCCGGGATCGCTCAACAGCAAATTCGCTCGCTTGTACGCCGTTGCACGACGGGCAAACCCGATCGTCAGTGTTTCTGGGTCATACCCGATGGCTTGGCGTGAGTTGATCTCGTCAATCAAATCAAGCTTGGCCGCCTGATGGGCCTGCCATACTTCGTTCTCGGGAACAGCGACTGCTCCGCGAAGGCTTGCACTGTCCTCACGCCATCCCGGTAGCCATTGGTCAAACAGATTGGCAAACGATCGAGCCGCCCAGGTTCGTGCGTGAACTCCATTGGTGATGTGGTCGATTTGATAGTGATGTTCGGCGTCCTTCGGCGTCAGCATTTGCCTTGAGACTTCGCCATGCTTCTTGGCAACACCGTTGACGTAGTGGCTGAGGTTGAGTGCGAGGTACGTCATGTTCAGCTCACCACTGCAGCAGAACACTTCGTGCATGTCGAATAGGTCGGTTCGACCGAGGACTCGCCCCACGAGATTCAGGTCGAACCGGTCGTGACCGGCGGGCACAGGAGTATGAGTGGTGAAGACGCATTGTCGACGCACGGCTTGCACATCGTCGCTCGTGAAAACGTCCCTTTCAAAACTCTTGGCTCGCTCGTCCAACAGTTCAAGGCCAAGCAGCGCGGCGTGACCCTCATTCATGTGATACTGGACAACCCGTCGGTAAGCCAACGCACGCAGCATGCGGATGCCACCGATACCGAGCACAACTTCCTGGCACAGCCGATGACGATCATCGCCTCCGTAAAGACGGTGCGTCAGTGTTCGATCTTCAGCCGAGTTTTCATCTAAGTCGGTATCAAGTAACAGAACTGGAATGACGTGCCCACCGCCGTCATGCACGTCATATTGCCATGCACGCACGTGGACGGTGCGACCCTCGATCACAACCTGAACACGCTCGGACTGTTCGGTGCTAAAGTCTGCTGGCACCCACTCCACAGGTGATTCGTGCTGCCAACCGTCGTTGTCGATGGATTGAGACAAATACCCGTGGCGATGCAGTAGCGTGACGGCGACCATCGGGACGCTCAAGTCCGCAGCGGCTCGCAACGTGTCACCCGCCAACACGCCCAGTCCGCCGCTGTACGTCGGCATTGCCGGATCAATCGCGATTTCCATCGAGAAATAGGCAACGGTCGCCGATGTCGCCAGTGATCCGTCGGGCTCAATCTTCCTCGTTGTCATGCTCATTCTTGCTCGTGCTGCAAAGGGACGATACTTCCAGTTCGTTGACGATCTGCTCAACTCCATTAACGCAACGGACCAATTCCTGAGCCATTTGCTTGTGGTAAAAGCTGTTAACTGTCCCGCGGATAAATAGGATGCCGTCCTCGAAGCGACACTCAACCCGCTTCAACGCGGTGTAGCCGCTGGACGACCAAGTGCGGCGAACCGCAGCGACGATACAGCAATAGCAGGGCTGCTCTGTCGTTTCATCGGGTTTAAGATGATCGACTTCACGGGGCTGTCGTGAATCGTCAGCCGTCTCGGGTGGACACACTTCATTGGCGGGACGGGTCACACCACATTTTTGCGAGCCTCGTCGTTTTCGCGATCCTCGTCGAGTCGCGTTGATTGTGCCCGTGCTCATTGGATGCTCCCCCGAACAGATGGAACTGGAATACTACGATCGCCAGCGGTCTGACGACTGCGCTGGCGATCCAAACAGGTCACCCGATCCCGTTCAGTTGTCGTTTTCAACGACAACTGAACTTCCGCAGCAACTTCGCTTACTAGTGCAGCAGTAAGCTCGTTTTGCACAGCAACTGTTGCCAGCCAACTCGGTCGAGGAATCGACCTCTTGGACCTGTGACACCGAAGCCGGGGCCGCAGTCGGCGGGACATCCGCTGCTGGCAAACCAAATGCGGCTGCACCAAACAGACCAAGCGACAAAACACCAGCAGCTACCGATTTCAATAACATGACTTCCACCTCTAGTCGTCAGGGATTGGGGAAACAGACGGCTCGGGCAGACTTGGCCACCTTTGCTCGCCTTACTGGTAGTTGGATGCAACGAGTCGCTCGGTTCTTCACAGATTTTTCTCAGTCTTGTTCTCATTGCGATTGTTTCCTTGTTTGCCGTTTTCCCGTGAAGAAGTGGCGGACCAATGGCATCAAAAACCATGGGCCGACACTTGATCGGTCGAATTCGATTCTCCGGTGGAGCAATCAAATGGATTGCCAACAAGTCGAGCAGTTGCTCTCGCACTATTTCGATCATGAGTTACGACTCGACCAGCGGGCTGAAGTCGAATCGCACTTAGAAGACTGTCCGCCATGTTCGGACCAATTGGCCGACATCCGCATGCTTTCCGACGCGGCTCGAAGCCTGTCTTCTGCTCGTCCGCCACATGACCTTTGGGATCGGATCGCCGCCCAATTGAAAGAGCCACGGTTGCCTGAATCGGTCAACAACTACGACACCGTCGATCTGAAATCGAAATCCAGATTTGATCAGAAACGATCATGGAGCTTGGTTGCGGTCGCGGCTGTGTTGCTGATTGGCGTTGGTCTGTTCTGGACGTTGCAACCGGCCAGCCATCCGCATGATCCGCTGATAAGTTACGCTCAACTGCTAGATTCAAGCCCACTGGCGGCTCAGGAGCATCTAGTCTCCCAATACTCGGGCCAGACCGTTTCGGTGGATGAAGCGGTACAGCTTGTTGGATACCGACCTCGCAATGTTGATCCTCCGCCCAGTGGATACTCGTGCGACAGGCTGGTGGTGTTGGACATGCCGTGTTGCAAGTGTGTCCAGGCGGTTTGGCAGCGTGCTGATCAAACGCAGGTCGCCATTTTCGAGCACAAGTCCAAGATGGATGATTGGTTCGAGGGCGAGCCGAGTGTCAACATCAAGTGCCGAGAAAAAGTCTGCCGGGTCACGCAGCTCGACGGTCAGCTCGCCGCAACCTGGCGAATCGGCTCTCGGCTTGTCACCGCGATCGGAGTAAGGGACACCGACGAATTAGCGACGTTCGTCGCCGCGTTATAGCCAGCACCTTTCAAAGCTCTGCCATCGCAGGCTCGTTTTGGCATACTTTGGGGTGGTATCTACGTCATGTTTCGCTTTCGCGATCTGAAAGCATCAACCGGATGCTCGCCAGAAATTGCTGGTAGTCGGATGAGTCCGTTTCGGCGTAGTTCAAATTGCGGAAAGCATTAGTGATCCGAACAAAGAAATTGCGTGCCTCTTCCTTATCGTCGAACAGAAATTCGCGCTCGGTGATATCTCGGATCAGCCGCAGCATCGTCTGCTGCCGCTCCAAAGGTGTCGCGACATCCACCGGGTCGAAGGCATCCTGTTGCAAGTAGACCGTGTCGAGAAACTGTGCTTTCTGATAGATCACGAAGTCGGCCAGCGAAATTCCTTCCTCGCCCGTCACTTGCATCATCTGATAGATGGCGTCAGCTTGCCGAAGTAAATCGAGCAACGATTCGACGGTTGCGGTCCATCCGGGAGCCAATAGGCGATCAAAATGTTCTTGCAGTTGTTCTCGATATCGCGACCAGGAAAGCAGTGGGTCGATGGCTGGATAGAATCGCTTGTAGGCGCGATCGTAGGACAGACCGAGGAATGTTTTCACCGTGCCCAAAGTCGATTGCGTTACAGGTTCCTCGAAATTCCCGCCTGCAGGCGAGACGGTTCCGATCATCGTTAGACTCCCGGAGGAACCGTCGCAAGTCGCGAGTACTCCCGCTCGTTCGTAGACGCCTTTGATGGCCGAATCAAGGTACGCCGGGAAGGCTTCTTCGCCGGGAATCTCCTCCAGTCGTCCCGACGTTTCCCGCATCGCTTGAGCCCATCGCGACGTGGAGTCGGCCAACAGCAAGACATCGAGTCCCATCTGTCGGTAGTATTCGCCTAGCGTGATGCCCATGTAGATCGACGCCTCGCGGGCGGCGACTGGCATCGACGATGTATTGCAGATGATGACGGTACGATCCATCAGCGAGCCGCCCGTCCGTGGGTCTTGTGCCTGTGAGAACTCGTTGATGGTATCGACGACTTCACCCGCTCGTTCACCGCACGCGACCACGATCACAACATCCACGGCTGAGTTACGTGCGATCAATGTTTGCAGAACAGTCTTGCCAGCGCCAAACGGGCCTGGGATACAGGCGGTACCCCCACGTGCGATTGGAAAGAAGGTATCAATGGTCCGAATCGTTGTGACCAACGGTTCAGACGGATACTTTCGTTCGGCCAAGTGTTGTTGCAGGAGGTCCGCTGGCAATGGAACTCGAACGGGCCATTCCTGTCGCATCGTCAACGGACGCTCATCCTGCCCAACACGAATGCGGGCGATCGGCTCGTCAATCGTAAAGCTACCTCCCTGAATCCAAGTCAGCTCAGCTTGGCCACTCAAATCAAAGGGAACCATGATTTTGTGCTCGACGCCGCGCTCCTGAACCGTGCCGAAGATGTCGCCTGCACGAAGTCGCTCACCCGTGCGTCGTATCGGCACAAACGACCATTTTTGCGTGCGGTCGAGCGAGTCGGCATAATGCCCACGCTTGAGAAAGAACCCGTCGCGATTGGCGAGTGTTTCCAGCGGATTTTGTAAGCCGTCAAACACGGTTCCCAACAGGCCGGGACCAAGCGACGCGGATAGCATCTGATGCGTCAGTTCCACATGGTCGCCAACCTTCACGCCTTCGGTGTCCTCGAAGACCTGTAAGTCTGCTTCCGCCCCATAAATTCGCAGCACTTCGGACTTCAACCGCTTGTCATCCAGACAGACATACGCAACTTCATTCTTGACGATCTGTCCTTCGGGGACCTCAATCGACACGATATTTCCATTGACGGCCGTGACCTGCGCAGCGGTTGCTACCTGCGTGTTCATGCGACGTTTTCCTCAAGGTTCAACGTTTGCGTCAAGAGTTCATCAAACTTCTGCCGCCCCGCCGTTTCATCGAGTCTCGTCCAGCGATCGACGATTTCCCAACGAGCGAGGTACAGCAGAATCGTCTCAAACGAGAAGTAGAACTGGTCAGCAAGTTGCACCCAACGATTCCAAGTGGCACCTAAAAGCTGCCGTTCAACTTCTAAGGGTTCGCCTGCATCCAACGATTCGCGGACATGTGGAATCCAAGGATGCTCTCGAACCAATCGGAAATCGGGATGTTGCCAGTTCTTGCGAATGTGGTCCGTGTGCTGGCCGACGGCGGCTGCCGACTCAAGTCCTAGACGCCGTCTCCGTAATGCGCAGGTTATCGTACGAACGTCCATCCGATGATTGATGATGTCGCGAACGAATGAGTTAGAAATCGACTTCATCAAGCGATCGTATTCAATCTGAACTTCGTCATCCGTGCGTTCAGGCAATTGACGATCCCACAGCTGAAAACTCTGCACTTGCTCAACAATGCTTTTGTCGCGATCGCCGAGCAACTTGAGCCTCTGCTGGAGTTGAATTCGCGAGATTGGCACTCGTTCAATTTCAAACGAGCGAGGCATATGCGGCAGGCTGGCGATGAGTGCGTAGTAATTCGTAGTCGCGGTCACTGGATGATCCCCTCCATGATGGCGCGAAATCGGGGGACCAGGTGCCTCAGCAACAGCTCCGCAATGGCTTCATCAGTCAATTCAATCTCGATATCTTCTTCGAGCAGTTGGATACGGATGCCCGCCGAGGCGTCGTCTCGTGTTCCAATCTCCAGTCCATCTCGCAGCATCTCTTTCGTGATTGAAGCAACGAAGTGGCTCAGATTTCCTTCTTTCACTTCCTCAGGGTGGCTGCGCAGTTGCTCCAAGCCGATGGCGTTCTCGGGAAGTAGAAGCTTGGCGGATTGACTGGGCGAAGGAGCTGACCGGCCACCGACCTCAAGAATCAACTGTTTCAGGAAGTCGCCGTCATCCAATTCACGCCTTACCAGCCGTCGAACTCGGTCGGCGAACTGTTCCACCAAATTGGATTTGAGCCTCAGCATCGCATCGCGCACCGCCAATTGCACCGCTTCTTCACCGGCCCGCTTGGTTTGCTCGGCCTCTTCACGTGCGTTCCGCAGTAACGCATCGGCCTCCCGTCTCGCATCGTCAAGACGCTGCTCGGCTTTCCGTCGTGTTTGCTCCATCAGCGTCTCTGCCTGAGCCTTGCCTTCTTCGACACCTTGCTCACGCAGCCGGCCAATCAATTCTTCAACGCCGGATGATTCCTTTGAGTTTGTCATGTCACCAAGTTCCTTAGCCTGCCGTGCCACCGGGAATGTTACCACCGACGATCATCGCGAAGATGAAAGCGAAGACTGCGAAACCCTCCACGATGGCTGCTGGTGCAATCGCCAGTCCAAAAACTTCGGGCTTAGACTTAGTTGTATTGATTGCCGATGCACAGCAAGTGCCTTGCACGATAGCGCTAAACAGCAACGCTAGACCGACCAACAGGCCGATGGAAAACAATCCCGGTGCGGAGTCTAACGCAACGGCCTGATTGAACTGCATGGTCACGACGATTCCGTAGATGGTTTGTGAGGAGGGAAGCGCTGAGACGCCAACCAATCGTCCATAGCCACTGTCAACGTCCAACAATGCGCCCGATGCTGCTTGCCCCGCGCGTCCGCAGCCGATGATACTGCCGATGGCTCCGAGTGCGGTCGGCAGGAAAACTCCTGCCCAGCCCAATAGTAGTATGTAACTATCCATTTCTAGGTTGCCTTCTTGTTGAATGGTTCAAATGCGTATCCTTCGTCTGGAAGACTCCAGCTAAAGAACTCGATGCAATTCAGACGCAATCCATGCACGACACCGCTCATGATTGCCAAGACGAAATTCAAGCCATGTCCGAAAACCACGGCCACTACCGCCAGCAGACTGCCAATCCCCACGCAGCAACTGGCTTTGTAAGTCAGGTCGTTGAACGTCCCCGCTAGTTGAGCACTGGCCAGACCGAGTGCGAACAGTCGCAAGTAACTCAACACGTCCCCGAATGCACGAGAGACGCCAGTGAGCGAAACGACACCGTCGATCAATCGCTTGCCGTGTTCTTTGAAGCTGAAAGTCGTCAGTGGTCGTTCGCTACTGAAGAGCAGAACGGAGGCAATCCCGATTCCGAGCATCCAGCTCCCGAATTGAATCAGCGGTTGCTCTGGCTGCGTACCGCTTTTGCCCAACCCCAGTGCCAAGCCACCAAATAACGCCGCGATCCAACCGAAAGACGCCAGCATCATGGGCGACCAACGACGACTCCAAGCCAAAGCTAGATTCGCCATCGCAAGATGCACCACGCCGATCGCAATGGAAATCTGCATCATCAGCGTCGCATTGGTTGCGTCGATGACGTGTACTCTGGCTAGCACTGAACCAGCTGGCGGTGGGAATCCAAAGTAGCTGCCAACCGCGATGCCATAGGCAACGGACGCGACAGCAATGGCGACGAACAATGTTCGCATTCGCCGCGTGTTTTCGGACCTTCCAAACCGTCGCCAGAACAGCAACAGGAAAAACGCCAGCAACATGGCGTAACCCGCGTCAGCCATGATCATTGCAAAGAAAACGCTGAACGAAAAAAACACGATGCCTGACGGGTCAAACGCTCGATAGGCGGGTGTCGTATAGAACGTGACAGCGTTCTCCCCGCTTGCGGCCAGTCCGCGATTGGACAGCAAGGTCGGGGGTGATTCCTCCGCAGTCGGAATCTCGATAGTCAGTCCTAAATCGTGGCTCCTCGCGAAGGAAGCGATCTGTTCACGCTGCGATTGAGGTGCCCAACCTCGAACAGCGAACATGCGCGGATCATCGAAGGTTTGTCCTGCTGCACGCTCGCGTGCAGCTCGGTCTTCAGCAAGTCCAAGCCTACGAGATAGTTGGTCGATCCAGCGAGTCAATCGAACTCGCTGCCAATGCAACTCCTCCAACTCGGATTCGACCGCCTCAAGACGATCCTGCAATTCGCTCAGTGGACGTTCGTCCAAGTGCGTTCGCGGCACAGGCATGTCCGTCGGTTCCGTATCACTGATCACGACAACGTAAGCGAAGCGGTGTTCTCTGGCGACGACTTGCCAATCGTCCGGCAACGACTCCAGCAAACTCAATTTGTAGTGGGGGACAGCGTAGAACCAGAAACGTAAGCCACCAAGTTCGTCATTCGATGGAAGCTGGAAATCGCCCCAAGGCATGAGCGTTGCAATCGCTTGCTTCAATTCGTCCGATTCAGCTTGTAATTGCTGTCGTTGCTGCTGGATCGACAACGCTTGGCCAACGACGTCATCCAATTGAAACTCGGAGTTGTCCTTGACGGCGCGGCGGTGAATCGGGCAAGCTTTCAGATACTTCAGTGCTTGTGCGGCATCGGGTGAGCACTGGCTGTTTTGCGATTGGTGGTCACGACTGTCGTTCAAGTCGAGAAGATGTAGGCAGCCCAGTTCCTGTAGGCCATCAAGCACGACGTGTTTCTGGTCGGCCGTACCATAGAGAGTCACTTTGGCGACGGGAACGATTGCCACTACACCGTCCTCGTTGTTAGTTCACCGCGACTTTGTTTTGATTTGGCGATCTTAGAACGCACAACGGCGGCCCGTTCCGTGTCAGCCAAATGAATTTTGATACGGTGGATATCTTTTTCGGCTTGAGGAATCAGCACCTTGTCAAAAAGGTTGACTCGTTGCGCGATCCGGCGCACCGCATCATTCAGGCGGCCCACTCGCGTCCGCTCATTTTGTAAGCGTAGCTTCAACAAGGCCAGTTCCTGCAAAAGCTCCACCAGGAAATCGACCCAGAACGGCTTGGCCAGCATCGAGTATTCCTTGACCCGAAAACGAACTTCGCCGAGTAGGGGCAACCGCACTCCAAGTACGTTTTCTTCGGTGACTGTCCGCTCCTCGATGGTTACTAGATCGCTCAAGTCCTGCTCGCTCGCGCCCAGAAGCGAAAACAGTCCTCGCTGGGAATCCAGTAGCGTTTCAATCTCGTTCTCTGTTTCAGACTGGATCCGTTTGGATCGTTGTAAATCGGCGATTAACTGTTGCCGTTTCAAGTCCAGCGATGGCAGGAATCGTTCAAACATCGCAAGTTGATCGCGGCGTTGCTTCAGTGACGTTTTGTTGAGTGCCAATGCCATTGCTCAACTCTCCGCTTGCTTGAAGTATTTCTCGACCAAAGCCTGTTTCATCAGCAATTCATCCGCCTCGAAACACTGGGCCAGTGTCTGCCAACACAGATCGAGTGCGTCGTTCAAAGGCATCGCAATCCGAATGTCCATGAAACGTTTTGCAAATAGATCGCCAAACTTCAACAGCTTCTGGTCGAACCTCGAAAGATCGAACGCCATCGCTTGCTTCTTTTCCGCTTCCTTGGCCCCCGCGTAAAATCGAATCATCGTGTTCATGATTTGCGAATGGTCTTCGCGGGTGACTTTGCCGATGACTTGCTGCTTGAGCCGCGAGAGTGAACCGAACGGGTCAATGACGCCATTGTGCAAATACAGTTGCCCTTCAGTGATGTAACCCGTGTTGTCAGGAACCGGATGCGTCACATCATCACCTGGCATCGTCGTCACGGTCAGGATGGTGACGGAACCAGCGCCTTTATAATCGCAAGCTCGTTCGTAGCGCTGGGCAAGCTGCGTATAGAGATCACCCATGTAGCCGCGATTCGATGGAACTCGCTCCATCGCGATGCCAATCTCTTTTAAGGCATCGGCATAGGCCGTCATATCGGTCAATAGCACAAGCACCCGTTTACCTTCCTCGACAGCAAATCGCTCCGCGACCTTCAATGCCATGTCGGGAACCAGAAGACGCTCCACGATCGGGTCCGACGCTTGATTCACGAACATCACCGTGCGACCAAGAATCCCTTCGTCTTCAAATGTCGATCGGAAGAAGTGGTAGTCGTCAAAAATCAACCCCAGCCCGCCAAAGATGATAACGTCCGCATCGGCTTGAATCCCGATACGAGCAAGCAGCTGGTTGTACGGTTCGCCTGCGACCGAAAAAATCGGAATCTTCTGACTTTCGACCAAGCAATTGAACACGTCAATCATGGGGACTTTGGTGTGAATCATGTTCTTGGGCACGATTCGCATCTTGGGATTGACCGATGGCCCGCCGATTGGAATCGAGGGTTCGTTGGACAAATCAGGTCCGCCATCCAAAGGAATCCCCGATCCACGAAAGACGCGGCCCAAAATGTTTGGCGAGTAGGTGACCTGCGTTGGGTGCCCCAGAAACCGGACCTTCGCTTGCGTGGAAAGTCCCTTGCCACCGGAAAACACCTGCAATGAGACCACGCCGCGTTCCAGCTCGATAACCTGTCCCAGTGAACGACGCCGATCCCAATTCTCAACGACGGCCAAGTCACCGAATCCAACGCCGGTGGCACGTACCTTAAGGATGTCGCCGACAATCGCGACCACGCTTGTGTGTCTGACAAGATCAGGGATCATTCGAGAGCGCCTCCAAATATCGACTCGGCTGCTCATCGAACTTCTCTGCGCAGCCGAGAGAACAAAATACGTACTCGTCCTCTTCCCGTTTACGTCGTGCCGCTGCCTGACCCAGCGGAACGGTCATGCCACAAACCACGTCTCGTTTGCCTTCTGCAGCGTTGAGCATTGGTTCGTGCTCGTTGCCCCGACAAAACACCGATGGATGGCGAAAATGTTCTGTCCGATAGACTTCAAGCAAGTTGGTCACCAACTGCTGTGGATCGTCGCTGTAGAGAACGCGCGCACCGGTCGCTTTCTGGCACGTCTCCAGAATGGTTTTGACCATGTCACTAATGCCGCCCGTTCCCGTCAGCACGCCGATCAGTTTGCCCTCGTCGTACGCAATCGCCAATTCACCAAGCGTGCCGCTGCTCCCGCCGACGATTACGACGATGTCGCTACTGCGAATATTGACGACTTCTCGCCCCATCAACCCGCTACCCGTAAAGATAAGGACGTCGTGCGCAAGCGTGGGCGAACCATAGTGATAGGCGTGTTCGTCCAAACTCAAGGCTGGAGAAATCCCAATGACCATACCGCCTCGTTCGCTGGCACCACGGGCCGCCGCGAGAGGCAAACCGGGGCAAGCTCCCGTTACCAGAATGCAATCCGCTTCGGCGATCCGTTCGCCTAGCAAAGCCGCAAGCCTTAGAAAGTTGCCGGGGATTTCATTTCCAGCACCACCCATCACGCCGATCTTGAGTTGCATGAATTACCTTCAGTTTTCCTGTGTGCGCTCACGAGTCAGGTGCCCGTGGCGCACGTATCGCAAACATGCTAAATCAACACACGAGATATGTCTTGGATGCAATGGACGCTGGATTTCTTCACAGAATAAAGAGTGCATTTTTGAAAGTTTCCTGCGTCAGCGGGCCTTGATGCACGGACTGAAGACAACGACGAGGGTGCTGCCTTCAAGCAGAGCATCGGCAGGGCCAATGTTCAAGCCTAGGAGCGTGGCGAGGGACGAGGAAAGCGACCATGCCGAGACTCATCCAGAGGTTTTGACGGATGATGCGGCGGGTGGCGCGGCTGAGTCCGATTGCTAGTGGCAAGTCGTCAAGATTCTCGGCCATCAAAGCGACGTCGGCAGTTTCCAACGCGACATCGCTGCCGGCAGCTCCCATCGCGATTCCAACTGACGCGAATGCCATCGCCGGGGCATCATTGACTCCGTCATCGACTATCGCGATGGGGCCTTCGCTTTGTAGCTGCTTAATCTCGTTGACTTTGCCGTCGGGCATCAAGTCGCCCCGGGCTTCATCGGAATAGCAGTCCTATTTACCAGGTCGATCCAAACAGTGCCTTGGGAAATGACTTTGTCGCATGGAACTGCTTTCCGACCTCGTCGATCGGATTGGATTTGCTCACTGGTTAGGATATGCCTGCGTTGGCTTGGTTCTATCGCTCGTCGCCACCACCACGGTGATGAGCGTCCAGGATCGCATCAAGGAATACGCGGTGTTACAGACGATCGGCGTTCGTCCGATGATGGCCGTTTTGTCACTCCAAGACGAGTCCACACGTATGGTGGTCTCACGAGTGTGCAACTGCAGCCTGATTCACGCAAACGAATTGGAGCAGGTTTACCTGACGTCCGTCGAGTTTCTCTACGAACGTTTTGCGTGAATCAAATGAGAGTGTGCGAGTCGTTGGTGGTACACCAACGGCGACGCCACTACTTGTTCCACCACCACTGGGTAGCGTCGTTGGCTGCCAACGCGGTTGATCGCATTTGCGTCATCGACGAATCATCCGTCTTTTGCGTCTGAACGATCGTGAAGGGGTCAATGTCGACACCTCCCGATGCTGTCACGATCCATCCGCTACGTCCACGAACAAAGCTGCACTCGGGGGAGACGGCTTTGGGCACCGAGTAACTGACTAGTTCGACGTCGTCATTTGGCACGTTAAGTACGGACAAGTCCAGGCCAGCTTTTTGGGCCAGTTGTTCTTGAACGATCAACGTTGCGACGACCGAAAGGTCCATCGCGTTTCGCAGGTCGCCGAAGACGGACATGTTTTGAGATAGCTGGCCGAAGTTGTCGGTCATCTTCTGAGCCCATGTTTCCGCAATTTTGTCGGTGCGACCACTTCGCTTGGCAGAGCCGTCTTTTTCGATGACATCTTGTTCGGTCAGTGTCTTGACGCCTTGCCCGGTAAGTTTCCAAGCGGTCTTGTCTTCGCTGCGAGTCATCGCGTCGTAGTTGCAAACCATCCACCAACGTGGGTTTTGCGAAGCGTTTTTACGACCGTTCTTGGCTATTTGCAAATAGCTTGGCAGTTCAGCAATGGGCGATCGCGCCAGCGCCATAGCGAGGCGTTTCATTTCATAGTCGGCGGCGATTAGCGTACGTGCGTAACGGCTGTCTTGTGGTACGCCTGTCACGGAAATCGTTTGCAGGCCAAAAGCTTCTTTCATTGACTCTTCGAAAACCGCAGGGCTTTGTCCGGGGCGAAGCTTGATTTTACTCAATAGCTTTGCAAGTCGCTGACGTCCTTCGGCCGTGGGTTCGATCGAGCAGCTGATGCCACCGTTACGCGACGTTTCAACACTTTGCAGTGCGACGGCGAAGTCTTCCAGGCGAAGAACAGCGCCACTTGTTTTGGTTCCAACAACGGAACCGTCGTCTATCAGCTTCCAAGGTTCTGCCGGTCCGGCGATGACGATGTCGTTATTTTCTTTGTCAACGAACAGATATTCGATTCGTTGTAGGCCAGCCATGAACGAGATCGACTCGGGCAGGGCGGCGCCGGTTTTGCGGCTTTCGACGATGGCGGCTTGCAGTTTCTTAAGCGAGACCATACGCAATTCGGCAGCTTCGGCCAATTTGCCTTCGGGAGCGTCGACGACCCCACGCATGACGTTGGCGAGATCAAGTTTTTCGTCGACGGTCGCGGTGCGGACGATGCCGGCTGCATCAATCATGACACCACCGACGGCACGTCCACCACCATTTAATATACCTCCGTGAACGGATGCGGCCAAACAAATAACGCCAACGCTAAGGGCAGCGACCGAACGAATCACGCTGTTGCGACTTGCAAATGGGTTGCTCAGTAGCATCGAAAAGATCTCCAAGGGATCGGCTGCGGATTAGACCGCGACACAGAAAGAGGTGGCGAAACGAAAGTGGCGTTGATCGGGGAACAGCCCGCAAAAACGCATGGCAATCCGCCAATGGTGACCTTAGGATAGAATAGTCGACACCAAATCTAGTAGCAACAGAAGTCTTGGCAGCGATCACGGTTTGGTGCAGGGATTTCCTTTCGTTTTGACACATCCACGGTACTGGAAGCGTCGCGATCGAGTCGGCTGGGGTCACACTCGTAGGCGGTGACCTGCGAGGGGTCGCGGCGGCCGTCCCAGTGGGATGGAGGAAGGGGGCCATTCGTCCGGCGACTCGTCGGACAGCGGCAAGAAAGTCTACCCCCAGGGCGCATAGTGTCGCCGGGGAACGCATGAATTGCGGTAACCACGCCAACCGCGGGTGATGTGACGCCCTGGTCGGTCGGCGACTTCGCCGGGAATCACAACCGTTCGCCAATACGACTGAGGCCGGGCAGCTTTAGAAGTTAGCGACAAATTCTTACGGGCCTGCTCACTAATTTCCAAAATAGTCTGCTTCTCAGTGGACTTCGCTGCCGGTTTGTCATCGGACGCGTCAGCCGTTTCCTGTTGCGGAAACAACTGTTTACGGAACGACCAACCAGCAAACAGAACGGCTACCAAGATCGCAGGACCAGCTAGCGATTTAGCAATTGACACCAATCGATTCATAGAAGTATCTCGTTAAAAGTCCACAGAGCAGCACCGAGCGCAGCAACTTTCCGAGCGCGCACGCGCAAGCGAATAGGCTGTCTTGATTAAAAGAAAATGATGGCTGAATCACCAAGGAAGAAATCTGGCGTACAAGACGCCGAGATTCGGTGATGTGCGTCCGCTACAACCGTAGCGAGGCGACGAGAAGGTAGATCGGAAGCTCCGAGGATCGGTCGGGCAAAGTCTTCGCAAGACCATGTGCAGCTCGATTTGACCCATCAAAACCAAGCTCGATAAACCCGAAGGCGATGGGTGTGTCGATCTGCTCGGCCGCTGAAACTCGGCTCAGCGAAGCATTCGAATGGGGCAGGTAGACCGCGTCCGTTTCATGATTGTCGGGTGTCGACAGAACGTCGCCCCCGTCCGAATCGACGTCATCTTCATGGTCATGACCGTGACGCTCATGATCGTGATCGCATTAGTTCGATGAGTGTCCGCCAAACAGGTGCCAGTGCGGCCGCGCCGTATGGTCGTCCGGCTCCGCCATACCACTACCCGCGTGCGAATGAGGCAACGCTTGCCCCAGCACAAACAGCGGAATCAGCAGGATGGAAAGAAATCGGTTCAAACGAATGGTCCTGTCACGTTGAAAATACCCACGATAAGTATAGGTAGCCGGTCGAAATTCGCCTGGCCCAATCTCAGCTCGCCCTATCAGTCCACAGCTCGAAACCAATCGAAAACATGGTCATGACCTTCCATTCCCACGACGCGGTTGCGTGCCGACAGACTACCAAACTCTTTGTGTTCAAAGCGGGAGAGGATCGTTTCGTTCTCCGATGGGTCGGGAGTTGCATCCGCATCCTAGCTCAGCATCATGTATCCGCCGGGAACCAGAGAGCGATGCACCGCAGTGGTCTGCTGATCAAAAAGTTTCGGATAGCCGGTGTTGTAGCGACGAGTCCCCGCCAGCGTCACGTTAGACGGCTTCGCCTCTGCCATCGCAGGAAGCATGACCTCACGGAGGTACTTGCGGTCGGCAAAGCCATGGTCCCGCAAATTGAAAGCGACGGAATCAGCGAATCGTTTCGTTTTGGCGACAATACTCATGTGGTCAGTTCAGGGTGCATGTCAAGTGATGAAATTGGAAATGACGGTCTAAGCATTCTCTGCAAATTTTTCGTCCTTGATTCCGAGCTTGAGCTTCCATTCCATGGCAGCGCAGTACAGAACGGGCACGACAAACATCGTCATAATCGCGATCACCATTCCACCGAAGCTGGGAATGGCCATCGGGACCATGATGTCACTACCTCGGCCGGTGGACGTGAGTACCGGGATCAGCGCAAGGATGGTGGTTGCGGTCGTCATCAGGCATGGGCGGCACCGTCGCATGCCCGCCGTGACGGTTGCTTCCCGAGCATGTTTCGCATCGGTGATCTTGTCCTTGCGGAAACTCTCGTCCAGGTAAGACGCGATCACCACGCCGTCATCGGTGGCGATCCCAAAAAGCGCCAGAAAGCCGACCCAGACGGCAACGCTGAGATTGATTGTGTGAACCTGAAACAGCTGACGCATATTGGTTCCGAGGAAATCGAAGTTGAGGAACCAATCAGTGCCGTAGAGCCACAGCATGATAAATCCGCCCGACCAGGCAACCATGATTCCGCTGAACACTAGCGAAGACGTGATGACCGATTTGAATTGCATGTAGAGAATCAAGAAGATCAGGCCGAGCGCCAGTGGCAACACGATCATCAACGTCTTTTGCGATCGAATCTGATTCTCGTAATTTCCGGCAAACGTGTAGCTCACGCCTGCCGGCAGAACGAGTTCACCACTGTCGATCTTTTCTTGCAAGAAAGCCTGTGCGTCTTCAACAACATCGACCTCCGCATTGCCGGGCTTCATATCGAACAGGACGTATCCGACGAGGAAGGTATCCTCGCTCTTGATCACCTGCGGCCCGCGGAGGTATTTGATTTCCGCCAATTGTTCGATTGGTATGTGTTGGCCCATCGGTGTCGGAACCAGAATCCGGCCAAGTGACTCGGCTTCATCTCGCAATTCTCGGTAATAGCGAACGCGGACCGGATATCGCTCTCGACCTTCGACGGTGGTTGTGATCCGCTTGCCACCGATCGCGACTTCAATCACGTCCTGGACATCTCGGATTTGCAATCCGTACCGCTTGATCGCGTCACGGTCGATGTCAATTTCCAAGTACGGTTTGCCAACAATGCGGTCAGCAATGACGGCGGGCGCCTCCACGGTTGGCACCTGTTTCAAAAACCCCTCGATTTGCAATGAAACCCTTTCGATGGTTTCCAGGTCGGGGCCTTTGACCTTCATGCCCATCGGCGCGCGCATACCACTTTGCAGCATCACGATTCGAGCGGCGATCGGCTGTAATTTCGGTGCGGAGGTGGTGCCAGGAATGTCAGCCGCTTCGGTGATCTTTTGCCAGATGTCATTAGGAGATTTGATTTCGTCGCGCCACTGCCGAAACGGTCTGCCATGAGGATTTTCAATCAGTTCGCCCTGTTCATCGCGAATGAACTCTTCCGATTCTTCGTCATAGCGAAATCTCAAGCGATTCCCGTTTTGATCGGTTTTGTATTCCGACTTGTACGTGATGAAGGTCTCGATCATCGAAATCGGAGCCGGATCGAGCGGACTTTCAGCGCGACCGATTTTGCCAACGACGGAATCCACTTCCGGAATGGAAATGAGAAACTTGTTTTGCAGTTGCAGTACGTCCATTGCTTCGCCAATCGAAGCGTGAGGCATGGTCGTTGGCATGTAGAGGAACGATCCTTCGTCCAGTGGCGGCATGAACTCCTTCCCCAGGCCAGGCAGTGCGTCGGTGGCGAGTGTCCACGGCTTTGATTGTCGAATCGTTTCCTCGGAGACCCCGACATGCGATGCCGCCTTCGGCACGAAGGTGAAAACACGATCAAATCCTTGCCAAGCGCATAGCCCAAGCAGCAGGAAGATCGTGGGAATCGACAAGAAGAAAAGCTTGTGACCCAAGCACCAACGCAAGATCGGTTCGTAGAGATAGCGTTGGAATATCGTGAAGAATCCAAGCAGGCCACCAATCAAAATACCGACGAACAATAGGTTGCGGATCATGCCCTTCTCAGGACCGAGCGGCAGCCAATGCTCGGCCAAGATGAAGGCAACCACAAGCACCGCAATCGCGTTTGCGATCATCGGCCCCATCTCTTGGTATTTCTTCGGAATGCGTTCTTCCAAAAGCTTGTAAACTCCCAAGCCTGCAATGATCGCTCCTGCCCACCACGAGACCAAGACCGCAAGCAGAATCCCCGCGGCAATCAAGGCGATCATCATGTAGCGGCGGAGTACACCCGATTTGACTCGGCCACCCATCAGCACGTGCGCCGCCGGAGGGATGATGGTCAGTGCGACGATGACGGACGCAATCAACGCAAACGTTTTTGTAAAGGCGAGCGGACGAAATAACTTGCCTTCCGCAGCGACCATCGTGAACACGGGCAAGAAGCTGATCACGGTCGTCGAAACCGCCGTCAACACTGCACTGGCAACTTCATGAGCCGCTCGAAAGATCACATCCGCGCGATTTTCGTCGGGATCGGCTTCGTCCAGATGCTTCAATATGTTTTCACACAGAATGATACCCATATCGACCATCGTCCCGATCGCGATGGCGATGCCCGAGAGTGCCACGATGTTGGCGTCGACGCCGAATGTCTTCATTGCGATGAAGCACATCAAAACTGCGATTGGCAATAAGACGCTGATCAACATTGAACTGCGGAGGTGTAACACCATCACGATGATCACGATGATCGTGACCAAAATTTCTTCGGTTAAAGCCGTGTTGAGCGTTCCCAGGGTTTCATAGATGACGCCTGTGCGATCATAGAACGGAACAATTCCGATTTGGCTGGTCGTGATCCAATTAGGCCATTGCTCGCGAGGGAGATTGCGCAGGTGAGCGACCCACCGATCATGGATGGGTTCCATGCCTTCCGTCGGAGGCAGTTCGTTTCGCTCGGCATACGCTTGGACCTGTTCGGGCGCCACTTGCGTGTAATCAATCACCACCTTGGTCGGTAGACCAACGGAGACTTCCTGGATTTTCTTTTTGACATTCTTGATTGCTTGAAGCGGGTTGTAGCCGTAACGAACGGTAACGACTCCGCCGACTGCCTCCGACCCCGCCTTGTCCAGTGCACCACGACGCAGCGCGGGGCCTAGTCGCACGGTACCAATGTCCTTCACTGTGATGGGAACATTGTCGGAGACCTTGAGGACTGTTTTTTCGAGATCTTCCACCTGCTCGATAAAGCCCAGGCCACGAACGATGTACTCCGCCTTGTTAAGCTCAATCGTTCTCGCTCCGACATCGACGTTTGACATGCGAACTGCCATGTAAACATCGGACAGCGTCACATCGGCCGCCCGCATCGCATCGGGATCAACGTCAATTTGGTACTCTTGCACAAAGCCGCCGATGGAAGCGACTTCGCTGACACCCTCGGCTGCCGTGATCGCATAACGAACGTACCAATCTTGATACGTCCGCAGCTCGTTCGGGTCCCACCCGCCGGTCGGATTGCCGTCAGGATCGAGTCCCTCCAGCGTGTACCACATGATCTGGCCGAGAGCGGTCGCATCGGGTCCCAGTGCTGGCTGGACGCCTTCGGGTAGCGTGCCGGCCGGCAAACTGTTCAGCTTTTCCAGCACACGTGATCGCGACCAATAGAACTCGGCTTCCTCATTGAAAATGATATAGATCGTCGAGAAGCCAAAGATCGAGTAACTGCGAATTGTTTTGACTTCGGGAAGACCGAGCAGCGCAACCGTGAGCGGATACCCGATCTGGTCTTCGATATCCTGCGGACTGCGCCCCATCCACTCGGTAAACACGATCTGCTGGTTTTCACCGATGTCGGGAATGGCATCGACGGGTACTGGATTGCGTGGAAGGTCGCCGATCTTCCAATCAAACGGAGCGACCATCACGCCCCAGCCAACAGTGGCAGCGACCAGCAAAGCTACAATCAGCTTGTTGTGTATGCAGAACCAGATGATGCCGCCGAGAAGTGACCGGCGGTTGGCGTCTACATCCGGAGCGACAACGTGTTGCGAATCGGATTCCGTCTTGGAGGCGAGGGTATTGTCCGAGGATTGTGACATTCGTTATGCAGTGTCTTCTAGTTGACGTTTTTACCCCGATACCTCCATGCGAATTCGGTTGGCTCGGGCGGGGGACATGGTGCTTCGTTCATCATCGAGTTCAAAACTCGACAACTGGAGTTAGCCGTGATTGTGTTTCCCGTGTTCGTTGCCACCTGGTGGCGGAGCCTCAACGAGAGGTGCGACTTTGTCGGCACACTTGAGCATCGAGCCTCCGTAATAGGGATTGCGAACGGTATCGTTAGCCTGCAACCAAGTCGCTCCACGGCCATCAAACGCCATCGGGCAATGCAGTTCAAACAATTGATTGCCGCTATGAAATCCAAACATTCGTTGGATGGTCATCAATTCATCAGACAATAGTGCAAACGCGGATCGCATCGCTCCCAGATCCGTCGCCTTTGCTAACCTCGCGACAATCGATGAGAGGCTTCGAGACTCTGCTGCCCATCGCTTTGAGGCTACTTCAGCGAGTGTGCTAGCGTCGATCGCTTTAAGGCTTTGATCAAGTTGTTCGACATCATTGGCGACCGCATCCACTTTGTCCGAAGCCAGGCCGTCGCCGATCGCAAGATACGGGTTCAACAAACGATCAAGCTGTTGGCGAAAAGCCATTGGCACATCAAGCGTCTCCTCAGGCATCTCGTGACCAGCATGTGAAATCCCAAACATCTTCTGCAGCCGCATCGCGTGTTCCTTGGTCACCAAAGTAACGCGATCCGCATCTTGCAAGCTTTGAATGTCTTGCCCTTCGACCGAGTCGTTGCGCAACAACATTGCGAACTCGCGCCATTGGGCCGCCATGTCACCCAACAAAGCACTTCCTTCCACAGCCGCTACCTTCTGCCCAACTTCCGCAAACGCGTCACGGATATTGTTCAGATCTGCTTTCTCAATGGCGGCTTCGACTGCCTTGATGGAATCAAGAACTGCCAGCATCTGCTCGCCCACCTTTGGCGGAAGCGACATTTTGGAGTGGTCGGCCATCGCTTCGCCATTACCTGGCGGCATCGCATCGCCGCCGTGGTCGTGAGCACCACCACCGCCGCCACCCGATGGCGTCATCATGGAAGGCTTGGCGGAAATTTGCAGAGCGCTATCGAGCTTGAAGTTGCCATTGGTGACGACTAACTCACCTTCTTTTAGACCAGATTTGACAAGGTAGTAGTCCCCGGCACGAGGTCCGAGGACAATCTCGCGTCCTTCGTAGGTTGGCTCCTCCGCATCAGGCACCTGGACGTAAACAATCGCTCGCGTACCGGTTAGCAAAGCCGCCGAAATCGGAATTACGAGAGCCTTCGCCGTATCGCTGGGCTCGGCCGTCACATAACCGAGTGTTTCTGCACGCACCAACGGCATTCCACAAATGTCACAATCACCCGGTTCGTCTTTAACGATCTCCGGGTGCATCGGACTGATCCATTTGCCAGCCAACGATGCATCCAACACTCGCCCGCCCGCCGCGATTTTGGATCGAACAATCGCCCGCACGAACATCTCCGGCTTTAGCCGTCCATCTTCGTTCGACACGTTCACCCGAACTTTGACAGTTCGCGTGTCCTTGTTCAAAACGGGGTCAATAAACGCGATTTGACCTTTGAAGACTTCACCCGGGTAGGCCTCCGTCGTGAAATCAACTTCTTGCCCATACTTAAGCCAAGCCAAGTCCGATTCGTATGCATCCATTTGCACCCACAGATGACTCAGGTCAGCAACGGTGTAAATGCGATCTCCCGTACGGACACGGTCACCCTCCTGGCGGAGCTTCTCCACGACAATTCCGCTGGCCGGTGAGTAGATCGTTAGGTGCGTACTCGGTTTCCCACGCTGCTCGATTTCTTTGATTTGCTTTTCGGTGATCCCCAGCAACCGCAGCTTCTCACGGGCGGATTCCGCTAAGTCGATTGGCTCGACGAAACGAGATGACGAACGCCCCGCATTGGACTCGAGGGCCGCGATCAATTCCTGTTGGGCGGTGTACAACTCTTCGCTGTAGATGTACGCCATATGATCGCCCTTGTTGACTTCGACGCCAGTGAAGTCGACATACAATCGGTCCAAGCGTCCGGAAACCCATGCAGTGATGTAAGCCAAACGCGTCTCGTCATACTCAATCTTTCCGACCATCCGCACATCGGCAGTCACATACCGACGTCCTACCGGAACGGTCTGAATGTTCATCAGCTTCTTAACGTCCGCGTTGATCGAAACAGTACGGACGCCGCTCGCCGACTTCTTCACCGGCACCAAATCCATACCGCAAATGGGGCAGCTACCGGGGCCGTCGCGCCGAATCTGAGGGTGCATCGAACAGGTCCAGATTGCCGGTGCATTCGATGCTTGCTCAGCCACAACGGCTTGGGAACCCGCTGACGAGTCCGATGTCGATGGTCCTCGCAACCACCATGCAAACGCAAAGCCGATCACCAAGAAGCCGACTGCCTGGACGAGCCAAGTGTTGTCACGAAGTTTTTGAAATACGGGTTTCATCCGTTGTCCCTAGATAATTGAATTTGCGTTTTGACGGCGATTGGTGATCAAGTCTGTTCAAACCACCTGACCAGTGCCGTGACTTCTTCTTGGTCCTTCACGCCGACAGCCGTCACACTCCGTGGGCCCTCTCGCCATGTCGCTGCGATGCTTGAATCGAGATCGACTAGACAACACTCCTTATCACCGCACATCGCCATGCTGGAGGCTCGGTCCCCAAACCAGTCAACCTCTTCGTCGTCGTGTTCAAACAGAACCAACGTTGAACCATCCTGACGTTTGCACACCGCCTTGACGCAGGTGCAGCAGGGCATCTTCAAAACACTTGTTGACGCGAGTGAATAGCCCTGCGGCAAGCCGTCAGCTACGACCGGCCGATAACCGACCAGGTGGACGGCCTCATCCGGAGCGACCAATTTGCCATCGTATTTATCCAGCAAGAACTGCTCCGCCGCATCAGGATTCTCCGGAAGCGCCCGCAGGTAGTGATCCATTGTCGCGACGAATTCCTTGCTGTGCCCCTGATCCATGTCGGACATCGAATCGTGACGTGATATCCAAACGCTTAAGCCAAACACAAGGAGCATCGAAGCGGCGATCGCGAGACGCTGATACATCGCCCGACTCCAACGCGGATTTGGCGAGCGATCCGCATTTGCACCGGAGGCCAACTCAACAGCAGGGGCAACTGCTAACGAGGGCTTTGCCCGGCCAACGCTCTCTGTCGCGTTGTCCGCGTCGAGGCCTTGAACAATTTGCCCCCAAACACTCGGCGGAACTGGCGGGGCGGCGGTACGTGAGAAAGCACCACTAAGCTGCTCGTACTCGGTCAAAGCCCTCGCGCATCCCTGACAGTCCTGCAAATGTTCTGCAACGGCGGCACGCACGTCGACCGACAACTCGTCGTCGTAAAACGCCGAGAGCAAATCTTGTGTTTCTTTACAGTTCATAAGCGATGCCTGCGACCTTTCGTGGCCTGTCCGTGAAAACGAGTTCCGCGCCGTTCGCCGCGTCGTATCGAGAACTCGTCAATGGTTGGATACCTCTAAACCGCGGTTCCTTCACGATTTTCAGCGATTTCGCACGAAACGTCGATGCTGGACGCATCTTTTTCAGAATTCCTGCGAAAATTGGTGAAGAACGGCACGACTGAAAGCATCTGAGTCGGCGTAAGCATCTTTCCAACGCCTTTTTCGACGAGGAATCCAGAGTCATGACTTTTCTGAAGTGGTCGTTGCCTATTGCCGCCCTCGCCATACTTGCCATCAGTTTTACAGGCTGTGATTCGTCGCAGGTTCAACCAGCCGACGATACCGCACCAGCTACCGAGATGGAGGGTGGATCGGACCACGATGCCATGGATCACGATGAGCACGCGATGCACGACCACGCATCCCACTCGGGAGGAGACGCTACCGAAGAAATCCCGGCTCCAGAGGCGAAGTCCGACATGGACAAAATGATGGAAACGCTGGCCAGTTTCTCGGAAAAGGACAAAGCATCGGCAATGAAGCAGCACTTCTGCCCCGTCAGCGGAGAAATGCTCGGCGTGATGGGCAAGCCTGAGAAGATCGATGTCGAAGGCCAAACCGTCTGGATCTGCTGCGATGGCTGCAAGGACAAGCTGCTCGCTGACACCGAAAAATACCTCGCCAAGATCAACCAGTAGATTCGGGCACTCGAAACCTTCTCTAGGAGTCTCCGTTTTGGACTTGAAGAACACTGGCTGTGACGTCGCGTATGACCACATTGGAATCCCAACAATCCATCCTAGCGAAGGCGAAGTTTATCATCCGGACATTTGTGCGCATATTCTTCGTGTGAAAACAGATGCGTTGCGAATCGAAAAGATTCGCTTCGACGCTGATGCGCCGTTCCCCGATGACGTTAAGACACGGACTCACGTTGCGTTCAGAGTAGACAGTTTGAGCGAGGCAATTTTCGGAAATCAGATCGTAATGCCACCGACGGAATTCAAGCCTGGGATCCGATTTGCCTTTGTCGATATCGAGGGAGTGCTGATCGAATTTTTTGAGATTGACTAACGAACACGGGCAACTCCATGCACGTTGCTTCGAGTGGTCCCATTCGTTTTCTGCAGACTCATTGGCACGCAGCCGTGAGCCTTCAAGGGCGGTGTGGAGCATCGGAAACGATCGAACTTCGCGATCGATTCTAAGTTGTACACCGCCCTTGTCGCTTGTGAAGTATTCCCTATGAAGCAATTCCAAATGTCAATCGAAAAACGCATAAGCCGAGGACTCGAGCGTTTGGGGTGCGGAGAAATTCGCGTGACGCATCTCGGTGCCGGCAAAATAGCGCTATTTTGTAACCACAAGGATGCAAACGAACGTGCCATAGCGATTGCTGCGACAAAGACAGTTCCAGGTGTCACTGAAATCAGATTCAGAACGGCAAGGCTTCGTGCTGAGTAGGGAAATACGGCCGACACTGACGCAGCAGAAATTCTTATTCGAGCCCTTTTCGATGCCGATCAAAGATGATCAACCATCATTTGTACATAAATGACCGAGACTTATCGCCGAATGCGGTCGAAGAATCGGCGCTGTCGTTAATCAAGATGCGTCTTCCGAATTGTTTGAGCGAGGCTTCGAGGCCCTCCAGCACGAACAGTCTCATTCGTCCAGCGCAAGCTTTCGCGATACACCAACGCACTCAACAAATGGCTTCCGTGTGTATCACTTGTCGATCACGCGAGTCCCAGCTTTCGTCGCGCTTCCGGCATCCCGGTTTGGGTACGCAAGAACAAGAAACGCTATAAATACTCGATAGAAGATGACAACGCTTGCACGACCGCTAACGGGGATGTACAAACCAAGAGCATTCGGTAAACACCATGTTTTTAAACCCTTCAGGTTTAGCCTCATAACCTCGAGGTCGTCGGTTTTAATCCGGGACCTGCACTGCTGTAATCGTTCAGAAGCGTTTCCTGGGTAAACTGCTGATCCTCTCCGCAGCGCGAATCAAAGTCGTCCATGCGCCACCCGGGACCTTCTTGCGAAAGCGGCGAGTGTATCGGCCACAGGCCTTCGGGGAAGTCACATGCTGGTTCGCTTTACTCCGGCGATTTAGTCAGACTCGCGTCCTCATGTTCGCTCCAGGATTTGGCATCCCGACAAAGTTTACTTTATCTGTCTGCGGCATCTCTGATCATGCCACGGCGTCAAGGTCCGTTCGGTCCGACGCTTTGCTCTGTCGCTCACTGCTGCTTTCGTATTCGCGAAAGGCTCCACCGTGACTTACCGTGCTCGACTGAACCAAGCCGCCGGCAGGCAATCGAAAAGAATGAATTTTTGCGATTGTCGGATTGCCACAACGAAGAAGAATGGAGAATCACGATGTCACATACCGTAGGAGACAAAGACCATTGGCTAATCGGCAGAATCTTCTACTCCTATTCATTCAACAGGAGAGAACGGATTGAACGGCGAATCAACCTAGCGATCGAAGAACCGCAAGCGAGTACTGATCCAGGATTCGTTGAGCGGATTCGCGAACAGGCGGCTAGGAAGTCGCTCGGCTTGCAAGCGTTGCATGACGAACTGGAAGCGGCAAATGCAAAACATCCGTTTGAAACGGCGTAACGAAGCGATAGAGATCTGGTCCACCGTAACGGGTAAGCCATCCGAAGAAAGTGGAAGCAGCTATCGAGTGTCGTCTGATGTCGAATCGTCGCTTCGGGGTCGGCGATTGGGTCACGAAAAGGAATTGATGGCGGCTCATCCGCTTGGCTCTGAAATCCTTCGTCTTCGACACGAGAAAGAGGAGCTGCTCGATACCGTCTGCCTCGCGACTTCATCAGCCCAGATAAAGGAACTCTGGAAGCGTTTTGCCGATATTCTCAAGTGGGAACCACCGGCACTTCAGCAGAAGGCAATGGAAATCGAGCCAGAGACGTCCGAAAGGTAGAGCAAGCTTCCATTGCTCAGACCGCTCGATCCTCGGGCGGTCTTTTTCAAGAATGTGCCATTCTCGAATATGTGAAATAGAATGCGTCTTCACCCCCGAACGCAATGTAATAGATTCTGGGTTCGCCGGACGGCGATTCTAGCTGTCACTGGCCGCTCGGCGGAAGAGTCACTCATGAACCCGCAGTTAGTGAGTCTGCCACGCGGGGCGACTGCAATGCCCAACGCATGCACTCTTCAGTTGGTAGCCTTGTTGCATTCGGTCGTCTCATCACTCCCCCGTGCCCAGACGCGATCTTTTCCTGCGCCTCTCGGGTTGGCTGAGGCCAACCCTTACGGCATTGTTCCGCTGAACGCTCCACCGTCCCCGAACGGGACGTGAACGCTCACCGCTGGGGCGGCTCGCTGCGGGCTGTACGCCCGCTGGTCTCGCTTGGCCGCTCGACCTGCGACCGAGCCTGCTGGGGCAGGCTGCGGTCGCTCTCGCCGTCGCTGAACGCTTCGGCGTTGCGGCTCACTTGCGTTCGCCGCCCTGTTACGCGAGCCACTTCGCTGCCCGCGCCGTGGATGGAACAATCGGCACCTGTACCAGCATTCCGCCTGACCCACCCAAGTTCCATTCCTGATGCCACTGACTACGGCTACATCAAACGACTTAGAGTCGTTTGATGGTGGAAGGTGTTAGCTACAGGTATCTGCAAATACATCCTATGACGCTCTGTGTAAAATTGGAGCCATTCAAAACCACCAGCATGCGAGTTCTTACAACCAATGAGCGACCGACCAATTCAATTTCGCGGGACTTCGTATCCGGTCATTGAACGCGTTCGTGTTGGTGGTCGTCTGTATTTGGTGGTGGCTAGAATCGGGACGGCTGGCCGTCGAGCTTACCAAGCTTACGACCCGGCTATTGGCATGATGCGAGCGCTACATGTGCTGCCACACTCGGACGCAACGATGAAACGCATTGGCACACTGCAACGCCTGACGCAGGGTGACAATGAGATATTGCAGATTATCGAATATCGTCGCGAGAAAAACCAGATCTGGGTGGTGTTGCCGTGGATAAATGGCTTTGATCTACGCAATGTTCTGTCCGGCATCCGAGATCGGAAACGAGCACGCATTGCCGCCCCCGAGGCATTGCGTTTGGTGAAGGGTGTTGCACACGCTCTACACCATCTGCATCGCCGCAAGCAGATCATTCACGGCGACATCAAGCCCGCCAATCTGATTCTGACCAAGAGAACTGGCTTGGTCTTAATCGACTACGGAAATGCCTGGACCGTGGAACGTACGATGGCGCGAAGTCAGGGTGATGGCGTAAGCCAGATTTATGCGGCACCCGAACTGGCTCGGGGTGAACACCATGTCGATTTTCGTATCGACATCTTTTCAGTCGGGGTAATCCTCTACGAAATGTTGACCAGCGTCATTCCTTACGAAGGACACGGAGGCAAGGTTGCAACGCTGCCGAGCTCCGCTTTGTCTGGGTTGCAATTGACGCCAGTGAGCAAAATCAGTCCTGAACGCGAGAGACTTTCAAAACGTATTTGGCATCCGATTGACCAGCTTCTTGCTCGTTCCCTGGCAATCGACCCAGACGACCGTTTCGAGACATCGAGCGAATGGTTGGACGCGTGGACGTCCGTTATGCACGAGCTTCATCGAACAAAGCAGCGATCGACGGAAAGACACTGGTTCTCCCGGTTGCTCAATTGGCCTTCAAAATAGACGCATGCAGCCGATTGCAAATCATGTACGCACAAAATCTGAACTAAAGTTGCGTTGCGGAAGTCGCGGTCGTCAGTCAAGAACGCATTGGCGTTCCGCGTGATGCCGACGAAACCAGCCTGATTTTACGGTATTCACCGCCTCCAATAGTGGATCAGAGTATCACTTCGGTCGCTGAACGCTACTCCAAGCGAACAAGACGCTCGTTTCGTTCATGTTTTGGCTTCCACCGAAAACGATCACCGCAACTGCAATTGAAGACCCGTCCCTTTCCGTTCGCCAATAGGAACGGTTCGAGCGGTTCACCATAGCGGTATGTCTTGATCTCTTTAACTGCCGGTCGCGGAAAACCATGCGGACATCCGCTGCAAATGGATACAGTTGCCGGCTCAGGCGGTTGCCATTCGCCCGCATCGGATTGCTGGATCATCGTGCGGACGTGTTCCAATGCGGAATAGAATTTGTCTCGATTCTCACGGAGATTTGGAATGGTGACCCCCTGATACGTGTCACCGAACAGGATGATGGCATAAGGACAAAACGCCCCTTCGGTGGCCTCGATCAAATGACAGTGCGCCATCACACGAACGATGTGCTGAAGCAGAATTGGCCCCGCGGCTTTTTGGACGCGATGGACCGGCACGGACATTGATCCTTTCTGAAGAATCCGTCGCGGCTTGCCGCTCACTTTCCAGCGTTCATCTTTCATGGCCGCCTCCGGGCGGCGAACCTCGAATCCTGCTCGTAGCAGTCCCCACCAATTGACGTTTTGATACCGCGTGCTATTCGGATCGGGTTCGCAGTCAACGGCAATCGTCGCTTCGAGACGACGCTCCGCAAGAGTCTTCCACCGTCCGTATTCGCGTATTGCAAAGTTCAGCCAAACGCCCGTGCAGACCACCAACATGAGAGGAAAACCGGTCAGCCGGACGAGTGGCGATAAAACCAATACAACCACACCAATGACGAACCCGACCAACATCCAGAATATTCGCCGCAGGCTCCTATCCAATTCCTCTTGGATCGCATCCAGTTCATACCATGGCAACAACGCCAACGACGGTAACTCTTCCTCCGCATCGACATAGCTCCCTTCGTGCGTGAGAACGCCGGCACGCGGACAAAACCGGTATTCAGCAATGGTCGATGCGCTCAGCCAAGGATCGCTGTCCAGGGCATCCAAAAGAGGCATCGGATTGCCTGGCACCTGTGTCGCGTACGATGGAGGTTGCCTCGACGTTTTCGGTTCCGACTGAGGGTTCGGCGGTGAGTCTTCAACGCGATCCGCTTCCACATCCGCGTCGCTTCTCGATGATGCCGATGACATTCGTTTCTCAAGCTCGTCGACATGCATTTGCACGATTGCAAGAAATACGTCGGCGGCCTTCGTCATCTCCTCCTCTGTCGGCTCACCATCAATCGAATCATGCGAAACTCGGTTGCGAATGTTAACGGCGTACGCGGCATCGCCATACATCTTTCGACCGAGAAACCGCTTGCGAATTTGGACCAAGGTTCGTAAGCCCTTTTTCTCCTCAGCGTTAATGAAGAAATGTCGCTTGATCACACGCTCGACCAGCCTTGCCGAACGAACGAGTCGTTTCTCCGCGTCCAACAACTCGTCGACATACAGTAGCCGTCGTTGTAGTTCGTTGATGGATTCGTGCAGTTCGTCGCTTACGTCCTCTTCTGTCATCTCCGACCCCATTCTTCAATCAATGGAATGATCTCCAAAAAAGAGCTGGGACGGTCGCTGCGAAACACCGACCCTGATTTCACCACGACATCGTGAACGCTTTTGGGGAGCGATATCGACTCGAGCTGCATTGCCTCATCGCCTACCTCGGGGAGCTTGCCCAAAAGCACGTGACTGGCCAATCTTGACCAACTATAGACGTCAGCTCGAAAATCAACATCCTCACTGTCGGCCTCGCCAGCACGGTACGGATCGACAGGCCAATCTTTGGTGGAAACGGTCGGACCCCGATCCACCAGTTTTGCCAGCTCGAATTCTGTAAGTATTGCGCGGCCATCGTGACGCCGGATCAGGACTGCTGCTGGGTTGAGTTCTCGCCGAACAATACCCTGTTCATGGAGCGCAAGAAGTCCGCTGCCAATATCGAGCAATAGCTGTCGTGCGGTCGCCTGTTCGAGAGGCGTGCCGTCAAGCTTTCTCTGCAATGATTCGCCATCAATCCACTCATCGATTACCCAGTAGAACTGCTCTACTGGATCGTGAAACGCAGTGATGTTTTGGATGATGTTCGGATGTGACGCCAATGAAGCGCACACATTGGGGTGCCTCTTGATCCATGTGCGACATCGTTGTTCTTCATCCGTCGACAGATGGCGAAGATCGAAGCGTTTGCCACGAGCGTAGCGATCCAATTCCAAGTGACGCAGACGACAAATCTGGAACTTCAAGCCGTTTGACGCGGCTTGCCAATCCGTCAGCACATCTGCCACCAAGTATTCGTGAACGGTGGACAAACCGCCGGACGGTGCGCTATCCGCCATCAGAAAATCGAGACCCGTGCCCAGGGCTTCTGCAATCGCCAACGCGGAGGTTCGATAAATCGCGTTTCCAGCCAGCAAGTTGTTGATGGTTCCACTCGACTTCTGCGATTGCGCCGCCAAGGCTTCAACACTCAGGCCGCGCTTGTTCATCAGGTTCGTGACCTTGGCAGGGTCGAGCTGCACGGATCGACCGTGCTTCATGCGTTTTTTTGACATCGAGACGGTGCTAGTCACTTTCCCCAACTTTTCGACAGCTTGTTTCAACTTGAATTTAGCCTGAATCTTGCTGGGCCAATAATTCTGTCACTCCGAGTCAATCGACATTCCCGGAGGCACTGTTCCAGAAACACCGACAGGAGTTGGCAATGCTTCAAAAAACGACCCAATGGATGACCGATCGACTTGTCGAGCGGGCACTGCCGAGTATCGGAAGCTTTATGGCGTCCGCCCTACAGCGGATGCTGATCCTCGGCCATGTAGAGCATCATAACCAATTGGAAGAGCAGGCTCGAAGATACGAGGCAGCGGGGAAACCGCAATTGGCAAAGTTGATTCGAGACGGAGCGACGAATCTCTCGCTCGACGATCCCTTTAGTTCCGCCCCAGCGATTTGCGAGCGGCTGTCCGACGGTACGGAAAACGCTTCTGAATTGGCGATCGGGATTGCGGATGCCACCGCAAAGTCCAGGCGAAGCAAGAAGCGAGCGTCCAAGGTTGATGACAATCAAAGCAGAAAGTCGCCGGAACTGGGTGAATGAACGGTTTAATCCACTTCACCGAAAGGGACTTGACCGTGCTACGCGCTCTCAGCTTTCAAGTGCGATTATTCGGTCAGCGTCAATTGGCAGAATCGCTCTGGCATGGGGACGTCGCCAATACACGGCGGCGTATGCGCAGATTCGTGGACCTCGGGTTGATTGAACGACAAGTGACCCTAGCGCGGCCACTACCGGAGCTACTTGGCCCGGTCGCTCAGTGGCGACCAGGTCAATCGGAACCAGATGTCAGCCGCATTGCATTTCAATTGCAAAGTCGTTGGCGCTATCGAGCGATGCGTTCGACGGTTGTATTCACTCCGACGAAAACTGTTGTGAACCACTTTGGAGGACGCCAAAAAGCGACGCTGTCACCACAGGTTTCTCACGACCTTGGCGTCTCCGCTGTATGGCTTTGGTTCTGCTGTTTTCAACCGGATTTAGCTCAGGCTTGGAGAAGCGAAGACATGCTTACTGACATCGAACGAAACCAATCGGTGCCAGACGCAGTGCTCGTCGACCAAGACGAACATCCTTTAGTCCTAATCGAATACGGCGGTGACTACTCGGCGGATCGAGTCGCCGCCTTTCATGACGACGCAGCTTCACGCGGCTTGCCCTATCAAATTTGGTGAACCGAATATGGAACAACAAAGCTTTCGGCCGCGAGATGCCGCCTTCGTGAATTTCACGATTCGATATCGCATCGGCACGAACAAAGCGTACGGAACGCAACTGCTTCCGGATATCAGCCTCAACGCCGTCGCAAAAGTGACAGCGAGACTTTGTGACATGGGCCTACTAACACGACTGCCTCTCGTCCTACCTGAAAACTATTTTCGCCTCGGTCCGAAAGCGGTCAGCGTGTTGGGACTTTCGCCGCGTCACTGCGAACCTCTTGGGCCTCAGTCGCTGCCTGTTGATTATGCAACATTGATTTACGCCACGCAGAGTGTGACACCGAAACGACGCCTCTCACCACTTGAGCTATCGCAATACACACCGTGGCTGCCTGAAGGTTTGCGGGCATCACCCTACTGTGTGGCAGGTGACGGCCGACTTGACCTTATTCGCGTTGATCTGGGTGGATCGCCGCAGCATGTAGCTCGCAAAGTTGCCGCCGCAGCGAATCAACGCTTGAGCATTCCTGAATTGGCGGACCTAGCTGGCCGTTCCAAATTCCAAATCGCGGTGCTCACGACAAGTGCGCAAAAAGCGAGCTACATCGCCAAGGCGCTCGAGATCATCGACTGCATGGATGCGATACGAATCCATCTCACTGTAATCCCTCAACTATCGCTGCTGCTCCTACGCGGCAAATAATCTTTGGAGACTCAAAATGCCACGAAGCGTCTATTACCAATCGCCAGGAAACCCAATCCAAATCGCGAAGGTACCGCCAGAATCCTTGGAGTTAGAATTTGTCTACCATCGTGGAGTCGACAACGACGATGAGGCATACTCGAAGAGCGTTTTGAATGATGTCGTCTTCGTAAGCTTCGCAGGACTGTTTGTTCTCTGGATGCAGGCGATCTTACTTAACGTTTCGATCATATCGCTCATCCTGTTCAGCTTTCTTGTCCTGCTGCTCTGGCGGATTGTTGAATCACGTCTCAACACAATGTCGAGTACGGTTGTTTTGGCGATTCTTGCGGTTTGGCTCTACAGCCTGGTCCCCCTTCCAGGTTCTCTTGATGTACTTGTCGCAATAATGGCAACGCTGTGTCTGGCGCGCGAAGTTGTCCGCCACTTTACGTTTTTGGCGACAGTCGCGCCAGTTCAGTTGCGAACGGCATGGACGATTCGCAAAGCAGTTTGTTGGCAGACGCTCGCGAGCAGCATGGTGTTGCTGCCAATCGCGATTGGCGTGTCAATACCATCCGCCATGCCCACAACGTTGCTCATCGGTGGGTTCGCAGCCGCCGTTGCCGTCCTGATGTATGTAGAGAATCCGCGAGACTACGCGGATAACTTCTGGGATGCCGTTCGCAGTTGGTGCAGCTACAACCGCAACGAAAGCCATGTAGCTGGAATTCTTCTCAGTCCGGCTGGCACATGTAAGCAGCGAATTCGCATGCTAGTCGTCGTTGCCCTTTTGAACGCTTGCGTGATCTTCAAGGTCCTGTTCTTGCCACTATTGTCTGGTTCGGGTTTGCGTTCGTCACTTGCTGGCGGTTCCGACAATATCGTCGCGCTAGTCGCGCAGCTCTGCATTGCCGGCGTCGCAAGCGGAATCGTAGCGCTCTTACCACTGTCAATGATTCTTGCCGTTCTTTGCGTGGTCGGAATTCCGGTTTTCGGTCGAATGTCGCTTCCGGAACCAAGCTATGTTCCCGCCGACGAGTGGAAGGAGATCACTGATCGAATTCGACAGTCCCGCAATGACGTCGAACGCAACAGCATCTACCTGGGGCGAGTCAGCTACGACCAGTCGCCAATGCTAGTTCCGACAGACATATTTAAGGAACACGCGCATTTCTTGGGTGACAGTGGATCGGGAAAGACTGCACGTGGCCTAGCTCCTTTCATCGAGCAGGTGCTCGGCACGGGAAAAGCCAGTGCGATGATCCTCGACCTAAAGGGTGACTCTCAAGAGCTGTTGCAAACCGTCCGTTGTGGAGTAAAAACCGCGAAGGAACTCGACGATGTCGAAGTTCCGATTCGGTACTTCAGCCTTCGAGATGATCAGGCCACGTACGGTTTTAACCCGTTTCGTCTCTCAAGTTGGCAGCTACTCAACGACCTGCAAAAAACCGACATCCTATGCGGTGCCATGGGCCTTATCTACGGTAGCGACTACGGTGAAGGCTACTATTCATCGGCCAATGCGTCCGTCCTCTACGCGACCGTTCGGCACTTTCCCAACGTAGCTAGTTTCGAGGAGTTGGCTGAGAAGATCGGCTATGTGCTTGCACGGCCAAAGGCGCACGGACTTGACGCAAAGTCCCGTGACGCTGGCAATCACGTCAAGATGACGGTAACTCGATTGGCTTCGATTGCAGCGCTCAATGTCGGTGAAGACTCAACGCCCAACGAGGACGTCTTAGAGCACTGCATTGATCCTGGGCGACTTTTTGCCGCGCCGGAAGCTCACTACTACAGCATGTCCGCGACGCTTGGTCCCGGATCATCACCTGAAGTCGCTCGCTTTGCAACTTTCATGCTGATGATGGCCTCAACATTGAGTAAACGAGACGTGCCTGTTTACTTGATCATTGACGAATTTCAGCGAATGGCGTCCAAAAACTTGGACTACTTACTCCAGCTCGCTCGAAGTATGGGCGTTGCCGTCATTCTTGCGAATCAGTCGATGCAAGACCTTCAGCGTTACGACTTGGTTTCGGTACTCGAAACGAATTGTCGATACCGCCAATGGTTTGCAATTTCTGGCTGGGACGACCAAGAACGCCTCTCGCGTCACAGTGGAGAGACAGTTGACCTGCTCAACGGGGAATCGATAAGTAGCTCAACGAATGACAAGGGAACGACAACGAGCTCGAGCCATTCTGTCAACGAATTCGTAGGCCCAAGATTAACCCAAAACGATATCAAGCTCGTCAGCGATGACGACCGCAAGAGCATCGTCTTAATCAACCGCGGTTCAGGATACGCTCAGTACGGGGGAATGCCCGTGGTGATTGAAAGTGACTTCCATATTTCCCAGGAGGAATACCGAAGTCGAAAACAAACTCCATGGCCCACCGACGACATCGGAACTTTCATTCCCGCAAACTGGGACCGTCCCGCGTCGCGCGGAACACGGCGAGGTAGGGACCAACCGCCGGCCCCGACGATCACGCATGAGTCAATTCCGACTTCCTCAAGCAATGAAAGAAGAGAGGCGAAGCGGCGTCGCCGTGGAGCGAAGAAAAGCAACGCACCGGTGGAAAACACGGGAGGCACGGAGACCGAGTCAGAGACATCGGATGCCTTCGATCGCTACCTGCGAGAGAATCCTCTTCAATCGGAAGACAAAACTGCGGACGACACCGTGGAGGAGCAATCGTGATTTCCTCTTGGATACGACCGATTTATGACCTGATCGAGACTCTCGCCTGTCGCGTGAGAGTGATGTCAATGAATCAGATTCATCACGGCTGGTCGCAGTCGTTCGGTTCATCGCAAGAAATCGTTGAGGTCGTCGAGCGGCTCGTGCGCGCAAGGTTGTTGGACGGCGACGTTCGTAACTTGCAACTTCCGCCCGTCACTGACGAACCTCTTTGCGACTGGGTGCCAGGAGAACCTGACCCGAATTTCGAACGGATCGAATATCTCGTTCAGTCTCGCTGGTGTGGCCAGGAAGTTCCGACGCCGATTGTCGCCGCCACCGAGAAAGCGTGTCGCTTGTTCGGTTCCAATGCCGGTGGGATGCCGCCCCTGACGCATCTCAATCACGACTTGTTGTTAGGAGAAGTCTTCGCTCGATACCGCTGTCAGCAGCCTGAAGTATGCGCGAGCTGGCTGGGTGAAGATGCGGTTGAGATAGCAGAACGAGGCGTCAAGAACCCGGATGCCTTCCTATTTGATACCCGAGGCCATGTCACCAAGGTCGTCGAGTCAGCGGGTAAATACTCGCTCAGCCAACTGGAGTCATTTCATAGACACTGCAAATCGGCCAACTTGCCCTACGAACTCTGGTAAATCCAAAGCCAACATCATGCATATCTGGAAAACCGAGCGTCCAATCATCGACCACCTCATGCGGCACACGATCGCTACGGACCGCCTATTGCCAATCCAAGACCGGGAAAGAGCGATGATAACTATCGCTCACTTGGTTCGCTCTAAGCAAATTAGTCAATGGCAGCACAGAAGTGGTCTTCGCTACTGGACGCTGTTTGCACCCAGGCCGCTGTCCGAAGTTTCGTTAGTGAAGGCTCTCGGGTTGACGCTGTTTCTCCTCGAAACAACTAAGCGATCGGCCTTGACCAGCGACGACATACGAGAGTACTTCCCTCAGCTTTTTCGACACGGATTGCCCTACGGCTACTTTGTAGAACAAAACGAACGATGTACTGGACTCGGCTATGCGAAGGTCGATGTTTGCTCACGTGTAAGTCGAATCGTCGAACGCTCACTGTGGAGTATTGACAAGCACCGTTCTCATCGACAGTTTCGCAAATTGATAGACGAGGGCCGTTTCACTCTCACCTGGATCGTCGCCACGGACGCAAAACGACGGCGACTTACCGATGCGTTTCGACTTGCCACAGCAAGTGGGGTGTCCATTCGCGTTTGCGCAATACGAGAGCTGCTCGACATCGTCGCCCCGATTCCCAACCCACGATAACGGACCATCGCTCACTTCCCTTTGTGGATTTGAAAACGTCTCTCGGCCCGAGAGCAGAAAAAACAACGGGCAGGTGATCGCCTTCGATTGCTTGGCAAGTCCTGTAAGGACTCGTCAATCAACGTCGCTTGGAATGAGCCAGCGACGTCAACAGGAGGTCCGATATGGCTCGGCTAAAGGATCATCTTAATGCGCCACCGGAGCTAGTTAGTTGGGTGGCTACCCGAGTGGTGTTTTGGCCCATTTTGGTCGTGCGCGTCGCAATCATTGTCGGCGTGTGCGCAATCTGGTCCTACCAGGCTCCGCAAATCGCTGCACTCGTTTGGTCGAGTTCAACGAAAGCGGAGAAAACACCCATCGAAAATCGAGCGCCGAAGAGGAGTCAAGCAATGCAGAAATTGCTCGACGACCTCAACGACGTTCGTGCTCGCATCAGTGAGCAAATGCCGTAACCGGAACGACGGACGTTCCGGATTAACAACAACGCCGGCGGTGACAGGAGGGCCTGCTCGCCGGCAATCACAACACAGTGTGGATAACACACAAGGAGAGAAAATGGCAAATAAGCCGATTAAGCGATTCGCAGTAGGTAGCGGAATCCGTGCTTCGATTTGGGAAAACCAATCGAAGAACAATGGAGGAACGTGGCACAGCGTCACGATCACCCGCACCTACCGCGATGGAGATGAATACAAGGACACCACGTCGTTTCGACGTGACGACTTGTTGTTCGTCGCCAAGGCATCGGAACTGGCGTTTGCATGGTGTCTGAAGCAGGCGAAAGCCAGCAATCAATCAGAGACCAAGCAGTAACGGAAAACTTTGCCGGTGGGTGCAACCCACCGGCTTCACGGACGAAACCGCCATGAAGCATGTCAACGAATTAGCACTCTTTCCGATGGGAAGACTCGTGATGACCAAAGGAGTAATGGAAGCAATTTCCGCCGATGAAATGCTTGTTGCAATCATTCGGCACTCCCAAGGTGATTGGGGCGATGTGTGCGATGAAGACCGTTTATCAAACGCGGCTGCGCTAGTGCAGCCTTACCGTTTGTTCTCGGTCTACACAGCGATGGACGAAACCAAGTTTTGGATCATCACAGAGCACGATCGCTCCTACACGACGATTCTCCTACCGAACGAGTACTAGATCGCAACATCGGTTTTTTCGCCCAAGTGGCGACAAGGGTTATTCCCATGGTTTTGCCGGGCTGTTCGTGTCAGCCCGGCACTTTTCCACAGTCCTTCTCCCTGACAGGCCACTGTCAGGGAGGGGCGATTGAAGAACGGGGAGTTCACGCCCCTCTGTCACACGTGAACTTCCCCTTTTGGAGAAAAACAATGACACGACTTTATCAACGCCTAGTAATTCGACTAATGCCAGTCGCTTTGCTCAATGCGATACACATCGTTTATGAGGAGTGCGCCGCGTCATGTATTGACCGGACAAACTCACCATTCGTGCATCCGATTGAAACATTTGCGAGTTGGCTACGTGAAGCACATGAGATTGGCTGGGTACCGCCTAGTCGACCAATTCCCTTGGGAGACAAAGGGTCGATTTCCGGAATGGACGATGGAACAAATCCGTCGTGGCTGTCGGAATCGGATTGGCTTCACGAAGAGACGAACTAGGCAACTAGCGTGGAGAGGGTGACAGCTCTCCACGCATTTTTAATCAACCTTTGACAACCGGCTGCAATGAAATGACTCAGCAAACAAGAAAACCGTACGCGTTGGTTGGGGCCGAGCACCTTACTGCGTCAATACACAAAACCGGCGATGAACTGATCGGCTTCCAATACCGGTTCAACATTATTCGTCTTGTCAGCCAAACCGGAAGAGTCACTCACTGGTTTGGCCCGAACGACCTCGAGGCACTTGTCAAGCTGACCCGCGTTTTGGCCGGAGAGCTTGCCATTGACGGCTGCATGGACAGTTCTCTGCGCCAACGGCTCTGCCGACTTTCAGTTGTGCTTGACGAAGCCATTGAAGGAATGGAAGACGCAAACAGTGACGGGGCATGTCAATGAAAACCAAGCTAGTCCACGAACTGCGGTACGGCATGCTGCTCCTGAAGATCAAACGTGCCAGCAATAATAGAACCTCAATCCACGTTGTCTCGATTCATCGACTGTACCGAAACGGCGAGCTCTGGCACGAATCCACTCGTTTCGGGCAGGACGACATTCCTTCGATGCGATACCTGCTCGATGAAGCACATTCCTGGATGCTTTCTCAAACAGAAGAGAATGCCGGCGGAAACGGTGAACGGCAATGAAAAACCGTTTACCGAGCATCGTGAATGATCTCAACACGTTGATCGAAACGAATGCAAAATTCACTACGGTCTACGCCGATCCGCCGTGGTCCTATTCAAACAAGGCCGCTCGCGGTGCAGCCGACAATCACTACCCCACGATGACACTCGACGCCATCTGTCGCTTTCCGGTTGCTGACTTGATTGCGGCCGACGCTCATCTGCATCTTTGGACAACGAACGGTTTTCTACGTGAGGCATTTGATGTCATGGACGCTTGGGGCTTCGCTTTCAAGTCTTGTCTTGTTTGGATCAAACCTCAAATGGGGATGGGGAACTACTGGCGCGTCTCGCACGAATTCCTACTTCTTGGAGTGCGAGGCAGATTGCCTTTCAACGACAACACATGCAGAAGCTGGCTGCTTCATCCGCGGACGCGCCACAGCAAAAAACCATTCGCCGCACGATCGCTGATTGAGCGAGTAAGCCCAGGCCCTTACCTCGAACTATTTGGGCGTGAAGAGCAGCCGCGAACTGACTGGACAGTGTACGGAAACCAAGTGGAGCGTCGGCTGTTCTAGCTACCGGCAAATCGCGATGCCAAAAACTCCAAACGAACCGAAACCCTTACTCACCGTCGCCGATGTCGCGAATTGGCTAAGCGTATCAGGCAGTTTGGTTTATCAGCTTGTCGAGGCTGGCAAGTTGCCCGTTTACCGTATCGGCAATGGTCGCGGCGCAATTCGATTCCGCCCTGAAGATGTTGAATGCTACCTCGCCGATTGTCGGACTGAAAACCAACCCCTTCAAACAGTGCGAAAACTACGACCTCAGCTCAAACATCTGCGGTTGGACTGAATTATTGCGCTTACTCGAACATCAGAGGCGACCGAAAGGCTCGCTTCGCCAGACCCTGTCCGGCTGCCACCGGTCAGGGTCGTTTTCGTTCTGGAAGGGAAAGTGTTTCTCTAATTCAGCAATATCCATCGCCATCTCTTTCGATCAAGAACACAACTATTCGACACATAGCTCCGGTGGCGGCCGCCGGAGCGCGCAAGCGAGTTGGTGAACACTGGTCGGTCTGAGAAGCTCGTCCAGTTTTGTCGGCTCCCAGGTAGTGGCTTTGTGCGGGGGTGAAAGTGATTTCCTCCAATTGAGACCTGGAGCCTTTTCTTCCTTCTCCAGCGCGAAACCGCCCACAGGTCACCCGATCCAAAATGACTGCACAAGAAGACGGAATCACGACCTTGGCCGCGACCAACCGTTGTTTGCTGCGCGGCTAAATCCAGGCAATAGGCCCTTCGCCAGATACCCATTTTTGACTAGCCATCATGGACTTCCACGAATTCAAGCCCCATCTCATCAAGAAATCGGCTTGGATATTTACGATAGCCGTTTGAGCGTTGAGAGTAGGTAAACGTCAAGTTACTTTCTGCACGAGTGATTGCTACAAAGCAGGCTCTACGCTCTTCCTCCATCTGCGGCGATCGGTCGCCCTCCTTGATCGCGCGGAAGTCAGGCATGCAATCATCCTGCATTCCAACAATGTACACATGCTTGAACTCAAGTCCTTTAGCACCATGAATTGTCATCAAGCAAACAGAGTCGTCTGGCGAAGTGGGTGCCTTTGATCGCATGTCCAGCTCCTGGACGAAACAGTCAAGCTCGACATCCTCCCCAAAATGGAGTGCAAGATCGTCCGTTATTTCCTGCCATGCGCGCTCATCTAGGGAAAGGTTTGCGAGGTGTTTTTCGCCTGAGCAACGATTCAAATTCTGGATTGCCTCTACAGCATCAGATGTCCAGTTCTGAAAGCACTCAGGAGATTCCACCACGTCCAAAAGCGACTGAGACAACACCTCGACAAAACAATGACCGTCAGATAGCTGTGGCAAAACGGCGTTGACCAACGCGGAAAGTGACGCGGCTCCAAGTCCAGTGGTGTGAACATCGGGCATTCCGTTGAAAGAGTCGGCGAGGGTTGAGAGGAGGATAGCATCTGATGGTCTTGCAATTGCCCTGAGCATCAATTGCAACCACCGAAACTCCGATGTCAGGAAGTTGTCTTGTCGGGCAACCAACTCTGCGTTTACGCCGAATTCCTGTAGCCGGTCACGTATCGGTTCAAGCGTTTTTCGATTCCTACACAGGACAGCGATGCGACTCGGGTTTGCTCCATAGCGCTCATAAATATCCTCGCAAACCCAACTACATTCATCGTCATTGGATTCAAATTCGTGGACTGAGACGGCTCCATCGCCTGCCGATTCTGCGAAAGCGATCAATGGCAGTTTCTCTGAATCTCGAAGGTCGTTGTTGCCGATCAGCCGATTAGCGAGTTCAAGAATCTCTGGGCAACAACGATAGTTTTCCGGCAACTGAAACACACTTGGACTAAACGCCGCGCGAAGCTCAGCAATGCGCTCGACACTCGCGCCGTTCCACGCGTAAATGAGTTGATCGTCATCCGCCACAACAAACAAGCCCTGTCCGCTGACGCTAGCGATCAGTCGTAGAAATGCCATCTGGCCGACATTGGAGTCCTGGAACTCGTCGATACAGACAAACGGAAACTCAACCCGAACCAGCTTTTGCGCTGCTGGGTTTTCTTCAAGCAATCGGATGACGAACGGCAGAACGAAGTCCATATCGACTCGATTCTGTTGCAGCAGTGAATTGCAATAGCGTTTCACCGTCGCGGAGTGTCCGCGCGGATCGGTGCCAGCTTTCCCAATATCGCTAAGCGACTCTTTGAATTTGCCGTAAGATGATTTTCCGGCAAAGATTTGAGCGTCCTCTGCAGAAATATTTCGCAAGATTGCTTGCCGTTCAGCGTCTTCTACCACTATCCCGAAGTCAGGTTGGATTCCGATAAGGTGACCATGTTGTCGCAGCAACTCACAGGCGAACGAGTGGAAAGTGGATGTGACGCACCGGTACTCTTCGTCTCCGGTTTCGCGAAGACGCTCTAGCATTTCGCGAGCGGCTTTGTTCGTGAAAGTTAATGCAAGAATTCGTCCGTCTCTCGCACTCGTCTCATTCAGTATTCGTTGAATTTTCGCGATCAAGGTTCTTGTCTTCCCTGATCCTGGCCCAGCGATGACCAGAGTCGCCGAATTGACATGCTCCAGTGCACGCTCTTGGCTACTGTTTAGCGATTCATTCATTTTAGTATTCATGTGCCAAGCCCTTGCGCGACATTGGTGACGTTAGTAATGACCTGAAGAATTTCCGGAGGGCAATTGCTTAGCTGGTTTGCGCGGATGTCTTCAACAACGTCCAATGCCGCACCAGGTTTCGATCGACTCCTCAACGATGACTTGAGAATTTTTTTTCGACGATCATCTGCGTTCGTATTCCGAGCTTCCATAGCCAGTTTTTGAGCTGGGCAAATGCCTTCGTAATAGGCTTGGAATCCATTTTCCCAAAGCACGGATTCAATATCTGGCAATGACCATTGTGTAATGTGCTCTGCGTAAACGCGGCCATTGAGGTGGCTTGATGCTTGGGCCGCATACTTGCTCCCTTCAGCATCGCCGTCCGAAAGAACATGCCACGTGATTCCAAGCTGGTCGGCTAGCGGAATCAAAAGGTCAAGATTGGTCTGCGCAAACGGGACGACATAGACCCCCAATGATGAAAAGGAGCTCCCAGCGAATTGAGAAATTGGCGGGAGGAAATGAAACTCCGTTTCCCCCTCGACAAACAGCCACATTCGTCCAAAAAGCAAGTAGCCTCTTTGACCAAACACGTGGAAATGAAGCTTGCGTTGATCGTGATCGGGGATCGAATTCCGCGGAACCAACCCAATACGATGCTGATCACCGAGTCTGTAGAGCCGACGAATGTTGGTCAGCTCGCACTCGCCAACAAATTCTCCTGAATGGGTTGAGACAACGACTTGGTCCGCCACGCTATTGACGGTTCCAGTAACCGATGAAACAGCCCAGGGATGAAGGTGAGCCTCGGGTTCCTCGATGGTAGCTGCAGAAAGGCAATGCCCAGCTTGCTTCGCCAGCTTAGCGAATGCAGAAAAGAGAAAGAATGCAGCGAGGCTTTGTGTGCCTGCACCGTGCATTCCAATTGGCAGATCGGTGCCGACCCGACTTTTGATTCGCACTTCCGTGCGCTGGAGAAGCGACTTAATACTTGGTGGAAGTGGCGACACTCGGACGCCATCGACGCCATGTCCGACATCAGTCATGCCAGACAGCTTCATCAATTCCTCGACGACAAGTTTCAAATTTTCTGAATTTGCAACGAGCCGCGAGCCGAGCTGGTCGAGCTCCGCTTCAATTTCCGCAGCGAGTTCAGACTCAAGCGTTGTCGCATCTAGAATAGGCCCCAAGAATTGTGCGGTTGGCCGAAAGTCGTGAGTTGCAGTCCGGTTTGCGTGAAGTGATTTGCAACTCACTAGTTCGCACAATCCGTTCAGCCCCTCATAGGTGACGTTTTTTTGGAGCTCATCACCATTCGGGTTCAGGAACACGGGCGAATGGCTCGCTTGGCCTGTTAGATCATTCCATGTGCCTGTCACGCGAAGGATGACTTCGTTCTCTGCCGTGTTCGGATTGATCGAAACCACTCTTCTTAACTTCCGTGTAATAATTGCTTCGTCGGGATCATTCGCTGGAATTACGAACGTACATTCCAGACGGATTTCCGATGGAGGACTGCCCTGAAAATCTTGCTCGCGAAAGACGTACCCACGCTTCGCGGGGACTTTGTCTAGGCAAATTCGGAAAGCATCTAGCACTGAGGATTTACCAGCGTTGTTTTCGCCGATAAGCACGGTTCGGGGCGCAAGCGGAACATCTAAGCGAGTGATGCCGCGATAATTTTCAATGATAAGTCTCGATGCGTGCATCTGAGTCAATCAATCTGCGTTGGAGTTACGAAGGCCGCAATTGTTCGTTTGCACGAAACAATCAAGCCATGTTGTTTTCTTCAAGAGCACGCCAGTAGCGGGAAAGTTCACGCTCGGCCGGGGAGTACCTATACCGATAAATCTGGGAAATCGTGAGAATCTCGCTCAGCTTACCAGCTTACGCCGTTTGCAGCGCCGGAAACGCCTTGTACGCGTGGCGAGGAAAAGGTCCGCGGACTTGTTCTTGGCGTCCAGACTTTCGGCGCACCGGTGGCCGACATCGGTGACTCCAGTCGGGCAAGGATCCCAGTCCGATGACTGCCAATGCGCAGGTATCGCGACGACCTTGGGCGCGCTGGACTATCACACACACGTTCTGCGTTCACGACCGGTGCTCAGATAGCCAATTCCTTTTTGAGGCCGTCTGATTCGAGACTCCGTACACTCGCGTGTTCCGGGCGCCCTCGCACGCTTGTCCGCTCACGAGGGCGTCGCAATTCCTGCTACCGAAAAACGTCTAACCGTCTGTTGCACGCTTTGCTTGATCACGCATGTGATCGGGGCTGTGCGACAAGTGCTGATAGACACGAGCGAGCATCGCCGGATCTTTGTGTCCCATTAGTAAAGCAACAGTCAAAGCGTCCACGCCTCGCTTCAAAGCGTTCGTGGCCCAGGAATGACGAAGAGCGTAAAGCGAGTAGCGCGGCGCCACCTGAAAGGCCATTTTACGAAGTAGTTTTTGCTTCGCCTCGCAGCGAAGTTCCGCCGACGTCTTTTCCCGTTCGACACCCTTGATGCGTTTGGTTTTCTTCAACGTTTCAATGCATTTGCGAATATCCTCTTCGCTAGGCTCCATGCCACTCGCTTTCAGTGTCGCTTTACCCATCCGAATTCGGATGCGATCAACTCCGCAGTTCACTGCATCCTTGGTCCAGGGTCTTCCACGGCTGTTGCGAAACAGTTCGTTTCCATCAGATTGAGCGAGTAAACGCTTCGTGATCGAATACGCCTCGTCGTCGAGGTATACGACGCGTGGCGCCTTCTTTCCTTTCGATTGGTTCTGCGGAAACACCCACCGGGCTTTGTCGATTTCGACGTAGCTGGCAATCAACCGCAACGATTCTTGTGGACGGCATCCGGTATGATACGTCGTGACTATCAAGTCTCGAAGCGACGGCTCTGTAACGTAAGCCAGCATCGCCTCGAATTCCTCCGGAGGAATGTAGACTTCACGTCGCTCGGGCGATGGAACTTCCATCGCAGTGAGTGGGCTAGTTTCGATATAGCCCTGCTTGACGGCCCACTTCAGACACGTCTTGATCGATCGGAAGTAGTTGTGGCGAGTCGTCACCGCCAATTCGTAGTCGTCGACCCACTGTTCGACATGGAACGGTCGAAGCTCGGAAACTTTGATGTCGGGATACTTACTCGCAAATCGTTGTAGACGATGGCGATACCACTCGAAGGTGTCCGGGGCTCGGTTTTTCTTCACCCAATCGAGAAATGTATCGATGATGGCGATGGCCGACTCTGGCGACAGATGTGCAACACGAGGCTGAAGCATCATCTGATGGTAAAGCTCAAACGCAGCGTCGCGGTCAGGGCCGAGATTGATTTGCTTGCGGTTGATCTCGACGTACCAGAGACCACGTGCTTTCTTGAAGAAGGGTTTGGGGAAGTGAGCCATAGTGAACCTCTACTGAATCCAAGGAATGGGGAAACATCAGAGGCGACAGAAAGGCTTGCTTCGCATCACACCGATGGCTGCCACCAAAGGGGGTGATGAGGGTCGTCTGACCAAAGTTCTCGGACAACTTTTCGGACAGTGCCAACGGACACCAAACAGTGAACATTCGCAAGTCCAAGTAATTGCAGGCTTTAAAGCAGCGACGCGGACGGGACTCGAACCCGCAACCTCCGGATCGACAGTCCGGGGCTCTAACCAATTGAGCTACCGCGCCTGGTGACAAGACCGAAGCGACAATGTCGCCGGCGTGTTCATGGCTGGAAGGCGGATTATATCGATGGTCCCGTGACCCGCAAGAGCACGTCTGAGGGAACTGCATCCTTTTGTTGTTCGGGAATGAAGATTGGCCGGTTGGACACGTTGTACCGGTTGCATCGGCGCTCCAGCCGTTATTCCGGTCCGGTTCGTGTCGGGACGGGCCCGTCGGAGCCAACAAGCCGCCAATTCGATCCTAGGCTTCCGTTAGGCTGCGGGTCATTTTACCGCAAGCAACCTCGACCGCTTGGCGCCGTCAACGACCGGGGCCAAAGGCCGCTCGGTCCATCGGCAGCATGCCATTTGTGGACTGCAAATGCTCCCGGTGGGCTGCAAGTGCTCCTAGTGGGTTGGCCGATTTCCTTCCCTTTAAAATCTCGACACAACGCGGCAACGCAGGTTCGTCATGAATACCGCAATCATCACAGCTTTCTCGATCACCGGGTGGTTTTCATCCGTCGTGCGATGGGTCACCAGTTCCTTCAACTCGATGGATGTGACGCAGTGGGGGATCGTCGCCGCTTGTGCCGTGGTTTTCGGGTTCTTGTGCCTCAAGGGTACTGCGCTGGATCGCTAGGTAAGCTCGATCGCTAGGTGGGCTGGATCAATAGGTGGGGCTCGATCGCTAGCAGGCTCGTTCGGCCGGCCGAACTCGACCGGGTTTGAGCGTCGGCGTCTCGCTCGCCAGGCATCTTTACTGATTCATCGCGGACGACTGCTGTCACTGGCCGATGGATCCGATTTCCCGGCATCGCATGATCCCGGCATCCCATTGGCATCGACCAAAGTGCATCACACCGGGAATACGCAACACCGGCAATACGCACCCCGATTGTTGCCCGATCACTCACTGGTGTACCGTTCGGCCTGGTTCCGCCACAGGACGCACGCGCCTTTACCGCACGGGGCTTTTACTGGGGGCCTTTACTGCACGGGTTCAATTTCTTCGCGGCACACCCTTCTTCGCGGCCCACTTCTTTTCTTGTTCGATTTCCTGTGAAGGAAAGGTGCGACCGGCCAACGGAATGCTCACGGCGCGAAACGCCTACCCACGAAACGCCTACCGACGGAATGCCTGCGGATGAAATCGATGAAATAGTTCGGCAGCGAGGCGGGGCTCGTCTGCCAGCTCAGCGGTCTCGTTCTACAATAGGTCAAGCGGATTGCTGCAGCCGCATGCCTGATTTCAGGTCAATTGCCGACGGCGAAACTTTCCAGGTTGGCACCGTGCCGCTATCATCACATGCGATAGCGGTACGATCATGCGACTGTGATGGTGACAATCCGAACTTTTTAGCAATGGAATCAAACGATGCCACTTTTTGAGATTGAAACCGATTCGCACATCATCATCACCTGGGCCGACGATGAGTCCGCGGCGAGAGTCGTTGTCAGTGACGCCTACCCGACCGATGACATCGTCCGATTGACCAAGCGTCCGCGCGATACTTGGGTGATCAGCAAAGGCGCCCTTGGGCTGACGAACAAATCACTCGATCCCTGTGTCGTCGCTCGCGATTGCCTGAGCCGTTCGGCGGGCGACAAGGTGAACGCGATTCGCTTGTACCGAATGGAAACCGGCAGCGATCTAGAACAGGCTCGCAAGGCGATCGAATCAAATATGGTGATCGGTTGGTAATGGAGAGAGAGAGGAAAGGTGGATCGTCGCCGGCAATAGGCAATCGTTAGACGTCATCTTTCAGGTCAGAAACGTAAGTCCTTGCGGCAATACCTCATCTCGCCTCACGCCATGCCTCGCTTCGTTTTCCTGCTGTTGGTCTTTTGTCTGCCGATCGTCGTCGGTTGCGAAGGTTGTCGACCTCAGGGGGACGCGGCCGACGAAACCGATGAACAGGCACCGGTTCAGGATTACACGGCCAAGCCTGCCGAGGCGTTTCCCGGCGGCAACGGGCCGATCGCCGGTGGGATCAAGCCCGGTCACTGGCTGACCGCGATGCAATCGCTCAAGAGCAACCGGGCTGATGCGCGCGGGCAATTGCGAAGTGACGCGGTAGCGACCGGTACGAATCTTTCCGGCCAAGCGGTCGATGCGACGCCCGGTCAATCGATTCCATCGGTCCGGCCCGTCGTGCTGCCAAAGGGGCAAGAGCGGCGGATCGATTTTCGTCTGCTCGCGCCCGTCCCGTTGATGGCCGATCAAAGCCGAGTCACGCTGGGCAGCCGGTTCGTTTCGTCCGGCGCGTCGGTGTACTTTGACGCCGGCCGGCAGCCGTTCTATGTGATGTCCGGCGAAGAATACTTCTTTGTCATCTTAACGAACCGTCCTGAGCGATTCGCAAAATTTCAAGTCGCCGACTGGGTCAGGCCCTTTCGCGATGAGGCGTCCTTTCAAGACAAATCGGCAAACTATCGAGTCGTGGTTCCGCCGACCGATGGCATGTTGCCCCTGGCCGAAACGATGTTGGATTGGACCAGCACCGCTTACGTGTTGTGGGACGATTTGTCGCCCGACGCGTTGACTCCCGCACAGGCGACCGCCATGGCCGATTGGCTGCGGTTCGGCGGCCAGCTGATCATCAACGGTGCGGACGCGGCCGACGGGATCGCCAAAACCAAGCTCGCCGATGTGATGCCGTTGAAACCCACCGGGAACATCCAGTTGGATGCCGATGCGGGAGCCAGCTTGCTAAAAAATTGGTCGGTCAGGACCGATCGAAGCACCGATGCGCAGATCGCTTTGTTGCGCAGCCAATCCGGACGCATCGCGGTCGACGGCAAACTGGTCGCCGGTGCATATGAGGTCAAGGAATCCGCCAATCTGTTACTCGCCCGCCGCGTCGGTCGCGGACGTGTGGTGCAATCGCGGTTCGACATGACCAGTGATTGGTTGTCACAGTGGAAATCGTTTGACAGTTTCCTCAACGCCGCAGTGTTGCTGCGTCCGCGGCGGGAGTACGTGGATTCCGTCGACGTGATGAGCGGTTCCTTTACGAGCCAACGCTATGCCGACAGCCAATTGAAACGCGCCGTCCCAACGGTCAATACGCGGTTTCACATCGCGGCACGCGACGCAGTCTTACGCGGCCCGGCGACCGCAGTCGCAGATGATTCCACCGCACCGGTCGTCAAAGTCTCGAATCCGAATGTCGGGTTCGGGGATTCGTTCACACGATATGATTTGGTCTCTGGCACGTCGGCGTGGAACGACAACAGCGACGCGATCCGTACGGCTCGCGAAATTTTGATCGATGAAGCGGGCATCGAAATTCCCGAGTCGTCGCTGATCGCGAAGTCGCTGGCGTACTATTTGATCCTTCTGGTGCCGGTCAACTACATCGTGTTCCGGCTGCTTGGCCGCCTGGAATATGCCTGGTTGGCCGTGCCCCTGATCGCCGTCGGAGGCGCCTTGTGGGTCGCACGATTGGCTCGATTGGATATCGGGTTTGCTCGCAGCCAGACGGAGATCGCCGTGTTAGAGATGCATGCCGGATATCCGCGCGGCCATTTGTCGCGAATCGTCGCAATCTATAACTCGCTGTCCAGTCGGTACGATGTACAGTTCGATCGGCTCGATGCGGCGGCATTGCCCGTTCAAACCGGAAACGACATCGCGGACAGCAGCGAAGTCGTATTCAAGACGTCGTTTGCCGAGGGGCCTTCGCTCAGCGGTGTTCCTGTGGCCAGTGGTCGTACTCAGCATATTCACGCCGAACAGATGATCGACTTGGGCGGCTCGATCGTTCGTCAAGAGGAATCGATTCGAAACGGAACCGAGTATGAATTGTTTGACGTGTTCGTGATCGAGAAAGACGACTCCGGTGATGTCCGCGTCGCAAGCGTCGGCGCGATCGCCCCGGGCGGAACTGTTTTGCCGCGATTCAAGCGTATTGCCGCAGCGGCAATCAGCGATGAGTTGCCCATGCAATCGGTCGCCCTGCTCCGCAAGCTCGCCTCATCGGCATCGATGCCCAGTGGCAGTGCGAGATTGGTCGGACGCATTGATCAATCGTTGCCCGGAATGACGATCACGCCGACGTCGAATCAGCTTTCGGGACAGACCTTGGTGTTGGCACACCTCACGGCGGCACCGTTGCCGGTTCCACAGCCCGATGTGAACCTGGTTGCCGACCTGCGACGCGTTAACAAACTTGATCCCAGCAAAAATCAGGCGATCGACGATGTCGAAGATGATGATGTCGAAGATGATGAAACAGAATAAGGACCGCTCATGATCACACTGAATGGTTTCGGCAAAGACTATGGTGACTTTACCGCGGTCGAAAATATCGATTTGCAAATCGACGCCGGTCAAACGTTCGGATTTATCGGGCCCAACGGCGCCGGCAAGAGCACAACGATTCGTTTCCTGGCGACGCTGTTGCGAGCGACGCGCGGCGGCGGCGAAGTCGCCGGATGCAACGTGATGACTGATCCGGTCGGTGTGCGTCAGTCGGTCGGGTACATGCCGGACAACTTTGGCGTGTACGACGGCATGAGGGTTTGGGAGTTTCTAGACTTCTTTGCCGTCGCCTATCGCATCGGTCGTTCCCAACGCAAGCAGATCATCGACAACGTGTTGGAACTGCTTGATCTCACCCACAAGCGCGATGACTTCGTCAATGGCTTGTCGCGTGGCATGAAACAACGATTGTGCTTGGCGAAAACGTTGGTGCATGATCCGCCGGTTTTGATTCTTGACGAACCGGCCAGCGGTCTTGATCCGCGAGCCCGCGTGGAAGTCAAAGCGCTGTTGAAAGAGCTGCGCAAGATGGGCAAGACCATTCTGATCAGCAGTCATATTCTGACGGAGCTGGCCGATTGCTGTACCTCGATTGGGATCATCGAGCGTGGGCAATTGTTGATGAGCGGCCCGATCGAAAACGTTTACAGCCAGATTCGACGAAACCGTATCGTCGAAATTCAATTCCTTTCGGGCGAGGAAGCGGGGTTGTCGATTCTGCGAAGCAGCCCGGCGCTGCGGTCCCTGGAAATTGAGCCGACCGCGGTGGTCGCCGAACTGGAGGCCGACGATGAGGGGCTCGCCGAATTGCTGGAGCAGTTGATCCGGGAAGGCGTCCGAATGCGGTCATTCAACGATCGCGACCCGACGCTGGAGGATGTCTTCATGACCGTGACAAAGGGGCTGGTCACCTGATCTGCGGCAAGATCAGGGGGTGTGCTTGTGATAATCCTCTGCCGACTTGACGTGGCGACGCCCCGCGTGATACTTTTTTCGCTTTGGCGAGTTGTCGGCACCGATCAAACGGTCACCACCGCGCCAAAACACCCTCGGGGGATTAGCTCAGTTGGGAGAGCGACGCGCTGGCAGCGCGTAGGTCATCGGTTCAAGTCCGTTATCCTCCACTCGGTTTTTGTTGTCTTTCTGCCGTTTGCACCGAATCATTGAATCGTCCATGCACGTTTCAATGCACGAATCGGGAGTAAGCAGATGCCACGACAACCAAAACCGTTCTTTCGAAAACAGACCAAGAGCTGGTACTGTTCCATCGGCGGCCGCCAGATTTCTCTCGGAAAAGACAGGGATGCGGCCCATCAGAAGTTTCACGAGCTAATGACTGATCGCGACGCAGTCACTTCCGAACTCGTGACCTTGTATGACCTTTCGCAGTCGTATCTCGATTGGTGCAACGCCAATCGCAAAAAAACGACCTACGATAAGCACGTGCTGTACCTTAAGAGCTTTATCGCTCACGTCGGCAACCGCATGAAAATTGCGCAGCTAAAACAACATCATCTTACGAAGTGGCGAGATGCAAACGCATCCTGGTCAGACAATTCGGCTCACGATGCTATTTCAATTGTCCAACGCATGATCAACTGGGCGGTTGAGGAGAATTACCTTCTCCGATCGCCAATACCGAAAGTAAAAAAACCACGCCGCAAGCGACGAGACGTCGTGTACACAGACAATCAGTGGAACACGATCGTTGCCACAGCACGTGGACCGATTCTTGACGTGCTCAACTTTCTTTATGTGACAGGATCCCGGCCCCGAGAAGCTCGTTGTTTAGAGTTGAAGCATGTACACAATGACTTGGTGATTTATCCGGCGGATGAATCGAAAGGTGAAACGGACCCGAGAGTCATCTATCTACCGGCCGAAGCCAAGAATATCGTTGATCGACTTGGCGCTGCGCATCCTGAGGGCCCGATATTCCGCAACACTCGGAATAATCCCTGGACTAAGAATGCGATCAAGTGCGCTCTTACGCGAATCAGTAAAAAGGTAGGTTTTCGCGTCATTGCATACGGAGCGCGACATTCCTACGCGACAAACGCGCTAACACAAGGTGGTGTTGATCCTGTGTCATTGGCCCACCTTATGGGACACAAAGACACTGCAATGGTTAGCCGCGTTTACTCGCACATCGCAAAGAACCCGAATTTCTTACGCGAGCAAGCCGAGAAAGCGGTCCGGCGAAAATCAGCGGGTTGAATAAAAAACGTCCGCTTGTCATCCGAACCGACGTCGTTGACTTGCCGGAGCAAGCGAAGTCACGACTATCCAAATTTGGATCAAGCGAAGAGGTCATGTGCGGCATTGTGCGGTAGCCCAAAGCTGGCGGACTCACGCAATTCCTGCCACTCTAACGCATTGCCTGGAGCGACGATTCGTCGAGCTGAACACGATCGATTCCGTATTGCCAAGTTAACCTGCGAGCCCCCCTGCCCTACGCCCTCTCACAAGCGGTCGCGCATCGGGCGACCCGCGCGGACGATCAAACCGAAGTTGCGACGGCAATGAGCTTAAGCACATCCATGTCAGTGCGGCTGCATTCGTTGCGTGCGCCAAATAGTAGCCATCACAATCGAGAGCTAGAGCGAATTGGTACGTGCTCGACTGCTTATGTTCCTGTCCGATTCGCTGCTAATGTTGACTGCGGTCCCACTTCGTTCCCGACCAATTGCGAATCACACCACTTTCGTCGCATGTCATGCATCGCCAAACAATTTCATCGCTCGACTGACGCTGGGCAAGTATCGTTGCAGCACAACCCTTTGAGCGGCATCGCAGACTCAAGTCGATCGCCATCGACGCAGCGAAGCCGCTCGCTTCATCGACGATCAATGCCAGGAAACTAGCCAACTGACGAGCTTCCGACGGCATCTCTGAAAAGATTTCGCCCTAATCGTCACGAAAGTGCCGGAGGTCGGTGACGTGTGTGGACATCCGAGGATCCATGTGCTGCTACAAGGACATTCAACGATGAACGCTTCAGGATTCCAGCACAAGGTGAGTAGATATTGCCGAGTTTGATTTGTTTCGGTCCTGGGAAGCAGCCCTCGAAATCTAGTCGGGCGATGAGACGAAATCTCGCTTGGTGAGTCAGAGTGTTACTCCCGTGTCTGAAGTGAGCAGATCGGACTTGAAGCGTACTCCGGCGTGCGTCACCGGAGCGCGCCGCCGCAGGCCGAAATCCGCTTCGGTCGCCAGCACCTCGCGCAGTTTGTGGAATCCGCTCGACGCTGAAAATTGTCCAACCTCAGCTGATAGGTCAGCTCATCAACTCACGTCGATGTGCACGGAACCCTCCCCGCTCTCTTACTCATTTCGTTTCTTTCGGCTACCAACCGCCCAAGGCAGCTGACTTTTCGCTTTCAACGGAGGGACATCCTCACATTGGAGTTGCGATAGCGAAATGGAGACTTTGCAGTTGGGAAGTGCCTCGCTCACGTTCTGCACTTGCCGATCGCTCGCTTGACCGTCGAGAACATGCAGCAACGTGAGGTTCATCAGTTCCATGGCTTTGGGTTTCTCGCATACCTCGTTAGTTGCAATGTTGATTCTCACCGAAACGGTTTCTATAATCTGAGTTTGTTTGACTAGTTAACTTGAGTATGCACGTCGAGTGAGCGTTGCGATGAGTCGCTGTTGTGGAGGTGCGTCTTACACGTCGCTGCCTGCTAATTCCGACCAAGAGTAAGCTTACGACATGTCATTCGGGCCACGACATGTTGAAGCGAACTCGATTGGGAATGCAATGCTAAAAGCCTAGGCAACCACTCCACTCGTGAGAACGGGACAACAGGTGCAGTTATGAAGCATGGATCTCAGGGCTCGGCGCCAATTGAGTTACTAAAGGTTTCCATGGTTTCGGTCGTTTTTCTGGCGATCGCCTTTTGGTGGTTCCAAGAAGAACGACCCAATCCACCGTCGGTGACTCCGTCGACTGATGCTCGCGATCGAATCACTCCCAAACTGGTACAGTCGTCACCTGTTGAGAAGGAATCGCCTAATACTGGTCCTGATGAAGTTTTTTTTCCAGTCGATGTCCCAAAAAAGAACGCGGCCGCACTCTCGCCCGATAACAAACAGTCATCCAAGCAAGTCCCCGCTGCGATCAAAACAACGGACGAAAAGGGAAGCAAACCTCCGATAGCCGAGTTAGTCGATTCAGCAATTGAAGATGCAGAGCCGACGAATCAAAAGCGGTCCGCACGATTGAAGATACCTATTCCGAGTCAATCGGAAATCGATACTGCAAGCGAGGTAGTCAAAGAAGTATATTCCACGCAACTCGCTGAAGCGAAGTCGGCGCTGAAAAAGAACGAGTTGGCACGACAAATGGCGGTCGTTGCTGCGGACACCGACGAACTCGCTTCACGGTTCGTTTTGCTGCGATCCGCAAAGAACATCGCCATCAGCACGGGCGACGTCGTTCATGCAATGGAGTTCGTAAATACGCTCATACACAACTTCGACGTTGATGCGTTCAGCATGCGGACGGATTGCCTCATTAGAGTCTCTCAGCTTTTAACGTCTCCAGAGCAAAACCGCGCGTACGGTGAAGCTACCTTGTCCGTGGTGGACGAGATGGTCGATCACGACTTGTATGCGGGCTCGGATAAGCTGCTGAGGCTGGCGCACTCGGCGGCACTCAAGAGCCGTGACATCGAACTAATCAAAGCGATCGTCGCAAAAAAGGGTTTGGTCAAACGCTACCTCAGCGAGTACGAATCGATTCGATCATCGTTTCAGGCACTCGAAACGAATCCTGGTGACTCAGTTGCTGCAGGAAAAGTCGGGCAATTCTATTGTTTTGTCAGAGGACTTTGGGGGCGTGGGATTCCGCTACTGGCAGCATCGGATTTAGAATCGTTACGTGAGATTGCGAGCCTTGAACTTGCAAATCCTTCGGCGGCGGCGCAGAGGGTTGCCCTTGCCGATCAATGGTGGGAACTGGCCGAAACATATGCTGACCCGAGTGTTGCGGACACAGTACGCCAACATGCGTGTCTTTGGTACAGTCGGGCTGTCTCAAGTCTAACAGGACTGGAGCAAGTTCGAGTTAAGAAGCGACTTGAGAGCCAGAGCCTTGCACAAGAAAGTTTTGTCAAGGACAAGGATGACAATGAAATCGTCGCTGTGTTGATGCATTCGCGTGCCGGTGCCGCTAACGAATCCGTCACGCTTTACCGCTCTGGTCTATTCACGAGCCCGGTTCGCTCGAAAGCATTGTCTAGGCAAACGTGGTGGACCGTGCAACGCAATTTGTTAGTGATGATTTACCCAAATGCTGCGTCATCGGTTGGATACGGGGTCGATGTTGGAATGCTCGACGACGACGGACGAAGCTATTCCGGCAGAAGCCAAGACGGGAACTCATGCAAAGGTAAAGTTACTCGGGGGAGCGCCGATTGGAATCAGATGCGAAACACGCATCCCTTGGCAGATGAAAAACCGTCGGCCTCTGTCGCCGGCGTTTGGTATAAGTCAAGCAAAATGAAAAGATACCTCCAGAAAAGATTGCTAGCCGGTGGCACTATCTGGCGAGTTGGCAGCGCGAGTCGCTGGGTCATTGCCAATGATTTGATCATCATGGTGTATCCCGGATCGAATTTTGCGATCGACTACTTGAAAGTGAGTGCGGATGGTACTTTGGTCGGGAGAAATCAGCAGGGCATTGAACTCAAAGGCCAAGTGAAGAACCCAACGCAACTGTTCAATAAACTAATCAACAGCAGATAGTGGGTGCATCACCCCGAGAGTCGAAGCGAATCAGCTTACTTGCGACGGCGAAGTGACCGAATTGGCGCATTTTTTTTACAACGCGTCTCGCGGTCGTTTGCGCCACGAGCATGCAAGTCATTCGATTGTCAGCAGCAGTGATAGACTGTTCGGCAATATTCCGCCATCGGATTCCGTTTCACTTCGTTGCCCCCGTCTATACAGGTTGCAACGATCGAGTTGCCAAAATCGTCGAAGACTGCAACGGCCGAAACCGGGCTTAACATCCTTGGCGATTTACTATACGGCGTGCAGCGGTTGCATCGTTGGAGGAGAGTTTGGACCCTCACTGTCCTGCAGTGGTAGCCTCGGGCTTGACACACCGAAGTCGGCCACAGGAGCGCGCAAAGAGTCGGCGAAGGTCCCGTTGCTGTTTACTAAATCGGCAGCAGGATCGCAAGCCACAGGATCTTACTGACCAGTAAAGTGTCGGAGCCGCGTTCGGATGTCACTTGCGGCATCATGCATGCCGGCATCGGCAAGCATATCAATGGCGGGAGCTAGTTCACGGCGGGCGTTGTCACGATCACGGCAACTTTGAAATGCAAGCCACATAAGATTGCATGTGTCGGTCCCGCTTAGACTAAATCGATACGCGAGATCATTCGTCGTGCGACCCTCAAGCCGCCAGTTTGCGACTCGCTGGGCAGAAGCTGCACAGAATTCAAGAAGTAAGTCATCACGAACATATCGTGTCGAGACAGAATCGTTCACTTCATCTTCCAAAACTCCTCGCAACTCATGATGCATATCGTAAAACGAACCTAGCTCACAGTTTTGTAGAATGTTGAGGACCGATGCAGAGAAGCCCTCAAACAAGGATCGTTTTTGATTCGTGCTCCAATGCATTTCCCGGATACTTGTCATCAGTTGTACGGGCAAGTGATTTTGTTGCTCCGAATCAAAACCCAACCATTCAACGATGCTCCAGGTAACGAGTGTTCGCCAACTTTCTTTGTCTTGGTCGTATAGTTCCTCCCAGCTGGCAAGCGTTTCTTTGGCGCTTTCAATAATGCCAAAAACGATTGACGGGCGATGCGTTCCGGCTACCTTCGAGTCAGCACTTAAGCTATGAAAGTAATCGCGAATCTCGATCAATGTTTTGGAGCTGGATTCTCGTCCGTTGGCTCTCACGACGGCATTGCCGATCGTGTGCGCTATTCCGTATGCGATATCAGAGGGGCCTGATAGAATCGGCAGCCGATCAACAAGCGATTGTAGCAAGCGAGCGATATCGGTGTATCCAAGCCTCAGGAGATGGGAAAACGCAAATTCAAGGTCTTGTGAACACGTTCCGTGATGTACCGTATCTACCAAGAGATCACGAAGTCCGCCACATCGAGACCAGTAGTAAGTACGAAGAGTCGTTATTGTCAATGCGCGCGTGAACGATGGCCAATCATGCCATCGTCCGGAGATTATCGTTGACAACTTCGCACGGTATGAGTCCAGGTATGAACCGTCAGGCACGGCAAGGAGCTCGTCCAAGAATTTGAGGGAAGTAGCGTGCGCATCGTTTGTGTCCCATCCAATGCTCTCGGAATGTCGGCTGCGATGTGAGTCCGGAACATCGCCGTCCAGATTCCCCAGAGCTGCTTTTGCCCGACCTTCCCACCAAGCCGCTTGTGTATTCAGGGTATTGATGTACTCCGGTAGAGGAACTCCTGATGACTCTTCGACCCCATGCGTGGAACAACACCATTTCTTGATGTCCCTTACTGCGCCAGTACACCAAATCAAACAATGCCCGCGCCACTCAGGCATGTCCACTTCATCACGAGCAAGAATAACATTAAGAGCTTCAAGGCGCGGAAGCAGGTTGACTTCAATTTCTTGAGTTGAAGACGTATCAAATGTCTTACTGCTATCCTCGAGTACTTCGAGATACTTATGTTCGTTCGGATGTGGCCACTTCTTGTAGTGAGGTTCCTCTGGCTCACTACTCCAGCCTGAAACCCGTGGTCGCGAACGAAGGTCACGTGGATCTGTTGGATCAAACAACGTGCCTTCTTCACGAGCTCGGTCGACAATCGCAATTTCAGTTGTTGTCAAAACTCCAAGTTCGGAAAGGTCTGACAGTTCGTTTGCCACCACACGTTCATTTTCTTGATGGTTTCTGATTGGCAGCAGGATACTCGTTAACTCTTCATTCGAAAGACTCGACAAGAGCGTCTGCCTTAGGAGCCGTCGCCATGGATAGGCCGCGTAATGGGCTTCAACCCGAGGATCACTCAGAAGGCGAATTGCTTCGGTTCGCTGCCACGTTTCTTGCAGTTCCTTGGTTCGCACGCACCAGTCATAGAGTGCGGATATCGGTTGACAGACTGCAAGACCCCATTTCGTGTCGAGAAGTTGATTTGAGACCTGCGCAAAGTGCTGTACGGAGGGTTGTTCGGTGAGATCACACAATCCTCGCTCAATTGCTTTGGCAACAAGCCCCCAACCCTCACGCTCAGGATTGTCCGTTTGGTAAAACCAGTAGTGTGCGTGACAGTCAAGTTCTCGATCTGGTTCCGTGGTGTTCGTTTGGTTGCGATCGTTGTATTCAGCAAGAAGGAGCGACGACTGCAACGCAACTAACAAAGTCCCTATCGATTCAGCGCATCTGCTAACCAAGTGCTCAATCCCCAGCAGGGTCTCGACTTCCTGACGCAATATTGAACGCTCGCCAAGGAAATGCTTGATTCGATTTGCGTCTCCCCGTTCTTTATCCATGTCGAGCAAACGCCGAAAAAGCGTCGCCGCATCCTTCGCGTGGCCGAGTTCCAACATGGCGCATGTGGCCCGAACAAGTCTCCCCGCCACACGCGAGTTCTCTGTCACGGCTCGCGCTATAAGCCAATTTCTCGTAGCCGCGTCTTCGTAGCCCTTGTTTTCAACAATTAGGTCAACGACATACGATTCGAATTCTCGTGCATCTGCACCTGCGGCGCGAATCGCAGCATCACGCTTTAACGCACGTTCAATCATCGCGATTGATTCGCTCATTCGTTGATCTCCATTTCATATCGCATGGCCGCGATTCCGAGCTCAGCACCTCTCGCAGTACTGAACAACTCGATCGGAAGCGAAGCAACCTGTTCACGCCACTGTTCAAGTCGCGCAACCCTTGCTAGGGAGAGCGCCTCGACAATCAGGTCGGGATGAAGGCTCGCAAGACGCAAGTGGCGTGGGGAATCCTCAAGCAGTACGGAGAGCGCCTCTCGTGCGAGCGACTTCTTCGACCAGAAGAGAGTCTCTAAGTATTCATGTACGTCGCCGATCGAAGGGTGTGCTACTATCCACTTGACACCACCGACTGCAGCAACTCGTGCTGCAGAGTCTAGGCCTATTTCGCATACTTTCTGTGCAAGCGCCCTGGGATCCACGTCCTCAAGTAGTCCCTGTAGATGGTCAATAAGAGCGAACTCCCGGAGCCAACCATGTGACCAGGAAACGGAGGTCGTCGATCGCTCAATTAACACACCTTCCCGGCACAGAGTTTCGATCCCGTTTCCAACGGCCCCAGCATCGTGCACTCGGCTAAAAGTTGTGTTGCCATCTAACGTTAGCTTCGAGAGAAAGCCGACTGCAGCTCGCTTGGACACGGCATTCGTGTTTTCCTCGCCTGAAATACGATGACCCTGGCTGGTCGCTGTGACCCGTCTGCGCCAGTACTCCTCGATAATGTTGAATGAGGTTACTTCTCCATGCTTCTGCAAAGGCAAGTCTTCGTCACCTACGGTTCGCGCATAAATAGAGAACAAGAATGGGTTTCTCAAGCAAGTAATCATGGCTTCATTTTCGGGAGCAGGCAGGTCCACGCGCGCAAACTCATCGAGAACTTGTTCGCTACTTAACTGTTCCATCGCGATCTGCGGAAGCGTCGTCAAAAGCTCCTGCATCCATTCGTGCGACATTACGACCTCCTGTCGCGCGGTAACCACAAGTGCCAACCCTGGAATTCGCGTAAGCCATCGCATTGTTTGTCGCCAAGCCTGTTTGTTCCTCTCCGATATCTGGTCTAGACCGTCAATTACGATCCACGAATCCCGAATTCCACAAAGAACGCTGCATAGGGCAGGCAGCGAGTCGACTACGCCCTGATCAACTTCACCGGCCTCTATATGAAGAACGTGGTTTGGATCCCGGTGAGATATTTCTGCGGCGCACATTTGCTCACTTGCAGTAGTTTTTCCCACGCCTGTTCCAGCAAGAATCGCAAAGGAAGAAACTTCTGGAACCACATTCAGGCGTTCGCAAAGACTCCATCGCCGGGTTTCAGCGTCCGGTCGACATGTCCAGCAGATTCCCTGAATATCTGTCGACGCCGACCGACCCGAGTGGTAAGCAAGGACGCTCTTGAGTGTTCCGGCCAACTCCATAGTCGCTTGGTCAAGTTTCAAGCTATCGAAAAACTGGGTGATTGTTAGATCAGCGCGTCCCACCTCGTGAATTTTGGTTGAGAGTTCACCCTGGATCAGCTTTCTAATCGTCGAACCCGCACCATGTTCAAAAACTGTTGACGCAACTAATTCAACTCGGTTCCCTAACTCCTCGGCGCGATAATTCTCGATTTGAATGCCAGAAAGCAATTGCCTGACCAAGTCGATGGAAAGTGCCTCTTCTTGATCACCTGAATGCCAAAGATGGTACATGGCGTCAGCCAATGCAGTTTCTGCGGATACGACTTGCCGTGGACGTTCTCGCCCGATTTCAGTCAAGTCGGCCCCCTTAGCCAGCTTTCGCATCCCATCAAGATGTTCAATTATCTTTGTTTTTTGTTTCCGTGTGTCGGTCACCCAGCCGATGGTCAAGACATTGGCGCTAACGCCTGCAACGATCTCATCACGCAATCGCGAATAGAAAACCTCGCAATCTTTTCGCGTGATATCTGTGTTCTTACACTCGCGCAGGTGAACCGACGCATCCTCGAGTTTCCATGCGACGTCCCAGGTTGGTCCCTCCGCCGTTTGCCTACCCTCAATTTTGAATGAGGCAACGTATTCTCTTGAGTCCTTTGACAGGAGTCGGGACGCCTCGGACACGAGTAAACGGAACGCGGCGTAGTCTTGTTGGTAGATATACCCGCCCAAACCATCCGCTCCGCCCATAAATGCGTACCTCCTAAGGCCGAATCTCGCCGCTCGCGGTGTGAATGATCGTCGTCCTAAGCATGGTTGGACCAGATTGCGAAACGTTTCTAATGATGGCCGTACGAAATCGGTCGAGCCTTGCTTCTGTTACCAATCGCCGGTCAGCCGGCATGGGTACAAACCGAATACTTGTTGGATTGACAGCTCAAACTTCGATTCGACAAGTTTTTCCCCGGCGAAAACCCCGTCGATATGTCGTTCGGGATGTGTCCCGCCGCCCCCGTGGAATTAGTGCTCGGTGCGCGTCTTGCGTGCGTTTTCAATCTTGTGATCCCCGAATAGGGTTACGGCATGTACCTACAAATGCCAAATTCCTAATTTAGCAATTGCTTTGACACGTCTGGTCAAAATCAATGCTATCTAGCCGTATTTCCAAGAAAGACGGCAGTTGGCATTCGACCAACAGCCTCAATGCAGACAAGTTGTTCACCGCAGCTTACGTAGCACTCAAGTCGTTCGACAAGGTTTCGAAACTGCGGGGTCAGCAATCCGCTGAAACTAGCCGTTCCGCAGCCGCGGGACCACACACTTGCTTTTTCACGTCAGTGAGAGAGCCTTTTACAAGAGGCCATATGCAGCGGTTCGATAGGCGACGTTACCTCAATCGCTGGCTGCGATCATTCACTTCGGTCACTCGAATCAGAATCTCGCCCCACTTTCCAACCGAACAATCGCGCGGGAAAATCCATCACGACGATACGATTCATTCGCTACGGCAGAAAGAAGCATCGATCCAAATCGATTTCGAGGGTCTCGTTACCCCGGCGCAGCTGTCGAATAGCGCGAGTGAATTGCCTGCGAGGTTCTGTCGGATCAGTCTATTTCGTGTGGACCAATGACAAACTCTTATTCATTCCGAACGGTTTCTGCTTGGGACGCGTTCCGCAAAGAACATCCCCAGCTTCGACAAAAGATTATTGAACAGCCACTTGAGCGATGGCTGGATCGTACAGCGAAAGGCGTGCCGATCGCACCGGAAGAATCCGATAACGTTTTGGAATTGGGTTTCTTTGAACTAAGCGAGGGACAACTCGTTGCAAGAGACTTCATGGTCGTTAGCCGGATTCTCGCAGACCGGTACGCTGAACGATTGTTACTCCCCACATGGGATGACCGCCAGGAATTCAGCCGACATGTGGATGAGTTGAATCGGTTCTGCATTCTAAACAAGGACTACGAATCGGCCTTTCCAGATGCACTTGCCTTGCTTCACAACCAACATGACTGCGACGTGGTCTATCGTTCGACAGAAGCCTTTCAATCGGATCAGAAGACAGACGGTATTTGGCACGGTGTTTCGAAGGCGTTGCCGTATCTGAATCTGGAGCTTCGATCGCTAATCTCACTCCTCGACGAAGCGATGAATTCCTGTGAAAAGGGCTCCAGTGGGTTTGAGGCATATGCGAGCGCCTGCAAGCTTGGTGAAACACAACCAGAATTCTCAGCAACATTGCTCGAAGAAATCAAAGCGTCACCCCATCGTCCGTCATTTGGGCTGCTTTCAAACATCGCTATCGGCCTTTCGCGTGTTCGATTCGACGAAATGTTTGACGCAGCTTTTGAATGGATTAGTTCGTCATCCGGTCGCTTGGCAGCACAAGGCTTCTACGCGTTAGGTTCATTCGATTATTCGATAGACGATCGCGATCTGCGAAAACGCAGATATTTTGATCAGTTGAACCGACCGTTCGAGGCGAGACCGACCGAAGCACTCGTTGCGTTGGCTTATTCCATCAAGAACTTGCTGCAGACTGATGATGCGGAAGTTGTTGACTGGTTGCGTCGTCTGTCGAAAGTGCAGAGATCTGAGGTTGAATGTGCCGTTGCGAATGTCTTGCACAATAAACAGAGAGATTTCTCTGATCGGCCTTGGTTCCGCGAGGTTCTCAACAACCTTGTCACTGCATCCGAGAAGAATCCGAATTTGGTCGCCAGCATTGATTTCGCGTTGCACGGGATGTCGGAGACCGACCTTGAATTCGTGCTCGACTTCATCGAACGATGGATACTGAACCACGAATACGATGTTCATGTGCCGATAATGGCGACATTCAAATCAGCGTTAAGTCATCTTGGTAGCAAGAGCCTCGCTCACTACGAGTTTTTGGTAACGCGTTGGTTTTTGGCGGATGACGATCGGCTTCATCGGGCAGCCAGTGACATCGTCGAGGATCTTGCTGGGGCCACACTGGGCGATCAATTCGACATTTTTCACCTGGACGATCAGGCCATCGCGGAAGTTGATGACAACGATTCGCAATTCCTGATGCGAAAGATTCTTGGCTACGTGCATGATCCGCGAATGCTGGCATCGCTAGCTTTCTCAATGATCAATTGCGGTGAGAAAGCAACGAAGAAAGATAGCCTGGTTATTTGGGCGTTCCGAAAGTTCGTTGGCTACAACTACCATGGGGCAGCGATCGAACTGCTGTCCAAGAAAATGGGTGAGGGAAGTGATTACGAAAAACGTGTCGCCAAGGAATGTGCCGACAAACTAAAGGAGTACTTTGACGCTTTGGACGGCCCAATACCCAAGGAGCTTCATCCTCCGCGCTTAAGAGTCGGTGCTTACCGTAAGGAAGTCAACAAGTCATTTCGTCAGGCCAAAGACAGTGCGATGGCGGCTTCGCCACTGCTCAGTATTTTCAAAACGACTCAGTTGCTTTTTGGACGAAGCGCGGCGTTTGATATTGGAACGGGCGATACACAGATCAGCGATCTCGACTCATACGAACACTCCTTTGAAGAATCACGGGGCGACACGATTGATCCACTCGGGATGAGATATCGCCGATTAGTGTGGCGGCATGAGCAGAGGGGCGAAGATGAAGCTGATAATTAGGCAATACTTGGCGTTGCTGAAAGAGTCAGGCGGATTGGATTCGATACTTCCCGATTTGCTTTTGGCGATGGGAATCCACCCTATCAGCAAGGCCCAACGCGGTATTCGCCAATACGGTGTCGACGTCGCGGCGATTGGCCCCGATCCTGACGACGGTGGAAAAACGAAGCTCTTTCTACTGACCATTAAACGGGGAGATTTCGGGCGAACCGATTGGGACGATGGATCTGCGCAAGCCGTCCGACCGTCGCTCAACGAGATTCTGGATGTCTACATCCCTTCGCACGTTGCGAAAGAACACAAGTCTCTGCCGATCAAGATCGTTGTCTGCGCCGGGGGAGACTTGAAACAAGAAATTCAGTTGGCTTGGGCACAGTTTATCCAGCAACATTCCAAAGCAAATGAAATCGAGTTTGATTTTTGGGGCGGTGAGAAGTTGGCGATATGGATCGAGCAGCATCTTCTAAACGAAAGCTTATTGCCTGACGAGCCTCGCAAGCATCTCAGGAAAGCAATCGCCTTGGTCGGCGATCCAGACTACGATCTGCGAGATTTTTACCGTCTGATTGATTTCTTTTTCGAGAGGGGCTCCGATGAGAAACCTCTGTCTCGTGACAAGTGCCTCGCGAAAATTCGGAATGCGATCCTATGTACGGGAATTGTGATTCGGTGGGCGCAGGACGAGGGTGATCTTAGGCAGGCATATATCGCCTCCGAGAGGCTGCTGCTTGGATGCTGGGATTTTTTGCGTGTCAATGACTGCTTGGATTCAAAGAAACTTTCGGATGAGATTCTTATTGCCTACTCCATTTTTCAGGAAGTAGGTAACGCTTTGTTCATGAAGCTACAACAGCGTTGTTATATCGAGGACGGATTCTTCGTTCCGTGGGCCGGACACATCGAGTATGCACTCCGCCTCTACGACTTCATTGGCATCTTTGCCGTTTTGGGAATTGACCAAATGGTCATGCAAAACGTCAGTCCCGCGTCAGGCGCATTCCTCGACAATGCTAATGCGATTGTGGATACGCTGGCCCAATTGATCAGCAACAACGGAGCGTCATTCAGTCCGCCTTTTGATTGGCACGCAAACGAGATCGCTATGACTCTTTCATTGTTGGCTATGACAAAGAGCACAGAGAACGCCCGAAATTTGATTGCCCGATTGATTGGATCATTGTCTTTTTCATTCCAATCCAAGAGTGGTTTTCCAGTGATGACGAATTCGTTCGATGATCTCCTGGCTTACCGGATGGGTAGGCACGAGAACCCAGAATCCCTGGGCGCGAGTACATCCATCCTTCCGATGCTAGCTGAGTTTTGCGTTGTGTTCGGATTCAATGATGAGTATTCAGCCTTGGTCGAACACCAACATCGGACGTTTAAGGAAGTTGACTACCAGATTTGGCAACCCGATGACTCGACGGATGGAAAACTCTATCGGGAGCCTGCTCGCGACACTGGCATCTGTTTCAACTCGATTAGGTTGCCTGAATCGCTGGCCGATTTTCGCGCGGACATTATTAAACGAGAAAAGCAAGGTGCGCAGATTTCCGATATCTCGTGTTTGTCCGATGGGATGCCGATACTAACAGTTGTCGCCAGCCGCCATTTTCGCACGCCGTTGGCGCCACAAACTTGGCGGCAACTTATTCCGCGTGAACCAAGCGACTGAGCCGATAGGATTGACGCTACATTGGCGACCGGCCGATTCACCTAGACGTAATCGGTGAAATGAATCGGATAGCGGGTTACTGTTGCCACTTAAAACGGGATCTGCCACCCCCCAACCGCGAGCCGACTACGGAGCGAACGTTGAGCGAATTATTTACCGTTTTTTACTCTTGGCAAAGCGACACCAACCGCCGACACGGACGTGACTTGATTCGCGAAGCGCTTGATATCGCAGCTGACGCGGTCAGCAAAGACACTTCCAATGCGTATCGAATCATGGTTCTGTCTGACACTGAAGGCGAACCAGGCCTGTGTAATATCCCCGAAACGTTATTGAGACGACTACGGGAATCCGATGCCGTCGTTTCTGACCTGACGTTCATTGCAGGCACAAGCGGCAAGGAACCAAAGTACTGTTCCAATCCAAACGTTTTGTTTGAGTTGGGTTATGCGTTTTCCAAGATCGGACCTGAGCGACTGATTTGCGTGATGAATGAAGCTCACGGACCCGCGGCCAGTCAGATATTTGATCTTGCCCACCATCGTCGTCCGATCTCGTACACCAGCCCGAAAGAGGATGGAATTGGAACTCGCAAGCAGACAGTGGAAAAGCTCGCAGCTGAACTTGAGGAGGCGCTGCGTGGTGTGCTGAAACTAGGTCTAGTCGGTGGTTCCGGCGGTGACGATGAAATACGACACCAACGCGAGCTTTCGGAAATCCAATCATTTCATCAATCGTCCGAACACAAGCGACTTGAATACCCGCGTATCGAATTTGTTTTTCGACCTGCGATTTTCCGCCCGAACCGATGGCCGGATGCGGAATCACTAGAAGCATTGATTCGTGAGGTGCGTTTGATCGTCGACCGCTACCTTTACCCGCCGCAGCAAACCGGCACCGCTGCGATGAACTGGGGCATTATGAACAACTCTTACCGTCACCCCTGGGCGTTGACGTACGCAGGTCTGTTCTGGACCGACATGAACATCGGTGAGCGTCAGCCATTCACGTTGTCGGAGTACGAGATGCAAACTATGCGCGAGTTTGAACCGTCGCCGGAAGTCGCCGCCGGCCAATGGATGTACGGCGAGTACGCGTTGTCACAGTTAAGCACGGCGTTTCAGTTTGTTTCGCGGCTGACAGATCTCCTTGCCGATTCGGAGGAAGTTTGCCTGAACGTCACCTTTCACAACACGAAGAACAAATTGTTGCGTTTTGGACATGACGACGCGATAGGGCCATCGATGTCTCCGTACCTTCATCGTTCTGTCAACAAGACCGCAAGAGAGTTCAAAGAACACTGGCAAGACGAGTTCGCTGCAATCGGAAAAGCGTTCACCGATTTGTTCAATCGCGACGGGCGATCAATCAGTCTCGATGGAATAAAGCGACTCGGCAAGTTAGCGGACGGTACAGACTAGCCCCAGCCAAACTGACCGCCCAGATTCAGGGCTTGAGACAGCCAACATCTTTCATGGCCTCAAGTGACACCTTTGTCAGTTGCAAGTTCGGCTAATCTGCTGAATTGGACAAACTAGGCTCCGACGCAAAATCTTGGAACGCTAATCGGTACCCAGGACCTTCGCGAGTTTTAATGCTCCGGTGGCCGACGCCGGTAGGTTTGGGCGGGCCTGTTGCGCGCACCGGTGAATGTTAACCATCGGGACTGCCGATGCGAATATACGGGAAAAGGCCTTGGTTAAGCTATCTGAGAAGTGTCTGGCCGCCCAGGAATAGCAGGATCATGCCTGGGATGTAGGCGATCCACACAGGGGAGCAAGTGCCGATCAATTTGGCAAAGTTGTGAGCGAGATACGCAAAGAACCCTGACATTCCCCCAACGCACAGCGCAGGCAACTGAATGTCTTCGCCCTGATAGCCAAGGTGAACTCCGAACAAACCGGCATCAACCGCCGAGGCGCTCGCGAGAAGCCATAGGAGCGGCTCATTCACTTCGCTGCGGACCCGATCTACCGAGGATTCGCCAGCGTCTTGAGATCGGTTTGCCTGAATCAGCCACCAAACCGCAACCAAACACAACGTGGTCCCAATGTAGGTCTGGAACTCGGGCTCTAGCTCACCGATCGAATTCGACGAAGCAAGCCATCCGAAGACCGTCATCACGGATGTCGCGTAGCCGAATACGAATGCGAACTTACCGCGTGATGGGCATTGATCGCGTTTCCCGCTGAGCGTCAAGGCCACCGTCGTCGTGAACGCATCAATCGAAAGTCCGGCACTGATCAACAGTAAGGCGTACCAAGTCATTTCGCGTCCCCTATTCCCTTCGTTGCCCCACTGCCCTGACAGTCCAGTAAGTCAAAAATGACGCCCGGAACTCTTTGGCAGCTTGTCAGGATCGCGACGTTTTGTTTCCAGAAACGTTCGCAGATCCTTTTCGTCGACGCGTTTACACGTTCCGATCTCATAGCACGCCAGTTCACCCCGCGCGACGAGCGCGTAGGCCATACTTAGGCTGATTTTGAGTTCGCTTGCCACTTCTTTCATGGTTAAGAACATGTTCATCCTCCTTTCTAGGTTTCGAGATCAATATCGACGCCTGTCTTTTCTGCCATCGGTATGTTCTGGGAAGACGTCAATGACGCGGCCGCCCCCAAAATGATTGTCAGTTGCGATGCGACGCGTTGATCCGCGTCACAGATCGGAATCTCCCGCATGAAGTTTCCGTTGTTTCGTTCTGCCAGCGTTTCATCAGAGTCGAGTGCCGTTGAAATGATCAGGCGAATCGTCATTGCCGATTCCAAGGATGGGTCTTGGTTTCGGGTTGAAGATATTCGTCCGACGACTGCTTCAAGATCATCCCGGACGTCAAACTTTCCCTGGACCGGCACTCCCCTGAAGTGACGCCACACCTTTACGCCTCGCAAATAAATTGGACTACGAAACGCGATCCACTGCGGTGTGAACCAGATTGACACCCGCTGTGGAAAAATCTGCCGGGCGACAAAACTGGAAAACACCCAGGGTATGGGACGCTTGATCAATACCGCTACGATCACCGTCCCGATCAGGCTGGCCAGCAGACGTGCTGCATTCTCGTTCCCACGCCGCGAGTATTCCCCGACATCAAGATTGCGCATCATATAGATGAAGCTAAACGCGATGATGGTCCAAACGACCACCAACATCAGGATGCGAGCGCGTGCTTTGCTGCGCCACGTTACCAGACGCGTCGAGATCAACGCATGGCGTTTCGTCGGGTCAAAATACAATGCAGGCCAAGTGGGCAGGCCAGGCGCATAGACTCGAACCATTCCTGGTCGAAGCTTAGACATCGCGATCAAACCTCCCACGAAACAGTTCGTGTTTGTCGTAGAAGGCACGCTGCAGGATCATCGGCCGGTAGCCGGGACGGAGGATCAGCTGACGCAGCTTTTTGTCATCACGACCGAAGTAGCGGGCCACTTCTTCCGCATCCATCAACGCGGCGACACTTCGGGACCAAGACTCGCCCGTGGCTGCTTGCTGCGCCGCTTGATCGTATGTCGGCGCGTTGGTTGAGCGATTGAGGACCGGGGCTTGGCCGAGCAGTTTCGACACGTACTCGCGGGTCGTTTGATCGGCAAGTCCGAACACTTGGATCGCGCCTGAATTGCCGATGAAGGTTTCCCACGATTTTTCGTAATGGTTTTTGACTTGGTTCAAATCCTGAATCACGGGGACCAACTTGACGGACAACCCAGCGATCTGTGCCGCGGCGACCTCCAACGACTCAAGTCTGCCCAAGACGTTGAATTCATCGAGTACCATGACAGTCGAGCCGCCATTCTGTACTTGCACTTCTTCATGGGCTGCCAATGTCAGCTGCACAATCATCCGCAGCCAACCACTCAAGTCGGCCATTCGCATTGCCGGTAGCGAGGTGAACCAGGCGACCGAGTCGCGCTTGAGATCTCGAGGGTCAAGGCCATCGCCAACCAGGCAATCGTGCAAACACTCGATGCCAATAAAGTCCAAGTGTTTGCGCAAGTTACTGGTGACCGAACTAAACTCGCCCCCGGTCCGATCATAGAATTGCCTTGCAGCGGTGCGAACCATGCCAGACGCTCCGTCATTGGAGAGCATTTCTTTTTCCAGCCAATAGCGGCGCGGGTCGTCGGGGTCTGCGGTTGCAAGCTCCGCTGCCAATCGCCACACCGTTACCAAATCACGGGCGCCCGCGTACTTTCCGAAAGTGCGAACGTGAAGCAGTAAGCCGGTGAGTATCTGCTTTGCGCAATCGTCCCAGTGCCGATCTTTGTGTTGACCGCTGACAATCAATGAATCCGCAATCAGCTTGGCATTCGGAACGAGTGTCTTCCGATCCTCGGGATTGCACATCACGAGCGGATTGAAACTGCCTCGAAAAGACGATGTTATAGATCCCGACACATCAAACGGGTCGAGTACCACACATCGCTGACCGAGGCTGCTTCGGTAAGCTGCGCAGTATCGAGCGAGATCTCCCTTCGGATCCACGACTAGCATACTGGTCGTTGCCGGTAACAATCCCAAATTTGGAATGAGGAATGACCTACCTTTGCCCGCGCGGGATCCGGCAATCAGGAGGTGATGGCGATCGTCGCCCAGCCCGATGGGGATACCGCCCTTGGCGTAGCGGGACACACGTCCATCCGCCAGCCGCCCTTCCGCGACGATCTCCGCGTCGATCAGCCCAAGAAAGAGTTTCGTCGCCTTGTTGTGTACGGCATCAAACCGTAAACCCTTGGTCGAGCGTATGTTTGCGATCGGTTCGAAGTACGCGTTTGGTGACTTGCCGATGTGGCCGGGGCCCTGACCGCGCGGCAAGTCTTCGAGTAAATCGGATCGAAGTGGACTCATGAATGCGCCCTCCTCCACTTGGGACACCGGATTTTGGCAGGATAATCAACGCAGCCTCCATCAAGGCGAGCATTTCAGTCCATGCGCGGTAGCTGCGGTGACTCGGTGAGCTCGTTCTCGATGATGTAGTGACCTCGCTCGAATCCGGCCTCCTTCAAAATGCGATCCCAGACGCTTGTTTGCTCTTTGCCCACAAAGTACATCGCCAAACCCCCTCCGGTTTCCCGGTATCGCCGCAGCGCATCGAGCATCTGATAACCCTGCTCGCGGCGCAGTTGTTGATCGCTCTCAGACTCTCGCATATCGCTGAAGATCACCGTCATGATTCGTGTTTGTTCGTCGACACCATTGATGGCGCTGACATAGTCAATCGTGCGGCGGACTGATTCGTAGACTTGCGATCCAGCGGGATCCGCGTTCGACTTTAAGAATTCGCTCAGCTCCCCGGGACTGCGAAAGCGTTGGCGTAGGTCTCGGGGTGTGCCCTCGAATAGAACAATGTCATCACTGGCGCTGAGCTGGGCGAGGACGAACCGCGACTCGGTTCCCATCGTGTCGGCAAAAAATTGCTGCGACAGATCATTGAACAGTGCGTAGGCACGCTCATCCAAGGAGCCATGAAAGCTACCCGATAGATCGACGACCACTGCGAGGCAGGCGTCAACGCTACGTTGTTCAAACGGTGCCGGTTTGCCGAGGCTCTCGGATCGCACGCAACCGATCGCCGACGCCAGAACTAGGGCGACCGAAACGATCAATTTGAATGACTTCATTGGATGCTTCCCATGGTTTGAGGCGTATGAGCTAGACGATGTTGGAGGTGTGATAGTCGCTGTGCCACCAGCCCAGTACTGCCAGGCCGCAGCTATAGAGCACCGTGGCAAGTGGCGCGACGTAGGCCGGCGTTTCGTTCCAGTCGCTTTCCGACTGAGCCGAAATCCCAACGTAAAAGATCAATGCATCGCCACCGATCAGCACGACCGCGAATGTGGTCAGCATGTAAAACACGAAGGGGTTCTGCTGGCGCTGTTTCGCGATTCGACCCAGCCCTTGTGCCTCGATGAAAATTCGGCACCACAACCAGGCAACTAGGGCGAACAACAACAGCGACATCACGAAGGCCAAGTCGACCCGATCCCAACCATCCCACTGCCGAATCATTCCCGCGCCGGGTACCGGCATTCGGTACAGACGCATTTGGAAGATAGGCATGATTTGCCTGAGTCCTTCCGATATGACACTCGCATAGATCATGGCCACCAGGGGCAGGATGATCGCGTTTGCGCTCCAGAAGGTCAGCCACTCCTGCGATTCACGCCGTCGGCGTATTTGTGGAGTTCCGCCGTCGGGTTCCGCGTCGACGGGTGTGTGCGCGAACGCCTCGTCGAAATCTTCGAACTGATCAATGTCCATGTCACAGACTCGTGGGCTGGAAGGGGTCTTCACCTGCATTGCCACGATCGATTCTCTTTTCAATCTCGGCGATTGCCGCCCGCAGTTCGGCGATCATGATCTTTGGCTCGAGCCGCTTTTTTCCCGCCTTGGGTGACAACACGATTTTCAAGAGCTTCCCGGCAAACGACCAACGTTCCTTCGGTTGGCTTTTGAAGGCTGGGGGCTTTGATTTCTTACCGCTCTGGTGATTCACCTTGCCCTCGACGGTGCCTTTGCCACAGCCGTGTCGTTGGCGGATTGTCTTTGCGACGGCAATATTGATCTTCGTCCCGTTGCGGGCCAGTTCGATTGCCTCGGTTCGCGCCTCGTCATTGACGTCGGTTTCACTCAGCAGCTTCATTCCTTCGGCGACAAATTGCTGTTGTAAGACGGGCTCGGCGAGCAGGATCGCTCCAAAGCATCGCCACGCCTGTCGGCAACGAGATGCTTGTGTTTTTGATATGTCGAGTTCTGTCAATAGTTCATCAAACAGTTTGCTGCGATCTTCCGATGCAGTGGCTACGTGAGAGAGCTCCAAATATGCGCCTCGAACAAGCACTTCTCGCGTGGCGATCGACAGACATGTGGTGGAAGCTACGGTCAGTATCTGCTTGACTTGGCCGTCGTTGAGCTCGGCGCTCAGCTTTGCGAGATCGTGGGCCGGCGTACCGGCTATCGCCGCGAGCGTCGCAGATAGGCTGCCACTACCGCAGACCAGTTCGTAAACATTTTTCATCGTCGGGTTCCTGCTGACGGAAAGGACGCGCGCTCGGCAATCCGAAGTCACTTGCCGGTTGCCCTGTGTTAGCGGCACGTAATAATTCGCGGGAAGAAGCGGCGGGCGGAATGATCCGCCCGCCGCGACAACTCAGTCTCGAATCGGATCAACCTACTTCTCGCGGATCTCGCCCTTCGAGCGGATTTCATAGGTCTTCTTCTTCGTGAGTGCTCCCCAGATCGAAGCCAGTCCGGACCAGATGATCCATCCGATCCCAAACAGGATGATCAGAGCGATGACGGCAGCTGCACTGTCGTCCGACGCGTCGTTTGACGCTGCTAGTAAAGTATTCAACACGGTATCTCTCCTTCGCTTGAGTACGTCTTGGCCAAGCAGAGTGCTTGCTTCGACGAGGGAGAGATTAGCGGCTGCCGAGAATCTGAGACTCTTGTCTCACCGTTGTCTCAGCACTGCAGATCGCGATGTTTGGGCCGCTTTAAAAAGAAGATTGTTCGAACAGTCGTTCCGTGCCCTACGTGTCGATGGTGATGTTCAACCATTTGCCAAACTCGCACCGAGTGCCCAGGTGCATCCACACGGTCGACTGTGCGGCACAAGCCTAGACAGTAACCTGCCCCCCACGCTTACGTCGTGAGTCATCGGTCGGTACGTCCATCGGGTTGATGTAGCTGGGGCGGTGATGGTGATTTCCGTGGTAGTAAATTCCAAAGAACAATCGATTGGCAAGTTTGTAGTAGAGGTTGTGGTCCAGATTGAGAATGACCGATGAACCGTCGTCGGTGGTCCGGTGCGTGAAGTAGTTGAAGTGTGCGAAGAACACGATGGTCGCAACGTACGACGGCAAGTAAAACGCGATGAAGAGTTCGGGGCCGAGGAGCAAAAACCATAACGCCATCCGTGTCCACATACCAAAGAAGCCGAAGGCATTCTTGACCTTCCACCAGAAGCGACTGCGAGGGGTATCTTCCCACTGCGCGAAGTAGTTCTTCTCAAGGCAGTTTCGCAGCATGGTACGCATCTGCAGAAAGTATGGGCCGAATTCCATTCCATCTGGCGGATGCGGGTCTCGCTCTAGGTCATCGGGGTACATGTGGTGCACAAGATGCGCGACCGACCAAGCGGCGAATCCGTAAAGTTGATGAAATCCCGCCAGTTCACCGAGGAAGCGGTTCAACCATCTCGGCTTGATGTTGTAGTGCGCCGCGTTATGCAGCAGCACCGCGGAGTGGACTCCGAGATAGAGACCTGCCGGTATCAGCAGGATGTGCCAAAGACGAAAATCCAGACTGTAGAACTCCGACGAGCGAACCGCGAGCAACGCGACGACCCCGACGAGTGACAGGGTGAACGTAAGCCCGTAGTACTTTAGGAGGAAATAGGGGTCCTTGCGAAAACGTGACAAGAGGCTGCCACGACGTCCCGACTTCTTTTTCATTGGCGATCTCTTTCCGTTCATCACTTCTCCTATCACGCCTGGCAGGCCCAGTCAACATTCTGCTCGCCCGGCCATTGTTACTTCGGTTGCCCTGACTGGTATCCTCGCAAAGAATCGCCAAAAACAGGTGGTTGCATCGAATGCCGAGCACCGTCAGTGGTGCCGCAAGGGGCACCTGGAAGCGGCGGATAAGCGGTCCGCACTCAAACCTTTTACCCCACACTGCAAACTCTCGGGAAATCTACGCGAACTCGGTAGTCTGTGTAAACGAAAAACTCGCATTTGCACCCCGAATACCTAGATCAATGCAGCTCCTCGTAAAATTTGCGATCTGCGGTCACGCCCCCTCCTCTCAAACTATACAATACGCACCCAGGCGGAGGCTCGAGCTTAGGGCAAATGTCGAGCGATTGAGTTGATCGGTACCGGACTGGTTGGGCACAAAATGGGCATGACAGCTGACTCAGCAGGGAACGGAACGAATTCGAATCCGGCGGAAACTATCGCAAGCCTCTGCCGGCGATTGCAGGGTTTGCTCGACTCAGGCCGAACCGCGCGCATTGAAGACCTGCTGCTCGAAGTACCGACATTTCGCACCGATGCGCTCATCGAACTTCTCAAGGTCGAGAGACGGTTCCTGATCCATCAAGGCGAGCTGCCTGGAATTGAGTCTTATCTCACTCGTTTTCCGGGAGATCGCTACGCGGTCCAAGCAGCATTCGGAATGCAAGACGGAGAGCATGGGTCCGAAGATCCGTCGTTGATCGATACCGACCGATCGAGCACGATTTCCGAGCTGAAGCCATTCGGGTCGCAGTTAAAGTCCACGCGCGACCGAATGATGCATCCGGCGGATGAGCAAACCGTCACCCAACACGACTTCAACCTCGGAATTGCTTCCGACGAATTTTCGGTGTCAGAGGGTGATGATGATTTTCCTTGGGCGGATCGATTTCAGATCGAAGGCAGGGTTGGCCAGGGTGGTTTTGGACAGGTCCTTCGTGCGTTTGATACCGAACTTTTGAGAAGTGTCGCGATCAAAGGGCCGCGTCCGGAGCGATGGGCGAAACTGGTCAAGCGACTGGGACCTCATCGAATCGAAGAGGCGATTGACGACTTTCGCCGCGAGGCACGACAAGCCGCACGTTTGAAACACGAATTTCTGGTTCGCGTCTTGGATTTCCAAGTCGTTGAAGGAAAGCCATATATCATTCAAGAGTTCGTCGAAGGCGCTGACCTTCGCGGATGGGCTAAATCGGAGCCACGCGACTTTGAAATGATCGCCAGGATGGTTCTGAAAATCAGTCAAGGTCTCCAGCATGCCCATCGCAATCATGTGGCGCACCGGGATATCAAACCAGCCAACATTCTCGTCGACGAGTTTGGCGACCCCCACATCACGGATTTCGGACTTGCCTGGCACGAGAGCTTTCGCGAAAGCCAAAACGGAATCGTCTCTGGAACACTGCCGTACATGTCTCCTGAACAACTCGAAGGGATTGCTGTTCGGCAGGACGGACGAACGGATTTGTGGAGCGTTGGTGTGGTGCTCTATGAGCTGCTCACGGGGCGGCGGCCGTTCGAAGGAGATCGGAAGAGTTTGAGACGACAGATTCTGTCGGTTACGCCGCCCCCACCTCGACAGCACCGTCCGGACGTGCCCGAAGCGCTCGAGCAAATTTGCCTCCGTCTGCTTAGGCCGTGTCTCGACGAACGATATTCTGCCGCCGAGGGGCTAATCGAAGACTTGACCGAATACTTGGCTCCATCGGCTGACGGGAGCCCGCCAGAACTGGAAGTCGCCACAGCGGGTCGACCACCGATTGTGGTCCCCAAAGGTCTACGGTCGTTCGACGAGCACGACGCCGAGTTTTTCCTAACACTTCTACCCGGTCCCGTGGATGAAAACGGATTACCGGAAAGCCTTCGATTTTGGAAAGGGCGTATCGAAGAGCCGCAATCCGGACTTTCGTTCGAATTGGGAATGATTTGTGGCCCGAGTGGAAGCGGAAAGTCGTCGCTCATCCGTGCCGGACTTGTGCCGCGACTTTCGCCGACCGTGATACCACTGTATGTGGCCTGCGAATCAGATTGTACGGAGTCACGAATCGTTCGTGCACTTGCCTCTCAATTTCCCGCGATATCGGCTGATGCGCCGCTCGTCGAGGCTTTCGAGCAGCTCATGGATGTTCTCGCGTTAGCGCGTGAATCAAAAGTCTTACTAGTACTCGATCAGTTTGAACAGTGGATGCACGGTAAAGACGCATCCAAACCTCACGTTTTGACCGAGGCGCTGCAACGCTGCGACGCCTCCAAGCTGCAGTGTATCCTGCTCACCCGCGATGACTTTCGTATTGCCGCCGATCGAGTGTTTCAGCACACGGATCACCGGTTCGTACTCGGCCGCAACCTGGTCTACGTCGATCCTTTCGCCCGCGTACATGCTCGAAAAGTTCTTTACGAATTTGGCAAAGCGTACGAAAAACTTCCGATCGATGGAGCTGCGCTCACTCGTAGACAAAACAATTTTCTTGATGAGTCCGTCTCCTATTTGATCGACGACGGCGGGGCGGCTCCGATTCGGCTGGCCTTGTTTGCGGACCTCATCAAAGACAAACCATGGGAAGTGAAAACGCTCCGACAGTTCGGCGGAGCAGCGGGCCTTGGTATCGCCTTTCTCAACGCTACCTTCCATTCGAAAAATGCGCCTTCTTCTTACCGATATCATCGAAGAGCGGCACAAAACGTTCTGCGGGCTTTATTGCCGGAACCCGGGGTCGAAATTCGCAGCGCGGCCATGCCAATCAACTCCATTCGCGAAGTTTCCGGGTATGGACGCGAGCCACAAAAGTTTGATGACTTACTAACGATTTTGGAAAAGGAAGTGCGGTTGGTTACTGCCGCCGAGACGCACGCGGACGAATTGACTACCGACAACGTGATGGGGCTCGATGGCCGACACTATCAACTGACCCATGACTTTTTGATTCCAGCCATTCGATCCTGGCTTCTGCAAAGACAAACCCCGTTATCGCGATTCCGGAAATTTTGTGAGGATCCAAGCCGTATTCCGCAAGCGGCGGGGATGACCCTCTTTATTGCGACGATGTTTGTGGTATTCCACACTTTCTTATTAGTCACTGGCGGTATCGGAAGTAGCCAAGTTTCCACCATCGCAATGTTCACGTGGATCACCCTGTTCGATATTCCTTATATCGTGCAGGGAATTCAGCTTTTGCGCGGTCGCCACGGGGTGATTCGATCACTCTTGGCTTGTGACTTTTTTGTGGTGGGAATGAGTGCGCTGACAATTTGGAGTCCCGAAACGTTCTACATCGATCTATTCGGTTCTGTCGATGAACCCGGATCGATACGCGCGAGATACACTGTCATACTGCTCTTTCTAACGTATTGTTCGTCCGTCCATCTCGTCGCGTGGACAGCCATCCGCGCTGCACGTGCTCGTCGACAATTGAAGGCCGTCTAGAGCCTATCGTTACGCCGAAGCGTTCAGTAAGTACTTCATTTGCTGCCACTAGAATCGGCGAGCGAAGGTCGCGGTGATTTGATCGAATCGACCATTTTCTGGTTCAAGCTCTGGATAGGCATTGACCTGATAGGACAAGGACACAGAGGCGTACTCTTCCCAAATGACGCGGCAGCCGATCCCAAACGTCCACTCAGCATCTTCGTCAATGGACGTTCCTAAGAACGTCGTATGCCAATCGTTGTGGCGAAGCTCGAGACCCGCAAGTGCGCGACTGACTCGCAATGTCCCACTCGTGTCACTGGCAAACTCGTAGTGTTCTCCGTCGATGTAAATCCCTACGAATCGGGAGGGCGTGATGCCGATCCCGTATCGAAGCAGCAGCGATTGGGGAGTGTCTTTGATCGGAGCCGTTGGCAAGCTTGCAGCAGCGGGAGGCGGAATCGTGAACACACTACTGACATCCGAGACCGTGCTGATTTTCCCGATGCCCCCGACCAAACCGAAGGCGATTGTCGGATTCGGCTGCCAACGAAATCCCAGGTTAACGTCAAATCCGTAATCCACATCGAGATCGACGCGAAGTGGCAGGAATAACGGCGCTTCCATGATGTCGAATGTGGTCTGTGCCGTGAGGACACGCACCTGGGTGCCGAGCGAACTCGTTTCGCTGATTTGACGGCTTAATCCGAAGAACAATTCGTGAGATGAAAAATCGTTCTCCCCCGTGCGTGTATCCCCGTTGAGCGTATCCGTTCTCGCATAGGCGAGGGGGATCTGGCCCTCCCCCGGAAGCTCGATCGTACCTGCCACCGAAGTATCGGTCAGCACAGCTCCGCTTCTGGAAAAGGCGTGTAGGTTGCTCAGTGCAACTGACTTGAGCGATGATGCGGGCGATCTTCGCCGTCCCCAGTCATCAGCGGCGGGATTAACTGAGTACGTGCCGGGATGCGCTGCGGTCGCCTGTAGCGCTGTTGGCGATGCAAAGCTGGCGCCGTTGGCCCGGCGCAAAGCGGTGAACAGCCTTAGTGCATAAGGATCTTGCCCCGCGCAATGCTCGGAACTGAGCGAACAGATCATCGCAATGACAATCAGTAGTGCCGCTCGCAGTCTCATTGCCCCTACCCTTTTACTCGAGTCTGACGATTCCACGGATTGCGACGTTGTGTGGAGACGTGACGCCTCGCGAATCCTTATCGGTCAGGCCACCGCTGCGGCCTTAGTGAAACATGGTCGGCCGAGTTGATAGCTAGACTTTTAATTCTTCACCTATTCCGGGGTGGTCCTCACTTCAGCCGCAATCATGTCGGTCACCTTTTGTCGATCGCGATTGATCGTGCTCACACTGACACCGAAGAGCGTGGCCAATTCTTGCGTCGTCATCGAGCCATCGAGATACGCAGACCACACTCGGCGCTGGCGATCATCACAGCGTTTTAACACGGACCTGCACGCGAGTAGTTCGCGGAGCTCTTGATCTTTATTGCACAGTACATCGAGCAACGTACCGGTCGTCGAGTGATCCGATTCGTTCGCGGGAGAAAGCAAAAGACGAAACTTCTCGCTTTTCTTCGATTGATCCGCGATGATCGTCTCGATCATCCGCCGAAGGTAGCCGCGGAAACGCCTGTTCGAGTCATATTGAAAACGTTTCACGTATCGAAACAGTCGGAACAACAGTTCGGCGACGACCTCTTCCGCATCCGAACGCGACAAGCCGCGATAGCGAGCCCACCCCACGAGCCTCTCGGCGTACATGTCGTAGAACTCATTCCAGTAGTGCTGGTCACCTTCCTTGAGCCCTTCGATCATCGAGACGCGAGTCGCCAAACTATTGCGACTGGACGGTGAATCGTTCGTCATGAGCCTTTCCCCTACGCGGCGCGGTAGCTTCCAGTACCGAGTTTTCCACTCATTTGCTGTCAATCTACCAGATGCGCCGGATACCCGCTAAGCCAGTCGCTCACTGCGGAATCGGCATGAGCGTTGATAAATGGATCAGCGGTAAAACGCGTCATTTTCACGAAAGACGAACTTTTTTGCATTTTCTCTGCGCAGAGAGATTCCTCCCCCAGTAACGGCTGATGAAACGAGGCCGGCGTGGCTTCGTGCTCGTAACCATGCAAGGGAGTTCAGCAATGACGATGCAATTCAATGGCCCCGCTCTCGATCGGGCCATCAAGACGAAATACGGTTCGGTCGACAAAACGATTGAGAGAGAAACGGCAGCACTTTCAAAACGTCATCGAGCGGCAATCTATCGCGCCATCGAGGGAGAACCCGTTAATGAAGAACTTGGACGTGCGCTAGTCATGCTTCTGCAAGATACGGGTGAGGACCTTCTCGGCCGTAGCAGCGGCGGCGAACGAATTCGACTGACCACCCAGTCACAGGTGTACTACCAGGCGATTCGTCTGCTCGGCAAGTACCCAGCCGGAGGCGCAACGAGGTCTGGTGCGAATAAGAGTGTCGCACTGTGTGTGTTCGACTGGCTCCATAACCAGCTCGATTGCACAAACGAGGAATTCGAATGCGTTTGTAGGGAACTCAAACGTACAAACTTTGTTGAGCCCGGAAACGATGGGACCTGGATACCCTCGAGCTTGAGTCTTCGGGAAATCACTCAGTTACTCGAAGATCGATTCGCTTACCAATGGCCTCAGGTTCGACGTATCTTCACATCCTCGCACGCGCGGCGTCGACAAATGGCGGCAAAACTTCGCGACTTGGTCAAGCAAGCCGAAGCATTGACATGTGACCCCGTGGCTTTCTTCAGCAACGATGAGGCGATTCAAATGCTTCTCGTCGACCAGCCACGGCAGTCCGAGACCGTTCGCGCCGCTTATGCAATCACTTGGCAAATCGAGCACCTGCTGACAGTGGAACTGTTGGCGATGCTCCAAACTGATATTGTGTTAGCGGAACGATCGTTTCAGGCAATCACCGGCCCTCTCTTCGAAGACTACGATGTCTGGACGAAATGGCTCCGGGCCAGGCAACCCGCACCCACTGATGACATCAAGCGGCACTTCCGCCATCACGTCATGCGGATGCGAGATCACGCCCAGTACTTCTTGAGCGACGAGTCTTGAAGCTCGTACTGCCTATGGCTCCGGAAGATTGAAGCCGGGTTCGGTTCGTTCAACTTCGAAGACAAGCTGTTCACGCAGCTTTGGCGTATCTTGGTCCTGTTTTTCGAGACGCGCTGCTGCATACCGGGGATAGCGTAGCAGCCCACGCAGCTCGACCAGCCTCGCTAGCAGCACGTTGGCTTCGTCACGCAGCATGATGCTATCACCCTGATGCCCTTCGAAACCCTTGTGTTGTCCCTGGGCAATGCAAACGCCTGCCGTGCCGCAGAGGTCCATCAAGTCGTCCCGAGAGATCTCGTCGTTGATCCACTTGCGAGTGGCCTCGCTACAGTGGCGAATGATTTCACGGACTGTATCGTGACGGGCGTAATCGCTATGTGAGTAGTCGGGTAATATCGTGGACATCGTTGTCCTTCCTTTCTGCCGCTTCCTGTTGCGGCTGTTTCGTTGGATTGGATCGCATCGTAACTCGCTTTCTCTCCTTACGTCAACAAAAACTGGCAACCCACTGATCGTGTTGCATAATTTCAGGCAACGCTAGTTTACGACCGGTGAATGTACGCGAGATCTACTCAATGGACCGGTGAACGCTTGCGACGTTCGCACCATTTTCTGCAAAAGCCCACGAAAGCCGCATCCGGTTTTCGCGGTGGCTCCGCGCCGGACATCTCCATCCAGCTTCGCCACTGGCGTTCCAGTTCGTAAACATCGAATCCTGGCGCCGCTAGCCGAGCTTGGTGATAGGTGTCCGGTAGTAGTGGCGGGACCGTGTTTGAACCGCTGCTTCCAGTCGTCAGCGGGATCGTGCCCCGGTTTTCAAACACGACGATGTCTGGATTGTCTTCATCGAACCGAACTTGATAGTCCGGCATATGACTTGTCCTCAAGTCGTCATCAACAACTCGTTTGACCAATCGTTTGAATTCTTTCAGCGTCGAGCCTGAACCGCATTTGCGACGCAGTAGATCGAGCGAGATTCGCCATTCTGCCTGCCGTCCACAGTGCTTGCGTGCCAGTTCGTACATGCGGCGTTCGATCGGCCTGCGAAGTCGAAAGTAGTCGCGGTGAAGGGTGAGTACTTCTTTCGATCGAACCGCGTTGAATACCCAATCGGACAATTTAACTTCGATCTCTTGCATCCGACCCTCGCGTGTCTCTCGAACAATCCTCGCCCGCTCGATGATCCCAAACGTCTCGAACTCTTCTGTGCCGCCCGTAACAATGTTCGTGCTGATTCGCGTACCGGACAATCTTTCGAAGGCTGCCTTGAGCGCTTCGTAGGCCTGGCCGTTGGTCATTCGGTTGGTCGACAGAAGTAAATCATGGGCTTTGAACCGAACCACCTGCGAGACCTCGTCGCCGTTGTTGATCGCAGCAATCATCTGCGAAATGCAGTAGATCAACACGTCGCGGTCGTGCACTGTGGCAAGTCCATCTGACGAAGGCTTGATTTCGATGAATGTGTCTTTGTGTTCGTAGCGGCGGACTCGATGATCAGGTTTGGTGGAGAGCGAGAAAATCGGATGTTCCATCGAACCCATATCCCCTTTCGGAGTAGCATCAAAAATATCACAGACGAAAAAATCGGGCGTCGGGTAGCGCTGAGGCAACAAAGGTGAACGAGACTGGGTCATGCTGAGTCCACTGTGCGGATTCGCGAACCGTGAGTCAAGCAAATTCGATATTTCACACACGCGGACGTGCAAATCGATATTTCAGCCACGATTTTCGATACTTCACACACCCCAACCCGTGTCAGGGCTTTGTTTCGATACTTCACACACTGGGCCACCGGGTTCGACGGTTTGCACACAAAGTTTCGACGTTTTACACACCTTGTTTCGATGGTTCACACACCGGCGTGAAAAAAATCCCATGTGGATTCAACGACTTAACTGCGGATCGGAAAGCCGTAACACCTCTTTCAAACCCAATCAAACACACGCTCTCCGAATGAAGCCTGTGGATAAGTCACCTACTCCCGGCGGAACTAGGTGTCTGTTTTGGCGATGGGAAGATATAGCTGGCGGCATGTCGCTGCCACGCTCTTCCATCAGACCAGATCGGAATTCGCACGAGTCCTGCGAGACTGTTGAGGAGGACAGCTGAACGAGCGTGGAAGTGCGCGCAAAAAAAACACGCGTGATCAAGCCGCGTTGATTGGGGCAAAACCAACGTCAACAAGAACCACGCGTGCGAACACAAGTTTGACGTTGTAGTTCGCGGCTGAAAATACCTGAATTCACTAACCGACGCGAAAGTTGTCGTCGAGGCGGTTGGTCACAGTTTGCCGTACTGCCGTGTTCCCTTAAGACCGTGATTAAGGCGAACCGCAATAATTAAGTCTCGACTTCCAATTGCCCCCAGAAATTTACGGCGTTTCTCATGAAATCGCTTGCGAAAATCGTCGCGGCCGCGCTAACGTCGAATCATGACACTCTCGCGAAGCGATGAGCTTACCCGATTCAAAACGGAAATCGATTTGCGGCAATTTGCCGCATCGGTCGGCTTTCAATTGGTGCGGCGACAATCCAGCCGGCTCAGCGCCGTGATGAAACATCCCTGCGGTGACAAGATCGTCGTCGCGCGAGCCCCTTCCGGGCAGTACGTCTATTTCAACGTTCACGGAGGTGATAGCGGGACGATCATTGACTTCGTGCAGACACGTGAACGCATCGGGCTCGGCGAAGTCCGGAAACGGCTTCGCAACTGGAACGGAAGTGGAGATCTCGAAAACAGGACGTCCCCCACTCTCTTTGAAGAACTCGAGCCTGCCACCCGTGACGATGCGCGTGTGTTAGCCGAATGGCATTCCGCGGCACCGGTTTTGCAAGAGAACCGATATCTCTGTGAGGAACGCGGCATCGCGGCAAAGATCTTGGGCGACGTGAAGTTTCAGCGTCGAATACGAGTGGATCGGCGCGGCAACATTCTTTTTGCCCATTATCGGCCATCGGGTCTCTGCGGTTTCGAACGAAAGAACCGCGGTTTCACGGGGTTCGCATCCGGTGGGACCAAGGCGTTATTCTGTTCTCAGCCCTGCGATGATGATCGTCAAATGATCGTTTGCGAAACTGCCATCGACGCCCTTTCCGTCGCCACACTCTCGGGAACCTCGGGTAAACGATTTTTTAGTACGGCCGGACGCCCCAGCGAATTTCAAATCAACTTGTTGCGGTCTGCTGCCGAGAAAATGCCGTCTGGTAGCGAGATTCTGTTGGCGACGGACAACGATGAGGCCGGACGAGCGATGGCGAGGTCCCTTCGTTCCGCGTTGGCGGATGTTGCAGATCGAGTTGAAGACCATTTCCCCGCGCAAGAAGGTCAAGACTGGAACGACGTCGTCATGGCGGCTCGCCGCAACGCCGTACCGCAATACCGCCCCGCCTGAACGCCGTCTTACCGCACCATCGTGAATACGGCGCTCCGTGGTGGTGACGATGTTTTCCTGAAATGCGGAACGCCGAAAAGCCGGTATTGCGGCGGTGAGTTCTGCCGTGACGGCAACACGATCATACGGAGTTCCGCCTCAGCGGTCTCAAGCAACAACGGAAAAACGTCGTTACGGTAGACCGTGATCACGGTTCACTGTAACGGCGATCCGGATCGACGCGAATCCGCAATGAATGATCGCCGCAGAACCGTTCTTGCGTTTCTCCGCAACCACGGCGTGGAGTTATTGCTGCGGGGCGGTCATCTACATGTGCGACTTGACACATCGCCGTGACTACGGCGGTACAAATTGACGGCAAGGAAACATTCAGGGCTGATTCTCAAGATCGGGAGCAGGGGGCTTAGATCAATTGACTCAATTTGCACCCGATTGCCATCAAGGATCGATTTCCGACGAAACTCCAATCCATCCAACTCGATCGTTAAATACTCCGAGCAACAGGGCACCGCATTGATCACACTCAAGCATCTCGGACATGGCGGAGAGCCTTGCAACCCTTTTCGCGAGAGTCAAGCATCGGACTGACCCACGTAGCGAGAACGCGATGATTACCGTTAGTTGCGCGTCAGGGCGGACGTGTCTGCGTATTTCGAATCGCGCCTTGTCCACAATTCGATAAAACGCTTTTCAAGCGAGATTCTCCAGTGCGAGCACCGGCATGCCTGGCAAGTAGTGCTCCAGGTCGTAATCAAGTGTGTTCAGAGCAACGGCCAGATAGTAAGCGCGAACCAAAGTGCCCGCATCGTCACTGTGGCCGTGTTCGACCAGCAACGAGGATGCTTCCGCTGCCGCGATCGCGACGGAAACAGCCAAATCATACTCATGCAGAGTCGATCGCATTTGGTCCGTCTCAGCGGCACACGAGGTATCGGCAGGTGTTGTTTTGTCATACACACCAAGTCGGCTTGCCGAGAATGAATGAGCGGGCGTGTACTCCACGATCCAAGCATCGACGGCACGCCAAATTTCGAGCGTGCGTTCGACATAACCGTGCCGGTTCAGAACGATGCCCTCGCGATCCTTCTCGAGGACCGGTCGCGACTCCCGTAATTGTGCATTGTCGAAATCGATGGTGAGTTGCCGGTGTCCCATGGTCGGAAAAATGTCACACCGCGTCGCCAGTGACAATCGATTTGACTCGCTCATCCACGACTTTTTTCCACCCTCGCGGACTGAACCTCAACTCCGATCCGACTTCAACTTCATCGTCGGCGTTCAAGCAGCCGGCTCGACTGATATAGCGATACCGATGAACCGAGTAGGGTGGTTGAAAAGGGGGCCTTGCCCCCGTCTTGGCAAGACCGTCGCTGTCGCTCCCCTCACGGCTCGCCGGCGGTGTCCCCAAATTTGTACCGGCAATGCATACGCATCACCGAACAAATCCGGGTGATCCCCCTCCGCCGACTCGGGTCATGGCCAAGCCTCCCCGCCTTTAAGTGGCAGCCACTGGTTTTATGGACGGCACGTTCCGCCGCAATTGCGGCGTCCCGTTCCACCACAAACCCAATGACCATTTTGAAAAAGGAGACACACATCATGGGAACACTCACAAAGCAAGAACTCAATCAATTCACTGGCGACTTGGAACGGTGGTGTCACCCGATTGGTCGCCGTGTGATCTACACGGCAGGCGTCAGGCATGTTGCTGAGAAAGGTAACGCGTACTGGCTGATCGATGCGATCGCCGGTCATTTAACCAGCCATGAATACCTGCACGCAACGACCATCGATCCGCGTCTGTGTGACTTCATGGTCTGGACGCTCGAAACAAGCTGGAGCAAAACGGGGCAACTCTCTTCCCGTTCCAACCTTGACGTGGAGCCGTGGATCACCGAACCGATTCCATTCACCGACTTTCCGCTTGATCGTATTGACATATGCGCCATGTCCGATCGCCAGCACTGGACGCTCTACCTGCCGAGCGAGCACTAAGCATCATGGCGGTGCAATCATGCACCGCCATCACCAACCGAAAGGAAACCAACGATGAAGAACCAAATCGACATTCAAACCCACGCTTACATCAGCATCTTAACGGAAACGAAAGAAGCAACTCTTGAAGAGCTAAATGACTTTCTAGACAAGCTGGGAGCGGACGAGATCGACCCAAATTTTTCGCAGGATGAGATTCGCATCTATTTCGACAACGAAACGCGGTCGCGAATGGATAACGCAATGAAGCTGATCGAACACCGTTTGAAGAATTAAAAACCAGGGGCGTCGATCTCGGTTGACGCTCCGCTGCCATTCGTGCCGTACAGGGCACGCTATGAAAAGAAAGGACACAAGACATGACACTCACCGATCTACATGAACCGAACAAATTGATCCGAATGCACTACCCCGGGCCTTACGGGTTCCAGGCGGGCATCGATGGCCTCGACCATACCTATGAAATCCTGTGCCAATTCACGCAGACATGCTTGGCTTCGGTGCGGTACTGGAACGATGGCCGACGGGCGAAAGCACGCGCGACTCGCATCGTCGACGCATTGAACGACTTCGGCCTGGCACCCGCCACCAAGAGCGACATTCCACGCCGCTTCACGCTCCAGTCGACGCCTCTCCCGCCGAACGTGTTTGACATCGTCTCGTCGCGTACAGAAGCATTCGTCATCGGGATTGAAAACCGCGATTACTTTCAGGCTGCACTCATCGGTATGTGGTTCGTCGACGCTTTAAACGTCGCGAGTATGACTTGGCGACAATCCAAGTCTGGTCGAGGGAATTCCCCCGCGGTCACTCAACCGAAAGGAAGCACACGATGACCCACAAGAAAATCACACTTGAGAAAACATTCCATGACGACCTCTGCGATTGCGAGGGCGAACTCACCGCAATGGTCTCGCTAAAGCTGGAAGCCCAAATCGATGGCATGCAAACGCTCATTGTTGAAACAGCATACATCGGTAGCGTCGATTTTTTGGATGAGACAACCGTCGCGGCACTACAGGACCAATGTCGCTACGACGTGAACTACATCTCCGTGTATGAAGGTGATTTCGTTCTCTGTATTCAATCCAAGCGTGGTGGACGAATTCAAGCGGAGCACACCGAGATTTGACATCCGGTGCAAATTATTGAATTTCTTGTTGACGCTTCGCTTTGATCTGTGGCACAAACGGCGCACCGGTGAAAACAAAGCGAGTAGGGCACTCACATGACACGTTTACAAGGTATCGCCCGCCCGAATGCGTAGGGCGGCATGAGCAAAGAACAATTCTCCATTGCGGCGAGCAGACCGATTTTGGATTTGATCGACCGTGCGGGTGATCAGGCGGGACTCAGTCGCGGCCAGGCATTCGAAGACTTTCTAACGTGCACCCGCTGTGCTCTTGGCGGTCAAACGATGGAAGATGAATATCTTAGCATCGTTACAAAAGGTTACGACAAAGGCGAGCCGGGAAGGCGCGGAATCGACCACATCAGCCGTGCGTTTGGGCTGCTCGTCAAGGCGATGGAAGACACGGGGCAGGACGTTCTCGGTGACATCTTTACAGGCGGGATCACGTACGGTGAACGCGGCCAGTTCTTTACACCCGATTGCGTTACCGATCTGGTGTCGGCACTGATGACCGGCGGGGATGCGGAGGAGGGGTCAAAGCAAAACTTACAGAGCATCAACGATCCAGCATGCGGGTCAGGGCGGTTTTTGCTCTCCATGGGCAAGCAAAACCCACGCCGCGAATTTGTCGGCCAGGACGTTGATCATCGGTGTGCCCAAATGACGGCGATCAATCTCGGACTGAATGGGCTTCGCGGGTGGGCCGTTTGGCAAAACACACTCTCGCTTGAATGCTTCCGCGTTTACAAGATTGGCATGTTCTTCAACGGAGCGGCCGCGGGCGTGATCCGCGAGGTTCCCAAAGAACGATCACCATTCCACTACACCGCCATTCAGAACTTGATGGACAGAAGGCAAGAGATCCCAGACACCACGCAGCCCGCTGACACAATGCCCGATGCGCCGAACCCGTGCGATCTGTCGCAGCTCGATTTGTTCTAAAACACGCGTGTTGCGGCGACGGGATCGAGATATTGGGTGGAGTGGGTTCTGTCTCCGCACGATTCGTGTCGTCGCGATTAGCCGCCTAAAAAGGCGACGACCAGTGGCAACCTCTGAATCCAATGCTGAACTTCTGAACCTGCTTCTGGCTGAACTCGATGAAATGAAAGACGAAACGATTAAAGAGAATGTCTTGATGCAGTCGCTGACACGGGCGGTTTCCATGAAGGATCTCCGGCTGCTAGCGTCAGCATCGATGCCGCTCGCCAGCTCCGAAAAACGGTGATTTCAACGTCAGAGAAATGCGATGTGTATGGCCTCTTCATCCGCTCGGATCCTGCGTCGATTTTGCTTGCTGGAATCGTCGCATTCATGCTACGATGAAGACATCTGGAAAGATTAGGAATGATGGCCATGACTTACGAACTTCCCCACGATTTAGAACAAGACATCGCTCGAGCCTACGAGACGGGCGATCTCGCTTCCGCAATCGAAAGTCTGACGGCCGCGTTCAGGAAGCGGCGCGGCGAGAGCGTCAGCCGGGTGAACCCTATTGATAACATGAGAGATTCCATCTCACTGGATGAACTCACTCAAGCACAGGGGTCCAAGGTCGTCCGGGACTACAGAGACCTCATGGTCAACATCGCCCCAGAGGGCGAAACATCGGAAGACTTTCTCAAGCCCATTTACGACGCAAGAGATGCCGACCAGGATCGGGATCTATTTTGATGCGGGTACTGGTTGACACGGATGTCGTCTCATACGGATTGAGAAGTGATCCGCTCTTCGATGAATTCTACGGTCCGGCCCTTGATCACGCTGAACCGTATGTTTCCTTCATGACAATCGGTGAGTTAGAACACGGTGCTGCTCTTCGCAGTTGGGGTGAGAGACGCACTGGCGAGATGCGGTCTTATCTCAAGTCGCGTTTTACAATCATCCCGTCGACCACCGCGATTTGTCGTCAGTACGGGGCCTTGATGGCATTTGCGAGAGCCAAAGGCCGGGCACTGAACTTTGGCGATGGATGGATCGCAGCAACGGCTGTTGTCTACGGCATATCTCTCATGACCAACAATCGACGCGACTTTGAGTATTTGCCCGGTTTGCAGCTCATCACCCGAGACGGAAATTGAAATGCCATTGTCGCGTGATTTTATCGAGACGATCAAAAAGCAAGCGGACAACGAGTAAGGCCTTCCGCATCGGCGTTTGTCTGCGGGGAACCTGATGCTGGACGCAACATCCTTCGCGACTATGTGAAAGCCACCATCGGCTTTGAAGAATTAGCGCGCCGGCTGGATTTAACCTCGTCGAGTGTGAAGCGTATGCTCGGCCCAAAAGGTAATCCAAGCATGAACAACCTTGCCGCCATCATGGAAGCGTTGCAACAAAACGAAGGCATCGTTCTTGGCGTCGTCAAAAAACGTCGATCTCAACAACGGAAACGCGAACCGGCGTGAAAAATGTCGTTCGCGAGACTATCCGAGATGCTTCGGGTTCGTGAGTCGGCCGATGGTCACAGCAATTGCCGGAATCACCAATGCCTTCCTGACACGCATCTTTTATTTCCTCTTGCAAACCGCGACGGCAGATTCTGCCAGTCTGATTTAACCGCGTATAACCCACTTTATACGCGGTATAAATGGAGTGTCAATTGAAAGTGTGAGTCTCTTCTTCATATCGAATTCGAACTACTTTCGCCTTCTGGTCCATTCTTGCGACGAGTGTTGAGCAGGGGATCGAGGCAGTCGTGCTTGCGGCAGAAAGAACGCGTCCGCTGTACATACTTCGACCTGTGCGACATCGTGTATGACAGCACGAGGCTTTGGAATCGTGGCGTTTGTCATGACGCCGGTACTTTGGCACAAGGCCCTTCAGCTAGGCAAAAGCGAATTCTTTTCTGTGTGTAAATTCTTAAAATGAACTCCTTTGCGACGAATTCAGCGGAACATCCAAATGAACAGAGGAGCATCCCGTTTTTGAAATTCGCGATCCATGTCTTTCGTCGTTGTAACCGCATTCTCCGGTGCACAGTTCTGCTGCGTGACAATGTGAACGGAAAGATATCGGGAAAGTTGTTTTTGAGAACTTTTTGAGATTTGTCTTGACTCGCCAGAATCCGATTCTTAGGTTTTGCGTATGGGCAGAACGATTCTTGGCGAGTTGTCACACTCGCAATCCCACGTTGGCATTTTAGTTTGCTGATGTTTCGAGCGGGTTTGCTCTTGATTGACGAATTGGTCACACGCACATCAATTTCGGGAGGGCGGTTTCGTGCGAAAACGTACGTGGATCGGGGCGTTCTTGAACTGCCTCCGGCGAATATTATCTCTGTTGTTGCTAGTGGCCACTACCGCGAGTTGTCTTGGGGCTGACAACCCCTCGACTACGGAAGAGCCTGCTTTCGTGATCGAAAAAGATGTTCCGATCGGCATGGTAATGGGACGCTATCACGTCGTTGTCGATCTCGGTCCGTTGCCGATGGGTGTCACCGGCATCGCCAAGCTAAAGCTCATAAATCCGCACCAAGTAAATTTCTCAGTTAACGCGTTGGAGCTGGGATGCAGTTGTACGTCTGCAGAAATTTCCGCTGATGAAATCGGGCCGAATTCATCGGCAACATTGATCGTGACGCTGTCAACTCGACCCACAAGCAGGAGCCAGAATGTTTCAGTTTCTGTGACTCTGGTTTCAAAGGCTGACAAATCGAAAAATGTAACGATGGCTTTGCGTTATTCATTGGCTGGTCTGATGGCGTTTGCCGGTACTTCGTATGCTCAAGAAGTCGATGCGAGCCTTGATCGCCAGACGGTTACGATACCGTTTTTGATGACTGATCCTGTTACCGCGAAAGATGTTACTTTCGAAATTGTTCCGGCCAGTGACGGAGTGGTCGCAAGTTTGGTTAAAAAAGAGGGGAAGCACTTCGTGACGGTCGTGTTTGATCCCGTTTTCGTTTCCGACGAAAGTATGCCGCTATCGGTTATCGCTCGAGATGAGTCACGAGATTTGACAGACACATTGCCGCTCTTGTTGTGCAAACGTAAGTATTTGGAAATTACGCCTCGGACACTGCGTTTCCAGAGCGAGGATGAGCAGCTTATTGCGGCGTGTTTGTTGCGTTACCGTCCTCCTCTCGTCGAATCAAAACAGGCAGATGCGGATAACGATTCGAAGGAAGGGGCGATTAATATGGAGGCATCGCTTGGCGACGTGAAGCTAAACGTTCGCGCCAAGAAGCTGGGGCGAGGGATCTATCGCGTATTTTTACAGGGTTCAAAAAACAAGTTGCAAGAAAGCTTAGCTGAAGAAAAAAAACCTAGTGTCCAGTGGCGTGTTACAACACCGGACAAAGTCTACTCTGTTGAGTCCCTGCTGTCGGTGGGCTCGTCTGTTTCGTTTTCTCCAACTACAGAAGAAGGTGAGTCATGAACGTTCGTCTAGCAGCTGTGTTCGGTTCTGCACTGATCGTGAGTTCCCTTGCAAGTGCTCAGTGTATGTACTTCTGGTCTGAACCGTGCGATTGGCATGAAGACAACTTTGGGTACTATCAAAATACGAGTGGATGTGCAGATCAAACTTGCGACGACGACGGGGAAGGGAATTTGGAATGCCCTGGCGACGATGTGTACAACTATACCGCCAATGACACAGACGTTTACGCGGAAGACGGCTCCACTGGTTACGACTCTTTGTCGTGGACGACCGGAGCGACATGCGTGCAAAAAAGGTCTTGTGAAGACTGCCAGACCCCAATCCCCTTTGCTCCACCCCCTGGTTGTTTATTTGCTTCGGGATCTAGCTGGACCGATTTCCTTTGGGGATCTACCATTTCAGGCTCCGGCACCTGCGACGAATCGGAGTGGTGATCGTCGCAGGTTCCTCACCATTTTGATTCCGTTCCGCACTCGTCGTCCATTGTTGTCCTCTTGCAAGCGATCGATCTGTCATGCGTTGGGTTTTCAATATTCGTTTCGCAACATTCCTTTTGATTCTGCTTTGTTGCAGGCTAGGCGATTCAGACGAGGCGGCCGAACATGAAGAAGCTGTGTCGCTTGTGTCCGGCTATTTTGCAAACTTCGAAGCAGTCGAGTCGTTTGATGTGCTTTGGACATGCGAGTCTCAGTGGGTTGGTGAAAACGGATATATCGAGGAAGGAGTGTCGTCCGGCCGTCTGATTGTTGATCCTGAGAAGAGCCGATGTTGTAGTGTACTAGATCGCTCCCGGACGGAGCTCGTTGCGACGAAGGATGGTGCGATTGAGAAACGTTCAATGGCACTTGACGTTGTGGTGTCTGACGGGAAAGAGTCCTGGTCGCGTAGTGTTCCTCAGCCAGCGTCGCGGATGAAAAGTACGAAGATAGGAGATGTACTGCGTCACAACAGCACCGTTTTCCTACCAGCGATCGGGGTCGTTGCATTTCCTGTCTTCTATGGTCAAGCTCCGGACTTTAGAGATCTAATTGACGGCACAAGGTACGGAGGCGTGCGATATAAGCTCATGGGTGAAGGAGTGAATTCTCAAACCGTCAGCTACGAAACACCGGTCGCCGGTGTTTTTACGATCAAGCGAACGACGGCGTTAGATAGTTCAAGTTTTACCCCGACTAAGTATAGTGAAACAGCCGTTTATCCCGACGGAAAAGTGTTTCCAAAGGTACGTGAGAGCTATCGCTTTACCGAGCACGATGGTCTCTACTTACCGGTTGGGATTTCCGGTGAGAAGCACAACAAAAAAACTGTCGGCGAGACGAAGGTAAAAGGCATCGAAATGTATGACGTGCGAATTCGGTGGTTCTCAATTAATGAACCGATGGGCGAGGAATACTTTAGCCCACACATTCTCAACGACATTAAGAGAATAACGGATCTGGTTGACCTGAAATTGCTTGATGAAGAAGTGGAAACGAAATAGGCCTGCAGCTACAGTTTCTGCTCGTACCGGTCGAGTATGCAGCATTTGAAGGCTCAACGTCCGATAAGTAGAAGTTGCGTTGCATAGCCCAAGCGGTCGCCGAAAGGTTGGCCGCTTTTTCTTACTGTGGGCCTGTAAAGATTTTTGTGTCAGCCAGCTTTGGAACGTTACTTGCTTCTTAG
>CAXBGS010000007.1:0-393962 GCA_963975425.1 uncultured Pirellulaceae bacterium
CAGCAGTGGTTCCGTCAGCAGTGGTTCCGTCAGCAGTGGTTCCGTCAGCAGTGGTTCCGTCAGCAGTGGCCCAATCAAGCGGCGTCAATCGAATCGCATTCCAAGAGACCTGGTCACCGTTACCGATGGCGAGACGGTGCAGCGGGTCGACCCCCAGCGATTGCCTGAACTCACGCAGCTCGGTTTTTATCGCCCGTCGGATCGAGGACTGACGATCATCGGCAACGATGAAATGATGTTCGAGATACCGATCAATGATCTGCCGACGGCGACCTTGGGTGAGTACCGAGACCTGTTGCACGAGGAACGATCGCGAGCGGTCGCCCTGCCGCGGCTAAAGCGAGTCACCCAGCAACAGCCTGCAAGTCGCAACGCAAGCAACGACGCGATCGGTATCGTGACCGGTGGCGCCCGTGTCAAAGACACGACCGCTGGTATTCCTGCCGGCGACAACCTCGTGATCGATGATGTCGCAAACGTCGAGGAGTTGTTAATCGATGGCGTCAGCAAAGTGGAAAGCGAAGCCGAACAAGCGAAGGCTGAGCGTCAAAAAGAAATTGAGGAGTCCGAGAACCTCAAAAAAGTTTGGTTGATCGTTTGCAACTGGTTGGCTCAACGCCGACTCATCTTGGCAAACCATCTCCGCGGCAGTGGCGTCAGTATTGTCATTCATGTCGCAATTTTTCTACTGCTGGCAAGTCTTGCTCTTGTGCAAGAGCAAGAAGCGGTCGGCCTGTTTATCTCGGCAACACCTGCATCGGAGGACGTGATCGACGAGGTGGTGATCGAGCCGAGTCCGCTGGAAATTACCGAGCCGACTGAGACCGATGAGTCCGAAGCGCCACCGGAATCCGAAGAAATGCCGATGGAGATGGCCGAGGCGATCAACGCGCCGAATTTTCTAGCCAATGTCAGCGGTGATGCGATCGCACCACCGGCCGTCCCAAGCCCCGATGCCGGCATGGGCAATGAGATGCCGAAAAAGCAATCCAAGGTCTTCGGTACCGCAAGAGCCGCAACGGATTACGTGTTCGTCATCGATAATTCCAACAGCATGACCCGGGGACGGTTCGAGACGGCCCTTTACGAATTGATGACCGCCATCAATTCGCTGACGCCAAAACAGAATTTCTTTATCATTTTTTACAGCGATACCGCCTACGCGATGATGCACCCCAAGCCGGTGTCCAAACTGGTCGCGGCCACCCCTCGAAACAAGCAAATCGTTAACGTTTGGTTGAATACGGTCCCTCTGTGTTTGAAAACCAATGGCAAAGAAGCCATTGAACTTGCCTTTCGGCTCAATCCCGATGTGATCTACGTCCTCGGCGACGGGGCCTTCACCGACCGAGCGGGCGAGCATTTTGCGAAACGACCGCGTGGCAAGACGATCGTGCATTGTCGTGGCATGGAAGTGGATGCAAACAAAGCGAAACAGTTCGAGGCGCTCGCGAAAGCTCACGGCGGCAATTACAAGGACGTCGGAGTGCACCCTTATGCGGCAGAACTGGCAAAGAAAAAACCGCGTCCGCGCAACAACACCCGCAACGGGTACTGGGGGCTGAAACTGCCCGTCAGAAAAGGCCCGAAACCATAGTCGTCCTGTGGTCCAACGCTTTCTCTTCTCTTACATCCACTTTTACGATCTCTTGCGACCGGTTCGAACGGATGAAGCTTGTCGGCCAGTGCCCGTCATGTCACGCGCACTATCAACTGGACCCCGAAGACATCGGTCACGCTCTGCAATGCGAGTGCGGCGTCAATCTCTTTGCATCAAGCACCGCGGCGATTGATCAGAAAACGGTCTGCTGTACCGATTGTGGACAAGTTCATTTGGTTCAAACCGGACAATCCACCGAATGGGTGAACTGCGAATGTGGCACGAAAGTCTTGGTGCCGACGGTGATTTTGCGAATGCCTTTGACGCGTGACGTCGAGAATGGCGGTTCCGATCGCAGCAGCCGAGACAGTCAGGCCGAAATCCAAGCGGTGGGCGAACCGGCGTTGAAGACAAAACGCAAGCCGGTAATCAACTGTCCGCAGTGTTCAAAGGCATACGAGGTCGACAAGAGTGATCTGAACCAGCAATCGCAATGCGAATGTGGCTGTGTGTTCGCGACCGAAGTTGATCAAGATCGCCAGCTCATCGCCTTGATCACTGAGAGCGAACTGCAGCCACGAGATGACGAGACAGAACGACGATCGGCATCAGAGCGTCCGGCCTCGCTTCGAAAGAAATCTCGCTCGTGGGTTGAAATTTTCGGCGCTTTGGCGGTGTTCGGATTTCTAATCGCTTCGGTGATCGTATTTGCGTTGCGTGACCGCGCGACGACAGAACCAGAGTCTGTTGCGACTCAAGGTGCCGCATCGTCGACATCCGATGATTCCTCGGAGACCTATTCGGTTGACGCACTGAAAGAGGCGATCACGATGGCGGGGTTCAACCGTGAAAGCTTTCAGGAATCCACGCTTTTGCGTCTCAGCGAACCCGCCTCCACGTCAAACCGTGCAGCTGCGAGTGCGGGTTCCAGCCGATCCAGCGGCAACGATCAATCGGAACCCAGTGAAAAATTGAGGCTGCCGCCCTTGGCCCAGCGGCCGCTTCCACAGCCGAACAAGACTCGTGAACGGATCGAGCCGGTGCCCGCGTCTTCGCAAGGATTGACGTTTGAAAAGGCCTACGAGAATGCTTTTGCGGCGTATCGCGAGACGACGGATCTTAAAACGAAGTTTGGTACTTCGCCGAATCCCAATCAGTCTGCACAGCTACGTGAGCGCATTGGTGTGACATTAGGATTGCTGCAAAGTGCCCACGACCTTGGCATGCGTCGCGGCGACCATGACAAAGTAAACGAGTTGCGATATTTCTTGACGTGGATGTATTATCACGCCGGATGCCTGCCCGAATCCGCGGTCGTCGGCGGGGCCGTGGCACGCTGGGGCGGTAAGGATCATCCGGCGACCAAGGAGGCTGCCATGGTCGCCTTAGCAGCCACCCAGGAAGCGAGTGCGACCCAGTGGGCACTGCCAGATCGCGTGGGCGAGTTGGATCACATGCAGGCGATTATCGATGTCGTGCAAAAACGATGGCCCGGTCATCCGCAACTTGAAACGATGCGAATGAATCTTGCGACTAGCTATGACGCTTTTTCGCAATACGATGCCGCCGTCTCGAATTACAAACGAATCGGTAAGGATTCGCCGCATTACGAAGCAGCCCAACTTGCGGCAGGAAATGCATTGTGGACACAATTTCGACGAACGTTCGCTGGCGATGAAGAGCTGGCCCCGCGCGCCAAGACACTGCTCCGTTCGGCTCGTGAGTATCTTGCCGTCGCGGTGAAGCCGATGCAGGCGGATGCAAAGACGCCGTCTCTGGAACTCATTCAAACAAAATTGACGCTGGCTCGGATCGACACTCTGCTGGGCAGCCTCACGCAGGCATCGAACTGGTTATCCGGGAAGCCCTTTCCGCTGACCGAATCGGTTGCGTTGTCGAAACCCACTAGGCGTCAGGTTGCTGTTCCCGCTTCGGTGATCCGCGGTATTTTTGACTTGCAGTTTGCTGTGCGTTCGCAGCTCGACGATGCGACCGGCGCGAAAGCGTCGTTGCAACAATTGTCCAAGATACTTGGCCAAAAATCTGGTGAAGAAGTCGGCGACAAGATGTTTGGCGTCGCCATTGAGTTCATCAACGAATCAACCGCGAATGGTAAAATTGACCCTCAGGCCGTCAAGACATTGGATGAATTGTTGGCACCATTGCAGGGCAAGCAATCTACGTTGACGGCAGAAAATCGGTTGTGGATCGGTGAGTCGTGGAGCCAGTTCGCCGATCGCGCCGTTTCGCCTGCACTGGCACGGGACTGTTTCGAAAAAGCGGCTGCGAGTTTCGCCGCCGCCATGCAATCGCCGGGTTTCGACAACAAGTCGCGCACTGCTGCCCAGATTCGTCAGACACAATTTCTACGAAAGGCAGGTCGGTTGAGCGATGCGTTGGACGTCATCGAGCAAATGCTTCAGTTGACCCCGAACGTCTTTTCGCTGCAGATGGAAGCCGCCATGACGATCGAACGAATCGCTCTGGATGATGCCGATCCTGAAGGGCTGCTGCACGCGGTTCAAGGACCGCCCGACTCGGCGGTTTGGGGTTGGAACAAACTGGTCACTGCTCTGCATAGTATGCGTTTTTCCTCTAAGGGCACTGAGGAACATGCGAAGCAATTGTTGCAGGCCCAAGAACATCTCGTCCGTTGCCGCTGGCTCTTGTGCCAGGCAACCATCGACCCGGTCGAGCAATCCAAAAGTAAAGCATCCGTCGCGAAAATTTTGAATCGACTGATGCAAACGACGTCGCCTCAACAGCAGCCCGAATTCGGACGGCTGAAACAGTTGAACGCTTTGCTGGATACGTAGTTTCGCGAACTACTCTTGCGTATCCCAGAAATCGAGGACGCGAACTTTGTCGAGCACCGGTTTCAAGACTTCGACGAACGCTTGATGGTCGGCATGCGGCAGGTAGGCTTGACGCCCTTCTTCGCTATCGAAAGTGACCAGAAAGCAGTGGGTGAATTCATCGTCATGACTTTCGGGGCTGTTATTCTTTCCCCACTCGAATCCTTTGATCGCGTCTATTTTTTCGGGTAGTGCTGCAAACGCCTCTTCGACCTGTCGGACTTGTTCGGGGCTCGCGTCATCTTTGAACTTGAAAAAGACCGCGTGCTGCAGCGGTCGCGACACCTGATCGTTGTCCGCAGAACCCCAGTAGTCGATCACGAACACGTCTTTTTTGTGCGGACGGAGCACATTGCCGAAAGCTTTATGAGCGGGGTGAGGCAAATACTTCGATCGACCCGCCTCGTCACGGAAGGTCAGCAAGAAACAGTGGGTGAATCCGTCATCTAATCCTTCCGGACTATTGTTCGTGCCGTGCTGGAAATCAATGATGGAATCGATCTTCGAGGGCAGTTCGGCGAACGCGTCAACGACTCCTTGGATTTCCTCTTCGGACGAGTCGTCGCTGAAAGCGAAGAACACTGCGTGCCGTAAGACGGAATCGGACTTCACCGTATTGCCTTTCGATTTCTTGTTTGGCTTTGAACCTTCGTCGGCGTTGGCAAATCCGCCCAGACACAGAGCCGCGAATGCAGAAGTTGCTAGTCGCAACAGAGTCGATCGAGATATTGGTTGTCTGGTCATCATCGAGATTCCTGTCAGAAAGATGTTTTGGGAAAACGAATCGACCGCTAACTTACCGACTGTCGCGGATCAATGTGATGGGGTGATGGATTGCGAACCGTTGGAACGGTCTTCTTTCAATCGCTTCCGTGGTTCCACCATCCGCTCGTGACGGGCTGCGCATGATGTTCGCCGTATCTGCTCGCGGGCCGGAGACGTTCGCACCAGCGATTGGCGGTTCGACACCCCGATGCCGCAATGTCGCAATCGCGAGCGTCCTGGTTTGGTGGATTGGTTCCACGTTCGCCGTCGGCAGGCCGTCAGCGGCAACGGGTTTCGTATCCAAAGATGCAAGCCCGATTGCTTGTTCACCTTGGCCACCAGTGTTACCGAGCGCAAGGAAATTGATGATTCGCAGCGCATCGAGCACGGTGATTTCATTGTCCGCACGAACATCCAAATAGAACGAAGGGATATCCTCGACGGCTGTGGGAACGGTGACCACGCCCGAGTCCCCTCGTGCGATGGCGTTGATCACCAACAACGGATCAAGCACGGTTGCACCGCCGATGCGATTTACATCCAGAGGGTTCAACGGGTTTTGATGAGCGAAGGCATTGGTGATTTCCAGCCGGGCATCACCCGACGTGACGATATGCTGATAGGTTCCAGCGACGATTTCCGGTGGTTGCACTTGCCAATCGCCAACGAAGTTGACTTGATCCTCTGCGTCATAGGCAAGCTTTAACGTGTCGGTGTTGTCGGACATCGCGATCGTTTCGGCAGGCGAAATCGACAGCGTGTTTGCGCCCGATCCCGTCACTGCAATTGATTCAACGCCTTGGATGGAAATTTCGTCATCGTCCGTCAGATCGATTGTCTGGTCCGTCCCGATGAAGTCGACTTGGTCGAATCCCGAACGGCCATCGATGACGAGTGTTCCTGAAAAGACAGCGTCAATATTTGCGATCGAAAACACATTGTCGACATCGTTACCGTGCAATGTCATCGCAGTCATTGCGTTTGCCGGCACACGGATCAGTTCCGTCGAATCAGCGGTTGCGACCAAGTCGCTGCCATCGATATCCAGCGTGACTTGATTCAAATCGATGTTGTCGCTCGCCAAGCTAACCATTGCCGCGAAATCACTGCCACCGTCGAGAAGTTCAAAAAAGTAGTCTTCAACTTCGCCATCGGCCGCGGTCCCGGTTGGCATCAATCCGCCGCTCGAGCTGACACGAAAACGCGCTGCGACTTGCTCGGGCGAACTGCCAGCCGGGATTTCAACAGACAAGACGTTGTCACCGGCAGTCAAGTCGACGCTGGTCATGCCGTTGATGTGTTCGGTCGCATGGTCAAAGCTGCCATCACCGTTGAAATCAATCCATGCATCGAGCATTGCATCGGAGCTGCTGTTGACCAGGAAACTGCCAACGGTCGCTGAGGTAGGCGAAGCGACAAGGCTGGAAAGTTGGATGACACCGTCGTCATCGGCGTCTGTATCGGCGGTGGCGCTGGGGATGCTGTCGGATTCTTGCGTTACCGAGGCGCCCAAGGTTGTCGCCCCGATTGTGTGACGCGGTCCGTCCGATGCGAGCGTCGTGGCAAATGAGTCTGGCAAGTCACCAAAGTCGAACATCAGCGCGACCGCTTCATTGACATTCGTCACTGGGACATCAGCAATGACAAGTCCATCGTAGCGCGGATCGTCGCTCACCGCATCGCCGGTGATAATCGTGTACGCTTGGTCGCCATCGTCGATACCGTCGGCGACTCCGGTAATGATGACTCTCTGAGAGGTGATGCCGTCCTCCGGTCGAAACGTCAGCGCGTTGGTCGACACGGTCCCTTCGGCTGGATTACTGCTTGTGATCGTGACCGTGACATCGGCGGTCGGCGGAGAGATGAGCGAAAGCGTAAATATCTCGGTTCCACCTGACTCGGAAGTCACCAAATCGCGGTCTTGTGGTCTAGGCGAAACAAGAAAAACACCGGGATCGCCTGGCTGATAGTCAAAGAACGCATTGAGGTGCTGGACATCATCGTCCAAATAATATCCATCACCAGAGATATCGACGAAGTTTGCGCTGTTAGGTTTTGGCAGGATTAGCTGCCCATTGCCATCGACAAACGCCGGATTGTTTTTGATGCCCAACAAGGCAAACCCATCGGAGACGTCGATAACGGCGTCACCATTGACGTCCAAGCGACTAACAGGGTTGGTCCACGGGCTCGACACAAGTTCGCCTTCCGCGATGGCGCTGCTGACCAGCGGCACAAGTCCGTCCGCAGACGCCGCAAGCAGTCGACGCTCTTCGAGGCTTTCTGCTCGCAGTCGACGCGGTGCCCGCCAAGCGTCGCGGCGATGGGACCGCCGACCGCCGCGGCGATCGGTTCGCCGAGCGCGTCTGTGAAGTGATTGCCAAATGTCGATGCCGCTTGGCAGTAGGGTCATAAGACAAGGAAAAACGAGAAAAGATCAGCCAAGTGTACCTGGACACCACTATACACGACCGACGTTTCGGCACGTCCGACTTAGGCGGTTCTCTGCAATGAATCCGGCTGGGCGTCGCGAATCCATTGTGACACATCTGTGACACTTGGCAATCGACTACTCCTGAGCGCCCGTTTGCCCGCCGATGTTGCGGCGTACTCAGAAATCTTGACATGCAACTGCGAGGCGTTTTGCTGGGACAGGCACCGCTGCGACCTGCAACCGACACCGACCAGCAATTGCGACTTGTATCCGCACAGACTAGGAACGTCACACACAAGTCTCGCTTGGTCTTGCCACTGCAGCACGCGTTCGGCGTCGATCCAAGACGTGTCTAAACTTGACGCAATGGAATCGGGGGCTTGCGACAGGAACTGTTCGATCGTATCGATTCCAATCTTGTGGAATCTGATTGCAGTTTTGGGGCCGATCGACGGGGCGTCGACGATCGGTGATGTCAATCGCAGCCACGACTGCCGAGCCGTGGGGGCCGGTGTCCGATGCGGTGTGTCCGTCGTGATCTCTTGCGTCTGTTCCGATGCCGCAACGACGCATTCGGCGGCGACCGTGTCTGTTGCCGCTGAACCCATCGGCTGAGTGGCACTTGCGCGGTTTGATTCTTTTTCTCGTTCCTTTTCGTTTCGCACCGAGACGACTTCGTCCGGCAGGTTCGCCACCACTTGCCCGGTCGTTCTGAATTCCTCAAACAATCGCTGAATCGCTCTGCGCTCTTCTGCGTTCTCGATTCGGCGGGTGATCCAGGCCGATGGCATTTTGATCGCCGCGGCAATCGTTGCGGTCGTGACCGAAACCGTTGGCAGCTTTGACCGACTGTCGTTAGCGGCCCGCTCTAATACTTTTGCCCATCCCGTGATTGCCAGCCCAAAGAGTCCGGCCAGCAATTCAACGGTCGGTTCATCAAAACCGAGAGCGGGCCGTTTGACGCCGATTTCCAAGTCGTAGCCGCGAATCAGTCCCGCGTAATGGCGATGAGAAACTCTCGCAGCTCGCTTGATGGCGTGCGACAACCATCCTTGACCTTCCGCTAACTGAAAGACCACCTGCAGATCGCCGTCTTGGAATCGTTTCAAGATGCGCGAATAAGATTGATTGACGCTCCATTCGATCGGGCGATGAACGACCGATTCGATTTCTGACTGGGCCGTGTGCAGTGGCATCAAAGGATCAGTGAAATAGTGACTCAACACGCCGGCCGCATAAGCCGCCTCGCTCCATCGTTGCCGGTCCAGTTGGACGATTAACTGGCGGTACCACTTCTCGGATGCCGCAGGTGCCCCGCCCCAGTCATTGTCCGCGACGTGAAGCACGTGATTGCGAAAGTCACGAAAACGCGTGTCCGGATCCTTTGCGCCGAGTAAATACTGATCATGGTGCTTGAGCAACAGATTGACGAACAGCTTGCCGCGACGGTTCGAAACATAGGGCAATGCGTCGAGCGCGAAGTAATGGTGTGTGCTTCGGCAATGGGCAGCCTTCAAGAGTGTCAGCAACAAATTCATCGATCCCTCGATTTATCCACAAAGATCGCCCCTTTGCGTCAAAACAGAGCGCGACTCTAGTAAAACTTGGCACATCGCAACCACCCGAATCCCATGATGGTTGATAGCAACATTCGCTGATTGCGCTGAGTTCCTTGTTGCCGCGTTCCGGTATGACGGCCAAGCTAACGCGGGCACCTTCGGGCGTTGTCGCGGTGGGCACATGGGCTCTCTGGGATGAACTTGGGCTGGCTAGGTTTTCTGGCTGAGAACGACCACAATGCCGATGGTCACAATGCCGACTGTGAATCCAAAGTCCACCCAAGAAACGCCGCACTGACAGGAATCGATTGACGCGAATGGCTGATGAAATCGTCTATTACGATCGTTATTCCCAGCAGCTGTGCCGCGAACAGGTGTACGGTGATCGGTCGCTGCGGTGGACATACGGTACCGTTGCCGGAAAAATCTCACTACACGCGCTTGTCAAGCGAGGTTGGTTCTCACGCTGGTATGGCCGGCAGATGGATCGCCCCGGCACCCGCAAAAAGATCAAACCGTTCATCGAGACCTATGGGCTCGACGCGAACGAGTTTGAACGCCGACCCGACGAATTCGCTAATTTCAACGAGTTTTTCTTCCGAAAGCTAAAGCCCGAGTCTCGGCCGATTGATCCGCGGCCCGACTCGATTGTCTTCCCGGCGGATGGGCGACATCTATGTGTGCCTGATCTATCCAACCGTGACGGATTGTTTGTCAAAGGTCAGATGTTTGAACTGGCCACATTGCTTGGCGACAAAGGATTGGCCAAGCGGTTCGGTGGCGGCAGCCTGTTGTTATCGCGGCTGTGTCCGGTGGACTATCACCGTTTTCATTTTCCGGTCAGCGGGATCGTGGGCGGCACTCGCTTGATCGATGGCCCGCTTTTCTCTGTGAATCCGATCGCACTGCGCCAGAACATCGAAATACTGGCCACCAATAAACGTACGATTTCAGTGATCGAAACAGAATCTTGCGGCACGGTGTTACAGATGGAGATCGGCGCGACTTGTGTGGGCAGCATCTGTCAGACCTATCAACCGGGCGCGACGATACAGAAAGGCGATGAGAAAGGGTACTTTCGATTTGGCGGTTCTTCGACGATTGTTATCTTCGAGCCCAATCGCATTCGGTTTGACGAAGATTTGATACAGCAATCGGCGATCCATCGAGAGTTATACGCGCGGATGGGGGATTCCGTCGGCGTGATGGTGTCCGCAAAGCATGTGCCCGGTCCGAGTCGAGGTGATTAGCCTCGCTCGCGAGATTTTCGTTTCGCGCGTTGCCGGTCACGGAATCGCTTTTTTCGTTTCTCGTCTTTCTTGATATCACGCTCGGCTTTCTCGGCGATGTCTTTCGCCGTTTGAGCCTTTTCATGTTCCATCATCGCTGGCGTTTCGAATGTCAGTCGTCCCAATTCACCGGCTCGTATTTCGGTTACCAAGATCTTTGAGGCGCGATCGATGTCGACCACATTTCCTTTACCAAGGCACCCTCTGCGTCGCCCGACGGCTTCGATGGCTTCGAGTTCCGTTTCTGGTGTCGACGGCATGTCATAGCGCTGCGTCAAACGTGACGGGTACTGCCGGAGCAAGTACTTTGCCGCAAAGAAACCGACATCGGCGTAGTCCATCGCGGTGTCCTTGATCGATCCGATCAGAGCCAATCGATAACCACTGTTAACGTTGTGAACGTTTGGCCAAAGCATGCCTGGCGTATCCAACAGTGTAACGCCGTCGCCGATATTGACGGTTTGCTGTTGTTTGGTGACAGCAGGTTCGTTGCCGGTCTTTGCGATCTTACGCCCTGCCAAGTAATTGATGATTGTCGATTTACCCACGTTAGGAATCCCAACGACCATCGCCTTCATCATTTTGCCTTCGCGGTGCGGCGCCATATTCGCCGCGATCTTCTTCAGCCGGCGGATGGTGGGTACATCGTCGGTGGTGACGGCGTGCGCGCGAACACTTTTTTCCTTCTCGAAATACGATTGCCACGTCTGCGTCAACGCGTCATCGGCTAAGTCGCTCTTCGCCAAAACTTTTAAGCACGGTTTGTCGCCACGCAGCTCTGCCAGCAGCGGGTTCTCGCTCGAGTACGGTATGCGCGCATCAAGGATCTCGATCACAACGTCCACTTTGGGAAGCGTCGCTTGCATTTCCACACGAGCTTTGTGCATGTGCCCAGGGAACCACTGAATCGGCATCGCAAGAATTCTTTCGGATGAATGTGGGTAGTGAACGGGCGTCTGTCATCGCATGTACGATGATCGTCTGTTCACAGAACGTCCAGGGGCATTCCGGCTTAGAACATCCAGGGGACAGATCGGAAAACGGCGGTTGCCGCCATGAACGAGACCGATCGTGTCTGGCCAGACGGATCGGATATCCGTGTGTTCCTTTCACGCCGTGCGGGTTTTCGTCGAATGCGTCCCGCCGAGGCGTCTCGTCGCTAGTGTCGCTGCTGGGCTGGCGACTGCGAACCCCTAAATCTGATTTGCCTCGATGTTCAGTTGAAATCCCAAGTTTTTTTCGTAACAAAGAATCAATGTTGCCGCTTGAAGGTGTCTCAGATTTCAATCTGACCAATCGAATCTCGATGAAGCAATAAAAGGATGGACGCACATGTGCAAGGCTTGTCAAATCAACGTGGCGGATCTAGACGCTGCGACAAATGAGTTCGCGGACGATCTGCTCGATACGCTAAACCGATCCTCGCTGGCGCTGGCAATTTCCGTCGGCCACCGAACCGGATTGTTCGATACGCTCGCATCGATGGACCACTGGTCGACCAGCGAGCAAATCGCCGAGGCTTCCGGATGCAACGAACGTTATGTACGCGAGTGGCTCGGTTCGATGGTGACCGGAGGAATTGTTGCGTACAACAGTGACGAAAAAACGTACTTTCTGCCGCCGCATCATGCCGCGCTACTGACCCGGTCGGCGGGCGCGAACAACTTCGCCGTTACATTTCAATTTCTTGCCGTGATGGCAGAAGTGGAAAGCGAGATTGTGGATTGTTTTCATCAAGGTGGTGGAGTCCCCTATGAATCCTACACGCGTTTTCATGAAGTGATGGCCGAGGAATCCGCTGGTACGGTCGTTGAAGGACTCTTCGACAACGTGCTGCCGCTGTTACCGGGCATTGTCGAGAAACTTCAGCGTGGCATTGATGTGCTTGATATCGGCTGTGGCAGCGGTGGCGCGATGATCGCATTGGCCAAACGGTTTCCCAAAAGTCGTTTTGTCGGTCGAGACCTTTGTCAGGAACCGATCGAGAGTGCCAAGCGAAAGGCACGGGAGTCGAACCTCAGTAATGTTCAGTTCGAAGTTGACGATGTTTCTAACGAATCCGAGCAACAGGCGTTTGATTTGGTCACGGCATTTGATGTCATCCACGATCAACGAGACCCCGCAGCGGTGCTCATGCAGGTCAAGCGTACGCTAAGGCCCGGGGGAATCTTCTTGATGCAAGACTTGAAGGCATCGTCGAGGCTGCACGAGAATATCGAGCATCCGTTATGTCCGTTCCTCTATGTGATCTCAACGATGCACTGCATGAGCGTTTCACTCGCTCAGGGCGGCGTCGGACTGGGGTCAGTTTGGGGCGAGCAGCTTGCCGTGAAAATGCTGTTGGACACCGGGTTTGTCGATGTCGAAGTCCATCAACTCGAACACGACATTCAAAACAACTGGTACGTCGCCCATTTGCAAACGTCTGCTTGACGAGGCAAGGCATCAGAGCACTGAACGTCGAGGTGCACTGAATCTGAAGAGCTTGGCATCGAGGCACGGTGGGCCGAGGAACTAAGTGCCAAGGAAGTTAGCGTTGAGGCGGTGAAATTTGGGGGATAGTTTGCTTGATATGGATATCGCGCGAATCTTGCTTATCGATAGCTCGACGGGATCGCCGATGTGCGACGGGATTACGACCATTCGGCCCAATCCGCGTCCAGGCCGGCCAGGTTCCCGACGTTTTGCAATTCACGAAGCAAAGCGGCAGGAGAAGCAAATCGCGAGCTGGCCGATTTGTGGATCATTCGCATCACCACATCGCAGAATCGTTCGTCCATGCCGATCTGAGTTTCGGCGGGCGAAATCGGTTCTGTGGTTCGGAATCTCTCAACGAGGTCAGCTACATCCATCGCCTCGTAGGGAGGATGCCCGGACAGCAACGTAAATAATGTCGCGCCCAGGCTGTATTGATCAGACCTCTCATCCACCGACGTTGCATCAAAAATCCGTTCCGGCGAAATGTACCCGAGATCGCCGACGACATCGCCCGGACGCGTCAACTGCGCCGCGTCGGTGTATTCCAGCGCGCGGGCAAAAATCAAGTCAGTCAGCAAGAAAGATTTATCATTGCTGCGTCGTAACAAATTCGACGGAGTGACATTGCGATGCACGATGCGGTGCTTGCTCGCTTCTTCCAATGCACGTCCGATGTGAACGGCAATTCGGTAAACTTGTTTCCAATCAAGGACGCCACCGATCCCAATTTTCTCGATCAATTCTCGAACACTGATTCCGTCGACCCAGTCGAACGCGGCCCAGCAATACGCGCCGGTACGCCCGGCTTTTCGCGTCCGCACAATGTTGGGGTGTTTAATCGGCAGGGTGGTTCGCATCGCCCGTATGAATCGGTCGCGTTGGGTGTCATCGGTCGCCATTTGCGGTTTTAGAATTTTGACGGCAACGTCACGACCGCGTTTTACATCACGTCCCTTGAACATAATGCTGTTCTGTCCCGTTGCGATTAACTTGTCCAGGCGGAACCGCAGGAACACTTGTCCCTCAAGTGCTGTGATCTTGCCGACGCTAAGTGTTTCGGCGGCGCGAGGCGGCTCCGCTGTCGATTGCACTTCGGTTGCCAATGGGTGACTCGGGACAATCGTTGTCATATCGAACAGTGACTCACGATCGAGCCGCAGTTCTGATTCACCAATTCGAATCACCGAACCCAGCTTCATCGTATGCCGGGTATCAATTCTGATTCCGTCCAAGTAGGTGCCGCCGGAACCACCTCGATCGATAATCTCGACTTCGTCTCCCAAGCGTCTCAGTTCGCAGTGAATGCGACTCAATCTTGGATCACGAATTTTCGTGTCGCTATCACTGCCACGGCCAATGACCAGCGAGCATTCATCGTTGACGAGATAGCTGCGTCCTTCGTCTGGACCCGTCGTGATGGTCAGTTTCCAAGGGCATTTCGATGTGGGATTGGGGTCACTCATCTGCGGGCTTTTTGTGGCTACCTAGGTCGGAGGAATGCGATGGGGCGATCCCGTAAAGTTGACGTTCGGGTTCACTCACCGGATCGACAACGAATGCAGCAGCTCTCTTGATCATGTCTTGAACGGACATCGCGGGAGTGGATTCATCGGTCTCAGTGGCGTTCTGATCTTTCGGATTGATGCGAGATTTCAGCCAAGTCAGTGTTTTTTCGGGCGGCCGTTGATCGTGTTCGATTGCCAGTTCGATTGCTGCAATCGCAAGTTGCAATGCAAGATTCGGATTCGACTCTGACTGTGCCTCCGCGGATGCGGCCAGTCGTTTGATCTGAAAATCCGCGAGGACTGCGTTGGCAGGCACGTCGTGATTGGCGAAGGACGCGGCGCGTGAAATGAATTTATGGGTGACACGTCGTTCACTTTGAATGACACGTTCAGCGATATTCAGTTGGTCCGTCAGCTCTGCAACGTTACGCTGCGCTCTCATCCAAGAAAGAAACAGGGCAGCGGTTAAAAAGACCAATAACAATGATGCCGTCCCCGAGACACTTGCAAAGATCACATGTTTGCGAAACAACAGACTGAATTTTTGCAGCCAACCGGGCGGCCTTGCCAAGATCGGTTCGCCAGCAAGATACCGCTGCAGATCCGCGGAAAGTTCTTGTGCGGATGCGTACCGAAGTACGGTCCGTTTGCTCAAACACTTCATCGTGATGACTTCCAGTTCGATCGGCACCGAGGGATTAAGCACCGATGGCGGGACTGCGTCCTGTGAAATGACTTGTGCGACGACTTCCAGCGGCGATGCCGCTTGGAATGGCGGGCGACCGGTCAGCATCGCGTACAGCACTGCCCCGATCGAGTAAACATCGGCGGTCGGGCCAACCTGCTCAGTCGATTGCCCTGCTTGCTCAGGCGGCATGAAGTGCGGCGTCCCGATCAATTCGCCCCGCTGCGTTAAATCATTTGCCGCGTTCATGATCTTGCTGACGCCGAAGTCTGTGACGCGGACAACGCCGTGACCGTCAATCAGTACGTTGGCGGGTTTCAGGTCGCGATGAATGATCATGTGTTGGTGCGCATGCTCGATCGCGTCGGAAATCCTTCTCGCAATCGTTGCCGCACGCGGCGGCGGCAGCGGGCCATGGTGCAGGAGTTGCGCCAGGCTTTCACCCTCGACGTATAGCATCGCAAAGTACGGGAATTGGCGCCACTGTCCGACGTCATATACCGGAACAATGCCAGGGTGGTCCAGCTTGGCTGCTGCTCTAGCTTCATTGGCAAAACGTTGTCGAAGGTCCTGATCGGATTCGCCATCGATCACCATCTTCAACGCAACCACTCGGTCGAGTGATTGATGTTTCGCTCGGAAGACGACGCCCATCGCGCCACGCGCAATTTCGCCGAGGATGACATACTCGTCGACTCGACATCCCGCCGTGGGCAGAGCGGTCGATTCACCATCGACCTCGACAACAGGTGTGCTGTTTGGGGCAATTGTCGGATCGTCGAGTCCGTCATTGCAATTGCCGGCGTTTGCGTTCGTCACGTTTACCATCGAAACATCGTGAGCCATCACTTCGTTACTGAGTGGGAAAATAGCCGCCCTGAAAGTGAAGGGCAACGAAGCTGAACAGAATCTTCACAATGACGGTTGGCGTAAGATCGTCGCCGGTCATGAAGAGTTCGCGAAGCTTTGCTTTCGCGTCGATACGAGTATCGACAACCGCCATGGGATCAGACACGATTGCGCGTTCAAGACCGGCGGCGTATTGGTGTGCAGCGGGACAGATGTCGGCCCGCTATGTCAGTTCAATTCTGGCCCGGTCTATCGGGCTCGCTGAATCGGCTATCGGGTCGGCTGAGTTTTGTGACCGGAGAACGCGTGACCGCATGTTGAATTCGCGATCCCGCGTGTCGAAAGCCGGGTGATGTTGACTATCGGAGTGAACTTCGCCGCATCGGCTTGCACCGTGCGCAATCGCGTCTGATACACCACTCATGGTGTTGTTTGAAACCACTCAATGTGTTGATAGAAATCAAAGGCGGATGGGCGAGAATCGGTCAACGTTTCTTAGTTGTGAATCAACTGCAAAGGCGATCTCGCTGCATCTGTTCACTGATGCCGGATGTTGCGGATCGAAAGATTTCAGTTCCCAGTGTCATGTGCAAGTGGTGAATGACTTTGCGTCGTTAAGATCGGTACGACAACGCGGTATTAACCCAATCTAAATGGTTCGGTACGAAGTTCTTGACGATTACTTCATGTCGACTCACTAGTTTGGCAACTCAGGATGGATTGGGATTTTTGCCGCGAAGGGTAGCAGTTGAGTAACACTAGCCTTATTTATCGTAGCGGCAGTCGCCGCGGAAAACGGGTGCGGGTCGAATCCGATCAGTTCTTGATCGGTCGACACAAAGATGCCGATTTGACCTTAGAAAGTCGCACCATCAGCCGGCGTCATTGTGCGATTGTGCAACAAGACGACATCGTAGCGATCGTGGATTTAGGTGGCCGGAATCCGACGATTCTTAACGGCGAGTTGCTGGCTAAGGGCAAACCTCGGCGTCTGCGCGATCAAGATAAAATTCAAATCGGACGAATGAAATTTCGAGTCGTGTTGCAGCCGAAAGCCGCTGAGGCTGCGCGTGCGGATTCAACCGAAAGTCATCTCTTGTCACCAGCTGGCGCGGGAAGTGGTGAATCGCCAATTGATTCTTTGCTGCAAGAGCTCGACGACATCGCGGCGAAGTTCCAGGTTACCAATCACTTCGTCAAGCCACCTGTGACATTGCAGAAAGCGTCATACGAAGATCCGAAAACGGGTAATCCAACGCAGTGCGATTCAGGCAACAATGAAGACGATGAATCTGAGACGTCCATGACCACGGTCGCGTTACCCGGCGGTGAATCAGAAGCAACTCATGTCGCTGGCTCAGGGACTCGGGACACCGACGACGAAACGCAGGCACCAGGCGACGCGGCGAAAGTACCCAAGAAACTTCCCGAGCATTTACGCGCTAAGGGGCCCGTCGATTCTCAAGAAGCCGCGCAGATTGCGCTGCGAAACATGTTCAACCGGCGCTAATGCTCGGTGGCCAACCCTGGCCCACTCGTAAGACAATTGACTCAGTGATGACAACCGTTGGACGATCAGGGGGAAATCATGACCCGATTCTCGACGTCACTAACGCCGGGTTCTAATCGCATCAACAATTCGCTCATTCGGCGATCTCGTTCACTGGTGACCGTGCCGGAAACGACGGCGGTTCGTCCATTCATCATGACGTTCACGCCCCCAAGCTGTGATGACCGCGGCAGCATTTGAATCCGGTTCGCTGCCGATTGCTGAACCCGTTGAGGATTGATCGGCGCGACCTGAATCGCCGAACGCAGTCGCGTGCGAATTGCGGGCTGGCTTGACTGCGATCCGCCAAGTCCGCCACCGCCGAACAGGCTGTTCAGCCCGCCAAAGCCCCCAAGGCCACCGAAGCCGCCACCCGCTCCGCCAAAGCTGCTTCGCGCGTTTGTGCTGCCTGTTCCCCCGCCAATCGCCGTTCCGTTGGTCGATCCCAGGCTCGAACCGCGTTCAATCGCCGAAAACGCCTCGTCGCGGCTGATGCCGGTTGTCTGCGTCGTATCGCCGGTTGCCGTGGCCGTCCCATTGGTCGTGGTTCCACCGTTGGTCGCACCATCGGTCACTCCGCCGCCTTGCTGAGCCATGGCCACGCTCGAGAGCAGGGACGACACGATGAAAATCGATGCGTAAGTCAGGATTGAATGTTTCATATCTCATATACCAACGGAATAGATTGTTTGCTGGGCCGGTTGGATTCTGAACGGTTTTGTCCATGCCTCGGTGGGGCAACCGTCTATTTTAACCGCGCCGCGCCCGATTCGTTTCGGAAATGTCCCTTTGAAAGTGGCGCAGGGGGGCAAGACTTTGTCTCGGGCGTCGAATACAACGAATATTCAGCGAAATCCCTCTTCAGACCTCCGAATCAAGATCATGCAATTGTTCGCCAGATTCTCCTCTTTTCGACGTGTTTTTTCGCTCAGCCTGACACTGCTGGTCGCCGGATCGTCAATCGCGGTTCGGCAGGCGTCGGCGGCCGACGCGGACCCGATGCCCGGTGCGCCCCACCTATTACCCGAAGACACTCTGGCGTACATCCGGCTAGACAACGCGGACGACCTGCGCGTCGATCTTGCCAATTCATCGATGGGACGAATGTTGTCCGACGATCAGCTCAAGCCGTTTGCCAGCGATATCTACGCAACGTTTAGCGACTTGTTTTCGATGATCAGCAGCGAAGTCGGCGTTTCGCTGGAGGAATTATTGTCGATTCCGAAAGGGCAGATCGCCGTCGCCTTACTACCGCGGCCGATCAATCAAGAAGCGGTCGATGCGGAAGTCGTTCCGGATGACGAGTCCGACGAGGACAGACGCAAGCGAATGGAACGCAACCGCCGCCGTGAATATCGGTTTGCCGGCGTTGTGATGGTGGATGCTGGCGAAAATGTCGACAAGTTGATGGCGATCATTCAACGATTCGAAGACCGCCTGGTCGTGGGAAGTCATATACGGCGAAACGTTCCCGTCGATGCGATCGAAATCGTACGCCTGATACCCAAACGTGCCGATCGTATGGAGATCCAATATTTCGAGCACGAGGGAACCGTCGTCCTGGGATTCGGTCACCGTACCGTACAAGATGTCTGGGATCGTTGGCGCGAAGCGAGTGACGAACCGACCATGGCCGACAGTGCGAATTTCGGTTCGGTCATTTCGCGATGCATCGGCGCCGAATCGACGCGTCCGCAACTGACGTTCTATGCCGACCCCTATCGTATTGCCGAACGCGGCGTGCGACTGAGCGGTTCCATCACGCTCGGTTTGATGTGGCCGATGTTTGAAAACTTAGGCTTGGCTCGAATCCGTGGTGTGGGCGGCAGCGCCTTTCGGGGCGGAGATGTTTTTGAAGACATCACGCACTTTCACGTGCTGATCGATCCGCCTCGCGACGGCTTGCTTAGTGTGTTGCGGCCGAGCACCGGCGACACCTCACCGCCGAAATGGGTCCCTTCGGACGTAACCGGTTACAGTTCGATCCACTGGGATTTCGAGAACACCTATACGAATGTGGGCAAGGTGCTTGAGAATTTCCAAGGGGCCGATGCCCTAAAACGCGTCGTCGAGGAACCCATGCAAAAGCGTCTCGGGTTGGACTTGCACGATGACATCATCCAACACCTGACCGGCCGCATGGTACGAACGTCTTGGCTACAGCCGCCGATGAAACTGAACAGCCAAACCCAAGCGACCGCATTCGAACTGTCTGATGCCGTCGCCATCAAGTCGGCGATCGCGAAGCATCGCGAATACAAGCCGAATGCGTTGACGGTTGAAACCTTGGGCGGAACGGTCGTCTATTTTATGAAGTTCAACCCCAAGAAATTCCCAGAACAATTTCGTCGCCCCGAACCGTGCCTGTTTGTGCTAGGCAATTGGCTGGTTCAAACCGATAGCCGCGAATTTGTTCAGCGAATCATGCGGGCCAACAGCGACGCAATGCCGCGATTGGTGGAAGTTCCAGAATACGATCTCGTCGCCAGCGAATTAGGCGGAAAGCTGGACGGAGAGAAACCGTTCATGGTCCAGTTCATGCGTGGCGGCGATTTCATTCGTATGTTTTACGAAATGAGTAAGTCGAAAGAGTCGCGAGCGTTTCTGCGACAAGCCGGCGAAAAGAATGTCGTGGCAAAAAAAATGTACGAATTGCTGGAACGCAACGAGTTGCCGCCCTACGAGCAATTTGAAAAGTATTTTGCACCCAGCGGCAGTTTCGCCTATGACGAACCGACCGGGATGCATTTAGGTTCGTTCACGTTGCGAGCAGACGACTGAATTCGACCAGCATCGTTGATGCGTTCAAGATGCAATGCACGATCAGCGGCGGAACGATCGAACCGGTTTGTCGGTAAAGGTACCCAAGCCCGATCGATAAAAAAAGCAACGGGATCGGTGCACCGCCCTGTCCCAGGTGCATCATCGCAAACAGCACGCTGGTAACCAGGATCGGAATCCATGACGTCGCCCGCCAGTTGGTATCGTCTTGGATGTCCTCGTCGTTGAATCCGCCGCGATCGATCATCCCTTGCAGCCCGCCTTGCAGCAACACGCGGAACATGAACTCTTCCACCAGCGGTGTCACCAGTGCTGTGGCGATGAACAAAGCGGCAAAACCGGTGATCGACGGGTTCGCTGCCATTGCCTTCATCGTATCGAGCACGGGGTGTTCGTAAGGAATCATCCATGAGACCAATAGGCTGATCAGCAACACCGGCGGCAGCAACCAGAGTGACGCCCAAAGTCCTTGTCGTACGGTTTCGCGCGAGCCAACGAAGCCTAACTCTGACAGGGCGGACTTTCGATCGCGATGTGTAAGCAGTGCAAACGTCAGTGCAACCAGCAAAGCAATCGTCCCGGACAGAACGCCCAGCCCCACCTGGGCATACAGAGCGTTCACGTCGGCGACTTGATCCGGTGAGGTCGCAATCGATTCGGTCGGCGATACCTCAATCGGTCGTGCCTGCGCCGGTAATGTTTCGGTCGGTAATGTTTGCGTTTTGATCGTTGCCGATGGGCTTGGCAGCCATCCTTCAGAGATGAACCACGCGCCGATCAGCGAACTGGTCAGCACGAACGTTCCGAACATGACCAGAAAATCAGCCGGGCTCCAAAACGGACGGTTCCGCGCAACCAGTTCAACGCGAGGGTCGAACTTCAGTTTGCTGCTGCGGTTGCGGTTTAACAGAAAGTACACCCACATCAAAATGCTGGATGAAATCGCAGCCAACAGCAATGCGTTAAGAATGGAATGAATTCCCTGCGCCATTAGGCGTCGCCTTCGCTATTTCGCATCACGCGACTGGCCAGGACGATGTAATCGATTCCCGAATAGATAGTCAGCGCGATAGCGGACCATAGCAAGATCTGACTCGTCCACGTCAGCCAAGCGGCGGCCGGAACGCTGATCAGGCTAAGCAGAATCGCGACAACGGCGGCACACTGGAGGACCATTTTCCATTTTCCCAATTGGCTGGCTGAAAAATCGCCTCCGGCGCCTTCGATCATTCCTCGTAAACTGGTCACCAGCAACTCGCGTCCGACGACGACAGTTGCCATCCATGATGCGACCCCCGATCCGGCTGCTTCGACCAAAGCGATGAACGAGCCGCAGATGATGATCTTGTCGACGAACGGATCAAAGATCCGACCTACCTTGGTGACCTGTCCATATTTTCGGGCCCAATAACCATCGATCCAGTCGGTCGATGCGGCAATCAGAAAGGTGACGGTGGCGGTGGCGTACCAACCCAGTGGGATCAACACAATCACGGCGATTGCCAAGACCAGCCGCACGGATGTCAGCGCGTTGGGAACGTTATAGATCGAATTCGATGTCGGCAAGGTCATCACGTTGGTCATGTTCGGACTCGCTAATCACAGGTTGCGGGTGCGTGAAACTCAGAGCTTTCTCGTTCTAAGAGCCCGTTCACGGCAACTTGGCAGCGCGGTCAGTTGTCGATTTAGCGAATATCCTAGATTTCAGGCCACCGTTCCACCAGCACCTGTCCGAAATCACGCGAGCCGCACCTGTCCGAAATCACGCGAGCCGCCCGCTTCTTGTCTTGACCTGCTAAAAACAAAATCGTTACCAACCACAGCGATGAAAACGCACGAGTCAGTCGCTGTACGCCGTCCCGGTCGTTGGGACAAGCCCATGGATCCGTCGATGAACGACGCGGACGTCGCTTGGCTGCGCTCGCGTGAGCCGTTTGCGGCGATGGACCCGAAATCCTTCCCGCGAACGATGCCACTGGAAGGCATTTTATTGAACGATTGCCGGCTGCATCGATGCCAGCAAGGCGAAATCATCGTTCGCGAAGGTGACTACGGCAACAGCGCGTACCTGGTCCTGGCCGGCAGCGTCCGTGTGATGGTCGACTCGTTACCAGCGGAAGACCTTGGGCGCACCGAGCCCGAGAAATTGACTTGGCCCGAGTCGCTAAGGCGATTTTTATTCCGGTCCTCGATTCCTGAAGCTCGCGATCCGCATCAAATCACATCGAATGTGGAGGGCTCCGCGACTTCGATTCGCCAACTCGACGACCGATCCGCGATCTTTCTGCAAGATTTTGACGCGATCTTGTCACGAAACGAATCGGTCTCGTTGGGGCCGGGCGAACTGTTTGGTGAAGTTGCCGCCATGTACCGATCGCCGCGGACGGCGACCGTGATTGCCGAGAACGAAGCCACTTTGTTGGAAATCCGGTGGCAGGGCCTCCGTGTGCTTCGTCGTGACCGTGGTTTCGCGGATACCTTAGAACAACACTACCGTCAGCATTGGCTGCCGGTTCATTTGCGTGAAATACCTTTGCTGCGCCACGTCCCCGAAGTCAACTTGGACAAAGTTGCCGAAGCGACAGAGATGCGTTCTTTCGGGCGGATGGAATGGAACGCGGACTATAAGAAAACGAAACAGTTACCGGCCGCCGAACAAATTCAAGCCGAACCGCTCGTGGTCGAGGAAGGCAGCTACCCGACTGATTTGCTGGTCGTGCGAAGCGGTTTTGCAAGAATGTCTCGTCGCTATGGAGCCGGGCACCAGACGGCCGCCTATTTGGGCAAGGGGCATATCTTCGGGCTCGACGAAATCGCGTTCAACGCCCTGCGACCCGAAGAGGCTCCGTCGCAATCACTTCGGCATTCACTACGGGCCGTCGGGTTCTTGGACCTGCTTGCAATTCCGGTCGAGACATTCGCGCAAGAGGTTCTTCCGCACGTGCGACGCAGCGAACTGCCCGATTCGGTTCGCAAGTTGATGGTCGAGTTCACCGAAAAACGTAAAGAGCGGCGGCGGGGGGCGCGCCGAGAGAAAACGCGTGACTCCGATGCCGGCGAAAAATTGAGTGATGCCGGCACCCAATTCGAATCAAAAAGTTTGCTCGAGTTCATCGTCCAGAACCGCATGAACAATGGGCGTGAAGCGATGGTCATTGATTTGCATCGCTGCACGCGTTGCGATGACTGTGTCAAAGCATGTGCGAGCGTGCATGACGGAAACCCGAGGTTCGTACGCCAAGGGCCCCAGCACGAGCGGTTGCAATTCGTCCAGGCGTGCATGCACTGTTCCGATCCGGTATGCATGATCGGATGCCCCACTGGATCGATTGCTCGCAATATCGATACCGGCGTGGTATCCATACACGAACCGATCTGCGTGGGCTGTGGGACTTGCGCCGCGTCGTGTCCCTATCAGAACATTCGCATGGCCGAAGTGTTCGACCGTGAAGGGCGTCCATATTGTGATGCGTCGACCGGAAAGCCGATTAGCAAGGCGACCAAGTGCGATCTGTGCCAGACAAGTCCCAACGGCCCTGCCTGCGCAGCGGCTTGTCCTCATGATGCGTTGGTGCGAATTGATTTGACCGAATCGCATCCGCTCAATCATTGGCTCGAGCGGCGGAGTTAGCCTGGCGATGTTGCAGCCCCATTTTCGTACTCGACGTATCATTGCACTTGCGATCACTGCGATTGCCATTCTGATCGTATGGATATTCGCATGGATTGAAACCAGCCGACTGGGGCATGCGTCGTATGTGACCGGCTGGACGACCCTGTCGACATTGTTTTTGCTGATTCTGCTAGGCGTCCGCAGACGAGTTCCGATGTTGCGTTTGGGCAGCGCGAGCACATGGACTCAGGTGCATCTCTACAGCGGACTTTTCGCAACAGCGGTCTATGCAATGCACGTCCCCTCGTTGATCGCAGGCGGCACTTTCGAATGCGGCCTATCGATCGTGTTTTTGCTGGTCAGCGCCAGCGGGTTCTATGGCGTGTATGCCAGCCGCACGTTGCCACGCCGCTTGACTGCGGTCGATGGTCAGCATCGTTTTGACCGAGTGCGTTGGCACCGAAATCAAATCGCAGAAACGGCCGCATCGTTGCTCGAGGGCGACAACGACAATGCCACCAGTCGAGTGCTGGGGATTTTCTATACGAAGTACTTGATGCCGTTCTTTCAGACCCGTCCGTCGCTGGCCTACGTGATGGTACCGACCGGCGCTCGCCGCAGACGGCTGCTGGGCGGACTGCAGGAACTGAACCGATACCTTGAATCCGATGGCCGGCAAGTTGCCGGACGCTTTGCCGCATTGGTACGTCGCAGAGACGACTTGGATTATCAATTCTCGCTACAGTTGCGTCTGCGGCTTTGGCTGGTCATCCACAGCACGTTTTCAATCGTCTTGGTTTTGTGGGCAATTATCCACGCGGTGCTTGCGATCCGCTTTACGATTTGAATTGATCCACCTGTGCTCTCCCATCCAATAAATCAATAACACAACTCGATGCGCCGCGACGAACTCAATTTATCCGAACCGCCGTCCGACGACCGTCCAGGCAGTCGATGGATGTGTGGACGCGATGACGATTCGTCACCCTGTGCGCATGGCCCAAGTGCGAACGGTACATGTCCGTTGGCCGGTGCGTGTCAACCTCGCAGGACATGGCTGGGCCGCCGCAAGCAGATTGCAACACTAGTTCTCGCTGTGACCGCAGTTGTGACCTTCTTGATGTGTCGGCCTGAGGCGGCGCCGAGTGTCTTCAAGCCTGGTGAATTGTCAACTCCGCACGCTCAAATACTGTCCGGGACCCATACCTCGAATCGTTGTGCGGCGTGCCATCGCCCAGCGGCGACATCACCCGACAGCTGGTTTCAGGAAAACATTGACGGACATCGCGGCGTCACGCAAACAGATCGATGCCTGGATTGCCACCACAACGTGATTCGTCGTGATCGGGCAAACCTTGCGCACAACGTGCCCGTATCGGTATTGGCATCGATGAGTGCCGAGGTGCGATTGGTGTCCAGTCAAGCGGATCACGGTTCTCGTTCGACGACATGGCATGATCTGATGCCGGGGCCAGCGGTTGGTTTAGAGGATGTCCAATGTTCGGCCTGTCACCGCGAACATCGCGGGATGAACGCAAGCCTGCTGGATGTCTCGGACTCGCAGTGCCAGACGTGTCACGCTGATCGTTTTGGCAGCTTTGCCACGTCTCATCCGGAATGGAATGATTGGCCCTATGACCGCGGCGCCACGGTCGCTTTCAATCATCAGACGCATGCGAACAAGCACTATCCGTCATCGCAACACGCGGGCGCTCCGATCGCATTCGATTGTTCGGGCTGTCACCGAGTCGACTCGCGCGGAGAGCTTGCACGCGGTCCCAGTTACGAATTTGCCTGTCAGTCCTGTCACGATGATTCGCTGCAAATCGAGGCGAGTGAAGGTATTGACTTGATTGCGTTGCCCACGATCCCCACCGAATCGGCCGAGCGACTGCACGCTTGGCCCGAGAATGCGACCGGTTTCTACGATGGCCAGGTCGTTCCACTGGCCGAACTGTTGTTGCGAGCGAACTCGGATTCGGCTGATGCATCGCGACACATCCCCAATAGCAATTTCGCTGAAATCAATGCCGATGACCCTTCGATGACGGATGCCGCAACAAGCATCGCGCGCGAACATCGTCGGTTGGTGGCGGAAATAGCGAGCAAGGGACAGCAGTCCATCTTGAATCGTGCAGCACAAGCGGGACTGCCTCGCGACGTGTTGGCTGAATTGATCCGGGCATTACCGCCGCAACTGCTGCAACAGACGTATCAACAGTGGTTTTCTGTAAATGGCGATCCGGTACTTCGCCAATCGGCATCCCGCGACGTGATTTTGAAACGTGCGTTACGTTTGGTCGATTATCAAGACATCGCGGCGCAGCCTCCATCAATTTTGCTCGCGGCGAGGCCGCAGGATCGTTTGCTGGTCACCAGCACGCCCGATGATGAGTTGCTTCAAGCCGATGACGATTTGCTGGCTGATCAGGACTCGCTTGCCGACGACGATCTGCTGTCGGATGACGATTTGTTAGTTTCTGACGATGCATTGTTAGACTCAGACGAGTTGTTGTTGGACGATAGCGATTCGTTGCTTAGCGACGATGGAGACGACTTGCTCTCGACAAACGCAGCGCAGGGCGACCCCTTGGCGGATGATCTGTTGGCCGAATCTCATTCCGTCGCGGACGTGACGGAGTTTCCGCAGCGTTTTGATCCCACGGCAATGCTGCCGGCGGGCGGATGGTATCGAGACGATCTAAAGATGACAATTTCCTATCGCGGGTCAGGACACTCCGACCCCGTACTGCGATCGGCCGTGGAGTTGTTGTCGCAGTTACCGCCCAGCGATCCGGTTCGCAAACGTATGCTTGCCACGCGAGCGGTGGCGGCTTGTATCTCTTGTCATCCGGCGGCCGCACGGGAGACAGGGCAATGGCGTTCTGCTCCGCTCGTGGGACAAAGAAGCAATTTCACCAAGTTCGCTCATGGGCCACACCTGCATATCGCACAACTAGCCGATTGTTCTCACTGCCATGTCGTTCGCACACCGTCTCGTCGTACGGAATTGAACATTACCCTGGCCAGCGGACAGAAACCGGAGCGAGATGATCCCGAGTTTGAACCGCTGAAATTGGAAGCATGCGCGTCTTGTCATACGGCAAAAGCAGCGGGCGACAACTGCACTAAATGCCATCGATATCATATCGATTTTTGAGAAATCCAAGGCTGCGGTTCGCGTCACCCGTGTTGATGCTCTAGCACGCAGCATCCAGGCGACTGTCTGCCGTTGGCAACTGCGACCGTCGGCAAGCGGTCATGACGGATGACAAACGTGACGCAACGATCGCGCGTACGTTTGGTTTTCGTTTACGACTTGCCAAGCAATCATTCGAGGCTTCGGTTCAGCCGTCAATCGGAGCCGTCCTTTTCTTGCTTCAAACGCTTTTCAAACGTGAGGCCAAGGTCATTGATTTTCGTTCTCAATGTGCTGCGAGCGATTCCCAGAATTTCGCTGGCCTGCGCTTGGTTGCCCTCCACATGGCTGATGATTTCCGGCAACAGGATTCGATCAATTTCGTTGTGCATCTTTTGATAGACGTTCCGCTCTTCGGTATCGAGCAGGTCGTTGACAAAGTGCCGAATGTTGTCCGCATCCAGAACGGGTGTACTCTTTCGCGATATTGATTGGCGTGCCCCGCGGCAAACAGCCGGAAGCGATTCGGCGGACAAGACCGCGCCGACGTTCTTTACCAGCGCATGTTTCATCGCGCTCTGCAGTTCCCGAACATTTCCGGGCCAGGAGTAGCTCTCTAGAATCGCCATCGCTTCGGGAGAGACAGAGCGTACATTCTTACTGAGCTCGCGGTTGAATAGATTGATAAAGTGGTCAACGAAAATCGGTATATCATCCTTTCGCTCACGCAGCGGCGGCAGTTTGATTTCGAAGACGCTCAGCCGATAGTAGAGGTCTTCACGAAACCGTCCCTCGCTCACGTCCTCTAATAGATTGCGATTCGTTGCGGCAATCACCCTGACATCTGATTGGATCGTCTCGTTGCTGCCGACTCGCTCGAAACTTCCGTCCTGCAGAAGCCGGAGCACTTTGGCCTGAGTCGCAGGCGTCATGTCGCCGATTTCGTCCAAGAAGATCGTGCCCTTGTCGACCTGTTCGAATTTTCCGATGCGACGCTTGTCTGCGCCGGTGAAGGAACCACGTTCATGCCCGAATAGTTCGCTTTCCAACAACGACTCCGCGAGCGCGGCACAATTCACTGCCATGAACGGTCCGCTGCTTCGCCGGCTATGTTGAAAGATTGCACGGGCGACCATTTCTTTGCCGGTTCCGCTTTCCCCGAGAACCAGCGCATTCAGATCTTGAGGCGCGACTTGACCAATCGATTTAAATACCTCTTGCATTGCCGGCGAGCGACCGACAATCTGATCCGCGCTTGAATCGGTTTCCCCACCCACCTTGAATACCGCCGGTACGCGGCTCATGTGACTGATCTCAATGGCACGCTCAACGGTCTTGCAGAGCATTTCAAAATCGACCGGTTTCAGCAGGTACTCATACGCACCTCGCTTCATCGCTTCGATTGCTGTTTCCGTGGTTGAATAAGCCGTGATGATGATGACAGGAATTCGCGAGTCGATCTCATGGATGATATTGAAAGTGTCGAGACCTGACATGTCTGGCAAGCGAACGTCGAGGATAATCGCATCGGGCGGGTCTGCGCGAACCGCAGCGATGCCATGCTCTGCGGTCGCGGCCGTGGACACTTCAAGCGATTCTGATTCGAGGCTCTTCTTTAACGAATAAAGCAGGTTCGGTTCATCGTCAATGATCAGCAATTTTGCCACGGAGTTATCCAGAGTTCGTGTCATTTAGAGTTGCTTACTTGCCGGTTGGCGTGGCGTGAATTCAAAGCGTCGTGGAATACAGGCAATCTTGCGGTGACGATGACCCCTCCCTCATCGCGGTCTCTTGCTTCGAGTGTTCCACCATGATCGCCAATTATCTTTCTCGAAATCGGCAAACCAAGTCCGAGGCCAAGTTCTTTGGTGCTAAAGAACGGCTCGAAAATTCGGTCGGATTCCTCCGGCAGTGGGCAGCCATTGTCTGCCACACTCAGTCGAACCCAACTGTGGCTAGCTTGCGCTGACAGAGTTGCGCCAGCGGGCGTGGTTTCGTCGTCCGCCACGGTCACAGTGACTCTGCCACCGTTAGGCATAAAATCAAAAGCATTGAGTATGAGATTCAACAGAACTTGCCGCAGTTGTGTTTCATCACCTTGGACAGTTCTAGCATCATCCGGCAGAACGCTGATGACTTCGATACCCCGTGACTCGGCGCGGCTTGAGACCAGAGCAAAGGTTTGCTGAACGATCTCTCGAAGATCAACCGGCATTGGGACGAGAGCTGATGGTTTAGCGAAATCAAGAAACGTTTGCAGCAATTTGCTGACTCGCGTGATTTCGGCGTCCAAGACCTCAAGGTCGTCCGAGTCAAGGTTAGACTTGTTGTGGCGAGCTGATTGAACCAGCGTTTTCATGCACATGAGTGGATTGCGGAGTTCATGCGCCAGCCCCGCACCGAGTTTCCCGACGGCAGCGAGTTGGTCGGCACGGATCGCTTCCTTGTATCCGTTCTGAAGTTGCTCTACCACGCTGCCGACTCGCTCGGAAACCGTTTCCAGCACTTCTTGCAAATCCTGCAGGCTTGGATCCGCACAGATTTCAACGGGGCCGACGACCGTATCTAGTTTCCCAGCCACGTCGCGTATCGGCACGGATAAGAGGTACATGGAACGAGTGATGGAGCGGGCCACACCATAGCCAGCTAACAGTCCCACTGCAGCACCGCAGGCGCCTAGCAGCGCCATCGCCAACGACAATTTCAATGCCATAGACTCGTTTTGCTGACTACTTTCCTCAAGTTCGCTTTCATTGATGTCAAGAAACCGGCGCGCGGGAATCAATACTTGCCTAGAAAGTGTTTCTGCTTCCAATTCCTCAACACGTTCCGAGGAAATCTGGATTTCAGGGTCATCGACCAACTGGTGCAGCGAGACAAAATATTCATCAATTCCGCTCCGGATATCAGCCAATAGCGATTTTTCTTCGTCGCTTCCCGATAATGCCTCAGCCTTGCTGATCCACTCGGTCGCGGCTTCTTGATCTTGCGCCGTGCGCACCAAGCGTCCTCGGTCCTTGGTTAGCAGGTATCGGTCAAGTTCGTGTCGCATTTCGCGGACGATCAATTCCAACTCTTCAGCGGCGCGGATGCTCGCAACATTGCCACTGAGTATTTCTGAATTGCGTTTCTGCAACTTGAGAACGTACCAAGCGCCAGAAAAACCGAGGCAAAGCAAGATTAGGCCGGTTGCCGCGAGAACGAAGCCCAGTCTGCTCCGCATTCTCATCTAAAACTCCTTCGAAGTGGCGTGGGCGAAATTTGGTCGCCGTGACTTAATTTCGACATCGGTTAAATGGAAGGTAATGCCACATTGAATCTGATGCGTTGGTAAACGTAGGACCTCGGCTTCAAAAAACACGTGTTTCAAAGTCGTTGCAAGGCAAACGTCATGCCGTGCAAGGTCGTGCACGGCACGGCACAAACTTTGCGTTCATCCGTCGGGCCAACCGGAGCAGCCGTTCCGGCCGCCACCTGTCATCAAACATTACGAAATAGAACACTCGATGGAATCAATCAACGAAAACATGCGCGAATCGACATCACCAACGGGCCGAGTGTCTCGGGATTTTATAGCATCTTTGGTTGTCTTTCTGGTTGCATTGCCATTGTGTCTTGGCATCGCACTTGCCTCTGGCGCGCCACTGTTTTCTGGCCTCTTGGCCGGTATTGTTGGGGGAGTGGTTGTTGGCGCATTAAGCGGCTCGCACACCAGTGTCAGTGGACCCGCGGCAGGCCTAACTGCCGTGGTCGCTTCTCAAATCGCAGCCCTGGGGGCGTTCGATGCATTTCTGCTTGCCGTTGTCGTCGGCGGACTGATCCAAATCGGACTGGGAATCGCTAAAGCGGGGGCGCTATCGGCGTTTTTTCCATCAAGCGTCATCAAGGGGCTGCTGGCAGCGATCGGAGTGATCCTGATTCTTAAACAGCTTCCCCACCTGCTTGGACACGACACGGACCCCGAAGGTGAAATGTCGTTTTCGCAGCCGGATCACGAGAACACGTTTTCTGAGATTGCAACAGTCTTCCAGGGCGAAATTCATCTCGGTGCGGCCGTCGTCGGGATCGCTTCATTGGTGTTGCTTATCCTTTGGTCACGGTTCAAACCGCTTAAGAACTCTGGCGTTCCTGCGCCGCTTGTCGTTGTGCTCGCCGGGGTCGCAATGCAGTATGTGTTCTCACGGTTGGGTGACGGATGGTCGATCGGGACAAGTCATTTGGTCCAGATTCCAATTGCCGAGAATTTTTCAGAGTTTGCGAGCTTCTTGACGTTTCCTGATTTTTCGCAGTGGGCGAACCCTGCGGTGTATGTGGCGGGCGTGACGATTGCGATCGTTGCTTCACTAGAAACGCTACTCAATCTTGAAGCTACGGATAAGTTGGACCCGCGTCGTCGCAACTCTCCCGCCAGTCGTGAGTTGTGGGCACAAGGTGCAGGGAACGTGGTCGCCGGATTGATTGGTGGGATCCCGGTGACGTCCGTGATCGTCCGCAGTTCAGTCAACATCAACGCGGGTGCGGTTTCAAAACTGTCCGCGATTCTCCACGGCGTCATGTTGTTGGTTTGTGTCGGGTTGTTTCCCATCTATCTGAACATGATTCCGCTTGCCGCACTGGCTGCTATTTTGATCCACACGGGGTTTAAACTGGCGAGTCCTGAACTGTTCCGCACGATGTGGCAGCAGGGCCGATATCAATTCGCGCCTTTCATCATCACGGTCGTCGCAATCGTATTTAGCGATCTATTGATTGGAATCGTTATCGGATTGGTCGTCAGCGTCTTGTTTATTCTAAACAGTAATTTGCGTCGTCCGATCCGGCGTATCGTCGAAACTCATATCGACGGTGACGTTGTGCATGTCGAACTAGCGAATCAGGTTAGCTTTCTGAATCGAGCGGCCCTGGATACGATCTTCAATCAGGCCAAACCGGGTGCCAAATATCTGCTAGACGCATCCGCGTCCGACTACATTGATCCGGATGTTCTAAGTCTGATTCGAGAATTTAAGAACGAATCGGGTCCGGCGCGCGGGGTAAGTGTCAGCTTGCGTGGATTTCGTGACAAGTATGATCTGCGAGACGAAATTCACTTTGCGGACTACTCAACCCGCGAACTTCAAGATCGACTTACTCCGGCGCAGGTGCTGGATATCCTGAAAGAAGGTAACGACCGGTTTCAGTCGGGGCGGCGACTCTCTCGCGATTTTGGTCGGCAGATTGACGCGACCGCCGGAGGCCAGAACCCATTGGCCGCCGTGCTTAGTTGTATCGATTCGCGCGTTCCAACCGAGTTGGTCTTCGACCTGGGTATCGGCGATATTTTCAGCGTGCGTGTGGCAGGGAATGTGATCGGTACCAAGTCTTTGGGCAGTCTTGAGTATGCGGTTACCGTTGCGGGTGCAAAGGTGGTTCTCGTCTTGGGGCACACGCGGTGCGGTGCGGTCACGTCGTCGGTGAAACTTCTGGACGAAGGGAAAGACACCGAACAAGCGAGTGGATGTCCGCACTTACACGCGATTGTCGCTGAAATCCAAGAATCGGTGCAGGGCAATGAGTGTCGTGGCGTCACCACCATGCCCCTTGCCGAAATGGACGCATGTGTCGATCGAATTGCTGAAAAAAACGTTCAGCGCACGGTTCGCGAAATTATCAATCGCAGCCATGCGATCCGCCATGCCATCGATACTGGCCAGTTGCTTGTCGTTGGCGCGATGTATGACGTCAAGACGGGAAGTATTGCGTTTGTGACCGATGATCTGCACTTAAATAATCCCAGTCCCGTTCTTCATTCCTAGCATTCTTTGGCCGGCTTACATCAGTCGTTGTCAATTTCACCTGCAGGTCGAAACAACGAAAGAGGCGCTGTGACGAACGATTTTCCGTGAAAACGTGAACGAAATTCACGGTTGGCGAATGCGTTTGCATCTCTCTGGCTCAAAGGTAAAGCGGTTTAGGGTGGCATCGACGCATTGTCACGGATTCAATCTAATTTCATTAGGAGATACGATGATGATATCCAGATTACGACCAGGGGCAGTCGTGGTGCCGTGGGACTTTTCAAAGGAGGCCGAGCAAGAATTGGAAACCGCCTTTGACCTTGTCGACGATCTCTCAATGATCCGCGTAGTTCACGTCGCACCATCGGATACCAGCGGGGCAGCTATGGCCGGCGAAACGGTGTATTCCACCATCCGGCGTGATTTGAATTCCAAGTTTCAACAGCAGATCAGTGAGAGATTCGCTTGTCCCGAAGTGAATTTTTATGTTGTGCATGGTCGGGTCGCACCGGAGATCGTTGCGTTCGCCCAGCAATACCAAGCGGGGTTAATTGTCATGGGCACTCGTGAACATTGGGCTGTTGCACGCCTACTGCGGGGCAGCACCACTTCGGAAGTGCTTCACACCGCTCCTTGCCCAATACTGATTCTCAGGCACAACAGATCAGCAGAATATAGTCAGCTGAGAAGTCTCTCGGCTCGTTAGATGATTGAGCAACCATTTCGAAAAAGTCATTGGACAGACGACGCGGCTATCAATGCGATTGAAGCGTATAATGGATCGAGCCATACCACATGCATTCACACGAAATCCTTACGACTTTTACGGTCGCTGCTGCGTTAGGCGTCTGTTTGTTCACGCTCGCGGGATACTTGCGCGTTTCGACAATCGTCGTCCTCCTTATCGGCGGTGTGATTGCTGGTCCCGAGGTCCTTGGTATCGTCGACCCGTCCGATCTTGGCGGCGGATTAAATACAATCATTTCGCTGGCTGTTGCCGTCATTCTTTTTGAGGGCGGGCTAACGCTTGATTTGAACGGCTATCGCTCGGCAAGTAAGGAGATCTTTCGAATTCTTACGATTGGGGTGCTCGTCACCTGGATCGGGAGCGCACTGTTGATTTGGACGCTGTTTCGTTTCAATCTTGCGTTCTGTTTCCTTGCTGCGAGCCTCGTCATTGTGACCGGCCCTACCGTGATCGGGCCGCTACTGCATCGGATTCGAGTCCGAGAACGACTGCACCACATTTTGCACTGGGAGGGTGTACTGATTGATCCGGTCGGTGTGTTCATCGCTCTGCTCTGCTATGAGTTTTACGTCAGCACCGACGGCACTCATCAACTTGTGGTGACTGAATTCCTGATGCGTTTCGCCGCCGGTGCGATGATCGGGATCGCGTTCGGCTTTTTGCTCGATGTGGTGATGAGGCGTGGATGGATTCAGGGTGGTCACACGAATATTTTCGTCCTGTCGATGGCGATGTTGAACTTTGCATTAGCCGATCTTGTTATCTCTGAAAGTGGCTTGTTGAGCGTTACGATTGCTGGACTTGTGCTGGGAAGTCGTAACACGCGGCAATTGCGGAGCATTGTCTCGTACAAGGTCGAACTCAAGGACTTTCTAATCGGTTTGCTTTTTATCCTTCTTGCCGCAAACCTCGATCTCAATGCATTCTTTGACTATGGCTGGAAAATCGCGGTCGTCGTCCTGGGAATTATGCTTCTGGTACGGCCGCTAAACGTTTTCCTTTCCATGTACGGCAGTACGCTCGAGACACGGGACAAGCTGTTCCTTAGTTGGATCGCTCCGCGCGGGATTGTTGCGGCATCAATGGCGTCACTGTTCACGATCGAACTAAAGCAATTGGATGTGGAAGACGCAATGTTCTTGGAAACATTCACTTACTCGGTGATCGCAGGAACCGTACTCGCACAGGGATTCACTGCGGGCATGGTTGGCGACTTGCTGGGGGTGCTTCGTCCTATCGCATCGGGCTGGATCGTTGTCGGCGCGAACCCCGTGGGCCGAAAGGTGGCTTCGTTTTTCCAAAGTAATGATATTCCCGTGGTCGTGATCGACACAAACGCTCGAGATGTCCGTGTTGCGGTTCGCGAAGGGCATACCGCGCTTAGCGAAGACGCAATGCTGATGGTCCGCGACGATCATCCCGAACTCTACATTTGCGGCAATATCATTGCATTGACCCCCAACCCCGATCTGAACCGCATGCTATGTCGGCGTTGGTCCGAGCTGCTGGACGGATCGTTGTTTCGCTGGGAACCCTCGGGGTACGAAACCGAGGAAAATACGCATTTGCTGGCCGGCGTGAAAGTTTGGGATGAAATCCCGTTGAATCGGTGGATGCAAGCGGGCAGCGAATCCGCACCCTTAGAGATTGTTCGAGACATCAACAATATTCCCTCTCCCGACGACGTATTGCTGACTGCCAACCAGAACAACGTCAATCCTGGATGTTACTCCGGCACCGAAAACGGTGAGAACACTTGGCTGGTCTATCGACCCCAGTCTCAAGCCGCTGGCAGCACTTTTCCTCTCGCACCCGCCAATGTGATTCTGTCCGATCAGAAAGAGCTATACGATTTGTACCGCGAAATGATCATGCACATTCATCAAACGAATCCGAGCGTTCAGCCGGATTATCTTCTTGATGAAATGTGGAAGCGAGAAGAAGACTACACCAGTTTGCTCGGTCACGGAATTGCATTACCGCATATCTGGACCGACGCGGTGACTCGAGCCGTGTTGATCGTTGGGCGTCCAAGGAAACCCGTCATCTGCCCGCTAACGAACTCCGCGATTGAGATCGTTTTCATGCTGATCAGTCCTTCCGGCGAGCCAGGCGAACACTTACGCAATCTTTCCTGGATCGCAAAACTGGTTGGCACCGATTCAAAGCGATCCAAGCTGCGACAGGCGACTTCTGCAGAAGAGATCTACGATGTCATCACGTCATTTTGAATATCGGACGGCAGCATTCGAGCGAGTTTGATGAGACTGACGAGGGCGCCAGGAGTTCATTTCGCTCCGATCATTGAGGCTGGGGATTTAACCATCAGCCTTTCGATGGAAGGGGCTTCAACGTGCTCATCTCGGCAACCTATGTAACGACCGCGACGTCCGTATCGCTTTATCTGGGCATTGAACGGGCAAACCTGCTGCCATGATGCTCTCGAATATTCGCGGGCTCTCTTTGAGACGATGCGGCCGGTTTTCGCTAGTTCGCTAGTTTGCAATTTCGAAAGTTCGATCGTTCCAGCGCTCGGAAATCAACGCCAGGTCAACGATGTTCTGCCCTGCCGATACTGAATCCGTTGGCTCGTCATCTTGGCGGTTTCGAGCATTGTCGATCGTTTGATCCGCAGCAGCGTTGTCGGGCAGACCTAAAGCGGCCCGTCGAGATCGACTTGTGTGGTAGTCGATGTTTGCCTCGGGCGTGTTTGCGGTTAAAGATTCCGTCGCCCGTGCGAATTGGGTTTCTCTTCCTGACTCTGTTGTGTTCGTATCATTGGTAATCGAAGTTGACGCGGCGACGGTGAAAGCGGTTGGTGTGAGGATCGGAACCGGCGTATTCGCTTCGCCTTCGACCGATAATTCACCGTCGGGTTGGCTGGCACGTAAGATCGCATTGATCACTCGGAACGCGTCAGCAGCGGTCACTTCTCCGTCCCCCGACGCGTCCAGGTAAACCGGCTTAGAAAATGAGGCTCCGGTGCCGGCGTTTTGGCGTTCGAGGAAATTGATCACGAGCAATGCATCCAGCACCGTCAGATCACCTTCGCCGTCGACGTCGGTTGCAGCCGCGATATTTCGCGCATACTGCTCACTAAACGACACATCGCTGCTAGCCTTGCCCGAGATAAAATCGACTTCGACGTTGTCGTCGTTCACGGTCGCTGTTGCCGTGCTGACGCCCAGGTAGGATCCGCCGCGGGCGACGATGTTGTACTCTCCATTAGCAACGGGCAACGACCAACCGCCCGCCGCGTTGGTGGTTGTTTCGGTCGTGCCAACCGTGATCGTTACGCCCGGCAGACCTTCGCCGTTGTTATACCGTCGGTCGCCATTGACATCGTCGTACACCACACCGGTCAAATAATTCGTGGGCTGTTCGCGATTCGCCGTATGGATTGTCCAGTAGTAATTGAAGTTCGTCGACTCGGCGTTGTTAAAGCCGATTCCGATTTCACGGTTGTCGGCCCAGAATTCAGTCATCCCAAAGAGTTGCTGTCGGTGAAAGGGCGTTGGCAAACCCTGATCGATGATCAAAGCGTTCAGCGGTTCATAGGGTGTCGTATAGTCGGTGCCCGCCGCGATTGATTCAATATTGTTGTCTGAGTCCAGTAGATTCGCGGGAAGTGGATAACCGTTGTCACGGGCAAGCTTATTGGCCATCAGACCGTCCTGTCCCTCGTGACCAAAGTAGTTGTTGAAAACCATATCTGTCGATTTGGCGCCCGCGGAATCTATTAAAGAATCGTTGACCGCTAACGGCCCACGCGAGGCAATGCCCGCAAGGTCAACGGGCAATTGTTGTTCGACTTGGTAAGCAACAGGATCATGGCGGGCACGATTCAGGACATAGATCGCTTCCTGTTCCAGACCGATGACGGCCAGCAGACGGCGACTCTCAAGGGGCTGAAATCCAAGTCGTCGGGTTCTATCGTTCGCGCGGATCATGATCGTTGTATTTGGGGGACATCGATAGTGTCGACTGCAATGCATCGATTCTAGTCGCGTCGACGTTCGCTCGTGCGGGGATTAAGAATTTGAGCGTTGCTTATCGATTTGAGCGTTCGGATGTAGGGTGCCCGTAGCGAAAAAAGCGGTTTTGCAGTGCTTTCAACCGATGACGAGACCCTGAAGCAAAAAAATCGAGACGGAGATCGGATCAACCGCCGTCAAGACCCGTCAAGTCCCGACAAGACCCGTCAAACGGACGCGGAGGCTCTGATGTTTGAATGCGTACGCAGCGCTGCCTGCCATCGTCCATCGGTGAATGGGCCAGCCTTGAAAGTGACACCACCGGGTCGCCGTGATCCTTCGAAATCTGTCTCACGTCTCGGTCGATTCGGGCGGCACCATTGCCAAGTCGCATCAAGTGAGCGACGGCGCACCGACAACAGATTGAGGAACCCGTTGACGGGCTACGAGACCATTTCAACCGATGTCATTGGCGATGCGAATCCCCGCGCGGCGCGACGGCACAAACAGCCAGATTGAATTCCAACCATTGTGAGGCTTGCGGGTTCGATTGTTGGTAAGGCTGGCTATTTCTGCTCTGGCCAAGTTGCCAATGTGTTTCCCTTGTTATCAGACAGGGTCAAATCACGGATAGTTGCGGAGCCGAAACCTTCGCTGACGTCAAGTCTTAGTTGCATGATCGTTTCTTGCGTGTGCAATTCAATGGACACGTCGTGCGGATTGCCGTCGGCACGCACGTCGAATATTTCTCGTGTACCTCTGGGCAGCGTCGTTTTAGAATCGGTTGTGAAAAACAGTTCGCCACCGTTTTTGCTGCCTCCGGTCAGTTGAAATGAAACTCGGTAGGGTCCTGGCGGCAAGGTGCGGCCGCGCAAATCGATCGCAATTCCGGGGTCTTCACCGCTGAATTCCAGTCGCATTTCGTTGCCACGAAAATCGACCCGCGTATTGCGTCTTGCTCGAAACACCTTTCGCTTTGACTTAAAACGTGGTGTGTATTCCGCCGGCGTTCCTGCAGCAAAGTTTGTCCATTCGGGATGACGATGCGGCAGTTTGGCTTTCCCGACGGTTTCGTATGTGTTGGGCGGTGCGTGCAGGACTTCTTTGGCCATGCTTGTCCACGTTTCTACCATTGCGGCCATCTTTTCCGGATGGGATTCTGCAAGGTTGTTCAGCTCGGTTCGATCGTCGGCGACGTTGTAAAGCTCCCAAGCTTCGGACCGAAAACTGACAATTTTCCAGTCGCCGTCACGTAGCCCACGATCGAGCGAAAAGCGAAGATGAATCGGCGGGCGAGCGCCCAGGGGGCGTCCGTCAAAGATGGGTTTCAATGAAACCCCCGAGACCGGTCGCAAATCACGATCCTGCCATTGTTCAGGGATGTCAGTGTGGGCGATATCGGCCAGGGTCGGCATGACGTCAATCAAGTGCGCTGGTTGGTCAACGATTTCGCCTGGTTTCGTTTTAAGACCGGCCGGCCAATGAACAATTGCTGGCGTTGAGATTCCGCCTTCGAATTGATTTTGTTTGTAATAGCGAAACGGACTGTTGCGCGCCCACGACCAACCCGTCGAATCGGCGAGAGAAACATCTCCGTTGGTCGGTTCAACATCCAACAGTGCCGCCTTTCGGTCGTACGGGCAGGCTCCGTTATCGGATACGAACAGAATCATTGTGTTTTCAAGTTCACCGTTGGAACGTAGGTCTTCGACCAATCGCCCGATTTCTTGATCGACTCGGTCAATCATGGCTGCCAGCGTCGTCATGCGGTTGGCTTCGTAACTTTGCTGCCAGTCTTGCAAGTCGTCCCAGGCCGGAATGTGTTCAGGGCGAGGACTTGGCTGCAGCGACTGCGGCAGCAATCCCAATTCCTTTTGCTTGTCTGTACGAGCTTTGCGAATCACATCCCATCCTTGCTCGTAGCGCCCTTTGTATTTCGCATAATCCTCGGGCAATGCATGCAGTGGCGCGTGCGGCGCATTGAATGCGACATACAAGTACCACGGTTTCTGTGTTTTGCGTGCTTCGTCAAGAAACCCTAACGCATACTCGACATTGGCGACTGTCGTGTAGAACCCTTGCGAAGGAACTTTCCAGGGCTGACCATTTAGACGAAACGTGTTGTCACCTTTGAAGAAATTACAGGCTCCGCTCAGATGCCCAAAGTAACGTTGGAATCCAAAATCAGTTGGCTGTTTTGCCAAGTGCCATTTGCCCGTCATGGCGGTGAAGTAACCCGCGCTGCCGAGTACTTCTGCGGATGTGACCGCATGCGATAACTTGATGTTACCGGCGGCATCACAGTATTGTCCGCTAAGCAAGGAAACTCGCGATGAGTGACACTTTGCGGTGTTATAGAACTGTGAAAACCGAAGTCCATCCGCAGCCAAAGCATCCAGATTTGGCGTTTCAATTTCGCTGCCGTAGCAACCGATGTCAGAATACCCCAAGTCGTCTACCATGATCACCACGACGTTGGGGCGTTCGGCTGACCGCACCGAACCGTTAAGCACTACGCCATTAAGCAATACGCTGGCGGCAATCAAACAACATCCCAGGCGCGTCATCGACGTCAGTTGTTTGTTTGCGTAGAAATTCTTCATCGGTTTCAACGGGAGGACTCCGGTTTGCATTTGCGTGAAAGAGTTCGCTTAGATCGTTTTTGATCGAAGTCACCAAGCGAGCGACCAATATACATCGGTGAAACGAGCAGCGGTCTGGGGTGGTTGAAAACTTTGATCGCGAAATTTCCTTGTTGCGATCGAGTCGCATTCGATCCACATTCGGGCCGTGATTCATCCTCGACTTTTGGGTGTTCAGCGCGTACCCGCTCGAATCGTGGCCGAATTTGCAAATCGGCGCTGACACGATCCGCAGACCTGCAACAGCGACGATGCGTCGTGCTCGCCCTGGCTTTGCAACTATGGTTTTTGTTGATGGATGAACCCCGTAGCGCGACCCAACCATGTGCATCGGCTAAGGTTACGCGTTGATTGATCGCTTGCGTGGTCAATCAACCAATCGTGATCGCAGCGAATCACCTTGCCCAGGCAGGTCGCTTATCGGATCAGACTGTCGTTTTCTGGACCCCCGACGGACAAGGCGAGCTCATCGGACAAGGCGAACTCATCGAACAAGGCGAACTCATCGAACAAGGCGAACTCATCGGACAAGGCGAAACGGATTTCGTGTTCGGTAACCCGAAAGACCCTACCGCGGTTGCCTACTTGGCGGGCCAGCAAGGATGACTTGCCTCATCTAGATCGACGCCGAGCGTTATTTCGAATTCTTGCTGTTCCGTTCGAGATAGCCACCGGCGCGAAGCCAATTGGCCAGCAGGTTCGGCCAAACAGCCAAGATCGGTTCGCCTGTCCACAGGCCTCCACCATGACGTCCCGGCTGGAAGATGTGCAGCTCGGCCGGAACGCCCGCCTTACGCAGACCGAGATAAAACCGAATCGAGTTCTCCGGCGGGACCGCCGTATCGTCGTTCGTATGAAACAGAAAGGTTGGCGGCGTTTCTGGCGTCACCTGTTGGTCGGTTGAGAATTCTTTGACCAGTTCGTCCGGCGGAGCCTCGCCCAGTAAGTTACGCTTGGACCCTTGGTGGGTGTATTCCGAATCAAGTGAGATGACAGGGTAACAAAGCACCGCAAAGTCTGGACGGCACGACACGCGGTCGACAGGATCATCCGCATTGGTGTTCCCCGTGTCAAAATGGGTGGCCGCGGTCGAAGCAAGGTGCCCGCCCGCCGAGAATCCCATCACGCCGATCATCTTGGAATTGATTTTGTAAGCCGTAGCGTTGGCGCGCACATGTCGAATGGCTCGCTGCACATCCAGCATCGGAACCGGAGTTCTGTACTGGGGTGCATGGCGATACCGAAGTACGAATGCGGCGATACCCAGTTCGTTGTACCACGCGGCAATTTGTTGGCCCTCGTGTCCCATCGCCAATCCGCCGTAGCCGCCGCCCGGACAAACGACGACCGCAGCACCGGTCGCCCATTTTCGGGCCGGATAAATGTCCAACGTTGGAAATGCCGGTTTTGATTCGTCGCCCTCGACATCGCGTTGAAGCGGGGCGCCATCTGGCCAAAGCAGAACACGCTTGGGTTCGGGCGCGGCGGCAACGACGAACGAATGTGCGGCCAAAAGCGTCGACAGACAAGTCAGTAACAACCGTTCAGGTGCTAATCGAAATGCGTAGTACATGGGTGAGATGTCTCAAGGGAACGAAGAAGGAAGGGCGAATCCACGGCGGGGATGGATGCTTATCATCAAACCAAGCAAGCGAAGATCAACCCGACATGGTGCAATGCGTCGATCAACTTAGTCAATCCGCATGTCGGTTCTGGGACCGGTTATACTACACCGGTTGAATCCTGCCACTTGTCGAATGCATCTTAGACCGCGTATGCCATGTACCGCAGGTCAGTCGACAATCAAGTAACCATATCTGGCGAGAGAGTAACTTGTCATTGTCAAGCTATGCGTCAAAGATGCGAATCGTAGTAGCGGGAATCTGTTTTTCCGGATGCTGTTCGATCGCAGCAGTTCTAAGAGCGAACGATGTTCAAGAGTCTGCAGAAACCGAATCTGCAGCGATCGATTTCAATTCCCAAATTCGGCCGATCCTGTCCGATCGATGTTTTCATTGCCACGGACCGGATTCAAGGAACCAATCGTCTGATTTACGTTTGGATACGGACGAGAACGCGTTTGCTGATCTTGGTGGCTATGCGGCGTTGGTGCCTAATGATCTCGCCAACAGTGAATTGCACCGCCGCATTCATAGCAACGATTCCGACGAGGTGATGCCGCCACCGGATTCGAATCGCTCGCTCAGTCCGCAGGAAATCGCGACGCTGGATGAGTGGATTCGTCAGGGAGCTAAATTTGATCGCCATTGGAGTTTGAATGCGCCGACTCGCCCGCCAGTTCCCAAGGTGAGCAATGACGGTTGGCCGACAAACCCGATCGATTCATTCGTGCTGCATCAGCTGGAACGGAAGAATCTGTCACCCTCGGCCGCCGCGGATCGCAGTACACTCTTGCGCCGCGTGACACTTGACCTGACGGGATTGCCACCAACGCTGGGCGAAGTCGATGCTTTCTTGGCGGACGATACCGAGCACGCTTACGAGAGAGTCGTCGACCGTTTGTTGGCGTCGCCGAAATACGGCGAACGCATGGCTTTGCCTTGGTTAGATGCCGCGCGCTATGCCGACAGCGCCGGCTATCAGAACGATTTTAAGCGGACACAATGGCCTTGGCGAGATTGGGTGATTCGTGCGTTCAACGCGAACATGCCATTTGACCAATTCAGTATCGAACAACTTGCCGGCGATCTGTTACCGAATCCGACGCCCGATCAATTGCTCGCGACCGCGTTCAATCGCAACCATCGTATCAATGCCGAAGGAGGCATCATTCCGCAAGAGTTCCTGGTGGAATACGTCGCTGATCGAGTGGAAACGACCAGCACCGTTTGGCTGGGCATGACAATCGGGTGCGCCCGGTGCCACGACCACAAATATGATCCGGTGTCACAAAAAGATTTTTATCGGCTATTTGCCTTCTTTCACAACATTGATGAAAAAGGCAAAGACGGCGACGCTGCGCCCCAGCCAAATATTCCGGTCTACACTGGCCAATCGCGTGACCAGCACGAAAGGTTGAAGGCGAATTTGGTTGCGACTGAGAAAACGCTGCGGCGTCTTGCTGTGCAAAACAAGCCTGCGTTGACAAAATGGATTGATCAAGCAAAAGAGTCCGCAGAATCGATCGATCGCTATGCGTCGGTTCCGAAGGCGGATTCATACTATCCGCTCGATTTTTCGAGCGACCAATCAATTCCCAATCTTGGTCTGCGGACGCGTCACGGGGCGAACGCCACCGCGAAATTTTTTGGCGAGCGTGGTCGGGCCAGGATAAATGTCAGCGGATTGTACGGAAACGCGGTCGCGTTTTCCCGTTTGAGTTACTTGAATCTTGGTCGCCCGCACTTCGATGGCGGTTGGAGCCCCGATCAACCCGGGACGTGGGCACTTTGGGTCAAGATCGGCAATATCGTTAACAGTGTCGAAGGCGTGCTGCTTAGTTGTATGACTCCGGATGAATCGCGTCAGGGATACCAAGTGAAACTCGTCGACCCCGGCGATGAACTGCCTTATCGTGTTGCCGTGCGGTGTTATTCAGACCGCGAAAAGTGCCTGGGCATCGAAGTCGTATCTGAACCGGTGGTTCCTCGCAACCAGTTCACCCACGTCGCGGTGACTTACGACGGGTCGGGGAAAGCCGAGGGCGTTACTGTTTTCGTTAACGGGGCTTCCGTCGTTGCTAACATCGAAAACAACAGTCTGGATTCCAATTTCAACATCGATCAAGCGTTGTTGTTGGGCGCGGAAACAGAAAGTTCCGTCGAACGAGGTGTCCGCGACGAGCTGCTGGCCGCAGCAACCATTGACGATATCGACGTCTATTCGCAGCAGCTCAATGCCGACCAAGTGCATACATTGTTCACGTGCACTCCCACGGAATTACTGGCGACCCACCATGAACGAAGTAAGGCGGTCGAGCAATTTCTTTCGCAAACCTATTCCGAAACGCACGACCAGGAATATCAGATTCAACAGCGGCGACTGCGCGCACTCAAAGCCCAGCTCGATAAATTCGAAGATGCGAATATCACTTACGTTTCGGTGATGAAAGAGATGTCGTCGCCTCGCGAGACCCATTTACTCGTCCGAGGTGCTTACGACGCGCCGGACTTGTCGCAACCGCTAACTCCCGCGACGCCCGAGGCTGTACTGCCGTGGGATGATCGCTTGCCTAGCAATCGTTTGGGATTGGCCAAGTGGCTTTTCGACGCAAAGAATCCTCTGGTTGCACGTGTCGCCGTCAATCGGTTTTGGCAAAACTACTTTGGCGCAGGAATCGTCAAGACATCCGAAGATTTCGGATCCCAAGGGGAACCGCCGTCGCACCCACAGCTATTGGATTGGTTGGCGGTTGAGTTTCGAGAGAGCGGTTGGGACGTCAAAGCGATACAAAAGTTGATCGTGATGAGTTCCACTTATCGACAAAGCAGCGTGGTGTCACCCAAGCTATTGCGTTTGGATCCAGAGAACCGTTTGCTCGCTCGCGGGCCGCGGTTCCGACTTGGGGCGCACGCGATTCGCGATCAGGCGCTCGCCGCAAGTGGGCTGTTGTCGGATCGCGAAGGCGGGCCTCCCGTGATGCCGTATCAACCGGCTGGCCTTTGGGACGAGGTTAGCGCGAAAGGATACAAGTACATCGTGGGTGATCGCGGTCAGGTTCATCGACGCAGTGTGTACACGTTTTGGCGGCGAACGGTCCCGCCACCTTCAATGATGAATTTCGATACAGCGGCAAGAGAGATTTGTTCGGTATCGATCTCTCGTACGAATACGCCGCTGCAAGCGATGAATTTGCTGAATGACCCGACCTATGTCGAGGCGGCAAGAGCCCTGGCGCAGCGCATGCTGGCCGAGGGAGGAGACGACATTGATGACCAGATTCGATACGGCATGAAACGGTTGCTGTCTCGCGATCCGTCGCCGGCCGTTCTTCGGATTTTGAAACGTGGTCACTCGCGTTACTTGGAAAAATTCAGTGGCGACATCGACGCTGCGAAATCGCTTGTAACGATCGGTAAGTCACCGGTCGATGAAGCGGTCGATGTGATCCGGTTGGCCTCGCTCACTGCGGTCGCCAGCGTGATGCTGAATCTCGATGCCACGGTTACAAAACAGTAAGAGGGAACCACGAATGAACGACCCGTTTCTTCATTCCAAGCTAGCCGCGAATCGTCGCCATTTCTTTGGGCACACCGCCGGCGGTATCGGTGCCGCGGCACTATCGTCGTTGTTAAATCCCGACGCTAGCGCGAGCGACGGGGTGCAGATCGCGAACGCTGCGAGCGAACACGGTGGTTTGCCGGGCTTACCGCATTTCGCTGCTAAAGCGAAACGAGTGATCTATCTGTTTCAATCCGGTGCGCCATCTTCATTGGATCTGTTCGACCACAAGCCGAATTTGATCGACCAATTCGATTCGGAACTGCCCGAATCGGTGCGCCAAGGTCAACGTCTGACGGGAATGACTGCCGGGCAAAAACGATTTCCGATTGCGCCATCGTTGTTCAAGTTCAAGCGTCACGGCGATAGTGGTGCATGGGTTAGCGAGTTGATGCCGCACGTCGCATCGATCGCCGATGATCTGTGCTTCGTCAAGTCGATGCACACCGAAGCGATCAACCACGACCCAGCAATCACGTTTTTTCAAACCGGATCGCAAATCGCTGGTCGTCCGAGTATCGGGTCGTGGTTGTCGTATGGTTTAGGATCCGAAAATGAAAATCTTCCGGCGTTCGTCGCAATGGTCTCCACTGGAACGGGGCGACCAGGGGGCCAACCGCTATACGATCGTCTCTGGGGCAGCGGCTTTTTGCCGACCACGCATCAAGGCGTCAAGTTTCGCGGTGTCGGCGATCCCGTTTTATATATCAATGATCCACCCGGCATCGACCGTTCACTTCGTCGGCAAACTTTAGACGACATCGCAGCGATCAATCGTGAAACATTCAAGCAGTTCGGCGATCCTGAAATTACGACTCGCATCGCGCAGTACGAACTCGCGTACAAAATGCAAACTTCCGTGCCCGAGTTGATTGATACCAGTGACGAATCGCAATCGGTGTTTGATCGATACGGCCCCGAGTCAAAGAAAAAGGGGACCTACGCGTCGAATTGTTTGCTCGCACGTCGCCTTGCCGAACGAGGCGTGCGATTCATTCAACTGTTCCACATGGGCTGGGATCAGCACAAGTTGTTGCCGCAACAAATCAAAGGGCAGTGTTATGACACCGATCAACCCACCGCCGCGCTAATCCAGGATCTGAAGGATCGTGGCATGTTAGAAGACACCCTGGTGGTCTGGGGTGGCGAGTTTGGCCGAACGGTTTATAGCCAGGGCACACTGACCAAGACAAATTACGGTCGCGATCACCATCCCCGCTGCTTCACGATTTTTATGGCAGGCGCAGGCATCAAGCCCGGCATGACGTACGGAGCAACTGACGATTTTGCGTACAACATCAGTGAAAATCCGGTTCATGTGCATGACCTGCACGCAACCATCCTGCAACAACTCGGCATCGATCACGAGCGGCTGATCTATAAATTCCAAGGACGCAGATTCCGACTCACGGATGTCCATGGAACCGTCGTCAGCGACATTTTGACCTGAGTGGATTTCAAATAAATGCGCATGAACATACATCCGAGTATGCGTCGGCCTGTATTAAAAACCGCTTTCGTGTTTGGGCTGACGCTCATGTTTCACGCGGGGTGGTGGGGCGCTTATGCGTCAGCGGATCCGAATCGGCAATCCGACGTGTCTAACAATGCGATCTTGCCAACGTTTGGAATTATCGGTGACGGCATTGTCGATGACTCTGATGCGATCCAGAGAGCGATCGATTCAGGCATCGGCGACATTGCATTGCCGAAAGGAACGTACCGAATCACGAAGCCGCTTGTCTTTGATTTGGACAAAATCGGTTTCGCTTCGCTGCATGGCAACGGAGTCGCATCGATTCGGATGGACGGACCAGGGGCAGCGGTCAAGTTTGTCGGAACTCACCTTAACTCGGCGGACCCTTGGAAATTCGAACAGCGTGTTTGGGATCGGCAGCGGATGCCGCTTGTCGACGCAATTGCAATCACGGGCGGTCACGAGGAAGCCGACGGCATCGAAGCGGTCGGCACGATGCAACTAACGATCACTCGTGTGCACATCCGCAAATGCAGGCACGGGGTGCGGCTGGTCAACAACAATCGCAACCTCGTCATCAGCAATTCTCACATCTACGAAAACAGCGGCATCGGCATTTTTTATGACGATGTGAATTTGCATCAATCCAACATCACGGGCACTCACATCAGCTATAACCGCGGCGGAGGTATCGTGGCTCGTGGTGGCAACGTCCGCAACATCCACATCTCGGGTTGCGATTTGGAAGCGAACATGAGCCCCGAATATCCGCCGACCGCAAACGTGCTGATCGATTGCCGCAATGGATCGCACGGAACCGCCGAAGTCGCAATCACTGGGTGCACGATACAGCATTCTCGCAGGGCGCCGGGGTCGGCGAACGTGCGGATCATCGGCAACAGCAAATTCGAAACCACCGAGGGCCTCAGTCGCGAAGGCCACATCACGATCAACGGAAACATCCTCAGCGATGTCGGAGTCAATGTGCACCTGAAGCAATGTCGCGGCGTGACGATGAGTGGCAATACCTTTTGGATGGCCACCAAACACAATCTGTTGATCGAAAATTGCCATAGCGTAGTGATGGCGGCCAATAATATGGACCGCAATCCGCGATACCATCCTGGCGGTGCAAATGAATCGAACAACAGCGTGGTCATTCGGGACTGCGAAGATTGTACGATCAGCGGGCTTCACATGACGAACGTGCACCGCGACCCGGCAGCACTGACGATTCAGCGATGCCGCCGGATGAACATCAGTCAATGTACGATTTTGGACTGTGACAATGTCGGAATCTTGTTAGATGATTTGAGCGACAGCCGTATCGGTGATTGTCTGATTCGCAACGATCGGAACGATGACGAGTTCGTGCCCGTGCGTATCATCGGCGGGAAGAACAATGAAATCGACGATCGCCTTTTGAAGGCAGCGGAATACTAACCACGATTGTTTCTCGCCGATCGTTAAAGTTTTATCTCTATTCCTATCTAAGACGACTTACAAGTAAAGAGTACGAGACATTGGACGATCAGAAAACGCTGCTGGCAATCGGCGCCCATTACGATGATTGCGTCTTTGGCATTCCCGGAATCATGCTGAAAGCAGTCGCAAAAAACTATCGCGTCGTGCAGTTGATCTTGATAGGCGACTATTCGAACTGGCCACCAACCAAGGGACGGGAGGCTGCTTTCAAGCAGAGTATCGCGGACATCGCGACGAGTCACGGCGTTGAGACTCGGTACTTGGATTTTGCGTCGCATCGGCATGACGTCAACGCTGAAACCAAAACGCGCGTGGCGAAAGCGGTGCATCAAATCAAGCCGGATGTTGCGTTCTATTTATGGGAACACGACAACCATCATGATCACACCGTCGCGTCGCAATTAAGCAAGATCGCGCTGCGTCACGGCGGTCGAGTGCTGAACGAAGATCGGTTCAAGTCGCCAAAAACCGCCTACCAATACGACAACGGCCCCGGGCATACCATCGGATTCGAACCCGATACATACGTCGACATTAGTGACTATTGGGATCAAGCAAATCGGTGGCTCGGGGAAAGCATGGCCGTATTGCAAAAGAAACCGTATGACCCAAACTCGCCAAGCCGTTCTCAAGAAGGCAAAGAGATTCTCGCTCGCTACCGTGGTCGCGCCTGTGGAGTATCGCACGCCGAGGCGGTCTATACGCCTCGTAAACGTCCCGTCGAAATTCTTTAACCGCGTGAGATGTTCAGATGGTTGAACCAGCAAAGGATGAGATGCCCGTGCGACGTATGACACACTTCGTTTCGTCTTGCCGTTACCTGGTGTTGCTGCTGTGTAGCATCGGGGCCGTCGAAAATGTGCATTCAGCGGAGTCGGGGCGCAAATTTAAGGTTTGGGCAACCAGTTGTTCGCATGTGCCCGCAGATATTCGCCGAGGCCGCGAAAGTATGGCGTTGGCGATTCGTCAATCAGAAGGTTTCGTTGAGGGTGCTCCCGCATTCGACTGGGACATCATGCTCGATGCCGGCGATCTTTCGGCGCACCAGTTTCCGCCAGGCGACATCGACGGCCAGGAATTGTTGCGCCAGTATCGATCGCTAACCAAACATCGTCGAGAACAGATTTACAACGTTCCTGGAAACCACGACGCACCCTATTACGATCACGGACCAGGCTCATGGTTTCGTAAGTGGGCGGACCCGCTAGGCGAGCACACGACGACGTCCGGTGTCGACGCAGATCGACGGCCCTTCCCGGTGCACGGCACTTGGGAACGGTATCGGTTTGAAGCCGGAAATATCCTGTTCTTGATGTTGGCCGATCGCAACGATGTACCTGAGCCAGTCGGACGTGGGCACAGTGCTGACGGCAGAAAGGGAGGTTATCCGGCGGGCGCAGTGACACGAGAGACCTTTGATTGGTGGAAACAGCAGGTCTTGGAAAACCAGGACAAGATTATCGTTACGATGCATCATCATGCGCTCCGCGACACGACCATTGCCTCGGGATATGGCGAAGGCAATCCGCGATATCACGGACCCAGCGGTGGTGCGGAAGGTTCGTCGTATCTGTATTACCTGATTGAAAACGAAGATCCGGAAGACTTTCAGTTCACCAAGGACGCTCATGTCTTTGAAGAGTTTCTAGATCAGTTTCACCGCGACAACGGGCGGGGCGCGATCGACCTGTGGATCGCTGGGCACACTCATGTTCATGGTCCCGACGATCGTTGGGGTGACAAGACGATTTCTGAGCAACGATGGGGTGTCAGCTTTTTGCAAGTCGCCGCATTGACGCGTTTTCATGCGGGCGCTAACCCGGTCAGCCGCCTGCTAACGTTCACCGACGGCAGTGATAAATTTGCCGCGGACGTTTATCTGCACGACGACTCATTCAAGGGCCATCCGGTTGGTTGGTACAAGCCTGCGTCGAGAACATTTGCGCTTCGTCATCCCTTCAAGGCGCCGGCGCCGATCGAGAAGATGCCGCCCTTTCCGCCCCAGGCAACTGTCCTCGATCAAGTCAATTTGCTCGACGCTCGATCGCCGCAAAAGCGAGAGATCCAGGTCGTTACGGAGTTTGACGTCGAAGTGCCCATGCGCGATGGCGTGATTCTGCGGGCGAATGTGTTTCGACCCAGTTGCAGCGGCAAGTATCCCGCATTGGTTGTTCGCACGCCCTACGGAAAGGCGAGCAAGGGCATGGATCGGTTCGTAAAGGCCGGTTACGTCGTGGTCGCGCAAGATGCTCGCGGACGGTACGCATCCGACGGCCAGTGGGAATCGTTTGTACGTTTCGAAACTCATGATGCCGAAGACGGTTTCGACACTGTGCAATGGGCCTCAAGATTACCCTATTGCAATGGCAAAGTCGGCACGTTTGGAGCTTCCTATGACGCGTTTTTGCAGTGGCGTTTGGCGGCGCTGCGTCCGCCGGCGCTCAAGGCGATGGCGGCGTTCAGCATCCCCGCGCGGTACACCGATTTGGAAGGCCCCGGAACGATTCGACCGGGCCGTCGGATGCACTGGTGGGTGACCAGCATGTCGCCCAACATGCGACACAAAGCGGGCCGCCCCGGTGCTAACACAAAAGCGGATATGCGAACACGGTGGTCATCGGGCGAGTCCGAAAAGTGGTTGAATTTCCTCCCATGGTCATCATTACCGCGACTCGTGTTTGAAGACGAAACCGAAGCGGTTCAGTACTGGCTAGGCAACCCACACACCGACCCCTGGAAACTGCACGAAGCCGTCAAGCGAATCGAAGTTCCCAATTTGAACTTGGTCGGTTGGCATGATCACTGCAACGGAAATCTGCTGCTCGATACGACGATCATGAGTGAAGCGGCAACGGAGGTCGCGCGCAGGCGGTCGCGAGCCATCATCGGTCCCTGGGCGCACACCAAACGCCGGAAATATCAGAACATCGATTTCGGACCTAACGCACAGTTAGATGCAACAGAAATTCAAATTCGTTGGTTCGATCATTGGCTAAAAGGCAAGGAGAACGGCATCGAAGGAATGTCGCCATGGCGAATCTTTGTCATGGGCGACAACCAGTGGCGAGACGAACCTGAATGGCCGCTTCGACGTGCAAAGGAGAAAACGCTGTATCTCACCAGCGGCGGGCAAGCCAACACGCCGGCCGGAGATGGACGACTGGTTGATCGGTTGCCCTTGGAAATCAGAAAAGACGAATTCACTTATGACCCAAGCAATCCGGTGCCGTCATTGCATGGTCCAGGCCTGCAGGCTTGTGCAACGGATCAACGCCCTCTCGCGAAACGCCGAGATATCCTTGTCTTCCAGACCGAACCGCTGACCGAGCGCGTGGAAGTGACAGGGGTGCCCGAGGTCGAATTGTATGCCGCATCAACGGCGCGCGATACAGACTTTTTTGCGAGATTGATTGACGTCGCACCTGATGGCATGGCACGAGAAGTTTCCTTGGGCATGGTACGTGCGCGGTTTCGAAACGGTCTCGACAACCCAAGCCTTATTGCACCCAATCAAGTTGTGCGATACCTGCTGCGTTTGAATCCGACCTCAAATGCGTTTCTACCGGGGCATCGGATTCGATTGGACATCACCAGTTCCGACTTTCCGAATTACGACCGTAATCACAATACGGCAGCGGATCAGAACTTTGACGATGAATTGAAAACGGCACGACAAAGCGTTTTCCATGGTCACGAGACAGCGACTCGGATCATACTTCCGTGGATCGCTAATCAACCATAATTGCATCAGGGAACCAAGATGAACCGTCCCCGTTTGTTGCCACTATCGATTTGTTTTGCTGTATCTCTGGTTTGCACGCCGGCCGATGCAGCGGACCAGTGGATCGCTTTATTCAACGGCCACGACCTATCGAATTGGAATGCGAATGTGTATCCCGATTCATTTCAAGTTGTCCAGCTAGATGACGGGCCTGCAATCAAGGCCCACTGCACGTCACAGCCGCATCGTTCTCACCTGTTTTTTGTGGGCGATACCGGCCGCTTGGTCAAATTCGACAACTTTGAACTGGTTGTCACATTTCGCGGCGAGCCGTCTTCGAATTCCGGTGTCTTTTTTCACACGGACATGTCGACGCGCGATGAGAAGTTGCACCTTGCAAAAGGATACGAGGTCAACATGAATAATTCAGCGAAAGAGAAGCAGAAGACTGGCAGTCTTTACGCGGTCGTCGGCATCAATGATCCAGCGATCGATGACACTCAATGGACAAAGCTGCACCTAACAGTACAGGGCAAACACATCGTGGTAAGAATCGATGACAAGAAGGTCGTCGATTACGTCGAGCCCGACGATGTGAAGCGGCCGACGAAGCGAAGTGGTCGATTGATCGACCCCCGTGGAGGCGCAATCGCACTGCAGGCACACGATCCTGATAGCGTGTATTATTTCAAGGATATTCGTATCCGAAGACTGTGAATCGCGACCGGCTTCGTGCGTCGTGGATTGACTGCACGCGCGATACCACGGGTTGAAGTGTGACCTCACGCACGCAGTTGCGCACGTTCCCAGACTCCGTATTTTCAGCGCGGCAAAGACAATCCATCACAGGCGATGGGCATAGTGGTGATGTTCTGAACAACGATGAACGCCCAGGCAACGAATTGGTTGCAACAAAGCGAATCCGAAATGATTGAGGAAGCAAGATGAAAAGACGAATCCTGGTATCGTGCATGATGGTCTCGTTGGTGGCTTGTGCGGTGGAGTCTTTCGGTCGCGAGGCCGCCAAGGAAGATCCCGCAAGCTGGGAACACGAGAATCCGGTGCGCCCACTTCCGCAGAATCCGCTCGGGATTGGTACCGAGAAGGACCCATTGCCGAGTCTGGCGGAGCTTCCCGATCCGCCGACCCCGGAACGTGTCAGGCTCGGACGCTGGCTTTTTTTCGACAAACGGTTGTCGGCCGACGACTCAATCTCCTGCGCAACGTGCCACCGCCCCGACAACGCATTTTCAGAGCCGACTGCGGTATCAACGGGAATTGGTGGCCAAAACGGTGGACGTAAGGCGCCATCGTTTACCAACCTGGCATTTGCAACTCAGCCACATTTTTTCTGGGACGGCCGCGCGGCTTCGCTTGAGGATCAGGCTGGCGGGCCGATGATCAATCCGATCGAGATGGGCAACCAAGATCACAATCTGGTGGTCAAGAAAGTCGCAGCGATCAAAGGATATGAAAAGTACTTTGAAGAATGTTTCGGCGACTCCGAGGTTACGATTGATCGCATCACCAAAGCGATTGCCGATTATGAACGCACGCGGATGAGCGGCAATTCGCCGTGGGATCGGTGGCGGGCTGGTGATGACGATGCCGTATCCGATGACGTCAAACAAGGTCACAAATTGTTCTTCGGCAATGCATTTTGCAATAACTGTCATCTCGGCCCCAACTTCACCGATGGCCTGTTTCACAACCTGGGCGTAGGTTGGGACAAGGAAACGCAATCTTTTGCCGATGAGGGACGTTTTGTTGTGACGCAAGAAGAGAAAGACAAAGGCGCTTTCAAGACTCCTTCGATCCGTGATATCAGCAAGCGAGCGCCCTATATGCATGACGGCTCGATGGCAACGCTCGAAGAAGTCGTTCAGTTCTATAACAAAGGCGGCGAACCAAATCCTCACCTCGATCGAAAGATCGATCGTCGGTTCGCCGAGCAGTTGAACCTTTCAGACAAGCAGGTCATGCAGTTGGTCAAATTCATGCAATCGCTCGACGGTGAAGGTTATCAGGACACGGCCCCGCAGCATTTTCCACAGTGAAAGGGAATCCTCGGTTGTGGAGAAACTGCCGAGTTTCACGGCGTGCGATCGTAAGCAGGTCTGCCGCTAAGAGCGAATGAATCCCGCAGGTGAACTGCGTTGGTGAATCCTGCAGGCGAATCAACGGTCTGCTGGGGCGGAATTCCTGATTTTCGCCCGATGATCGCGGCATTGCATCGGAAAATCAGCACCGCCGGCGTCGAAACCGCGGTGGCGATTTTGGGGGCATAACTGTAAGCATGCGGAATACTGTAAGCATGCGGAATCGCACGAATTGATGGCGGCAGTATCGCATCGACGGACATCGCAGCATCGTGAAGGACTTGGATTCAAACCGCCCGTAATGGAGTATCGGCGTGTCGAAAATAGATCGCTTCTTTTGTGCACCCACATGGTTATGCGCTGCGCTGGTGCTTGGCGGATGCAAGGCCGATGGAAACCGCTGGTCCGCGTCGGTCGACGAACCGGATTCTCTAGCACAGATTTCCGAAGGACAGAACTTTGAAGCACAGAACGTTCAAGTACCGTTGGAATCGGAAAGTTCCGTGGCCACGACTGCTCATACGCAACAATCCGAGGTGGTCACCGATCGATCGCACACGACTGCGATTCGTACGCTGAGCCCGGGCGAAAACCTCAACGAGATCGTTGATGCAACTTCGGGCGTGGTGCTTGTGGATTTTTATGCTGACTGGTGTGGACCCTGCAAGAAGCAGTCAAAGGTGCTGCACGATGTTGATGAATATGCTCGCGGTGTCAATGCACAAATCATCAAAGTCAATGTCGACAAACATCGCGAATTGGCGAGTCAGTTTCAGGTCGCTTCGCTGCCAACGTTGATGGTGGTCAAGGGCGGCGAAATCAGCGAAAAGAAAACTGGGTTCACCCAACGCAAGCAAGTCGAAAAAATGTTGCGCTAGTCCAGCGTGACGGGAACGTTCGAGAGAGTGGCGCCGGCCAATAAAAGAAAGGCGGGTGAAAGAAAACCCAGGCCCGGGCAAGCGAGGCGGTCACCTACCCGGAACCTGGGACTTCTGGCCCAGGCAAGAGCCAAGAAGTGCAAATTGAATCTTTCACAAACTTTGCTACCCCACCCGAGGTCCCGCCGCCACGCTAGCGCGACGACGGGAATCGGTAGGTAGATCGATTACGCGGCTCGTGCCGCATCCGTTGCCCGGCTCACGATCAAGCGACGGCTGCAGCCGCGTCGTGAGGGTAGGCGTGCATACCGTGCTCGGAGATATCCAAGCCCACGGTTTCTTCTTCCAAACTGACTCGGACTCCGAAGATAGCCTTCAAGATCGAGAAGACCACGAAGGAGAACACGAACGCGAAAGCGCCAATGGCCAGCGTGCCAATCAGCTGAGTTTGAATCGTGTGTGTTGGATCGAAGGAGAAGATGCCGACGGCGACAGTTCCCCAAATACCACAAACACCGTGCACCGAGATCGCACCGACGGGATCGTCAATCTTGAGCTTGTCAAAGGCAATGATTGAAAGCACCACCAAGACTCCGGCGATGCCACCGATGATGATCGATGAGCCTTCGCCAACGGTGTCCGCACCCGCGGTGATGCCGACAAGTCCAGCCAAGATGCCGTTCAATGCCATCGACACGTCTGGCTTGGACAGCAGGAACCACGATGTCACGATGGATGCGACGGCACCAGCACAACCACCCAGGCAAGTTGTCACGAAGACGTAAGAGACAGCTTTCGGGTCAGCCGACAATGCCGATCCGCCATTGAATCCGAACCAACCGAGCCAAAGCAAGAAGACACCGATGGCAACCAGTGGCATGCTGTGTCCGGGAATCGGTGTGATACCTGATGGCATGTATTTGCCAGTCCGTGGCCCGAGGATGATGGCACAGGCCAACGCCGCGAATCCACCAAAGGCGTGCACGACGCTTGATCCAGCGAAGTCATAGAAATTCATGTCGGCCAACCAGCCGCCGCCCCATTTCCAGGCACCGGTGATCGGGTAAGCGAACCCGACCAACAAAGTTGCGAACAACATAAAGACGGGAAGCTTGACGCGTTCGGCCACGGCACCTGAAACGATAGTCGCACCGGTTGCGGCGAACATGGCCTGGAAGATGAAGTCACCGTACCATGTGTAGCCAGCGTTGTACTCTGCCGTAACCATGCTTGGATCGTTCAGCGATTGGCCGAACCAGCTGCCCATCGCGAAATAGCCATTCCAATCGACGCCCATTTCGCCGGGATACATCGCATTGAATCCCCAAGCCGCGTAAAGCAAGACGCCGCTGCAGACGATCCAGACGTTCTTAAAGATGATGTTGACCGCGTTCTTCTTCTGCGTCAGCCCCGCCTCGACCGTGGTGAATCCCAGGTGCATGATGAAAACGAGTGCTGCCGAAATGCAGATCCAAAGATTATTCACGGCAAACGTCGCATAGCCCTCTGACGCAACGTACTCTTCCGATGAATAGGCACTTTCTTGTTCGGTCGTCACAGCAACTTCGGCAGGTGCCGCCTCTTCGGCGACTTCTGCAACGGTGTCCGCTTCGGCTTCTTGGCCAATGGCGGCTGGAGCGGTGATCAGGCCAAAGCCCATGACCGCCAAGAGAATCCAACGGGTGAGCACATGTGCTCGTGTCAATTTCGACATTCTAGAGATACCTTCTTGATAGGTGGGGGACAGGGTGAGCCGGTCCCGCACCATTGCAGAACTCTTGCTCCCGCAGCGTGTCGATCGCTGTACACCACCTACTCCTGCCCGGGCCATCTGTTCAATCGCTCGTGAGTTGATATCGGTGCACGTTCTGTAGCGTCCGCTCGCTGGACCCGCCGTAGTAGCAATCGTTGGGCCTCGATTCGCGTGGTCTAAGGATTCGTCTCGCAAAACCTTTGAGGGGAACGACTTAAAAAAACAAAGAATTCCTTGCTTTTCGGCAAAGTCGAAAAAAGACTCGTCCAAGTGCGAGCTATTTGGGCGTCAGCTGGGAATGTGCTTAATACATGAGCAAGCAACTGGACGACGGAACGCGGTCGGATTCCTGATCTCTCGATTTGCACGCCGCTGCTCACGAAGTGAGAAATGCCACTACAATTTTGGTACCGCGGCGCGTATGAGACGCGAACGACTCGATGGCAGATTCCAACGGCGACGAATCTGCTGAAACGTCCTGATTGGGAGAAAACGACGCTGATGGAATCGATACACCGCGTGGATACCGGCGCGTCATGATGGATGAATTGGTCGAGCAACTCTCACAACCGCTGACGGCTTCGCTGGTGGCTGTATGGTTCGTTTTGGGATCCGTCCTGGCTTGGTTCTATGGGTTCCGGGGACACTTTCAGCGTGTCTATCGCGTCTTGGTCACGCTCGCTTGGTTCTTGATCGGTCCTCTCATTTTTCCATTTTGGATGATTCAAGGAGTGATCCGTCGTGTCCGCCGCGATGGCGTTTCGATGGGGCAAGCTTTCCGATCCCAGTTTGCCAACGAAGCGCCGGTCCGCGACGAGCCAACGGAAAACGTGGAACCCGACCCTGCGGATTCGTTCGTCATTCTGGACTCGCAGGGAAAAGTGCTGCCCAAGATGGTGGATTCCAATCCGGACAAAGCGAACGGTTTTATCTTGATTCGCAAGATTTTGCGGAGCGCTGTGATGCGAACCGCAAGCGATATCTTGGTTCACCCGACCGGAGAAAGCCAATTCGATTTGCGTTACCGAATCAATGGCACACTGTGCTCGGTAAGAAAGCTTTCCGAAGACGAAGGCAAATCGGTCGTGAATATCATCAAGGCGATTGCCGGCATGAATATCGCCGAGCGCCGGCGGCCACAAGACGGCGGTTTCAGCGCCCAAAACGAAACCGGCGATGTCTCGTTTCGGGTCGCGACGACGGGAGTGCTCAATGGCGAAAAGGTTTCGATTCGAATTCTCGACCAATCCGCTTCGGAATTCAGTCTCAGTGATACGGGGTTGCTGGGCAATGAAGAGCAAGTGGTTCGTAAAGCGTTGATGGCGACGTCGGGCATGATTTTGGTCTGTGGACCGACTGGCAGTGGTAAAAGCTCGACCGTGCACGCCATGTTGCGATCGATCAATTGCATCGAACGAAACGTGATCACGATCGAAGACCCCATCGAATATGTCCTGCCCAACGCGAGCCAGATCGAAATCAACAATAAGGCTGGGATTACATTTGCCAGCGTCCTCCGCAGCGTGCTGCGCCAAGACCCGGACGTAATCTCGGTTGGCGAGATTCGCGACCCCGAAACAGCCGAGATTGCTCTGCAGGCCGCCCAGACAGGACACCTCGTGTTTGCGACCGTTCACGCCGGCAGCAACATGGCAGCGCTACTTCGATTGACCGATCTTGGTATTCAGCCGCAACTGATCGCATCGGCCGTGAATCTGGTCGTCTCCCAGCGTTTGGTGCGCAGGCTCTGCGATCACTGTAAAGTTCGCGCCGAGTACACCGAAGCGGAGAAGAATGAATTGCGTCAGCAGAGCGTTGATCCGGATTGCCTGTTCAAAGCAAAACGATGCAAGCACTGTCACCGGACCGGATACAGCAGCCGCACCGGAGTCTTTGACATCACCGTGATGGACCGCGAGATCAAGAGTCTGCTGGTTAATGGTGGATTGGCGGTTAGCGAAACCGGACACGCCGTGGGCGATACCGGATCGCCCCGCATGACCACGATGCAGGTCCGTGCGACGCAGTTGGCATTGATGGGAATGATCCCATGGGAAGAAGTCCAGCGACTGACCGCGACGATCGATTGACGGTTCTTCGCAGATGATTGGTGCCGCAGCTTGACGGTTCAACGGTTGCTCGACGATCGCTGCTCACTGGGCGCGAACCTAAGCAGCAGTGCCGGCAAGAACAGCAAGTCCGCCAGCAACGCGGTGCTGATGGTCAGCATGCCCATTGCGGCGAAAATTCGGTGATCACGTGCGTCACTGGTTAGCGCGGTTCCAAAACCGATGACCAGCACGGCGGTCGTCATGATGAGTGCCGATCCGACGCCCACAAACGCGTTGCGAATCGCGGAACGTTGGCTGTCGGCGGCATCGGGGTTTTTGTCAGCCAATTGTTCACGATAGCGAGTCAGGAAGTGGATCGTGTCGTCGACCGCGATCCCCAAGCAGACCGTGAATGCGCACACACTGACAATCTCAAGGTGTTGTCCGACGCAAAACAACAACGCACCGGTCGCGGCAAGCGGAAAGATGTTTGGGATTAACGAAATCAAGCCAAGTCGAACCGAGCGATAAACGATGGTCATCACGCCAAAGATGATCAGGCTCGCCATGCCCAGGCTGTATGCGAGATCGACAACGATTTGGTACAAGTTTTCCCATCGCCAAATCGCTCCGCCAGAAAGGCTAACGGTGAATCCGGGGTGTTGGTCTTCGATTCTGTGCAATTGATCGGTAATACGCTGAAAGACCGGACCGTAAGTCGCGATTCCCAAGTCCTGCAGTCGAAATTCGACGCGTGCCCAGCGTTGTTCCGGTGATAAGTAATTGCGTTTTAGCCCCGGTGGTAACAGTTCCAGTAATGACATGCGAGTGGCGGGATCGCCATCGCCGGGGAGCGCCCGCAAAAAACTGTTGATCGACAGGGGATTACCAATCAGCGGTTCGCTTCGCAAAACCTGATCCACTTGTTCGACAACGGTCGCAATCGCTGCGTCATTATCGCGGATGTCTGATTCAGCGAAATCGACTTGCACGTGCGCTGTTTCCATACCGCCAAAAGTACGGTCGATATGCGCCAGCGCGGTCGCTGGTTCGCTGCCGGCGGAAAGATTGCTGGTCAATCGTTCGTCGGGGCGCAACTGCAGCGTGACGACGGCCAACCCCAGCGTGCAAAGGATCGCAAACGCACTGATGCCGCGAGGATACTTCATCACCCAATCGATCAAACCAACGATGCGATCCAGATTGTTGTCAATCAAATTCTTGCCATGTCCTGAATGAACGCGATTGCCCAGCGGACTGGCACAGGCGAGAGGAATGATTGTGACGACGGCAAGAAATGTCATCAGAACCCCGATGACACAGCAATATCCGAATTCGCGTACTTGTTCATGATGGGCGAGTGCGAGTGAACCAAATCCAATCGCCGTGGTTAGCGATGTCAGCCAGCACGCAATACCCACTTCGCGGATCGATGTCCTTGCCGCTTCCCGTGCGGTCATCCCATCGGCGCGGTGACGGCGAACTTGAACCATCATGTGGACGCCGTCGGTGAAACCCACCATGCTTAACAGCACCGGTACGATCACGGCATTGAATGGGTTGCCATCCATCGACGTGAAATGAATGATCCCCAACGTCCAGAACACACCCAAGGCCGGTGCGAGCGCAACGATGATGACCGAGGAGATTCCACGAAACAAAACCCAGGCGATGCACAACGCCATCGAGAATCCAATGAATTGGTATTTCCGCTCATTCTCCAAATTGCTCGACGCTCGGCTAAGCATGATCGGAACTTCGCCCGTGACGGCGAAATCCATGTCGACCGCAGGATAATGCGCAGCCGCGGCTGCAGCCGCATCACGCAACGCATCGGTACAGTCGCTGTCTTCGTTGACAAATAGCCAATTGATGCTGACCATCAATAGCATCGTGTTGGCGTCAGGTGAAAGCAGTTGGCCGCCAACGAGCGGGTGTTCCAACGCACGCTCTTTGGCCGAATCGAATCGCGTTTGAGACGCGTTTCCTTGCGGGAAAATCGGCTCTGGCAGACCGAAGATATTCAGCATCGGTGCTTCGTCCATCCAGAACACGTCCGCGACTTGAGGCAGTGCCTTGACCGCAGAAACGGAATCTCGAATCGCGTCCGCCCCGTCGCGAGTAAAGAATTGGTCGCAGCGGGCGACGATCACAACGTCGCCGGCGGCAACCTGGATCGGTGACACGTTTTTCGGCGCCTTGTTGCCGCCACGCTTGGTGTTGCTCGTTTGTGTCCTTTGCGGTTCCGCATCAGTCGACGCCGAGTCCGGCAGGATCAGATAAGGATCGTAATGACCGATGCCCGAGAATATCGTCAACGCAGTGATCAGGGCAAGTGTCAGCCAGCGATGGCCGATAATCCAGTCGGCCAAGATAACGAAGGGGCCTCGACGTCCCATGTTCATCGATTCGGAATCCGGCATTACGGCGCGAGTCTCTGGCGTGCCGCGTGCCATCTGATTTCGTCGATCGAGATCGCTCCGTTACCGTTGCGATCGAGAGACTTGAACGCGAACATGCGAACCGAATCGGGTAGCTCGTGGCGAGTAATCGATCCATCTCCGTTGCCATCAAACTTCTTCATGTAATCGGTCGCAAACGCATCAACCGCAGCTCTTTGCGATTCACGTTTGGCGGTTTCCGATGGTGGGTGGTGCGCGCGTTGGCTGCGGTTTTGCTTGGTTTGCATCGATTCAACAGGACGAGCGACGCTCATGAATACGACGGCCATTTCTTGCCATGTTTGATCGCCCCAGGTGACATATTCGGTCGGGTCGGGGTTGGTTGGGTTGTCAGCGGAATTATCAAACGTTGCTTGAAAAGAAAATCGATCGACATCGGACAATGGCAGCGGATCGGCGAGTCGGTAGTTGTGCTGCCAATTGAAATCGTAATGTGGAATCGACAGCAGTTTAGTCGACTGTTGGTCCGAATGAACGGTCAGTTGAAAAGAGCGACCTCGAACGTGCATGTGCGGGATGATCGAAAGCAAGATTCCATCTTTAGGAAAACCATCGACGTCGCCATGCACCGAATAGTCGGCCGCGTGAGGTGGAATTTCGAAATCCCGTTCCACCCCGCCGATCGCATAGACTTCGTGAGTGACTTCGCTTGGATCGGCAAACACCAATCCGATTCTTGTAAGGTCTTGCTCAGGTTTGCCCGTCGGTGTGTAGTGCATCTGCAGAACGATCTTGGTGCCCGCTGCGACGCGCTGTGCATATCCTGGCGGCAGCGGCGAATCGATTTGCCCAGGCACGTAGGCGGCAAGCATGCCAAACTCACTGATTTCTGCACCATCAGGCGGACGAGTGAAAGCGATGCAGTGGTGAACGACGGCGTTGTTCCCTGGGACGACTTGGACGGCGCGAACCCAGCGGTCTTGCTTGAATCCTGGATCAATCACAAAGTATTGGTATTCCACCACTCCGCTTTCGGGCACCGCAAAGGGGCGATCGCTCATCGGAAAGACGACATCGGGCGTCGTCGGTAAACGCCAACCGGCGATGGACGTAACCTTTTCGGGCAAGTCACTGGCTTGGCCGTACGGCATGCCGTCATCGACCCAAGATCGCAGAATTTCTTTATCCGATGTTGGCATGTGACGCGCGTTCAGGAACGAGCCATGTTCCGGATCAGCGTGCCAGGGCGGCATGCGTTGTTGGTCAATGACTTCGATCATCATGTCAGCCCAGCCAACGACTTCGTCATATTTGTCCAAGGCAAAGGGGCCGATTTCACCTTCGCGATGGCATTCCACACAGTGGCTGGAAAGGATTCGAGCGACTTGGTCACAGTAGGTGACATCGCCTTGGCCGGGCGAGCGTGACCGCGGAAGCGAGATCAGGCAACCGACAGCTTCGGTGACAGGGTTCGAGATGGTTTCGCCAGCCACCGCTTTCTCAATCGCATCGCGCAGGTCGTGTGTCGACGCGGACGTGCGTGCAATGCCTGGTTGATATTGGTCGTCAATTCGGCCTTGATAGATGACGCGGCGGGAACGATCGATCAGAAAGACTTGCGGTGTCCGCGTCGCACCGATTTGGACTGCGACGCTGCGGTCAAAGTCTTTCGCCATAGCAAAACTTAGCGAATGTTTCTGTGCGTACTCGCGAACTTCGTCCATCGAATCCTGGACGTTACTGTTGATGCCGATGAATCGTACACCATCACCTTCAAAGCGATTTGCCAGTGCCTGCAGACGCGGGCCGTACAGTTTTGCCAACGGGCATTGGCACCCAAGAAAACAAAGCACATGGAATCGAGCATTCGGATCCAGCGATACCGAATCACCCTCGGGCGTCGGCAGCGAAAAATCCGAGACGGTCCCGATAGACATCGACAACGATTTCTGGGCCATGGCAAATTTTGGGGATCCGCCTACGACCAATGCGAACACGATCGTACAGGTGGCCAACCCATATGCGATTGATCGCGAGCGTTGCAACGATACGCAGGAGTTACCGCCATGCATACCAATAGATTGGCGACGGTTCCACGGACCGACGAATAGAGCTGAATCCTGGTCAAACGATAAAACGCGTTGAACGATCATAAGCGTTACTTCAAGGAGTCACAGGATTTCAGGATGTGCAATCGCAGCTGCCGCCGTCGTTAAAAACACGCAATTTCATCGTGGTCGGTTCGACAAGGAAATTAGCAGGAGGCGGCCGTTGAGAAGTCGCGTGCGACAGCAATACGCTAAAAATCGAAATGCTGCGCTGTAATCGCGGCACCGTACTTCTTTGCGGTCCTTCTGCTTTGTGTCTTTCCCTGCACGTTGATTGGATGCTCCCATTGTACGAAATCGGGAATCCTGTGCGGAGGTCACCATCACTCCGTGGTGATTCACCGGTGTGGTTGGTTTTACATCTCGGCCGCAATTCCACGGCGAATCGCGAAGGCGACCCGATATCCCGCCATTTTGATCCGCTGGCGTGCAACGTTTCCCGCGGCGCGAAAGTAGTCTCTTGACAGACGATAGGGAGGAATCGTATCGGTCAAATCGCGCGACGCTGCGATAATCGGGCCGGTGACCTCGTCGGTATAGACGTGTGTCGATGCCAGTTGTACCGATTCACGCAACCACGTCGACGGCAGGAACCAGTCGTCACCGGCATTCGATTTTGCGTGCAGAAGAGCCATTGCTCCCCGCACGTTGCCCAATTCCAGGGTCCGACGGCGGACATCGCTTGCAACCGCATCACCACCCAGCAGATTGTCCCAAGCCGCGTGTAGATTTCCGCCGTCTTGAAACCGCAGGCGGTTTGCACCGCGATCGCCATCTGGCAGGGCAGGCGCGTACAGAGAACCCGAATGACACGGTTGGTGGCCATCCGCATACAAATGCAGCATCCAGCACAGCGCGATTGCGCGGTCCGGTTTCGGCTGCGAAGGGTCCGCAAAAATTTTCTCGCACAGTTCTACCGCTTGCTCAAGGTAAAGCTGCTGCGTCTGTAGCGTCGCTGTCTTAGGAAGCGGACCAGGTGCCGTGGGCGGTCGTGCATCTCCGATCACATAGCTGGCGGCGAGTTGGTAATGCCACGTGGGGCGGTCCAAATCCATGCCGCGGATTATATCGGGCCAAGCGCCTGCCACGCCGATTCGCCAACGATTGATCGAATCGGAATCGGTGATCGCGGACGGTGGATCGAAATAGCGATCAAATTCGGGAACGTGCCCGAGCAAGTCCATTACGACTTCGCGGTCCGCTTCGCTTAGCAGTTCATACGCGACCACACCGACCATATGATGCCCGGTCGGCGCCCATGCGATGACCGAGGGCGCAAACAACGCGACCACAAGCAAGATCATTGCGACGCGGCGTGACGAGGCAGCTAGCTGACCGAGATTCCTAGCCAACCCGGTCGCTTGTTGAACGTGCCAGTTCATTTGGACGGTGCTCATCAGTTCGTACAGAAACGTTTGCTATTGATCGTTCACGTACCGAGCCGCCATCTCGCGTGTATTGACTGTCGCGACTTCAGTCGGCCAAAGGCAAGACTTCGACCTTGCGAATATGAACGCGACTACCGGGATCGTGTTGTTGGAACGCAAAGTATCCGGTCGGATGCGTTTTATCAAAATCCAAGTACTCATAGAGTTCGTTTCCGTTGACGGTGACCTTGATTCGCGTTAGCTCTTGTTTGCGCCAAACATCGTCGCGGACTTCCAATTCGTATGTGAACCATTCGTCGGGCTTTACGTGCTGTTGATAGACATGACAGAAACCGTACAGCGATCCGGTGCGAATGGGGTCTTTGTGCGTGCTGTCGACCTGTGCTTCATAGCCATCCTTGAACCCAGGCTCTCGGGTCGTCCGGAAATAGACACCTGAGTTGCCTCCGTCGTTGATTTTGACTTCGGCACGATAGCGGAAATTCTTATAGGGACCCTTGGTACAAACCAGCATCGACTGCGTACCGGTGCCCGCTAAAGCGCCGTTCTCGATCGACCAGTGACTATCTTCCTTGCCGACTTTTTCCCACCCGTCCATGGTTTTACCGTCAAAGAGCGTAATCCATTGACCGACATCGGCGTCCGATCCTGCAGCATCTTGCGCTGTCGATTTCAGTCCTACGCAAGAGGTGATGACAACAAAGCCAGTGAGGAGGCAACGTGAGAGGGATCGCATTTCTTTTCCTTTGTGGTGGGGCGAATGGGGGTCCACATTCTAATAACTGATGCCGCCGGATGTAACGACGGCACCAGTAGAACCCTTCCGGAAGCCAGCGAATGTGCCGCTCGGTCCGCATTGAAATCGCGAGAGATCGCGCAAACGTGCCTTTGGAAAACGGAATGCAACGGATTCGCCGACGAGCCAGCGATCGTCTGCCCGCCGGGGTGTGAATGCGATCTTCAAGCCGCAATCGCCCGTCATCAACCGTCTGCGTTCGATCGAGAGAGCTCAACCGATTTAAACGTCACTCTTGCGATTGACTCTCGCTACTTGTTCAGTGTTGCACCACGCATTGCTCCGCGACGTGCAATTGCCGCAGGACATCGGCGTCTAACAGGATGGCCTTGCGGAACGGTTCGGGAATTCCCGCCACCCCCTGATCCCGGCGCACGGTTTCCAGTTCGGCCAGCTGATCCGCCGACATGGCCACGTCTGCCTCGCTTGCTTTTTGGATCGAAGCGTGCAGGGAGTAAAATTCCGGATCACGTATGACTTGATGAAACCGCGAATGAGCCGCCTGTTTCGCCGCATTGTCCTGTCTGGTGGCTAGTTCGAGGTCATAGTAGCGTTTGACGATTGAGGGCGATTTCTCTTCGGGATTGCTAAGCAGTCGCCGCTTGCGTAACGCCTCACCCAGCGGAACACTGCCCATTGCCACGCCCAATGGTATCGAAAGCAACAGTCCGATCGAAATCGGAGCGAACCAGATTAGCAATTCCGGAAAGGTGTAGGCTAGCGACACCGTCATCGCGATTCCGATCAAGGTCATCGAGGCGAATTGACGCGCCGATTCGACCCACCGAACGCCGTGTTCATTGCGCTGTTGTGCCGACCAACGAACGCTTTTTCCGAGCAACGCGGTGAGCACAAACCGGCTGTGAAAAATCGCCATGATGGGTGAGAGCACTGTTGATAAGATGCCTTCCAAGATCGCGCTGCCCAACAGACGCCAACGTCCGCCAAACTTCGACGCCTGTTTGGGATACAACATCAACGTCAGTACGGTCGCAATTTTTGGCGCGAGCAGCAGACTCAGCGATGCCCCGAACAACAACAATGCGATGGGATAGGTTTGTCGGCCGATCGCTTCGGTATCACCCGCGAGTGCGTCAACCGCGATGCCTAGGACGCAGAAAACGGTAAACAGCACCCACAGTGGCGCGGCAGCATAGGACAGCACGCCGCTAAAGAAGTGCCACCGACTTAGCGGTTTGAACCGTTCGGCAATGATCAGTCGACAATGTTGCAAGTTCCCTTGGCACCAACGTTGATCGCGCTGTGCATAGTCCGCCAGCGTCGTCGGGCATTCCTCGAAGCTTCCGCCGAGATCGGTTGCCAATTTCACTTTCCAACCGGCACGTAACATCAGTGCCGCTTCGACGAAGTCATGGCTCATGATTTCGCCACCAAGCGGAGCCGACCCGGGCAGCACGGGCAGATCGCAGTGCTGCATGAATGGTTCGGTGCGAATGATGGCGTTGTGCCCCCAGTAATTGCCGTCATCCCCCGCCCACCGGACAAATCCTTCGCAGAAAACAGGGCCATACAGATGAGCGCCAAACTGTTGCATGCGTGCAAAGAGTGACTTGCGACCAATCGGCAGCGGTGGAACTTGCAGGATTCCGACTTTCGGGTCTGCGTCCATCCGCCGGACCATCTCTGACATCGTCTGACCCGAGACCAAACTGTCTGCATCGAGCACAATCATGTATTGATAAGACGTTCCCCATCGACAACAAAAGTCAGCAATGTTGCCCGACTTGCGGGCGCGATTCAGCGGACGGTGTCGATAGAAGACACGGCAATCGTCACCAAGTTCTGCGGTTAGCTTCGCCCACTCGGCTTCTTCTTCCAACCAAGTTTCGGCATTGGTCGTATCACTGAGAATATAGAAGTCGAATTCTGTTTCTCTGCCCAGACTTCGCAGCGAGCGAACCATTGCTGCGACGCCCGAAAAGACATTTGCCGGATTCTCGTTGTAAATGGGCATCAGGACCGCGGTCGAACCGTTCGCTGTCGCACCTCGGATGGATGGCATTTGGCTGGCGACCGCCTTTGTCCGTAGCGATTTTCGCCATGAGTTCCACCCGAACATCGCGACAAAGAACGAAAACGTGATCCATGCAAACAAGCATGAAAACAATGGAATCGAAATTGCCTCGGCAACGTTGACTCCGGTGCCACCGGCTACGACGACCCAGTAGGTCGCCGTAGCGGCGGCAGTGAAGACGGCAGTCATCAAGGCTATGACGAGTCGCGCGGGGCGCTGGCCCGCGACTTGTTGCGAACCGTGATTATTCATCGCCAACTTAGCCTCGAATCGCATTGGTCGTGGCACGACGCACCGGGGCAAGTCCGCTGCCAACAAGGTCTCGCCACCAACGGGCACGTAGCATCGCGATGGATGTCACGGGGACGGCGGGACGCATGGATCGGAAATGCGCTGGCGGAACGACATTCACTCGATGTTGATTCGATTGTGTCTCGCGTAACGTCACTGTGGCGTCAGAGGCGCTGGCGATTGCGAGCTGGACCCACGTCTGTTCGTCCAGTTTGCCGGTCGGTTGATCCGCCATAACAGAATGTACAATTTCATTCGCAAGCGGCGCGATGCGATCGACGGGCACCACTTTGGTGCGCAGCAAGTAGTTGCGCGTTTGCGCGAGGACGCGTTCTTGCATCCGCCGAATATTCTTTCGGGGCGCGGACGCATTCGACGGATGATTCGAAACGGATCGGTTCGACAGCGACTCGCTCGAATCGGATGACCAGACGACCGATCGCCGCGACGACGTTTCTCGAGAGGGTGTGGCCGCGACCGAAAAGTCGCCTGCTTGGTTGTCGATTGACATGCTTTTAATCCGTGCTTTGAAAAGGTTTTCGAGCGATGAGTTCCTTCGGCACCCGTGGATCAAGTCCAAACAATTCCAGGCGTGATTCCTTCGCTGGTTTCGAGTGCCAATGTGTCTTGCTAAGAACAAACCTCGTGCCGAATCGCAGCAAAGATGATGGAATGTTGTTTCGCCCCTACCACCGACGGCCGGTATCGAGCTTTTTTAGGAACTCAATGGGCGGGAACATGCCATGAAGCCCGTCTAATGGAAAAGAAGGCGCTGCACGATCTGGGAGAGCGGTGTATAGTTAATTTGGGATGAGATTCTCGGGAATCGGTCTGTTGATCGCTGGTCGCCCAAGAAAGAGGCATCCGTTTTCGCGGCGGCTGAACGCAAAACGACCAACCAACATGATTGGTATTCCTGGGCCGTCCGTATTCTCTATCCTGATCACGCCAAGCCGACCACATGATGTGGTATCGCGGCAAACCTCCCTCCTCACGATTTGATACCGCAATGAAGCGACGTGACTTTCTCGCTGCCGGGCTATCGGTCCCTCTGCTTGCACGTTGGTCGATCAGTGCCGAGCCTACATTGGTGAGCATCACACAACAAAAAATAGAACCGTACAACGAAGACCTTGCGTTCTTGGACGATCTTCGGCGTCGCTGTTATCGGTATTTCCTGGATGCATCGCACCCGACCACCGGCTTGGTGTCTGACCGTGGGGCGACCGATGGATCAAGGTTCAGCCGGCATGCGAGTTCGGCCGCTTGCGGTTTCGGACTCGCGGCACACTCGGTTGCTGCGAAATCGGGTCTGACGCCTCGGCATGATGCGTTAAATCGAGTGCGAATCATGTTGGATTCGTTGTTAAACCAAGTCGATCACGAACGAGGCTTTCTCTACCACTTTTTTTCGACCAGTGACGGAAGTCGATCTGGCCCGTGCGAAGCGTCATCGATCGATACCGCGATCCTGATCTGTGGTGCCATGACGGCGGCGACGGAGTTTTCAGAGGACGCGAGCATTACGGCAATGACCGAGGACCTTTATCGCCGCGTCGATTGGCAGTGGATGCTGGGTAAGAATGATTTGATGCACATGGGATGGACCCCGGAAAAAGGGATGCTGCCTCACCAGTGGGATTCCTACAGCGAGTTGCTGCTGCTGTTGCTGGTTGCCATCGGTGCACCCGCTCAGGCGATTCCGCCGCGATGCTGGAACGCGTGGCGACGCGAACCAGTTGTTGAATTTGGCGGACGCCAATTCCTGGGTTATCCGCCCCTGTTTGTCCATCAATACCCGTTTGCTTTCTTTGACTTTCGCGGACATCGCTCGGCGAGTGGTCGCAACTATTGGCAAAACGCGGTGATCGCGCACGAGGCACAAATCGATTTTATGGAAGCGCTGGGCAAGACGCATCCCGATCGGTTTGGTCACTACGGCACAAACCTCTGGGGTTTGACCAGCAGCGATAGCGTCGATGGCTATCGCGATTGGGGCGGGCCTTATCAATCCGGCCGAATCGAGCCCGAACGAGGGATCGACGGTACGATTGTGCCCAGCGCCGCTGCGGGCGGATTATCAATCGTTCCAGAAGCGGCGCTGCGAACTTTACGATTTCAAGTCGAAACTTACGGCGAGCGTGCGTACGGGCCGTATGGTTTCGTCAACGCGTATAACCCGGCGACGCAGTGGATCGGCCCCGACGTGATCGGGATCGATACCGGTATCTCATTGCTAATGGCAGAGAACCTGATCTCTGGTGGTGTTTGGGAATCGTTCATGGCCCACCCATCAGCAAAACGCGCCTTCGACTTGGCGGGGTTCGTTTCGGTTAGTTAGTGCCTTAACGATGGCACTTGTCGAATGTGGATTCGTGGTTTGTAGATATCCAGCACTGGTTTGCTGCTTCACGTCTCACAGCCCACGCTTTAAGCTGGATGAGCTATTTCATCCCAAGCCGCGAATTCCAGACCTATGAACCGTTCGCTTCTTTTCTGTATTGCCGGGTTATGGTTGGCGGCAGCCAATGCCACTTCGGCCGATTCGCCCTACGTCGATCCGTCACTTTCGAGCGCCGATGCGTTAGTTAACGTAGCTTCCTTTGCCGATCTTGAGCAATTGGCCCAGCACCGGTCCCGCCTCGAGCATCAGCCACGTGCAACTTTGCCAGAACCACTGGCAGCGTTGACCTATGACGAGTTCTTGAAAATCACTTTTCGCAGCGAACGAGCAACGTGGCGAGATGAAAGCCCGTTTTACTTTGAGACGTTCCACCGAGGTTTCGTTCAACGTGATCAAGTCCGGATCTTTACCGTCGATCAGGGTGAGGTAAGTGAGGTTCCCTACGACCGATCGGATTTCGCATATGGCGAGCTGCTTGATCCGTCTATTTTTCCTTCGGACCTGGGACACGCCGGGCTCAAGATTGTGGGGGATGTTCGCGGTGTCGTTGACGATGAGGAAATGCTGACGTTCCTGGGCGCAAGTTACTTTCGCGGTCGCAGCGTCGAAACGGTCTATGGAACATCGGTCCGAGGTCTCGGCTTGGATATGGCGATGAATGGCCCTGAGGAATTTCCTTGCTTTCATGCATTGTGGATTCACCGGCCTGGCGATGATGAACAGCAAATCGAAATCCTGGCGCTGATGGACAGTGAAAGTGTTAGCGGCGCCTACCGATTCGTCTTCGTGCCCGGCGCGGTGGAATCGACGCTGGACGTGGACGCAACGATTTACTTTCGTCGTGTTCCAGAAAAGTTCTGCGTCGCGCCGATAACGAGTATGTGGATTTGGGGCGATGGGTTGCGCGGGCCGCCAAAAGACAATCGCCCGGGTGTGCACGATTCTGACGGTCTGCTCGTCCGCACGCCAAGTGACCGGCCCGATGGTGGTGACCAATGGTCGTGGCGAGCTTTTGGCAGACAAGATTATCCGTCGGTCAGTCGGTTTCGGGTGCAGGAGTTGAAAGGCTTTGGCGTGTTGCAACGCAATCGCGCGTTTCTGCATTACGACGACCATAATGCACAATATCACAAGCGACCGAGTGTCTGGATTGCTCCTCGTCAGTCTTGGAAAGACGGTCACATCGAACTATTCGAACTTCCAGGCGCTCACGAAGGCATCGACAATATCGGCGCGTACTGGGTTCCTGATGCAGTGCCGAGTTTGAACGAACCGGTTCGTTTGAATTACCGGGTATCGTTTTTCCCGGGCGATTACAAAGAGCAAACTGGCGTTGCCCGAGCCACGTCGTTTCAACTGATCCGAAAAGGTGAGAGGACGACTGACGCAAGCGAGGCGGCCGAGTTGACCAATCGCGATATTCCTGAATCGAAGGAACCGTCGGGCGATGCAAAATTGAGGATCCGCTTTGCCGGATCGGAATTGCAAGATTTGGATGTGCAGGATTCTGTCAAGCTAGACGTCCAGATGGTACGTGCCGGTGTGGTCGAGCAGTCCGTAACGCAAACAAGCACCGGAGATATTCTGGCTGAAGTCGATTTTCAATTCACTGAAGATACGCCCGCGGAAATCGCGGTCTTTTTGGAAAGAGATGGAGCCGCTTTGTCCGAGACTTTCAAATACCTATGTCCGGTGGAAACGCCGACCTTTTCTTTTCCCGCGGTGTACACGCGGCAAGAGTAGCGAGCAATGATGTTCATGGCATGCGGAACACTAAGGGGCGTCGAATTCGCCAAGCTCATCGATCGCGTATAGCATGTCGATGTTGCCTATCGGTGAGTCAACTTGGCGAAACAGGTTGACGATTTGTGCGCGATGATGTGTGCCGTGCATTGTCATTTGCATCGCTGACTCCCCGACCGTAAAACGCAGCGGCGGGCCTACCGCAGTGACTTCGACCACTCGATGCGATTCTTCTTCGTCCGCCTCGTCTAGGTAGCGATTCCTGGCGTCCGCATTGGTCTGCCACAAACTGCGCAGTTTACCAATCGTGGTGGATTCAGGCAGTCGTGACGAAGTCGTTTGTATCCCTGTCCAAGTCTCGAGCCACCAGCGTTCGGATTTGTACATGTGCAACAAGTTCTTTCGGATCGACCCGTGCCCCATGTCGAAAGACCGGTCCAGGTCACCTGTGCCGAGTTGCTCTGCGTGGCTAAGGACCTTTTCGGTGGCCCAGTCGGTGTACTGATACAGACGGCGCATCGTTGCCCGGTCCCATTCGATCGAATCACCCATCGCTTCATTCGCGGCCAAGCCGTGTTCGGCTAGCCGATTGATTGCTTCGGCCGACTGTTTCGTTGCCCCTTGCGCAAGACGCCAGAAAATGAAATCAATCCCGATCGGAAATGTGCGGCCAAATTGTTTCAGATAGTTCAGGCACTGGGCACGATGATGAACGCCGTGCTGAAACACGTGCAGCAGTAAATCGTGAAGACGATGTTTGTAAGGTGTTTGAGTGCTGTCTTGATATTCGACAATTCGTTTCCACCGGTTACCTCGGTCCTGTTCGATCATGCGCGCACGAAGCGTCGAGACGTCAACCAGTGATTTTGCGATCTCGGCGACCGAGATGGAGGCGGGGTCTTTCGGAAACGGTCGCCACGGGATGCTCTCCCAGCGTTCGAGCCAAATCTGGTCCGCGGTCAAAATGTGGAAGAGAGTGGCTCGCAACGTTCCAAACCCTATCGGCCGGGGCTCATCCAGTTGCTCGTCCGTCAGGCTTTCGCACTGCTCGAGGACTCGTCGGTTAGCCCAGTCGTTGTAGGCATAGAGTGAATCGATCAGAGGTTGCATCGTGACGCCTGAAAGATGAATCGGTTCGCGAGCGGCCGACGTACGAATCTCGTCGGTGACGGGAATGGGGGAGCCAGCAATCCGAATGGGCGACGATGTCAAGAAGTACAACAGCCCGCGCCGATGGAGGCGAAACGCACTCCACGCAAATGGCTAGTAGTCCACCTTCTCGTTGCCTTGCTCATCGTATCGTATGAACGCAAAGTAGCAGAATGAAACCAATAGCGCAGGTGACATCAGCAAGAAAAACCAGCTCAGCAAAACGGACATCGCGATCAGCAACACGACGAATCCGAGCCACAGAAACCACGTATCTCGCCAAAGACCTTTCAACTGTGCCACTTCAATTTCTCCAATTCATCGATTCACCCCGATGATAGGTCGCAATTTGACCCGCCATCGTGATCTCTCGCGACGACGTTCTCGTTTCAAAAACAAATGTTACCAACCGATGCAGACAAAGGCGAGCGGCATCGAAATGTCATGTGAACGCAAACGAGCTGTGCGGACCGTCGACAGCAACTCGTGGATAGCATGTTGGTTCATGCGTTCACTTGCATGCATGCCGCGGGCTGCTCAGGAAAGCGAGCATGAGTGAACCCAAACGGGGCAATAGGTCATCCACCCACGTACATCATGCCGTTCCGCCATGCGGCGCCTTTTCGTGGACCGCTCGGGCGGCAATCTGTCGCATCCATCGATGCGTGGGCTGTCGATTTCACAGAAAGCATGTTGGAGAAGAAAAGGCGATCCTTCAGTTTTGCCAAAGTGATTGTTGGACTGTGTCTGATTTGTTGCCCTGGTCACCGAAGAGCTAACGGTGACGAGTGGGGAACGACGAATCAGAGGCTGTGAAATAGTCTTGAATCGTCGTTGCCGCGATCGACTCGGCTGACTCGCTCGCAAAATTCCCGGCTTCGCATCCATGACTTTCTTGTTCGCGCTCAATAAGCGTCGATGTTGGTCCGCATGCAATGTCAGTCTTTGCGTGTTGCTTCGGCGGGTTCCTGCGACGTGCTCGACTCACGCGAATGGGATTGCAATGACGCCTCGATCGATTCTTCCCATCGATCCAGTGACGCTGCCAGACGCTTCGCGATGTCGGGGTGATCGTCAATCACGTCATTCTGTTCACTGGGATCCTTGCGAACATCGAATAAGTGTGCCGGACCGTCAACGAATTCAAGCAGCTTCCAGTCGCCGCTCCGGACGGTCCGACTCGCGTTTTTGACACTCCGTTTCGGTCCCGATTTTCGACGCCAAAAAAGCTCTCGATCTGCCGGGGCTTCTCCGGCGGTCAAGTAAGGCAACAGGTTGATGCCTTCATCATGTTTGCTGACCTGCCCTGTAAAGGATCGTATCGTCGCGGTCCAATCGAAGGTTGCGCAGGGAAACTCACAGATCTGGTTGCCGGGAATGTGTCCTGGCCAACGAGCGATACAACAGACGCGAATACCGCCTTCCCAGATTGTCGATTTTAGACCGGACAGGGGCGCATTGCGGCCGTGAATATCGGCGCCATTGTCCGACGAAAATACAACGAGCGTTTTCTCTCGCAGGCCCAACCGATCGATTTCTGCCAGTGTCCGTCCGATTCCCGCGTCCATGCTTTCAACCATCGAAACGTAAGTGGCTCGGTCACCTTCCTGCCAATTCTTTTTCTTAGGTTGGACAACTTTGTCTTGGTCGTCGGGACCTTGAAACGGAAAATGTGGCGCGACGTGCGGAAGATAAAGAAAGAAGGGTTGGTCTTGGTTGCGGCGGATGAATTCGATGGAATCATCCGTTAGCAAGTCGGTCGTGTAACCGATCCTTGCGACGGGCTGGTCATTCAGCCAAAGGTCATCGACTCCGATACGATCCATGTGCTCAAAATAATGGTGGTTGCCGCCCAGCAAACCAAAGAAGTGGTCGAAGCCCTGTTGCCGCGGTTGCCGTTCAAAGTCGTATCCGACATGCCACTTTCCTGAAATTCCGGTTTGATATCCAGCCTCTCTCATTGCGTGAGCGATCGTTCGGCCATCGATTTCTAGGCCCCGTCCGAACTCTTGGTAGTACAGAGCGTTATCAAGTCCGATTCGTTGCGGATAGCGTCCGGTAAGGAAGGCGGCACGCGTGGGTGAACATGTGGACGAATTCGCATAGAAGTGGGTGAACCGGGTGCCCGACTCAGCAAGACGATCAAGGTTTGGCGTCTTGATATCAGCACACCCATAACAACCCAGGTCACCATAACCAAGATCATCCGCGACAATGAACACAATATTGGGGCAATTTAACTCGGTCGGATCTTGCCGCATTTTCCGAATCGCATTGTCACGGTACTGGGCGTTTGCATTTCGCTCTTCGCTTGACGCAATGCCGATTGTCAGCAAGACGATTAATAGGGTTTCTAATTTTTGATGCATGTCACTTTTTTTGCCGCGTTTGATGATTCACGCTTATTTGGCAGGTTGTGCCTCTAGGTTCGATAGCCATGATTTGACCGTTGGTTCTGCCGAGAGGAACCCTAACGAGATTAGAAAACGGTCCATTGCTTCGGCGGTTGCCAAAAAATATCGTCGGTTCGCATTGGGATCGGAGTCTTGTGTTTTTCGATCGAGGCGAAAGAACCCGTGACGTTGGCGGGGATAGATCAACAGTTCACATCGATTGCCCCCGGCGATCATGCGTTGTTTGTAAATTTTCGCCCGATCGAGGGGAAAAACGCTGTCTTCGTCGCCCAGGAAGATGATGGACGGCGGTACCTTGCGATCGAGGTTTTCCATCGGCGAAAACGATTGCCAGTATTCCGAAACGCGGTCATATCCGTACCCGTATTCGCTGTTGTCACAGGCGGGATTGAACAGCAACAGCGCATTGGGTACGGGAGAAACAGATAGGTCGTCATCTTTGCAGTTGTATTGGTCAAGCGTTGCCGTTGCGGCGGCGAGATGGCCGCCTGCGGAACCGCCGCCGGCTGCAATCCGGTCCGGATCGATTCCCAATGTCGAAGCATTTGACCGCACAAACCGCATTGCCGATTTTGCGTCTTCGACGCATTCCGGTGGCTTCGCACCGTCACTCGACTCCGTGCGATACTCGGCACAGATTGCGACCATCCCGCGAGAAGCCAGGTATTTGGCTTGCGGATAGAAATGTAGCGTGTCACCGTTGATCCAGCCGCCGCCAAAGAAGAACAACACGGCGGGACGAGACTCGTTCGCGTTCCAACCCTCCGGGTAAAAGATGTCCAACCCCAACTCACGCTCGCCGATCTGTTTGAACGAGATGACTTTGTCCGGCTGGAATCCACCGCCCTTGGTATAGATCGGAGCAACGGGGGAGTCTTCCTCGGGCTGGTCTGACTCTTTCGTTTCGGTCTTACGCTTGAGTTCTTGCTGCGGGAACTGAATCAGGTAACGCGAATGAGGCTCGGCGTGGCGAGTCCGAATCTTTTTGTGATTGTGATCTTCTGGACTCGGATTCTCGGCGGCCAACGCACTGATGCAGAACGATAAAACGGTGGACACACCGACGGTGAGGATGGCGAGCCGGGAAATCAAAGTCATCTTAATTCTCCATCACTAAATCTTAGTAGTTTGATTCAAAGGTGGTCGTTCGATTGGGGACGAACGATTGGGAATCAGATGAATCGAATGACTCTGATCATCTGTCTAATCCTTGTCGACTCGCCGCTGATGATCGAGCGGCTGTACCGTCAGACGACCGCCGACCATACCGCACTCGTCTCGCAACCTGCCTAGGCCAGCGATCGTGAGCGGGATCATGCGGCGCGCTTTCTAGGTCGCGGGTCGCTCTGCCACTTGCCGGTCGCTCTGCCAATTGCCGGGGGCAAACCAAAGCCTCTTTGATCACAAGATCGCTCGCCGCGATTCACACACTGGCGCTGCTACTTCTTTGACGCCGGTGAACGCTTGGCGTTCTCGCCATAAAGATCAGGATGCTTTTCGACGATCATCGCTTTTAACGCGGGTCGATTCTCGATCGCTTTTTTGACTTTGTTCACCATTTTGGGATCGGTCAACCCGCTCATTTCTTTGTCGGCCGGCATGATCTGACCGTTCAAGTCGGCCAGGTCGGTCGGCTTGACGTTCTCGTAGGACAACGCGCCCGTCGTATACGGGCTAGGCTCATAGCGGCCAACGATGCTCACATCCAAATCCGGTTTGATCGAGTCGTCCATGCCAATGGCCCAGAGACACGAATTCGTTAGGAATCGGCGAGCGTCTTCGTCTTTCAAGTCCTCCGATGCGCCGAACGAAAGGTAGACAACACGTGCGTCCTGCTTGTCTCCCGATGGCGCCGTGTACGAATCATTTGCCCAGCCTGCCGAGACGATTGGCTTTTCGGTATTGATGTCATCGCTGGGCTCAAACGTGTTAAGCACTTGGACTTCGACCAACGGCGTTGATCCAGCGGGCGGTTGTGATTTGTACGCGCCGCTGTAAGCATGGATTTCTCCGACGCCCATTAAAATCGGATGTCCCGCAGAACTTGAAACCGGCGTGATGCGACAACCCATCTGATGATTTGTGCCGTAATGGCTTTGCCCACGCTCTTTGTGCCAAGTGTTGCCGAAAATTTGCTCGCCAAGTCCGCCCCGATAATCCTCGCCGTCGTAATTGAAATTCAACTTGGCCCACTTACCTTTTTGTCCATTGAAACAGTGCGTTGACGTGCGAATGCCGACGACGGGGCCACCTCGTTCAAAGTAGTCAACCAGCAGGTCCGATTGCTCATCCGGCAATTGCATGAAACGAGTAAAGAACACAAGCAAGTCGGCGTCTTCGAGCGCCTCCATCCCCGGGACGCCCGCGTCACCCGCCTTGATATGTCCTTCCTCGTCGATTCCGAACAAAACCGTGCATCGGAACCCAAGATGCTTCGCAAGGATCTTGGCGATCGCCGGACAGGTTTGTTCGGAACGATATTCGTGATCGTTAGCAATCAAGACGATGTTTTTACCTTGACCGATTCCGCCTTCGCCTTCATAGACAAGCGTCTGGGCTGTTGATGTGGACGATATCAGGAGAAGAGCTGCCGCTGCGAGCCAAGTTTTCATGTGAATCCTGTAGGTGGTTGATGTGCAGATAAGTAATCGCCGGAAACGGTTGATGGAATCGCTACCCGATCGCCATCGTCATGTATCGATCGTGATCGAGGACATCTCAATTTTAGCCGACTTGCTCACGCACGACATGCCTGTCCGCCACAGCAAAATCAACCGCCAAAACACGAGCCTTGACTGAGTGGCTGAGGTGCGATTGCACGTACACAGCGGTTCGGCAATCGTGGGGATTTTTCAACAAGTCCCGTTCGACGTTTCGCCCAAATCGACGATTTTTGGCATCGTCCGTCAAGACGGCGGATGACGTCCAAGAATGCGTCGTTGGAACGGTGAAATTCCAATTCATCGCGGATGGCGGTCGCGCAGAGGATATCCGGTTTGCCGTCCGGCACATCGTCGGGCAGCAGCGAAACTCAATCGCCGATGACTCTTTCGAGTAACCATATGCCTCGAACGACGGACGATGTGGTTGCTCGTTCGTAAGGGCGTGGTAGGTGGCTTGCGCGAACTGTCGATCGGTATACCGGTTCACGTCACCTCGACCAGTGCTTGATTGTGTCCTTGCTGTTTTTAGAACGCTGGGTGGAAAACCCACGCATTCACACAAGCGAATCGTTTACGCTGTGCTTTCGTCGTCGGCGAACCGTTTTTGAAGATCAATGCATCGGCACCTATTGGCCGAAGCGAACGAAACAGCACAGCCATCCGACGTCTTGAGTCCTTGCATGTCGCGTGCTGCCCCTCGTCGTCCGAATGTGTGTGATGTGGTTGAGTGTTGATGCTCCATAGGTCTCAATACACCCGCGTCGATGAATGAGACGAATTTAGTGAAATGGCGAGATTCGGTAAAATGGATCACGCTGCTGAATCGACTGGAGAAAGTCCCATGTTGTTGTTGCGTTTGGTTCTTGTTTGCGTATCTCTCAGCCTTGGCGCCGCCGCGGATATTGGTGCTGCTGATATTGATGCTGCGGACGCGCCGATTCGAATGATCGATCCGGATCACTCCCGTGGGACTTCGGCGGCGGTTTCCGTATCCAAGACCGCGCTTGCTCATACGTCGCTGTTGCTGCCGGTGAATACGGCGGGACAGGTTGTCGGCGACGGCAGGATTCAAACGCAGATGGATTTTGTGATTGCCAATCTGGAAAAAGTCTTAGAACTTTCAAAGAGTTCGATCGGCCAAGTGGTCCAGATGAACGTTTGCGTCAAACATCGCGCGGACTTACCCGCGGCGCGAGCCCAGATCGCCGAACGATTTCGTGAAGGCACGCCTCCCGCGGTGACGTTTTTTGTGGGCACGTTGCCGGAACCGGATGCCTTGGTTGGTATGGATGTCGTTGCGGTGTCTGCCTGGGAATCAATCAATGAGATAAAAACGTTGGTGCATTCCGATGTGTTCCATCGCAAGAATAGCCCTGTGCATGTTTCAATCGTCCCGTGGGGTGAAGCGGTTTACTTGTCTGGATGGATCGACCGCACTGACGACGACCTGCCTTCCGCCCTCGACGCGACTTTGGCGTTTCAAGAATCATTGCTCGCTAGCCTCGAAGGTGGACTCGATGACATTGTTCGTATCCGCGTTTTCTTAAACCCCAAGACGCAGCAAGACGCCGTCGAACGTGCGATTGCAAAATTCTTTCATGACCAGACGCGAATTCCTCCCGTGGTGTACACACCGTGGGGGTTGGACCGAACGCCAGAGATCGAATGGGTTGCCCGCGGACGCGCATCTGCGGCCCCATCGAATTCACCGTCGATTGAATATGTGAACGTTCCCGGCCTCGCTGCATCTCCGGTCTTCTGTCGTGCCACGCGTGTTCGATCGGATAGCCGAGTCTATCTTTCGGGTCTGACGGGATCGTCTGGTCAGAGTGATGAACAACAGGTGCGAGACATCTTCCAGCGTTTGCAGGTGGTTCTTGAAAAAGCGGGCAGCGACATGAACCATCTCGTCAAGGCGACTTATGTGCTGGGCAATTCGGATGCGTCACGGGCGTTAACAGCAGTCCGTCGCGAGTTGTTCGATTCCGCCAGGGCCCCAGCAGCATCGGGTTTTCAGGCCGAACATCCGTTGAGGCCGAATTGTGCCGCGAACGTCGACATGATTGCGGTCCCGGTGTTACCCGAAAAAGAGCAAGATGCCCCAGACTTGCACTCGCAATCGGAAGGCTCATTTCAGCTGCGTCCTGGATTTCGCATGGAATTAGTTGCGTCGGAACCGCTGCTGCGCGATCCGGTGGCAATCACGTTCGATGAAAACGGACGATTGTTCGTAATCGAGTATCCCGAATACAACCAACACGGTGTCAACGCCGATGTGCAAGACCATGGTCAGGTCCGCCTCCTTGAAGACGTTGATGGTGACGGGCGGTTTGATCAGAGCAGCGTGTACCTTTCGGGGCTTCATTCACCGTCGGCCATTTTTTGCTATGACGGCGGCGTCTTCGTTGCCGCGGCCCCTGACGTTCTTTATTGCAAAGATACCGACGGGGACGGAAAGGCGGACCTGAAACAAACGGTGTTCACGGGGTTTGTCCGAATGCTCAATCGGACGGATCCGTCTTTGAACTCTTTCCGCTGGGGTCTGAACAATCGGATTCACGCGTGTACGAGTTTCTCTGGTGGTAGCGTGCGTGTTGCAACGGAACCTGAATCGGAGTCTCAATCGATTCGCAATCGCGGCTTTCAATTCGATCCGCGAACACGCCAATTCGACCTTTGCAGTGGCGGCGGGCAACATGGCTTGGCGGCCGATGAATGGGGACACCATTTTCTATGCAAAAATAGTTCGCCAATCCGAGCGTTGATGTACGACGATCGTTACGTCGCGCGAAACCCATGGCTAAATGCGCCCGAACCCGCGGTGGAGATTACCGAAGACCTGGATCGGTTGACATTGCACCGAATCAGCCCGGAAGAACCGTGGCGCGTACAAAGGACCAAGATGCGACTTGCCGTTGGACGTAAGGAAGCCGGCGGTCGGACATCAGGATTCTTTACCGCGGCGTCGGGTGTGACCGTTTATCGCGGCGACGCATGGCCCGCAGCATATCGCGGCGACGTTTTCGTTGCAGAGCCTGCGAATAACCTCGTCTTCCAAGCAAAACTAATTCGTGACGGCCTGACATGGACTGCCCGTCGCGCTGACGAAAAGTCCGAGTTTCTGGCCAGTACGGACACGCGTTTTCGTCCGGTTCAATTTGCCGATGGCCCTGATGGCAACCTGTATGTTGTCGACATGAGTCGTGATCTGATCGAAGGTACGATGTTTTTGCCGCCTGAATTGCTGCAACAGATGGATCCGACCGCAGGTGTCGACCGTGGCAGAATTTATCGCATCGTGCCCGACAACCACCAGTCGCGGAAATCTCCCAAACTCGGCGCAGCGACAACGACGCAGTTGGTGGAGTATTTGGAACATCCCAACGGATGGCACCGCGATACCGCTGCTCGCCTGTTGTACCAACAGCGCGATTTGGCCGCGGTAGCGCCACTGCGACATCTGGTCACCGAATCGACGGTTCCGGTCGCACGAATGACGGCGATGTATGCCTTGCTCGGGCTCGACGCTCTTGATGCAGATACGATCTTGCGGGCGATGGGCGATGATCATGCTGAAGTGCGCTGCCATGCGATCCAGCTCGCCGAAGATCGGCTGGAGTCGTCATCTGCATTGCGAGCTGGCCTGCTGGATTTGGTCGACGATCCGGAGATCACGGTTCGGTATCAACTCGCGTTTTCGCTTGGTGAGCTGCCCTCCTCTGCGTCTCGAAACCAAGCGTTGACGCGTTTGATTGTCCGCGACCTACAGAATCCCTGGATGCGGATGGCGGTTTCAAGCTCACTCCGCACCGGCGTCGACGAAGTCTTTGCTCCGCTATTGTCAAACTCGGATTTCCGACAATCGCCATCAGGCCAAGACTACCTTCGATCGCTAGCGCAACAAGTTGGATCCGCCAATCGAGATCGAGAAACGGTTGCGCTGATTCGCGCACTTGAAACGTTACCGGAAACCGAGAACGAACTTCGCGAATCCATTGTGCTTTCACTCTTGAAACCACAGCGGGCCGATGCACGACGTCGCCTGTTAGACCCGAATCATCCGAGCGGCCAGACGCTTGGTCGCTTGCTAGACGACCTGATCACTAGGTCAAGCAAACAGGCGATGGACGCGGAACTGTCGACCAAAGTTCGCGTTCAAGCGGTCGAGCGTTTGCGATTCGCAGGTTATGGACAAGCAAGCGTCATTTTCGCCCGTTTGCTCGACCCACGACAGCCGGCTTCACTGCAGAAGGTCGCACTTGAATCACTTTCACAGTTCTCGAGTCCGAAAGCTGCGGAATTACTGGTGCAAAGGTGGCCCGTTTTGACGCCATCGCTGCGCTCGGTTGCGGTTGAAATCTTGGTGTCACGCAAAGCATGGAGCGTGCTGTTTCTGGATGCCATCGAACACGGAATCATTGGACGCGGCGATCTGGACCCGGCTCGCATCGAGTTGCTAAAACAGCATCCCGATAAAGCGTTGGCCAGCCGAACCCGGCAGCTGTTTTCCGGTGCGCAATTGTCGGGACGAAACGCGGTGGTCCGTCAGTATCAATCGGCTTTGCAGCTTGACGGTGATGCGGCGAAAGGTAAAGTCGTCTTCAAGCAGACGTGTTCGGCCTGCCACCGACTCGGAGGAATCGGCAACGAAGTGGGCGCGGATTTGAAAGCCATCGGCGACCAAGGCAAAGCTTCGATCTTGCTAAATATTTTGGACCCGAATCGTGAAGTGAAGCCCGAGTATCAAAGCTATTCATTAATGACTGACGCTGGACGCGTGATCTCCGGCATGATTACCGATGAGAGTGTCAATCATCTAACAATCCGCCGAGCCGACGGCACCCAAGCAAGCGTGCTGAGAGTGAACATCGAACAGTTGAAGAGTTCAGGGATTTCATTCATGCCGGAAGGTCTGGAAAAACAGATCGATCCGCAAAGCATGGCCGACCTGTTGGCTTATCTGATGAGCCATAAAGTCGCCAGCGTGCAGCCGTAAAACAACTTGGACTTGTGTCAGGAAACTGACGCCCTGGGATTGGCGCGAAGGCGGTGACGAGGGCGATACCGCAATGCGGACTTAGGCTTTCCCTGCGAGATGGGCGTCTGACATTGAAAGGCTGATCGTTGCCGAGGTCCATCGCCAAGTTGATTCGTTCGGTCAGTCAATCGCGACGCCTCGACGTTGAACCCCGAGCGTGAACTCGTCGCCAATGTTCCGATTGCGAGAGACGATGCGATAGATAGCGCGCGGCGTGATCTATCCGTTCGGATTGCGGCGGCGTGAGCGGTTCTGCCATTCCGATTTGCCGATCCCATGCATCTCGCCGTTCTCGTTCTCTTCAGCGGTGATCCCCAGAACAATATCAAAGTTCACTTTCAGTTCACCGATCTGCGATTCTTTCATTGGATCGAAGTTGCCGAGTACCGTTTCGCGAGCTTTCGGATCAATGTTTTGCAGGATTCGGTCGCGGGCGTTATTCGGATGACCTTTGACGTACAACTGCGTCGTGAGAACTCGCTTGCCGGCTTGGCTGATTCCAAAATGGATGTGCGGGGTTCGACCGGGATAGGGCACCGGTTTGATTGTGCGAAAGTAGTACTGACCTTTCGAGTCGGTTAAGAATCGGCCGTACCCCTGAAAGTTCTTGTCCTGGTTGGCGCGGTTCGTGTTATCGCCGGTATGGATGTAGACCGCATGATTGTCCACTTGCCAGATCTCGACAAACGCATTGCGAACCGGTCGGCCCAGCGCGTCCGAGACACGCCCGGTCAGGTGCGTGATTTCACCCACGGCTGGTGTCAGCGAATCGTTGATCACCAGCAAGTCGTTGTCGGTGTCCAAGGGCAATTTGTTCGGGTAGAACGGGCCTTCGGTCTGGCGTGGAGTCTGAATCAGTTCGGCAAAGACCCCCGGGGTGTAGAGAGCAGTCGCCCCCAAAGCCAATCCGCCTTGCAAGAGATGTCGCCGGCCGAGGACATTTGTGTAACGTTTCATCCGATTAGGTCTCCATCATTGTTAGGGGACGCATGGCCCGCCTGAAAGCATACCGTTTTCATCGCCGTTGCGTTTGAACCGCATGGCGGGTGACGCGATTTCGTTCGTCGTTTGTCTGCTGCCATTGACGGTGTAAGAAAAACGAGGTGGGCCGGTTAGGCCCACCCCTGTCGGGCATCCGCCGAGCGCTTGGCGGCTGCCCGAGTTCTCTGTTGTGTCTTTTTCCCGGTGGTCGGTCGAAACGCGACGTTCGCGAGATTGAGAAGTAGCAGCACCAACGATGCATGTCATTCGTTCGTTGCTTACTTGCCGCTGAAAGAGTCGTCGAGCCAAAAGTGTTCCGTCGCTCGGATGTAAAAGCCGCTACCGCTATACGCGCAGCTGATCCTTCAGCATCAAACATCGACGGCGACGAAATGTTTCGCGATTTGTGTTTCGAATTCGCAAAACTTTCTGGCTTTGATTGGGTTGTGTTGCGTCGATCGCGGGAATCAGCACCGCACCGGTACAGCTGTACAAATCCGCAAACGATTTGGACAGATGGAACAGCAACTATTTCGGCGGACGGAGCTTCAATCGGTATGAACGCAACCCTTCCCAATTCCATGATGAGGAATCAATGACCCGACGCTTTCCCTTTTCTCTTCTAGTGACTTCCTTGTCGCTTTGTCTTCTCGCCTTTTCTGGTTGCAGCGAACCGACGTCGAGCACACCCGACAAAGACGATTTGAGCGCTTTCCTTGCGGATAACCCTGAAATCGCTAATGCCGAACCACCCGAAATCGAAACGGAATAGGTTGCACGGAATCAACCCAACCAGCTTGTCCACTAAACATCAGAGTTAAAAAAATGAAACGTAGAAAAACCGGTTTTACTCTTGTCGAACTGCTTGTCGTGATCGCAATTATTGGAGTTCTCGTTGGGCTCTTGCTGCCAGCAGTTCAGGCGGCGCGTGAAGCCGCACGACGTATGAGTTGCAGCAATAACTTCAAGCAAATTGGCTTGGCCATGCACAACTATCACTCGGCCTACAATCAACTGCCGATGCTGATGGGCGGAACGGATTCGGCGACGAACACGAGCAACGCTGTTCCGCTGTCCAGCAATAACGCGATGCAGTTGAGCATCTTTGTCGGATTGACGCCTTTTTTCGAACAGCAGGCTCTGTGGGAACGGATCAGTAATCCTCTTGATGCCGATGGCGATCCCGCAACCTTGAACGACGTCTATAACCCGATGGGGCCGGTTCCGAACATGTCGTTGGGCAACCACAACACCAACGGCAACTACACGCCGTGGTTGACGGAAATCCCGACACTGCGTTGCCCCAGCGATCCGGGAACCGGTTTCCCGGCTCAAGGCAGAACGAACTATGCCGCCTCGATCGGAGATTCGATTCACCAAGCCAATGTTGGACCACTTAATTATACCGCCGCCGCGGGCAAGTTCACCGAGACAAGCGCACGTTCACAGCGAGCTCGTGAGTCGCTGCGAGGATTCTTTGTGCCACGAAAGGCAATGAGGTTTCGCGACGTGCTGGACGGACTATCCAACACGGTCGCGGCGGGTGAAATCGCTACCGACTTGGGCGATCGTCAAGCCAAAACGACTGCCAGTTCGAACCACTTGATCGAAGTCTATGACGACCCAAGTTACTGCCAGCAATTCGTCGATCCATTGCGTCCTCAGTTCTGGGACGCTGCCGCCCCCGACTTGATCACCGGCGCGGAAAACGGTCGCGGATACAAATGGGCATTCGGTTTCCCATTCTGGAGCCAAATGACGACGATCACTCCGCCAAATCGTGAAATTTGTATCCGAAGTGCAATCAACTCGCCCGGCATCGTTCCACCGAGCAGTCGTCACCAAGGTGGTGTTCATGTTTTGATGGGTGACGGGGCGGTCGTCTTCATTACCGATTCGATCGAAGCGGGCAATTCCAATGCTCAGACGATCTATGTCGGATACTCGGGCTCGAATAGCGTCGCACCGTCGATTCCTGGATCTCAGAGCCAATACGGATTGTGGGGGGCTTTGGGAACCCGTGCGAACAAGGAACAAATTGACGAACAGTTGAACTAAGCCCAGGTCTTCCTTCACACGCGACGGAACTAAGTGATGAGTAATTTCTTGAAGTCGGTTACAGTCTGGTGTTTACTGACGGCCGGTTATGTCGGAGTGTGCAAACCGTGTGCATCGGCAGAGCCCGTCGTCGGTGGATTTCTCTTCTACAACGAGAAATTCATTCCACCACCCTACTCGATCGAGCTTCGGGACAAGAATACGGTGCTCATCAACGGGATTTCAATCTCGTCGACCTCACTTGACCTGTCCTGCTATGAGCTAGAGGCAGGTCAGTGGGGCGGTTCTGGGCGCTGGTCCGATGAACGCAAGGCTGTCGGGGCGATGGGGAAACAAGACCGCGGATGGGGAAACGGACGTCGACGAACACCCCTATCTGTTTTCGAGAACGTTCTTAGTTCGTGGTTGCTTCCCGTTACGGGGGCGGGCACGGTTGTGTTGGCGGACGGTCATCTGCCCATCTTTCTAAACTCGTCGCGCGAAGGCGTAGAACTGCTCAGGTGTCTACGTGAAAACAATGTCGCCGACCGTGATGCGAATTCGTTGACATTCTTGACCGATGAAAATCGCACGGCTTGCCTGCAGCTTATTCATCAATTCGAGACGTCGCCCGCCTTCGCATCGCGAGCGTCCGCGCTGATTGACGAAGTCGACTCGCATCTATCAAGCGTCGACAGCACGGTGAGGATGACCAAACTTGCGGAAATGCTGACGTTCCCGTTGACCGTGTTCGCGATGGTCGTGGTGGTCCTTGGGTTCGGCCACCTGTTGTCCAACAAGCCGATCATCGGCGAGTTGGCCGAGGACGAACAGCGTCAGCACGCAAAGACCGTAGTGTTTCGATCACTCGTGATTGTCACGCTGTTGTCTTGCGTCGACCTCGTTTGGACTCTCACGGCTTCGCAGTCCGGCATGATGCGAGAGCTGAATCCGCTTGCCAGCAAATTTATTCACAATCCCATGCAACTAGTGCTGTTTAAAGGATTGGGCGTCAGTGTTGCCATCGTCATTTTGTACAACTTGTATCAACGTCCGATCGCGCAAGCCGCATCGTGGTGGAGTTGCCTGCTGCTGACTTTGCTGACGGCGCGGTGGCTGAATTTCAATGCGATGTTTCTTTAAGGCACGCCGTCGCTTTGGCGACGATATTCGGCCGGTGATTGACCGGTCCACCGTTTGAACACATTGCTGAACGATGATGGCGATTCGTACCCAACCAGTGTCGCGATGTTGGCAATTCCGATGTCACTCTCGCGGAGGAGTCGGCGCGCCTTTCGCATTCTCATCTCGGTTAAGTATTGCAACGGCGGGACGCCAACCAGATTTCGGAACCGTTCCGAAAAAGCTGACTTGGATACCTTGGCCATCCGAGACATCATCGGCACCGTCCAAGGTGTTTCGGGATGGTCAATCAACGATTTCAATACGGGGCCCACAACCGTGTCGGTGACTGCCCGCATCAATCGAAACTCACCGCTTTCCGTTTCCGAAAAAGATCGGCGACCTAGCTCCACGGCCAACGTGTTGACAAAGACAAGTTCCGCGAGTTTCTCGACCGTCAGTTTCCATCCGCGCGGCATCTCGCGGCTGACGGATCGAATCAATTTTAGCAGCGGCAGACAAGTGCTTAGTTCTCGATCACGCGAATGGTTTAGATGAACGATGTCAGGCAAGCCTATCTCAAGCGGGTTGATGCGCAACCCACGAATGTCAAACTGCGCGTGAATCAATTCTGTCGCGTTGGAACAATGGTGACGACCGGAACCCGGCGCGCCGGTGATGTGATCGATTGGGATGTAATTCTTATCGGGGGCCGATGCGACTTGATGCGCGACGCCACGAGTCGCGATCAGATGGTCACCCGCGGAAAGCTTGATCGGCGACTCCTCAGGGGATCCCCATTGAAACCAAACGCAGCCTCTTTGAACCACAAACATGGTAACGATTCCCTCGTCCATCTCGATGGCCCACGGCGGCTCGAGCATCAGTGCGGTCACCGACCACCGCGGCAGGTGCAGCTTTTTCAGCACCTCGGAAATCGGATCGAGTTCGATATGATTGAGAGGGGTAACCACGATTTTTAACCTGCCTGTTTACGAATCCATTCGAACGCTCGAGCGAGCGCCGATCACGGTTGTCTGAAATAGGGTCAGCGCGATAAGTGGCGTTGCATGCCGCTTTTCACCTGCGGTCGAGAGTGACGAATTACGCGGCGTGGTTTTCATCACGCGAATTTCGTCGGATCAAAAACTCGACGGGCAGTTTGATGTTGTTCAACAAACGCAACGTGCTGGTTGCCTCATTGTTCCTGGACGGGGACATTTGTTGAGATTGAGATAAGGTTTCCGTCGTTGAAACTCAGCCCGATTTCGACGGGTCGACTGTGGCTTAAACCCTGCAGATCGCGAGAAGGGTCGCTCATTTTTCGCCTATTCTTGCTAATGATTAAGTGCCTTCTCCGTGGCTCGTTGTGCGATCCACGCTCTGGTGTGCGTCATGACGACGCGGCAGTACCCTGCCGTACGATTCCGCCGATTTGAAGTACGTGTTTGCTTGACAGCCCCGTGGCGGCGACAGTCGCGGGGTGGAACGCGATTGAACGATTCGATGAGTAAGGGTTGCCATGCGCCCCACGGGTCGCATACAGGTGGAGTCCGAGGCGGTCATCGTCCCGGCGGTACCGATTGCATTGTCGCTGCATCGCGATTGTGTTCTCGAATGCGCCAAAGGCCCATGGCGGTCAGCGCCGCGCCGGCAAAGAGTGCGGTGGATGACCGGATTACACCCGAGGGGACTCGATGTTCGGCGTCCTCACTCGGCTCCACTCGCCATGATGCAATGTCGATCGACGACGTTGCCGTGGAGTGAACGGGGGCGATAGAACCTTCGTTGGTCGTTTGGAAAGTCCTCGCGATTCCGATGCCGATAGACCAACCAGCGCTGGAGATGCTTTGCAATATGGTCTCCGCGTTTTCGTGAGCGATCATACCTTGTTCTATTTCCGTCGTTGTCGGCAGCAACAGGTGATGTGTCTCGCTTAACCAATCGTTTGGTTGCGTTGGTTGCCAGTAAGACGCGTCTTGGCTGTCTCGATCGGGATGCTCGTTGCCGCGTTGCTCAGAGAGCTGAAGAATCGTCTGGTCGAGTTCACGGTAACTCGATTGCAGTTGTTGTATTTCATCCAGCCAATCCATCACGCCCGAAAAGCCGTCGTCTAGGCCATTGGAGAAAACGTCGGCATCAATTGCTCTTGCCAGATCGAATTCCAGCACGCGGTGTAACGCGTCGGCGCGATCCGAACGTGACGCGATAGAGACGAATACTGCCGCGTCGCCGGTGTGACGCGACCTTGCGATCGTGTCCAAGAGTTCAGGTGACGAAAGGTCGTCCGTGCTCTCTGCTGAATCACCAGCGATCGCCAGAGTGTCACTAGCGGAAAGTGAATCGATCGTCGCCAAGGTATCGGCAAAGCTAGGAGTGTTCGTGGAGACACGAATGCCTTGGTCGGCGCTGCCGCCGCTGACTTCGAATAGGGTGACACTTTCGTCGTTTGGTCTTGTCGCGTTGTTAAGTGCCGGTGACGACGGCGTTGATGGTTCGGGTGTGGAGATCGCCGATACGGCTTGTGTCTGAATTTGTGCGGCAGCGATTGCGAATGTGGGCGAAGCCGAGCCGGTGTCCTGCGCTTGCCGCGCCTTCGAGTCGCGTCGATTGGATTGCCAATGATCTTGCGGTGAACCTTGATGCGGCGTGCTTTGCAAATTGGCAGAGCCGCTTGACGACACTTGTCCGGAACGATGGTCAGCGTGATGACGATCGCTAACTGACGTGTCGTCCGATGCGAAAAACATCGGATTGGCACTCAACATCCAGCGACCCTCCAGCTTCTCAAGCCGCAAGATTCGCTGCCGTTGATCATCGATCGGGAAAAGTGTTTTCGCAGAAGTTAACTTCATAACGGCGTCACGTTCTCGCGTGTGTTTGTCGCTCGGTCGGTTCGTATGAAATGGTTCGATCGATCGGCCAGACTTGGAACTAATTGGTTCGCCTGTTCGATGTCACGGTTGAATTGATTCAGCAGCCTTTCATCATCACCAGCCGATGCTTGGTAAGCCTCCGCGGTGGACCGGATCGCATCCCAACGTTGGTTCCGTATTTGGCATCGCAACAGGTCGGCATAATGCCGATGCAAACAAGAGCGGGCGTCACGCATGTCCGGACATTTTCGTAAAACGCTTCGCTGGTCGGCAATGGCTGCCAGCAAGGCTGCTTCCGCTTGGTCGTACTGAGCGAGTGCGACCAGAGAAGTCGCCAGGTTGTGCCGGATCGCTGCGAGACGACTGGTATGTTGTAACCATGACTTTGATTCCGGGGCGAATGCGTCAATGCAGGCGGATTGGGTTTCGATCGCTTCGCGGAAACGAATCGTGGCCGAGGTGTGAAGCCCTTGCTTCTGTTGTGCGATCGCCAAGTTATTCAGGTTCATCGCAAGATTGGCGCGGTGCTGCATCACCAACGGCGCGATGGACGTGAGTCTTTTTAGCAGTCCGACTGAATGGGCAAACGATTGCTCGCTGGAGGCCTCGTTGCCAAGTTTCAGATAGGCCGAGCCCAAATTGCCGTAGATGGCCGCGATCTCTGCGGAGGCTTTCAAGCGATTCGTCGACGTTTCGATGGACTGAAGTCGCAGTTTGAGCGCACGGCTGAGTAACGCGATCGATTGCTTAGGTTCGTGCTCGATCCGCAAGACGGCCAAGTTCGTCAGCGCGGCCGATAAGCCTCGATTGGCAAGTTCATTGTTCTCGTCGTTATCAACCAATTTCGACAAATGCGTTACGGCCTGGTCCAGGATCGAGATCGCTTCTCGTTCTTCACCAGTGTCCTGCAGCAACATTCCCAGGTTGTTTGCCGTGACGGCCAATTCCGTCGCCAAACGAACGTTTTGTGGCGAGTCTTTGATAAGACTTTTCTGAATCGCGATTGCTTCACGGTATCGGTCAGCCGCTTCGTTCGTGTCACCTCGCGCGGCGAGCGCAAGGGCAAGCTGGTTCAGGTTCTGAGCGGCGGGTTGGGCGATTTTTGCGGAGGTGGTTTGGCCGATCTCTTGCGATTCAGCAAGCATCAGCGCGTGAAAGCGTTCTGCGGATTTGCGATAGTGTTCGATCGCATCGGAGGGCGCATTCAATTCGCTCACCAGGGATCCGATACGGCTGTGTGTGATGGCGAGTTCTGCTTGCAACTTTGGGTCACCGCTGGCGGCGACTGCAAATTGTTCATAGTAGGCCAACGTCTTGTCCAACAGCGACCGCCGAACATGTTCGGTGCCCGGAATGGACGCGAGTTGTTGAGCGACCTGTGAACCGAGTTGGTCCACGGTGTGGTGCGCTTGGCGGCGCAGCAGGTCGCGGCTCTGCTGGGCAAATTGCGTCTCTTTGATCTGTTGATTGATGATGAAACTGCTGGCGGTCAACCAAGTCAGCGCGACCAGCAAAAGGAGTGCACCGCCCAGCACAACTCGCCGGTGGTGCAGCATCCAGCGAGTCATCCAAACCGAGAGCGAGAGCGGTTTGGCGATGGTAGGTCGACCCGCCAAGACGGCGCGCAGATCATCGGCGAATTGTTCTGCCGATTCGTATCGGTCATCTTTTCTCTTAGCCATCGCCTTTTGCAACACCACACTGAGGTCACGTGGTGCATCGGGCCGGTGGTCACGCAGGCGCGGTGGTTGATCCGATTCGATCGTTCGCAACAAGCCAGGTCCATCGTCGCCAAGAATTGCGGGCCGCAGCGTCAGCATTTCGAACAGGGTAGCGCCGAGTGAATAAATATCAGTGCGATGATCGATCGTTTCGCGCTTTCCGGAAGCCTGTTCGGGGCTCATGTACCGCATCGTGCCAATCAGATCGCCGCTGCGTGTAAGCGAGTGGCTGTTTTGGCATAAGGCCAATCCGAAATCGGTGATCCAAATTTTGTTGTTGCGATCGACCAAAAGGTTTGATGGCTTGACGTCGCGATGAACAACGCCGGCTTGATGCGCACAGTGCAGTGCATCGGCAATGTCGATCGACCAATCGACGACGGTTTTCCAATCGGGCAATGGAGGCCTTGGCGATGGCTGGTGACTGGATTGCCAGCCTTGGTGTCGGTGATCCGCGAACTCGAGCGGTTGCAAAGCAGGATGCCTTGTATTCGTGCCCCGGCTAGATGGACGGTGAGCCGCACTCTCATCACCGTTTTCGTGGGGACTCCGCTGCGCGTCGGTCGTCGGGTCGCAAAGACGCTTTTGGCGAACCCAAGTATCGATCGATGTGCCATCGATCAGCGGCATTGCGTAGTAATGCATGCCTCGTTGCGATCCGACGCTGTGCACCGAAACGATGTTCGGATGGTTCAGCGATCCAGCGGTGTGGGCCTCATTGCGAAAACGCGATATCTGACGCGGATCCAACACCGATGACATCGATAGCAGCTTGATGGCAACATTGCGTCGAAGCGATTCTTGGCGCGCCTCATACACCACGCCCATCCCACCGCGACCTATCTCGCGCAGCAGCTTAAAGTCGCCCAGCGTCATTGACAGGTTGGAAGTATGGTTGGCCAGTGATGTCGCCGCGGCCGGATTGTCGCTGCAACTGGCGGCAGCTCCGTACAGCGTGTCTAGTTTGTGCAAGTAGACGGTGAAGATGTCTTTTAAGTCAGGATTGCGGCGATTCAGCTCGCTCAGATCAATCGGCTCGCCTTCTTCCAACGCCCGTAAGTATTGATCCAACTGGTTGGTCAGTCGACGCTGTTGATCGGTGGTCAACTCGTCGAGACCAGGGATCATCGCGGCTGAATCAGAACCGAAATCGGACTCAGGATTCATCATGGCGTGCCTCTTCATGCACACGAAACGCGTCCAGCGCTCGAAGCCATAGCATTCGCACGGCCGCCTCAGTGCGGTCCATTTTGTCTGCGATTTCCTGGAACGAGAGTCCTTGAAGGATGCGATAGACGATGACGTCGCGGTACTGCGGCCGCAATTGACTTAGCTGATTGGCAAACTCGATGCTGCGTTCTCGCTTTTGCATGGGCGCACTGGGCGAGTCGTCGTGACTGGGCAGCAGAGCGGCGAGATTGTTGGTCGATTTTTCCAGCCGGTTCGCGACTTCGTCGATCGAAACCTCTCGTCGGATATCCCGTTTGGCGACCTTGACGTGACGGTCGAAAGTGCGGTGCAGCGTATGGATCAAGATCGTTCGTAACCAGCTGAGCAGTTCGCCTTGGCTGCGACCTTTGAAATCGCCAAAGTCGCGGTGGGCCGCCAGCATCGTTTCTTGAACCACGTCCGATGGGTTGACGCGGCGACGAAGGCGTCGGTCCAGTTGAGTGTTGGCGAGGATGCCCAGGTAGTTGCTGTACCACTGCAGCAAGCGACCGAGCGACTGTGTGTCACCTTGTCTCGCGTGAACCAGCAACTGATGGAACTCTGTGCTTTCGACAGACGCTGTGCTTTCGACAGAAGATTCGTCGGAACTGGAGTGGTCGGACGATCGGGTGGCCATCATCGGCTTGTCGCCTTTCTTTGATGAACGAAACGGTTCACGGAACATTCCGCCAGACCAAGCTGAATTTGGCGAATAACGCGAGATCCAATCCGTTCGTGCCAGTCGCGTATCAGTCCTGGTGCGTGGCTCAAGAATGTTCCACACCCTTAGGTAAACGGGCCACCGAAAGGGAATCCACAAGGAATCTGACGATCAAAGCCCTAAAATCCTCGGAATCCACGCATGAACGCAAATCCTGTCGCCGAGCCGATTTCTGCAAAGGCTGAGTCAATGTCATGAACGCTTCTCTGGCTGTGCGTGGTGCTGTGCATATGGATGCCCTGGGAGTAATGTTCGTGCGGACGATCGACCCGCCCGTTCGAAGATTCGCCAGCTTGCACACGCCGACTCGAAAAGAAATCCATCAAGGCAATTTCGTCGCCAGGGGCATCGGCATCGACTTCGCTTTCTTGTGCAGAATCCCCGGACGACGCGACGTCGCGCAACGTGACCTCGGTCGATACATCATCGAGCGAAGAATGGTCGTAATTTTCGTGATCGACCGTATCGATTGGCGCTCCGGAAACTGTCTCCGTTTCTTCGGTCAACACTTCGACGGAATCCGTAACCTTTCGGCTCAGTGCGTTGATCACCAGCAAGGCATCTGCTGCGGTGATCACGCCATCGCCGTTGGTATCGCATTGTTCGATTGATGTGGTATCGGTTAACACCGAAAATCGATTCAAGAGATTCACGATCGTCAGCGCGTCGACGGCTGTCGTCTCGCGATCTCCGTTGACGTCCGTGGGATTATGAACGTCTTGATTTTGTGGAACGTCCGAGTCGTGTCGCCAACCGAAACGGTACCAACGCTCGCCACGACGCCATCGATTACGCGTGGAAGGATCGTCATCGGTATCGTCTTGGCGATCGGTGTCATCGCTGGTGGTGTCGTTGTCGTCCGTGCCGTTGTCGTCCGCGGTGTCATCTCCGTTGGCGTCAGGCGCTGCTGGGATGCCGTCTCCGCCATCGGAATCGTCGCGATTGTTTGGGTCAGGGATCGATTCGTCAGGCGTATTCGGCTCTGGCAAATCGTCCGCCCCTTCCGAGGCCACGTCCATGTCGATATCCATGTCGATATCCGTATCGATGTCATCCGTGTCGATGTCCACGTGATGCTCCGATTCCATGTTCACCGCAGCCGCATAGACGCGTTGACCGGCGTCGATATCGGCCGCCGTCAGGCCGGCAAAGCTCTGGTTGGCCGAGACGAATGGAGCAAGCACGGTGCCGGCGATGTCGATGTGGTCCAGGCCAAGTGCATGACCAATCTCATGCGCAGCAACCCAAACAAGGTCAAACGCTTGGTTGCCAAGGCTGTTGCCGACCTCCCAAGCATCCGCGATGTCGAACTGAATGTCGCCGGCGATACGCGCTGGATTAACGTCATCAGGAAAGTACGCCTGGGCGAGTGTCCCACCGCCACCGTCAATATTTGTGAACGTGATGTCGATCGAATTGTTCAAGCGGCTTTGATCGGTCTCAACGAAGGTCACGTCGATTACGTTAGACCATGCTTGCAGTGCCGTTTCGATCGCCGCATCGGTATCCGCCTGGGAAAGTGAGTCTGGCGAGTTGCCGATATAGTAGGTCAGTTCGGCGCTGCCAAGTCCAGCGCCGTCCCAACCAAGGCTTGCAGCCATGACCCGGCGATGTTCCAGCGGCTCGGCGACCAGTCGACGCTGGTGCTTTCGGCGTCGCGGAAAAGTGCGCTTCCTAAACATAGTGATTTCGTTCTGCGATTTGTTGGACGTGCGATTGGTACGGTGACGGCCACGAGACCGTCGATGCGGATGGATTGCGAGTTACACAGGCCGCTGGCAAAGCGGCGTCGCAACGCCGCCGCGGCAAACGTGTTAATTGTCACTCTGGACCGACTTGACCGACGTCAACGTTGTGGGCGACGAAAGAATCGCATACCGCTGCAACGAATCGTCACCGCTGATCGGATTGCCGTATTTCGCGCGCAAAGCGGCAATCCGATCGGCACGTGCTTGTCACGTTCGATCAGCGCGTTGACGCCGTGCCGCGAGCAGTTCTTGTGACCGTCGTTGACTCGTCTGCTGTCTTGCCGCGATCAATCTTTGCTGCGACAACAATTGCTGACGGGGTGACATCATTTGCAGATAGGCAACATTGTTTTGCAACGACAACGCATCGCCGGTCGTGCTGGCCGCCGTTAACAGATCGGTGCTGGGGCCGCCCAAACTGCCGCCCCGACCACGCGGCATTCCGCCAGAGCCTGAGCATTGGGCGAACGCATCGCCGCACCAGAGAGTTAAGATTGCTAGCGACGCGACGACTGCCAATAGGGATTTGGAACGCGGAAACATGGATGGCTCCTGATCTTGACGAGACGAGATGAGTAACGCGGTGCCGCAGACGGCTAACTGTATGTTGCGGTCGTTCGAATGCATGCCGTTGCCTATAGGAAAGGGAGGAATTGAACGGCTGGTACCACACCAAAGCAGCAAAAGTTTCTAGAAAAAATGGTTCGCCGTTCCTCGGACGGCTTCGCACGCAAAAGAGCGAGTTGTCCTCTCGGGTATCCGCTTCGCCGGGAAATCCGCCAGTGACAAGACATCCTCTGTGTGCTGTGATGTATCCGCGACCAGACGTTTGACACTGTCCGGCTGTTGACCGCTCTTGGTTCACATGCGCGATTTCGCGCATGGATGTCCAAGAACTTTTTGATATTTCAGCCTTCGCGGTCATCGACTAACGAATTCGAGCATCGACGAACTGTAAGTCGATCGAAGGTCCGCTTTCGTTATCGTTGAAATCACGAATTGCGGCATCGACCAGAACTGATTCGGCGAGTGGAGACTGCAGACCGGTTAATCCTTCCCGCGATTGCACCGTCTCGCCACGATTGGAACGTTCCGAGGGACCGGTTTCGTCATCGTGATTAGCCGCGATGCGGTCACGATCATTGCGGCGAGCATCTCGCTGGTCTCTGGGTTGATCCCGATCGTTGAAATCCTCATCGGCAGCGATCGTAAAGGTCGCTTCACCTTCTTGGATCGTTGTCAATTGATCGTTGTCTGGATTGCCATACCAGTGGATGGATTCGATGCCGGCATAGTCGATTTCGATCCCATTAACCGTCACCAAATTTCCGTCCACCGTCACTGCATTCACTTCATCGCTGCCAATCAGGTTGATGCTGTCGCGCGGGTTTGTCGAACCGTTGACAACAATTCCTCCCGCAATCGCGGCATCCGCGGAACTCAAGTCGATTGAGATGTCCTGGCCACCTCGATCCGATCCGACAATTTGAATTTGGGACACGTCATCCAGCGAACGGATTTCGATCAGTTCTCCGCTGGATGCAGCGACAACGCTGACTTCTGATGCGTCGACCGAGACAATCACGTCGGTCGCATCGCGGCCATCAGAAAGTTCGACCCTGAGGACGGATGAGTCGAAGAAGACGTTTTCGCGAAGCCCTGTAATACTGGTGTTACGCTCGATTACGTCTGAAAGCGACGTGTTTTCGATTTGCGAAAGTTGTTCGCCCGTGAAAAGATTCTGGTACCAGAACCGATCTCCGTCACGAATCCGCTCGAATTGGTCGGCAATCACAGTTGTTGCTAATTCACCAAGACTGGAACCGTCGACATGGTCTTCTGCCAGAGCACCGACCCAGACATCGATGTTGTCAACGTCGCCGTACAATTCTTCCAGCTTTGCAGCAAGTTCGGTATCCGATGTGATCTCGCTAAATGTCGTGACGCGTTCCAGGCCAACATCTTCTCGCGTTTGGTTGTAATCAGCCAAACCGTGGTCGCGACCGCGTTGTATATTCAGCGACGCCAAATCGAAACCACCAGAACCAGGAGGGCCGAATAAGAAGTTGCGTACATCGTCAACGATTTGGTTGTCGATCTCATTGGCGACCTGGGCTGTCGCGCCGAGCAACAATGAATCGATACCATTGTCCCTGATTTCGTCGGGCGCGAAAAACGCGTTTTGCAACGACAAGTTTCCTTCATCTGCGGTCGTTCCGTCATTTTCTAAACGCAACAATTCGCTCGAAAGCATGCTATGGCCGAATCGATAGATTGCGGAACTAAAGACGTTCGCAATACTTGGATCGACGCTGGAATCGTAACCGGAGTATTCACCAATCGCCTCTTCACCCAGCAGCGCGGGCAGGAATTCGTTGTAGGTGATCGCTTGCAGTTCCGCCGTCACGATTTCCTTGGCGGCTTGATACAGCTGTTCGTCGTCCAAGGTGGGATCGTCGGCTGCCAGGGATTCGGCCCAAAAGTTGTGCTCGCGCACCCATAGGGTATGCATCGCGGTAAGCGCGGCGTTTTCGTTGGCTCGCACATCGCCCGCCAGAAACAGCGCTTCGCTGGTGCCGCCGGCATTGGCGAGACCGGCTTCATTGAACGGCAACAAGTCTCCCTCGCTGGTTGCCAACCGTCCGCCTTGGAATGTGCGCAAGGCCGCCGCGCGTTCGGCATCGGAACCGTAAATCACTGACCCATCGATGAACGATGTGATTTCATTGACTTGCTGACGCGGATTGTCTGCGGATGTTCCCGTTGCTTCGTCGAATAGCGTCCGAGTCAGACTTATGACCGCTTCTCCCGTTCCAGTGGGATCAAAGAAAATATCGCCCGCAGGAACTTCGATGTCGAATGATTCCGCAGGGTCGGCGCTTTCACTCAAGTCGATATCGTGATCGATAAATTGGCCGAACAGCCAAGTAGCATCGGTAAGGAACCGGTCGTTTGTCGCCGTTGTGGTTTGGGCGACCACACTGTTGCTGACCTCACGAGCGCTGGGGCGATTTTGTCCGGCCGGTTCCGCGATTCCATCGGCGTATTCGACCGTCGTTAATCGGAGCAATTCGGTGCCGGTGGCGCCAAGGGCCGGGGCATCAAGATTGTTGCCCGTCCCATCAATTTCGCGAACTTCGCCGAAGACATCCTCGTTCTCACCGTCGTTGTTTCCACCGATGTCGTTTCCGTCGTCGCCATTGCCCTGCTGGCCGTTATTGTTGGGTGGGTCTCTGCGTTGCAGTCCCCGTTCACGGCTGATGCGGTTGATCACGCGTAGCGCGTCCAACGATGTTCGCCTTCCGTCGTTATTAACGTCCGTGAACATGTCTCCATCGCCAGCCGCGTTGCCGCGATTGATCGCGTTGACGATCATGAGTGCATCGATCGAGCTGACTTGTCCGTCATTGTTGACGTCTTCGGGGTCCAGCGTGTTGTTACGAAACCCATCGATATCTACAGCGAGTAAACGCCGGCTTTCTAGCGACTCGCCCCGAAGCCTACGTTTGCGCGTCCGTCGTTTTTTATTGCGAGAAGCTGGCTGAGTCCACGACTTGAATTTTTCCACGAGGTTGCGGTTGCCGTGAGGAGGGGTGCAATGTGGCATGGCGATGTTCCTGGTTTAGAATTCCAGCAGACAAGAAAAGAAGGCGGAGGCTGCCGGGCCGAAATGACAGTTAGCCCGATCGGCTCGGCTCTAGCTAAATAGGGAGTTTTCGGTCGGCGTTTACCACACGTTTATTGCGGTGTTTTTCGACATTCGGCAGATTGTTTTTGCCAACGACCACGCCGTGTTTTGGCCCGAACTAGGCCGCGTTGAATCCCATGACAATGCGAGGCGACGATATGCCTGGCCTAATGAATTCATTTCGCATTGACTGTCAGGCGTTGCATTCGGCGCCACCGGGTAAACCAACGCTACCGTCTGTTCTTTTGATCTCAAACCAATCTGTGAGCCAACGAAAAAAGCCACAGCATCCTTGGCTGTGGCTTTCGATCTGATTTGAGAGTTCGTCGTTACCTACGAGTCTTAGCGACGTGGTCGGCGCACAATGCCGCCAATCATCCCGAGTCCTTAGACCGCGAAGCTCGACGACTTAGGTACTGCGACTGCAAGGGGCGAAAACTGAAAGCCGGTTCTTCGACCCTCGAAATCGCCATCGGAGGCAATCACAACCGCGATTGGAAGTGAATGTAGTGCGACAGTCGGCACTTGGAATTGGAAACCTTTGTCCGTGTGATCGGCTGCAAGAGTCTGAGTGTTTCCGTTGATATCCGCTGGACCGTTGGTGTCGATTTTGTTTCCACCGCGTATGTAGATCGGGAGAGCGGGAACAGAAGGGGCGGGGCGCAAAAAGAAAGAAGTTTCCCGAACCGGTGTTTCTCGATCAATCAGGCATGTGGGACAAAGAGAGAAACCGTCACGCGGGTGTTGCATCTTGAGGGGGGCTGGATGAAGGAGCGCCGGCCAAAGGTTTTACAGTTTTGCGTCGGCTAGCAGAAACAATCGCGCGGAATGGTGCGACGATGACGTTCGGGTACCTTCTTGGTGTTTGCATGCCTGTTATGCTGCAGTTCGTTAGATACGTCGCCATGAAGCTGTCCATCAGCAGAATTATAAAGAGGCCGTGTTCTCCAGTTTCGCTCGAAATTCACGACTTGGAATGGGAAAGTTGCTCGTCTCGTCTCCGGAGATCGCTCGGTCATTGTGGCGATTAGACGGGCACCATCGACTTTCCTAATCGGTGGATAACGCCCATAGCAAGCCACCAATGGAGGCCTGTGGAGACGAGCTTTCGCGATCGCTTTCGTTTTGCCGACTAGATTGTGATTTCACCTGTGAAACAATCACCGCTCATTGGGCGGAATCGTATCGCGATCGGCCATTGACGGATGTTGACGGCGCGGTCGCCTCGATCGTTATTCGACCCGGTTGCCGATACGCAATCTCTCATCACACCGACTTTAAACTTTTGCGAGACCCCACATGCCCAGTCTTCGAGAACAGACCGACGCGCGAATCGAAAGCACCCGACAGAACAATCCCAAGTTTGCAAAATTGGTTGACGAGCTTCTGTCTTCTGCCGACACGTTTCAATCGGGTGCCGGTGCATTGAGCCTAGGCCAAAATGCCCCTGACTTTTTGTTGCCAAATTCGAAAGGCGAATCCGTTTCACTAACGAATTTGCTCTCCAATGGCGCGGTTGTGTTGACGTTCTATCGTGGCAATTGGTGTCCTTACTGCAATTTGCAATTGCGAGCCCTTCAACAACGGTTGGCGGACATTCACGCACTCCAAGCACAACTGGTTGCGATCAGCCTGCAAATGCCCGATGAGTCGCTATCAACGATTGAGCAAGAGACGTTGGGATTTCCGGTGCTTTCGGACGCCGGTGCGCGAGTCGCGGCTGAATATGGCGTCGCATGGCAGGTTCCCGATTTAATTCTTGATCATATGCGAGTGGATCGAAATCTCGAGCTGGCCAAGATTAACGGCGGGAACGGTAACGTGTTGCCGATACCAGCGACATTTGTGTTGAACCAGGATGGAATCGTGACTTGGCGATTCGTTGATGTTGACTACCGACATCGCGCCGAACCCAACGAAATTCTTGAGGCCTTGCAACAGTTGGTATAACAGGCAAACGCTCTGCTTTCCGCTGAAACCGCAAAACCAAAGGCCATCCATATCGAGATGCGTACAATATTCAGCACGCTCGTTTGGGCGGTGATTTCTTCGCAAGCGAAGGGAGGAGCGTGAACGGTTCGAGGAGTTGAACCGAGACCGGAATACGCCGAGCGGCCAGCGATTTTTGGCGGCTGGACAAGCGAGCCAATTTTGACAAGGACAGTTCGTCGGTGCATTAGCCACGAAAACATTAACATCGGAAACTATGTTGTTACCAGTAGCGGCGATTTCAGGGAACGCCTAAGACGAAAGCGTCGGCGCTATTGCGTCTGCGGTCGATGAGAACGAAGGTGAAAAGAATGTCACAAAGTGTGCGCGAACGCCCCGTCTCGATGCTTGCCGATCGAGTGAAACGCATAGCATCGCTGGTCAAGGCCAAGCGGTTTCAGCGTTGCTTGGTCGCGTTGTCGGCCGCCGTCTTGGTGGTCGGGGTCGCGGCCTATGCGTACGTGGTGAATGTCGCGGCGAATCACGACCACCACTTTCGAAATCTTCTCTCGATTCCTCCGCAAGATGAAGGAGAAGTGGTGGACGGCCAGCGTCGATTCAAGCTGGTTCTAGCCGCGTCGGAAATGCAGTTCTTCCGAGGCCAATCGACCGCAACCGCTGGCATCAACGGCCCCTTTCTTGGTCCAACGCTGCGCGCCCATCGTGGTGATGATGTCTCGTTGACGGTTGAAAATCGGTTGGACGAGATGACAACAATGCATTGGCATGGCATGCATGTTCCTGCAGTGATGGACGGTACGCCGCATCAACCAATTGATCCAGGCGCGTCATGGACCGCCTCGTTTCCGATCGATCAGAGTGCCGCGACTCTGTGGTATCACCCTCATCCTCATGGCAGCACCGGAGACCAAGTCTACAGTGGACTCGCGGGGCAATTCTGGATTGACGATGAAGTCACCGATGCACTGGCTCTGCCGTCGACCTACGGTATCAACGATTTTCCTTTGACCATACAAGATCGCAGCTTCACCGCGAACGGACAGTTTCGGTTACCCGGGGGACTGGGATATGGCGACACGATGTTAGTCAACGGTACGGTCGACCCGTTGCTGAACGTCAATCGTAGGCAAATTCGGTTTCGCATTCTTAACGGTTCCAACGGACGTATCTATCACATCGGTTTCGAAGACAATCGGAACTTCCTGCAAATTGCGACCGACGGTGGACTGCTCGAAACACCTGTTGAGACATCGCGCGTCGTACTGTCGCCTGGCGAGCGCGCCGAAATTGTCGTGGACTTTAGCGACGGAAAGTCGGCGATGCTGAAGAGCTTTCCCGAAGCCGGGTTTCTTCAAACCGCGGAAATGGTTTTCAGCGGGCTCGGTTCAGGGAATATAAATTTGCTCAGAATCGAACCGAATAAATCAACGGTGGCGTCCGATGAACCGGAGCCGATCGATCCAACGACCGTTCTATGTTCGATCTTGCGACTTGACGAAAAGGATGCAGTCGTCACACGCAAAATTGCTCTCGGTGGACCTGTTCGTCAGTCGCCGGTCAGCGAATCGGAGCGAAACGAAACGGGCGAAACCAGTCAGGTGACTCGCGGGGCCGGCAATGGGCCTGGCGGCGGTGCACGACAAGCACGTGCGCTGGGCATCAACGGAAAAACCATGGATATGCACCGCGTCGACGAACGAGTTCGACTGGGCGACACCGAGATTTGGGAACTAAGTAATGCGACCGGAATTGCGCATCCGTTTCATGTGCACCTGGTACAGTTCCAGTTGCTCAGTCGTAACGGGAATGAACCGACCGGGGCCGATCTGGGATGGAAGGACACCATTCTTGTTCATCCAGGCGATCGAATTCGAATCATCATGAAATTCGACAAGTATTCGGATCCACGAACGCCATACATGTACCACTGCCACATCACGGCTCACGAAGACAACGGAATGATGGGGCAATTTCTGGTCGTCAAAGAACCTAGCGAGCTCGACCTGCTGCGGGACCAATCAGCCGTCGTGGTGTTTGTGTACGGTCTAGATTGCGAGCACTGTTTCGATCAGGTCAAGTTGTTCGACCGGGAGTTATCAGCCGCTAATATTCCTCTCGTTGTTGTGACGCCTGAAAAAAATCCAAGTCAAGAGCGCCGAGAGTCCTTGGCGTGCCCGGTCGTATCGGATCCCGCAAGCCATTGGGCCGGTTGGTTTAAGATGCTGCACGAGGGGCCCGCACACGGAACCCTGTTGGTGGGGACTGACGGAGAAGTTGTTTGGAGTTCGACCGAGGATACGCCATACATGGACGTAGACGTTTTGATCAAGCGATACCGTCAGCAACACGTGAAATGATTTGTCGACTGCGGAACATCGCGTTGTTCACGAATGAACGTTGCGTCTGCAATTACGGAAACGTGCGATTTCGCATATCGGCACGTCGGAACAATATCCGTTCCGCGAGCGTTTACAACGATCGTCTCATGTGCACAGCGGGATTCGGCTAATCGTTTCGCATCCACCGACACGAGCATACTCCTTGCCTGACGGCAGCGGCCGCAAAGAAAAATCGCAGGTGAAGAACGCGTTTTCGCGAGACTATTCCGTCGCGTCTCGCGGTTGTGCGTGTTCTGATTGTTCAACCTATTCTGTCTGTTCACGGCGCAAGGCGGATCATCAATGGGCTGAAGCAAAAAGCGTTTGCCAGGCGACCGGAAAGGACGAATGCTTGGTAATCCGAACGACTTGGATTGAAATAGGTTTTACGCCACGCCGTTCAAATAGATTACTTGCGGGCTTGCAGGCGCGAGTGATTTCCTGTCGACAGCAGTCTGGTGGAAGTCAACGCCTGAAGAACGCACGTCATCAGTGAGCCGTTGACTCGGCTAAGCTCTTGATCTGAACCGAGCAGACATCCGAGCAGTCCATCTTTGGTTTTCATCGCGTCGCGGAACGACGAGATATTGGTATGAAATGGCCGGATCGAACTCGATGTGGCGAGTGACCAGATGTTCAACGTCGGTGGAGCATCTGTCTGTTCTCAGTTTGTAATCTGATTTCGGACGTCGTAGCACGCAAACTCTTTGTTGCGTCAACGCTGGTTGACGCGTGTCTCCGTCAGTTGACGGTGGTTCTGCCCCGTCAAAATCTGGAAACGCCGTTTTTCGCGGGAAATTGCGAGCTGAACGCGAGTGTTTCTCCAGCGGAGTTCACGTGGCATGACGGTTGCATTGCTATGAAAGGCAAGCCACGGGTGAGGTCACTGACCGTCTTATCGAAGGAACCCAAACCATGTTGATGAAGAATCCGTACGACGAAACCGTTGTCGAGCATGATCTCGAATTCACAAGTGAATCTTATTCACCGCGCGATATCTCATCGAGCAAGATGCTGATCGGTCAAATCGCCTTGATCTTGCTTTTCGTGATCGCAATCGTACTACGTTCGCTAAGCGGAGCGTAGTCGTAACAACATTGATGCGGACATCGTCCATGTTCGCGATGACGCATTAGGGATGCTCGGGCCGGCGCGCTGTGATGAATGAGGCTTCGCGAGTCCAATTGAAACGGACGTCAGGACTGGTTCATGGCGTTGGTCGTTTCGGCAACGTCAACATCAGCAATCCGATTCCCGCCACGGCGCTGATTGCGGAACCGACCAAGACGCCAACTTTGGCGGTGTCGAGTCCTTGGGCACCAAAAGCCAACCCGTCGATGAACAGGGCCATCGTAAAGCCAATCCCCGCCAAACAGCTGCCAGAAATCAGCACAGGCCAGCTGATGTCCTCGGGCAGTTTGGCGATTCCCATTCGAATCACCAACCAACTTAGTAGCACGATTCCGACCGGTTTTCCAATCACGAGCCCCAGTACGACTGCGATCGCGACCGAATCGCTAAGATTGGCCGGTTCAATCAAGACACCCGCATTGGCCAAGGCAAACGCTGGCATGATGAAGTAAGCCGACCAGGGATGCAGCGTCATCTCGAGATATTCCAGTGGCGACACCGTTTCTCGCGATAGCCGCTGAACTTCTTGAACGACTTCGGCGCGGTGAGCTCGTTTGGCCCAACGTTGCTCTTGGAACTCTTCTTGTTTTTCATGCAAGTACTGGCGAAAGCGTTCAGGTACCAGCGTGGGTCTTGCCGGAGTCATCAAACCTAGAATCACCCCAATCAGCGTCGCGTGAACGCCTGATTCATGAAACGCGATCCAGGCAACCGCTCCCACAGCGATGTAGGGAGGAAAACGGCGGACACCAATTCGCGACAACAGGTGCACAACCGCAATCGCGAGGACGGCCAGGAATAGGAATCGACCGTCTAGCGTTTCGGTGTAACCAATTGCAATCACCAGAATTGCACCGATGTCGTCGACGATGGCAAGAGAGAGAAGCAAGATTCTAAGACTGTGTGGCACCCGTGAACCGAGAATGGCCAAACATCCAACGACAAACGCGATGTCGGTAGCCATCGGAATTCCCCATCCGCGCATTCCCGGTTCGCCGTATTGCATCGACAGGTACAGACCCGCCGGGACAATCATCCCTCCGATTGCAGCCGCGATCGGCAGTGAGGCTTGCTGGAGGTTCGACAACGAACCATGAGCCAGTTCGCGTTTCACCTCCAAGCCGATCACGAAAAAGAAAATCGCCATCAAGCCGTCGTTGATGACGTGATGCAGCGAATGGTGAAAAACGATCGTGCCGAAGCCGATCGTGATATCGGTTTCCCAGAATGCAAGGTATGACGCCGCCCAGCGAGAATTTGCCGCGATCAGCGCGATCGCGGTGCAGACGATCAGGATGACGCCGCTGGTCGCTTGGATGTGAAGGAATCGAGCAAACGGACGAAGCCACCTGTCGATAGGCTGAAGCGGTAGAGGTAGGTTTGGCTCGGACGGACTCATCTGACCTCATTTGATGGGAAAGACATTACGTTATTTCACGCGGGGATGTTCGAGAGAATTGATTCTTCGGAAGACTGAATGTGTTAAAGGGCCGTCGCGCATCGCGTTGGATGGTTCTTGGTGTTGTCGAGTAATGCCGCCTGAAGGCGGGACACCAACGGCGTGAGTCGGTTGCGCATCGCTTTGGGAGGGATTGTTGGCGTTGTCGAGTAATTCCGCCTGAAGGCGGGACACCAACGGCGGGAGTCGGTTGCGCATTGCTTTTGGGGGGGCTTGTTGGTGTTGTCGAGAAATGCCGCCTGAAGGCGGGACACCAACGGCGGGAGACGGTTGCGCATGGCTTTGGGAGGGATTGTTGGCGTTTTCGAGTAATGCCGCCTGAAGGCGGGACACCAACGGCGGGAGTCGGTTGCGCATTGCTTTTGGGGGGCTTGTTGGTGTTGTCGAGTAATTCCGCCTGAAGGCGAGACACCAGAGGTTTTGTATTTCGCGGTTGGTAACCTTGTCGGTGTGGGGATGGTCGAACTACGCCGCGACCGTGTCGCGCTCGGGTTGATAGATCACTTCGTCGATCCGCATATTGCTTTGACCGGCCGGGACCGACCAGCGAACGCGATTACCCACTCGGTAGCCGAGGATCGCCGTGCCGATCGGGGCAAGGATCGACAACCGGCCTTCAGCGATGTTCGCGTCTTTCGGATAGACCAAGGTAAACGTTTCCGTTTCGCCGGATTTTAGGTCCGTCAACTTGACGGTCGAATTCATCGTCACAACATCCGGCCCCACGGTCGATGCATCGACAATTTTTGCACGCTCAAGTTCGGCCGCAAGCTCTCGGAACGAATTCGGGTCCGCGATCGCGGTAAGAACTCGATCTTTCAAAATTTCAACCAAACGACGGTAGTCTTCAGAAGTGACAGTGATTTTTCGGGATGCCATCAATCGAAATCCTAAATGGGGAGGTGAGACACGAACGGCCTCGTCGGTTGCCGCTGCAACGCATCATGCAACACATGATGTAACGACGTGATTCGAATCGCATGTGCCGGTCCGGTTGCACGGATGCACCGACCCACCGATGCGATGCGCGATCAATGCAAGGTTCAATCAATGCAACTCGCAGGCCAAAAACCAAAACTCCGTCGCCTTAAGACGAAACGTGCGGTTTCTGCGTGGTAAGAAAGTTCGTGCAATCGGAAACGCCAACTTGGGTTGACGCCGAACCCGATCGAAATGTTTTCATTGTGGTTTTTTTCGTCCATCGACTTCGGCCCGCCGCTTGCGGTAACTAAGGCACGTCGACCGCTATGACTCACCAGTCGTCGACGAGTATCGTTACGCACCGACTTGACTAAAATGTTTGAATGAATACGTACTCCTATGAAACACCTCAACGTGGCGAGCCGATCCCAGAACATTTTTTCCGGTTGATCGCCGACTTCACTTACGATTGGGAAAGCTGGCTGTCTGCGGACGGGCAGGTGCTGTGGGTCAACGACGCCGTCGAGCGATTTACCGGATACACGCCCGATGAATGTTTGAAGATGGACGACTACCCGCTGCCATTGATTGTGCCGGAAGACCATGAAAAGGTTGCCCGATTTATCGGTGAAGGCAGCGTTGGCACCACCGCAAATAATGTCGAATTCCGGGCGCTGCGTCGTGACGGTTCGCAAAATTGGTGTGCCGTGTCGTGGCAACCCATGATCGATGCGGGCGGGCGGTCCCTTGGATTCCGAGCCAGCGTGCGAGACATTTCCGAAAAGCGTCGAATGCGGGAACAACTACGACTGCACAACGAGCACCTGGAACAACTCGTGCAAGAGCGTACCGCACAAATTGCCAGGCTTGAGGAGCATCGGCTTAAAGTGGAAAAGCTCGCCGCGCTGGGCGAACTGGCTGCCGGGGTCGCTCACGAAATCAATAACCCATTGGCCGGTATCCGCAACGCATTTGCTTTGTTGAAACGCCACTTGCCTCGGGATGTCAAGCACTACGACAAGCTGAACTTGATTGACGGCGAGATCGAACGGATCAGCGGCATCACGCATCAGATGTATCAACTCTATCGACCGAGCCAACAGTACGCGACTGAGTTCTCGATTGGAAAGTTGGTGGCAGAGGTAATTGCGTTGACGCAGCCACTCTCGCGGAAAACATCGGTGCAGGTGGTGGCGGATTCCGAGTCACTTGAGCCGTCCGGATCACTCGAGAACGATGAAGTCTGTTTACGGTCCGGCGAGCTGAAGCAGGTGCTATTGAATCTTGTTCGCAACGCCATCCAGGCATCCGATGCTGGACAAGTGGTGACCGTTTCGGTGCGGACCGATGCGGATAACGTTACGATCACGGTCGCTGATCAAGGTCACGGTATCGCAGCGTCGGTGATTGACAAAATTTTTGATCCGTTCTTTAGCACAAAAGCGGTCGCGATCGGCCAAGGAATGGGATTGGGGTTGTCAGTGTCTCACGGAATAATCGAAGCGATGGAAGGATCGATCGAAGTGACGAGCGAACCGAATCATGGCACTCAGTTCGTCGTTCGATTGCCAAGGCGATTACGTTAGTTCACGTCGGTGGGAAACAGTGCCCGGCGGCTGACGACAGGTCCGGGCCGGCAATCGCCAACACTCAAGCACGATACCATGGCAATAATCGCGGCACTCCGCAGGTGATTTCGATTCCACGGTCAGTCGGCGGTCTGCCACAGGTGTGCCTGGCGAATGGCCATCATCTGCGAGACCGTCGTTGACCAAGTGCCCGCGTATTGATTTCTTGCCGATCAAGGAAACGATTTGCAAACGCTAACCCCATCCACTTTCTGCAGACTGCCTTCGATGAATCAAGCCCGACGCATCCTCATCGCCGACGACGAACCTCTGTTTCGAAATACGACTGCAGAACTGTTGCGTGATGAAGGATACGAATGCGTTTGTGTTGAGGATGCCAACGACGCGTTCGCAGTCCTGCAAGAACACTCGTTCGATTTGATCCTGTCCGACCTGAACATGCCCGGTAATTTGAAACTGGAATTGCTCAAGGAAGGTCGATCCAAGTATTCGCATATTCCGTTGATCGTTGTCACGGGCGTGCCTTCGATCCCATCGGCGATCGAGAGCGTGCGGCTGGGGATTGCGGACTATTTGCTAAAGCCGGTTAAGTTCGAAGAGTTGCTGTCCGCCGTCCAACGCGCGCTGCTTTCCGCGTCGGCCGGAATTCTCACTCCAGACAAGCTTGACGAGCAGCCGGACTTGGGAAGTGATTCCCGCAAAAAGTTTCCAGAAATCATCGGCAACAGCCCGGCAATGTTGGAACTGTTGGACATCGTCGATCGCGTGGCAAACAGCAATACCAATGTCTTGATTACTGGCGAAAGCGGAACCGGAAAAGAGGTCATTGCCAACGCGATTCATCACCATAGTCCGCGTCGGGATCGCCCGTTTCAAATCATCGACTGCACCGCAATTCCCGAATCCCTTTTCGAGTCCGTGTTATTCGGCCACGTGCAGGGATCGTTCACCGGCGCGGTCAAAGATCAATCCGGGTTGCTGCGGGCGTGTGACGGCGGCAGCGCATTCTTTGACGAATTGGGCGAACTGCCCGCGTCGTCTCAAGCGAAGCTATTACGCGTGATTCAGTCGCAATTTTTTACGCCAGTTGGTGGCAACAAGCCGGTTCAGGTCGATACTCGATTCATTTGCGCCACGAATCGCGACTTGCGAGCCGAAGTCGATGCGGGTGAGTTTCGCCAAGACTTGTTTTACCGTCTTGCGGTGATCCACATCGAATTGCCTCCACTAAGAGATCGTGGCGACGATGTTGTTTTGTTAGCAGACGCGTTCCTACAGAAATTGCGCCCGACCGGATCGACGATCAACGGATTCTCCCCAGAAACGATTGATTGTTTTCTGCGATACAAGTGGCCTGGAAACATCCGCGAGATGCGAAACGTGATCGAGCGAGCAATCACACTTGCTCGTGGGAATATGATTCAACCCGACGATTTGCCTTTGCCGCTGCGCGATCCGTCCGACGTTGCGGTCGCGGGCGTTTCAGAGGCGGCCGAAGTCTCACGCGACAAAGCACTCGACAATGCGGACCGAGCTTACTTGACCAAGTTGCTCGAAAAGCATGACGGTGTGATCGCCAGTGCAGCCCGGCAGGCCGGTCTTTCTCGACAAGGCATGAATAAACTGCTCAAACGCCATGGGATCGATGTCGCCAATTTTCGCAAATAGATGTTGAAGCAATTCGAATCAAAGTCGCGCGCTCTGGCGATTGCAAGCGACTCGCTGACTATTGCGCGCGATCCGATTCGTCGTTCGATCGCGCCGTGATTGTGTTTCAATATAGTCCGTTTTCTCCCGCCACTCGACTTCTCCGGCCACTCGACATAGCGGCCAATCAAGTCACAATCCTTTTCACGCACCCAAGGGCCTTTCCACGCATCCGATGGGCGCGTCACTGAAAGAGGTCTGAATGTCGACGGTGCGAAGGAGAACGTTATGTGGGTTAGTATCGTCGCAATCGTTGTTGCGACAGGCCTCTTCTCTTGCTTGACGTTCCTGCCTTCGATCCGATCTTCCGAGTATTGGTCGGCTACCGTCACGCCACTTGCGTCGATCATGGGCAGCGGCTTTCTGGTTTCCGCACCATTGTTAGCGGCCGTGGTTGGAAACTGGTCGCCGTTGGTGATGGCCGGGTTGCTGTTGGTCGCTTGGCTAGTTGGGGATGCCGTACGATTTAACATTCGATATGCCGAACCGCTCGCGGAACATCCGTCCAAAGCAATGGTGGCGGTCGACGCAAGCTTCGATGCGTCCAACCACCGATTGCATCGTTCACACCGCGACGCTGCGGCATTGAAAGTCAAAGCGCCAGAACTGATAAGTCATTTTATATTGGCAGTCGCCTATTTCATTTCGACAACCTATTACGTCCAACTGCTTAGCGAATTCTCGCTCGGTTACTTTGGTGTGGATTCAGAAATGGTGTCGAAAGTGGTTTCAAGCGGGGTTCTGTTTTCGATTGCGATGATCGGATTCTTGTTCGGACTCAGTATCATCGAGAAAGTGGAACGTTATGCAATCAACTTGAACCTCGCCATGATCGGGGCGCTGATCGCATGCTTGATTTGGCACAATCTCGCTCTTTGGATAGGCGGTGATTGGATCCTGCCCGACCTGCAACCCGAACCGGACAAGTGGCATGCGGCACGCGTCTGTCTTGGGCTGTTGGTGGTCGTTCAGGGATTCGAGACTTCTCGATTTTTGGGTTCTGATCATAGCGCGAAAGTTCGGGTGACGACCATGAAATGGGCGCAGGCGGTCGCCGCGGCCGTGTATCTAATCTTTCTAACTTTGATCTTGGTCGTGATGACGCCTGAACAAGCTTCCGCGAGTGCGGGTGTGACGGCAATCGTGTCGCTCGCGGGTTCGCTTGCGGTCGTGTTGCCTGCCATGATCACGATTGCTGCGATTGGTAGCCAATTTTCTGCATCGGTTGCTGACGAAGCCGGATGTGGGGGACTGCTGAGTTCGCTCACATCCGGTGGGTTGACCAGTCGCAGCGCGTATCTTGCAATCGGTTGTGTTACCGTCGGTTTGGCGTGGACCGTGGATGTGATGCAGGTGATCGCAATTGCGTCGCGAGCGTTTGCAGCGTTCTATTGCCTGCAGTGCTGGGTGGCAGCCACGATCGCTTGGACTGGTAAGTGCGGGGCGCCTCGCCGTGTTCGAGCGGTGGGATATGGGCTGCTCACGATCGGCTGTCTTGCCATTACCGTGCTCGGGATACCCAGTGAGTGACACAAAAGGCATCGTTCCCATGATTGATTAGTTGCGGCGAAGCGAGACGTCACCGACATCTGTCCGCACGTCGCCAAGCCTTTGCTATCAAGCAATGGCGTGCCGTTGCGTCTTGATGCTCAAATTGCGTATTTCTATCTGCATGCTAGCGTCTGCGCACAGGATTTTCGGGGCGTGTTGTCGTATTGGATGGCTGACGGTCAGTTTGCCGATCGTTGTCGGCTGCGCAAATTCAAACGATCGCCAAGAGTTCGGAGTGCCAAGCTCGCCGCCCTTCACTGAGACGGGAACGGACATGGTCGGCCAACGTTGGTGGACGACATTTGGCGACCCGGCACTTGATCAACAAATCATTCTGGCGCTCGACAGCAGTTTTTCCCTGGCGGCCGCTCGTCAGCGACTTCGCGCTGCCGATGCGGTCGCGCGACGGGAAGCGTCGGATTTATTTGCGGATGTGAACGGAATCGTTGACGTCGGATACACGGGCGGCCCCGGCGACGATTCGCAAAGCTATGTTTTGGGACTCGACGTCGGATACCCGGTCGACTTGTGGGGCGAAATCGAATCGCGTGTCGAAGCCCAGCGGCTGAGAGCGGCTGCGTTACGCGAAGATTACCGCGCGGTTGCGTTGACGTTGTCCGCGGAAATCGCGAACAACTGGTTTTCGCTGATCGAAGCGCGCGCGCAATTGCGATTACTTGACGAGCAAATCAAAACGAACGAAACAGGGCTTGAGCTTCAAGAAGCGCGGTTCGGGCTGGGATTGATCCGTAGTGCTGATGTCTTGAGGCAACGACAGCTCGTGGAATCCACGCTTGAACAAGCCACGGTTGTAAAATCGCGTATCGAAGTTCTTCAGCATCAAATTGCAGTGCTGGTCGGCGAGATGCCGCAAGTCGCAGAATACGAAACGGGCCAGGATTTGCCGAATCTTCCTCCGTTGCCAGCGACCGGGTTGCCCTCAGAACTGTTGCAGCGCCGACCCGATGTGCGTCGAGACTTTCTAGCCTTCCAAGCAGCGGACCGCGATTTGGCATCAGCGATCGCCGATCAGTATCCGAGGCTGAACTTGACCGGTTCACTGCTGAACGCTGCGGAACGGCCGGAAACGATTTTTCGCGACTGGTTTGTTTCGATTGGCGCCGGTCTGGTTGCGCCACTGATCGACGGCGGCCAACGAAAAGCGGAGGTCGCGCGGACGTCAGCGGTGACCTGCGAATTGTTCAATCGCTATGGGCAATCCATGCTGGTCGCTTTCCAGCAGGTCGAAGACGGTTTGGCTCGCGAACGATATCAGCGCGAGCGTTTGGGGCACCTCGAAACGCAATTGAAATTGGCTGACGAATCGGCCGAGCGATTGCGCGAACAATATCTGCTCGAGCCCGATACCGACTATCTTGCCGTCTTGACGGCCATCACCGCCAAACAACGTCTGCAGCGCGAAGTCTTGGCCGCTCAGCTAGAATTACGGCTGATACGGGTTTCGCTTTACCTGGCGTTGGCCGGAGGCTTTGAACCGACACCGCAGCCGTCGGGCGAATTCAACGTTTTTGAAGACGCGGTGATCGATGACACCGTCGTTTCGCAACCGCCGGATTCGTTACAAGGACCTGAACTCGGCCAAGAACCTGAGGCTTTGCGCGAGCTAGACGGGTCCGCCGAGCGAACCAGTCAAGTTGGCCGCGGTCCAGGGACCGTCGATCCAGGTGGTGATTCCGATGACAACCAAACCGAAAGAGACGGCTTGTTGAATCAACTGGACATCAGCGAAGAAGCGACGGCGAAGCGGCTCGATGATTTGTTGCGATCCATCAACGCCGATGACGAAAATCTTGACCGATGAATAAATCCAAGCCCACCGGTTGGTGGCGATGGCTCAGCATCCTGGCGACCATGCTGGTTTGTGTGGGCATCTTTGTGGCCGCTGCTGCCGCCATCGTCGTGATCAACCGAACCGAACCGACAGCCAAGCAAATCAAGGCAACCCGTAAGTCGTCTGCACTGGTGGACACCATCGTGGTCCGGCATGGCAGCTATGCACCGCGACTGAGTATCCTCGGCACCGTCTTGCCGTCGCGCGACATCACGCTGAGTCCGCGTGTCAGCGGTCAAGTGACGGATGTTTCCGATGCGTTTGTCCCAGGCGGAATCGTGCGCAAAGGCGACGTGCTGCTGAAGATCGATGCGGCGGACTTTGAAAATCAGTGGTCGATTCGTGTCAGCGAATTAGAACAAAAGATCGCGTCGTTAAAGATTGAAGAAGGCCGGCAAAGTCTTGCGGAAAAGGAACTAAAACTTCTCGAAAGCACAATCGACGATGCCAATCGAGACTTGGTGTTACGCGGTCCGCAAATTGCCTCGATCCGCGCCGAAGTCAACGCGGCCAAAGCCGCCGTTGCACGTGCCAAACTTGACCTGGATCGAGCGACCATTGTTGCTCCGTTCGACGCACAGATCATTTCTCAATCCGTCAACATTGGATCGCAAGTTTCACCCGGCGATGATCTGGCACGACTGGTCGGAACGAGCCAGTACTGGATCTCGGCCGCCCTCCCGGTACGCAGTTTACGCTGGGTGCAATTTCCCGGTCCGAACCGAGAAGGCTCCACCGTCGTTCTGCGAAATGCCGACGCTTGGCCACCCGGCACCATGCGAACCGGTCGCGTTGCGCGGATGATCGGCACCGTCAACGAACAAACACGCTTGGCTCAAGTCCTGATCACCGTCGATGATCCCCTTGGCATTAATTCACAACAACGGCAATCACAGACGCCAATTTCCCAGACGCTCGATTCACAGAACCCTCAGGACGGCTTGCCTCCCCTGATTCTGCAATCGTTGCTGCAGGTCGAAATCGAAGGTCGTCCGATCGAAAATGTGGTTCGGCTGCCGCGAGAATACGTTCGCGATCAGGACACCGTCTGGGTCATGAATGAGGAAAAGTTAGAGATCCGTGCTTGTCAGGTCGTCTTTCGCGACGCGGATCATGCCTACATTGCCGACGGTTTACAAGACGGCGATGAAGTGGTGACGACGACACTTGCAACCGTCGCCGAAGGCGTCGGGTTGAAACGCATTGGCAATACGTCCAACGACCAACCGATTGATACCGATGAGTCGTTCGATGGATGATGCTGTCGCCGAAACGAAGTCGCCGCGCGGACCGATCGCGTGGATGGCGCATAATTCCATTGCAGCGAATCTGTTGATGAGTCTGCTGTTGGGCGGCGGCGTGTGGACGGCCGCGATGATGCAGAAAGAAGTCTTTCCGCAATTCTTGCTGGACGTGGTTGAAGTGGAAGTGGGCTATCCCGGCGCGGCCCCGGAAGAAGTCGAGCAGGGGATTCTGCAGCCGATTGAAGGTGCGGTTCGCGGCGTGGAAGGTATCCGTTCCATCGTCAGCGAAGCTCGTGAAGGTCGCGGGACGGTCGTCATCGAGATCGTTGCCGGTCAACAACGAATGAAAGCGTTTCAGGACATCGACCAGGCGATCAGTCGTATCCGAACCTTTCCCGAGAACATTGAACAACCCGAGGTAAGGCTGCAATCCCAGCAAGAAGAAGCGGTTCAGGTGGCATTGTACGGTCCGGTCGATATTTGGACGTTGCGTAAGCTGGCCGAACAACTCCGCGACACCTTGCAAGCTCACGAAGACATCACGCAGGTCGAATTGCGTCGCGTTCCGGCCTACGTCACGCATGTGGAAATCCCCCGACAGACGTTGCGGCAATACGGGCTAACCTTGCCCCGAGTCGCGGACATCATTCGTAACGCTAGCCGCGATGTCGCAGCCGGCAGCATCCAGACCACGGCGGGTGAAATCTTGCTGCGGGTGAAGGCACGCAAGCAGTGGGCGGACGAATTCGCGCGAATCGAGATTGTCTCGGCAGATTCGGGTCCGTCGGTCACGCTCGGAGACATCGCGACGATCCGTGACGGCTTCGAGGAGGTCGGCTTTCATTCGCAATTCAGTTCGACGCCTTCGGTCGAATTGGATGTCTTTCGCGTCGGGTCTCAGTCGCCGATCGAAGTCGCACGCGCCGTGGAAAACACAATGGCAGACTTTGAAACCGTCCTGCCTCCGGGCGTGAAATGGCGGATCGACAGAAACAATGCCGAGGAATTCCGACGACGACTTTTCTTGGTGCTCGAAAATGCGGTGCTTGCCGTTGGCATCGTCCTGCTGATACTCGCCATGTTTCTGGAATTCCGACTGGCGTTCTGGGTGATGATGGGAATGGCGGTCAGCTTCGTCGGCGGTGTGCTGTTTCTGCCAGCGGTTGGCGTCAGCATTAATATGATCTCGCTGTTCGGTTTTCTGGTCGTGCTAGGAATCGTGGTCGATGATGCAGTCGTGGTCGGCGAAAATGTTTACGAGAAACGGCAAGCCAGCGGCGACAACGAACTTGCCGCGATCGAGGGAACCCGGGAAGTCGCCGGGCCGGTCACGTTCAGCATCCTGACCAACATCGTCGCGTTTGTACCGCTGATGTTCATTCCCGGCGAAACGGGAAAGTTCTGGGCTCCTTTGCCGATTGTCGTCATCATCGTCCTGATTTTGTCGCTGATCGAATCGCTGTTCATTCTGCCCGCGCACCTTGCTCACGTTCGGAATACGAAAACACGACGTACCGGTTTGCGATCACGGCTTCACGCAGCCCAGCAAGCGTTCAGCCGTGGATTCAATCGACTCGTGGAATTCACATTCGCCCCAGTTCTGGCTCTGTGTTTGCGGGTTCGCTACATCACAACAGCGATCGCGATTGCCTTGTTTGCCATCGTCGTCGGTTACGCCAACAGTGCCCACATGGGCCTGATCTTGATGCCGGAAGTTTCTGCCGACGAGATCGAAGCGGGCGTACGAATGCCCGTTGGAACGACCCAGGATCAAGCCGCCGAGATTGCCGAAGCTGTGACCAGGGCAAGCCTGGAAATGTTCGAAAAATACAACCTTGACGAAGTCGCCGAGGGTATCAAAACGAACGTGCGAGGCCAAAGTTTTATCGACGTCGAGATCGTGTTGAAACCGCCAGATGAGCGTGACATGACGGCCAACGAAGTGATCGATTTGTGGCGTGAGTCGATCGGTGATCTGCCTGGGGTCAATCAAGTCACCTTTGAGGCGGAAAGCGGTCCAGGCGGACACCGTCGCCCGATCAGCATCGATCTAAGCCATAGCGATATCAGCGTGCTTGAGCGAGCCGCCGCCGCGTTTGTCCAGCGGGCCGGGGCTTACGCCTACGCACGCGATGTCAGCGACAATTACAACAAGGGTAAATCTCAATACGATGTGCATTTACGTCCCGAAGGCCGTGCACTTGGATTGACCGATGCCGAACTGGGCAATCAATTACGCGGTGCCTTTTTCGGGTCGCTGGCGTTGCGATTGCTGCGCGGTACCAACGAGATTGAGGTGCGTGTCAAGCTGCCTGAGGACCAGCGAGAAGATTTGTACAACCTTGAGGATCTGATTATCCGCACGCCATCGGGAGCCGAGGTTCCACTGTTGGACGTGGCGACCGTTACCGAAACGGATGCGTTTTCATCGATCAATCGCCGCGAAGGTCGTCGTGTGATCAATGTCTCGATGGATGTCGAGCCGAAACGAGCGGTAACGCAGTTGATCACGGCGCTTACCAATGAAGAACTGCCCAGGTTGCGCCAGGATTTTCCGGGCATCACATGGACGTTCGAGGGAAGTGATGCGGAACTGCGCCGCGCGACATCGTCGCTGTGGGGCACATTCGGTCTCGCGCTCGCGATCATCTATTCACTGCTGGCCGTGGCTTTTCGCGGCTACATCCAACCGCTAATTGTGCTCGTTGCCATTCCGTTTGGAATCGTCGGTGCCGTCCTCGGACACATCGTGCTCGGCTACGATCTATCGTTGGTTAGCTTCATGGGAGTGATCGCGTTATCAGGAGTCGTGATCAATGACTCTCTGATCATGATTGACTATGCCAATCGTCGCCGAAAAGAATGTTCCGCGTACGAAGCAATCACCCAGGCGGGGCTTCGGCGTTTCCGACCAATTCTGTTGACAACGCTTACGACGTTCGGCGGACTGATCCCGTTGATCTTCGAAAAATCGTTGCAAGCACAATACATCATCCCGATGGCAATCTCACTCGGCTTTGGAATTCTCTTCGCGACCGCGATAATTTTGGTGCTGGTTCCCTGTCTGTATCTGATTCTCGAAGACGTTCGCAGCTTTTTCAAGAAAACGACGACTTAGTAACGCGAGTCATCCGCCCCGAAAATCGTATCAACACGTCGTGCCAATTCGTGCTCGTGACGTTCTCGCAATTTCCGGCGTTTCAAATCTCAGTGAGCCGTCCAGGGGTGAGGTCCGGCGGTGAAGCCCAGGGGTACTGCGCAGTGCAACGTGCCGAATCGTTTACGGGTTTCCGCTAACAATGAAGTCACTTGCCCAGTCCATGGGCATGTTGCTGAGCGCGTTGCCCAGTGTGTCTGCCCACCACTGCGTCGCCTGCGCCAAATCCGCTTCGGTGAATCGGCGAAACGTCGGTACGGTGGCTTGGTTCGAAAGTACCGCAATATCAATCGGGTAATCGACATCCGTGACGCTGGCGCGTGTCGCATCAAAGGCCAGCAGGGCTAAGCCGATGGCCGACCGTAGCGAAGTTTGATAAGTCAGCAGTCGGTCAAGGATCGGCTTGCCGTAATAAGTCCGGCCAATCACGAAATAGGGAGCGTCTTCGACGGCTTCGATCCAGTTGCCTTCCGGATACACATAAAACAGCTGAGGCGTGGCATCGCCGATTAACCGTCCACCAATGATCGCATGCGAGTTGAACTTGTGATTGGTCGACTGCAAAGCCTCGCCGTCCTCGGCCTTGACGCGACGCAGTTGTTCGCCAAAGCGATTGACCAACTGATACAAGCGGTCAACGCTCTGCTGATTCGATTGTACGCTCTGCTGATTCGATTGTGCTTCGTTGCGAAGTGACTCGTCCAGATAGATAAGCGTCTTGTCGCGAACCGATCTAAGTCCACTGGTCATCGTGAACAAGCTTTGGCCATTATGTTGGAACTCGGCCAGTTTTTGCTTATTCGATTGCTCGCTTCCTCGGACAATGCGTGTGTCCGCGAGCGCAACAATTCCTTCGCTTACCTTGATACCAATACAGAATGTCATGCTGAACTGACTGCCGTTTCCACGTTGTTGGGATCGAGTAACTCGTCATCTTGCTGACTTTCTTTTGCCCACACCTCCATCTCGGTGCTTGTCGCGCTGCCGCGAATCGTGCTAAACGCAACGTCGGCAGCGTCACGTCCGGTTCCAATTCGCACGAAACCGCCAACGGGGGCAAGCCGCGTAGCATCGAACAAGAACCAGCGGCCATCTAGATAAGCTTCAAAGAAGCCGTGGAAGTCAGGCGGGTTTAAGTTGACCGCATATCCAGCGACGTATCGCGCCGGAATGCCCATCGCGCGACACAGGCTAATTGCGACATGGGCAAAGTCTCGACAGACACCTTTCTTTTGCCCGAGTACGTCACAAGCCGTTGTTGTCGGCCCCGTGCTTCCTGAGGTGTAGGCTAATTCGTCGTAGACCCAATTGCAGATGGCGGTCACGCGCGAATATCCCGGCAACAACGTTCCAAACTGCTCCATCGCAAAACCCAGCAGCTCGTCCGATTCGCAATAGCGGCTCGGGTTCAAATAGGTCAGCACGTCGGGTGGAAGCTTTTCATACGGGGTCTCGCCGACGTCAGTTGCTTCGACCTTCTCTGCATCAAGATTGACCGTTGCGTCATAACTGATCTGAAGATCGCCTGGCATGACCGAGAGGCGGACCAGTCGGTTTCCGAGCGGTCCTACGGCGCACTCTTCAATCTTATGGAATGGATCAACGCGAAACGCTTCGCTGACAATTTGCTGGTGTTCATTTCGGGCGACCGAAATATTAAACAGGAACGTTGTGGGTGCTTTGACTTGGTAGCCGATTCGGCTGCCAACTTTGATTTGATTCATGATTGGATCAAGTGATAGTGGTGGTTATGGTTGTTGACATGCCGATGGCATCACATTTTCGTTTCGGTATGCATCCGCTTGGGGCTTACGCCGGGGATGATCTTAACGTTCCGTCCGCCGTTGAGCCGATTATATCGATCGCCAGTTGTGATTCTGCAATAACATCGCAATCGCTCTCGCCGGCGTATGCGAGACGCGTAAGCTCTTGGTCGTCACATTCGCGGTTTGACCACTGAGGTCGTTTTCAGTCCATCTTCCAAGCGGTTCGCCAACCGCGTCGCATCGCCGGCTCTCCCGTTCGCCATCCATCGAGTCGTGTCTATCTCATGGGCTCAGCGCTGTGGGGTTGCCCGTTTCCAGGCAGTGTTCGCGAACCATGCCCGTTTCAACGCTCTCCTGGGTGGCGACTTACGGCATGCCGATCGGCATTTCGTTGGAAGTCAGTTACGTGGCTCGCTGAGAGTGCAAACGGCGTACCGATGTGCCGCCTCGAGAATTTCCGTAAATCAACGTCGCAGGTCGAAATCAATTATCGCAGTGAGCCATCAGCCAAATCAAAGCAAACATCGTTAACTGCGAGATCAATTGTTCAACTGGCGATTTCACCGAACCGCCGAGTGGATGTGTTCTGAGAAAGCAGCCGAACGACGCAAAGAGACGCCGGCTGATCAGAAGCCGGACCGCGGATCCCGAACATGAGGGCCCGAAATTGCCGTAGCGGTCAGTTGGACATCCCGCCGTCGGCCCGGATGTGTTGACCAGTGATCCATTTGCCATCGTTGCCGGCCAAGAACGAGACCACCGACGCAATGTCTTCTGGTGTGCCCAATCGGTCAAACGCGGACAGGTCAATAAACGTTTGCTTTTTACCTGAGTCGCTTTCGTCAAACATCCCTGGGCTCGTTGCACCCGGGCGGACACTATTGACCGTGATCTTTCGTGTGCCGACTTCCTTTGACAACGAGATCAGCATCGCGTCAATCGCTGCCTTGGTTGCTGAATAGATTCCCGTTCCTGCACGCGGTCGCTCGGCCAGTTGCGAGGAGACAAAGACGATACTTCCACCAGGCCGAACGCGTCTGGCGGCTTCGCGGATCGTCACGAACGCTCCGCGAGTGTTAACGGCGAACAATTTGTCAAAGTCTTCAGTACGGCAGTCTGCAATCGTTCCGCCGATCATGGCACCCGCGTTCGCTACCACGACATCGACACCACCGAACTGTGCAGCGGTTCGCTGGAACAATCGCTCGATATCGGACTCGATGGTGATGTCTGCCGCCACCGCGAAGGCGTGGCCTTTCTCACGTTCGATTTCTGTAACGACGGAGGTTGCTGCGTCCTGATCCGAACCGTAGTGCACAACCACGTTGAAGCCATCGCGGGCCAAGCGCCGGCAAATTTCTCCGCCTATCCCCCCTGAACCTCCAGTGACAATCGCTGTTTGCTTTGTATGACTCATGACCGCTTTTCATCCACGGTAAAACGGTCGTAATCGCGAAGCAGCCATAGCGCGACGCACGCGGCCAGCATGGGCCAAGCAGCGTAGAAAAGCAGATTCGGCTTTTCCCATGGATTCATGTACTGTTTATACGCGCTTAGTGTCGAGACGGTGTGCAGCCCCGTGATCAGAGCGTAAGAGACCGTCCGCCAGGTGCCGGTGACAAACATCACCACCAGCAACATCTGCACGATCCCGATGGCGAAAACGAGTTCGTTACCCAGCCCTTTCATCATGTAGTACTTTTCCCACACCAAGGCCGCGTGCTCTGGATTCAAGAACTTGTCCAGTGTCCACATAAAAAACACCAAGCCGACGCCGCAGCGTAGCAACAACAGCGCCCAAGACAGTCGGGGTTCGAGAGCGGTGGGTGATGGATTATCTTGAAGTGTCATAAAGTCCGGCCTTTGTAAGTGGAATGCTTTTGGGGTGATGGGCGGACGCGTGAAGTGTCCGCCAAGGCACTGCCCATGGATCAAAAGTGTGACAGTCTGGACGCGCGTGTTTCTCAGTCTCGATTCGATCGGTTGCATCGCAGGAGCGCGAAGCTGAATGTCCACCGTATACGGCTTGCTCGACACGCCCGCATCAAGTTGACGACGGGTGCCATCACGGATGTTTGTGAGTTCAAGACGTCGGTCACGATGATGGAATTGTGATGGATCGCGATCGAAAATTTGCGTGGTAAGAAACGCAGAAACGGTCTTGGGCGTTTGATCTGCAGGAATGTCACCGGACTTAAAAGAAAGCTCCCACAAAGCCGTCAAGACACCAAATATTCGTTTGGTGTCTTACAAGGGAGCATGCACGGACAACGGCCCACGTTGCGACTACTTTGCATGCCTCAGTTCGCTGTGGTGCAGGAAGCGATTGGCGTCGACAAATAAGAAACGATACGCCGTAATCCCCTTGGGAATCACGGCACTGACCGAGTACGCGTCGGGATCGATCTGTACGGGGTACTTCATGCCCAGCATCGCGTCTGTGGTTTCGTCCTGGACGACCTCGCTGCCTCGTCCATTACTTTGCATCTTCCGCTCAAGCTGCCTCCTTCGTCTCTGCTTGTCTTTCGAATCTGGCGAATCTCCGCCATAAATGACATACGCTTCTTTGATTGCGGGGCCGTCGCCGTCCACTGCAAGCGACGCTCGACGATCGGATGCACTGAACGACGAATTTGCGATCCGTGCCGAAGCCTTTTTATTCGCTTGGAAAGTTGGGTTCAGGTAAGGCGGTTCTGCTTCGTTGGCGGCTAAATCCGATTCGAGCTTTGCCGCCAATCGTTCAATGACAGAAGCGAACTCCGGTGCTTTTGCAAGATCGTTCTGTTCTTCCAAGTCCAGACGCAGACCATCTTGATACAGTCGGTACAGTTCATAGTCGCGAGTGTCATACCGCTTATACATCTTGAAATCGCCTTCTCGAATCGCCGATTTCATTGCGAGCGGGCCATTGTGCGGAAAATGCCAGAAAAGGTGTGTCCGCTCGTTGCCCAAGCGATCATTAATCGTTTGACTCTTTCCCAATAGAATGGGTGAGATGTCCAAACCGCTCAATGCATCAAGCTTCTTTGACGCAATCGACGACTGAGTCAGCTCGAGGATAGTTGGAAAGTAGTCAAGTTGGTTGACGAGTCCGTCGAAACGGCTGCCACTTGCGATCCCGGGGCCAGTGACAACCATAGGCACGCGAATACCGCCTTCCTCGGGATGCTTCTTTCCGTATTTTAGCGGTGCGTTGTCCGAGATGATCTCTTTGCCATGAATCTCAGCACCGCCATTGTCCGAGGTGAAGAAGATGTAAGTGGTGTCGATCAATTTCTTTCCAGGATTCCGAGGATCATCGGTCCGCTGCAGGAAATCAACCAAGCGACCCAGGCTCCAGTCGACCGTGGTCGTCATTGCGGCGAAGTAAGGATTTTGCTGACCTTCCCTTGTCATGTCTCCAGGCTCCGGAGGAAACGGAAAACCAAACTTGTCGCAGTAATGCTCAAGCAATTCTCTATTGCGTGTCAGCACCGGCCAGTGCACCATCCAGTGACATAGGTTCAGAAAGAACGGTGCCTGCTTGCTGTCGTCGATAAAGTCGATGGCGGATTGTGTCACTTCGTCAAAAGGATAAGAGATCCCATCGGGATTCTTCTGACTCAGCGGTGGGTATTTCTGTTTGCTAAGTGGATACGAGCGGTCATCTTCCGTGGCGAAGTCCTTGGTACGGTCATCCATCCCACGGTGAACACCTCGCGTCTGATTCACAAAACCGAAACCATAACGGGTCGCGGTCAGTCCGACGTGCCACTTGCCGACATGGCCGGTGCGATATCCGTTCTGCTTCATCGCATCAGCCAAGGTCATCAAATCCAGGTCCAGATGCGATTGCAAATAGGGCGGCACCAGGCGTTCCGTCGAACGCGCGGTCGGGACCTTTCCAAGATCCACATGCGTCAGTTTGATCTTCGCGGGATGCTGTCCGGTGATGATTCCCGCACGCGAAGGAGAGCAAGTCGGGGCAGGCGAGTACGCCTGGGTAAACGTCATCCCCGCCTCAGCCAACTTGACAAGATTTGGCGTCTCGTAAGGGCTCGGAGCATCGAGATCATTGATCTGAACATCCTGCCAACCCAAATCGTCGACATAAAAGATGATCACATTGGGGGGCTGCGAAGCCGCCACTGATTGGATCAATCCGAGTAGCAACAGCAAGCAGGATAGAAAAGTGATTGGCACGTTCTTCATGACGCTCTTAGAAAGTTTCAAGGAATATTTTGCGCGGGGAATGCTACAGGATTCGTGAATCGCAGCTTGGGCCCAAAGCGTAGGCTTCATCCGGTCGGTTGGCGACGAGGACAGGGCTCAAATATCGTGAATCCAAGGTATCGTATTCCGACTCGAAACTGATCAGCTTTCGTCGTTGTGTTTTCGGAAGTGATCCATTCACTCGTAAGCGTCGTCTTCTCGGTTGTTTTCGGAATGCAGATTCGCGATGGTCTGTTGGGTTTGAACTGCGAAGGGATGTGACCGCGAATCTGGAGCGATTGCGTCCAGGTCGGCAATGGCGGCGGCGATCGCGTCACGCGCGTCGGCCAAGTTGCGCTGCCGTCGATGCGCGTCGGCAAGGCTGCGGTAAAGCAATGCCCGCCAACATCGGTGAGGCATACTGTTGGGTGAGGCATCAACCAGTGACGATTGGATTGAGATCGCTTTGTTCAGCTGTTCTAGCACGAGGACATCCTCGCCTCGCGAGCGAGAAAGGCTTGATAGCTTGTGCAGAACATGGACTTCCGAGACGGCGAATAGTGGTGTCTCTGGATAACTTGTCCGGAGCAGTTGCAGCTCACTGAGCGCCTCGTGTAGTCGCTCGCTGGCTTCGCCGACCGTCTTGCCTGAATTGGCCTGTCGTCTCAAGTTGATGCCGGCGAGTGTCTCGACTAAAGCAAACCGAACACGGGAATCGTCAGGCGATCTTTCGAGTTGTTTTCGCAGAATTGCGATTGCCGACGCGAATTTCAATTGGCGAGCCATCGGCCGCTTCGCTCGACGCGACTGCGCAAGATGGATCCGCGATCGAAGCACAGCGGCTTCGCTGGCGTCTCGTTCCATCGGGGCCAATTGATTCAGGATTTTCTCGGCCGCTGACAACCGCTCGCGGGCGATTTGCGATTCGCCAAGCGGGCTCGCTGTGTCGCGGCGACGCCGTGTGCGTGGGTCGCCGAGGGAGATGTTCGCGTAGGCGAGCTGAAGTCGGTGTCGATCGTCGGGCGCCGAAACTTCATCGACGGTTGCGATCGCCTTTTTAAAGGCTTCCTCGGACTGTTCATATTCAAGTTCTAGGGCATAGACTTTGCCGAGGTCATTGTAGACGCGAGCGAGAAGTAATCGATTTTCGTCGCGCGGCAAACCCGCAATGTCGCTTCGCGTTTGCAATAAATTGATACTGCGATCGAGCGTTGCAATTGATGCATCGCTCTGTCCGAGCTGCAACTGGATTCGGGACAATCGAAGGCTCGCTTCGGCCATCTGCCATACGATATCGGGCCGCGTCGGCGACTGGTCAGCGAGACGTGCGTAGAGAGGCTGGATGTTTTCTAACACCTTCGCTGCGTGCGGAGAAGGATTCAAGACAAACGCGGCGGAGTCCACCTCGCCCATATCGCCATACGCCGATGCAGGCATGGACACCACGTCAACCACGCGGTCAAGACTTAGAAGAGCAAGATCGACAGTGTGTTCGGACTGTGCGAGCGCTTCGGTCGTTCGCTTGTTGGCGGTGGACGTCATGACAATTCCGATCGATGACGCAATGGTGGCAGCCAGCATCGATATCAATGCCAAGCCGATTGCGCCAGCGAGGGCGGGATTGCGACGACACCAACGCACTTGTCTTTGCAATATCGTGATTCGGCGAGCCAGAATCGGCTCGTCGGCCAAAAAACGCTTCAAGTCATCACGCAGCTCGGAAGCGGCATGATACCGATGTGCAGGATCCGGATTGATTGCTTTTGAAACGATGGTTTGCAGGTCGATCGCGGTATCGGGACGAACATCTTTCAACGGTTTCACGCGATGCCGTGTCACGGCCTCCATCAGTTGATGTGAATCGGATTCGGAAAACGCGGGGCTGCCCGCGAGCATTTCATAGATCGTCAGACCCAATCCGTACACGTCGCAGCGTTCATCCGACCGCCCTTGAAAACGCTCGGGGGCCATGTAGCGAGGGCTTCCACTGAGCACTTGCGTCACGGTCGGATCGTCTTGGGGATTTCTCGCGAGTCCAAAATCAGTCAGTTGAGCAATCCCATTTTCGTCGATCAGGATATTGGCCGGTTTCACATCACGATGGAGCACGCCACAACCGTGAGCGTATGCGAGTCCATCGGAAATTTGGGCGCCGATTTCAGCAGCGGTACGACAATCAAACGACGATCCCTCGGTGGCGATACGTTTATCCAGTGACTCGCCACGAATGAGCTGCATCACAAGATAATGGGTGCCATCGCACTGGCCTGCCCCAAAGATTGGCACGATGTTGGGATGATGCATCGCCGCAGCGGTGCTCGCTTCGCGACTGAAACTCCGTAACGCATCGTCGTCTAGCAGAGATTGTTTTGGCAGGACCTTGATCGCGACGCGGCGCCCGAGTGACTGTTGTTCTGCTTCGTAGACGATTCCCATGCCGCCACGACCGATTTCCCGCACGAGTCGGAAATCACCGAGCTTTTCGAACACTCGTCCCGCGAGTGTTGCACTCCCGTCGCGTTCGGATTGCTGATCAATTTTGACTTTCTCGACGGACAGTACCAACGGAAAGACTCGCCGGATCGATTCGCTCAATTCGGGATGACGACTCGCATATTCATCGACCGTCGGCCGCTCGCCGTTGCGATAGCGAGCCACGAAATCACTGGCAAGGATATCGACGGTCGCGTAGATGTCGTCGTCCATCGAATCGGATAGTTGCATGCCAGGTCGTAAAGAAGTGGGTGTTGGGCGTTGCCTTGAAGCAGCGAACGCGAGCGTAACTGCATTCGCCAAACGGTGGGACCGATGCCGCCGTTTGGTAAGTCCGCGGCGCCGGTCATGGCACGACGAATTTTGCCAGCGAGTTATTATTGGCCAATATTGTCTTAGGCCATCGCTATCGCAGTCCAACGTTGTCTCGGATCAACATTATCTCGGACCAGGACGCCCGCCTGGCCTCTGTCCCGCCTCTGGCCTCTGCCCCGCGACTGGCCGGCCTTGGCCTCCCTGCCTCGCGCTGCCACGTCCACCGGGGAAATGACTTCGTCCATTGACCATGCCGGCTGATTTATCTTCTTCCAGCCATACAGTGAATTCCTGTTGCACTGACTTACACCACCCCTTTTCTTTGTTGCACGCAAAATACTGGATCTTCACCGAGATTGGTTTTTCCGCAGTCCAGTCCTTTACATCGACCAGGAACTCACGTGGCTCGTTGTCTGATTCGACGTCCAAACGCTTCGAATGCCCCGACGCGGGTGAGACATTCGCACCTTCGGCAATGACCTTGTACTCCGGTGGACTGGCTAGATTATTCCAGCTGGCCCCCAGCACCGGATCCTGGCGAAACCCAAGGTACAACTTGCCCGTTCCCGTCTCGATCAATTGCTGGTCTGCTTCGGGTCGAAGTTTCACGTACCGGTTGGATTGATTGAAAGTGAACGAACGCAGTGCATCGACGGGATTGCTTTCCCCGCCCGACTGGACACGCAGCGGAACCGCTTTACCCTCCACACGAACGCGTTCCAGAAGCATTTCGCTTTTGGACGTGAGGTGCCGCTCGAAACGAGGAAGGTTCAAGTCTTGCACGGTGGTCAGCGTTTTCGGCTTGCCGACTCGCGTTTCCAGCGACTCGCGAAGACTGGAGCCGCGTCCCCATGAACTGCGATGGACGATTTTGCCCGACCGGTCGAACACAAACTGCGAATTCGGTGCGAGCACGAAATAGGTTTTCAACGAGTTGTCAATCGGATCAGTCAACCATGGGATTTGGGTCTGCAGAAGTTCCTTGGCGTGGTCGACTTGAGCGAATCGGTCCTCGATCGAAGACGGTTGTACGAATCCCCAATTCTCTGGGTGTGTCAGAGATTGGTACAGGAAGTAAAAGTCAACGCCTCGATCTTTAAAGTCGCGAGCGACCGCTTCAATCTCGGGATACGAGTTTCGAAATTCCGGACACGTCAAGCATCCGCCGACGATGACGGTGTACTCTGACTGGAAAATGTGATTGACCGGAACCAACTCTCGATCGACGTTGTAAACTTGAAGCTCTTCCGGCAGTCCGGTTCCGATGGGGAATTTATCGTTAAATTCCATGTCGCGCGGGCGAACGCGATCGCGTGGTCGGCCACCGGCCGATGCTTGTCCACCTCGCTGGCCCCCGCTTTGTCCCAGACCCTGACCCGGACGACCCATCCCCGGATGACCCATTCCTGGGCGGCCCTGCCCCGGACGACCCTGCCCCGGACGACCCTGCCCGGCGCCGCTCTGCCCAGTAGCACCCTGTCCGGCACCACGCTGACCACCGACACGGGACCCGGCCTGAGCGGGCATGTTGACGGGCGCTTCGTCAGACGGGTTCAATTGGTTGCGTCGAAATTGCGACGCCAGTACGAGTTGCTCGGCCGGTTCAAGTGAGCCGTCTTGATCGGCGTCTGCGATCACAAAAGCTTTGTGCATGTGTTCGGGCAACTCGGACTTTTGGAGTGATCCGTCTTTGTTTTCGTCAAAGGACATGATTTGCTCGGCAAACGCAGCGTCTGCTTGAGCCGGGTCGCCGCCGCGGCCTCCACCCGCAGATCGCCCGACACCTGCGGGCCGTCCCGGGCCTCCCGAACCGGCAGCTGCGCCAGATCCCGTTTGACGGCTGCCCGGTTGTCCCCCTTGCATTGCGCCGCGCTGGCCCCCACCACCTTGTCTTTGACGGCCTTGAGATCCTGCTGCTCCCGATAGTCGAAACTCATCGATGGTCAGCTTTCCGTCGTGATTGCGATCGAGCTTTCGCAGTGCGCCGGCTGCTGAGTCGATCTCTTTCAGCGAAAGTTCGCCATCACCATCGACATCAAAAATGCGAAGCAGTGGGGGAGTCTGTTGTGCGCCTGGACCACCTATTCCTTGTCCACGACCACCACCAGGACCGCCTCCTTGCCGCCCACCGCCGAAGCCTGCGCGACCTCCGGGGGGCTGAGCCATGACGAGAGATTCGCTGAACAACATGGCGAACACGCAGAATACAGTGAGCAAAGATAAAGGCTTCATGATTAGTCCCGTGGAAGTTTCGATGGCGAGGATTCATGGCCTTAAACCCCACCGCGTTGATGCTTCTACCGGAAAAATCCAAATAAGATTTCGGAAAACATTTCGACGCCTCGACATCTTTGTCAATTACAGAGGCGATTCGTGCAACGCACATTCTGCCGAGCGTAGCAACGGTCAATGCTCACAGCTTGTTTAGAACTGATCGCAACCGTTCGAGTGCGCGCACATACCGGATACTGGCCGCTTTGGGCGTGATACCCAGTTCCAGCGCAACCTCTTGGTTGGTCAGTTCTTCAAAGTGGCGTAGCGCTACCACTTCGCGATCCATGTCACTCATGTCGCCCAACGCCGACCGAACCTCCGCAATCAATTCCACCTTCACGGCCGCTTGGCTTGGCGATGTGAGGTGAGCAATGAAGCGCTGCGAAAGACATAGCGATGTGTCGCCCCAGAAGTTTTCCTCATTCGGGTTAGATTCACGCAACGTCGAACGGGATTCCGTGGCCAGATGTCGGCGATGGACACGGCTAAGCGTCTGTCCGGTGACAAGTCGTAGCCACAAAAATAATGACGGAAATTCGCCATCGATATAGTGATCGAGTCGTTTTTCAGCATCCAGATACACGTCCTGCAAGACATCATCCGCATCGACGCGGGCGCGAATTTGATCGCTGAGCCGAAAATGAATGATCTGCCACAGGCGAGCGCGATGCCGGGAAAACGCATCAGCGAATAGCGACATGTCACCCTGTTTCAGTTGCTGCTCGATGATCGCGACGTCGTTATTCACAAAAAAGTAGCGTATTGGCTGTAGATGTCTGCAGTCGCTGGGGTTTGATGGTTCATGAGGTAATTGCACAGTCCATTGTATCCCAGCCATTGTATCCCAGGCCAAACTTGATGAAACCGACACTCACCATGCTTGCCCCCCATCGACTGGCCACGAAAGTTGCACAATGCCATCGCGGCATCAATGGATGTCTTGCGCTAGCGGCATTGTTATCCATCCAGGGACTCTCTTTTGGCAGCGATGTTGACAGGCAAGAGCAGAAAAACATCGTGATCTTGCTAGCCGACGATCTTGGCTGGGGCGACGTTGGATTCCACGGTGGCACCGCCGACACCCCGAATATTGATTCGCTAGCCAGAGACGGAGTGCGACTGACTCGCTTCTACGCCTATCCGGCGTGCAGCCCTGCACGTGCCGCGATGCTGACAGGCCGATTCCCGCAACGCTATGGAATCACCGGGCCCGTGCGACCTCGCGACGAAGGGCTGCCGGCGAGCGAACTGTTGCTGCCCGCTGCGTTTCAAAAAGCCGGCTACGAAACGAGCCTTATTGGTAAGTGGCACCTGGGCCTCGCGGGTGATGACTTGCACCCCAACCGCCGAGGATTCGATCATTTCTATGGATTTCTCGATGCCTCGATCGATTATTACCGGCACACCGCGGGTCGCGGGCAGACGGATTGGCAACGCGATGGAATCACCATCGAAGAGGAAGGCTACTCAACTGACTTGTTAGCCAATGAAGCGGTACGCCAGATCGAGAATCGCCGCTCCAATAAACCGTTCTGTATCGTCGTTTCCTTCAATGCCCCACACTCTCCTTTTCAAGCTCCGAAAAATCTGATCGCAAAGTACCAAGGCAAACTGAGCGACCACGAAGTGACGTATGCGGCCATGGTCGATGCGATGGATCAAGCGATCGGACGCATTCTTGACACAATCGATGATCAGCGGCTTTGTGAAGACACGATTGTTGTTTTCGCATCCGACAACGGTGCGGCGCGTGCAGGTACGAACAAACCGTTTCGCGGACAGAAAAGAGAAGTTTTTGAGGGCGGGATTCACGTCCCATGCGTCGTTCGTGCACCAGGCTTGTTGAAAGCCGGAACCGAAAACGAACAGCTTAGTGCGATCCACGACCTGTTTCCAACGCTCGCGGCGGCCACTGGTGTTTCGATTTCTTCGCCCAAACCGCTCGATGGAATTAGCCTCTGGACACAGTTGCGCAACGCCGAATCCACCCCGCGAACGATCGTGATCGCCGAGAATGATCATGCCATTATTCGCAACGATTGGAAGTTGATTCAATTCGCCGACGGTGGAACCGAGCTTTTTAATTTGCGAACGGATTCGATGGAATCCAACAACGTCGTTGAATCAGAACCCAAGGTTGCTTCGCAATTGTTGTCCAAGCTGACTCAGTACCAAGTGATTGTCCAAACGGATGGGCCCGCCCCAGCGACTGGCGACGGTAGCGACGCTCGCCAAAGTTCCGTTGGTGGCCGACACACGCTTGCCGTTTCGTCCGCCCAAGACATTCAAGAAGGAGAATCACTAGCGACGGCAACTCTCACTGGCGACGCCATGTACGGAGTGCTGGGTGATCCTCGCATCGAATCCAATGGACGTGGCATACGCTTGCTTTCCGGCAGAGATGTCGACGGCAATGGCACGCTCGCGGGCGAAGCCTCTTTCACCAGCGATGACGTCTCCGCCGAACAGCGCTGGTATCGCTTCTATGTCGCTGGGCTCGCTCAAGACAATTTCGCCGTCGATCAAGACGATTTGTATTTGAAGGTCGAGTTCTTTTACAGTAACGGCACCGAGTCACTGGACCTGATCAAAGAACGAATCCACCCACAAGTCTTGCGGGAACGAGAAGACTTCTTCGACAAAGACACCAACGAGAATCTCGGTCACGCGATTTGGCGAACTTATGCGATGGACTTCCGAACTCCGTTTCCCGAAGTCGATCGACTGACGTTGAGTGTAGGTTTTGCAAACGGAAAAGGCCAGGAAGGTAAATCCGAGTTCTGGATCAACTCGATGGACATCAAGCCCATCGACGCGCCCGCTGGTTACCAAGCAGCCAAGCCGATCAACCAAGACTTCCCGCAACCTGAGGAGTCATCGCTAATCGCCCTTGGCGGTCGCTGGTATTTCAACCCGAAGAATGGACAGCGACGGGCACCTGTGCAGTTCGACTATACCAATGCCGAACAATTACTTTACAAAGCGGATCGCTACCACGCTCCGTTCGCTGGCAACATGAGTTCGTGGTTGCGAGCCGGATATCTCGATTTCAATGGTGACGAAGTCGCCAAGGACAAGCACAGGCCTTACGCCGTCATTATCAATTTCACCGGCGAGCACCTTGTGATGCGGAGTCGCAATCTGCCAAATCACCCCACGGCAACCTTTCCCGATCGCTGGCGAATGCTCGACGGCAACCCGTCGTATATCAAAGAACAGGCGAACACTTGGCGCATTCCGTTGCGCCCCGAGCCTAATCCGCGGGCAATCGCGATGGACGAAAAGAACTCCAATCAGGCCTTGCCAATGGGAGCGATTGGGGTCGCGACCAATGGGGTTATCTTTTTCAACCCCTTTGATCACATCTTTGAAACCGACGCGGTATGGCGACTTGATCGCTGTTGCGGCCATCCAAGTCCTCGACAGCAGTACCACTACCACAAGTATCCGGTTTGCGTGAAGACGCCTTGGATCGATGAAGGCCAGTCGCACTCGGGCGTGATCGGATTTGCATTTGATGGATTCCCCGTCTACGGGCCTTACGAGTCGAAAGGCTTGCTCGCCAAAGACGACCGAAACAATCCACTAAATGATTTCAATCTTCACGAAGACTCCGATCGTGGTCCCCACTATCACGTCACACCCGGCAAATACCCACACATCATCGGTGGCTACTGGGGAAAGATTGACACGAGCAATCGCCCCGGTCGGTAGCCGAAACGGTAGCCGAGACCGTCCTGGGAGCCTAAGAACGGCCTGGACGATAGAAACCGCCCCTTGGCAAATCGATTGCTGTCGAGCGGTTTCAAGCTCGCGTGCACCTGGCAGCGCTGGACATCCTCGTCATTGGCTGGCGCTCCCCTCTCGCGTTCTCCAACTAGCAGCACCGGTCAGCGGCGATTTCATGCTCGAATCTGAGTCACTCGGCGCCGGTCAGGTCGTTGCCAAAGGCGTTTCGCTCGTCCGCGTTGATCCCTCCGAATACGAGATCCAGGTTGCACGAGGTGTTCGCGTCGTTTCGGGCAGTGCAGTGGCTTATTCTGGGCGGCCCAGGAAAACCTAACCCCTGTCGACATCGTACCGAGCAGACAGGCTGAAAGCGGATCAACCGAAGCGACACCATTTGGCCAAAGAGTCCAAGGATGAAAGAGAGTCGAGCGAGGAAGCCGAGCGGATGCTGCTCGATACCCATTCCGCGACATCGGTGGCCGCCCGATTTGAACGCTCCGGGCCAACTTGCTGTATTACTTGCTCTCGTCTCTCGACGAATTGAGTTGGCCACGTCGTCAACGCTTCCAAAAATCTTCTCTCAATACGCTTCATTTCTCTTCGATAACTGGCTTTCGGCGTCTGAAGCGAGTCTTGTTGGTGTCACGGCTGTTGGAAAGATCGGCGGTTTGAGGCAGCGACGATGTTTGGCTGGCCGTCGTGGATCGGGGGTACTAGAGCAACAATTTTTCGTGGCGGGAGTTGACCGCAAGCCACAAGGCTGTAGGATACAGCCATCGGCTTGGCTTGATTTGGCATGGTTGATGCCCCGCTTCGGTTTCTCCGTTCGTCTGCTCAACGTGTTAACTCCAGCATGAGAGCTGTTGGACTTGGGCGGAAAGACATCGCCCGAGGTAATTCAAACGTGAGAGCAGGACGCCATTCACTCTGGAGGACGCAGAGTAGAGCGTCCTGCAAAGTGAATGGCGTCCTGCGAAACGTTTCGAAACGTACGGCACGACCCATTTAGCACGACCCATTCAGCACAGCCTATTGAACTACCTCGCAAAGGAAGAAACTCATGAACAGCAGCAACTTCCCAGTCCGCATCGGTACCCGTTTCCTATCGAGCGTTTTGATATGCGCACTTTCGCTGACTGCCGGGACTGCCACCGCACAGACTCAGGTCGATCCCGATACGGCACTGCGGATGCTCAATACCCAGCAGCAACAGTTCGCGAAAGGAGTCGTGAAAGTTGCGGATAATGTGTATACCGCGGTTGGTTTTCACGGCGCGAATACGTCAATGATCGTGGGGACCGACGGTGTCATTATCATCGATACGCTCAAGGGACCTGAGAGTGCGGCAGACGCCGCCGAAGCTTTTCGGCAATTCAGCGACCTGCCGGTCAAGGCAATTCTCTATACCCACAGCCATGGCGATCACATTGGTGGAGCGAGTGCTTTTGTTGGCAACGATCGACCGGATATCTATGCCACCGAGAGTTTCGGTTCGGCCGAAGGCGTCAACAAAGCAGTCGCGCCGGTCAAGGCCAAGCGAAATGTTCGACAGTTCGGACGACAGCTTTCGCCGTCGGAAAGCACCAATCGCGGTGTTGCGCCAGCGCTGACCGCCGACCACGATGGCGGCGAAGGCTTTCTTCCTCCGAACGTCACGGTGCCTAACTCTGGGCTAAAGACAACGATCGTGGGTGTCGAACTTGAGTTTCATATTGGACCGGGTGAAACCGATGATGCCATGTTCATATGGCTGCCGAAAGAAAGGGTCCTGTTCGCGGGCGACAATTTCTATAGCTCGTTTCCTAACCTGTATGCGATTCGTGGCACCGCTTACCGCGACGTGCTGAGCTGGTCCGAGAGCGTTGCGGAAATGGCAACGTTCAAGCCGCGCGTCTTGGTCCCCGGCCACACCCTGCCGATTCGCGGGCAAGAAGCGGCCACGACCGCACTGACGGATTACAGCCGAGCGATTCGCAGTGTCTACGACCAAACGATACGCGGTATCAACGCTGGCAAGGGGCCCGACCAGCTAGCCCACGAGGTCAAACTTCCCGATGATCTGAAGGACAAACCGTATCTGATCCAGTTCTATGGTTCGGTGCCTCATGCAGTCCGAGCGATCTACTCAGGACTGCTGGGTTGGTACGACGGCAATCCAACGACGCTCAATCCCTTCGAGCCGCGACTTAAAGCGCAGAGGATCACCGAATTAGCCGGTGGCATCGAGCCGTTAACCGAAAAGATGAATGACGCCCTCGCCAAGCAGGATTACCAATGGGCCCTGGAACTCTCCGACCACGTCAAGTGGCTCGACAATGCCGACCGAGAACTTGCCCGCAAAGTAAAAATCGAGGCACTACGAGGTTTGGCTGCACAGGAATACAACGCGCCCAACCGCAACTATTACCTAAGCTATGCCAACGAACTGGAATCCGGTCAGCTAAGCGAAGTGTGGTTCTAGTGCTTGAACACAGCTTGGCAGATGAAGGCGCCTGCCTCTGCACCAGCGTTCGAACAGGGCATCTAGAGTTGCCCATCTTATAGACGAACAACTTCCGATGACTCGGCGTCGGCTTCGCAGCAAAGGGAACAGAATATGATTGAAAATTGTGTTTATGGCGTTACGGCAGCCAGCGGTCAGTTGGGGGCAGAGATCATCAAGGCGGTTGTCCAGCTCGTCGGTAGTCAGAACGTCGTTGGTCTCGCTCGGACTCCAAGCAAGGCCGAATCACTAGGTGTGGAAATTCGACCCGGTGATTACACCTCTCGCGATGAGCTGACCAAATCGCTTCAGGGCATTGATCGTTTACTATTGGTGTCCGGGATGGCCAGTCCCGATGAACGGATTGGACAACATCGCAACGTTATCGAAGCTGCGAAAGTCGCAAATGTCAGCAAAATCGTTTACACCAGCATTCAGGGTGCGGAGGAAGGCACCGCGTTTTCACCGGTTGTGCAAAGCAACCGGCAAACGGAAGAAGACGTTCGCAGCAGCGGACTGCAGTGGGTGATCGGTCGTAACGGAATCTACATCGAGCCGGACATTGAATACATCGACACTTATCGAGAACGCGGCGAAATTGCGAACTGTGCGGGCGACGGGAAATGCGCTTACACGACCCGAGGTGAACTGGCTTTCGCTTACGCACAAATGCTTTCAGATTCCAAGCACAACGGCAACACTTACAACTTGCAGGGCGAGGCCATCACACAGCAGCAGTTGGCCGAGTATCTGAACGATGCGTTCGGAGCAAGGTTGACGTATCGCGATATGACCGTAGCAGAGTATCGAAAAGAGCGAGTAGCCGAACTGGGTGAATTTATCGGGACCGTGATCGCGGGCATTTACGAAGGCATCCGCAATGGAGTGATGGACAGCGAGAGCCACTATGCCAATGCCGCAGGCCGTGAACATCAAAGCTGGCAAGCCCATTTCGACGCTCTGAAAACCCGAAAATAGCACACACCGCCCCTACTAAAAAAAAGCGAGGGGCTTTCGCGATAGATAAAACCCCTTTCCCCTTTGTTTCTTTTTCCCCTTTATTTTCTTGCCGGCAGCTAGGGCAAACCGGCTGCAACGTCATTAGGTTGTGACCGGTTTGCCATGCCACCAAACCAAATAAAAAACGGCCGCCCCAACCAAGGGACGACCGTTGTTTATTAGGTTGCTGTAATGGGGCCTGTTACGCGGCGAGCAGGGCCTTGCGACGGCGGCGGCCCATGCCGCAAGCGGCTAGGCTCATGGCGCCGAAGATGGCCAGGGATGCGGGTTCAGGGACGGTAGGCGAGCCCGTAACGTAATAAAGATCGTCAGCCACCCAGTCATCTAAATCGCTCGTAATCGTAAACTTCGCGATGTTTGCAGAATTTGAAGAGATTCCGAGAAACGATGTGTAAGGAAACGGGAGAGTGGAAACTTGATCTGGTACAGTATGTGTGTCGATGACATTGTCGCCGATGTCGTACGCCGTTATTGTTTGAATACGGTTGGTTGCTCCCAACTGAATGCCAAACGCCGAAACGTTGGAATCAAATGCAAAGGTAAGTAAAGGCGACGCTTGATAAGATCTGATGAATTGATCCCCAATAGGATTTGGAGGGACATAAGATCCGTTGCTCCCTGTCTCTAGGGCAAATGTGCCACTCGCGCTCACCGTCAGATCTGTTAGGGTGAGGCTCGAATAGTTTGCAGCGAGTGCAGCTGAATCGAATGTCTCAATAGTCGCTCCAATTAATGCAGAATCACCGGCAGACGTGATCACACCCGCCTGCACCTGCCCCGCCCCAGCGACCAGGGCCACAGCGCTTGCCAACACATACTTCAACCCATTCATAAAATATTCCTTCTGCCGTTCGGCTAATAAAGTGGACTGGTAGTCGACCCCCCCGGCGGATCGTCGCGGGTGGTAGGGTACCTCCCCCCTCCGTCCTGTTCAACCATTGCCTTTCCAAAATCCGGATATTCCCTACAGTCCACCTGGGTGTACCCTACGGTCCGCATGCTAGCCACCGGCTCCAAACACCTGCCAAAGAGCCCAGGTATGCCCCCTTTGCCTGCAGCCCTTGCGGGCCCTTGTCCCGCAGCAGGCTGTATCCGGTGGCTCGGCTGCCAGGTGGCACCAGGTCCAGCCGCTCGCCCGTCCTAAAGTAAGCAAAGGGGAAGGGGTTTTAGGGAAAGAAAGGGGAAAGGGGTTTATTAGGGGAAAGAAAGGGGGAAAGGGGAAAGGGGTTTATTAGAGGAGGGAAGGGGTGAACGGCACGGTCGGCCTTTCAAACGAATTGTGCCTTCATTGGAAAAGCTTAAGTTCATTGGCGAGAAGTGGCGCGGCGGGTAACGTAGCGGGTTTTCTTGTCGAGAAGACTCGACATCAAAGAACCAGAATTGCAACGCATGGCCACACGAATCGGACGAGGCCTTAGCGGGGCGCATGCGGCAAGCGGCATCAACGGCGGTTCGATCGCGACACCCGACACATGGCCGAGTCGCGATGGAACTCAATCTTAGTTTGCAGCGAGTCCACCCCGAGATTCGGCCTAAAGCACTTGAAGCTTGGAATCCAGGTAAGCACGTACGATCGGATTGATATCGAACCCTTCGGAAGAAGCGGCTTGCCCGACACTCATCCGAAGCAGGTTGTGCATAAGATATCGGCCTTCGTTGCGTGAAAGGTGGACAAAGTCACGATAAATATGGCTGAGAGTTCCATACGGTCCCAGACCAGACTGGGTATCAATGGAAATCTCATTCAGCAAATCAAACGCGTGAGTCGACGTGAAATCACGTTGCGGATGTTGATCACGAAGAGCACTGATCAACGCTTCAAAATATTCTCGATTCGGGCGCATTTCATTGTCAGGATTTCCTTCTTCAAAGACCATCGCGAAATCCGCATGGCGAGCCCAACCGGTGTGCAAAACGATCTTTGCGGAAGGTTGCATCGTGATCCAAGACGAGATGACCGATACGTCTTCGTCCAGCGTTGTGCCATCAAATGGTTGAATGACTAACCAGTCGTACTGATTCTGGTCCAGTGCTTCCGGCCAAGGCGTCGAGCTATCCACACAGTGTCCATCCGGATTATCGTTGATGTATGCTAGATTCTTGCTACAGAAGATATGCCAAGCGGGATCCTGGTCCAGCTGGGCAGGCAGCATATCTTGGGTCAGTGAGTTGCCAATGCTATAAACTGAACCCTGAGCCGGTTGAGATGGTTCAACACCCTGGCGATTCAGAACATTGATCGTTCGGAGCGCATCGAGTGCGCTGATTCTCTGATCTCCCGAAACGTCGTACGAGAATGCCGGAAAATCGGCCACCTGATCTGGTGTCGCCAGAGCACGTTCTCCCTCTCTTGCGAGACTATTGATGATCAGCAGCGCGTCGGCGGTGGTCACCGCGTCATCGCGATTGACATCCGCGACAAGAAACGGGTTGTGCCACGCATTCTCGCTCGTTAACTGGAGAATGGCTTGATCTAACGTTGCCTGATAAACGGCTTCACTTCCATTGAAATTTGGTTCCGCTCGTAGCCAACTGCCGTCCAGTGGCACCTCCGTATCTCCCTCAACACGAACGACCAATCGGTTGTCAGCCGAAATGCGATTCACATCGTCACGCGTGATCGTGACATCAATGCCAGTCGGAACATTGATCTGTTCCACGTTCGTCAGTTGGTAAAGCGGGTTGTTGAGATCAAGCCGCTCGGTCAGGTTTGTCGATTGGAACTGATCATTCCCGTCACCACCGTCGTACTCGATGGCAACTTCAAGCCCCAAATGAGTTCCCAAATCACCTACAGACAATGATGTATTATGTTGACCACCATCAAATTTCAGCGTGGCAACATCTTGACGCGGTGCCTGAAAAAGAACGTTAGCACCGTGGCGGACATAGATAGCTCCGTCTTCATTGGTGACCCGCGTTTCACCGGCCGGAAGCGCGATGGCGGACCCAAACTCAAGGATAGTACCTGTCGCTTGCGCACTTGCGTCAACAAGAATATTTTCGGCGCTAAGTCTAACTCCTAACGTTTCGTTTTCTTCGGCGACGGAGTCGTTCCAGGTGGGGATCGACAACATTTGCACTTCGCCGGCGTTCCCTTCGAACTCAAGCTTGTGCGGGGCGTTATGGTAATCGCTTGCCCCGGCGTACGATTCGGAACCGGTCGCCGTTTCGTCGACAAAAGTGACACCGACGGTCACTCCGCCTTCAACGGCGATATCAAGAGCGACGGCGAACTCAAGTCGATTTCCTTCAGCCGCTGACGCTTCAGAGATTGTGAGCGTCGCCATATTCTCCATGCGCTCAACAGCGCCGATGTCGACCCGAGGACCTTCGATGCGATCGAATCCCGTCCCTCGTTGATCAAATGAGAGTCCCGCACTTGATGCGACTAGATTGTCGCCCGTGTCAATCGCAACACTGTCGCTGGACAAAGCGTGCGTCTGAGTCGGCCCACCGTAATTGCCTAACGGCAGCAGTCCCGCATCCAAGACATTCATCTTGTCTCCCATGCCCCTAGAGTAACCGTCTGCACCTGGCCCAACGATGTTGTACGATTTCGATATGTTTGAGCCGAGATAGATCCGTGCGTTCGCGTGCATCGGTGAGGACGAAATATTGCCGGCGACGATTGAGTTATGTAGTGATACGTCTGAACCGTCGAACGTCACGATTCCACCGGTGACACCACCGCCAGCAACATTGGCCTCGTTCTCTGTGATAGTCACATTGACGAGTTCCGCCGGACCTCGACGAATCGCAACACCTGCTCCATTGCCTGCTGTATTTCCGGAAATCGTCGAGTTGAGGACGGTCAGCACGTGTGTCGAGCCTCCGAACGCGGCGATCCCGCCGCCTAGATTCCCGGTACCGGTATCCGCAACGCCTACCGAAGAGTTACTTGCGATCGTGCTACGTTCAATCGTCACGACGCCGTTAAAACTCATTACGCCAGCACCACTGAATGCTTGATTCTGGTCGATGGTGCTTTCAATCACATGCAGCGTGCCGTTGTTGACCTGGATACCACCGCCGCCATGGACCGACGGACTGGTGACCCTAGCAATGTTGTCGTAAACACGAACGCGATTCAATTCAAGCGTTCCTCCGTCGACTGCAATTCCAGCTCCATAACTTTCGGTGTCGCCACCAGTGATAGACAGACCACTGATGGTCGCGTTAGCGCTGCTGTCAATCTGGAATACGCGACTACCTGGGGCAGCGATGATCTCCAAAACGTTATGGCCCGGGCCGGCGATGTGAACGTGACTGCTGACCAACAGCTCTTCTGAATCAAGCTGAATCGTACTGATGCCGGCGTCGAAATGGACGGTCAGTGGAGTCGTCGGGTTGCTGGCCGCATGATCAATCAAGCGTTCACGCAGGCTAAAGACGCCATCATCGGGATCTACCGTATCCGCGGACGTTGTAACCAGCACGGCGAGCAATCGTCGCGGTTCCAAGGCTTCTGTTCCCAATCGTCGATTGCGATTGCGTCTTCGTTTTCGCTTTGGGTGCGTGTGTGATCGCTCCTTTCCAAAGAAGGTACTCAGCCAATAATTGCCCGGTCTATTCATGCTGATGCTGTAGAACGCTGTTGAAACGATAGAACGACATAGGGAATCCCATCTGCGGCCCCGTTAAGTGATAAGCTCAGGACGAGAGAAGCATAAACGAATGACTCGTCGGTTGAGAGAATACCCCAGCAGTCGAGAGAATGCCCCAGCAACTGGATAGATCAGAACACAATTGCGGCACCGCCTCAATCTAGTTGTCAACTGACCTACAGAATATTCAAGGCCAAGGGATTGAACAAACAAGATTTTCGTTGCTTCAGTGTATTGTTGATCATCCCAGTACAACGAGAAATCCAGCTTCATAACGTTACGACGATAAGCATCGGATAGCGTGATTGTCTCGTCCGCAATGCATGATCTAAGTGCCGGAAACCTGCATTGGGAGCCGCAGATGATGGATTCGAAAAATTAACAAATTCGGATGCGGATTGTAAAAGGTGCCACCCACCATCGATTGATTGGAAGTTCGAAGGAGCTCTCGAACGTCTGATGCACGACATCAAAATGGCCGACCGCCCCGGACAGCTCGACACCACGGGGCTCAACGAGTCGGGGGCTGATTGGCTCGATCGCTACAAGCCGTATATTTCTGGACGCAACGTGATCGTCACCAGCCCGCATAAAGTGTACGGCCCCGAGTCGAACGATTTCGTCTTGCAGCTTCGCAAACGTGGCATCAGTAAAGTCATCCTCGGTGGCATGTCGGCGAACGTCTGCACCGAGTCGCACATGCGAGAATTGATCGAGCAGGGCTTTGAGGTGACCGTGGCCGAAGATGCAACCGCCGGGGCAAAGACGCCAGCTGGTGATGCACACAAGGTAGCGGTCGCGAATTTCCACTACATCGCCAGTGCCGTCGTGACAACGGACCAAGCCGTTGCCGCGATTCAAGCGGCATTCGGCACGAGTGCCGGCCAATAGGTCGAAGAAGCGAAATCACGGTTGTCTCAGTCGTTCACGCTGCATTGGGCATGAGCGTCCACACCTTCGTGATGCGCGTTAAAGCAGTCCATGCCCACTACCACGCCCTGACCGAAAGTTCGCCCGCTGATTTGCAAGCACTCGGCAGCAAGCATCAACAAGTGGCTGCTGCAGTGATGTCGCTCGGTGTCTTGATTTCTGATCAGCTGAAAAACATGTCGGCCGAGATGCGTGGCCGCATCACCGGCGCGATCACTTGGGAGATTGCTCAAACGGCGGCGGAAATCATCTTCACCGCCGGGGCGGCCACGTTGGCGACCAAGGGCGCGAAGTTCGCTCGGATCGCGGACAAGTTGAATGATTTCGCCAAGACGTACGACGCGCTCGATAACCCAGCAATTCGCAATGTCCTTGCTCGTATCGCCAATATCTCCAGCGAAAGCGGAGAGCTACGCAAGATTCTGGAGAAGTTTGACGAGAAAACCGTCGTGGTTGAACGGGCGGTGAAAGTCGTCAACGAGACGCTACAAAACGCTTGCTTCACACCCGATACGCTGGTGCTGACCGAAGACGGCAAACTTCCCATCGGCGAGGTTCGCCAGGGACAAAAGGTGATGGCGTTCGACTTCGATAGCGGCCAGTGGTGTTACCGCGAAGTCAAAGCGCGGATGGATAACCAGTACGGAGGCATCGTGGTCTCGATCACAGTCGGTGACGGTGCCATAGAAGCAACCGGAGACCACCCATTCTGGGTCGTTTTAGGCGATGATCTTCAAGATCGACCGATGCCCAAGCCGTTATCGCCTGGCGAAGATGAAAATCGCACACTGACCGGCCGCTGGATCAGCGCGAAACACTTGATGCCCGGTGATCAGCTGGTCGACAGAAACGGGCACGCACAACTGGTTAATACGATTGCGCTTCGCCACGAGAGCTCAATCCAAGTTTGCAACCTTAGCGTCGAAGAGAATCATTCGTTCTGTGTAGGCGGTGTCGGTTTGCTCGTGCACAATGTCGACGCTTGGTGCAAAATCCTCACCGATAAGCACAAGTCTTGGCAAACCATTCGTGAAAATCTGGCGAAAAAATTCAACCGTGATATTGGAAGAATTCACGGCACCACATCGTTCACAATACGATTCCTGAACAATGGGATCTCCCAGCCTCAAAACGAAGTGATGGAAAGCTTGTCAAAGACCTCGGCGAGCATGAACTAGACGGCTTGACGGACGGTGAACTGAAAGCATGGTACGTTGGCAAATCGCACGAGTTGCTTGAAGATGTCAAGATTCCACGCTACAGCAAGCACGAATATAAGACAGAGGCCAATTCATATGAAGCGGCAGAGGAACTTGCCAAGGAGGCGTTGAAAAGAGACTTGCAGGAGGGCAAGAGTACGTCCAATATGACGATCGCGCTCAACGGCGGGACTGTGCATACGACGCAAACGGTAAGGGATGTGTATTTGAGGTTGAGGAAAGTGAAAGGTGACAAACGAGGAACTGAACGACAACTGTTGCAAATGGGCGCGATATTTCGGAATGGGGAGATTCCAACCGCAGATGGGAGTCGGTCTGTTCCTGGATACTGAGGTAAAAATGGACTTGAGTATAGACGACAAAATGGATGCAATGTTCGAGCATGCGGATCTTGAGGGCATCAGGCGAGCTTGCATGAACGATCCAAACTTGATTAACAGAGGCTGGCGGGAATTTGAACCGTGGGTAATGCGCGCTATGCTATTTTCAACGTACCGCAAGACTGTTCCTGTACTAATCGAGCTTGGATGCGACATCAACGAACCCTATCAGGAGAGAAAAGACGAAGACGCAGTTTTTTCGGCGTTGGCGGCCTCAAGTATCGACGAGCTTCGCTTTTTACTTGAGCATGGTGCGAAGCCGAATAAGGGAAAACCAGTTTGGGGAGCGATAACGGCGAACAAGGACCAATTGGAAATGGTCAAGTTGCTTGAGGCACACGGAGCGGATATTCACCAGGTCGAGAGAGGTGGATTCTCGGGTAAGTATGCTAATCCACTCAGTTTGGCCATGGATTACGGCCTTGATGACGTTGTCGAATACTTGAAATCTCGCGGCTGTGTGATGCCTCCGTCCGATGACGAAGTGGTATCCAGCGACGAACCACCGATCACAGCATCACTCGCCCCCTCACAACAGATCATCAATCACTTCACCGAGACCATCGGCGCACCGGAAAAACTTTCTCTCATCCAAATCGTCCCCACCGGCATCCCGATTTCGATCCACGCGATTCCGGCATCGGAAGAACATCCGTTCGTGACGCTGTTCACCACCGGGATGTCCGAGCACCCCATGAATGTCCCCGAGGGGGCTGAAGAATATTCGCGGGCCGAACTCTACATCCAACTGCCAGCGGATTGGAAGTATCGCGAATACGAAGACCCGAACTGGGGCTGGCCGCATGAGTGGTTGCGTTCGTCGGCGCAGTACCCGCAGCAACACAACACGTGGCTGGGCGGTCCGGTCACGTTGATCGCCAACGAAGAACCACCGCAACCGCTGGCACCGAACACCAAGTTCACGACCCTGTTGCTGTTGGCCGATCAATCATTGACCGTCGACGGCAACAAAGTCTGGCTGTACCACATGACACCGCTCTACACCGAAGAGCGTCAACTAGAAATCGACGAAGGTATCTCGGCGCTTCTGAACGCGTTCGACGCCCACGACATCCCCATGATCGTCGACATGAATCGCAAAAACGTGGCGGCTCCGTAAAAACCACTCAACCAATAGTAAGGCAATAGAAAGGGGCCACCCATTATCTATTGCCTCTTCGGTTCGGTTTTGGTGGTTTTCTCTGGCCGTCACCCCTACAGGAACATTGCGATGCCTCGAAAACCTCGCTACGAAGTCTCTGACCCTGCCGAGGTCCAGGTCTTTCATGCCGTCCAGCGATGTGTGCGGCGTGCCTTTCTCTGTGGGGAAGACTCGGTCACCGGACAATCATTCGAGCACCGAAGGCAATGGATCTGTGATCGCCTGCAGTTTCTCGCCAGTGTGTTTGGGATCGACTGTCTGACGTACACCGTCCTGAGCAATCACCTGCATGTCGTCCTGCGGACGCGCCCTGATGTCGTTGCGGCATGGAGTGACGTGGAGATTGCGAAGCGGTGGCTGCGCTTGTTTCCCCATCGCCGCAAGCAAGATGGATCACCCGAAATTCCTACGCAGCCAGAGATCGATATAATCATCAACGACAGCGAGGTATTGGCAGAGCGTCGTCGCCGACTTTCAGATATCAGCTAGTGGATGCGTTGCACGGCGGAGAACACAGCCCGCCGAGCCAACCGCGAGGACGAGTGCACGGGCAGGTTCTGGGAAGGTCGTTTCAAGCTGCAGAGTTTGCTGGATGAAGCCGGTTTGCTGGCGTGCGCAGCCTATGTGGACCTGAACCCGATTCGCGCCGCGATGGCGGAAACGCCTGAGACGAGTGACTGCACCGGGGCCAAGGACCGTCTTGATGATCTGGCCGAACGCGAAGATCGTTCTCGCCAGAACACGTGTCAATGGGAACGCAGTCGTCGGCGCCGGCGCAGCGGATGGATGAGCCCCATCGAAATCAACGAGAAGGATGATCCTGCTGGTCCTTGCTTAGACGGTTCAGGTAGGCGGGCCAGCGCGAAGGGTTTCCTGAGCGTTTCAATGGCGCGTTACCTGGAACTGTTGGACTGGACGGGTCGGCAAATTCGTAGTGCCAAAGTTGGCGCGATTCCAGATCACCTGGCTCCGGTTCTCACAAGTATCGGCCTGGACGCGGCGGGCTGGTGTGATGTGGTTCGCAAGTTTGGTCGGATCTTCAAACGCGCCGCTGGAACTCCGGAGAGCCTGGCTCAAGAGGCGATCCGCTGCGGGCAAGAATGGCTCTGTGCCCGCGAGAATCCCCTAGGGCTTTCTTCGGCCTAAAGCGGCCTGGGTGAACGTGTCGATCTGACTAGGGGAAACGATGTCCCACGTTGCTTGCTGCGCGGAAGCCAGCTTTCATTCGTCAACGCGGCGGATCGACGCCCACGACGCGGGATCTGGACACACGCATGTACCTGGAGCGGTCCATGCGGAAGCGCTATTTTAGGTCTTCCTTTTCGTTCGCTGCGCAAGTTGCCGAAACGGCAAAACAAACGTGAACCCAATTCTCAATCCGTACGCTCATAACCGTGTACGAAGAATGGTTTTACTCCAGCGTCGCCACGGAATTCAGTTCCTCAAGGAACTCGGATGCTTTAAACTAGGCAGTTGATTCTCAACTTGATTCTCTGTGAAACAAGACATCGAAATGCAAAGCAGATTCAATTCATTGGCAAACGTTGTTACGTTCTTGTTATTAGTGACCGGGCTCGCTGGCTCGGCACGAGCGCAAACATTTCTTGATCGCCGAAACCCGGACTCGGTGCGCGTTGTTTCGTACAACGTCTATTTTAATCGTCTGTTTCAGAATGCGTCACAAAACAGTGAGCTTGGGCGATTGATATCGTCCGTCGGCGCTGATATTTACAACTTCCAAGAAACCGCTCAAGTATCGGCAGGTTACGCACAAGGTTTGTTCGATAGCCTTGCGCCACTTCCAGGTGGTGACAATTGGAAGGTTCATAAGGCGGGCGGTATAATGACCGTAAGCCGGTATGATCTATCGATGACCGCAACCAGCGTCCCTGGAGGTGTCAGGGGGATCGCGATGGCGCAAGTCGATCTGCCGGACGAAAATTTCAGTAATGATCTATTTATACTTAACAACCACTTCGCCTGTTGCACCCCAGGCGAACCTTCGCGCCAGTTCGAATCCGCCGCCATAGCGGATTGGGTGATCGATGCAACGACACCTGGAGGAGACTTTGATCTTGCTCCAGGTACAGCAATCTCAATCCTGGGCGATCTAAACACAGTTGGTGGCCCGATACCGTTAGACACGTTGCTACATGGAAAAGAAGGATTGCCGCCCGACTGGGATGGAACGAGCTTGGCCGACGCCCACCCTTTGCACAACGCAGTTGGCCCCGACGATTGGACTTGGCAGGATGATCGCACGCCATATGCTCCTTCGATTCTGGATTATGTTCTGTTTACAGATAGTGTTCTGCAGATGGATCATGGCTATGTACTCAACCCGAAAACGATGACAGAAGCGGAGCTACAAGCAACGGGGCTTCAAGCCACTGATTTCTATCTCGCGACCAACGCAGCTGATCATTTGCCGTTGGTTGTAGACTTCGTCCCGGTTTCGACATCCATTCCTGAGCCGTCAGTCTTTGCTGGGTTGGCGCTAACGGTGTCTGTTGTTGGTATGCGTCGCCGACGCAAAAACGATTAGAGGCAGAACAAATTTGCTTTTGTTGCAACACATTTAGCAGGTGGGCACGTTGGCTCGAATTCTATTTGCCTGGGAGTTAAGAAAGAAAGGGGAGAAAGAGAAAGAAAGGGGCCACCCAACGAATTAGCATGCTAGTGCAGTTCGGTACAATCCAACGTCACACTTCCCTCCTGGAGATTGCCTGATGTCTCGATTGGCCCGCTACGAAGTCCTTGATCCCTCTGAAGTCCAGGTTTTGCATTGTGTTCAGCGGTGTGTCCGTCGGGCTTTCCTTTGTGGCGATGACCCATTCACCGGCCAATCCTTCGAACATCGACGCGAGTGGATTCGCTCTCGACTCGAATTCCTCGCCAGCGTGTTTGGCGTCGATTGCCTGACCTACACCGTGCTCGGTAATCACCTGCACGTTGTGCTTCGCAGCCGGCCGGATGTCGTTGCGACTTGGTCCGATCAAGAAGTGGCCCAGCGCTGGCTTCGCCTGTTTCCCATGCGACGCGAAAAGGATGGTTCGCCATCGGAGCCCCTCAAGCCGGAGATCGACATGATCGTTAATCAGCCGGAAGTGTTGGCCGAACGCCGAAAACGGCTGAGCGATGTGAGCTGGTGGATGCGATGCACGGCCGAGAACGTGGCACGCCGTGCGAACCGCGAAGACAAAGTCACGGGTCGGTTCTGGGAAGGGCGATTCAAGGCGCAGCTGTTACTTGACGAAGCGTCGCTGCTTGCCTGTGCCGCTTATGTTGACCTGAATCCCATCCGAGCTGCGCTGGCTCGGTCGCCCGAGCAGAGCGAGTTCACCGGCGCGAAGGATCGAATCGACGATCTTGCCGAACGCCGCGATCGGACGCGAATCAGTACGCATGATTGGGAGCGAAGTCGCAGACGCAAGCGTAGCGGCTGGATGAGTCCGATCGAGATTGACGAAGCCAGCGACGCGACCGGGCCATGCTCTGAACCGTCGGGTCGCCGGGCGAGTCGGAAAGGATTCTTGTCGGTATCGCTGGCAAGGTACTTGGAGTTATTGGACTGGACGGGTCGTCAGCTACGTCGCGATAAGGTCGGCAGGATTCCGGATCATCTGGCGCCGATCTTGACCCGGATCGGACTGGACGCGCGCGGCTGGTGTGACGTGGTTCGAAAGTTCGGCCGAGTGTTCAAGCGAGCCGCCGGCACACCCGAGAGCCTCGCGGGTGAAGCGATCCGCCGCAACCAATCTTGGTTGTGCGCACCGGAGAACCCGTTGGGCTTGTCTTCGGCCTGATTCGAAGCTTGGGGTAGTTTCTCTGCAAGCCATTCTGTGTTGCCTGCTGCGCCGCCAGTGTGCTATGAGCGTCCTCGTTGGGCGCAAGTGCTGGTGTCCTGGGATTCCGCTGTCGCAATTCCAAGTATCGCGGTCACCGTGCAGCCGAAGCATGCGCCAATCGCAACGTTAATAGTTGGATGGCTCCTCTTTCCTACCTCTTTCCCCATCGCTGCTTCAGTTGATTCTTACCGGTCAACATGACTTGCGAGCCTTCTCAATTTGTGAACGCACAACATGAAACAGCCGTTGCGCAAGCATAGATAGGACGATGCCGAAGCCAAGCAAGATTGAACCAGTTCATATTCGGCCCGAAGGGTGGCTTACGAAGAGTGGCTCACGAAGAGTGACGCAAGAATTCTGGCCCACCGCTGGGATCGCAAGAGGGATACCATTTCGGCGTCGATCGCGTTGTTCGCTACTGCACCGATGTGATCAGTGCAGGTCCAGGTTGCATGTGCATCCGTACGACGAGAACTTCAAGATAAAACCCCTTTCCCCTTTTGCTCTGGCGGACTTCGTGCGGGAGGTCAGGGATTGCTGAGCCAGTCCGCCGACGAATGTGATGGACTTCGCCCCAGTGTTTGCACCGGACGCGACGCGGTTTGGTATGCTGACGAGATGGTGCCGTTCGGTTGACGCGGCAAAAATCAACGATCCGTTTGCGGAGCAAGGTCCATGATGAAACACATTTCTTACGTCGGGCTTACAGTCATAGTTGCGTTCATGGCGATTGGCTTGCGCACGTCCGCTTTCGCGGAGCGCAAGCCAATCAATGCAATTATGGCTGGCGATGACACCGATGTCGCTGCTGCATCGATTGGACGATATCAAATCTCAGCGTTCGTAGACAACGGTCACGGATGCTATGTAGTTGACACCGCAACGGGTGAGTTGTGGAAAGTTTACAAGAGCAGGCCGAGCCACGTTTCTGGACCGCTCGTTAAATAGAGCAACGCACAACGTGAGGAAACAAAGGGGAAGAGGGCTTTATTAAAGGGCCGAGCGCCGAACGTCTAATATGCGGAATCTCTCCGAGGTCGCCACAATGAAATCGCGCAACAAACACCTGCCAAGCAACCAAAACAAGAAGGCTCCGGCACAATCACCGTTCCAACAAAAATCCCATTGTCCGTAATGGGAAGTCGAACGGTGTGACGCCTGCGGGTGGGATCCATCGGGGTATCAGGTCCGTTATACGTAATTCGGCCAAGCATGCCTCTGCCGTTGCCTCGCTCACCAATACGGAACTCAAAATAACGCTCCGTAGCAACGGTTTGCCAAAAGACCCACTGATCGATAAAACCATTCGAGGATAGGTATAGGTCGTTACCTTGCTGCCTCCATTCGAGAGCTGCACCGCCCAGAAGTCGGTCAAACGGTATCGTTCTCGGTGGATCATCTTGGTGCTGGCCGCAGAGTTCACTCGACACATACGATGTTTCAAACGGCTCGTTTAGATCAAGCGAAATCGTGCCAAATACTCTCAACTTACTACCGCGAGCGCTGTCGCCCGAAAGATCGATGTTAAACGTCGTAACAGCTGCGGATAAACGGCCGCCGCAACCGAAAATCAGCAAGGCAAAGAACAAGGTAAGCAGATGACAGACACGCATAAGAACACCCCTAGGGATCGGCGATTGGCGAGATGGGACTTAGCTTAGCGATTGTCTTTCTAGATCTCAAATTTTAGTTCAAGAGAAACCCCCTTTCCCATTTTGCTCCGTTAATTCAAGATAAAACCCCTTTCCCCTTTTGTTCCCATTTCCCCTTTTGTTCCGCTTCCCCTTTTGTTCCGCATGACGAGGTCTCCTGAGAACGGTAATGTTTGCATCACCATTTCAGCGAGGACTTGTCGTGCCTTGCAAATCAAGAAAGGGAGCACAAAGTGCAACAACGCATTGCTATCCCCGTCGGTGGTGCAGGCAAAGACGCGACGGAGTGACATACAGGATAACGACACGCAGGATTCAGCCGCTTGCATTCGTGCCCCCGCTCCCCTTTTCGTGGGCTCCTCTTGTTGCGGGTGTTGTGCTGTTTATCCGCGGCTAGGCAAGCTTGCGAATCACTTTCGCCGGGTTGCCCGCAACGACGACATCAGGCGGCACGTCCTTGGTCACAACGCTTCCGGCGCCGATTACGCTGCCGTCTCCTATCGTCACGCCGGGGCAGATGATCGCCTTGCCACCGATCCAAACGTCGTTGCCAATCGTGACCGGCTTGCCGAGTTCCTGCGTACGGCGCAGCGCCGCATCCACTGGATGCGTGGCGGCATAGATGTGAACGCCCGGAGCGACAAAGACGTTGTTTCCGATGCGCACTTCGCAAACGTCGAGGATTACGCAATCAAAATTGAAGTAGACCTTTTCGCCAAGATAGATATTCGTTCCGTAATCGCATCGAAAGGGCGGTTCGAGCCAAACGGAATCACCGCCGCTGCCTAACAGTTCGTTTAAGATGCTGCGCCGTCGCTCTTCTTCGCGAGGTGCACTTGTGTTGATCGCGTGACAGCGTTCCCGAGCAATCATGCGAGCTTCAGTCAAATCCGGATCATTCGGATCGTATAGCTGGCCAGCCAGCATTTTCTTTCGTTCACTTGTCACGTCGATTGAGCCTTAACCTTTGATGCTGACTTGACGAACCGCTTGACGACTTTTGCATCAGCCTTGTCGAGGCCTCGGTATGTCGGATGCCGACGGAACTTGCCACCGCCTTCAAGTCGACTGTCTGGATCGTCGAGGGAGGCGCCTTGAGCGAATGACCGCCGCACGTGTGCGTGCAGCGCAAACGCGCCGCCAGAACTTGCCTTCTTTCGCTTGCGGCCTTAGCGTGTAGAGCGTGCCGCCGTACTTCGCAACCTTGGTCGCTTTTGGAACCGCCGCGATAACGAGTGAATCAAGCAAGTCAACGAGGTTCTGTTTTTCTGCGTCGTTCATGGTCGTGCTCCTGACGCGGCGCTTACAGTAGGTCAGCAGTTGTAGAGTCGCTTCCCGCTCTGCCGTATCGGTCCAGCGATCAAAGCTCTCGAACCGCTGCGCCTACGCTTGCAACAGACCGAGTCAATCACGACCGAGTCAACTTGGGTGAACCAGGGCCCACGCCTGACTGTTCAGCCGGGGTGGGCGTTGATGTAACACGGCAAAGAAAAAGCCACGAAACGCAAGGTTCCGCGGCTTTCAGCAAAGTCGGGCCGACAGGATTTGAACCTGCGATCTCTACACCCCCAGTGAGACTTTTCGACTTAACCCAAACACCGGTTTTTGCGGGAAAAACACCACTTTCGTCGTGTTTTACAGTCTAAAGAGTGCAACGCTTGAATGCAAGCAAAGGTATTGATTGCGGTATTAACACCCCGTATCAGGCATGTTTTTGTGGGGTTACTGGTACTACCAGAAACGAATTGCCAAGAACCAAACCATCGACGCCAAGCCCAGCACGGCCAAGATCAAGCCGCCTGCCAGCAGCATGACGCAACCGAACCTAGCAATCGGATCGGCTGCCAGTGGCTCGATCAGCCACGACAACAGCGACGACGCACCACCATGATCATCGGCGTGATCTTCGGTCGGTGGTGGCTGGTATGGGTCGTCGCTGTTCGGCATCAATTCGTGGCGGTGAAATATCTATGATTGGCAATCGTCGTGGATGTGACCAAGCAGCGGCAGATACACCCACGGTCGACGGTTCCGTGGGGTCCAAAGCGGCTTGTTATCCGCTAACCACTTTTCCCAAGTCGAATCGGCGTAACCGAACAACTCTTGGACAAGATAACCGGGTGCCGTCTTGGTGATCCCGATGTAGGGATGGTCCCAGTCGATGCGATCGGTATCGTCCGGCCGCCAAGCTCTGGTGCGGCTCATGGTCTAACCCGCGATTTTAACCGGGTCGCCGCATCCGATTCACGACCATCAACCAGCTTGCGAAATTCGCTTAACTCGTTCAACGGCTTCACAAGCCCTAGCACGGTCTGGGCGGCTGCTAAACGGGTGCCGTCGCTGCAATCGTCGCCAAGTAGCTCTGTGAGCACGTCAGCGGCTGTGTCGGCGATGTACGTGACACGTCCAAGCAAGCGTTCAAGCGTCTGCCGTCGATACGTCGCAACTCGGGGTGCAAAGCACGGTTGCCGGCTAATCTTGCCGACAACAGAGCGGCTCACGTCTAGCGCGGCTGCGATCGTGTCGAGTGAATCGCCGGACGCGACCATCGCGGCGATACGATTCAGCAAAACGGCGTCGTCGAAGTCTCGGGGGGATGAGTGAGAATCCATGGGTGGCTGCCTTTCACGTACTGGTTACGTACGCGCGTGCAGCAGCGCGGCAACACGCTTAGTAAGCCGGCTATCACCCCGGCCCGATTGTGCTTCGCTAACCGGCCTATGCCGGATCAACGCTTGGCGTCAATCGACGCATTACCGCGCTGCTGCATTCCTTGTGTCTAGATTGTGATAGCTGGCCTTGTCGCGGCGCGGGAGGAACTCGCGACGCCAAGTCGTGATGGTTACTAAGTCATCACAACAGCCGGACAGATGCGATCAGTCTTGCGATTCGGGTGGCCGGTGTCAAGTTCGGTGCCAATTGGCACCGAAACGCACGTGTGAAGTTAGGCAAAGATAGTCCACAATTGTGGAATCGCTCGCCCACTCCAACAACTGCGGCGCGTCGTCTCGACCGGCGACTTCTTTGTGAACATCGAAACTTAAATCTTCCCGACGTCGGTAACTTTCAATTTTGCTACATACGGACTTGGCGTTAGCCGCCGTCTGATACGCAACACCAAAACGATCACATGCTTCAACAACTGCGGCGCGTCGTCTCGACCGGCGACAGATAAGTGGTGGTCGAAACTTAAATCTTGCCGACGTCGGCAACTTTCTTTTTGCCAGCTCGTTCACGGTCGTCACCGGCGCATAAAAAAACCGCCCAGCGTGGAAAATCAACACGCTGAGCGGCTGGTGGCAGGTGACGGACACGACCCACCATCACCTGCCTAAAATCTCAGTCATTCAAAAGCCGATCACGAATCGCGTTTTGTTGGGCTGCGGTGTCCGACCGCTCCTCGGCAAGTAGTGACGCCTCGGCCATCCAACGCTCACGACGTCTCTGGAGCAAGCGTTTGTCGTCGCCGGGCCTGGCTACGCTGATTGCTTCGTCGATTTCGTCGATTTTTGCTTGGTTGTGTTTTTGCGCCGCACCGATGCGATTTGCGCGTTGACTGAGTGCCCACTGACGCGCCAATAGATCCGGGTCGCCAAGATTCGCGATCTCGTTGATGATGTGTTGCGTCGGAACGCTCGGTGCAAGCAACTCGATCTGCTGCTCAAGCGGCTTGCGTTGCGTCTTTTGTTCGGCGATGGAACGTTCTAACTCAAGGTTCGCCGCACTGATCAAACGCATGATCTCACGACGCCTCTGTGACGCCTCTGTGCCGCTTTCATCGCCTCGGGTGATGGCTGATGTGCGTTCGGCATCCAACGCCGTAAGCTCGGCTTGGAGCGGTTCTGTGACGCTGCGGTGCTTTTCTTCTGCTGCGTCATCAAGTGCGTCTAACTCGCTGATCACGGCGCGGATGTCGCTGATCTTTTCTTGTGCTAGTTTTGCTTCGGCAAGTTTGCGGCGCAATTCGGCCCGGCGTGCTTGACGTTCTTCGTCGCAAATAAGGTTTGCGTTATACATTGGCTTTTGTCTCTGTGTGAATGGTCTGGATCTCGTCACCGCTCAATCGGCCACGGATGAACAACTGAGATGCAACCGCGACGATCCGGTCGACGTTGGCGTTGATGATTTTTTCCGCAACGTATTTCGCGAAGTCGACGCGACCGGCCCAGCAATCGGGATCCGACTCGCGGCCTGCGATAGCCCACCGGGCGATGCGTACGTCATCGGGAATGGAACTCCGCGGCGTCGGCAGGTCGGCGAAACTGCACGCCGTAGCAAAATCCCGATGTGAATCTGCTGGTATGTCGTCGGCGGCTATTTGCTGGGGCGTCGTGATCGGCTCATCGGGTGCCGTGTGCTGGTCGGCCAAGTACTCGGCGGCGGTCCCGGCTGCGGACATGAACGCGTCACAATCGCCGTGCAAACCGTCAACCAAGGCTAAGCCGCTGCTCTGTGCCGTCAGGATCACGCCATTGGTTTCCCCGCCAAGCTCCAACGCGGCGATGGCGTGACCGGCCTCGTGTATGGCGACTCGCCAGCGGTGTGAATGATCACACATAAAGCGGTACCCGATTTCTGTAACATCGATACCACTGGACGCCATCCGCTTCGACCTTCCACGGCACAAATACAGCGACGTAGGGATTGCCGTTTGCTTCGAGTGCTCGTTTGCGAAGCTCGTTCACGAACTCGATCACTTCGTCGTTGGTCGACGGCTTTTCATCGCAAGCGATGGCGGATCCGGCTAGTGTAGGTGGGGCGACGACGCCGAAGATTTTGCGCTTGATTTGCTGAAACATGTTTTTGACTCCTCATGTTTCCTCGGAGTCTACGCAACGATTCTCGCTGTCTGCCAAATCCTGGCACGGCTCGATCACTTCCAAATACCGCGCCGAACACGACTGACAGACACAACGCCTAGTGCGGCTGCCGTCACCGGCCTCAGTTGGCATGGTGCGGACGATGATTCGTGTGACGCTCCCGCAAGCCGGACACTGCGGTAAGGGGATAAAGACGATGGGAACGGCCGTCCAGTCAGTGATCATGACGTAACGCCCCCACACCCCGATGATTCATTGTATCGCGCATCTGAACTAATTCTCTGTGGGAAAACTGGGCTCGTGCATCGCAGAGATACCCGCCGAAGCTCGGGAAGAACCTAAAGGGGGAGGGGGTGCCCATGGGCGACAATCCTTGCCTAGTTTCACACGCGTTTTCAAACATGATTCATAGCTCCGGTATCAATCGCTGGTACGCCGCTCATGCGATTCGTCTCGCTTCGATGCAAATCCCTGCCCGCTGGAACGTCAATAACTAACTGCTCGATACAGTCAGCCGGATCACCCGACTCGGCGACGATGACAAGCCACTGTCGGCAATCCTCAGCCTCAGCGATGGCAACCAGACTGCCGGAAGGTATGTCGGTATCGGTGCGTCCGATGCGTACCTGCTGACCGCTGCCAGTGGTGATCAGTGCCATCAGCGATGTCGGTGTGGTGGGTGTGTTCATGCGGTTTGTTTTTTACCGAGTGGGGGTGGGGGGGGCAGTGCTCATTCGGTGTCGTTCGTGGTGATTGCTGTGCATCGAAGCCGGTAGCACCGCCATGCTCGTTTGAGGAACAAACGCAACGCGCGCATCTGGGCGTCACGGTCTTGGCCACGCTCAGCGGTGAGGGTGATGTGGTAGGTCGTCTCGGTGTCGTCGTCGTCCGTGGTCATGCCGATGCCTTGTCGATTTGCTCAGGCTTTACCGCACCACACTCGGGACAATCCCAAGTGATCCAGCCCGGTTCAGCGGGTGATGCGACCATCGACGCTCCACACTGCTCGCACGTTAGTGGTGGGTCTGGTGACTCTGGTGACTCTTGTTTCACCGCTGCGCCCTTCGTATGTGTATATGTGTCGCTACTATGGCTGCTATGTGTATGGGGGAACACACACGACTCTTGTGCGTAAAGATCGGTGAAAGTAGACCCACCAGACCCACCAGACCCACCATCTAATATCTGTTCAGCCGTCCATCTCAGGACGCCGCCATGACCCGAACGGGACGCAAGCCGGAATCCGTTTGAGACACGGCCCTTGTACTTTTTGAGTTGGTTGGCAAGCCGCCGTGTGTCGGGTTTTCCAATCATTTCGGTAACTACGGTGCCAAGCGTCTCGTAACGCTCAAGTGGTTCGGGTTTGTTGAGTTCTTTGACGATGCCGCTGCACGTGAGCCCGTCGCCGCGTTCATCTGCCAGAAGTAGCCCCGCAATCAATCCGTTCACGACTGCAGCCGATTGGTCATCTTCACGGGCTGTTTCTCGGGTCGTCATCGGGTCCGCCAGTCCCGCCCAGACAATCGAACCACGGATCACATCGGACCAGCTTTCAAAGCTCCCAAACTGACCGTCAGGCTGCTTCGGACAGCCCGCAACGAAGTAAGCCCGTAGAACGGTTAACGCGGCTGTGACAAGCTTCGCACGGTTTTCACGCGTCCATCCAAGCAAGTCGGCGTGTGCGAAGTCTGTGCGGTCCTCTGGGCACTCCTCCGGTGAATCCAGTCGAATGGGAAGCACTCGGCGAGCAACATCAGTCCGAAACGACAAGTTGTTGCCGGTTGCCGTCCAAACGGCTTTGGCGGGCAAGTCGATATTGCGTGACTGACCTAGCTCTCGATCTTTCCAGCGTTCCGCTGTCAGCACCGCATCGATTGCAGCGCCGCCAATCGGTCTATCGATGTTGTCCAGCAGGACGGCTGGGGCACCTTCCATCACAATCGACGTGATCCGCTTTCGCATCTCATCATCTTCTGACGTGTACGTCGTGCGAGCGGCGGTGTGTCCGTAGGCAATGATCGATGCGGCATCAACCAGCAGCGATTTGCCGGCTCCTCGGATGTTGGCCGTGATCGTGAACATCGGCACGCATCCAGCAACGCAGGAACGGCCAATCATGGAAAGCACCATCGAAAGCCATGCAGACTGGTCGGCCTCATCCGTGAATGGGAAGTCTGAAACCACTTCCAACAGCCTATTGGCTGCTGCTTTGGCGTCAGATTCGGATGGTTTTTCGGGGACCGGCTGAAACTTCATGGACGGCCGAAACAACAGTCCTGTTTTCGCGTCCCACCCCGGTTGTTGAAGTATCGAACCATCAACGCGAATGGTCGGCGCTGTGATGATTCCATCGAGTGACCTAACCGCATCGCCATAATCACCAGCTGTGTGGATTCCGTCAGTCAACCAGTTCGGCGGCGGTACTGCTTGCTTCTCAAAATCACCGTCGCCTGTTTCCTTCTCAACGATCAATTGACACGCATCAGCAACACGCAGTTTTAATTGCGGCACGGGAAGCGGTCGGATACGTGGAGTGCCTTTTGCAATTGATACTTTTCCGCCTTTCGATGTCGCGTCGGGTTTGGTTTCTTCAATGACGTGAACCAGCATTCCACCGCGCTGATAAATCTTTCGGGCTTCGCGTTTGGGCTCGGGAATCCAAGGTGTTTTCCAGCCAAGCCGACCGACGTGTTGCGTGACTTGGTCGCAGTGCCACGCATATCGCAAGGTGAGAATCACCTCGGGTCTGTCATCGTTCCGAAGTTCACCTTCGCGAGGTTGCCAAGCGGTCGCGTTCTCGATTGCTTTTCTTACGGCATCGTCGCCGTCACGTCGGATCACATCACGAACGTCATCACCCTTGGTCGCCACGATTTCGCCGGGAAGTCGAGCGGCTTTAATGCTCGCAGCAATGCCGGAAAGATTGCCTCCGGTTCGCACCGCTCCCGATTGGCCCACTTCGTCCAGGTCCGCGACTGTGATGATATGGCAGCCTTTGAACAGTCCGGCATACTTACGGGCCATGGACGAACCCGGCAGACCGCACGCGTTATATCCGAGCCCCAATAACGCAGCGGCATCCTTTACACCTTCGACTAATAGCCACGTTTCACCGGCGGCAGGCAAGCGGCCCGGTAGAAACAGACCAGACATCCCCGCCCCTCGTTTAAAGAACCCCTTGTCGGTCGGCGTCACGTCAAAATGTGAATGAATCTCACCGCGTTCGTTGTAAACCGGTACGCGTGCAACCGGCTTTTTGTCGCGTCCGCGTTTTGCTTCCTCGGCGCCAAACCTGCGGAACGCATCGACCGGCATCCGTTTGGCTTTTGCAACCTGCTCGATGATGTCAATCTTCGGGGGTGCGTCAGCAGTCTGCGAAACGGATAGCCCAAGGTGATCGGCAATCAGTCTCGCTGCCTCGCCTTGGCTTGCTTGACCGCCAAACACTCGCACAGTATCGATGATGTCGCCAGTCGGTTTGTTGTCGGTGCAGTTGCGGCACGATAGCCGGCCGTGCTGGTTAGCGCCTCCGTCGCGATCGTCCGGCCACAATGTTGACTTGCTGTTGCATAGCGGGCACGGATGGTCCGTCCGGCCCTTGGTGACGTAGTCGGCCGGCAGAGGTGTCAACGCGGCGATGATCTCGCTGCAGCGGCCCGCTGCGGATTCCTTGATTCGATTAAACATTCTTGCTCCTTTGCCACGTACGTGCACACTCGCGCCGTGCCCGGTCCCATTGTTCGGCGGCGCTGGTATCAAGCTCTGATGCGAGCTGTAGACTACGCACGATGCTGGCGAGCATTTCGCCTAGCGTTCCGACCTTTTGCCGGGGGTGCGGTGTTGAAATTCGGCTAGACTCAGCCGGTCTTAGGGGTATCATTGAATTATCATCCTTGTCTGCTGTTCCTGGGTGATGTCTCGGAGTGGTTGCCGAGAAAAACATGAACGCCGCGTCTCATTGGGCGCGGCGTTTTTCATTGGTCGCACGCATCGTGCATACGGCGGTTCGTTTCTTCCGCCTCTTTCCGGCGGTCATCACGTTCCGGCTTTCGTCGGGGCAGTTCGACCACCTCGGTGATCATGTGCGTTCCGTCATCGCTGGGACGGTGGATTAAACCCGTGATTGCCACGCTACACCTCCCCTGCCCAAGACTTGGTCTCACCGTTGCTCACTCGCTCCGGTGCAGCGAACGGCAGGGGCGTTTCTGGTGACGCATAGAACGCCGTCGTGATCTCATCGCGGCTCGGGTCGACTATCTCGCCGATCGCTCGGCAGTGGTCGCAGCGGACGCGTATGGACGGCCTGAATAGGTCGACGCTGATCTGTTGCCATTGGTGGGTGCAGTTCATGACGCCGCCCCCTGACGTTGGGCCGATCGCGCCTCAATGAAACGAGTTAGGCTTTGCCGGCTGACGAGAATGCGATTGCCGAGCCGGATGTGCTCCAGCTTGACGCCGCCGACACCACGCAAACACCAGCGGTACAGTGTCGTTTTGTCGGGACGCCGGCCGGTGATCTCGGCCAACTCTTTGCGGGCGTCCTGTAGAGTTAGGACGTCCTCGGTCAGTATCCGAGTGGGGCTAGGAACTTTGCCTTCAGACATAAAAAAATCCTTACGTACGGTGCTAGTAGGTGCAACGCAGGTAAGGATGAGTAGGTGCAACTAACAGTTAGGCTAACAGTGGTGTTAGTCGCCTGTTAGTCGCTTCAGAATTGCCGTTCCTTCAGTTGAATCAAGTTGTTTTCGGTCGATGCCTTTATTTGGTACCCATATTTCGATATCGCCACTGAGTGTCGGTGAAGCATTGACTGTATCGAAGCCGGGTTGTCTGTGTCGGTGAGCCGGTATTGCGATAGTCCGAAGCGGGCTTCCGTAAACTCGGAAAAGGTTACTCCCTTGTTATTGTCCGCCAAGAATTGGACGATCGGGTATCGCCGCCCGTTAGTTTCTCGCAGTTCGGACAACATCACATCCAGCTTGGTTGGCTCGACATTTTCGGTAGTTTCCGACCGAGACTCCTGCCATGCTTCAATGGCTGCGAACGCTTCTTGCACATCGCTGGCCGCGGTGGTCGCTGACCGCGTTTCCACTGCGATAGCCGCGATTCGACATGAATCGATTTCTAGCACTCTTGCAAACCACCGGAAGCAGTTTTCTACGGTGGACCGGATCTCCCTATTGTCTGATACCAAGACGTTTTCGCGGCAGGCATCTAGCAGTTCTTTTTGTTCGCTGATTTCACTCCGCAACTTTGCGATTTCAGCGTCAGCGTTCGGTTCAAAAACATCAACGTAACTCGACCATAACCACTTCAGTTCGTGTAAATGCTTTTTTACTAATGCGTCGATGTATTCTGCGGCGGCGGTTTGTAAATCTTCGTCTTGCTTGTCTTTCATTTCGATTCCCATAGGTAAAAGTCGCCGCTGACCATCACGAGCCGCTATGGGACGACTAGAAATGGTCAGCACGCGGGTAATTAGTCCGCTGGCGACGTGCTCGTGTTTTAACTTATCCGATGCGAGGTGCAACTTTGGCTGCTTCGATGGCCTTCTCGTTGTCCTGCATTTGCTTCACATAGTTGCGGGTCATCTTCTCGGTTGTGTGCCCAAGAAACGCTCTTGCCACGTCCAAGCCTTTCGCCCTGGCGACTTCCGTTGCTGCGGTGTGGCGAAGCTGGTATGGCGTCCATTTTGGAACACCTGCCTTTTTGCACGCTCGTTGAACCGCTTGATTTAATCCGTCCTTCGTGAACTTACGGCCCGGCTGTTTCTTCGGTTTCGCCTTGCGATTCGTGCCGGGACGGTTGCCGTACCGCGGCGGTGTCTTTCGGTTCGCGGTTCTCTGATCTCGGTGCCACTGTGCGGATTCCGCTGGCGAAAAACAGTAGTCATCGGCGGCGCGAACCAAGAACGGAAGTAACAATTCCCTCGCTTCGTTGATGATCGGCACCGACTTCTCGATGTCGTGCGATTCCGTCTTGTGATGTTGCGGTCGATAGAACCACACATCGCCGCTGCGGTCGATGTCGCACGGACGCATGTTGAAAATCTCTGACGGACGCATCGCGGTTGCCGCTTGTAAGGCGATGATTGCGTGAGCTTGCGGTGAGAGATACTTGGCCGTCTTGGTGACGATCTTGATGTCGACCGGTTGCCGCTTCTTGTATTCCGGCGCGGTCGTGTCGTGTTTTTCCAGTGGCGGCAATGTGTCCAGCCGAAGATAGACGTTCAGGTCAATCAGTTGACGCGAAACGGCGTGCTTGAAAATGAGCTTGATTCGCCGGGTGTACTTGTTGACCGTGGGCCGTGCGTTCCCGCTGGCGACGAACAGTTCACGAACGGCGCTTAGTTTCACCGGTCCAAACTCATCGGCCGGCAGGTCGCCGTATTCATCCTCCAGCAGCGTGCACAGGTTCTCGTGCCGCTTTAGCCTTGGACGTTCATCGATGAGCCGGCGGTACTCTGCCGTGATGTGGCTGACCGTGATCTCGGTCTCGGCTTGGTGTGTCGGTTCCTCGACCGGCATCCGGCAATCGTTCGCCAAGTACTTGGCAAGAAGTCGGCGATACTTCGTTCTCGATTCGGGTGAATCGTACTCGCCGAGATAGTAGTACTTTCCGTCCAGGTAGACGCGGGCTTGTCCGCTGATGTGTGACCGGTATTCCGGCGTCTCGCTTCTTGGGCGCGGCATGATGCGTTCCCCTTTCATTGGGGTTTCTGGTAGTGCGTACCAGAAACTCGGTTTTGAAAGTGGGTCGCACAGCACGTTGCTGGTAACGCTCGCAAGCGTTCCGACCGGTGATTTACGGGTTTTCCGAAGTCGTCTCGGAAGTCGGGCCGACAGGATTTGAACCTGCGATCTCTACACCCCCAGTGTAGCGCGTTACCAGACTACGCCACGGCCCGTTTGCGTCGGTATTGATCTGATTCCGAATTGGGGGATCCGAAATTTAACGACGCTGTGTTAGATGCTAATGAACCTGCCCAGGGTTTGCTAGAGAGGTTGACTGGATGATTTCATCCCCTGAGATTCTGTGCTTCCAGTGACGAATTGGTTTGGCGACTCTTACCTCTGAGAAAAATCCTGTGACGAATTTTGGCGATTCCTTAGCGGCGGCGGTTCGGCGTACCGGTTCGGTCGCCTGTGTAGGGCTCGATCCACGCAAGGCCCAGCTGCCGCAGCCCATCGCGGCGATTGCCGAAGGCGGGACGCTGGACGCGTGGGCAGCCGCGTACACGCAGTTCTGCCAAGAAATCATCGACGTTGTTGCGGGCCAGGTGCCATGTGTAAAGCCGCAAGCTGCGTTCTTTGAACAGCTTGGGCCGGCCGGTATGGTCGCGCTTGGCGAAGTGATCCGCTACGCCAGCGGCAAGGGGTTGATCGTCATCACCGACGGCAAGCGAAATGATATTGGCAGCACCGCGACCGCCTACGCCGATGCCTATTTAGGGGCGTCGAGTCCTTGGGGCAGCGACTCGCTGACGGTCAGCCCCTACCTGGGGCGAGATAGCTTGGAGCCGTTTGTTGAGGTGTGCGACGATCGCTCGGCAGGCATCTTTGTGTTGGTCAAGACATCCAACCCCGGAGGCGGCTTGTTGCAGGACCGTGAAACGAAGGGCCAAACGGTTTATGCCGCGGTAGCCGAGTTGGTCACCGAGCTGAACGCGAGTCGGCTGGGGCAATCCGGTTACGGGCCGGTCGGAACCGTCGTGGGTGCAACCTACCCACACCAGCTCGCCGAGATGCGAGCGGCGCTGCCGGGCAGCTGGATCTTGATTCCCGGTTTTGGTGCTCAAGGCGGTGCCGCCGAAGACGTGGCGGGCGGTTTTGATGACGCTGGTCTCGGCGCGGTCGTCAACAGTTCACGCGGAATCATCTTTGCCCACTCGCGGGAGGAATATCGTCAGAAATACGGCGACTCGCGGTGGCAGGACGCGGTGGAGGCGGCGACCCGGGAAATGAATCAGCAGCTCTCGGGGGTAATCCCCGGTGGGCCACGGCAGGCCTGATGCGGGTTTGGAGTCACGTGGGCGGCTGAGATTGTGGCGATACAGCGTGCGAGACCGCCCTACGCCGGTCGCTGCCACCTCCGATCTGTCCCGCGAGCGGCTGAGGCGGCAGAATCGCGGGCCACGAATTCACGGGCCACGAATTCACAGGCTGCGATATCACGGGCCGGCATAATCAACTGGCTTGGATGCGGTAAACCGGCAACAAGAATCGTGTTAGGACTTTCCAAAAAGCGGTTTCGCCTGTATTCTGCCCCATTCGACTCGGCAGGAAGCCGATAACAAACAGACAACAACACACAGAAAATACGCCTACTCGACCGGATTCGTCATGACTAAGGCCAAAGCTAAAACGAAGATCAAGACCCACAAGGGCACCAAGAAACGCTTCCGATTGAGCGCCAAGGGCAAGGCGATGCACCGCGCCAGCGGAACGAGTCACCTAGCTCGCGGTCTGAGCAAGAAACGTCGTCGTAACCTTCGCGGAACGACGGCTGTTGACACTTGTATGGAACCAACGATCAAAGCGGCGTTGAACGGCAATAGCTACTAGGTCGTCTTTGGCCCACAGCGATTGCAGGCAGACCGGCCAGAGTTCAGGCATTGAGTTTCGGCCGCTTCATTGCCGGCGGAAACTGGTCGTTGACAGAATTCAGTCGGCAGAATCCAACCGTGACCAGATCGCTAGCCCGTTCAGCGGACAGATCGTTCGTCTGAACAGCTGCCAGGTTATGGGGCGGTTCGGTCGCCAAATCGTGGACGTTCCGGCACCAAATCGTGGACTTTCCGGCATTCGGGGCGCCTGCGAAATCACTATTTTTTTTACTTCGAAAGAGACGGCATCTTTCCCTTCGGTTGGGCAAAACTTCGGCGGCTTTTCCAAGCGGCGTCGAGGCCTGAATCGGAAACAATCTCAGCATCCATTTTGCTTAGGAATCACAAGCAATGCGTACCACTACCGGATCAGCACGGCATAAGTCCAAGAAACGTTTGTTCAAGCGAGCGAAAGGTTTTCGTGGCGGCCGCGGCAAGCTAACTCGAACGGTCAAAGAAACACTGATTCGCAGTGGCGTGTACGCCTATCGTGACCGCCGTGTCCGCAAGCGTGAATTCCGCAAGCTTTGGATCATCCGGATCAATGCCGCCGTCCGGCAACATGATCTGCGCTACAGCGAGTTCATTCATGGTCTCAAGAAGGCCAACATCGAACTCGATCGCAAGACGCTGTCCGAGATGGCGATCAACGATAAGGCTGCATTCAAGGATATCTGCGACAAGGTCAAGGAAACGTTGGCTGCTTAGTCGACGCATTGGTTGAATGTCGCTTCAGGATTTTCTTTCCACGCTGGACACGCTGCAAAGCGATGCCGAGCAAGCATTCCAATCGGCAGTTGATGCCGAGGGGCTCGAGGAAGCGCGCGTACGCTTCCTCGGTGCCAAGAAAGGCTTGCTAAAAGACGCCAGCAAGCAGATGGGCAAAGTCGACGCCGGGGACCGTAAATCGGCCGGCATGCGTTTGAACGAAGCCAAGCAGGCGATCGAGGCCGCGTTCGAGTCTGCGAAGTCTCGATTCGGTGGTGACGGCGACGATGTCGTCGACCCGACGTTCGATCCGTCGCTGCCCGGTGTGAGGCCGAACATCGGTCACATCCATCCCATCACCCAGACGATCGATCACTTGACCGAGATCATGGGGCGGATGGGGTTCGAAGCGGCGGAGGGGCCGGAGGTCGAAGATCCCTGGCACAACTTTGTCGCGCTGAACATTCCAGAGGATCATCCCGCTCGTGATCCGCTGGACAATTTTTATCTGGCTGCGGCAGGCGTCGGTGCCGGTAAACGCAACGTCGAGGGCTCGCAGTTGCTGCGCAGCCAGACCAGCACGGTTCAGATTCGAGTGATGGAGGAGCGAAAGCCGCCGATTCGAATCATCTCGCTAGGCCGGGTTTATCGTCCTGATGACCCCGATGCGACCCACTTTCCAATGTTCCACCAAATGGAAGGGTTGTTGGTCGACACAAACGTGACGATGGCGAATCTGAAAACGGTGTTGCGAGTCTTTGCGACGAACTATTTGGGCGGCGACGTCGAAATCCGGTTCCGTCCTTCGTTCTTTCCGTTCACCGAGCCTAGTGTCGAAGTCGACTTCCTTTGGAACGGTACTTGGATCGAGTTTGGCGGCGCGGGCATGGTTGACCCGAACGTCTTCAAGGCCGTCGGCTATGATCCAGAAGAAGTGTCTGGATTCGCGTTCGGGCTGGGTGTCGAGCGGTTGTGTATGCGGCGGCACGGGATCACTGACATTCGCGATTTGTACAGTGGCGACATGCGTTTCTTGAGCCAGTTCTAACAGCGGCTGTGTCTGGCGAAACGCATGTGTCGAGTGCTCGACCGCAGATCCGTTCCCTGTCAAATTTCACTTGCCACCTCTTACCAACCTGGTACGTCTGATCATGCTTGTTTCATGGAAATGGCTGTCGAAGTACGTTGAGCTGTCGATGGATCGCGAGGCGCTCGAGCAGCGACTAAGCCTGACCGGTTTGAATCACGAGGGCACCGAGTCGCATGGCGATGACCACATCATTGATTTAGAGGTCACGAGCAATCGTGGTGATTGTCTGGGGCACCTCGGCGTCGCCCGCGAAATCAGTGTTCTGTATGGTCTGCCGATCTGCGTCCCCGAGATCACGCTCTCGACATCGGGCACATCGGTCGATTCGTTGCTCTGTGTTGAGAATCAATTCACCGATGCGTGCCCGCGCTATACCGCTCGTGTGATTCAAGGTGTCAAGATTGGCCCCAGCCCACAGTGGCTTGTCGATGCGCTCGCGTCGGTAGGAATCTCGGCGGTCAATAACGTCGTGGATGCGACCAACTATGTGATGATGGAATGTGGTCAGCCGCTGCACGCGTTCGATTATGCAAAGGTGGTCGGCCAAAAGATCGTTGTGCGGTCGGCCAAACCAGGCGAGAAGATCGAAGCGATTGACCATCGCACCTACGAACTTGATGAAACCATGTGCGTGATTGCAGACGCCGATAACGCGTCGGCGGTTGCGGGCGTGATGGGCGGAGCACAGTCCGAGGTAGATGAAGGCACGACCGACTTGGTCATCGAGGCCGCCATCTTTACTCCGTTGCCGATCCGGCGAGCGGCGCGAAAGCTAAAGCTGCATAGTCCTTCGTCATATCGTTTCGAGCGACGTGTCGATCCGGTTGGTGTGGATTGGGCAAGCCGGCGAGTTTGCCAGTTGATCGTCGAAATGGCCGGCGGCACCGTGGCCGACGGCGTGATCGATACCGCCCCGACGATACCGCCTCGCGAGCCGATCACGCTGCGGGCCACGCAGCTGACGCGGATTTTGGGCATCGAAATTGATGACGCCGACGTCTCGCGTATCTTGACGGATCTTGGTTGCACGAAAACCGGCGAGGGAGCGTATGTACCGCCCTCTTGGCGTCACGATCTCACGCGTGAAGCGGACTTGATCGAAGAGGTTGCCAGGATTCATGGGTACGAAAAGATTCCCGAGGATGCTCCAATCCCGGTGGCTCCCAGTGCCAAGCGTGTTTTTGATTCGGCTTTGCAGCGGGTCCGCGCCGTCCTGACGAGCGCTGGCCTTAGCGAAGCGATGACGCCCAGCGTTGTCACCAAGAAACTGGACAGCACGCTCAGTCCCTGGACCGATCGCGAGTCGCTGCGAACAGAAACACCGATGTTGGAAGGGTCACGTATCCTTCGGCGGTCACTGCTGCCAAGCCTGTTGCAGGGACGAGCTCACAATTGGGCGGCGGCCAGTATGGATGCCGATTTATTCGAAGTCGCACATGTTTACTTGCCTGGCGCAACGGCCGAAGCGCTGCCCTCGGAGCAATACACACTGGGGATGATTAGTGGCGTCGATTTCTATCAGCTAAAAGGCGTTGTCGAAACGTTGCTTCAACGACTCGGCGTCGACGTTGCTCTGTCGGTCGCGGCAAAAGGCAGCGCCGGTTTCGCCGCAGGCGGATCCGCGGAGCTAAAGCTTGCCGAGCAAACGCTGGGGTACATTGGAATCATCGATCCAGCTCTGGTTCGGCAGTGGAAATTGTTGAAACCAGTTGTGGCCGCCGAGTTGTCGTTGCCGGTACTGCTAGATCATTCGCATCTGGTGCCGCAGCAACAGTTGGTCAGCGCTTTCCCGTCCATCCAGCGCGACTTGAATTTCATCGTTGCAGAGAAAGTGCGTTGGAGCGAATTGGAAAACGTCGTGTGCTGTGCTGTTGGCAGTGAACTGGCCGGCGTCACCTATCGCGAAACCTACCGTGATGCAAAAAAAGACGGGCCGGATCGCAAGCGAGTCTTGCTGACCGTCGAGCTGCAGCGACATGATGCGACGCTAAGCGGAGAGCAGGCCGATGAGCTGATCGCCAGCGTGGTTGGCGATTGTAAGAAGAAGTTGCAGGCGGAATTGCTTTCCTGATCCCTGCTTGGCTGCCAGCCCGAATTTGCAGCAGCCATTGGTTGGCCAAAAGCGGCAACCGCATGTCGCGGTCGCACTGCTGATGATCGGTCCGCGTCCGTCAGCCCGCCATGCGGCGGATGCGGTTGTGCGGCTGCGAGAGTTCTTCGTCGGTTGGCTGATAGCGATACTGCATCAGGTACGCGTCTTCGACAGTGTCGTCGTAGAAATCACGCAGTACCGAAATCGCTCGGAAGCCGAGTTTCTTGAAGAACAGTTGTGCTTCGAGGTTCGTTTCGCGAACTTCCAGCATGATGCGATTGCGGCGTTCGTGTGACAGCTTGCCCAGCAGCTTTCCGATCATCGCATTGCCGATGCCGTTGCGGCGTTGGTCTGGGTTGACCGCAAAGTTCAAAATGTGCAAGCGGTTCTTGTGCAGTTCATAGATCATGAACCCGACAACCTTGTCGTCTTGCTCGGCAACCATCCCAATGCAATTGCGTTGGCGGAGGCAGCGGATGAAGTCTTCTTCGGTCCAAGAAAACTCGAATGCATTGTTTTCGATTGCCAGTACGGCGGGCATATCGCGACGAATCATCCAGCGAATATGAACGCAGACGGACGCTTGCTTAGTTTGATCCACAACGGACTCCTTTCCTGCGAATCGGCTGTGCGGCGGACCGCACAGATATCAACTCAATCTTCACTGGGAAACATCCATTTTCCCGTCACCTTCGACCACCAGCAGCGGTCTGACGCGAAGATTAGCAGATGACCTTCGCGGGACCAAGGCATATTAAGAACTGGTTTTTGCCGCGAAATGGGCGTTTCTGGCGACGGAATCTCGTCGGCCGGTGATGAAATTCTCGCGGATCCGTCCCCGGTCAGTGAATCGGCGCTTCCCACAATCCCAAGGCTGGATTTTGGATGAAATAGAACTCCGAACCGTCGACATCGGTGTGCCAGCCGTCACTCAGTTGGCTGACGTCGTAGCGTTTGGATAATTCATCAAGATTGCCCGGCGTGTAGTTGACCGATGCGATCTCCTCGGCGGTCAGTTTTCCTGCGGCATAGACGACTTCGAACCGATTTTCGTGTGAACCATGCACCAGGTGTGCCGCGGCGGATGGGTTCGCGGCCAAGTCCTCATTTTCGTCAAACAGTTTTACGATTTCTTGCTTCGTCAGATATCCGTACTTGCGGATCAGACGATCGATTTCCTTGTCTTCGCCGAACTCTTCGACGGCCGGAGCAAGGATGGTCAACCGACCGCCGGTCGCGATGGCTAATCGGGTGCGATAGATCGCTTTGTTGCCCAGCCACGTACTCTTGAACTCGGACGGGTCCAGGTAGGCAACCACGTGCTGTGGCGCACGATCCAGGTGGGTAATGTTCACCTTGCGGGCCAATTCCGCCGCTTGAAAGAACGTGTCGTGATCGTCGCCGATGAAAAGCCCGCGGGTGTGCAATGTGCCGTCAGGCATCTGTTGTACGACCGTCAACGCATACAGCAGTGGTAGTTCGCGGCAGAATTCGTCCTGAGCGTGATTCAAGATTCGCCGCAACGGAGTGTCGGCGCGTCCAAGCGTCGCCTCGATGCCGTAGATGGCGCTGAGATAATGACTCTCGTTGATTCCCTCGCTGCCTCCGGTGCCGACGAACACGTTCTTGTTGTAGTTCGCCATGCCGATGACTTCATGCGGCACGACTTGGCCAATCGAGAAAATCATGTCGTGACCGCCGTCTCGGACCAGCTTGTTGACTTGTGCTTTCCATGGACGGTTGTACGCCCCGTCGGTCACATCGGAAACATATGATGCGGGAACCTCACCCAGCGTCACGACGTCGTCACGCCAGCGGTGTGCACGTATCAAGTCCGTGGGGACACCGGGGAACATGATGTCTAGCTGTTTTGGCGTCATCGGCGAATGGGTTCCCAGTGCCGGCATGATGTCCGTGACGGCATCCCCCAACATTTCATGACACAGCACGGTCAACTCGCCGGCGCGGCTATAAAATCTGGTGAAGTCAGGCGGTAACAACAATGCGCGTTTGGGCATTCCCACCGCGGCGAAAGTTTCCGCTAATCCCTCGCGAAAATCGTCGGTATCCAGCGATGTGGTTTCCGATCCGTTTGCATAGTAAGTGGTCATGGCCTGGGAGCTCGGGCGGGCTGGGTGAATCGTGACTGAATGATGCCGTCATGCGGGTTTAGCGTAGCAAATCGCCGCCCGCTTGACGCCCACACAGGGTCCGCTTCTGATTGTGACTATGAGTGTCAAAGAAATCGAAGAAATGATCCCGCATCGGGCGCCGATGCGGCTGGTGGACGAGCTGGTGTCGGTGGATGAATCGACGATCGTTTGTCGCAAAACGTTTCGCGACGACGAGTTTTTTGTCCAAGGACATTTCCCCGACTTTGCGATCGTTCCAGGCATCATTCAGTGCGAGTGTTGCTTACAGGCTGGAGCCGCCCTGCTTAGTCAGCGTGCGGCGCAAAGTGATTCAACGGTTCCCGTCGCGACACGGATGGATGGCGTCAAATTCAAGCGGATGATCCGGCCCGGCGACACCGTCGAAATTCACGCGACGCTGAATGAGGTGATCAGCAACGCGTATTTTCTTTCGGCCAAAATGTTGCTGGCGGGGAAAGTTGCGATGCGACTCGATTTCGCCTGTACCGTTGCCGAAACCAAGGAACTTTAAGGGAGCTGAGCCTGGTGAGTGCGACTGATCAATCCGAAAAAAACGCAGGTGGCGAACCGGCTGTCGATTTCTTAGGTCTTAGTGGTAAGACGTTCCTGGTCATGGGAGTCGCCAACAAGAAGAGTGTCGCCTATCGCATCGCAAAAATTATCGAAGCGAGTGGTGGTCGAGTGGTCTACAGCGTCCGCAGCGAAAGCCGCCGCCAGAGCGTCGCCAAGCTTGCCGGCAATTCGCCCGTTCTTGTCTGTGACGTCGAGAAACAGTTGGAAATAGATAAATTGGCGACGGAAATGAAGGACCACGACGTCACACTTGCCGGTGTCGTGCACTCGATTGCCTTTGCCGACTATCCCGACGGAATCCGCCCGTTCCATGAGACGACTCGGGGGCAATTTTTGCAGGCGATCGATATCTCGGCCTTCTCGCTGACCGCGGTTGCCAACGCTCTAAAAGATGTGTTGGAAAAGGATGCGTCCGTGGTCACGATCGGAATCAGCACGACGCGCATGGCGAGTGAAAGCTATGGTTTCATGGCGCCGATCAAAGCGGCCTTAGAATCGTCGTTGGCGTTTCTGACCAAGTCCTTTAGCAGTTTCAGTGAAGTCCGATTCAACGCGGTCGCGGCCGGATTGCTGAAAACGAGCGCATCGGCAGGGATTCCCGGGTATGTCGATTCGTATCTGTACGCCGAAAAAGTCATTCCGCGTGGACGCGCCGTCGAGACGGACGAGGTCGCCAATACGGCTGCGTTCTTGTTAAGCCCGCGCAGCAGCGGAATCACGGCGCAATCCATCGTCGTTGACGCGGGAATGTCGATCAATTATTTCGACGCGGGCGTTGTCGGTGCCGTCACGGCGGCGGACGTCGACTGACCGTTGTGGTGAGCAGCGCTGGTCGGTTTCGCCTCGGTTTGACGAACGAGCTTCGGCGGCCCAGCGTCGGCCCAGCTGCGTTGGCCGCCCTGCTTTGGCGACCCTGCGTTGGCCCAGCTGGGGCGATCCCGCAGTGTCGATCAAGCCCGCATCACCCTCCGGCGCCGATTCACCAGTTGTCAGAGACGCCGGTGTCGCCAAAGCCAACAAACATTAAGATAGATCCAAACAGAACGATCCTTTGCCCGACCGAGCCCGATGAGCCAACAGATCTATATTAGCGGTAAGTACTTCTCACGCGACGAAGCCAAAATCAGTGTGTACGATCACGGCCTGCTGTACGGCGACGGTGTGTTCGAAGGCATGCGGATTTACAGCGGCAAGGTCTTTCGGCTGCAGCAACACTTGCTTCGGTTGTGGGAATCCGGACGGGCGATCGGGTTGGATATGCCCATTTCCTTGGACGAAATGACATCAGCGGTTAACGAAACCGTTGCCAAGAACGGCTTGGTCGACGGATACATCCGATTGCTGGTGACTCGCGGCAGTGGCCCATTGGGTTTGGACCCCTACAAGTGCAGTGACCCACAGGTCGTCATCATCGCCGACACCATCACGCTGTATCCGGAGTCTTACTATTCTGATGGACTGGACTTGGTCACCGCGTCAACGATTCGAAATCATCCTGCGGCGCTCAGTCCACGAATCAAGTCGCTCAATTACCTGAACAACATCATGGCGAAGATGGAAGGCTTGAAAGCCGGTTGCGTCGAAGCATTGATGTTGAACCACAAAGGCGAAGTCGCCGAGTGCACGGGCGACAATCTTTTCATCGTCAAACATGGCGAGCTTCATACACCGCCGATCGATGCCGGCATCTTAGAAGGAATCACCCGCAACGCCGTGCTGGAACTGGCGGTCGCCGCAGGCATCCAGACGCAAGAGCGAACGCTCACGCGACACGACATTTTCGTCGCCGATGAGTGTTTTTTGACCGGCAGTGCGGCCGAGGTGATTCCGGCCGTTCGGTTGGACAACCGCGCGATTGGCAACGGCAAGCCGGGGCCCGTGACGCAAAAGCTGAATGAAGCGTTTCGTAAACTTGTTCGAACGGAATAATTCGATTGGCCGTAACGGCAAGCCGTGCCGCGGCGATGCCGATCAGGCGTGCCGAGTGGGGCTTTCGTGGGGCGGTGATCGGCCGCACAAGGCGGTGGCAAACTGCTGATACGAAAAAAAGCGGCCTTGATCGGGTTCGATCAAAGCCGCTTTACTTTCTTGCTTTCGCTTGAACTTAACTAGGTTTGTGCTCGCTGTGGCAAGCCTTGCAGTTAGCTGCTTTCTTCAGCTTGCCGGCGGCGTCATCTTCGCCATCAACAGCTGCTTTGGCCGCTTTGACGAGCGCCCTTGTCTTTTTCTTCCAGCTGTCGGCTTCACCCTTGGGTGGCTCGTGAGCTGCGAGTGCAACGAACATTTCGTGCAGAGTCTTGGTCTCGGCTTCGGAAGCTTCTCCCGACGTGACCTTGGCCAAAAGACCTTTCTTGCCCATGCCCTTTTTCATCACATCTTCGATGCTGTACTTGGGCTTGTCGTCATCGGCAGCGACGGCAGGCAAACAGACGTAACCGGCGACCAGCAAGCAGCCGGCAAACAGTGCGAGGGTGTTTCTCATTCTACGGTTCTCTCAAGCTGAAGGATTTTAGGACAGTCCGGCACACATCGATTCCGATAGTTTCAGCCGATCGATGACCAGCCGTGCGGTAAAAGAATACCCGATCGGCAGCAGCGTAACTACAAACGAGCGAAATTTTCATCTTCCGCTCGCCCTGATCCGTGGACTCCTATTTTCCGCCGTTGGGCCCTATGGGTTGGTCTCCTGTTCGGGGGCTCTCGATCCAGGCCACTGTTTCGCGTCGCCTTCGGCGATGATTTGCAACACATCGTCCTCGCTAATCTTGTGGATCAACGCGAAATGGACGATCTCTCGGTCGACAGTTTTGCCCAGCATGTTTTGCAGACTTTTGTTCACTGGACTTTCTTTCATGATCATGACCTTTTTCTCGGTCGAGCTTTCGACCAATTTTCGGTAATCCAGATAGATCGCTTGTCGTGTCGATTCGGGCAAATCGACTTCCCGGAAAGTCGGGGCGGTTTGGACGGGAACAGGTTTGGGCGCGGCCGCAACCGTCGGTGGCTGCGGCTGGGCAATCGGTTCGGCAACCGGTTCCGGCGAGCCTGAGACGAACATGGCGATACCGATGCCCACCAATGCAAGCAGTACCAGCAGTCCGCCGATGCTGATCGCCAGGACCTTCATGTGACTGTTGGCCGAGTCGCTTGAAGAATTCTTCAGCGTTGATCGCTGCGGCTTACGCGACGATGCTTGTGTCGCAGCACTGCTGGCCGCCGGATTGTTGACGTTCCAAATTGCACCGCAAGAACCGCACTTGATGTTCGCCATTCCGACTGGGACATTCGCGCTGGTTCCACAGTTGGGGCATTTAACGCTTCGAATGGACATCAGATTTCTCGCTTTTGGCGTATTCAATTCAGCCTAAGGTCAAATCAGTACGAGCCGTCTTTAAGCTTTTGGTGGTCAATAAAGTTACGATCGCGATTCTGAGGCTTCGCGCTCGTAAAGCTTACGGATTTCGTCCAAATCGACATCCACAGGTGGCAGTTGTGGATCCATCTCTTTTAATGTTTCGTGAACGATACCGGCGACAGACGCATCACGGTACCACTTGTGATCGGCGGGGATCACAAACCATGGGGCATCTTCGGTGCTGCATTTCTCCAGCACATCCTCGTAAGCTTTCCGGTAGTCGCCCCACTTGTCGCGCGCCGCGTAGTCGCCCGGGTTCAGTTTCCAGTGCTTGGCCGGTTCATCCAGGCGCTTTTTGAATCTTGCGAGTTGTTCCTCAGGGCTGATGTGCAGATAGAACTTTAGGATGGTGGTGCCGGCGGCTTTCAGGTTGCGTTCAAAATCATTGATGATTTCGTAGCGCCCGCTCCAGACTTTTTTCGGCACAAGGTCTTCCACACGAACGACCAGTACGTCCTCATAGTGTGATCGGTTAAAAACGGAAATCATCCCTTTGGCTGGGGCACGCTTGTGTATCCGCCACAAGAAGTCGTGCGACAACTCTTCGTCACTGGGGACCTTGAACGGAAAGGTACGGCATCCTTGAGGGTTCATTTGCCCCAAAACTTTGCGAATCAAGCCGTCTTTGCCCGCCGCATCGGGGGCTTGCAGCACGACCAGCAATGATTGTTTGCGTTCGACAAAGAGCCGGTACTGCAGATCGCGAATCTTGGAATTGGTTTCCGCCGTGAAATACCGGGCATCGTCCTTATCTTTGAACGGTCCTTTGGTTTCGGTCTTGATCGATTTCAGATCGACGTTTTGCCCAGCTTTGATTTGATGTGCTTTGATGAAGTCCATGTGTTTCTCTGCGGGTGGTCGATGCGTTGTCCATCAAGTGTCGCCGGTTCATACGCGCGACAAGCGGTTTAATCTGTTTAGCCTCTTAAGTGGCGTCACGAAGCCGATGCGCGAAATCTGGCAGCGCCGCCAAAACGCGTGTCCAGTTCGGGATCGATTCCGAACCGTTTGGCCATTCCCGAAACACGGTGGCTGCTGAGGTCACGCATTCAGCGAACGCTTCGATGGCTACTTCTTCGTTGTGGCGGTCGTATTCTACATCATTGACGACGGCATCCGCGGAGTACTGACGGATGCAATCTTGGGCGATCCGCTGATAAGACGCCCGCAGCGTGATGAATTGTGCATCGCTGATCGATACTCCTTGGCTTGCCAATGTCCGATAAATCGTCGTCAAGATATCGTTGGCCATCTTCATCAGGCCGCGGTTCTTGTCGTCAACCGAAAGTTCTTGGTGCTTGTGTTCGTACAGTCGACACAGGTCGGTCTGGCAAACCCGCTTCAGCGACGTGTTGCGGTAAACTTCCGCTAATGTGCCAACTTCGAGTCCCCAGTCGCTAGGGATTCGGTTGGACCGCGCGAGATTGCGCGTCAGCGAAAACTCGCCCGACAATGGGTAACGAAAGTTACCCAGATAACGGATGAATTTGCTTTCGGGAAAGGATTGCATCAGCGCTCGAATGAGCGGTGCCATCAGCAGTCGGACCACCCGTCCGTGCATCCGGTCGGTGACCCGCGCGTAATATGCTTTGCAAAATTCATAGTCCAATCCGGCATGAACCATCGGCAAGCAGAGTCGCGCAAGCAGGAATCGGTCATAGTCGACGATATCGCAATCGTGCAGCACGAACGTGTCGATTTCGGGGTCCGCCAACAAATAGCCGAATGCCGTCCAGACGCTTCGTCCCTTGCCGGGCGTGTCGACAGGGATGCCTGAATCGATCAACTCTCGATACAAACCCTGGATTTCCGGACCATCCGTCCACAGCACTCGAGCTCGGTCACCCAGTGGCGCAATTTTTTGTACCGTTTCGTCGTAATCAGCCTGGTCAGGTGCAACGCCTAGCGTGACGGCGATGGTGTGTACGTAATCGGCTTGGGCCAGTTCACGGACGATCGTGTCGAACGGCTCCGCTCGCATATCCGATGCCGTTACCGGCAATACGAGTCCGATTTTGCTTGACGGAGTTGCCTCCCTTAACATGTTTTCTAGCCGGTCCAACTTGCCGGTTCGAAGGTCGTGGATTGTCGTGATTAAGTCGTGCTGATAAAAATCGGGCATTGCCTGTAAGTCCAATCCGCCTCGGAAACAAAGTGACGGCAATAACTTAACGGCCAACGCAATTTGTGAGAATTGGTTGTAAATCGTAGGGATTGGCAATTCAGCGCGTCCTGATCGCCGGAAATCAAACAAACAGGCGTTCAATTCGCATTTTGCACTCTTTTCCATCGCCCAACATTATGTGGTGCATACCGCCGGCACCGTGAGGCACCGCGGTCAAAGTTAGCGGCGTTGATATCCCCACAGGATTCGCTAACGCGGCGAAGACTGCCACAGGACCGGCGAGCTTAGAGGTGGGGCAGGTCCCCGGCAGCCCTGTGAGAGGTCACTGCCTGGCAGGGCGGGGCTCGTGACGATGGGCGTGCAACGTTGCGCGTCCGGCATTGCGCGTGCAACATGACGAACCGGCGCAGCGAACCGATTCGAAAGACAACGAAAACCGGCGACACCAGCAGGTTCATGTCACAGCGTCCGCGTGTCGGTTCCCGCGTGCGGCAACCTCGTCACGCATAAGCACCGTTGCAATCGTGAAATTCGAAAAGGCCAGCGACCGGAACCGGGTCCGCCTTGATCAGAACGCTTGTCTCGTGCAACGAAGCGTTTCGGTGCAAAGGAAATTTGACGTGCAAGAACAGCCGCTGAGAAACCGCACGGGCAGTCGTGATGCATCGCCAGCCCGTTCGCAACTCGCGGAGCAGGCGAGATCGATTGGCGATTCGGCGAATGCAAAGCGACCTGAACGCGCAGGCCGCTATCGCAGTTGACGCATGTAGTCGGGCGTGTGTCCGATGTAGCACTGGCAGGCCGAGCAGACCGTTAGCTCGTTGCGAACTTGCGTCTGACAACGAGGGCAGGGCCGTAGCCGGCTGCCGAGCGGTTGTGGGGGCGGTGGTAACGGTGGCTGCTCGCCCAGAATTCGCATCACTCCGGTATCCGACAATGGATCGTGAGACAACCGTTCTTGCGGTACCGGAACGCTGACACTCAGGTTGCATGCCGGACAAGGTAGCGTTTTTCCACTAAGGCTGGGATTCGCTTTCAACCGGTGCCCGTGTTGACATGTGACGTAGATGAAATCCATCCCACTACCCTTGCTGCTGATTGACCAAATCAAGCGTGGAGGCCGCCTTTACATTGGCGGCGACGACTCACCCGCTCGCAACGAATTCCGTGAAACTGAATCAGCGTCATGACGCGATTCAGTCAACGAAAGATGAAACAGTCGTTTCTCGGCGAGGTTTCGCGGCCGGCAGTATTCTGGCAGGAAAATATTCGGCGACGTCGCTTCCGCAAGCACCTGGTGGTCACGGGCATGGCTGGTCCCGACGGCCTGGCCGGCAGAAGAAATCTTGCCCACTGCGTTGGCCGCAAGGGGCAGACACAAGCTTGAGCAAAGCTTACCCGATTAACGAAACAGGGTCGGCGCGTTGTACCGCCGATGCATCTGATTACAGACTTGCGGGTCGATCCGCAGGCATTTGACCAGTTCGCGAAGATAGTTGGCTTCGTGTTGGGTGTCTAAATCGATTGCCATCAGCGTCACTTGATAGATTTCGTATTCCATCCCATTGGGTACCGAATGTACAAAGTCATGAACGTCGTGTCGGCGACGGAACTCGCGTCTCAGAAAATCGGACTCATCCCGGTCCAGCGGCTGAAGCTGTTGCACAATGCGATCTTGTTCCGCTTCGTCCAGTTTTCCGTCCGCCTGCGCCGCCATGATCATCGCCGTGATCAGCAACTCGGCGCGCTGGTGGTATCCCAGTCCGCTGCCATGCCGGTGGTCATGGTCGTCATCCACATCATGCCGCGGTCGCGGCACGCTGCGTACTGTTGGTGGTTGTGAACCGTGTCTGTGTGAATCATGCCTGTGCGAGTCATGCGCGCGCGGATTACGTCCTCGCGGATCAAAGCCCGGTGTTCCATATCCGCGAGGGTCGTACCCTCGATTGCGTTCCATCCACTGCGTCGCCGATGACGGCAAGTGCCCACCACTACGGTGATGTCGCGACACCGAGTCGCGAACGATCTGTTCCAGCGGAGTGTGATGCCGATGATCAAAACGTGGATCGCGATGACCCTGTTGGTCATGTTGTTCTTTAGCGGCAGCAATTCCGTTTAAAACTTGTCCCAGCACGTTACCGGCATTGCCTGACCGACCGGAACGTTGTCCCAACAACGCGCCCAGTACTTTTACCGCATCCATCTGACCAACCTCGACTCGCGAAAAGAAAAGCTATGAGGCGTTTCAATATAGCGAATCGAATTCCGAACCGTTTTGATCAGTTCAATCCCTCGCGAGAAATCATTTCAATAATCTTTTCGACGACACGCGGGTGACTCGACGCGACATCGTTTTCTTCGCCGATGTCTTCGGTTAGATCATACAGACGCCAATCGGGGTTGGGGTCATTTCGATCAAACGGTGCGTCGGTCTTCGATCGCTTTCCGCCTTTACGATATCGAACCAGTTTCCAATTGCCGTAACGAACACCCACGGACGTTTCGCCTTCCTGACTGGACCAATAAAGATACTCGTGCTTGGATTGCTGGTCGGCTTTGCCTAACAGCGTCGGCACATACGAGATGCCGTCACGGCCGGTCGGAGGATCCGTTCCGGCCAGTTCGCACGCTGTCGGCAAGAAATCCCAAAATGCCGATGGCAAATCGGTTTGCGTATTCGGCGCGATGGTGCCGGGCCACCGTGCAATCATCGGAACGCGAATGCCGCCTTCGTGCATCGAACGCTTGTAGCCTTTCAACGCACCGTTGGAATCGAAGTATTCATGTTGGTGTCCGCCTTCTTGATGCGGGCCATTATCCGACGTGAACAGCACAAGGGTCTTTTCGTCGATCTGCAAATCTTTCAACAAAGTCATCAGGCGTCCGACGTCACCATCCATGCGGGTCACCATCGCCGCAAACCCTTTTTCCGGATTCGGCCAGTCCTCGTCCGAGTACGGCCCGTAATCCGGTACTTCCATCCCGTCGCCGGTGACACGACCGCCCTCATTGTTGGCATGCGGGATCGTCCAGTGGATATGCAACAGGAATGGTTCGCTCTGATGCTGACGAACAAATTCAAAGGCTTCTTCGGTCATCAAGTCATGCGAATACGTCACTCGCTCGGTTGAAACCCGGCCGCGAGCATCCGGTGCATCGCTCAGCACGTTTCCGGGCAGCGGAACCTGCTGTTTGTTACGCCACAAATAGGTCGGGTAATAGTTATGGGCGTGGCTTTGATTGAGGTAACCGAACCAAAAATCGAATCCGTTGTTATTCGGATGCCCCGGGTTGTTCACATCGCTGGGTTGCTCAACGTGACCGAGTGCCCACTTGCCGACGCCGCCGGTGGCATAGCCGGCCGATTTCAGCGACTGTGCTACGGTCGATTCCATGCCAGTCAAACTGCGATCACGGTTTCCCGACAAACCGGTATGTCCGACGTGCTGACCGACCCACAACACAAGACGTGACGGACGGCACACCGTGTGCCCAGCGTAATGGTCGGTGAATCTCAGCCCCTCGGCCGCCATCCGGTCGATGTTCGGAGTCTGAACGACCTTTTGGCCATAACAGCCCAGGTCACCGTAGCCCAGATCATCACACATGATGTAGATGATGTTCGGTTTCGTCGCAGGTTGGTCGCTTTCAGCGCCGCTCGCGTTCAGTCCCGATGACTGCGAAGCGACGAGTGCGAAGAGCGCGGCGAAAATCTGAGACAAAGTTTTTCGATTCAGGTTGGCAATCATGATAGGGGCTTGCTGCATGAGGAGAGAGTTGTGGGAAACGCCAAAGGGGATGCGTGCTTCGTTAGCGAACGATCTCGCTAACGAACGATCTCGCTAACGAACGATCTCGCTAACGAACGATCTCGCTAACGGATTATTTCGCTAACTAACGTCGCTCACTAACGACTTCGACAAATCACTATTGGGTGTAGTGGTCTTGCATGTCGACGACTTGTCCGCTGCGGACTGACGCTTCGGCCGCCAGGCACATTGCGACGGACCACTTGCCGTCTTCCCCGGTACAGTGAAGCGGCGTGTTGTCACGAATGGCGGCGACGATTCTCGCAATTTGGTCTTCCAGTTCGAACAGTTCGCCGGTGGGTTTGTCGATCGGTACCGTTGTGACTTCTTCGCCATCGAACGCACGCAGCGAAAAAGTCGGATGCCGTGTGCGGTCCATCGCCCCGCTCCACGACGCCCACAACGCTCCCTTGGTGCCGGTGACTTTGATCGTTTGATGATGCTCAAATGCGGCCAATGTTTGTGAAACGACTGCGTAAGCGCCACCATCGAAGTGCATGATCGCGCTAAAATTGTCATGCAATTCGGGATGGTCCGGTTGCCGCGAGTTCGCGGTGGCATATATCTTTTGCGGATCACCAGCGGCTTGCAGGTACCAGCGAGCTAAATCGAAGAAGTGGATCGGTTCTTCTAAGATCCAGCTGCCGACGCGGCTGATGTCGTACCGCCAACCCTCGGCGCCGAGTCGGTACGGATTACGCGAAAGTTCGACTAAGGCGTACAGCGGATCGCCGATAAAACCGTCGTCGATCATCTGTTTGGCTTTTCCCCACATCGACGAGAGCCGCAGTTCGTGTCCGACCGCCAACAGGCGACCTTTTTCACGAGCCAGACGCAGCATGTCATCGCACTGGTCGATCGAGACACCCATCGGTTTTTCCAGCAATATATGCTTGCCGGAATTCAACACGCTGGTGGCGACGTCGTGATGCAGATAGCTGGGAACAACCACGTCGACGACATCCAAGTCGTCTCGCTGCATCATCTCTTGAAAATCGTTGTAGACGGCTGCGCCGGGGTATTTGTCCTTTGCGGCGGAAACGGAATCGTCGCTTCGTGCGGAAATTGCGACCAATTCGGCGCCATCGGTTACGGTGATGGCGTTTGCGTGGTGTTGGCCCCAAGCGCCAAATCCTACCAATCCGAATCGAACGGGCTTTTCTGTCATAGCTGTAGCAAACTTTCTATTGGTTGTACGGTTCAATGTTTTTTGCGGGCACGAACCACATGACACGTACCACGATCGGTTACATTAGTGCGACCTTCCATCAAACGAGATGGCTTGCATAGTGTCACGCAGGGACGCAGCATAATCAACTGCGTGACATCCCCACCTTCCAAACTGCCCGCCCTCTCTCCCGCCGTCGGACTTACTTGATGTCGAACTCTGATCCCTATTCGAGTCCCAGCGATACTTCATCCGACAGCACCGGTCCCGATCAAGACGGCCCGTGGTATTCCGGTATTGGTTCCTATCAGTGGCTGGTGCTGATCATCGCGTCCGCAGGTTGGGTCTTTGACGTTTACGAAGGCCAAATTTTTAACATCACACGTGGCGATATGCTGCTGGAGATGTTGGGTGGCGACGAATCGGCGGTGAAAGATTGGGGCGATAAGTTCCTCGCAATATTCTTGCTCGGCGGAACGGTTGGTGGATTGCTGTTTGGGTCGTTGGCCGATCGATACGGCCGGCGGCCGATCCTAGTCGCCACAATTCTGATGTACTCGCTGTTTTCGGGACTCACCTTTTTTGCCGAAAACATTTATCACGTCGGTATTTTGCGATTCTTTGTCGCACTCGGCATCGGCGGTGAATGGGCCGTCGCTGCGGCGATGGTCGCGGAAGTGTTTCCGACAAAGGCGCGTGCACAAGCCGCGAGTATCTTTCACGCATCCAGCATCATTGGTACTTGGCTGGCAGCACTCGCCGGGATCCTGGTCGGGACGCAGTGGCGATACGCATATCTGTTGGGCGTGCTGCCGGCTCTGTTGATTGTTTGGGTCAGGGCCAGCGTGAAAGAACCCGAGAAGTGGAAAGAACAACGGGATCAAGATGCAAAGCCGCGCGGCAGTTTTCGCGAACTGCTGTTGAATCCGAGATGGGCGTGGCGGGCGACCGGCGGTTTGTTGTTGGCCGCGGTAGGTCTCGGGACGTTTTGGTCCGTCACGGTCGCCGGGCAAGACCTGGTCAAAGCGCTGTTGGAATCGCTGAACACGCCGGCCGATGAGATTGGGGCTTCGTCAAAGTTTGCCTATGGAATCGTCCAAGCATCGGGCGGTGGACTGGGGCTGCTTGCGTTTGGTCCGCTGGCGGCAAGGATTGGTCGCAAGCCGACATTCATCTTGTTCCAAGCGTTATCATTGGTGATCGTGCCGATCATCTGTTTCGTGCCGCAGACCTATGCGCAAATGTTGTTCATTTTGCCGATCTTTGGTTTCTTGACGCTGGGGATTCACGCGGGGTTTGCGATCTATTTCCCCGAGTTGTTTCCGACACACCTGAGAGCCACGGGGGCTAGTTTTTGCTTTAACGGCGGTCGCCTATTAGCCGTCCCGGTGCTGCTGTACTCCGGATCGCTCAAGGCGCAAGAAGGCATGGAAATCACCACTGCCGTGATGTGGTTGTCACTCTTGTTTCTCGTTGGCATCGTCGTGGTCCTCGCGCTGCCAGAAACGAGAAATAAAGAGCTGCCGGAATAGCTCCAACGGAATGTCCTGCACGCACTCGGCGTCGCGAATTGGCAAGGCCGCGCGATCGCGTGTCGTTGTTACCGCGGCAACAAACCGCTGACGTGCGCGAAAGTTCTAGAAGGGCGATCCGGTCAGCGATTTTGGCAACATGTCGCGGGCTCGTCCCAGCAACTGAGTCGCATTGAACGCCGGGTGCGCGGCAAGCAGCAAGGGCAGCATGGGCGGCAGCTTATCGGCCAATGCGGTCAGCTCGAACTCGGTCAGCCTGCCTTTGATTCGCACGTCCAGAATTGCTTCGTTCAGGGCCGGGCCAAACGGGCCGTACGGCTGCTTGGGCAGCCGTTTCCGGCGTTCTTGGAAGTAATCGTTCGGCGACGCCGGATTCGGGAAATTCTGGTGGACCGCAGCCGCCTTGTCGAAATCTCGATAGTGTTCGTAAATATCGATCAGCAGTCCTTTCGCCAACGGACAAGTGGTGCTGTTCAGGACAAGTCTGGCGTCATTCTTGGCCCACTCGACATTTCCCGCGAACCAATCGGCGCGTGCGTAGTCCATCTTGATGGTCGCCGACATGGGATACAAAAGCTTGGCTTCCTTCAGCGCGTTGCGCCCAAGTTGTTGGCGGCCCATCGTTAGCTCCAACAGCCCAAGTTGATGCTGCACCTGCCAATTGTTCGGCGCGATCATCGCCAGCTCTTTGATCTCTTTTTCGGCCTCCTCGTATCGCTGCAGCGTTTGCCAATCCAGCATCGCACTGGCCAGCCGCGCGTCGATCGATTCCAGAGCGCCGCCACGCAATCGCTCGAGGAACGCGATTTCTTCTCGCGCCGTGCCGATCAATTGCTTGGCCTTGGCCTCATCGCTTTGTGCAGCCAACGTGAGCGATGCTAACGCGATCGCCGCGTGCGGATCGGTATAGCTGCTGTCAACTTGCGTGGCGTGTTCCAGGCACTTTAGTGCTTTTTCGAGTCCGGCAGCACTGTCCGGGTCGACCCGCAACATCCCGTCGACGAGGCAACCGAATGATTCCAGATTCGGTCGCTTCTCTTCGGATCCCGATGAAGTCAAACCATGTCCGATGGCGGCCGCGATGTGTTCGGCAAGCTTGGTCTGTTCCAGCAAACTGTCTGTGACTTCAGAGCGGATCGTCTTTCCCCACAGCTGCGCGCCCGTTCGTGCAGAGATAATCATCAAATTCAAATTCGTGAACTCGGCAGTCCCGTGGGTCTCGGTCCAAAAATTTCCCGAGACGAACGCATCGACGTCCAACTGTTGCCCGAGTCTCGTGAACTCTGACGGATCGTTCGCGGCCATCGGTCGAAATGGCGTCACAGCGATGCTGCGTATGCGCGACAGTTCGTTGACTAACAGGGCTGCCAAGCGGTCGCCCTGACGCAAATCCTTATCCGAGACCGGTTTGACGTATAGCCCATGCTCGGGCGCCGCGGAAACGCTGGACGCCTCTTCGAACGACAGCACGGCAAGCCGCTGGATCTGTTGCAGTTCGCGAGTGTGATCCGGTGCGGCCAAACCACCGACGACTGCACCGACGAGCCCGCCTGCGGTTGCGCTGAGAAAACGTCGTCGCAACATTTCTCCGGCCGCATATCCTTGCTCGATACGCTGGACGACGGGTTCGATTTGCGGCGTCGTCCGTCGCAGTCGAACGGCCAAGTCGGCGGCGGATTCGGGACGTTCGTTCGGATCCTTGCGCAAACATTCGTCGATCAAATCGGCGAGCGCCACGTCGTCCCTACGCCTCAGCGGATCAGGCGATGGCGTGCCTTCGAGCGTGAAAGCGAAACGATCGGCGACGTTTTCGCCGACGATGGCTGACTTTCCGTAAAACGTTTCGAATAGGATGCAGCCAAGCGAAAAGATGTCCGCAGCGGACGTCACCGTGTCGCCTCGCGCTTGTTCGGGCGCCATGAATCCCGGAGTCCCCAGAATCATTCCTTCCCGAGTGGTTTGGCTTTCATCCTCATCCAGCGAATCCATGAACCCATTTCGCGGGACGCGAGACAAGCCAAAGTCGACCAGCTTGACGATCGTGGATTCGTTGGCAGCGTGCGGATCCCTCTTTTCGCGTTCGGGCTTGTTCGATTTTGAGCGGCCGACCGTTGATAGATGAATCGACTCGTCGCTATCGCTGCCACCGCTGCGGCGAATCAACATCACGTTGTGTGGCTTTAAATCGCGATGGATCACGCCGCCTTGGTGCGCCGCGGCAAGCGCGTCGCAAATCTGTGCACCCAACCGCCGCGTTTCGCTGACCGACATGGGGCCACGTTCCATACGGTCGATCAACGATTCGCCATCCAGGTATTCCATCACGGCATACGGCAAACTGTTTTCGACGCCCACGTCAAAGAGTTCGACGATGTTGGGATGGCTTAGCGCCGCGACCGCTTTCGCTTCTCGCTCGAATCGCTCGGTCAGCTCGGCACGTTTTTGTCCGCCCACGGCCAACACCTTGATGGCAACCAGTCGATTCAGACGTGTATCGGTCGCCGCGTAAACGACTCCCATGCCGCCTTTACCGATGGTTTCACCAATCCGGTACGGACCTATCATTTCACCTTCTCGCGGCAACAACACCGAGACATCGTCGGCGGCCGCAGGCGTGATCGAGAGGTCATCGTTTGCCGCATTGCGCACATCGACGGCGGGGCGCAAGAAGACGTCCGACGATGAATCCGCAGCAGCTTCATCCGAATCAGTGACATCGGCGTCATCAGATTCGGTTGCGACGACATTCGAGTCGGATGCTCGTTGCGATTCGTCGGATCCGCGCGGTGAGTCCGTTTCCGCAGATCGCTGTGATTGATTGTCGATCGCACCGAGGTCGATCGCCTCGGTCAGGTAGGCGGCGCTAGCCGTGGCGTCGCCCAGCGTCGGTTCGTCGTCAGCGTTCTCATCGATCGACGTGCTGTCTTTGGCATATTCGTGTTCAGTCGTAACACCGCTGTGAGTTTCAACGTGAGTGCTGTGAGTTTCAACGTAGGGGTTGTCGTCTTCGGTCAAGTCGTTGTCGGTTCGTTCATCGCTAGAACCAACGGCCGTTACTTCCGCCATCTCTTGCGGCAGCGAAGCAAGAATCGATTCCTCGCTGGGAACGCGCTTCGCATCGGCGGAATCCGTTTCATTTCCTGAGCCAACCGCATCGGCGGAACTTTCGTCTGACGCGAACGCCTTGGCCGAGTCATCCGCTTGAGCCGTCTCGCCCGAGTTTTCCAACTCGATCAAGTCGTCCATCTCGATCTGGGCCGCCAAGGGATCGTCTGCATTTTTCGTCGCGTCATCGAGTTCAGAGACCGGCGTCGCGTTCGGCTGTGTTGGTTCCGCTGGTGATTCGTCGGTGAGATCGCGCGCCGCGTCCGAGGATTCGTTGAATGCGTCGCCCGGCGTGGCCGGTGGCAAGGCGGGGGCGAAAGGTTGTCGAATCGGTTTGGGTTTCAGCGCAGCGGACAGCTCGTCTTGAATCGCAAGCAATTCTTGGCGCAGCAGTTCTGCATAGTCGCCGCCGAACTCGGAAACCAAGTGGTCGATCGATGGATTTTGTCCTTCACGCACCTGCGACTCGAACGCCAGGCAAATCGAATCGATGCGAGCCAGGTCTTCGGCTGATAGTTCGTTAAGGTTCATGTGCAGCAACTATACGGTCTAGGTAATCATCTCTCTCAGACGTTAATGCCCAAGGGAACGAGAAACACGTCATCAATGATGAAATTCGTCAACTCTGGGATTTGTCGGTGTCTTCTTCATCCGGCGACTGCGATTGGGCCGCTTCTGCCCAAGTACGCCGAATCAATTGCAAGCGTCGCTCGACGGCCCGTTTGCTGAGCTGCATCTTTTCGGCGATTTCGTCAACCAGGTACCCATCCATCCGCATGACCGCGATTTGCCTCAATTGGTCGTCGGACAACTCGCTGAGCAATCCGTCACAGGCTTCCGCCAGTTCGGCATGCAGATCGGGGGCCGCGTTGTCGCCGGTCACTTCGCCAATCCCGCCACGCGACAGCTCGCCACTGGAGTCCATAAACACCGATTCGCCGCGAACGTTTCCCCCGCCACGTTTTTGACGTGTTTGGAACCGCAGATGCGCATTGACTTTGCGGCTGGTCAGCGTGATCAGCAGCCCCCACAAGTTGTCGGGACCGCTGAGGTCGGGAAACTGGTCGCGTCGAATGCCGGCGATGAAACTATGAAACGCCGATATCGCGATGTCTTCTTCGTCACCGGTTCGGCGCAGGTTGGTCGGCAACCGTTTCGCCGCGATCCGAACGAGTCGCTGGAAATATCGTTCCCACAATTCCGTGGTCGCATCGTCTTCGCCATCGCGGACGCGGGCGAGCAATTGCGAGAACTCGGCAGGTGAACTTTCCATTTTCAAACATTCTTGCGATAGGTGTCAGCCACAATCTGAAACGATTGCAGTGTAAACATCACCACTTACCTCATCGGTTCCTTTTGCCACGCTGCCCGCTTCAAAGTGGCTGCGACGGGCGAATCCGATCGCAATGATTGTTCCGTCGTCGCCCACCGCAACACTGGTCAGTCGTCCGACGGTTTTCGAGTCGGCGTCCAGCTTATCGCCCGCTTTGACGTTAATACCGGCGCGAGCCTTTGAATCGTGACTGCAGTTGTCAGCGGAGGCATCATCACGTGTTGTGATGCCACCCGTTACCGTCTCACAGTCCGTCGTCTCACTGGCTGTTGTCTCACACTCCGCCGTCTTACCGGCTGTCGTCTCGCAATCGGTCGCATCATTGGCTGCTGAATCACTTTGTGTTCGCATCTCGGATGTCTCCACACGACGCGTCCGGTCGCCGTTTTCGATTTTCCAACAGACCAATTTCTTTTGGACCTGCCCAAGCGCATCCAATCGAGCGACCGTCTCTTGCCCCAGGTAACAACCTTTGGTGAACGAAATTGCGCTCGCGTCTCGGTCGGCTTCTTGCGGCAAATTCGTTTCGTCCAGGTCCCTTCCATACCACGGAAATCGAGACCGGATCCGGCGATAGTGAAACGCCTGCTCGTCCGCTTCTGTTACGTCGCTGTTCACGAGTTGTTCTGCCAGCGATTCCGCTTTTGCCGATTCAACCAATAAAACCGTCGTTCCGTCTCCCAGCCATGGCACTGTATAGGCGTCGACAACTTGCTGGCCGATTTCGATCACGCGGCGAGCGGTTGAACCCTTAGCAACCGCGTCCGGCAGCACCTTGCCAGCCGATTCGGCGTCAAGCACGATGGCACAGAAATCGTCATCGCGGACCTTCGCGACGGCATCCTCGCGAATGGTGTAACGATCGACGTGTTCTGCGACGCTCGTCGATGGCCCGTGGGGCCCGATCATGCGAATACGATCTTCGAGCTGGTACAACATGACGTGAGCCAGCGTCTTGCCGCGAACGTCGGTGACAAACGTTTCGCACCCTTGGTCGACCTCCAGCGATTTGATTTCGTTGGTGGTCAGGTTGTGAACAATCGCTTCACGATCGTCGCCGGTGATGTCGACAACACCGACTCGATCGAGCCGGAAAAATTGGTATGGTTTCATCCGCAAATTATGACCGGTGAAACCCATCACGCAAAGCCGCTAGCGATTCGCCCCGCCTGCGGGCTCCGGCTTCATGTTGTAAAGCGGCATGTGTCGGTAATACACTTCCAGGCAATAGATCGACAAACATGTCGTGTACAGACGTCCGAAGTTCTGTCCGTAACGATCGCCATCGGACGGCCAGCTGCCTTTTTCACGGCCGCTGCGGATCTGGGCATTGGGTAATTCAACTCGCATTCGGCGGTTCCACTGCTGCCACGGTTGGCCGCCGAAGTGGTGCATCGTCTGGGTGGCGTAGTACCAGTAATAGACGTTCGCTTGCCGAATGTTGAATAGTTGTCCCTGAATCAGGCTTTCGACGCCGACCACCATCGGCTCGAAATCGCGTTCCCACCCAAGGTATTGCCGACACAGCAGACCCTCCGCAGTCATCGCCACGGACGGCCCACCGTGCGATTGATAGGAATAACCCGCGCCGCCGCCGAACTGAGCCGAATCCAGATACTTGTCGACACGATAGAAGACGCCTGCATCGATCTCCAGCCCCGCCGCCTGGGCGCTCTTGAGGGCCATCACGAACCAACCGGTGATCGAGGTGTCGGAATCCTCTTTGGGGTCGTATCGCCAGCCGCCCTCGGGTGATTGCCATTCAATCGCGTAGTCGGCGGCCAACTGGGCTCGCGGGCGTAGCCATGAATCCTTGGTCATCGCGTACAGTTCGCAAATCGCAATCGTGCCTTGCGCCTGTGCGTAAGCTTTCTCGTGATGACGTCCTACGTTGTCGAACGCTCCTCGGCGGCTTTGTTGCTTCAACAGATACTTCATCCCGCGTTCGACTTCTAATCGATATTCGCCGGACAAGTGCGAGTTTCCATCGCCCATGAAAGCCAACAACGCCATGGCCGTCGCGGCCGTTTTGTTTTCGGAAAAAGAACCACTGTCGTACGGTCCCCGCATGCTCCAGCTGCCGTCTTTCAGCTGGTTGCGTTTGAGCCACATCAGCCCCATGGCCACTGCGTCTTGTGTTTCCTGTGTTCCGCCATAGATTGCCAACAGAGCTTTCTTCATCGCCCCGCTGCGGCCGTTGAACATTGGCTTGACGTCGATCAATTCGGACCCGATTCCCAGTTCGACTTTGGAAAGCTCGTTCGTTTCGCTGTCTTGCTGTGAATCGAATATGTCGGGTACGTCCAGATCAACCGTTGCGTCTTCGGGAACCCGCGCGTCGTCGGTGATCGCGTCTTCGGTCAAGATCGAAAACTCGGCCAGCTCAACCGGTGATTCGCGATCACTCTGTCCGATCGTCAAGAACACTCGCCCGATGCTCTCGCCCGCCGGTGACGTGATCAGTGCCAAGATCAACAGCAACATCAAGTGCACAACCGTGCTGATCAACCAAGGCGGTGCCGTCCGCGCAACACGATCATCGCCCCGCTCGTCTTCGGGTGTCGGTCCGGCCGGATGATGCCCCGAACCGCTGGGATGATTTGCCGAGTGCGAACCAGCGGCACTTGCGCGTCCCCACTTGCGGTTCGTGGGAACATTCTCAAGCTCGCCACGCCAACGAAGTCCTTTTGCCGAACCCACACCACTGACCGGCGCCGGTGCGGCCGCCCCGCTGAGGTCGGGGCCTTGGCGAACCGGCGGCAAGGTCGACCGCGCCGGTGGAGGCGGTGGGATGGGCTGAGTCGTTGCAGGATTCGGCGGCGGCGGTGGCGGAGGTCCCTCCATCCCGGGTGTCGTCGAATCGTTCTGGTAATCTGCGTGTGACATTTCGATCCGAACGACTTGAAAAGCACTCGACGCCGCGTGAGACTTTTTAGCGACGCGTCATCCTGATTGTCGACCGATGGTGTATCCCCGCCCCGACATGTTTGGCGGCTGACAAGTTGTGCCGGTTGCAAGGCTCAGCAATCTGGAATCTGGAATCTGGAATCGGGTTGGTCCATCGTCAATATGGATGGGCCTGCCTTTGCAATGTGCAACCGGTACGGTTTGGGCGGCGAGTCTAGGTCGGCTTACCGCGATCAGCCAGTGCCGCCGTCGGGAAAACCTTTCGGCGACAGATGACCGCTGCAAGCACCGCTAGAACTTGATTCGTTTCATCGGTTTTCGCATCCTTGCTGTCTCTTTAAGGATAGTAATATTGTGCCGCAGATGCGAATTGGTCAGCCTTTGAGTGTTCCGGGAGGACAAATTTGGGAACCCAAATCGATTTAAACGGGATACGGTTGACAGAATCCACTTGCTGACCGATAACCAAAGCTCACGGGAAACGAATCGTTTCACGTCGAAAACTTCACCGCGGGATGGAGCAGCCCGGTAGCTCGCGAGGCTCATAACCTCGAGGTCGTCGGTTCGAATCCGGCTCCCGCAACTTTCTTAAACCCAAGCCATTCCTGGTCTTAGGTTACCTGCCTCGGTGAGGCAGTGCGGCTCTTTGCCGAAGCCAAACAGGGAACGCAAAGAGGGATGTCCAAAAGACTTCCCTCTTTGCGGTTCTCGCTTCCGCAAAGTTCTTCCCACCATGCCGCGTCTTTTTCATCAGCCGCCGAAGTATCGGCTGCACAAATCCACCAAACAGGCTGTCGTTTCTTTCTTTGGTGAAACGCTCTACATCGGTCCCTACGGTTCACGCAGAAGCCACCAGCGGTATCAAGAACTGCTGAAGGAATGGGAGAAGCGGCGTCATCAGGAACGACCGGTAGCGAAGCTCGAAGATTTCGATGACGCCTGCAAGACCGACCCAGAGAAAATCGTGGCGTCAATCACGACGGCGACGCTTCGTGAGAAGGTCATCACTGGAATCCCAGTGACCATCAACGAGTTAGTCTTGGTCTACCGTCGGCATACTCGCCAGTATTACCGCAAGAATGGGGTGATCACACGTGAGGCTGGTGCGATCGATGATGTTCTGCGTGTGGTTCGACGACATCACGGCACCTGTTTCGCGCAAGACTTCGGTCCGGTCGCTCTTGACGAGCTTCGCGAGAAGATGATTGACGAGATGGATTGGGCACGAACTTACCTCAACAAACAGGTCAATCGCCTGCGTGGGATGTTCAAGTGGGCAGCGTCCAAAGAGCTGATCGACGGCTCCGTTTCTCAGGCGTTGAGAGAGCTATCCGGCTTGAAAAAAGGACGAACACGGGCGCGCGAGGCTGCTCCCGTTGTTCCTGTTGCAGATGAAGTCCTCGATGAAACCTTGAAGTTTTTGCCAGATGTCGTCGCCGATATGGTTCGCATTCAACGTTTCACAAGCGCACGTCCGGGCGAAGTCTGCTCGATGTCTCCATCAGAAATAGATTGCAGCGGCGATGTCTGGGTCTACCGGCCGTCGGAGCACAAAACGGAGCACTTTGAGAAAGACCGCGTCATCGCGATTGGGCCTCGTGCAATCAAGATTCTGAAGCCCTACATGGACCGCCAGGACGGTGAATTCTGTTTCTCACCAGCCGAAGCTGAACGACGACGCCGTGAGGCGGCCACCAAGCGGCGTCGGACCAGGGCATCCACAGGCAATCGACCGGGAACGAACCGGGTCGCATCGCCAAAACGAAAGGCTGGTGACCGCTACGTCACAGCAAGTTATCGCCGAGCGATCCATCGCGTTTGCAAAAAGCAGGACATTGAACAGTGGTCGCCGAATCGAATCCGCCACACCGCATCGACGGAGATTCGCAAGCTGTTCGGTATCGATGCTGCACGAGCCGTCGACGGCCACGGATCGACCAGTACTACTGAAATCTATGCTGAGCTAGATCTAAACAAAGCAATTGAAGTCATGCGGCAGGTAGGATAGTAATTTCCGGAGCAGCACTGTCACACAGCGAAATTCGGTCCAATGTTCAGACGCCGGCTCTTCGAAGTGCTTCGTCGATGGCGTCGGTTTCATCGTCCTGCTGCGATTGACGTGCTTGCGGTTTCGCTGCGAGAAAACGGTGAACCGCCTCCACCGTCGTGTACCGAATCCCGCCGGCCATGACAGATTCGAGGATACGTCCACGTACGCCCTTTGTTGCCCAGCGGTAGATTGTTGAGTAGTGGACTTTTTTTCCATTCCGCTTGGGAACGAAACTAGCGACATCCGCTAGCGGTATTGATCGCTCGCGTTCAACATCGATGGCCATTACCTTCCTCCTGTTATCATAACTTCGTCTCATATCACGCAGGGATTGACATTTCCTCAAGTGTCTCAGCCCTCGAACGGTCGGTTGAGTGTCGAAATGGTGCATTCTGGATACGAGCGGTCCTGCATGAGCATCATCTGTGCGAGAGAAAGCCCCTACACGTACCGAAGGGTGTGTGAGAATCGGTTTGCTGATAATCGAGTCGAAACTGGTTAAACTTGGAAGCCCTTTCCCCGCACATTCAAACATCCAAAGTCGCCATGAATACTCCTACGAGATTTCCCTGGATTATCGGACTACATCTTCTCGGCTTCTTGCTCCTCGCTGGCTGCGAAGATGCATCCAATGAAACGGAAGGCGTCGCACAAGGGACTAACATCCCGATGCCGGGGGAATCCGAATCGGACTATCCTGATTTAGCAGCGGTTACCAGTGATTCGGGATCGGTTGACACCGGTCACCCAGAAAACTGGATTCCGGATCCCGGGGTACCCACTAGGATTACTTATGAAAACGGTGTGCGAATCGAAATTATCAGCGCGGAGGCTAAGGCGTTGATCGCGATTGAAGCCCTTTCCGGCGTACCAGTTGAAGAACTTGCGTTTAAGCACGGAAGGGAGCCTTCGGAAGTCACACTTTGGACCAGTCAGCTGCGGGAAAACGCAAGTCAACTCTTCGAGGATGAGCGGAAGCCGTGGAAGGAGTAGCTATTCGATGGCTTCCCCGTTCCTGCCGTTGTTCTCGTAAATCCAGGTATGCGCCTTGTCGGAGACTTTCGCAATCAGCGGCAAGTCGTCTCTTCCGAATCGTGTTGACTCTTTCCAAACGTCGCCGTTCTTGTACAGTCGAACGATCGATACGGAGTGTCTTTCACCTGATTTGGTTTGGTTCCGCCAGATACTGGCTTTGATGAGTCCGAATCGAATGGTGTGGGCGGGTGTGTTCATGATGTAGTTTTTCCGCATGGTTTTGATGCGTCCGTGCTAGATGGTGAAGCCAGCTCGATCCAACGTGGGAGCTGGGGTGACGATTCATCGTTTCTGCCGCCACAGGACGTACAGCGAAGTGGGCGGAACGGCGCATACCTCTCGTGCGTGCAGGAGTTGCAGTTTGCCTTGTGCCAATTGAGGAGTTCATGCTCATCAATGTGCGGCGGTTGTCCAGCCATCGGCGGCCTCTGGAACGAACAGTTGCATGTAGGGGCCGGGACTGACTTTCTGGACCAACTTGCGAATTGTCGCGTGGCGTGAGTCTCGTTGTTGCGGGTTTAACTTCAGCCAGTTGCGGCAGGTTGTTTCACCGAACGACGGGTTTCCTTTGTAGCCCAACAGCAAAAAGCGGCATTGAGATTGCCAGAAATCGCACTCTTCCGCCTCAGTCGTTTCCACCCAAACAAAGCAAGACCGATACTCAAATCCCCATGCTTCCAACACGTCCAAAGCATCCAGTAGCATCTCGGCGTGGGACCAAAGGTGGAGATGAGCGTTATCGGACGCGATCGCTGATACGGGCATCGAGCAGAGGTCGTCCAAGGCTGGCGCTGCAATCGGTATAGTGACGTCGGTGACCGATCGCCGTTGCAAGAAAAGTGGTTCAGCCAGAATGGTGCCAAACTTCGTGCCGCTGTTGATGATCTCGTGCAGGGAAACTGTGGACAGTCCTTCGGAACCCGCCGGTTTCTCGCCGTACGTTTGAGTCGCATCTTCCGACGGCTTGCTTTGTCGCTTCGCCAGCTTCAGCAGCCCGGCAGTGGTTGGCTCTCTTTCTGCTTCCACTGACTCGCTTAGATATCCCTGAAACACGTCCTCGGGCAACCTTGCGATCCGCTGTAGCCTTGACGAATCGGACTTTGTGATTCCGAGACTCGCCAATGTCGGAGCACCGTCTTCAGTCGCGTGATCGGCTACGGTAAATTGATTCCCTGGCGATGCTTTCGCAAGTTCCGTTTCCGAAAGAATGCAGCCTAGTTTACGTTCAGCTCGCACTTTCACGAGCGCTGCTTCGACGAGAATACTGTGGCCGAGTTTTGCCTTGCGAGCATATGCTTTCACCGCTTCGGCCTTATCTCGAATGTCCTTCACTTCATCGACGGTTTTTGCTTCACACAGCGCGCGTGACGCAGTGGACAACAACGATAATTCCCTTGGCTCGTTCATTAACGTTTCACTTTTTCGGCAGGCAATGCACGAGTTGCCACCGCATGGACCAGTTGACGGACTAGCGACTCCGTCCAATCGAGCGAATTGCTGGTGGCAAACATCGCGACGACCTCTCGAATCTCGATGTATTCGACTGAGCAGCGGAATTCCGGAGAAATTGAAACGCCAGCGTACGAGTTCAGGCAGTCGACGAACCGCGAACGCAACGAGACGACAAAGTCTTCGTTTCCTATGCGGTGGGGTACGGTGACGATTGCTGCAAGTAGGATCGGTTCCCTGAATCCTCGTGGAATGGCGTCGATCAGTGCCGCGAGTTCGGCGATCTGGTTCGTTTCTCTGGTCATCATCTCCAATTTCGGTTAGTCCTTCCGTCGCAGTTGCAAATTGGGAAAAACTGTCAGTGGCGGTGGACCACTGACAGAAGGTTGGACGTTAGACGTCCAGTAGCAATAAAATGAAGAATCGAAACATCACGAATCCGACAAACCCAATGAGGATGTGCAAAAAGTCGCGCCCCAGCGGCCAGGGCTGTGCCAGGCTTGGAACGAAAACTTCTTTTTTCTTCGAGTTTAGCAATAGAGTCGCAAGGTGCGTTCCCTTTCTCGCTTGTCCGCAGTCAGTGACCATCACATCAGGAAGGTTGTCACCTTCAATCATGTGAGTTCGACCATTGACGACGATTTCCATCCGATGAATCCTTCGAGGCATGTGTCGGCCATTCTCGATATGCGTCCACATGGTGAAAGTTTCATTTTCTCTTTTTGTTGCCATACGCTGGCTCTCCTTTTCAATGGTCCAAGCTAGCCACGGCTAGTCTTGGACAGTTTGCAAATCTGTCATTCGCCTAACACGAGGCAAATCAAAGATTCGGGAGGGCCAACGCCACCGACGACAACCGGTGCGAACGCACCAGTGTCGAAAAAACAAAAGACTCCGAAGAGTCTTTTGTCCCACCGATCGCAAGCGATGAACCACGGTTCATTGCCCAGTCGTTAGACTGCGAAGCGTCGGTAGTAATTCGCAACGAGCACGTCGTCGCTATGAAAACCAATTGCAGAAACACGTTTCCGCATTGATCGAAATCAATGGCTTTCAGGCCGTCAGTGTTTATCACTCCAGGACGGTAGCGGAGGTAAAAGAAAATCGCTGATAGTTCGTGGTGGTGGATTTTCGCCGGACGGAGCGTCCACGGCTGTTGTGCTGTCTTCGTTCGGCAGAGACTCCGATTCGCTGCGCGTGAATCGATTGAAAAATGGCGGTAGCACGACGCACATGTATGCGTAGAACGCGATGGTGAGCAGACCGGTCGCGATGCGTTTCCAAGTCTGCAAACCCTCATTTGCGGGATGATGATACGCTCGCTTTTGTATCTTCCGTACAACTAGGTACAGAATGAACAGGCCGAGCAGAAGGTGATAGATCGTCATATCTGAAGCTCGCAACTCTTGTTGGTTTCTCTCATTTCACTCGAAACGGACGGCACCGGCGAGTGTCTTTAGGTTGCATTCTCGTCGCGAGAATCATCTCCAGTCAGCTTCTGATGGATTTTTCGTAACGCTTCGTCCAAATTGGCGGGGTCGACGGTCAGATCGATCTCTGGGTGCGTTGTGGGTGTAATCGTATTCTCGTTCCCGCCGGGCCACGCTCCACCGATTGAAATAGTCTCGCCTTGATTTTCAGGCCATGCGGCTCGACTTCTCTTGACGTGCTCTCGCATCGAGACTGGCCACTCGGTAACCATCGGAAATGCTCCACAGTACTGCGAATAGCCTGAGTTTCGCTCAAAGATCGCAATGCTCTTGTTAATGTCGCGATTGATGTCGCGAATGTCCTCCGGCTCCAGTCTGGGTCCCACATGTTCCGAAATGTCGATTCGCATGACCCCATCTGGATCGGTGCAGGCGTACCTCGAACTAACAATTCCCGCATCGATTCGTTTCTTGAACTGTTTCCATTTCCGCGAATAGTAGGTCGTCGTCCCAGAGATATCCGAAATATACTTCTGCGATGCGGGGTCACGCGCCGCGTGGTAGCGTTTGATACAAGTCGAGTTCAGCACCTGCTGCGTTAAATCCACGCCGCCGGGTAGCTTCAGTTGGCTTAGCGATTGGTGCGCAAAAGTGAACGCGATTCCCGCGTCACGGGCTTGCTGAAGCACAGTCTCGATGTTTTTCGCGACGAGGCATTGAGCTTCGTCCGCGATAAATTGGATGCGTGGCTTCTCGTTTGTCCGGTCACGGTACTTGATCGCCGCGGCATTAGCAGCGAACAGTGCAAGTCGCGCCAGCTCGCCAACAGACGCAACGTCAAGCGAGCCAACCAAGTAGAAGTACAGAACCTGCTTTTCTTCGATGGCTTCCGGCATCGAAATCGCATGCTCGATGGCCGTTTCGTTCGGATCGCGCGATGGAGTGAGACTGAGTTGCTCGAAGTCACATAGCGATTGAACGATCATGGAAAGATGCTTTGCTGCTTCGTACTGCCGGCTATTGGCCGCCAACTCCTTGAGGACGTCGTCCAAGTCCCAGAATGATTCAATCTTTCCCTCGCGGCGAAAGCGTCGGCCACCACCAATTCCACGCCGGCTCTGCTCGTCCGGCATGGTGGCGAGATAGGCATCCCGCAGGAGCGTTCGCACTTCCTTTCCGAAGTAGGCTCTGGCGTAGTCGTCACCGTGGTACAGGTTCAACGATTGTAGAATGACTCCAAGAATCTCTGGAAGCGTGAATTGGGGATCGTTGAGGTGCGCCAACGGATTGAACAGATAGGTCGAGCGTCCTGGTTTGTTGGTAAACCATTTGAAAGTTCGTCCCGCTCGCTCCGCTTCCATTCTCGCAGTTTCAAACAGAGCGCGATCTCCTTTGCAATCGATGATGATGGATGGCCCATCACCGCGTCTAATCGCTTGAATCACGTCTGTTGTTAGCGACAGGGCCGTCTTACCGACACCAGTTGGGCCCAGTACGTGTTGGTGCTCGAATTGCAAGTCAGTGTCCGCGAGAATCGGATACTTTCCCGTTGCGTGAATTCCTACAATGTTGTGCCGTCGCTCGATCGAATTTCGACTGTTTTGTACGCGCTGGATGTAGCCATCCAATTCGCTCCAGTCTCGGTGGTGTTCGACAGCGCCAACACGATTGAGCGCGCGATGATGAGCAACGATCGTGGGTGCGGCTGCAACGAAGCTGCCGAGGATCAGAATTGCGGGGCCGCCAATCGCGGGTAGGACCAACGTGAAACCAAGAAGTCCGACGATCGCGTTGAGGGTCACGGGCGAATGAGAGGAAAACGCCGAAAACGCGAGTGCCGAATACACCGACACTATCGTTGCAGTGATGACCGAAATCATCAGCCGGCGTGTAACTCGACTTCCCAGTGGACTGTGAAATACCCAAGCCGGCGTAGGACCTGAGCCTCCGTACTCGTAAGCGCCGCCAACCGCGATAAGGAATGCCTTGGGGGAATCTGGCATCAGCACGCAATAGGCAGTGGATACGGCAGATAGTCCCACCAGCGACGCAAGGAATACGAGGATTCCATTCCGGTTCCCGAAGTCGGCGTGATTCATCTTTGAAGCTACGGATACCGCACACAGCAGGACGACTACGACCGTCAGGAAGCCGAGCGGATACATCTTGCGCAGTTTCAGAATCAGAGAGAACGCGGCACGTGCCGTTGCCGTCTCGCACTGGTTTGACGGCAACTTGTCGCTGAACCCGGTCCACCGCGCTCGCCAATCCTGTCGCCAGCTTGTCATCGTTTTCCGATCGACGAGCGGGTTGGCGCTGGCCCAGTGCAGGTGGTGGGTTGCGATGCGATCTGCAAAGAATGAGATGCAAAGTGTGCCAACAACAAACGTGGCAACCGTTGCCTCGCCTGCCGAATTAACCAATGCGACGAATGCCAGGAAGCCCCAAATCAAGAACGCTCCGGCGGCCGAGGCGAGACGATCCTGCCAACGCCGGTATTCTGGATCAACCGGGAAGCAGAAAACAGTTGCGGCGACAATCACGACAAACGTCGTTGACGCGGTACCCAAGAACGCCGACGCGATTCCAAGTTTCAATGTGAATTGAACTGCGACCGTTGCTACGGAAGCGATCAACATCATTCGGGCACATTGAAAGAAGCCGGACACTCCACGATGTTGCGGAAGGCGATAGTTCATATCGCACGTGAACGGCGGAATATTCGCCCAATCCAATACGTCGTATTTGTCCTTGGAGTTGTGCCAAGTTGGCTCGATGTCGCGGTAAGGCATGGTCCTATCTTGGTTCGGGAATCAATGTGTCGAGACCGGGGACGACGAGGACTCGCACGGCGATGCTTTCCGTACCAGCCGGTTGTAGCCCGATCGACTGGAGCGGCCGCGACAATTGCTGTTGAAACGTCAGCCGCAACTTCGTGTCGATTTCGACGGCTTTAGATTCGTTGAACGTCAAGACGGTGAAGACGAACCGATCGTGGCGCAGGAAGTCATCGAACCATCGACGTTCTAAAAACCGCCGCATGACGGTGGAGCTCTGACGCACGAGTCGACGAACGTCAGTTCTGAGGTCGGTGACGAAGTAGCCAAGTCGAACGGTCTGTCCGACCTGCTCTGTATGAAACCGCTTCTTGGGCAGTCGCTCACGAATGTTCGGAAACTGCTCGGGAAATTCCTTGGGGTCAAGCAAAGATCGTCCACCGGCCAAATCAGCCGAGATGAACCAAGTCGTCGCATACCGTTCGGCGACCGCTTGCATTCCGAGCTTCCGCGACGCATCACGCGACACTCCGATCTGCCGACAACCTCGGGAAGTGAGTCGGTAGTACACTCGTTTCGCGTCGAGCTTCTCGGGACGGAGAAACCGATACTCGGGAGGGTGTCCGTAAAGCCTTCGCAATGTTGACTGGACCGCTGCGGGCTTCTGCCCGGCGAAACGCTGAGCCTGCAACAGCTCGGGTACAACCATGCCATACTTCGCTGCATCCCGGAGTATTCCGTAGTCACGTCGCGTCAGTCGGATCGAGGATTTGTTCTTGGTCATGTCTACCGCCACTCGTAAGCGACTCCCCGATTCGACCAAAACTGATGAAAGTCACGTAGACGAGCGGCCGAATAGTCTCCGACCAGTTCGATTGCCAACTGAGGTTTCTCAGACTCAGACATCAAGAACGCGTCGGCGATTTTTTCAGTCGTCGTTCTTGCGATATCGCGGCGGTAAATATCTTCGCTAATCCACTGACTCGCCGCGTGCTCAGCAGTGCGTCGAAGGTGGAAATAGATCGACGCGACGCCCAAGTCGTGAGATACTTGCCAAGGTTGGCGCAGCTTCCCTCCGATGCCTCCGACCAAGGCCGCCGCTCGTTCGGTCGCCCACACAACTGTCTGACTCTTTCGTTGTGATTGGCTCAAACGGCGTCTGCCCAAGTACGCGATGGAGCCGCTGTCGGGTGCTGATTGACCTGGCTGCCATTGCACGAATGGTTCGTCGCCGGCATCGATGACGGCGATGGTGAATCTTGCTGAGGCAAGCAGCCTTCGGCTCACCAACATTCGGACCATTCGCTCATTCCAACCTGCATCAGCCATCGACAATTGCTGTTGTGATGCAACGCGAAGTTTGCTTGTCAGTACTGAGAGCAAGTCCATTTCGGGTTTCCGGCACACTGCCACTTACTCACCGCAGGATGCTTGATCAGACGGACGCTTTCGGCTGCGTCGACGCGTCGCCGGCTTGACCGCCGTTTCTTCGGGCTTTTCCTTGTCGTCGCGCCCATCCGCCAGCAACCCGGTCGATGAGGCCGCACCGCCGACCGATTCCAGTGCTTGTGTGATCGAGCCACCTGGTGCATCCATGCTCATCATCGCGGCCCGTTGGCGAAGGAGCGCCGCAAGATTAGGGTTGCCCTCCGCCTCGTAACGTTTTGCTTGCTGCTCGAGTCGCTCAAGATTCGCCACGTCTTGAAGAATCGTGTCGGCTTCAACATCAGACGCCACGCTCCGCCAAAGGAAGGCTTGCATCCGTTGTTTCAACACGTCGCGGAAGGTTTCTAGCACAGTCACGGGTCGCTCCGGGGTACACTGGGTGGAATGAGTGGCCATGATCTTGCCAAAACTCGTTTGCGCTCAGGAGTGTTAGATGGGTGCATTCTCGACACGCAGCCGGAGGGACCATCGATGGTGATACGAGATCAGAATTCTGACGATTCGATGCCGACACTCGACGGCACTGTGCGACTCAACCCGCACGTCATGAAACGGCTATTGCTCGGTCGCGGATGGACCCTTCGCGACTACTGCAAGCACACCGAAACGCAGATGCGAACAGCAAAAAAGGTCTTTCGGAACGAATCGGTGCAAATATCGACGGCGCGATTCGTTGCCGATGTGTTTGATGTGGCGATGCTAGACATCGTCGATGTTGACGAATACACGCCGAAAGCAATCGCCTCTGGCTCGAAAGCTGAGCTAGGCACGGGTGAATGGATTGTCGGAAAGGCACTATCTCCGGTAGTGACAATCGCCAACGGTTTGCAGTATCGCGTCTTTGCAATGAATCATGCATTTGAGCCGAACCGCCGTGGTCGCGGGAAGCGTTACGAATTTCTTGAGCGAAGCGATGAGGACAAGGAACGAACGAGGCACGCTATGTCGCGACACCTCTCAGTTTGCGAACGGCTCGCACCAAATTCACATTTCCCGACATGCTATTCGACGTTTCCCGATCAAGACCGCGACACTTGGTGGGTGATTGACCAATGGATCGATGGCCTGGACTTGGACGATCGGCTGGGCCACGGTCCTCTGGACTCAGCCAACCTGAATGACATCGGCAAGCAGCTTGCTGAAGCGATCGTAGCCGCGCACAAAGCGGACGTCATTTTGCGAGAGCTCAGCCCAAATTCGATCGTGCTCAAGGACGACGACAATGGTCTTGTCCTCACCGATTTTGAGTTGGCAAAGCTGACCGAAGACTATCCGACTGTTTCTGCGGACGAGTGGCCCGAGAGTGCGTATCGCGCCCCAGAAGTTGGCGCAGGCGAGATCGATGGTACTGTTGATGTGTATTCCTGGGGACGAATCATGACCCATTCAACGCTTGGAAGCCTACCCGAACGCGGTGCAGAATTGAGCAAGCTCAAGTTTTGGACAGGATCGAAAGATTGGGTTGAACTACTTGCCTCTTGCACGCAACTTCAGCGAACGAAACGCCCACAGCAAATGACGGCCATCCTTGAAACGGTTGTCTCGCTACGGGAGACAATGGACCGTTGAACCAGACACAATATGCCGCATCGAGTCCGCCACTGAGCGTCCACGAGTTGTCACAGTATCAATACTGTCCCCGTGCCGGTCTGTTGGCGCATGAAGCTCCTTTTGATGAAGCTGGCGAAGACTGGCCGACAATTCGGTTGAGCTATCTGCCTAAGTATAACCTGGCGGAGATTGAACGCTGGATTTCGGTTGTGACCATCGTGCTCGTCGGTGTTATCGTTGCGGCGGGGGTCGCTCTTGGCTGGGTGGTGTTGGCGACGCTGCTCGGAAAGTCTGGTGCGGTAGGCTTCGGTTGGTGGGCATTCGGCTCAGCCTTTCTGGCAAGTCTTGGTGTTCTATACCTGATCGTGATGCTTGTACGCCGCCGGCGTGAGGCGTTGGGAACCAAGCCACGCGAGCCGGAATTCACGAGCGAAGAGCCGGTGTCGATTCATTGGTGGGAACTGCGGGCCGCGGGATATCAGCCGCGAAGCCCGCCTAAGTTCGACGATGAAGAACTGTTGAACCTCCACGGCAAGCCATGGGTTGTGCTAGTGCGTGGCGACCACTGGATTCCAGTTCTGCGGATGCGAGGTGAATCTGAAACCATTCATGCCAATCATATGTTGAGACTTGCCGGGTATCGCTATCTGATTGAAGTCAATACACACTACGAAACGCCATATGGCTTGGTACTCTTGCCAAATAGTCTTAAGGCGAAAGCCGTTCCGGCCAGTGCTTTGGGTCAAGCGGAGTTGAAAACCGTGATCGCGGACTTTAGGCAGCTTATTGATAGTCGCCGGGCACCAGAGCCTCCGACTCGGCAATCGCTCTGTGATAAGTGCTTCTTTGGATTGCCGCACCGCTACGTCATGAATCGGTCGGAAACCTATTCGGAAGGACAGCCGCTGCCGCCGTTAACCGTAAAGGTCGCCGGTAAGTATTGGCACTCGAAGTGTGGTGATCGATTTCGCTGGCACACACCACCGACGCGTAAGTTTGCAGACCTTGCTGAGCCGTCATGATGGGCGTTCTTTGCGTTCGAAAAAAACGACGCACCTATCAGCAACGTCTGCAATCGTCGACTCAAAACGCGAAGCGGATTCGGCTTGTCGCAGTACCTGCGTGACATGGTCGATGGCGTCGCGCCATGCGTTTGATGTTGCGAACCGACCATCCGGATCGAGCGATAGGCCTTCTCGCACCACATCGTCAATGACTCGCCACGCTCGCCTGGGAAGTTGTCGGCGTTGATTCGACTTCGCGCTCGGTGCTTCGTAAGCACGCTCGAATCCTTTTTTGTATTCGGCCCATCCCGCTCTACCGCCCATTCCTTGAAACGGCAGTTCACCCGTCAGCATTTCGAAGAGAACGATCGACAACGAAAACTGATCCGATCGAACGGTGACCTGCTGATTCGATTGTAATTCTGGGGCGGCATATCCGACCGTGTTCCCGTCGCCAGTTGCACGACGTTTCGCGGCCGTTTCGTCCCATGCGCTTCCAAAGTCAATTGCTCGCAGTCGCTTGGGCTGAGATTGCAAGACTAAGTTCGCTGGCTTGATGTCGCCGTGGACGCAATTCGCGAAATCATGGAACTGACACAAGCTGTGTGCAAAGCCGGCGAAAAGCGTCCAGCTCATGTGAGCCGTGGGCCAGTGGTTGCGTTGAGTGCGGGCGTGCCCCAAATGCTGGGCCAGTGATTCTCCGTGAATCCAGTCGGTGAGAACCCATGTGGAGTCGTTGCGTTTATCGACGTCGATGATTTGCGTAAAACCCTGGAGTCGGTTCGCGCGGCGCAATACTCGAAGCTGCTGCTGTGTGTGTGCCGAATCTGGCAGAACGTGGATGACACGTAAGTCGTGTGACGCAGGGTCGAAAACCTGCATCTTGCGTCGCCCTCGATTGCCCAAAGAGGCGGTCACCCAGTAGTGGCGACCACGCAAGCGAACCGTGTCTTGAACGTCATAGCTGCGGTTTCGACAACGAATGGTTTCGGGCGGACGACGCAAGACTCTTATCGGGGGAATCAAGAATTTGGAACAGGAATCGGGTTCGTCTAGAATATCCCTATCTTAATCCCGATTCCATTTTCCCTTCTTTGCGAGTGTCCGCGCCCCGTGGCTGAGCATTTTCCTCCGGCTGACGACGATCAGCACGACATCAAGAGTCCCGACGCGGAATCGGAATCCCCTCCAGTCGACGGTCCGCGAGCTGTGTTTGCGGGTGTGGCTGCATTGACCGTTATGGGGATCGGGGCCTTTGCCATCCGCTTGATGCTGGAAACGACATCGCCGCCCAGTCGTGATGCAAGCGCGGCATCTGCGTCCCATGATCCATCCGATGAAACTTATGTGGAACGAGCAACGCCTGATGGAATTGTCGCAGTGAGGAAGCAACCTGTTTCGGATACGACGAAGGTGCGGCAAGAGGAACACTTGGCGATTCGCAGTTCATCAAACATGCGGATCGTCCTTCAACGCGACAAACTACTTGAATCCCTTGACCGACTGATACTTGAACACAACAATTGGGTCAAGTATTCACCCGAACTGATTGGTAGCGAAATGGGGCACCAAATTGCGTCAGATGAAGCACTTGTCGAACGATTCGCTGCAGTGATTGATCGCGACGTGCCGACGGAATCTGAACTGAACAGCTTTCGCGATCGATTCATCACGCTTTCCAAAGTAGTGGATTCCCTTGCGAGCGATGCCTCCTACGAGCCGTCGCGTGATTTTGATGAAGCGATCCGAGTTCTATCGGAGGAAGTGGAGACTGCTTTAACAGTTGTCGCATCGAGACGGGAAGATGCCAATGCGATTGGTCGAATGGCTTTGAGCCTCGAACCAGCAGAGCAAACCCTTTCCGACGCTATCGAGAAACTCAGACAACGGTGGATCGCTGCACGAATTGAAACGGTCGCGAATGCAGAGCGAACCGCCAACGCAGAGATGGTAGATCAACTTGCAGCGAAGAAGATGGAGCAAACACGCCTCAAACGAGAGATTGACTTGGCGAGACTCGACAGTCAGAGTGCTGAGTTGATTGAGACGAAAGCCGATCTGAAGCGAATTGCGGAAGATAAGGAAGCAGAGCGAAAACGAAGGGCACGCTTGGCCGTACTGGAGTCGGAATTTGATCGCGACCTTGGACAAATAACATCACTGCTAAAGCCGTTCATCAGCCATGGTCGCACTCAGCCCGGATCGCGGGGTTGGCGATCAGATGCAACATATGGTCCGGTATCGCTCTCGAAGTTGAGGTCCGCCGGACTACTGGAGGATACAGTTGAATCGAGGCAGAATCTCTACTATTTGACTACCGGAAACCGCTACAACGATCGGGAACATGGTGCGTTCCCACGTTACGTCGGGGGTGCTGGGGATTGGCAGCGGAAACATCCCACGATCGAGCGAGCCCAAGACTTGCTGCAAAAGTACGGCGAGTTGATGGTAGACAAGAACATGCTGGCACCGTAGGAATGGCGAGCCGATGATGGTTGAAAAACCAGCCCGCACCGCGACACTGGCATCTACGACTGAATAGCAATCAATGCATTGCGAAACGTCGTCTCAAAGTAGGAATCGCCGCGATCCGCAAATTTGCTCTGAGATGCGACCGCTTGCCGAATCTCTTCCTTGCCGTACCCAGCGCGCAAGAGCGAGCATACTATCGCGAAGTCCCGCTTGCTTCGATCGTCCGTGGTTACTGCTAGACGCTGAGTCAGCGGATCAGTTGTTCGCGGTTGATTTGCGAACGTCCTCCGTACTCTCCCGTCCTGCAACGATTGGGGCGACTGTCGTTTAACCTGTGGGGGAAACGATTCGATAGCAAAGCGACAATCCGGATTGCAGACTCGCAACGAGCATCGAGTGGGCTGAGCGCCATTGCGAGCGTTCTTTACATTCAAAAACCCTGGAAGTCGCAGTAGTCGGTTTGCGTCACACGTCGCGTCACAACCGAGTTGCTTGTAAAGCCGTCTAAGTCTCGCTTCAAGCAAGTCCCGATCGAACGGCAACGAAATATCGAGCGTCTGATCCAGTAGCCAGTAGAGGTGATTGCCGTTTCCGCTATCGATGATGATGCTCGGGTGAGGAACCCCAGTCTCTTCGCAACGCCATTTTGCTACTTCCGACGTTACGTTGTCCATGTCTGCCCAAAGGCACCGAGTCTTTACGACATCCGTTTTGCGACCACGACCGTGGGCAACCCTTGGGTTCACGCCAAAAAAGATGTTGGCGTTGTGCATCGTGTTCAGCCTATCCAGATAGCGAAGCTGTTCAACGAATCCGTCTTTTGCAAGCCACCTACGCTCGCTTCGCAACACTCGCGACTTCCGTTTACCTGAATCGCCATCGGTCCAAATTTCGATCGGTCGGACCTCGATTATTTCCCCGGCTCGAAACAGCATGGAACAAAGGAGAGCTGCATCGTTAAGACGAGAAGTGTTAGACATAGTCGCCTCATATTGAAAACCTCTTTGAAAACCGTTGACCATCACCGGCGTGTCGCAAACGTCGATTCGCGAGACTCCGGCATGTTTGTCCCTTCTGCTCGGTCCCCTCATGACTTGGCTGTCAGATTTACCACGAAAACGCTGAACAAATCAAAGTTGGATTGCTGACGCAATCAGTGGACAATCGATCCAAAACCGTGCTATTGAGTCAGCATTGTCAACTGCATCGCCATCAGCGAGGTAACAGTAATGCAAACGCAAGAAGCACACCAAGTACAAGACGAAACCAACCGCCCGGCAATGACGCAACGTCATGGTCGCTTGACATTGACCATCTGGCCAAATCAAACGGAAAAGGGAACGCGATATTCCACAGAGATCACGCGAACTTGGAAGGATGGTGAAAACTATCGCACCACCAGTCGGCTGGACGAGCGAGACCTGCTGGTCGCGGCCCGGCTGGCAATCATGGCCGACGACTGGGTCAACGCGGCACGGCAAGCCGACTGGGAACACGCCAGGCAAAATGGCTCACCGCCATAGCCACCATTTCACGAAACGCGCGGTGCCGAGAAACGTGCTGATCAGTAGGACCAGCGACAGCGGCCAGCCAATGGCCTCGGGTACGGTCGATGGCACCGCGTCTCCATCATGAAACAATCTCACGGCTGCCACCAAGACGAAGGCGAACAACGTCGCTGCGAAAAGAAAGAGGTGCATCACAATCGCACCGCCCTTCGCGCCAAGCAAGACGCTCGACAAGATTGGGTCGCTAGTGAATCGTTGGAACTGCGAATCACTCGTCATCAGCCGAGCGGATGCGACAAGGCTTGCGATGATTGTGGTCGCGTACAACATCGCGTTGAGTGGACCGTGGTGCAGTGATTCATAGACCGGCTCCATTGGCTGGAACGCTAGAAGAAATCCGACGAACAGGAAATGGTACGCGAACAAGAGTGGCATGAAGCACAAAGCGAACCTTCCAGCAAAAGCTGGTAGGTGTTGTACAACCGCCGGGCCGTTTTCGCGGGCAAATGATGAAATGTACTCCCAGGGGTCGGGCTGCGGCTGTCGAGGCGACGCGTTGCTCCGGCTCCGCTTTTTCCTCTTTTCTCGCGGAAGGATCGGTTCGGAGACGCTGCCGTCTGGATACTGATTCGTTTCAAAATTCGGCATCGCTACTGGGCGATCTTGCAAAGGATCAGCGACGTTAGCGTGGGGCTCCGCGATTTTGGGGATGGCGAGGCCCAAAGCCCGCGCGAGTTGGCAACTCGTTGGGCGATCTGATTCGGGACAATCGAAAACACTTGTATCTAGCAGGTGCGGTAGTCCAAGTTGTTCGGCCAACGGTTTCACGGAGGTCAACGTTGTATTGCGTTGTTGCCAACTTCCCGGGGCATCCGCGGGGGGATCGTTTTCCGAAAACGCAAGTAGTTCGAGAAGGAGCATGTCGCGGGCGCGCCGATCGGAATAGGCAAAAGCATGCTCATCGAGACATTCTTCCAGGTCTTTAGGGCAATAACCTGACATTCCTGTGACGCCTCCATCACCGATCGAGATGCGAGGGTCATCTAGCGTTGGTGATGTTTGGTAAACGAATGCGTCGAAGTCGATCAAGTTGACCTTTCCGGTCCTTGCATCCAAAATCAAATTGCGGTCGGTCAAATCGCCATGGACGAAACCTTTCGTGCCAATCTCCTCAAAAGCCGCCAACGTCGCGACTAGATTCTTGGCTGCTCGAACTCTATTTATTGGTGTCGGTAGTCCGTGAACGGCATCTACTCTCCCGTGAAAAGCCCACTTTACACTTCTCCAAGTCTGGCCTGGCACCGCGTCATGAAACGTAGCGATGAAATCGAAATCGCAACCGCTCGGACGACCGTATTGCTGAGTCGTTACCCAAGCATGAGGAAGCCCGCGGAATAGTTCAGACTCTTGAAGAACATGTTGACCAATTAACCATTCGGTTCGATGAATGCGAGCTGGTGACGTGCGGTGAGGCTGAATGAAACGAAGGTAGGCAACCGTCTCGCCAGATTCGCCAGACATTTCACAAACCGACGCTTCCCCACCGCCTGCGACTTCGCCAAAAGACAAAGGCCAACCATCGAGTTCCCAAACTGTGCCATACAGCTCTTGGAGCTGCCGTTTACTTACATCAACCCAGTCCGTCATGGCGAGATCACTGCCAGCGTCTGATTGTCGTCACTAGCACCAGATCGAATCGAAAACTGGAGTAAGTCAGTCGCCACTGTGCATCGGTCGCGATCGACACAGCGACGCATGACGTCGATCGCCTGCGAACAATCGCGCTCAATCGAACCGGTCACACCATCGGTGAACAAGTAGAGCTGATTTGCCGAAGCGAACTGGTGGCGATATTGGGGCTCGGCAACATTTGTCATTGCTCCCAAGCAGGTCACTGGGCCCGAACTTGATGGAAGATACATCATCGGAACGCATCCGCGATCAAAGTCGCGAACAAATCCACCATCACCGATACCGTCCAAGAAAATCTGATCGCCAGCCTGCCAAGCGATCATCACCGTCGTCTGAAAGAGTCGGCCCGCTTGAACGAATCGAGTCCAATGGCTTTCCGGCACTTGATCTGGGCGACAAAGGCGAGCGTCACCCAATATGCGTTCGCCAATTGCGAGAAATGTTTCAGCACACTCCGAGATTGGGCTGCGTTGCTTCTGGTCCTCGGTCCGGACGAGCGCAGCAACGGACGCGTAGCAAGCTAGTCGGCTGCCCAGCTTTGACTCGAACGATGCGCTGACGCCATCCGCGATAGCGACTGCCCACTTGATATCGCCGTCGCCAAGGGGAACGAACGCGAGGAAAGAGTCGCGATTGGTTTCCTTGTTTCCGTGATCGGACGCGACTGAGAGCACCGACTTGCCCGTTTCAAGAAAGCCGGGTGATTCCAGAACGGTTCCACGCTCGGCCAAAGCATCGCTGTTGGCGGAAATCGTGTCAGACAAACTTTCAAGTAGAGGACTTTCCATCTTAGTTCGCAGGCCCTTCCTAACGCGGCCGTCGTTTTCGCTCGAGATCGCCGACGGCCCGGAAGATTTCAGCGGCAGTAGACGATCCAGAACTCGCTGCCTTCGACAGGAACTGTGCCAACATGGATGCATTCGATACATCGAAGTACGCAGGTCGGTTTGATTCGTCGTCAATGCTCGCCAAACGCTTCAACAAGTCGACGTCAGGCTGATCGCCGCCAAATTCTATTCCGACCGTTAGAATAAGTGGCGGCGCGCCGATGGACAGTTTCATTGTTTTGATGCGATCGGCGATAGGAATAGGGTCATGATTCTTCGCTTTGTCGAATCCATCCGACATAAAAATCACAAGCGGAACCGGGTGTGCCTTCGGCATCTCATGGAAGCGGAGATAGTTCTTCTCGTAGTGCTGTAGCACGGCCTCAATCGTCCAAAGTGCTCGGTAGTACTTCGTGCGATCTGACGTCCCGGCAAAGTCAATCGAGTCGGCAGGGAAATCAAGGATCGGCACACCGAAAGTTTCTTTGTCGTAGTTGACGTACGTGCCGAATGAAAACACCACCACATCAAAATCAGAACTTCCGTCGCATTGCACCACCATTTCAGCAAGCATGTCTTTGACGGCGTTCGTTGCGGCCTCGGCCTTTCCGTCATGCGACATTGAACGGCTATCATCGACAGCGAGTATCACTAGCTGCGGACTGAAGCCCCTGGCTTGCCGCTTGTTCGGGTCAACACGGCCTGCATACTTTGGAAGCGGAATCGGCGCGTGGAAAATCGAGTCGTAATCAATATCGACTAAGTCTTCGGGCCGTACGACGGTCGAGGAATCGACGGATTCATCGTATTTGTCAGAACGATTTCGTGACATCTCTATACCTCTTGAAGTTGTCGAGGGATGCGGTGGAGTCCATGAGCGGAACGGATTCGCAGACGATGCTGCTCCGGACCAAGTGCTGTGATGCTCGTGTCGATGTGATTGGCAACGTTGGTCGGAGTCGCATTGCGGTTTGCAAATCGACTAGGCCAAATGACCAGATTCTACTCGCCAGTAGAACGCTGCGAGGAACTTGAGATTGGCGAGACCAGTTACTGGGGTTGTTGTTCGACGAATCTTGCCCAAAAAAATGGAATATCCACCCAAAACCGGGGCGGTAAGCCGATCAACTCAAACGTCGTTGCCGGAGGTGGCCACCTTTATCCCACGACCCCACCACTGAAGCTCGCCGAAAGGCTCGCGTCATCCCCGGCTGAGGAAGCAACCCTTCTCCGCCGCATCCGGCTCCACCTGTTCGCTCCGCATCACGAGAGTCCAGGTCCGCTTCGCTCTCCACCTGGACACTCGCTCACTGCGCCCACCTAACACCCACCGGCCGGCTGCGGCTCCGAAGCGTTGCTGTCCTTTTTTTATGCTTCCTATTGCGTGGGCCTCGCCAGGGATGACTGTAGGAGGCCCACTCAACAGGAAGCATGTTGTTGATTTGGGTCTCCGATTCGATTCAGCCAGTTTGAACGGCTGATGTAATGTTGAAACGTAGAAAGAACAGGAGCCAAGACCATGGCCATTACCGTAAGAGAAAAGGAACATTGGAAAGAACGAATCATTCGCAAGATTGACCAAGCGATTGAGGCGATCTGCGCAGCAGAGAACCCGAACTTTCTGGAGAAGATTCGCAAAGAAGCGAACGACCAGGCGTTGGAGTCGCTGGGCATTGCACATTTGGTGAAAGAAATCAAGTCACTCGGAACGCAACGGGAAACTCTTGATATTGAACGTCGTAACATTCTCAAGCAGGTGCTTGCGAAGATTCAAGGCGTGGACGTTGAGTCGCTTACCAAGAACGTCCATTCGTTTGGAGACTACGAAATTCAAGCGGCAGTCAATCGACGCGCTGCCTTGATGGAAACGGAGCTGCTAGCCGGAAACGAAATTGGCAAGCGGATTCTGAAGTTGCGTGAAGAGAAGGAAGAATTGCTCGACACCGTTTGGCTCGCAACATCGCCGAAACAAGTCAAGCAACTTTGGCAAACGGTTTCCGAAGTGTTGAAACAAGAGCCCACCGATTTGCAGCGTGAAGCGATGGGAATTGAGCCGATGGATGAATCGAGTGAGAAGTAGCTGAAACGGACCGGTCGCATCGAGCGACCGGTCCAACTTTCGTTTGCATGGTCGTCTAAACCGTGAGAAAGTCGAGCACGCGATAAACCGGATTATCGTGCATTGATCGAGATCGCCCGTGACCACGAAACCTGATTGTTTTCCTACCACTATCGAGGCCGAAGTATCGACGTCCGTGCTCGATTCGCTTGCGGCGATCCCGGAGGAAAGCGTGTGGCTCGCCAAACTCAAGAGCCGGCGAACCCGAACTGCCTACCGGCGAGACGTGGAAGATTTCATGAAATTCGCGGGCATCACTGCATCCGAACAGCTACACCGAGTCGATCACCGACCCGTCATCGCTTGGGAATCGCACATGCGCGAGTACCAACAATTGAAGGCTTCGACGATTCGACGTCGGCTTGCCGCTCTCTCAAGTCTCTACAAGCACCTCGTTCAACATAGCGTGGTTCCGATCAATCCCGTGCGTGATGTCGAGCGCCCGCGAGTAAGCCGCAACCAGGGAAAGACGCTTGCATTTTCCCAGCGTCAAGCTCGGCAATTGCTAGATGCTCCGTCACCGCACACAATCCAAGGAATGCGAGACCGAGCGATTCTGGCCATCGGATTGCAGGTCGGTCTTCGGCGGGCTGAGATCGCCCGTTTGCTAGTCCGCGATCTTCATCAGAATCGCGGGCTGGATTCGATTTGGGTCAATCGCAAAGGTGGGGCGTGTGAATCGGTGGCCATCCATCCGCAGGTGGCAAGCCGAATCCGAGATTACCTACGGGCCACAGGCCATGAAAATCAGACCGAGACAGCGATGTTTAGGCCGCTTCGCAGCAATGGAAAAAGCGGGCCTCCGAATCGTGCATTGCACCCGGACGCTGTCAACCGCATCCTGAAGAAGTACAGCCGTGGCTTGAAGCAGCCGGCTGGATTCTCCGCCCACTCGATGCGCGCGACGTTCATCACGACGGCGCTCGACAATGGCGCGAATTTGGAAGATGTCCAGCGGGACGTCGGCCACGCAGACCCATCGACAACTAAGCTGTATGACCGTCGCGGCCACAATCCAGAGAAGAGTGCGTCTTTCTTCGCGAGCTACTGACTACCGGATCATCTCAGCGACTGCGCTGAAAATTGATTGATCGAACAACCGATAGTCGATCACTGCGGCAATGACCGCGCCGACGGTGACCATGAAGCACATTCGCATCCTGCTTGATTCAGGTTTCATCACGTATCCACTCAAGTTATCTCGCCAGGCACGAGTGGTCTGGACGATCGGTATTCCATTTCTTGACTGATTCATGTCGCTATCGTTGCCACAGTTTCGCTGTGGACGCAACCATCGCGAACACACGGGCCACCGGTTCCCTCCGTCTCGGTCACCACCGAGCTAATTGTGAGCGATTGAAAACGATGCTTTTCATTGGGAATCAATTCGTGGTACACGGATTGAATGCGCAACGCTTACGTGGGAATCGCCAACTCTGGGAATCTTGAGTGCCTTCATGCCGAGGACACTCACACGATCAAGTTCCTGCGCCGACGCATCGAGCGCCGGAACCGAGCCGGTGATGTCAGCTTTTGGGCCGTGCTCGATGTTCGGTTCGCGTCGGTGATCTCGATGGAACTTTCGAGCGGAAACCATGCTCAGGCTTTCACGCTCTTGCAGGCACTCGCGGACGACGTCGGTCGTATCTTGCCGGAAGTGGTCGATCCGCTCTCCGAAGTTCTTGCCGAATAGAGACTGTTGTTCGCATCGTCGACCACCAATTCTTGACCAAACGGCTTGGTAATCCTGCGACGAACCGGGATGCACTTGTAATCGAGTGCCGCGAAACCCGCCGCCTTGCGATTTCGATTCACTGCTCTCAGGATGGTTAACAATTGCTCTCGGACCGGGCGGTAAGGCTGGAAGCAAACGCTGCGAAACTCGTCTTCGAGCTGATCTTTTCTCCGCCTCAACGCCAGTTCAAGTAGGTGGGCTCGCAGCGCGGTCGCGGTGCATTTGTCGATCCTGACCAGGGTGTGCCATTTGCCAGTCCGACCGCAGGCCGAGCGGCGAACCGAGTACCCGCCGAACTGAATTCCCACGCGACGACAATCACGCAACTGATCGGCAGAATGAGACTCGAAGAACGCGTGTTGACCATGAGTTGCGACGAGAATGAACTGCCGCTCGTAGCGAAGATAGTGAACCGACGCGAAGCCGGCTTGTTTGCGGCGTGACCTCTCCCAACGCTTGCAATCGATTCCGTAGCGCTCAATCAGTTTCGCATCAATCGACTCAGGATTCTTTCCGTCCGGGATTATTCCAGTGACGTAAAAGTAGTGACCTGTGTTTACGTATCGAACAAGTTGTTCAATGAAACCGTCGATGCTGGCCGCGACGTAGCGATACTTCCAAGACGTCATTACTGCTCCGACGCTTTGATTCTTGACAAGAAGATGAGGAGTTTGTTTGTGGCACAAATCTCCTCGAAAAGCCAATCGTCGTTCGATCGAAATCCTCCTCTAGAACGTGTCGCAAGTCGCGAGGCGTGTGCAGCCGGCTCCGCATCCTGCTTTGCCGGGCACACTCAACTGGCGAAGTAGCTCCCGCGTCTGCGAAGCCCTGTTTCTTCGTTACAGTTGGTTAATACCTCTTCGTTGCATTTCAAGAACCTTCGACCGACACTACTCGTACGGGTAGCGTTGGTCGTCAGTACGTCGCCACAGGCGGTGATCTCTCCCGAGATTCTCGCGTGAAGCCACATTCAGGTCCTCTTCCAAGAAACCGACTTTGCCCGATTGCAAAGCCGGTATCGACAGCATGGGTCTTTCGTACGAAAAACCGCGTCGTCCCTTTCGTCATTGCCATGTGCATCAAAGCATCACCCTTGATACGGCAAACGGTTCAACTGTCCGAGGTGATTTACCGCAACTTTCGTTCGGTAATGATTGGACAGCAATCTACGACTGCCTTGCCGTGCGCGTTCGGACCTCATCCCGACGCGTCTGAGCCTTCGCTCAGAAAACCGCTCCGGCTCCCGCCGGACTTCTACTCAGGACACACTCCCAGAACCACGTGTTGGCAAATTGCCAGCGAGAGCTAACCCCGCACACGCAGCCCCTTCCCCGTTTCGTAGCCATCATCATCTCGAAGCTCACGTCGCTACGTCGTGTTACCGACCGGGCACAGTGGTATGTCTCAGACTCCCGCCCGAGCATAGTTTCCAACATCCGATTGCTCGGAAGTTGATTTCAGGAAAGCGAAACAAGAAGCCTTTCCTTACCCATCCGCTGTGCCTTTTCACAGTTCGGCACCGTCTTCTTCGAGACTAACTGGCAAGCGTTCTCACGCCTTTCATGGTTGAGCTTTTCGCGTTCCAGGTTTTGACTGGATACCCGAAGGCCGCTAGACCCTCGGCATGACGGGTGTTACCCGTTCATGACTCCCCACGCCAGCGAAGTTGAACGAAGCTGATCGACAAACATCGTTTTCGACCGCACTGCTGAGATTGAACTCTCAGTCAGCTAGCTCACGAACCCCTTCGGCGGGATTTGCCGTGTTTACGAACTGGCAAACACAGGCGCACCCGGAGATGACAGAGCAAACGCCCAAGTCACCTCGCTGCAAGTATGCAGCCTTTGATTGACCACGGCCTGTCCGTTCGGAACGTCCGAGCTGACAGGTTTTCCACGGTCGCCCTCTTTCACTATTGAATTTGAAAAGAAATCGAGTCGAATCATGGGGTTGTGTCTCAGCATCATGCCAAGGATTTAGTCCATGAAGCCCTCGTCGATCACAGCAAGCCCGATCTCCAGGCACTGCGCTCTACGCGGAAGAACGTAACGGATAGCGACTCCCGTCCCCTTCAGTCGGCTGATGAGGCCAACGTTCCGGGTTGTTCCCGACCCATGCCATCGAACAGAAACGTTGTTCGTATTCTGACGATCACGAGGTTGTTAGTCCCGCAAGCCGGACGCTAGCGTACTTCTAGTCCCCGATCATCTAGTTGGGGCTGCCTATCGTGCATCGAACTAAGTGCGTGTCGCTTGCGTCACGTTTCGGGAAATCGGACGTGTCGGCTGCGTCACGTTTCCGCACTCGCCACGTGTCGCTTGCGTCACTTTTTTGCGGATCGCAAGTCTAGCGAACCATCGCAAGTGGCTAAATAGATTGGGATTTTTGTCGCGAGGTTCCTGCCGCCTGCAAAGGCCAAAGTACCTGTTTACAAAGTACCTCGAAAACAAAAGAGTCGATTCTGGAATTGAGTTGAATTCCACTCACTTCACAACGGTTTTGTCCAACGCCGGCACCAAGCCGGCTTCAATGACTTCGGCCAGCACGTTGGAAACACTCAATGGCTTTGCGTTGGGAGGTCGCTCCGATTCAGGGCTGCCTAGATTGGCGTTAGCGAGCGATTCTCGTTTTCGCAGGTCGAGCCACCAGTCCGGTGGAGTTCTCGTTCCCTGGGAGGCATGTTGGACGTTGTGCATGAAGAAGGCTTGCGGGCTACGCTTGAAAAATGAGCGGCCCTTGTGTTCGACGGCCGCTAGCGTCACGTCAGACCATTGCTGAATCAAATGCTCATCAAACTTGTGCAAGATTCGCTGGCACTCATGTTCGGCGAATCCGATTGAGCGGAGCGGCTCAGCGAGTGGAGATTCGATTCGATTGGACGCAGGCCGGGCAACCTTTCTTCCGAAGAACTTGCCTTTTGAAAATCGAACGGTGAATTCACCCTTCGCGCGTTTTTGGAAATTCGCTTCTTCAGCGATGATGTCACGAATACGCAGCCGCTCGGCGAGCTTTGCGATTCGCACCTTGGTTTCGGACGTTCGCAGCGAGTCGGAAAAACCGAGCACGTTGGTGCCCAATTCCCGGATGTCGATCGCCGGCGTCGTGCGATACCTCCAGAACAGCTTGTGGAGCAAAAGGAACAGGCGCCGACTCGCAGGGTCTAGCTCCGTATACACCTCGAAATCGAATGCCAACACGCTACGTGCCGCCAGACAATACTCGAAAAAGATCGGGTCCCAGGAGATTTGCCACACTCGTGATGAATCTCCGTCCATCGGTAAGCTGTAACTCAGAAATCCGAAACTGACCCGACGATGTTCTCCGCGAAGCGGGTCGTAAAAAGCATCGTTTCGGTAGGAAACCAGCGACAGCCGTTCCAGTGATTCCGCGAGGTGTTGGTATTGCCGGCCTCCGCGACGCCGCGTGTCGATCTTGCCGAGCTGCTTCAAGCAGTAGTGTCGCGTCGCGAAAAAGTTCGGCGTTGGCTTGGGTTGTGACAGCGTCAGTGAGAGAAGGCCCCACAGAAAGAACTCATCTTCCGTCGACAATCCGCCTGGGCAAGTTACGCGGACCGATGCTTGCTTGCGTTTTTTGTCTTTCGAGTAGCCGTAACTTGTCTTGTGAACGAAGTTCTCTCGCAGCGATGCCCGTGCATCGAGCGGACACAAGCAGTGCTCAATCAGCGTCAACTGTCCGACGGCTGCTCGCAATGTCGAGCACTTGGTGGTTTGTTTTGGTGATTTTGTTGTGGCCATAACCCTCGGTGATTCTTACCAGTCGACCGTACCACGCAAGCTGTCGTGGCGCGAGCATTTTCGTGTGGGAATCCCGATGACATGGATGCCAGAATGCCGTCATTGCTGGAATTCTGGAAAGGCTGGCATTACCGAAAAGCGGCATTGTCTGAATGCTTGAATCACCCGAATGCCAGAAAGTCCGTGACGGATGATTGACTGTCGTGGTACGGCTATTCACATGAAGATCATCGCAATCACCAACCAGAAAGGCGGCACCGCCAAGACAACGTCCACCGCGGCGCTCGGTGTGCTACTCAGTCGTCGCGGAATCCCGGTTCACCTGATCGACATGGACCCGCAAGCTGATCTATCAGCAGCATTCGGAATCGACGGCAGTAATAGTCGGCTATTCGATTGCCTGCGAGATCAGTCTCGACTGGAAGTCATCAAGGTCGCGGAATCATTGACCATTTCACCAAGCAGCCTACAACTCTTGCGAGCCGAATCGGAACTTCTCACGTCGACATCCCGAGAGTTTGTACTGCGGACCGCCCTGCGAAACACCGAACTGCCTGACGAAGGCGTTGTCTTGATCGACTGTCCGCCCTCGCTTGGGGTTCTCTCGGTTGCCGCATTGAGCGCTGCTCAGGGAATCTGTGTCGTTGTTCAACCGGGTGGCTTCGAGCTACAGACCCTGGTCCATCTTGGTCAGACCGTCGACCTCTTACGTCAGTACGTGAATCCCGAACTGCAAACCATTGGTGCGATCGTGACGAACAGTCATCGACGCCGCAGTATCACGTCGCAAGTTGTGGATGAATTAGCGAGTCAATACAGCGTGTTAGGAACCATTCGTTCCGATGCAAGGATCGTGTACGCAACGACCGCCGGCAGCATCCATCGGCTTCGATCATCGTCCGCGATGGAAGACTATGACGCAGTTGCTGACAGAATCGCTGAATGGCTGGCCGTATGAGCAAGCCACTTCCTGGAATCGCCAACGTCCTGGGCGGGTACATCAGCACACCGTCGGCCGCCCCAGCCCAGGAGCCGCCAGAGGAACCGAAACAGCAATCGGCTGGTCGGGCGAAGAAGTCCCGTCGCCAACGTGCCCGGCTGGGACGCCCGCCGGAGGTAAATTCCACAAACCGAGCACCAAAAGAAAAAGCAACGCTCCGAATCGACACCGAACTGATGGCGGAATACCGAGATTGGTCCTGGGACGCGCGGTGCCAACTGGGCGAATTGGTCGAGCGGGCACTCGCTGATTATCGCAAACGCAACCGTTAGTTCGGTCTAAGAGTCTAAGCGTTTTCTCGACTCACGTCGGCGTTCATGCGAACGCGAAGCCGCTTGGCATGATTGAAGTACGTTGCTCGACATCCACCACCGAGTCGGACAAACTCCTGGACCCGTTCGGACTCCGTCGACCAACGAACGTCCGACTTTAGCTTGGCAACCAAGCTCGTAGTCGCTGGCAGTGTTTCCTGCAACAACATGGATCGCCAGTCGAGTCCGGCCGCTTTCAGTTCAGAGGCGCGAACGTATTGACGCATGGACGGATTGATAACAAGCGAGAGGTGCCTGCCGAACCAGTCGTAGATTTCATCGTCGTTGAACCAGCTATGGACCTGCTGATGCACTTCGCTGGCCGAGGGTTGGAACCGAATCACATGACCGCGATCCTGCACGGCCGCGACATTCTTATCCAGAGTCTTCCATTCGTTGGCAATGATCACGACCCTGCTCGTGGTCTCGAACGCCCGTGGAATGCCCTGTTTATCGAGGGCAGCGGATGCAGTTTGCCAAGAGACTCGCTTGACCGGGTCCGTCTGGCAAAGTGTCTTGAGCAATCGAACCGCGTTCCGATCCGAATAGAGGCTATCGACATCGTCGAGCACAATCACTTGGTCACGATGATTCCAGGCTTGTGTGTAGACACCGAATGCCGTTGCGTTGCCTTCGATCCAGCAAGCGTCCGCCATCACACGTCGAACGGTTTGGCTCTTTGCCAATCCTGGCTCACCGAGAACGATCAACAGATTCAAGTGCCCCTCGGCGAACGCTTCAACAAAGCGAGTCATCTCGCTATAGGTGCAGACAACAAAGCCGGGTTCCTTCGACGTCGGGATTTCTCTTTTCATAGACGGGAAAAGTGGACCGGTCGCACGATGCGACCGGTCCGATTCGTAACATTGCTAGGTCGAATCAAGTTCGACATTAGCACGAGTCCGTTCTTGGGGTCCAACGAAGAATTGAACGCTTAGACTGGGCTGCTCCAACCACTTGCCCCACGCAGCCCAAGACCCGCCTGCCCCACTCCTCCCCGGCTATCGACGGCCTGCTCCGCAATCTCTGGTCGGCTCCACTTGCAATGTCCGTGCCAGGCCCGCCACCGCGCCGCCGCCCCTCCTCAACCTGTCACGGACCTTGCCGCGCTTCGCCTCCCGACGATCGCTCCGCAGGCCGAGTTTCTTTTTTTGTCCCTGGGGTGGGTCTGTCGATGGGCGAGAGACCCACCCCAAGGACAAAAAATGCGAGGTGGGTTGTACGGAAAAATCGTCGGAAATCCCGACACTTGCTAGGTAAATCGAAATGCAAAAGGAATCAAAACCAGAAGACACCGCCGATTCGTCGACGACATACCAAGGTTGGGAAAACTATGCGACTTGGTGCGTTGATCTTTGGCTAAGGAATGATTCGGGATCGTATCACTACTGGAGAGACCGAACACGCTCGACCGTTCGCGGCGCATGGTCAATGGACAATGTGATCAATGGGCTGTGGACAGAATCGGAGGCAGCGCGCATCAGCCTTGCAGAACAACTGAAGGAAGCCACACACGACGAATCACCGCTTCAGGAAGCGTCGGTCTATACCGACCTACTCGGCTCGGCATTGGACGACGTGAATTGGTCAGAGATTGCGGCGTCCTTCATTGACAATTTTTGCGACTAGGAGATTAGCACCATGAACTACATTTTCGCTTACACAAGAGAGCAAGCTATCGCGGACGGAGTCCTGATCGACGTCACAAAAACAGCGAAGGAAGCAGGTTTGACTCTGCACACTGTCGTTACCAACGCCGTTTGGGCTGAGTACGTTCAGGTTCCAGATGGAATCACGTGCCAAGACGAAAGCGGACGACTCTGGGACATCCTTTGGATGCTTCGCTACGCCATTCTGCAAAGCAAGAACGCAGAACCGCAGATGATGTTTGAACTGTACGTTGCCAACGAGGAAGGCAAGCCAGCCGAACTCGTCCAACTCAAGGCCATTGTCGGACCAGGCGACGATGAACGTCCCGTTCTTACGATTCTGCTACCTAACGAAGACTAAACAGCCATCATGCGACCGGCCACATGCCGGTCGCATTCTCACCAATATCATCAAGAAAGATGGCAATCGGACTCGTCGCACCGATTGCCATCGCAATTGCCACCCAAATCATCAGAAAACCACGCGAATCACGGACTCCCGACGTAATCCATGCGCAAACACCAGAAGTAAAACAAAGCAGGGCCAACCGTGCGCAGATCGCGAGTTCGCACCGTTCGATATTTCATGGCCCAGCAAGCAGGCGATGCCAAGCGACCTGGCGCTCACAAGGGTAGAATCTCGACTGAACACACTCGTAGAGGCGACTCATGGATCGGCGAATTCTCACCACACGTAGGAATGAATTCGCGCCGAGGCGTCGCGGGACCGTTGTCTGTTGTTTGCTGTCTCCGGTTCTCGGTATGGCCCTGTCGGGTTGTGACCGCAATGCCAAGGTCGTACCTGTCGGAGAGCGTCCGAATACGGTCGTCACAAATTGGACGATATCGCATGGACGGCCGGTAAGTGTGCAAAGTGAATCGGGCGAGGTTACCCTTACGGCCTCGTTTCCCGAACGGGACTCTGCAGTGAACGAGACCGTCTCCGTTCTTGTCGAGACGAAGGTTTCTCCGGGATTTCATCTCTATGGCGACTTGCCTTCGCCAGGGCCGTTCACGCCATTTTCGATCGAGGGTTCAACTGACGATCAGTCTCTGACCATCGGTCCAGCATCAATCCCAGAGGCCAGCGACACGGCTGAAGGAAAACCAATTCATCGCGATTCGCTTTCCGCATCGCTTCCGGTCCAATTTTCAGAATTGCAAGCAGCGAATTATCGCGTGACAATCAAAGTCCAATTTCAGGCGTGCAACGACCTCGTTTGCCTTCCGCCCGAATCCTGCACCATCGAACTTCCAATTGTGGTCAGTCAGTCAACTCCTTTGTTAGAGAGATGATCTACGATGAATCGCCTGTCCATCAGTTCGTTCCCTCGGTCTTTCGCGGTTGCGTTTTTGCTCGTTGTTATTGCCGCGATCCTCGCTCCACCATCGGCGATCGCCAAGGAGGACAAAGGCCTGCGCGTCATCTACGTCGGTTCAGAGCGAGCCGACGAGTTCATCGAGTTTTTGAAGCCACACGTCGCGGCGATTGAGTCAGTGGATCGTGATGCGTTCAAACCAGCGGATGCCGAAAAGTTTGACGTGGTGTTACTGGACTGGCCCCAAAGTGGCAGTGCCCGAATGGAACGCACGGATACGTCACCGCTTGGGATGCGAAAGGACTGGGGACGACCGACCGTCTTGCTGGGGAGTGCAGGACTCAATTTGGCGTGCGCCTGGCAACTTCGCGGCGGCTCAGGCTGCACCTGTCTCGATCCGGTGGCGTACGACCTGAAATCGCATCCAATCTTTGAGTCACCCTTTCCGATTGACCGCACCGCGACCATCGAAATCGACACGCCGTCGTCATTCCAAGATGACATGGACGAAAAGTCGATCGACGTGATTCCCGTGGTCGATGACTACGAGAAGAACTGGAAAGCCGGTTGGTGTACGTATTCGACTGCATTCGACGTTTATCCCGACGTCGAATTCTTCTGCGGCGGCGTCAATCATAAAACGCCAACCGCCGCAGCGATCTGGCGACAGGGCAACTTGATGCATTTCGGTTTCGAGCAATCACCGGCCGAGATGAATGATACCGGCAACCGAATGCTTCTCAACGCGATCGCCTACATCAGCAACTTCAGCGAAGATCGCCCCATCGCGATCACGCCGTCAGTCTTCGTCGGACCACGTGCCCGACCACGCTCGACTGTTGCGTCTTGGCTCAAGAATCCCGATCGAGCGAGTTGGGTGGAAAGAATGGTGACGCCGGAACTGTGGCAAACCATTCAGTCACAGGGCAATGCCGAAGCCATGGCAGCGTGGGCCGAATCGCAGACGCCTTACTTGACGACTGATCCAGAAAGCAAGTTGACCATCGACAAGGATTTGCTTGAAATTCAGATCGGCTTTGACGACCCCCGATTCCTCGAGTCCACGATCGAAGGCTTGTCGGCAGACGACAAGGATACCGTCGATCGAGCAGCACGCTTGCTTGCACGCTACGTGCCAGACGGTCCAAGTAGCGGTACCGCAGATGAGTGGCAGGAATGGCACCAAGAGAACAAGCCCTATCTCTTTGCAACAGACTATGGCCACTATCGGTGGTACGTCGACCCGCTGGCCAAGAAACGTGCCATACCCACCCTGCAGTTGCGTGGGGCTGATCGAATGGACCGGAACTAGACGTCAGCCGCCAAAAAAGATCGCTTTCGATGCGTGACATTTCTTGACGAGCGTGATAGGGAACCAGTGTCAGCAGCAGAATTGTTCCTTATCCAAGCCGAATATCTGTAGACATCAATGCCGCCTCTTGCGTCGATCGGGCTTCACGCCAGGTCGCCAAGAGAGGCCGGCGGTCTTGAAGGTTTTCTTAGTGAGCCCCATTCGTTACGAGCTTCCGAGCTGTCTCGGTCGTTCCGTCGATTGCCGCTGCGCGTGGTAATCGGCGGTTCGACCGCGTTGGTTGAGCAATGATTCTTGACTCCCACTCGGAGACTTGTAGCGATGGCTACTCTGACAAAAGCAAATGAGGAACTGTTTCGACGGACGCCCGATGAATGCTTCGACTCGTTCGACAGCCTGTACGCCGAGTGTTCGCGTTCGCGTGAACAATCAACGGACCTCTGGGAACTCCCGCAAGACATCTCGCTGACACATGATCTAACGATCTGCAACGGCGAGGGTTCCGAATACCGGTTGAACGATTGGTCGTTCTCGCAGCTTTGCCGCACGGCGGGCGTAGGGAAAGACACGGTCAACCGGCTGTCCCGGAAGACGGCCAGCAAGGTGTTTGAGGAAACCCTGCCGCAGGCGGAAAAGCCAATGCAGCTCCTGACGACTGAAAAGCAGATTCGTAGCGTTCACGGTGTTGCCTACACGCGGCTCTGGAACGTCGAATTGCTGGACGTGGTCAACGAGTATGCATCGTTTTTTACCCCGCCGCAAAAGGCGATGGATGATGTCAGCACCGGACTGTATTGCGGAGAACAGGACATGTTCGCATTCCTGATTGACCCGACCGGATGGGCCGAGATCGAAGGACAGGCGTTCGCGCCGGGCTTTTTCATCTGGAACAGCGAGGTCGGACGCCGAAGCGTTGGCATCCAGACATTCTGGTTTCAGCGTGTCTGCCAGAACCACATCGTTTGGGATGCAACCGAAGTGATCGAATTCACTCGCAAGCACACCGCCAACGTTCGTGATGCTTTGCAAGAGATTCGTATCATGCTGGACAATCTGGTCACCGTTCGCGATCAACGCAAAGACTCGTTCGCCGCGATGGTCAAGAAGGCGATGACCGAGCGGATCGGTGATGACGCCGACGAGGTCACGAAGGTGTTGACGGCCGAGAAGATTCCGCGACATCTGATCAAGGATGCGATGGAGATTGCTCGGGCACAGGGAGCATTTACGATTTTTGCGATGGTCGATGCCCTCACCAAGCTGTCGCAGAAGGTGAATTTCGCCGGAGATCGGACGTTGCTTGACGCCAAGATCGGCAGTCTGCTGTCGATGGCGGCTTGAACAATGTCGACATCGAACGAGCAGTATGAGTGTGACGGCTGCGGTGCGTGTTGCCGCAGCAAGTTGGTCGACATCTACGAAATCGACACACTCAGGAACCCTCACATTGCGGAGCAGATGACCCCGCTTCGCGAACCAGGGTTCGATGGCGAGATTGGCTACCTGAACTGCGTCAGCAATGGCGGGTGCGTCTTTCTTCGCGACGACAATCGGTGTGGAATCTACACGACGCGCCCGTCGGTTTGCGTGCTCTACGAAGCGGGCAGCGACGATTGTCAACAGTGTCGGCGTGACGCTGGCATTTCACGTCTCGAGCCGATGTCGCTCACGAAATCGTGAGTGTTGGAATCGGTTCGCTCTTTACCCTTACCAAAAGGAGGGAGCTATGGCTCAACCATGGACCCGCAAGTGACTTGGAATTCGTTGCTCGATGAGTGGGCAAAGCGAAGCTGGCTCGACGTGACAGAGCTGGCTGAAGCATTGCTCGATTGGCTTGATCGGGGCGGATTTCCACCGAAGACGTCTGACACACCGGAACTCGGCAGCGAGTGGCATGCGGCAGTTGCGAAAGCAGCGGCGATCTATGCCATGAAACGTGCTGAAGCGGTATTGGACGATCCCGACGGCATTCCGGCACGCGTCGCATTCACGCTGACGTGTGCCCAATGCAACGTCGAAGGGCCGAACACGTTCTACGAGGCAAAGCACAAAGGCTGGACGCGAATTCAGTACATGCCTGCGTCCACATCCGAGAACTTTCTCGGCATTTGCTTCCCATGCAGCCAACGTCAATAGCGACGTTTGGCATCCGGCCAGTCGAATTCTCGACAAGCCGATTCTTTCCTTTCATCCATTCTCTATTTGGAGACAACCAACATGGCTACCAAACAAGCCAACAAGATGACCCGACCAACGCAAGAATTTCGACTTGGTCGAATCCGTGCGGCGATCTGGGAGAACGAAACGGACAACGGTGTCCGTCATAATGTGACGATCAGTCGGCTTTACCGAACCGACGACGGCGAGTGGAAAGACTCAACGTCATTCGGTCGGGAAGACTTGCTGCTCATTGGCAAAGTGATGGACCGATGCCACACCTGGATTTACACCGAAGCCCGAAACGCAAATGGTGAATCCAACGGTAATGGCAAAGGCCGTTCCAACCATGACGAGGATCACGACGACGGAAACGTCCCGTTCTAGCCTCCGCTGGTCCATTTGCGTAAACCTGTCGTTTCCTTCCTCTCAGGTGGCTCCGGTTCGCAGATTTTGAATCCAGGTTTGACGACCGCTGGCCACCACCAGAACACCGACGTGTTCTTTCTAATCATGAACCACTGCCGACGCCCCAACTGGCGCACTGCGTCAACTGGAAGCGGTACGGCCGAGACGGTTTTTCCAAGCGTCCGCGATCACTCGCACGAACCCGACTGCCTTTGCGAATCGCAAAGACAAGACGGCCCGTGCGATCGGCAGAGAATAGTGGGCCTTCAGACATTCTTGGCAGTATGAACACCAGTTTGCCTTCGCAACGATGAAGTCTGAGGAAATCCATCAACGGAAGGCAGCGTGAAATTCTGGGAACTTGCTGCCCGCTCGAAGACCATCGGATTGCCTACTGTGGACTGATACGCCAATATTTGTAGTTCACTTGTTATCAGTTGGATCAATTTAGCCTTGGCATTCAATCCGCCCCGAAACCGCGACGCCGCACACATTATTCGCGGATTCGTTTACCAGACCGACTTGACGATACTAAGGTGGCTGTCGCTCAACGATCAGGATTGTCTCCACCTCGAATCTGGCGAAGACATTGATCTAATCGTCAACCACCTTGCGGGTGAAGTGTCATCGGAAGAACGACTTCAGGAGCAAGTAAAATCTCGGAAACGCAACTTGACGTTGCGGAGTGCCGACGCAGTATCGACTGTAGCCAATGCTGTTGAGTCATTATTGAAGAATCCATCCGCGATATTTCGATTTTTGTTCACAACTAATGCGGGGATCGGACAGGAACGCGGATTCCCAAGACTCGCTGGGCTAAAGACGCTCGAAGCGTGGGGGGCGCTCCGCGACACCATCGAACCGGCGGAGCGCCTTTTGATCGTCAAAGGGGTGCGTCGTGTTTTGGGGGCAACTGTTCGACCGCGAAAGCTCCCATCGCCAACGTGGAATGTATTTCAGCAGTGGTTGAATTCAATCGACAACCCTGGTCTCGAACGGTTTATCAGGTCTTTCGAGTGGAGTACGGGGAATCCCGTGAGCGAACAACTTGAAGACACTATTTGCCGATATCTCCAAGACAACGGATTCGCACTCACATTCGATGAAGCGAAGGCTGTTTATTGCCGCCTTTTTCTTACCGTCTTTCGGACTCTTTCCGGCGACGGACTAAAGCTGCTAACCGCAAAAGATCTTCGCAACACTTTGGCGGTTCTCTGTGACCCCGGACAGGCTGCGGCGATCTCAGAACTTCGCGACTGGCTCGATTCCATTGAACTTCGACTTGGTGTGGTTGAGCGTGGAGTGCTGGAGAACCGACAGGAGATTGAGTCGCTCGGGCGAAGACTCTCGGAAGGCGTCAGCGATCCGTCAGGCGACGACTTTTCCTTCGTATTCGACGAGCCCCTCCTCTCACCGCCAATTGATACGTCCGAATTGGTCGACCGTCACGACGCAAAAAGAACGGTGATTGAGGCATTCAAACGCTCCCAGGTTGTTGTTCTACGAGGAGAACCGGGATCAGGAAAGACTCAACTTGGAGCGAGCATTCAGGGCAGTTTCGAGAGAAACTATTGGGAGAATTTTCAAGGCTTGGCCCCCCGTGCCTCCGGTGCACAGCTGCAATCAATCCTAGAAAAAATCGCAGGGCCCACGCAGGAACGAAACCTTGAAAGTCTGCTTCGCACGATTGCGCAGCACCCGAGCACACTGTTGGTGATCGACGATTTCCCAACTCTATCTGGGCGAAACGAATTAGGTCGTTGGCTGGAGCAAATAGCCGCTCGATGCGCAGGGTCGAACTTTCACGTGCTTTGCTTGTCAGAACAAGTTGCCTCTACTGAAATTGCTCAACTGACTCCACACCTGGCTTCGGGATTCACTGAATGCCCTAATCTAACGGCTGACGATGCAAAAGCGCTACTCGAGAAGCGACGCGCGCCTGAAAGAATTGTTACTGGCAATACAATCGAGTTTTTGATTGAACACTCGAACGCTCACATGTCGACGTTTGTCGCTGCAATTCGATTACTGGAGCGACGCAATTGGTCGCTAGACGATGATGTTTTCAAAGAGTTGATCTCTAACCAACATACCGACGAATTACAGCACAGCACGTTGCGAAGGATCAAGGCCTCAGTAGATGAAGAGGATACACTTGAATTACTCTACCGTTGCAATATACCGATCTCGCGGTTCTCGAAGGATGACGTAAAAACGCTGTCGCTCGTTGAACCAACAATTACGCATCCATTGACTCGTTTAACAACCTTAGTGGGACCCTGGGTGCAGGTGGTTACGGAGAATCAATACGCAGTTTCGACACTCGCGAAACATTTGGCCGATGCAGAGCTGCATCCCGAAACGATCAAACGCTGCAATCTCAGGCTCGCCGAAAGATTGATGGAATCGGGAAAGACGAGCATTCAAGATGCGCATGTTGCCATTTTGCACTTTGTCAAGGCCGATGATGTGGAAGCCGCTTCGTCCGTACTTGTCAGCGCGCTCACGTTCTTGCAGCAGAATCATCGTAGGAAGAACTTCCAAGACTTTGGCTTGCTTTCCGTCTGGTGGTCAATGGAATTTCCTGCGGCACTCACCACCAGCCGAAAGTTGGCGATTTGTGGGTTGCAACTGTCGATGAGCCCCTGGAATCGGGCTGGAGTCCATAGGGTCCTACAGCGAGTCAACGAGTTTGCCGAGAGCGAAGGAGAATCACCGTCTGCGGGCGCTGTTGTTGCTTGCTTCCACTCGTCGCTGGTCGCGGCGAAAACAGATGTCGCTCTCGCCTGCAAATTCGCAGCTCGCTATCTGTCGTCAGTCCGAAAACGGAAGCAGGAATCCAGCACAAGTCCCGATCGGCTCATGCTGACAATGGCGATTGCGGCTGAAGTGAAAACGGTCGCCGACGTATTGGCGATTGTTAAGCTTATTGCGGAGCAGCCAAAACATCAGCGAGACGAATTTTGTCACAGCCGGAAAAGAATTCAGGGAATTTGGTTGATGTTTGGCATGACGATTTTTCATTCGCTTTCTCGCAAGGGCGAGCATTCATTTTGGCGTGAATTTGATGAGGAGCTGAAACTTGTAGCTGAATTTGCATCAGCCCAGCAACTCGATTTGGTTGAAGCCGTGGCGGTGCAAACCCGTTTATCGGTTGCAGTTGACTTTCTTGATGAACGTCAAAGGGGATTTACCGAGGCGAAGGATTGGCTACACAGGGATGAACGCGATGAGCACGCAAGATTCGTCGTCCAAAGTTCATTGGCAGAACAAATGCTTCACGCAAAGGAGCCTGAGCAGTCGCGTGTCCTCATCGACGGTTGTATTCCTATTGCTGGCGATTTTTTTGTTGCTCGGCACGTCCGTATGCTCATGCTGCTGGCGCGGATGTCGAAGGACTCTGGCGCTGCTGAGCGAAATTGCAAAGAGGCGTTACAACTTGCTCAGCAGGCTCCAACTGAAATTTCCGAGTTTGACCACGGGCAAGCGGCTTCGGAAACTGCAATTGCGGTGTTTCATCATCGTGGTGCTGTCAAAGCATTCACGTATTTCGACGACGCTGCGAGGATAATCTTCGACGCGGCGGATGATTCAGTTTGCTGGAAAGAATTGATCGTTGCGTTCGGCTACTCGATGAACTACTGCATGCGAAAGGCTGGTGGACATGGGCTCAACTCCGAAAACGGGAAGGAACCGGAGACGCCAACGCTTGGACATCATTTCAGGCATGGCCCAGATGCCGTAGCAGGCTACAACAGAAATATGCGTTTCAATCAGCACCTGCTGTTGGAGTCATACGCCGCAGCTGTTGGGGATTTCGGCGCGGCACGAGATTGGGCGTACCGAACAGTCAATGTCGCAAGCGAGATGAAATCGCCCATCTTCGATTCGTTGGCGGCGGAATCCACTGTGGTGTGGATGGTTCTGGATGGCGAGTTTGGCGAAGCGTTAACTACCGCCCTAGAAGTTGCGCCCAACATTCTGAGATTCATGATTTCACAGCGAAAAGGAATTGATTGGAGCCTTGACGATCCTTTCGCTGATGTATGCAACAGCAGAGTCCCAACTTTAGAAAGCGAGGACTTTGCGATCCGACTAGGTTTCTTGCCATCGGTCGCTCAACTTTGCACCCGGTCGCTTACCGATCCGCACGGTGTGAAAGAGGATTCAAGATCGCTCCGATCTGCTTGCTTGCGTGCGAATGGCAATGAACTCGCAACGAACGCAGCGGAATTGATGCGTCGAGGATTTGCCAAGAATGCATCTGGCCAAGACATCGTCAAATATGCCAATGAGCAACTTTCCGACAGCCCTCCATTGCTGCGAGTGGCCTATCTGATTGCTTCACTGTGTGACGATTGCGGAGTTGAAGAGGCAATTGAGTGTCATCTCGCAGCCATCCCGTTTTTTGTTCAGCTATATGAATCCGACCTTGTCGTTCTGGACCGAATCATCTTGCCGTTCGTTGAAATTTACTGGCAAAGCCGGTTCGAGAAACAGCGTTTCAACTTCTCAGCGCCAAATCTAGTCGAGATCGGTTTGGAAGATGTACAAAGCGGTTCCTCGATAGAACGGATAAAGGCCACATTGCGTGCAGTCAGCGCAGGAATCTCTAGTTCCCACTTAGCTCAGCACGATGGCTGGCTAAAGGGCTGATAACGTACGCTCGCCGCAAGTTCAGTGCGTCGCGCCATGGACAAATGTAAGCTGGAGGTTCAAACAGCCATCGGTGTATAGACATCGCACAAGTCGAGGTCGTCTGGAATCCGAGCACATTTCAGTCGATCAAGGCACGACCAGCAAGCTAACGTTTCTGGGTCGAGATCGAGCTGGTAGTACTCCGTCATCCCAGTCGACATCAATGCATTTTTAGGCAGAGACTTCATGCAGCATTCACAAAACTGCTGACCAGGACGCGGCTTTGAAAACCTACATACAAAATTTTCGTAGCTGATGAACTGCCCCCAACCATGACAGGGCAAATTTGCATAGAGCTTCTTCACGTGCAGGAGTTGATCGCCCAAATCGAAGAACAGCGGCTTCTGTGCCCACCACCAAGTCTTCCTCGGATGCTTCCAGCGGAACTTCAAATGGCTTCCGAGGTCTTGGATTTCAAGATTGAAATCTGATGCTTCAACAACCCAGATCATATCCCCGTAGAAAATTTCGCGTTCCGCAATTGCAGCCGGTGAAAGTTGGCTTAATTGTACTTCGATGACACATCGGGGCGTTTGAATGTCAGCGCGATGTTGGCCGACTACCACTTCTCTCCATTGGCAGGGAAAGCGACTCTTCGAGTCGCGATGCCACTGTGTCTCACCCTCGGACCAGGAATCGCAATCACGCCGATTTCGATGCGACCAATGCCAGGCGTTGATGCTGCCACATTTTGCGAGCACATCACTATCGCATACTGGGCAAAGTGCGGTTTGTCCCGGCAACGGCTCGACACGGGCACCATCGCGTATCGCGTATTGCATGACCTGAACTCCTAAGTTGGTCCGTCTGGATCGGTCGTGTTGAATTGATTGTATCAAACCTATCTGTGGCGGGATTCGGTTGCCACCTAACGACTCCGCAAGTCTTTGTTAAAATCTCATTTCCAGTCCTTCCTTTTCTCTCGCACTCGGGGCACATCGTGCGCGACGCAGCACTTCAGTTCTTACGTTCGGCAGTCGGAAATCCGTCAGCTCAGTTTCGTGACGGTCAATGGGAGAGTATCGATTCGGTTCTGAACCGCGAACGCATCCTGGTTGTTCAGCGGACGGGCTGGGGGAAGAGCATGGTCTATTTTGTGGCAACACGATTGCTACGAGACCAAGGGGCCGGCTGTACCCTACTTGTTTCGCCACTTCTCTCACTGATGAGAAATCAGCAAGCCGCCGCCAGTGCGTTAAATCTACAAGCTGTGTCAATCAACTCATCTAATCAACATGAGTGGGACGATATCCAGCTACGGTTGCAGAATAACCAGATCGATGTCCTGCTCGTTTCGCCGGAACGGTTAGGGAACGAGGATTTCCGTCAGAGCGTGTTGCCGCTTATCGCAAATAACGTCGGACTGTTCGTCGTTGACGAAGCACACTGCATATCAGATTGGGGCCACGACTTCCGACCGGACTACCGACGAATCGTAAGGATTGTCGAAGCACTGCCGAGCAATGTTCCCGTTCTCGCGACCACCGCGACTGCAAACGACAGAGTCGTTGCTGATGTACGAGAACAGATTGGTGATGCGGTGGTACAGCGAGGCCCACTCATACGCGAAAGTCTACGGCTACAGAATATCTCAATGCCAAGCCCTGCTGCGAGGTTCGCTTGGCTTGCCGAGAAAATCCCTGCGTTTGACGGTAGCGGAATTGTTTACACGCTTACCCAGCGTGATGCGGAGAGAGTCACCGAGTGGCTCCAAGTCTGCGGCATCAACGCCCTGTCATATCACGCTGGCGTCGAAGATCGCGAGGCACGGGAACAGGCACTGCTTGCGAACGAAGTGAAGGTGCTTGTGGCGACGGTCGCCTTAGGGATGGGGTTTGACAAACCGGACATCGGATTCGTGGTTCATTTTCAGCGGCCTAGTTCGGTTGTCCACTATTACCAGCAAGTCGGGCGTGCTGGACGCGCTGTGGAAAACGCTCTGGGTATCCTGCTCCACGGTTCGGAAGATGACGACATCGCAGACTTCTTCATACGCAACGCATTCCCACCGCAGGCACACGTCGACCAGATCATTCAGGCACTTGGTGAAAGCGACGGTGGCCTCTCGATTCCAAAGCTACAGTCGACACTGAATCTCACGAACGGTCAGATAGCGAGCGCGATCATGTACCTTTCTGTGGAGTCGCCTTCTCCGATCGCGAAGATCGGTTCAAGCTGGAACGTGACCGCTTCAGCAGCCGACTACCTAGTCGATTCTGAGATGGTCGCCGCGATCACCAAGATACGACGGGACGAACAGGCGGAGATGCAGCGGTATGTGGACAGCGGCGAATGTCTAATGCACTTTTTGAGCAATTCGCTTGACGACCCAAATGCTGCTACGTGCGGTCAATGCGAGAACTGCGTTGGCCAGCCGCTCATCGACGTTGATTACGACGAGTCTCTCGCAATGAAAGCAGTCCACTTCCTGCGTCGCAGCTTCCAAGAACTCGCACCAAGGAAGGCTTGGCCAGCTCACAGCCCGCTGCCTACGTACAGATTTTCCGGGAAAATCGGCGACGATTTGCGGGCGTCTGAAGGAAGGGCGCTCTGTCTGTGGAGAGATGCGGGTTGGGGGGAACAAGTTGCTCGCGATAAGTATCGTACGAAACGCTTCGACGATTTGCTGGTTGACGCGTGTGCGTCGATGATCGAACAATGGAGTCCGGAGCCGTACCCCACTTGGGTCGCATGCGTGCCCTCGTTAAATAATCCGACGACAGTTCCGAATTTCGCGGGTCGTTTAGCTGCTAAACTAGGAGTACCGTTCGTTCATTGCGTTGAGAAAGTTCGTGCGACGCCACCACAGAAGGAAATGCAAAACAGTTTTCAGCAAGCAAACAATTTGGACGGTGCGTTTCAAATTTTTGATGAAGAGTTGCCAAGCGGAGCATGCCTGTTGGTGGATGACATTGTTGATTCAAGATGGACATTTACGATTATCGCCGCGTTACTACGGCGGCGTGGCTGTGAAACCGTGTTCCCGATGGCGCTAGCACTCAGCTCACCAAGAATGGACTGAGGCGATTTCAAATGAGTACTACTACCCAACCGCTGAGCGAAGACGCAAAGACGATCCTGCTACTTGCAGGTCGGTTCGGCGAAAAGAATGCTGGCTGTGATCCATTGAGTCTGACTGCTTACAACTCACTTGTGAGTTGGTTGGTCAAGAATAAAATGCGTCCTGCGGACGTGCTTGAGTTAGATGACGTACATGAAGCGGCGAACGCGGCTGGTGTTGACAAGCAAAGATTCGAGAAGTTGCTCGGTCGAGGAGTTCAGCTTGGTTTCGCGGTCGAAGAGTGGAACCGAAATGGAATTTGGATCGTCTGCCGGAGCGACGATGACTACCCAACTCGCTATCGTGAACGTCTTAAGAAATTGGCGCCACCAATACTCTACGGGGTTGGTAACAAGTCTCTATTGGCAGGTGGCGGTGTGGCGATTGTTGGCTCTCGAAATGTCGATGCTGCAGGCGAAGAATTCGCGAGTACAGTAGCGGCATGGTGTGCAAGAGGAAACCATCCCGTCATTTCGGGAGGAGCGAGGGGAGTAGACAAGACTGCGATGGATGGCGCGTTGCGAGCGGGTGGAACTGTTGTCGGCGTGCTTGCAGACAGCCTACTCAAGACCAGCGTCAGTCGTAACGCACGTGAGGCCATCGCGGACAATCAACTACTCTTGATCTCGCATTGTCACCCCAAGGCTCGATTCACTGTCGGCACCGCGATGGGGCGCAACAAATTGATCTACGCGATGGCGGACGCTGGACTTGTCGTCAGTTCTGAATTTAAGAAGGGCGGTACGTGGGCTGGTGCCGAAGAAGAATTGAAGCGTAAGTCGCCTCAACCTGTGTTCGTGCGAAATGGTCCCGGATCGCCAGTCGGGAACGCAAGGCTACAAGAGTTGGGCGCTGTTGCGTTTCCTGACCACTGGCAAGACCTCGACCCTTCGTGTCTTCAGCAAATCATTGATGAAGCTCAGTCTACCGCGTTAGCCAACAAGACACCGCTCTTTCCAGACGAAGAGATAAAAATCCGTGACGCATCAACAGAGGCGAACGCGAACGGAAAGGAAGAAGTAATAGCTGAGCCTTCACGCGCTGACGAATCGGTGCCGGCAGCGATGACGGCTTACGACGCTGTGCTTGAACTATTGCTGCACTCGCTCGCGGAACCATCAACCCTCGCTGAAGTGACCGAACGCCTGCAAGCGAAAAAGAATCAGGTTCAGGATTGGTTGAACCGAGCCGTTTCGGAATCGCGGGTCGTGAAAATGACTCGGCCAGTGCGATATCTCCGTAGTGACGAGAAAAGTCAGAACTAGCTTTGTCATGATCGCAGACTCACCCATGTACTAGTTTTGAACGCATGCGAACTGTCCTACGGACACCAAACGACTCTTCCGCGCCGCAGGAAAAAGTGGCTTCTGCAACCGACGCGCCTCCATACCGATGGCTGTAACGTTGAGGTGGCCTGGGTTTTGGGGGCCACGCGTCCTCTTATTTTAGCAGGGGACGGTTGATTCGAATCGGGTCGGCGAGAGATAGCCGAGCGATGAATGAAGACGCGATGTGTTGTAGTAGGCAATGAACTCAGTCAGTTCACTCAATGCCTCGCGATAGCTCTCATATTCGGTCATCTGCAGCTCCGTCTTGATCGTTCCAAAGCAAGATTCCATAAACGCGTTGTCGTAGCAGTCACCAGCTCGGCTCATGCTTTGTCGCATCGAACTGCGTTGGATGATCGCACGATATTTCTTGCTGGCGTACTGACCGCCGCGATCAGTGTGGTGGATGAGATTTCTTGAAGGCTGTCGACTTCGAATCGCCTTTTGAAGCGTCTTGATCACCAAGCTCTCGGTCATATCCATTTCCAAAGACCAACCGATGATCCGCCTGGAAAAGCGATCCATGAGGGTCGCCATGTAAGCAAATCCGGTTCGTACGATCGGAATGTAGGTGATGTCGCCTACCCACAAACGATTCACACTCGTTGGCTCAGGCTGCTTGAGCAATAGGTTCTCGTTGTAGCCCAGCGTGTGCCGACTTTCGGTCGTTCGCGGCTTGAACGATTTCGGCTGCAGCGCCGATAGCCCCGCAATTCGCAGCAATTTGGCGACCCTTTCACGTCCGATTACAACTCCTTGTAGTTTCAGGTCTGCAGCGATCCGTCGGGCACCGTAGCGTCTGCGGTGTCGATGAAACGTGGTGATCACCATTGGCAAGACATCCATGTCACTCTGTTCTCTTTGGCTTGGAGGTTCGCTTTGAAATCGCTGAAACGCAGATCGTGAGAAACCAAGGATCTCACCGACTGCTCGTTGCGATGCCGTGCCATCGCGAATGATGCTGGCCGCTGCGGAATAGAGCTGGCTCACTCGTTTCGGCCGAAAATGATCAAAGCTTTTTTTAAAACATCGCGTTCACGCTCGACTCGCCGCAGTTCCGCCTCGAGTTCGGCAACGCGGCTATCGAGCACCTCGCCAACCGGTCCGGCCGACTCGACTTGCTGCTTCTTCCAGCGGTAAAGCAGGTTCGTTCCAGAGATTCCCAATCGCTCAACAATCGATGTCGCTGAGTGACCGTCGAGCAGCATGGCAACTGCATCACGTTTGAATTCGTCTGTATAGGTGCGTCGTTCAGGATTAGCTGAAGGCTTGGTCTTTCGTGGCATCTGGGGTTCCTTGAGTTCCTTTCAGTTTAAGGACTCGCGTGGCCCCCAAAACCCAGGCCACCTCACATCGCGACGATCCAGCGATGATCGCCTTCGCCCAGAATGTACACAGCTTTGGGATCAAGTTGCTCGGGCAATTCTTCCAAGAACTCGGCTACTCTTGGAGGATCGGGACGAACGAACCACGACCTTAGCCAACCCCACCATCCAGCAAACAGCATCGAGAGTCTTCTCATGGCTCGTCCTTTTCTGTCAGTTCTGGCTTGTCCAGAAGAGGCGTTGCGTCTCCACGCCCCACTTCCTTGGCTAAAACAGGACACGGTTCCAAGTCAGATTCCGACTCTCGGAAGACGCATGGCTCGTGAATGGCGTACCGCAGCGATGCATACGTGTCATTGTTGTCGTAGCGAAACCGATGAATACGAGCGAGCATTTCATTGACCGCAATGGACGCAATGAGCGTGTTGACGCTGATAACCGCTGGCCGATCCTCTTGCACACCACGAATATACTTTTCACGCAATTGTTGACGATAAGCATCCGGATCGTCTCGTTGGAGCAACTCAGCACGAACGTCTTCGGAGTCGTACACGCCGCGTGATCTCAGGCTTGATCTACCTGGTTGCAAGTAGTGGACCGCACCCGTGATCTGATCGACATTTCCATTGGGCAGAGCAGTCAACTGGACGCCCACATCGATATAGGGAAGTGTGTAGAAAGTCGCGAGTCTGTTTAGCGTCTCACGTCCCGACACACTGTCCATACATCCAAAGACCAGATCGCTACTTGATACGGCTCGAACGGCATCTTGAGTTTCCAAATTTGACGCGATCGGAATCACTTCGGTCCCTAGTCCGATTCGTCCGATCTCTTCGGCGAGAACGTCGACTTTTAGGCGGCCAAGATTGGCATCGCTTGCCTTGGTCATATTGATTCGATTCAGGTTTCGCCATTCCACTCGATCCGGGTCAATCAATATGATTCGACCAACTCCCAATCGAACCAATTGTTCGATCAGCGGGCTACCAGTGCCTGAACATCCAACGACGCTGACACACATTCGTCGAAGTTTATTGACTGTGCCAGCACCAAATACTTGCTCATGGCGTTCGGTAAAACCGGGAAGTCCACCGTTTGGCGAACTGTACCACAGGTCGATGTCTTCTCCGACGACACTAACCGATTCAGCTTTCACAAACTTGCCGTCGGAGGTCACTGCTCGGCCAAGAACGTTTCCGTTTGGCAGCATCACTGCACTTGCATGCGGTCGCTCGTCGTCAAGCATATTGGTGACCGATCGAAAAAAGCTCTCGTCCGAACCATCATCACATTCCGAGAACGATGAGAAACCGCCCGGATGGGAATGGATTTTCATGATCGCCATGTCGCGCTCCGCTGCGATGGCGATCAGCTTGTCTGCAAACCTCGTTGACCATGTCACATTGGTTTGGGAACGTTTACATTGGTCATAAGGGATTGTCACGATGTCGCGGATGATGAAGACATCACGATCCTGTGCTGATGCGCGGCCGCACACTGCAAGCGCTGCGGCCTCAAGTCCATCACCGGGAAACAGGTGGTCTTGTAATGTCGCGTATTGGTTCGCGGTCAACCGGATTATGTATTTCATCATTGGCCTAGCGTTTCAGCTCATCGGAAAGCCATCCCTTGATTCTCAGGTGATGAGTTGAAAGACTGTCGACACCTTCTCGCCAGGCGTAATGGCGAGACCAACGTTGGAAGCTCACCCCTTCAATTTGCTGTGTCGACAGCGCTGGAATGGGTCTGGCATCCTGCCGCGCAAGTGGCGGGTGGATGTAAACCATGTCCAGCTTGGACGGAGGGTACGAACGTTCGATCCGGATGGCAACCGTCGCCGTGGGCGTGTCGAATTCCTCAGGAATTGGATGCTTGTGAATCAATAGCCACTGAACGTTACCATCCACGATGGTTTCCCAAGCCAAGTCAAGCGTGTTGAGGTAATCTTCGTCGTCTGCGGGCAATCGAAAGGCCCGTCGTGGGGCACTGATCTCCTTCGCGGGCGCCTCGCCGTCCGTTTGCGTCAACTCCATCGTGACGAAACGTTCGACGCCTCGCTCGCGAAGGTCGACTTTCTCGTCGTCTTTTACTTCGTCGAGTTGCCCGCCACGAATTTTCTGGTGAATCCGCCACTTATCGCCGCACTTCCCAGCTAGAGACAGCAACTCGTCCTTGGTCACGAACGGCGACTTAACAACGTATCGTTCGCGGTCGATGCGAATACGATACCTGCGGGCACGCGGAAACTTTTTGCATTGTTTCGCGTATTCTTCGACATCAATTTCTTCGATTTCAAACTCGTCTTCTGGCTTGTCGGCCATCGTTACCTCCCGAGTGTTTAACTCGGCTCATGGAAAAAAAGTGCTTTCCGTCGCAACGTCGGTTGCTTGGGGGGTGCCAGCACGTTCGTTGGCTACTTACTAGTGCCGGTTGGAGGTCAGCGATTGCCACAAAAACTAAATTTGATTTTTCATGGCAAACCGGAGCTTCCCATCGGCATGAGTAGTAGGAGAGAATGATTCGCCCGCCGCGATGCCAGCGGCTTAAGGATTTTCGACGTGGATGAGTTTCTCGCGCTTAGTGAAGATGAACAAAAAACGCTACTCAAGCGTTTGATTCATCATGCGCTACAGAAGATGCGTCGATTAACCTGGCGGGGAGCCTACGTGAAGAAGGGCGGTGCAGTGCCGGGAGCCTACGAACCGGAGGATTTCGCCCATGACGCGATCAGGAAGATGTTGGATGGCACGCGTCCGTGGAATCGGGAGAAATCGCCGACACTATTGGCGGCTCTTAAGTCAACGATCGACAGCGAAATTAGTCACATGGTTGAGTCACTGGACAATCGCAAAGGCCGAAGACTGTCGGTCAAGTCTGAAAAAGATGAGACGGTTCAAGCCTACGACGTGCCGGGAACCGAACCGAATCCGCTTGTAATTGTGACGGATCGGGACTGGCAGGAACGATGCCACAATGCGGTCATGAAAGCCCTGGAAGGTGATAAGTTGTTAGAGGAGCTATTTGACTGTTTGGAAGCCGAAATAACCGATCCGGCTGATATCGCGGACATGCTTGAGATTTCAGTTAGCGATGTCACCAACGCCAAGAAGCGTCTGCGACGGAAGTTAGAAAAGCTTGACAAGAAATTTCCCCAGACACGGAGGCGAGCATCGTGAGCGATCAGTTCCGTCCAGAGAGCGTGGTATGGGATCGGTTCCTGACATTTCTTTTTCCGTGTGATAATTCAATGGCAATGGAAGAGATTGACGCGGATTTGGTGCGAGCCGGGATTGATGTCGATGCGGCATATGAGCGTGTGAGAAAGTTAATAGCTTTGCAAACAGCGCGTGCCAAACTGGCATCGGCAAAAAGCGTTCGGGAATCGGTCGGTAAACGGGTTCGCGAAGTTGTCGCGCCAAAGCTGGATGACCTTCGCACGCGGGTAACGGAATTAATAAGCAGCACGAGAAACGAATCACAGCAGATGGCGTACTTCCATAAGCTTAGTGAGGCCGCGACGAGGGAAGATTTGCAGTCGCTGATGGACGATTTGGAGAAGCTTGCTGCCTTACGTGATTTGTCCAATGACAACTAAAGCGAGCAAGACAATTCCTCTGGCAGAGGCGAGTCGGATTTGGTCGACCTATGGACTGACCGACCCGAGTGATCTGGTGATTGAGGACTTGGCGATGGCGATGGGTATCTATGTCGTTGATGCTCGTTTGGATTCATCTGCTGCTCGTCTCGTTCGGCAGGGAGATCACGGTTTGGTTCGCGTTAGCGATACGATCCGCAATTCAGGTCAGCGTCGGTTCGCTATCGCGCATGAAATCGGGCATTTCGTCATGCACCAACGTGTGTCTCAACTATTGGCTTGCACAGACGCGGATGTGCAGGCCAGCTACAAGTCGAGCGTGTACGAAATCGAAGCGAGCATCTTCGCCGGTGGTTTGTTGATGCCCAGGGAACCATTCCGGACGACCGTTGCAAACCGCCCCCCGGAACACGCGGTCATCACCGAGTTGGCTGATCGCTTCGACACGTCACTGACCGCAACGGCGCTGCGATTTGTCGAGACGTCGAAAGACTATTGCGCTTTTGTTGTTTCTGAAGACAATCGCATCCGTTGGTGGAGGGCCAGTGAGTCGTTCGGCAATCACGATCTATGGATCGACGCCAAGACTCAACTCCCAAGGCAAAGCCCTGCATCGAAGTATTTTCGCGATGGAACTTTATCTCCCGAAGCCGTCGAAGTAGAAACTGACGTCTGGTTTTCCGATTTGGAGAACCTAGATTGCGAGTTTGTATTTGAGCAAGCGATTCCGTTGCCTCGGTACGGACAAGTCATCAGCATGATTTGGCTACCGTAGTTGCTGCTGCTTGTGTGACCTGTTGGCATCCACTGCATTACACAGCAGGTGCCAAAGGCATGAAGGAAATCATCTCGCTGCACACCGGACTTGAGATGATTTCTCATTTTGTGCGATAAACACATCCACTACCTCGGATGCCGCAATAGACGCGGCGTGATACAGACTAGGACCGTCCAGCAAAGAAAAGGAGGAAAGTGATTTAAGCCAACTTTCCAAAAAGGCTTCAAAACGCTAATCAATCGCACGATGACCCATGCAAGCTAATTGCATTCGCGAATCGACAAAACCTCTCCTGTGCCGTCACCGTAGATGATGTGATCTAGCACAGTAATCCCGAGCAGCTTTCCCGCCTCGGTCAATCGGTTAGTGACCTCGTGATCTTCGCGACTTGGCGTTGTGTTTCCTGAAGGATGATTGTGTGACAACACCACTGCGGAAGAGCCTTCGATGAACGCGGGTTTGAACACTTCCCGTGGATGGACCAGCGAGGCGTCCAGTGTTCCAACAGTGACCACAACAACGCATTGAACGCGATGCTTCGTATCGAGGCACGCTACCACAAACTGTTCTTGATCGTTTGCGGGATTGTCATTCCAGTAATCCCTGAAGAACGCCATCGCCTCTTGCGTACTCGTCAGACATGGCCTTCCCCGCAGTGATCTCTCGAATACGAGTGAAACCCTTTTGACAGATGCGTACTGCCTTGGTTCTAAGGTTGGACGAACACTCTGTCGTATCGGCGAACACAGTGAAACAGAGGGCTCGTTTTCTGCGTCAAACAGCAAGAGCAACTGCACTGCATTCTTCAATGATGTCGGGTTTGCGATTTCTGAACAGCCACCCCTAATCGACTTAGCCGGGTTCGTTTTCTTCATCGCTTGTGCGCCTACAGCAGGTGGCGGAAAGGGAAAGAAAACCGTAGGTTCAACCTTTCTGATGGACGCTATCGGTTACGGCGCGGCCCTTGTAGCCAAGCCGTATCGATAGTGATTTCGTCTGCTCGAAACTTAAGCGCAAGGCATAGTCGGAAAAGAACGAATTGTTGGATCGCGATGATGGCTTTGATCGCGAGTAGCTTCCAAGGTGCGAAAAAGTCGTCGGTCGAGAATGCTTAACCAAATGCCTTCAGGAAACTCAAAGATTCCCGATCAATTTCGTATCACATTCCGTGAACACGCGCAAGCACGCGGGCCGAGGGAACGCCTGTCTTGTTCGTATTCCCGAACCGCTTCCCCGCTTTGATTGGCTCAGACCGCCAAAGGGAAATTCACGCCCAAGTGGCATCTCCGAAAGCTGGGTGGCAATAGCGGAACGCAATGCGTTGCGGAAAGTTTACGAACGCGGACGCGCGAGTTATCACGCAAGACTTGCGGTTTCTTCGTTTTTGTCGTAGCGTCGGAGAATGACTTCTCGCAAACCTTCATCAGTCTCGCCGAAATGGTTATGGTCGATTCCTGCTATCGGGATGATTGCCGGTGCGAGCGTTTGGGGAGTGACGGAGGTCGCTGACACCCCAGGCTTAGAGCGACTTCTGCATTGCCTGGCGTTGTCCTCGATTCTGGTTGCGGTCGGTTGGCTTGTTTACCAAGCAATGCGAAATGAAACAGGCGTGTCCGAACCGTCGTTGATGGAGACGCCGCTACGATTAGCACGCGATCCCGAGGTTTTCGAGCAATACCGGGAGCTTAGTCGATCTTTGCTGCGGATTAGCTGGCAGACCGATCCGATTTATCGTGAGGTTGCGCTGGAGCGTCTAAAAGCGTTGATGCAGGAAGTGGATTCCGTATCGCAGGGTGAGATTGAGTTTCGGGAAACGGAAACTTGGCGAATCGTTTACGAACAATTGCTTCGTAGCCCTGGGCTCTTTCTCTACCGATCCGTTAGCTGGCTGTCGACGGATTCCTACTGGCAAGATGAGCCTGGTCGCCGAAGTCTTGCCCTCAATATCGAATTGCACGAGAAAGAGCAGATCAACGTCGAGCGGATTGCGATTGTTCGTGACGCGGACTGGCCTTCCGACGCCGATTTGCCGGCTCCGAGAGTCCGCCAGTGGCTTCATCAGCAGCACATCAGTGGCATCTGGATTGCGCTGGTGCGTGAATCGCAACTTGAAAATGAGCCTGATTTGCTTGCCGATCTCGGGATTTATGGCAGCCGCGCCGTCGGATTTCAGCAAGTCGACGAAAATGCGCGTACAAAATCATTCCTGCTGCGATTCGGCGTCACCGCCGTTGAGGAGGCGGAAGCTCGGTGGAAGCGATTGCAGGTTTACGCCACGCCGTATGGCGAACTACTGGATCACTGGCCGCTGGACGAGTAGGATCGCGTAAGCGGTTGTACTCACTGGACATTCACAGGCGTGCTCTATCTTGACACGGCCCGGCTTGGACAGACCTCGCCGAGTGCCCTCGAAACGCAAGTCGACTTCTTTCGGCTCACAGCCGAACAACCGTCCAGCCTGTACGCAGATCGTTTTCTTGCCGAAGGCATCCAAGCTGCTCCCGATTCATGGATTGAACGCTTTCCCGGCCTGGGACGCTGGCGCGGCATCGCGGAGCTAAAGAAGAAAGTGCTTGTGGCTGCCGATGCGCCGAGCGAGCACGAAGTTGCGATTGCGAGCCGATCAACACTGTTGATGCGAACGGCGGCGTCGGCGATGTATCGACTCTGCCGGAACGTCCTGGTGACCGACCTTAACTGGCCAGCGTATCAAGCAGAAGTTGCCAACACGGCGGCGCGTACCCATCAGCGATACACCGTATTCTCGTGTCGGAATGAGCTGAGACGCCATCGAATGTCGAGCGAACGCATCGTCAGCGAAATCGCAGAGCATTACAAACAGCAAAGTTGTGATGGCATCTTCCTGCCGTTGGTCGACAACTTGGGCATCAAACTTCCTGTCAAGCAAATCGTAGCAGCAATCAGCGAAATTGCGTCACCGCGGTTTGTACTGATCGACGGAGCACAAGCGCTGGGTCATCTCCCGAAAATCGATGTTCATGATCATTGCGACATCTTCATCGCAGGCGGACACAAATGGTTGCGGTCTGGGCATCCGATAGGCATCGCCATCTACGGTCGTACCCGATCACGAGACCACTTGAGTCGATGCTTCAACGCAGTCGATCGAACGAACCGTATCGACGATTCACTCTGTCGATTCGTATCCGCCCTTTCGGAACGTTCAATAAGCAACCAATATTCTGAGACAGTCAACGTTTCGCCACTGCTTTCCTTCCGAGCAGCCCTCGAAGACTTTCCGTCCTCAAGCGAAGTAAGGCATCAACACTGGCGAGACCAAGCCGTGAACCAATCACGCGTTCGTGCAGTCGCCTGCAGGAACGGATGGATGCCCCAAAGCGGGGGCAAGGATTTTCATAGTGGAATCCTGACGATACACCCACGGAAAAGGCCGCGAGAGAGGTCTCGTGGAGACAGTCTGAGGCGCCAACTGGACGAACATGCGATTGCAGCCTCATGCTACGGCGGTGGCATCCTACGAATGTCGATGCCAAAACGCATTTTAGAAATGGGGGAGTTGCAGAAAATCCAATTCGCGCTAAATCAATGCGGATGAAAAAGCTTGTCAATACGATGCGCGACCCAGTGCGCAAGTGTGAATCATCCAGGAAACAATTCCGCTCGTTCTTCCCGAGCCAGCGGTTCAATGACTCTCCATCGAGGGCCGTTCATCTGAACGGCTTCCGTGCAACACGATTAACGGCTTCTCAGTTTTAGGACGAGAAGCCTCAATCTCTGGCTGGACTAATCCCATTTGTTAGCGATGAATCAGTTTCCCCCCAACTACCGGAAATCAGGGTGAGGACTCGGGCGGTGGCAATACCGCCGGAGGCGGCTCTCGGCGCGTCCGTAGAGCATCAGGTCGAGAAACATCAATTCCGTCACCCCGTAGGGTACGTTGGCGACGTATCACATCAGGTCGATCGAGAGTTTTTGTCTATTCGCGCATCGCAGGCGTTTGCAAACGCGATGGGGATTTCGTTTTGAACAATCACGGCCATGTCGTAGCGAGCTAGGTAGGCTTCGTTATCGAGTAGGGTGAGCCAGCGGTGCGACCGCTGACTCACCTACTCGATCGTTTTCAGATTTTGGTTGGTGCTACGCCGCCATCGACGAACAGCTTTCGTGGCATTTACGGCAGCACTCGACGCACTTGTCCATATTGCCGACCTTCTTACAGCTGTCGGCGCAGGCCTTGCAAATCGCTGCGCAAGCTTTGCAGTAGTGCGCATGGTAATCGCTGTTGCGGCTCATGAAATCGACGCAGGCGGCACAGGCCGCGATGCAATCGAGCATCAGCTTGACGTGCGTTTGCTCGACGTGGTCGCCACCTTCGGACAGGCAATGACTGGTCAGCATTTCAGCACAGGTCGTTTGGCACTCTTGGCAGTTTTCGATGCACTCTTTCATGGATGCGGTTGCGGTACTCATTCGTTTCTCCTTCGGAATCTTGCTAATACGGCCCCGTTGCCGCTGCAATAGCGGTATGCAACTTGCATACCACTATGGGGTATATTGGAGAATGACTTTTTGACAGCCAGGAGAAATCATGGACCACGATAAGAAACACGAGACGTCCTTGCCGGTCGCCGATCCGTCAACGCAGATCGACCCGGTTTGTGGAATGACCGTTTCGGCGGATAGTCCACGATCGGCTGAGTTTGGTGGCAAGAACTACGTTTTTTGCAGCGACGGATGCTTGAAAAAGTTCCAAGATGATCCTGCGGGGGTGCTGGCGAAGCGATCACAGAAAGAGGCATCAAGCGGTTCGTCTTGTTGCGGCGGCGCAGCGGTACAGATCGAGGAAACCTCGGACACGTCTTCGTGCTGCAGTGGTCACTCATCGACCAAGGCGAGCGATGCACCCGCAGACCCGACGGCGATCTACACCTGCCCTATGCACCCTGAAATCGAGCAGGTCGGCCCCGGCGACTGCCCGATTTGTGGGATGGACTTGGAGCCGAAGGTCGTCTCGTTGGATGATGAGGGTGAAGATAAACAGTACGCCGACATGAAACGTCGCTTTTGGGTTGGCGTCGCGTTGTCGGTGCCATTGCTCGTGATTGCTATGGGGCCGATGGTGGGATTGCGGGTCGCGGATTGGATGAGCCAGACGGTGTTTGGCTGGGTGCAGTTAGCTCTGGCGACGCCAGTTGTGTTCTGGTGCGGATGGCCCTTGTTGGTTCGCGGAGCCAAGTCGTTTCGCACGATGAACTTGAACATGTTCTCGTTGATCGCCGTGGGAACATTGGCGGCGTATCTGTTCAGTTTAGTTGTCGTGCTGCTTCCTGGTGTGATCCCAGAAGCCTTCTTCGAGAACGGTGTTCCACCTCTGTATTTTGAAGCGGCAGCGGTGATCATCACCTTGGTGTTGCTCGGACAAGTGTTGGAATTGCGAGCACGTCAGCAGACTGGCGGAGCAATTCGCGAACTCATGAAGCTTGCTCCCGATACGGCACACCGAATCACAGACGATGGCGAGGAAGACGTCTCGCTCGATTCAGTACACAAGGGTGATCGGTTGCGAGTTCGTCCCGGTGAGAAGGTTCCAGTCGACGGGAAAGTGCTTAGCGGATCGAGCAGCGTCGATGAGTCGATGTTGACGGGCGAGCCGATGCCTGTGAAGAAGGTCGAGGGCGACGAAATCACCGGCGGAACGTTGAATCAGACCGGTGCGCTCGTGATGGAAGCCGTCGGCGTCGGCGGGGACACGGTTCTCAGCCGCATCGTTCAGATGGTTGCAGACGCTCAACGAAGTCGTGCGCCGATTCAGAAACTGGTCGATGTGGTCGCTCGGTACTTTGTGCCAGCGGTGATCGTATGCTCGATTCTCGCGTTCATCGGATGGGCGGTGTTTGGTCCGCAGCCGCAACTGGCTCATGCGTTCGTAGCAGCCGTTGCAGTATTGATCATCGCATGCCCTTGTGCGTTGGGGCTGGCAACGCCGATGTCGGTGATGGTGGGTGTGGGCCGCGGTGCCAAGCAAGGCGTGCTGATCAAGAACGCAGAAGTCCTCGAGGTCATGGAGAAAGTAGACACGATCGTCGTCGACAAGACTGGCACGCTCACAGAGGGACGGCCGGAAGTGACGGGCGTCGAGACATTCGGTGATTGGAATGAAAACGATGTGCTGACGTTAGCTGCGGCGGTCGAAGCGCAGAGCGAACATCCGTTGGCTCAGGCAGTCGTTCGTCGTGCAAAGGCGTACGAGTTTCAGCCTGTGGAGGCAAGTGAATTCAACAGTATCACCGGTGGCGGAGTTCAGGCGCGCGTCGATGATCATGACGTGCTGATTGGCAAGGCTGACTTGTTGGACGAACAGGGCATCGAGGGAGTTGATGCGGGAAGGGAAAAAGCGGGATCGCATCAGGCCGAAGGTGCGACGGTTGTGTTCGTGGCGATCGACAACAAACTGGCGGCGATTCTCGCAATCACTGACCCGATCAAGCAAAGCACGCCGGCAGCACTAAAGACGTTGCACGAACTGGGATTGAAGGTGGTGATGTTGACCGGCGACGCCGAACCGACCGCGAAAGCAGTTGCATCAAAGCTGGGCATCGACGAGTTTCATGCTGGGGTTTCGCCCGAGGAGAAACATGACTTCGTTCGCAAGTTGAAGCAGGAAGGCAAGACGGTCGCGATGTGTGGGGATGGGATCAATGACGCTCCTGCACTCGCCGAAGCGAATGTCGGCATCGCCATGGGCACGGGAACAGGCGTTGCGATTGAATCTGCGGGCGTCACGCTCGTCGGTGGCGATCTCCGCGGCGTGGCTGCGGCGGCGAACTTGAGCCGAAAAACGATGAGCAATATTCGTCAGAACTTGTTCTTCGCGTTCATCTACAACGCACTGGGAATCCCGGTCGCAGCCGGCTTGCTCTACCCTTTTTTCGGCGTCTTGCTCAGCCCGATGATTGCAGCGGCAGCGATGAGTTTCAGCAGCGTGTCGGTGATTGCGAATGCGCTGAGATTGCGGGCTGCATCGCTAACCTAAGCTAGTAACGGAATTGCTCATAAACATGAAGCCCATCGTCGCATACTTTGCCAGTAGTTTCGTATTGTACCTCATCTGGGAAAATGCCGAGACGACGAATAGTGTGTGGACGTCCTTATGCAGATTTCTGCCGCAACGGGAGTACAAAGTCGGTGAATTGATTCTCGAAGAGCACTTGAAGTCATGTGTGCGCGACGCAATGGAAAATGGCAACGACAAGGATCGCGACGAGAAGCTCAGAGAAATCATGGCGATATTTCGGAAGCACAAGAAGTAAATGACACGACGATGACGAATCTCAAGTCTGAGCCTCGCCAACACAGTAACAGAGGCCATCGGGAGCGACGATGAAGAATAGTCGATAGGTGGATTCACCATGTTTTTGCGTTTGTATGTCGGGCGTTAGACTCAAGCCATACGCCTGAAGTTCGGCCAAAGCCGTTTCCACGTTGTCGACTTCAAAGAAACAGCCTTCCTGAGAAGGATCGCCGCCATTCTCGGCCAGTCCAATTTGAATCGTGTCACGCTCAAACACGACACGACGGCAGTCGTCATCTGATCGAGACGCAACGCGGAATCCCATCTTCGATTCGTAGAACGGAACCGCTTCGTCGACGTTGCGAACGGGTAGGTTCATTGCATCGTTGGCGTACGGGGAGGCACGAAAGAATTTCGCTGACATAGCTATCTCACAGTCTAGTTCGTTAATCGAAGAATGGATTCGTTTGACTCTGTGTCTCAACCTATTTCGCTTGAAGCTGGGTAACGACATGGCAGCGGTCGGACTTATGATTTTGCTGACATTGCTGCAACGCAGATTTCAACACTTTGCGAACATGCCTCAGGTCTTTGAGTTTGCCTTCAATGTCGGTTAGTCGAGTCTCGATCAAATTCTGCACACTACCGCAGGTCGGCGTCCTTCCGCTTTCGGTAGCCAACAGCGATTTGATGTCTTCCAGCGTGAAGCCAATTGCCTGAGCAGCGCGGATGAACATCAACTTCTTGAGGGATTCATCACTGTAGAGACGGTAATTTCCAGTGCTCCTCGTCTCCGGCACAACCAACTTGATTCGTTCGTAGTAGCGAACTGTAGTCACGGGAATGCCGGCGGCCTTGGCTAGTTGGCTGATTGTGTAGTGTGCTGTCATCGAGCACCTCAAGAGCGTGGCCAATACATCATCACACATACTCCGATAAGAGCGACAGCCGCTCCGATCACGTCAAAACGGTCTGGACGGTCGCCATCGAAATACCAGCCCCAGAGTAGTGACAGCACAATAAAAAAAACGCCGTAGACAGCATAAATTCGACCGAAATGCGCCGTTTGGAGCGTGGGAATGACGCCGTAGAGCATCAGGATGATCCCGCCGCTCACGCCCCACCATGCAGGCTTGTGTTCACGTAGTGATTGCCAGACGAGCCAGCCGCCACCGATCTCGCACAGTCCTGCGAGTACGAAAAGAACCAGCGAGCGGACTAAAGCCATTGTTGTCATGCGGTTTTCCCACCTTTGATGTATTGCGCGTTCGATTCAACTCAGGGGAAAGCTATGCAGAACGAAAATCTGGCTGTTTCAGCCGGATTGCACCGAAGTCAATTTGTCACGCGACAAGATCGAAAAAAGTCCCGCCGATTCGCCTTGACCTTGCACCAAGGTGCAACGTCGATAATAGATAAAGAATGACGAATCGACAAGAAGCGATCGGCACCCACAGTAAGGGACAAGAATGACGAAAATTGAATCGACAACGGAAAAACGGCTGAACTGCCCTATCTGCGACAACAAAGCGAAACGAGTGAGTACGGTCACTCTTGGTGCTTTGCTCAGTGATGAGTTTGCCCAGCAGTTCAAGACGGATGAACAATCTTGCTCCGCTTCAGACGGCGAAGGCTGCACTTCAATTCAACGAGACACTGGCTGGCGATTCTGTCACGCCACAGATTGCGACGTGGTGTATTTCTCGGAAGAACGTGACACGACTTTCAGGAAGTCACAACTCAAGGTTGCGGTGGGTGTCAAAGAAACGGCCGGAGAGCGGCCTCTCTGCTACTGCTTCAAACACTCGGTGACGAGCATCAAAGACGAACTTCGCACAACAGGTAGCTGTTCAGTCCTTGACGATATTCGGTCGAAGATGAAAGACCCCGGTTGCCGTTGCGAGACTGAGAATCCATCCGGCTCGTGTTGTTTAGGAAGCGTTGGAAAGGGAATCAAGATCGCTCAGGATGAGTTAGCGATGAATGATATGGACATGAAAGCACCGCCGAATGCCCCAAAGCTGTCCGGCAATACGGGTGAGAAGATCGCCAAAGCCGGCACAGTTGTTTCGGCAATCATGGCTTCTGCCTGCTGTTGGTTGCCACTTCTGCTGTTGGCTGTGGGTGTCTCCGGGGCGGGAATCGCAGCAACGCTGGAAGAGTATCGACCCTACTTCACGATCATCACGTTCGGCCTTCTTGGTGCTGCGTTCTACTACACATACCGCCCAAAGAAAACTGCTGAGGCCGCTGTAGGGCACGTTTGCTGTGCGGATGAAGCAGCGGTTGGAGAAGACTGCTGTGTACCAGCCATTGGTCGTTTCAACGTGATGGCAATGAACAAAGTCATGCTGTGGGGTGTGACCGTATTGGCCGTCGCTTTTCTGTTATTTCCAAATTACATCGAAGTGATTGTCGGCGGTGACGGGAAGTACGTGACGGAGAACATGAACCGGGCCGTCTTCAAAGTAGAAGGTATGACGTGCGAGGGCTGTTCTGCCATTCTTGCCGAGTCAGTTCGGAAAGTCCCGCGGATATTGGCTGTCGAAGTGGATTACAACAAAGCCGAAGCCGTTGTCGGAACCGAACTCTGTTGCCCAGTTCCGACCGATGAAGTCTTGGCCGCAATCACCGAAGCTGGCTTTCGTGGGCAAATCATTGAGCAAAGCGAAAACTGAGTGTCGTGCTGACACGGTCGCGGGTTGAACACGCGACGACTTCCACCGTAAGGGAGACCAAAATCTGGGCAGTTCTAAACGGCGTGGCAGCGATGAGTTTTAGTAGTGTGTCGGTGATTGCGAATGCGTTGAGATTGCCGGCCGCGAAACTTACCTGACCCTTGACGCAGAGTCCGTCGAATAACTTGGTCAGTGCAATCGTGAATTCTGAACACCTTCTACCACCATGCAAAGCTTACCTAATCGTAACAAGTGGAACGAAAAACGATCCCACGACGAGTGCGATCAGCCGAGGCTATACCCGGCATGGGTATGTTGCCGAAGGTTGGAATACGACTCGGCATCATTCCAGGGATTCGGAATCAATGAAACGGAAACTACTTCAGTGGTTGATCGCAGTGACGGCGACGACGACTTTCCAAACGGCGGTTGCTCAGGACGCCTCGATGGGGCAAATGATGAGCATGGATCGAACGATGTCGCAGTCACTCGGCGGTGCCGATGACCAGGTTCTACCCGAGAGCGACTTGCCGCCATTGCCGGACATACCGAGTGGGTTTGCTGATTTCGATACCACGTATGACTACGCGGACAACGCAACGGTCGAAACTCATACGCTCGAAACTGTCTTGGCCCTGGCGGCCGGCAATAACCCAACTATCCAGCAAGCGAGATTGCACGTCTCGGCGGAAACTTCCAAAGCGTTGCAGGCAGGACTGTATCCCAATCCCGTCTTGATGTACGTCGGCGAAAAGATTGGTAGCGACGGAAGTGCCGGGGAGTTTCAGGGATTCGAGGTTTCTCAGCGTTTCGTAACGGCCGGCAAACTGCAACTGAGTCGATTGAAATACCGCCAACGCGCGCATGTTGCCGAACACCTCGCGATTGCCCAGACGTACCGCGTCACGAATGCCGTCGAAGTCCAGTTCATGGAGGCACTGGCGGCTTCGATGCGACTCGAACTCCAGCAAGAAATTGAGAAGACGGCCGAAGACGGTGCGGTAACGACCCGTGAACAATACAACCAAGGCCAAGCCAATTTGACCGCAGTTCGACGCGCCAACGTCATGCTGCAGAAGCAACGTTTGGAACGCCTGGCGACTGAGAACGAGTATCGCGATGCGTTGCGGCGACTGTCCGCCATCGTCGGCGTACCGCTTTCCATTGGCCCGACCGAGGGTGAGTTGCGTCCGAGCAATGCACTGGAGTCATTCGATACGGTTCTCGCTCGGCTGATTGCGGAGAGTCCCGAAGTGTTGGCCGCACGTGCAAAATTGCGAGTGGACCAAACGACCGTCCGTCGAGAGCAAGTGGAGTGGATTCCTGACGTCACCGTCCAGGGTGGGCCGGGCTACAATTTCAGCAATGGCGACGACGTTTACAACGCGGGCGTCCAAATTGAGCTGCCGATTTACGATCGAAACCAGGGAACGATTCGTCAAGCCTGTCAAGACTTGCGACGTCAGCAATTCGAGATTCAGCGATTGGAACTGCATTTGAAAGAACATTTGGCAGCCGCCTATCGGACCTACGCTACCGCTTTGCAACACGCCACGGAGTACGATCGCGTGGTGATCCCTGAATTGCGAGCGGCGTATCGACAGTTGCTTGTCAGCTACAAGGAAAACCGGATTGCGTGGCCGGAAGTACTGGAGGGCCAGCGTGACTATTTCCAAGCCAGAATGGACCAGATTGATCAGTTCAAACACGTTCGCCAACAGGAGACGATGATCAATGGTTTCCTACTCGACGGTGGTCTGATGGCTGCCGAAGGCCCAGTTCCGCCAGGACATATTGATGCGGTTCCGAAGCCGAGGTAGTGATGTGGGGGAGTCTGGGAGCGGGGGAGCGGGGGAGCGAGGGAGAAAGCACTCGATCGCGACATAAATCTCCCTGACTCCCTGACTCCCTGACTCCCTGACTCCCAATCTCCCCGCCCTGATTTGTTTTCACAGAAGTTCAGAAACTGAAACGAAGAAGAATAATGTCAAACACCGAAGACCGCCGACGTTTCTTGACCGCCGGATCACTGGCTGCTGCGACGGGAGTCGTGGGGAATTTGCTTGGTAGAAACGCACAGGCCCAACAACCGATGCCGATGGACATGAAGGGGATGTCCTCGCACCAGCACGGCGAGCACGCGCCGCCTCAGATGCCAGCCGACTCGGAAGTCCAGGCCGAATACGACGGGTTCTCTCGATTCAAGCCGTCCCGCGGCAACGACCCCAACAGCGACTATTACCTTGGCAAGTTGATGCCGGGGTTTCGACCGACCGCAGACGGTCCGGCTCCCTTTGAAGCTCCAGACTTGAACAAGCTTCCCTACAAGATGGTAGGCGGAGTGAAGGAATTTCAACTCGTCCCGATGGCGGTCAAACGAGAATTCCTACCCGGCTATGAGATGAACGTGTACGGTTACAACGGCAGCATGCCGGGGCCGACAATCGAAGTCACGCAAGGAGATCGTGTTCGGTTCGTTGTAACCAACGAGCTGCCCGAAGACACGTATGTGCATTGGCACGGTTTTGAACTACCGATTCAGTGGGATGGTGCATCGGAGTTGACTCAAGAGCCGATTAAGCCTGGTGAGACATTTGTGTACGAGTTCGACGTTCACGAAGAAGGCACATTTTTCTACCACTCGCACGTGCCGATGCAGGAAGCGTTTGGAATGGTGGGCTGGTTCATCGTCCATCCTAAAAAAGTCTTTGATCCGCCGGTGGACCGCGACTTTGGATTGATCTTTCAAAACTTCTTCATCGACAGTTCGCAGAATATCGCCGACAGTTGGAAGATGGATTGGAACTGGCACACGATCAATGGTCGGAGCGGTCCTTACACGACACCGTTGGTTGTCAAACATGGCGAGCGAGTGCGAGTTCGGATCATGAATTTTGCACCGATGCAACATCATCCGATCCATCTTCACGGTCACACATTTTGGCTAACTGGTCGCGAAGGTGCCCGCACGCCGCATTCTGCTTGGATTCCTCGCAACACCGAACTAATCGGCATTGCACAAGCGACCGACTTTGAGTTCATCGCCAATAACCCTGGCGACTGGATGTTCCATTGCCACATGGTCCATCACATGATGAACCACATGACCGAGCAAGTCGGGCCGCGAATGCGAAAGAACGCCTCGGTGGATCAGTACCTCGCCAATCTTGATTCCAGGCCCGCGGTTGATTCGACTCGGCAAGACCCTGGCTTCGGGACACCGGGTTACCCGCAAGAGATGAAGGGCATGAACATGTCCGACGCGATGATGAAGAAGATCGGCTCGCGGCGTGAGATGATGGGTATGCGTCCGATGGCCGAAATGGCTGTCATGGGACTGATGACAACGCTGCGAGTGATGCCCGAGGATTTGTACCACAAGGTGATGGAGACGGACGAGCCTGTGGAAACAGGGGAGGTCTTTACCGAGATCGTGAGGCGATTCGGAGACATCTCCAAGTACAATCCCGGCAAGAAAATGATGCATGGCATGAAGATGTAGCGGACTAACCGCGACGACGCTTAGAGGGTAAAATCGGCGATCCTGCAAAATCTGCCTATCCAAAGTTCTCACGAATGCTCTCAGACGACGAGAAAAAGAAGCTCAACAACCGACTTCGACGTGTCATGGGACAAGTCGAAGCTGTTGGTCGTATGATCGAGGATGAGGAATACTGCGTCGATATCCTGATGCAGTTGTCTGCCGCGACCGGAGCATTGAATAAGGTCGGCCAGATCGTCCTGGAGCAGCACATCCAAACATGCGTCAGCGATGCGATCAAAAGTGGCAGCGCCAAGGACCGTGACGAGAAGATCGAAGAGTTGATGAAGGTCTTTCGGAAGTATGGTGAGTGAGGGAGCTGGGAGTGAGGGAGTCGGGAGTGAGGGAGTCGGGAGTGACCGAGCGATGCATTCTGATCAGCTCCCAGCTCCCAGCTCCCTCACTCCCAATCTTTTTCTGCAAAGTCGTGAAGAAACGTCGGGGCCGTGCATCCAAAGAGCATCAAAGAAGAGATTCCTAGTGCGAATCTTTTGAATGTTCTTGGAAATGCCTGTCATGAACCGCCGCCACACCAACTCTGCCGCTCGATTATTTGCTGCTTTTGTAGTGATCGCGGTGCTGTTGGCATCTTCGCCGGGGGCTTGGGCAGGGTCACATCCCGCCAAACCTTGCCCTCATCTGTGCTGCCAGTCGCAGCCGGTCGGGCACAGTTGCTGTGACGGCGAGCCATCGCACGAATGCCCTGCAATGGCATCCTGCGACACGAAGGTTTGGCTGCCGCCGCGAACGTCTAGCGACGATCTGACGCCTCGCGGTTTGAATCGCAGCGACTTTTCGCGGATCACTTGGAAGAACGACTCGGTCTCTCTCGGCCGGCCGGTTTCGATTGTCCGCTCCAACTCCCTGGTGGATTGGAACGTTCGTCTTCAGATTTAGCGGTTGATTCTGCTTCAATTTGCGAAGCCAGACCCAATCCAGAAATGAAGATGTATCTGTTTCCCAATCGGTGCATGTCGATGTCGGCTGCGCCATCAATCCTGGAGTTTCCAAAATGTTAGCGACCGTATTCTCTGCTGTTTTGTTTGCCGTTTCGTTCGTCCCCAGCAACGTTGACGCCACCGCCTCGGCCGAACCGACGTGTTGTGCCAAGCATGCGTACTGCTGCACCCTTCACGCGGCATGCTGTGGCAAACATGCTGAAGGCAAAGCGGCCACGGACGAAGTGTCGAGTACAACTTCTCAACCCACCTGCTGTGCCAAGCGTGCGTATTGCTGCTCGGTGAACGCACGATGCTGCGGAAAGCATGCTGAAACGAAAGCCGCGACCGGCGATGTCGCCAGCGCCACAGGCCAACCGACCTGTTGTGCAAAGCGAGCGTACTGCTGCAGCGTTGGCGCTGCGTGCTGCGGCAAAGGATCGTCAAGTTCCACGGAAGTCGACTCTGCTGAACTCAGCTAATCGCTTCTGATCCCGTTCGATCCCTGTCAGCCGGGCGAGCCTGAAAATTCGCCCGGCTTCTCTATTTGAGGTGCCATGATGGACACATTCAAACACCGATGGCATCAGTTGCCGATTAGCCGGCAACTGCTGGTCCTCGTCAATGCGATCTTGTTCGGATTTGTCGTTCTATTTCTTGTTGTTGACTACCGCCTGCGGATGGATCGGCATTTGAACGAGAAGCAGATCGCGTTGACCGAAGAAGCGAAAACGATGTACGAGTCGTTGCTGGTCGCTGAAGCCCATGGCGGCGAGGCGATTCAAAATTTGGTCGACAACGTATGTGCTCGGATGAACACAGACGATTCGCCCGGTCACCATATTGCTGCGGATTGGCGAGGGCTGCCGTACCAAGCGATCTCGCACGGGCATGCTTCCGACGAAATGCTCTCTGCCATGCGTTCGGCAGCTGAATTAATAGACAACGAAACCAGAGTCAACGGCTCCCTCGTTGTCGGGGTGTTCACTGGACCAGCGGGTACTGTCTACATATCTGAGAAACGTTCAGCCGTTGTGGGAGCAACTCGTCGCTCGTTATTGATCCAGATGTTTGCCGTCTTGTTGCTTGGAGCGATTGCAGCCTTCGTGGTCAGTGCAGTGCTGCGGCAATTGATCGCCAAACCGATCCAAGGGTTCGTTTCGGCGTTAAAAAGTGTCGCCTCCGGCGACCTGAGCGTGATTGCACGCACGCGAAGCTGTCGAGAACTGAGTTACCTTGCCGATCAGATCAATGCAATGACAGAGGCGTTGGATCACGCTCAGCGTGACCACCGTGTTCAGATGGAAAAGGCACGCCAGATTCAACAGAACTTACGTCCGAAAGTGAATGGACTGGTCGGAATCGACGTCGCCGAGCTGTTCGAGCCTGCCGACGATGTTGGTGGCGACTACTACGACGTGATTTCATTATCCGATGGACGCTATCTACTTTGTGTCGCCGATGTTTCGGGACATGGCGTTCCGGCTGCAATGGCGGCGACGTTGTTGAAGGCGTTCGTTTCGGAAGCAGCAAAGAAGTCGTCTAGCCCCGCTGAAATCCTGACAGATGTCAATCAACATTACTGCGAGTACGTAATGATGGGGCATTTTGCAACGATGGCGTTACTGGTCGTCGATCCGAAAAGAAGGCAACTGACCTACGCCAATGCTGGTCACGAATTTCCGTTCTTGCAGATTGAGAGCGACACGCCAGTGCGATTGAACGTGGGCGATCTGATCTTGGGCGTCGAGGACGATACGCACTATGACGAAGAAACCATTCCACTAGGCGATTCAGCTCGCTTAGTCATTGTTAGCGACGGAGTGACTGAGGCGTTTGATCCAAGTGATGAGCAATACGGCACCGAACGAATTGAACATTTGTTGCATTCCGTCCAGAGCTGCAGTGCTCGTGAACTTGTTGAATCGTTTGAGTCATCCATCGAAGCGTTTCGCAAGGGCCGAAAGGCTTTCGATGACACAACGCTTTTGGTCGCACAACTAACTTGATTGGGCCGCAGTATCGTCGCCGACATACCGTCCGATTGTGAATCCAATGTCGTTTGGCAGTACGGGATACTTTGCTTTGCTCAGTGGTCCGATACGGAACAGGGATGCTTGGCCGACGTTTTGGAAGCCCATTCGGTCGACAGCTTTCAAGGCTCGGTGGTTGGAGCCTTCGGTGGTAAGCACCAGCGTTTGGATTCCATCGGTTTGCAATTGATCGGCCATTTGGCTCATGATGGCAGCGTAAAGGCGACGGCCTCGGTAGGCAGGTAAGACCAGTACTTGGAATATGAACGCGGCATCGTCGGAGAGTTGGATCGGCAGACCGGTTTCGGGTTTTCCGTCGTGGTTCATGTCGCCGGGGATGTCCCCAAAGGCGACCCAAGCGAATCCAGCGAGCGATTCGGAATGGAACGCGGCGAAGCACTTAGCGTTTCCCGTATCCAGCATGTTAAAATCGCGTTCCGGGATTTGATACTCCAGTTCGTGTGCGTGCGAGCGCAGTTGATCAGAGGAACACGCCTCGATCGTGAATCCATCGGGGACGGGGGTTCGCGGCATCTTGTCGATGGGAGATTGGTACAACTGGCAGACGTTCGCAATGGCGAATCGCCGCATCACTCGATACGGCAACCACCGCGGCGAGCGTGAGGATGCAATTTTCATTTGAAGGATTCCGCTAGTTTTAGTGACAACAGCTTCCGCCGCCCGACGAAGGGCGGGGCGATGCCGAAGTGGAAGCAGCGGAGAACGAGGTTGCTACTGGCGGTTGATAGTCAGCATCGAGGTCGACCGCCGTGTCGTATTGAATGTTGGCAGCGGCCTGTTCGGCGTATTGCTGAGCGGTCATCGACGGTCCGTCTTCTCGATTGCCAGGCCATGGCAGCGATTGGCATCCGGCAGACAGCGAGAGAGTGCAAATGAGCGCAGCGGTAGCGCAGGATTTCCATAGCGATTTCATGACGACTTCCTTGTCGTGAGTTGAAACGAAAAAGGCAGGGACGGCGTGGTGACGTCATCACTTGCGTGAATCAGACGCGACACCGCCCCCGCGTGAGTCAGAGGGGAAGCGAGGAGCCGATTTGCAAACTCGCTCCCGAGTGGATTAGCGAATTACGGGAGCTTCGACTCCTTGTGACTTCAAAACAGCCAACCACTTTTGCGGTTCGGCGGCGATCTTCTTCGCGCATCCAGGGCAACAGATGTAGATTGCTTTCCCAGCCGCGTTGACCTTGTACGGTCCCCCCATCGCATCGAGCGGTTCGTCCATCACGGGGCATTTCTTCTGGGCAGCGATAAATGGAACATCGGCAGAAACTACTTTGAAAATGCCGTCGCGTACTTGCTCGGTTCCGGCGGGGACGGACGCTTGATCGCCGTTCCCATAAACCATGGCGAGGTACTTCGCTGGTTCAGCTTGAATCTTCTTGATGCAGCCTTTGCAGCAAAGATAGATCGGTTTGTCGCCAACCATCACCTTGATCGGTGTGCCCATGCCACCGAGAGGCTCATCCATCACTGGGCAAACCTTTTGAGCCGCAATGGCCGCTGCGTCGGCTGGCGTTGATGTTGAGACAGTAATCTTTGCCGCAGTCGTGACAGCGGGCTGGCCACTGTTTTGCGGACCGTTGCTATAAACCATGGCGAGATACTTCGCTGGTTCAGCTTGAATCTTTTTGATGCAACCTTTGCAGCACAGATAGATCGGCTTGTCACCAACCATGACCTTGATCGGTGTGCCCATGCCACCGAGAGGCTCATCCATGACGGGACAGACCTTTTGGGCTGCAATCGCAGCAGCGTCGGCTTGTGTCGCTGTGGTCACCGTGATTTGCGGGCGACCAGCAGCATATTTAGCCGGGTCTGACTTGACCGCGTTCACACAGCCGGCACAACAAACGTAGAGTTTCTGTCCGTTCACATCGATGGCGACCGGATCACCCATGCTGCCAAGCGGTTTACCGCTAACGGGACAAATCTTCTGGCGTGCGATCGCGGCGGCGGCCAGTTGTTGCTCGCTGGCGGGAACCGTGGCGACTTCGTTAAAGCTCACGGTGTTGTTGGTGATGCCGACCAATTGAATGTCGACGTCGATTTGGCGGCCAGCGAGTTGCGACAAGTTCACGGGAGCGGTCAGAGAACCTTTTCCATCGGGCAGCAAGTCATAGCGATAACGTTTCGCGTTGCCCTCGACTCGTACCGAGACAGCGCCACGTCCACGATCGACCGAGATCGGTTGACCGGCGCGATCGTAGACGAACATTTGAAGCCCGCCTTGGGAAACAATCGTTTCGATTTGCAGGTTGCCGGTTTGCTTTAAGGTGCCGCCATGCGGTCCTGCTTGGGTAACTTCGCGAGCCTGCGTCATGCCGGGCATCGCGTGGTTGTGGCCGGCGTGATTGTGCTGTGATTGGATGGTTTGCCCAAACACCGTCGATGCGGACATCGCGAGCGAGCAAGCGGTGATGATGAGTGTTCGTTTCATGGGAGAACTCCGTTGTGAAAGTCAGGACACAATCCGTATGGTCCGTCGATCTTGGTGAGATTGTTTAGTTGGATGCTCGAGTCGAAGGTTTCTTCACGAGCACTCGAAAGTTTTTATGCTGCCTTCATCAGCTCCTCCTCTGGCATCGCTTCGGTTCCGTCCCAAAGCTCGTCTTGAAAACCGAATCGCATCTTCAGTTCCAGGTAGCCGCAATACAGCGTCGGCACAATGAACGACGTGAACGGTTCGGCTAGCATTCCGCCGAACACGGGGATCGCCATCGCGCGGGCCACGTCGGCACCGCGACCGGTCGCAATCAACACTGGGACGAGCGCTGCCAGCGTTGTCACGGTCGTCATCATGCAGGGGCGAATACGTTTCAGACCGGCTTCGTAAACCGTGCTGCGGATGTCCTCGACTGATTGAACTTTGCGTTTTTTCAGCAGCTGGTGAATGTAGGTCGCCATCACCACGCCGTCGTCGACGGCAAGGCCGAACAGCGCAATGAAGCCCACCCACACCGCGGTGTTGAGTTCCACGCCCATCGTCGCGACGGCGATCATGCCGCCCGCAAATGCAACCGGAATGCCTGAAAACACGGCAAGCGAGATTGAGAAGTTGCGAAACTCCATGTAGATCAGCAGCAAGTTGATGCAAATGACCAGGGGGATAATCCACATCAAACGAAGGTTTGCCTCGATCTGGTTTCGGAAACTACCGACGGCTTCGAGGGAATACCCAGCTGGCAGTGACAGACGATTGGCGTCTGACGGTGGCAGTGATTGTGCGTTGCGTAGTTGTTCTTCAATCGCCGAGACCGATTCCAGGTCACCCTTGCTACCATTGGTCATGAATGAAACATGAGCGACCAGTCGCCCGTTTTCGCTGTTAATCGCGCCTGGCCCCCACGTCGTTTCCAGTTCCGCGAGTTCTTCCAACGGCACGACCGCACCTGAGTGCGTGACGACTGGCAAACGCTTCAGGCCGTCGATCTGTTCTCGAAGGTCGCGGTTGTATCGAAGCCGCACGGGATAACGTTCTCGACCTTCGACCGTCTTGATCAGATTCATTCCGCCGAGCGCCGTTTCGATGACTTGGTTCACCATCGACGAACTCATTCCGTAACGCGATGCTGCCTCGCGATCGACAGTGAACTCGACGTAGGGTTTCCCGAGCACGATGTCGGGGTTGACCGTGCCTGCATTGATCAGCGGTGATTTTTTCAACTCGGCGGCGACGTCCATTGCGGCGTCGGCTAGCGTATCCAACTTGTCGCCGTAAACACGGATGGCCATCGGAGCCTTGATGCCGGACTGCAACATCACGACACGGCCTTCGATCGGTTGCAGTGCCGAGGCGGGCGTGACACCGGGCAGCGTTGCGACTCGGTTGATTTCATCCCACACATCGCGTGCGGTGACGCCCTCTCGCCACTGGCTTTCAGGTTTCAGCATCACATACGTTTCGACCATCGCTGCGGGCGCGGGATCGAGCGCCGATTCCACGCGGCCTATCTTGCCGAGCACATCTTTGACTTCGGGAATCTGGCCGATCAGCACGTCCTGGGTTTGTAAGACCTGCATCGCTTGCGAGAAGCTCGCCGCCGGGTACAGCGTCGGCATGTAGAACCAGCTTCCCTCGTCCAAGGCGATCCAGTCGTCACTTTGCAAACCCGTAAAGACGTGCTTGGCATCAACGTATCCGGGAAAATCATTCAGCTCAGCACCGAACAGGTTTGCAACCTTCTCGACCGGTCGAAGGATGGTTGGCATGCCGACGTAGGCTCCCACGCCGATGATTAGTAGGACGAGCGGAAACGACAACGCGAACGCTTTGTGATTGAGAGCGTGACGCAGCCGCGCCGCATAAATCCAGCGAACGAAGCGACTCGACGGGATTTCTTCGATGGGGCGAATTCGTTCTCGCATCAACTGCCAACCGCCAATCAAGCCGATTGTGGCTGCAATCACGGTCACAACCCAAGTCTCTAGGCCAAAGCGTTCCGCAAGTCTCGACCCCCAAAGGAAATGCGAAGCCACGCCGAGTAGTCCGGCCAACGAAATCCCTGCAATGAGAGCTGTGCTCTTGCGACGCACCGAGCTTCGCAGCATCAGGCGACACAAAGCCGGAACGATCGTGACGGCAGCGATCATCGCTGCGGCAATCGCAAATGTCTTGGTGTAAGCCAGCGGCGAAAACAGTTTGTAGTCACGACCGGTCAGGAAGAAAACCGGTAAGAAACTGACGATCGTTGTTGCGACGGCAGTCACAACGGCGGGTGCGACTTCGACCGTTGCCTCGTAGACCACTTGATTGCGAGGCTGCTTGATTCTCGCCTCTTCGCTACCAGATTCCCAATCAGACAGGTGCTGGTAGATATTTTCTGAAACGATGATCGCCATGTCGACCATCGTTCCAATCGCGATCGCGATTCCCGCCAGTGACATGATGTTCGCACCGACACCAACTACTCGCATCGCGATGAACGACATCAGCACAGCAGCAGGCAAACAGATCGCGACGACAAAACTGCTGCGAATGTGCAGTAGAAACAGCAGGATGATGATCGCCGTGATGATGATTTCGTCACGCAACGCATGCGTCAGCGTAGCCATTGTTTCATCAATTAAGCCGCTGCGATCGTAGACGCCGTGAATGGTCACACCCTGGAGCGATGGCGTAATCGCGGCGATTTTCTCTTTGACTCGGTCGATCACGACTCGCGGGTTCTCGCCGTATCGCATGACGACCACGCCGCCGACAGCCTCGGCTCCGTTGTAGTCCAACGCACCGCGACGAAAGTCCGGGCCAATCTGCACATTGGCAATATCGCGGACACGAACGGGAACGCCGTCGCGCTGCATGATGACGGTGTCCTCAATGTCCTCGACCGCTTTATCCTTGTCACCGCCCGAGCCGAGGAAGCCCTTGCTGCGGACGATGAACTCCATTCCCGTCGTCTCGACAGTCTTTGCACCTACGTCAAGATTCGATCCCTTGATCGCCATCGCCAATTTATCCAGCGACACGTTGTGGAATCGAAGCTTGTCGGGATCGACTTCGATCTGATACTGGCGAACGTAACCCCCGATCGAAGCGACCTCGCTGACGCCCTCGACCGCCTGCAATTCGTACTTCACGACGAAGTCTTGCATGCTGCGAAGTTCTGCTAGCCCCATGCCTTTATCGGGTGGCTCGAGCGTGTAGTAATAGACCTGCCCCAGTCCCGTCGCGTCTGGCCCAAGTTGTGGCACAACGCCATCGGGTAACTGAGACGCAGCACTTCCAAGTTGCTCGGAAACTCGGCTGCGTGCCCAATAGAAGTCGATCTCGTCTTTGAACGTGACCTGCACAAAGCTGTAGCCGAACATGCTCTTGCCACGCACCGATTCGGCACCCGGCACTGCCAGTAACGAAACGCTGAGCGGATAGGTGACCTGATCTTCGATGTCTTTCGGCGAACGACCAGGCCAAGGCGTCAATACGATGACTTGGTTTTCGCCAATGTTCGGAATTGCGTCGATTGGGATGGACTTGAAGCTGACCCAACCGGCAACGCTCAAGCCGATCGTGAGTAGCACGACCAGCCAAGGTTCTTTGACGCAAAAGCGAATGATTAGATTTAACATGGTTCGTTTCCTTACTGCACCGTGCGAGCGATTGAGGGAACTTCGCCAACGGGCATCGCCATGTCACGAACGACCTCGCCGCAAGTCAGCATCTCGCTGCCCCAATACGGGTTCTGCAATTCGCCGCCGGGTTGCATCCAGTCGCCTCCGCCGCCAGGAACCATCGGGCAGTAGTAATGCGTTAGCTTCACGGCCGTCTTCGGACCGCGAGCAACCGTCGCCGCTTTCAACATTGCGTGACTAATCCCGCGAAAGGCTTCGCGGGCCGTCTCTAATGAGCCATCCATGCGTGACGCCGCGCGGCGAGCGGTCGCGAACCTGCGTTGAGCCTCATCGGGAACTTCCGCCGACATTTCCAGTTCGCGGAGTCCTTCGATCAGCGTGTTCAGTGCGACCGGGGGTGGAGTCTGATCCGCCGCCATCGCGCACTGGATTTCAAAGTAAGCGTCGTAGGTGCGATCAAACTGCTTTCCCGCGTCGGTCGCCAACATGACCGGATTCGTTTTAGGAATCTCAAGCGGTCCCGGCGAATAGCTTGGTGCCTTCGTCGGGTCCATCAACGATGGGTTGCCGGCAAGCTGCATTTGCGAGTCGATAAGGAAATTGCCGCCAGTGGCGACTGTCTCGCCAGCGGACAAACCTTCGACAATCACCGCTTCCTTGCGATTCATCGGACCGACGGTGACTCGGCGAATCTCAAATCGTCCTGGTTCGGTTTCGACATAGATCACACTGTTCTCGCCTGCCAGCAATACAGCGTCACGCGGAACGGTAACGACTTGCTGCATCGGCAACGGCTGCGACGCAAAACCAAGTTGCGACGTTGGCACCAAATCCATGTCGCACAGCGGGCACTTGCCCGGTTCGTCGCGGATGACTTGCGGGTGCATCGGGCTGATGAACTTGTTCGCCAGTGCCGGGTCGTAAACCTGATCCATCGGAATCGCGGGCACGGTTACGCGAGCGGTGGCGTAGTCCCCCGGCCTCAGCTTCCCATCGAAATTCATGATCTCGACCCGGACGCGAACTGTTCGAGTCTTAGGGTTAACCGTTGGATCGATGAAAGCGACGCGACCGGTAAACACCTCGCCGGGCATCGACTGAATCTCGGCTTCGACTTGTTGGCCGAATCGAACTGCCGATGCGTCATCGGGGAACAGATCAAGCATCAACCAGACGCTGCTGAGATCAGCGACTCGATAGAGCTTGTGTCCCGTTTTGACGTAGTCGCCCTCAACGGCTGACTTTTCAATGACCGTTCCACTTTGCGGCGACTTGATGCGGATGCGCGACATTGGCTTGCCCGACTTCCCCAACTGGTCGATCTGACTTTGCGTCATGCCAAGCTCAGCCAAATTCTCGCGAGCCATCTTGTTGAGATCGCCGCCAGCAATTTGAAATCGCCCAATTTTCCCGTCACTGTTCATGCTAGTGATGAACTCGGTTTGGGCCGTATAGAGCTGCGGACTGTAAATCAATGCAAGGTCGTCACCTTCATTGACTTTCACACCGGCATAGTTTGCGTACATCTTTTCCAAACGGCCGTCGATGTACGCACTGATCGTCGACAGTTGACTTTCATCGAAGTCAATCGAGCCGATGGTGCGAATCGTGCGGTTGACTTCGCCCATCTTTGACATGGCGGTTTGAATGCCGACGAGTCGACGAGCCGAGGGTTCAATGGTGACCGAGATGCCGTCGCCACCACCACCGCCAGTCGCTTCAACCAATTCCATCGCGCAAACGGGGCATCGTCCTGGCTCCGTCGAAGGCGGCGTGCACATCATCGGACAGATGTACCGTTTTTCTTCGCCGCCGCCGGCTTCCTCGACGGCTTCGCCATTGCCGCCCGAGAATCCGTCAGCAGTCAACCACTTCGTTCGTTGTGCGACGCCGAGCAAGAAAAACACGAGACCGGCGACGATGACGACAGTTGCGGCTTGCACGCCCGTGCGCATGAGCCACTTCATCCCGCCACCACTTTGAGTAGCGTTGGATTGAGCTTCAACTGGCGTAGGCGATTCTTCGACCGCAGTTTCCGCTGGCTCGCTATACGCTGGCGCGTCCGCAACCACGTTGCTGATCTCGTCATCAGCGTCAGCTTCATCCGGTTTGATTGGTTCGTCCTGATTCATGACAGTTCTCACGGCGTTTTCCGGCATGCGTTTGTGGTTCCATCCACAGACGTCAGCTCAAGAGGTGACTGGCCGATGATGCGACGGGGGGAATCGCATCATCAGCCAGTCATCGCCTCCAGGCTGTGACCGGTTCATTGTTTCATTGACGCGAATCGGATCGCGTAGGGATTGCATCTGGAATGGCATCACACGAAATGAGCGCGCAGCATCACTCGAGTGAAAGCCAACTTGAAATCGAAGAGCTACGAGCGCGCAACTCTCCTATCGAGACGACGCTAGATGCGCCAGATGCAAAGAAACCGCTGAGAGAAATGCGGTGAGTGGTCGCCGATCGGCAGCCGTAAACTCAGTTGATCTGGACGAATGGAAAGTCCAGCGTCTGAGGTGACGTGATCCAAATACGCGATCACGACCAATTCACGAACCTGCGGAACAGGGACGCGATGAGGTGCCGGTGCCATCGGTTCCGACCGAAGGCCGCACATGCACGATGATAAGGCAACTTGGTCTTGAACCAATTCATCGTCGGCGGATTTCGGTGGCTCGGGCACGACATCGGAGATTTCTCCGAACAACTCATGGTGCTTTGGCCGTTCGGATTTCTTCTTGCAGCAACTGCCGGCGTCTTCTTCGTTGCCACTACAGCAGCCGCACAATTCGCCGTCCGTTTTCACTTCACAGCATTTGCAAGCGTGGCAGACCGTTTTGGTGGCGTAGCACTGACCTTGAGCACATGTTCCCTGCGCAGCAACCAACGCCATCGGCTGAATCACCATTGCAGCGATCAGACAAAGATTAACGGCGGTGCGAATTAGGGGGGAGTTGCTCACTGTGACCTTCCGAAAAGGATACCCATACACGGTATACGAACTGTATCGGAAATTTGGCCGAAGAGTTCAATAGGAATTAACCGGTTAGGCAAACTTTGTCGCGTCAATTATAGCTCATCAGGACCTGAACGCCATGGATCGGCATTATTCGAGACCCGGAACTACACAAGCAAAACGTCTGCTGCAAGTAGCATTGGTTGCCGCGTCGGTGTCCGGTTGTGCGTCCCAGCGTGGTGTTCAAGTGGCAAACATCACCACGCCGGCCACCGTTGCTTACCCAATATCGGTCGCGACCAGCGATGTCGATTGGCAGCAAGTCCATGGCGAACCGGAAACTGGGGCCATTCAGCCCGCCAGCTTCAACGACGGGGTGGTGATCGCAACGCCTGCTGTCTTCGCTCAGCCCCCCACGGAAGACGGCAAACGGAGTCTCGGAGACTTCCTGCAACTTGATCCGCCCAAGGAAGAAGATGGCGAGAAGGGGAGTCAGGGAGATGCGGAGAAGCGTGACGATCCAGACGTCAGGGACAAGAGTGACGACGACACAGCTACGGATAAAACCGATAACGACGCTTCCGAGGCAGACGACAACGAATCAAAAGTCGAGACGAATAACTCCCAGACTCCAGCTCTTTCAGACTCCCAACCGTCCTACGGCCAAACCGTCGAGTATTTCGTTAGCACCGCACTCGCACAGCACCCAAAAATTCTCGCCGCCCAGCAACGTGTTGCTGCTGCGTCCAACGTAATCCCGCAAGCCAAAGCGTTGCCTGACCCGACATTCAACAACACCTTTTGGCCATTGCACGACAACGCCATTCAAACCGCGGCCGGCCGGGTCGCCAATCAGATGTCGGTCAACCAAAAGGTTCCCTTTCCCAAAAAGCTGAAGACCAAGGCTGTTATCGCTAGCCGCGAAGTCCAGATTGCTCAAGCCGAAGTCGACGCGATTGCTCGCGAGATTACCGAGTCTGTTCGTCTCGCCTACTACGAAGTTTGGTTTGCCACGCGAGCAATTTCGATCATCGAAGAAACCAAAGACCTCGTCGCTGACTTAACCGATGTTGCCGAGGCGCGTTACCGCAGCGGTGGGTCACAACAGGACGTGTTGCGAGCACAACTCGAAACCGATCGGCTCGACGACCAACTCATCACGCTTGCGAAACAAAAGTTGCTTGCCCAAGCCGACCTCGCTACTTTGCTACAACAACCCGTCGGCATACTTCCAGAAACGACGGATGAAATCGGCATCACTGACACTCCACAGCAAATTGAAGAACTGATCGCGCTGGCCGAACAGTGCAACCCGAAGCTACGCGGCCTCGCCTGGGAAATCCAACGCGATCGCGACAAAGAACGCTTGGCTTGCTTGCAGCAGTATCCAGACTTCAGTGTCGGATTGAACTGGGGATTGGTCAGTGACAATCATGACGTTCTTAGTCCAGTGGCCAACGGAAACGATCAACTCAGTGTCAGCTTCGGAACGACATTGCCGATCTGGCGAGAGAAGATCAACGCCGGAATCCGTGAAGCAGCTCATCGTCGCAGTAGCACGACTCGACGCCTGGAAGCTGAACGAGACGAGCTTTACGGAAAAATCCGACGCTTGATTGTTCAAGCCGATGCCTTAGTGGAACAGCGTGACATCTACGAAGATCGGATCATCCCGCGCACCGAAGACACACTGAAACTGTCGATCGCCGACTACCGAGGAAAACGCACGGACTTCTTCACGTTGATCGAAACCTACCGCGAGCTATTGATGTTCGAGACACAACTCGCCCGCATCGACGCTACACTGGCCGGTACTATCGCTCAATTGGATCGGACAGTCGGCTGCCCCTATTGAAATAGCGTGGGGTAAGACACTCGCTACTCCCCACGATCTTCGACCAACCGTCGCAATTCCCGCCGCGCCCGAGTAAGCCTCGACCCAACCGTACCTTCGGGGATGTCGAGGGTCTGGGCGATCTCTTGGTACGACAAACCGCTTTCTTCTTTGAGCGTGAAGATCGCCCGTAGCTCTGGATCGAGTTGATCGAGGGCGTGGCGAACCATTTCGACGCGTTCGTCTTGCTCGACTTGGTCGGTTGCCCCCATCGCAGGCTCGACGATCAACTCCTTCGTCCGTCGATGCTTCTCGCGTCGCAGGTGCTGCAAGGCTTCGTTGGTTGCCAAGCGGTACAACCAAGTCTCGAACTTCGAGTCGCCACTGAACTGACTGAGCTTGGAGAATGCTCGCATGTAAACCTGCTGCGTCAGATCGTCGGCATCTTGGACGCCGACCATCCGAACCATCAATCGAAACACCCGGTCGCTGGTCGCCTCGTAGATGTCGCGCAGCGCACGTCGATCACCGACCGAAGCGGCTTGCACCATCGGTTCGTCAATCGAATTCTGAGCTGTATTTTCATGCGAAGGCTCCATTATCGCAATTCTACACATACCCACCGGGGGTAAACAGTGCGGCTCATCAATCTGACTTTGCGAGGAATACTTGGGACTATTGCTTGTACGCGAGTAGTCGCAGGGCGTTGAAGACGACGACGAGGGTGGAGCCTTCGTGGAGGGCGACGGCGGGGCCGATGTTGAGTCCCAATAATGTCGCGGGGACGAGAAAGGCGACCATGCCAAGACTCATCCAGAGGTTTTGTCGGATGATGCGGCGGGTGGCTCGGCTCAGGCCGATGGCGAGCGGGAGGTGGTCGAGGTTGTCGGCCATCAGGGCAACGTCGGCGGTTTCGAGGGCGACATCGCTTCCGGCGGCTCCCATGGCGATACCGACGGATGCTGAGGCCATCGCGGGGGCATCGTTGACTCCGTCGCCGACCATCGCGACGCCGCCTTCGCTATGCAGCTTCTTGATCTCGGCGACCTTGTCATCGGGCATCAGGTCGCCACGTGCTTCATCGAGTCCAACTTCCTTCGCGACCGCGTCGGCGACTTGTTGGTTGTCGCCAGAGATCATAATCATCCGTTGGATGCCGAGTTCACGCAGCCGAGCAATCGTTCGCTTGGACGCTTCGCGTGGTGTGTCCATCAGTCCGATGACGCCGAGGTAACGGTCGCCGCGACGTACGATCATCGTCGTGCGGCCGTCTTGTTCGAGCGACTCGACGATTGAACGCACGCTGTCAGGAAGCGGTGGACCATCGACCTCTGCGAATAGGTCGTCTTTGCCAATGTGAACCAAGTCGCCTTCGACGGTTGCTTGAATCCCACGTCCGGTGATGCTTTTCAGATCGGTCGCTTCTGGAATATCTCGCCCACTCCCGTTCTCCCCTTCTCCCAACTTCATTTTGCCGTCTCGGACGACGGCTTTGGCAAGCGGGTGTTTGCTGAGGTCTTCCACGGCGATGGCGAAGCGCAAGAGTTCCGATTCATCGACGCCATCCGCCGTGCGAACGTCGGTGACTTTCGGTTCGCCTTCGGTCAGCGTTCCTGTTTTGTCGAATGCGATCGAATCGAGACTACCGAGGCTTTCCAGTGGCCCGCCGCCTTTGACCAGGATTCCTCCGCGAGCAGCTCGCGCGACACCGCTCAGAACTGCACTGGGTGTTGCGATCGCCAAAGCGCACGGGCTTGCCGCAACGAGGACTGCCATCGCTCGGTAGAACGACTCGCTAAAATTTTCGTCGATCACCAACGGTGCGAACAACAACAGCACGACGCCGGCGATGACGGAAGGCACGAAATACCGCTCAAACTTTTTCGTAAACTTTTGCGTCGGCGAAACCCGCGTTTCCGCTTCGCTGACCATCGTGACGACGCGGGCGAGCGTGTTTTCCGCCGCGGTTTTGGTGACTTGGATCTCAATCGAACCAGACTGATTGATCGTCCCGGCGAATACTCGATACTCTCCGGAAAGCGATTCGGGGTCGGCTGCGGCTGCGTCGATATCATCGACGGGGCGTTTGTCGACTGGAACGCTTTCGCCCGTGATTGGTGCTTGGTTGATGCTCGATTCGCCAGCGATCACGAAACCGTCGGCAGGGACTCGTTCATCAGGTTTGATGACGACGATATCTCCAACGATCAGCTCCTCAACCGGAACTTCCGTTTCTGCTCCATCGCGTCGAACGCGCGCTGTTCGTGGAGCAAGTTCGGACAAGGCTTCGATGGCACGTTTAGCTTTGCCCATTGCGTAGCCTTCCAGAGCGTGTCCGATGCTGAATAGGAACAGCAGCAACGCTCCTTCGGCCCAAGCACCCAGTGACGCCGCACCGGCCGCGGCGATGAGCATTAGGAAGTCAATCTCAAACTTGCCAGCCCGGATCTTTTCGATTGCCTCAGTAACGGTGTAGTAGCCACCAAAAACGTAGGCCGCAATGAAACACCCCAACGGAATCCAATCGTTCAATTCGGCAAAGGTTTCGATCAGCCATCCGACCAGCAAGAACACGCCGCAGAGGATTGCGAAGATCAATTCTGACTTGGGACCGAAGATGCCGTCGTGTGCATGATCGTGTCCCGAATGGTCGTGGTCCGCCTCGTGACCTTCATCGTCGTGGTCGTGCCCGGCGTGATCGTCTGAATCGGGCTCAACTGGCTGCTTTCCGTCTCTTAGAGCCGACTCAATCGCCTCCTTCGTGGTAACCTCGCGATCAAACTCCACTCGCACCGCTCCGTCCGGGCTGACGACTCCTTCGAGGATGCCGTCAATCCGGGAAAGCCTCGCTTCGATTGCTGACGCGCGACGTGCGTAAGTCGCGTCTCCTCGCAGTAAAAGGTGACCGTATCGCTGGTTCAACGTGGCGCCGGCACGTCGTGCAAACTCGCGAACTTCACTTACCGAAACCACAGCGGGGTCGAAGTGTATGCACAACTGATTTTCCGTATCGGTTGTCGTCAGCCCATGCGCTGAATCGATCCCGGCTTTGGCTTGCAACAGGTTTGCGAGTCGTTCAACGCATTGGTCCTGTGAATCCGCGATGCCCGGCAGCAATGGTTCAAGGCTTAGTTCTATTTTCTGTGTCATTTTATTCTTTCGTTATTCGTCATTCGGCAGTGAATCTGCGTCCGCCGCATCGTCGCACTTTGTCTTGGCAAGGTTCTTCCACCCGGGAATGTGATGCGACGCCAGCACGCCGAACACAATCACGGAAGTCAGAACTGCCAATAAGTACATTCCAAATCCGATGGCGGTCCCTACTGCCGCGGTTGCCCATACGGTTGCCGCTGTCGTCAGGCCCAAGGTTCGACCCTTATCCCGAAGGATGATGCCCCCGCCAAGGAACCCTACGCCGGTAACAATGTTGGCTGCCATGCGTGACTGATCCGCACCCGGGATATGTGATGAGATCAAGGCAAACACGCAAGCCCCCAACGCCACAGAAGCGTAGGTTCGGATGCCAGCTTCCCGCCCGTGCCATTCGCGTTCCCAGCCAATGAATCCGCCGAGTCCCGCGGCAAGCACCGCACGAAAGGCGAACATAAGTTCCAATTTCCAGTCCATATCCATTTCTATAACACAACTCCGCTCTGCCACGACAGCTTCTCCTGAATGTGGTGGTCATCAACAAGTACGCTCTTAACTGGCAGAATCTTTCTTGTATGCATCGTCTAGTATCGCGTCGAAACCGGTTGCGTTGGGGGAAGGACGTCGGCAGCAATACGCTGCGCTATATGTTCACCCTATCAAAACCAAGCCGGCCTTCGCTTCCCAGCAGTGAATTAAATGTACGTTCGGGCCTCCAAATCGCGACCCTCCGTCTTCGGGTCTAGTCATGACTCGTCACGACCCTCATCATCTATTCGTCTAAATGACCACTTGAGCAAGATCGGTGTAACTACAGTTGTGACGATGACCATCGCAACAATCGCTGAAAATGTGGAACCGCTAACAACACCCAGGCCTTTGCCGATACTGGCAAAAATCAGCCCCACTTCGCCTCGCGGAATCATTCCGATTCCGACGGCCCAACGATTGGTTCCGCGTCCTGCCACCACGCCGCAGATCAGTTTTCCGCTGATCGCGATCACACAAAGAATCAGTGCCAGCGACAATGTCCTCGGTGACGTCATCGACCGAAGATCAACCTGCATTCCCATCACAACAAAAAAGACGGGGGCGAAAAGTTTCTCCAGCGGCGAAATCAAGCCTTCCATTGTGTGACGGGCATCGGTCCGGAAATGATCTTCTCGGAGAATCAAACCTGCTGCGAATGCCCCGACAATGGGAGCGAGTTCGATCATGCTCGCTGTCCACGACATAAAGAACGCCAGTGCCAGTGGAAAGAGCAGTTTGATCTGATGCTCGCCCATCGCCGTGAATCGTGGAATCAGCCAGCCGACAAGCTTTCCACCAAACAAAATTGTGGCTGCTAGAAAAATGAACGACATCAAGCTGATCTGGCTGACTCTCCAAAGGCTGAACTGACCGGTGGACGCAATTCCGACAACAACCGTCAGAATGATTAAACCCAAAATGTCGTCGATGACCGCAGCTCCAAGGATGATCTTCGCCTCACGGGACTGCAACTTTCCTGAATCACGAAAGACGCGCGCCGTGATACCAACACTGGTGGCACAAAGCGTCGCCGCCAGAAATAGATGCACGGATATCTCGGCGGTAGGAAGCAACCATTGGCTTGCGAAGAAACCCAATAGAAAAGGCGTCGCAATGCCAACGATTGCTACTGACAGCGCGCGGCGACCGACTTCCAACAATTCGCCGACTTGCGACTCCAAGCCCACCAAAAATAATAGCAGCAGTACGCCCAATTCCGAAAACAACCAAATCGCGAACCCCATCGCGACGTAGCGTGGTCCTTGACGTCCCGTCATGATTTCCAGCAGCGGGCCCGTCCCGGTGCGCCGGTCCGTCGCGCTGGGTGCAAACACATTTTCCGCTGCAGCTTGCACTGACTCTCCACTGAGCCAAACCTCGTTTAACAATGTGATGGCATCCCCTAGATTCATCACAAGAATGAAGAAAGGGACACCTAGCCAAACGCCGATATTTCCCAACACAATTCCTACAGATAACTCTCCCAGCACCGGCGACTGACCGGCGCGTTCCGCGATCCAGCGACCGCTCGCGGCTACGACAATCACAATTCCCAGTTCAGCAATGATCGGTGAAAACGGAAGCTCATGTTCCTCCGGCCCATGGCCGTGAGTGTCCGCTTGCTCCGCCGATAGGTTCGACTCTACCGCCGACGTTTTCGCAGCGACCAATGTTTCTTGAGCCAATGTCAAACCACTGAAGGTGAGAACACATAGGCCTGCAAAGAAACATGCGATCGTCATGGGTACGATTCGAGCTTGGTTGCCGTAGCTCACTGCATCTCCGCATTGCATGTCAAAACGGGGCATGTCGCGTGCCGGACGACATGCTCGGCCACACTACCCAGCAGGAATCGCTCGAGCCCGCTGCGGCCGTGGGTCGACATGACAATCAGGTCAATGGACGTGTCTCGGCCAAATGCGACAATTTCCTCACCGGCCACACCGGACAGCAGCGCGTGTTCGTACTGGACGATCGGATCGTCGGGCGTGATTCCATGAAGCTGCTCCGAAAGTTCTTCTCGCGTCGGAACAACGGGTGGCAAGACGGTGGCTGCGCCCGCCGGCGGCAGAACCGTGACCGGGACCGTCGTTTCAGCAACGTGAACGATGAACAGCTTCGATTGATGGAGCGCTGCGATCGAAGTGGCCAGAGCGAGGGCGCGCTTTGAATCATCCGAAAAATCGGTTGTGTACAGAATCTTGTTGAACATGGGGTACTCCTCTATTCATTGTCATTAAGTCGGATGTAATCGCACGGGGAACTTGTAGCGGAAACTAAATAGTGATTTGGTAACGGTGTATTCGCCGTCGAACACAGTGGGTTGAGCGAGACTTGCTGATCCAGTTCGACTTATTCATCGTCTTCCCTCTGATTGTTTTCTATCATGACCAAATACTTGCTTTGATTCGCTTGCACCAGCATCAACACAGGTTTTTCGGGGTCGGATCGTTCGCGAATACGTTCATAATCATCCAGGTTGCGAATCGCGTGTTCATTGATGCGGACGACCGCCATTCCAGCGGCTAAGCCTTCGAGATAGGCGATACTTCCTTTGGCGACGTGTGTGATCAGAGCGCCCTGGGTTGCTTCAGGAAGGTCTAATTCGTGGGTCTCCATGGGGGTCAACGTGCTCAAGCCAAGTCCCAGTTCTTGGTCGAGGTATTTAAATGATACGACAGGCCGTGTCTTCGTTTGCTCGCTCGAGGTTGCGTCCCAAACCGGGGGTTGTCCCATTTCGATCGGGACTTGGATGGTTTGGCCATTGCGGTACAGCGTGAGCGTGTGTTCCTTACCCGGCACCGGGTCTTGGTAGAAAAGTCGAGGATCGAACTCGTCGTCGATCGCCGTATTATCAAATTGCGTCACAACGTCTCCTTCTTGAAGCCCGGCTCGGCTCGCTGGTGAATTGTCGTGAATCTCTTTCACGTACAAGCCAGCTTGGATTGGTAGACCAAGCGTTTTTGCCATGTCAGGCGAGAGCATTTGCGTTGAAAACCCGAAATATCCGTGTTGAGCCTTCCCGGCCGTTCGCAGTTGCTGTGCGATTTGTTTCGCTATGTTGATTGGCACCGCCAAGCCGATGCCTTGGAAATCACCCGTTGTGCTGTAGCCGCCGATGATGATCCCGACCACTTCACCTCGGAGATTCACCAGCGCGCCACCAGAACTTCCAGGGTTGGTTGCCGCAGCGTTTTGAATCAGTGGATGCGGCGTGCCAGGTATCCATCGCTGTGTCGCGCTTATGATGCCCGAACTGATGGACTGCTCCAAGTCATAAGGACATGCCACCGACACCACCCATTCTCCAAATTCTAAATCGTCCGAGTTGCCCAGTTGAACTGCTTTGAGTTCATCGGCGTCGTCCAAGCGGATAAGAGCGAGGTCTGTTTCCGGGTCCGACCAAACATGGTCGGTGTGAAATTTCCGACCATCGGCCGTCCGCACAAAGACGGCATCGGCGTCCGCGACAACGTGATGGCAGGTCAGCACAAATCCTTTGCTGTCGATGACGATCCCGGAACCTTGATCGTCGGGCGAGGAGACAGTTGGTTGCGCGGAAGGTTGGAACCCCGAATGGTTCCATTCACGATGGTTCCTCATCTCCTCACGCATCCGCCAGGGTACGGTCATTCGCGGCCCTCGCAAGGAATAGACGGTCACCAATCCGGGCGAAACGCGATCTGCGGCGCTGCGAATTTCTTTCGACAGACTGCTGGCGTGAGGAGCGTTGGGCAGCGCAGCGACATGCGTTGGTTCTGCAGCACATGACGTCGAGATCACTGCAAGTTGAATCGCAGTAGCGGCTCCAACCGCCAGCAATGCAAAACGTAACGAAGAATGACTCATTGAATTTCCCTTCCTTGTCTGACGGGTGGAGGTTGATTGGCTATTGATTGATGGTTTCGTTTTTCTCTTTTGTTTCATGCTTTGCTCTCCTGGCACTGGGCCACCAACAGTGTGATGTCATCTTGTGATGGCTGGTCGCCAATGTGCGCGCTGACGCGATCTGCAAACGTACGAGCGAGTTCGGCGACACAAGCGTAGCCGTCGTCCAGTGCGAGCTGCTGGATTCGCGTGCGGCCAAACATTTCCTCTGATTTGTTAGTCGCTTCACTAATCCCGTCCGTTAGCAGCATGAAACGGTCGCCAGGATGGAGCTGGATCGTTTCCGTTTTCCAGTCCAAAGCGACGTCTATCCCTAAGGGCAAGCCGGTCGCTTCGATCGACTTCGTTTCACCCTCATGAACCAGCAGCATGGGCTCGTGCCCCGCACTGGCAAACTGCAGCTCCTTTGATTCGGCATTCCAACGCAGCATGATCGCCGTTGCAAAGCCATCTTCGGCCAAGTAACGCGGCAGTGCTCGGTTAACGCGTCCCATTAGCAATCCCGGATCGGTACAGCCGACTGCAGCCGAGTCGATGACAAGTTTCAGAATCGAGGCACTCATGGCCGCAGGGATGCCGTGCCCGACAAGGTCCGCGACGTAGATCAACCACGATCCGTCGCGCAGCTTCATCACGTCGTAAATATCACCGGCGACTTCTTCGGCGGGTTGGTAGTGCGTGGCAATACAGAGACCAGGAACGTCAACTTTGCTGGGCAGCAACTTGCGTTGGATTTGTTCGGCTCGTTTCATCGCGGTCGCTCGATTCGATTGAGCAACATGCAATGACTTTGCCATCGCTGCAATCGACTCACTCAATTCATTCAATTCCGAACTGAGGAATGAAGTGGGTTCGATCTCGAATTGCTGCGAACCGAGTCGTTTGACTGCAGCGGCGAGCTGCATCGTTGGCTTGGCGATCAAACGCACGAGTACAACATCGACGATCAACGCCGCCAGTGCCGCGATGCCCAGCAGCCAACTGACGTGCATCAAGATTTCACCTCGCACACTTCGACGAATCTCCGCGGCCAACTCCCAAACTTCGACGGTTAGATTCCCTGATGAAAATCGTCCCGCGATCGTTTCGCGACTTGAATCCGCAGCATCCATTGAAATGGCTTGTCCGGCCTGGCTGGTATGGGTGTGCAGCGCACGTCCATTCCAGCGGACGTTGATCCAATGCCCCGGCGAGTCCGGGCCAGCGGTTTCGGCGCAACTGCTTTCCAGGAACGCCGTGATGTCCGCCGATTCACCTGGCTCAGTCAGCCGCAATAGCGCGTTTCCGATCACACCCGCTTCGTCACCGAGCGTGACGCGTCGAGCATCCGTGGCGCGCCGCATCTCTCGTCGGTAATCCGTCACCAACAAGAAACCTACTAGAACGGCGATCGGCACGTTGACTGCCAACAGCACGAGCGTCACTGTTGGATAGGCCCGACGGTGAGTTTTGGTCATGGAGTCGGCCATCAAAAGTTCCCAGCCAGACGTTGTTGCACAATACGAACAATATCGTCGCAACCAAACTCGTGCTGACTGCTCGTTGAGCTTTCGAGTGGATCATCGGGCGATGGAAAGTTCAGTAGCACGACGGGGATTTGGTCAATCGAAGGATCGTGATGCATGACTTCGACGACACCGTCTCCGCTACCCCACAACAGGTGCTGGTCGATGACCAACATGTCAAACGCCTCCGAACGGAGCGACAATAAACACGACAATCCATCGGTGGCTTCGCCGGCACGGTAGCCAGCGGTGCGAAAGGCATCGACATAGCGACGACGTTCGTTGCCGTTGGTGATCGCCACCAAAATGTTCGCCGAGTCTTCCAGCTGAGACGCGGATCGAGATGTCTGTGTTGCATGCGACTCGGATTCGGGTCGCCAATGAGCCGTGATGTCTTCTTCAACGACCGTGTCTTCGTCATCGGGTGAAATGAGGTCACCGCAACAGATGGCGGCGGCGCGAGGAGCGTCGACCGGCATTCTCGTTCGACTGCGACCGACTCTTGCCATCTTGGCTTGAGAGCTAGGCAGACAAATCCATTTTTCAATTTCCCTTGAGTAAACCAACATGTTTTGAAATTTCCTTCTTCGAGCATCGACGGGACCATTCCGCCGTTGAGGTTGTGATGCCGGAATCGTTTCCGGGCGACGTGACGGTTTTCGTTCGAGTGATGACTCAAATCAAAAAACGACAAAGTCGCGCACAGAGCTTCGGAGAGGTTTCAAACGAATTGGCACCGCGTCCGTCGTAGCGACAGACCAGTACCGGCATCCTGGGCGGAAGAAAGGGCCAGCAAGAATATCTAGCCGCTGGCGAGTTAGGTCTTAGCGACGAAGTGACGGATTCCGCATACACCACGGGGTTGGCGTCATGGCAGGAACACGGAGCGCATGGACAGGACTCTTCCGAACAACCGTAGCGGAAGCCGCAAAGGCTTTCGGCTTCGCAGCAAGAAGATGCGGACCGCCGAAACTCTTGGCGAGTTCCGCTACAGTCGCTGCACGATTCTTGCGGTGTCAGTGCGGCGTGATGCCAGCCAGCGACTTGGCAGTGGCACCGGGGGCCGGTCAAGGCAGCAAACAGGATGGCCGCACCGACGACGCAAACCGCGGCTCGATGAAATCTCCGCCCGCTCCAGGTCTTAAGCCAGCCGCCGTTCTCGATCATCCGATCACCCCGCTCGCAAGGAAACAATCAAAAGGATGACATAAAAGTGACGACAATCTGGTATCAATGTGACTGCGCTCGGCAATCGCAAATCGGCGGCAAAACTGAAAACACGGTGTTTTACAGATGTTTCATGGTTTGGCACGCCATGAGCATTACCAATCCATCGTTCACTCCTCCCCCCTTTCAAAGGAACCGAAACATGAAACGCTTTTTGATGATTGCCTTCGCTGGTGCTGCCCTGACCTTCCTGATTCCATCGGCTGACGCAACGGCTGCTGACTTCCATCACGGCGGTGGTCATGGTTACAGCGGCGGCCATGGGTACGTTGGCCATGGTGGCGGCCACGTTAACTACGGGCACGGATACACCGGCGGTCACGGGTATTACGGTGGTCATGGCGTCACGCGGCAACGCATTGTCACGCCTTACTACGGCTCGGCCTACGGCTCGGCCTACGGCGGCCACTACGCACCGAGCTTTCGCTCGTACCGCCCCGCCTATCGCGGCCACGGCGGTGTGCATCTTGATGTCGGACGTCTGCACCTCGGCGTTGGCGGACACCACTGATCGACGCTCGAGTGGACGTTGACTCGAAATGCTAGGTCGTATCATGATTCCACCTTCACTAAGTTTTTGACGCCGGTTACCCCCGGCGTCGTGCGAACGATTGCCGTGATGAGCGAGCGATCGTTTACGTCCCGGACTGCCCCTGTCAGTTCGGCCATTCCGTGCGAATCCATCATGACATTCAAGTTTGGAAACCCCAACCTCGCTAGTGACTTGTCGATACGCGTTTCGATGCTGTTTTCTTTCAATTGAATTTCAGTGCTTAAGCAGCGACTCAATGGGATTCGTGGTGTAGGCGACTCTTGATGACTTGCACGAGTTCCTCGATTGCATATGGAGACCCCTTACTGCGTCTGTGGTCATTTAGTGAATCATCGGGAATTTCGATAATCACTGCCGGGATCGTTTGAATTTGCGGATCGTAGCTCATCATGTTGACGATGCCTTCACCTCGCCCCGACGGTAGCTCCATTTCCACCACTAAAATGTCGAAGGCACGGCAACGCAAAGCATCCAAACACTCAATCGCGTCGGAAACATTCGCAACGCTAAATCCCTCGCTGGCAAGTCGCGACGAATATTGGTATCGAAGCGTCGAATCAGAAATGGCCATGAGTATGGTTTTTCTTGCCTCCTCTTGGTTCGATTGCATCATCTCTCTTTTCTCCACTTCGACATGTCAACTTAAACGGTTGGCTTTGCTATTCGCTCGCCCTAGTCATGATGTCTTCGTACTTCGCCCAACGCCGAAATTGACGTTTCATGATCCGGGCAACGCCATAGAGCAATAGGCCAGCAGCGAAGACGAGATACCACGAGGTTTCGACGGCGACCTTCCCTTGCTGCATTCGGTGCATCAAGAATTCCAGTCCCGGAAACGCCAACGCGATCACGGCAACGGCCGCTGATTCGGCGCGAATCACTTTGGGCCAATTCATCGGTAGTTCAGCGCTCCGCCACCGTCTGATTCGCGGCACAAAAGCGGGCGTACGATTTGCCCACCGGATAAACTCTCGTCCAAACTTCTGCCGCAGGAAGGCTTCTTCGGTGAACATGATGCGCTCATAGTACAACGCGAACGACATCACATAGATTGCAATCAGCCATGGCGACAAGGAATGCATCACGATTCCCAACGCGATTAGAAAATTGCCAAAGTACAAAGGATGTCTCAGCACCGAGTAGAACCCAGAGGTGTTCAGTGACTCGGCGATCTGTTTCTTGGTGTTACGACCGGAGGTGCCTTCGGCAGCGTGCCCGACGCTGTGGCATCGCACAAAAAGTCCAAGTAACGAAACGCCAAGACTAAAAATGCCCCACGCGAGATGCAGACTCGGGTTCGCTTCGATCGTGGGGTATCGCGTCGCAGCGAGAAAGATCAGCGGGAGGAAAACGAAGGGAAGATAGCTGCGCCAACGGAACAGCCAAACTCCGGATCGTTCAAATTCTTCGATGAGAGGCATGGGAGTTGGGGGGGGAATTGAGAATTGAGAATGGGAGTTGGAAGTTGGAAGTTGGAAGTTGGAAGTTGATAAACCCATTTTCTATTCTCCATTCTCCATTTCCTCCACTTCTTCCTTCGGCTCGAACCAGTGGTAGATCGAAGGAAGCACAATCAAGGTCAGTAGGCTGGAGGTGATCACTCCACCAATGACGACGGTCGCCAGCGGGCGCTGCACCTCCGCGCCGCTGCTGGTTGAGAATGCCATTGGCAAGAAGCCGAGCGCGTCGGTGGTGGCGGTCATTAAGACGGGACGCAGGCGGTCGACCGCGCCGGTGAAGACGGCGTCATCAGTGTCGTTGCCAGATTGACGCAAAGCGCGGATGTGTTCAATCAATACGACTCCGTTCATGACCGCGATACCGAACAACGCGATGAATCCGACGCCGGCGGAGATTGAAAACGGCATGTCGCGAATCCACAACGCAAGTATCCCGCCGACGGTCGCGATCGGAACGTTCAGGAAGATCAGCAACGCCAACTTGACCGAGTTAAAGGTCAGGTAGAGCAATGATCCAATCAGGAAAAGTGCCAAAGGAACGGCGATGGACAATCGCCCGACGGCGTCTTGAAGGTTCTTGAATTGACCTCCCCACGTCACGCGGTAACCGGGCGGCAAGTCCACCTGGGATTCAACGGCCGCTTGAGCTTCGCCCACAAAACCGGCCAAGTCGCGACCACGAACATTGACTTGAACCAAAAAGCGACGGCGAATTTCGTCCCGGCTGATCTGTGCGATACCGGGACCCACGGTGATTTCGGCAAGTTGTTCGAGCGGGATTTGTCGTCCGCTTTTGTCCGCAATTCGCATCTTTTTGAGCGATTCCAAATCCTTGCGATAATTGGGTGCTAAGCGGACCATCAACGGGAATCGCTTTTGGCCTTCAAAGACTTCGCCAGCGTCTCTGCCCCCAATCGTCGCGACCGCATCGAGCACGTCTCCGGCATTGATTCCGTAACGCGCGATCTGATCTCGCAAAATCTTCACTTGGATATAAGGCAGGCCGCCCGTTTGCTCGGGCTGGACGTCCGCCGCACCGGGTACTTGAGAGACCACGCCAGCGATTTCATTGCCGATCTTTTGCAACGTTTCAAGATCGTCGCCGTACAGGCTGATTCCAATATCGCTGCGAACACCCGATAGCAGTTCTTGAACACGCAGCTCAATCGGCTGAGTGAAGCTGAAGTTGTTTCCAGGAATCCGTTTGTTCAGCGCTTCGCTCATCGCAGTGATCAGCTCTTGTTTGTCATCGAACCGCCACTCGTCGCGTGGCTTCATGATGACGAAGATGTCACTCGCTTCGACGCCCATCGGATCGGTGGCGATTTCCGGGCGTCCGGTTTTGGATACGACTGATTCGACTTCCTCGCCAAACTCGTCCATCAACGTTTGTTCGATGTCAGTTGTCATCTCAATCGAACGTTCCAGTGAAACGCTGGGCAATCGCACGGCTTGAATCGCCATGTCACCTTCGTCCAATTTCGGCACAAATTCCGCTCCGAAGCGGCTGGCGATGAAAATGCCGATGGCGAGCGAGAAGGTCGCGATGCACACGATGGCAACGGGGTGCTTCATGCTCAGACGCAACGTCGGTTCGTAGGCTCGCTTCGCCCAACGAATTAAGATGGGGTCTTTCTGTGTGAATTTGCGAGCCAAGAAAAGCGATGCGAGAACCGGCATCACGGTCAACGACAGAATCAACGCGCCGACCAATGCCGACATGAAGCTGAAAGCCATCGGGCCGAACATCTTTCCTTCGATGCCCTGCAACGACAGGATCGGAATGAAGACGATGATCACGATCGCACCAGCAAACAGAATCGGTCGAGCAACTTCGTGACCCGCTTCCCGAAAGACTTTCAGTGGCGCCTTTTGCAAATCAGGATTGCGTTGTTTCGCCAACCCCACTTGCCGAATCACGTTTTCGACCATCACCACGGCACCGTCAACAATAATCCCAAAGTCGAGCGCCCCCAGGCTCAAAAGATTGGCCGAGACGCCGAAGTATTTCATCGCCATGAAAGTGAACAAGGCGGACAATGGAATTGCCGAGGCCACAATCAAACCGGCTCGCCAATCGCCAACTAGCAGGAACAACATGATGATGACCAGGATGGCACCCCCGCTGACGTTCTCAATGACGGTATCAACGGCCCGTTGGACCAACTCGGTGCGGTCGTAAAACGCTTCGATGTATACACCTTCGGGCAGCGACTTTTGAATTTCGGCCACTTCCGCTTTGACGTCCTGCACGACGACGCGGGAGTTTTCGCCGATCAACATCATCACGATTCCAACGACCGCTTCGCCTCGACCGTCCCGGGTGACGTAGCCTTGACGCAGCAGCGGCGCAAACTGAACTTCGCCGATGTCGCGAACCAAGATCGGCGTTCCGTCTTCGCGGCTGTCCAACACGATGCTGCCGATATCATCCAGCGACTCAACCAGCCCTTCGGCGCGGATCAGTCGTTGCTCTTCATAGTGTTGGATGTATCCGCCACCAGCGTTGGCATTGTTGCGATCCAGGGCATCGAAGACTTGTTGAAGCGTGATGCCATAATTGAGCATCGCGGTGGGATCGACCTGGACTTCGTAGGTTTTCAGCTCACCACCAAACGTGTTGACTTCGATCACGCCGGGAACACCGCGGAGTTGAAAAGCCACGTTCCAGTCGAGAATGGTCCGCAGTTCTTGCAGGCTGTAGTCGTAGCCCTCTTTCGCTCGAACCTCGAACTGATAAATCTCGCCCATCCCCGTTGCGATCGGTCCCATTGTGGGCACACCGATGTCCGACGGAATCTCCGCGCGGGCTTCGGTCAGACGTTCGCCAACCAATTGGCGAGCCCAGTAGATGTCGGTGCCTTCCTCGAACACGACGGTCACGTTGGAAAGTCCGAACCGCGTAACGCTGCGGATTTCGATCACCTTCGGGATACCGCTCATTGCGGTTTCGACCGGGAACGTAACGAATTGCTCCATTTCGACCGGGCCGAGCGCCGGTGACGTGGTCAAAACCTGAACCTGAACATTGGTCAGGTCGGGCACTGCGTCGACGGGAAGCCGCAACATCGAATAGATGCCAGCGACCACCAACAGCACGACGCCCAAGAGGACGACGATGCGATTGTTCAGCGAGATGTCAATAATGCGATTTATCATTACTAATTGTCGACTGGAGATTGCAGATTGCAGATTGAGGGTTGCAGATTGAAGTCAGCCTTTGCCAATCTGCAATCTCAAATCATCAATTCCTAATGTCCGTGGCCGATCTCTCCTTTCATCAGTTCTGACTTCAGAGCGAATCCACCGGACGTCACCACTTTGTCGCCGACCTTCAAACCTTCGCGAATTTCGACAACGCCATCAGATTTCGTCCCTGTGACGATGGGAACCATACGAAACTCGGTTTCGCCTTGCTGAACGAAGACGACGGTTTTGTCCTCCACTTCCTGAATCGCCGATTCGGGCACCGCCAAAATGTTTTGAGAGTCTTCCGAGGGTATTTCAATTTCCACGAACATTCCCGGCTTCAAATGCCGATCCTCGTTTTCGGCAATCGCCTGCAGGCGGAGCGTACGGGTGTCGGGATCAAGAACGTCGCCGCGATAAAAGATTTTGGCAGTATGCGTATGCAATGAACCGTCGCTGGCCGTCGGAGCACGAAAGGTCAGCGTGTCGCCGAGCCCGGCGATCGCCGGTAGGTCCTTTTGATAGATGTCGGCTTGAACCCAAACGGTGGATAGGTCGGCGAGACGAAACATCTCGGTGTCGGTGCCAACTCGCTCGGCCAGAACCACATTCTTGGCAATGATGGTTCCCGCAAAGGGAGCGACGACTTCGTAGTGAGATAAGTGCCCGCTCTTCTCGTCAGGCTGAATGTTTTCAAGATCGTCATCGTCATAACCGAGGATGTTCAGCTTGGCTTTCGCAACGTCAACGGCTTGGCCTGCTTGCTGAACGGCCTGTTCCGCTTCGAGGGCATCCTGCGGGACGCCAAATCGCAACTGTTCCAGAACCGCGTTGAAACTGGCTTTGGCGGTATTGAGGTTGGCTCTTGCTTCGATCAACTGCTTTCCGGCGATCGCGCCAGTGTTGGCGATCGGTTCGATGCGATCGAAATCCGTTTGGGCTTGCACCAGGGTCGTATAGGCACCGAGCAACTGTTCGCGATACTTTCCGATCGGCTTATCACCAAGCGTCTTTTCAATTTCCTCCGCCGAAGCGTTCCGATCGAGTGCGTCGATCAACTGCAAAGCATTCGTCTTCACCTGTTGAGCGAAATCGTTGGCCTGTTTGGCGAACTTTTCCTGCAACCTTGCTTGGTACAATTCCAGCTTGGCTGTACCCACCTCACGGCTGTCGATGATCGCGAGCGTCTGGCCCTCATCAACGCGGTCGCCCAAATTCACGGGGACTTCATGCGCTCGCCCTTCGGTGATGGAATAGATGTTGGCGCTACGGTCTTCGTTCAGTGTGAGCTTTCCCGTGCCCCAGGTTTGCATCGTCACTGTCTGACGGTTGACCGGCTGCACCTTCAGCTTGGACGCTTCCCACATTTCTTTTGGCAATTGGACGACCGCTTCTTCCCCGCCACCCTCATCGTGATCCCCTTCCTCATCATGACCGTGCCCGTCCTCGCCCTCGGCAGCCTCCGTGTCAGCCAGCGGTCCACTGGACCAATAAGGAACGCTAAAATAGACCGCTCCGCCGGCAAGCACCGCTGATGCGAGGCAGGCGCCAATGAGGGTTTTGTTGAAGGTTGTTTTCTGCGGCATGGTGGCGAACTCTTCCGGCAAATGTTGTTTTCTTGTCGATCGAAATCCTTTTCGTCGAAAATAACTTGGGGCAGTGCAAAAACGGTTCCCGGCCTCACGAGGCTAGTCGTATCCGAGGCCGGGAACCTTGCCGATCGCGGTAACACACCACGACCGACTGGGGCACACGCTTTAGTGTTGATGTCCTTCGTGGCTACCATGATCGTGTCCTTCATGATCATGGTCGTGCGAAATCTTGCCGGTGAACGACTTGCCGTCGATTTGCAAGATGACAACCCCCTCGGCTCCGGATTCCATCCACTGGTCCATCTCGGCCTGAGTGGAAGTGAAACGTGACGACTTTCCGGATTCGTCTTCGGCTTGTGGGTCCGCCGGTAGTTCAAACGACTTCACTTCCCCATCGTGCTTCAGGCTCACCGTCAACTTGTCCGCTTCGATTGCGACTGGCTTGGTTGCCGAACCGTCGAGCACATACATGGCGACCGCACCGGTGCCGTGTAGCATCTCGATGTGGAAGGCTTCTTTTCCGAGTTCGACCAATTCCCCACCGTGCGGTCCATGTTCAGGATGTCCGCCCATGTCCATCATTGGTGGCATTTCGTCCATAACGATCGGCTCGGACGATTCGGCGGGTGCGTCGTCGATTTGAATGTCATCTTTGGAACAGCCTGCAAGGGCAAAGCAAGCAAGCGTGACGGTGAGAAATCGAATATTCATGTTTCTGTGTGGGGGAAGATGTGGATGGGACAGCAAAAATGGAACGGGGAACAGGACGAAGTTTCCTGTTCCCCATTCCCTCGATTCACCTAGTGAGCGTGTTTGGTCTCGAAGCCGTACTTCTTCAACCAGCCTTCCCACTGATGGGCTTCTTTGTGGCTCTTCAGAGCCAACTTCTGCCACTTCGGGCAGCGATAGTTCACGTCGGTGTGTCCGCCGTGAGAGCCGACCTTCACTTCGCAGCGAAGCTTCTTCAGCGTCTCGACGAGTTTCTTGCTCTGATCGCCTTCAGCGTGTGTCGTCTTCCACTTTTCCAAGCGGTATTCGACGAGTTCCTGAGCGGCAGTGTTCGGCTCGGTGGCGTGAGCCAACATGCCACCCATGGCAACCGAAGCGACCAGGGCCGCGACTGCAAGTATCCGTACATTCAACATTGACATTCCTCCGTGGGAGTCTTCTTCAAAACAAACGTCATCGCTTCGGCAACGCACCGAAACGGCAATCCAATTCGCTCGCCGCGATAGCGAGCACGAGGAACGATTCCCCGTGTCAGTGATTCTTTTCTCATGTCACAACCACCGGATCGTGAGACTTGTGGCTCGTCGCCCCCAGGTCCTTTCCAATCATCTCTTCCTGATGATCTTTGACAATTTGCTTTCCTGCCCCTTGTCCGATCGTCCAAAATAGTGCTGGGCGTACGAAGAACTCCGCCAGTGTGCTTGTAAGCAACCCGCCGACGATGACAGTCGCGATCGGGTACAAGATTTCTTTGCCGGGTTCACCGGCGGCCAGGGCCAGCGGTAGCAAGCCAATGCCCGACGTCAACGCCGTCATCAGCACGGGTGCCATCCGTTCTTGGCCCGCACGCTTGACCATCTCCCGTGTCCACGATTCCCCCTCGTGCTCGACCAAGTGGATGTAGTGGTTCAGCAGCAGGATCCCGTTACGACTGGCGATACCGCACAGCGAAATGAATCCAACCATTGCCGCGACCGTCAGGTTTTGATCCGTAATAACCAATGCAGCGACCGCGCCGATGAAGGCGGTTGGTAGAGCCACTAACACCTGCAACGAAAAATTAACATTGCTGAATAGCGTGTACAGAACTAGAAACATGCCCAAAAGAGCAATGCATGACAGCACCAACAACCGGCGGGAAGCGGATTGTTGGCTTTCAAACTGACCGCCGTATTCAATGAAGTAACCTGGTGGCAACTCCATCTCGGCCAACTTCTCCTTGATGTCACCAACGACGTCGACCACGCCTCGCTCAGACACGTTGGCTTGCAACACGATTCGTCGACGGACCTGTTCCCGCTTGATCATGTTCGGCCCGCCGCTCTCGTAGATGTTGGCAACCGAATCGAGTGGGACGGTTCCACCGCTGGGCAGCGGAACCGCCAAACGTTTTAGTTTGGAGACATCTTCGCGATACGGTTCATCCATGCGGACCATCAAGTCAAAGGTCCGTTGGCCCAGCAAGACTTGGCTGACCACGGTTCCGTTCATCGCCGTTTCGACCAACTCCATGACGTTTGCCGGACGCAACCCGTTTTGTTTGAGCGCACTGCGGTTCAATTCGATGCGCAGTTGTGGGATATTGGTTTGCTGTTCAATGACAACGTCCGCCAAGCCTTCCACGCCCGAGATTCGCTGCTTCATCTCTTCCGCCTTGTTGCGCAAGACGTCCAGGTCATCGCCGAAAAGCTTGATGCCGATTTGTGCTTTCACACCCGAGATCATGTGGCTGATCAAGTGAGCCAATGGCTGCTCGGTACTCGAGACCACACCGGGAATATCTTCCATCGTTTCGCGGATGATTTCGATCGTTTTTTCACGATCTGCATCGTCGGCGATTTCAAGGAATAGCTCCGTGACGTTGACACCTTCGGCGTGTTCGTCCAGTTCCGCACGCCCCGTTCGACGCGCGACCGACTTGACCGACTCTATTTTCATAAGCTCTTCCTGCACGATTTCGCCGATCTGATTGCTCGTTGCCAGCGACGTTCCCGGTGCCAGCAATGCGTTGACTTGAACGGCTCCTTCATTGAACGGCGGCAGGAAATCACTTTCCAACTGACTGACCGCGAAAACGGAAAACGCCACCATGACGCCGGCGACGCCCAGAACCGGTCCTGCAAAACGAGTGCTGAAGCTGATGGCCAGCCCTGCCAAGCCTTTCAGACCCTCCAGCAATCGCCCCTCTTCGGCCTCTTCTCCGCCGAGCAATTTCTCAATAACCACCAACGCAAACCAAATCGCAGGCGTCAACACGATCGTCCACCAAAGTGGGTCACCGGGCATATCAAACGGCAGGTGCAAGATGTGAATCGCACGTGGCACCACCCAGTACATGGTGAGGGCGGCGATACCAAGGGCGAGCACGGGAACGACGAATCGCCAAAACTTCTTGCCCGATAGCAGCAGCGACGCCAAGACAGGGGTCACGGTCAACGAAACGCCCAGCGACGCGATCAGCGATACCACGTAACCCATGGCAAGCGGAACGAATAATTTGCCTTCCATGCCTTCAAGCGCGAACAGCGGAATGAAGACGAGCACAACGATCGCCGTTCCGTAGACCACACTGCTTCGCACCTCGATGCTGGCCTCATAGACGACCCGAAGCACCGGACGAGGGTATTCCGCGTGACGGTTTTCTTTCAATCGCCGGAATATATTTTCAACGTCAACGATTGCGTCATCGACAAGCTCACCAATCGCCACGGCCAGGCCACCCAGCGTCATGGTGTTGATCGAAAGACCAAATGCGGCAAACACGCAAGCGGTCGCGATGATCGACAACGGGATCGCGGTGAGTGTGATGAACGTCGTGCGAAAGTTCAGTAGGAACAGGAACAGAATCACGAGCACCAGCACGCCGCCATCGGCGAGAGCCTCGACCACGTTCTCAATCGCTCGGTCAATGAATGACCTTTGCGAATAGACATTGGCTAAGCGAATGTCGTCGGGAAGCGAGATTTTTAGTTCTTCGAGTGCCTCGGCGATGGCTGTATCGACCGCACGGGTGTCGCTGCCGGGTTGTTTGTTGATCGTCAAAACGACCGCTGGACCACCCTCGACCGCGCCACCATCGACGCGCATGAACGTCGAAGAGTCGCCGCGTTTGACCTGAGGCCCCTGCACGACTTTGGCGACATCCGCAAGCGTGATGGAGCGGCCTTCACGCATCGTGATCGTGATCTCTCGCAAGTCTTCCAAACTCGTGATTCGCCCGAGACCACGAACCAGTAATTCATTCGCACCGCGTTCATCGAGATACCCACCCGTCGCATTCAAGTTGGATTCGCTGACCGCTTCGTGAACATCATCCATGTCCAACCCGAATGTGCGCAGCGCGTCAGGATCAACCAGCACTTGGTATTGCATCCGTCCGCCGCCCATCGTGAAGACTTGCGACACGCCGGGAATCGTCAGCAATCGTTGACGCACGACCCAGTCGGCGAGGGTCCGAACTTCCATCGGCTCGGTGACGTCGCCTTCGCTCCACATGCCGTACATGAGAATCTGTCCCATGATCGACGAAATGGGTGCGAGTGTTGGCTTGACTCCGTCGGGCAAGTTTTCCGACGCGAGTTGCAAGCGTTCGTTGACGATTTGGCGGTCGTTGTAGATGTCGGTTTCCCAGCCGAATTCGACATAGATCACCGACAACCCGATGCCGCTGCTGCTGCGCACCGCTTCAACGCCGCTGGCACCGTTGAAGGCTGTTTCCAGTGGAAACGTGATCAACGCTTCCACTTCTTCGGGAGCCATCCCCGGCGCTTCGGTCATGACGACAACGCGCGGGCGGTTCAAGTTGGGAAAGACGTCAATCGGCAACTTCGTCGTCTGCCAAGCGCCAACACCAAGCATGATGGCAGCCAGCGCCAACACGATGAGGCGATTGTTGAGCGAGAATTGGATTATTTTATCGAGCATGATTTGTTCGCGAGTCGATTCCGTTGTGTGAAAGACGGGGAGACATGGAGACCGGCGGGGAGACATGGAGAGACGGGGACATTTATCTCCCCTTCTCCCTGACTCCCCTTCTCCGTGTCTCAATGATTGTGTCCAGCGTGTGGGTCGATCGCACCGCCGGACTTATTCTTCAGCGCCATCTGCAATTGATGCGCACCGCTGACGGCGATGGATTGGCCAGGCCAAACTTGACCATCGTTCTTGATGGCGACGTTGATGGAGTCGGCCGCCAATACTTGAACCGCCACTCGATCGAAATGATCATTGTTTTCTACGAACACGAAGCGTTCGGGGCCTTCTTCCGCTACGGCATCCTTAGGAACAACGATTGCATTATCGAACCCTGCAATCGGCACTCGAAGCTGTAGTCGCTGACCTGGCTTGTAACGCCAGCTCACGAATTGCTGGCCTTCGATTTGCTCCGTTCGCTCGACTTCGTTTGTCAACGAGACAAAGAATGGCAACGACCGGGTCTCGCGATTCACTTCATTTCCGATGTAGACGATTTTCAAATCTTCGACGATGCGTGGCGGTCCTTGCTGCGTCTCGAAAACTGCCTGCAGCGGTGCTCCCGAGTTCGCCGCTTGCTGCAAAGCCTCTCCGTCTCTTTGGTAGGCTTCGCCTTCAATCAGAATCTGGCTGTAATCGGACAGTTGCCCCAAATGCTGACCCGCCTGCACTGATTCTCCGCGACTTGCTTCCAACTTTGTGACCAGAAACTCGGCTTCGATATGTTCCGGATGGATCGGCGGTGGCTGCATAGATGCAAAACGCATACTGCCAACGCTTGCCGCGGTCAGACCTTCACTCGGTCCGTGAAGCGAATCGTGGTGCAGTGAACGATCGGCGTGCAGCGTCGGAGCGTAAATCGTGACTTCACGGATCAGCTCGCGTCGCTGTTCGATGCGGTCGATTTGTTCGGCGGTCAGCCCGTGCAGCAGCATGGACTGTTTGGCCGCCATTAATCCAGCGTTCAATTTATCCCGCTCGTACTCACGCGCCAGTTTAGTTTTTCCCGCGATTGCTCCCGTGCCGGAGATCGAAGCCAGTCGCTGAATCTCGCGTTTCTCGACGTCGAGTTCTCCGAGCGAGGTCAAGAACTTTTCTTGGGTTTCGACGAGGTCCTGGTGGGTGAGTCGCAAGGTGAACAGCGGGCGACCGCTTTGAATCAATTCCCCCCGCGAGATCTTGATCGCATTGATCACGCCCGTCAGCGGCGACGTTATCGCCACATGCGTCCGCCCTGGCCAATCCGCAACCGAAGCCGGAACGTCGATGTACTCGTTGAACCGACCGACGGAGACCGTTTGGGTAGTCAACTTCAAATTGGCTCGTGCTTGGGCACTCAGCTCAATGGAATTCGATTCGTCGTGGCCCTCGTGATCGTGACCCGCGTGATCGTCATGGCCACCATCACCGTGATCGTGCCCCGAGTGGTCGTCGTGACCGCCATCGCTATGGTCGTGACCCTCATGGCCAGCCTCTTCAGCGGCGGCCACGAGCCCGAGCTTCTGTGGGTAGTCGGTGAAGGCAAATCCGCCAATAACGATGGCAACAAGGATCGCGGCAATCGTCAAGACTGGACCAGCAAGCCTCGCAAAAAACGCCTTGAGTTTTGACATATTTACTTCCAGGAAAAAGGAGCAGGGAACGGTGGAATGCGAATGAATACGCGTAGCGGCCCACACGACATTCACTTCAATGACTGCATGTCCAAACCAGCACAGCGAGAAACTGCGAAGGAGGAACGCGACGATTGCGGAAGAGCTGAAGAACAGAAGCGGACATGACTGCAAACCAGGACAGAAAGAATCTGCCGAAATCTGCTGCTAACCCGACGCTTCAGCCAGAAAGGCGATCAGTTAGATCTGCCACGTGCAAAGAGATGCACAGCGAGATAGAGAGTCTTCAACACCAGAGAACTGTCGCTGGCGTTCTTGCTGCCAAGCGATCATGCGAACCGGAGCCATGTTCGGATCAAGATCGTACGAAACGAACCCTACAAAAACGGCGTCGCAGACAAAGGCAACATCGCTGGAGGGAACAAAGCTGCACGAGCTTACTGAGTGGCAACCCGGCGAACTACCATCACAAGGACCCGATTCACAACCAGGACATGAGGGTGCGACGTTCGATTCGCTACCAGTGACTAATTCACCGCCACAAGACCCATCGGTCTCATCACCGTGATCGTGCCCCTGGTGATCATGGCAACAATCAGTTTCGGGCTGGACACTTGGGTGACCGTCCACATCGCAGGCGTGGTCGCACAAGCCGTGAGCGTGAGAATCACAGCCGGCAGCATGATGCAGCGAACACCCGAATAACGAGTGCAGCAGCATGGCTACGAGAGTGGTGATTCGACAAACGGCGAGCACGGATCAATCCCTGGATTGCGAGTTATGTGAAGTATCGGTATTTTTGTCAAAAAGGTCCATAGCAATTGCGGTCGCCCCGGATATTTTCGTTAGATAGCCCAAGTTGAATTGAGCAGATCAAACCAAACCGATCCCCATCACTGCTGGCTGAACGTCAGGCCGCGAAGACTGTCGTCGCCGCTGTTGTCCACGACGGGGTCCAAAGCACCGGTCAAGACGTAGCCATCGACCCGAGCACGGGCTTGGCCCAGCAGAGCCTGGGAGGCGATGTATTGTAAATTCGTTTCGAAGTAGGTTCGTTGAGCGATTAGAACTTGGACGTAACTGGTCTCGCCCGCCTTATATGCGATTTCGGCTAGGTCCAGTCCCTCCTGCGCATTGGGCAGAATGTCGCTTGCATATTGTTCAACCGCCGCCAGGGACGCATCGAAGTCGCCGGCCGCGGCAGCCAGTCGGGCCTTGATCGCATTCTCGATCCGTTCCACCTCTCGCGACGCGCGAACGTACTCGGCGCGAGCTGCGGAGATGTTTCCTTGGTTTTTATTGAATACCGGGATTGGGGCGCCGATCTGTAGGTTGATCAATCCGTTGTCAGTTCCATTGTCGTAACCACCACCAAGCGACACATCCAGATTTGGAATCGGCTGTACCTCGTGTCGACAGATCAAAGCTCGCGCCCGACTGACGCGTGCCTGGGCCGCTTGATACTCGGGACTCGAAACAACGATGCTTGCGGCGACAGTGCTCCAGTCCATTACGGCTTCATTCGCAGGCAACTCACCCTGCAAGGAGGCCGGGGGCATTTGCGGGGTACCCGCCAGCGCAGCCAGTTCCTTCCACGCCGCGTTGAAACGGGCTTCTGCCTGCCGCAGTTGCAGGTCGATTTCATTTTTTAGCACTTTGGCTTGCACGACTTCTAGTTGAGAGCCTTCTTCGGCCTTCTTCCGAAGTTCGGCGAACTCAAGCCCTTTGTCCGCGACCGACTGAAATTCCTGAATCAGCTGGATGCGGCGTTGGGCTGCCAAGGCATCGTAAAACTTGATTCGGATGTCTGTCGCGACACGATATTTCTGAGCTTCTAGATGTTGCAATTGAGCACGCAATGCGTGATCTAATACACTACGATTGAGTGCGAGTTTATTCCCGGTAACGATCGTCTGGGAAATAAAGAACGTATGCTGGTCGGTACCCTGATCGGCGAGCTGATTCGCCTGATAGCCGACGCTCGGATTCGCCCTCAGGCTGACCTGTGTCCGGTATCCTGCCGCTTTTTGCGTCGTTGCTACAAGTTCGGCGATCGTCGGGTTGTTCTGTAGCGCGATTGACTCGAACTGATCTACCGTCATGCCAGCGGATTGCCCGAAATCAACGACGGGGCTGTCCAAGTAAATCGGTTCGGCGTCATCGACCGTTCCAGGTCCGTCAAACGCCATTGCATCTCGCAACGACTGGGGCGATTCACTTTCGTCGCCACCAAATGCCTCTGTCTCAATCTGGGTGTAGGCAACGGTCTGAACAGGCGAATGTGACAGATGTCCGTCTGTTGTCTGGTTTGTTGAAGCGAGATCCGCATTTTGACGCGGATTGGTTGTTGCAACGTGCAGGCCGATTGACTGGCAACCGGTCGTGAAACCGAGAGCCGCCAGAAGCAACAGACGCCGCGCTCGCTTTGATGCTGTAGAAGTTGGTCGTGCAGTGGTCACCGAATATTCCTCCTTGAAATGAAACGACCAGCCTGCAATCTCCTTCGGTTCGGAACCTACCGAATTTCTAGCAGAATCGTCTCAATCAGAAGGGGAACAGCGCATCGGCGTTCCAGTGATGACGATTGTGAGGATGGCAACTGACCGACTCCCTGAGAGGTTCTCGCGAGCGACTTTGGCTCCAGCGTGAAGGCAAGGGCGACACCCGCCGTGACACTTCATGCAAACGCCCCTGCTGATTGCGAGCCAACGGACGGAACCGGCCAATCGTTTGGTTCTACGTGGATCGTCGACAAGTGAGAACGCTACCTCGACACAAACCTTGACACGGCCGTCTGCCGTTTTATAGCTCAACAGATAAGTTGGCTGGCATCACCTAAAAACTTGGCTTCGAGAATCGAAGATGCCGATTAATGGTCACAAGTCATACTCGCAGTAAACCTGTCAGACCTTTTGAAATGATGAACAAGTGTCTCAAACGAATCACTCGACCAGCCCTGATGTGGCTGCTCGTGGCGATGTTTGCGATGCCGACATCGTTGGTCAATATATGCCCATGCACGACGGTCAATGGCGAGAGCCAATGCGGTTGCCACGCGTTGGTCACCGATGGTGCCAAGGCAGGCCAACTGAGTTGCTGTCACGCAAGTCATACTTCGCTGCCAAGCGAAACCGTTGATGAACGTGGAGGCGGATTCGAGTTACTGGTATGTCGCTGCACTGATGATTGCCCGTGCCGATGCCAATGTGATCAGCGAAACGATCAAGCAACGATCAGTAGCAATCGAACGGTCCATCGACAATTGATCGAACGAGTAAACGCGGTCCTGGCCGTATTACCGCGTTCGCTACGGACGCAAAACCGTTTCTCATGCACCGGCGATTTGCCATTGGTCCATATAACGACCGCGCAACAGCGCTGCGTCACTCTCTCGCGTTTTCTTATTTGAACGCCAATCACTGAGCATGTTGTCGCGAAAGCCAGCATGGCTTTTGCTTGATGAAGATTCAGTGTTGAACCCACCCCTCTTGGTTTAGGTTCACTTCCATTTACAGCTTTGAGCAAAGTCCCTGGAGTTTGTGCTGCGCTGCTGTTCCGCGCACTCCGGCGAGATTCGCTTAAGTGCAAGCCCGTTTCCTGTTTTCTGTTTCCAACCCTTTGAGAAAGGATTCTCGATCATGACCAAGTTACTTTTCAGTTTGATGTTGGTGGCCGCGTTGGCCGTCGTGACAACCACAGGATGCGCCACCTCCCCAGGAGGTGGAGGCGGCGGAAGCCACGCCGGACATAGTCACTAACGGTTTGTTCCAATTCGGTTTTCGAGTAGTGGACGAGGCGACGAGTCCTTGGTGGTTTGCCGCGTCAACGGGACTCGTCGCCTCGTCCACTACACCCGATCCGAATCATTAATCCCCAGTGGACCAGCCGGTCGTTGGCGGCCAGGACGCCGTGTGCCCCGAAGCAACGGAGTGCTGGCGGCCGGTCGGTCCCTTTTCCACTCAGTCACTCCATCAATTGATGTCCCAGAGAAAACGTCCCATGCACCAGTCGCTTCAGAAGACTTATTGGTCCTCCTTGATTCAATCACCGAAGCAGGACTTCCTCGCTTCGATTGTTGTCTTCTTGGTCGCGCTGCCGCTGTGCATGGGAATCGCGATCGCCTCCGGCGTTCCCGTCGCCGCCGGACTAATCACTGGCATCGTCGGCGGTCTCGTCGTCGGCTGGTTTGCCGGCGCTCCGCTACAGGTCAGCGGACCAGCCGCTGGCTTGACTGTGATCGTCTTCGAGCTGGTGCGAGAGCATGGAATCGCAGCATTGGGTGTGGCCGTCCTGATCGGAGGCAGTCTTCAACTGGTCGCCGGAATGATGCGGCTAGGACAATGGTTCCGCGCAGTATCCCCCGCCGTTATTTACGGCATGCTTGCGGGCGTCGGTGTGCTAATCCTCGCCAGCCAATTCCACGTCATGCTGGATGATGCTCCGAAGTCCAATGGTCTATCGAATCTCGTCTCGATTCCGTCGGCCGCCTATTCTGCAGTCCTGAATCACGATCAAGCCGCCGCCCTCGGGACGCTCGCCATCGTCATCCTGTTGGCGTGGAACAAACTGGCCAAAGGAAGACTGCGCTTGGTTCCGGCTCCCCTCGTCGCGATCGTATCAGCGTCAGTCTTTGCGGCATGCTGGCAACCCGACGTTCAATTCGTTCAAATGCCAGTGAGTCTAATGAGCGAGTTGCATTTCGCCTCGCCACAGGTTTTTCAGACGACTCCGTGGCAGGCGGTTCTGCAGGCAGGTGTGGTCATCGGAATCGTTGCCAGTGCGGAAACGTTGCTGTGTGCGACAGCCGTTGAAAAGATGAAGCCAGACGTTCGGACCGATTACGACCGCGAGTTGGTCGCACAAGGCGTTGGCAACATGATTTGCGGATTGCTTGGTTCACTGCCGATGACGGGCGTGATCGTGCGCAGCAGTGCGAACGTCGAGTCCGGCGGACAGTCGCGTTTGTCCGCCATCTTGCACGGCGCGTGGTTGCTGGCGTTCGTCGTCGTGCTCGCTTCCGTCGTCGAGTTCATTCCGACCGCCGCCTTAGCCGCCATCCTTGTCTACACAGGAATCAAACTCGTCAATCTCAAAGCCATCAAGCAACTGAAGAATCATGGTTACAGTGAAGTTGGGATCTATCTTGCCACGCTCGGAACGATCGTTGCGACAGACTTGCTAACGGGCGTCGTGGTGGGGGTGGTGCTGTCCGCGGTCAAACTGCTTTATCGGTTTTCTCACCTTCACACCTTGGTCGTTCGCGGTGAAGGCAATTATTGCTTGCTTCACCTCAGTGGAGCGGCAACGTTTCTTCGCCTGCCTCAATTGGCGAAAGCTCTCGATCGCTTGCCCGTCGCTAGCGAAGTTCACATCGACCTCACGGATTTGGACCATATCGACCACGCATGTTTGGAACTTTTGATGACCTGGACTCAACAGCACGAACGTAGTGGTGGATCACTCATCGTCGATTGGGGATCGCTGCATGCTGCTATCGACACGACCGCCGAGGCCGAAGAACAGCGGCAATCGACACTCGCCACAACTCAGACAGCCGAGTCACGTCAAGCCGCTGCGTAGATATCACAAAAACCTACTTTCTGTTTGAATGTTACCTCGAAAATGAAATGGATTTCAGATGAGAAGCCAACCCGTTAGACGCTGCGTGCTTCTGGCAGCAGGATTGCTTTCGATCTCACTGCACGTCGGTTGCGCCGCTTTGCCCTGGCAAGCCAAACCGACACCGACGAACACGGCATACGAAGACTACATCGAGCAATCGGTGGCGAACTTTGACTATGAGGCCGCTGCCAACACGCCTTCGCCACCGGTTCGATTATCCGGTTCACCACCGGCCAGTCCCTCAGACCGCGTTGCCGTCGCCTCAAGCGACGAAAGCTGCACAACTGGTTGCTGTCACTAGCAAGTCGTCGCGTCGCGACTACGAATCTCATCGGAACTCTTGCCACTTTTTCACAAATACAACAGTCAATTCGGATAGACGAACCATGCAATCTCTCATCAACGGTATCCAACGATTCCAGGACGAAGTCTATTCCTCCAAGCAAGTATTGTTTCAGAGGATTCGGTCCGGTCAAAGTCCGTCCACTCTCTTCATCACATGCTCTGATTCTCGGATTGACCCAGCTTTGCTCACGCAGACAGAACCAGGTGAGTTGTTTGTACTACGAAATGCGGGGAACATTGTGCCACCGTTTCGATCGCGACTCAGTGGTGCCGAAGACATGTGCCTCGCGGCGACAATTGAGTATGCTGTCAGCGAGTTGAAAGTGTCCGACATCATCATTTGCGGACATTCCCACTGCGCTGCAATGACTGGTCTACTTGATCCCCAACAGCTTGCGGACCTACCCGCAGTTCGTCGATGGTTGGGCTACACCAATGTCGACTACCGACTCGCAGAGCTTGATCGCGACGAAGTGCATGATCCCAACGATCGCCTCGATGCTGTTGTTGAAGAAAATGTTCTCTGTCAAATGAGCAACCTCATGACACACCCGTGTGTTGCCCGAGCAGTCGCCGCCAACGCATTGAAAGTGTACGGATGGACTTATCGGTTGGAAACCGCTGAAGTCTTGGCTTGTAAATGGGCTACGTCGGAGTTTGTTCCAATCGCCCAGTTTGTGCCGGATGATCATTGCCGAAAAATGCGTGCAGCATGATCGACGGAGGGGAAATGGTTGTGATGGCATGTTTGACGGCTAGAATGGGGATTGGTCTTCGCCAAGAGAATCGTCACGGTGGCTGATTGAAATGGCGCGACCTTCACAGAATCCCTTTGGTGGAGCCCCAGCCATGAACATTCGATACTTGATCGCCAGCTGCGTGGTCGCAATTGCTGTCCCCGCTTCCGCACAACATCACGGAAGCCACTCTGGACACGGCTCACACATTGGGCACGGTTCGCACATCGGTCATGGGTCGCACATCGGTCATGGGTCGCACTTGGGGCACGGTGGCATTCACCTCGGCCACGGTGGGCACTCGAGTCACGGCATTCATTTGGGACACGGGTCGCACTTGGGGCATGGTGTTCACCTTGGGATTGGTCACGGATCACACTTGCATGGTGGAATCGTCGGCGGCCACATTGATCACCACAACCATATCGTGCAAGACTCGCACGGCCACGTTGTCGGCACTACACATCACGATGTCGTTCACACGGGTTGGTCGCACGTCGTTCCCACAATCCACGGGCATGGGCATGGACAATACTACGTTCAGGGCGATCAGCATTACTTCGCACCGATCGCTCCTGTTTCATCTTCGGGAACGTATGTCGCCGCCAAGCCAGCGCTTGTCCCCTATGGCGGCTTCAATCAAACCGACGACTTGTCCGGTCGGCTAGAAACGCTAGCCAACGAACTGTTGCTTGATCTCCATTACAACTATCAACACAACCCAGGGTTCGCCGAAACGTATCGCGAAGCCTATCAACTGCTCGACGCTGCGAAGTTCATCCATGCAGCCGACCACAATAACGACCGCGACGCTATTCGATCGCGCATCAATGGCACCGACCAACTGTTCCATCACATCCAGCAAGATGTACGAGGTTGGTCGCGGATACACCAACGCCAAATCGGATCGTTGGGGATTCTCTCAAAAATGGAACTGGTTGAAGCAACCTTGCATCATTTGATGAACGACGTTGGCGTCTCACCGTCAGGCGGCCCTGACAGTGCCCCGATGGCACCGCCTACTCTTGAGCAAGCTCCACCGCCTCCCGCTGTAGACGCTCAGCTTGGCAACACGCCGCCGCCACCGACGATCCAGTAGCAGCCGAACAAAACCGGGCCATAGCGCCGCCCGCGGTTATCGCGTCCAGTGGCGCGGACCGTTTCGATGAAATCAAACAACAGATCAAAGGGACTCTGTTCCACGATTTTGCAATCAGTCACTCCACACTGAAGATGAAACGTCCGAACAGGCTTGCGAAGATATGACGAAGCCGCCGTCATCACAAACTCGTAGCGGAAGCCGCTAAGGCTTTCGGTGATCCGAACGTGGCGAGGTCAAAACTCTTGGCGTCCTCCGCTATCTACTGATTGGTGCTGCTGCTGTTGGCTATGCCGGCAAATTTTGGCCAAGTCCGAACGTCAACTCACTCTAATGAAACAACCTCACGTCCGCCACGCGTACCTAAAGCTCGCCAAATTGTTCGGTCGATCGACTCGGTCACGAAACGGACGGAGCCATCGACCAAACTGGTTTGCACACCGCCGGGGTGAAAACTCCGCGATGTCACCGCCGCATACGTGGGATCGGTGACTGTCTTTCCTTCGCGTGATGAATTGAAATCGACGTCGTATTCCGCGCCGCCGGATGTGTAAAGCAACTTGGTATTCGGCACGAACGTGGTCGTGAAGCCACTTTGATGGATGCGAGAATCAATCCATTCGGTATGTCCCGAATTCATCTTAAAATTCCCGCCAAAGGCGACGACCGCTTCGGGCAAGCTGGGCGTTGACACTCCCAGTCCTCCAGGTGTCAGGCCATCACGTAAATAAGGATTGAACGCCTTGACCTCCGCAAACGCCAGCGTATTGCTGGTGCCATCGAGTACATCGCGAAAGCCTGTCTTGGAGTTGGGATAGACGAGCCCCGTCCCTGTTTTTCGACTCACCGGATCGTAAATGAACCATTCGCCCATGTTGATGACGTAGTTCATTGGGTAATAGGCAAAATCAGGGTCAGCCGTGGAAGGACTGGGCCGCGATTGGTCGTTGATTTCACTGGGACAAAGGTAGGTGGGGACACGGACACGTGCGACTTCGCCTTGGGAATCGTAGGGAACGGTCCAATTGATCAGATCGGTCAGCCCGGACTGCTCCAAGTAAGGCAGAATCCGAGCCTGGAAAGACCAAGAATTGCTCGGCTGGTCGGTGCGATACAGGCCAGCGGAAGGGAACTGATTGAAACTGCCGTGATAATTGTGCATGGCCAAAGTGACCTGCTTCATGTTGTTCGAGCAACTCATCCTGCGAGCCGCTTCCCTGGCCGCCTGCACTGCCGGAAGCAGCAGTCCGACCAGAATGCCGATGATGGCGATGACGACGAGGAGTTCAACGAGGGTAAAGCCGCAGCGGCGGCACAAAGCTTTGCGGTTTTTGATGGGCATTGGTAACCTGCAAGTAGCGAGAAAACACGGGCCTTTGGGCCATTCGCGCTTTGCTTGCTAGGTCAGAATCGCCCCAAACGAGGCATCCCCATGGCTGGCTACAACACCGAATGCTGTTGAGAATCAATCTCAACAAGACAAAGCCTAGCTGTTTTGCTCCATTGGTCAACCGCAACCGCGGAGCTTTCTCAAAAAACCCGATGATCTGGGGCGGCCGGGGTGGGCGGGAACAATTCCGCTTTTTCGCCCGGCGAATCGCACTCGATTGGCCCCCGTCTTGTAGACTTCGCTGCTTGGCGATACCAATTTCCGGTGACAAACGATTGGGTCCGGAGGATCGGGTCTATTTTTCCAGCCGGCGGGTTCGTGCAATTGGGTCTGACCAGTTAGGCGGTACAGGATTCGCCTCAAAATGATCCCGACCGACCAATCATGCAGGCACGCTGAGTCTTAACGGAACGCTAGCAGTAACCAGTGCTTTTGGATTCACACAATTTGTCAAAGCACCCTATCCAACTCGCTCCGTCCATTCTAGCCGCTGATTTGACGTGTTTGGCAGAGCAAGTCCGCCAAGCGGAAGCGGCGGGCGTGGACCGGTTTCATGTCGATGTCATGGACGGACACTTTGTACCGAGTTTCGGGTTCAATCCGAAAATCGTCGATGCGGTTCGTAGATCAACATCACTGCCGATCGACGTGCATCTGATGATCGAGCGACCCGATCCTTTGATCGAGCCTTTCGTAGATGCCGGAGCCACCAGCGTGTTGGTACATGTTGAAGGCAACGCTCATTTGCATCGCACCGTGGAATTGATTCGGTCGCTCGGTTCCCAAGTCGGTGTGGCGATCAATCCCGCCACGTCCGTTGAAGCCGTGAGTGAGATATTGCCGTTGCTTGACCTCGTGTTGGTCATGACCGTCAACCCTGGCTTTGGCGGTCAATCGTTCATTGAAACGCCGTTGTCAAAAGTTCGTGAGCTTCGGCGGCGGATTGATTCATTCGCGTCTTCTTGTGGCCTGATGGTCGATGGCGGGATCACTCCCAAAACTGGGAAACAGGCCGTCGAAGCGGGCGCTGACATCTTGGTTGCCGGCACTGCAATCTATGATGCAGGGGATTCCATCTCCGCTGCAATTGCTAGATTTCGCTCAAGTGTCCGGTAGCGAAAGCCTTGGCGGCTTTCGCCACTGAGGAAACCGATCGCCGGTGGCGGCTCGCGTTACCGCAAGCCGCTCGATTGGGCCGTTGATGGACGACGACTAATGGTCGTGGTCGTCTTCGTGGCGAGCCTCGAAGCCGTTTTGTTTTAGCCAGCCCATCAATTGGTCAGCAGTCTTGTGATCGGCAACGTGAACGTCACGCCAAGTCGGGGCACGAAACGCGATGTCGGAGTGTCCGTCGTGCGAGTCCACGCGAACTTCCGCGCCCACTTTTTTCAGCGTGTCGATCATCTGTTTTTCGTTGGCGGAGCCATCACCGTGCATGCGTTTCCATTTCACCATCCGAAACTCCACGACCTCGGGACCCTTGGCGTAGGCAGGATCGGGGTGAGCGTGTGACACATCGAAGCCAGACTTCGATAGCCAACCCGCCCATTGCTCGGCCATCTTGTGGTCCTTGACTGCCATCTCTTTCCACTGAGCGATCCGGTAGGTCACATCGGTGTGACCGTCATGGCTGTCCTGTTTGACTTCGCAGCCAAGCTTTTTGACGGTCGCGGCATGCTGAGCCGCTTTGTTGGCGTCGTCAAAGTGCATCGACTTCCACTCGGGCAAATAGAACGCCAGCGTTTCACCACCGTGCGAATGATCGCCATGGTCGTGCCCGTCATGATCATGTCCGGCGTGGTCGTGGCCTTCATGTCCCGCCTCTTGGGCCGAGAGCGATCCGCCAGCCAACGAGATCGCAGCACAAACGGCCATGGCAAACATCATTTTTGAAACTTTCATCTTCATGTCCTTCAAGTTTTGATTGGGTAGTTAAATTTCTAGCATTGGTCCAAAACCGTAGCGGAAGCCGCCAAGGATTTCGGATCGTTGGATGACAGCCGCCATTCGTTCCGAATGCCGGTGCCACTTCCTAAGATGTTCAGCCGATTGTCAAAACGGCTGAGACGGGGATTTGTCGAAACTCTTGGCGAGTTCCGCTACGCCCATGTGACCTGCCGAAACTCGTGGCGAGTTCCGTTACGCTATGTATGCCGCAGATATCCTCGGACGATGCCTAGATTTGCCAGGATTGCAGCAAAGCGCAGCGAGCACCGGCGGTCACACACCAAGCGGCTTCCGCCGATAAGGAATGCACTGCCGACGTGTAGAGATGCGGGACCAGTCGCTTGGCCGGTCCGCATGTCAAGATGGCGATTGGCTGGAGATCAAAATGCGGTGAAGCGATTCTGGCGTCGACATAGACACAGCGGCCTTCGTCGCACGGCTGCGAGTGATCGTTGGCAGGCACGCTCTCTTGATGAGCGGCTTCATCGTGCTCGGCGGAATGTTCCCCGTCTTGGACCAATGAAGCATGGCAATCCATCGACTCGTGCCCGCAATTCCCCATCGCGTGCTCATGATGCAAACAACATCCCGCCAACGCATGCACGTTGAAAGCCAGCAGTGTTAGCAAATGGATGAGGGTTGACAGCAAAGTTTGCTTCTCAAGAAATGTTGGTTGGCGGGCTTGACAGCGAAGCGATTATCGGCGCCGGTGCGATGCGAGTCAATGCCCATTAGGCTTGCCGTAGCGCGTTGACGATGGGGACGGTGCCCGCCTGGATCGCGGGTGCTAGCCCCGCTGCAATGCCAACAGCCAGCGACACCAAGGCACCTGTGACGGCTAATCCGATGGACGGTCGAAAGGCGATGGTCGCTCCCTCTGCTCCGATCGCGAAACCACCAATGGCCAATGCTGTCATTGCCAGTGCGGTCCCCGCGATACCGCCGACAAGACACAGGATCGTGCTCTCGGTCAGCACCAGTCGCATGGCCCGCAACGGTCGCACGCCAATGGTTTGCAAAACCGCGTATTCTTTGATTCGATCTTGGACACTCATGACCGTGGTGGTTGCAACGAGCGACAAAACTAACCCGACACACGCATAACCCAACCAGTGTGCGAAACCGATCAAGTCGACGAGATCCGAAAGCGTGCTGGCTTGAAAGGCACCTTTGCGACGCGTTTTGGTCGCGACGCTGCCGGCGCGTAGCTTGGCGTCAATTACACTGGCAACGCGGTCCGGGTCGGCGTCGTCGGTCAACAACACTTCGTGCTGCGTGACCAATCCAGCGGCGTCGAGACCGCGTGTGTATTGTAGGAAAGCGAGACTCGTATAGATCAAGTTTTCTTCCGATGGCACGGTCGACTGGAATACTCCCGCAACCTTGACGGAGATATCACCGATCGAGAACTGGTCTCCCGTCTTCAGCCCTCGCCGCTGAGCAACATTACGACCGACAATGGCCGCGTCCCGTTGCGTTGAAAATGATTGCCAATCCCCTGCTGTTAACGTCAACGGACGCGTCGATTGAATTTGCTGCGGGTCGGCTCCGTTGAAGACCACAATATCCAAGCTCGCACGGCAATTATTGGTCCACACCTGAATCGGCATCACATCACGAACACCGGGAATCTCCTTGATTTTGCGCGAGTAGTCTTCCGGTAATCGGCTGGTTGTCGGGCAAAAGCGGTTCTCTTGAAAAACGATCAAACTGCGATCTGCATCGGAACCGGTTGTCAGTCGCTGCAAACCTTCCTGCACCGAACCAACGAAACAGAAAACAAACATCGCCACCGCCGCGCCGGTGACGGTGAGTAAGGTTCGAGTGCGATGTCGCCAGAGAGTTTTAAGGACGTAGGTGAACATTGGAGATTGCCGATTGATGATTGCCGAATGGAGAATGGAGAATGGAGAATGCCGAAATGGAGAATGGAGGGTCAGCCAAATTTCTTGATGGCTACTGAATCTTCTCCACTCCCGGCTCCCACCTCCCTCTCTCCCAGACTCCCGCTCTCCTTGTCTCCCCCTCTTTCTAAAAACTTCCCGCGATCGAGCATCAACTGCCGCGAAGCGATGCTCGCGGCATCGCTATCGTGAGTAACCATCAGCAGCGTGATATCGAGTTCCTTGTTGAGTCGTTGCAGCAGAACCTGAACTTGCTCGCTGGTTTCGGTGTCCAAACTGCCCGTTGGCTCATCGGCGACAACGACCTTTGGATGAGCCACAATCGCCCTGGCGATGCCGACTCGTTGCTCTTGCCCACCGGACAATTGCCGCGGATAGTGATCGGCACGGTCGCTCAGCCCCACCGCCTCCAACGCCAACTCAACACGCTGCCGCCGCTGAGTTGACGAAAGCTTCAGGAGCAACGTCGGCAATTCAACGTTCTCATAGGCGGTCAGAACAGGAATCAAATTATGCGTTTGAAAAATATAGCCGAGGTTCGCGGCCCGCCAATCGGCCAGTTTGCTGCGTGACAGTTTCGTCACTTCCGTTCCATCGACCGTGATGGTTCCTGAATCCGGGCGGTCGATGCCACTGACCAAGTTCAGAAGCGTGCTCTTTCCCGTTCCGCTTGGCCCCATCAGCGACACAAAGTCGCCCGCGTCAATATCCAGGTCGATATCGTCCAGCGGAGTGATGGTTTCGTCACCTTTACGGAAACTCTTGCTAACGCCACGCAGTTCTACTAAAGCCATCTAATTTACTCCCATTGTTTGGTCGTCGCCGGTCACCTTGACCGGACTGTTTTCCGTTAATCCATCCATGCCGATTGCGACTAATTTGTCGGTAACCTTCAAACCCGACTTCACTTCCACCAATCCGCCCGCACTGGATGAACCCGCTTCAATGGTTCGCCGTTGGGCTCTTTCATCCGCGTCGACAACCCAGACGAATGCACCGCTGTCTCCCGACTGAATCAGTTGTTCCGGTGCGAACATTCGCTCCGTTTCCGTCGCCTCGCTTTTGGTGTTCGCAACGATGGGAGCCAAAAATGTTGCAGTGACCAGCATTTCAGGGCTAACCGTTGGCGGAGGGTCAAGCAATTCGACCTTGACTTCCAAAGTATTCTTTTGAATGTTCGCCGAACTGGTCGATTGAAGGACGCGGCCTTGGATCGGCGTCTTTGAAGAAGCCGTTTCGATTTCCACTGGCTGGCCCGGCGTGACCATCGGCACATCTTCCAATCGCACGTCCGCACGGACTTGCAAACGCTCGGGATCGTACATTTCGATCACCGTGTTCGAGCTTTGCCCGGCGGTCGTTTCCATTCCCATCACACGCGTTCCCGGTGCGGCGACGAGCTTCAAGACTCGCCCGTCCATCGGCGCGCGGACAATGTTGCGATCCAACGCCAATTCGGATTGCCGCACCCGCAGCTTGGCCTCGTCTCGGAGTGCCTTGGCCGACTGCACCTTCGCTTCCGCTTCCTGAAGCTGGCGGTTTTCCTCGATCAGCAAGTTTCGTTGTCGCTGCAACGCGTCGACCTTCTTCTGTAGCGTGTCTACCTCGGATTGCAGATTCGGTTGTCGCTTGTGTAGTTCTTGCAGATTCGCGTGAGCCGTCGCATGTTCACTTTCGGCCTGTCGCACGATTCGTGAAGCGATCGCATCCTTGGCCTCGCGTTTCCCCTCCATGCTGCTGTGCGCGTACTTCACCTCCGCTTCGGCGGCTTGGATCAAGAACGGTAGTTTTTCCAGCTCCGTTTTCGACTTGGCCAGCGTGCTTTGGGCATCGGCCAGTGGTACCTCCAGATGAACAGGATTCTCGATCCGCACCCTCGCCGCATCGCGTTCGGCAATCGCGCGATTCAGCTCTCCCTCGCGAATCTCCAGTGAATTTTTCGCTTGCTCGACGTCCAGTTCGGCATCAATCGCAATCAACTTTGCGATCGGTTGGTCTTTCTTGACGCGTTGCCCCTCGACCACCAACAGCTCGTCAATCACACCGGGGGCCAACGCCGCGACACGAATCGCTGTCGGTCGCGGCTCGATCCAACCCGGTGATTGAAACAGTGTGGTGCCTGCCTGTTGGACCTCCGCTCGCTTCACGATCACCGGCACGACCGTCACGCTGGGTTGTGGCATCAACTGACGCCCAGCCGCCGCGACAAGTAGTCCTAGAAAGCCGAGCAGGATCGCTAACGGGAGTACGTACCGCGAAACCCAAGGCTTTCGCCGGGGCTTCTCCGCCCGCGAGGATTCACTCGCCGGCGAGCGGTCGAGCGCCAATTGACTGAGGTCCAAAGGACGGTTCATCGTTAGTCCTTCCTCACGAAGATTTTATTGGCAGCGATAGTCAAATTGCCTTGATCGTCACGTTTGGCCGTGCCTTTGACGACGACGGTCGACAATTCCTTGACTTCCAAAAAGTCGCGAGCGTCTTGACTCACCGGCTTGCCCGCATCGTCGACGATCTTGACGGTGGCAATGTTCTCCTTCACGGCGTCCGTCTCGCAGCAGTAGTCCCACGGCGTCGGGCAGCCTTCGTCAGGAGCACAATACGGAACCTTGGCATCAACGATGGTGAATGCTGCCAAGCCTTTGACAAACGGCTCGCTCGATCCGCCGATCAAACCGACCAAGGTGATTTCCTTGCCGTCTTCGGCTTTCTGACGAGCTTCGCCAACCGGGACCGCACCTGCCGGTTCCGTCTCGGCCTCGTATTGCGTCTTACCCGACTCCAAGTCGTACCGGTTGTGACTTGGCCCATCCGCAACCGTAGCACCGTCTTTGCATCCAATCACCGTAATCGACAATCCTACAACAGCCAACGACATCAAAATTTTCATCTCAAACTTCTCCAAAGAGGGTTTCTGTAAACAAATCTGCAATCAACAATCTGCAATCAAAAATCTCCAATCGTTTCAGACTGCTTTCAAACTCGTTGCGACTTCCGCTCGCAACGCCTTCAATGCCGGAGGCAACGCGCCGACGACACCTAACAACAACCCAACACCGCAACCGATCAAGATCGCCACGCTGTCGATACGAATCGTAAAGGCGCCCATGGTGAAGCGAACCGCCATTCCATTGAGCATCGTCAAAGCAACCACGCCGGAGAGCAACGATCCGGCAGCCGCCAGCAATACACCTTCTTGAACCAAGCTGATCAAAATCGCCCGCCGTCGATACCCGACCGCCTGCAAGGTTGCAATTTCGCGAATTCGTCCAGCCACCGCGCCGTACATCATGTTCAACCCAGCAAAAATCCCCGCTCCTGAAACCAGCACGACGACGAACCACGCCAGGACGCGGACCGGCTTGTAGTGCTGTTGAAGCGAAGCGTAGTAGTCCGTCTCGCGGATCGCTCGCAGCTCAAGGTCCGTGCGTTCCTTACAGAACAACTCGACTTCCGCTGCCGAACTTTGCGGCGTCAGCAGCATCGCAACTAAACTAAAATCCTGCCGTTTGGTAGCTGTTTGAAAGTCACCCAACTTGCACCAAATCTCCGACTCGTAGGCAGCACCGCCTGCGGCAAAGCGACCACTGATCTTCCAACGCCGGCCTTCAAATTCAATCATCTGACCGATGGCCATCGCGGCATCGGTGCTGCCCAATTTCGCGGCGGCCAAGCGACCGACGATCACTTCCCCGTCGCCGGGCCAGTCGCCATCGACCAGTTTGACACGGCGGCGGACCAGCGGAGTGGACAGCGTAGTGCCGCGAACGAGTCCCAAGCCCCCATCGCCCGCGTCCGTCTTCACTCGCGTGCCCAGATAAAGCTCAGGCGAAACAGCCGTGACGCCGAATCGCTTCGCGGCTCCATCCAAACTCGCCGTCAGCAGCGAAGGCGTCCGAGCTGCGATCGACGAGTTTTCAATATTCTCTTCGGAGTTGACCGAATACACCAAAACCACGTCCTCATCACCACTGACGGTCAATGATTGCTCCAAACCTCGGATGAACCCGACAACGACAAAGACCAACATGACAACCGTGGCCAAAGCGAGCAGCGTCAATGCCGTCCGCATCGGCCGCCGAGCCAAGTTGCGAACACTGTATTCCCAGGGAAGTAGCATTAGATTGATGATTTCAGATTGGTGATTGAAGATTGAAGATTGATGACGAACAAAGAATGAAGAACGAGGAACAGATTTCTTCATTCCCCATTCCCCATTCTCTATTTCCTCTAACTAACTCTTCGGCTTGGACGTAAACGTTCCCTCGGGACTCACCATCTTCGTCGGTGTCTTCCCGATGCTCTCCATGATCTCCCAGATCCCCTTGGGGCTGAGCCGGACTCCCTTCTTGGGAATCAGGGTCACGGATTGCTTTTCGATGTCACACTGAACTTTGGCGACATCATCGACCTCGTCAAAGCGTTTCGTGATTTTCTTCACGCAGCCGCCGCACATTTCACCCACCGTCATCACGGTGTTCGATTTTGTACGTTCGGCGCTAAACGCGCTCGTCGGCATCGCGACGGCGGCAAACATCATGACAGCGGCCAACAGGCTCGCGTTTCGGACTAAACTCAACATGCCAAGACTCCTTCTGGAAAGGCAAACTCAAAACAAAACTCGTACGCGACCATCGCGCACGAACCCGTAGCGGACGCCACCAAGGCATTCCACCACAGACGGAAATTCGCTATCTCGTAGCGGAAACCGACAAGGGTTTCAGCAATGAACGGAAATTCGCGATACGTCGAAATTCTTGGCGAATTCCGCTACGACCACGATTCTAAAGAGACGGATGAAACAACGAGGGTCGCGGGCGAGTGAGGCTCTCAAGCCAACTCGGCACGCAACTTCGTGATCCGTTCAAATCAACCAAGATTGGTGCGCTGTGCGCGCATCCCTACCGCATCTGTACCGCGGCCTAACCTTTTGTGCCCAATCGCGAGATGCTGACGATACGCTACGGGTCGCATCAAGTGAAATCATTGTTAACGGCAAGACACCGACCTGAATCGTCTTCACGGGCAGCGGCAGAGCGTCCGACTCACTGATTGCACCATCGCATACGCAATCTTGGCAATCGCATTCACCGGTGGGCACTGGTTCACCGGCGGGCATTGGGCCGGAAGCATCCGAGCCACTCTCGCATCCATCCTGCGAACAGCATCCGCACGATGCGGTTTGCGAAACATCACCATTGCCGCTGCTGACCTGGCAGGCAAAGCAACGAATTGGACACGCCATCAGAGCGGCGATCAGCAAAACGGTGAGGGTTGGTCGAAACATACAAACAGATTAGCTGAAGGCGGATTCTGCGTGAATACCAATTCGGATGTCTCAGCGCGTCAGCTTGATCGTTTCACTGGCCGAACACTAGGAAACGTTGGGTTTGGCGTCCTCCTCGAATTTGCTCAGGATTGCGAAAAAATTTCTCCGGGCCGGAGTTGACCGAGGCCGGTGGCAGGTCCGTCAGCACCATGGCATAGAAACGGGCCAACCACGCTCCCCGCAACAACTCGCCGGCCATGAGCGATTGCGGTGTCCAAAATTCCACTCGCGGATATTCGTCTCGGTTGAGCATGGAATTCCCTGCAGTAGGCCACTGTCCGATCGACGCCAAACGAAGATCGTCCAGCGATGTCAACTGCGGATCGTTCCCACCTGGGACGCGACGAAGTCTATCGAGCCGAGTTGCCAGGGCAGTGGTGTCAATCTCGATCGGTCGCATCGAACCGACCAACCCGATGATTGGTTTGCTCGGGTCCATCTTTCCCCACCACAATGTCGTCTCTGGAAACACGGTTGCGAAGGTGTCCGCGATCATCGTGAATTCGCGCTCGCCCATCTGATAGATCGGCAACCACTGACAGAATAGACCTCCCTTTTCAAGACGTTTGGCCGCCGCTGCATAATGCTCTTCGGTGTAAAGGTATCCGGTCTCACTTTCCCAGGGCACGAATAGGTCCGACACGATCACGTCAAATTTTTTACTTGTGCCCAACAGGAAGTGCCTGGCATCGTCGGTTGTCACATGCACGCGATCGTCTTCCAAAACATGATCGTTTCGATGGCCCAGTTCTCTGGCGGCGGCAGTCACGTCGACGATCAGTTCAACGATCTCGATCGTTTCGGTCTCTGGATGCTGGATCGCGCCGGCCGCTGTCACGCCGGTGCCCATGCCAAGAAATAGGACGCGTTGCGGATTGGGATGCAACAACATTGGCAACCGAGCTTGTCGGCGCTCACGCGTCGCCGCGGCTCCGGTGCCACCGAGGCGATAGTGCAAATTCTGGCGAATGTACCAAGCCTCGCTGTCTTTGCTGCGAGTCACGTCGATCCACCCGTAGGCTGACTCGCGCCTCGTTAAAAACACCTCGTCAGGGTCACGACCCAACAAGGACCAGGACGACGAAGCGAAGCCAACCCCAACGACGCACAGCCCAGCGAAAGCAATCGCAACCGACCTCCCGTAGCTGAAAGTCACGTGATGACCGGAAAATCGGGCGGGTGCAATAAATCCCGAAAGCAACGCGATCAACAGAAACAACGCCGCGACAACCAGGAAACCACCCCACAGGCCGATCGTCGGCAACATGACAAAGCTCGCCGCAAGCGACCCCAAAGCCGCTCCCACCGCGTTGACCATCGCAAGCGTTCCCACGGCTCGGCCCGTCGAATGGCTCCTCGCCAGTACCTGCCAAGTTGCCGGAAAGATCATCCCGCAGATCGTGACCGGCAGCATCACATAGGCAAACACCAATATGAAACCGCGCAGCAAATGACCAACAAAGGTCTCGCCTGAAACGAAGTACTGCAATCGTGTGATGTTCACAAACAAGGCCAAGCACAAGCAGCAACTCACGGTAGCCGCGATCCCGCACCAAAACAGAATGGCATCGGGCTTGACGCGACGCATCAGCATGGCCACTAACGCAGCACCCACGGCCAACGCCAACAGAAACACGGCAACCACATTGCCGAATGTGTAAGTGCTGTTATGAAACACCAATGAGAATAATCGCGTGTACAGAATCTCAAGTGCCAGCGTCGCAAAGCCACTGATCGCGGCGATTGCAATCGCCACTCTTTTCGTAGCGGAAGCCGCCAAGGCTTTCGGCGTCCCTGATCCCTCGACTCGCCCCTCCGACCGATCACCCCCCGCAACTTCTACAACTTGCCTGCGAGACACCCCGATCGCAACGACTCCCACCAACACACCGACCCCGGCCGCGACATAGCTGCTCCGAGCCACCCCCACTTGGACCAACAACAAATAGGTGCAGACCAACGTTCCTGCCATCGCACCCGCCGTGTTGAGCGCATAGCCGAACGCGGCGCTACGGGTTGGGTGACCTGAAACCCGAGCGAGTGCCTGAGACATCAGCGGCAAGGTCGCTCCGAGTGCCACTGTCGCTGGAAGCAAAAGCAACATCCCGATGCTTGCTCGACTAGCAAACTGCCAGGCCATGTTCTCGCTCGACATCCACTGGACGATCGCTTGCGACTGCAACCCATTCAGCAGCGTCGGAACGCAAACCGCCCAAGCTGCCGCAGCGATCTCGCAAACGCCAAACCACCGAAGTGAGTTTCTAGAAACCGAGAGCCTACCGCCAACGGAATAGCCAATGGCCAATCCAAGAAACAAACTCGCCAGCACGACGCTACCCGCCAGAACCGTGTGTCCAAACAACAATCCGGTTTGACGTGTCCAAGAGATTTCGTAAACCAGCGTGGTTGCCCCGGACACGAAGAACAGCAGCGGCAGCGTTGACACTGCACCTTTTAGTTTCGTATCCATCTATCGTCCTTGACCACTGGCTTTTCAGTGCAATATTTGCCTTGGAGGGTGTCGTCAGAGTGTAGACATTGCGTCATCGTTTTGACACAGCTAGTTCTCCGCTCCAAACTTCGCGGTTCTTCGGGATCCCCGTAAAACACGTGCTTCCGGAGGAGAGCGATCGAGCGGCACGTCACTTGCGTAAAGATGTCGAAGTCGTCTGTCCCCATAAAGCAACTTTCTAGCGAGCCAGTCTAAATGAACCGAATCATCCCTACTATCGGACTCCTTGTTGGCGGCTTCGCTGTAACGGCAAGCTCGGCATCAGCTCAGTACTACGGTCATGATCACCACGCCCACGCACACCACCAGCCGCACGCTCATTACAATGACGCGCCGTACCATGGCGGGCACGGCTATCACAACGATTACCACGGTGGCTATCACGCATCAGACTATCTGACCTACCCAGTCCATCCGCCCGTCTACGTGGACGCTGCTCCAATCTATGGTGCTCCCCTCTACGGTGAACCAGCGTATGTCGATTCGCTAGGAGGCGATTACGATTGCCCCAATTCAAGTTACTGTCCGCAGGCCGCAAACGAATACGGCCAGCCATACGCGCCGGAGCCTTTGCGTAGCCAGCCGAATGAATATGCCTACGGTCCAACGCAGGGCTTGAACGATTCGTCGCACGACGGGCATGATCACTCGGGGCATGATCACGCTGGTCACGATCATTCCAATCTCGGCAACGCCTACACATCTCCGTCGCAACCGCAAGACCGGAGTTACGTCCCCGCACCTTCTCTGGGTCAATCTCCTCAGTTCCAGCCAGCACCTCAGCAGCAGCCCAACAGCTATTCCGACACTCGCCCGAACTCACCCAACTCATCGCCAAGCCTACCAAAACACAGTGAAGCGCCCGTCCAAATGGACGGACCTCCGCCTCAGATTTGAAATGCAAAACTGGAGTGACTACTACAGACTCTATGGAGATGAGGGTATTGTTTAGCGAGACAGCATTGCTGCTGGTGTTACTCCAAACTCGGAATCTCCATCAATTTCCACTCGTCTGGTATGTTAAACGGAAACTGACCTGCAACGGAGACCGGCTCACCGGAAGTTGGGTTGGTCTCGTCATTCCCAACCTCATCGTTTACTTTCGATGCCACGTAAGCCACCGGTTCATATCCAAGTAAGCTTACCGGATCCATAAATTGTAGGCGGCAATAGCAATTTGGATCGGATTGATTGCTAAAAAAACGGTCGAGTTGACCAGCAACTTTTGTTGGGAGACGCATCCGAGTTTTCGACTCCTTTCCACAGGCTTGAGCAAGTTCCTCAGAAGTGCAGATGTCGGTCAGCGGAATGCAGATTCCCTCGCTGCGTGGGATATCACAAATCATATACGCGGTGTCCTGAACCTGAAAGATTGCCAGTACAGGTCCTCTCACATTTTGGGAACCGGTCGTCAGCCTATTCTGTTTCGCTAACGGTTGTAACTTGCCGTAGGGAGTACCGGTCGTGGCTTCGTGTTGAATCTCGAGCAAACGTTTTGCATCTCTCGGCGTCGTGTTCAGGGAAGCGGTAAACGCGGTATCGTAGTACTGCCGCAAGAACGACAGCGAACCGAGGCTGATTATCTCACTATCACTAGCGCGATTGAGGGCTAAACGGTTCAAGCTTAGCAGAAGCTCGACATCTTCGCTTTTCTTCAGTCGAACGGTCTCGTTGCCATACTCAATCAGATTGCGTGAAGCAAACATCATCAATTCAAGCTGATCGCGGTGGGCTGACGTACCTGCGAGATCACGCAGTGTGTGAATCGCTGTTCGCATGTTTTCTGTGACGCTCAGCGTCGACGATTCAGCCACGTTCAGCTGATTGAGGTGATGCAAGCGATCAATCGTCTCCGGCAGAAGGTTTGGAAACAGCAAGAAGACAGCTTCTTCGATTGTGCGACGATCGAAGCGGACGGCACAATCGTGGAAACCGCTGCTGAGAAGAAAGAAGGGATCGGGATCAGCTACAAGGGGAAGTGGGGCTATCATCCGCTCGTTGTGACGCTCGCCGAAACCCAGGAACTGCTTTACCTCCACAATCGCCCAGGCAATCAAGTCAGCGAGCAAGACTCGGCTTTCTTCTACGACCTTGCAATCGAGCAATGCAAGAAGGCGGGCTTTCAAAAAATTGTTTTGCGTGGAGACACAGCGTTCTCTTCCACCGAACACTTGGATCGCTGGGATGATTCGGGAGTGAAGTTTGTCCTTGGCTACTCGGCGCATCAGAACCTTTGCAAAACCGCCGATTCCTTACCGAAAAACGCTTGGAAACGCCTCGATCGATCCCCAGCGAGTCCAACACAGAAAGCGACGCGTGCCAGACGCTCGAAAGTCAAAGAAGCGATCGTGATCGCAAATGGCTACAAGAACAAACGGCTCACCGGCGAGAGTTACGCAGAGTTCGAGTATCGTCCTACGGCATGCGAGAAGTCGTACCGGATGGTTGTGGTGCGCAAAGACATCGATGTAACCAGCGGGCAGCAGTTGTTGTTCTCTGAAGAGAAATACTTCTTTTACATCAGCAACGAGCCTTCCGACGAAGTGTCTGCTCGGGAAGTGATTCGAGCGGGCAACAAGCGTTGCAACCAAGAGAATACGATCAGCCAACTGGGCGCCAGTGGAGCGCTGAGTGCGCCGCTGGACAATCTAGAGAGCAACCTGGCGTACATGGTGTTCGCGTCACTGGCTTGGACGTTGAAAACCTGGAGCGGCATGCTGATTCGGGTCAAAGGCAATGAAGGCCAGCGGCGAGTCCGACGCGAAACACGCAATCAGATCATCCGGATGGAATTCTGGACTTACTTGAACTCGCTGATGCTGCTTCCGGCACAGATCATTCGTTCATCACGCCGTCGCATCTTCCGATTGTTGACGTATCGACCGACGGTGGACTTACTGCTGACGATGCATGATCACATCCGTCATCCACTACGCTGCTGACGACTGAAATACCGAAGCCGAAGTCTGGATGCTTCGGTCCGCCGCAACGCCTAACCCGACAAGAAAACAAACCATGCGAAAAACCACGACGAGCAAGCGACAAGCCGGGCAACCGGTCCGCCACGAATTTCACCCGCAAAACGGTCAAAACCTCAGTCCATGCTCGCTTGATTGAGGACTAGTCAACGATGTAACGTAGGTTGTTGTCGAACCTCCAACAGTAACGATGACCGTATACATGCCATTCGACCTCGATATTTTCATTGTCATCGTTTGCCCGCCCTTCGGAGCTGCCCTTAGATCGGCAAGTGTCGCTGAGCCGTATCCGTATGGTATACCGGTGATCAGACTATTTGCGTTCTCGACAGTCCAATTTCGGACCGATCCGTTCGCAGGTGAATCGTCCCATAGCTGCACGTCACCGGCGGCAGACACGGCGCCCCCGAGATCTACAGCCTGCCCATCCACGATTGCCTTCACTGGTCCGTTGCCCGCATCATTCAAGGCGTCTAGAACCGCTTGGGTATCGAATATCTGAACCTCCATTTTGCCACCCGGTTCGGCGATAAACACACCGCTATTGTCAAAGAACCCTGGCTTGTACAGATTGGCTCGAGTCACATCCGTGTATACTCCAGTTGCGATTCGTTCGTTCCCAACAAAGTTAAATTCTATGGTCACCTCGATCTCGGAACCGTCCCAAGTGCCCCCAAACATTTCGTCGAGATTGAGCGAAGCAACATCCTTATTTACTTCATCCCCCTCCCATCCGAAGTTCGTAGAAATTGGGGCCTCTGTACGAATGTCGCCAACATTGCCATTGATGACATCCACCAATGGCACAGATATCTGCCATGCTGGACCAAGTACAAATCCATTCCACGTCAGCGTGTTTTTCTGTGAATCCCAATTGGATGAAGGATCCTGATTAGGCCAGACAACCGTTTCGATCCCCAACATGACGGTGTCGCGCAGTGCAAAATCACTGTCATCAACGGAACTATTTACATCCGTTCGCACTCGCAGGAAAACATCCCGCTTCCCAACCGCTTGACCCTCGGCAAACGCGATTCTGGGTGGTTTCGTTCCTCCTTCTTCAAAAACGTGCCACTTTACGGTGTCGCCGCCCTGAATTGTGTAGGTTGCAACTCGGTCCGCCAAAATCGGAGCCTTCGACGTGTTCGCGTGTAGCTCAACGCCAGTAACTGCACCAAACCAAATTTCGTACTCTTCTCCTAGCTGGTCCAGATTTCCCCACTTGAGCGCCAGCTCTGCGAAATCGTCGTCCGTCTTGTCAGAATACTGACTTGGGCCGTCAGTGGTGTCTGGCTTCCCATTGACGTTATCGTCGTCCGTGTTAACGAAGATCCGTTTACCGTCAAGATCGCCCCGGTTCGAGACACTGCGCTCAATCTGATCCTCTGCATCAGTTCCGTCAATTCGACCATTGTTGTTTGAGTCTGTGTCTAGATCAACGTAGGGATCACCGTTTGAGCACGTGTTGGCCGAGGCGAAGTTGGTGAAGTAGTACGGTCCAGATTCGCAATTTCCACCGCCATCATCGGCAATGAGGCCCGCATCCACGTCATCGCGATCCTCACCCTCTTCAAGGTAAAGCGTGTACCACGGTGCATCGCTATCGATGTCGTGATCGTAATGAGCGTGTTGGATGGTGAATCCGTAGCCAACAGGGGCGGAGAACGCTACGCCGTCACTCACCCTCATACAGGTCGTCGAAGCTGTAGTTCCCACCTGCATCGGTCTCTTCGTGGTCCAAGTACGTCCAACTGCTGCCGTTCCACTGGTACAGCGTTACGAGAACATCTTCGACGCCTTGTTCGCCAGATGACTGAATTCCGTCGCCGTTTGCATCCAACCACGCCCAATCGCTGATGCTGCCCGTTTCGGGTTGGCTCGTGGACGTTGACGTACTGGTTGACGTCGATGTTTCTGTCGGAGTGGACGTGCTTGTCGAGGTGGACGTATGAGCGCAGGTGGCTGTCGAAGTATGCGTCGATGTGCAAGTGTGCGTCGATGTTGGGGTGCTGGTCGACGTCGACGTGCTCGTCGAAGTCGATGTGCTAGTGCTGGTCGAAGTCGGCGTGCTGGTGGACGTCGATGTCGACGTACCAGTTGATGTCGAACTCGATGACGAACCTGATGAACTTGGCGAATAGCTGGAACTCGGGGTGCCGTAATTGCTGCTCGATGGTGAATAGCTGAACGCCGAAGCCATCGGAGCGGCCGACTCGGACTGCGACTCGAATCGTTCCGGCGTGTAGTTCAGAACGCCGAGGCGCGGCTCGGTTTCTTGTCCCATCGAACCGAAGACGGCATCGATGTCGTCCACCGTGACTTCGCCATCCTGATTCGCGTCCGCGTACGGGTTGTCCTCAAATCGGGTGCTGTCGGCCAGAACGTTGATGACTTGGAGTACGTCGACTGGCGAGACGAATCCGTCGCCGTTGACGTCAGGCCGAACCTCACGAGCCACATTCGTCGGCGTCGCCGTGGCAACAGCGAGGTCAGCGGCGAACAAACGCCGGGATTGCAATGTTTCCACGCGGAGGGGGCGTCTACGGGACCACGTGCGGCCTGCGGTCGATGAGCGATTGGCCAAAATGATCCCCCCGGATCAAGGTGCGAGTGTGCGGATTTTCGGTTCCGAATGAGACACGCGGAGGACGCAGAAAGTTCCCGCAGAATTTTTGTCTGGAGGTACAATTCGACTGACTCAATTGCTAGCGGTCCGTGTGATCTCAGGCGACCGATACCCAAATCTCTGCATGACACTTTCGTGCGCCGTGGCAATCTGGGTGATCTGCAACTCAGTCAGCGTTTCTCGCCAACGCTCTGCTTTGCCGCTGCGAAAAAACGTCCCGCTCGTGCTTTTCTTGCTTCGTTCGCCAAAGCCGGCTTCCTTTTCTCGCTTTTGCAAACGACTGAAATCGGTCTCCGCGATTGCACGTTCGATTCGCTCGCGATCAGGATCCCAACCCAGAAAGGTCCAAACGTTGCGGAACGTAATCTCGGTGCGGGCCAGCAGGTCTTCGTAGCAAATTACGTGAACCCAAAGGCTTCCGCATCCCACGGCGATGGCGACGCCTCTGGGTGAATGCGTTTCTGATTGCTACTGTGCGCGCAGCTCTATAGGCACAGCCTTTGATTCCGCAAGGCGATCAGTGTTACCCGGATCATTCCCGAAATTCGACAACAGAAAATTTTTCGTCACCACAAGTCGAAGAAAGTAATTTCCAGGGGGTAACTCGCGACCCTTGGAGAAACGGGTGCGTGGAACATAGCCCGCACTGTAACAACCAATCTGAGACCGGCAAATTCCGTTTTCACGAAGTAGAACCCAGAATGTGTCAGAGGGGGGGATCGCCGAGCCTCCCTCGGTTGCAAAAAGGTTTCCGATTCGTTTCCTGTTTTGATCGAGCAACTCTAGTTGAACAACCTCCATGCTTCCTACTTTTCCCCTTAGACGTCCCAATGGATCGAAGACACGGACATCCGCCTCGCTCGTGTTCTCGACGGATAGTGTTGCAATTATCTTTTCGCCAATTTCCCAACTCCCGTGGTCAAGTTTGCATGACACACGAAGATGTGCATCCTCCTGACGCACGTCTGCAACGACTGAAATCAAATCTTCGCTCCAGCAGACGCCTTGGCACAAAAAGGTTACGACGGCTGAGCAAAACAATTTTCGGATAATCATTCGTGCACCACAATTTCATGGGACTTGCTTACGCAAAGAATCTCGCTCGAATCCATATCGCCAGTCAAGACACTTTTGAAGTACGTGGCTTTCACGACGTAATCCCCTGCAGGCAATGAAAACGTCTTGCCGTCTACCTGACCCGTTGGTACCAAGAAAGCCCGACCTACTGACCCGGTTCTGGGTATGCGCACTGGGTCCGTGTCGAGTACAGCCGGATTTTTTGAAGCAGCCAAATCCTTCAAGACTTTGCCTTCCTCGTCCAATATTACAACACTAGCGGGTACATAGTAGCTGTTATCGAGGAAAGGATTGTATGCTGGCGTCATGCCAGTTTCGCAGGCAAGTAGCACCGTGAATGTCACATCTTGTCCGCGACTAACCCTTGAGTCTCCCTCTATGAGCACCTTTGGGGTGCCATGGGATGTAGGAACCAAGGGAGGGACCAAGTAAAGTAAAAAGATTAGCGGATAAGCCATCGTCAAACCTGTTTAGATAAAGGGGGCCGCAGGATTAATCAGACCAGTCCAGGTTGGATAATTCGTAGTGTCAGATTGTGGGGAAAGACCTTTGTACGAACTGTCAAGCGACCAGGTTTGTCCTCCATCAGTGCTGCTAGCTTCAAAGCCCCAACTCCAACTCACAACACGAAGCGGAACGACGCCCCCTCCGTTTCTCTGGAACATCACGTACGTCGAGAAACTGTCATCTCGAGACCAGGCTTTATAGCCCGCAGCGAGTGGCTCTTGCGGGACATCGATCGCCGTAAATGGACCAATTTGTCCTGGGTAAACAAATCCGCCATCTAAGAGCGGTCCGTTCTGATTCCTGTTCTGCGTAACGTTGTTTACATCGACGCGACTGGCGTCAAGCGAATTTCCAACCTGCAGGTATCCGAACTGGTAGCTCCCTGCCGGAGGAATCGGTGGTGCTCCACCAACAATATCGAACCTAATACCCGGAGGCGGAGCGTTTGGATCTCCGTAAGACACCCTATCTCCGTAGACGTCTATCACACCAGAGTTGTCGATGTTTAGCGAGATGTTAGGTCGCAGTACGTTGTAGGTAGTGCTAACACTGAAGGATTGGCCCTGTACGTTTCCCGAGAGAGTAACAACTCGACCATTGCCTCCGTCTACCCAGAACCAACTCGTACTAAGAACATTGAGGTCTGGGTAGACCAGCTTAGGAGGCGTCTGATTCCAGTCCCAGTTCGCCAACTCGTATCCAGGCACGGTCCACGACGGCGAATCGATATCGTTTCCCTGGCCGTTGATTAAAATCGCAACCGGGGCAACGATATCACTTACCCAGACAGCTTGGGTTTGGTCGGTGATATCCAACACTCCATCTTTGAGCACGACACGACCAACCTCAATCTCAACTGTTGCAGTATAGCTTTCATCTGCCCCATCGTAGATCGTGTATTCAAAAGAATCTGAACCGCTGTAGCCATCGGTTGCGTTGTAGGTAAAGGAACCATTGACATCAATTGTAAGCGTTCCATGTGAGGGTGCGGACGATGTATACACCTGAATTGAACTGGGACCGAAATCTGGATCGTAATCATTGCCAAGGACGTTCCCGGTTAGGTTTACCGTGTCAAGTGTGTAATAGTCATCGTCAACTGCTACCGGCGGGACATTCGAGGTAGAAGTTCCGGTCGACGTACTCGTTGATGTGGAAGTTGATGTGCCAGTGCTCGTCGAAGTTCCAGTCGGCGTGGATGTTGATGTACTCGTTGAGGTCGATGTGTGAGTGCAAGTCGATGTCGAGGTGTGGGTCGACGTGCAGGTCGATGTACTGGTGCTGGTACTCGTGGATGTCGATGTCGGTGTGCTTGTGGACGTCGATGTCGACGTACCGGTTGAAGTTGAGCTTGACGACGAACCGGACGAACTCGGTGAATAGCTGGAACTCGACGTTCCGTAGGTGCTGCTTGATGGCGAGTAGTTGAACGCCGCTTGCATCGGTGCAACAGATGCCGATTGCGACTCGAACCGTTCCGGCGTGTAATCCAAGACGCCCAATCGTGGTTCGGACTCCTGGCCCATCGAACCGAACACGGCATCAACGTCATCGACGGTGACCTCGCCGTCCTGATTCGCGTCTGCGTACGGGTTCTCTTCGAACCGCGTGCTGTCGGCCAGCACGTTGATGACTTGCAGCACGTCGACCGGCGAGACGAAGCCATCGCCGTTGACGTCCGGTCGGATCTCGCGGGCTACGTTTGTCGGCGTAGCGGTTGCGGTTGCGACAGCAAGGTCAGCGGCGAACAGACGCCGGGATTGCAACGTTTCCACACGAAGACGGCGTTTGCGGGAGCGGCGAGCGCTGTTGTTCGACGTGCTGCAATTCCGTTGCGTGATCTCAATTTTCTGCCCCTTGTGCGTGTGCCGTGGTCTTCGAAGAGTCGCTCTGCTTAATTGCTTCAACCCCGGTAAACGTATCGAAGTTCGCCAGAACTTGCAAACATTTTTCTACCGGTTGAATCGAGACCGCCTAATCCGTGGATTCGCGAGCAGCAACGATTGCTTGATAGCAAAACCGCTTCATGACTCCGGCGTGGGCTTCGACAACTCGACCGACCTGGTCCTCGGAAAGCGTTTCTTGCCAACGCTCCGCTTTGCCGCTCCGAAAGAATGTCCCGCTTTTGCTTTTGTTGCTGCGTTCGCCAAAACCGGCTTCCTTTTCTCGCTTTTGCAAACGACGGAAATCGGTTTCGGCGATCGCACGTTCGATTCGCTCGAGGTCCGGATCCCAACCAAGAAAGGTCAAGACATTGCGGAAAGTGATTTCGGTGCGGGCCAGCAGGTCTTCGTAGCAGACGACGTGAACGGGAAAGGCCCTCTGGTCGATCCACGACGTCACATGCCCGCTCCACGATTCAACGTACTGCGTGACCAAATCCTGCTTTGGCCCGCCAATGGTCAATTTTCGATCGTTCATCATCGCGATCGCACGATCATGGTCGACGCCCCAGTGGTCGGCCACCGAGTCGACAACGTCCAGCGGATTGCGAACGATGTAGATGGCACCGAGCGTCAATTCACGCCGGATGATCGGAAAGCCGTTGTGCTGGACGCGGGCGTTGTGGGTCTTAATCAAGACCGGCGGACGAATGCGGTTGGACAAATCGATTTGAACGGCTTCGCGTAGTTCATCGATCTCTTGATTCGTCAAATCCGTTTTTCCGGCGATCCGCTCGAAGGCTTGCCGGCGCGATTTCGACATTGTGGCGTGGTAGGCATCGCTGAGTTCGAAGTTCTCGTCATCCGGTGACTTCTGGTAAGCCGCGAAGAGTAGACGCATCCAGGTGTTGCCTGACTTCGGATAAGATGCAAGCCAAACGAGTGATTTCATGATCCCAACAAACCAACGTGATTCCAAACAAAATGACAGCGCCGATGGAGATTGAACGTGCGGTCGTGATCAATCTCGATCGCGACGCCAATCGACTGCAACGATTCTATCAGGCTTTGCCAGACGAATGGCCATTTCCTAAGCCCAAGCGGTTCTCAGCGATTGACGGCTCGCGCGTTCCCTCACCACCGTGGTGGGTGGCCGGCGACGCAGCTTGGGGTTGTTTTCGATCGCATCAATGCGTGATTGAACAAGCAATCAATGACGGTGTCGAATCGTTGCTGGTCTTGGAAGACGACGCGTTCTGCCATGAAGATTTCGGCAGCCGGTTTGATTCGTTCGTCGATGAACTACCGGCGGACTGGCAGTGGGTTTACCTTGGTGGCCAACACATTCAACGCGAACGCGGCTTGCCGATTCAAGTCAGCGAGCACGTCTATCGGCCGTTCAATGCTCACCGAGCCCACGCCTATGCAATCCGTGGACTATCCACAATGCGAACGATCGCATCGCATTTGCATGACCGCGACGCCTGGGGTGAGAAACATCATATCGACCATCGGTTTGGCGAGATGCATGCGAAGTTCGATGGCAGTTTGTACTGTCCTGATCGCTGGCTGATCGGACAAGAAGCTGGGTTCAGCAACATCAAACAGAAACACCTCAACGCAAACTTTTTCCCGGATGCGCGGTCGTTCTACGATTTGCGAATCGACAGACCGGTCATTGCGGTTGTCGGAAGCGATCGCCGTCATCGATTGATCGTCGCGGCGATTCTACATCGACTTGGAATCTCTTTCGGGACCGCAAGGCCGCCGGAGTCCATTGCTGACGCGCCGGATTCATATTGTGCCCCGGCTTTCGATTCCGTTTGCAATCATCTCATCACGGGGCAGGGGTGGCATCTGGCGAACGACCGTGAGTTTCGAGTTGCACATCTTCGCATGTGGGCTGATCGACGTTTGAAAGCGGCAAAGAATGAAACGCCGATCGGCGCGACGCAGCGAAAACTAGCATTGCTGCACCAAGACGTTCAGCCAGCCTGGCCTGAAACAACTTTCATCGCGGTTGCCGGCGACGATGAACGCGTTGGTATTGAAGCGGTTCGCGATCGTCAGGTTGATTCAGCGATCAACGAGTTAGCGTCCGAGGCGGAAGTACATCGCATCGAAAAGGTGGACTTCGATGACCCTGAACAATTGGTGCAACGGTTGGTTGCCCTGGTTGATTGGAAATTCAAACCCGCCGATGTTGCCACGGCGAAGCAACTGGCGATCTCTCTTTGCCGAAGCGTCTGACGCAAAATCGCAGGCCGGTTTCGCGGGCCAAAAAGTTTTTGGAATTACTCGAACACAGCGCTGGATGTGTTTTCGAGACAGAGGTAACTGTATGGTCCCGTTGGCCACGGTGGCCAACGCGTAACCTCGAAACACCCAAAAACGGGAACACAAACATGATGCGGGCATATGGGACAGCCATCCATTCATTGTCTCGGAGTTGATCCGAGGCGTGACCTTGAAAAAAAAGTGGAACAAAAAGCGTTGCCCCCAGCGCAATTGGTTGAGTTCGTCGCTGGACTGTCGCGAACGGTCGCGAAACTGCACCGTTCGGGAATCGTTCACTGCGATATCAAGCCGACAAACGTTTTATTTGACGTGAGCGGCCAACCAAAATTGGTCGACTTCGGAATGGCTGTCGATCATTCCACCGAGGCATGGGATGCAGACGCGGCGTTTCGCAGCGAGCACACCGGAGGCACGCTGGCTTACATGGCTCCGGAACTGATTTCCCGTGCGATTGGGACGGCGAGAGATTCCGGGCGAAACACTGCATCGCGTGACCCGACTGGCGACATCTTTTCACTGGGGGGATTGCTCTATTTTGTTCTGGTGGGTCGCCATCCCTATGCCTCCACGAATCCAACTCAGGTGGTCGAGGCAGTAGCAAACGGTGATTGGGATCGACAAGCCCTGCGGAACTCGGCCGCACCGGCTGCACTTCAACGAGCGTGTGAGAAAGCGATGGCGGCGCGACCTGAGGAACGGTTCCAAACCGCGAATCAGTTTGCCGACGCACTCGATAGCTGGTTGACCCGCAGCCGGCAGAATGCGTGTCGTCGCGGCGCTTGGATCGCGGTTCCCTTGATCGCGTTGCTGAGCGTGGGGCTGTTTTTGTGGAATCGCGGAAAGCAAGCAGCCCAATCGCCCCAGCCGTTTGCTACTATCCCTGCTGCACGGCCGACGCAGCGTTTTGGGAAGCTCGATGTAAAGGTCTGGGGTGTGGATCGAGCGTTCGAGTTGGTCAATCGAGTGCCGATGGTGTCTGGCGATGGCTTGCAGGTTCGCGCGCCTCTTCGCTCTGAACGCAAGGGGGAATTGTGGCTCATTTCGAGCGAGGGAAACGCTGAACGTCTCGCAAGTTTTGCAGCCGGAGATGGGTCGCGTTGGGTGCACTACCCAGCCGAACTCGACGAATCCGTTCCTCTCACCGGTCCAGCGGGAACCGAGGCCATCATCTGGCTTGAGTTGCCGAGCGAAAGTAATATTGACCCGAACGACATGACAGACCGAATCGCCAAAACGTTGCGGCCACCTGAACCATGGCCGGTCATGGGCGATTCGATGGTGTTCCGGCTCGTTGATGGCGCACTGAGTGTCGAACAAGACGATCGTGCGCTCGGACCGCCGCAGGAAATCGAGGCACCATCGGCAATCATCCAAAAGCACTTGCGAAACGCAACTCGCGAATTGGCCAAAGAGGAAATCGGAGTGGAAATCATTGCGTTTTCGCACTCTGAATAAAAAACGTGATTTTCCATTCCGCTGACAGACTTCTTTTGACTTGTCTTGGTTGTGGGGCTTACGAAGCCCTGAAACAACGTCTTCACCCAGCTCGAAGGAAAAACAGCCATGTTGTCAATCGCAACGAGAATCGTTCCCGTCGTCACCCTTGCCGCAGCCTTCACGGTCGTTTTGGGCGGCGAAGCCCAGGCTCAACACGTTCACCATCATGGTGGCCACCACGGAGGCATTCACCATGGCGGGCATATCGGTGGCGGGATTCATCAGGGGGGCATCCACTACGGCGGTGGTCACATCCTCCATCCTCAGCCGTATGTTCCAAGCTACCCGACCTATCCGAATCCCGGATTGGGTCACCAGTACTACGATACGACGCACCGGGACTACCACGCACCGTCGTTTCAGCGACACGGAAATCACAACCACTATCGACCCGGCCACTACGTTGTTCACCGCACCGGTCACTGGCACTGAGCCGAGTCGCATAAGTTTCTCGCCAGCCGGAAGTCCCGGCGGCGATTGGTTGGATTATCTCAGCTAGTGCTAGTTCCATGTCGAGTTTCGCTTGGGGTGCCAGTACGATCGCGCAATACTTGCAATTACTTTCTGAAACGCAAGGGTGGTGTTGATAAGACACACTTTTTCAGGACGGCTGCTTCCGGTTGCTTTTCTGCGAAGAAACGCGTGCTGCTTGTTGACCTAGAACGACGCGCGAACGAACATGACGCAAACAAATACTACAGCACGACTCCGCTGTCCCACGACAGCTTTTCTGGAATGTCGTGGTCGTCAATCAATTGCCGAATATCAATCTCGATGCTTCGGCTTAGGTCGGTGATTGGTACGTCATTGGGACCGCCCTCGAAGGGATTCTCGGAATGCTCACCCGCAATCTCAAGAGCAAAGAATACCCACGACACGATCGCGCTAAATGGAATCGAAAACCAGACGAAGTGAGTGCCAAAGAAGAGCCACATCGAATGCATCAGACCGTAGCCTTCGTCCGCACTGCTATGGTCGGTGATGATGTGGTCTCCGATCTTTTCAAATTCCTCCATCACTCCGTAGGGAAGCAGCAGAATGAACAACCAAACGAAAATGTAATTTAGCGTTGCAAACTGTCGAGGATAAGGAAAGTTTTTGATTCGTTCTGACTTGCCCTGCAACGCATACAGTTCGGCAATCATTCGCTCCATTTCGACATGTTCAAACACGCCGAGCGATTCTTGCTGACGAAGCTCTCGGAGCCGGCTGGACTGAATGCCCAGTAACTGTGAAGCTTGATTTCCCTTGTTGAAGATTTCGCCCCTCTCCACAGGCGAGATGTAATCGGCAATGGCTTCGTCGATCGGAATTTCTGATTCGAGGATGCGAATCGTCATCCCAGGCAATCGTCGATTGTTCTCCGAATCTCGTTTATTCTCCCATGGCCGCATTGTTCTCAGTTGGTACCGCAGCGCCGTCAGCCATGCCACGTGGCGATGAACCAATTCACGGTGAATCTCGCTCAATTCCTCGGCCGTCAATTGGTCATTCACGATAAAGTCCTTGACCATCACCGTGAATGAGCGTGAAGCGTTGACGATGCCGCCCCAGATTTTGCGGGCTTCCCACAGCCGATCATACGATGCGTTATTTTTGAATCCCACAATGAACGCTACAGCGGTGCCGACCACGCTGAGCGGTAGCCAGGGTACATGCAGCCATTTGAACCCTACGACGTCGTACAGTAATACCGGAATCGTTGCCAGTGCCAGAAAGAGAACGACGTGCCCCCGAGTCCATCGAAGCACGCTTTTAACTGGTAATATCTTTTTTGTGTACACGGGCTGGAATGATTCCGGTCAGAGTGTGTCGAGGCAATGTGTATCGGGGAATCAACAAATCATGAGCGACATGGTGAACCATCCGCGTTGATTGAATGAGGAGGTGTAGTGTAGGCGGATTCTATGATCTTAGCAGCCGTAACCCATTGGCAATGACAAGTAGTGAGGCTCCCATGTCGGCGGCGATCGCGGCCCACAGTGATGCGAAGCCAGCGAACGTCAAAACGACGAACAGAGCTTTGACGGCCAGCGAGAACGCGATGTTCTGACGAATGATACTCAGCGTTCGTCGTGAATGATGAATCAGCCACGGTAGCTTGGAAAGATCATCGGACATCAAAGCAATGTCAGCCGTCTCGATAGCGGCATCGCTTCCGGCAGCTCCCATCGCAAGTCCGAGTGACGCACGAGCAAGTGCTGGGGCGTCGTTGACGCCGTCGCCGATCATTGCGACGTGTTCGTATTGCTCGACCAAACGTTCGACGGCGGTCACTTTGTCTTCGGGCAATAGCTCGGCGTGAACTTCGTCGATGCCTGCTTCTTTCGCGATCGCTTTGGCCGTGCCTTCGTTATCACCGGTCAGCATCACCAGTTGCTCAACACCTGCTTCATGAAGTTGATGAATCGCGTCGCGGGTTTCTTCACGGATTGCATCGGCCAACGTGATGAAACCGCAAACGTGTTCATCATTGCCGACCACGACGACGGTTCGCCCCGCTTCCTGCATCGACTCAAGTTGTTCGTGAACCTCAGGCGTTTCTTGGCCGCGTTGTTCCAAGTAGCGATGCGACCCCAGCCAAAAAGGCTTGCCATTGATACGTCCTGACGCTCCCTTACCTTGAATCGTTTCAAAATTATCGGCAGCGACCAGTTCAATATCCCTGCGTTTCGCTTCGTCAACGATCGCACGTGCTAGAGGATGATTGCTGTTGAGTTCGAGTGCACCGGCTCGCATCAGTAGTTCGGCTTCGTCGTGACCGTTCATCGGCACAACATCCACCACGGCAGGCGCTCCCTGTGTGAGCGTACCGGTCTTGTCCATCGCGATCGCCTTCAATTGAGCGGGCAACTCGATGAACACGCCACCTTTGATCAGAACCCCATTTCGGGCAGCAGCCGCCAAGGCAGCCACCACACTCACGGGCGTCGAAATCACAAGAGCACACGGGCACGCGATGACCAGCAACACAAGCGAACGGTAAAGCCATACGGACCAATCACCACCGAAAGCCAACGGCGGGATCACCAGCATCAGCAACGCGACCATCATCACCACAGGTGTATACACCGCCGCGAACTTCTCGACCCACTTTTCCGATGGAGCACGCTTGGAACCGGCATCGCCCACCATCTTGATGATCCGAGCCAGCGTTGTATCGTCAGCGGCTTTCGTCGTTTCGATTTCAAGTAAACCGTCACCATTGATCGTTCCGGCAAACACTTCGTCACCGGGTTCCTTCTCAACCGGAACGCTTTCTCCGGTGATCGGAGCCTGATTCACGCCACTGATGCCAATGAGAACTCGACCATCAAGCGGAATTTTCTCACCGGGACGAACGACGACCGTGGAGCCAACCGGCACGTCTGCCGGAGCCACGTCACTGATCTTCCCGTCTTCGTCTCGAAGGTGAGCCGTGGGCGGTGACAAGTCCATCAGCGAAGCAATCGCACGCCGCGCACGGCCAACGCTCCATGATTCAAGCAACAGCGAAACCGAAAACAGAAACGCGACTGCGGCTCCCTCAAACCATTCACCGATCGCAATCGCCCCGACAACTGCGACGGACATCAATAAATTCATGTCCGGCCGTATCGCAACCAGCGAACGCCACGCCTTGGGAAGCACCAACAGTAAACCGGTCGCGATGCTGACCAGATAGAAGCTGATCGCAATCACTGGGAGGCTTTCGTCCGCTTTGCCTAGCGACAACTGCAATGCCAATCCAATTCCGCCTGCCACGCCACTGATTGTCGTCATGACTGTGCGTTGGTTGCGTTGCCAAAACGTCAATTCACCGTCGCGGTCGGGGGCATCGTCCCAGACCTCGGCACGCAATCCGGTTCGCTCGATTGCGGCCAGCACGTCACCCTGCGTCACATCGGCACCGTCAAGATTCACCGTCAACTTGCCGTTAAGCAGGTCGAATCCAAGCCGATCATCGCTACCGACCAGCGGAACCAATTCCCGCTTCAAGATCGAAACTTCTTCGGCACAGTCCATCCCGTGTATACGGAGCTGTGTCGTGGAATTGTCCTCTGCATTATTCACTCGCCGTTCCTCACTTGCTTTCATAAGCGACACATATCCTTGTTTGGTAAAACGTAGTGGACCAAAACGTTCCACTCGCGAATCTGTTGGTTGTTGGACTCAGTCCGATCCAGCACGCATCTCGAATCTCATCATGCCCCAGACCCAATCAACTCGAAATCGCTTTACATCCAAAATGTGAAAGTCGCTTTCGGCTAGCAATGTTTCGCAACTTCGCTGCGTATAGGTGCGATGAAACGCCGGATCGACAATCCGCAACCAAAAGCTGCACAGTTTGCACGCGAGATAGTCATCGCACCAATCGGCAAGAACCAGTCGTCCGCCGTCACGAAGCACGCGACGGATCTCAGTGAGGGCAGATCGTGGCTCCCGAAAGTAGTGGAAGCTGTTGACGCAGAACACGCAGTCGAATTCGTTGTCCGGGAACGGAAGTTCTGTCACGCAGGCTTCGTGTAGTTCTACGGTTGACAGAGATCTCTTGGCCGCTGCCTGTTGTAACATCTGGGGACTGAGGTCAACGCCGTCGATTCGGAGGCGTGGCCACGTTTTCAGCAGTCTTACCGCAAGTTCACCAGTGCCGACCGGTACATCAAGAACATGCTCATTCCCGTCAAATTGAAGCGAGTCGAGTGTTCTATTCAGCGTACCGTCGAGATAATTGCTCCAGCGACCATCGTACGTTGGTGCAAGTCTGTCGTACTCTCTCTGGACGTGGTTAACTGGTGATTTGCTCATTCGTTCTCCTCTTTAGCCGCTATCGGATCGATAACCCACGCGTTGCATCCTGCTTCACAGCCCACGCAATATCTTGACGCTCGGAGATGCACATCGCTGAAGTCACGGAGTCGTGGATCAGACTGGCAACCTCGACGTACATACCACGCCTGATTCCTTGCTTTCTGCTTGAATCATCTGTCACGCCGATACCCTAAAATCAACTTCGCCGCTTCCTTGCCTCTCATGCAGATGACTTTCTGCAACAGCAACCGGGTGTAGAACACATCGGATTCCAACCGTTCACCGGTCTTGGTGATGTACCGATAGGGATCGCTCGACAGCGATAACGAATGGTCCAGTCCGCCGTGTTTCGGTATTCGATTCATTTTCAGTTTCTCCTGCGGTACGTAGCGAAAGCCGCCAAGGCTTTCGGTTTTCGGCGGTTAAGAGTGACACCGAAATTCTTGGCGAATTTCGCTACCTAGTCGTGCTAAAAAGTAGTGTTCATATCGGTTTCAAGGATGGCTCGAAGCTGTTCGAGCGTCTTCTTTCCATAAACGCGTTTCACTTCCACCCCGTCCTCAAAAAGGATCAACGTCGGGTATTTGTCGATCTCATATTTCTCGGTTACGAACGGATTCTCATCGACATTCAGCGCACCAACTTTCGCGGCACCCTTGATCTCTGCGGCGAACTCTTCAATCGTGGGTTTCATTTCGATACACGGCCCACACCATGGAGCCCACATGTCGACCAAGACCGGCAGATCGCTCTCGATCACTTCGCTTTGAAAGTTGTCGTCGGTGAGTTGAATCACCGCCGATTGGTCGCCAGCGTTCGCGTCAGGTTGTGGAGTCGGTCGTTGACATCCGGAAATGAATGCGACGAGGAAGAGAAACGCAGACGTGATACGTAGCGGAACACGCCAAGCGTTTCGGTATTGAGACGCGGCATCGAAAGCCTTGGCGGCTTCCGTTACGAATGGTGTTGGTCGGCTCATGTTTCGCCTCCGGAATTCGCACGTTCGCTCTCGCTCGCTTCCTTGGCACTCGACAAAATTTCAAAGCCGCCTTTGACGACAATTCCAGCGACGAGCACTCCGATTACCAGATCGGGAATTTGTGACTGGAAGAAAATGACGGCAATCCCCGAGAGCACAATGCCCAAGTTGGCAATCATGTCATTGGTGGTGAATATCCAGGACGCCTGCAAATGCACGCCTTCCTCGCGATGAGATCGCAGCAATCGCAGGCAGACCACATTTGTTGCCGCGTTGATGATTGCCACGACGATCATTGCCCAGCCGACGGGATCAGAACCGGAAACGAACCGCCGGATGACGTCAATCACCAGGCCGATGGCCATCGCCACCAACAAGACGCCCGACAATTTGGCGACCCGCGATTTTGCCGTCACGGATCGACCGACCGCATACAGGCTTGCGAAGTAGACAAACGAATCACCGAGGTTATCTAAACCTGCCCCCAACAGACCGGTGGATTGGGCGATGAAGCCAACAATTCCGGCGAGCAACGCTTGGGAGAAGTTGATCAACAACACCCATGTCAGCGTTCGTCGTTCGGATTTGCCGTCGCTGGAGATTCCGTCTCTCTTGGTTTCGTCGCTCATGCTTTTCTGTTGTTTTGTATTAAGAAAGGTCGCTGGTGCTGAGTGGGATTCCAGCACCAGCGGCCCCGCAATTTCAGACGACCGAAATACTATTGCTTCGGTTTGGACGTGAACGTTCCACTCGGGCCTTCGAGCTTCACCGGTTCCTTGCCAGCTTTCTCGATCGCTTCCCACAACTCGAGAGGCGAAAGGGTCGCGTCACCTTTGGGGACAACGATCGCGGTCTTGGATTTGACGTCCGTCTTGACGCCGCCGACGCCAGGAACTTCCGTCAACTTGGCGGCCACCTTCTTGGCACAGCTCTCGCAAGTGAGAACCTTCAAGGTGATGGTCGTTTTCGCGGTCGATGCGGCAGCGTTGATCGTCGTCGCAGCCCGGCTGGGGGCAGCTAGGCAAGCGGCAAGAGCGAACGTCAGAGCGAGACATAGGGAGGTACGGTACATTTTCAGATTCCTTTCAGTAAACAACTTAGATTTTGAAATAGTCGGGCCTTTCGGCGTTCGTGAACGTCACATGATGATCTCCTTCGGATGGGAGGGCGAAAAGTTGCATAGCGAAAGACGTCAAGTCTTTCGGCAAACGCGGCGAATTTTGATCAAGCCGAAAACATTGGCTTCCGCTAAGGACTGTTCTATTCCTCCGGTTGCGGTGGCTTGTGACCCGTTTTGGCTTCGTATCGTGATGCGAACTTGTCGAATCGTTTGGGGCTGCAAATGAAGCAGTGTGATTCCGGTCGGTCGTGCTCATCGCACCAATCTCCGTCATCCTTGAACTTCGACACCAGCGACTTGTCGCATAGCGCACACTCTTCCTCGGGCACACCATGTTCAACACACCACCATCCACCGTGGCTGTGATCGACGTTGGTTGCCGCAACCGACTCGGCGGTCCCGTCGGAGGCCGTTTCGCTTTTGCTGCATCCGGCCAAAACCAGTGCGCCGACCAACATCGACAACGTGGTTGCACGTGTCACAAAAATCCAATTCATCGTCATCTCAAATCTCCTTCGGCAAAGCCGAATCAAAGGGGGGGGAACTAAACCGTCGCTGGTTCCGGCACGCGATCGGGCTGGGGCATTCGCCTCGAACCGGCCTCGTGCTCGATCTCAGGATCGGTGGGTTCATCGGGTTCGCGATGATGACCGTCATCATCGCCATCGTCTCCATCAAACTTCTCTACGGGCATGTTGAACACGACGTACAGCACTCGAAGCACGAGCAAACTCATCACCATCGCACTGCACACACCACCAATCACCACCGTCGCCAATGGACGCTGGACTTCCGCGCCCATGCCCGTGCTGAATGCCATCGGTACAAATCCAAGACTCGCCACCAGCGTGGTCATTAGGATCGGACGCAGTCGCGTCATCGCGGCTTCCTCAACAGCCTCATCGAGCGACCGGCCGCGTCTGCGGAGTTGTCGAATCGTTGACACAAGCAGCATGTCATCGAGCACCGCGACGCCGGACAACGCAATGAAGCCGACTGCTGCGGAAATCGAAAAGGGCATGTCGCGAATCCACAACGCCAGAATCCCGCCAATCCACGCAAACGGGACACCGGTAAAGACTCGCAGCGAGTCGATCCAGTTTCGATAGGTCATGTACAGCAACGACAGAATCATCAGCAGCGCGATCGGCACGACGATCATCAGCCGCAGTTGAGCACGCTCTAAGTTTTCAAACTGCCCGCCCCACTCAACGCGATAACGGCCCGGCGGCAATGGAACCTTTTCGGCAATGACACGTTGGGCCTCCGCAACGAAGCTTCCCAGGTCGCGGCCACGCACGTTCGATTCGATCGTGATCCGTCGCTGATACCAATCGCGTTTGATCGTATTGGGGCCATCCACTTTCTCGATCGTCGCCAGTCGTTCCAACGGGATTCGCTGGCCCGAAGGCGTCGCGACCAAAATCTGTTTGATCGCCTCGGGATCAGTTCGCGCCTTCTCCGGCAGACGAATGATCAGCGGGAACCGCAGCTGGCCTTCGTAGACCTCGCCGACGTTATGAGTGCCGAGTGAACGCACCAGATTCATGACTGTGCTGGCGGCAATCCCATATCGAGCAATCTCATCTTGTTTGATACGAATTTGCAGCAACGGTTGGCCGGAGACCTGCTCGACCTTGACGTCTTCGGAGCCGGGAATGGAGTTGAGCGCCCGCTCGATCTCGCTGGCTTTTTCAACCATCAAGTCGAGGTCGTCACCATACAGGATAGCGGCAACGTCGCTGCGAACCCCCGAGATCATCTCGTTCATTCGCATCTCGATCGGCTGGGACATCGCGAGCCGCGGGCCTGGTAAATCCCGCAATTCCTCCTGAACCATGACCGTCAGTTCTTCCTGTGTTTCGGCTCGTGTCCATTGTTCTCGCGGATGAAGCGTGATGAACAAGTCCGTCAACTCAGTTCCCATCGGATCAGTAGCGACTTCGGCCGTTCCGATACGACTCCAAACTTGTGCGATCTCGTCGGGAAATTTTTCCAACAACACTTGCTCCATTTGCGTGTTGTAGCGAATCGATTCCTCCAGCGTCGTGCCCGCCAATCGGACCACGTTGATCGTAATCGCACCTTCGGACAATCGCGGAACAAATTCACTGCCAAGGTTGGGCGCGACCAGGCCGAAGACACTGACCAGAAGCAACAATGCCGACCCGATGACAAACGTCTTGTGGTGCATCGTAAATCGCAGCACCGGGGCGTAGAGTCGTTTGAGAACTCGAATCAGCAGCGGTTCTTTCTCTTGAATGTTCTTGGGTAGAAACAGACTGGCCAAGACCGGCATCAGCGTCAGTGACAACACCATCGAACCGGCGAGTGCCATGATCACCGTCAACGCCATCGGGCGAAACAGTTTTCCTTCGACTCCCTCAAGCGTCAGGATTGGCAGGTAGACGATCATGATGATCAGCTCGCCAAACATCGTCGGTTTGCGAACCTCAACGGCCGCGTCGCGAATGATCTCGAGTCGACTTTTACCGTGTTTGTCATGCGCTAGGTGACGCACGCAATTTTCGATCATCACGACCGAGCTATCGACGACCAAGCCGAAGTCGATCGCACCGAGGCTCAGCAGGCTGGCGGCGATGCCGAACTTCAACATTCCCGAAAATGCAAATAGCATCGAAAGCGGAATCGCCAAAGCAACGATCAGCCCGGCTCGCAGATTGCCCAGAAAGATGAACAACACCGCGACCACAAGCAGCCCGCCCTCGAAAAGATTCTTTTGGACCGTGTGAATGACGTGGTCAATCAGTTCCGTGCGGTCGTAGACCGTTTGGATCTTCACGCCCGCTGGCAACGTTTCCTGAATGCTGGCGATCTTTTCTTTGATCGACCAAGTCACGTCGTTGCTATTCTCACCCATCAGCATGAAGCCTAAACCCAATACGGCTTCGCCACGTCCGTTGGCCGTCACGGCACCACGACGAATCTCGTGTCCAATCTGTACGTCGGCCACGTCTCTGATCCGCACCGGCACACCGTCGACGGCGGCGATCACGATGTCTTCGATCTCCCCGATGTTGACGGTTCGACCGACGCCGTGAACCAACAACATTTCGCTGCCGTCGGTAACCGTGCCGCCGCCGACGTTTTCGTTGTTCGATTCGAGTGCGTCTGCGACTTCCTCAAACGTCAATCCGTATTTGAACAACCGTTCGGGGTCGAGGCGAACTTGGTACTGTTTTTCGTAGCCGCCCCAACTGTTGACCTCGGCCACGCCGCGAACCGATCGCAGTTGCGGTTTGACAACCCAATCGTGGATCGTCCGCAACTCGGTCATCCGATTGATTCGTTCTTGTTTGGAGGTCTTCGAGAAGTCCACCCCGTCCATGACCAAGACGTAGTGAAAGACCTCACCCAAACCCGTCGAGACTGGACCCATCTGCGGTCGCTGAATCCCATCGGGTAATTCAACAGTCGAGAGACGTTCGTTGATCAGTTGCCGTGCAAAGTAGATGTCGATGCCGTCGTCGAAAATGACAACGACTTGTGACAGTCCGAACTTGGAAATCGAACGCAACTGGTTCAACCCTGGCAGCCCACTGATCGCTTGCTCAACGGGAAAAGTGATCTGCCGTTCGATCTCCTCGGAGGCCAGCGACGGCGCGACCGTATTGATTTGGATTTGCACCGGAGTGGTGTCGGGGAACGCGTCAATATCGAGTTGACGCAGCGAGAATCCACCAACGACCGCAAACAACAACGCCGCCAGAATCACCAACGCGCGGTGCTTGAGCGAAAAGTCGATCAGCCAATTAAGCATCCTTGCTCTCCCTATTCGGCGACGCAGTCACAGCCTGCGCCTAAGTTGTTTTTAAGAAGCTGAGCCCGTAGCACGTCGCTACCGTCGGTCGCGATCACTTCGCCAGGCAAGACGCCAGAGATGACCTCCGTAAATTCGCCGTTCGTGGCACCCAGGCGTACCGAACGGACATGAAAGACTTTGAAACTGTCGGGGCTATCGAAGTAATGCTTGTCACGCACGAAAACAACTTGGCAGCAACCTTCCCAGTGCGACGCCCCCGTGGGAATCACGATAGAGTCGGACTCTTCCCTCAAAATAATCTGGCCCGTACCGAACGTTTCGCTTCGTAATTTGCCGTCAATGTTCGGCAGGATGGCACGTACCTGCACCATCCGCGTTTGCGAGTCCGCTGCCGTGCTGATCCAATCCAATTTGCCGTCCACTTCGTAGCGACTTCCATCGGCTTGAAAACGAATCGGTTGCCCGACAGCAAGCTGGTCCATGTTCTCGAGCGGAACGTTGAGTGTGAGCCACATCTGGCTGGTGTTCGCGACTTCAAACAGAATGCGAGTCGGGTCAACGACCTCGCCCGGAGCAACGTGCCGCTGCGTAACAACGCCTTCGATCGGCGACACGATCGGGATAAGGTTCGAGGTGATTGTTTTGCTGTTGAGCTGGGCGCGAATTTCATCGGGAATTCCAAGCAAACGCAGATTGTCGAGAACTTCTCGCTCAGACAACCCTCGCAGCGATGCGATGTCGATCGGCAATCCGAGATTTCGTAGTGACTGTTCAGCGGAAAGCACATCCGCTTGAGCCTTGGAAAGCGCGGCTTCGGAATCGAGAATCCGCGACCCGGCGATGGCACTTCGAGCTTGGTTGAGCCGCGAGACGTTTTGTCGTTGCAAGTTTTCTTCGGCCAACGCCCGCAGAAGGCTTGTTTTCAAATCACCGACTTGTGCCGCGTCGACAACAGCAAGAACTTCTCCCTTGGTGACCAAATCGCCAACGCCTTTGGTGACCAACCAGACGCTTCCGGGTACTCGCGACGCCAGGCTCGCTTGCTTCGTTGGGTCGTAAACAATCTCCCCGCTGCCGGTGATCGCTTCGACAATCGGGGCACGTTCGATCAATTCCACATCAACGCCAGCCTGCTTCACTGACTCAATGGATGCGAACTGAATGCGGGCCTGATAAATCTTGCAGGCGCTGTTGTTCTCTTTTCGCGGAGCCACGGCCAAGGCTCGTGCGGCTCGCTCCAGATCGCTCGGCAATATCGACGGCGTCTCCTTCATCTGTGCTACATCGGGATGATCCAGCACGCAGTTGTGAACGCCATGCACCGCGCACCAACCGTAGTCGGGGCCTTTCGGCATCAGGGTTGGATCGCACTCGACGCAGATAGACTCCGGCACGGCGTGTTCTTCACACCAATCGTCGGCGACCGTCTCGACACTCCCAGTCAACGCGGCGAACTTAGGAATTCGCCAATCGTTGTGGTGCCCATAGTAGAAGACCGCGGCAAAGCCAATCAGAACCAACGTCGGCCCGATGCTACCAAGGGCAAGCGAGACAAATCGCCGGATGGGGCTAACATTTCTGGTGGGCGTCTCAATCTGGGGAGCATGCACGCCCCGTCCGTTGGCCGAGGTTTCGGGGGAGGCGGGACGCGGATTTTTCTCCGGCGCATTGACAACTGAGTGACTCATTGCAGAACTCCTGCTGGGATGGACGGGACAAGCGCGAACCGCACAAATGCAATTCAAGCACTTAACCAACGGATACAGGCCGACCAGAAATGAACTCGAACGCGGTGTCGCAACATGCGGCGAGCGCAATCGCGATCACAAACCGATTTCGAGGGTCAACCAACGTGGGCCAGCAGTGGCCTACAGCAATAGAGAGGCGTAAACGAGACGCACGTCTCGCCCGCTTTGCAGATCAAACCGTTGCGGATGTCGTTCTTCGCAGCGTTTGGCAAGCAGTTTGGACAGGTCCAGCGTTTCCAGACACAGCGGAGTCCAATCCGACAATAGCTGGAAGTCCGCCGACACAGTGCGGGAATTTGACTCCGGCGTTACCAGACAAACGCAGCCGGTGTCGCAGGGGCAAGGGTTGTCACAAGGGGTATTTCCCGGCGGCAACTGACGGTCATCGCATGGAGTGGATTGTTCGTGTCCACAGTGACAGCTACAAACCTTCTCAACTCCTGCTGTCGACGCAACATCCCCACCCACCGCACAAAATACGGGGCACGCAACCACACGTAGTGTGATGAACGAGATGAACAGAAGACGGAACATCAAGAGGATGAACAAACCTGTAGGTTGGGAGGACTTTGATTCATTAGTATAGGTTGGGAAAGCGTTTGCGGCAAGGTAAGTTCGACTAGGGCTACCATTTGCATGAAGCTTATCTAAGCGTCCTTTGCGAACCGCTCGTCTTTGATTCCCAGTCGCAATTTCCACTCCATCGCACTGCAATACAGCACTGGCACGACCAGCATGGTCATGATCTCGATCGTCATGCCGCCGAAGCTAGGGATGGCCATTGGAACCATGATGTCGCTGCCTCGGCCGGTGGAGGTGAGAACAGGGATCAGTGCTAGAAGTGTGGTTGCCGTGGTCATCAGACACGGTCTAACGCGGCGCATGCCGGCAGTTACGGTGGCTTCGCGAGCGTGCTTGGCGTTTTCGATTCGGTCCTTGCGGAAGCTTTCGTCGAGGTAGGACGCAATCACCACGCCGTCGTCACTGGCGATGCCGAACAGGGCGAGGAAGCCGACCCAGACTGCGACGCTCAGGTTGATCGTCTTGACTTGGAACAGCTCACGCATATTCGTGCCGAACAAACTGAAGTCGAGAAACCAATCGGTGCCGTACAACCACAGCATGATGAAGCCGCCTGCCCAAGCGATCAGAATGCCACTGAAAACGAGCGATGTCGTGATGGCGGATTTGAATTGCAGATACAGAATTAGGAAGATAATCCCGAGTGCCAATGGCAGCACGATCGCCAGCGTCTTCTGCGATCGGATTTGGTTCTCGTAATTGCCCGCAAACGTGTACGTCACACCGGCCGGCAGCGTGAACTCGCCCGAGTCGATTTTTGATTGCAAGAAGGCTTGAGCATCCTCGACCACGTCGACTTCCGCTTCGCCAGGTTTCTTGTCGAACAGTACGTAACCGAGCAAGAATGTGTCTTCGCTCTTGATGACCTGCGGGCCGCGGGTGTAGCGAATGTCGGCTAGTTGGCCGAGCGGGATTTGTGCGCCCGCTGGCGTGGGAACGAGAATCCGTTCGAGCGATTCGAGGTCGTCACGCAACTCACGGGCGTAGCGCACGCGGACAGGGAACCGCTCGCGACCTTCAACCGTCGTTGTGATTTGCCGGCCACCGATCGCGACTTCGATCACGTCCTGTACGCTTCGGATGTGCAACCCGTATCGCTTGATCGCATCACGGTCGATGTCGATCTCCAAGTACGGCTTGCCGACGATTCGGTCAGCGATGACGGCGGAGGATTGCACGGTCGGAACTTGTTTCAGTAGCGATTCCAATTCGAGAGCAACTCGCTCGATCGTTTCCAGGTCCGGGCCTTTGACCTTCATTCCCATCGGTGCTCGCATGCCGCTTTGCAGCATCACGATCCGAGCTGCGATCGGTTGCAGCTTGGGTGCCGATGTCGTGCCTGGGATTTCAGCTGCCGCGGTGATTGCTTGCCAGATATCATCCGGCGTGCGAATCTCGTCACGCCATTGGCGGAACGGTCGGCCAGCGGGATCGAGAATCAACTCACCGGAGTCATCGCGGACGAACTCGTCGGCTTCCTCGTCGTAGCGGAAGTTTAGCCTATGACCGTCTTCGTCCGATTTGTATTCGGACTTGTAGGTGATGTAGGTCTCGATCATCGACACGGGAGCGGGATCGAGTGGCGTGTCGGCGCGACCGATCTTACCGACCACTGATTCGACTTCGGGAATCGACACCAACAGTTGATTCTGCAGCTGCAAAATATCCATCGCCTCTCCGATCGACGCATGCGGCATCGTCGTCGGCATGTAGAGAAACGAGCCTTCATCAAGCGGCGGCATGAACTCTTTGCCGAGTCCCGGTAACACGTTGGTTGCTGCTTTCCAAGGACCGGACTGACGAACTGTCGTTTCAGACACACCAATCATCGAGAGTGAATTGGGGACGAAACCGAATACCTTGTCGAAGCCCAACCAAGCCGATCCGCCGAAAAGCAGGATCGCCGTTGGCAAGCAAAGAAACGCTAGCTTGTGGTTCAAGCACCAACGCAGGATCGGTTCATACAGGAATCGTTGAAAGACGGTGAAGAACCCGAGGATGCCACCAATCAATCCGCCGACGAACAGCAGGTTCAACAGCAAACCTTTCTGTGGCCCCAGCGGCAACCACTCCTGAGTCAGCAACACGCCGACGATCAACGCCGCAAGTGCACTGGCCGCGTACGGCCCAAAACGGTGATAACGCTCGGGAATCCTATCTTCATACAGTTTGTACGCCGACAGCGCGATCAAGATAGCACCGACCCACCATGTCAGTAGCATCGACGCGGCAATGCCCAGGATCAGCAATGCAAACCACGCTCCCCTGCGCAGGCTCTTAGATTCGATTCGGCCACCCATCAAAATGTGGGCCGCAGGCGGAATGATGGTCAACGCCACGATGACAGAAGCTGCGAGTGCAAACGTCTTGGTAAATGCGAGCGGCCGAAACAACTTTCCTTCCGCACCGATCATCGTGAACACGGGCAGAAAACTGACCACGGTCGTTGTCACGGCGGTCAGCACTGCACCGGCGACTTCGTGAGCCGCCTTGAAAATCACCGTCAACTTGTCGTCTTCCGGTTCCGCTTCGTCGAGATATTTGAGAATGTTCTCGGTGAGAATGATCCCCATGTCGACCATGGTCCCGATTGCAATCGCGATGCCTGACAGGGCGACGATATTGGCATCCACACCGAAGGTCTTCATGGCGATGAAGCACATCAGCACCGCCAGCGGCAGCAACGCGCTAATGAGGAACGAGCTGCGCAAATGGATGACCATCACCAGGATCACGATAATCGTGACGAGAATTTCCTCAAAGAGCGCCGTGTTCAACGTACCCAATGTCTCGTAGATCAAACCGGTGCGATCGTAAAAGGGAACGACCGCGACTTGACTGGTCGTGATCCATGTCGGCCACTGTTCTTGAGGCATGCCACGAAGATGTTGGACGAGTTGAGTGTTGAGAGTCGAGGGTTGAGAGAGTTCACTAACAATGTCCTTATCACTCTCAACACTCAACCCTAAACTCTCGACCCATTCTTCAACTTCATCGGCCGACGTCTTCGTGTAATCGACAAGCACCTTCGTGGGTAGACCCGGCGAGACTTCTTTGATGCGTTGCTTGATGTTTTTGATCGCCGCTAGTGGGTTGTACCCGTAACGCACGACCGCGACGCCGCCGACGGCTTCGGCACCGGCCTTGTCCAGCGCACCACGCCGCAGCGCTGGCCCAAGTGACACGTCGGCCACATCGGCGACCGTGATCGGCACGTTGTCCGTCACCTTCACGACTGTCTTTTCGATGTCGTCAATGTTTTCGATGAAGCCCAGACCACGGATGACGTATTCGGCCTTATTCAGTTCAATCGTCCGAGCACCCACGTCAACATTCGTCATCCGAATGGACTCAAACACGCTGGCCAGCGTCACGCCAGCGGCCCGCATCGCATCGGGATCAACGTCGATTTGGTACTCCTGAACGAAGCCACCAATCGACGCCACTTCACTGATGCCTTCGGCCGACGTCAGCGAATAACGGACGTAGTAATCCTGGATCGTACGTAGTTCTCGTAAATCCCAACCGCCCGTCGGGTTTCCATCAGGATCGCGGCCTTCGAGCGTGTAGAGATAGATTTGCCCAAGTGCCGTCGCGTCCGGCCCCAGTGTCGGCTGCACACCATCAGGCAGCGTGCCGGCCGGCAAACTATTCAGTTTTTCCAGCACCCGCGTTCGGGACCAATAGAAGTCAGCGTCTTCGCCAAAGATGATGTAGATCGACGAAAAGCCGAACATCGAATAGCTGCGGATCGTCTTAACTTCGGGAATGCCCAGCAGCGCGACCGTCAGCGGATAACCGATTTGGTCCTCCACGTCCTGCGGGCTGCGCCCCATCCACTGCGTGAACACGATCTGCTGGTTCTCGCCAATGTCAGGAATCGCATCGACGGGTACCGGATCGCGAGGCAACGCTCCGGTGTCCCAGTCGAACGGAGCGACCATAACGCCCCAACCAAGCGTCGCAATGACCAACAACAACACAACTAGCTTGTTGGTCAAGCAGAACCAGATAAGCCGGCCGAGCGGACTACGCTTCGCTTCGTCCAGTTGAGAGTCGATAGTTGAGGGTTGAGAGTCGGGCATATTCAGACACCCAAACTGCGTTTGAGCCCGCTTATCATCCGTGCGATCTCTTCGCAGTTTTGATACAGCTCTCGAGCCTCTTCTTTCGAGACAAAATCCTGCCGTTGAGCAATGTGCAACTGCGACACGACCTCCATCGTGGAACCGTAAGCAATCTGAAGGAAGCGAGCAAAGTCTTTCTTGGAGTCACGAGCACTTCCCTCTGCGATATTGGATGAGATTGATACTGCAGCTCTACGCATCTGATTCGCCAGTCCGAACTTTTCGTAGTCCGGAAAGTCGCGAGTCAGCCGATACACGTCATCGGCCAAATCGACCGATTTCTGCCAAACGTCAAGCTTCTCGAATCCGAACATCAATTGCCCTCTCTACTCTCAACTCTCGACCCTAAACTCTCAACTCGATCGGCACACTTCAGCATCGAAGCGCCGTAGTACGGATTGCGAACGGCATCATCGGATTGAATCCAAGAGGCACCGCGACCGTCAAAGGCCATCGGGCAATGAAGCTCATAAAGCGTTTCGTCAGTCGGTAGGCCGAACATCCGCTCGAGGCTCAACATCTGTTCGGACAGCAACGCGAACCCGCTACGCAAGGTGGCGAGGTCGTTTGCCTTCTGCAATCTTGCAATGATCTCGGACAAGTCGCGTTTCTCTTTGGTCCATACCTCGACCGATTTTCCTTCGGAGACGATTGGCAGCATTGAAGCCAATCGCTGATGCAACGGCTCGATCGCTCGCTTCGCGCCATCCAAATCGTCTGCCGCGAGTGCTTGACTTAGTTTCAAATAGGGTGCGACAAAACCACTGAGTTGCTCGACGACTTCTGCCGGAGCGGCCATGTTCGTCATGGATGGCATCTGCATTTCGTCGTGTGACATCGGCAATGGAAACTGAGCCTTCATTTGATCGACGTGCTGGCGAGTCACCGCGAACACCCGATCGGCTTCACGCATGGAATTTACCTCGCGACCTTCGGTGACATCGTTCCGCAATAGCATTGAGACCTCCAACCACTGCGGTCGCATTTGAGGACCGATCATGTCCACCGGCACTGCCTCGACAGCTTTACTGAGTTGGTCATAGGCTTCGCGAATCTCTGCGAGGTTCGCAGCTTCAACCCTTTCTTGAATCGTTTTGTATTGCTCAACAATACCCTGCATCGCATCACGGACCGCCGGCACCAACTTCATCGGCGGAGTGTCCAACGTCATACCGTCGTCGGACTTCTGCATCTCCATGCCACCGTGATTGTGACCGCCCCCACCTCCACCCTGCGGCGTCATCATGGACGGCTTTGCCGAGATTTGCAGTGCGCTGTCGAGTTTGAAGTTGCCGTTGGTCACGACCAAATCGCCTTCTTCGAGCCCCGACTTTACTAGGTAGAAGTCGCCGGCGCGCGGACCGATCACAATCTCGCGACCTTCGTAAGTCGGCTTGTCGGCGTCGGGAATCTGCACGTACACAATCGCTCGCGTCCCGGTCAGCAACACGGCTGACGCCGGTACGACCAACGGTTTCGCGGCACTCGTTGGCTCCGCCGTGACGTAGCCCAACGATTCCGCCCGCACCAATGGCATGCCGCAAATGTCACAGTCGCCCGGTTCGTCTTTGATGATTTCAGGGTGCATCGGACTGATCCACTTCCCTGCCAACGATGCGTCGAGAACTCGGCCGCCCGAAGCGACGTTCGACTTGACGCGTCCTCGCACAAACATCTCCGGCTTCAATCGGCCATCACCATTCGACACATTGACACGAACTTTCACCGTCCGCGTGTCTTCGTTTAGCACTGGGTCAATGAACGCGATTCGGCCGCGGAAAACTTCGCCAGGATAGGCTTCAGTCGTGAACTCGACGTCTTGCCCGTATCGCAACCAAGCCAGGTCCGATTCATACGCGTCCATTTGAACCCACAGGTGATTCAAATCGGCGACCGTGTAGATGCGGTCGCCGGTTTGGACGCGGTCGCCTTCTTGTTTATTCTTCGCAACCACCACACCGCCGACGGGCGAATAGATCGTGACTGTTTCTGATGACTTACCGCGCTCTTCGATCGTTTGAATCTGCTCCGTCGTCAAACCGAGTAAACGCAACTTCTCGCGAGCGGACTCGGCAAGATCGAGCGGTTCGATAAAACGAGAGGAACTCTGCGGCCGATCGCGTTTGGTCACCGCCAACAGTTCTTCCTGCGCGGTGTAGAGTGCCTCGCTGTAGATCTGGACCATGTGATCGCCCTTGTTGACTTCGACGCCAGTGAAATCGACGAACATGCGTTCCAATCGACCGGGCACCCAAGCGGTGATGTGGGCAAGACGAGTTTCGTCGTATTCGACCTTGCCAACCATGCGAACGTCGGCAGTCACGTACTGTCGCCGCACGGGGCTGACCTGTACGTTCATCAGGCTCTTGATTTCAGGGCTAATCGAAACCCTGCGAACGCCCCCGGCCGATTCCTTAACTGGCACCAAGTCCATGCCACAGATTGGACAACTGCCCGGACCGTCGCGACGTATTTGCGGGTGCATCGAACAAGTCCAAATTGAAGGCTTGCTTTGCATTGCCTCCAAGTTCGCTGTTGCGGAAGTCTCGGAGACTTTCGACCCGCCCGAGCCTCCGTTAAACCAAGATGCGAAGAAAACACCTAGCAGCAAAAACGCTACCGCTTGTGCAATCCAGAGCTTTCCGCGGTGTTGTCTGAAGAATTCGTTCATAAGTTCGCTCTAGGATTTGTTCAACCAGGTCACGAGCTTCGCCACTTCGTCTTGGTCACGAACGCCAACGGCTGTAACGCTCCGCGTGCCTTGCTTCCAAGTCGCCGCGATGCTGGAATCGAGATCAACGAGGCAGCAATCCTTGTCGCCGCACATCGCCATGCTCTGGCGACGATCGCCAAACCAAGCCGTCTCTTCGTCGTCGTGTTCAAACAGAACCAACGTCGAACCGTCATTCCGTTTGCAAACCGCTTTCACGCAGGTGCAGCAAGGCATCTTCAACACGCTTGTCGACGCCAACGAATAGCCCTCTGGCAATCCGCCGGAGACGATCGGTCGATAACCGACCAACTTCACTGCTCCCTCTGTGTCGACTTTCTCACCGTCGTACTTCGTCAGCAGCATCTGTTCCGCTCCATCCGGATCGCTTGGCAGCTTCTGCAAATAGTCATCCATTACGCCAGCGAATTCGGCCATGTGCTCACCCGACATTTCGTCGTCATGGGTATGCCTGTCGTTGCCGTGCATCGTCATCGCTCCACCGTTGCCAGCCATGTCGTGTTCGTTGTCGCCGCCGTACCAGAGTCCCGCACCCAGCAGCACCAACACGGACGCCGCCATCGACACCAGTCCCGCACCATACGGCGACTCGCGAACCCAAACGCTGAACCGTCGCGATAGTGTCACCGGCTCATTGGCTGTCGGAAGCTCACGCTCAATCCGCTGCCAAAGATCGTCCCGTTTGGCGGGAATAGGAGCCTGCGCAAAAGCCGACCCGAGTGACTCGAACGCACGAAGCTCCGATGCACACGATTCGCACGCCTCAACGTGTTGTGCCACAGTTGCCGCTTGTCCAGCCGAAAGCTCGCCGTCGTGATAAGCCGACAGGTATGGCTGCACGGTTTTGCAATCGTTGGTTGACATAAGCCACTCGTTCTCTGCGAGACGTTTCTGCTGTTATGTGTTTTTTGATGCCCCAAGTTGCCGTTTCTTCACGCAATTGGGGGAAATAGAAGAATTCTTACGCGCCGCGTGAAGAAAGCGACCGCCCAAGCATCCAAATGCACGTCGATCGAAAACTCCGCCCTCCTGATCCGCGAAGGCAAATCCCCATGCGACTTACGAAATTCATCCCTTTCCTGCTCGGCGGGATGCTCATTCTCGGCATTTACGGGTGTAACTCGCCCGAATCCGACCCTGTGACGCCCCCCGCGACTCCCGCCAGCGACACGGCCGAGGATCACGCAGACCATGACCATGGCGACCACGCCGATCACGATCACGGGGATCATGCCGCCGTCGACGCCGATTCGCCGATGGCCAAGATGATGCCCGGTTTGAAAGAGCTTTCGCCGGAAGACTACAAGTCCGCCATGGCCCAACACATGTGCCCCGTCAGCGGTGAGATGCTCGGAACGATGGGAGCTCCTGAAAAGGTCGATGTGAACGGCAAGTCAGTGTGGATTTGCTGCGACGGCTGCAAAGACAAACTGCTCGCCGACCCAGACAAGTACCTCGCCAAGTTGAATCAGTAGCCCCACGTTCATCACCCTGTACCATCACTATTTTCAAAGAACTATATCAATGAAACTTCGCATTCTCACTGCAATTGTCGCGGCCACACTGTTCGCGTCGCCCCAACTCGCGACCGCGCAGGACGTCCACTCCGGACACGACCACGCGGCACACAACCACGCTGGCCACAGCCACGCCACTGCGGCAACTGGCCCTCACGGTGGCACTGTGCAAACCGTTGGCGACCGCCGAGTCGAAACGGTGATCGCCGACAAAGGCATCATGTTCATGATCCTTGGCAAGAACGACCAACCGATCGCCCCGCCCGACGCGAGCGGCACGCTGAAACTGCGAGTTGGTGACAGCGAGAAGGAATACACCTACCAACTCAAAACGCTCAAGAATCTCGCGATTGGAGTCGGCGTCGACCTTTCCAAAGTCGTTGATCGACCGTTGCACATGAACGTCGAGATCACCAACATCGGAAACCAGCCTCTGGTATTCCACGCGATGGGCAAACTCGCCAGCGGTAAGCTCTCTGATGAACTCCTCATCAGCCTCCAAGCCACATGCCCCGTCAGCGGCCAACCGCTCGGCAGCATGGGAAAGCCACCCAAGGTCACGATCGGTGACAAGTCACTCTTCGTCTGCTGTGCCGGCTGTACCAAGAAAGTCGAAGCCTCACCCGACCAGTACCTCACCAAGTACTACACCGCCAAAGGCGAACAAGTCCGCGAGGGCGTTTTCAAATCGACGCTTGCCGATGCTGCCGCAATCGCCGCACAGAAAACCTGTCCCGTCATGGACGAACCACTTGGTGGCATGGGCGTCCCAGGCAAGGTCAATGTCAACGGAAAAGCCGTCTACATCTGCTGCCCCGGCTGCGCCAAAAAGCTAGCCGCCAAACCAGACAAGTACCTCGCGGCCCTCAAAGCCAAGGGAATCACTCCACCAGCGTTTTGATGTTGAACGCCCGAGACCGGATCACCGAAAACTTAAGAGGGCCACTCGCCTTCTTGTGTAAAGTCCATGCATTGCTTTATGCCGAACGCCTGCCACATTTCATCAAATAGTGGGCGAAGTATGTTGGCGAGAAGCGAACGGTCATCGGGGATCGGCTCGTCAATCAGCTGTTCGGAGAATGTGATTTGGTTCGTTTTGATTGTGACCGTGTCGATGAAATGTCGGAACCGTTCCGGTAGGTAAATTTGACAAGGTGCGACATTCAAGAGCGATACGAAGATGACATAGGGCGGATCGACGTCGAGATGACGGTAGAGATTCCGCAACTTTATGAGCGTGGTTAGCAGGTCGTTGCATAGGTGCGTAGCGGAAAAATCACTCGACTCGCCGCTGTTCTTAACGTGTACGGATGATGAAACAAATTCAACGGCACCGTTTCGGAACAATTGTCCATAGATTCGTGCCCGATCAGCTTCGCTGGTCGCTGTGTACTTCGCGTAACCGTCTAAGTTAATTCGCTCCAGTCCGTCCCTTCCAAACGGAGCGAAGTTCAGCGATTGGGGGTGCTCGATGTCTCGAGGATCAATTTTGTGCGAACCGAGCATCGCTGAAATTGGGACGAAATGAACTACAGCGATCGGGCCGTCGATCAATGAAATCGAGGCAGCGTCGTCAAGCAGTTTCGTCAGCCGGTCAAGAACGAAAGCTCGAAGCATCTCCGGTAGTTTTGCCGACTGGACGAAAGCCGTTCGGATCTCGCCGACATCGAGTTGGTGCTTTCCAGCGCTCGTCCGTCCGTAAAATCGTGAACTTCCTTTGAAAGTCACCATGTGTGGTTTCTGAAAGCTATCTGGGATGCGGACGAGTATCGCTGGGCCTTCATCACCGCCCTCGATCTCGACAACGTCTAGACCGACGATTCTGGGTGCGACGCCGTGAAGCACCATCTCCTTTAGCCGCAGCGTTTCGGCGTCTGTCGAGATCTCCTTTAGCCCCGTAAATTCTGACGCTGCGCCAGTGGTCTTTCCATCTGCATCACGTTCACCCCTCATCCCGTACACCATATCGCCACCGGATGTGTTGGCGAATGAGGTGATATCAGCGAGAAACTCTTTGCGATCAGAGTCCCCGCGTCCTGGCAATGATTCTTTAAATTCAAGGGTCCGTCCCTCCTTCACTCCTTCGGAAACGATTGTTCGCAAATCGTCACCAGAAATTGCGTCAATGCGTTTCGGAATCATTGTTCTTTTGTTCCTAAGTTCAACTTAGTTGGGCTCGTTGTCGGTAGCCTTATCCTAAGACAGGATAGCGTTTGACATTCGATTGGCGAAGAACGAGGCGAGGCAAAATAATGGATCCGAACTGGGAGACAATCAGAACGTAGTGGCCGACCTACGGCATTGACCAGCAGGATGAATTCTTGGTCGATGCGTCGGCGTGCTGTTTCGCGGGAGACAGGAAGCACGAGATTGCCGTTTACTCGTTTGATCGTTGCACACGTCGGGCAATGATCGACGCGACGGCGACCTATCCACTGTGCCTGCAGTTTGGAATTCACTTTCCATCGTTCACGTCAGGCGAAGAAAGGCGATTGGACATCTGCGAACGCGATTCTCTGGTGACCCGACTGGATTGGTCGAACCAGTGCAACTAATGGCTGTGCTCTCAACGAACAACGGGCCGTTTTTTTGGCGAGAACTTCACCGCGCGATGGAGGAGCGAGACCAAGTTGTTCTGTGTGGAAACGAAGATGATCACGAAGTCTGGTACGACAGCAAGATTGAGGACGTAATGGATGCTTTTTGCATCATCGACAAACGGCCAACGCCGGACTTCGTTCCGATGTAAGCGTCCAAGTGATGTTCGGTATCTGGGGCGCAACCGCATCGAGAACGAGTGATCCTGCGAGAGGATCTCCGGCGTGTCGCCCCGTCAATCTTTAAGGGACAACTTGGATGGACCGTTCCGGATAAGGGCTTTTCAATCAAGCCGGGTCGAACCAGCCTTCAATTGGCAGTACTTCGTCGCGGTGAGGCAACCCAGCCGTGAATAGTTCACTCATCGTTTGGTGCGACGGCCGTACAGCGGAGACTGCTTCCAAGGGCAGCGGCACGTCCACTCACGTTCTGCAGATGCCGTGCGCGTGTATCTCTCATCGCTTACACGCTTTCGATATTCCGTCACCCGTTCGTCATCCCTGTTTGGGGGTGCTCGGAAAAGGAAGTACTTCTAACGGTCGATAAAGAGTGATAACGGTTGCACAAGCGCAAACAGGGATATAGGATCGCGGAATCTTCGTCAAACACGGTGTTTTTGAAGTTTTCCGGGCTAGCCTCATAACCTCGAGGTCGTCGGTTCGAATCCGGCTCCCGCAACTTCTCTTCATAACCTTGAGGTCTTAAACGACCCTGGGGTTAACGAACAGGCCGATCAATTGGTTAACCAGTTGATCGGCTTTTTTCGTTTTGACGCCGCGATTTGCGTCGTTTTTCGCTAGGGGAGCACTTCAAAATTTATTTTTGGATCTCTCGCCGAGACAACGACTCGCGAGTACTACGTAGTGCTACGCAAACCCCGTTTCGGGCCGACTCGACGCAAAGGTCTCGCGTGTCTCTGTACTATTTGACCTCCAGGTTATGACCCTCCCGAGTGCTATCGGGCATTTTTTGGTCAACGTTCTCGAGGGGGGCATCAAAAAACTCTTCAACGTTCTCCTGGGCCATGATGGCGACCTCTCCGGAGGCGTAGTCGAAAACAACTTTCGCGATCACATCAGGCAGATGCCGCTGCTGTTTTGATTCCGGTAGCTCTCGCCATTGACGTTGGAAACTCGCGGAAAGACCGAACTCAGCGTCGTCTGGGTCAGCCAGCGCATCACAAACAAATCGCTCGAGTCTGTGCTGACCGATACCAACTTTGGGACATGGTGGCTTCCCGCCAGCGCTGGAGCGGCAACGGTACGAGAGATAACGGATCGTTCCTTTGTGTGACACACTGGTCGTCATCGGGCGATTGCATTGGCCGCAGAAGAGCCGCCCCAGTAAATTCACTCGGTAAGGATTCTTCGCAGGCTTGCGCTCTTTCGTTTTCGCTTTACGCGTGTTTCGTGACGACAAGTGAGCTTGAACTGCGTCAAAGAGATCAGAATTCGCGATGGGTTCATGTTCACCCGGAAGCCACCCATCCCGCGAGCGAATCTGGCCGGTGTAGGTCGCGTTTTTTAGCAGCTTCACAATACGGCGAGGCGTCCAGGTGCCTGTCTCACCATTTTGATCGAGCCAGTTTTGTTCGTTGGCAAACTTAGCGAGTACGCTTGGACGCACGCCTCTTGCGGCTCGCGCAAAGAACTCGCGAACAACCATTGCTTGGCTGGGATGAACGACAAGCTTCTTCGTTTCGGGATCAGACAGATAGCCAAATGGAACCCGGCCTGCGACTCGCTTGCCTTGACGTTTCAATGCTGCTCGCATGTCAGCAGTCCGTTCGCGAGTCAAATCCTGTTGAAACTCGCTAGCCGCTGCGACGATGTTGGTCATCAGTCGACTGACTGGAGTATCGCTGTAACTGGGATCATTGACGACGACGAGTTCAACAGCGTTGGCCTCGAACAGCTCCAGTAGGATTTGCAAATGAGTCAGACGGCGCGTTAGACGGTCGATTCCGTAAACAATGAGACGGTCGATCTCTCTGTCATTGATGGCTGCAATCAACTTTTGGAGCTCAGGTCGCTCAAGCGTTTCGCTCGAAACTCCCTCATCTTTGAAGATCCCAGTCACATCCCAATTCCGCGTTCTCGCGGCGTCCAGACACATATCGACTTGGGCATCACACGAACTCATGTCTCCTTCGCGTATTCGAGACTGCCGAGCGTAGACCGCAGTTGCAGGTTGCTGCTGACTACCAGTGGCTGATTGATTCGACGACGCCTTCATTGATTGCACCCTATTCGCTGGACCAAGGTCCAGGCGCCCGCCACTCGCCAGCAGCGTCTTTGTTTCGCGCAATCCCGTCTGCGATTGGAAGTAAAAAAACTCTAAGTTCTTCCACGACATCAGCGAGCGACGTGACCGGCGTCGGCAGTTTTGACTTTCGCAAGAAACCCGACCATTGGGCTTGTTTGTTCCTGTCTTCAAAGAAGACAGGAGTCAACCCGATCGGCTCGGTTTGAATCTTGGTCTCGCGATTCGCAAAAGTCTTTTTGATCGCTGTGGATAGAGTGTTTCCGTCGAAATCAAACTGCCTCGATAGAATCAGGATGTCATAAAAGTCTTTCATGCGACTATTGAGTTGGCCAAGTTGGGTCATTGCTTCAAACTTCTCGGCAATCACGCTCTCCCGCGGATAGCCAGATAGCTCGGCTGTTTCAAAGTCCAGCATGCCTGGGTAAACGATTGCAGTCGCACTCGGATGAATCACATCACCAAACGCGATGTCAATCTGCATTGGTATGCGCGCGTTCTGAATCGTTGCGACGAATGTAACACGAACGCCCTCGTAGTCTGCATCTTCTTTGATGACGATGCCCTTGACCGTCTCGGGGAGAAAGACAATTCCATCCTCTGCTACTGATTGCTCACAAACCGATCGCATCATCTCGGTCATTGAATCAACCGAGTTTTCAGCATGTGCAAGCAGGTCGATATCACGAGTCGCCCTTGACTGCGGTGCTCCCCACACAGCAAACATCAACGCGCCCTTTAGCACAAATCGATCTGCGTGCGGGGATTGTGAAAGCCGAAATAGGAAACGCTCCATCGCAAAATACGTGAGCAATTCTTGAAAAGGACGTCCGCTTTGCTTGGACTGATTCATCAAGCGACCGCGAACCGACGCAGCCATATCGCGTGTCATACAAGTGCCTCCAGATAGGGGCGGATCGCTGAAGCAGCACGTAGTTGTTTCGCGTATTCCATGATCAGATCAACATTTCGATTCTGCTGCGATCGATACGCTTTCACTGATTCAACCACTACATCGATACCGACTTCATTGCGCCGACAGAAGCAATCTACAATCGTTTTTTCACGGCAATAGATTCGAACATCGATGTCATCAACGCGGTGCTTTTCGATTCCAATGCGATAGGCAACATCTCGCAGCCTTGCGACTCGAATCGGAGGATAAGTGAGCCGCGGCGGTTCGCTATTCCTTGGTACGGCGATCCATACTTCATGTGGAATTTGCGTGGTCAGCTCGTGAAAGGCTAGCGCTGATAGAAGGTAAATGACTCCGTGCGGAACCTTCTGTGCGACCGTGACAAGGTCGGGCGACCCCAGCGGTGGCATGTCTGCGAGTCGGTAAAGACCACGGGCGAGCTGCTCGAGTCGTCCCGTGTCTCTCAGTGAATAGAGCGCGTTTCTAGAGATGCCCAGACGGATCGCATCAGCCATCCGAATCATGCCACCATGCTGGCGGATGATGATCGCGGCTCGGTCAGGAGCCGATAGCTGCTTGGGATTAGGCTTGTTCACAAAAAACCGCCCGAAAGTAAAACCAGGAGGTGTTATGTACCACGCCCGTTCATCCGAGTCAAATCAAAACGAAGGAGCACTGGCTGTCAGAATTGCCGATCAAGTGCCCGGTTTATGTTTCGAGTTCGTTCCGCAGTAGCGAACCGAACGGGCGAAAAGTCTGGAGTGACAGAAAATGCCTTAAGGGTCGCAGGTGGCACCCTAGATGTGCTTTTCGGGTAATCATGAGGTCATAACATGTCGGCCCGAATTGCAACTTCAATTCGGCATGTTGGTTTAATCCGACCGCCGGGTTAACGAACAAGCCGACGTTGGTCTACATGACTGACGCCGGCTTTTTTCGTGCTTTACCGCAGTGCTGGCAAGAACTTACGTCATCGCTCGATTGGCAGAGATCTCTCGGGGTGTCTCTGGAAAAGTACTATCCGACCGCCGGCGAAACGGTCTCTGGGGCGATCTTGGGCAAAGGTCTCTCGTGTCTCTGTACTATTTGACCTCCAGGTTATGAAGTCCCGGAGTGCTATCGGATAAAAGTGGTCAACGTTCCTAGAACCGACCTAGCGGGAGACGCCTGGTACAGAACCATTTTCCTGGATTTACCAAACCTCCTCTCGTTCTCGTAATATTCAATATGGAATCGGGCGACGCCATCACTTTTTCGAGGTAAATCACTCTTGGGGAAAATCGAAATAGTGAAAGGGGACCTTCTCAATCAAGACGTCGACGTAATCGTCAACACTTGGAACAGGAACATCATTCCTTGGTGGCTACTGCTTCCACAGGGCGTTTCAGGAGCGATCAAGCGGCGTGGCGGATACGCTCCGTTTCGCGAGCTTGCTAAGCACGGGGCAATTCCGCTTGGCGGTGCGGTGATAACCAGTGCGGGCAATCTGCCATTCAAAGCCATCATCCATGTGGCCGGCATCAGCATGTGGTGGCGATCAAGTGAAAGCTCGGTCCGAGAATCGTGTCGCAGCGCGATGGCATTGGCGGAGGAGAAGAAATTCAATTCGATCGCGTTGCCACTGATTGGTGCTGGTACCGGTGGCGGGTCGCCGACCGCCGTTCTTGATATGATGAGCGGTGAACTCGCGACCGTTAGCTTCGGGGGGCGAATCGTCATCGTTCAATTTAAGAAAGACTAGACTAGCAGGTTCCGTTCCAATGCAGATCAAGGTTGAAGTCGGCGATGTACTGGAGGTTGACGCTGATGCGTTGATCTCTACCGCGAACCCTTGGTTGAATCTTTCGGGTGGCGTGAATGGAGCAATCCTTTCGGCGGTTGGGTCGACGATTCAAGAGGAACTGCACAGTTACCTGAAGAGCCAAGGCGTCTCCGCCGTGCCGGCTGGAACAGTCGTCCAAAGCAACGCAGGAAACCTGCCATTCGATTGCATTCTGCATGCTGTCGCGATCGACCCGTTCTACGATTCCTCCGTTGATCTAGTCCGAGAAACCGTCGTTGCCGCTTTGGACCTAGCCATTGAGGCAGGCGCAAAAACTATCTCTACGCCGACACTGGCCACCGGATACGGACCAATGTCGATTGCTGATTTCGGAACCGCAGTGGCACCGCTTGCCAATGAACCTAGGTTCGATGGGCTTTCATTGACAATCGTCATCCGCTCAAAAGAGCACCTATCCGAGCTGTCCGATGCCATCGCAGTAGCTCGGGTTCAGGCGTAGAAGAAACCGCATGAAGTACGGGTTTCTCTTTCTGTTGTTGGCATTGGCAATGTCGGTTGCCGCCGTCCGCAGCGGGCCTTGGGAGTGGCTGCTCTTCTACCCGGCGTTCTCGTTTGGCGTGGTGGCTGCTGCGTATTTGTCCTCTGCACCCGGCGTCTTCGGCAAGCGTTTTGACGGGCGTCGTTCGTGGCTTGGGACGCTGTTGGTGCTGCCCTACGTTCCGTACGTGTCGGCAGTTTGGCATTTGGTTCGGTTGCTATCACGAGAACCGAAGATCAGCGTCCTGAATGACGAAATCGTCTTGTCGCGTCGGTTGCTGAGCCATGAGATGCCGGAGAACATTGCCTCGGTCGTTGATCTGACCTGTGAGTTCATCGAACCGAAGGATGGTTGGGATCTTCAGTCGTACGTGTGCTACCCGATGCTCGATGGAACCGCGTCGACTTCCACAGAGATTCGTGTACTAGCGGACGAAATCATCAAAATGCCGAAGCCTGTGCTGATTCATTGCGCCCAGGGTCATGGTAGAACGGGCCTGGTTACCGCGGCCGTGTTGATTGCGTCTGGTAAAGCACAAACGACTGGGGACGCCATTGCGATGATTCAAGCGGTTCGTCCCGGTGTCGAATTGAACAAGGCACAGCGATTGATTCTGGAGCAAATCGGATGAACGACGACGCGATTATCGGATGCATTCTGGGAACCGCCGTCGGTGATGCTCTTGGGTTGCCGTACGAAGGCGTTTCGTCCAAGCGAGCACCGCGATTGCTCGGGCCGCCGGATCGTTATCGGTTCTTTTTCCGACGTGGCATGATCTCCGACGATACCGAACACACCTGCATGGTTGCGCAGTCACTGATCGAAGCGAACAGCGATGTCGACCTTTTCGCACGCCGTTTTGCCAGGCGACTGCGATGGTGGATATTGGCCTTGCCGGCCGGCGTCGGCAAAGCGACTGCTCGAGCGGGCATCAAACTCTGGTTGGGTGCCAAGCCCAACAGCTCCGGCGTCTTCTCTGCGGGCAATGGTCCGGCGATGCGAGCTGCGATCTTTGGCGCGGCGTTCGATGATCTGCCGCAGATCCTTCAGTTCGTGCGTTCTTCATCGCGTTTGACGCACACCGATCGCAAAGCAGAATACGGCGCGATCGCGGTGGCACTCGCCGCTCGATACTCTCGTGACCACGATCCGGTGGATGCGAACCTGTGGCTTTCTGATGTTGTCGATACCGTGGGTGATGAGGGATCAGAACTTACTGATTTGCTGCGACGATCCGTTAACAGTGTGGCGGACGGAGAGTCAACCAAGGCGTTTGCCGATTCGCTTGGGTTATCCCGAGGCGTCAGTGGCTACACCTATCACACGATCCCCGTCGCCATTCACTCTTGGTTGTCTCACCCAAGAGACTACCGGCAATCGGTCACAAAGATCATTCAGTGCGGAGGCGACGCCGACACAACCGCGGCAATTGTGGGCGGGATCGTTGGTGCCGGAGTTGGCGAAGACAGAATCCCGCAAGAGTGGATCAGCGGCATCTGGGAATACCCGCGTAGCGTCGCCTGGATGCGATCGCTCGGCGAAACACTAGCCGTCACAATTCATGAAAAACGTCCGGCCAAACCACCCACCGTCAATCCAATCGCCGTTTTGTTCCGCAACATCCTGTTTCTATTCATCGTCCTCTTTCACGGCTTCCGCCGACTTGCCCCGCCATACAAATGAATGTCGACACCGATCAAATCGAAGCCAACCTTCGTCTGCATGTCGATCGACTTGCGGGATTGATCGGTCCGCGCACGTTGCAAAAGCCGAGAACAATTCAAGCCACGATCGGTTACATCGAAGGTCAATGGGCCGAGATGGGTTACGCGAACGACCGCGAGTGTTATGACGCTCTCGGCGATGAAGCCACGAACTTGATCGTCGAACAACCCGGGTCAAAACGTGCCAGCGAGATTGTTGTACTGGGTGCTCACTACGACACGGTCTTCTCGACGCCCGGTGCCGACGACAACGCATCCGCCGTGGCGGTGATGTTGGAAGTCAGCCGCTTGCTACGAGAGCACAGCGGCAAGCGGACCGTACGCTATGTCGCGTTCGCCTGCGAAGAGCCGCCGTACTTCAACGTCGATGCCATGGGCAGCCAACATCATGCCCGCCAATCATGGCAACGCGGTGACAATATCGTCGGCATGCTTTGCCTGGAGATGGTCGGCTATTACAGCTTACACAAAGGCTCCCAAGAAATCCCTCCAGCAATCCCGCATTTCCTTCACAGGTTCTTTCCCAAACGCGGCAACTTCCTCGCCGCCGTCGGCAACATGCCGTCATGGAAGTTGAACTGGCAATTCCGCCGGGGATTCAAACGAGGCACACGGCGGCCGCCATTGTTCTCGATCTGCCTACCCGAAAAAAATCAACGAGATTCGGCTGAGCGACAACAGTTCGTTTTGGGATCAAGGCTATCCCGCCTTGATGCTGACCGACACCAGCTACTTGCGCAATCCCAACTACCACCAAGCCACTGATACTCCGGACACACTCAATTACCCCCGCATGACCGAAGTCACCCTCGGTGTCGCCTCAGCCATACGACGATTGCTTGGTTAGCAAGAATCACTCGTGCGCGGACGGACATTCTGCCGACTTGTTCGCGTTCAGTTCGATGAAGCCTTTCCATTGGTCCGGCACGTCGTCTTCGTAGAAGATTGCTTCGGTTGGGCATTCAGGCACGCAGGCTCCGCAGTCAATGCATTCGTCGGGGGCGATGTAAACCATGGATTCGTCTTCGTGAAAGCACTCGACCGGACAAACCGGTAAGCATGCTTTGTCCTTACACCCTATGCAGGGCTGTGTAACCACCATCGCCATTTTCGTGTCTCCTAAAGTAAAACGGTGTCACCACCGCTGAAATAACTGTTCGTCACGGCGGCAAAGCCCCGTGTCACCCAGGAAGTGAGAAAGCGAGTTTGGAACCGGGCACCAGCCACCAAAAAAAATCTGAATTTCCCGAGCCGATCACGGATCGTTCGGATGGTTGGTTGCTGCGCGAGTGGAAATCGGGCGACGAGCAGGCTGCCGAGGTCCTGTTTGACCGCTACGCCATCCGCTTGGTGGCCTTGGTCGCCAGCCGGCTGAACCGTCGGTATCAAGCCTCGATTGATCCGAGCGAAGTCGTTCAATCAGCGATGGGTAGCTTCTTCGACGCGGCCCGGCACAGTCGCATTCACGTCAGTGACAGTGTGTCACTGTGGCGACTACTCGCGACATTCGCCCGTCGCAAAATGGCTCGATCAATTGAGCGACAGTCGGCCATCAAACGCGGCAGCGGTCAGAAAAGACTCCCGCTCGATAGTGAGATCGCCATCGCTGACGGTTCCCATGCCGAAGAAGACGCGGATGCTTTTCTCGCTACATTGAAGACAGAACTGACCGACGATCTGTTTACGATCGTCGAGGGTTTGCTCTTGGGTCAGACGCAGCGAGAGCTAGCCGAGTCTCTAGGGATCGACGAACGAACCGTGCGTCGTCGCCTGTCCCGAGTCCGCAAGCATCTTTCGGTAGTGGACGAGGCAACGAGTCCCCAAACGCAAGGAGTCTCTAAGGGACTCGTCGCCTCGTCCACTACGTCATTACCGAGAATAAACTACAACGAGTTTGTCCTAGGCAAGATGATTGGCAGCGGTGGTTTCGGAAAGGTTTACCGTGCCAGAATGCAATCGGATGGCCGAACCGTAGCTGCGGTGAAGTTCCTTCGCAAAGCGTTCTGGCAAATCGAAGACGCACGCCAGTCGTTCCTGCGCGAGATAAATATCGCGTCGCAGATTAGTCATCCCGGTGTCATTCGCTACCTCGGATATGGCGAGTCCCCACACGGCGGTCTGTACGTCATTAGCAAGTGGATTGACGGACACTCACTTCAAAATGCCACTGCCGCAAAAGAGCAACAGTGGATCAGATGGCTCGTGCAAATATGCGAGGCGATCCAAGCGGTGCATCAAGTAGGCCTGATCCACGGCGACCTGACGCCGAGCAACGTTCTCGTCGATGCTCAAGATCGAATCACAATCACCGACTTTGGATTCTCACAGGCGTCCACTAAATCGGCTTTGCCAGTCCTCGGTGGAACGCTTGGATTCGCGGCACCCGAGCAAATTGACCCGGCTTTCGGTTCCATCAGCTTCAAAACCGACATCTACGCCATCGGCGGGTTGGTCCACTGGATACTGTTCGGGCGACCGCCCAACGCGGGCCAAGGTTTCGAGGATAGCCTCTCGCAAACGCTCTCTCATCGGGACCCTGGAGCTTCAACCTTCGACGCTATTCCCCCGGCATTTCGCTGTATCCTCGTTGCCACGCTTCGCAAGTCACCCGCCGACCGATCAATGGGCATAGCCGATATTATTCGAGTGCTGTCGCCAACGATTATGGAGGCCTAGTGATTGGTCATGCTATCTTGGACAGAGTCATATCCCGAACCAATCCGACATATTAAATGCAAGCGATCATCAGCGACATTCATGGCAACCTTGAAGCACTGAAAGCGGTGATTAGCAAAATTGATTTGTTGGGAATTAGTCGGATTGTGTGCTTAGGGGACATCGTTGGTTACGGTCCAAACCCAGTCGAATGCATCCACTTGCTGAAAGACTGTGAAACAATCGTCACCGGTGACTGGGATGCCGCTGCGGTATCGACGGACGATCCGTGCTGGTCACCGTTCCTTCTCGAACAATTGCGTTGGGTTCGCGATGAGATCGCGGGCGATCATTCCGCACAGCAGATCATTAAGTCAGGTTGCCTTGCAAAACTCACCAGTGACGTCGCGTTCTTTCACGCCATGCCACGCGATTTCAGCGATTGGATTTTTCCCGAAGATGTATTTACACCGCAGAAGCTTGATCGCATAGTTGAACAATCGTCATCGCTTGCGTTCTGCGGTCATAACCATTTAGCGGGTGTGCATTTCAAAACGACCCGACACTTCACGACGAAACAGTGGAACTACCGGACGTTCATCGAGGTGGGAGACGACTGGTTCACGCCAGAAGGTCCATGCATTTGTAGCGTTGGTTCGGTGGGCCAACCTCGAGACAGCGATCCAAGGGCATCGTTTGTTGTTCTTCGGAAGCGTCAATTCCGATTCGTTCGAGTCGAATACGACCACGAACTCACCGCCGATAAGATCCGAACCAATCCTCGGATCCGAGACGTTCACGCAGACCGGCTTTCGCAAGGCCGTTGAGTCTCTCGCCGCGAGAATCTGGTTAACCCTAACGAGTTCTCTCCTACACAACCCTGAGACCATTCCCGGTTTTACTGTGATGTATATGCTTAGCGTGCGATGGCGTCCGCAATACAATCAGTTTGTCAAATTCAAGGCCGATAACGATTCTCTAGTTGATCGCCTTGCTCAACGAGGCTTCACTGACCGTCGTCGCTTCCACGGTGTTCTAGCGACTTGGCAGTCGATATCTTCGACGAATTGCCGTACCTGGGAGATTGCTGAATCAATATCCGGTACGCTAAGAGCGACAACTTGGCCTTTCTTCGTGCGTCCATTACGGTGGACGATGTTGTGGCGAGCATTGACGATTCTCAGCAGATCGGCGAAAGCTTCCCCTGTTGGAAACTTGACTTTCAAGACCTTTATGAACAACGGCCCGACCTTCTCTAGATTGTGAAATACCTGATCGACGAGGTGCTTCTTGATAATCGTTTGACTGTTTCGTTCCCAGTCGATAACTTCGTCAAGCTTGTACTTGCGATCTGCGAAGTCAGTTGTTGATCGAGCAAACCGATTCCGCAAAGTCTTGTTTCCGACCACAGTGTTAATGAATGTGTCCGACAGATACGTTTCCATCGACGCAACAACACCGGCGTAAACTTGGCGGTAAAGAACTTGCTGCAGCGCTGCGTCAGGCGATTCAAGCAACGCCAGTCGCGACAGGCTGTCGATTGAATCTGAGAAAGTTGCATAGGATGACACGTTTTCCGAAATCGAACGCGCAAGCGCACTTTCTAGCTTCCCTTGCCTTGCGAGCTTGTTACATTGCGGGCACTGCCGACGATTGACACGATTCTGCACCGACTGCGACCAAACGTGCTCTGGATTCACGTCGCACAACCACCATCGCTTCGTCGCACTTTGACGAGTCACATTTGCGGGAGTCACGTCACCGTTTTTCGTCGGATGCCACGTTGCTGCAATCTCTGCGTCGACAGCCGCCAAGCAAGTCTTCGAGTCAGCTCGTAGACCACTGCAAAACGGACACTTTGAGCCTTTGGTTCGACGGAAAACGTGAGCGTCCCAAACGTGTTCCGGATTCGACTCGCATTGCCAGAATGCTTTTCTGCGACTCCCAGGCGCCAAGCTCATCGGGTCCAGACCGACGTTCAGCGTTGGGTGCCACTCCGTGAGCAATTTCGGATGCAAATGCCCAAGTGACTTTTCGAGCGACACAGTGCCAGGATTCCGACCACCTGGGCACTGCCGACAAATCTTCTTGCGACCATTCACCCGTTCGATCGACTCTTTCCAAGAATGATCGGAGTTTTCAGGGCATTGCCACCATACTTCCCTTGACGAACCATGCGACACATCGCTGGGACGCAGCCTGCCGTTCTTGGTCGGATGCCAAAACGTCAGGAGGTCAGGTGCGGTCTCGTCTAGACCTCGTCGGGCCGAGAACTTTCCGGCGGTTCGCGAGTCTGCGTTTTTTGACGCCTGACGGCATTTTGGGCATTTTCCGTCTCGCCTTTTACGCGTGGCAACACTGGATTTCCATTCGTGCTCAGAGTGAACGCGACATTGCCACCAAACTTTCTCCTCACTGCTGCTTGAAACCATCTCCGGTGTTAGGTCGCCGTTTTTCGTCGGATGCCATTCGGCAGCAATTTCTGGAGCCGTTCGGGCTAGCGACTTCTCGATCCTGCGGCAGTCACGACATCGGCTTCCGTTGGTTCGATTGGCGACAGCCGTTTCCCATTCATGAGAAGAGTCGCGTGAGCACAGCCACCAAAGACGTATGTTCGACTGTGGCGCGAACTCTTCCGGACGCAGGTCTCCATTCTTGGTGGGGTGAAATTCTGCCGCGACATCCGGATAGAGCTCGGCGATCGAATCCTCCGGAAGCACCTTTCGACCCGAACAGAATGGACAACCCTGCTTGTCAATTGCTCTCGTAGCGACAATGGCTGGCCATTCATGCCGGTCGTCTCTTTTGCAACGCCACCACGCTCGATAACTGCTGTTGTACGGTACCTCATCCCGTTGAAACTTGACGTTTTTGGTGGGATGCCATTCCTCGGCGAGCTCAAGCGAATAGGCCACCAAGAGCGGTACTCGAAGGCCTGTGTGCTGTAGCGTTCTACCCATATCATGATTCCTGTGTCTCAATAAAAGTCACCAAACGCAAGGATTGGGTTCGCTTGTTGTCTTTGATTGATTGTCAGATTCCATTCTGCCTCGCATTGATCGCAAAAAACGGACAGTTGCAAATCGGCGACGGAGGTATCGGAAAGCTAGAATCTCGGAATATGCAATCTAGCAAATAACAGTTCGTTTCAGAAGACTCCTCGAACGTCAGACCCTACTTCAACGTCTCTAAGCCATGCACATCCTGTAGAAGGCCAGCGAGCCCACTGCGGACATTTGCATGACAAGCAGCAAGTAGGCGATCGTTCGTTTTGGACCCAGTCGAATCATCCAGATCCTAAAGACTCACGTCATGAGTCGCCGTGACTCCAGCTGACCGATTCGCCCCCTGTTCTTAATTGGCAGGGCTGATCCCGCTTGCCAATGTCTCTTTGCGAACAATCGTCGGTTCGCAGCACGGTTTTCGCCGGCCGGAGTTGTCGAACGAAACTCCAGCCGGCGGATAGTCCCGACTCAACTGCTGTTGGCACTGACGATTTCGATGGCAGATTCGATTCGTTCTCGCGCCGATTTTGCAAGGCGTGCCAATCCAATCTCTCGGGCGAAGGCGAGTGCCGGATCTTCGTTCTCAAGATGATGACTCTCGGATTGGATCAGTCCGATCAATTCCGCCAACGGGATCTCGTCTAGGCTGCGTCGACCGTCTTGGTTTGCTGCTTGGCGAAACGGAACCGAATCCGGAACGGTTCGACTAGGCCAAAGGAACGTTCCCGCCGCCTCTTTCGTGGCCGTAAGCTCTGGGATCGTTTCCAAGACGCGTTGCTTGATCTTTGCTCCTGTGCGAGCGAAACCATGAGCACGCGCGATGCGTTTTGCAACTAAGTCATCACGCACAGGACCTTCGGCCTGCACCACGGCCAACGCCATCTTGCGAATGGATTCAGTGTAAGCGTCATCAAAAAACTCATTTTGTCGATCGACAGAGTCATCCAAAAGAATCGGCTGGTACAAACTCGGTTCTTTGGATGTATAGCCGGCGACCAACTCTGGGCGGACATTTTGTCTAGGATTAGTAACCGGAGCAGGAGGGTGATCTATGGTGACCGCAGGCTGTTCATGATCCTCAAAGTCGTCTTGCGACACTGTTTCACGGTCCGACTGAACGTCGTTCTCTTCTGTCGCTTCGCGCGTACCCGGCAGTGACTTTGCGTCAGGCTGCTCGGAAGCCTCTTGCGGCTCTGGAAACGCGTTTCGCGAGGACTCAAGCAGACGCTCGAGATGTTCATGGAGCGTGGTCGTTGCCGAGTCTTTGTCGTACCACCAGTCGGTGGACCAAACACGTACGATGTTCCAGCCGAGATTTTCTAGAACCAAACAATTCCAGCAAACGCAGGAAGTCGATCAATCGTCTCGATAACCGGTCAGCGCTATGTACGATCAATCGCTCCACTTGCCCAGCCTTGATCGCGTCAAGCAACCGCGAAAGCTCTGGTCGATCCAAGGTTTCGCTGGATTGACCCTCGTCGGAGAACACCGTCGTGACGGTCCATCCCTTCTGCGCAGCAAGTGATAGGCACAAATCGGCTTGGTTCTGACAGGAGCCATAGGTAAGTCCCCTGGTTCGAGATTGACGAACATAGACCGCCGCTGCTCGGGTCATCTTCGGTCCAGCGTCCGAGCTAAAATGGTTCTCGTTTGTTGTGTTGAGAGGACTTTCCACAAAAACTTGCCGTGTATAGCGTTATGCAGTACAATGAGCATCGGTGAAACATGCAACGAATGATTAAAAGAGTTTGACACGCGATGCAAAAAAATAGTTCATTGATGGTGCGGCTCGATGAAGAATCGAAGGCATTACTCAGCGCTGCCGCCAAACTGCGACGAGTGAGTGTGAGTGATTACGTTCGCAGTGTTGTCATGGGTCAGGCCGAACGTGAATTGGCAGCGGCCCAGTCACACACGATAGCGATGACGCCCACGGAACAACTGGATTTTTGGAACGCGCTCGCCAAGCCACCCAAGTTGACCAAGGCGCAGAAAGGACTCGGAGCAATCATGCGAGGCGATGCGTGAGCGGTGTTCGCTATCCTGACGGCTGGCGAGTGGAGTTGCTCACAAAGTCGCATAACCGGACACGGTTCCAGTCCGGCCAGGACGAAGTCGATGCGTGGCTGAAGAAAAGGGCGTTTCAGAGTCAGAAAAAGCACCTGAGTTCGACCAAGGTTTTGCTCGACTCCGAAAACCACATCGTCGGCTACTACACGTTGGCAACATCTCAAGTCGACTTCTCCGACCTACCCGTCGAAGTTGCCAAGTCGCTTCCCAATCGGCAGTTGCCCGTCGCCGTATTAGCGTGGCTCGGAGTTGACCAATCGTTTCAAGGGCGAGGCATCGGAAAGCGTTTACTCGCCACTGCGTTAAAGGATTGCTACGACGCAGCCGAAACCTTCGCGTTCATTGCCGTCATTCTCGACTGCGTCGACGCCCCTTCCAAAGCGTTCTATCAGCACTTCGATTTCGCCGAACTCCTCGGCTACCCCATGCGACTCTACCTGCCCTTCAAGTCATTAGAGAAACTCGCCCAAGGTTGAAACAGAGTGTCTTAGTTCACGAAGAACCACATAACCTGACGGCCTTTGGTGGCTTCTCGATCATCGAAAGATCGCCAGGACCCGAAAGCAACCCAAATTAAACTGTCAGGCGAATCTCAATAAAGCACCAAAACGCCACATTTCAGGCGGTTTCGCGATGGCGAAATCAATTGAATCACCTCCCATTCGGGCATGCGTCAGCCCAAATTGCAGCTTCAATTCGCCATGTTGGTTTACTCCGACCGCCGGGTTATCGAATCAGCCGACGTTGGTCTTCATGACTGACGCCGGCTTTCTTCGTGGTTTGCCGCTTATCTGGCAAGGACTTACGTCATCGCTGGCCCGCGAGAGAACTCTCCGGGTGTCTCCGGGAAAGTACTATCGGCCTCCGGCGATGGCGGTCTCTGGGGCGATCTCAACCAAAGGTCTCTCCTGTCTCTGTACGATGCAGACCTCCAGGTCATGAAGTCCCGGAGTGCTATCCGAAGAAAGTGGCGGGCGTGCCTAGAATCGCCCTAGCCGCAGACGTCCGATACAAAACCGTTTTCCTAGATTCCGAAGTTTTCAACTCACCTAAGCGAAACGAATTTTTCGCCGAACAAAAATGTACTGGAAGTTCCGTCGCTGACCGATGCCATGCGAATCCGATCCGATGGCGCCGTCGCTTTTCCTTCGATGCACTTTGGTCGGACGCTGATGATGACGCCAGTGCCGTTGCCGCCGTAATAGAAGTCGGTTGGTACGCCGGTTGCGCCGGGAGTCAAGTCACCGTGGTTACCCGCGTAGTCACACAAGGCGCCTTCGACATCAACGGTCACGTCGACCGGACGTGGCGGAACCGGACACCCGCACGGCAGACGACCGCCGCCGCCCATTACGGTTGTACGCAAATTACGAGTCCCGACGGGACGCGTGCCACTTCGCCGCGACGGGCAAAGGAAAATGTCGGGCACCGCCGTACGAACCGCTTCGGGATGCTCGTGCCAAGGCTTTGAAAAGTCCCATTGATCACCGAGCGAAACCTGCTCGATGTACGGCATGACGCGAGCTAACCAAGTCGGCGTTTCCAGTCCACATTGGTCAGCCGGGTCAGCGTCGGGGCGCGATTCGTATCGGGCTGGCGGGAAGTAGCCAACCGCATCATGGTGCAGGTGCGTCGCGAGCGCAAGCTGCCGAATACGATTTTTGCAGTCGGTGCTGCGTGCAGCTTCGCGTGCCGATTGAACGGCGGGCAACAACATCGCGATCAAAATGCCAATGATCCCGATGACCACCAACAGCTCGATCAACGTGAACCCGAGCGAATTACGTCTTTTTGTCGTTAACATGGAACGGATTTTCCGCGCAGAAGTGAAATCAATCCGGTCCGACCACCCGCAATTCTAATTGCGTCGAAGCCCCGAGTCACCCTGGCGATTGCCACGCATTGAATTCAGTGGAGTTCGAGTGAACGTTCGGTGGGGAGGCCTGCGCGTTGTCAAAGACTCGTGGTGCAAAGTCGATTAGCGCCATACGGCGCGAGAAACGGATGGCAAAGAGCATCTCGCTGCGTAAGCTCGCCGAAAGGAACGGCGTGTCGGCAACCCATCTGTCGCAGGTCGAACAGGATCGCGGTGTATCGTAATCTTGTTCCTCGGACAACATGCCGCTGGTCGAGCGGCCGGCACTGTTGCCCGACGACCTAGCGTTCGGCGCTGCTGGCCGACCACCGTTCGGCTCTGGAGACCATGCTTTTCGATGCCCGATCGGTCACCAAGGTAGGACAGCATTCTGCGCACGGTTCACAGCCTCAACCGCTGCACTACCTTGGTGGCGGGCGGCGGCGTGGACTTTCAGCACGGTCATCACATGGCGATGGACAAGAGGACTCCGCTAAGTCACCTTTGGCTCAACATGTTACGCGGCAGCGGTGTCCATGCCGATTCGTTCGGTGACGCGACCGGAGTCACCGACGAGCTGTACAATACATTTAGAACATTTAGAGTTCAAAAAGCTTAGCGTTCAAAGACCGTAAATTATTTTGTTTCGTACCGATGTCCGTTTCGAAAATGTACACGACCGTCTTGTCAACCAACCCTTCTTTTCTTGGGAGGAAGTCATGAGATATCGCAGCTGGATGGTGGCGATGGCAGCAATCGTCGCTGGGTTGGCGACACAGCAGTCTGTCCGGTGCGAGGACACACGCCTGAATGTGTTGTTCATCGCGATCGATGATCTGAACGACTGGGTCGGCTTTCTCGGCGGACACCCTCAAGCGAAGACACCCAACTTAGATCGGTTGGCAGCCCAGAGCATGATTTTTGAAAACGCTCAGTGTCCAGGCGTCGCGTGCAACCCGTCGCGGGCGGCGTTGCTGAGCGGGATCGCGCCGTATCGGTCGAAGATGTACAGCAATCATGTGGACATGCGGTCGAGCCCACTGTTGAAGGACGCTGTCATGTTGCCGCGTTGCTTCAGCAATCATGGCTACACATCGCTGGCACGCGGGAAAATCTTTCACAACGCCACCGGTCCAGGAGCCGATCCGCAGTCATGGGACATACTCAGCGATCAGAAGAATGACAAAATCCCGGTTCCTCTGAATTTGCGAACGGACATGACGCCGTTTGAAGATCTCGCGATCGACAACAAGTTGCTGTTCGTTCAAAAGCCCGTCATCGCATGGAAGTCGACCATGCAGCCGAAGGAACAAACGACCGATTATCAGAACGCAATGTGGGCAGCCGAGTGGTTGACCGATTCCGCGGATCAAGAAACTCCCGTGCCGTTCTTCCTGGCATGCGGGATCTTTCGACCGCACTTACCTTGGACGGTGCCCGCGGAATACTACGTCCGCTTTGATCTAAACAACACCAAACTTCCACCGATCAACGAAGACGACTTCTCCGACATCAAGGGTGGCGGACCGTCGGAAGAATATGTCTACGCGAAAGAGCATCAGCTACGCGAAGAAGTCGCTTGGGCATATCTGGCCAACATCGCTTACGCCGACGATTGCATCGGCGTCATTCTCGACGCGCTAAAAGAGAGCCCCTACGCCGATCATACAATCATCGTGCTCTGGAGCGATCACGGATGGCATGTCGGGGAAAAGCTGCGTTACAAAAAGTCAACGCTGTGGGAAGAAACCGCCCGAACGCCGTTGCTGATCAAGGTGCCGGGCATGAAGCCAGGACGGACGAAACGGCCCGTCAGCTTGATTGACCTTTATCCGACCTTGATCGAACTCGCAGGGCTGCCGGAAAAGGAAGGGCTGAGCGGTCACAGCATCGTGCCGATCCTCAAGGATCCCGAGATTGCATGGAAGTACCCAGCCATTACGTCATCGAAGAGCGGTCACAGTCTGCGAACAGAACGCTGGCGTTACATCGTCAAGAAGAATGGCGCCGAGGAACTGTACGATCATGACAAAGACCCACAAGAATGGACAAACCTCGCCGAGAATCCGGAATACGAGGCGATCAAGAACGAACTTCGAAAGCATCTTCCGAAACATTAACGCGTCTTTGACACAGGAAACCAACTCACGATGACCGGATTTACGATCAGATTATTCCGTACGCTTTGCGTGATGGCCGGCGGGCTTTGTTTCGTTCTATTCTTCGCCGCTGCGGCGATGGGCCAGTCGAAGCCGAATATCGTTTTCATTCTCGTCGATGATCTCGGACATGCGGATGTCGGATTCAACGGATCGACGTTCTACGAAACGCCCAATATTGACGCGCTGGCAAGCGGCGGGTTGGTGATCGACAATGCCTATATGTATCCGACGTGCTCGCCATCACGCACCGCGCTGGCGACCGGCAAGCAATCTTTTCGTACGGGAGTCTACACGGTCCCCGTCCTCGAAAAAGGCGATGACCAGGAGAATATTTTCTCGCGTTGGACCGTCGGTGAAGAACACACCATGTACAGCCAACCGCTCGCTGATGCAGGGTACAAGTCGATCCACATTGGGAAGTGGCATCTGGTCGGACCGTATCCTAAAGAGGAGTTGGCCATGGAATTTCCGTTGCAGAAAAAACTTGGGCAGCCAGATCCATGGGACTTCAGTTGGGTTCCGTATCACAAAGAACACTGCCGGAAATATTATCCCGAAGGCCGCGGATATCTGAGGAACGTTGGCGGAACGTATCGCGGTGATCCGGCGTTGGAGGTTGATGGCTACCAAAGCAAAACCGGTGGTTACTTCGCCCCGTTCAGCAACCCGTTCATCGAACCTAAACCTGATGACAAGTGGTTGACCGATCGGCTGACCGACGAAGCGATCGAGTTCATGGATCAACACTCCGAAGGTCCGTTCTTCATCAACTTGCATTACTACACGGTGCATCGTCCGATTCGTGGGCGCAGCGAGACGCTCGTCAATAAGTACCTAAAGAAGCCAGGCGATCCAACGACCGGCCAGGGGATGGGGGAAGGCCCAGAAAAGGAGCGTGAGGCCCAGTACGCGACCATGATCGAATCACTCGACGACAATGTTGGCCGGATTGTTCAGTTCCTGGATGACAATGGGTTACGCGACGACACCCTTATCATTTTCACATCGGATAACGGCCAAAATGTTGGACGCAATGATCGGCTGCGTGGGAAGAAAGGAAACATCTACGAAGGCGGAATCCGTGTTCCCACTTGTTTGAATTGGCCTGGCAAAGTCAAAGCCCGGCGAACGTCCACCGCGGTCACCTGTCTCGATTTTTTTCCAACGTTCATGGAGCTCGCGAAAATTGACTATGACGGCGTGCTCGACGGGCACTCCATCACCGGACTGTTTCAAAGTGAGCCAGAACCATTAAAGACTCGGTCTTTATTCTGGCATCTGGCAAGCCGCTACAAACACGGCACATGCTCTGTCATTCGCAAGGACAATTACAAGTTGATTCAGTTTCTCGCCGATGGAAAACTGGAACTGTACGACTTAAAGAATGACCCACGCGAGCAGCACAACCTTGCTGAGACGAACGGGGAGCAAACGAAGGTATTGCTACAGGAGTTGGTCGCATGGCGAAAAACGAACGATGTTCCGTTGCCCCCAGCATCACCACTTCAGTGGTAAACCATAAGCCACGGCGCTAGCCGTGGGCCCTTACCGCGTCGCTGTCAAACTGAGGGCTGCCCCGGGCTGCCAAAGAACGGAGTAACATTTCGCATGGAAACTGGGCGATCGGAGACAAAACAGCGATCTATGAAATCATCGGTAACAGCATCGACAACAAAAACGGACGTTGCGCCGTCATGTTGGGTCGAACCAGCTCTACCGCGCACCGTCGAAGGGCCAGAACAATCCAAAATGAAACTTCGAATGAATCAGCTAAGGCCTATCACTATTGCCATATTGTTGTTGATCGTCTGCGCCATTGCAAATCACGCGGGCGCATCCTCGCGACCCAATGTGCTGATCATCATGTGTGATGATTTGGGATATGCGGACGTGGGTTTTATTGGTGCGAACGACATCACGACTCCGGCACTCGACGGACTGGCAAACGGCGGAACCGTTTGCACGTCCGCCTACGTCGCCCATCCCGTTTGCGGTCCCAGCCGCGCCGCGACCATGACGGGGCGTTACCCTCACAACTTTGGTGAGCAATTCATCCTGCCCGATCACCATGAAATGGGGACGCCTTTGAGTGAAGTGTTTCTATCGCAACTCTTGAAGGACGCAGGCTACTTCACCCTCTCATAATGCGATCGCCTTCGGAATTCGCAGAGTCAAATGAGCAACATGAATAACATACTGCGAATGCTGATTTGTTTGACACTAATGTCATTGTGCTCATCCGCTGCGGCAGACCAGAAACCAAACGTCCTGTTCATCCTGATCGACGACTTCGGCTGGAAGGATGTTGGTTACAACGGCAGCACGTTTTACGAAACGCCGCGGATCGATGCGCTGTCGAAGGAGTGGATGCGTTTTGATAACTGCTACACGCCGAGCCCGATGTGTTCGCCGACGCGTGCGAGCATTCTGACTGGAAAGAATCCGGCACGGCATGGCATCACGCAGTGGTTGCCAGGACGCGACACGTTCTATGGCGCGCAGGGAGAAACACCGGCCGTCTATTGTCCGACTCCGTTACCAAGAGGTATCAACGCGGGTGAAATTACGTTGGGCGAGGCTTTCCAGGAGGCGGGATACGAGACGGCGTTTTACGGCAAATGGCACATGGGCAAATTTCGGGCGACGGGTGGCCCGGTGAAGCATGGATATGCTTCCCAGAAAGCCGTGATTGAAGAAAACGGGTGTGAAATGTTCTATCCCTTCCGAAAGCACCCGGAATACTTCCCGAATGCAAAGAAGGGCGACAACTTTACCGATCTGCTGACCGATGCGGCGATTGATTTCGTGACGGCGGAGCGCGATCAGCCGTTCTATCTGCACTTGTGTCATTTTGCGATGCACCATCCGATCGGATCCAAACCGGAGTTACGCGAGCGGTTCGCTAAAAAGCGTGCCGCGTTACCGTCATCGGAGAAAGAAACGGTTACTCCGGATCATACCCATCACCCGCAAAAATTCAGGCAGGATGATCCGGAGTATGCAGGGGAATTAATGACGCTGGATGAGAACATCGGACGCTTGGTCGACGCACTCAAAGCGGCGGGCCATTATGAAAATACAATCATTGTGTTTACGGGCGATAACGGTGGACGAACGTCCTATCATCGCGAGCACCCGACGTCGAATCAGCCGCTACGCGCCGGAAAGACCTTTATCTATGAAGGCGGCCTGCGCACGCCGTTGTTGATCCATTGGCCGGGGCACGGTGTCGATGGCGCAGGCGGAAAGATAACCGATGTGCCGGTTACGAGCATGGATTTTTACCCAACGCTGCTGGAGATGGCCGGATTGCCGCTGAAGACGTTGCTGCAATGGATCGTTCCCAAATTCTGCGTTCATTGACATCGATCCGCGAAAGTGAGAGTTGGTGAGATGCCACCGAGTCAATTCAGCAAGAGGGAAGTCATGAGACGGACAACGAGACTGCTTTATAGCTTGGCAACGATCGCGTTGTTGACAGCACTGCCGAGCCAGACTCAGGCGCAAGAGCCCCTGAGAACGACAATCCACAGTGAGAAATCAGACTCCCAGGAAACGGCCAGAGAGTTCAAGCTGATTCCGGGGCGTACGATCATGCGCACCGCCGACGGGGCGAATCGGGCGACTTATCATGTGAATGTTCCCAAGAGTTTCGACGTGGATGCGCCGCCGCCTCCGATTTTGATTGTGTTCAGCCCCAGCGGCAATGGCAAAGCAATGCTGGAGAAACTGCAACCGGCTACCGAAGCGGTTGGCTGGCTGCTCGTCGGATGCGACCAGTTACGCAATGGCATGAAAGACAATGATCTTGAGATCGAAATCGAAGACGAAATTCTCTCTGACGTGCTGAAACATGTTCCGCACGATTCTCAGCGTATCTATCTAGGTGGCTTTTCCGGGGGCGCGATGCGGGCGTACGGCATCACGGCTCGTCGTAGCGAGCCATACGCTGGCGTTCTTGCATTCGGCGGATGGCTCGGCGGGCCGAGCTATCAGGATCAGCCTTATCGCGAGAGCATGTCGGTTGCGATGGTAACGGGTGTTCGCGACCTGGGTGCGAGTGGGTGGGTTCCGATCGACACGAAGACTTTGAAGCGGAGGAATTGTTCGGTTAAACATTTCGCATTTGACGGAGGTCACTCCGTCTCGCCGCCCGCGACGACTCGTGCAGCGATCAAGTGGCTCGACGAGCAATGGTCGCAGGCCAGTCACTCCGCAAAAGCCAGCGGGAAAATCCCCTTAGAGGTCTTGTATGTCGGCAAGGCCGGCCCTCGCGCCGATGACTTCAGATCCTTCCTGTCAAAACATTTTGTTTCGGTTGAGGCGACGAGTTCTGGTGACCTTACGATGGATGAGGTCAATCACGCCGACGTGCTCTTGTTGGACGACGTCGTTCGGTCTCTTCCCAATGGCTGCACCAAAGCAATGTTGATGACGGGATCGTCTGCGGCAATGACTGGCGAACGCTATGGATCGAAGATCGACTGGCTATGCCAGTGCTTGGACAACGAAGCCTACTCAGTCGATACATCGCATCCGATCTTTCAAGGGCCGCTTCCGGTCACGCCGACCTTGGTCGAAAAACGTTGCCCACATACCAAAATGAAGATTCAGGCTTGGAAGGTCGAGGAACCTCAGAAGGATCCCGGTCTGGTTTCCAGCCGCAAACACTTCGCGTCGGCAAAGGACTCGGAAATCGTTGCCGGTGGCGTGAATATGAAAGGGATAAGCGGCGTGCCACTTGTTCGTGAAGCGAATCGGTTTCTGTGGGGATTTGTGGCTGCACCCTCGGAGATGACTGATGAAGGACGCCGCGCTTTCGTCAATGCCTTGGCGTGGATACACGACTTCGACGGCGAAGTTCAACGAGACTACGCGGGCCTTCATGACCGAGCCACCATCAAAAGCGTGTTGGACAGCCCTTATGTTGACGCTAAGAACCTCAATCGTTGGTTTCCCAAGGCTTTGATCGAGAAAACCAGAGGCGACAAGGAAGCCATTCGCAAACACTTCGACGGCAGATTGGCCTACGTCCACGTTCCGACCGGAAGCGGCTTGTTTCAGATCGACGAGGAAGCCGAGCAGTTGGGCACGCCGATCAGTGATCCCGCATCGATTGCCAAATGGATCGACATGCTTGATGGAGATCAGGCGAAGCTGGCATTCGGATTGTTGCAGCGATATACCCGCCAGAGGATACGCCGAAAGTCTGGGCAATGGCGTCAGTGGTACGAGTCCAACAAGGACCAGCTCGTGTTCAGCGAAGAACGGGGCTACCGGTTCTTTGTCCGAGAAGCCCATTCCGGATCTAACGCCGTCAAGAACGCTCTGAAGAATCAACCGAGCGAACCGGGGCTGACAGAAGTTTCACCGATCTTGTTTGAACATGGTTTGGCGGCGCCACATGTGGTCGATGGCGTCGCGTACCAGTACAGCGGCAGGAAACTGACTCTCGTGATTCGCGCCCGAGTCAAAGACGGTTGGCATTTCTACTCGGCCACCGAAGACAACGGCACCAACATCCCAACGAAGATCGATGTCGATCTTCCAGAAGGCATGGAATTCGTCGGTGACTGGGTCTTGCCTGAATCGTCAGGCATTGAACTTGGCAATGACGCGACATTCGAGCGCGTGATTCGCGTTGGAAAGGAGCCAGCCGATGGGGTTGAAATCAAGGGGAGCATTCGATTCCAGGCTTGCACAGAGACTCGATGCCTTCGTCCACAGACCTTCAGATTCACACTGCCAGTCGTCGTCATGGCGAAGTAAAGCTGCACTCATTGACGATCGCCAGGCACTTCGCGTACCTCACAGCAATACCATGAAGAAAACCTGATTATCGGTTGCGTTGGTGGTGATCCTCCTTGAGCCGGCATGTGTCCGCACGCGGTACTGCTCTTGCCGCCGTCCGTTCGCCCAATGCCATTTACCTTCCCCTCAAGATCGGTCCACAGTCAACTTTTCGTGGGCAATTCCAGAGGGCGGCGGGTTCAACGTCGCCAAAGCAGTCGCTCGGGGAAATCGTGAGGCAGGAAACTTGGTCATGTCGGCTGACAGCAAGCTAGATTTCTGAGCGGCACCCGCTCGTTACGGTTCCGAGCGCTCGACGATTGCGATTCGATCGGTTGCCAATGATTGGTTGAATTGCGCCAGCCCTTATCTCTGTGACGAATCTACGGATGAAGTATGCACTTATCATTACCGGTGTTCTCGCTGGGTTAGCGATCACGGCTCCACAGCTGGTGGTGTTTGGGTATTTCCTCTTGATCGTGCCGGGTTTGGTTCTCACATCCGCACCTACGGTGTTTGTTTACTTGGCCGTGACGGCAATCGTTCGGCGATTGCTACCCATATCTTCGTCCATGACGGCGACCGCGACAGCATTCGGTGTCGCGCTGCTGCTAGGCTGGGGCGTCATGCAACCGTTCCGCTTAAAGGCAATTGCTGCATTCCGCGCGGACGACTTGCCCGATGTGTTACCCAATCAGCGCATTGAACTTGATGGGCATATTCGTATCGAAAGGCTCGATCAACGCCGCGAGCCGCAGTGCGACTACTTGGCTCTCGCGGTGCTGGACTCGCCGCATGTGAAAAGCCTGACCACGGTCACCGCTGGACGCGGCAAGCCGGCAGATCGCAAACCCTCGGCCGCCTACGCATTGGTCTCTGCCAAGACCGATCCCGCCGCGGGCATTTTCCCAAGTGAGCCGGGGCGGATCGTTCGCGAATATCCGCCATTGGTTCAAGCGAATCGTGGCAAGAAATTTTTCACGGCATCCAAAGCCGTGGAGGCGAATTGGGCGCTCCGACTGGCTGGACAAGAGCGGTTACGAGAGGTTGGCGTGATCGAATCGGATAGGGCCGATTGGACCCTCCGCATTGAAAATCCATCGAACCACCAGACATCCACGCTCCGTCGGATCACGATTGTTGACTCGAAGGGCATGGTCCATTTTCGCAAAAGCTATTGCAAGCAGGCCGTGGCTGGACGCATGTTTCACTTTGGATTCCGAGCCAACATGTCCGGTGGCCCCATCTCGGCGTCCTTTCATATCGGGCGTCAACTTCTGGAGTCTGGCGATCGGTCTCTGAAGCCGGAGTCTGCGTTGCTGCAAGCGATCGACTTCACCGTTCCGCCGTGTGACGCTGGCGCGCTAGTAGTCCTACGGGACCGAACCGAGCAAACACTTAATGACCCCGTGGCGACGACCGCCCAGCTCGACTTGGCACGTCGCTACCTCGGATCGTTTTTCTTCGACACTAAACCACGCGACCATGCACTGATCGTAAAAATCGTGTCCGATGCTCGCGTCCGAGATATTGATACACAAATCAAAAACGTTTTTTCCAAAGCCAAGACACCCGTGGCGATGCGGGATGCCTATGTCGATCGAATTTCCATGGATCACACTTCGGCAAGTCTGCGTCATTGGTTGGCCGAACGACTGGCGAAATTACCGCCGGGCACGTTCGCCAAACCAGATGAAAAGTATTTTGAGATTTTCGACTCGCCTGAGATGTACCAACAAGCGGCTCCCATGATCGTGACTCTTGCTGACCTTGGTCCGAAGCTCGCGATGCCAAAGCTCGATGCGATGCTCGATACCGCAGTGTCGATGCCGCACTGGCGTGATCGACGCGCGTTGATCGAAGGCATACGCGAAGCATACATTCGCTTGGGCTCGCAGTCATCAGCCGCCGCACCGCGGATACGTGAACTGTTTTTACGTCGCCCGTCGCCAATCATGAATAACTCTGGCGAAGCCAATCTGTGGCGATTTGCGCTAGCGAGAATGGGAATTGCATTGGAGGACTTGCCGGTCTTCCCAGGTCAGTCGGCTCAATCTGTCGAGCGAAACCTGCGCCGGGTATCCGACCAGCTGCGACGGTATGAACAGAACAACGCCGCGGAAGAAGAAATATGATCGGCAACGTGCTCCTCCATCTGATCGCTCACAGTCTGCCTGTCGGCTTGTTGTTTGTGATTTGGAAATGCAACTCGCGGCGGTGGGCCCGTCTTGCCAAAGCGTATCGCGCTGCCGAGGAAACACACTGCTTTGCCAAGCGGACGATGCAGACAGTGATGCTGGTGGGCGGCGATGTCGGGCGCAACTCGTACAAAGGAATTGTGACCGTCAGCGTGGGACGAGAAGGGATCCTATTAGAGCTGATGCTTCCCTTCTCTACCTTTCACCCGCCCCTTCTCATCCCTTACAGCGCCTGTGACATCGAGCCAAGGCAACGGTTCCTGATGGGAGATACATTTCAGTACACGCTGAGGGACGTCAGTGACGTGAAGATAATTGTCCATGATGATCTGCAAGATTGGATCGAATCGCAAGCCGCCAGTCTGGCCAGTGTGTCGGCACGCACTCGAATCGAAAGCGATGCATTCGATGGTATGGCAACGACTGTTTGATTCGCAACGCTACGACAGCAACTTGAATATGCCATGTCGGTTTACTCCGACCATGTCACCGGATCCACGGTCGCGCTCGGCAAAGGCACCATGAACGGCTGGCGGAAGCCTAGTCAGCATCCGCTTATCGCATCAAACACCCCTTTCCCCTTTTGGCTTTCCCATCAAAAACCCCTTTCCCCTTTTGATTGGGTTCCCCTTTTGATTGGGAATTGCTGATGGGAAACGCCCCGCAATCTTGTTTAGGTGATTGCGGGGCATCGTTCGGGGTTCTCAATACAGGTCGTAATCGCCGCCGTGGCTGGGGGGCTTTTTCGACGATTCGTCTTTAGGCTTCTCGGCGATCAGGGCATCGCTGGTTAGCAGTAGCGTCGACACGCTGGCAGCGTTTTCCAGCGCGGTGCGGACCACTTTGGTCGGGTCGATCACACCGGCTTCGATCAGGTCGCCATAGTTGCCGGTCGCCGCGTCATAACCGAAATTGCCTTGCTCGGCCGTGACCTTTTCGCAGACCAATGAACCGTCTTGGCCAGCGTTTTCCGCGATCCATGATAGCGGTGCCCGGCACGCTCGCAGGACGATGTTGTATCCGGTCCGTTCGTCCTCGTTCAGACTGGCGGCATCGCACTGACTGCTTGCGCGCACCAACGCCACGCCGCCGCCGGGCAGGATGCCTTCCTGGACCGCAGCACGCGTGGCCGAGAGGGCGTCTTCGTAACGCATCTTTTTTTCCTTGACTTCGGCTTCGGTCGCACCGCCAACGCTAATCTTGGCAACGCCCCCAACCAGCTTAGCCTTACGCTCTAGCAGTTTCTCGCGATCGTACTCACTAGTCGACTTGTCAGACTCGGTTTCGATCTGCTTGATCCGGGCTTGTATGTCATCGGTCGGCCCGGCACCTTCGATAATCGTCGTGTTGTCCTTATCAATGATTACCTTTTTGGCACGACCGAGATCGGCCAGTTCAATATTCTCGAGTTGGACACCAAGACTTTCCAAGAACGCTTTGCCGCCGGTCAAGATTGCCATGTCTTCCATCATCGCTCTGCGGCGATCCCCGTAACCGGGAGCCTTGACAGCGGCGGCGACAAAGGTGCCGCGAAGTCGGTTGACGACCAATGTTGCGAGTGCTTCTCCGTCGACGTCTTCGGCGATGATGAGCAGTGGCTTTCCGGCTTTGGCGACCTTTTCGAGCAACGGCACAAAGTCACGCAGGTTGCTGATCTTCTTTTCGTGGATCAACACGTACGGTTCATCCAGCACACACTCCATCGTTTCTGGCGATGTGACAAAGTAGGGCGAGAGGTAGCCTCGGTCGAACTGCATGCCCTCGACCCATTTGACTTCGGTCTCCAGAGACTTGCCCTCGTCAATCGTCACCACGCCGTCTTTGCCGACTTTTTCCATCGCATCGGCAACGACTTGACCGACTTTGTTGTCTTGATTGCCGGAGATGCGTGCGACGTGTTCCATGTCGCGGCGACCGTCGACGGTCTTGGACATCGATTTCAATTTTGCGACGATGTCATTGACCGCTTGCTCGATGCCACGTTTCATGCCAATCGGATTCGTCCCGGCGACCACGGCCCGCAAACCCTCGTTGAAGATGGCTTCGGCCAGCACGGTTGCGGTGGTGGTCCCGTCGCCGGCAACGTCATTGGTCTTCGAAGCGACTTCGCGGACCATGCGCGCCCCCATGTTTTCGTAGGGGTCTTCCAGTTCGATCTCCTTGGCCACGGTCACACCGTCGCGGGTGACGACGGGGCTGCCATAGCTCTTCTGGATAATAACGTTGTGACCGCCGGGGCCAAGAGTGCTGCGAACGGTCTTGGCGAGCTTGTGCACGCCACGCCGCATGGCTTCGCGGGCGTCTTGTTCGAAAGCGATGATTTTTGACATCTATTGATTTCCTGTCTGTATGTGAATGGTTAGCCGTCGCAAAACGCGTCAAGGGTTTTGGTTTATCCGAGTTGGCTCAACGAAAATCTTGACGAGTTTCGCTGCGGCAGATGACACGTTGTTATGCTTCGATCACGGCCAGAATGTCGCTTGCGCGGACAATCGTGTACGTCTGGTCGCCGAGTTCGAATTCGTCGCCGTCGTATTTACCCAGCAAGATGTGATCACCGGGCGAAACGTCGGGGGCGTGGCGTTTGCCGCTATCGTCCAGCTTGCCGGGGCCGACCGAGATCACTCGGGCGCGATTGACTTTTTCTTTGGCACTGTCGGGAAGAACGATCCCGCCGCTGGTGGTTTCATCAGCATCGTCGCGTTGACACACGATACGATCGGCCAGTGGTTTGAGTTTGAGAGTGGTGCCCGATTTGTTTTGGGTAGCCGTTGCCATTAAATGCCCTCCATTTTCTGGACATTGCACAGCAAAAAGTTTGCAATTCTGTGTGGTCTCGAGCCGCCATCGGACCACTGTCATTTCGGCACAATGCCGGCGGCGAGGGTTCCCGCAAGCAACCAGTGTGCCGTTTCAATCGCGCTAACTCGCCGGCGTCATTTTGTCTTGCAGATGGCGACAGACTGTCATGGGCAACGGATGTTTTGTCGCGTCAAAACTATGGTCGAACGTTTGGCACTTGGGTTGCTTCCCGGACGTCGAGTGAGTTAGCGGCCGAGTCCTGGTCCTCGCTCATCACTTCGTTTTCATTAACCCGGCGGTGTTGAGATGATCGTTGATGATCCGAATGCGATCCTGGTCTACACGTTATTTCTGGTGGGATTGTTGACGATGCTCGCACTCATTGGGTTGGTGGGTTACGTCACCTTTTTCAAACAACATTGAATCAACCGAAGTGGCGGGTGTCGTCAAGGGAATCGGTCGAGGTCAAACACATCCCGGGCCTAGAAAAGCCTTGACGAGTTCCGCTGCGAGAAACCCATTGATCGTGGAGGTGCCGAAATGGAGACTTCGAGGTTTGAACGAAAACTGCTGATTGATCGAGGGATCAAAATTCTGTTGGCGGCGACGTTGGTGGTCGCCGCGGCTTACCATTTTCCTGCGGCGGTATCGCAAATTGCCTATGCCGTCGATCGAGGTCAAAGCTTGGCCGCGGCTGAGGAGTTGGAAACCGCGAGCGATTTGTCGTCGGCTTTCAAGAGCGTCGCCAAGCGTCTGAAACCCTCGGTGGTCAGCATTAGCAGTGTGAAGCGTCTGTCCGGTTCCAGTCCACAGGTCAGGCGTTTCGGTGGGAATGGTCCGATGCCGGATGAGTTTCGCCGGTTCTTTGGCGACGATTTTCTGGATCGCTTTTTCCAAATGCCAAGCCCGCGAAGAGGTTTTCAGCAACAAGGCCTTGGAACAGGAGTCATCGTTAGCGCTGACGGATTCATTGTGACAAATAACCATGTCGTCGATGGCGCTGACGAGGTCACGGTGACCTTGTCAGATAAACGCAAGTTTGTCGCCGAGGTGGTGGGTACCGATCGCCCGACCGACGTGGCAGTATTGAAGATTGAAGCAGAAAACTTGCAAGCCGCCACTTGGGGGCAATCTGATTCTTTGGAAGTTGGTGACTGGGTGTTGGCAGTCGGCAGTCCATTCGGATTGGCTCAAACCGTCACCGCAGGCATTGTCAGTGCCGTCGGTCGAGCCGGTGTTGGAATCACCGATTACGAAGATTTCATCCAAACCGATGCGGCGATTAACCCGGGTAACTCGGGTGGCCCCTTGGTGAACTTGCGCGGCGAAGTGGTTGGAATCAATACAGCGATCGCGTCGCGAACAGGAGGCAATTTGGGAGTCGGGTTTGCCATCCCCAGCGACATGGCTCGGCAAGTCATGGAAACGCTAATCGACAACGGTAGTGTCCAGCGAGGCTATATCGGTGCGATCATTCAGGATTTAGATGAGGACTTGGCGGAGTCATTCGGCTATGACAAAGCCCAAGGCGTGCTAATCGGTGACGTCGTCGACGATGGGCCGGCCGAACGTGCGGGGTTAAAGCCGGGTGACATCGTGATCGAGTACGACGGTGACGCGATGCGCGACGCGAACCAGTTTCGCAACGCAGTCGCCGCAACGGCTGCTGAATCGAAACGTAAGGTAAAGGTCTTTCGCGATGGCAAAGAAGTTGTGTTGTCGATCGAAATCGGCCAGCTAGATGATTCCGGTACGCCCACGTCCGACGGCGGAACTAAGTTCAAAGAGCTAGGCGTGACTGTCCGAGAGCTATCCCCCGAAAATGCGGAACAGTTCGGTATCGAATCCGACATAAGTGGCGTGTTGGTGACGGAGGTCGCCGACGGCAGTTTGGCTTCTCGCGCCAATCTTTCACCCGGTGACGTGATTGTACAGATCAATGGTCGCAAGATTCGATCTGCTGCTGATTTCAAGCAGGCGATCGGCGACTTTGACCTGAGCGCCGGTCTGCGAATGCAGGTCTATCGCGATGGCGTCAAGCGGTTTGTATTTGTCAAACAGAGGTGATTGACTCGTCGCTCACCGAGTGAGCGATCCAGGAATGTAATGATGCCGACGGTGTCGGCGGTCACTTCAACCCTATCCACTGGAGAAAACCATGAATGTGAACTTGAGTCCGGTGCGTGCCGTCGCTCTGGCGAGCACCTTGTGCTTCCCCTTGGTGGGATGCGACGAGTATTCCGCGGGAATGCTGAATGATGACGTTACCCCGGTGTCGTACGAGAGTGACGATGCCGTTGATGAAACGGAAACGGCTGAGTCCGAACGTTACGGTTCACTCGAGGAGGCTGAAACACATGCGGCCGCGCCAGGAGAATCCGCTGAAGAGAGTGCGAATGATGTCGCCGATGCGACCGCAGCCGCTGTGGATGAGTCTGCCGAGGAATCAAATGATGCCGGATCCGATACAGGGCAAGCTGTTAACGAAATCGCGGAAGCGACCATTGATGCAGCCGATAACGCGCCTGAAAAAGCAGCCGAAGAGGCGGAAGGTGAATCGGAAGACGTTATTCAGGAATCAAGTGGCGATGAGTAGCTTTGTGCCGTGGCATTTGTCGTGGCAGGTGTAGTTGCTTGGTGCAGGTGCTTGGTGCATGTCTAGCCGAATTCGTCAAACGTTTCGGCCTTTGTGGCAATCATGCCGCGTTACCTAAAGCAGTGACGACTTACGATGTTGATTGTCGCATTGACAACCTGGTGACAACGTATCCTTGCCGCAGCGACCGATCGGCATGCGAAAAAGGGCTCTACCCATCGAGAGGATGAGCAGAGCCCTTGGTGCGGTCTTGATGCTGATTCATTCGGGTTCTCGCGCTAGTTGCATTCAGAATAGTGACAGCGTCTAAACGCATGGGGCGTCGTCTAAAAATCGATGTTCGGCCAACTGAATAATTCATGCTGTGGTCTTTCCCACGGCATTCGGGCCAGTGGCTCGCGACCTCGGTCATCAAGTGTGCGCATCAACTGGTTCTTGCGGCTCTCAGGCAAATCGCTATCGGAATTGATGCAATCGCGAATCTCCTGACGCGTACCCTTGAATTCCTTACCGATCGAATTGCCGTTTTAGTCCTTGTACATAATGCGGACGAGATAGCTGCCGTCGGTTTCCTTTTTCACCGTCAACGATTCAAAGGAAGTCCATTCGGTGCCGTCGCCTTGAGCGTCCTGCGCTTCGGTCCAATACTCCGGGCGTAATGGCGACCAAGGACCGTCGAAACGACGGACCAACCCTGGCCAGTTCCACGGCAATAATTCAGACTCCCTTTTTGTTTGCCGACCAAGTTTCACCGTCACCGCTTGGAGCTTGCCTTCACGGACATACTGCAACTCAACTGACTTTCCTGGGGCGTCGTTGCGGACTCGCTTGACGAGCTGTTCCGGTGAATAGAGGTCTTGATCGCCGTAACGGATCAAAACGTCGTGCATGCGGATTCCCGCTTTGTCCGCTGGCGATCCGGCAAAGACTTTCGAGACGAGAACGCCACGCCCGTCGTCAAACAACTCGGGGAAATGGCTTTTCAGGACCTCCGGAAGTGAGGAAACACCGATGCCAAGACGTGCTTCTTGTGTCGACGCGAGAGATTGGGCGTTCGTCCGATGATCGTCGGCATGCAGCGGGCCAACGGCAAAAGAAAAAGCAAGCAGAGAGATGATAGAAAACGCAAATCGCTTGACGTTCATTTTGATTTTCCTTTGGAATGAGTCAGTTGCGGAATTCGGCAAACATTTCGCTCTGCATTGATCGATCGCAATCGCCAAGAGCGCGTTCGCGACCCAGAAGCGCCGAGATGCTTATGCGGCTTGATCAGCAGATTTTGATTCTTGATTTGCCACGTGCGACCCGATGGTTTCACTCAAGTGACGCCATCGATTCTTACGGCGCATTCTTGCGAGGTCCCTGAAGACGTCGAAAGTCAGACCTAGCAATCCGAGCCCGCAGATCACGAATCCATAATTAAAGAGCGGGCTGGCCCCCATCCACGGCCAAGCAATGGCAAGGTCGAGTAAACACAGGGCGATCACGCATGTCGCAACCAAGAACGAAAGGACCGTAAAAGCCTTTGCGATACCAATCGGTCTGGAGAAGAAAAAAGCAAATCCGGATCTCGGTTGCCGGCTAGCCTGTCTGTTAGAGAAATGCCGTGGCTCGACTTCGGGCCAATGCAAATGGACAGCAGTGTGGCTTCTTGTCGAAGCGGAAGATTGCGTTTTTGGCGTTTTAGCGGTCGCAGGCATCTTGGATTCCTAAAACACGTGTGTTGATCATTGTGTTGGGCGGTTGATGCCGAAGCCTGTTCCGAGAATCGATACGCGTTCTGCCAGCGGCGACCTTGTTCGACGGTGAGCAGTCACGGTCACCCTTGAGTTGTCATTGCAGGGCGAATTTTTTGGTTTCGCTGACTAGGTCCAAGGAAGGCACGAGTAGGTTGCGACGGTTACTGGTCAGTGAATGTATGCTCAACGTGGGTGAACCGGATGGCTAGAGTATCGCCCTCAGCGGTGACACCTTTAACGCAGCAGCGCAGTCGATCGCAGCAGTCTCGCCACTCACATGTTACGATCAGATCTCTCATGGCTCCGAACTTCAGAAAGGTGTCGCGTGCTCCGGAGCGGTTTTCACCATTCGCAGAGCGCACGTCTGGGACCTCATGCGGCTTTCACTTCGATCCGTTTTGATGGCGTACGTTCGTCCTTGGGTACGCGGACCTCTAAAACACCGCTGTGGTAATTCGCATCAATGCCGTCCGCCTTTGAATTGGGCGGCAATGGAAACGATTTGAAGAAACTGCCGTATCGAGACGAGCGACCGTTCTTGCTCTTGGATTCGTGCTGGCGTTCGGCACGGATCGTTAACATTCTGCCGCTGACCTTGAGATCGAAATCATCTGGCTCAAACCCGGGAAGTTCAGCGGTCATGATGTAGCCGGTTTCGTCCTCGTCAAAATCCACGTTCGCCCGGAGTATGCCATCGCCAAACTGGCTGGACCAACCTTCATCGAAAAGGCGAGTCAGCAATTCGTTAAAGTCATGACGAAATGTTGTGATCGCATCGCCGTCGTTTCGGACAGCCAAATTGTTTTCTGAATGATTGTGTTGTTTCTTCCAGGGGATCAGTTTGTCAAACATGGTTACACCTCCGTTTGTGGCTCATTTTTGCGCGCCTGGCGAGCAGCGCGAATAAAAAGAGCTCACGCCGCCGCACGGCGGACCGAGCAGAGACGTGGGCGGAAAAGATCGGCGAAAGTCTCGACGACTTTCGCCACAACATCGGCCAACGGACTCAGTTGGCTTTCACTTTGATCTGGCGTGGCTTCGCGTCCTCAGACTTCGGCAAGTGAAGTGTCAATACGCCATCGTGTAATTCCGCGTTGATGCGCTCGCTATCGATCGCTTCGCCGACCGTGAATGTCCGATGGAAATCGCCCACGCCGTATTCGCTGAACAACATTCGATTGTCGTCGTAACAGTGGCAGACCTTTCCGTGAATGGTCAGGTGCCGGTTTTCAAACTCAATGTCAAGACTTTCCGGATCGACGCCCGGCAAATCTCCGTAAAGGATCAACTCTTCGTCGCCTTCCCAAATATCGAATCGCGGAGAAAACGTGGTTTGGTAAGTCTGTTCGCCGTTGCCGTTGCGAACCGACACTTCCGCTTTTCCACTTCCGTTCGTTTTATTGTGATCAGTCGTTGTCATGGTGGTGCTCATGATTCACCTCCTTTGAAAGTAGAGCGACGGAATCAGTCGCTTAGGTTGTTTTTGACTCCAAGCAATCGTGACGATTGTTCGACTCAATTCGCCTTGACCTCAATGCGGCGTGGTTTGACGGATTCGCTCTTGGGTAGCCTCATATGCAGCACGCCATTCTTGAACTCGGCCGACACGTTGTCGCCATCGATGTCACCGGGGACTTCGATCATGCGGCTGAACTTGCCATAGCCACGTTCTTGTCGATGCCACGTTCCGTCGTCGTGTTCCGGCGCTCGGCGCTCGCCCTTGATCGTCAACTGGTTGCCAGTGACGTAGATTTGCAAGTCATCAAGGCTAAAGCCGGGAAGCTCGGCATCGGCATACAAATTGTCGTCGTCTTCCCAAAGGTTCAACGCTGGGTACGATCCGCCAGCGAATGGGCTTCCCATGCCAACGGTGCCGCGGCCAAAAAGTCGGTCCATTTCGCGGCTGAGCCGATTCATTTCGGTCCAAGGTTCCCATCGAGTAGCCAACATTTTCTTACCCTCCTTTCACAAACGGGTGACGAAAGGCTGCTTGAAAAAGTTACTGTATTTGACGCGCCAGCTGTATGTTTGCTGGCCCATGAACACTTCCAACGGTATGCAAGGGTTGTGCCAAAACCGTTCCGCTCGCTTCGCAGATTCTCGGCTGAAAATTTGGCACCGTCGCCGTGAACAATTGGCGATGGTTCGTGCCATTCTGTCCGGTCGCTAAGCGATTGTTTGGGGCATTTGGCAGATCGATGGAAGACAAACATCCGCTTCACGATTGTGGCATCCGCATTGCATGACAATCCACAAAGAGGAAACTCGAATCTGGAAAGAGGTGCGCAATGATGACCTTTGCGATCATACGAACCGTTGTCGCTCTGTTCCTCGTCGTGTTGACTGCCGACGAGATCGGGCCAAGTGGTTCGTCAACGACAGAACAAGAAGAATCTCGATGGACAGACGTTGCAAGCGAGCGGTCGGCGACTACGGCTGTGTTCATACGGCCGTTCTCGCACGATTTTCCGTCGCAAAAGACTGCCGTACCCATTTGGCTTGACGATACGCGGATGATTCAAGTCACCATTGATCCGGATCGATCTTCGCAATCGCGCCAGCGGAGAAAAAGCGAGCCGGTACTCAACTCGCAACCCGCGATGCGGACGGCGTCCGTGACCGATTACGTGCGTGCAATGCTACGACGCAAGCGTGGCGTGACGCTGCGCGGATCACTACTGGATCCAGTTCATCACTCGCCGCTCGCGTTGGCGGCATAGACAAAAGAGCAAGGTGCAATTGACCAAGGCCAGAAACCGGAAGGCACAAGATGACGGATTCCGTAACGGTCGAGTTGTGACGACGACGGGGAAGCAGGAACTGACTAGGCGATGTGAAACCGAAACGTGCCGCGATGAGCGATGCAGCGATGAAAGGTAAAACGAACGATGAATTGAATACACGGATAGCTGAATGCGAACGCAAAATTACGAATTCTGAGCGTGAAATTCAGCGGCTCAAGCGAGAGCGTGATGATTCGGTCGCATTCGAGCGGAGGTACTCGGGTAGCGACTTGATGCGGGATCTCTTACCGGTCGGTGACAATTTAGAACGTCTGTGTTTGACCGGTCGGCATAGCGGTGATCTGGACGCGGTTTTAGAGGGGCTCGATATCATTCGCGATCAATTCTTCGATGTCATGCAACAACATGGACTGCGAGAAATCACAGGAGTCTGCAATCCGTTTAATCCCAGTGAGCACGAAGAAGTTGGCAGTCGTCAAAGTCAAGAATACCCCGATGGCAGCGTTGTCGAGGTCGTGCGGCCGGGCTATCGATTGCATGACCGGGTGTTACGGCCTTCACAAGTGGTTGTCTCACGAGATTCAAACGAATAGCTCTCGCATGGCACATCGAATGCATGAAAACCGTACCGGGACTGCGTCACTGTCTTGCGACGGTCCATCACGAAAACGAATCGTCTTGACGCAGTGCGCGATAGACGAAACCGTGAGTTTTTTTGCGCGAGGAGATGAAACATGCCATATTTCATCATCATCGAAACGACCGATGGATTCGAGGTCGCTTGTGTTCCCGAAGGTAAAACGGCTTCGCAGATCGCCAGGGATCGAGGCGCAATTCTGATCGACGCAGGGCCTTATCGGACATTCCAGGCCGCGCATGAAGTCCTGATGACGATGCCCAATCCTTATCAGCAGCAGAACGTCTACTAGTCTTCAAGCTGTTTGCTCTGTCGGATGCGGTGTGTTTGTCCCTGCTCTGTAAGGATTGCTCTTCGCAAGCCCGTTGATTTTCCAGTCGCCCGCCGCCACGTGGGAACCCGTGCCAGTCTGTCGCTCGTTGCAGGCAATCGTAAATCCGTGTTGTCGTGGCGTTTCTAAATCAAAGTGCCATTTTGTCGCTGGCGAACGACGATTGCGGCGAAACATCAATGGGCACAGCGGTTGCAATCAGTCGGTGCAAACGAATGGCTCGCGGCGGAACATGTCAAGCGTTTCGATGTCGCTTCGTCCGAGACGAAGCAAACAATGGCACCGAAAGTCGTGATGTCGTCCGCCGGGCAAAAATTTGCTTTGAAAGGACAAGCTGACCGATGAGAATTGCACAAGTCGCACCGCTAATCGAAACGGTTCCGCCAAAGACGTATGGTGGCACGGAGCGCGTTGTTCACTGCCTGACCGAAGAGCTAGTCGCCATGGGGCATGATGTCACTTTGTTTGCTAGCGGTGACTCGCTCACCAACGCGAAGCTGGTTTCGGTGGTGGACAAGTCGTTGAGGCTTTCGCCTGCAATGCGAGACCCGATCATCTGGCACCAACGTCAGTTGATGGAGGTGCTGCGGAAGGCCGACCAGTTTGACATCATCCACTTTCACACCGATTTCAGTCATTTCAGTGTGATGCGCTACTTCGATGTCCCGCACGTGACGACGCTGCACGGTCGACTCGATTTGCCGGATTTTCAAGTTGTTTTTGATGAGTTCACTGACATGCCCGTGGTTTCGATCAGCGATTCGCAGCGCGCCCCGATCAAGAACGCGAACTGGGTGGGCACGGTCTACAACGGCACGCCGGGTGAAAACTATACCTACATTCCTGAACCGACCGACTACTTCGCTTTCCTTGGTCGATTCTCGCCAGAGAAAGGCCCCGAACGCGCGATCGAGATCGCAAAGCGTCTAGGAGTGAAGTTGAAGATGGCGGCCAAGATCGACAAGGTCGATGAAGCGTACTTCAACGAGCGGATTAAGCCTCACCTTGACGACCCGCTGATTGAGTACGTAGGCGAAGTCAACGAGTCGCAAAAAAATCGTTTGTTAGGCAGCGCCAAGGCGTTACTGTTTCCGATCGATTGGCCTGAGCCATTCGGATTGGTGATGACCGAATCGATGGCCTGCGGCACCCCCGTGATTGCTTTTCGTAATGGAAGTGTGGATGAAGTGATGAAAGACGGCGTGTCCGGGTTCATCGTTGAAAGCGTCGATCAAGCGGTCGAGGCAGCGAAGCGAATCGACCAGATCAACCGACGTCGCGTACGCATCTATTTCCAAGACCGATTCGGCGTTGACACGATGGCGCTGGGGTACATGAACGTGTACGAGAAATTGATCAAGCCACAACCCACGGACAGAATGCGTCACCGGGGCGCGATTCGGACGAACGGCGACATTGCGACGGCGTAGCCGCAAGATGTGAACTTGTCGAGCAATTCTCTGGATTGCTTTTTCGTTTTTGCTGATTAACAATTCGGAGAGTTGTTCAACATTGATGAATACGACGACCACAACCAACGGACGATTCACTCAAGACGCCGAAAGTCCCAAGACGGACTGGGATGTTCAAGCGAATGCTCATCGCGCCCCCGAAGACACGCGCGTCTTGAAACGTGGCGACACGTTTGTGATTATTGATCGACTGGGTGAGATGGGATTGCCGCACCGTTGCGAACAGGGACTGTACCACCAAGGCACGCGGTTCCTATCCAACTGGGAACTGTTGGTCGACGGTCATCGGCCGCTGCTCTTGGGCAGCAACATGAAGAAAGACAACAGTCTGCTGATCGTTGAGATGACGTCGCCGGAAATCAATACAGGTGACGTCGTGATGGCCCAGGGGAATTTGCATATTTTTCGTTCGATGTTGCTCGATGGCGGTGCATTCTATGAACATCTGAAGTTGACGAACTATTCGCGTTTACCGGTAACTTTGCTGGTGGAATACCGGTACGGAAACGACTTCCGAGATATCTTCGAGATTCGCGGGGCCAATCGAGCGAAGCGTGGACAGTTGCTGTCGCCAAAGATCGATACCGATCGAGTCGCACTTGGCTATCGTGGGCTCGACGAGGTGAATCGATCGACCATCATCGAATTTGAAGGTGACGTTGAGTCGATCGACGAAAACCGTTGCATCATGCGGGTGCGTCTGGACGGCGGTGGACACACGACGCTGCACGTGAAGGTCGCTTGTGAAAGCGATTTGCCCGGCGCGGCGAAAGCTAAAACGCATCCGGCGGTCAACCATGCGGCGGCGGTGGAGGATATCGAAAAAAGACTACGACAAACCGAAGCCGAACGAACGGAGATCTTTACATCGAACGAGCAGTTCAACAGTTGGCTGAACCGGTCCAATGCTGACTTGGACATGTTGATTTCCGAAACGGACTTTGGTCGTTATCCTTACGCTGGTGTCCCCTGGTTCGCGACGCCGTTCGGTCGGGATGGATTGATCACCGCGTTGGAAACGTTGTGGCTGCGGCCGAAACTGGCTCGCGGTGTGTTAAGTTTTCTCGCCGCGACGCAGGCCAGTGACATCGATGCGGTAAGCGAAGCCGAACCCGGAAAGATCATTCACGAGATGCGCGATGGCGAAATGGCAAAGCTTGGCGAAGTCCCGTTTCGGCGATACTACGGCACCGTCGATGCCACGCCGTTGTATGTCGTGCTAGCCGGCAAGTATTACCGGCGAACCGGTGATCGAGAGTTCATTGAATTCATCTGGCCGAACATACGACGAGCTTTGCGATGGATCGACGAGTATGGCGACGTTGATGGCGACGGGTTTGTCGAGTATCGGTCGAGCAAGGACGGTGGGCTGGTTCACCAATGTTGGAAAGACAGTAATGATTCAGTGTTTCACTGCGACGGGTTAGATGCCGCCGGCCCAATCGCCGCTAGCGAGGTGCAGGGTTACGTGTACGAAGCCAAGTTGCTCGCTGCTGAGATGTTCGAAGCCCTCGGTGACGAAATTCGTCAAGACTTACGTAGTCCCAGTCATCATTCCCACGATACGCACGATGAGTTTTGCTATGGCGAACAGCTTCGTGCCGAAGCGGTCGAGTTGAAACGCAAGTTCAACGATACGTTTTGGGTTGATTCGATCGGTACCTATGCGATTGCGCTCGATGGCGACAAGCGTCCCTGCGCCGTTCGCAATTCCAATGCGGGCCACTTGCTCTACAGCGGTATCGTCGACAGATGCCGTGCCGATCAAGTGGCCGAAGCTTTGACCGATGACCGAAGTTTCAGCGGATGGGGCATTCGCACCATTGCCAAGGGCGAAACACGTTACAACCCGATGTCGTACCACAATGGATCCATCTGGCCACATGACACCGCGATCGCAGCGGCAGGGCTATCCGCCTACGGGTACCGCGACGAGTGCGACCGGGTTGTGACCGGACTGTTCAACGCGTCACTGTTTAATGACCTCAATCGGTTGCCCGAACTTTTCTGCGGGTTCGACCGCATCTCCGGGCACGCTCCGACGCTTTATCCGGTTGCCTGTTCGCCGCAAGCGTGGGCAGCCGGTGCGGCGTTTCTTGTTTTGCAATCGCTGTTGGGGCTCTCATTCTCGCCGGATGAACCTGAGATTCGCTTTACCAAGCCGAGGCTGCCCGACTATCTCGATTGGGTCAAGATTCAAAACTTGCGAATTGCAGACGCCAGCGTCGACCTTGTTTTTCACCGACATCCCAGCGACGTGGGCATGCACATCGAACGCAAAAGTGGCAAGGTGCAAGTCGTAGTGGTCGCCTGACAGCGATTTAAAACCGCGGAGACCCGCACAATCGAAAAGACGCTTACGGATCGCGTTGCAGGAAATCATTGACGGCCCTCGCGAAGGATTGCATGAGTTCCTCCAGTCTCGCAAGTCGACGCGTTGCCTCGGACAAGTTCGACTTCGCTGCGTCGCTTTCAATGGATTGACACAATTCTCTCGCCTCGCTGTGATCATAGCTGCTCACCAAACTTTTCAGGCGATGGGCCGCGATCTCGACGGACTTGGCATCATCCCCGTCAATCGACTCTTTGATTGACGCGACAAGTTGCGGAACATCGCTAAGCACATAGCCGATGTGTTCACGCAGCAAATCAGTCTCGCCGCCCATTCGACGCAGAGCGGCGTCGATGCTGAATGCGTCCGTGGTGTCCGTTTCTGTCGGCGTCGTCAAATTAAGATGCGACGTCTCGGGTGTCGGGGGCAAAGCGACTTGCTCGACCAGCGCGATCAGTTCGTCCGCGTGAATCGGTTTGGACAGATAGCCATCCATTCCAGCATCGAGGCACTTTTCACGATCTCCTTTCAGTGCGTGTGCCGTCAAGGCGATGATCGGTACATGGCCGCCAACAGTTTTCTCGTCTTTTCGGATCGCACGAGTTGCCGAGAAACCATTTCGTCCCGGCATCTGAACGTCCATCAGGACAGCGTCGAAGGATTGGTGGCGGCAAGCGTTAATCGCCGCGTCACCATCCTCTTCGCTTTGCACGGAATGCCCGCGTCGTTTCAAGATCGACTCCACAAGTCTGCGGTTGGGTTCATGATCGTCGACCAACAGGATGTTTAGCGAACGAACGCATTGTGTTTGCAGCAGTGAGGCATCTTGATTGATGACGGGTAACCGGCGGTGACGAGCCGAGATGCGATCACGATCAATCGTCGAAAGAATCGCCTCTAAGAGCGCGGACGCGGAAATCGGTTTTATAAGGTAAGTGGCAATCCCCAATTCGCGACACTTCGCCGTGGAATTGGGCCGATCTGCCGATGAGAGCATCATCACGGTTCCCGGTTGCAGTTCGGGACGCTGACGGATCAGTTCGGCTAACTGAAAACCGTCGACCACCGGCATCATGGCATCAAGTAAAACCAGGTCGAATGGCTGCTGTTCGCTCGCCGCTCTCTCAAGTTCGCGTAATGCCGACGAAGCACCACTGCACAGCGTCGTCTGCAGCCCCCAATGCGACATCATCTCGTCAAGAATCTGTCGGTTGGTCGCGTTGTCATCAACGATCAGCGCAGTGAGCCCGCCGAGTTCATCTTGCTCTAGTTTTGTAACCGGAGGATTCGCGTTGTCGCCCAGCTTCAGCGTCAACGTAAAGTAAAACGTGCTCCCCTGACCAAGCTGACTTTTGACCCACAGTGTTCCATCCATCAACCGTACCAACTCGGACGTGATCGTCAGTCCCAGGCCGGTACCGCCAAACCGTCTCGCCATCGAAGCATCGACCTGGGTAAAGGAGTCAAAGATCTTCTTCAAGCGATCCTTTGGGATTCCAATTCCCGTATCCGTGACGGAAAACAGCAAGCCGATTTCGTCGTCAGTCTGCCACTGTTGCTCAACGTCGACAACCACTTCGCCTTGCTCAGTGAACTTGATCGCATTACCGACCAGATTGAACAACACTTGGCGGATTCGTGTCGGGTCGCCCCGCAGGGCGTGCGGAATGTCCATTGGCATGTGCACGGCTAACTCTAGACCGCGCTCATGGGCTCGCACCGCCAAAGCCTTTGAGGTTTCGCGGACGACTTCGGCGAGGTTAAAATCAACCTCTTCGATTTCCATTTTGCCGGCTTCGATCTTAGAAATGTCCAGCACATCATTAAGCAGATCGAGTAGCGTGTCGGCCGAGGTCTTGACCGTTTTCAGATAGTCACGCTGTTCGCGAGTCAAATCGGTCGCCAACGCCAGTTCGGTCATGCCAAGGATGGCATTCAGCGGCGTGCGGATTTCGTGAGACATGTTGGCCAGGAATTCGCTTTTGCTTCGGTTACTCGCCTCGGCGGATCGCTTGGCCGATTCGAGCGCCTCTTCGGTTTGCCGTCGCCTGCTGATGTCGGTCAGCAGGACGATCCAGCGCGAAAGCTCGCCCACGTCGTCGTGGACCGGAATCATTTTCATTTCGGCCCACAGCGTTTTGCCGTCGCTGCGATACAGCAACGCGTCGAAGGTGCTTTCATTGCCGGATCCAAGCGAACTTGCATACTGTTGCCTTGCGGCTGCATTGGTGCTGGGCCCAAACATCAACTCATCAAGCGACGTGCCGGTCGTGTCCTGTTCATAACCGGTCAGCTCGGCGAATGCTTCGTTGGACCACTGCACAACCCCGTCGCTGCCGAGAATCAAAATGGCATTGCCGGTCCTGGCGACGACAAGTGACAGCGTTTGCAGGTCTTCCCGGTCAGCCTTGGGACTATTGCCGCCCTGTTTCTCGCTGCGTCGATCCTCGTTCCCATATCGCAAGCGAAACTCACGTTTAACCATCGCACCTACCTGAATGCAAAGTCGTTGCCCGCTCGGCAAACGTTCCCTGATTTCACGTACTCATCGACCGAGCTGACTCATCGACTCAGCAGGCGACCAACGAAACGACAAATTGGCACACCTGTTGCTCGACGATTGCTAGAGCGAATCGGATGCCGATTTGGCATCTCTCAATCTGTACAAAGGTCTCTTGAGTATCGATTTCGTCAAGATTTGCGGAGTTTGCTTGCCGTGTTGGTCATCGACGACGAGCCGGCGCAAACTATTGACGCTACTTGTTTCGAAAAGATTCGGACCGATCAACCGCGATTCGTTTTACGCCTTGGTTTCGGCTTAGTCCCGCATCGCGATCGGTCTATTTGTCGCGCTGGAGACCTAGAGCGTTGATAGCTCAAGGAGCGCGAGGAAGTCTTCCGTTTCTGACATGAGATCGTCTGAATTCGGTTGATAGGTGTCGAGCCAGTTGTTTGCGCGATCAGGGTGCAAATTTTCCAGCTCGCTGAATGACACGGCCAAGTCGGAAGCGTTAAGTATCGTTGATTCGACCGCGTGAACGACCTCGGCAAGGAGGAAGGTCGGAGTCACGCTGCGTACTTGGTTGGATTCACCCTCTCCTGTTTGAGACGTTCGGCTCAGATGATTGATCACGCGTAGAGCGTCGAGAGAGGTAATAGCTCCATCGGAATTCACATCCAGGAAATTATTGGAGGCGGCGCCGCCTTCTTCGGGTTCGGCTGTGCCTTGCGTCTTCAAGCGATTGACAACGGCGAGCACGTCCTGGGCCGATGTTGAGCCATCTCCATTTGTATCTGTCGGTTGGAAGAGGTTGGTTTGCACACGGGTAAGTGCCCCTTTTCCTGCGGAAGAACGAACCCAGTAAATCCGTTCAAAGTTGTCGGCTGGCAAGACGAGAGCGTAGGGACCGCCCGCATCAAGCGATGCTCGGAATAGACCGTTGATGGTTTCGCCCACCGGATTGAAGTTGCCATCGATGATTGTCAGCGTGGAACCTTGCGCGGCGAAGCCGATCGTCCCAACGGTAACGACGGTCGCTTCGGAGACAGTGAACATCATGCCCGTCGCCAGGCCGTCACCCGGTATCACGTGTGGGCGGGCGACCTCATGGGGAGCGAGCATCCGTGTTTGAGTGGGGCGATCGTCGTCTCGGATCGTTCCGGTATCGGAGGATGTAGCAAGGGTGCTGCCGGTCGGACTGGACAACGTCACTGTAAAGTCTTCGTTGGACTCAATCGTCGCGTCGCCGCGGACGGAAATCGAAATCACTTTCGAAGTTTCATTGGCTGCAAAACTGACGTTGCCCGACGGCAAGGTTCCACCAAAGTCGGCTGCGTCGGCAGCATTGGCTCCGCTCCCGGTAACCGCGTAATTGACCGTCGAGGCGCCACTGAGATCGCTACCGGCACGGGTCACTGTAAAGGTGAATGAGGTGTTGCCGGAATTGCCTTCGTTTTTGGCGGCCTCGGTTGCCGCGATCGACAACGTGGGAGCGACCACAGCAGTATCGTCATTGTTGATGGTGCCGGTGGCCGATGATGTGGCAAGGGTGCTGCCGGTCGGACTGGACAACGTCACCGTGAATCCTTCACCAGACTCGACAGTCGTGTCACCGCTGACGGGAACGGAAATCACTTTCGAAGTTTCATTGGCTGCAAAGGTGACGTTGCCCGACGGCAAGGTTCCACCAAAGTCGGCTGCGTCGGCAGCATTGGC
>CAXBGS010000008.1:0-348929 GCA_963975425.1 uncultured Pirellulaceae bacterium
TTAGGCGGATGATGCGAGGCGCGCGACCGGCTAAAGCCGGGACACCAACGGCAGCCAGTTGCTGGTCGCCTTGGCTTCAGGCTTTCTGGTAGGATCTGATCCGCGGATTAGTGTTGGATCGATTCCCTTTGCCGGCTTGCAAAAACCTATGTCTCTGTTTGCCACTCTGCGCGGTCGAATTATCTCGACTTGTTGCGTCGTCGTTTTCGTGATTGGATGCAATCGTTACCGAAACGACTTGGACTATTCTTACGACGTCAAACAAACTTGGACGTTAGATGGATCCACGGTCGGCGACTTCGTTCAGTTCGAATCGGTTTTTTGGGAACCCGACGATACGGTTTCGTTGCGCGCGTTGATTGCGGACGAACAAATCGCATCGGGTCGCAGCGTGCTGGAAATCGGAACCGGCACAGGATTGCTTTCGGTATTGTGTCTGCACCACGGCGCCGACAGCGTAGTCGCGACGGACATCAATCCGGCCGCGGTTGCCAACGCCAAGTACAACGCGGCAATGCTGGTTCCCGATTCCAAGTTGGATGTGCGGCAAGTCAGTAAAGAGTCACCCGGCGCGTACACCGTCATCGACGCCGATGAACGATTCGACCTGATCATTTCCAACCCGCCTTGGGAAGACGGTGACATCGACAAGCCGGCCGATCATGCTTTCTATGATCCGGGGTTTGCGCTGATGGATTCCATCCTTAGCGGATTACCGCAACATTTAAATCCAAGTGGACGTTGCTTGCTTGCCTACGGCCATGTGCCGGCGATCCAACGATTGGAAAGTGAAGCGATTCGGTTGGGGTATGAATACAAACGTCTCGACGATCGAGAGCTCCGTTCGTTGCCTGTCGATTTCTTGCCGGGCATGCTGGTGGAGATTCGCGTGCCATTGAGCCCCGAAAAACCCGACAAAGACCGCGATAAATAAATCGCGAGCGAACGGCCAGTCGCGCAGTCGATTGGTTCGCCATGTGTCACGTTCAAACCGCACCAGTGTGACCCTACCTTCGGCCGTTTGGTGACAATCCAAACCCTTGTTGCGATCACGGCTCAATCACACGTGTCTCATTGCGAACACACTCGCCGCGCCGCTGTCAAGTGCTTTGCAGGAAGTCTAAGAAACAAGCGTTGATTTGGCTTGCGAACGCCCCTGCGACGTCACTAACATGGAGTTATCTCACGACGGTTACTTATCCCCTTTTATTGCGATCGCGCGATGTGCCGATCACGTCGTTGAGAGTTCCTCACTGCAGGATAAGTTTCGATGATCCACTACACTTGTGATCGTTGTAAACGCGAGATCAACCCGACGCATCACACTCGATACGTTGTGCAAATCGAAATCCAATCGATCGATGAAGATGCGTTTTGTGATTTCGAAGATGATGTCGATCACCTTACCGAGCTTCATCACATGCTTGAGGATGGCGGCGGCGAACCCGATCCGCATTGCGAGACGCCGCACAGTCATCGCGGACAATACGACTTGTGTCCGGACTGTCATCGTCAATTCTTGAAGAATCCGCTGGGCCGCGAAAACCTGGTCGCGATCGGATTCAGCAACAACTAGCGTGCTGCGCATGGTTGACCGGCCGTTGCTTGTGTCCGGCCGATTGTTTCAATCGGAGACCAGCGCCGTGTTTGCATCAAAGATCGGCACGCCCGATCGATCAAGGGCGATCAAGGGCGATCGATGCGGGACACCAACAAGACCGCGGAATGTTGTTGATCGTCCAAGTCAAAGCTTGCCGTGCCCCCGTGCTTGCGCAGTGAACCCGTACTTGCGCAGTGAGCCCGTGCTTGCGAGTGCGCTTAGTGCATTGCGCGTGCGCCTGTGGCTGACTGCCACACGATCACTGTAGCCCGGCGAACGAGTCCCGCGCGTCGCAGTAGTCCAGCGCCGCAACTCGCACGTCGACCGGCAATCTGCGGATCTGTTTATCAAAGTACGGATCGGCTTTTCCGGTGATCAAACGATCGACCCAAGGTGCCGTCTGCAGTGGTGGCTGTCGGTCAAACTTCATCACGACGTGTCGCAACATCGATGGGAACGAATCCAATGTCGATGGTTGGTCTTGCGTCGCGGCGATCTGACGAAGATTTTGTTCGGCTTCGGCAAGTGTTTGGGCGGCCATGGCCGCTTCGCGATCGCCTTGACGATAGGCGGCAACAACAAAGCTTGCCGCACCGATCGTTTTCACGCCGTCGTCCCAACTGGCGAACGAACGCCGGTGGGACTGCGCGATGACAGAGACATCGATCAAACCGCTGCGCCAATGGGCGGGCACACGAAACGTTAGCGTGAATTTCTTTTCGCCTTCGAGTACTTGTGTCGCGGTCCAGCGCAATTTGAAATACACGCCTCGACCGCGATTGATCGTGCCCGACGCCGTCACCGCTTGCAATGGCGCGATCTTGTTGTACTGGTACGAATCGGTTTGTTTCTTGCCTTGATCGCCTCCCAAATTGCCTTGGGCCAAATGACCATAGGCGCCGTCAATGGACAACCCGAACGATTCCGTTTGCTCGTCCAACTCTTTGACCTGGATGGGACCTTCTAATTCGCTGGCGACTTCGGTTCGCGGTTGATAGTCGGCGATCCGCACCGAGTCGTCACGAGGCTGACAGCGCACCAGCCATTGATCAATCTGCGGAGCTTGCGGCGTCGATATCATCGACGACAAATTCAACTCACATGTCACCATGGTCTCGCCGGGCAGCAACTGCATCGCGGCAGGCCACTCCGTTGCATCGCCATCGCATGAGGAGTGTGGTTGTGCGACAGCCAACGGAGGCATGTCGAATTGGATGACCGGAACGTCGGCCGCGGATGCGAGGTGGGTCAACGATCCTTGGCCCGTCACAGAGCCGACCAAGATCCAACCGGCTGCGACGATCAAAGCACGTGTCGATTTTGCGGGCAACAACAATATCGTGGAACGTAACAAAGCAGGTGTCACGTTTGTCTCCTTGCAGAGGTCAACGGTTCACCGCTTCCGTCCCTGGAAGGGGTCACGGCCGGAGTGGTCGCGACAACACAAGACTATGGCGACTCGCCGCGGCGGCAAGTCGGCGGCAACAAGGCGGTTTGATCCGCGAGAAATCGGGTCACATCCGTGAAACAGCGCCGCACGTAGAATCCGGTGGACACACGTAGAATCCGGTGGACACGCAAGCCGAGCAATCGTGCGAGTCGCCCTCGCGGTGCGGTTTCATCGCTGCCGCGGTGCTGCATCGGCCCTGCCGCGTTGCGATTCCATCGCGGCCGCGTGAAACATTGCCTAGCTGTGCATGCGAGCCAAGTCGCTGCCGACCGCAATGATTTCACTTTCCTGATGCGACAGTTGGTCCAGTCGCTGGCGAACCGAATCACGATCGCCAAACTGTTCGGCCAGCTTGACATACGTGGTGTGGTGGCGGGCTTCGCTTTCAAACAATCCCGCATAGAAGGCCGACAACTCGGGGTCACGCGGCCGAATATGATCGGCCAGCAGCCGAAAGCGTTCACAGCTTCGTGCTTCGATCAGAGACGCGACCAACAATCGATCCACGCCGCGATCGGGTTCGGAGGGGCGAACGAGTGCGTTCAGTTCTCGGCCGTAGGGTCCGCTGGCCAAGCGGCGAAAAACGATGCCGCGGGCGTCCAGAATTTCCAGCACCATGTGGAAATGCTCGAGTTCTTCTTCGACGATGCGAGTCATCTCGCGACACAGCTCGCGATTCTCGGTGTAAGCGTTCATCAAATTCATTGCCGTCGATGCGGCTTTACGCTCGCAGTGGGCATGATCGATCAGAACTTCGTCCAATTGCTGATCCACTTGGTTCAGCCATCGGGATGTGGATTCGCTTTGCAGGTGTAACATGGCGATCGATAACGTGTCTGCGGTGGCGTAGCGAGCCGTTGCGATTGAGACGCAAAACAAAGGCTCCGATAGAAGACAGTGCGGATGGACAGTGTGATCAGTCTTCGAACAGTGCCTTTGCAAAGAGTCCCGCGTCGAATTCAGCCAGATCTTCGATGCCTTCGCCCAGCCCGACATAGCGGACGGGCAAATTCATTTGTTGGCGGATCGGCAAGATCACGCCGCCCTTGGCCGATCCATCAAGCTTGGACAAGACGATGCCGGTACAACCCGCCGCCTCGCTGAACCCGGATGCCTGGCTGATCGCATTTTGTCCGGCGGTTGCGTCCAAGACCAACAGGACTTCGTGGGGCGCCGCTTCGACTTTCTTTCCGACGACGCGCCGAATCTTATCCAATTGCTGCATCAAGTTCTGTTGGGTCTGCAAGCGACCGGCGGTGTCGATGATAGCAACGTCGGCGCCCGACTCGACTGCTTTTTCGACGGTTTGAAATGCGACACTGGCCGGGTCGGCTTCACTTTTGCCGGTAACGATTTCGCAGCCAATCCGGCCCGCCCAAACGGTCAACTGTTCGACGGCAGCGGCGCGAAACGTATCCCCGGCGCCCAACACCACTTTCTTACCGGACTGGTGGAACAGGTTGGCCAGCTTGCCGATGGACGTCGTTTTTCCGCTGCCGTTGACGCCGACGACCAGGATGATGGTGGGGGCGGTTTCGGCAAAGGTGATTTTCGCGTCGCCATCTTGCTGCAACATCACCCGCGTTTGTTCGGTGATGGTATCGAGCACCTCTTGGAACTGAACCACGCGTCCTCGCAACCGCTTTGCCGCATCGTCACGAATCGTCTCGGCGGGACCGACGCCCATATCGGTGCGGACCAGTCTGGCGAACAGATCGTTCAAGAACTCTTCATCCACCAACCGGCCTTCGCTTTTGAAAAGGTCGCGAATATCGGTGTTGAGTGCACGGCGAGTCTTCTGGAGACCGGATTTGAATTTGCCAAACACGCCGCCGGAGCTTTCGCCTGAGTCTGTGCCGGATGCGTCGACATTTGCGGTTGAGTCGTCTTTTGCGTCGGATCCGGTCTGCTTAGAGCGCCAAAAGGCCATCGAAGGTCACTGAGGTTGATGGTGATGAAACAGTTTAGGAGCACGATTTTGCCCGAATCGCCCTGAGGCGGGTACCCGGAGTCGATTTGAGCGTCGCAGGGGGTGAATCGGCGGTCACATATAACGTAACCGGCAAGGTTTGGCCGACTGTCAGCCTTTTCGAAATCGACAGAATGGTTGTGTCTGGATTGATCATAACGACACACACACGCGGAACCCTGTTGATCGAAATACGAGCCAGTTATGCGATAAATTCCTTGCTCAGCGTCAATCCGCTCCGATACCAAACTTGACGAACGAAAGCGCGGAGCTGGGAAGTCGTGCTACGAAGCAAAGTCAGCTGGTCACGGATCGACAGGCGGGTCTTCTGGCACAAGCGACTGCTTGCCTCTAGCGACCGGCCGCGGGAATGTTCCCGCGAGTCCCGACGGCATTGACGGTCGTTTGGAGAAACGTTTTCGTCTTATGTTAAATGACCCAATTATGGACAAACGGGAGTTGAGAGCCATGAAGCTTAGCAAATTGGCGCTGGTCGCCGCGATTGCCTGCGGAGTACACGCGGGAAATGTTTTCGCTGACCAAGCAAACGATATTCAATTAGTCTCTTGCACCGCAGCAGCCTGCGACTGTGGGCAACCAGTATGCGGATGCGAAGTCGCAACCGATTGCTGTGACAATGGCTGTGCTGACGGATGCGACAGCGGCTGTGCTGTTGGATGCGACAGCGGGTGCGATTCGGGTTGTGCGTTGGGCGGATGCCTGACGGGCGACTGCTGTATCGAAGACCCATGGACACTGTTTGGCGAGCACTGCGGCTGGTCCGCAGGTGGTTGGTTGCAAATGGGCTACCACAGCGCCGGCAACGGTATGTTCAACAACCGCCCCGATGAGTACAACCTGCACCAAGCTTGGTTGTACGCCGAAAAAGCAATCGACACCTCGTGTGGATTCGACATCGGTGGACGAATCGATTACATGTACGGTATCGACTCGAACGACACCCAGGCATTCGGAACTGACCCACGCGGTTGGGACAACGACTGGGACAACGGTACGGGCGACGCCTACGGTCACGCTTTGCCGCAACTTTACGTCGAAGCTGGTTACGGTGACTTGTCGGTCAAAGCTGGACACTTCTACACCATCATCGGATGGGAAGTTGTGACGGCTCCCGACAACTTCTTCTACAGCCACGCTTACACGATGTACAACAGCGAGCCATTCACCCACACCGGTGTTTTGGCGACGTACAACGTGAACGACAACGTCACGGCCTACGGTGGATACACCATGGGTTGGGACAGTGGTTTCGACGACAACGGTGACAACTTCCTCGGTGGATTGTCAGTTTCGCTGTCAGACGCCCTGACGGTGACCTACGCCACGACGATTGGAAAGTTCGGTGCCCTGCCACTGGGAACACCAGAGCAAGGTTACATGCACTCGATCGTCGCTGACTTGGCACTTTCGGACAACTTGCAATACATCTTCCAAAGCGACTTGCTTGACACGGATGATGGTGCAGGAACGACTGTTCGTGAAACATTCGGTATCAACCAGTACCTGATCTACAATGTCAACGATTGCTTGGCATACGGTGCTCGATTCGAGTGGTACAACCAAGAAGGCGTCTACTCCGCTGTTGGAACCGACGACGACATCTACGCCCTGACCCTGGGCGTCAACTACAAGCCTCACGGCAACGTCATCGTTCGCCCAGAAATTCGCTGGGATTGGGATGACGCTCAAGTCGCTGACCTTGATGACGGCGACGATAACCAAACCACCTTTGGTATCGACACGATCTTCTTGTTCTAAGAGATCAGAGCAGAATCGAATGCTAGCCCTCGCGGATCATCCGCGGGGCTGACACAAAACGACCCGGCTTCCGCATTGCGGAGGCCGGGTTTTTTCGTTGGTTCTTCACTTTTGCGTTCTCGAAAACCCTCAACCGTCAAAGGTTAACAGCGAGAGGAAAGATTCCTACAAGTTGACATGCTTACCCCCCTGTCATGATTGGATTGATCGTCATGAACGGTCGATACCGTCAATCGGATATCTAGGCCGTTGTTAGCGGTCGTCACTTCGAAACAAGTTTCACGCACGTTCCCGATGCATTTGGCGGAGGCACGTGGGAACGCGAAACCGATTCGCGGCGACGGCATCAGCAGCAGGTGGCTCTGTGGTGACTAGAAATCTTGATTTTGCTTAGCCAACGACGTGTACCAGCAGGATGGTGCGTCGAAACGCATTCCATCTTGCAAGGACAGGGGAGTCCACGAGAATGAAAATGAGAGTATTCACTTGCCTCGCCACGTTGATGTGCGTCGCAATCGCTAACGGAAACGAATATCAAAACGCGCCATACGGATACCAGACAGGGTATGCGGGCGACGCTGCCGTCAGCCAAGTCGGTTACTGCGACTGTGGCGAAGCGGTTTGCGGATGCGAACAGGCAATCGCACCTGAGTGCGGCTGCGAATCGGCGCCCGTGTGCGGATGCGAATCGCCCATGTCATGTGACGGCGGTTGCGAAGCGACATGCGGCATGGAACTGGCATGCGAACCGGGCTGCGATGACTACATCAGCTGTGACAGCGGTGCCTGCGACAGCGGCGGTGGCTGCGGCGGCGGTTGCCCCATTGGCGGTCTGCTGGGCAAATTCAAAGGCGGTTCGGATGAACCGTTCGAGCTGTTCGGCAGCTGTGGCAATCTGTCGATGGGCGGTTGGATTCAAATGGGTTATCACGACGAGAACAACACATTGTTCAACAATCGTGCCGACGAATACAACTTGCACCAAGCTTGGTTGTTCGCCGAAAAAGCGATCGACACATCAAACGGTTTCGATATCGGTGGACGCATCGATTACATGTACGGGATCGACTCGAACGACACGCAAGCGTTCGGAACCGACCCACGCGGCTGGGATAATGACTGGGACAACGGAGTGGGCGATGCCTATGGTCACGCGTTGCCGCAAGCCTATTTCGAAGCCGGCTACGGTGACCTGTCGGTCAAAATCGGTCACTTTTACACGATCATCGGCTGGGAAGTCGTGACCGCGCCGGACAACTTTTTCTACAGCCACGCGTACACGATGTACAACAGCGAACCGTTCACGCACACCGGTGCGTTGGGAACTTATACGCCCAGCGAAGATGTCACGGTCTGGGGTGGATACACCTTGGGCTGGGACAGCGGATTCGACGACAACGGTGACAATTTCTTGGGCGGTCTGTCGTACGCACTTTGTGACGATCTAACACTGACCTACGCCACAACGATCGGTCGCTTTGGTGCCTTGCCACTTGGCTCACCCGAGAAAGGCTACATGCACTCGATCGTTGCCGATGTCACGTTGACCGACAAGCTTCAGTACATCTTCCAAAGCGATTTGTTGGACACCGAAGACAATAACAACAACACCGCTCGCGAAACGTTCGGTATCAACCAATACTTGATCTACAGCGTCAACGACCGCGTGTCGCTGGGCGGACGATTCGAGTGGTATAACGAAGAAGGCGTCTACAGCGCCGTCGGACAAGACAGCGACATCTACGCGTTGACCATTGGTGCGAACTTCAAGCCTTGCGGCAACGTCATCGTGCGTCCTGAGTACCGCTGGGACTGGGATGACGATCAAGTCGTCGGTCTGGCCGATGGTGACGAACAACAAACGTTCGGCATCGACACGATCTTCTTGTTCTAAGACACGCGGATCATCGATTTAGCCCATGTCCGCGAGAGCGTCGACCACGTTCTGGCGGACATGACGGCGAATAGAAATCGGAATCGTTTGCGACCGTTTTTCACTCTCGCTTGATCTCTTGATTGGTGCGAAACGAGCAAACATTCGGATCCATGACCACGAAACGCAGTTCCGGTTTACACCGGTGCTGCGTTTTTTATTGGGTCGACGACGTTTCGGCGGCCCGCTATTTGATTTCGAGTGGAATGCTGGCCTGTCCGTACTTCTTGCCGGTGACATCTTCCATCGTTAGCTGCAACCGGTACGATCCCTTTGGCAATTGCTTGGGCAAGTGCATTTGGTAAGCGATGAAGTAGTCTCGCAAGTAGTTGCTAGAGACCTGCTTGTCGGCGGGCAACAATTGACTGACGATCTTTCGGTTCTCGCTGTCAAAGATGTCATAGCTGCCCTGCAGGTGTGTCTCGAAACCCTTTTCGACCGTCGACACGGTGAAGTTCTCGATCTCGCAGTACAAGATAACTTGTTGCCCAGGGTCGAACCGATTGCCGGGGAACGTCTTGATTTGGCCATACGCTTCGATCTCGGTACAAAACGCCAGCGAGCGGACTTCCAGTGAATCCGTTGCGGCCGCCAGGTACTTGGTCGCTTCACGTAGTTGGGGCAGGGCGGTGGTGAATCGCCGCGCCGGAACAGGGTGACCTTCCGGGTCGATAATTGTCCAAAGCCCCAAAAGTTGGTGACGCAGGTACTCCTGCTCTTTGTCGCTCATGTCATCGATCTCGGCGACGGCGCGGTCCGGATCGCCGGCCAAAACCATCAAGTGCCTGGCCATGATCAATCGCCGACTGCGTTCCGCCTCGGTCTCGCTCGCGGGTCCCTGTGACAACCGCGTCAGCAAGGCGTCGTAGAGTTCTTGATCGCTAAGCTTGGCCGGATCAAGCGGAGCCGGAGACGTTGGCGTCGGCGTCGGCTGGGCAGGCTCAATCGCTGCGGGCTCGTTCGCTGCGGGCGTGATGGCCGCTTGAGCAATCATCGAATCGCTGGTCGCATCGCGAGCCGCCGAGGCGGGACGGATTTGCGATTCGACTTTGTCTTTGGCGGGCGCGGTCGAGGACGGAATGGCTTGAACGATGGCCGGTTCTAAGTTGGCAGGTACCGGCGGTTCTTGCGCGGCACCTGACTCGTCCGCCACAGGCACGTGGTTGCTCGATTGGGCAGGCTTTGATTCGGCGAGCGATGTTTGCGGCGGGGCCGATTCGGCGGCGACCGCTGGTTGCTGAGCTGGAACCTGCTTCGCAGCCACCTGCTTCGCGGGTTCTTGCGTTGCAGCGACTTGCGTTGCAGCGACTTGCGTTGCAGCGACTTCTTTCGTGGGCATTTGTGTCGCCGACTCTGGGTCGCGCTGCGTGGTTTGCTGTGCGAGATGCCCGTTGGCGGCGTCTTGCGATGTGTTGTTTTGCGCAGCACTGTTGGCGGCCAGTCGATTCGGTGGCGTCGTGGCCGGCACCCGGGTTTCAGCCGGCAATTCGGGCAACTGGTCCAACGAGTCCGTCAGGGCTCGATTCAACGCACCTGGCTGGTCGGTTGTGTCGGCCGACCGTGACATGGCGGCAACCAGCTGACGCATTGCTTGTTCTTTGACCGCGGGTGGACTATCGCGAAACGCTCGCAACAGGTCGGCTTGCGTTGCATCTTGGGGCAGCTGGAATCGCTTACGCGCGGCGGTTGCATTAGCGGCGGCAGCAGCCTGTTCGTTGGCGGCCGATGAGGATGACGATGCGATACTGCGGATCGGTCGGTCGGACGTGCGTGTGCGTGGCGGTGTATTGGATCGATCGCCCAGTCTTGCGGTCACGGCCGATTCAGCCGGGGTGGCGGGGCTGTGGGTACGGAACGGCGTACCGGCGGACGATGCGGGATTGCCGGTCGTATCGACGCTGGCCTGCGAGTCTTGTCCCGACGCGTTTGCCCCCGCGAGTGATTGCTGCTGGGCAAGGGGCGCATTGTCCACAGCGCCATCGGGTGTGACATTCGAACCGGCACGGGGTTTGGCGGTTGCCAAACGTTGGCGTGGTGCTTCGTACTCGGGAATGGTCGCCGTCGGGTCTTTTCTCACTTGGACGAAACGGTTCAGCGGGGAAGTCCCGCGACATCCTGAAAAGAAAAACAGACAGCCCGTGAATATCCAAATGAACCAATGTTGTCGTCGAGCGTGCATCCATGCCTCGCAAATGAAGTGTTTTCTTTTTCGCTGCCGGCGCGCTGGGCACCGCTTGTGCTCGCGAAAAAGCGACACGTTTACCGGCCAAGATCGCCGGTCCTGCGTGAAACTACGAAATCTATGCCTTTGCCGACAACCCGAATGACACGCCAGTGGCAAAACGGACCCTCGAAACCGCGGCGATAGCAATATGGGCGGCCATCATCAGTCGTCGGCGGGCTGAATTCCCTCGCCAGCAAGCTCAGTGGCATCATGGGTCCGTCGAATCGCTTAGCCGGCCGGTACTGAAATCGGGCCGATCGATAGCATAAGCCTCGATCTCGAACGGATTCTCTCGATACCCGTCACGTCCCCTCAGGAACAAGACGGCAGAGATGGCCAGATAGGCGGGGACAAAACCGATGCCCCAACGTTCGTACTGGCGGACATGGACGCGTTCGTGCTCGCGCGTGACGTCGAGGGCGAAACGGTCACAGCCGAACACGACGTGCCCCATCGTCATCGCCATCGCGGGCAGTGGCATGCGGCCAAGCAGGTAGGCAACCGAAGGGCCATAAATCTCGATCACGCCGTCGACTCGTTGAAAGCGGGCACCGACCAGCAACCCCATGGTGATACCAAAGAGCGTATAGGGAAGCGGCCACGCATACGCTAAGAGTCGAACGAAATACCGCAACACCTAAAACTCCGCTAGACACCGATCTGGCTTGACCGCCGCCAAAGAACAGGAAAGGCGGAAACCGAAAACAGCCTGGCGCCGTCCGCGAGAGGTCCCGTGGGCGATCGTCCAGGCTGTTGTGAATCGATATTTTGTCAATCGACCAAGAGCGTTCCCTCGCTCACAACGTCGATCTATTCTACTGTTCGTCGTCGCCGACGAGTACTTCGGGGCTGAACATGTCGGCCGGATCGAGGTCGTCCTGGTCATCCAGATCTTCGCCCTGCAAGATCGCCAGTTGCTCTTCGTCAAGCTTGACATAGCCGAGTGCCCGAACGACTTCTAGCACTTCGCTGCAGGTGGGGAACATCCGTCCGGAATCACGCTTGTAGTCGTCCATGGCTCGCATGAACTCGATTTCTTCGCCGTTGTAATCGCGTTCGCAAGTGGTCGGATCGATGTGGCGACGACGCTGGGTCTTGCGTCGCGGCGATGTCATCACACCCGTGTCGACGGCTTCTGGATCGCCATCGCGACGTTCACTGCGTCGGCGATCGATGGTGACGATGTCTTCTTGTTGTTCATTTTTAGAGACTTTGGAAGAAGCGTTGGAAGCGGACATACGTTTTGACCCTCTCGTGTGTTTGTTTTCCCCGTGAAAGCCTTCCGTCCGCATGACCCCGCCGGTTCAGGCTGGATGGGAGGCAAAAAAACGTAGCACACGGATTAGGTAAACCTGGCCTAAAACACCCGACATTCGCATCAGGAAAGCAGTAACGACCAGGCAAGCTGACCGGTCATGCGGGTCGTGACGAATATCGCGAGTGTTGGCCCCGTTTTCGACTTGGAAACGAGGACACGACCGCCCCGGGGACGAGCACGACTAAGAGCACGAGCCTGGAACGTTTCCAATCGCTTTGATCGATCACGCTTGCCGGGAAAAGCCGGAACTAGCCGGAACAAAAAGAAACGCCGCAGCAAGACCGCACGCGATCACCGTTGGCCGAGGGAACACCGCAGATTGGCATGCAAAGTTGAACCGCTTGCACGCCGAATTTCTGGCGCCTGAGTGAAACGGCTCTGGTGCCTGATTGAGACGGCTCTGGCGCTAGCGCGGGGTCACTGGCCCATTGCCACTCGCAACTCTTTCATGAATGCCGACACCGAGGCCACCGCGTCGGCGCGATCGGTCGCCTGTGCGATGCGCCGGACGATGGCCGAACCGACGATCAATCCGTCGGCAACCGGTGCAAGTGTGGCTGCGGCCTCTGGACCGCTGATGCCGAATCCGATGCAAATCGGTAGGTCGGTTTGTTCGCGTAGCCAGCTGACATTGTCCGCCAGGTCGGCCGGCAGCTTGGTTCGTTCGCCAGTGATTCCGGTGACCGAGACGTAATACAGGAAACCCGTCGATGATTCGGCGATACGAATTTGCCGGTCTCTCGGCGTTGTGGGTGTTACCAGTTGAATCAGGCTGAAATCCGCATCGCGACAAATTTTGGCCAACGCATCGGCCTCTTCCACCAACAGGTCGGGAACGATCGCGCCGGCGTATCCTGCGGCCTTGGCCTGGTCGACATACGACTGCAAACCGACCCGATAGATGATCGAATAGCTGACCATCGTCACCATCGGCACGGTGACTTCGGCGGCCACGGATTGAGCGAGTTCGAAAACTTGTTGCAATCGAAATCCGGATTCGAGCGCACGTTGATACGAGGCCTGGATCACGGGGCCGTCGGCGATCGGATCGCTGTACGGCACACCGACTTCGCAAAGACTGGCACCGGCCGGGCCGACCGCGCGAAGCACATCGGCGGTTGTTGCCAGATCGGGATCGCCGGCCGTCAGAAAGGGCATCAGTGCCTTTTGACCGGCCGCACGAAGCTGCTTGAATTGATCGTCCACCGCAGACATTTTGTAGTTCACCTAAGGTGCAGGGGAATTCCGTGGTTCATCAGCAGGCTACCTTAGTCATGTCGGGCCGGTTTGTTGATCCGGCATCGATTCGGTTTTGCCACATTCGTCCTGGCACCTTAATTCCTTTTCGATCCAGGTTGCAATCATCGTCAGCTGAAAAAGCTGGCCCAGCGTGAACGTATCAATGTGCGAGAGCGTCAGGCTGAATGACGGTGATTCGATTTCATCCAGCGTCTGGCGGTATGTCGCCTGCATCATCGCATCCATCGACCGCGAATCGGCACCCAGAATCGCGTCACATTTGGACTTCTGGGCGACAAGGTGTTGGACCAGTCGATTCCCGTCGGCAACGCGACACAACGCACGAAACCGCTCCAGTTCACTCGGATTGACCAGTACGGTGGTGGTGGCATCGGTCGCGGCGGAATCTTGCGTTAGCCGGCCACACCAATCGCCAAATCCCGCCAAGGCATTTGACCAGGTGCTGATCAACCGATGTCGCAGTCCACCGCGAGCCGCTAAATAATTCGAAGCAGCCAACCTCATCGCAATGTTGTCCGCCAGCGGTGTGTCTTGAAAGTGGTCATTAATGACGACCGCACCTTCCAGCAACTTCATACAGTCCAATCCCAACATTGCCGCCGGCAACATCCCCGCAGGCGACAGCACCGTCCAGGCTGGCCCCAGATCCGGTGTCAGTGAAAAGCGTTGCCGCGCTGGCGGCATGCCATTCGCCCCACCAACGTGCGACAACGACGCGATGGATTTTGAGCCACCGATCGAGACCACGAAGCGCGCAAGGTCTTGCTCGATGCCCGCCTGCTTGACGTCTGCTTGCTCGGGCTGCGTTTTCTCGGCCCGCGCGGGATCGGCCAGCGGGAAATCGGCCAGCGCGGGATCAAGGTTTGAATGCGGGGATGCCTGGTCAAGCGTCTGACGAAGCTGATCAACTAGATATTGCCGACCCCGTTGCGCTTGATCGGCATCGGTGTGGCTTGTCGAACGGCCCAAATCATCGCCGGGTTCAAGCGAGACGATCGCCCAACGTTGTTCGCAGGTTTGTTCGGCATGCGGCTGGCGCAACCGCGTCAGCAAACTGGCCAGCGCATCGTTCTCGTGAGGATTCGGCTGGAAATACATCCGCGGTTTGCTGCCACGCATCGCCCGCGTCCGTTCGTTGTGATAGGGATCGCAGCAGGCCTGCATCAACGCCCTCGCGCCCGCAGCCATCCCCGGGTCACTGCAGACAACCACCGCGTCGACATGATCATGCAAACCGTTGGCGACTGCAAAGACTCGGCCGAGATCGGATGCTTCGCGTCGTGCGACGTAGGCGGCGTATTGTCGTTCGGGCAACCGAAAAAAACTGCGATCATCGCTGGGTGAGTCGACACTGGTCATACCCTCGGACAGATCGATCGCCGACGAATCACGGATGGGATTGGCCAATTGTGTCAGCCGCGCGCGCAGCGATTCCAGTCGCGGGCCAAGCCCATCGATCACTTCGTCAGGGAACTGTTTTTCGAACGAAGACCCGCGATCGAATCGTGGCAAAGTCATGATGTGAATCCAAGAACCCTATCCATCGGGTAACTGAGCAATTTGGGAACCGACCGGAATGATCGAGAACACCTACCGCAACGGTCCGTGGCGACAGCGTAACGGTCCGGGCGTGTTGTTCGTAGCGGCCGGGTTCACAGCACAGCTGGGTCACAGCACAGCGGGGTCACAGCAGCCTGGGTTCACAGCAGCCCGGGTTCGATGCGGCCTGACTCGTCGAGCTCTGGCGGACCGGCGGCATAGGCGGGCTACGAATTCACGGCCGTGCCGCTAGAATCGGCGGGTAAAGCTTATCCGCGGTGCTGTCCAGCCCGCCATCACCATCACTCGGCCTCGCTGTATAGGAATCAACATCGTGTCGGAAGTTCGCCGAAAACCTGTCGTTCTCATTGTCCGTGACGGCTGGGGCCAAAACCCGGATTCGAAATGGGACAGCGCCAATGCCGTCCATTTGGCCAACACGCCGGTCGCCGATGCTTTGATGGCCGAGTACCCCCACACGCTGATCCACACCTCGGGCGAGGACGTCGGTTTACCCGCGGGGGTGATGGGCAACAGCGAAGTCGGCCACCAGAACATCGGTGCCGGCCGGATCGTCGATCAAGAAGTGATGCGGATCACACGATCGATTCGCGACGAATCGTTTTTCAAAAACCCCGTGCTCGTGGGCGCCATCGAGCATGTCAAAAAGACCGGCGGCACGCTGCACTTGCTGGGCTTGATGTCCGATGGGCGAGTCCACAGCGACTTGGACCATGCATTGGCGATCGTCGAACTGGCGAAACGAGCGGGCCTCGGTGCCGATCAGTTCGCCGTCCACGCGATCACCGATGGTCGCGATACGTCGCCCACCGGCGGCATCAACTATGTCGGCAAGATCGAACAGGCATTGAAAGACGCCGGCGTCGGCCGCATCGCCAGTGTGATCGGTCGGTTCTATGCGATGGACCGTGATCTGCGGTGGGAACGTGTCGAAACCGCCTACCGCATGATGACGCAAGGATCCGACCGCACCGCCACAAGTGCCACCGAAGCGATCCAACACTATTACGACCACCCGACCGACAGCAATCGAACGGGCGACGAATTCATCTCGGCCACGACAATTCTTGCCGACGGAAAACCGGCCGGGCTGGTCAAGGACGGCGACGCGGTGATCTTCTTGAATTATCGCGGGGACCGAACGCGAGAAATCACCAAAGCGTTTGTGCTGCCAGACGACCAGTGGAAGGATATTCCCGGCGGTGGATTCGATCGAGGCAAACAGATCGACGACTTGTACTTTGCCACCATGACCGGCTACGAAACCGGATTGCCTGTCGAAGTCATCTTTGAAAAACGCGCCAAGATGCCCAACATCCTGGGCGATGTGATCAGTGCACATGGTTTGCACCAGTTCCGCTGTGCGGAAACGGAAAAGTACCCGCACGTGACTTTCTTTTTCAACGACTACCGTGACAATCCTTTCGTCGAAGAAGACTGGGGCATGGTGCCCTCACCGCGAGATGTATCCACCTATGATCAAAAGCCCGAGATGTCAGCCGACGGCGTCACTCAAGCAGTTCTGGATGTGATCGAGTCGGGAAAGGCCGAATTGATTGTCGTGAACTTTGCCAACGGCGACATGGTCGGACACACGGGAGTCTTGAAAGCCGCGATCGCCGCGGTCGAGAAAGTCGATCACTGCGTCGGACAAATTGTCGACGCGACGCTTGCCAAAGGTGGCTCGCTGGTTGTGACGGCCGACCACGGCAATTGTGAACAGATGATCGATCCGGTCACCGGCGGTCCCCACACGGCGCACACCACGTATGACGTCCCGCTGATCGTGGTCGAACCTGGATTAGAAAACGTCAAGCTTCGCGAAGGTGGCCGACTGGCCGACATCGCGCCCACGATCCTTCAATTGATCGGGCTTCCCAAACCCGACGAAATGACCGGCGAGTCACTCTTAAAGGTCAACTAGCGAGGAAACGAGCGCGAAGCATCTCGTTTCGCCGCGGTCATCTCGACTAGCGTTACTCGGATGAATCATCCGACTGACGTTTGTTCTTTTTGTCGCGCTGCCTGAGAACGAAACGGCGAACCTTCGCTTCGCGCTCCTTTAGCCGCTGGGCACGCGCTTTGAATTTCGCTTCACGCTCTTTCAGCCGCGCATAGCGGCTCTTGACCTTCTTGGCTGCTTTGCGAACACGCTGCTCACGTTCGTCCAGCGGCGTCTTCGATTCGCGTTTGGCCGGCGTGTCGATCAGCCCAGCGTCGACAGCCGATTCGACACCAGTCGGCTCCAGTTCTGCCGGTTCCGGATCGGCTGAGTCCGCACTCGCTGAGTCCCGATTAGCCGGTTCAAGAGCAGCCGGTTCAAGGTCGACGGATTCGAAATCAACGAGTTCCGAATCGATGGATGCGGCGACGTCCGATGGCTCATCGATCGTTTCCGCATCCGTCGATTCTGTATCTGTCGGCTCATCCGCGGATTGTGGCGGCGCAAACCAAGCGGGATCCAAGAAGATGCAATTGGCCACGATCATCATGATCCCAAAGGTTGCCATGCCCATGAATAACGCGATTCCGCCATGCACGGCCACGGCCATTGCCAACACGAATGGCCGCGTCAGCTTGGGCCACACAAGGGCGCAATAAAAGATTTCCCAAAACATCGTCACGTGCGAAAGTGCCGAAAACAATCTCGGGTACGAGCCCAGCCACGTCAGATCGATGGATTGGTATTCGTAGTTTGCGATCGCGTACCAAACAGCCGTTCCGTCCCACCACGATGTCCCGCGTGCTTTCGCGAGACCGCCGAACAAGTAAATCACGCACAGGTGCACTTGCAGCAGCCGCGTCGCGATGTTCGCCGAAACGCTCGGAACCGCTTCGGGCAACAACCACATCAGTTTAGAACTGGAGGAACGTCGGTCCGCAAATTTATCTCTTAGCCAGGCGTCGACGCTGTACTTTGCCCCACACGGCGCGATCATCGTGTACATCGCCGCGTACGTCATGATCTGATCGAGCCCGAACAGGGCGCCGGTCAAACGATGCAAGTACATCAATTGCAGAAACCAAGCCAGCGGCGCGGTGATCCGAGTCAAAAACCCAATCATGAATGCGGCAGTGACCACCAGTGTGAATGCGTGATGCATCCACAGCAGCGCAGGGCTGCTGATGTACCACAGGTAACTTCGCGACCAATCCGATGGACCGAACGCCCCGTCATGTAATTGTCGAGACGTTTCATTGTTGATCCACGCGTTGTCGCCGAGAAACGACATCAAGTCGGTCGCCAATACCAAGTGCGCATACAACAGCATGGCGCCGGTTGCAATTCGCACCAAAGCGACGGTGTGGGGGAGGCGCGGCGTGAACCAAAAACGATCCCAACCGGTTACCAAACCGATCGACGATTCACCGATCCAGCGGCGAACTTCGCTCACGACGCGCGTTGACAACGAATCAGCCGGGGACCGTTTCGGGGAAACTTTCGGAGCATCTTTCGGCACGGGGCGATTCGGTACCACACCCTCAGTCATCGCACCGCCTCTGACGGTGACAATGGCTCGTCCTCGTTCTTGTCCGAAAATGGGTGCCCGGCCGCCGACTGCTCCTGCTCGGCCACCGGTGGGGGAATTGTCTCGGGTACCGCCACGGGCAACTCTTGTGTCCGACCGGGGACGGGGCCGCGCGCAATATCGCTGATGATCGGGCGGTCCAATAACACGCGGTACAGGTCTTCGTCAGTCAGCGCGACGTCATCGACCGAAAGTGAAATGAAATCGGGAATCAGATGCTCGATGCGACGGATGGCAACGTTGTCGTTTCCGTTGCTGTGTTTCAAGTGTTCGATCATGGACTGCCGGACATGTTCGTACCGCGCGCGTGAACGGACCCAAGCTTCCGCTTCTTCGCGCTGGGCCTCGAACAATTCCGCCGGAGGTCCGGGCGGTTGATGAATCTCGGTCAAGAATTCAGCCAACATGAAATACCGGTGGTACAGCAACCGCGGCCATTGCTGCTGCAGATCAGGATACATCTGCTCGACCCGGCTGCCGTCGGACTGTGTCGTTGCGGCTTGGATCAAATGACTGGGTCCAGGATCGGGAGCAAAGAACGCATAGCCGCGATCGAGATAGAACGATTGGCAATACCACCGCACCGGCTGCATCAGCATCGCGACCGAGGGAGAACTGCCCAGCGGCCCCTGAGTCTGCAGCGAAAGCGGTGGCCCCACCAACGCAACGAGATGAAAAACCAACACACCACTCGCGATCAGCTTACCGGTGGCTAATCGCCGACCGGGAACCGTCGTGTTTGGTGTGGATTCCGCCGACATTGACCAGTCCGCCGCCGAGTACTCTGCCCGATGAAAACGCTCAGCCGGTGCTGAGAACATCGCTCTCTTCCTACGTTAGCTACCGCGCCGGGGTTGTACAGTCATCAACTTGTCAGGATCTCTGCCTCCAGCAGGATTCGTCTCAGCTGCATGCAGGATCGGTCTCTGTCACCCGTGTCACCGTTGGCGCCGCATGATTCAACGTTTCCCATAGAAAAAGCCGCGTCCCCATTTGGGACGCGGCTTTCGTTTTCAATCGCTGATTGATGATTCTCGAATCTCGGGATCACAAGCGACGCGACGGGTGTCGCATCGTGATGGTGATCGCTGGTCGATCGTTATCGCTGAGCAACCGAGACCGAGTCAAAGTCGAACGTCAATTCGGTCGTGCTGCCGGCAACCACGTTGACGGTTCTTTCCTTGCTGACGTTCTGGCCATTGACGACGGCCGTGACAACCACGGTGTAGTTGGACCATTGCTGACCGGGTTTCAATTGCGTCGTGCGGAAGGTTCGAACCTGTCCACTTCCGTTGGTTTCGTTGCCGGCCAATACCACTTTGGCATCCGCAGGAACGTTCAGCTTGACCACGGTCGTCATGACGTCGCTTTTGGTTACGGTCACATCGGCATCGGTCGGGGCATCGGCTTTCTCAAAGACAACACGCTCGGTGTCACCTGGTCGCAGCTTGACCGACTTTTCTTCCGTCTTTTCTTCGCCGCCGGCGTTGTATTCCACTTTAACGACGTAAGTGTAAACGTAGCCTTCCTTGAGTCCGCGTGACATGAACTGGCGGACTTCGCCGTCGCTGGATGTCTCGTGACCGTTGACGGTGACTTTGGCACCTTCGTGTGGCACGGCGACGGTCAGCAAAGCGGCATCGCTTTCGACAGCCGGTTTGGACGATTCGTATCGCGTCGAGTCATCGGGAGTCGGTTCGGCAATGCTCGTGCCTTCGGATGAATTTCCATCACTGATCACGCCGGTTTCATAACCACCGTCGGTGATCACACCCGCATCGAGGCTGCTGTCCAAGATCACGCCACCGTCGTAGCTGCTGCCGTGAATGACGGTGCCTTCGATCGGTGTCGAGTAGGATTCGACGGGAGCGTATGACTGGTAAGACGATTCGACGACGGATGATTCATAGCCGGCTGATGCACCCAACGAGACCGATTGGATGGGCGCCGAGTAGGAAACCGGCGATGAGTAGCTGACGGTGCTGCCACCAGACGAACCGCCACTGCTGCCGCCAGAGGATCCGCCGCTGCTGCCACCGGACGAACCGCCGCTGCTTGCGACGCGGTAACCGCCGGATGAACCGCCGCTGCTGCCACCACTGCTGGCACTCGCACGTGCGGCACGGTGAGCGTGTAAACGCGAGACGAGGCGCTGAAGAGGCCCAACGCGTCCACCACTGCTGCCACCATATCGCGCCGATACATAACCGCCGCCAGAGCTTCCGCCGGATGATCCACCCGAGCTTCCGCCCGAAACGGCAACGCCGCCGGAACTTCCGCCAGAGGAACCACCGCGAGCTTGTAATTTTGAACGAAGGTGACCCAACAACGTTCCGCCGCGGCTGCCGGCCGATGCGTATCCGCCGCCGGACGATCCATAACCGGAAGAATATCCTCCGGAAGAACCACCAGCGTTGGCAACACTTGACGAATCAAGTGAGGTCAGACTGAAGGCTGCGATCAAGACCGCAAGCGGTGCACAAAAACGATGACAAATCATAGGTGTTGAATCCTCCTTCAGACGTCGCCCGCAACAATGGCTTTTCAGCGCGATTTGCGGACCCAGCAACGTCAAACCTTATCGTTCCGTCCCCCGATGGTATGACGGATTCACGACTTAGAATAGCGAACGGATTACGCGATTCAAGCAGGTCAGGCAAATTTTGCACCCCTGGGCAAGCTGCGCGACTGCGCAGCATAGGCAAAGATGTCCGGCGTCGGCCCCTTACGGATGTTTAATCAACCCGTTTGAGTGAAATTGCGTCGAAATCCGCGCGCCCGGTTGCCCCAAATAATCCGATTCGCAAAATCGCCTCATGGGTCTTGGCGGGCACGCGAACCAGCCGGCTGACGTTTCGCCAAGGTGTCGTCCCCGAAAACGGACCGAGCCAATAGATCCCCAGCTCGTTGCGATCGCGATCATAGAAACTGATCGCAATCACGGGCCGCGCTTGGGGCCCCGGCCCCTGCTGAACATTCTCGGTCCGCACCCGGCCGCTCATCCGCAACATTCCGACGTGGGTCCCATCGATCGGAATACCTTGCAGCAGGTGCGAATCGAGTCCCGGCGTCGTGTTCTCAAACCGCGCAAACGCGTTCCCGGCAAAATTCGTCGCCGCGCCGGTGCCAGCAGAGTCTTTGACCCGCCGAACTTGGCGGCCATAGTACCAACCCGCGATATATTCTTGGCGATACTTCTGATCGAGCCGGTCGCTGGTGGAATGATCGGAACTAGGCGAGTTGGTCTTGGACTGATCGGCATCGATTGACTCGGCCGTATCCCTAGCATCGTCGATGCTGGCGGCAATATGTTCAGGAACCGCTTCAAAGTCGCCATTAACGACCACTGGATTCTTACGATCCGGTTGCAACTGTCGACTTTCCTCCGCTTCACCGGTCATCGGCACAAATAATGTCGGACGCAGCGGTTTACGGATCAGCTTGCCGTTTTGCTTGGTCATTTCGAACAGTGTTTGTTGGTAACGCTGTCCGACGGGAATGATCATCTTGCCACCTTCGCGCAATTGATCGATCAGCGGCTGGGGAACCGACTCGGGGCTGCACGTGACGATGATTTTGTCCAGCGGCGCGGCTTCAGGCCAACCGAGATACCCGTCACCGATCCTCGTCGATACGTTTTTGTAGTCCAAACGCTTCAGAACTTTAGCGGCTTGCTGGCCCAGTTCCGGCACAATCTCGATCGAATAAACATGTTGAACCAGGGGACTGAGCACGGCGGCCTGATAGCCGCTGCCGGTTCCGACTTCTAATACCTTGTCGGTCGGCTGTGGGTCCAAGACTTCAGTCATCAGTGCCACGATGAATGGGCTGCTAATGGTTTGCGAATCACCGATCGGCAGTGCCATATCCAAGTAAGCTTGTTCGCGCAAATGTTCCGGCACAAACTCGTGCCGAGGCGTATTGCGAATCGCATCCAGCACCCGCGGATTGGTCACGCCGGCCTTTTCGACTCGCATCCGCACCAGTTCATCTCGCGCATCTTTAAACCGGGCGAGGCTACGTTTCAACTTGACGCTGACTTCCGCATGGGGCGCCGTTTTTGTTCCTTGTGCCAGCACACGCTTAGAAGATTGTTCGGACAAAATGATTCCCGTGAAAAAGACGATGACAGCGATGGCTCGCGATACCGGCATCACGCATTTTTCGGCACCGACATCCGTTTTCGACTGGGACTTCCAGCGACCGTGATTTTCGAAAGCGATGTGACTCGAAGCCCCCATCATGAAGATATTGCAGAGCATTGCGAACACCGAGATTCTGGTAAACGTGTGACAGGGTTCGGCGAACCGTTTTTCGATCGACAGCAAGTATTTCTCAGGCCTGTATGGCGACGTCCATGCTTTCCATCCACGTCCAGCACCCTGATGCCAGGAATCGACTCATGGACAAACGATTCTGAGCCGCGGCGAACTCGCTGCCGCGACCTAGCTTCCGCTTCGCAACAGCACTGGCATTCCAAACACTTCTTCGAACAATCCGCTGTTTTGCCGCATCGCGACTTGTTCCAGTGAAACGTCGTCGACGCCGGGAACTGTAATGATCAATCGCTTGCCGGACCGATTGCATTCGATTTCGCGAATGCGACCGCTGCGGGTGTCATCAAGCGCAAGCGCCAGTCGCAGGATCGCGGCCAGCTTGGCCACCACCACGCGTTTCTCTCGGTCCAGCGTCCCATAAATGTCGTGCGTGGCCTGTGGATTTGCGCGTCGGTAGTATCGCACGATCAGTCCAACCTGCAGCAATTCGCTGCGTGACAAGCCGAACAGTTCACTGTTTCGAATCAGGTACAAGGCGTGTTTGTGATTGCTGCGGACGTTGATCAGCATGCCCGATTCGTGCAGCAGCGCGGCGACGTACAGCAACACCTCGTGCCGATTTTCTAAGGCGTGCAATTCCGAGAGTTGATGAAAGAGTTTTCTCGCCAACTCGGCAACTTGCCGGCCGTGCGTCTCGTCAACGCCAAACTTGCGGCCCAGTGAGATTGCCGAACGAACAATTTGATTTCGAAATTCAGCTGTCCAGTTGCCACCCACCGCGATGTCGTTCAGCAAACCGTCTCGCAAGTTGGTTTCACAGACATAGACATGTGACAAACCGAAATGTTTCGCGAGCATGACGTTAGCCAGCATGGCGGTCGCCATCGTTTCGGCTTCGATAAAACTGGCTCCATAGCGTTTGACGATTTTGTCTTCGTCCAGTTTCAACAAACCATCGGTAAAGGATTCCAGTTCCGATGTTGAAATGCGCGAGAGACTGACCCCGTCCCAATCACTCTTGAGATGCTTGGCCACGAATCGCATGTCACCGCCCAACGTGATCAAATGCGTCGAGTCATCGGTGTGGACATTTTCGGCGATTTGGATGACTGCGCGACGGATGTGGCCATCCAGCAGGGAACGATGCCGCGAAGCCCCCGCACGGGACGATTCCAGCATGCGCAGCAACCGCAAGGAACCCAACCGAAACGAGCCGCTATAGACGACGTTTCCGCCACGAACAATCAGCACTTCGGTGCTGCCGCCGCCGACTTCGACCACCACCGATTTGCCTTTGGCCAGCTCTTCGTGCGCGGCCAAGTGCGGGATGATCCCCATGTATGTGATTCGGTTGACTTCCGCATCATCGATCGTTTCGACATCAAGCCCGGTCGCAACGAAAATCCGATCCGTAAAGGCGACACGATTGGTCGCTTCGCGTACGGCACTGGTTGCGACCACTCGCACATCCGCGTCGGCAATATCGTATTCGCGAAGCAGACGTTTGTACTTGATCAGAATGCTGGCGGCTTTTTCGATACTAGCGCGGCTGATACGCCGCGTCGCGAACACTTCGCGTCCTAAGTCGACCGCCTGCAGCAACGCATCCAGGCTTCGAACTTCGCCGCCATCACGAAGCTCGGCGACCTCCATTCGGATACTGGTCGCGCCGATATCAATCACGGCAACCAACCGCGGCTGGTTCATCGTCGGTGCTGTGCCGGAATGGTGAGGTAGTTTCATTGTGTGCCAGTGTGGTCAATAAAAACGCTCCGAAAGGAGCGCCGCCATGTGCCAAAGTGCCCGAACTTGCCGCATCGGCCTACCACCATGATAACGTTTGCTCAGCAAATCCGAATCGGCGGTCGATTTGCCGCCAATCACGCGCCGATCGGTACTTATCGAGTTCAAATACGTCGATAACGCAAACGCTTTGGCGATTGGATCACTGGCGATTGGATCACTGGCGAGATTGGCCAATCAGGCCGACACGATTGGCCAATCAGGCCTGCGGGTGGCAGATCAGGCCTGCACGCGGGTTATTAGGACTGCAGGTCAAGCTCGGCTGGTTCAAACCGATGCCATAGCATTGCGAGCACCGTCCCGGTCAACATGCACCCAAACGTATAGGCTGCGGTCGGGATCGTCGCCACCGAATCAACGCCGTACATCGACACGGCCAATGTGGTTCCTAGCCCCGCATTCTGCATCCCGACCTCCAGCGTCAATGCTCGTCGGTAACGTGACGTCATCCCAGCCAAACGCCCCAGAGTGTATCCCGATGCGTACCCGACCGCGTTGACCAGTAACAAAGAAGCAACGATCACCAGGCTGACACTGGCGAGTCGTTCACGGTTGACGGCGACGACCAGCGCAATGATCGCCAGCAAGGATACCGAAGCGACCAAAGACGCGAAGCGATCGCTGACTCCTCGAATCCAGAGCCAGCGGTCCGAGAGCACGAACCCGACGACCGTCGGCAGGACGACACCGAACAACAGCCGCATCGATGTCACGGCTGGTGAATCGAGCGATGGGGTCCATGACGGACCGGCCACCACGCTAAGCACGGCGGGCACCGTCACAGGTGACAACAGCGTCGCAACACTCGTCAATGTGACCGAGAACGCCACGCTGCCGCCCGCCGTGTGCGTCAATACATTCGATGCCATCGCGCCAGGAACACAGCCGACCAGAATCACGCCCGCGGCCAACTCACTGGACATCGGCACCAGCTTGGTCACCGACCATGCGGCGGCAGGCATGACCAGGACTTGCGCTAACACGCCCAGCAAGACCCACCAGGGACGTTTCCGCAGCGGCAACAGTTCGGGCCGACGTACCAGCGTGCCCAACGAAAACATTGTGGCGACAATCAGCGACCAGAGCAGGGCAGGGGAGGGCGCAAAGGGATCAAACCCAACCCTGTCGATTGGCCAAAACAAGGCGATCCCCGAGGTCACCAGCAGCCAAAACAAGACACTGCGCAACAAGCTTGGCACATACTTGCCTGGTTGACGGGTGTCATTCACATGGGTTTTCGACACCTACGCCGTTACTCCGTATTCTCGCAGCACCGCAGCGACCGGTTCGCCGCCGATGCACTCGACCGCCTGCCAGCCTCGCTGTTTGGCGGCCTGCACGTTTTCTGTTCGATCGTCAACGAAGAGGATGCGTTCGCGAGCGACTTCGGCGCTGGCTTCGGCGAGTTGATAGATCCGCTTGTTCGGTTTCATCGCGCCCGCTTCAAAACTCAAAATTGTTTCACGATAAGCTTCTTGCATGACAGGCCACTGTTGGCGAGTGATCCAGTCCCAGTGGGCCGCGCACGTGTTGGACAAGATGCCAAATGGCACACCGGCTTGATGGACGCTGTGGACGATTTGCTGCATCGAATCGATCGGCGTGAACATGTCGCTGAGTGCGTCAAGCAGTCGTTGTGTCGGCATCTGCTGGATCGTTCGGCCAACTTGCTCGCGAATCGATGTGGCAAATTCTTCACCCGACAACTCGCCGTGTTCGTATCGCGTTTGCTGTCCCGATCCGTAGACGGCCGCATGAATTTTTTCGGCCGCCACGTCAAACAGATTCGACGCGTTCGCGCAGGCGATCTGTTCGTCGAAACGAACCAAGATATTGCCCAGATCGAAATAGACGAACTGGATACTCGGCCCACCCTCTGGTTCAGAATCGGTCATCGCGAAAGAACCCGAATATTTCGATACCACGCTTCCAGCGGTGGACCGCTGTGGACCTGCAGAGCGATCACGCCATCACGCTGGATTGAATCATCCGTCTCGGTGTAGTCGACCGTCTGTTTGCCGTTAACAAAGATTTGAATCCGCGGGCCTTCGCAGATCACACGCATCGCATTCCAGCCGTCTTTCTTGACCAGATCTTGCGAAACGTCCGCCGTCGGCTGGGCCAAGAATTTTCGCCGGCGAGATTCGTCGTACAGCGCGCCCCAGACAGACAGCTTGCCTTGCTGGACCCACCCGATGTCGGCTTGATACCCGCGAACCTCGGTCTCACCAGGAATCCGCTCGGATCGAATTTGTACGCCTGCGTTGCTGCCCTCACCGACTAGCTTGGCTTCCAACCGCAATTCAAAATCGCCGAACCGCGACGTCGTACAAAGAAACTCGTTGTGCGGAATTTTCTCTTCCAACCGTCCGGCAACGATCGCGCCTTGTTCTGTTTCAACTCGAAACCAATACGCGTTGCCTTCCCACCCCCGCAGAGTCTCACCGTCAAACAGGGACCGCGACTTGAAATCAAAGTCATCCTTGGCCGAGCCGGCGTCCTGCGCCGACGTGCCGGAGCCCCCAGCGGATTCTGGCTTCGCAGCCGAATCTGGTTTCGCCGCAGAATCAGTGTTCAGCGGCGGGCCGGCGGAAACTGGCAAAGAGATTCCGATCAGGCAAAGCAGCAGCGAGATGGATCGAATCATCAAAAAAACCTCGAACCGGCGGATAAAAAAAGCGTCTAGCGTTGAGGTTCGGCATCCGACGCACGAATTGGGCGACGAGCGTTGAACGTTCAGCAACGGGCGTACATTGTAGATCTGGCGCCGTTGATCATAATCTGTGCGACGTCGGCACGTTAACCTCCATCGAACAATCGCGAACATGACTCAACTGAACAAATACTCTAGCAAGATTACTCAACCCAAAAGCCAAGGCGCGTCCCAGGCCATGCTGTATGCGACCGGCCTATCCAGCGACGACATGAACAAGGCACAAGTCGGTATCGCAAGCATGTGGTACGAAGGAAACAGCTGCAATATGCACCTGTTGGACTTGGCCGCCGAGGTCAAAAAAGGCGTCACGGACGCCGGACTTGTCGGCATGCGGTTCAATACGATCGGGGTCAGCGACGGCATCTCGATGGGCACCGACGGGATGAGTTACAGCTTGCAGAGTCGCGACCTGATCGCCGACTCGATCGAAACCATCATGGCCGCGCAGTGGTATGACGGTCTGATCGCGCTGCCCGGATGTGACAAAAACATGCCGGGTTGCCTGATCGCAATGGGCCGACTGAACCGTCCCGCCATCATGGTGTACGGCGGAACGATCAAACCGGGAAGCTATAAAAACGAAAAGCTTGATATCGTCAGCGCCTTTCAGTGCTACGGCCAATTCATTGCGGGACAAATCAGCGACGAAGAGCGGCAACAGATCGTTCAAAAGAGTTGCCCCGGTGCCGGCGCCTGCGGCGGCATGTACACGGCCAACACCATGGCAACCGCCATCGAAGCGCTCGGCATGTCGCTGCCGTATTCGGCCAGTATCCCCGCGGTGGACGCGGAAAAAAAAGACGAGTGCCACCGCGCCGGTGTCGCGATGTTGGAACTATTGAAAGCCGATATCAAGCCGCGCGACATCATGACACGCACCGCGTTCGAAAATGCAATGGTCACCGTCATGGCACTCGGCGGCAGCACGAACGCTGTCTTGCACCTGATCGCGATGGCCCGTGCGGTGGACGTGCCGCTGACCATCGATGACTTTCAATCGGTCAGCGATCGCATTCCTTACCTGGCCGACTTGAAACCCAGCGGCAAATTTGTCCAAGAAGACTTGCACAGCATCGGTGGCACGCCGGCGGTGATGAAGTACTTGCTGGCCAACGGATTGATGGACGGATCTTGCTTGACAGTCACCGGCAAGACGCTGGCCGAGAACTTGGAATCGGTACCGGATTTAAAAGAAGGTCAAACGATCGTTGCACCGATCGACAAACCGATCAAAGAAAGCGGTCACATTCGTATCCTCAAAGGCTCGCTGGCGCCGACCGGTGCGGTTGCCAAGATCACCGGCAAGGAAGGGCTTCAGTTCAGCGGTCCGGCAAGATGCTTTGACAGCGAAGAAGACATGCTGCATGCACTGGAAGAAAAGAAAATTCAAAAAGGCGATGTCGTCGTGATTCGCTATGAAGGTCCCAAAGGCGGACCGGGGATGCCCGAAATGCTGACGCCGACCAGTGCGATCATGGGCGCCGGCCTGGGCAGCGACGTGGCGATGCTGACCGACGGACGGTTCAGCGGCGGCAGCCACGGATTCATCGTCGGTCACATCACGCCCGAAGCTCAAGAGGGCGGACCGCTGGGACTGCTGCAAGACGGAGACATCGTCACCATCGATGCGGAAAAGAACTCGCTTGATGTCGACGTCGACGAAGCGGAACTTGCCAAACGCAAATCATCGTGGACCGCGCCACCACTGAAAGCCACCCGCGGCACGCTGTACAAGTACATCAAAACCGTCAAAAGCGCAAGCGAAGGCTGCGTCACCGACGAGTGAGCGGCGGATCGAAGTCAACGGCAATTGAGCGAGCTTCTTGAACGGGCAAAGCCTGCTCAAGGGGCCCGGGCATTAGGCGAAGGCTTCCGTGTCGCAGCCCCTTCTTTCCAAAGATGCCTCGGACATCCTCATTCGCGAGTCATCCTTTTTGCGATAGGTACGTACAAGCAATGAGCCCACATCTACGACGACTGGTTTTCATTCTAGCGTTACTTGATTTTTCCGAACGACTGTTTTGCTGAAATCGTTTACCGCTCGTCCGGTTTCGTCGAACCCGCAAGAAGTGTCTTTAAACCGGACAATCCCTGGATGTTACAGGTCGATGGCTGGGAAGCGACCGTCGATGACGGCACGCCGTTTTCGATAAGTGTTACTATCAAGAGCGACGCCGAAGACCGTGGCGTTCAAAACAAGCATGTGACGTTCACGCCGACCGATGTCGTTCACGCCGACCGACGTCGAATTCTTCGTTGGGGATCTAAGCGCAGAAAATGTATCGATATCTTCGTTTCGCTTCCGCGACAACGTCAGGTTTTTGAACTACGATCGATTTCGCTTGTCGGTAAAGCAACGCTGTTCAATACCAAACTGTTCTTCACTGGCGCTAAAGTTTCCTCGTCAACGTATGATTTAGATAGCGGGAATGGACCGGACTTGCCCCGTGTGTTCGATCCGGTTCTGCCCGTAAACGACGGACTCGGTAAAACAAAAGACCTACTGATAATGAATGCACCAGCATTCGTCACTGCGACTTCAATGGTTCCCGAACCTTCGTCGGCAATCGCGCTGCTGGGGCTAGGCATTGCGACTGTTCTTAGACGACACCGACGTGCCTAAGCACCGGCGGAACGGATGCGTGGCGGAACGATTATTGCCCACGACAACAACACACCGATCCATTGAATTCGAAAAGACGCCACCTTCGATTCGCAATTTAAATGGCGATTGAATAGGTTATCGTCACCACGTTAAGATCTTGTTGAAATGGAAACGCCTTAGGACGTTCGGACATTGATTTATGGATCGACGGTTTTTCTTGCGTTGTTCGGCGATGGGGCTGGCGCTGCCAGGACTCGAGTCAATCGATCAACCGCAAAACGTTGCTGCCGCAGAAAACAAGACATCGGCCGTGAAGCGGTTTGTCGCGATCGGCAGTTACTTGGGTTTTCACACACCCAGCTTTTCACCGTCGGCAGCGGGTCGTGACTACACCATGTCGCCGGTACTGACGCCGCTGGAGGATTTGCGCGATCGGTTCAGCGTTTTCAGCGGACTTGATCATCGCGCACCCAACGGACATCAGAACTGGAAAAACTATCTGACCGGCAAAGGGACACCTGGCATTTCGATCGATCAAATGGTCGCAAACGCCATTGGCAATCAGACTCGGTTCGAGTCACTGCAAGTGACTTGCGGATTCGGCAATGACGGGATGATGAGTTTTACCAAGGAGGGCATTCCGCTTCCGGCGATCGGGCGACCGAGCGTCCTGTACCGCCATCTGTTCAGCTGCGGGACCGATTTGGCGCGAATGGATTACCTGCTTCGCAGCGGCGGCAGTGTGCTTGACTTGGCGATCGAGGAAGCACGTGCACTGCAACGTCAGGTCAACGCTCGCGACGCCGAAAAACTGACGGAGTATTTTTCGTCGGTCCGCGACGCGGAGAAAAAATTGCAGAAACAGCGAGACTGGCTGAGTGTGCCCACGCCCCAAGTCGATTTTGAGTTGCCTGAGTACGATCCCGTCGCGCCGGACTTGTCGCTGGAATGCGAATCAATGATGTACGACCTGATGTCGCTCGCGTTGCAAACTGATTCAACTCGTGTCATTTCGTTCTTGTTGCCCGGCCAAGGACAAGTCTTCAGTATCGACGGACAAAAACTAAGTGCGGGCTATCATGGCCTCTCGCATCACGGCAACGACCCTGACAAGATCGCCGAGTTCAATCGCGTCGGTATCGAACACGTGTCAAGATTCGGAAACTTTGTCCGCCAGCTCGGCGAAAAGGAAGACACGGAAGGTCGCCCGCTGGTTGACTCGACGGCGATTCTGTTCGGCAGCGGGATGGGCGACGCCAACACGCACAACAACAGTCGCCTGCCAATCCTGTTAGCCGGCGGGCCTTATCGACATGGATCGCATCATTCGATCTCGCGGGACAATCCTGTCGACGAGACTCCTCTGCTGGGCGATTTATTCCTGACTGTGATGCAATCGATGGGACTGGAAGAAGATCAGTTCGTGAAAGCCAGACGGAATTTGAATGAAGTACTTTTGTAGACCCGAACATTATACGCGCCGCACCCTGGGGCTACATTTCGATCGCCGACGAACCGACGGCAAGCTGCTGTCGTTACGGTGGTTGCTTGCTTGGATCGTGCTAGTTGTTCCCACGCTCGCGATTGTGGCCGAGGGCTCGGACAACCAGCAACTTGACGATTCTGTCAGCGAATTTCTGACCAGCCACTGTGTCGATTGCCATAGCGAGGGATCGGCCGAAGCGGAAATCGTTCTGGACGCTGGTGCGATTGATTGGAGCGATCCCCGTTCGTCAGAAGTTTGGACGAAGGTTCATCAAGCGCTCACGGCCAACGAGATGCCACCAAGTGACGTCGACCACCGACCGTCGGATGCACAGCGAAATGTGATGCTCCACTGGCTGGACAAAACGCTCACACAGCGTGTGCCGCCGGGAGGATCGGTTCTGCGCCGACTCAATCGTCAGGAATACGAAAACTCGGTAAGGTCGGTGCTAGGCATTCCGTTCGACGTGCCAAACTCGTTTCCCGCCGACACTCAATCTCACGGTTTTGACAACATCGGTGAAGGCCTCGTACTGTCTCCACCGCTGATGCAACAGTACGTTCAGCTGGCGACCGCGGCCGCTGATGAACTGCTGCCGCCGGAACAAAATACCGTGAAGTTGTCACCCACGAGAAACGAGATCGGTCCCGGTGATTTTTCACTGAATTTCACCACCGGCCACGAGATCGACGGAGTGCTGCGGATGGTCAGCGGCAGCGAACCTTTGTCGCGAGGTTGCGTTTGGCCGAATCGATTCGAAGCCCAAGTGAGCGGCGAATACGACGTCGCGATCAACCTTTCGGCGTACCGACCGACCGAGGGACACGTTCCCGTCGTTCATCTGCTGGCTCGAAAAACGACGGGGTCCAACTTTGCCAAAGCATTCAGTTTGCGAAAACTGGCGGAGTTTGAACTGGAAAGCGAACAGGCGAGCATGTTCCAAACTTCTGTGGAACTGCTAAGCGGCGAAACGATTGTGGTCCACTATGACAATGCGCCGATCTATTGCGACATCACGGGCAACAAACCTGCTTACTTGGAGCGATTCTCTGCACAGTTGCTTGATACGTTTCGTGACGAACCCGAATTGGGCTTGGCGTGGATGAAAGCGGGACATCAACGATCCGATCGAGGCTGGTCATGGTGGAAACGAATCGAAGCGGAACGTGAGTCTGCCAAGCGGAACCTTGACCAATTCGATCCCGAATCGGAGGAAGTGCAAGCGTTTGCACTCGCCATAGCCCGCCAGGAAGTCAACACAGAAGAAACACTTTGCTGTTTTCATTTTTTTAAGGGACCGGGGATCGACATCCACAAAATGTCCATCACTGGCCCCACCCGACTGATCGAAGACGAGGAGACCCGGCGGCGAAAGCAACGCACGGCTCGGTTTCTGGGGCGGCGCGGTGATCTGGACGATGCTGCCTACACCGCACAAATCTTGCGTCCCATGCTCGACCGAGCCTTTCGCCGTCCCGTTACAGACGCCCAGCTGAGCAAGTACGTCGGCATTGCAACCAATCACATCGCCGACGGCGCAAGTTTTCGTGACGGCATCCATCTATCGATACGGGCCGCTTTGTGCTCAACGCATTTCTTGTATCGCGGACAACGCCCCGGCAAGATGGACGATTACGACTTGGCAACACGGCTCAGCTATTTCCTGACCAGCGGTCCGCCGGATGACACATTACGCAAGCTTGCGATGCAGGGACAACTTTCCGCAAAACCGATTCTCCAGCAGCAGACGCGACGCTTGCTCAAGCAGTCCAAGGTCAAGAATTTTTTGAGTTCGTTTACGGGGCAGTGGCTCGATTTGCGTTTGTTGCCTCAAATCATGCCCGACGCCCGTTTGCTAAGGTGGACCGACAAAGACTTGGCCGCCGTCACCGCCGAAACTGAAATGTTTGTGTCCGAGATTTTGCATAAGAATCATCGGCTGGAAACATTCATCGACGCCGACTTTACTTACCTGAATCGTCGTAATGCCAAACTTTACGAAATCGATTTCCCCAAATCTGACCAGATGAAACGAGTCACCCTGCCGCGTGAAAGTCTGCGTGGTGGCATCTTGACGCAAGCGAGCGTGCTGATGGCAACGGCGAACGGCGTCGATACGCAACCGGTGCTGCGCGGAGCCTGGATGCTTGAGAATATTTTTGGGATGCCGACCGCGCCGCCCCCCGCCGACGTGCCCGCGATCGAGCCCGATACAACCGGTGCGAAATCGATTCGCGAATTGCTCGATCGACACAAGGCGGATGCCAGCTGCGCGCGATGTCACGAGCGGATCGACCCGCCCGGTTTCGTGCTAGAAAGCTTTGATCCCGTGGGCCGTTACCGCGAGTACTATCCGATTTACAAAAAACGCGGCGATAAAGTCGTTACGCTCAAGGGACAACCGATCGATTGCGCCAGCGTGATGCCCGATGGAACGACACTGAAAGACATCACGGACTTAAAACGGCATCTGATAAAGAACCCGGATATCTTTTCGCGTTGTCTGACCGAAAAACTGCTCGTCTATGCGACAGGCCGCGCAATGAATTACGGAGATCACAAAGTGATTGACCGCATCGTCGACGACACCAAGAAACGCGGCAACGGTTTCGCGGACTTAATCGTCGAGGTCGTGCAAAGCGATTCCTTTGGCACCAAATAGAAACGCCTTTCGTCTCAGCCGGTTGGACGAGGCGAGCGTCTTTTGAATTTTGCCGTAACCATCCTCGGTTGGGGTAACGCGATCGTTTACGTCAATCCTTCAAGCGGCCCGGTGCTGTCGACAAAGCTTTCTGTGTCGATCCCCAGCGCCTGCAATATGGTCACGAACAGATTTGACATCGGCGTCTGATCATCGAAACGTAGAAATTGATTATGCCGAAGCCCCAGGTCTCGGCCACCGGCGAGCAACAAAGGATAGTTACGGTTCTGGTGAGTCCGGCTGTTGCTGCTGCCGTACAAGACCAAAGTACGGTCAAGCAGATTGCCATTGCCTTCGGGGGTTTCCTTCAATCGGGTGAGGAAGCGTGCCAGGTTTTCGGCGAGGAATTGATCAAACCGGCCGATATTCTCGGGACCGCCTTGCTTGCCAGCGGCATGTGCCAAACCATGCCAGTCCGGCTGCAGCCCCAATACGGCGGGAAACGTTCGTGCGCGCGACGGACCATAGCTGCCGATCTGATACGTGGTGATCCGCGTCAGATCGGTTTGGAACGCAAGGAATTGCAGATCATAAATCGCCTTGAGGTATTCTTTCGGCGCATCGACCGTTGCCTCCAGTTCAATCGAATCACGATCGACGGTGGGCAGCGGTATGTCTAGCCAACTGCGCGAACGCTCGACGCGCTGTTCGACTTCACGTACCGAGGTTTCAAATTCGGAAAGTTTCCGGACGTCGGCCGTTCCCAGCCTGCGGCTCAGCGATTTGGACTGATCCATTACCAAATCAAGAATGCTTTCTGAATGCTGTAATTGGTTGCGATCTTTTTTGCTCGCTCCATCTTGACCGAACAGACGCTTGAAGATCTGTTTCGGGTCTGACAACGCGGGGATCGGCTGACCCTTGTCGGTGTAGGACAACGTCGTCGTCCGAGTTCGCGGCCCCACCCCGCCGTCGGTCGACAAAGTCAACGAAGCCAACCGCGTCTGGTTGCCGATCCGCTGAGCCGCAAATTGATCCAGCGAAATCGTGTTCTGATAGGTCACCGGGGCCAGGTTATTTCCAGTCAGGAAGGTATCGCCGGTGTCATGGCCGTTCATCGCACGGCAGCGTGGATGCGACAAACCATGGAAAATCGAAACATCCTGCATCAGACCTTCCAACGGCTTTAAGACGTTGGTCAGTTCATAATCTTTGCCCTCGCCGGTGGGAAACCATCCCCATTGGCGATCCTCGGCGTCATCCTTTGGCATCGCGATGCCAAAGGGAAACAGAACGGCACACATCCGCCGTGGCAATTCTTGTTGCGCTACCGCAGGACCGCCCATTGCTTCCAGCCATGGCAATGCCATGCTGACACCGGCCGCCTTGAGTGCGGTTCGTCGATCGACGTGCCAGGACTTTTTCATGATGTTCTCGTTGAGTGTGCTAGAAAACGGCAAACAGCGGTTGGACTGATCATGAACGCGAGATCAATCAATCTAATTGCTAGAGAGTAAAAACCGCAAATCGACATGGATCCAATCAAAGTTAATCCAAGCGTCCTTTTCCGCCGCAAACGACGGCTATTTCGTCTGAAATGTCTCGCTCTGAACGAAGTCAACGATCAGAGATTTTAGTCTGTATTGTTTCTCGACAAAGCTTGTCACCAGTGAGTCAACCGCATCGCGGTCGCCAAAATCAAGTGATCGTCCCAGCCCGTAGGCCATCAAACGCTTAACGATCGCGCGGGCGAATTTTTCTTTGCAATCGTTCACCAAGTAACGCTGCATCTGGTCCGCGCCGTCGATCGGCGTTCCGTCCGGCAGAACGCTTCGCGCGTCGACGTCGGTGGCGGGCCGTTCGTTGTGGGCAGGAACCTTTTCTCGCCAGCGCCCGATTGCATCAAAGTTTTCCAGCGGCACGCCCCACGGATCAATGCCTTGGTGACAGTTCGCACAGGACTCTTTTTCACGATGCACGGCGAGTTGCTGTTTCAGTGTCAGCTTGGCCATGTCAGGACTTTCGACATCGAGTTCGGGGACATCTGGCGGCGGCGGCGCGGGTGGCGAATCGAGCAACCGATCAAGAATCCAAACACCGCGTTTGATCGGATGCGAGTCTTCGCCGTTCGCATTGGCCAACAGGAACGCCCCTTGGCCAAGCAGGCCTCCACGACGATCGGTGCCGTGCAATGCGACTTGTTCGAATTGCGACGAGCGAGGCCCCGGCAATCCGTAATGCATCGCCAGTGGTCGGTTTAACATTGCCCAATCGGAATCCAGCAACTCCAACGCGCTGCGATCTTTGCGAAGGACCTCGGCAAAGTACGCCTGTGTTTCGGCGCGCATGTGCAATTTCAAAGCGTCGTCAAATTCAGGAAAAAATTCCGGATTCACCGCGACGCGATTTAGCGCATCCAGGTCCAGCCACTGATCGACAAACCGACGAACAAATTCACTGCTGCGTTCATCCGCCAGCATGCGTGCGACTTCTTCTTCCAGCACACGAGGGCTGCTCAATGCACCTGTGTCAGCCAGTTTGAATAGATGCTGATCGGGCGACGAGCTCCACAAGAAATAGGACAGCCGTGATGCGAGTTCAAACTCGGAAACCTGTTGACGGTTCGGCGACGGCTTGCGAGTCTCCACGATGTACAAGAAATGCGGTGAAACCAGGACCGACGCTAACGTCTCTCGCGCCGCGGCGATGAAGGATTCAGAACTCGGGCGAATCTGATCAAACAAATTCGCCGTCTGCTCGACCTCGTCCTTGCTGACCGGACGCCGAAATGCGGCCGTCATAAACGGAGGCAAAATCTCGCGCATGTAGCGAGCCTCGTCATCGGCATGTTTCGAAGCCGCAAGCAAACGCTGATGACTCGGCGGTGGCCAACTGTCGTAAATGGGCGCCCGGAACTCGGCGGATGTCACCCGGATCTCAAGACGATCACCAAACACGATCGGCTCGGGCACATCGCCCCGTTTCTTCGCATCGTCCGCAGCCTGTTGTTCTGGTTTCGGTAGCTTCTTGTTGTTTTGTTTTTTAGCTTTCGGTTTGGGTTTGGGTTTGGGTTTGGGTTTGGGCGGCAACAAGGCGTACTGGCGATCCGCGTATCGAAGTTCGTTGCCGTCCGCGTCAAGGAAATCGATCATCACGATCATGCCCTTGAATCCAGAGTTGCCGAACGACACCGGACCGGGTTGGGGAAAGTTTTCCATGCGTCCGCGAAACGTGTACGTACCGCCATCTGCTGAAACATCAACCTCGCCGATCTCACCGCGCGGCACGTGAATGATGCCGGGCACATGCCCCATTGTGACACGCATCCTGGGCAGTCCCTGGTCATCAGGAATCGCCGCCTGAGCGGTCACCTTCAGTTCGAATTCACCGTGCCTGGGAAACTCGCTCAGATCGAGAATGAATTCTGGCTTGACCGGCTCATGGCCAGCGACTGGTTTCGCCGGTAATCTGCCGATGGCCGTTTTCGTCTGCGCGAACTCATACGTCAGCGGTTGATCGCCGGTCACAATCGCCTCGGCCAATGCGTCCCTCGCTACGGCCAAATATTGCTCGATCTGCGACGGCGACATTTCCAAGGTGGCGCCATTGTTCAGAAAGCCTTCCTGCGAAGGTGGCTCTGGTGGCAAGTCACGCGCAAAGTCCAAATCGATTCCCAACAAATCGCGCATCGTGTTGGCGTACTCGTATCGCGTCAACCGCCGCGTGACCACTCGGCCATTGTTGAAACGTTTCGATTCGGCCGCGCTGCGCAGTGCGGTCAGCATCCAATCGGTTAGCAACCGTCTTTGTTCCGTGGTGAGTTGCTTGGCCTTGGCCGGTGGCATTTCCCCAAGATTGATTTGGTCCAGCGCATCGTGCCAAGTCTCCGCATCCGGACCGTCGACTAAATCCGGATCGAGCTGGTCGAATCGAATGCCACCCTCTTCGCTGTCTGGACCATGACACTGATAGCACATCGCCATCAAGACCGGCTGCACGTCGCGTTCAAACGCGGCCACGATTGCATCGTCTGCCCGTCCGGCACGAGCGAGACAGGCACAGCAAAGTAGGCCTGCAAAGATTAAACGGATCATGGTGTTGCCAGATTGGCGAGGCGGGGCAGGGTGGGGTGACCCAGGGCAGGGTGCCCCGGGGCGGGGCGGGGTGGGCTTTTGCGACGGTTCCATTGTATCGAAGAATCGTCACACTTTCCGAGATCGAAAGGCTTTTCTCGTCGCCTTCCGGGTCAGCGGCAAAAATGCCGTCGGTGCGGGCGACATTGACACCTGTTCGAAATCACACCCGTCAAAACAATCGGGTGTCTTCATACAAGTGTTCTACGGACAATCACACTCAATGAACACGCCTAGGCTCGGCTAAGCCACGCGACGAAACGGTGCCATCGTGCCTTGCTGCTGGCGCGTCAGATCAAACTGGATCGCCGCATAGATGTCGTCGATCATGCGTTTGGATTTCCCCCAGTCGTGCCACTGTCCGTTGATGCGTGTTGACAGCGATACGATAACGGCGGTGCCCGACAGCTCTAATGCGACGACGACTTGGCCTGGGTTGGTGATGATGCCCAGCGGAATATCGGCAACGATCGAGCATGCATTGTCGCCTTGATGAACGTCTTTGATCGTCAAGGATCGACTGGCCAGCGTACACAGCGTGGCCAACAAGACGCGCCCGGGTTCGGCTTGGAACATGCCCTGTGATTGATGGCTGGTGTGAAACCCAAGTTTGTCAAAAATTGGGACGATCGCGCCGGTCAGCTTGCTGATCGAAACTCCGATGGGCGAAACCGCATCGACAATGGCCAAGAAATCTTCGCCGCTCAAGTTGTTTTCGGCTGATCGAGCGGCCGCGGCAATGCGGTCACGAGGCTCGTCTTGGCTCGTCAGATTTGCGTAGTCCAGAGTTTGCGTCCAAGGCACTGCCAATTCGACAAGCGTCGCCACCAAGGGCTCGTCCGAATCGGAGTCGTTGACGGCCGGTCGCGGCTGAGCGACCGCATCGGCTGGCGTTGTCACAAGATCGGTTGGCGTTGTGGACTGAGCCTTACCGCACTTTGGGCAAAACTTGACCGCCCCATCGGCGCCACAATGTACACAAAACATTCTGCTCTCCCTCGATCGGAATCCTTCCTATCGGTTATCGGCAGACAGGGACGTCAAAACACACCGATTTTGACTCGCACCGTCCGCATTTCGGCTGACACCATTTGCATTTTGACCGCTAGAACCTGAAGCGGTGTGTTATGCCAGCAAATCGTGGACGACGCTGCCGTGCACGTCGGTCAGCCGAAAATCACGGCCCTGGAATCGGTACGTCAGCCGTTCGTGATCAAAGCCGAGCAGGTGCATGATGGTCGCTTGCAGATCATGAACGTGGACCGGATTCTCGGCGACACTGAAACCGAGTTCGTCACTGGCACCGTACTCGAAACCACCTTTGACACCGCCGCCTGCCATCCACATCGTGAACGCATCGGGATAGTGGTCGCGTCCGAGTACCTTGCCCTTGGCGGTACGGCCTTCGCGAAATGGCGTCCGTCCAAACTCGCCGCCCCAGACGACCAGCGTATCTTCCAACAATCCGCGGTCTTTCAAGTCTTTGATCAGTGCCGCAATGGGCTTGTCCATCGTGGCACATTTGGTTGTCAGACCGTCACGGATGCCGGTTTCTTCTCGCGTGCCATGAAAATCCCAGCCCCAATCGAACAATTGAACAAAGCGGACGCCCGATTCGACTAAACGCCGCGCGAGCAAACAATTGTTCGCCAAACTGGACTCACCGGGCTGGGCACCGTAGTCATCCAGGGTCGATTTTGACTCTTTGGTGATGTCCATCACTTCGGGAACGGCGGTCTGCATGCGGAACGCCAGTTCGTACTGCGAGATGCGCGTCAGTGTTTCGGGATGCCCCATCTGTCGTGCTTGCATTTCGTTCAAGTCGCGCATCGCATCCAGACTCATCCGCCGCATGTCACGACTCATCCCAGGCGGGTCCGACGAGTACAGAACGGGATCGCCTTTGGAACGACACTGCACGCCTTGATAGACCGAAGGCAAGAAACCGCTGCCGAAGGAATTCTTTCCGCCGTTGGGTTGCACGCCGCTGGAGATCAAGACCACGAATCCGGGCAGGTTCTCGTTTTCGCTGCCCAGCCCATATGTGACCCACGATCCCATCGATGGCCGACCACTGCGAGGTGATCCGGTGTAGACCAATAGTTCCGCCGGTGCATGGTTGAATTGGTCACTGTGCAGCGAGTGGACCATACACATTTCATCGGCAATGCCGTGAAAGTGCGGTACGGCATCGGACATCCACATTCCCGACCGACCAACTTGTTGCCACTTGCGTGGCGAACCCAATAATTTCGGCGTACCGGTCGTAAAAGCGAATTCGCGGCCGGCCAGGAACTCATCGGGACAATCCTGTTCATCACGGCGAATCAGTTCGGGCTTGTAGTCGAACATGTCCAGGTTCGGTGGCGAGCCCGTCATGTGCAGATAAATGACACGTTTCGCCTTCGCTGCGAAATGCGGTTTTCGAGTGGCCAGCGGATTTTGGCTCGTGGGTATTGTCGCGGCATGAGGCTCGGCGGCGGCATCATCGCCAAGCAACGCCCCCATCGCCATTGCCCCGATTCCTGCGGTGGACTGGCGAAAGAAGTGACGACGTGTGGCGTGTCGCAAGTTTTCGATTCGTAATGATTCGGCCTGTTGCGATTCAGTGTGGGGACCCACGATTCACTCCGTCTAAGCCGTTAATGGAAATCTTCTTACGCATCGATCGTAGTGTCCTGTGTCGAGAAATGCAAAACCAGCGTGTAGACTGGTCAAATATGTCGAGGCGGTTCATGCCGCCTATGATTCATCAAGCAAATTCTCTTCTTAAAGGTCGGTGGGACATTTCGTCTCGCCGGCCAAAACCACAGGACGACTGATGTTGCAGTCCCGACCATCGGCTTTCACGCAGAACGCCTCGATCGCATCCATCATGACCTTGGTAATATTTACCGGTTTTCTGCCCGTCCATGTCGCGACCGGACAGGAAACGAAGACGAATGGTAGCGGCGGACTTTCTGTCGAGACCGTGAAAGAGCACTTTGAAAAAACCAATTCGGAAAAAGCAGCTCGATGGTTGGTCGCCCACGCTTACCCGAAAGCCATGTGGAATTCGTTGCGTGCGTCTGAGCGAGATGTCCTGGAAAAAGCCATCCTGCGGATCCCCAGTGATTCGACCGAGGATGCGCAACTAAAAGTTGACTACGCAGGATTCATTTCGAAAAAACGCGGCGAGAAAAAAGCCGTCCCATTCTTAATCGCCGCAGCCGGTTCATTCCCCAATCTTGGACTGCATGCCGCAAAGATCGTCAAGGAAAGTGGTGATGTCGAACAAGCCGAGCAATTGGCCCAAGACGCAATGCTCGCGTTCAAGAAATTGCACGCAGCCAGCCCCGATGACGTCACCCATGCGATGGGACTAGCGACATCGCTATTGTTCTTGAAAAAGAACACCGAAGCGCTCGTCACCCTGATCGCTGCATCGCAAAAAACAGAATCCGAAGAAGACAGGGATCGCCTAAACTATGCCATCGGTGACGCCATCGTCTTGTGGATTCTGGACATGAACGAGATCGAAGCCGATCCAGAGAACCCGGCGGCCGATCCTCGCAACAATATTTGGAAAATGATGAATTCGGCGGTCGATGCTGCGCCCAACAACGTCCAAGTCCTAAGCGAATTGCGCAAACAATTAATGCTGATTAAGGATAAAAACGAAGCGGAATTCGATCGAGACAAAGAATTGCTGTTCGGGGGAACGCAACCCGGTTTTTATGAACTGGTGCGAGGCGTTGCGGCGCTGATCAACAACCAAGAGCGCATCGCGGGCATCAACCTGAACCGTGCCGTCGAACTGCAACCGAAGTACACGTTAGTGCTGAAAAACCTGGCTGTCGCTTTCGGCAGCGGTTACCGCGGCGCACTGGACAACAGCGACATGCTTAACCTGGGTCTCAAACTTTCCAATGTCGCAATTAAGAAAACACCCGATGCGGCGCCGGAATACTACGAAACTCGTGGACAGATCCTGATCCGTCTCAAGAAATATCGCGAGGCGATTTCCGATCTGGAAAAGGCCAGTGAAGACCCCGAGCGGGAAGCGGTCATGAAACGTCTCGTGGAAGACTGCAAGCTGTACCTAGACCAGTAACCCGCTAGCGTTTCATCAACAGTTCGTCCAAGTTTAAGATCGCGTTGCAGGCCACCGTCCAGGCGGCGTGTTCGGGAACATCGGCGTCGATCGGAAGTTCACCCAGAGGTATCGTTGCCATCTGCATCGCGGACTGCGGATCATCGGCGAACACTTGCCGGGCGTCATCGATCAGCTGACCGATACGCTGTGTTTCCTCGTCGCTGGGCTCTCGAGTTAGCGCTCGATGAAACGCTTCTCTTATTCGATCGTCGGTCGCATCGGACGACGCAATCACAACACGGGCCATCGCCTGAGCGGCTTCGACGTATACCGGATCGTTGAGGGTCACCAACGCTTGCAGCGGCGTATTGGTTCGAATCCGCCGCACGGTACAGACCTCGCGATTGGGCGCGTCGAATTGTGCCATCGATGCATAGGGACTCGACCGTCGCCATGTGGTGTACAGTCCACGTCGATACTTATCGTCCCCTGAACTTGTCTTCCAGTCCGTTGCAGCACCGAATGCAGCTTTCAAACCAAGTTCCGGCTGAGGCGGATTCACGGGCGGCCCGTACATTTTTTTGCTCAACAGTCCGCTGATAAACAAAGCCTGGTCACGCACCATCTCGGCGGACACGCGGAACCGGGGGCCACGCGCCAACATCCGGTTTCTCGGGTCCGCTGCGACCGATGCCGCTGACGTCACGCTGCTCTGTTGATAGGTCGCCGAAGTCACGATTAGTTTCAACAGATGCTTGACATCCCAATCACTTTCTCGCAGTTCGACAGCCAGCCAGTCCAACAACTCGGGATGAGACGGCAATTCGCCTTGCGAGCCGAATTCTTCGCTCGTTTCAACGATCCCGGTTCCGAAAATTTGTTCCCAATGCCGATTTGCAATGACTCGCGGGGTCAACGGGTTTTGTGGATCGACCAGCCAGCGTGCGAGCGATAGCCGATCCACGTTGCCGTCATCAGCCAGCGGGTGAAAGATGGCCGGAGTCCCTTCGCTGACGGCTTGTCCGTGGCTTTGATAATTGCCGCGAATTTGCACATGAGTCGGGCGTCGATTTTCGTTCTCGACCTGCCGCATGACCGGAACCGTCGTCATGGGCTTGATCGCCGCAAGTTTTGCGGTCGCGGCTTCAAGCCGCGACCGAACCGGTGCAAGCAGCGGCGCAATTTGTCGATAATAGCGTCCAACTTTGGCCGCTTGTGCATTTGTCCAAGTCTTCCGATCCGATTGAATAATGCCGCGCACTTCGTCGGTCATACGGACCCAGTCGGTGGCGGCCGGATCCGACGTGACCGAAATCCGAAATTCATCCAGTAACAAATTGCGAAACTGAGAAGCATGGTTGAGCTGGATTGTCAGCTCGCCCTCGCCAAGCTTCATGGGCCGGTCGAGTGTCAGTTTCAGCTCGTGAGCTTGACCGAGCGCCCCGCCGATCGCCCACCCCTTTGCGGCATCAACTTTCGTTTGCAGAACATCGGACGCGGAAAACGATTTCTGTGAGAAATCAGCGACAGCTTCCGAAAATTCAATGCGAGTGGTCCCGGCGAGATCAAAAAGCTGACTTGTTGTCGGTGGCGGATTGTCGTCGCGACTGAACACTTCGCGACGATCCGAATCGAGCAGCGACAAACGAAATTGATTTAATCGCCGACGGATGCTGGGGCCACCGTCGGTACGATTCCATACGACAATCTTGTCGATGGGTTTCGCTTCGCCAAGATCAATTTCCAGCCATGGATTCGCCTCTGCCTTGGTGTGGGCTACCGAATCGGCGGCAAAGTCCCCGTCGGTGTTACCGTCGATGGCATGGTCGGCGTCGCCGCCAGGAAAGGTTGAACTTTGGCTCGCGATCGCCTCGCCAGCGATATTGTTTCCGTCGCTAAAGACTTGAACCTCGGCAATTTGCAGGATGCGTCCGGTGCCGGGCAGTTCGATCCGAACAAATCTCGCGTTCTTGGTCTCGGGCTGCGCAGGCTGAAACGTTGCCTGCAGTTGTGACAGAACAAAATTCTTTTTCTGTTGATCCGAAACCTCCAGACGCAGCGCGGTCAGTGAGTCCAGTTTTACAGGAAAGGTCAAAGTGTACGTATCACGGACCACCTTGTGTCCCGTAACGGTGACCCAACCATCGTCCCGGATCACGAATTCGCGACTCTTTGATGACGTGGTTGTCGGCGTCAAAACATCCCAGACGGGTTCTTCGCGCAGCGCAGAGAGCCATTGATCTTGAGCCGCATCGATGGCTGGTGTGGACCGGTCCAGTTCGTCTTTCAATGCGTCAATCTGGTTGCGCAAGCGGGCGCGGTCCGATTCTTGTTCGTCAGAATACAGCGTCAAGAACGGGCGTTCGTCTCTCAGGTCCGCGTCTTCGCTCTGATTAAAGAACGCAAAAAACTTGAAGTACTCTTCGTGCGTGATCGGATCGTACTTGTGCGTGTGGCACTGCGCACACGCCATCGTCGTTCCCATCCAAACGGCCATCGTTGTGTTGACCCGGTCGACAACCGCAACGTTTCGAAACTCTTCGTTATTGGTTCCACCTTCGTTGTTTGTCATCGTGTTGCGATGGAACGCGGTCGCAATCAATTGATCATCGGTCGGATCGTCCAACAAGTCACCGGCGATCTGTTCGATAGTGAATTGGTCGAACGGCTTGTTCTCGTTGAGTGACCGAATGACGTAGTCGCGGTACGCCCAAATCGTTCTCGGCGGATCATCAGCGTATCCTGCCGAATCGGCGTATCTCGCCAAGTCCAACCACACGCGGGCCCATCGTTCGCCGAACGTGGGTTGCCCCAACAACGCATCAACATACTTTTCATAAGCGTTCTCGCTGTCGTCGGACACAAATGCTTGTGCCTGGTCCCAAGTCGGTGGCAAGCCGGTCAGGTCTAGCGACACGCGCCGCGCCAGCGTTAGCCGATCCGCGGGTGGCGCGGGCTTCAGACCGGATGCCTGCAGTTTTGCAAGCACGAAATAGTCGATTGCGTTGCGCGGCCAATCCGAAACTTGCACTTGAGGAAGATCAGGCCGCTCCGGAACTTGATAGGACCAGTGCGCTTCATAACTGGCCCCTTGTTCGATCCAGCACCGTACCAATTGCACCTCTTCGCTGGACAACTGGCGTCCCTTGCCTTCCGGTGGCATCCGCAAGTCTTCGTCATCGGTCGTGATGCGTGCGATCAGCTCGCTGGCGTCGGGATCACCGGGAACGATCGCCGCGTAGCCGCCCAAATCAACCCGCGAACCTTCTTCGGTATCGAACCGCAAGTCGGCCGCACGTTCGTCTTCATCGGGCCCATGACAGATCAGACAGTTGTTCGAAAACAACGGCCGAATGTCTTGATTGAAATCGACCGGCGACTCGGCGCAAACGATTGGTGCCATCAAAAAAATGGTCAACCAGACCGTTGGCACACGCGTTAGGATTTTCGGCGAGGACAAAGGCATACCAAGCGAGCGAACGTGGGGAGGGTAATCAGGCGGGCAATCGACGGCCGACACCTTAAGGGCGGGGCCCCATTCTATCATACGGAATCCGAGCTCAACGACTTTGGCACCTCAACTTTAGTATCACGCTTTTCACCACCACGTCTTCAATCACCCCCACAACCGCTGTCGATAAGCCGCGATTAACAGTGCGGAACCATCCTGCGGCGAAACCTCATTGATAGGCTTTTTCGATCGAAAACGACGTTCCCCATCGATCCGCCGGTGCGTCTGGTGCGTAGTCGACTCGTGGAAGACTGGCGAGGCGTGCCAGCCGCCTGAACCAACGCCCCGAGGCTCCCGATGGTTGATCCAATCTCCACAGGCAGTGCGGCAACAAACGGATTGCCAGAAAAAGGCCGATTCGCCGATCGACTGACATACTCAACGCGAGCCGCACTGTTCTATCTTGGCGTGTTCGTTCCTGCCGTCTTTGTTGTCATTAGCTTTGCCGGATTGGTACCTCGTCCCGATTGGCAATCAGGACAACTACGTGACATTGTCGGTTTTCTGTTGCATCCAACTGGCGGTTTGCCGATTTATCCATTTCTTATTTTTTCGGTGATCAGTCTTGCGTTCTACTTACGCGACGAACTCGTCTACGGCAATGCGTTTTGGGTACGCTTAGGAATCGCCAGCGGAGTCGTTGTGTCGCTTTGGTATGGTGTGGCCTTTTCGCTAACTATCGGAGGCGTCGATCCGAACGATGTCCACACTTGGGTTCGAGCGGCAACGATATTCTTGCTCGAGAGTACCGCGGCGCTGATGTTTATCGGCGTTTGCTTTCTGGTGCGTGTGTTTTGGACGCAAAAGGACCGCGAGCGTCGCAATCACTGCATTGTGATCGCCATGGTGCTGAGCGGCATTTTCTTTGGCGCAACGTTAGCGATCCACGGACCCAATGTCGCCCGTGACGGGCTGATGTTCATCGTGTATCTGCCGGTGATTCTGGTATTGATTTCATTGCTCGCGGCACCGGGCTTTGCTTTGTTGGCCTACTCGTTCGCGTGCATTCGAATTCTGATCACGCAACCGGCGTCGCACCGAGTTTCTTTGCTGGAAACCATGTTGTTCACGACATGGGCGGCAAGCTTTCTGGCCGCTTGTCGACTATCGATCAAAATGTCGCTATCAGCTTACGCGTCGTTGCCGACCCAGCGTCCATCGGATTGCTATGTTGCAACCGCCGCAGCCCGCGGACACCAAAGATTCGTCAGAGTCCGACACATCGGCGCCGATGGCATGCGGATCAATCAACAGCTGACAACGTTCAAAGCGTTCGAACTGATGCTGCAGGCTGTCGCACCGAGACTACATCTTCCGCTAAGGCGTCTCTACGACTGGATCGGACCGCAAGTCATTCCTTGGATCCAGCATCCAATTGCCGCGGACATTGCGTACGCTGGCTTGAAACCGGCTGAATGGTTCGCATGGATCATGCTGTGCATTGCACTAGGACGTGAGCGTGATGTAGCCCAACATCTGTACGGCAACGACAAGTCGACCTGAAAGTCGCGTCCTGAGAATCAGCAAGATCCTCGTAATCGTAAGTCGCAGCAAATTTCCTCGCGTCATGAGACGTCGCAGCTGGCTGCTTGGGGTGGATCGCACCATAGCGTTGGTTAACCGATGCCCCCAATGCGAGCTTGAACCGATGCGAATGATCCTGCTGATACTGTTGACCCTTGGCGCGCTCGCGATCGTAACGCAACCGACACGCGAGGCGATCCGAATCATCGACGAGGAAACCAACGCGGTGGAACGTTACGTTCCGCCCAAAGCAGGCAGCAGTTTCCCTTGGCTTACCAGGCGGACCGATGCGGCCAATGCGATCCGGGAACGACGATTCCCCAACAGTAATATCGCAGAGTCGAGCAAAGGAAAGAATCCTTACTTCAGCAATTAAAGCCGTTAGCACCGCGGCACGTGCTTGGTAGTGTCATCCGAGGAATAAGGCAAATCGGGCAGTACGAGGAGGCCCGGCCGCTCACGAGAACGTCCAGCTTAGCAAACTACCATTTTGCGACGTTTATTTGGGATTGGCGTAGGCTGGAACAAGCCCTGCGCAGTTCCGGCATGGATGACCATTTGATTGCGCTCTGCCGGAACTGCGCACGGCTTGTTCCAGCCTACAAAAAACCAAACGCTAAGCTGGACGTTCTCTTACCCGTCGCGGCTCACGGCGGGTGCGGTGAAGCGACGAGGGGGTACCTAGGCTGGTTTCATTGTGCCGAAGAACAACCAGTCCGTTTGTTCGTGACCGACAAGTGTGTTGAGCGTCTGGACCGGTTCGATGACCACTCGATCAAAGGTGTCTCGCATTGCGTCGGCAAATTGGCTGTCTTGTGCGTAAGACCAAATCGCCAGCACGCCGTCATCTCGCAAGTGTTGCTTCGCTCTGGCCAACCCCGCGCACGAGTAGAACGTGTGATCAGACTCGGCAAGTTGATCGGCCGGTGAATGATCCACGTCGATCACGATGAGATCAAACAAATCGGTGGGCGTCTGTGCGAGCCGCGCATAGACGTCGCCAAGCGAAATCGAAAGCTGCGGGGAACTGCAGAGTTCGCCGGACAAGGGGATCAGGCCCTCTCGCATCCACTGAATCACCGGCTCTAGAAATTCGACCACTTCCACCGACGCGACGGCGTCATGAAGCAACAGTTCGCGAGCGGTATAGCCGAGACCTAAACCACCCACAAGCGTTTTAAGATCGTGACCGCCATGCAAGTCGGCTGCTCGATTCGAAATCACTCGTTCCGAATCGGTGTTAAAACTGCTCATCAAGAATTCATGATTCAGCGTCACTTCGGTCACCAACTGACCGGGCTGCGATAACAACTCGCGCCGACGCAGACACAACGGCCCGAGTGAGGTCTGCTCGTAAGCCAGGATTTCAAGCTTGCCCGGACTCACGATTCAAGTTCCTCCCACCTGGCGAACGCGTCGGCCAGTTTTTGTTCCAGCTTGGCAAGACTTGCGGCGTCGACCGCGATCTCCTCACCAGGTTTCTGGTAATAGTTCGGCTCGGCCATCAAGGCGTGCAGTTCCGCGATCTCGGTTTCCAGTTTTTCAATCCGGACAGGCAATTGATCCAGATCGCGTTGATCCTTGTACGACAGCTTGCGTTTCGCCGAGCTTGGATTGCCTTGCCCCAGGTTGGCCGAGGTCGACCTGGTTGGCTCTTTGGACTTGGCAGGTTTCTTTGCCGACTTGGTGACCGCTTGGCGATCTGCCTTGGCGCGCCGCGCGACAGCAGCCTGCCATTCATCATAGCCACCAACATATTCCGACACGCCGTTTTCTTCGAACACGATCGTACTGGTCACGACATTGTTCAAGAACGTTCGATCGTGGCTGACCATCAACAGTGTACCGCTGAATTCGACGAGCTGTTCCTCGAGCATTTCCAGCGTTTCGCTGTCCAAGTCGTTGGTCGGCTCGTCCAGCACGATGACGTTGGCCGGCTTGGTCATCAATCGCGCCAGCAGTGCTCGGTTGCGTTCACCGCCGGACAAGAAACGAACCTTGGTACGTGCGCGTTCCGCGGTGAATAAAAACTCTTGCAGATAACCGATAATATGTTTCGTCTTATCACCGATCACGATGCGATCGCTGCCATCGCCGACGTTCTCTTGCACCGTTTTGTCTTCGTCCAGCGTGTCACGCAATTGATCAAAGTAGGCGACCTGCAGATTGGTGCCCAGCCTGACGTTTCCGGCGTCCGGTTCCAGACGACCAAGCAGCAGTTTCAACAGTGTTGTCTTGCCGGCACCGTTACGGCCGATGATGCCAATTTTGTCGCCGCGCATCACGGTCGTGGAAAAATCGCGAATGATGGTTTCGTCGCCGTACGAAAACGAAACATTCTTGACTTCACAAACCAGCGCGCCGCTGCGATCGGCATCACGCAGATTCAGCTTTGCGGTTCCTTCGACGTTCCGCCGTTCGCTTCGTTCATTCCGCATCACTTTCAATGCACGAACGCGACCTTCGTTACGGGTACGTCGCGCCTTGATGCCCTGGCGAATCCAGGCCTCTTCTTCGGCTAACTTTTTATCAAACAGCGCGTTCTGTTTTTCTTCGGCCGCGATCGCTTGTTCTTTGCGTTTGAGAAACGTTTCGTAATCGCAAGACCAATCGAAAATACGACCGCGATCGATTTCCCAGATACGCGTCGCCAGTTGTTGCAGAAACGTACGGTCGTGAGTGATAAAAATCAGTGTATTGCGCCAGCGGCTTAGAAAGTCTTCAAGCCAGACGATTGAATCGATATCTAAATGGTTGGTCGGTTCGTCCAACAACAGCAAGTCGGGATCGGTCGCGATTGCCTTGGCCAACAAGACACGACGCTTCATTCCGCTGGACAAAGATTCAAAAGGCACGTCGGGGTCCAACTGCATCCGCGACAAAGTGGAATCGATGGCGTGATCGATCTGCCACTGTTGTTCGGGATCGTCGGTCGCGGTTTGTCCCGCCGCAACGATCGACTTGATGGATCCGGTCGCGTCGCGGGGCACGTCTTGCGTCAGGCGCGCGACCCTAACGTCGGGCGAATAGATCACCGATCCCGAATCCGGCTGGACTTGCCCGTCCAAAATCCGCAGCAAAGTTGTCTTGCCGGCACCGTTGCGTCCTAACAGCCCGATCCGTTGACCGGGTTCGACCTGTGCCGAGACGCCGTCCAACAACAACGGCCCGCGATATCCGATGCTGATGTCGTCAAGAGAAAGCAGTGGCATGAAGTTCTCAAAAATGGTGGATCAGGTGGACCGGTCGAACCTGGTCCATCATTTGGCGCCGGCAATGATGCAGCGCCGGCAATGATGCAGTGTTGACCGTGACGCATCCTGGGCAATGGTGCCGATGTTACGTGCCAGCCGTTTCGCGGAATAGATCCGCGATCATGTCTTCCAGCGGCGGGTCTTCCACGGCGACATCCTGGATGGGATTATCGCGAAGTGTTTCGGCCAGAACACGCGGGACGTCTGCGCGGTCGACGCGGATGCGAACTTTGGGCCAGTTCTCATCCAGGACTTCGCCGAATTTCGCCAGGGAAGGCTGGTGCCCGTCGGCGAACTGCAGCGTGACGATTTTCGCGCCGCTGAATTTATCGATGATTCCTGCCAGCGAGCCGTCATACTCGATGCGCCCGCCCGCGATCACGACAACGCGTTTGCACAGCGCGGCGACGTCTTTCATGTAGTGGCTGGTCAACAAGATGGTGATCTTGCGTTTCTCTTGGTAATACCGCAAAAACTGCTGAATGTTGTGTTGGGCGATCACGTCCAATCCGATCGTGGGTTCGTCCAGGAACAACACGTCGGGGCTGTGCAACAGCGCCGCGATCAATTCCATCTTCATCCGCTCGCCGAGTGACAGTTCGCGAACGGGTTGGCTTAGCAAGCGACCGACATCCAACAAATCGGTCAATTCGGCCATCGTCGCGTTGAATTGTTCAGCGGGAATCCCATAGATCTGTTGATGCAGCCGATAGGATTCTTGCGCCGGCAGGTCCCACCACAATTGATTCTTTTGCCCCATGACCAGTGCGAACCGGCGTCGATACTGGTTTTTACGTTCCCAGGGGACAAAACCCATCACACTGGCAGTACCGCTGGTCGGGTTGATGACGCCGCTCAGCAATTTCAGGGTGGTGGTTTTTCCGGCTCCGTTGGGGCCCAAAAACGCGACGAACTCGCCTTGCTGCACATCCAAGTCGATTCCTTTGACGGCTTCGACCTCGCTGTATTCACGGCGGAACAATCCGCGCACACTTTCGGCCAGGCCCTCACGTTTTTTGTAAACGCGATACGATTTGCACAGGTTGCGAACTTCAATGATCGACATGGACGGTATTCTAGCGGTCCAGTGGCGGCTTCCAGAAGCGGTCCAAATCGAGAGACAAACCGAGACGGCGCAAAGCCGGTCTCGCTCTTTTTCCGGCAAATCATGCAGCTCGAGCAGACAGACGATGACCCACAGCACTCAGCCACCATTTCGCATCGGCCTCGGATACGATTCGCACCGATTGGGCAATGGCGGCCCGCTGCGGATCGGCGGAATGGACATCGATACCGATATCCACGCGATTGGCCACAGCGACGCCGATGTGTTGCTTCACGCGTTGACCGATGCACTGCTGGGCAGCGTTGCCGAAAGCGATATCGGGCGGCTTTTTCCCGATGACGCCTCCGTCAACCGCGACCGCGATAGCAGTGATTTCGTCCACGAAGCCATCCGCCGCGTCCGCCATCACGGCATGGACGTCGTCAACCTCGACTGCGTGATTATGGCCGAACGTCCCAAAATGGCCGCTCACATCGACTCGATGCGACAAAACATCGCCGGGATGCTGGATCTGGAAATCGGACGGGTCGGGCTGAAGGCAAAGACGGGCGAAGGGGTCGGCGAAATCGGCAGCTCAGCCGCGATCGCCGCCCGCGTGATCGTCTTAGTGAGCAAAAGAGAGGTATCGTGATCCCGAATCACCCTCTGCGAAATCGGTCTCGATCCCTATAATCCCGTTTTGACGATTGACGATCCTTCACTTAACCCACCGGTCATGATGAGCACTGCGACTGCCGCGAAGAACCACTCCGCCGAAGCGTCCGGGAAACCTGAAATCCGAATCTATAACACGCTGAGCAAGTCGAAAGAGACGTTTCAGCCCCTGCGTGGCAACAAAGTGGGCATCTATTTGTGCGGCCCAACCGTTTATGCCGAAGCGCACATTGGTCACATGGTCGGCCCGGTCATTTTTGACACCGTCAAACGATATTTGCGTTATTGCGGCTATGACGTCACCTGGGTCGTCAACATCACTGACGTGGATGACAAGCTGATCGCCAAGAGCCGCGAACGTGGCATCCCGATGAGTCAGATTGCGGTGGAAATGACCGCGGATTACTTGTCCAACCTCAAAGAATTGGGCGTCAACCAGATCGATCATCTGCCGCGGGCGACCGATCACATGCCGCAAATCATTGCGTTCATTCAAACGTTGGAATCCAAGGATCACGCTTACGCCGTCGACGGCGACGTATTTTTTGATGTTGTCAAAGACCCCAATTACGGACAGCTTTCCAATCGCAGCGTCGATGCACAACAAGGCGAGGGCGGCGAAGCGGCGGCCAAGAAACGTAACGCCGGCGACTTTGCCCTGTGGAAACGCGCCAAGGATCCCAACGAACCGGCTTGGGACAGCCCATGGGGCCCCGGACGCCCGGGCTGGCACATCGAATGTTCCGCGATGAGTCACGAAATCCTGGGCGAAACGTTCGACATTCACGGCGGCGGATTGGATCTGATGTTTCCGCACCACGAGAACGAACGTGCACAAAGCAGTTGCTGCCACGGTGCGCCGATGGTCAAGTACTGGATGCACAACGGCTTGATGCGCGCCGGCGAGAAAGGAAAAGTGGGGGGCAAAAGCGATCGGGAAACTTCACCCGAGGAAGCCGAATCGGGAAAAATCAGCCGCAGCAAAGGCGCCGGCGGCTTGGCGGAACTGATCCGTCGTCACACCGGCGAGCGGATTCGATTCTTCCTGCTGCGGTCCCACTACCGATCCACGATCGTTTACGGCGAAGACGGCCTGAACGAAGCCGGCGCGTCGCTGGAAGCGTTCTATCGTTTCTTTGACCGTTTCGAAGAGATCACCGGAACGTCCTTTTATGACGTCCAGTACGCGACCACCCGCGCCGATGGCGCGTTCGACCCGGCCGGCGACTCGCTGTTGACCGAGATCCATGCGATTCGCGAAAAATTCCTCGCCGCGATGGATGATGACTTCAATTCGGGCAGTGCGATCAGCGTGCTGTTCGACTCGCTGCGCGCCCTGAATCGACACATCGACGCAAACCAGCTTGCCGTGGGCGCTGATGCCAACAGCGCACCGGTCGTCGCACTGGTAAAAGCCGCTGCGGTGATTCGCGAACTCTGCGCGACGCTTGGTATTTTCATCAAACAACCGCCACAAGCCGGCGGCGGCGATGAAGGCGACGCCGAGCTGATGGACCAAATCGTTCAATTGCTGATTGATTTGCGCAAAGAGGCCCGCGAGCGAAAAGACTACGCGACGGGCGATGTCATTCGCGACCGACTAAGCGAACTGGGTATCGCCCTGCTGGACAAGAAGGAAGGTACCAGCTGGGAACGCAAATCGTGAACCGGACCGGTGGGTTCAAACGAGTTCTCGGGATCGATCCGGGCTTGAATACCACCGGCTATGCGGTCATCGAAACCGGCGGTGAAACCATCAAGCTGTGCGAAGCAGGTATCGTTCGCAGTACGGCCAAAGGCAGTATCGAAACGCGACTGGGCGAAATCCACAACGGTGTCACGGAAGTCATCGAGTCGCTGAAGCCGGACGAAATGGCGCTTGAACAATTGTTCTCGCACTACGCCCGTCCCCGAACCGCCATTTTGATGGGACATGCCCGCGGCGTCATTTGCTTGGCCGCGCAAAACGCGGGCATCCGAGTCAGCCACTTTGAACCGACGCGAGTCAAGAAAGTGATGACGGGAAACGGACGAGCACCCAAACATCAAATTCAACTCGCGGTCAAATTACAACTCGGACTGTCAACGTTGCCCGAACCAGCCGACGTGGCCGATGCCATGGCGATCGCCTTGTGCGGTCATTATTTGGGAGGTGACAGGTTGAAGGTAACAGGCAACAGGTAACAGGTAATAAGCGGCTTGCTGCCCGACTGCCGGAATTAACTCTTAAAAAATACTCACGGAGAACCATCACTTGATCGTCACGATTGCCGGAAAACTTGTTCGCGTCGGTGAAACCGCCGTTGTCATCGAAGCAACGCCGTTCGAGTACGAGGTGTTCGTCGGTGATTACACGCGTCGTCAACTGCAAAACGAAATCGGCAACGAGACGCGTCTGCACACGCTGGACTACATCGAAGGCAATGCGCAGGGCGGACGCCTGACGCCGCGATTGATTGGATTCATGACCGAACCAGAACGCCAGTTTTTTGACTTGTTCTGCAGCGTCGACGGCGTCGGTGTCAAGAAAGCGCTGCGCGCGATGGTGCGGCCCGTCAAAGAACTTGCGGTTTTGATCGAAGAACAAGACAGCAAAGGACTATCGGCACTGCCGGGAATCGGGCCGGCGACCAGCGAACGTGTCATTGCAAAGCTGCGCCGTAAGATGCCTCGATTCGCACTGATGGTCGATCGAGAATCCGTCGGCGAAACCCCGCAGAGTGGTTCACAAGTCGTCACCGAAACGTTCGACGCGCTGATCACTCTGGGGCACAATGAAGCCGACGCTCGCCAATTGATTGATGACACGTTGGCGACCGGAAAGAAATTCAAGGACACCGAGTCACTGCTGACGGCGATCTATCAAAGAAGCCAATAGGGCACAAAGTGGTACCGTTGGGCCTAACATACGATGATGCTTCGACGACGTTATTTGAAAGATGAAATGAATCAACGTTCACTGCTCGCATCGATCGTTTTCTTGATCGCTTGCTATCCCTCGGTTCGTCTGCTTGCTCTTGATCGTCCCAATATTGTGGTGATCCTTGCGGATGATTTTGGCGTGGGAGATATCCAGGCGCACTATCCCGAGAACAAAATCAAAACGCCTTATCTCGACCAACTGGTTCGCGAAGGAATCAGCTTTACGGATGCTCACAGCCCGTCGGCGGTTTGTTCGCCGACTCGTTACGGCTTACTGACCGGACGCTACGCTTGGCGGACTCGCATGCAAGAGTGGGTGCTCGCCGTCTACGAACCGCCGTTGATCGATCCGGACCTGATGACGTTGCCGGGTTTTCTGAAACAGCACGGATACCACACCGCATGCATCGGAAAGTGGCATCTGGGATGGGATTGGCCGGGCCCCCAAAAGCCACAACGACATCCGCTGAAACGTAACGTTCAAGCCACACTGCAATTCGACTTTACCCAACCGATCGGTGGCGGGCCGACGGCGCGTGGTTTCGATCAATACTTTGGCGTTGGATTGCCAAACCAACCTCCGTTCTGCTGGATCGAGAACGATCGATTGCCGATCCACCCGTCGGCCGAGTACAAGCACATTCCCGAGGATGGGCATGTCGCGATGCCTAGCAAATTCGAAGGTTGCCCGATGGCACCGGGATGGAAGTTCGACGAGATTCTGCCTGAAATCACACGCCGGGCGGTCAATCACATTCACCAGCAGGCCAAGAAACAAAGCCCATTCTTTCTGTACTTCGCACAAACCTCGCCGCACACTCCGATCGTTCCGTCAAACAAATTCAAGGGTCAGAGCGGAATCGCGCCCATCGCCGATTTTGTCATGGAAACGGACTGGTCCGCTGGCCAAATCATCAAAGCCATCGATGATGCGGGGATCGCCGACAACACGCTGGTGATCTTTACCGCCGACAACGGACATGCCCCCAATGCCGCATGGGACGCATTGGTCGAGGCAGGCCATTCGCCCAGTGGACCGTTCCGCGGCCGCAAAGGAGACGTTTGGGAAGGTGGCCATCGTGTTCCCCTTGTCGCCCGTTGGCCATCGAAGATCGCGCCCGGATCGACGAGCAACCAAATGGTTTGCTTGTCAGATATGTTCGCGACCTGTGCTGACCTTCTCGGCGCGTCGCTGCCCGACGGGGTCGCCGTCGACAGTTACAGTTTCCGATCCGGGCTCGAATCCGATCTCGACGCAAAAGACATAAGGACATCGATGATCAACCACTCGAACTTTGGCGAGTTTGCTTATCGGAAAGGCCCCTGGAAACTAGTGTTCAAGATGGGCGGCGAGGACTTGGATGCGTCACGCGGCAAGCCGACCATTGCCGAGCTTTACCACTTGGGCCGCGACATTGCCGAGCAAGAAAACGTGGCCGATACCGAACCCAAAGTCGTCGAAAAAATGACGAGCGAGCTTTCGCAATGGATCGCCCGAGGCGCCAGCCGGCCAGGCCAGATTGGGCAAAACGACTGTGACGTGCGGTACGACACGACACAAGAGTATCGATGGGTGGAAGCGAAAATGAACTGACCCGCATCACGGCGCCGAGCACTTCAACACAGTCAAAACTGCCCGTCGAATCAGCCCGTCGAATCATTTTCTCACTTCGGCTGCCTGATTGACCCGCGAAATCAGACCGGTTGCTTGAACATTCCCATCGTCTGACGGGGCCGAAAGTGACTTCTGCTGGCATCGAAGGGCACAAAAAACGCCCTCCGATCTGGGGGTGGAATAGCCAGACCCTTGTTCGCACCCTGACCGGCCCCTAGCTTTGCCTATCTCCCCTATCCGGAAGATACGTCTTTCCTGATCGGAACAAGGGGAAAGATCGCTTGTCGAGATACGAAGCAATCGCTTACTGGAGAATGGCCGTGAATCGAATCATGGTGGCTTTGGGATTCGGATCCGTTGTGCTGATGTTTTGCGGCACAATGACATCTGCTACGGCAGAGCAACAACATCTAGTCGTCAACAGCTTGACGATGCCCGGCGACGCTGAAATCAGTTGGCACGATTCGCTCGAATCAGGCTGGCAAGTGTCGAAAGCGACGGGACGGCCGATGGTGATCTTCATCACCAGCGATCGTTGCACGTACTGTGACGCCATGAAGATGTCGACGTGGTGCGAATCATCGATTCGCGACCGAGTCGGAAACGGCTTCGTCGCCATCCGTCTGAAACAAGGTCGCAACGAAAAGTCGCTAAGCCGAGTCGAGGTGGACGTATATCCGACCACCTTGATCGGTTCACCTGAGGGCAAAGTGGTGGCCAAGCGACTGGGATTCCAACCGCCGGGAAGCTTGCACCAATTGCTGTCCGAAGCAAGCAACCGAATTCTGGCTCGCCGTCAATCGAATTCGCCGCGACGCCAGGTCAAATGAAGCGACCGAGAGTCTGAGCCCGCGCGTCAACGGTCAACCTGCGTCAATTTGACCATCCGATTTTTCATCGCCCGATCGCGCGATCGCTTGACGAAGGATGTTGGTCGGTTGTTGATTTAGCCCGCAATCACAAGCGGTGAATCCTTTCGCGAGACGAAATGATCGTTTACGAGAGAAACATCTTTCGTGTCCGATCCAGAACCGACCGATGTACACCAGAAGCTTAGTGGTGTGCTAAGATTTTGTCTCGTAAGTGACCAATATGGTGGCCTTAGGCGGAAGGACACTCCCTAATCGCCGCGACTGCCCACGGACGTGATCTAGGCGGCCTAACAGCATCTCGTCGGCGAGACGGCGTCGCTTCCATAAACACTTCAAAGCTTCAACTCGGGATAAGGAACGTTCAGCATGCTTGCTTTGATCGTTTGGGTTTTGGCGACCGGATCAGCGGTCGCCGCATTGTTTTGGGCGTTAACCTTTTATCGGGAAATGATGCGGGCCGATGAAGGCAACGAGACGATGCGAGACATCGCCGAAAGTGTCCGCCAGGGTGCTGATGCCTACCTAAAGCAACAATACAAATGGGTCACGATTGTCTTTCTGATCGTTGCCGCACTGTTGGCGTTTGCGGCGCTGGTCCTGAAAGTTCAAAACGCGTTCATGCCGCTGGCCTTTCTGACGGGTGGCTTTTTCAGCGGATTATCGGGCTGGTTCGGAATGAAAACGGCCACGCACGCCAGCAGCCGAACTGCCGCCGGCGCTCAGCGTTCGCTAAATGACGGATTGCAGGTTGCCTTTCGCAGCGGCGCCGTGATGGGGCTGACGGTCGTCGGGCTCGGACTAATTTATATCTGCGCCTGGTTCGCGATTTTGTACTGGCTGGTGCCGATGCTCGGTGGCGACGAAGCCACGATGAGTCTTGGGCAAATTTCGGTCGCAATGCTTTCCTTTGGCATGGGGGCTAGCGCTCAGGCACTCTTTGCCCGTGTTGGCGGCGGCATCTTCACCAAGGCGGCTGACGTCGGCGCCGATTTGGTCGGTAAAGTCGAACAGAGCTTGGCCGAAGATTCACCACGAAACCCCGCGACGATCGCGGACAACGTGGGTGATAACGTCGGCGATGTCGCCGGCATGGGTGCGGATTTGTACGAGTCGTATTGCGGTTCGATCTTGGCCGCCAGCGCCCTTGGCGTCGCGGCATTCAGTGGATCAGCGATCTTGCCCGAAGGAGTCGATGGACCGACCGCGCAACTGCAGGCGATGTTGTTACCAATCGCCATTGCCGCCGTCGGCATCCTGCTGTCGATCGTAGGAATCTATGCCGTGAAAACGGGCGAAGAAGTTTCGCAAAAAGCATTGCTGCATGCACTGGCGCGGGGCATCAATCGATCGACGATCTTGGTCATGATCGCATCGGTCGGACTATCAATTTGGTTGATGCCCGCGGTGCCCGGAACATTGTTGTTCGGATTGGTGCCCGGCATCGCCGTCAGCATCATCGTTGGCTTGAGCGCCGGCTGGGGCATCGGCAAGTGGACCGAGTACGTCACTAGCGATGAATTCGCCCCGACTCAGAAACTTGCCAAGCAAGCCGAGACGGGTTCGGCGACGATCATTATCGGCGGAGTCGCCGACGGCATGCTGACGACTTGGGTTCCGGTGGTGATTGTCTGCGTCGCCATGCTGTCTGCGTTCGCGTTTGCCAACGGAGGTTCGTTCAACGACGTCAGCCGATTCTCACTGGGACTCTATGGCGTGGGAATTGCCGCGGTCGGCATGCTTAGCACGCTGGGCATCACCCTGGCGACCGATGCGTATGGCCCGATCGCCGATAACGCGGGCGGAAACGCGGAAATGTCTGGCCTGGATGATTATGTGCGTGATCGCACCGACGCTTTGGACAGTCTTGGCAATACGACAGCGGCAACCGGCAAAGGATTCGCCATCGGATCGGCAGCCCTAACGGCGCTGGCGCTGCTGGCGGCCTACGTCGAAGGCGTGCGGGATGGATTCGAAAGGTGGGGCGATGACTATGCGCTGACGACCGATGCCGAGGGCGTTTACAAATTGACCAACGACTTGGTGATCAACAAGACGGCCGACGATGCCGAGGTCTTCATGTTGCTGAACCCTTCACCGGACAAACGCAATGAAATCGCCAGTTGGAACGAACAGCCCTCAGACGTTCTTGATGAAGCCGCGTTTGTTTTGCCGACAGAAAATTCACGAGGCTCGGTTCCCTCAACCGGGGCGTCGATGGTTTCGGTGCGGCAGGCCAACTTGAAGGACTTCTTGACCTACTACGATGCGACGCTGATGAATCCTCGCGTATTGGTGGGCGTGTTCTTGGGCGCGATGAGTACATTCGTGTTTTGCGCGATGACAATGAAATCGGTCGGCCGGGCCGCTCAAGGGATGGTCATCGAAGTTCGCCGCCAGTTCACAGAAAATCCGGGAATTCTCGACGGCAGCGTCAAGCCGGACTACCAGCGACCGGTCGCGATCAGCACCATCGCCGCACAGCGTGAAATGATTCTGCCAAGCCTATTGGGGCTGCTATTACCAATCGCCGTCGGATTGTTACTAGGTGTCGGTGGTGTTCTGGGCTTACTTGCAGGGTGTTTAACGGCGGGATTCTGCTTAGCCGTGTTCATGGCCAACAGCGGTGGGTCCTGGGACAACGCCAAGAAGTACATCGAGGCAGATCACCACGGCGGCAAGGGCAGCGACGCTCACAAGGCGGCGGTTGTCGGCGACACCGTGGGCGATCCGTTCAAAGATACGAGCGGACCGAGCTTGAATATTTTGATCAAACTGATGAGTATGGTCAGCGTCGTCGTCGCAGGACTGGTTGTCAGATACTCGCTTGTCGCGATGGGCATCTTTTAAACCAGCCGAATTCGGCCTCATGAGAAACTTCAATATTGGCAAACCATGTCTAATCGTATCAGTGGAATCCTGACCCCCAACATCACGCCGGTCGACTCGAAAGGCTGCGTGGATGAAGACCAACTGCGTGGCTATATCGACTGGCTGATCGAGCGAGGTGTCGACGGACTTTACCCTAACGGCAGTACCGGCGAATTCGTTCGATTCAATGCCAAAGAACGCCGCCGCATCGTTCAAATCGTTGTCGACCAAGCCGCCGGGCGCGTCCCCGTGCTTGCCGGTGCGGCCGAAGCAAACGTGCACGAAACCATCGCGGCATGTGAAGCGTATGGCGAAATGGGCGTTCGCGCCGTCGCCATCGTCGCACCGTTTTACTATCGGCTTAGCAACGACGGTGTTTATGCGTACTTTCGCCAGATCGCCGACACGGTGTCGGTCGATGTCACGCTGTACAACATCCCGCTGTTCGCGTCGCCGATCGAAGTATCCACGGTGATTCGTTTGGCATCGGAATGCCCACGCGTCGTCGGTATCAAAGACAGTTCGGGCGATTTACCGAACATGTGCCGCATGATTGCGGCGATCCGGCCGCTGCGCGAAGATTTCTCGTTCCTCACCGGCTGGGATGCTTCGCTGGTTGCCATGTTGATCGCCGGAGCCGATGGCGGTACCAACGCGACCAGTGGCGTCGTACCGGAATTGACCCGAGCGATCCACCGCGCCGTTGTTGCAGGGAATATCACCGAAGCGATGCGACTGCAGTACCAACTGCTGCCCCTGTTTGACAAAATGATTTCGGTCGGCGAGTTCCCCGAAGGCTTTCGCGCCGGCGCGCGTTCTCGCGGTTGGAATCTTGGAGCCGGTCGCGTCCCGCTGTCACCACAGCAACAAGATGCCGTCGCACGCACACAGCGCGAGATCGATGCGTTGGTCGCCGAAGTCACCGAGGGCGAACCGACGACCAGTTTGCCGGCCGATACGATCGAGCAAATCGTGCACCGCGTGATGCGGCAACTGGGCACCTGATCAGGTCCCAATTCCACGGCGTCCACACTCAGCGTTTTGCCTGTGTGTTTGCCTGTGCGGTTTTACCAGTGTGGTTGCCGCCGCTGTGTGAATGCGTTGATCCAATGACCGCTGGCGATTGACCATCGGTCATTCCGCTGCCTATCGTCGGATATTCAGCAGTTCGTCCAACAGTTGCTGGCTGGTCGTGATCACACGGCTGTTACCACGATACTGGGTGCTCGCTAAGACCAACTCGATCAAGTCTTGGCCGATGTCGGTGTTGCTCAGTTCAAGCGCACCACCGATCACGCTGCCGATACCGTTTTCGCCGGGTTCGCCCTGAACCGGCAATCCGGTGTTGATGCCCTTGGCATACAAATTCAAGCCACGTGCTTCCAGTCCGACCGGATTGGCAAAACGAGCCAATTGCAATTGCCCCAGGTCTCGTGTCACCCCGTTACTAAAGACGCCGCGAATCGTGCCGTCTTCGCCGACGACAAAACTGTTCAGAACACCCGGCTCGCTACCGTCCTGACGCGTTGCCGCCAAACTGGCCTCTTGCGTTGCCAATCCTGACACCAAATCAAAATCCAGCGAGAATTGCAGCGGTGAAACACTCGGGATGCCGGTCCGGTTGATGGCGATTTGATCGCTCGTCGCCGTCACAAAGTTGCCGTTGCCGTCAAATTTCAGCAGTCCCGTGCCCACGGCAACGTTGGTACCGGTCAACGGTTGGTTCTCGGGACTATCCGCGTACCATCGGTACACGGTTTCGGTATCGCTGCGGCTTTCCAGCGCCGCGGTCACTCGCACATTGATGGGAACGCCCAACGAATCATAAACGATAAAGTCACTGGCGGCGCTCTGGCCGACCGCTTCTTGAATTGTACCGAAGGCCAAGTTTGGCGTCGTGATGTTGCCAAGTTCGTCTTCGATCCGGAACGCTGCCAGATCAATTTCCAACCCGTTCAATTCGCCCGTGTTACTGACGAATCGCAAGCTGCCGTCGCTGATGTATCCGCCAGGAATCAAGTCGCCCGACTCACCCGGAATCTTGTTTTCCGAGGCAAGAATCGGATTCTGCGAATCCAACTGAACGCTTTGGATGCCAGACGAGCTTTCGATAAAATCGATGAAGTCTTGGACGGTGCTGGTTTCCGTGATTTCAAACTCTTTGGTGCCCAGTGCCCGGCCACCCTTGCGCCCGCTGTAACTTAGCGTCCCTGTCGTGAATGCCTGCTGGTATGTCAAACCGTCGCGTTTGACAACGTCGGTCAACAGAGTGCTGCTGTTGATCGTTGGTCCGTCCAGGTCGATCAGTTGATTTCCCGCCGTCGTGAGATCCGCGATCTCGGCGTCGCTGGCGCTGTCGGTATAGGTCGACCCCGGCGAAACCGTATCGACCAAGTAAAAGTTATTTTGGTCACCGGCCAAGTTTCGATAAATTCGCACTTGGTCGTAAGCGGGGAAACCGTCGCCGGCACTGGGTGTGGGCGGATCAGGAATGTTCGTCAACGTCACACGTCCGTTGACGACATTCTGCGGCCCAACCAAAACGCTGGGGCGAGTTTCTTTTTCGCCGGCACGGTAATACGTCACCATGTACGTGTAGTTGCCGGTCAATGTTGAATCGTCCAGTTCTGTCCCCGACAATGCCGTCGCGCCATTGTCGGTATAAGTCGAACCGGCCGCGGCGGAATCGAGCAAGAAGAAGTCCGAACCATTGGGGCCGGTGCGATAGATATTCACCGTTGGATAATTGCCGCCCGTTGGATCGGAAGGCAAATCCGCCAATTGAACGTTGCCGCCGGTGCCAACGGTAACGCTTAACGAACCACTGGTGGTGGATTCGTTTCCGAGTGCATCGACCAAGGCGACGCGATACTGGTACGTTCCGGCCGGCAGGGTACCGACGCCAGAGGTATCGACCGTGATTCCACTTTCATCGGCGAGCGGTGACGCGGATATCCCGATGCCACTGACGTCAGGCTGTGGAACACTGCCATTGCCAAGTGTGACGCTTTGAATCACTTGAGACACCGATGCCAGGTCACCCTCGGGCGTCAGCGATCCCTCGAATGTGACCAACTCGGTTGCCTTGGCGACGCTTTCGGTTCCCAGCGGGACCTGCAGTGGCACTAGTTGTGTTTCTTGGAGACGAAACTGGTCGTCGACACCATAACCGAGCAGTCGTTGGCCAGTCGCGTTGACAAGCTCGGCGTCGCTATTGAGTTTAAAGATACCATTTCGCGAATACAGTCGTTCGTTATCCGCACCTTCGACAATGAAGAAACCGTCGCCTTGGATCGCCAAGTCCGACGAACTGCTGCTGATCTCGATCGTTCCTTGGTTATGGTTGGCCGCGATCTCTGCAACCTGAACTCCCAAGCCGATTTGGCGAGGATTGGTACCGCCATTGTTCGAGGTCGGTCCGGCACCGAGCGAGAGCGTTTGCAGGAACTGGGTGCCGAAAATGACATCCGACGATTTGAAGCCAACCGTCTGAGAGTTCGCCAGGTTGTTACCGATCACATCAATCTGTGTCTCGGCGGCGCTCAATCCCGTCAATGCGGTCGTTAGTGCAGATGTCAGGCCCATCGGCGTTCGTCTCCCCTGCTTTGCGTCGTTGACGCTGGATAAGAGTGAAGCGGCCGATTGGCTGTGTGTCGAAAAGCATCCGTCACATCATTGTGTGACCGAGTTCAACGCAATCGGCAGAGTTCACCCAGTTTGAATTTCGCGAACATTCTTTATCTCCATCGTCTTATCACCCACGTGAACTTTGATCGAACGTGTGTTGTTCTCGGCGTTTGTTTCCACGGTGATACGGTCGACCACCCCATCCACCTCGCTAGCATCCACCGCCAAACCTGTGACCTTTTGCCCAATCAGGCTGCTGGCGGTGACCAATTCTTGACTGGATGCAAGAGTGGACAGCGTCGATGTCAGCTGATCGGTCGCACCGATTTCACGAATCTGGCCGATCTGCTGGATCATGTCCGCGTTTTCCATCGGATTCAACGGATCCTGGTTTTGCAACTCGCTGATCAACAGTTTCAAGAACGAGTCTGTGTCCAGGTCGTTGTAACCCGAGTTGGTGCTGCCGATTTGTCCGGCCTGTTCCTGCGAGGAAAAGTTTGCCGACGCGGCTTGTCCGACTTGTGACATGGATCAATCTCGATCAATGAAGACGATGGTTGTGAACCCAAGAAGAATTCGTTGACCTGGGTTCTACTTAGATTTCTGCCTGAAATGCGAGAGCAAACCGCGAGTCGTCCCGTTGGAAGGTTCCTCCGCAGGAACCGCCCACCCGAACGGCCCGCGTCCTACAACCTGACATCCACCCCACCGTGCAACGGTACCGTCACGACCGGACCGCCCAGGTCGCCGACATTCGAATCGGTCCGTGAAACCGAATGGGAAACTTCATCACGCTTGGCCGGTGAGTTCCAACGCCGGTAACGGTTTTGATTGCGATCTTGTGGTGTGGAGTCGTGCTGTCCCAGCGACGATCTGGCTTCACTGTCACCCGAGTCGACTTCGATTTCGAATTTGTCGATCTGCAGACCTTGTGATTCCAGCCGCTGTCGCAGTTCGGGCAAGTGTTCACGTAGCGCGCTTCCAGCCGCCTCGCTTTCGGCAACCACGCGCGCTTGAATCCGACGTTCGGTCATTCGCATCTCGATGCGCACGGTGCCCAATTCCGCTGGCGCAAGCCTTAAGCGAACTTGTCCGCCATCAGGTCCCAAATGTTGAAACGCTTTGCTAACTCGCTGGATCAGCTTCGCGCGATTGACCGCTTCGCTGGCCTGCGATGCCTGAGTCTTGGCGGTGGGCTTCCTCGCACCTGGCTCGGCAGCCGGATGTGACAGTCGATCGGATGCTTGCACCTGGTTGGTCGTCCCAGCGGTTGGGCTAGTCGACACGGGTCTGGTCGACGCCGAAGCAGTCGCGGCTGCAGCCACTTTTGCGGCTGCCTGAACCGCTGCCGCTGCGGCCGTTTGACTCGCAGCGTGTTCAACTTTCGGCGGCGGGGCAGGGGGCGTCGACAGCGGCGCCGGTTCACCTGCACCGCTCAAATTTGACGGGATCGGTATACCGCCCGAACGATTGGATGTGTTGGCACCGGAATTTTGCTGGGAAACAGCGTCGCCGGGCTTTGGTTCGCCGCGGTCGTGACGTCCATGTCGTGACCGACGTGGTGAGTCATCACCCGCGTCATCGTGATCGCCTTGCACGGCGCTGACATCGGTGGCTTCGGAATCGATGCCGCCGGTCGGCGTTGATTCCGATTGTTTCGTCGTCGTCCCGATCTCGGCGGTCTCCGAATCCGCGGGCAGCGGCGACACAGTTTCTTGGTTCTGGTTACTCTGTCGTTTGTCTTGCTGTTGCTGCGACGCGAGCGATTCGGTGACCACGACGGGCGTGGCATCATCGGTCGGTGTCAAATTCGAATCAGCAACAACGATTTCCTCGGATGAATTATCGCGGTCGTCATCGGGTAATTCTTGCTGTTCGATTGTCGATTCAGGCGTCGTTACGGCCTCGGCAGGCTCAAGTTCAACGATTTCCGTTTCGGTTGTATCGTTGCCGACAGGAAGTACCACAGTGACTTGATCCGGCGTCGAAGCCTCGTTTGTCTCCGCTTGGTCTGATGTTTGTTCGCGCGGCTGGCTGGAATCATCGCCTTGCGAGACAGCAGAGGACGAGTCGCCGCCGATTTCGGATGTCGATTGAGTGTCGACGACGTCAGGCGCAGCATCGCTGGCCGCCATCCTCGCGAAAATTTCCGAGAACGCATCTAACCAATTGGCCGTGTCGGTTTCACCGACGGCTTGCGTCAGAGCACGTCCACCGCCACCGATCGAACGCAGCTTTGCGATCGAAGAGGAATGGATGGGAGCGGTGCTATTTTTGCGCACCGATTCAGTATTGCTCATTCAAGGCGCCCCCCGACGCAAGCGAATGTGCAGAAAAAGTGGTCAGGCCTCTTTTTCCGAAAACGAACACCTCAATATCGAATATGCACGTATTGAACGATCCCGGTTTCGTGCCGGTACCGTCCTGCGGTCGCTCTGGACTCATGCATCTGCAAGCACAACGACAAATTCGTTGTCAAACTCAACATCTGCCGGAACAACATCTGCCGGAACGTGTGCAACCCACACAATGGAAACCCACCGAAAAGCTGCCTGCCTCCACAGCCGATCCACCTAAAGATCGTTAGCCGCTTCGTTGATCAGCGCGGTGGTTGACGTGCCTTCACGCATCCGCCTGAAAATTTCGGCCAGCTTGATCTCTTCTTGCGCCGTTTCGAACTCCGCCAAGATATCTTTTCGTTTATCTGCGGCCATGGCTTGAAGGATATTGACGACCTCATCAATTCTTTCATCGTCATAAATTATCAGCAGCTGATTCTTCGCCTGCTCTGGTTCCAGCATTTGTATTGTTTTTTGGACTTCTCGCAGCCCTTTATCCTTCGCACCTTGCTGCAATTCCTCCAACCGGCGGTCAAAGGCGGTCAGACGCTGATCGAAGCGATTTTTTTCTTCGGTGTGCTCCGCTAGCATTCGTCCAAGATCATCGCGAAACTCTTTTTGACTGCGAAGCCGCATATCCATATCCAGACTTTCCATCATCCGGGCTTCGAGAATTTCGTCGAAATCGGGCTGCTCGCGGTCTTCACTTTGTCGCAGAATCTGACGCAGTCGGTTTCCCGAGATGTCGATTCCGTTGAGCAACGCAACGACTTGAGTGGCGGTTTCGCCATTGAACGTCCCTTGAGCGACGAAGTAGCCGGCAAGAATCATCTGTGTCAGCACGGTCGCCACGCAGAATCCTGCAAATGCGCGAATCAGCATGTTCATGATTTGTCCCTACGTGCAATGGCCAAGGCAATTCGTCGTCCGGTCGCGTCATCGGCTTCGGCCTGTTCGACCTTTCGCAGCTCGGCCGCATGCCGGTGCTGGTCCTGGCTCTTGAGCTTTTCGAATCGCTTCAATTCCGCTTCGGCGGTAGTCAATTTGTGTTGCCGCCGGACAAGTTCCTGCACCAGTTCGCGACGAGTCTGCAGCAGCGCCTGCTCGTCGGCTTCTAACTGCATGTCATATCGCCCGGCCGATAGCAGGCGATCAACCGAGACTTCGCCCGTCCGCGATTCCGCTGACGCCTTGCGCATACTGACGCGCTGTTGGTTTAGTTCCTCACGCTGCTGGTCGACGCGTTGAATCGCCAAGTTGGCTTGGCCCACCGCTGCGCCTGCCTCGTCTCGCTCGCGGCGCCTTAATTCGAGTAACGATTGAAATCGGAATTTAAAGTTCATTGCTCTGTGGACGATGATTCACGCAGGTCCGACCGACACTCCTCAGCCAAGCCCGACCGACAGGTGTGCCTTGCCAAATGGTGAGCCCCGACGATGCCTTTGGTCTTTGGGGATCACGATCAAGTCGATGCGGCGGGTTGAGTTTGAGTCGGTGGGGGCGCGACCTGCGGTGAATGTCGGCTAAGCGTCACCATGGCCACGTGCGACTTTTCAATGGGCGTCAGGTCATTCTCGTTTTGGGTCAAAAATGTTTTCAGCGGCTCGCGCATTTTGATCGCCATATCGATGGCTGGATCACTGCCGTCGCGGTATGCGCCAATCGAAATCAGATCGGCGCTGCGGCGGTATTCACTTAGGTGATGACGCAGGACACCCGAAGCGGCCAGAATCTCTTTTTCAACCAGGTGAGGTTGCAGCCGACTAAGGCTTTGCAGCACGTCGATCGGCGGCCAGTGTGCTTGCGACGCAAGGTCACGGCTAAGCACGATGTGACCATCCAACAGTCCGCGCAGCGTGTCGGCGATCGGTTCATTGTTGTCGTCGCCTTCGACCAAGACGGTATAGAACGCGGTGATCGAACCTTTGGATGTTCGACCGGCGCGTTCGACCAATCGGGGCAATGTATTGAACACGCTGGGCGGATACCCGCGGGTGGTCGGCGGCTCGCCGGCAGCCAATCCAAGTTCCCGTTGAGCCATCGCGAAACGCGTCACAGAGTCAAGTAACAGCAAGACATTTTCACCCTGATCGCGAAACGACTCGGCAATTGCGGTCGCGGTCCACGATGCCAAAACTCTTTGTGCAGCCGGTTTGTCACTGGTGGCCACAACGACGACGCTGCGTTTTAGCCCCTGTTCGCCCAAGCATCGATGAATGAACTCTTGGACCTCTCGGCCGCGTTCGCCCACCATTCCGATCACAATTCGATCGGCATTAGAACCGCGGGCCAACATGCCCAATAAGGTACTCTTGCCGACACCCGAACCGGCAAAGATGCCCAGTCGTTGACCTTGACCGCACGTCAACATCGCATCGATCGCGCGAACGCCGGTTTGCAGCACCTGATCGATTGGCGGACGGTCCAGCGAGTCGGGCGGTTGCTGTTGTGCGTCGACACGCGCGAGCCCCTTGGGCAGAGGCCGATTGTCCAGCGGTCGACCCTGCGCATCGATCACGCGGCCGCAAAGCGCCGGACCGACTCGCAGTTTGATCGATGTATCCAAAAGTCGCACCGAATCGCCAGCCGACAAGGTTTGTATGTGATCCAAGGGAGCCAGGATTGGCCGCACGTCACGAAATCCGATCACGCGACCGATACATGGCGTTCCGTCGGCCGGTTGCAACTGGCAGATCGATCCCAGCGGCGCGGTCATGCCTTCGATTTCAATGTTTTCACCGGCAACCGCTGCCACACGACCGGTGACGTGGTGCGAGATCGCTTGATCGATAATGGATCGCGAAACACTGGGTTCGGGCAGACTGGGAATATCCAGTTCGAATGTCGCGTTAGGGTTGGTCACTTGAGTAGTTCCTCCAGTCGCTGCAACTGGTCTTTCAGTCCCGCCCGCACTTCACCACCGACTTGGCGAACCACGACATCGTTGCGACCGAGGGATTCATCGGGTTCGACGTGAGTTTTCTCGGGCAAGTCTGGCGAAGCGATCAATTCATCGAGAGATTGACCAAGCACGGCTAGCGTTTCGGGATGCACGGCGACGGTCAATTTCGTCGCGCTGCGTGCCCGCCGCAGCGCCTCGTCGGTCCACTGGACCAACAATTCCGGCGTTCGCTGTAACTCATGTCCAACGATCTTTTCCGCTGCGGCCAGCGCAATCGTGTTCAGTGATTCGGAATACTGCTGCATCCATTGTTCGTACGATCGATGCAGTTGATCGACGGCGTCGTGCATCGCTTTCAAATTTTGCGAGGCGCGCTGTTGGGCTGCTTGTTGAAGCTTTTTATCCGCATCGACGGCGGCGCGATCGAGACCATCTTGATAGCCGCGAGTCTCGGCATCTTTCTTGATCTGCTGCGATTCGGCCTGTGCATCGGCTAACATCTTTTCGATCAGCTCGCGACATTCCGATAAACGCGACCGGCCCTCGTCGGCCAAATCATTCAAGTTAAATCCGGCCAGTCCTGAAACCTCGCGAGCTGCGGGCGTCTTATCCCCATCGGAGTTTTTTTTCAGAACGAAAGCCATGGTGCCATGAATGTGGTTGGAAGGGATCTGGTTGAGAGGAATTTAGTGAATGAGAGTCTGGCGGCGAGAACTGCGTTTTTTCAACTTCGGTTCGCCAATCATCACGCGGCGACGGGCACCGAGTCATCCGAAGTCGACGACAATGCGTCGTGTTGCGATGCTTGTCCGTTGTCATTCGGTTTGAACCCGATAGAAATGAGCGCCACCTGTTCTTTGGCTTCGTCGATTTCTCGCAGTTGAAGACTGCCCAGCCCGGCCAGTCTCGCTCGCACCTGTTTGGCCTGGCCGCGAGGCAGCGCCGACATGACCTTCTCAGCAACGTGATTGGGCAGCCCGCAAAGGGTCAGCAACGCTTGTCGCGTGTCGACCTCGGCCAGTGCGGCACACAACTCGCGTGGCTTTAGCTTGATCAAATGTTGATGAATCTCGTCGGTCGACTCGAATGGACGAATGTGTGCGGGCCTCAGATTTCCGTCGGCTTGAGCAGCCGTGACCGATTCCACCGGGATTGGCGATGCCTCGACATTTCCTGCGGCAACATCCATCGACTCATGTCGAACGTACGAATCATTGCCGGCGTGGGAAGCGTTCGGAGAGGGTGCTGGATCCATCTCGCGTGAGGTCGCATTGTTTTCTGTCACTGTGTCGCGTGCGATGCGAGGCGACATGACCTCGTCGATCATCGCGGCGTGTCCGGCGATCGGCGTCACTGGATCGCGCCCGTCCGAATGCGATGACGTTTGGACTGGCGTCCGATTTGCACTTTCAGCGCCCTCGCGATTTGGCATCGCGTCCAAGATGGCTTGCAAAGCATTTCGTCCGCCGGCCGTTCCGCCTTGCATGAAAGAGTTCGCGCCGAATCGTTCGACTTTCTTGCGAAGATGGTCGACAAAGTCAGCGATTGCATCGCTCGATGCTTCGTCCAGTCGTGCGATTCGGTTAAGGGCTTCGCTTTGCAGTTTTGGGTCCAGCGTCGAGACGATTCGAGCCGCCTGTGCCGGCGCGATCGAGGCCAGGACAAACGCAATTGCTTGCGGGTGTTCGCCTTGGATCACGCGGGCGAGTACATCGTCCTCGATGTCCCCCAGGAACGTCATCTCCGGGCGAGTGGAATTGTCGTTGTAGCGGTTGCTGGACGTCGCTGAGGCATGTTTGAAACCGTCACTCCCATCGGCGGACTCACCTTGAAATTTGTCCATGCGGTACACGCGGGACGTCCCGCTATTGGGATGCGAATGGTTCGATTGGCCATGGTTGGGCCGAGGACCGGATGACGATGCGGAAACAAACGTGTCACCGGCGGCCGAGCGATGTTGCGTCGAACCGTCGTGCAATGCCGAAGTCTGCCGTACGTAGGATCCTTTGAACGCTTGATACGCTCGATGACGTTCCAGCGGGTCCACGTCGGCCAGTTGGCGGATTTCATCCCGCAGCCGTGACTTTGTTTCCGTCGACAAACTGCTCATCAAACGGCTGGCCATATGGGCCGGCAAACCGCCAAGCACGATTGCAACACGGCGAAGTGTTGCTTCGTCGACCGATGCATTGGGTTGCATGGCCGCTTGCTGATTGGTCGGTTGCTGGGCAACAGCCATCCGGGATTTCTCCATCAAGACACGCGTTCGGTAATATTCCGAACATTCTTGTAGGAAATCCTCAAGTCAGAAGGGAAGAGAGTTTTATGCAATGTTTCTGGGCGGCAAAAAGCCGTCCATGATCTTGCAAACCTTTCGGCGTTTGACGGAGAACCAGGCGTTTTGCGAACCACGTGGGGTTTGCAATCACATGACGCACTGCGACACATGCGGCGATTCGCCAACACTCGGGCGCTGCTGCAAACGGTCGAGCCCATTAATTTGCACAAAGGCCGGCTTAGGCTGCTTCACCGATCCAGCCGCGAATCACGTTGGCGGCGACTTCCGGGTTTGCTTCGACCAATTCAACCAGTTCGTCTTTCAGAGTTCCGCCGGTGATGGTCATCGTTTCGGCTTCGTCGTCTGGCTCAGCCTCTTCCGGCGGCGGCTTGGGCAATTCCAGGCCGAATCCCTCGCTAAAGTCTCGCGGTGCGCCTTGCCCGCCCTTCTTGGCTGCCGACAGGGCAACGATCAGAGCAAAGAATGCCAAGGCGATCAGTGCGATCGATTGCCAATGGTTTGCCAGCCAAGCCATGGCGATTTTCGCCGTTTCGGACTCGGGCGCCGGCGGATCGGGCAGATCGGGATAATCAAAGACGGTGACCAGTGGCATGGCGTCCTGGCCGCCGGCGACCGGAGGCAGCAATTGGACGACTCCGGTTTGAATGTCTTGCTGGGTTTCGTCTTTCAACGCTTGCAGGTCCGCCTCGGCTGGCGGTTGGATTTCCGCCAGCGGCGTGTCGGGCTGTTCGCGGAGCTGTTTTTGAATCCAAACTTTTTCGTAATAGCTTGCCGGCAATCCGATCGACACTCGCACGCGCTGCACTTGCAGGGATGCCATGCGCGAATCTTCCCACTGCGTTCCGGCGACGCTGTTGCTTTCGCGTTCACTTTCATCGACCGATGCGACTTCGGCGGTATCGATGCTGGTCGAACGGTTCGAAACGACGTTCGCATTCGGTCCAGCCCCGGGGACACCACCTTGATTGGGACGCGTCGTTTTTGATTCCATGGTCTTTTGTGATGACCGAATTGTCGTCGGCTCGTCATAGGTCAGCGTCGTCCGCTTCGTTTCCATTGTCGGATCGATTTCGGCATAGGCCGCCACGCGGATCGGTCCATAACCGGCCAAAACACTACGAATCTTTTGTTCAAAATAGGCTTCGGCCTCGCGGCGTTTGCGCATCAGCGGATCATCATCCGAATTGCCACCGATGGATGTGCCGTTGGTATCGATCACGACCACGTCATCCACCGTCATGCCGGCGTAGGAACCCTTGATGAGTTCCTTGATCATTTGTTCCCGCGCTTTGGAAATCGGGCTGCTGCCGGAGGGCTGGACCACAACGCTGGCGGATTGCGGTCGCGACCGAGTCAGGCCGTATCGTTCGCCGAGATCGTATTCCACACTTGCCGTGCGAATGTCCGGAAATTGTTCGATCTTTCGACCCAGATCTTGTTCTTTGGCGTGCATCACTCGAGCCATCCGCTGATCGTTCGATTCGAACGTGCTGGTGTCGGCGATGGCTTGTTCCATACTGCTTCGCAGCGTCATCGGCAATGCGGCGGAGTCTTGCAAAGCGGAAAGGTATTCGCTGCGTGTTTCCGAAGGAATTCGAATACGATTCCCTTCGCGTATCCAGCCGTTCAATCCGGCTTGGCTGAAGGCAATTTCGACGGCATCGACTTCCGCCTCGCCGAGCATTCGGCCGCCAAAGAGATAGTCAGTCTTGCTGTTGCCGGTGCCCCGCACGAGCAAGCCCAGTCCGATCGCAATCGCGACCACCAGCATGCCCGCGATCGCGCGAGACTGGATCGGCATATCCGCAAAGGTGCTGCGGAGTTGGTCAGATGAATCACGGAGCAAGCTCATGGTTGTAAAAAGCGTCCTGACCGAAGGGGTATCAAATGATGTGGGGGGCGTTTGTAAGGGGCGTCAACAAAGAGCCGCTAAGATCGAGTGTATTTTCGGGTAGTCCGCCTACGATCGCCTTTTGTTAAATTTGAATTTGCTGGACTTCACGGTAGGCCTCGACCAATTTGTTGCGAATTTGCAGCAACATACGAAAGGCGAGATCTGCTTTTTGCACGCTGGTCAATACTTCGGCTTCGTTCACATCGCCGCCGGTCAGCAACGAATGAACTTGATCATTCGCATCGTTCTGCATCGTGTTGACGTTTCGAACTTGATCGACCAACAAGTTCGCAAAGTCGCTCATCCCTTCGGCGGATTTCGATGAACCCGCCCCGCGCGATCCAAACATCCCATCGGAAAATGGCGACGTTGGGCGCTGCGGAGGTTGGATTGCAGAAAGGGGTTTCATGTTTCATTGTCGTCAGAGTCGACATGTCCTCGGTCGTTGATCGCTTGGCAATCGAGATTCGCGGTTCATGCCCAAGCAGTCGCGGTGGGCAAGTCCCGGCCATTCGTCGTGGGCAAGCCCCAGGCCGTTCGTCGTGGGCAAGCCCAGGACATTCGTCGTGGGCAAGCCCAGAACATTCGTCGTGGGCAAGCCCAGAACATTCGTCGTGGGCAAGCCACGGGGGTCGCCGCGGGCGAACGTTCAGACTTAGCCTATGCCAAGATCGTGAGTGTTTCGCGGCTCAGCGTTTTGGAAATCTCCATCACACCGACATTCGCTTCATAGGCTCGCGTCGACTCCAATGCGTCGACCATTTGCGTGGTCAGATCAATATTCGGATAGGCGACGTAGCCTTTCCATTTCCCCTCTTCGATGGCCAGCGGATGTTCGGGTTGGTACCGATACAGAGGCTCGGATTCGCTCATCTGGATCTCCGCGACTTTGACGCCGGCGGCTTGCCCGGATGCGACCGAATCGTCGGTTTGAAACACGACCTCACGTGCTTGATAAGGCTTGGCGTTTCCGTTTTCATCTTTAAGCGAAGAAATATTGGCAATGTTGCCCGAGACCGCGTTCAGGCGGGTGCGTTGGGCAACGAGCGCCGACGTGCTGATATCAAGTGCGTTTATCATGAACTAATCCCTAAGCTCTTTCGGTGATCGCTGCACGAAGCAACGAAAATTGGCTACGCATCGTCGTGATCGCTAAACTGTGCATGTGCTGGTTCTTAGCGATTTCGGTGACTTGATGTTCCAGCGACACGTCACTGCCGTCGTGAAAGACGACTTGTTCCATTGCGTCTCGTGGTCCTGAATAAATGTCATCGCGAGTGGTCGCGTTCATCGATGCGACCGGATCGGATTGCCGTGAAGCTTCGATCGAGTCCGACAACGCCGATTGAAAGTCTTGGACGTTTAGATCACGGGCACGGTAGTCGGGCGTGTCGATGTTGGCGATGTTGCCGGCCAGCAACTCGTGCCGACGCTCGCTAAAGGAAAGCGTTTGCTCGAGAGCCGGGATGGCGGTTTGATTGAAGATTCCAAGCATCGCAGATCGCTCGTTGATATTTCGACAAACTTGCTCAGGCCGCTCGACGACGGGCAACGTCGCCGCGGCGGAACGTCACCGTGACGGCACCGCCACCTTGGGGACAATTGCTCCATTCCAATCGGGCTCCGATTGCGGCAGCGACCAAGGGCAAGTTTTGTGCACGTTCTTGGACATCGCATCCGTTATCCGCGAATTCCAGTTCGATGCCACGGTCGGTTTCGCAAGCGGTAATGATCAGATCACCACCGTCGGGCATTTCCGTCAGTGCTTGGGTCACAAGCGTGCGGACCAGCGAGGCGGTTTGGCTCGGGTCGGCCGGAATTCCCAGGTTCGTGTCGATGTCGACTTCCATGCAAACCGGGGCGGCGTGCTGGACCAAAAGCGGTGCTGTTACCGTTTCGACCAGAACGACTAAAGATTGGCACGAGGTCGGGTCGATCCATTGATGTGACATGGTCCGTTTTCGCTTGCTTCAGGCTTTTTTCATTTGATGAATGAACGTCACCGTCGCAGATAACCTAGCGGCCGTGTGCGATGCAAGATGAATCGGGCAGTCCAGCCGCAAGTGGGCCACTTTGGATGGACGGTGGGGACAACCGTTCGACGCTGGACTTGCTAGCTATTGGCTCGACAAATCCAGCCGACCGCCGCTGGTGTTTGCTTGTTCCGCTTCGGCATATCCTGTGACGGCTTGCTGGGCCGTCTGAGTCTGCTCGAGTTGTTTTTGCAGCGACTCACGGCTTTGCGACAGCGTTTGCTCACACTGGGCTTCCATTTCCATCAACGTCCGCAACATTTCTTCGCAGCGGGCGTGTTCGGCTTGGCACTGGGCGCGTTGCTCGGGCCGATCCCAGACTCGCGTGGCGGGATCGTCCGGGGCGGCTTCGGCGAGGCAGGCAGAGTATTCTCGCAGCTTGGCCAACGGCGCTTGTTTCTCGGCCAACAGACTCATCAGTTCGTTCATGCGTCCCTGTTGGACCGCGGTCACCTGACGCTGGCTGATTTCTAAAAGTTCGTCCAGCACCGTTTTTCGCTGGCTCACCAGGTTTACAAGTCGTTCGGCGTTCATCGGTACGTCTGCATGTTCGATGGTGCGGCTTATCGCAGGTTGGGCGCGTTGCCGAGTCCTGCCGTTTGAATTCGTTTGTTCATCCAGGTCAGAAGTTTTTCCCACCCGGCTCGGTCGTATCGCGTGACATTTTCGAATTCATCATCCCACTCACTCGGGATGCGCTGCAAGACGATTTCGGCTTGCTGAATCAATGCGTCGGCCTCACGGTAACGCCCGAGCTCTTTCATGCAACGCGATTGTCCCAGGATGGCCTCCAGCGCCGGCGGCTCGTTCATGTACCGCAGCGAGACGGTGCGGTAGGCATCGGCGGCTTTTTCCAGATCGTTCATTTCGCGGAGCGTATCCGCTTCAGCCATCAAACAGTTTCTCAACATGGCCTGTTCACGTTCTGACAAACGATGTTCCTCTTCGGTTTCCGAGAGATGTTTTCTCAGAAAGACAAACCCGTCGAGCGCCGTCTTTAGCGATTTGTCAGCTTTCACTCGCAGGGAGCGTCGTGCGGCGTCTAGAATCTCGGTCGATTCCGATTCGACGCGTGGCCACTGGGCGGCCATGACGTGTGCCTTGGCCGACAAATAGGCCGCAACAACGCTGCGAGGCAGCGGCCAGTACCGCTGCACGGCCTCGTCCAGGTAACGAACGGACTGTTCCAGATTGATTTGGTTGTCTCGCATCATCATGATGCGTTCTTCCGGCTTGAGGTGTTCACTTGCCAAGTGATTCGCGTAGGCCTCGCGATACAATGTCTCGCCCAATGTCAAAAGCGAATCGCGCCAGGCGGGACTTTGCGGCGTCAGTTCGCCGTCTTGCAGATTCTCGGTCAGCATGATCTGGGCGTCTTCCAAATTTCCCAACTCGGCATGAGCCTGGGCCGAAAGCAACCGCGCGTCATAGCGCAGCGGGTCGCGCGGAAATTCGATAATGACGCTGTTGAGGGACTCGATCGCTCGCTCGGCATCGCCTTCGGCCAATAAAGCTCGACCATAGGCGACCAGGCCTCGCGGTTGTCGGCGGCGTTCTTCGTAGCGCAAATACGGTTCCAGCAGCTGAATGCTGCGTCGAAAGTGACGGCCCTTTTGATAGGCATCGATCGCGGACCATTGCGTCGGCAGATATTCCTCGGTATTGAATTGCAGCTGTGCCGCCTCGGCGAACGCGTCGCCTGCGGCACGGTAACGACTTCGCGCGACGATCGACGCGCTGCGTGCGACATCACCGCCGATATCGGTACCCTCTTTGATCGTCATCGCGGCCCAATCGCGATAGCCGAGGCCTTCGTGCATCAATGCATCGGCCTGCTCGAATACCGGCGGCAAGCTGCGGGCGACATCGATACTGTCTTTGAATTGACCGGTGGTGCGCAGCATGGCGATCGCATCACCTGTACGTCGACGAAATTCCTCGAATGGAATCATCGATGCGTCGAATCCGCTGGGGTCGCCCAGTTCGCGAATGATGTACCGCACCGTCTGCAGCACTTCGATCCCTCGCCCTTGTTCAGCTAACAATTCAATCTCTTCGATGCCGCCGACGATGCCTTCGGCGCCAAAGGGTCTTTGTTGTCGCGCGGCGGTCAGCTGAGTCAATGCGTCGTCTTGCTTGCCCTGAATCAGATTGGCTCGCGCGGCCCACAGTCTTGCGCGAGCGGCAACCTTGGGCGCGGCTTCGCGTTGCAAATCGACCAAGTCATGCATCGTCGGCGACAGTGCGGCAATCACTTCGCTGCGGTCGTCTCCTTCATTTCGCGGGCGGGCCCCGTAAGTTTGTGACGCCCGTTTGATTTGCAATACTGCGCGCAGCAGTTTGATTCGGTCGCGATAATCAGCCTCCGCCGCTTCTGTCGCGACCGATCCGGCGGGGACCGGCTGGATGGCGGCCTCGATCGCCGCTGCGGCTTCTTTCCACTGCGCTAGCCCGATCAGCGCCTCGATGCGAATACTTTCCGCTTCGCGTTGCTGGTCACGTTTCAAGGTCGTGTCAGACAAATAACGTTCGATCGTGCGCAGCGCGTCACCGACCATGTTTTCGCTCGATTTCAGCTGCGCCCGCGCCAGACTGGGCATCAACTCGCGTTCAAGCGCGAGATCCAATTCGATCGCGGCGCGAAAGTGCCGGGCGGATTCGGCGAAACGACTAACGTCGTAGAGTGACTGACCGAGCAATTGATGGCCCTCGGCTTCACGACCGGCGGGGAATCCACCCGCCCCAGACGATTCGAGTGATGGAATGGCATCGGAAAGAAGTTGGCGGCGCGTGCGAGCGTCCACGGCATCACGACTGCGCGCGACCTTACCGGCCCCGACCAAAAAGTCTCTCAAGCGAACCCATTCCGCCTGTAAGTCTTCTTCGGTTTCTTCGGCCGCCTCTCCTTCGACGTCCTCAACGACTTCGGTGTCGGTTTCCGATTCCGGCGGCAGTTCTTCGTAGATTCCGTCGGATTCAGAATCGGGTGACGGGACTTCGAAGGGGAACTGGACGGTTTCGGCAAGTTCGCCGGCGACAATTTCACGACCGGCGACGTACTCTTGAGACGCGATTCGCAAAATTTCGTGCGGATCGGTAACCCGGGAACTCCACCACATGTTGAACAAGACACCGAAACCCAGCACCGCGGTTCCCGCGGCGACCATCATCAGTGCCGTGACCAACCACGACTTATCGACCGGACTTGTTGCTTTGGCGGTTTGGTCTTTGTCCTCGGCCACGATGGATGGTAATCCCGCAAGTTCAGTGTCTTGTGCGCTCGACGGCTCTGCGCAGCGAGTCGCTCAAGATTCGCAATTAACAGAGCCGCCAGCCGGCCACAAGATCATCGCTTGCTAGCAGACACTCGCTGAGTCACCTGCGGCTCACAAACGCCGCCGGGTCGGCGTCGACCTGAGTTGGGATCTCGTTCAGCGAATCGATCATCGCACAACGATCGAGATCGCTTTCAAATCCATAGCGAACAAGATTGCGGCCGCCGGCAGTTTCACGCAGATGTTTCGCAAGCGACACACCGCTTTGCCGAAACGATTGCCAGGCTGCCAGCGCCGTTGCCGATCCTTGACCGATCAGATTTGCCGCAAACTTTTGCTGGCATGCCTCGGCCATCGCGCCGGCCAACAGGGTGTCTTCCCCCGTTGTCTCGCCATCGGTGCCGGCACAGACCAGCATGACGGTGCCGGCGCCCGCCAGCGAATCGACCACGGCGGACAGGTTCAAGAAACTCGCCGTGACCACACGACCGGCATGCCGTGCGGCATTGATCGCTCGCGTGCCGTTGGTGGTCGTCAGAACGAGCGTCCGTCCCCGAACGATTTGTGCCGAATACTCGCCCGGTGAATTCCCCAGGTCGAACCCTTCGATACGTTTGCATTGTCTTTCGCCGCACAACAGCGCATCACCACCAAGCCGTGTTTTCCATTGGCGTGCTTGTTCGATTTCTAAACACGTAATGATTTCTGCAGCCCCCGCGGCAAGCGCCGTGGCCATGACGGAAGTCGCGCGCAACACGTCGATCACCACCGCCACATCGGGCGACGATCCAAGATCGGCCCCAGAGCCATCACTAGATATAGAGCCATCACTAGACCCAGAGCCATCAATGGACACGGAGCCATCACTGGACGCCGTACGGTCCATGATAGGTGGGAGCAGCGAAACGGTAACATCCATGAGCGTTCAATGCTGGGGTGCCAGCGGTTTACCTTTCAACAATCGAAAACAAGCCGGTGTGAATCCCAGCGCGATCACGGTCGCACCGACAATTCCGCCGGCAATGACGATCATCATCGGCGGCCAAAACGCGCCGCCTCGCAAGATCAGCGGCAGAACACCGGCCACCGTCGTCACCGACGTCGTCAACACGTGACGGGTCGCGCCATAAACGCTTTCCTCGATCGGGTGACGTTCCTCGGCGCCGACTTGGCATTCGTTCAGGATCACAATCGAGTCGTTGACGGCCAGCCCCATCATGCCCGCGATACCGATCAGCGAGACGATTCCGATGGGATAGCTGAACAACCACAGGCTGACGAGTCCGAGTCCGACCGACAAGACAGCAACACCGGCAATGATGCCCGCCAAACGGAATGATCCGAACGTCAAAACCAAGACCGCAATCATCAGGACAACGACGATTGACGAATACAGCACCAAGTTGCCAATCGCCGAATCCCGTTCAAAACTGATCCCGCCAAAATCGTAACGGTAGCCCGGCGGCATTTTAAAATCACTGCGGTCAATCAACGACTTAAAATCGTCTTCCACCGCGATCGGCAATTCGCCTGCTTGAATGTACGCATTGACGATATTGCAGCGGGAAGAGTTGCGACGATAGATGCTAAAGATTTGTTGGTCGACCGACCACTCGGCGACACTGCCCAGCGGCATGATGCGAGGTAGCGGGCGGTCACTGTCAACGTTATCGCGTCCCGGTAATGAGACTTCGGTTATCAGTGGCAGGGAAAGCACGCGTTCGGGATTGTTGGCATAATTATTGGCCAACCGAACGCGAATCGGAATCTCCTCAACTTCTTCACTCAAGTTTGCTGCAACACGACCGTCCAAGCAGTCACGGATTTGTCTCGAAATGACTTCATCCTTTAGCCCCGCTCGTTCGGCCTCGCTTTGATTCACATCCACGCCAAACAACGGACCGCCCGCATCCAGCGTTGTGCGGGTATGAATCACTCCGGGAACTTGCATCAGCAACTGTTGCGTCTGTTCGCCCAGTTCGGCCAGTCGCTCGAGTGATGGGCCATAAATCCGAAACTCGATCGGCGCGGGGGCCGGCGGCCCTTGTTCCAGCTGTGTGACAATGCATTGTGCCTCGAGCAACTTTTGATCGAGCGCCGCTTGCACACGTTGAATCAAATCGATGGTCACTGCTGGTGTCTTTAGCTGCACCAATCCTTGGGCATAGTTGGGACGATTGTCTTCCAGCGCGACCATGCTGTAGTGAACCTTCGGCGCGCTTTTGCCGACGAACATAGCGACGCTTTCGACCTCGGGGTGCGCTAGTACGATCTCACGTGCGCGTGCGGCGGCCTGTTGCGTTTGCACCACCGACGCGTGTGTTGGCAGCCTGACCGAAAAGTGAAAGTGATCGCGTTCGGCAGCGGGAAAAAACTGCTCTTTCAATGTCGGTGCGACCGAGAACCCGATGACGGGCACTGCTGCTGACAAAATCACCAGCAACAACGGAAATCGCAATCCGAATTTCAGGAATCGATAGTATGTCCCCGCCAGTAAACCTCGCCGGGGCGGAACATACTTGACCTGGACGGTCGTCGCGAGAATCTGGTCAGAAAGCCGATCGGTCACGCGCGGACGCAGCAGCCAGCCGGCCAATATCGGGATGATGGTCAGTGACAACATTAACGATCCAACGAGGCATGCGATCACCGACCAGCCAAGTTGTTCCATAAACTCGCCGGTCGGTCCGCCCAACATCAAGATCGGCGCGAAACCCAGAATCGTGGTGACGTTGGAACCTAACAGCGGTGTGGCTAAGCGGCGAACACTCTGTTGGCAAGCTTCCATCGCGGACGTACCGCCATCGAGCCGCCTTTGGATATCGTCGACGATGATGATCGGATTATCGATCAACATTCCCAGCGCGAGAATCAATCCCGCGATCGACATTTGATGCAACCCAATGTCAAACGGGATCATCAAAAAGAATACGACACCCAGTGTCAGCGGCAGTGCGGCGCAAATCGGGATTGCCGCTCGCCACCCCATCATCAGACAAACCACAACGACGACAAGCATCATGCCCATGCCAAGGCTCTCGTACAGGTTCGAGGCGCGCTCATCGGTGTAACGTTTCTGGCTAAACAAGACGGTCATGGCCAGTTCGTCCGGCAGCAATTGCTCGAACTCTTCCAACACGACTCGTTGGCGCTGTGTCCAGAGATCGATGCCGTAAGCATCGTCCATGCGGGTTGCGATCACGGCCGCACGGTGTCCGCCGACAAACACCGATTCATCCAGCGGTTGCCGTTCGCCACGATGAATCGTGGCCACATCGCCCAGTTGCAACTGTCGATCTTGTTCATCACCGCGAAGCACAAGGTCGCGAAGTCGATCCAAGTTTTCGATGTCACCCGACAAGCTGACCGGCATCGTGTGGCCTTGCGACTGCGACAGCGCATCCAGCCCTTCGGAGTCACGTGCGCGAATACGATCGCCGACTTCCGCCACCGTCAGCATCGTCGACGCGATCACACCTTCATCGATCTCGACCAGTATTTCTTCGCTGGGTACGCCAAAGGTTTCGGTGTACCGGGTTCCGGTCACGAAACTGAGTCGATTGTCCAATTCTTTCGCCCAGCGCGCCAGCACCCCCGGCTCGCTCGATCGCGATTCACCGCTGGATCGAGGTTTTTCGTACAGCGCGATGATGCGCGAATGCGAACTCCAGCGTCGTTCATCGACCAACACGGGGACGGTCGCGCGAGGCGGTAATTCACCTGTCACTTCGGACAGCGTGTCCTGGATTTTGGCCCAAGTCGATGTCACGTCATCGATCTCATCGACCAAGCGAATGAAGACCAGCGAGACACCGCGCAGTGAGGAAGATTCGACCGACCGAACCGATCCGGCTTCGCGAACGGCCCTTTCGATCGGCTCCGAAAGCAACGATTCGACTTCGAGCGGTTCGGCGCCGGGCAGTTGCGTCGTCACGTACCCCCACCGCACTTGGCTTTTGGGATCCTCACGCGAGGAGCGCGTGCTGAATCCGGCGACGCCACTAACGCCAATCAGGGCGAGTGCCAAAATCACCAATCGAGGGTCTTCAAAGGCTCGACGCATCATGGCGATTCATCGACGACGCGGACTTGCATTCCCGGTACGACTTTGTGAACACCGTCGGGAATCACTATCGCTCGGTCGGGCAAGGTTGATGTGACAAAAGCGCGAACGCCGTCGGTGTGGATCACACTGACCTCGACTTTGACAACATTGTAAAGCGAATCGCCTTCGCTAATGGGAACCAGTTGGTAACAGGACCACAACCCGCGAACGCTGGCGACGAGTGAAGAGATCGGCAGCTCGACACAATCCGCTTCGACATATTTCGTTAACGTTACCGTGCAGGTTTGTCCGGGCAGCACGCGATCATCGGCGTCGACTTGCAAAGGAATGACGATGTCGACCGTGCGCGTCATGGCGTCGACTTGCGAAATCGCTCGCGGCTTGGAAAGATCGTATTGTCGTCCGCCAATTTCCAAATACTTCGCGCCGCCGACCAGTTTCAAATTGGATTGTGGGATCGAAAAACGTGCCTCCAGCCGATCGGCTTCATTGATTCGCAGAACCGTTTGACCAGGCGAAAGCGTGACGCCTTCGTCTTGGGCCCGTTCGATACAGACACCATCGAACGGCGCCCGCAATATCGATTTTTCGAATTGGACGTCCAATTGTTTCAGCTGCGCATCGATTGCGTCAACGCGGCTCGACTGAGCGGCGATGTCTTCGGCCCGCGAGCCCGATTCTAATTCTTCTAATCGTTGTTGGGCTTGTTCGACCGAGTGGATCGCGGCGCTGTACGTGAACCGTGCTTCGTCGTATTCCTCTCGCGAGATCGCTTTGGTCGCGTAGATCCGCTTGGCCCGCTGGTAAGCGGTCTCGGCCCGTTTCATTTCGACATTCAATCGCAACACTTCGGATCGGGCCGCGCGAATCACCTCGTCCCGTTCACCTCGTTTTAATCGATCCAACAACGACAATTCGGTTTGTCGCCGCGTCAACAGCACGCCGCGTTCGGCTTCCAGGGCGGACGTATCGAGCCGGGCGATCACCGCGCCGGCGGCAATGAACTTGCCTTCGTCCACCGAAACGACTTGAAGTTGCCCCGGTAACTCAAACGACAATGCGGCCGTTCGGGCCGGTTCGATGCGGCCGTAATAGGTGATCGGGTATGCGAATGAACTTTGTCGATTCACGACCATGGCCGAGACCGGCAAAATCGTCGTCTTGGGCGGGGTATGGCCAATCCCTTTTTCACATCCCGATAGCAACAGCACTGGCGCTGCTAGGGTGATGAGGCAAAGGAAACGAAAAGGCATATCGCCGGACTCAGGAAAAGTGGTGGAAACCTAGCTGCAGTCAATGAGAGACTGCATCTTGTTTCGCGGCAAAAAGCCGAGCAACGCAAAAGTACATTGTGAGCGAAAATAGGCATCGATTTAAGTCGAAACGAGCAACGAGTGCCCGATTTCTGCACAGGGGGCCCTAATAACGGTCCTGCTCTGGCTCGGCCCAGACATGCGGCTGGTCGTCGTTCCACTCGACGTGAATCACGCTGGGACGACAGCAGACCGGGCAATCTTCGACGTATGACTGAGACCTTCCCTCGCCCGGATCGAGCGGAATCACGATTTCCTCGCCGCATCCGTCGCACACGTAAACGCCTTCATCGGTCATCGTCCCATTCCTGTGCTCGCGTTTTGCCGAGTTGTTTTGCCCGAATCAGTTGTTTTGCCCGAATCAGTCGTTTTGCCTGGATGTTGTACCCGGCTGATCTACCTGGACGAACGACTGGGCCGAATGCCCCGGGTGAATGTCCCGGGCGCAATTCCAGGCCCCTGCTCGATTCGCACTGCCCACCTGGTCCGGCCGGTGCCACTCTATCGTCTCTGGCCGTTCGGTTCGAGCGAGTTCCCCACGGCGAGCCGGCTAAATCGCGACTGCGTCCTCAGCCTCTGCGTTCTCAGCCTCTGCGTTGGCCGGTAGAATGTTCCGTTTCGATCTGACCGCCGCTCAATTTGATCGCTGCGGATCGATTCTTGGTTCCCTTCTGCACTGGCAACGTCATGGCTGACACAGCGATCGATCCGAACCTTCTGCTCTCGCGATTCGGATTAAGCGAGTTCCGCCGGGGACAACGTGACGTCGTCGACTCGCTGGCCGCCGGACATGACGTGATGTGCGTGATGCCCACCGGTGGCGGAAAAAGTCTGTGCTATCAGCTGCCAAGTTTGGCCCGCGACGGAACCACGATCGTCGTTTCGCCGCTGATCGCATTGATGAAAGATCAAGTCGACGCATTACAGACATTGGGCATCAACGCCAAACTGATCAACAGCAGCCTGACCGCCTCGCAACAGTCCGAGGTGATGCAAGAAGTCTCGGCCGGAACGTTGGACTTGGTGTACGTCGCCCCCGAACGGCTGCGCAACGGACGATTTCTGGACGCCGTTGCATCGGCAAACGTGTCGCTATTGGCCGTTGACGAGGCGCACTGCGTCAGCGAATGGGGCCACGACTTCCGTCCCGACTACGCACGCCTGGGTCACTTTCGCGAACGTTACTTGCGAGGCGTTCAAACGATTGCCTTGACGGCAACGGCAACCCCCACGGTTCGGCAAGACATTGCGGATCTGCTGGGCCTGAAGGAACCGAAGGTTTTCGTCACCGGATTTGCCCGGACGAATTTACGTTTCTCGGTCGGACAGGCGAAAACCGACCGCGAAAAAGATCAACAACTCGCCGACTACCTCAGCCAAGAAGACGGCGCGGGAATCATCTATGCCGCCACGCGTAAACGATGCGAAGAACTGGCCGATTGGCTGCCAGAAAAAATCCGCCGTCCCGTGGGCGTCTACCACGCCGGCCTTGAACCGGCCCAGCGTCATGACGTGCAAGAACGGTTCATGAAAGGCGACTTGTCCGCGATCGTTGCCACCAATGCGTTCGGCATGGGCATCGACAAGTCCGACATCCGCTACGTCGTCCATTACAACATGCCCGGCAGTCTCGAAGCCTATTACCAGGAAGCGGGTCGGGCCGGTCGTGATGGACTCGACAGCGAATGTCGACTGCTTTTCTCATACAGCGATCGATACGTCCAAGAATTCTTTATCGACAATCGCTATCCATCCAAAGAGACGATCCGCAAAGTCTATGAGTTCTTGCTTTCACGCCCCGAGGATCCGATCGAACTGACTTTGGACCAAGTTCGTCAAGCGATTGACTTAAAAGAGGGCAGCGAATCGATCGGAACCGCTGAAACCTTGCTGGCCCGTGCGGGCGTCCTGAAACGTCTGGACAGCAACTCGAACCAAGCGATTATCCGCATCGACGACGCCGCGCCGACGATGCTGGATTATTTGCCCCGAGAAGCAAAACTGCGGCGACGCGTGATGTCGGCGATTGAAAAAGTCATCGGGCGGCGGCGAGGCGAAGACGTCTATGTGCAGCCGACACGATTGATGGAGATGGCCGAAGTCGATCGCGAGCAACTCACACGCACCCTACGTGAACTGCGTCGATTGAAGACGTTCGACTATGTCCCGCCGTTTCGCGGCCGCGCCGTCCACGTCACACAACGCGACGTGCCGTTCGAGAAACTGGATATCGACTTTGCCGAACTCGACCGGCGAAAAGCGGCCGAGTATCAAAAGCTGGAATCGGTGATCGGGTTCGCCAGAACCAGCGGTTGCCGACAACGCATCATCTTGGATTACTTCGGCGATCCCAACGCGGTCAACTGCGGCAGCTGTGATCGTTGCCAACCCGACACGCCCTCGCGGCCGAGCAAAGCCAGCAAGCTGAAAGCTGTTGGACCGATGCAAACGGTTGACCAAGCGTCACTGCTGCGCGGCATCCGCGTCACCCTGAGCGGAGTCACACGGATGCACGGTCGTTTTGGCAAGAATCTGGTCGCACAAATGCTATGCGGGTCAAAAAGTAAGAAACTGCAGCAGTGGAAACTGCACCGGCTTAGCACCTACGGGATGTTGGCGCCGATGAAACAATCCGAAGTCGCCACCGTCATCGACGCATTGGTCGAATCAGGCCTGGTCGCGCAGCGCGAAGTCGATCAGCGCCGGCCGACCGTCGAAATCACCGATGCAGGTAAACGCGTGATGAAAGAGATCGATCCGTTGCCCGACAGCGTGCAGCTGGTCTATCCGATCGCCAAACGATTGGCGACGGTTGCCAGCAGTATTGAATCAGGCGACGTGCAAAGCCACACCACGGCCGTCGCGGGCAACGATGACGACGAATCTTACGAGGGTGACTCCTCGGCACCCGACGCTGGTTCTGGTGAGTCGACGATCCGAGAAGAAATCGAACAAGAACTGGCGGACCGGCTGAAACGGTGGCGGCGAAAGACGTCGGCGGCCCTCGGATATCCCGCCTTTCGAGTGCTGACCAACGCGACCATCGATCGCATCGTCGAAGCACTTCCCCAGAACGCCGAGCAACTTGAAATGATCGCCGGCGTCGGCCAAGCGACCATGGAACAGTTCGGATACGACATCGTCGAACTGGTCCAGACCGTCGTTCGCTCGCACGCCGAAGCGGAATCGACCGCGAACGACCCCGACGATGATCCGCAACAAGCGTCGAAAATACCGGGCGAATCAGGCTCGGCAGACGTAAGTGTCCCCGTCGATTCGCGTTCGATGGGTCGGCAAAATGCCGCACCGCCGGCGAGCGGTTCACCTGGTGCGGTGGACACCCCGGATCACCGAGAGCCTCCTCTGGGCGAGGATTCTCGCGAGGGCAGGGATGTTCAGCAGAGAGAGGATGTTCCGCAAAGAAACGGCGACAATCACGGGGAATGTGATCGATCGGACGCCGAGAATGCCCACCCCGCCGCGAACCCAACAGGCCCCGCCGCGAACCGAATGGGCGCGGCAGAGGACCAATGCGGCGACGCGACGGATGCGTATTGGACGTGGCGGTTGTTTCGGGACGGCTATTCCGCATCGCAAGTCGCGCAAATTCGCCGTTGTGACGTGACACGGTTGGATCGAGATCTGGCCGTTGCGGCAGCGGCGGGTCACGAAGTCAGGTCCGATTGGTGGTCGGATCCGTCGGTTAGTCATCCGGTGGTGAAACCGGTACAATCATCGCAGTCATGACGCGACTCATTCGCCGCAGCCCGACGATGTGCCGTTGAAACTCTCACGCGTTTCGGCTGTTTTTCGGCTGACGGGTTTAATTGTGAGTTCAGCACGGCGATTCGGCTCGATTTTTTGACAGCGAGCTAGACTTTGTTAGTCGCGATTCCCCACGTGGTACAAGCTTTGCTTGACGAATCCATCCGGGGTGGTACATAGGGCGGTCAATTGAATGCTGCCGCCACGAAAAAAGCGTTTTAAAGAATAAAAAATGCGAGAGGACGCAATGAACGTGTCCCTCGTGCCTGAAAGGTAGGCAATGGAAAACGGTTCGGAAAAAAACAACGCCAAGTCGCAGGAACCCTCCGGCCAGCGGCGCAACAATAATTCGCTGCTCATCGCACTGGTGGTCGCCGGATTGATTGCGATGTTGTTCTTTGGCCAAAGCGATGAACGATCTCGCATTTCGGCCAGCTTCTTTCAAGAACAGCTTGAAAAGGACAATATCGAAACGATCAGCATTGGGGATCGTCGTGTCCTGGGTACGTTCAAGACGCGCCCCGAAGCGGAACCGGTTTTCGAGGACGGTGTCCGCAAACCACAAGTCGACAAAGACGGCAAACCCGTCAAATATCTGAAGACGTTCTACTTTAACCGTTCGACCGACGTTGGCACCGTCGCGCGGCTGGAAGAATCGCTCCGCAAAGCCGATGTTCCCTACACGGTGATGGAACCCGATAACACGCAAAACATCATCAGTATGATTGCGTTCATCGGGTTGCCGCTGGCGATCCTATTCTTCCTCTTCATGATGCTGCGTCGCACACGCAGCGACATCATGGGCGGCGGATTCTTGTCGGGCTTTAGCAAGAGCCCCGCCAAGAAATTCGAAGCCAACGAAAAAATGGTGACGTTTGACGACGTTGCCGGGCTGGAAGGCGTCAAAGCCGATCTGCAAGAGATCGTTGACTTCTTGAAAACGCCCGACAAATTCCAACGACTCGGTGGACGTGTGCCCAAAGGCGTTTTGCTAAATGGGCCTCCGGGGACCGGTAAGACTCTTTTGGCGCGAGCGGTGGCCGGTGAAGCGGAAGTGCCATTCTTTTCGGTCAACGGCAGTGAGTTTATCCAGATGTTTGTCGGTGTCGGTGCAAGCCGAGTACGCGACCTGTTTAAAACAGCCAAGGAACAAAGTCCTGCGATCATCTTTATCGATGAAATCGACGCCGTCGGGCGTCAGCGAGGTGCGGGATTGGGCGGTGGCCATGACGAACGCGAACAGACCTTGAATCAGATACTGGGCGAAATGGACGGGTTCAGTCCCAGCCAAGCCGTGATCGTCGTCGCGGCGACCAACCGTCCCGATGTGCTGGATCCGGCGCTGTTGCGACCAGGACGATTTGACCGTCACATCTCGGTCGGTCGACCGACGATGAAAGGCCGCGAAGAAATCTTCCGCGTTCATGTACGCGATGTCCCACTGGCCGACGACGTCGATCTGAAGAGATTGGCCGCAGGAACGATCGGGCTGACCGGTGCCGATATCCGCAACATGGTCAATGAAGCCGCGTTATGGGCGGCACGCCAGGACAAGAAAGAGGTCGACATGAGCGACTTCGACAGCGCACGCGACAAGATCCTGATGGGTGCAAAACGCGAAGAAGTCCTCAAGGGCGACGAAAAAGAAAAGACAGCGTATCACGAAGCAGGCCACACCTTAACGGCTTGGCACCTCGACGGCGCCCATGTCGTTCACAAGGTCACAATCATCCCTCGGGGCCGAGCGCTCGGCGTGACCCAATATGTGCCCAATGAAGACCGGTTGAGCATCAGCAAACGCGAACTCGATCATCAATTGATCGTCCTGTTGGGTGGTCGTGCGGCTGAAAAACTGATCTACAACGAGACCTGTGTCGGCGCCGAAAATGACTTGGAACGGGCGACGAGTATCGCTCGAAAAATGGTGACACACTGGGGCATGAGTCCCAAAATTGGACCGGTCAGCTACAAAACCAGCGACGAAGATCCGTTTCTGGGACGCGAGATGCATCGACAGCGTCAGTTCAGCGAGCACACCCAAGAGTTGATCGACGAAGAGGTCGCCCGCATCTTGTTGGAAGCGGACCAAAAGGCCGAACAATTACTGCGTGAGTATCGACACGATTTGGACAAGATCGCCAAAGCATTGTTGGAAAACGAAGAATTGGGCGAGACGGAATTGACCGAACTGATCGGACCTTCAATTCAATCCACTCGGCAAGCAGAGCAGGGCGACGATGGTCAAGACACGCCCACACCAGGGCAAGTCCTGGCGCCCGAAAGCGCCGCCGAACACAGTCCCGGTTCCGCCGTCCAGCGAGACAGTTAACCGCTCGCACGACGCAGACACGGCCGTCTGAACTGTTGCGAAGTCTGTTGCGGATGCCATGGCAAAAAAGAAACGATCAAAGACTCGTACCGCGTTTCGCAAGGGGCACCAAGGCCGAGTCCGTCAGAGCGATTTGACGCGTGACTTTCACACCGGTGACGCCGATGAATTGGCCGACGTGATTCAAAGTGAACGCGTCAGCGGCAAAGGTGATCTGACGCGCAAGCGAACCGTCGCCGACAGCGACAAATCACCCGGCGCCGACAATGATCCCAACGCCAACCCGCTGATTCACGGCCGCGTGATCAGCGTGCATGGATTGAGCAGCAAGGTGATCGGTGACGATGGACGTCTGTACGAGTGTGCCGTCCGGCAAGTCTTGAAATCGCTAAGCATCGATCAACGTGGCGTCGTCGTCGCAGGCGATCACGTGTTTCTTCGCGCCGAACCGTCCGGCGAGGGAATGATCGAACAGATCGAACCTCGCCACGGTTTGATCAGCCGCAGCAGTCGCGGACAACAACACGTCATCGCCGCGAATGTTGATTACTTGTTGATTATCGCTAGCGCGGCCCAGCCAGGACTGAAACCGAATTTGATCGATCGGTTTCTATTGACCGCCGAACACTGCGGCGTCGAACCGATCATCGTGATCAACAAAATCGACTTGGTTGATCCGATCGACTTGCAAACGATCTCGGGCGTTTACGCCTCACTCGGCTATCGAGTGCTTGTCACGTCTGCCGAAACGAATGTCAACATTGATTATCTGAGGCACCTCTTGATCGGCAAACAGACGGTGCTTGCCGGACAAAGCGGTGTCGGCAAGAGCAGTTTGCTAAATGCGATCGAACCCGGGTTGGGATTGGCCGTGGGAGTCGTCAGCCAAGACAACGAAAAAGGCCGACACACAACCACGGCTGCGAGATTGATCCCCATCAAAGCCGGTGGCGCCGTTTTCGACACGCCCGGTATCCGGCAATTTCAACTGTGGGATATCGATGCAAACGAAGTGGCCGGGCTGATGCCCGACTTGCGACCTTATGTCAGCCGCTGCCGATACCCAAACTGTTTGCATCTCAGCGAGAACGAGTGCGCCGTAAAAGATGCGGTGGCGGATTCGCGCATCGACCCACGCCGTTACGACGCGTATTGTCATTTGCTGGAAGCCGACTTGTTGCAAACATGAGAAACGTATGACAACGACCGATCGACAAAGTTCCGACGATGATTTGCACGCCGCGCCGGTGCCGCATCATCGTGGATTGCTCACCGGTGTTGTGCTCTGCGGGCTTGGCATCCTGATCGGTTCGATCGCTCTGGTGCTGTGTTGCTATTCATTCGGTGCTGATTTCAGCGGGGAAGGGTGGGGCGATGCGGCGTCAGCCCAGCCACAACCTCGGCGAATTTCCTTTGTGATGTCATTAGGTGGATTCGCGCTATCGATCCCGCTGTTTTGGATCGGCTTTTTCCGAATCGTCCATCCCGAACTTTCTGAACCGAAAACCTAAAATCTCTCGCTTCGCCTGCGATCGAGGCAGTACGGTCCGGCGGATGCATGGCGATCGCAATCGAGCCGCGGCAATGGAAGCGTCGGCAAAGCGGCCGAAAACGGGCATTTCGTTGACCCTTTTGGGGGATGCAACTACAATGGGTGCTGCGTCGAGGCGACAGCAATCGCACCGGGTGGGTCAACGACTGAAACAGGCTTGAGGGCGTTTTCAGATTTGACAGTTGATCCTTCGCGCGGCCTTTTCTACTTTTCCCAATGGCGATAAAGCAAGTGACACAACGTCGATTGCCCGATCATCGCTACGCAGGCCATGGTTCCCGAGAACGCAGTGGATTCCAACGACCCATTCCAAGCTGACGCGTCCACGGTTCACCGCGGCAAGGCCGAACCAGGTGACGCCCGACGTCGCGCAGCGGATCAGGCCAACGGGAACGATCCGGCTGTCGGGAATGCGAGTGATTCCACCGCGCCGCCGACGCTGACGCCGCGCCCCTCAGGTGATATCGCTATCGTCGGTGACGCCGAAGCCGCACAGATTGCAGAAGCGCAGACCGTCATCCGAGGCTCTTCTCGAGCAGGATCCCCTGATTCGCAACCGGCAAAGCGACTGGACCAAACCCCGGCGTCGGTTGCAAAGGTTTTGCAAGGAACGCGGCTGAATCATTTCTTGTTAGAAGAACTGATTGGCGGCGGCGGAATGGGCGCGGTTTTTCGTGCTCGCGACGAACAGCTGGATCGTACAGTCGCCATCAAAGTCATTCCGTTTGTCGGTAATGACCCGGACCTGCAACGACGATTTCGCAACGAAGCGCAAAGTGCCGCCAAACTTGATCACCCTCAAATCGCCCGGGTGTTCGAAGTCGGCAACTACAACGACTGGCACTACATCGTCTTTGAATACATCCGCGGCACTAACATTCGCGACTTGGTCACCAAGTCGGGTGTTCTGTCGATCGATGACGCCGTGTTTTTTACCTGCCAACTGGCGGAAGCACTTCAGCATGCGGCCGACCGAGGCATTGTTCACCGCGACATCAAACCGTCCAACGTTCTGATCAGCGAAGATGAAAAGATCAAGCTTGTCGACATGGGGCTGGCACGTTCGGACAGTTTTGACCTGAGCGAAGACATGACGGCCAGCGGGGTCACGCTCGGAACGTTCGATTATATTTCGCCCGAACAGGCTCGTGATCCGAGGATCGCCGACCTGCGCAGTGACATTTATTCGCTCGGTTGCACGCTGTACTTTATGTTGACCGGCAGCCCGCCTTATCCCGGCGGGACGATGTTGCAAAAACTACTCAGCCACGGCAACGCGCCGCCGCCGGACGCGAGAGAGTTGCGTCCCCAAGTTAGCGACGACTTGGTGATCGTGATCAACAAGATGTTGGCCAAAGATCCGCAGGACCGCTACGCCAGCGGAAACGATCTCGTATCAGACCTGCGCGAAGTTGCCTTTCGCGATGGACTAAAACGGTCGCAGGGGATACCCGCGGTTTCGGTCGCCGAACCCAGTCGCGTGGCGGCTTGGCTCGAACACCACGCACCTTGGCTGATCGCCGCGACTTTGCTGTTGCTTAGCACGGCTTGGCTGCAGCTGATTTCAGCAGCTTCACGCGATGAATTTGACCTGTCCGTCCCATCCGATTTATTGGTCCTACGTGACGCGCTGCCCTCACCGGAAGGGACAATTTCGGTACCACTGCGGCCCACGACGAGGGGCCCGGCGTTGGATGCCACGTCGACCGATGCCCCCGCACCGGATTCATCCGAACTGCCACTCAATGCGGCGATGCCCAGTCCGGGCGGCTCATCTTCCGGCGGCCCATCGCTCGGCGGTTCAGCGTCCGGCGGTTCAGCGTCCGGCGGTTCAGCGTCGGGAAGTCCACCGTCTGGCAGATCTGGTGATACCAACGAATTCGGTACCGCGGAAATCGTTCCAGCCGATCCCTTTGCAGCGCCCCCACGCATCGGCAGCGTTCCCAGCACGTTGGAATTGGATGCCGACATTGATCAATCGGTTTTTGCCAACGCATCTTCGGTGCGAAACCGGGTGCCACCGTCGCTTGACGACACACCGCCGCGTTTGATCCGCGTCCTCGGGCGGCAACCGTCGATTGTCGATCCCCCGGCCCGAGACAAGGGTACCGTGGACGTTCCGACACTTGACGAAGCGTTGGCACTAGCGAAAAAGCATGATGTCGATCACATCGAAATCGCCGCGGCGGTGATTCGCAGCGGTCCGGTCCGGATCGAACAAGATGGGTTGTTGATTACCGCTGCGCCGGAGATCGGTGAATGTACGATTGAAATGTCTCATGACGACTCGCTCGCGATCCAGCGGCACAGCATGTTCGATATCGGATCCAACCGAATCGAATTGGAAGACATTCATTTCGTCTGGAAGATCGCCGGCGGAGACTTTGACGGCGGCGCACTGGTGGCGATCAGTGACAACCGCTTGGTGCGGATGACCGACTGCAGCATGACAATCGACAACCCCTCTCGGCTTGATGCCGTTTACGCGTTCGAAGTCACACCGCTGAAGAGTCCGTCCTACGGTAGCGCACCATTGATCGATCCGGTCGGAATCGACGGAGCCACTTTGCCACTGGTTGCGATCGAACTGAACAACGTGATCATCCGCGGTCAAATGACGATGATTCACATGCAGCAAGCCGTCGAGTTGCAATTGCAGTGGGACAACGGTTTGCTGGCGATCGACCAAAGAATGATTGATACGATGGGTGCGGCATTTCAGCCAAGTGAAACCGCGAGCGCGATGCAACTATCGTTGACGCGTGTCACAGCGCTGGTACCGCAAGGTTTGGTGCGAATGCGATTGGGCATCGGTGGACAGTATCCCGTGGCGATTGATCGACAAGCCCGCAGTTGTGTCTTTGTGGTTGATGAGGGCACACCGCACTTTGAAATCTCGGGACTGCCGTCACTGGCCGACACGGACGCACTGTTAAAGCTCCGTGGGGAAGCAAACGCCTATGACGTTGAACCCACGTTGGTCGATCCGTTCCTGTTGCTCTCTGACGACGAAGGTCGGGTCGAGGTCACGCGGATGGACGACTTGAAATCAAACCCGCCAGCCTGGTCGGACGAAACCTCGCCCCGTTGGTTGGTGCGATGGGCCATGCCACGGTCGGGCGGGTCGCTGTCGGAAACGGCCACCAGCCAGCTAAGTGTCGATGATTTCTTGCAGGACGGCACGGTACTGAGCGGGTTTGATCCAAACCGGCTGCCGCCGCTGCCCCAAAAAATTAGCCAATATTGACTGTCCAACGGTCGTTTTTTGCGGTTTTTGTCGCTGAAGTGCGAAGATCTGGCGAAGGGATTTGACTTTTCGACCGTTCTGAGACTTAATTGTGGCTGACGTCGCCGCACGCGCCGTTATCTATCTTTTAGATAGCCCACCCCAATAACGCGTCAAACAAGGGTCTCTGACGACCGCAAGACGCGTATCCATGTTCCTAATTTTCAAAGCCCCTCGGAGGACTTGCATGAGTCGATTGATTGCACTGTTTGGATGTCTCGTATTATTCGCCTCGCCAGCCATGGCAATCAGCGAGTTCGGAAAGCAATGGAAGAACGAGTATCTTGGCGAGGGAGCCGATGAAGACTTCGTCAAAGTCGGTCGCAAAGCCGGTTGTTACGTCTGTCACGTGAAAGGTGAAGACAAGAAAAAGGTTCGCAACGAGTACGGCAGCGCCGTCCACGAATTCCTGAAGGCGAAAGATTTCCCCAAGGAATATATCAAAGCAAATCCAGACGAAGCGAAAGAAAAAATCCTCGAAGGATTCAAGAAAGCTGGTGAAAAGAAGAGCAAAGACGGAAAGTCATTTGCCGAAAAGATCAAGAACAACGAACTGCCTGCGACCGACGCGGGACTGTAATGATCGCTTGATCGAGCCAGAGAAAAAGCTATTTCCGTTTGTCGCGAACCCAATCGTGGCAAACGGATTTTTTATGCTCCACGCCGTTCACCACACACTCGTTCACCACACGACCGTCGGCGTGATTCCGGTGCATTGACATGTCACCAACCTGTATCGCGAGCGACGCAAAATGCTCGAACAAACTCGGTCGTTGATCGATCCGCGATCTGTACCGAATGATCGCGCGACGATCCTTTCGCCATCCACATCCAATTGCCCCTCCCTCTGTTTTCACGAGAACGTCCATGATACGCACGTCGTTTGCCTCGCTCATTTTCGCCGCCGTCTGTCTGGTACCGATAACCGCACCGGCAGAAAAACCAGATGTCGAAACGGGATTCGTTTCGCTGTTCGACGGCGAAACGATGAACGGATGGAAACGATCGGCAGAGAATCCCGATAGCTGGAAAGTGGTTGACGGAATGCTGGTCAGCCACGGGCCGCGATGCCACCTGTTCTATGTCGGTGACCAGGCTCCGCTGGATGACTTCCACTTCAAGGCCGAAGTCAAAACCACACCGGGCAGCAACGCCGGGATCTATTTTCACACCAAGTACCAAGCGGAAGGTTGGCCCAAGTACGGCTACGAGTGCCAAGTCAACATCTCGCACAAAGACCCCAAGAAAACCAGCAGCCTGTACGCGGTTGATAACGTCGACGATCCTGGCGTCAAAGACGGCGAATGGTACACGCAAGAGATCATCGTCAAAGGCCGACACATCGTGTTGAAAGTCAACGGCAAGACGATGGTCGACCACACCGAACCCGAAAACAAAGAAGCGTTCAGCAATGCGTTCGAGCGCAGGCTTGGCGAAGGCACCTTTGCCCTGCAGGCCCATGATCCGGACAGCAAGGTCTACTTTCGTAATCTGCGGGTCAAGAAGCTGAACTGAGCCGCCGCTTTTCCTGCGTGATCGGTGATTCAGGCTGCAACATGCCTGAATCGCCGGGACGGTATCGTTGGCGACACAGGACTAATAGTCGCTATCGACAACTTCTTTCGACGCCCGAGTGCCCAGCGCGCCCCACAAACCGTACGGGCTCTTGGAGCCTTTCTCGGTAACGCTGTCGCTGCCGCTTCCGGCGATATCGATATACACCATCGGTGTTCGAGAGTTTCCGGCCTCGATCGATTCGGTGATGAACTTGATCGCGCCGTCACCCATCAAAACATGCACCCCGCCAATGTGCCGACTACTCGGTGGCACAATGCCATGTGTATCGACATGCCCAGCGAGACAGATTTCAGAGTTAGGCGGCAGGATGGTGTTCACTTGAGTTTGCAGTTGATGAAAAATTGCCCATCGGTATCCGCGTCGACTGATTGCAACGCCCAGAAGCGGCGCACTTGCCTCCCAAAACGATGGTCTTAACGGATCGATGTATCCCAGGTCTTCGCAAATCTTCGGATTGTTAGCCACGATCTCAGAACCTCCCATGGGAGGGGACGAAGCATGCGTTCGAATGTCTCGGTCACCAATGTCCGTCATGATTTCGCCGGCCATGATCGTCGTTGATAATCCGTCTTGAATGTCGCGAAACTTCATTGACTTTCGCGGGACAAACATGCCGCGCATTCCGTATCGAGCGCGTTTTACCGTTCGGTCATGGTTCTCGTAGTTCCAACGCATGTTCGCCCAAATCGTGACCCCGTGTTCCCCATTGTAGAAACTGTCACCGGTACACGCGGCGTAATTGGTTCGCCCCAGCGAAGGCAGTCCGCGGCCGGGATCGCTAGGGCACCGATAGGTTGCAATATCGGTCGCCCATGCCGGATAGTTTCCTTGCGTCGCACGTGGCCCCATGGCGGGCCAAATGTCGCCATCATCCTCGGTCAATGGTTCACTGATCTGTTCCCACATCGCCTGCTGTTCGATGAACGGCAAAATTCCGACCAAATAACTCAGCTCCACTCGTGTGAAACCGCGACCGGTGTTGTCCTGCGAGACACCGGCGGTGTTGATGAGCTCGTTGGTCGGGCCAAAGCCGTGAATCGGCATTTGGCCATGCGCCGAATGATAGTTGTGTATCCCCAAACCGATTTGTTTGAAGTTGTTGCTGCAACTGAGCCGCCTGGCAGCTTCACGTGCGGACTGAACAGCGGGCAACAATAAAGCGACAAGGACGCCGATGATTGCGATCACAACCAAAAGCTCGACGAGTGTGAATCCATTGGATGGTTTGAAGGCGACATCATGATCGCGATCACAAGTTGAACTTGAAAGGTGCATCGCATTTCTCCATCGAATGAATCATCAAACGCTATCAGACGCGTTATTGACTTGCAGATTCCGCCGATTGATCTCGTGAATCGGTTTCTTGTGCGGCCATTTCAGCCATCTGGTCAAACGTCATTTCATCCGACTCTTGGACCACGCCACCGTGACCTCCGCATCCCGCGTACAGCCCAAGTCCGAGAACGATCAGCAAAGCAAGAGAACGCTGCATCAAAGCACCCATCGGTCGAATTAGAACATCGGCACAAAGCGTTTAAACGACGCGAGTGCCCGTCTGAATTCTATCAAACCGGTTCATGCAGCAGTGGAAAATCCACGTTGTTGCGGGCGAAACGGGATCAAAGCCCCAGAATGGTTGTGAACATTCCGTTGAGCGGTCGTGGCGGTGCTTCAGCGACTTCAAGCCGGTCACCTGCGCGAAGCGCGTAGTCACTTTCGGGGCGCACTGTCTTGCCATCGGGCGCCATGTTGACGGCCATCCGGATGCCATTGATCGACTGGGGCGAACTGCGATAGAGAACCGCTTGGACACGACCGATCTTTTGCTGGACCCCGGATTGCCGAAGCAGATCGCTGACGAAAACCGATTGGCCATCACCGGGCAGCGGCAACACCCGCATCGGCTCCGCGTCACCGGGCACGTGCAGGACGATCGCGTTCTGTGATTTGGCCTGAGCCACTCGCTTGAATGCTTGAGCCGATTCCGACCCCTGCAATTGCATGCCGACTCCTTCATCGCTGTACGTATCGTCACCCGAAGCGCCCATAATGCCCAATGCGGGAACGAGCGGTGGCAAACGCAGTGTCGAACATCCGGTCGAAAAGATCGTGACGACGGCGATGACGGCTAGCAGGCAGGAGCAACGCATGGATGTATCTGGGGGGCAGTTCGACTGGAAACGAGCATTGGTAAGCTTTGCCGATTAAGTCGACCTTTCAGCCAGCCGGCATTGAGGCAATCGGCATTCCCACGAGCCGACTTGAGCAAAACGCCCAAGAGTTGCCCGCCAGCGGCCCAAAGCGTTAGCGATCTTGGATGTCGATCAATCTCCGGTCCGGCGCGGTTCTCAGGCCGATTTCACGGGAACAGGCCGATTTCGCGGGAAAAAGACAAACAACCAGGAATCATCACCGATCCGTCCCCAATCATCCTTCCCGAAACTTGCGCGGGACTGTATAGTGCCGGGCTTCGAATATCCAAATCAACCAATCAAATAGCAGTCTTTTAATCGGCGGCGGAGAATTCTGATGGCTCGTCAATGCGAATCATGTGGCAAAAAAGTCCAGATGGGCAACCGAATCGAAACTCGCGGTAAAGCAAAATACCTCGGTGGAGTGGGTACGAAAATTACCGGAATCACTCGTCGGAAGTTCGTCCCCAACCTACAGCGCGTCCACGTGACGATGCCCAACGGTCAAAACAAATCGATGCGCGTCTGCACGCAGTGCATCCGTAGTGGTGCAATTCGCAAGACGGTCAAAACAAAGCCGTTTGACGTCGGCACCAAGAAGTAGGCTTACGAGAGAACATCCATCGGTGCGCAGGCAACTGATGCGGCGGAGAGCCCAACGTCACGAGACATCACTCGGACCCAGCGGACCGCCTAAATATCACGCGTGGATCCATCATGTCGCTCAATCAAGACGATTTGCGTAAGTTGGCTTTGCTGGCTCGAATGGATTTGTCCGACGACCAGATCGAAGCCATCGGTCCCAAGCTGGAAAGCATCCTTGGGTTCGTCGACCAGTTATCAGAACTGGACACCGAAGACGTCGAACCCATGACAACGGCCTTGGATGTCGACAACCGTTGGCGGAACGATGTTGTCGTCGAGGGCCTGTCGCGAGACGAAGCGCTTCGCAACGCCCCGGATCGCGATGATGAGTGCTTTCTTGTGCCGGCCGTGTTGGGAACGGCCGCCACAAAAAACGAGTAGCCTCAACGAGTAGATACCGCATGGTCACTCGGTCGCACCACCGAAACCAGAAACGCTGATGGGCGACTTTGGTGCGTACAGTCTCTTGCCACCGTTGGTCGCAATCATCCTGGCCATCGCCACTCGGCGTGTGATTCTGCCATTAGCAGCCGGCGTTTTTGTCGGCGCCTGCTTGTTGGCCACCCGTCACGACGACATGCCTTGGCTGCTGCCAATAGAACTGTTCGTGCAATCGATCGTCACCTCGATTGCCTCCAAGTCACACCTTCAAGCGCTTGCGTTTAGCCTGCTGCTGGGCGCTATGGTGGGTGTCTTGGAATATGGCGGCGCGATGAAGTCATTGATCGCCGGCATCTCGCATCGCATTCGATCGCGCAGCGGCGCACAAACGATGATCGCCCTGTCGGGACTGGCGATCTTTTTCGATGACTATGCCAACACGCTGTTGGTCGGCGGAACGATGCGCGGCACGGCGGACCGGTACCGTATCTCTCGAGAGAAACTTGCCTATCTGGTCGATTCAACCGCAGCCCCCGTGGCCGGGTTGTCGATCGTGAGCACCTGGGCAGCGATCGAGATCAGCTATATGGCCGAAGGACTGCACGCAGGCGGCATCGAAGACACGTCGGCGGCGTTTGAGATGTTCATCCAGTCGATCCCCTATCGCTTTTATCCCTGGCTGGCCTTGGTGATGGTATTTGCAACCGCGATCAGTGGTCGCGACTTTGGGCCGATGGCGACCGCCGAAGCGAATGCGATCACGTCGGCCCCCGTCGCGGATGCCAATGCGGGCGAGCAGGACGAATCGGCAGAATCCCACGGACGCTGGCAATGGCTGGCCGCCGTCATGCCGGTTGTTGCGTGCATTGCATCGGTCGGGGTGGTCTTGGTGGTCACGGGCATGCGCGAGGTGGGAACCCCGTCGGCCGAGATGGGTTACCTGAGGTTAGCCGGCGAAGTGCTCGGCAACGGCGATTCCTATCTCGCGTTGATCATTGGCGGTGCGGTCGGACTGGGCGTTTCGGTTGCGGGGCATCTGGCGTTTGACTTGTGCAGTTTCACGACAATTGTCGATGGCATTGCGCGAGGTGCCTGGCAGATGATGCCTGCGATGCTGATTCTTTGGTTCGCCTGGGCTCTGTCAGCAATGACCGATCGCGATGCCCTGGATACGGGCGGATACCTGGCAAGCGTTCTGTCGGAACGACTTGATCCAAGGATGCTGCCGACGGTGGTGTTTGTGATCGCCGGGGCGATTGCATTTGCAACCGGGACCAGCTGGGGAACGATGGCAATCTTGACCCCGCTTTCGATCGCGCTGGCTCTGGGACTCGATCCGGTCAGCGACCACGGCGGCGGGCCAGCAGGTGCAATCGCGCTTGCGACATGCGGTTCGGTTCTGGCGGGTGCGATTTTTGGCGATCACTGTTCTCCGATCTCCGATACGACAGTGCTATCAAGCCGCGCCAGTGGGTGCGACCACGTCGGTCACGTTCGCACGCAAATGCCGTACGCGCTTTCGGTCGCGGTGATTTGCGTCGCAACGGGCACGATTCCTGCGGCAATCGGACTATCGCCATGGATCAGCCTGGTGATCGGCTCGACCTTGATCGTGTTCGTCGTGCGAACACTGGGCCGCCCGGCAATTGCCTCAAACAAGAACTAAGAACAGCGTTTGAAGAATCTTCAAAACTGCGGACGTTCTTTCACGGTGCAATCGACGTGTCGAAGTCGCAAATCGCCTTGGCACCGCGGCTTTTAGCCAAAGCTGAATTTTTTGGCCCCATGGCATCGCTATTGCATGGGTTCTAGCGGAACCGTTAATGAAACCACTGCTGGACAGCGAATCAGCGTGAGCGGGACGGTGCGCGCCGCTGCAACTTGATGAGATTCCGCGGCACCGAATGCCGAACCGATCCATTTCGATACGACGGCATGCTCCAGCCCGCCTATCGTGTTTCGCCCATTGCAATCCGTCCTACCGTTTGGAAAGAGTAAACGCCATGAGCCAACGAATCTACTTTTACGCCGCCGCATGTGCGGTGATCGCCATGTGCGTCGAGATGTTGGCATCGGCCCAATCCATCGATACACCTCAGACGCGTATGCGACCGATCGGATCGGGCAGCGCCGTTGATCGCTATCGCGGTGCGGACGATCCTACGCCCAGTGCCGCGTTTCGTGAAACCGCCTATCAAGCATCGACAAGTCCGAATCAGCAGTCGTTCGTTCGCCAGACGAACGGTGCTGAAAATCCGTTCCGAACATCGACCAACGCATCGGTTCGTCAAACCGTCATGCTGCAGGGTCAGGGGCCCGTCGCACCGGGCCTTTCTGGCGGAAATTACGAACGGCCCGCGAACATGAATCCCGACGCGGCAGGTTCCCTAGCGCCGCCGTCCTATCCGCCAAGTTCGCTGCCTGGCTCGGTATCACCATCGGGCCCGTTACCTTCCTCGCCTGGCCCGGTGGCCACGACGCCGCCTGCCAACCATCCACTGCCCAGCAATCCCTCCGTCTATAATTCGCCAGGTGCCAGCGCTTCTGTACTGGCACCGAATTCAAGTGATCTGGCCCCCATCGCACAGCCACAGCTGAACAACGCGTTTGCAACGATCGACAATTGCAATTGCATCTCGGGCCCCAGCACGTATTCGGCGGCCAGCGGAATTGGTTGCGGCGTCGCACCCTGTGGATACGCGGCGCCGGTTGCTTATACCGCACCGCAAACCTACGTCGCCCCGCCAGCAACGGTTGCACCGCAAGTCGCATTGCCCGGCACGGCGCCACTTGCCATTCCATCGATCGCAAGTTCCGCTCCGGTTCCTTCGCTAATCACCTTGGGACAGCAAACGTTTCCGGTCGAAGTGGGGCAGGGGCTCTGGGGCCAACCGGTCGCCTATGTTCCCGGTCAAGGCATCCGAAACTGGGTGCGATACTTCTTTCCGTAAGCACAATTTTCCGTAAGCACAATTTGGCCTCGCCCGTGCTCGCACCGTTCGCGCGTGCACCGCACCGGTGGTCAAGGATCGCCCGGAAAGCGAACACACCAAAGTTCATTCAACACGATGCATGCCGATTATGTGCCTGCGGCGGCGTGGTCTTTACCGGCTGTCCAACAGGAATTCCGACAGCATCAATAGACTGGCAACCACGGCCGGCTCGTCACCGCGTTCCAGAGCAGCAGCGGCAAGCGCCAGCGTCGAGTATGCGATCAAGTCATCGTGATCCACTTTGCGGAATCGATCGATGGTGTCCAGGTAATTGTCGTAACGCTTCTTCCAGGCAGGGTCGGGAATCTGTGAATCGCCGCGTTCGGCGTACAAGACCTTGAACTCATCAAGAAAGCGGATGAGACGTTGACTTGCCTCGGCGCGCTTTTTCTGGCGAGCGATTGCAGCAAGATCGGATGGTGTCGGTCCGACGATCGGCTGCGTGGAATACGTATCGACCTCGGGTTCGGTTTCGCTCGGACTCGCCTCGTTGACGTATTTGTCCAACTCCAAAAGCACAGTCGAATCATTTTTGAAATCGATCATCACGTCCGGTTCCTTGGATAAGTCGATCGACACTGTGGGTTCTAGCGTTAACGATAGCTCGGGGATTTCGACTTCAGGTATCAGCATGCTGGGCAACGAGTCGTCGCTTGATGCCTGTTCCAGCTGAAGACGCGACTCTTCGCTTAGCGAGGATAGTGCTATTTTTTTCTGAACCAAAAAGGAAACGTTTTCGCCTTGAACCGAATCAAAAATTGCCGAAACCACTTTTCCGTTTGCAGACGTCCAAGGCTCGGGCTTTGCAGGTCGCTCGGTTAACTGTTGCGGCGACAGCGCGGCCAACTGCGCAATCCGTGCTTTGGATTTTGCGTCGAAAATTTTGATGGGAACCGTATTGCGAACTAGCATTGTGACTTGGTCACCATCGTTGGCGACAAACAATGCGTTGATCGTCTTGCCGTCGGCCAGCGTCCATGTCGGAATCTCTTCCGGGGGCGCGGGCACGGTTTGCGCCCCAGCCACCGCCGGGGTCGTGGCAAGCAAAAGCGCGAGACAAATCAGCCGCAACATGGAAACAGATTCTGTCGGGTTAAAAGGATCGGCAGCTATCAATGGGTTGCACGAAACGAGTCCCATCGAGCACACGGTACGCATCAAGCACACGGTACGCATCGAACATAGACGGATACGCCATCAGCACACGGATATCCAAAATCTTGTCCGCCAAATCTCGCCCTATCGGCGACAGCATTATTCCGCCCAGCGTCGACAAGATCTCGACCGCTCATTGTAATCCTTGGGGAGTCTATCGTCGTTGACCTTTCCGGACAATCTGCGCATCAGGATGCGTGACAATCCGGCCACCGAATCCACCGCCCCCCAGGGCGTCTCATTCGTCGATTCTTCACTGCGGATTCATATTTGGCCTATTTCCAGGCTTGCCACCTGAGCTGGACACGACCGCAAAAGCATGATTTTGCGAGTCGTTTTTTGGGTAACACTTTTCGTGACCGCTCGCTTTGAACCTTATCAGAGAGAAGAGCCGCCAAAGACCGACGATCACAGATCGCCCCGGATTCACTCGGACGCTCGGCTCGCCGGAAAAGATGTCTGCCAGGCTACTCGGGCAATCAACATCACCATTACTTGAAATCGAGGCCCGCTGCGGGTCAGACGTCTTTTCCGGCCGGCCAGCTTCGTCGGCTTCCCGATGTGTGCCTTGCCCGTCAAAATGCTCGCTTGATGTGAATTACGATTCTCGCGAGACCAATATCTGATGGCCAAAGCCCCCAAGACAGCGATCCAACCCACACGTGCCGAAGATTACCCCGAGTGGTACCAGCAGGTCATCCGCCATGCCGACTTGGCTGAAAACTCGCCGGTTCGCGGTTGCATGGTCATCAAGCCTTGGGGTTACCGGTTGTGGGAAAACATGCAGCGTGCCCTGGACGACATGTTCAAGGCGACCGGGCACCAAAACGCGTACTTCCCGCTGTTTATTCCGATGAGCTTTCTGGAAAAGGAAGCCGAGCACGTCGAAGGCTTTGCGAAAGAGTGCGCAGTCGTCACCCATCACCGACTGGAACCCGACCCGGACGGCGGACTGCGACCGGCCGGTAAGTTGGAAGAACCACTGATCGTTCGCCCCACCAGCGAGATGATCATCGGAGCCACCTATGCGAAATGGGTACAGAGCCATCGCGACCTGCCGATTCTGATCAACCAATGGGCAAACGTCGTTCGCTGGGAAATGCGGACTCGGATGTTCTTGCGCACGGCAGAGTTTCTGTGGCAGGAAGGCCATACCGTGCACGCCACCCGCGAAGAAGCGATCGAAGAGACCGAACGGATGATCGACGTCTATGCGGACTTTGCCGAAAACTGGATGGCGATGCCTGTCACCGTCGGCAGCAAGACGCCGGCTGAACGTTTCCCCGGTGCGGTGGAAACGCTTTCGATCGAAGCGATGATGCAAGACCGCAAAGCATTGCAGGCGGGAACAAGCCACTTCTTGGGTCAGAATTTTTCGAAGGCTCAAGAAATCGTTTTTCAATCCGAAAGCGGTGAACGCGAATACGCATGGACGACTAGCTGGGGTGTCTCGACGCGTTTGGTGGGTGCTCTGATCATGACCCACAGCGACGATGACGGATTGGTGCTGCCGCCGCGTCTGGCACCGGCTCAGGTCGTCATCTTGCCGATTTACCGCGACGAAGAACAACGCGGCGAAGTGATCGCCTATGTGAACTCGCTGCGTGATGAGCTTTCATCACAAACGTACGCCGGCGCACCGATCCGCGTCGAAGTGGATGACCGTGACATTCGCGGCGGTGAAAAGAAATGGCATCATGTCAAACGAGGTGTCCCGGTCCGCATCGAAGTCGGCCCGAAAGACATCGAAAAGGACGCGGTCTTTATGGGCCGACGTGACGCGGGCAAGAGCGAAGGAATCTCTCGCGAACAGTGCGTCCAACAGATCGAAACAATTCTGACCGAAATACAGCAGGGACTGTTCGATCGTGCCAAAAAGCTGCGTGACGACAATACCGTTACGATCACAAGCGAAGCTGACTTTCGCGCATATTTCACGCCCAAGAACGCGGATAACCCGGAAGCGCATGGCGGGTTCGCAATGTGCCATTTTTGCGACGAAGAAACACTGGAACCGTTGCTGAAGGAACTAAAGGTGACCGTTCGTTGCATTCCGCGCGGAGACAAACAACAGAACGGCACATGCTTCTTTACCGGCAAACCAGCCACGCAACGCGCAATCTTTGCGAAAGCTTATTAGCAGACGCTTGAATGAAGTGCGGAGTTCCCGCCGGCAGGTTCGCCTGTCTCGATGATCGACAATACCGGTTTCTCGTTCGGCGTAGCCACGCAAAAACGCGCACACGACAGCGATAGGCCGGAAAGGGGAAACCGTTGGCATTTTGGATCTTCCTCAGTCTGCTATCGGCCGTCTTTTTGGGGATGTACGACATTGCCAAGAAATCGGCGGTCCATCAAAACGCCGTTCCACCGGTACTGCTGTTAAACGTCCTTACCGCAGCGGCCATTTGGAGTATCGCTCTGCTGGCGCCGTTCGTATTGCCAACGGATTTCGTCTCGTCCGTACCCGAATTCACAGAACCGCTAAAGCGTGCAAGCCAAATCGGGCTGCAGACTCATCTGCTGATGTTCTGCAAATCCATGCTGGTCGGCGCATCATGGACGTGCGCGTTTTTTGCGATGAAGCATTTACCGATTTCGATCGCAACGCCGATTCGCGCGTCCAGTCCTCTGTGGACAATTCTGTTCGCGGTCGGTTTTATGGGCGAACGCCCCGGGGTGATGCAGTGGCTGGGAATCATTGTCGTGCTGTCCGCGTTCTTTGTGTTCTCTCGCGTGGGCGCGATTGAAGGCATTCATTTTCATCGTGATCGCTGGGTCGCATTGATGGTGATCGCAACTCTGTTGGGCGCCGCGAGCGCACTTTACGACAAGTACCTGCTGCAACACGCGTCACTTTCGCCGTCCGTGGTCCAAGCCTGGTTCTCGATTTACTTGGTTCCCGTGATGATGCCCTTGACGATTCGTTGGTATCGACGTGAACGGAAAACCAATCGATTCCAATGGCGTTGGTCGATTCCGATGATCGCCTTATTATTGTTGGTCGCCGACTTCGCCTATTTCACTGCAATCACTGACGAACATGCGATGATCGCTGTCATTTCACCGATCCGGCGCACATCGATCATTATTTCTTTCCTGTACGGCATCGTTCGGCTGAAAGAACAAAACTGGCGTGCCAAGGGGCCGTGCATCGTTGCCGTCGTGATCGGCGTCGCCCTGCTTAGCTGGCCAGCACCAACATGAACGCCGTCGCGAGGACCCGGTGTTTTATAGATTCGCAGTCGCGAGCCTTACCTCGTCAATCGTCTCGATCATTCCTCATTGATCGCAACGACATCTTGTCGACATCGATGTGTTGCTTGCCGCTCGCGATCGTTTAATCGATTCAAACATCGCAAACCAACTTTGACAGCCTGACGTCCCGGAACATGACGGATTTCTCGGACAGCCGTCGGTGTGAATCAAAGGTAGATTTCGGTGAACCCGCCGCATCTCGAAAATTCAACCCAGTGCGATGAACGAACTCAATCTTCCCACCGAAATTCACTTCGACCAAGACGGCCACCTGTCACAACAACCGGCCGGTGTCGGCTGTCCGAATTGCCGGGGTCCCTTGCAAATCGGCCTGGTGCAGGGACAACAAATGGCCGGCTGTCCGATTTGCCTTGGTATGCTGATGCAGCAAGAGACGTTCGCCGCATTGATCAAACAACTGCGATTGGCCAACGGCGCAAAATCTGAAATCCCCAAACCCATGGATGCATCACAGTTGGACGTGCGCCGCCATTGTCCAGCCTGCGATACGGTGTTTGACACGCATCCATATGCAGGACCAGGCAATTCGGTGATTGACACTTGCACCGAATGTCACTTGGTTTGGTTCGATCGCGGTGAATTGGACAAATTGGTGACGGCCCCCGGTCGCCGAGTCTAAGCAACGCGGCCGAGCGATGACGATCGGTTCGGCAACCCTGTCATCGATCAATCATCCGACGTGGTCCTGCTACAATGCTTGAACTGTCGCCGTGGACTTTCTATCCGCCGCGCAGCATCAACCACAAAGACCAGCAGCGAACCCACGTCAATTCATGTCCGCAATAGACGACGGCAGTCCAATCGAAGCTGCGCCGCAGCGCAGCTTGCGTTCCTTTTTCATTGTCGCATGTTGTTTTCTGCTATCTGGATTTGCGGCGCTGCTTTACGAAACCGTTTGGCTGCGACAGTTCTCGATCTTTTTCGGCACATCCGATCAAGCGCTCGCGGTTGTGCTGGGAACGTATATGGGCGGATTAGCCATCGGGTCGCTAATCGCATCGAAATTCGCACCAAGACTGCGTCGTCCTCTGTTGACCTATGGGTTTCTTGAACTTGGCATCGGCGTAACCGCGTTGATGGTCCCGCTGATGCTTTGGATCGTCCGCAAGGTTCAAGTGGCGTCTTTCGGTGGCAGCCCTGAACCTCCCGCGGCGGACGAGCTAAGTCAAATTCTGTTCTCGTTTGCCGGTGCGTTTGCCGCAACCATTTTGCCGACGGCGATGATGGGTGCCACACTGCCATTGTTGGCCAAGCACGTCGTCAACCGTAACGATCATTTGGGCTGGCGCATCGGATTGCTGTACACGATCAATACGCTCGGTGCCGTACTGGGAACCCTGACTGCGGCATTCGTATGCCTGCCGGCTCTTGGCTTGGGCAAGACGGTGTACATCGGCGTGTTGATCAATGTCGCGGTATTCGGATTAGTCTGGTGGCTGTTTCAGAGCACCACGAGTCAAGGCACCGATGGGCAGGTCAAGTCGGTCGGGCTGGACAAGTCGATATCGACTAGCGCGACGCGATCCATGGTTAACCAAGACGACTCGGTCGAGGCGGCCGACACGTCACGGCACTGGGTGTTATGGTTGATCGGATTCAGTGGCGCCGTATCGTTTTGCTATGAAGTTCTATTCACGCGCATACTCGGACACTTTTTGGGTGGATCGGTATTTGCGTTTGCAGCCATGCTGGCATCATTCCTGTTGGGGATCACGATTGGCGGCGGCATTGCGTCAAAATTTGCACGAGAGGTCTCAAGAGCAAAGATTGGATTCTTGTATGCCCAATGCTGCACGGCGGCACTGGCACTGGCTGCTTGGTACGGCGTCGAGCACCTTGCCACGACGATCAATGAAATTGCCGCATCACAAACCGAGGAAACTTACCCGCGAACGATCCTGGCGATTCTGATCTTGCTGCCGCCGGCGGTTTCGATCGGGATGACGTTTCCGTTTGCGATTCGGATTCACGCCCGAGACGAGCGTGATGCGGCTTCGTCGTCGGCAAAAGTTTACGCTGCCAATACGATCGGTGGCGTGCTGGGCGCTCTGTTGACGGGAACATACCTGTTGCCGTCGACGAATTATCAATTGACCCTTGCCACTGCGGTGGTTGCCAGTCTAGTGATCGCGGCGCTTGCGATTTTGTTCGGCGGTGTGCGGCTGAATCACGCGGCTGCGGTATTGGCCGTTGTCGTTTTGCTGGGCGTATATTTCCCCTCGCAACCGGAGCAGCTGCTTCGCGTTTCGCCGTTTCCAAAAACAATTCGGCGTGGTGTCCTTGAGTTCGTCAAGACAGGCCGATCCGCGACCGTGACGACGTTTGATGACCACGGGTCTTACGCGTTTTCAACGAATGGATTACCCGAGGCCGGCACACAACCGAAAGGGGCGCTTATCAACCCGACCAATACCGCCGCCTGGTTGGGGATACTTCCCGCGCTCGTTCATCCGGAAACCGATTCGATGCTGGTGGTCGGGTTCGGCAGCGGCATGGCTGCTGGCAGTGCGCCGCGATCCGTTTCATCGATCGATGTGTTCGAACTGGAAGAAGGCATCATCGAAGCGAACCGGCTGGTTGGATCGGCACGTGCGGTCGACCCTCTGTCCGATCCACGGATCCATTTGATCATGAATGACGGGCGTAACGGACTAGCGCTGACCAGCAAGACGTATGACGCCGTCGTCTCTCAGCCCTCGCACCCTTGGACGGCCGGCGCATCGCATCTGTATACCCGCGAATTTGCCAAGCTTGTGTTCGATCACCTGAACGACGACGGCGTGTTCGTGCAGTGGATGGACTCAGGATTCCTGGACCCTGACCTGTTGCGATCCCTCGGTGCAACATTGCTTGACGTCTTCCCGAGTGTCTATTTGTTTCAACCGAGTGAAAGCACACTCTTGTTCTACGCCAGCAAGAATCCCTGGCAAATGACGCCGGGTGTCCCGAAATATCGCAGCCGTTCCGATCAAACCTTGATTGCTCGGATGGGAATGCAAACAAAAGATGACCCGATCGCGATTCTAAGCCTTGACGACGGTGGCATGCGAAAAATGTGCGAGGGTGCAACCGTCACGACCGACAACAACAATCTGCTGGCCTTGCGTATGCGGCTGACGTCGACAAGTGACGATATCGGAAAGACGATCCAAGCAATGCTGAACAAACATGATCCGTTATGCCAGCCGCCCGCGGACGAATCACCTTATGCCAATGTCGATCGTGGCTATGTGGCGTTTCGTCGATACTTGATCGGCCGGCACTCAAACGGACAAGCCATCGTCGACTCGATTCCTGATCACGATGCGCAACAACTCGTTCGGGCCCGCGTCGCCACCCATTTCGGAGATTTCGAGAAGGCCGAAAAGATATTAAACGCGCTTGTGAAATCGTCGCCCGACAACGCGGATGCTTGGCTGGGGCTTTTTTTGTTGGGAAAGAACTCTCCCATTTTTGACTCGGCGCAGTACACCGACGAACAGTGGCACGATCGACTGTCCGCGAAACATCGAGACATCTTTGATGGATTCCGCGCCATCGAGTCAAATGATTTCGAAAGCATGATAGAGATCGATGCGCGGTTGTCAAAATTAAATCCGACCGATCCCGGTTTTGTTGCAGCCATGGCGCTGCGAATCGATTGGCGGCTGCGAGACGAACAATCCGGTACCCGGAAAGTCCGTGGCAGCGAATGCCTAAAATTGATCGACCAAGTATTGCCATACGGGCTGGCGTCAAAGTTCATCGTCTATCGTTTGAACGCTGCGGTCCTGGCAGGTCGGCCCAACATTGCGTTAACGACCGCACATCATATTGCGGCGAAGGCTTCACGCATTGGTCACACGGACGATGAGGATGACGACAAGTTTGAGCAGGAATCACCTGAGCAAATCAAACAGTACTTGCGCCATTGCTTGAATGTCATCGAGCCGCTACAGCGCGACCCGCGAGTCGACACGCTGCGAGCGTTGGGTGTTCACTATTTTGTCAGTGAAACGCTGGCGATACTCGAACAAGCCGAGGCCGACGTCGCGCCCTAGCGTCCGTCGCCGTCGCGGATCACGCGGCAGTGCTCAAGAATTTGCAGCTCTCGACGGTGCGACACACGCTATTGCTCATCGATCAACCGGGGTGTGGGGTTTTCCACAAAACCTGCCTCGCGCTGACCGCTGCCGGGACGGTCCCGGTCGCCGAGGTCCTCGCGGGCACGCTCGGCAAGTTCCTGCAATCGCGCGACGACTTCCGGATACTCCTGGGCAACATTATTCGTCTCCGCCAAGTCGTCGACCAAGTCGTACAATTCGATCTCCGGCGCGGAAACGTACCTGACCGGGCTGGTACGCTTTTGATCGAGCGCAAGATAGAGTTTCCATTTGCCGCTGCGGACCGCCTGCAGCTGATCCATGTAGTAATAATAGAACGCTTCGTGCGGTGACTTCGCCTCCGCTTCGTTGGCGATCAGCGGCCAGATGTCTTTGCCATCGATGACGCGATTCGCTTCGCCTTGCGTCTCCGCAACAGAACTTGCCGGCGGTTTGGCACCGTGACTTAGTTTTTCAAAGGTTGGCAAGAGGTCCATTGTCGTGACAACTTCGCTGCAAACCGTGCCGGGCGGAATTTTGCCAGGCCACCACATGATGCAGGGAACCCGCATCGCAGCTTCGGACGTGGAATAACCCCAACCTTTTAGCGGCAGGTTTGATCCCCGCGACCCTTCGGCCAGCTTTCCCGCGCCGTTGTCACTCGTCCAAATCACAAAGGTGTGTTCGGCGATCCCCGCTTCGTTGATCGCGTCAAGTATCTTGCCGGTCGACCAATCAATCTCTTCCACCTTGTCGCCCCAAGGGCCGCCCTTTGATTTACCTTTGAAATCTTCGCTGGCGAATGCATCGGGAATACTGCCGGGCATCGCGTGGGCGAGGTACAAAAAGAACGGCTTGTCGGCGTGCTGGTGAATAAACTCGACCGACCGCTCGGTGTAGCGTTTTGTCAGCGTGTTGCAATCCACCGGCGCTTCCACCACTTCCGTGTTGTGCATCAAGGGCAATGGCGGACAGACGTCGTCCCAGTGCGCCATCATTCCTTCGCTATACGGGATCCCCAGAAATTCATCGAAACCTTGTTCGGTGGGCAAGAACGCCGGTTGATCGCCCAAGTGCCATTTGCCAATACAGATTGACGTGTAACCGCTTGGCTTGAGCGCTTCGGCGATGGTTCGTTCCTCCGGATGCAAACCTTTTGCCGACGCAGGCCACAGGACGGCGGAATGTGACGGCTCGGGAGGCGTACGATTGACCATTGGCCACCGGTTTGCCCCCATCAAATCGCTTTGGTGCATGTTCACGCGGCGCGGATAACAGCCGGTCAGAAAACTCGCTCGTGACGGCGTACAAACGCCAGCCGGCACGTAAAAATCAGTGAACTTGCGTCCCTCTTTCGCCATCCTGATCAATTCTGGCGTTCGATTCAGCGATGAACCGTATGGCTGAGTGTCGCCATATCCAAGGTTATCGCAGAACAAAAACACAAAATTCGGCGGCCGGTTCTGCTCGGCGTGCGCCACGTACACCGCACAGAAAAAAAACATCAACACGACGAGTCGCGCACAAAATGAAAGACGCATCGACATACAATCCCGCAACGTTTAGACGATAGGTAACGACGTAACGTTCACTAGCCTAAGGCGCAGAATGTTCGGCGTGCAAGCTGGCGGCGTCAGCCGTGTCGCACGCGTTGCGATCAAGACTCAAAGAACGGATTCTTTTGAACCCGCCAGGGCTGCGTTTCGTCGACATGGCTTGGACTGAGATCCTCGGGAACCCACTGCGTTTTTGGTTCTGCGTTCTCATCCGTGGCTTGACCGTTCGCCTGGTCCTGGGGCTCAGCAAGGTCGACCTGCGGCGTAAAAAATTCGTCCTGTAGCGAGGTAGGTTCGCGCAGCTGTGTTGCTGGATCCTCGGGCAAGAACAAAACATCGGCAATTTTGGTGGATTTGACTTGCTGCACCGAATCATCCGGCTTGGACGATTCACCGGCGATAGACTGCTGATCAATCGTGTACTGAAGCAACGGTTGTCCCGTTTCGTCACGGTAAACATGTCGCACTCGCAAACCTCGTTCGGCGACAGCCACCGCCATCGCATTACCCTTCATCTGCTCGACCGCAATGTCACGCAGCAGGTTCGCATCCATATCGCCAACTAACCGGCTGCCTTTTTGATTGACAGAGTATTGGTATTCAATATTTAGATCGTCGATGACTTTGATATGTTCAAGCGATGTGAAGGCATCCATTGCGACCGGGCATTGCTCATTGGTTTGTTCGATCATTTCGACCAATTGATCCGGCGACGCGTCCTCGATGTTTCGGATTGATGCCCCGGGCACGACGGACCGAAGGACCGTTTCACCAACACGTTGGCACCCCGAAACGCCGCCGATAATGAACGTTGTCAGCACAAGTGCACGGGAATGGGTTAACAGAAATCTCGTCATGGAATTACCGGCACGGGGAAATCACTGGTGAAAGCGCGGGCACGATGCCGCATGAGGCATCACGCACTCAAACCTACGCCGATGTGCCCACAGCGTCGTTCCCATCGAATTGGAATGCGACGGTACCGCTGGATCTGGGTGATATGATCGATACGATCATCAAAATCACGAGATGATTTCGCGACGGTTGTTGACGTAGTCCCACAGGACAAAGCGATCGAGGTCATGACCGGCCGTAAAGAAGACTCGTCCCTGAGTCGATTCGGCCAAACGGTGCGCAAATCGAATATCCTCTTCGCTTTGTGACCAACTTGGGATCAAGAAGATATTGATCGTGATCCCTTCTTTCTGGCACAACATCCCTTCGCGCATGGTCGCCGATTCGGTGACCGGGTTGGGTGGATACAACATGTACAGCCACTCTTCCTCGAAATGCGCCGTCGGCAATCCGTCGGTGATCAAGACGACCTGCCGATTGGGCGTATCACAAGTGGCCAAATGTTTTCGCGCCAACTGCAACGAATGTTGAATGTTGGTGAAATGCGGATGGATTTGATGCTCGCTGATCTCAGGATCGCTCATATCCGCTCGCAGCTGAACCCAAGGGTCATGGATCGTAACCGGCTTGGGCATCAACTCGATGATCTCGCCTGGCGAACAAAGGCGCCCAAACGTGTACATCTCGATGAATCGCAAAAAGTCACCGGGGTACTCGCTTTGGATCAAGCCCTGCAGCGCGAGCGCCATGCGTTTGACGTTGACGTATTGGCTGTCATATCGCATCGACCCGCTCATATCCATGATGACCGCGGTCGCGCATTTGGGATGATTACGTGTTTTGTGAACCACGATGTCATCGCCACGCAGACGAATCGGGCGTTCGTTGCCCTGCCTAAGCAACGCGTTGACGACGGTTTGCGGCATGTCGATGTTGGCGACACTGTCACCAAACTCGTAGGGTTTGGTCTGCTGCATTTCGACGGCACCTTCGCCAACAACATCACCCTGATGCCGACCCGTTCGCGATGGAGCCAATTCGCTGAAAATTCGCTGCAGCAGTCTGCCTTGAAAAATCTTGTACGCTTTGGGCGTCAATCGAAATCCGCCACCATCGCGATTCTTTTCAAGCCCCTGTCTTTCGGCCTGCTCGCGAATCATGTTTTCGATCTGCTGCTGCATTTCCTGCAGCGCTTGCATGTCCCCCTCTTCGGCGAACTCCTGCAACATATCCATATCGATGATACCGATTTGCGCAGATTCGGCCGCCTCTTCAATCTGCTTCAGCAACTCGTCAATCTTTTCAAGCTCTGCTTTGATTTCGAGTGCCTGCGGGATCGTCATCGATTCATTGCCGACGAATTCGTACTTGCTGGCAAGTTCTTCGATGTTGTGTTTGTCACTCATCCGCTGTGCGATTTGCATCAACCCCCTGGCCGCCTCGCCGTTGTCATCTTCACAGCGGTACCACAATTGCTCGATCAGATAGGGCTGTTCCTGCGTGACAGCTTTCTGCAAAAGCGGTTGAAGATTACGCGGCAACTTGACGTTCTTTGAAACTGCCTGGAAAGCCTTTCGAGATTTCTTGCGGACGGATTTCGTCTCGTAGGTTTCCAGAATTTTGCGTTTGCGTTCTTCTAACATGGCACGCAGCATGTCCAAGCTGGGACCTAGCCCGGCGATCTGGCTGGGGTCCAGTCGTACCGCCCGGGCCAGTTCCTCTTCGGTCAATTCGCGGTAGTTTCCATACATCAAAGCTTGTTCGAACGCGGGCGACACCATATCCGGTGGCGGCTGCGTCGGTGACGGAAACTGGGCAGGATCGTATTTTTGATAAGCGTGAATCACGCCTCCAGGACGATAGCCCGAGGTCGACTGAGAGCGAGATTCCGATTGCGATCGCTTGCCGGATCGATGTGGTTGAACCATGGGTGTCTCTAGAGTTCGTATTCGATCTTGCCGTGACTTTGCGAACGACTAATGCGGTCCATGCTGTACAGTCCGGCTAAAACGAACTCCACACAACTTGCGCGAATGGCATCACTATCACCGGCATTCACTTCAAAAGCTTTTTCCCACGCCGGCGGGACGCTCTTAAGACGCTCGGCGTACTCGCCACTCGGCAGCATGTCGCCGACTTCCACACGAACACCGCCGCGAAAAATTTCTGCAATTTCAGCCAACCCGTGTTCTTCGACGTATTCACGAAAGACGTTTTCGATCGCGTTGGCGATAACCGAATCCAGGACTTGTCGCTCGCTCATCTGGTGCGTGCCCATCAAGTCAAGTTCCAGCTTGCCGAGCGAGCTTGCGTACAAGTGACCCAGATCACTGATCCGCGGCACGGCTGGTTTTTCCCCATGAATCACGCCACGCTGTCGTGCCGAGGCGACAAGCGTGCGAAAATTCGCTAGCGATAACCGTGCGGACACACCTGATTCTTGATCGACGTACTTGCTGGCGCGAGCTTGTTCGGTGATTTCCTCGACCACTTGATACATAAAGTAGGGCACAACAACCGGGTAATCCCCCTGCAACTCATCGCCGACTTCCTGTTGCAGGATTTCAATCCCCTGATCACGTTCGCTCGGGTAATGCGTTTGAACGATGGTTCCGATTCGGTCTTTTAGCTGAGGAATTACTTTACCACTGCGATTGTACGTGGACGGGTTCGCAGAAAAGAGAATGAACACATCTAGGTCGAACTGAATCGGATACCCGCGAATCTGAACGTCGCGTTCTTCTAAGATGTTGAACAAGCCGACTTGCACCAAGTCATCCAGTTCAGGCAACTCGTTCATCGCAAAAATCCCACGATGCATCCGCGGAATCAGTCCAAACGAAAGGGCCTCTTCGGCACTCATGCTGACTCCGCCGGTCAGTTTTGCCGGATCAATTTCGCCGATGATGTCCGCAAACTTCGTCCCTGGGCTTAGTCGTTCGGCATATCGATCATCGCGATGCCACCAAGCGATTTTGATGTCACAAGGATCATGTTGGGCGACCAATTTTCGACCTAGCGATGTGATGGGAGCGGTCGGGTCTTCGTGTACGGGCAAATCGGGATGGTCGAGGTAGGGGATCCACTCGTCAAGAAACCGAACCAACAATCGCATGATGCGACTCTTGGCTTGCCCCTTTTCCCCCAGAAACAAAACATCATGCCCGGCCAACAGTGCCAAATTGATTTCTGGAATCACCGTATCGTCGTAACCGACGATGCCCGGGAACAACTCTTCGCCAGCGGCGAGCATGCGGGTCAGATTGTCTCGGATTTCATGTTTGACGGTTTTTGACTGCCAGCCGCTATCGACAAGTTCTTGTAATGTACTGGGCTGGGGTGGCGCCATGATGGCATTCATCAATCGTGGTTCCAAAGTGTGTGTGGATGTAGCGAGCAGAGTTTTTTGCTGTGGTTTTTTGCTGTGGTTTTTTGCTGTGGTTTATTGCTGTGTTTTTTTACTGCGGTTTATCGCAAGGTTGATCGCTGCGAGTGGTAACGTTGACTCGCGAAGGAACACGCGCAATCACGCCAAGTGGTGCACCGTGTCGCTGCGACGGTGCCCGGACTTCCTAAGACGAAGCCCTGGTGATCTGGGTGTTATTGTAGCGCATCGGCGAGCCTGGAAATGCGAAACCCGACCGCGGATCGCGAATCTGCTAACCGGCGGCACGGCGATGGATCAAAGTGTCCAGGGAGCCGAAGAAGAAAACTGAGGCGAATCGAACGTGAATCGAGACAGCGATTCTTTAATTTCATCAATCTCGCGCTGTATCTTCAGCTTGGCAGTGCCTCGCGAGACTTGAACTGCTTGTTCGTTCAGCATCAATGCGTGCAATCGCATCGATTCGGCCGGGCGACCTTTGCTGCGAGAGGCAACGGCCAGCCAACGAGACGCTAGCTGCGAGAGCTGTTCGTGGTCGGATCGATTGTTGCCTGTGTCGTTTGCGTTCTTTTCCGTATCAGATTCCGCTGTGGCTAGATCGGCCGCATCCTCCGAATGAGTCTCCGTCGCTGACTTGGCAGCGACGTCTGCAGCGGTTGTGGCTTGCCACATTTCCCACTCTTGCTGGGCCAGCGGACCGATCCTTGGATCCTTGCTGAGCGCAAGCCACTTCAGCCCGGTCATCCAATCGCGTAAGAACAAGCAGTGGTACCGTCCTGCAATCGCGGCATCACCGTTACTGACGTCATGCGTGTCCGCCCAACGAACAATGTCATTCGCCTTCAAACGCAAACGTCGCATTTGCTCGATCGCATCGTCGTAGTCATGCAACTGAGCGATTGCCGATTCGTCGCCTAGAAAATCAGCCGAACGTTCCGCCAAAGCAATCACCTGCTGGCACTGCTGCAGTGACTGAAACCGCAGCAGGGACTCGGCAACCGCAAAACCACTGGTCAGCGCATTGGAATGCGAATCGCGTGTCTCGACAAATGCATGTCGCGTCAAGAACGTCTCGGCCATCAATGGTTCGACCGAAACTTGATGCATCTGCGCTAAGGTTTGTAATCCTGCACGAACGATATCGGGATCGCTGACGGACCAACCGATTCTCGCCGCGGCGACCGCGGCGACCCAATGGTCGGCCGAACCGGGTTCCGATTCCGTCTGTATTTGCGACAGTCGCACCATCAACTTTGGAGCGGACGTCGGCGAAATCACGGCGGACAACCCAGGCAATTTCGTCAACAGTCGCTGATGTGCTTCTGATTTCTCAAGCTCACTGGGGACTGCGGGCGGCCCCCTCTCGATCGACTCACTCGCCACGTCCAGTTCAAGTGGCTCTGCCATCGCAAACGGATCGGGTAAGTAACTCGATTCGGGTTCGAGATCGACCGATGCGAATGCTCGATCAATCGACTTCGCGATTCCAGTCACCCAAGATCCGGCATCCCGAAATAGAGCCGCGGCATCCTCGTCACTTAAGGGGTTCGCCAATGCCGATGGTTTCGATTCAGCCGGACGCGTCCCCTGAGCAACATCCACCAGCGGAGGCAAGTCGTCGTTCTCTCGGTCAGAAACGGTGCCCGTTGAGGGGACGGTCGCAGCGACGTCTCCAGCAAACAGTTCGCTTGATTCATGGCGATCCTCTTGCGCAGTTGATTCACTTAACGGCGTGGAATCAACAGCTGTCGTGGAGTCACCCATTGCGATGGGATCACCGGACTCAGTTGTCTCGCCAAGTTCGGTTGTCTCGCCAAGTGCAGTTGCTTTGCCAAGTTCAGTTGCTTTGCCAAGTTCTGGCGCCGTCACGGCGACGTGTGCATTGGGATCCGCAAATCGTTCTGCGTCAGCGTGACGATGCGGACTGCCCGGCGACGGGTCGCTAACGGATGCGGCCAGCTCGGACTGTGTGGTGCGCCCCACCCAAATCGTGACCGTGATCATCAAGGCAATCAAACCCAACACGAACGCAGGTCGACTGATCTCGCGCCGGACTGTAGACACAATTCTGCGTGTCGGATTCATCTTCAGCAGACTGTCGGATTCCAAACGCCTCGCCACCAAACTGTGCGGATCGAAGGCGGTTTCCGGCAGCGGCGGCTTGGCGGCATTTTCAACGACACTGACTTGTTGCGAATCGCCTTCACATGTCTGCGACGGCGACGTCCCCGATTGGTTGGTCGTTAGTGTCACGGGCGAGTCCGGCGGTGCGATGCCGAATCCGGCATCAATCGAAATCGCTTCGCCTCGCAACTCTGCATCCACCCGCTGTGGCGAATCCACTGCAAGCGTTTCGCTGAACTGTTGATCTGGCCTGCCATCACAAAACCGTGTCCGGCTCGCCGCGTTCAAAGCCAGTGGCAAAATACGTCCGATCGATGCCCGTTCGCTGCTGTCGTCTCGCCGACGCGGATCGAGCACGCGATAGGTCGAGACCGTAACCTCGGACAACTCGCGCCCGGTCTCTTCCGACGGAGCCTGCAGTTGTTGCTGCGCCAGATCTTTCGCGGTCCTGGCGGCCGCCTGACGAATGATCGTCGGTCGCCATTCTTGTGGACGTACCCCTAGGCGGCGAAAATCTTCGGCCTTCAGGGGACTCGTTTCGTTCTCTGGACGATCCATACTGCGGTGCGCGGACAAATGAACTCAATCAGTCCATTCGCCGCGAGCCCAACCATCTTGGTGGAAAAAATGTTGTTCAGGTGATTGTTAAGTCAAACCACGTGCTTGGACACGCCAGTCGGCTAACAGGTTCCCAATCCCGTGACCACCGCGATGGGCGGGTCGTGGCTAATTGTCACTCACGCCCACACCGAGGATCGTCACACGTCACAAACTTGAAATGCCTGCTGCAATGAGGCCACTGGGTCTTTTGCCGTCGGAATGAATTCCTGAGCAATGTAACCCTGAAAACCTGTTTCCATTATCGCACGAATCACTGCTGGATAGTTAATTTCTTGGGAATCATCCAGTTCAGCGCGGCCAGGATTCCCCGCGGTGTGATAGTGCCCCACAATCTTGTGATAACGGCGAATATTCCGGATCAGGTCTCCGTTCATTATTTGGACGTGATAGACATCAAATAGCAGTTTAAAACTGTCCGACCCGACTTCGTTAACCAATTCAGCACATAAGTGAACATCGTCCCCCCAGTACCCCGGGTGCCCTTTCATGGGGTGGGAATCGTCAACGCTGTTGAGATGTTCAAGGACGAGCCCGATTCCGTTTTGTTCGGCGTAGGGAACGACACGTTTCCAACAATTGAGACAATTTTTTCTGGCCGCGCGATCACTGATCCCTTTCTTTGACATGCCCGTGAACGTGATCACATTTGGCGCGTTGTATTTCACGGCCAAGTCGATCGATTCGCGCAGCTTTGATTCAACCTCGGCATGATTTTCGGGGTCCAATGGTCCTTGGCTAAACCCGTGACTGCCGACCAAAGAAATCTTCAATCCCATCTTTGTCACAGCGTCATAGTCGGCCGAGGGAATTCCCTCCATCGCTTCGAGACCGATGCGTTTGCAGTGCGATGCCAGTTCAAGTGACGGCATTGGCTTGAAACACCACCCCATCACACTTTGCCGTACGCGCGAACCAGATTTCGCTGGTGCGTTGCGTTTCTGTTCCGTGCCTACTTCCTGAGCCAACACAGGTTTTGCCGATACGGCAGCACCAGCAATCAACGCCTGAGCCGCAAGAAAGTCGCGTCGCTTCATCTTCGTACCTTCAATGAATGTCATGAGTCATCGGATTCGCCGGACATCGATTGTAGATGATTGGGTCGTGCCGCGTTGATTTCGCAAACGTCGCGGCGACGGGACGTGCAATCGTCATATTCGTTACATCACGGAATGATCAAATTGGTGAATCCTGGATCGATTCTTTATATTCGGCGGCGACTGGGGATCAGTCGTAGGGTTTTCTGGGTCGTCTCCGTTCCAGAAAGCCAAGCCATGATGTTTATTGCAATCCTTGCGACGCTGATCATTCTCAATGCCCTGACACTGCGGTTCGTCGCCGGGTGTTCCGCCAAAGCAGAAAGCCCGATCGCGGAACCCGATTTTCAGTGGCTAGACATCGACGAGGTTCCGCAGCGGATTCTTAGCAAGACCGATGATGTTCGCCAACGTTTTACCAAGGCAGGTTTCCGAACGATCGGATTCGCGTTGGTCAAACATCGCTTGTTGTCAATGTACGAAATCAGCTTTGAATTGGACGGGACGGTGATCGGAAACCACTCGCGTTATGCGATGTTCGGATTTCCCATGGGTTCGGCAACGGCGATTCAGTCGCTGTTGGAAGACGGCAAGTTGCTGGAAACGTCAACCAGAGACGAGTTACCCAAATCCGCAGCGTTCGTGAACGAGAGCAAGATGCTGAAGGTAAAGATGGCCGGCACCGAAGACATTTCTCAGTTATTGAACGCACACCGCGAATTGGTCCGAGAGCATCGTTCGTCCGAGAACCCGCCGATCCAAATCACCCGTGAATTGATCCCGGAACTCAACGCCTATGGTTTGAATCTGGCTGATCACTTGTTGCATAAGAACGGCGACTTGCCACAGAAACCAGTCGTGCTGTACCCGAGCGTCGCAGAGTGAACGTCCTGTGGTGGACAAAGATCGACGCTTGAACTGACAGCGTAGGTCGTCAGCGCTGGTCGTCAGCGCTGGTCGTCAGCGTTGGTGGTTGGCCGACCTGGCTCCCTCGACCAGGCCGCGCGTCATCCAAACCGATACACTGTGGCGGTTCTATGTCTGCCACCACCACTGCAATTCTTTGGATCCGATGCGATGTTCGATCGACGAGCCATACCGACACTCTTGCTTGTACTGATCTCGTTCGAATCGTTGGTGATATCTGCCAGCGGTCGTTTGCACGCCAAGGAATACGACTTGGTGCTGCAAGGCGGACGAGTGATGGATCCCGAAAGTGGGTTTGATGGTGTTCGCAATGTTGCGATTGATGACGGCGTCATTGCAGCGATCTCGGAAAATCCGCTGGACGGAAAAGAAAACATCGATGCAACAGGGCTGATCGTTGCGCCAGGTTTCATCGACTTGCATCAACACGCACTGGACGACGCCAGTATCCGTTTAAAAGCACTCGACGGTGTGACCAGCATTCTGGAACTGGAGGTCGGTACGGCGGATGTCGAGCAATGGTACCGCCAGCGCGAGGGGAATTCGCGAATCCATCACGGTGTTTCGATCGGTCACATCCCGGTGCGAATGAAAGTAATGGGAGACGCCCCGGCGTTCCTGCCACCGGAGGGCGCCCGAGCGATATCCGAAAAAGCTTCCGCTGAGCAAATCGAGCAAATGGCCGAGCGAATCGAAGAGGGCATCGCTGCGGGGGCCGTTGCCGTTGGCTTCGGATTGGCATACACACCCGCCGCGACCGAATCTGAAATCGTCATGATGATGCGCGTCGCTGGTGCTCACGGCGCCTCGTGCCACATTCACATGGGCGGCGGCAGTAAAGAGCAACGGGTGCTCGATGCGGCGAGAATGGCGGCAACCGCCGACGCACCCGTCCATATCGTTCACTTCCAGGCGGGCGTTCGTGACCAGATCGGTGAACTGCTGCGACTGGTCGAAGGGCTCCGCAAACAAGGTCAGGACATCACGATTGAATGCTATCCGTGGTCGGCGGGAATGACCGAGATTCAATCCGCCATTTTCGCGCCAGGATTCCGTGAACGTTTGGAAGTGGACTATAGCGACATCCGCTGGGGCGCAACGGGCGAGCAGTTAAACGAAGAGAGTTTCGCCAGTTATCGAAAACAAGGCGGACTGATCATCGTCAAAAACAACACCGATGAAGCGGTCGCGACCGCTGTGAATCATCCACTGACCATGATCGCCAGTGACGGTTTGGTCGGGCATCCACGAAACGCAGGAACCTATGCCCGCGTGCTCGGTCATTTCGTCCGTGATGGTAAAGGGCTGGAACTGATGTCGGCGCTGCGGAAGATGAGCCTGATGCCGGCCAAACGACTGGAACCACTGGCGCCTATGTTCGCCCGCAAGGGACGCGTCCAAGTCGGTTGCGATGGTGATTTGACGCTGTTTGATCCTGCCCAGGTCAACGCTCGAGCCACGTACGAACAGCCACTGTTGGCATCCAAAGGTATCTCTTGGGTCTTGGTGGCTGGCACGCCGGTGGTCCGCGATGGCAACCTGGTCGAAGACGTCTATCCCGGCCAAGGCCTCCGATCGGACCGCAAATAATAAACGGTTTCGATCCGGCCGAGCTGGCTCACCTGGCTTGTTTCGCTTTGAACTCTCAAGACGGGACAACAGATTTGCTAGGGAACCGACACTTTGGCCCAGTAGGGTCGTTTGCGATCGGCTCGGGTGCGAACATCCTCTAATAGATATTCAAAGTTGCCATCGAAATCGTATCGGATCGTTCGGGATCCGTACCGAATCGTCACGGACTGGGTTAAATCAACGCCCATGTTGGGCCCCAGCAACACGTTGAATTCTTCCGCCGGTCCTGAAATACGAACGGAATTATTTGCGCCGACGGCCCCCGAGATTTTACCCGCCCGCAGTCGCTCCGCTTGGCTCCAGAGAACGGGATTGATGTCAACGGCCGGTTTCAACGGTCCTAGTTCCAGCCACCAAAAGAATTGATCGCCGGTCCGCATCGTCACCGTCTCGATCGATGCAGGCGGATCACGTCGATGATGCGAATCAAGATTCATCCATTCAAAGAACCGTTGAATCTCTTCAAAGAAAAACTCGCGTCCGCGTCCGCGATACATCACGACCATCACGTCGTTGCGCACCTTGACATAGTCGTCCAAAATTGCACCGTATGCGTAATTGTTCTTGGTCCGCACGCGGTCGTCTTCGCCCAGGACAAAATACATCGGAACACGCTCGGCATTGGGATAGTAATGCCTTATCGTTTTATCGGGATCGGCACCGATGGCGATCATGCCGGCCCACAAATCGGGATGCGACACGGCAATGTCCCAGGCGGCCGTGGCTCCCGCGCCATGGCCGGTAATAAAAACACGGTCGGAATCAATCGACGCCCGGCGCATTGCGTCACGCAATGACGTCAACACGCGTTGGTGTTCTCGCTGGGTGTATTCGTAGGCACTTTGTGGCCCGCGCGTCCAAACGGGGGCGATCACGATATATCCGTTGCGAGTCGCATGCCCCAATCGCGTGCGCGAACCAGGATGGTAAGGCCCCGCCCACCAATCGAGCTGTTGCTCGGGCGTTCCCGATGTCGGACCGAGGGCGACGATACACGGATACTCGCGCAGCGGATCGTACTCCGGTGGCAATTGAATCAAGTATCGTGGACGAATCTCGATCGGGTCGTCGCCGTTATCCAAATCAATCGCAAACATTCCCGTTTCAATTTCACCGTCATCATCTGGCGCTGATTCCTCTCCAGGGGATTCTTGTTCAGCTTGCGCTGCTGCCAACCGTTGGCCGGTGATCTGGCTGTCCTCCGGCCAGGGCAGGGGAGGTTGCAACAGCGGCAAGATACGAGCGATGTATTCCGGTTGTGCGCCTTCCAACGTTCGCAACTCGTCGAGTACTTGTGCTCGTCGGGCAGCATCATCCGTCGCCAAGTATTCGGCCACCAAGTCGCGAACGCGAATCAACGAAATCGTAACAATCAGATTCTGTTCACCCGAACCGGAACCGAGCAACCAGCCGGCGACGGCGAGCGCAACACGATTATCTAGCGGCACTGTTTCGACGGTCCCCAGTCGCAGATAATCACTCAGTCGAGAAAGCGTCGCCGAGGAAAGTCCCTGCTGCATTTCGGTCAGAATCGGGTTCAGCGCGGCTTGGTCGGCCGGTTTCAATTGAGCGACTTGCCCCCGCAACTGGTCCATCGCCGCTTGGGCTTGCTGGCTTGGCTTTTTTAATTTCTCCAGGGCATCCTGCACTCGAATGCGCGTCACGCGACTGACATCGGCGAGCGGAAAACCGTCCAAGATCCGTTCGGCAAGCAGTTCTTGGCCGGCTGCGGCTCGTTGCTCTGCTTCGTCAAGCAGTTGCCCCGCCTGCATTTCGGTGATCATGACCACCTGAGCCGCGAGATCTTGTTGATCAGGAAAATCTTCAATCACCGCTTGCAACGCGCTGCGAGCTTCCGCATACCGCTTGGCCTCGATAAAAAACCGAACCACTTCCAGACGACGATCGACATTTGACTGGTCAATGCGCTGATTAAAAATCCGGCTCAAAGTGGCCGAATCAATCGAACTCGTCGCGACACGCATGTCCCAGACGTAGGTCTTCTGGGCCTTGAGCGCCTCGAGTTTTACGTATCGGGCGTTGAGTTCCATGATTCCCTGAATGACTTCGATCGGACTGCCCTCGGGGCCTCGAATCACCATCACCCGCCGACCATAGTCGTTGAACGGTGAGACGTTCAAAATCGATCCCAAACCGCCGACCGCTTTACCGCCAAGCGGAATGGGATGCCAAAATTCGATCGACCGCTCTAGGTCTGGAACTTGGTTCGGCTGTCCCACGACCATCCCGTTGCGATGAACGTAAGTGCGGCGTAGCTGATCGTCGATCAAAAGGATCGGTTGTGCCTTGATTTGTCCATTGTTAGCAGCCGAGGCGAAGGGGTTCTGGTTCATCGAACCGATCGGCAATGTAAAACCTCGCAGCGAAAAACCGTTCTTTAATTGAATCAGTTCTTCGCCGCCAAGCTTTGTCGTCGGAAACGTACTGACAATCGCCAGCAACCAACAAACAAGACGCCAGAAAGACGGCTTCATGATCTCTGCACGTTTCATGACGTTCGTTCTCCGCTGCCGATGGTCAAAATCGAAACCGCCTGCAGGATCGATCGTCCCAGCGGCGCAACACCTTCACGCACACTGCGAACCGTTGGCATGGTTTGCGCCACCCAATCACGTTGCTGCACGTCTTGCCACCACTGGGCCGCGTCGACGGTTGAATGGATCGATGAATCATTCGCCGACGTCGCAATCGTGACCGTCGACGCAGCCGCGGTCATGGAACTCGATGGAGACGACGAATCCAATGGAGACGACGAATCAGAGAGCGACGGTTGTGGTCCGTTGGGCTGATTCGATGGTTCCGTCCTTGGCAAGATCATCACGAACATTACGGCAGCAGCCACGACAAATCCACCTGCAACGCGAATGATCGATCGCGGAGCGCGGATCGTCGATCGCGGAGCGAGATGGCCCAGTGACACGTGGCTGGTCTTCGGCGTACGGAACAACAGGTGCTTGTTGCTCAAGACTCTCGGTTGATGATCGGAGACTTCTGATTGAACGTCCAAGACTTCCGAGATCTGTGTCCATGCGTTCCACTGCGCCCGGCACGAATCACACTGGCGGACGTGATCTTGCAGCTGCGTTTCCGAGTCCAGCGGCAAACACTCGTCGATACAATCATGCATTCGAGCCAGAAAATCATCGCAATTCATTTCCTTGCCTCCCGCACGACGTTCGTTTCGTTGACCACGCCTCGATCGATCAATGCTTCGATCAGTTGAGCCCGCGCGCGATGCACCCAAGTCTTGACGGTCCCCACGGGCCGATCCATGTGCCGGGCAATCTCAACATACGACAAAGATTGTTCGTGGAACAATTCGAACGCGACTCGATGGTTCGCTGACAGATCTTGCATCGCCAAGGACAACTCTTCGCGCAGAACATCCGCCGCGCTGGTCTGGCTCCACGGATCAGCAACCTGCTCAGTCGCGATCGAATCGCGACTGATCGAGAGCGGCTGTACAGGCTTGCGTCTGGAAAGCTGCGTTCGGCAACGATTGCCAGCAATCGCGATCAACCACGGCTCGAGCGGACGATTCGGATCCCAGCGATGTATGTAGCGTGCCACTCGCGAGAACGTTTCCTGGGTCGCATCCTCGGCATCTTGCTGGTGTCCCAGCAGCTTTAAGCAAACCGAGAAGACGAGCGAATGATAGCGGCCGAAAAGTTGTGCGAACGCATGCGGATCGTTCCGTCGCACCCGTTCGGCCAAGACGGCATTGGAGATATCCATGTCGAAATCTCGTTGTTGGACAGTACTAGGCACAGGCGACTAGGCACTGACAAATAGGCGCTGACGCGTGTTTCGATTCGTTAATTTCCCCAACCGCCCGGACCAAGTTCTACCATGGAACTAGTTGGCCGCCATGCGTCCCGTGATTTCGGTAACCCCAATCTTCACGTCGCCGATTCACCGGCTATCCATTGTCACCGGCTATCCATTGAACGAAAAACCTCGTTCAAACAAACGCTAATCAGTCGCGACGAACGCAACAGCGATGGTTAGGCAAACGCGCCAATGCGGATGTCGCGCCAACCGCCGATGGTTCTCGTCGCGGCAAAACGTTGATCGAAGGTACGTGAAAGCGATCCACTCGGCGCGACCCACACGGGCGCTCTATTGACCGCTAAAGAATCGCCGGAGCGCATCGTCGGCAGCATCACGTGAGTTCTCGGTCAACACCTTTTTCATATTCGCGGGAAGCTTGCCCGGCGGCTGCTTCTTTCGCTTCAACGACTTAACTTTGCTATCATCCGAGCTATCCGATTCACCCGAACCGCTCGAGCTATCGGCGTCACTGGAACTCGGTGCATCACTAACGGACAGCTCGCCACTTTCAGGGGTCGACTCGCTATCCGCTTTCGATTCATCCATCCGAAACTGACGTGTTTCGGGATCGGAAAGTTTACGGACGCGATCGATTTGGTCGGCCTCGTCAAGCCAAGAGGTCACGTCGACTTCTTCGAACTTGCTATCGTTGGCACCAGCCTCAACGGTACGTGCGGCGGCATCTCCGACGTCGGCGACCTCGGGTTTCTTGGCCGCTTGCAAACCGTGTTCGATCAGGACATCGAATTCAAGTTTGCCAATACGCAGTCGATCGCCACCTTTAAGCACTTTGGCCTTGTCGGCCGGCAAACGTTTATCGTTGACGTAAGTGCCATTTCGGCTTTTGAGATCTTGGACCAGGGCGCGACCTTCACGCAAGACGATGATGCAGTGCTTTCGACTTACCGATTCGCTCTTGGGGCGAAGCTGACAAACATCGCTGCGGCCGATAAGGAACTTTTCGCTACTGATCGCAATTTCACGTCCTTCGTGGCTACCCGATATGACCTTCAGCTTGACTTGCATCGATTCCTCAATTATTTCGTCGCCCGTTTCCGTCCGTAAATTCCACTGCCCGATTCAATTGTTCGACAATGCCGCGCGCCTCAGATGATCGGAAATACTGATCACTGCTTAACATTGGTCCGAATGGACGCCTTAAAAAGGAGTGTATCCATTCTAACCCAAGTTGCGGGACGAAGCACGCCACTGCAGCCCTTTTAGGTGCCCATCGACCGTCATTTAATGGACGTACTTACCCCTAAACCAAGTTATTTAGCCCGTCTGAGGGGAACCGCACGCTCAGTATGCGCATCAAGCGTGTGGCCTTTCGTGTTGACAAAGGCCCCGCTCGAATCGATGAGCACTACCGTCGAGCCAACCATTTCGGATTTCCGAATCGTTCCTCCTCGATCGACTGCACTTCAACAGGATCATACAGATCGACTGTACCTTTTTGCCAAGTGAGGCCGGTGGTTTGAGTCGTTGCCGTCACCAGTTCCGTGGCAAGGTCTCGTGCGGTGAACGAGCACGAAGTCAGATCCGCCAATCCGGGCAACTGTGAAGCAAAGGGACTGGCCGAGATCAGCAGACTGCCGTGTTGCAACACTGAATGCCGCGTTCGTCGCTGGGCACTGCCCAAAACTTTGTACCCGCTATGAACCAGATCGTCCTCGGTACGACGCTGAAAACACAGGAAAGCGTTTTCGACGCCCAACCGCCCGCCCGCATCGGCGTGACGTGTCAGACGAATGTCCCATCGAAGTAATGCCTGAATAAACGCATCATGCATTTGACGATAGAGCTTGAGTCGGGCCTGCGTCTGGTTTGACTCAATCGGCATCACGATGCTGTAGGTCAATTCGTGATGATGCAAGATCGCACCGCCACCGGTCGCGCGTCGGACGCACGCGACGTCTTGGCTCTCGACGTGCGTTTTGCGATCCCCGCTTGCTTGAAAATAACCAAGCGATAACGTCGGCTGATCCCACGAGTAAATTCGCAAAACCGGCTCGCGCGATTGATCGGTCCGCTGCAGCAGTGCTTGATCGATCGCCATATTCTCGGCCGCACCGCCAGCACCCGAGAACAGCAACCGACCGCCGGACGCTGCCGATCGACTACGATTCATCTTTCCAGCGCAGCATCGGCTTGCGTGCCGCCGCGACGTCATCGGGTCGGCTGATCATGGTGCTATGTGGGGCTTCGTGAATCAGATCACCCGACTCTTCAGTGATTCGGAACAGTGCCGCCGCGAATGCGTCAAGCGTTTCCTTGCTTTCGGTTTCCGTCGGTTCAACCATCACGGCTTCATCAACGACCAAAGGAAAGTAAACCGTGGGTGCATGGAACCCATAATCCAACAGACGTTTGGCAAGGTCCATGGCGGACAAGCCATGTTCCTTTTTCAACCGAGACGCCGAAGCGACGAATTCATGCATGCAGCGATCACCATGCGGAACATTCATGATGTGCTTGACTTTGCTTAACAGATAATTTGCACCGAGCACCGCATCCTCGCTGACCTCTTTCAGCCCTTCGCCGCCGTACGTTCGGATGTAAATGTAGGCACGGACCAGAATACCGACGTTGCCAAAGAAACTGCGTACGCGACCGATCGACTGGGGTGATGTCTCACTCAGCTGATAGGTGTCATTTTCGTACGTCACAATCGGTGATGGCAAATACTTGCCCAGAAAATCGCGGACACAAATCGGGCCCGCACCCGGGCCGCCACCGCCGTGTGGCCCCGAAAACGTCTTGTGCGGATTAAAGTGCATCATGTCCGCGCCAAAATCACCCGGACGTGTGATGCCAAGGATCGCATTCATGTTGGCACCGTCTAGGTAAATTAACGCTCCCGCATCGTGGACGGTCTTGGTGATTTCTTTGATTTGCGAATCGAACAGACCCAGGGTGTTGGGATTGGTCAACATAAAGACGGCGGTCTTGTCGTCTAGCTTTGAACGCAGGTCATCTAAATCGACCATCCCGGCATCGTTGCTTTTGACCGTTTTGGTCGAAAAGCCTGCCATCTGTGCACTCGCCGGATTGGTTCCGTGCGCCGAATCCGCCGTCAACACCACGGTTCGATTCGGATCATGGTCGGCAAAGTAGGCTGCCGCGACCAGCAGCGCGGCCAGTTCGCCGTGGGCACCGGCGGCCGGTTGCAGCGAAACGGCAGGCAAGCCGCTGATCTCGCCGAGTATCTGTTGCAATTCGTACAGGATTTGCAGCATCCCCTGAATCGATTCATCGTCTTGCAGCGGATGAATATCGCCGATACCGGGCAACCCCGACATGCGCTCGTTGCGTTTGGGGTTGTACTTCATCGTGCAAGAACCGAGCGGATAGAAATGAGTATCCACGCTCATGTTCAGCGTCGACAAGTTGACAAAGTGACGGATCACGTCCGGCTCAGCCAACTCGGGCAACGGGGGCGGCGAATCAGCCAAGTGCTCATCGGGAATCAACGACGAGGAAAACTCGATCTGGGGCAGACGATGGGCACGTCGGCCCGGGCGGCTGAGTTCAAAAAGTAACTGAGTGGCTTGCTGATTTTTCATACTGATATCTTTTCGCCGTGGCTGGCCCCGTCAGGGTTCCCTGTGAATCGAACTCTAACCAGAACAACTGTTGTGAATACTCGTCTGAACCGCGGCCGGTTCAGCGACAATGGTTACGGTCAAACGGTGGCGATCGTGGGTGCGGCCTCGAGCACTTCGATCCATTGATCGATTTCTTGTTCGGTGCGCTTCTCGGTTACCGCAACGGCAAAGCAGTCTTGCAATTCGCTATCCATCGGCCCCAGCGGCACGCCGGCCAAAAAGCCTCGCTGCAACGCCTGACGCATCAATCCCGGAACGTCCTGCGCCAAGTCTCGGACGATGAACTCCTTGAAAACCGGACCTTCATGAACCAATTCGAATCGGTCCAGCGACGCGATTTTCTGTCTCGCGTAGTGCGTCTTGGCAACACAGTGCTGCGCCGTTTCCTTCAAGCCCTGCGGCCCGAGCAGGCTGAGGTAAACCGTTGCGCGCAGGGCTAGCAGTGTCTGGTTGCTGCAAATATTGCTCGTTGCTTTTTCACGACGGATGTGCTGCTCGCGAGTTTGCAGCGTCAGCACCCAGCAGCGTTTGCCGCGTCGATCGGTCGTCTGCCCGGCGATCCGGCCGGGCAATCGACGCACCAAATCGCTGCGGCACGCCATGATTCCCAAGTACGGTCCCCCAAATCCCAACGGGTTGCCCAAACACTGGCCTTCGGCGATTGCGATATCAACGCCCAAGTCACCGGGTCTTTTCAGCAAACCTACGCTGATCGGATCAAACGACTGGATCACCAAAGCCCCTTTGGCGTGTGCCGCATCGGCGATCGCCTTGACGTCTTCCAATCGCCCGTTGAAGTTTGGGTGCTGGATCAAAACACATGCGGTGTCATCGTCGATGGCATCGATCAATGATGCAGATGTTCCATCGGCACCGGCCGGTACGACGACCAATTCCGCGTCGATGTTGGCAAGGTACGCCTCGACGATCTGTCGATACTCGGGGTGCACCGCATTACTGGTCAGCACCTTGCTGCGTTTTTTGACAGTGGCCAACGCCATCAACACCGCTTCGGTGGCCGCCGATCCACCGTCGTAAAGGCTCGCGTTGCTGACATCCAATCCGGTCAACTGCGTCACCAGCGTTTCATACTCGAACATCACCTGCAGGTTGCCCTGGCTGACTTCGGCCTGATACGGCGTGTACGAAGTGTAATATTCGCCGCGTGAGGCAACCTCATCGACCACGGCGGGAATGAAGTGGTCATACGCCCCACATCCCATGAAACAAACGTGACTGGACGCCGACGCGTTTCTCGCTGCAAGTTCGCGAAACTCACGCTCCAATGTCATCTCGTCGGCCGCGGATGGGATATTCAGCGGACGGCCCAGTTGAACATCGCCGGGGACTTGATCATCGATGATCTGCTGGATCGAATCGGCTCCGATCGCGTCCAACATTTCGCGGCGGTCTTCGTCGGTATGAAATAAGTAGGCTGACATAGACTTCAGTTTCTTCGGGATGCTTAGCTTTTTCGTGGGTGGGCGGAATCACCGATGCGAAGATCCGACCCCACGCTGGACAAGAGAGAAAGTCGACCTAGCCCGCGTCGGCACATTGCTTTTGATAGGCAGCGTGATCCATCAATTTCTCGAGCGCGGACTCGTCGTCGATTTTTACTTTGATGATCCAGCCAAAGTTGTACGGGTCGTCGTTCAACTGGTCCAAACTATCCGGCAGTTCGGAATGGACTTCGACGACTTCGCCGCCAACGGGGCTGTACAACGGACTAACCGCTTTGACCGACTCGACTTCACCGAACTCATCGCCGGCAGCGAGCGTTTTTCCGACCTCGGGCAAATCCATGTAAACCAAATCGTTCAATTGCTCGATCGCAAACGCAGAGATCCCGATCGTCGCGATCTTGTCTCCGCCATCGTCAGCGACATCGACCCATTCATGGGATTCGGCGTACAGCAACTTGGATTCGTCACGCGTCATTTCGTTTCCTTTTGACGTCGGTAAAAGGGCAGGGGAGTGGAAACGGCTGAAACCTGCTTTCCACGGATATCAATTTGAAAGGTCGACGCATCGGCGAATTTTCGGTCCACATAGGCCATCGCGATCGGGTGCCCCAATGTGGGCGAAGGCCCGCCGCTGGTGATGACACCGATTTTTTGCCCACCCGCAGCGAGTTCGCCGTCAGCCAGATCGCCGTCAGCTGGCGGATCATTGGCTAATACTTTGCAGCCATCGCGTGCAGGCCGTTTCCCGTCCGGCAACAGACCGATGCGCATACGAGCGGGTCCGTCGGCCACGATTTTCTTTAGCGCCGCATCGCCGATAAACGAGCGGTCCTCAAAGTTGCAGGCGAACGAGAGTCCGGCGCTGATGGGATCGATCGATTCACTCAGTTCATGACCATAAAGCGGCATGCCCGCTTCCATCCGCAACGTGTCTCGTGCGCCTAAACCAGCGGCAATGAATCCTTCGTCACGACCGGCCAACAGCAAGTTTTCCCAGACCCTTGGTGCTTCTTCGGCGCGAACAACTAGTTCGAATCCGTCTTCGCCGGTGTACCCGGTACGACTGATGATGACCGGCTTTTTGAACTGATCGGTGATCTTGGCTCGATAGTATTTCAACCGAGTCGGATCAAACGAAAACAGTTTCTTACAAGCGTTCATCGCCTTGGGACCTTGCACGGCGATCATCGCGGTTAGCTCGGTGCGATCGGTCATCGTCACCTTGGGATAATCGGCGACGTGCGGTTCGATCCACTTCAGTATCTTCGCGCGATTCGATGCGTTGACGACCAGCAAGTGATACCGTTTACCTGATGGTGTCTCTAAGTAAGAAACCAAAACGTCATCAAGCACACCGCCCTCGGCGTTGCACATCAGCGAATAGCGGACTTGGCCGATTTTCATGTCCGAAACGCGGCGAGTCAAAAGATGGTCCAGCAACTGCTCGCTGCCATCACCGTCAAATCGCAGACGGCCCATGTGAGACACGTCGAACAGAGCGGCTGATGTCCGGCACGCTTGGTGCTCGGTCACGATCGACGAATATTGAATCGGCATCTCGTAACCGGCGAACGGAACCATCTTGGCCCCGGCATCACGGTGCCATGCGTCCAGCGGTGTGTTGGCTAGAGTTGTACTCAAGGCTACAGATTCTCGGGTGAAGTCAGTTTCGTTGGTGAACTCTGCTTTGGTGAACTCTGCTCGCTATCGTTCATCGTTCCCTCGACCTGCGTGAATTCACACTCTGGACGATTTTAAGTGTCACCTTTGAGTGCCACCGCGTTTTAGGTGCCACCGTGCTAGACGGCAAAACCGTCAATCTCGCCCCCACCTCTGGCATGCCCCAAGAGAGCCACCGTGTGTTTGCGTGATGATGGCACGTGGTGTTCACGCGATGGAGCAGTACTCGCCGCGATACGTGTCAGCTTGGGATGTCAACGATCAATGTACCCGCCGAAACGCCGCGATTTCTCGCGATTGCTAGCGGGACATTTCCAAGTCTATCGCCTCGAAATGAATCGAAAACCCCTGCCGAAAAAATGCCTAGCGAAAGTCCGCGAGTTTTCGCGACAATGCGAGTCTTGTCCGACACACGATTCTCGAAGGGTCGAAACTGATGCGAAAACGGAATCCAAGACGCGTCCTGCAATCTGAGACGTTAGAAGACCGGCGCTGCATGGCTGCCAGCCTGGGGTGGGATGGGGCAGGGCAGGGCAGTGCGGCCCTGACCTACACAATCGATGCACAAGGCAGCGGTCTGACCCAACAGCAAGCCGAAGCGGCCATCGATCGCGCGTTGGACGCATGGCAAGACGTGGCCGACATCGAGTTCACAAGAGTCGATCAAGTCGGATTACGCGACTCGCTTGATATTTCGTTCCGATCCATCGATGGACCCGGCGGCACGCTCGCACAGGCTTACTTTCCCGACGACGTGAATCCTGCACGCATTGCCGGCGACATCCAGTTCGATACTTCCGAGACATGGGAAGTCGGCGACGCCCTGGGTGGTCGCGCTTTCGATCTCGTCCAAGTCGCCGTTCACGAAATTGGACATGCACTGGGACTGGAACATGACCACAGCCATGGGTCGATCTTGCAATCAACCATTTCACCCTACGCATCATTTACTGCGCTGGGCCAGAGTGATGTCGATGCGATCCTGCGCCTATACGCGGAATCGCCATCAACGCCCACTTCGAGCACGACCAACCCTCCAGTCGTGCCACCGACGACGATCCAGCCAACCCTACCGAACACCGCATCGGAACCGAGCCACACACCGACGGATACGACGAACACCTTGGGCCAAGACCGGCCAGCCGACAACGATTCTGATCTTGATCCGGCAATCAATCCCGACGCAAACGACGACACCGATCGAGACAATGAAACCGAGACAGACGACGAACAACCACGCCAAGACCCATTGCCTTGGCTGCGACGCTGGGATCGTTGGTTTGAGAGTTTCCGCCGACGGTTTACTTTCCGCTGGAACTTCGGCGGCACTTCCATTCCCGACCACCAAAATTCAGGCGGCCAAGAATCGGGTGGCGACGAAACATCGACGACACCAACGATCACGATCCGTTGGTTTTCGCATCGGTTCCGTGGGCGCTAATCCATTTTTGTCTCGCCAGCTCTCATGTGTCACTCGTGACAATTGCGGAATTTTTTGAATCGATGCGTGGTTCGCGACCGAGCCAGATTGCGATCGGGGCCACTCGCGAGAACAAATATCGATCCAGCACAAGGACGCAAATTAGCGAGACACCGAAGAGCGGCAGATATATCGCCAACGCGACGGCAACAACAGCGACGCCATATTTTCGCCACGATGTCACCTCGGCCCCCAACGACGTGCGCCCGCTTGCGACCGGGGGTGCCAGCCCGCTGGTCGTGCGACGTCGCCACCAAAGCACGATCCCGCTGATGCTGAGCACGACCAACGCGGTTGTCGCCGACAACGCCAATAGCTGATTCACCCATCCGAATCGCTGACCTTCATGTAACGCGATGCCTTGCCCGACGAGTTGGTCCACCCAATGCCGATCCGAAAACGTGTCGTGGCCCACGACTTGAGATGTCTCGACGTCATAGCGAATCGTTTGGCGATACGGCCGATTCGCGGTCTCGGACTTGATCGTCCAAACGGAATCCGAAGCCGCCGGCGGAAGCAGCAAAACGGGAGGCTGGAAATCCAACGTGTTCGCGAACCTTGCCACCGTGGTGATCTGATCCAGCCGATAGGAACCCGGATCGGGTACCGGCGTTCGCCATGACGGGCCACCGGCGCGGCTTGCCACGGGCTTGGCGGCGGATAATTCCGACTGCGAATCAATCTCGCTGTGACGCCCGACGTTCTGTTGGTGACCCGCGTGCTGATCGTGACCCGCGTGCTGGTCATCTTTCTGTTCGTGGCCTCCATCCCAATGCGAAACGGCAACCGCGGTGCCGGTGGCGGCGCGCACTTTTTTGAAGTAATCACCCCAAAACGTGGACCAGGGCAGTCCGGTCAGAATCAAAAACACGATCAGACCAGACGCCCAAAACCCGACCACGCCATGCATGTCCTTCCAAAAAGCTTTGCCCGATTGGCGGATCCTTGGATACAAAACGCCAGCGGCGCGCCAGCCGCGTGGCCACCACAATGCCATTCCGGTAACGATCATAAAGATTGTCCAACTGGCGGCTAGTTCGACCAAATAGGAACCTCGTTTGCCCAGTAACATTTCGCCGTGGATTCTGCGCACCACGCGAATGAAACGATCGTTTTCGGCAACCGAATGGACCACCGTCGCGGTCGCCGGGTCAACATAGACCCGAACCTTCTGACCGTTTCGTTCGACCATCACTTGCGTTGCAGGACTTGCCGACGCGGTCGCCCGACCAGGCAATTCGCAGTACGCGAATACACCAGTCGCTGTCGACCGCACGGCTGCGCGTATTTGGTCGGGCAACGCCGTCGTCACACCGCCGGACGATGGACGCTCGAAAGCACGGTCTTGCCAAGCTTCGATTTGTGGCCGGAACAGATAGATCGTGCCGGTCACCGAAAGCACCATCACGAACGGAATACAAAAAACGCCCGCGTAAAAATGCCAGCGCCAAATCGTACCGTAGTCCGGCCATGATTTGCGGCAAAGGGATCGATTGCCCAATTTTCCGTCGCCAGATTTTTTTCCGTCGCCAGTTTTAATGTCATCGCTATTCACGGGTCGAACCCCTGAATCACTTCGCGTCCGTTGGCACTGTGCAGATCACGGTGCAGCTCTGTGTCGGTGCTATCGCTAAGAAAATGAACAGAGCCATCGGCAAACAGCAATTCCGCACCACCGGTGTGATAGCTACGAGGTGCAAAGTACCCGGTCCAATGCGTAACGATATCGGGCGTCGGGCTATTCGGAGACAAGTAGCCGTTGGTCATGGAATTGATCGCTCCGGTGAACGCCCAACTCATTCCTCGGCCCCGGATCGCCGGACTCGACCCGCCTCGCCAACTGGTAAACGTATTCCAGAACGCTGTCACGTCCGGATTCTCAATCATGCCGTCGGCGTTGACATACGAACTCCATTGGCCACCGGTGGCCGGCATGCCTTGCACACTTCCCATTGTCGCACTGACACCGGACGAACCATTCAGGGTGTACGCATACGGGCGACGCGGTAACTGGCCGGGTGGCAGCGTTCGGTCGGCCCCTTCGCTGCGCACCGTTTCACTCATCATCACCGTATTGGACAGGCCGTCAAAGACATGATTGAACGCGATACCGTACGGTTCAAAAAACATGCCATCTGTTTTCCAGCGGAAATCATAATTCTGTCGACGATTGCTGCCGAAGCTCGCCATGTAGTTGATTCCGCCGTACGTGTACTCATCACCGCCCACCGCAACCATCGTCGCCGACGGTGCGGGATCGCTTGGACATAGATATGTCGGGATCACCGTTTCATATGCCGCAGCGTTGTCGGGATGGGGCACCTTGCCTGACCATCCGCCGGAAAAGGCCGGCACGTCAAAGGAAAGCTGGTCGTTCAGACCGGACTGTTCGATGTACGGCAGAATCCTCGCTTGAACGGAAAACGCTTCGTCGCGTCTGCCGGCCGGTGGAAGGGTTTTGAAAGTCGATTCGTAGTTATGAATCGCGAGTCCGATTTGTCGAAAATTGTTGCCGCAACTCATACGGCGAGCGGCTTCGCGGGCGGCCTGAACGGCGGGTAACAACAAACCGACAAGGATGCCGATGATCGCGATCACGACGAGCAATTCGACCAACGTAAAGGCGAACCGAGTGGGATTTAATTTCATGAGTGATTGATATTGGGGTGTATCGAAAATGGGCGCAGAATCAAGGCGCAACGTGTATCGGTCGAGCAGGATCGATCGCGCCCACGCAAGATGCGATGTCACCGGCTTTTGTGAGGAGCAGGCAAATGGCATTCACGTGGGAGCGATGAATGCTGCTCGACCCGTCGCGATGGAAAGAGGAATTGCGGCAAAACGGCCCTGGCATCGCTGCGTCGGCGCGAGCGCGAGATGCAGCGACAATGCAGCCGCAGCGCAATGCAGTCGCAGCACAGTGCAGTCGCAGCGCAGTGGTAGTGCAAACAGGAACGGACCGCTGCGCAGATGCGCGCGGAACCCTCGCTGTCAGGCGGTGGCCACGAAAACGCTTTGTCGAATTCCGTCAACGGCCGACCGCTACGGAATCGGCGGTTCCGGTGCAAAACAGAGAGATTCTGCGACAGAGTTTTCGATCACCAAGACCGATATCAAGATCGGATCGATTCCGGCGACGACGGCGGATGAATCGGGCAGCCAGCCAAAGGCAAACAAGGTATACGCGAGGTCGATGCCATGACACTGCTGAAGCGAGCTCCAGAACACGATCGAAGTGCCGGGTTCAGACGAATCGGACTTGCAGCTGCGTTTTTCGTCGACCGAATGAAGATCGCTTTCCGATTTCGCGCTTTCGGATCCCGAGCGTTCTGCCGGGCTGCCGCAGCATGTGGCGATCGCATCGGATGACTGTTTTTCGGCTTTCGCGGCCGACTGACAACATGCGGGAACAGAACGTGAGCGGACGCCTGAATCCGTGACGGTCGCTTCTGGCGATGCCGTGGAACAGCAATGGGGCCGATGGCTGTCAGATTCCGCTGCTTGATGCCGAACTAACAGAAACGCGGGCGGCGTCACACCATGCTCTTTGGCCCAGGCGATCTTTTGTGCGTCGCTGTGACAACAACATTTGTCCCAGCAATATTCGGCGGTCCGACACCCGCATGGGCAATCGATGCACGGGAATAAATCCGACCGTGTTGTCACCTTCGGGGCCGCAGGTATCGGCAGACCGACGATACAGAGCAGGACGCATCCAAGCAACGCAAAGACGACCGCGCGAGCCGCAGGGCTCGCCGGTAGATTCGCAAAACGTCTTGATAGCCCACTCGACATAAAGTCTGTACGACAGAGAGTTGGCCCGCTCCTCACCTCCGCATTATCTCTGGGCTGCATGATCGCGTCAACGAGCAGACCCGGGCCGCTGACGTGAGGCATTCTGTCTCATCGCGACTGCTGGGGGCTCAGGCTGCGGGCTCACCTGGTGGGCACCGTGGCTGCGCCATTATTTCCGCCGACGTTTCTTTTTGTCACGCCGATCTTTTTTACGTTTCGTCTTGTACTGTGATTTAGATGGTGACTTCGATGACGGGGCGGGGCGGTCATTGCGTGAGGAGTGGTTCTTGATGATCTCAAAGAACAGCTGCCGTTCCTGCAAATCGACCTTGGCGACTTTCACCGTCACCTGATCGCCCAGCCTGAATCGATTTCCCTGCTTGAACCCAACGATCATTTGCCCGGTTCGTTCGAAACGGTATTTGTCGTTGGGCAGTGTCGTGATGGGGACGAAACCGTCGACCGGCAACTGAATGCATCGCGCATGAATTCCATCGGCAAAGACTCGGCTGATGACCGCTTCCATCTGCTGGCCGATGTGCTTGCTTAGAAAGTGCAGCAATTTCAGTTGGATCAATTCTCGCTCGGCCTGTGCGGCGTTGCGTTCCATATCGCTGCAGTGATGACCCAGCGTTACCAGGGTGGGCAGCGAATCGTCCGGCGTCTTTTTCTTGTCCAATACGTTTTGAACCAGACGATGAACGGTCAAGTCGGGATACCGCCGAATCGGACTGGTAAAGTGGCAATAATGCTGCATGTCTAACGCGTAATGCCCGTCACGCTGTGGCCCGTAAATGGCTTTGTTCATGCTCTTTAGCACGGCGAAGTTCACGGCATCTTCCAACGGTGTACCGGCCACTTGATCGAGCACCGATTGGATTTCGAATCGACTTTCGATACCACCGACTTGCAACCCCAGGTCTTTGACGAATGATGCAAGCTGGCGCAACTTGCGACGTTCCGGCGGTGGATGAATTCGATGCAAGTAGTTCAATTCCATATCATCCAGCCAAGTCGCAACGGCTTGGTTGCCGGCCAACATGAACTCTTCGATGATTTGGTGACTCTCGGTGTGCTCGACACGATAGGCACCTTTGACCTTACCGGACTTATCCAGATCCAGCTTGATGTCGGGCATATCCATCGAAAGCGAACCTTCTTTGAATCGCTTCTTGCGAATCCGCATCGCCAGCGTGTGCATCCGAGTCAGCAGGTCGCAGACTTCTTCGCCCCACTTTTCGCGATACTCCTCTGGACTGGCCAAGAACTGGTCGACCTGGCGATAGTTCAATCGCATGTCACTGTGAATCGCAGCGTTATGCACTTGGGTGTGGGTGATCGTCAAATCATCCATCATTTCGATTTCGACCGTCTTGACCAATCGAATCCGCTCCGGCTGAAGACTAGCCAAGTGGTTGCTGATGATTTCGGGAATCATCGGCACGACACGATCGGGCAGATAGACACTGGTCGCGCGGCGTTGGGCTTCTTCATCCAGCGGGCTGCCGACTTTGACGAAATGGCTGACGTCGGCAATATGGACCCACAGCCGCCAGCGGTCCGATTCTCGCTGCAAAGAAATCGCGTCGTCAAAATCTCGAGCATCGAACGGGTCGATCGTGATCGTCAACAAGTTCGTCAAGTCTGTCCGGTCGTCCGGCACGGTGTCGTCTTGAAAAGCATCCGCCTGGGCGCGAGCGTCATTGAGAACCTTTTCGGGGAACTCATCTGGTAACGCATATTGCCGCATGATCGATAGCGTATCGATCGCCGGGTTGGAACTGCTGCCGAGCCGTTCCAAGATCACCGCCTCGCCACCGGTACCGTCGTCCTCGGGATAGTCGACAATTTCAACGAAGACTTTGTCGTCGTTTTCCAGCGGAATGCCGCGGACGTCGCCAACCGCAAGCGGTTTGTCGTACGGCGTTCCGTCTAAATACACCGCCGGATTACCGGACACCACTTTGAACGTGCCGGTGAACTGACGCCGCGCTCGTTCGAGAATTTTCACGACGACGGCTTCATTGCCGCCTTTGCGACTGGGCCGAATCTCGACTTCGACCAAGTCACCCTCAAGGGCGCCCCCGGTCGCGCCGGGCGGAACGAACAAATCGTCCGGGATGTCGCCCACACCGGTTCCGCCGTTGGGTCGCACGAAACCGAATCCGCCCCCCATCGCTCGTCGAAACGATCCGCGAACGGTGTCGCTGGGTCCGCCGACCATGCCGGGACTTAACACCAGGTGATTGGAACCGTAAAGCAAACGTCCCTCGAGCACGAGCTGCTTGATGACACGCCGCAATTCGCGGAATTCATCGGGGTCGAGCTTTAGCTGTGCGGCCAGTTGTTTTGGCTTGCCAGGCCGGTAATCGGCCGAGACGACCAACCGCATCACGCGGTCAGCCAATTCATTTGAAATATCCATAACCAGAAAAGATATCCGATCCCTATCAAACCTGGGTATGACCGCATCGGCGGATTCCTATCAGGTTTGCGGCCGCGATCAAGCAAGATCGGGCATCAGTTGTCCCCAGCAGGGACCGTGAAAGAGAAGCGAATCGATCGGAAAGAGATTCGCAGAAGTTGCCTGTTTGACGTCACCCAGGGGCAAAGGGTTCACACTTATTCGCCCGATCGCGAGAAAACCGAGGGAAAACCTGCCTGCATGGCGCCCCACAGTGCTAGGTTTCCAGGCCATCCTTGTATCGATCGCATGCAAAACCACGTTTTCCCGAGACCTTTCGCACCAAAATTCGCAAATGAGTAACGAAATTCAACGGCCGATTTCGACGGAAGACGTTGCACGTCGGCTGAGGAAGGCCGGCAGAATCGGCGCAACCGTGTTTGTCGGATTTGTCGCACTGTGTGTCATTGCCGTCGTCGCCTACCTGTACTGCAGGGTCGAAGTCCCCAGTAAGACAATCGCCGTGTTGACCAAAAAGACGGGCAAAGAACTCGCCAATGCACAGGAGATTTGCTCCGAAGCCGACTTTGGTGTTTACAAAGGCATCCAAGAAAAAGTGCTGACCGAAGGACGCTATTTCTATAATCCTTGGAAGTGGGATTGGGACGTCGTTCCACAAGTTGAAGTGCCTGAAAACCGACTGGGGGTTCGCATTCGACTGTACGGCGACGACCTTGGTTACGGCAATCTGATCGCGTATGGCGAAAACGAAAAAGGCATCGCCGCCGACGTATTACGCCCCGGTCGCTACTCGATCAACGCGGTTGTTTATGAAGCGGGCGAGCAACCCCAGCCGTACCGCGATAACTATGTCGAACTGATCGAACTGCACAAACCCATTGTCGTACCGGCCGGATTCAAGGGTGTCGTCACGCTGCTGTCGGCACCGCCGGCCGACGACCCAAACCAATTGATTGTCGATACGGGCAAACGCGGCGTGCAAAAAGAGACCCTGAATCCGGGCGTCTATTACATCAACCCTTATGTCAAACGCGTTTCTTTGGTGGATTGTCGCAGCCAACGATTCAACCTTAGTACCGGTGGCGAAATGGGTTTCCCCAGCCGCGACGGTTTCTGGGTCAAATTGGACGGCCGAATCGAATTTCGCGTCGACCCCGATCGAGCCGCAGAAGTCTTTGTTACCTACAACGATGGATTCAACGATCGGGGCCATGACGCCCGCGTGGAAGAAGAGATCATACAAAAAATCATTCTTCCCAACGCTCGCTCATTCTGTCGATTGCGCGGCAGCGACAACTCGGGTCGCGATTTCATTCTCGGCGAAAAACGCCTGCAGTTCCAAGAAGACTTTCAGAAAACGCTCGAAGCGACATGCCAAAGTCAAGGCATCGAAATCGTTCAAGCGCTAATCACACGCATCTCGCCGCCGCAACAAATCGCGTTGCCGGTTCGCGAACGTCAAATTGCGGTACAAGAATCCGAGCAATACCTCAAGCAAATCGAACAGCAGGCCAGCGAACAGCAACTAAAGATCGAACAAGAGCTGGTCACACGCAAACAGGTGTTGGTCGAAGTAGAGCGAGACGTGGTCAAACTAACGACCGAAGCGATGCGGCAACAAGAAGTCGCCGTGATCGAAGCGAATCAGCGAAAGAAAGTTGCCGAAGTCGAACTGCTCGCCGCGGGCGACCAGTCACAGGCCATCACCGCTCGCGGCAAGGCGGCAGCCGAGGTGATCGAGTTCGAGAACGAAGCGGAAGCGGCAGGCTGGAAAAAGTCGGTGGAAGCCTATGACGGCAGTGGTGACGAGTTTGCTCGCTGGGTCATGCTCAAGAAACTTGCCCCCAGCTATCGACAGATGATGATCAACACAGCCGACAGCCCGCTGATGGAGATATTCCAGCAGTACAGCATAAGCTCGGACAACACCGTGAACTCGGACAACGAAAGCGGATACGACACGGTCAGCACTCCGTCGGCATTCCGCAAAACGGCTCCAGAAGGTGCGGATCGATCAAAAGCTGATGCAGAGACGACCAACAACCGGAAACGATCGAGCAATCAGCGATCGAGCAATCAGCGATCGAGCAATCAGCAGGCGGGCGACTCGCCGATAAACGAAGAACCAGCGAAAACAAAACCAGCAAACAAGAGTGACGAAGAAGCGGGAGCGAACCAATGAGCATCTCAAAAAACAAAACGCTGATCGGTCTCGGGTTTAGCCTGCTGTGGATCGCGATCGCCCTGTATGCGTGCTTCCTATGGTTCGTGTGCCGGGTATATGTGCCCGAGGGACACAGCTTGATGCTCCGGTACAAAGGCCCGTTCTTGACCTCGGCGCCACAGCCCGAACCGGGACGATTGGCTTACGAAGGCGAACTGGGCGTATTGGAACAAATGCGTGGCCCCGGGCGCCATTTCTATAATCCTATTTATTGGCAGCGAGACATCGTTCCTGACATCGTGATCAATCCCGGCGAGATCGGCGTCGTCACATGCAAGGTCGGTATGGAGCTGCCGCCGGGTGAATTCTTGGTCGACGGCGACCTGCAAGGCGAAAACCGCGCGACTCACAAGGGCACGTTGCGAAAAGTGTTTGGGCCGGGCCGCTATCGTGCGAACCCATACGCGTACGAGTTCAAGAAGGTTGGTCGCGAAGTCACCAAAATTGGCGAGCAAGAGAAAACGAGCGGTTGGGTGGAGATTTCAACCGGATACGTCGGCGTCGTCACGATGCAAACCGACAATATCGAAACCGGCGTGAAAGCCGGGATTCAAGACAAGGTGATGCAACCGGGACTGTATCCGATCAATCCCAAAGAACAACAGATTGATGTGATCAAGGTCGGCTATCGCGAAACAAGTATTCAAGTCCAAGAGCAACAACTCGCCAGCGGCGAAACCGCTCACGACGAACAGGGCGAACCGCTGGCAGTCGCCGAAACCGGCATCAACTTTCCCAGCAATGACGGCTTTGACATCCAGCTCGACTTTTCCGCGATCTGGGGTGTTATGCCCGAAGATGCTGCCGAGATCGTACGTATGTTCGGCAACATCGATGCGGTCGACTCAAAAGTCATTGAGCCCCAAAGCGAGAGCATCTGCCGCAACAATGGCTCGAAAATGGGCGCGGTCGAATTGCTGATCGGCGAATCACGCGAGACATTTCAGACCGCAGTCAGCGAAGAGTTCAAAGAAGTGTTGGCAGACAAGAACATCTCGTTGCTGTACGGTTTGGTGCGACATATCTATATCCCGCAAGACGTCCGCATACCGATCCAGACGCGGTACGTCTCTGACGAATTGAAACTCACACGCGATCAAGAAACCAAGACGGCCCGAATCGAAGCCAATCTTCGTGAAGCAGAAAGCAAAGTGGATTTGGAAGCCGAACGTGTTCGCGTCGACACCGATCGACTGCGCGCCAGTGTCCTGGCCGAGGGTGAGAAGAAGGCAAAAGAAATTCAAGCCGGAACCGAGCAATTGGTCGCCGCAATCGATCGAGAAACCGCAGAACTTGACGCGCAAAAAACTGTCCTGCTCGGTCGGGCGGAATCGTCGGCAAGACAGATGGCGGCCGAAGCCACGGCGGATAAGTTTCGCCTGGCCGTTCAAGCATTCGGATCACCGTCGGCGTACAACAAGTGGGAATTCGCCGAACAATTGCCCAGCGACTTGGACCTGAAACTCTTCTATGCCGGTGAAGGAACGATGTGGACCGACCTGAAAAACATCACGCCGACAATCCCCCTAAAGCCGGCGAGATAAAGTACCGAAATACGACACACTGAAGAACTGGCACACTGAAGATCTGGCGTGCACGTGGTGAGAACGCGAGACGAATCAGTATCCCGAATTGGGATACCACTTGCTGTATGTATTGTCGCCCAAACGGCGCATCGAAAACCGACGAACCGTTGGATATCCGTGCTTCTGCCAGTACGCCAACAACTCCGAGTGCCCCATGTAGACAAACAGATCGAAGTTGTTGCCCGAATACCGGGTGGGCGTTCCGGAAGTGGGACCATGGCCTTCAACGACCGGATCCCAGACGGCAATTCCATCGGCACCATCCTTCCAATAACCAAGCAATCTCGCGACATGCTCGGCACTGGATCCCGTACGGACGGATAAGACCAGCGGATAGACGCCCACGTCGCTGCCTTTGACCAATCGGTTGTAGTAGTGCATATCTGGCATGGCGGCGCCTCCACCGGGAGCCCGCACAAAATGCGCGTTCACCGCGATCACAAGATCATCCACCCACTGTTCTTCCACCCACCGACGCACGTCGAAACCGAATCGTCGGTTGCCTTCCTCATTGGAAAAAGTGCCAGCCGATATCTCATAACGTTTCCCGCCGCGCTGGACAGCCACTTCATCTAACATCGTTCGCACTTCGTTCATCAGTTGATCGATGATTCGTGCCCGCATCTGATAGATTCGCGGATCTTCTTCGTCCAAATCGAGAGGATCCTCATCGTAAACCGCTTTGAATTCTTTGCGGAATGCCGGCTCAAACAGGACCATCGGCATGCCGCGGGTAAAGATAAAACCAACCCCATCAGGGTCCACCATTTCGACCGCCTCTTTCAACAACGCCACGACATGCTGCCGAACCTCCGGCACCGCGTAGCTCATATACATGGTCCGCTTGCCTTCATAATCAACGCAGCGCCACTCTGGGTGATCGTCGTAGAACTTGCTGGCGAAAATTTCCTCAAAGGGATAACCGGCTGCCCACGCCCCCGGCCTCATGATGACATGGAATTCGCGACCTTGTTCTTTCGCCGCATCGCGGGCCACTTGCAGCGGGTTGATATCGTTCGCTAACAGCCAGCGAATTGATTCCGCGTGGTCTTTGCGAAGCGGCAGGTGATAATCAAGCACACCGTCAAACCGCAGCGTGCCTATTTTGGAAGGATAATAGACTTGGTCTGCGCCGATTTCGAACCACCACTTTCCGGCATCGGATGTCTCCATTCCGCGGAACGCCTCTTTCAAGTCCGCTGCCGAACGCGGCTGATAGGGCCAGATCCAGCTGCCACCATCGAAGGTAAAGATTGATGTCTTGAACCGCGATTCCCGCCGATCTTTTTGCCAGAGGGTCACTTCGTTTTTCGTCAGCGGCACCAATCGAATGTAAGTCACGGTCGCGGGCAAGTTATGCATCGGGGCAATAATGACACGATCGGTCGCCTGCAAGTCGTAAACGTCAAGGAACTGTTCTTGAATCACATCTCGACGAGGTTTCACCAGCGGCAACTCGGTCGCCATCCGGCGATAACTAGGGTCGCCGGAAATTTTAACTCTGACGCCGTTCTTGCTCGCCTTGGTGATCCCGCCCGACGTGGTAGAAATGCCGATGTACACGGCATGCCATCCTTGTTTGTTCACCGAGACTTCCACCGCGGGCGGTTCGGTGTTCATGTAAACCGACAGCGCATTGCCTTTGAAGCTATCGGTTTCAAAGGGCAACACCTTCCATTTGCCGGGTTCGCGGCGCCCGGTCGTCAAAGCCGAACTTGGGGACGCCTGGGTCAAATCGGTAATCAATTCAGACTCGTCCACACGCGACCACTGCCGTGAATCATCCGGCAGCCACTGGGGGTTGATCGCCCGAGAAAAGCCAAAGTTTGATTCCGCCCCGTGCATGGCCGAAACCATCAGGCCGAGCGAGATAACCAACGCGAAACAGTGGATCCGTTGAGACTCATTTACACAAACTTTCATGATTCGATTTCGTCTCGACGGCCAATTTCTGTTAATTGCTTCGTTGCGATCCCGATGGGTCGGTCCAATGGAATTCCGGCACACACCAGCAATGTTGATAGCAGGTCACCCTGGTTCCCTTTGGTGTCGGGCAGGAAACGCCCCGTCTCGATCGAACCGCCACCCCGACCCGCGATGATGAATGGCAGGTTCTCGCGTGTATGCTTGTCGCCGTTTTCGAGACCGGATCCCCACATCATGATGCAATTGTCCAGCAGCGATCCGTCTCCCTCCCGCAGACCGTGCATCTTTTTCACCATATAGGCGAATTGTTCGATATTGAACTCAGTGATCTTTGCGACCTTTTGAACTTTCTCAGGATTGTTGCGGTGATGGGTTTGCGAATGATGTTGATCGTTGAAACCAAGTTCGGGATAGGAGACTCCATTCGGTGTCGAGCCGATATAGGTGCAAACACGGGTCGTATCGGTTTGAAAGGCCAACACGTTGAGATCGCACATGACTTTCATGTACTCACTGCGTTTGTCACCCTCGGGAATCTTGATTTCAATCGGCGGAGAATCGGAATCGTCACGTCGACTAGATCGGACGCCTGCATTCGCCAACGCCGCCTCTTGCTGACGCGTCTCGATAGCGGCGATGCGCCGTTCCACCGAACGGACACTGTCAAGGTATTCGTCAAGTTTGCGTTGATCCGTTGCCGGCAATCTCTTTCGCAAGTCTCGTGCGCCGCCCAAAACGATATCTAACATGCTCCGGTCGAGCGCACCGATCTGCTTCGATTGATGCCCCTGATCCTTGTTGTTGAACAATCGATTTAGCACGTTCCGCGGATTGATCTCGGCGGGGACGGCTTGAGTGGGCGAGCGAAAACTGCAGTGCGAATAATAGGCTTCGTTAAGTCCTTCCTGGTTTTCTTTCCACGTCTGGGGCATTGTGGCCAATTCGAGAGACGACAAGGGAGTGAAGGCACCTACGTAGTTGGCCGCAATCTGATCCGCCGAGATCGCGATGTTAATTTCATTTCGCCTTTCCGGGTCCGGCAGCGTCGCCGTCAGCCAAGTCGATAGCTCAAGCGCATGCGGCGCGGCGTTTAAAGGCCCAATGGGAACCCCCGAGATTCCTTTCATCAACAAACACTCACTGAGCACGGGCTGCAGCGGACGCAGTGACGGTGGAGGCGACGTAAGAAAGCTTGCCGCGTCGGCAGGCCAAAACTGATCCATGATCACGCCATGCGGCATGTACATGAACCCAAGTCGAATCGGCGGTTTGTATGCCTTGTCGATGGCCGTGTCAGCCCATCCCATGACATCCAGCAGTGGCAGGGCAAGCGCCGCGCCCGTACCTTTAAGGCACGCACGTCGATCAATTCGCATCTGTTTACTCATCGGACGTCCTCTCATCTTCGATTCGACGATGCGTGAAGGGATAACTGGTAACGACCGAAGTGATCAGCGTCTGCATTCGATACCCGTCGGCGGCGACGTGTTGCATCAGATCATCGATGACGATTTCGTCATAGCCTTCCAAGCTTCGGCACAACGCATAGGCTAATAGTTTCTCGGCGAGGTTGCGAGAAAGTTCATCAGTCCGATCGGCAATGATGGCCTTTAGTTCATCGGGACCTGAAAAACGCACACCGCCGGGAAGTTCGCCTGCCGCATCAATCTGATCGCCATTATCGTCACGATCACGCCACCGACCGATGGCATCGAAATTCTCTAAGCCGAAACCGATCGGATCGAGCAACTTGTGGCAATTTGCACAGACAGGATTCTCGCGGTGCAGTTCGGTGCGTTCGCGCAGGGTCAGCGTCGCGGCCGTCTGTTGATCCTGGTTGTCAAGCGATGGAACGTCCGGCGGGGCGGACGGCACGTGTTCGCCGAGCACTTGTTCAAGCACCCACACACCACGCTTTACGGCGCTGGTGCGGTTGGGAAACGAAGTCGCTGCGAGCACGCCTGGCATTCCCAAGATTCCGCCCCGGCGATCACTGGTCAATCGAACCCTTCGCATCGCAGACCCGCGGACCGTTTGCTGCAAGCCATAAATCGACGCCAGTGTTTCATTGAGAAACGTGTAATCGCTGTCGACGAAACTGGCAACACTGCGGTTCTCTCGGACAATACTTGCGAAGAACAAACGAGCCTCATCGTACATCGCGGTGCGCATCGCGACCGTCATTTGCGGGAACTTTGCGGGGTCAAAGACCTTGTCTTCGAAATCGGTCAACCCGAGCCACTGAGCGCCAAATCCATCAAAGAGCGCGCGTGAACGAGGGTCGTTTAGCAACCGTTGCACTTGGGCCTGCAGCGTCGATAGCTCATGAAGCTTACCGGCATCGGCTATCGCCATCAGCTCATCGTCAGGCATCGTTGCCCACAATAGATAGGATAAACGTGACGCAAGTTGGTAGTCATCGAGCCGAATAATTTCGGCTTCCGGCCCGACCTCACCGGCCGGAGTGATAAACAGAAACTGCGGCGACACGAGCATCGACTTCAGCATCAATCGCAACGCCGCCGGATAGGCAAGGTCGTTTTTCATTGCCAAGTCGAAGACGTCTAGCAAGACATTCAGTTCGGCATCCGACGGAGGCCGGCGGTAGGCTTTTTTCGCGAGCGTCTGAGCGACTTTGCGCGCCGCGACTTGAGCGTCCCTTCGGTTGACCGACGCCGTCGAGGACAAGATCTTTTGCAATTCGTGTTTCCGCGAATTCTGCGTCGGTGTCTCTTTCGATGTCATCACTTGGTCTAAGACACGATCGGCGATCGCGAGATACTGTTCCAACTGAAGCGGCGAAAGCGAATTGAGATAGCCTTCACCGCTGACATCCTCTGGCAATGTATCAGCGATCGACGGTTCCACACCAAAAAGATCACGCAAGGTGTTTCCGTATTCCGTCTTGGTCAACCTGCGGATGACGAAGGGACCGGGATCCTTCGGGCTAAGAAACTTGATCTTCGCAAGCCAGTCGATAAACCTCTGGCGTTCCACTTTGGTCGGCTGCGCGGATTCCTCCGGCGGCATGTCGTGAGCCTTCACTCGCGCAATCGCCTTGATCCATTGATCACTAAAGGCTGCGTGCCCGGGTGCCTTTAACACCGGCGAAAAGTTGACGCCGGCTTCCGTGGGTCGCCGATTCGAATGACAGTCAATGCAATAGTCGTTGATAAACGGGGCGATATGGACGCGAAAGAACTCTTCCGACTCAGTCCTCAGTGAGGCAGAATGCTGCTCCGCCACGTCCGCCTTATCGACGTCTGCTACTTTGACATCCGCTCCTTCGACATCCGTCTCGTCTTGGCTGATACACGGACTTGCCCACAGCACGCTGAACACGACTGCGGCAATCACGGTTCGGCTAATTCTTGTCGCAAGACTTTTCACAGCGAAACTCATCAGGTCACTCACCTTCATCGCAGCCAATTATATTCGCTAGCGAACCCAAGCGTGCGGCGCGCGGTGACGCAAAGTTGGTGGGCCGGCAAGGGCTGCCGGATCGAGTCGGGTGACTCGGAACCAGAGAACGCGTCGTTACGTTTTCTGATTCTGTCACTATCGGTGGGTCATTAGGTGACTCGTTGCGACCTCGATCACCAGATCTTTGAGCTTGAAGTGACTTGGTTCCGTTTTGGCTAGGATCGCTTCGATGGCCGAGTGGTCTGCGGCAACCAATGTTCGTCCTTTCGCGTATTCGGCAATCCGGATCACGAGGTTCCTGGCGAAAGGATGGATGTCGCTGGCGAGAATTTGCTTCAACTGTTCAACGTTGTCGAAATCTTTACCCAGAAAGTTTCCCTGTGTACTGACGTTCTGTGTTTTTGAGTACTTGGTTCTCAACCGGCCAATGGGATCATAGGCTTCAAGTGCAAACCCAAGAGGATCGATCCTGCGGTGGCATGCTGTCAAGCTCGTCCAACGATAACCGCTGATTCAAGAAACTGTTGCAAAACTGGTTTGACCGTTACTCTCAGTGCATGCTTATGATCGGGTGCCGAAGCACCTGAGGCTGTTTCAGCTGTCCCGATCGCGCAAGTGTGAATAGCTTGGCATCTGGCATCGTGTTCCACGGAAAATCGTGCTTCACAGAAAGTAAGCCAATCGGTTTGCGAGCGCATACGCATCCAACTCTCCTTGGCTTGCTTTCGAATAAAGAAAGTCCACCGAACTCATCATCGTGATCGCGACAAAAATCTTGATTTTGGCGCATGCCAACTCACATTGTTCGCACTTGTCCGCCGATCTTGTCGCGAGCGGCGCGGTGGCGGCATGCCGCTTGCGAATGGCCGATGCTTCGCACTTAGATGAATCGATCCGGCCCAGACGCCAACGAATGCCGGCACAACCGTGACCGACCCTTTATCAGTGTCCTGTGTCGGTGCCCCGTGTCATCACATCCTGTCCATTCATTTTGCCGCATGTGTTGGACGCGATTCGGATGAATCAGTCGGGGTCATAGGCCAAGTTTGGACTTAACCAACGCTCGATTTCTTCAATCGGTTTGCCTTTTCGCTTGGCGTACGATTCGATCTGATCTTTGGTCACTCGATCAACCGCAAAGTACCTCGCTTCGGGATGCCCGAAATACAACCCGCTGACACTGGCCCCGGGTGTCATCGCGTAACTGGTGGTGAGTTCAACTCCAGTGTTGGCGGTCGCATCAAGCAACTGAAAGAGCGTGTCTTTCTCGGTATGGTCGGGGCACGCCGGGTAACCTGCGGCGGGCCGGATTCCACGATACTTTTCCGCGATCATATCTTCTTTGCTGAGCGTTTCCGCATTGCCGAAGTTCCATTCTTTTCTGGCCCGCGCGTGCAGCAATTCCGCAAACGCTTCGGCCAATCGATCGGCGACCGCTTGCACCATGATCGCTTTATAGTCATCCAGCTCTGCCTTGTACTTCATCGCTAAATCGTCGGCACCGATGCCTGCGGTGACAACGAATCCACCGACATAGTCCTCTCGTCCACTATCAATCGGCGCGATGTAATCGGCGAGCGACCGGTAGTCCTTTTGTCCTCGCCGCTGCCATTGCTGACGAAGAAAATGAAACCGAGACAATTCGGCGGTACGAGTTTCGTCCGCATAGAGAACGATATCATCGCCGTCGCTTGCCGCGGGCCAAAACGCGTAGGCTGCGGTTGCCGTCAAAGAACCGTTGGCGATGATTTCATCCAACAGTGCGTTGGCATCGTCATACAGTTCTTTCGCTTGAGGTCCAACCGTTTCATCATCGAATATCTTGGGATACTTGCCTTTCAATTCCCACGTCATGAAGAACGGCGACCAGTCGATATATTCGCGAATCTCCTCGAGCGGAAAATCCTTTAACACTCGCACGCCGGTGAACGACGGTTTGTCAATCTGCACGTTGGACCAATCGGTAGCGAATCGATTCTTGAGCGCTTCCTCATAGGTGACTAACGTCTGTTGGCGGTCTCGATAGCTAGCGACCAGCTTCTTTTGTTGCTCGACATTCTCGGCGATGTAGGCTTCTCGATTTTCATCGCTAATTAATTTTTCAACAACATTCACGCTGCGGCTCGCGTCCAGCACGTGAACGATGGGTCCATCGTATGCCGGCGAAATCTTAACGGCAGTGTGTTTGGCGCTGGTTGTCGCACCACCGATCAACAGCGGCATGGTCATTTTCTTGCGTTTCATTTCACGCGCGACGTGGACCATCTCGTCCAGGCTAGGCGTGATCAGACCACTCAGACCGATCATATCGACGTTGTGTTTTTCCGCTTCTTCAATAATCACGTCGCTGGAAACCATGACGCCCAGGTCGATGACTTCGTAGTTGTTACACTGCAAAACGACACCGACAATGTTCTTTCCGATATCGTGGACATCACCTTTGACCGTTGCGATCAAGAACTTGCCGCGCGCGGCGGCATCTTCCAGTCCGGCAGCTTTCTTTTCTTCGTCCATGAACGGTTCGAGATAGGCGACCGCCTTTTTCATGACTCGTGCTGACTTGACGACTTGCGGCAAGAACATTTTGCCGGCGCCAAACAGATCACCCACAACCGACATCCCAGCCATCAGTGGCCCTTCGATCACCTGCAAGCATCGGTCGAAGTGCTGCCGTGCTTCTTCGGTGTCCTCGACGATGTATTTGTCGATTCCCTTGATCAAAGCGTGTTTCATTCGCTCGACAACCGGCGCATCTCGCCACGCCAAGTCTTCGCCCGTTTTCTTTTTCCCCGAGCCTTTGACGGTTTCGGCGAGCTCCAGTAAACGGTCGGTCGCGTCGGAACGCCGATTCAGCAGGACATCCTCGACATGTTCGAGAAGTTCTTTGGGAATCTCTTCGTAGACCTCCAATTGCCCGGCGTTGACGATCCCCATATCCAAACCGGCTTTGACGGCATGAAACAAGAAAGCGCTGTGCATCGCTTCACGAACGGGGTCATTGCCGCGGAAGCTGAAACTGATGTTGCTGACGCCGCCGCTGGTCTTTGCCCCCGGACACTGCTCCTTGATGCGGCGAACCGCATTGATGAAATCGACGGCATAGTTATTGTGCTCTTCGATACCGGTGGCGACCGTTAGAATGTTCGGGTCAAAGATAATGTCTTCGGGCGGAAAGCCGATTTCGCCTACCAGCAAATCGTAGGCTCGCTTGCAGATGCGAACCTTACTGTCTTCGTCAGCAGCTTGGCCGTCCTCATCAAACGCCATGACGACGGCGGCGGCACCATACTGGCGCACCAACCGGGCACGACGTTTGAATTCCTGTTCGCCGTCCTTTAACGAGATCGAATTGACGATCGCTTTGCCTTGGGTGTTGCGCAGCCCGGCCTCGATCACTTCCCAACGACTGCTATCGATCATCACCGGTACCGCGGCGGCAACGTCATCGCCGGAAATCAATCGCAGAAATCGCGTCATGGCTTCGACGCCATCCAACAACGCATCATCGAAGTTAATATCGATGATGGTCGCGCCGTTTTGAACTTGCTCGCGCGCGACCTCAACCGCTTCGTCGTAGTTCTCGTCGCGGATCAGCCGCGCGAATTTCCGACTGCCGGTGACGTTGGTCCGTTCGCCCACCATCGTGAACGGAATTTCCGGACGCATGACCATTGGCAACTGGCCCGACAACCGAGTGTAAACGGGTCCAGTGGATTCCTGTTTCGGTTTGCAACCCTCGATTCGCTCGGCCATCGCGCGGATGTGGTCGGGAGTCGTTCCACAACAGCCACCCAAAATGTTGATCCAACCGTTGTCGGCGTATTCACCGACGATGTCCGCCATCGCTTTGGGGCCCAGATCGAATTGCCCCATGTCATTGGGCAACCCGGCGTTGGGGTGACAGCTGACGGGAATTCCGGTGGCCTGAGACATTTCTTCCACGTGTGGCCGCATCACGTCAGGGCCGAGGGCACAATTCATGCCGATCGAAAGCATCGGAAAGTGAGACAGTGCAGCGACAAAGGCTTCGACACTTTGCCCGCTGACGAACGTCCGGCCGCCTTTATCGAACGTGCCGCTGACCATCACGGGAACGCGGCGGCCACCAGCATCGAAAAAGTCTTGAATCGCAAACAGACAAGACTTCAGGTTCAGCGTGTCAATCGCGGTCTCGGGCAACAGAATGTCGACCCCTGCGTTGACGAGTGATTCGACCTGCGCCCGATAGCTATCCACCATTTCGGTGAAGGTTGTACTGCGGTGGGCGGGGTCATCGACTTCGGTACTGATTGCTAGCTGACGTGTGGTCGGGCCAATGGACCCGGCGACGAACCGGGGTTTATCCGGAGTCCGTTCGGTCCACTTGTCCGCAGCGACACGGGCACAGGCCACAGCGGCCCGGTTGATTTCGTCGACCAATTCAAGCGGCAGTTCGAATTCGACCATCCCGACCGGAGAAGCACCGAACGAGTTGGTTTCCACGATATCGCTGCCGGATTCGAAATAGGCGTCGTGGATGGCGGTGATCTTTTCCGGGTGCGTCAGGCACAAAATATCAGAAAAATTCTTCAGATCCTTGTGATGGTCCGCAAAACGATCTCCCCGGACGCCGGCCTCGTCCAATTTGAGGCGTTGGATCATGGTTCCCATCGCCCCGTCGAGCAACAGAATTCTTTCGCGTATGAGTTCAGAGAGCTGCGATTGGGTCGAATCGGCGCGAAGCATGGGCGTTCAGTTTCGGATTTTCAGTTTCACGGATCGAGGCGGCCGGGCGTTCCGACCGTCATCTAGGCGGCTATCTTCATTGTAGAGATCGCCAGCGACAAGCCACAGGGAAAACGATTGGCCATTCAATCTTGCCGAGCCGGCACGTTTTCGCTAATCCACAGATTCCTCAAGATCACCAAGGTCCGTTGTCGATCAAGAGGGATAAGCCTGCCATAGGTTCAGCCGACGGCGGCTGAGATTGAATGGAATCGAATCGCAATCCCGCTTATTGGGAAGACCCGTGCATCAGGAAGATCGCATGACCGTCTCGTCAAATCAGCCCTCCCATGTGTCCGACCAATCTGATTGGTCGACCCGAACGAATCATCCGGCTCCGGCGGGACGCGATCAATCGGCGGCGGGAACGGCTCCAGGCGGCCGCCGACCGAGCGATCCACGCGTCGATCAACCGCACTCCACGGAGCCGCTGCCGCCGGTTCTGTTCGCGCTTCCGAACCTGCGTGCTGAGCCGAATCAAACCACCAGCAGCGCTGCCATGACGACGGCGCATGGACCGATGGCATCCGATTCGGATACCCCACCGACACCCCCGCCGAGCCCATCGAGCCCGGAAGCGAATTATCAGAGCGATGCGACACCCGTTCAGGCGATCATTCGCCACGACTCTCCCGTGGCCCACCATCCGCATATTGCGATGGCTTTGCCCGAGTCCAATGAGTCGGCGACGTCCGGCGATGCCGAAAACACGACGCCGCAACCGATCGCAGATCCTGCCGATGTCGCCGAAACGAATTCGCGAATTTCTTTGCTCGACCGCATCGGCTCGCATGCAATCGTCCTGGTGATGTTGCTGATCGTCTTCGGAATCGCATTGCTGGCCGGACGCAAGCCGACCAGCGATCCATCATCCACGGTCGCGGACCAATCCGAGACCAACCCCAATGCCGTTGCAGCGACCATCACCGACATCCCCGTGAGCACGGGCTCGCCATCGTCGATCGCGACAAGTGCCCAGGCGTCGTTCAGTGACGCCACGTCGTCTGACAAGTCGAATTCCGGCGCGTCGGCCAACAATCCAACGTTCGCGGCGAATCCGCCCGAACCATCAACGCCCGTGGCAGACGCGAATCGCTCAGCCGGCACGGCAAACGATGCTTCCACAAACGGAACGGCCGCCTCGACGGTTTCGGTTCGAACCGCATCAGCCCCAACCGGCGATCCCGCGACGGCGCCGGTCACGGCAAAGGAACAAAACCCTGCCATCACCGAAGCAACGGCAGCGATCGCATCGGCGGGACAAACAACCGTCGGCCCCGCAGCGGCAGCACCGGCCACCGCGTTGGAATCGGCTTCTTCACTGGATTCAGCCGCTGCGATTGAGACAACGAACGACGTCCTCGGTACCGCGTCACCGACCCGTCATCGTTACACCAACACGCCGCGAAAAGTTGCCGACTGGAGCCGATATCTTCCGATCGATTCGACCTATGTCGCGCCCACATCTGCGACGACGACTCAACCATGACGTTCGAATTTACGTTCACCGATTGAATCGCACCTTTGTTTCACCCCCGCACGAATCTCTCTCTACCCCACTTAGCAGCGTTGGATCATCATGAGCTCGATTGACCAAGCTTTTGTTAAAGCCTTTGCACGACGCAATCGACCTTCACAACCGGCACCCGCCCCGGAACCGACTTCGGAATCAACTCCGAAACCGCCGACTGCAACGCGCAAAGCTCTTGTGAACAATACTCGGCGGCAGCGTGTGCTGCCGGCCGCAGCGATTGCCTCCGACGAACTGCTGCGAGTCGATCCGTCGGTCGACGCATCGGTCGAAGTGCTAGCCGATCCGAGCGAAGATCGGTTGGTCCGAGTCGACGCATTGAGAGGCGATCCGGTCCCGGCACCACACGGGGTGACACACCCACCGAAGCCCGAAACGCAAGACTCCGAAGCACGGGTCTCCGATACCCAGCGGCTCGAATCCCCCTCAGCCGCGCCGGTGCAGCCCGCACCTGCGACCCCAGAGGCCACCAACTCGACGCACACAAACGCGGCGGCTCTCAGTGATGATTCGGCCGACGCAGTGGCTGCAGTCCCCGCAGTCGAACCGATGCCGCCGACCGTGGATCACGTGCGGTCGATTCAAGACAGCTTGGACCTGCTGCAACACACGTTCAACACGCTGGACACAGACTGCACCGAGGCAATCGGCCAGGATTTCTCGCAGTATTGTGAAGATGTCATGACGACACCGTCCTTAGCCGCGACTGACATTTTTGCTGATTCACCCGAGACAGCCCAAGCCGCTGCAACCGGCAACGAAACGGCGCATCCGCCGGCGGTGAGCGAGCCAGAACTGGTGCAGCAACGCTTCGACTCGCCCGAACCGGTTGCGTTCGCACCCGTTGCGCCAGCCGCGCCCAATGCGCCAGCCGCGCCCAATGCGCCAGCCGCGCCCAATGCGCCAGCCGCGCCCAGTGCGCCAGCCTCACCCGTTGCGCCAGCGCCGATCCCCGAAACGACACGGACAAACCCGCTCGGTACGACAGATCAAATCGCAAACGCAGTGGAGCATGCTGTCCAGCCCCAGCCCCAGCCCCAGCCTGCCGCCGTGGCCGCGACCGAATCGGTTCCGATGACCGAACCGGCATCCGCGATCGAATCGGCCGCCGACGATCTGGGATTGGCGAGCACGCCTGTGGAATCACAGCAGTTGCGTCCGGCGTGGGAAGTCGATGTTTTTGACGTCCCCGGCGCGGTTGCAGATTTGTTCTTTGACGGTCCGTTGTTTCAGCGCGTGGCCGAACGCATCCTGCAAGCAGTCAACACCGGACTGACCAGCATGATGGTGACGAGCGCTCATCGCGGGGAAGGTCGTTCGACGGTCGCCATCGGTATGGCGATGGCCGCCGCCGCGGCAGGACTACGCGTCGCGTTGGTGGATGCCGACACCAACGAACCAACATTGATTGATGATTTGCGATTGGATCTAGAGTACGGTTGGGTGGATGCGGTTCGCGGCGGCATGGACCTGCGCGAAGTCGCCGTACACGCGGTCGAAGACGGCGTGACCCTGATTCCATTGATGCCCGCCACCAATGCCGGCTACGCAGCAACGGAATACGAAGTGGTTCAGTTGCTGCAATCGATTCGCGGCAAGTTCGACCTGATTGTTGTCGACACGCCCAGCCAAGAAGCGGTTTCGACGCTGCCGGTCGCAACAATGATCGACAGCGCATTGATCGTTCGTGACGAATCAAGAACCGATGCGGACGCCATCAATCGGCTATCGAACCAGTTGCGAGCCAAGGGCGTGCAAGGCGTCGGGATCGTCGACAATTTCGCCTAAAGAGAACGCTTGCGATTGGGTGCCGACACACATTGCGCTAACAACATTCGTCGGGACCGCAACACGCATCGCCGAGAACGGTCATGCGATAGTCCTTGCCTTTGGTCACTGAGGGCGGACGAGTCTCAAAGTCGCCGCTGCAATCGAATGGCTGAGCATTTTTGGGGTCGACCGGCACGCGCGGCTCGATTCCGATGAAATGTTCTGCGTAGGGTGGTCGCGTTAACGCTTCGAATGTCTTGCGACAAACCGCGATTCGTTCGCCACGCCCGAACACGTGACCGTCATCGTCGTGGACCGCACTAAAGGGGCCTCGATACATCACGGCCTCGTTGTGTTCCAAGCACGGATCGTCGCTACTTTTGTAAGCGATCACCGTTACCGATCGAAACTCGATCCCCTCGACGGTTTGCCAAGCTTCTTGCTGCCACACCGGGACTTCGATCCCGCGGAATCCGGCCTGCTGAAACGCCTGCAAGAATTCCCGTTCTTGAAATGCACCCGAAATGCAACCGCTCCAAAGTTTCGCATCGTTGCGCATGTGATCGGGAACCGTTTCATCGCTGACGATGTCGCTGATCACGGCCCGGCCACCAACCTTCAGAACCCGAAAGATTTCGCGGAACAGCTGTTCTTTCTCGGATGAATCGACAAGATTCAAGACACAGTTGCTTACCACAACGTCGATCGATTCGTCGGCGATCATCGGCGAATGGCGGCGCATGTCCGACGTGAACGCCTCGAGCGACTGCAGCCCCGATTCATCCCGCACCGGATTGTCTTGCAAGTATTTATCGATGGCGTCGCGGTCGATCGCCAAGTCTTGAATCTTGCCTTTGCGAAATTCGATGTTGTCGTATCCGATGGCCTGCGCGACCTTGGGTTGGCTTTCACGCGCCAGTTGCAGCATCGCGTCGTTCATATCGACGCCGATCACTCGACCGGTTTCGCCGACGACCTGCGAGGCAATGAAACAAATTTTGCCACCGCCGCTGCCCAGATCCAAAACCGTCTCGCCCGCGCTGACATATTTCGACGGGTCCCCACAGCCGTAATCGCGATCGATCACTTCTTGCGGAATGATTTTCAGATAGCGAACGTCATAGTCGACCGGGCAGCACAGCGCGGGCTCTTGCTCGTTAGCCGCAGCCGCGTATCGCTGACGGACGGCGTTTTCGGTGTCTAACATAAAGTTGAACGATCGATGGTCAAAGGAAACAGGAATCAGGATGTCGGCGAAATCGCTCCGCCGCAACTGCTGCCGGCGCCGGCGGTACAACCATAGCAGTGATCGGCAACGGCGATGCGTTGATCGCAGAACTGCTGAAACGATTGAATGTCCCAAACCGACTGCGACGCGCCAGCACCGGCATGCATTTCCAGCATCTGGTTAAAATCACAATCGTAAATCGTGCCGTCCCAGCCGATCGAAAGCAGTGATCGGCACATGACTTTCTGCGCCGCGTCGGGATTGAAATGCTCGGCCAACAGCCGCATGTAGTCATCCAGCTTGCCTTTCTTGAGCAAGAATCTGGCGTAGCGTTTGATCGGGATATTCGTGATCGTCAGCAGACGGTCGAACTTGACACCGAACCGCGATTGAAGCTCTCGCTTGTAGTCTTGTTCAAGCTTGAATTGATCCGGCGGAAGGGACGGCCCCGTGGGATTAAAAACGAGATCAAGTCGCAAATCGGTGTCCTGCTGCCCGAACCCTAATTCGTTCAATCGATGCAGGGCATCGATGCTGCGTCCGAACACCCCTTTGCCGCGTTGACCATCGACGTTGTCTTCCAGATAGCAGGGCAGGGAAGCGACCACGTCAACCTGGTGCTCAGCTAGAAACGGACCGACCCATTCGTAACCGGGTTCCGAGAGAATCGTCAGGTTACAGCGGTCGATGACACGCAACCCACGATCGCGAAACGTTTCGACCATCGATCGAAAGTTCGCGTTCATCTCTGGCGCACCGCCGGTCAGATCCACCGTCTGCAATCCGTCGCATTGATCCGATAATTCGACGACACGGCGAGCCGTCTTTTCGTCCATGTTTTCGCGAGTCTTTGTCGGCCCCGCTTCGACGTGGCAATGAGTACAAGTCTGATTGCACAGTTTGCCCAAATTGATCTGCAATTCCGTCAATTGATGACGCACCATCGGGGAAGCGTCCCGCGCGACACGTCGCCCAAAAGGCTCAATGATTCCGGTCGGTAAACCCGCGTCGATCACGGGCAGCAGTGAAGACATATAGCGATCGTGGTGAAATGAAACGGAATGCAGCGTCGCGGGGCTGTATTGTATCGGAACTCGCCGAGTTGTAAGTGGGATGCACGATTTCCGATAGAGTCCGCCAGGAAGATCTCGCACTAGGCTGTGTAGTGAGCACAACCTGCGCACTGCAAAATCCCTATCCGCACAATTCCCTATCCGCACGAGCATTGTCCGCAGGGTGAACCAAACGAGTCTGGATCGAGAAGCGATCAACGGACAAGCAACGCCAGCGTGATTCTAGGCAAACGCGCTGGCGACGGCTTCGTTGGTGATCTTTCCGTCAGCGATATTGATGGATTCTCTCAGCGGTCCTGCCGATTCGATTGCCGCTTGAGGTCCAAGATTGGCGAGTCGCATGACCCAAGGCAGGGTCGCGTTGCAAAGAGCGAACGTGCTGGTGCGCCCGACCGCTCCCGGCATGTTCGAGACGCAGTAGTGCACGATACCGTCGATGATGTACGTCGGATCGCTATGCGTAGTGGGACGACTCGTTTCGATACAACCTCCTTGATCGACCGCGACATCAATGATCACGCTGCCCGGCTTCATGATTCGCAAGTCTTCCTCGCGGACCAGTCGTGGCGCTTTCGCACCGGGGATCAAAACCGAACCGATCACCAAGTCCGCTCGCGTGAGTTGTTCCAGCACCATGTGCCGATCGCTGAAAAGACAATTCACGTTCGCCGGCATCACATCATCAAGGTACCTTAGTCGGTCCAGGTTCACATCAAGAATCGCCACATCCGCTCCGAATCCGGCTGCGATCTTTGCCGCGTTGGCGCCAACGACACCACCACCAAGGATCGTAATATGCGCCGGCGGAACACCGGGAACGCCTCCCAGCAAGATGCCCCGGCCCATCTGTGGTCGCTCGAGGTATTTCGCACCTTCCTGGATACTCATTCGACCGGCGACCTCACTCATCGGGGTCAGCAGCGGCAATCGTCCGGACGAGTCTCGCAACGTTTCATACGCGGCACAGGTCGCGCCGCTCTGCAGCATGGCATCGGTCAACGTACGACTGGCGGCGAAATGAAAATACGTAAACAGAGTTTGTCCAGATCGGATCAGGCCATATTCCTGCGACTGTGGCTCTTTGACCTTCACAATCAAATCGGCTTCACCGAACACGTCCTCTGCCGAAGGCATCATCTCAGCACCGGCACGCAAGTAATCATGATCGGGCAAGCCTGAACCAAGTCCCGCGCCGGCCTGAACGATCACGCGGTGCCCCTTTTGCACCAGTTGCTCGACGCCCACCGGCAACATGGCGACGCGATACTCGTCCGTTTTCACTTCCGTGGGAACACCAATGATCATCTTTATCGCTTTCCGTCGTTATGCATTGATCAGGATTTACGTATTGATAGTGGACATCACTTGATAGGGGACATCACGTTCCGCAGCAGAAATCACCTCGGCCGCGGCCAGATCAATCCGATGCAATTCTTGGCGATTCGGTAGCTAATTGATCAATCATGCTTTGCAACCGATCACCGACAAGCTGCATCAATGGATCCGCTTGGCCACGGGGCGCCTTCTGCGGCGGAACCTTGATCGCGTCGTCACATTCTATCACCGCGTGAAGTGGCATACTGACGTCAGCCTTTCCGAACAATGATTCCTGAATGCGTTGAATTGTTTCGACGATACGACTTTCGGTCACGGTTTCGGGTTGCAAATAACTGTCCGGATACGACAACAGTTCCTGAGCCAAATCGGCGGCAACAACATCATCACGCAGTCTGCCTTTTTCCGCATCGGTAAGTTCTGAAGCGAAATAGCGTGCCGCGGCATGAGCGCGGATGGCGCGAACGCGGTCTCGGACATCGCTAGAATCGGTTGCCGCCAAACCGTTTCGTTCTTCGGTCCGGTTGAGCAACAATTCGATGAGTTGATCTCGCCGGCACCTCAAGTCACCCGACTCGCTGCGTCCGCTGTATTCCACTTCTTTCAACGCCAGCAATGCTTCGACCAACCGCACCAGCCGCTCACGCAACGGCGGCGTCGGGCTGGATCGAAATCCGAGCCGCTGTTCAATCACATCTAGTTGCGTCGCGGCCCAAGACGAGACATCGCCGCGGCATAGATACTTGATCGCACAGGGATGCACGACGACATCACCGTCCTGATATTTTGCACGACGACGTGCAGCAGAACGCGCCATGAACATGACGCCGTCAAGCATCGGCTTTAATACATCGTTGGTTCGATTGGTTGTGCCTTCGGGAAACACCACCAGCGGCCTTTCGGCAGACGACAAAATATTGATCGCGTGTTCCAGTGCTGCGCGATCGGTGCCCTCGCGAAAAATACTAAACGCCCCCATTCGCCTTAACGCAAACGAGTCGAACCATCCGTTGTTGAATAGATGCCACGACGCCATCGCGTACAAGTGCACGCCGATATGACGGGCTGGCCATCCCATCACCAACGGATCCGCATAGCGACAATGGTTCGGTGCCAGCAGGATTCCGTCACCTCGATCAACCGAGTCTTGCAAACGATCCAGGTGTCGGCATTCATAGCTGACCACACCTTCGGATGACTTGAGGTACCAATCGACGACGCGAAATCGTTGAATGAATGACGGCCACAGGTTGCCTCGATACGGAGGCACCGCTCGATAAGGGCGCTCAAAAACAACGGTCATCTGGCAGGCTCTACGCTTCCGTTACGATGTGGCTCTTGCCAAGAAAAATCCGATCGCGACTGCGACCACAAAAAGCGCCACGAGCAATGCACCAATCAGCATCTTATCCAGCGGTGCTTGGTCACCCGGCTTGGCCATTCGCTTGCGTCCAGACGCGAGAGACTTGCCGCTGCCGGATCGGACACGTGAACGCGAATCAAGACTGATGTCGCTGGACATTTCAATGTCCGAACCGTGCACATCCGAATTCAATGACGAGGTCGAACCACTGACCGGCTTTCCGCGGGGGCGTTCCAGGTCGATCCGAGAACTGCTGTTTGCCGCGCCGCGGTAACCCGATTCCAACTGCAAGTCTAAAAAACTGCCGTCCATCAAATCCACTTTGGGCCGAACGTCGACCAGTCGACCACTGTCGCCCGCGGAAAGACCTTCGCCACGAATCAACTTGGACCGACTGCTGGCCAGTGTGTCATCTTGCTTGTTGGTGACCGTATCGGTCGTCGATGTTGAACCACCGTCGCCGCCATAGGTGATCGCCGATTCGGCGTCGCTGGGGCCAGAGGATCCTCGGTTGGTCGACGATCCACCGCCGGCTAATTGCCCCACCGCGACCGTTTTGCCCGAGGGTACGGAATTTAAAAACGATTCCAGTGCATCACTGACATCCTTGGCCGTTGCGTATCGATACTTGGGATCCTTTTGCATCAACTTGACACAGATCCCCTCCAACTCACCGGGGCAATCGCTGCGGATGTCGCGAAGCGCTTTGGGCATCTCGGTCTGATGTTTGGCAATTCGTTGGGCCAGCGTCCCGTCGGCAAACGGTGGTTTCCCGCTGATCAAGTAGTAAAGCGTGCACCCCAAACCGTACAAATCAGCACGATGGTCGACGCCATGACTATCAAGAGCCTGTTCAGGCGCCAAATAATCGGCCGTTCCCAAAACATTTTCGTTGTTGGCGACCGTCAACGAAGCGTCGTCACCGGCGGACATCAACGCCAAGCCCATGTCCAACAAACGCACGACGCCATTTTGATCGATCAACAGATTGGCCGGTTTGACGTCGCGGTGGATGACTCCGCCGGCGTGAGCATGTTGTAATCCGCTGGCGGCTTGCCGAATCAATTCGGCCGCGTATGCAAAATCTAAGGGCCCGTCGCGTTTGACCAACTGCTGCAGATCAAGTCCGTCGACGTATTCCATCACGATGTAATGGACGTCACCCTCGTTGTCGATGTCGTACGCCACGACGATGTTGGGGTGGTTCAGCGACGCGATCGCTTTTGCTTCGAGCTTGAATCGGGCCAAGTAGGACGCATCTTTGACTCGCGATCGCGGCAGCACCTTGATGGCCCGTTTGTGATGCAGACCCGTGTGTTCGGCCAGATACACGCTGCTCATCCCGCCGGTGCCGATGTGCCCGAGCAATTTATACTTGCCCAGAAAGAAGCCCTTGTACTTACCGACAAGCAATTTTTCGGTGTGCCAAGGTGTCAGCAGTTCTTGCTTTTCGAACACGCGAGCAAGCCGCTTGACGTCCGACGGCAGATTGCCGCCGCATTTCTCGCGGACCTTAGCCTCCAGTCGCTTCAACTTTTCCGAATCGACCAAGCCACTCTTGGCGACGAATTCGAAAAACGCTTTGGAAGTGATCTGCGTCATGGACAGTCGACCAAGATCCCATCTTTGTGGTGTTGCGATGACGAGCAACAGAATAGCAACTTAACCGCGGATCGTTAAGTTCTGCCGCTCTTGCTAACTTAGTCTTGCCGGCGTCCGGCCGCGACCATTTTCTATTCCCCAACGCAAATCTGTCCGTGACAGCGTCCATAAAACCCGAACGATCGTCCGCCGAAAGCCCTGACGCCGGTAATTCCACACTGGGGCTGATGGCCAAGTATTGGACGCCCGGCAAGGTAAAAACCCGCCTGGGAGCCTCCGTCGGCGCTGAAGTCGCTGCCTGTCTGCATCGGCAATTCGTGATGCACCTGTGCGACCGTTTGGCGCACGCGCCCGGGATTCGCGAACTCGTCGTGGCACCTGCGTCGGCCGTCGATTGCATGGCCGACGAACTTACCGGTGGTTGGCGGTTTGTGGCTCAAAACGACGGAGACCTCGGTGATCGCATGCGAACCTGGTTCGCCACCAAACTGGCCGAGCCCGCGTGCGAGAAAGCGGTTTTGATCGGAGCGGACTGTCCAAACTTGAAGCCGCAGGATATTCGCACCGCGTTTGACCGGCTCGACCGCGACGACATCGTGCTGGGACCGGCCAACGACGGCGGCTATTACCTGATCGGTCTGCATGCCCGTCATCGGGAACAACATGAGGACTTGTTCACGCATATCCCGTGGAGCAGTGAAGACGTTCTCGAGATCACGCAAAATCGGGCACAAGCCGCCGACCTGACGCTATCGCTGTTGCCGATGATGACGGACGTCGACGAACTGAGTGATCTGCAACAGCTTTGCGAAACCCTGGCCCTCACACGCCATTCGGATCCCGGTGACGGCGAGCTTGCCGATCAGATCCACCGCCTGGTGCCGGTCCACCGTCTGGTGCCGGCCGCCGATCGAGGCCCCCGGTCATGAAACCACAAAACGTGATCATCATCGGTGGCGGCGTGATCGGACTCAGCTTGACGTGGGAACTCTCGCGGCGCGGCGTGCAGGTGACGTTGCTAGACAAAGCCGATTTCGGGCAAGCCACCTCTTGGGCCGCCGCCGGAATCCTGCCGCCAGCGAATCGGCACACCGCGACGGACCCAATGGACCAGCTAAGAGGTCTCAGCCACGAACTGTTTCCGATGTGGTGTCAACAGTTGCAAGAGGTCACCGGCATCGACTGTGGGCTTCGTCACTGCGGCGGCTGGTACTTGGCCGAAACCGCCGGTGAGCAAGCCGCCATGATTGGCATGACCCAGTACTGGCAAGAATTGCAAATCGAATGCGAGCCGATCGAACTGCGTCACGTTCCCGCGCGTGAACCACTGCTGACCGATTGGTGCCAAACCTCCAATCAACACAAGGCGGCATGGTGGGCACCGGACGAGTACCAGCTGCGCACCCCACGATTCCTGCAAGCATTGGTTAGCGCCTGCCGAGCGGCCGGAGCTGATTTGCGGGAGCACCAGAATGTCACCAAGATTCGCTTACACAACGATTCGGCCGGCATCCAAGACGATGGGCAAGTCAATGGGCAAGTCGGCGTGCAGGTCGATGGGCGATGGATCGATACCGAAGCGATAGTGGTTTGCGGCGGTGCGTGGACCGGACTGTTGGATCCACAACTGCGATTGCAAAACAGCATTGTGCCGATCCGTGGCCAGATCCTGCTGCTGAAAACCGATCAACCGCACTTGAACACGGTCGTCAACGTCGGCAATCGATACCTGATCGGACGCGACGACGGACACGTATTGGTCGGGTCCTGCGAAGAAGAAGTCGGGTTCCGAAAGGGTACATCCGATGCGATGCTGAGGAGTCTCCGGCAATTCGCCGACCGCATCGGTCCGGCATTACGCGGCGCCGAAACCGTGACCGCGTGGTTCGGTTTTCGGCCAATGACGTTTGACGGATTTCCGATGATCGGCCGAGTGCCTGGGCAAGACCATGTCTATGTTGCCGCCGGCCATTATCGCAGTGGCGTGCATTTGGCACCGGCGACCGCCGTCACACTTGCGGACACTTTGCTGGGGTCGGCACCGGAAGTCGACCTGACACCCTTTCGAGTTGGTAAGCAACAAACATGACCGAGACGATTGACGATTCACTGACACTTGATCCGCCAGGTTCCATCGCGGTCGTCGGCGCCGGACCGCTGGGCATCGAAGCGGCACTGTATGGGCGTTTTTTGGGCTACGACGTGACGCTGATCGAATCCGATGCCGTCGGTCACTCGCTTGCCTCCTATCGTGATCAGCCACTGCCGATGCTGCCCGATCGTTGCTTGTCATCGCTCGCACTATCAGCGCTGCAGGCCCAGAACCCCGATGGACCGCCGATCACGTTGCCTGTCACCGTTGCGCAGTGGATTGATCAGGTGCTCATTGCACTAACCGAAACCGATCTGCTGCGCGGTCGATTGCGCTGCCCGTTCCGCGTCACTTCGGTTGCACACGTAACGGTGGATCAAGACGCCGATGAACAAGTCGCTCATCCGCTAGAGATCGACGCAGAGGAATCCGACGAAGAGGTGCCGCCGGATTTTGTACTTAGCCTGGCCGGACTCGACGGGCAGTCGGACGAATTGGTGGTCGAATCAGTCATTCAGGCAACCGGTGCGGAAGTGCAGCTGCCGTGTGAATTTCCCGTCCCGTGTGACTATCTGTTCCGGATCGGTGAAACCAGCAGCGGCAACATGGAACAAGACCTCAGGACCGGACTGCAACAGATCGCAAAGATCTATGCCGTGCTGGGTGGCCGAGCGACGCTGGACCTGTATCGTCCCCAACGAACCTAACGTCGATCGCCCGCGTCACGGATCCGTTTGCTTTAGCTGCCACTGTTCGTCAAAGAAGCCTGCCGCTTTGACTTCACCTGGCAACTGAGTTGTACTGCCCGAGGACACGTCAACGATCGCCCAATCGGGAAGCATCGGGATTTGCCTAGCGTTGTTCAGATACGCGTATTCGCGGTACGTAAAACCGCTGTTGATGACGATGTATCGATCGGGATTCAGCGGATTCGGATAGATCAGCAGCGGTACGTGATTGCCGCGAAACGTTTGATCGCCGACTTGAATCTGGTTGTCGTGCCAACGGATGGGAAGCCGGTCGACAATTTTTGCAATCAACGAGTTCGTCTCGGGCGTCCCAAACAGGATCAGATTTCGTGTTGCGATCATCGCATCGGTGACCTCACTGGATTTCGCTTCCACCACATCGCCGCGAAAATGCCGCACCCATTCATCCTTGGCGTGCCGAAACTCGGCATCGATCCGTTTCCCGACAACCGATTCCGTGTCACTCAAGTCCGGCCCAACAAACGTAAACGCATCCATGAATGCGTCGTCGATCGGTCCTTGCAGTCCCGGGCGTTTGGCGAGTCCGGCAGTTTCAGCGGTCTCAGGCAACGATGCGATCCATTTTGAATCGGTTGATTTTGTAAATCCAATCTCAAACGAACCATCCGATTGCGACGTCAATGAAAACCGCGACTGATCGATCAGCAGTTGAACATCACGGCCGGCGGCAAGAGCACCGGGTGGAAATGCAATCGACACGCGACTGACATTACGGGTCGAAAGTGTGATTGTCTCGCCATGGCCGGACCCGCGATTGACGTTCCCTTGCACGCGGGCCTCTTTCCAATGTTCGTCGAGCCCGTCGATGCTGAGCCACGCCAGCTTGTGATACCGCAGCGTGTAGGTCGTCATGTCGATCGATGAAGGGAATGGAACCTTGCCGGCATCCAAATGTGCGTCCATTTTAGCTTGGACGTCAATCTTTGAATCGGGATGAATCTTATGCGCCGTGTCAGGGCCGATCACATGTGGCAAGTTCATTCCACGTGATTGAAATGCCGCGACCATCACGTCCGCGGCTTGCTTCTGCCGATCGATTTCACCGCTGTACGCGATTGTCGGAACGTTGCGCAGGTTGTTGGTCCAACCAGGGCAGTCATACCAGCGCAATAATTTTTGCTGATACCACGTTGGCTTGAAGTCTTCGAGCTGAAAGAACTTTAGGAACTGAAGCGTTTCACTAAATCCGGCGCCTGGGTTCGCCGCAGCCCACAGATCGGGATAGTGGACCGCCAGCTGCCAGCATCCCGCGCCGCCCATCGAGAACCCTCGAATCGCGATACGCTGTTGATCGATGGGAAACAATGATTTGACTTGTTCGATCGCTTCGAGCACGTCGATCTCGCCGGCAAATTTGAACGCGTTGCTGTATCGGCCGTACGGATGCAGCACGATCGTGTTCGCAGGCGAATACTGGCTTGTTTGATGCGACCGCTGGTTCAGAAAACTGACTTCGCTGGACTTTTCGCCACGACCGTGCAACCAGACGTCCAGACGAAACGGCACAGGCTCTCCTGCACGAATTTCATCATGGACCTCAGGCAATTCCAATCCGAACGGTTGCACCGAACCATCCATGCGAGATCGAAAGCCACCGACAAGAAGCCGTGGGTTGCCAAGGCCTCTTAGAATTTCCGACGTGCGTCCCTCGCGTAATGCCACCAGACGTCGCTCGGCCTCATCAAGCAACTGATCGGCCGCCTTAAGGTCTTTGGGGCTGTAGACCATGCGTGTGTGCAGGGTCATTTCCACCGCCCGCGGGAACACTTCGACGTGCGGCAACCACTTGCCGTCGGCCTGAACCTGGGCGAGCTGCGCCCTGATTGCTTGGCACCGATGAAGCAACTCGGCTTGGCGATCCGAGTCGACTTGGATTCCCCTGGCGGGAACCGGTCGCACGTCTTGCGGGTCGTTGTCTTCGGGGCCATCGGCGAGCGACGTCGAAACGTACAGCAGGGCCGCCATGACGATCACCGAGGACCGCAGCAAGTCTCTCACAATCCGCATCAAAGTTCCTTCCAGATTCCGGCGTGTGGCGGCATAAAAAATCCCTTCTCATCAGCCATTGCCGGCGGCGGGCTATCGGCCGAAAGTTCCTCGGCTGCGTCACAAAATTGAAATCGTGATTGCGTCACATCTTCCCAGGTCACGACTTGGTTCATGTGCGCCGCGGCGCGGCCCATCAGCGAGGCGTAATCAGCAAAGACGGCTCGCTTGGTTTCATTGTGTGGCTTGTCGTTTCGAATACTGTCGACAAAGTTGATCCACTCATAGTCCCACGGCGGCTTCGCGTCCTCGCTGGGCGTCCAGCTGACGTTTGATTTGTCGATGTGGTGATCTTTAAAAATATGAACCGTTGCCTTGTGAACATTTCCGGAAAACTGTGCCGCTCGTTTTGATCCGTGAACGAATGTCGCAAAATCAGTGTGCCCCTTTAGTGCCCTGCGAAAACCACAGAACGCTTTCTTGCCGTTGGCAAAGGTGTACTCCATCGAATAGGCATCAAGATTTTGGCCGCGGTCATCGCTGCCCACCTCGCGTCCGCCAACGCCATGGCATGAGATCGGCCAATCATCCATCAGCCAACAGCACTCATCAATTTGGTGAATCAAGTTATCGACCATGTGGCCCGAACCGACCCACAATAGCTGAATCTTGCCGAACTTCAGTTGCTCGACCAAGTCGTTGGACTTGTCGCCTTGATCCTTCATCCAGCGCCGGCCGGTCAATCGGTTTGCGCGGACATACGACAAATCACCAAGGGCGCCGTCGCGGATTCGGTCGATCAGGGCGGCGCGGGCCGGTGAGTGGCGGCATTGCAGCCCGGCGGCAATTTTCACTCCGTTGGCATCGGCGGCTTCACCGGCTTTTAACATACGGTGCAGACCGCCCGGATCAGTCGCAAACGGTTTCTCCATGAATACGTTGATGCCCTTGCTGACCGCGTACTCAACGTGGACCGGCCGGATGTACGCTCGCGTCGTACACATTGCCACGTCACCGGGACGTAATGCGTCGATGGCTTGCTTGTAAGCCTCGAAACCTAAGAACTGGCGATCCTTGGATACATCGATTTGATCGGGATATTGTTTCCTCAGCGCGACCAGCTTGCTTTCGATTTGACTCTCACTCAGATCGGCCATGGCATACAGCTTGATCGGGCCCTGGTCGATCGTGTTCAGCGCGTTGGCCACCGCGCCGGCGCCGCGGTTACCACAGCCGATCAGGGCTAGTCGAATCGTATTTTCCTCTGCCGCATGAACAGCGGGAGCAGAAAGCCCGAGTGCGGTTGTACCAGCGACAAACGCACTTCCATTGGCAAGGAACTCGCGACGGCTCGGTCGCAAGGGTTCATCGTTCTTGGACATCGCAGACACCTCGGATGTTAGGGTTAGCGGTCAACAAACCGACCAGTTCGTTCAGGACAAACGCGAGGGAATATCCTAACGGTTTCTGGGGCAGAGCACCGGTCTGGGATTTTGACGAGCTCAGACCGGACCGAACCCGACAAACTTGATGAAGACTAGTCGATCGCCAACAAAAAAAGACGCCCCGGAAGGGCGTCTTTTCGTTTTGGTCAATCGTTAGATCGATGTGATTGCGAACACTAAGCCTTGCGACGACGCCGTCCGCCACCAACCAGTCCTAATGCGGCGATCCCGAATACGGCAAACGAAGTTGGTTCGGGCACAACCGGGTTCTGATTCGCAGCACCTGCACCGTAGATCAAGAGATTCGTACGCAGGTTGAGCGCTTCGGCCTCGGGATCGTGAAAATTCGTGGTCGTCATGCCACCAAAAATGGCGTGCCCCATTCCAAAGGATTTTTCTGCAAGATGAACCTTGCCTAATGAGTCCGTCATCAATGCCGTCAGCCCGGGTCCACTCACGCTCGCATGAGCAAAAAAGCTCCCGTCGAACGAAGTCAAAGTTGCATTCGGACCGACAAAAATGGGATGAGCCGGATTGACGGCCGACACCGGATCGGTCGAGAAATCACCATTAGTCAGATTTACGCCGCCGAAGCCGTAACTCATCCCGTCGCCTTCATTGGGTGCGGCATTGACGAACAGACTTCCGCCTCCGGCAACCCAACCTTCGATGGTGCCCAGGTTGGCCACCAAGAAGGCCTCAAGCTCGTTGGCGTTGTTATCACCGCCCTCGAGAAACGCAAACGAATTCGCGGCTGAGAACACTGCTGCGGGCGTTGCCGTTTCGTAACGCAGGTCATCCCAACCGCCGACGCCAAACGCGGCGTCCATCGCCTGCTCGTTTGTGGTTTCGCCCCACGGCGGACCGACAGTCGACCGCATGTAAATCACACCCGCGTCTGCGTTGGGTGCCAAGCACGCAAATGCGGCAAGACAAACCATCCCCATCAAAATCTTTTTCATGACTCGAATCTCCAGCTGTGGTTGATATGAAAGGCGCAAACTCAAGAGGATCGCTGTCATCGCAAGGAAGTCGCCTGGGGGATGAGTCTAACCCCCCCTGCCGCACGGTCAAGCAAACCATTCCATAAAGTCCGAAAAACTGTTGCGGGCGGCCATAACCCGAACCACTAACCACCCAAACTCAGATTTCGCACACCCGAATGCGAATAACGCACACCCAAAAGAGGGCCAAGGCACGCTCACTATTCACCTGCCTGCTCATATATCAGCCATGATTTGGTTGACTCCGTCGCGATCCGTTTTCAAGGCGTGTGGCGATGAGGCTCCTCCGGCTGACTCGCTCTCGTGGAAAACTTGAAAGCCAACCCGGCCTCCCGTTGGTAGATGACTGCAGCGAATGACGGCCTGTAACGGTCGTACCAGTTGCGACGGGTCGTCGTGCAAGTCTCTGTGGTCGTGTTCGCGAAAAGAGCATGTTTCTTTTTCGCCACCGGCGTCTCCGTCACTCAACGTGTCCTAGCTTTCAACAGGAACTACTGCGCGAAAAGTCTGTGCCTGGGGGGCACTCTCGATGATCAAGCTGACTCGACTCGACGGCGAACCGTTCGTGCTTAATGCCGAACTGATCCGCTATGTCGAACGCCGCCCCGACACGTTCATCACGCTGATCAATGGCGACCGTATCGTTGTCAGCGAGACGATGGACGACGTCATCGATTTGGCCGTGCAGTATCAGCAGCAAAAACACTTCATGCCGATGCCAACTGCAAAGAACTAGACAATGGATATCGCTAGCCTCATCGGTCTCATTCTCGCCTTGGGACTGATCCTCGCATCGATCGCGCTTGGCAACGCGCCCTTTTCAGCGTTCATCGACATCCCGTCCGGGCTGGTCGTGGTCGGTGGTGCGTTTGCTGCAGCCCTGATTTGCTTCCCTTTAGGCAGCATATTGAAGTCTCCGGTGATTGCGTTGAAGGTGTTGCTCAACAAGGGCGAAGACCGCTTAAAACTGATCAAACAAATCGTTGAACTCGCCGAGACCGCGCGCCGCGACGGATTGTTGGCACTGGAATCGAAAGTTGCCGAGATCGAAAACCCGCTGGTCAAGACGGGCATTCAAATGGCGGTCGACGGCAGCACACCGGACATCGTCGAAGAGGTCTTACGAACCGAAGTGGAATCGATTCAGACGCGGCACCGTGAAGGCAAGAGCATCATGGACCAACTTGGACGATTCGCGCCGGCCTATGGCATGATCGGGACGCTGATGGGACTGATCATGATGCTTCAAGACATGAGTGACCCGTCCGGGATTGGTGCCGGTATGGCCGTCGCCCTGATCACAACGCTCTACGGCGCGATCGTGGCGAACGTGTTCTTCAGCCCGTTTGCGGAAAAGCTAGGACTGATCAGCCGTAACGAAATCGTCACACTGGAAATCGCGATTCGCGGTGTGATGGCAATTCAATCTGGCGAAAGCCCGCGTGCCATCGATCAAAAGTTGCGCACCTTTCTGCCACCGAAACAACGCGAAGCCGAATAAACGGGGATCACGATGGACGACGAACCAGAAGAAATGGGCATCCCTGAATGGGTTGTCACGTTCGGCGATATGATGAGCTTGCTGTTGACGTTCTTTATCATGTTGGTCTCGCTTAGCGAGATCAAAGAGGAAGAGACGTATCAGGCGCTCGTGGACTCGATGCAAGAACAGTTCGGTTATCAGCGCACGCTCGACGCGCTCGCCCCAGGCGAATCGAAGCCGCGCCAAACCAGCTACAGCGTGCTGTCGACCACCGGGCGAGCCAAGAAAAAAGACACCGCCAAGGGTGGCGTGCCAGACAAGGCACCGGTCGGCGAAGAACGCATGGTACGCATCATCCGCCCGGGTCAAATGACGGCGGTCGGCTCGGTCGTTTTCTTTGAAGAAGGCTCCGAAAAACTATCCAAGTCCGCTCTGGCCGTCATCCGTAACGCGGCAGAACAACTGCGCGGCAAACCACAAAAGATCGAAGTTCGCGGACACACCTCCGCCGAATACGCGATGCGTACGGCCGGATCGGACGATGCCGTCATGCTGGGTTTTCGCCGAGCCGCGGCCGTTCGCAGATTCCTGGTCGATAACGAGGGAATCGAATCAGACCGATTCCGCATTTCGTCCGCAGCCGACTCCGAACCGATGAGCCGGACGGGTGGCGATAGCGCTATTGCTGGCAATCCACGCGTGGAAGTCTTCCTGCTCGATGAAACAGTCGAGGATTTGCAAGGAACGGCCGATGAACGAAAAGCGCGAACCATGCGGCCGAACGTCGAAAATAATCAACCAAACGCAAGCGAGAACGAATCCAATGGCTCCGAATAACCCACGTTCGGATTCCTTCAACGCGGACTCCCCGTATCAGGGCAATCGCGCTTGCGCGGAGAATCAATGATGGCAGATGAACAAGAAACACCAGCGGACGAACAAAGCGAACCCGCACCAAGCTCTGGCGGCTCGGGCCGCGGCCTCGTGATCGCATTTGTCGCGGTGGTCATGCTATTAGAAACGGGCATGTTCTTTTTCATGGTCCCCAGCGCCGAAGAAGTCAGTGCACTGGCGGAAGCCAAACTGATCAAGTCCGTCCAGGATGGTGAACAGGCAGCCGCCGAACAAGAATCCGACGAAAACGAAGTCGTCGAACACGAACTTGGCAGATTCCGAGAAACATTCAGCCCGATCGATACCGAGGCGAATTTCGAAGTTGAGCTAAAGTTGTTTGGCCTCGTCCGCAAGAAAAACAAGGAACAATTGGCAAAAGAGTTCCAAGAAAAGGAGGGACGTCTGCGTCACGCGATTCGGTTGAAGATCCGCAACAGCGAACTGGCCGAGTTGCAGGACAACCAATTGGGCTTGCTCGAAAGACGGATTTTGACGAAATGTAATCATCTGCTCGACGAAGATTGGTTGCTGGGTGTCGGATTCAACGACTACCAGCTGCGAGAGCAGTAACCCAAACACGTCCACGCCGACTCGCGCAACCTTTGCGTGAAACATTTGGCGTGAAACCAACGAGTCTGGGTTCGATTGCACTGGGTTTCACTGCAGTTGTTAGATTCACACGAGCACATCGGGTTTGCCCGCCCGATACTTTGACCCAAGGAAGGGTAACCGGTGAGCGATAATCCGGATCCGAAAGACGAAACGCCCGCAAACGACCCGGCGAATCCGGCAGCCGATGCCGCGACTGGCGCGGATGCTGCCAGCGGCGACGTCGCAACCGAACCGAAAACGGACACGCCGGCAGGCGACAAGTCCGGCGAAGGTGACTCGATGGGCATGGACCAAATCGAGCAGTTGCTTTCCGAAGCCTCCGGTTCTCTGGACCAAGCGGCCGGCAAGGGCGTATCGACCACCGCCGACGCGCAACCTTACAACCTCAATGACCTAAGCCCCACCGCAGGCGATGGCGTCAAACAGCCAATCGACATTCTGGGCGAAGTCGAACTCGACCTACGGATCGAGCTCGGCAGAACCCAAATGCAACTCGAAGAAGTCTTGCAGCTGCGCAGCGGCAGCGTCGTCGCGCTCGACAAACTCGCCGGCGACCCTGTCGACGTCTATGTCAACGGGCGGCTAGTCGCACGCGGCGAAGTGTTGGTGATGAACGATAACTTTTGTGTGCGCGTGACAGAATTGGTCGGCGCGTAACGCGTTTCACCCGCGACCGAGCCAGAACCAAAGCAGGACCTGGACGCGTCAGCGCCATAAACAAACCGAATAGGAACAGAGTTCTCGGCATGTTGCGAAAACACTTCATCGCCGTTCTCGTTGTCGCCACGACGCCCTTGATGTCTCCGGGATTTGTGTCGGCTCAGAACGACGGCCATCCCATCCCGCGAAATTCACGCGTCCTGCAAGTCGCGCCGCTGGAAAACCAAAGAGCCGCTGCGAACGAAGCTCGCACGAATCGATCCGCCGACGAATTTCGTTTCATCGACCCACAAGTTGTCGACCACCAAGCCAACGGGAATCACGGCACTTCGTCTGCGACCGATGGTGCGTCTCGGGCGGCTTCGGCGGAAACCGGCCTGCGGTCGATCCCTTCACTTGCCGATCGTCGCCAAACCGCCGACGACGACTCGAGAGCGATCGAAAGCCCCAAAAGCAAACTTGCCGGTCCCGCGGTCACCGTTACGTCCAGCTTGGCAGTCGTGCTGGGCTTGTTCGCGTTGATGATCTGGCTGACACGTCGATTCGGCAGTCGAACTCTCGGCCAAACGTCGTTGCCCAATGAGGTTTTGCAAAGTCTTGGCACCGCAACCCTGGACGCACGAACAAAAGTCAATCTGTTACGCTGTGGTGGACGCGTCATCGTCGTCGCACAGACTCCCACCGGCGTCTATCCGATTTCTGAGTTCACCTCGCCCGAAGAAGTTCGCCAGTTGATCGCATCTTGCCAATCGACATCGAAACAATCCTTTGCGCAGACGCTGCAAGCTTTTGAAAAAGAGGCAGCACCGCGCGGATTTGTCGGCCATGAAACGCCGCCGCCTCAAGACGGTGCGGATCGTCGCAAGCGAGGCCGTTTGTTCGCGACCGCATGACCGTCGCGCTGATCTTTGTCGCCTTCATGCTGCTGCTCGGGCTTATCCTGCGCCAACGAGTCGGCATATTTCGCTGGTTATACATTCCATCATCCGTGATTGCCGGCGCGATCGGGTTGGTGGTGATTCAAGCCGTCTTGATGGGCCCCAATGACGCCTCGGCGATCTCTTGGGCACGCGACCTTGCGCAAACGTTAAGCAGTTGGCCGGGCTTTCTGATTGCGATCGTATTCGCCGGCATGTTGCTCGAGCGAAAACCTGCGCCGATCCGACAGCGGGTCCAAGGTGTGGCCAGACAAGGGTTGATGGTCTGGATCATCGTGCTCGGGCAAACCGCCGTAGGACTGACCGCGACTTGGTTGTTGGTGCAGCCGTTTTATGATGTCCCCAACGCGTTCGGCATGCTGATCGAGACAGGTTTTGCCGGCGGACATGGCACCGCCGCGGCGATGGGCGAAGTCTTCAAGCATCCGACCATTGAATTGGCCGGTGGATTGGAACTGGGCACGCTGATGGCCACCGTTGGATTGGTCTACGGCGTCGTCACCGGCATCCTCTGGATCAACGTGGCAATCCGCTTTGGTTGGGTTGATCCGCACATGACCAAGGCCAGCCTAAAATCGCAAGCCGCAACCGACGAACGTCACCAACCCGAACCGATTGGATATTCCGCGATCAGCCGCGAAGCGATTGACCCGCTGTTGGTGCAAATGGTCTGGTTAACGGTCGCATTCGGAATCGGAATGTTGATGCAAGCGTGTGTCGTCAGCGCGGCTGTATGGTGGGATGCAGGAACAACGCCGCAATTGGCCAAAGATGCCGCGTCGGGCCAATTGGCACAACGCTTGACCGCATCCAGCGTGCTGGATTTCCCGCTGTTCATCTACACCTTGTTTGGCGGCCTGGCCGTGCGACGTGTTATGGAGGGACTCGGACTCGGTCACCTGATCGATTCATCCACCATCAATCGACTGACATCGGCGGCGATGGATATTTTGGTGGTTGCCGCGATCGCGTCCTTGAACTTGGTGGCAACCCAAGCGTTGCTCGTGCCGTTCACCGTCTTACTAATTAGCGGAGCCATCTGGGTCGGCGTGTGCTTGCTGGTGATCTCTCGGCGCGTGCTGCCCGCCGAACACTGGTTTCAATTGGGGCTGATCAATTACGGCATGTCGACCGGCACCACCGCGACCGGATTCGTGTTGTTGCGGGTGATTGATCCCGAACTAGAATCCGGCGCCGCCGAAGATTACGCGCTTGCGGCCCCACTGTCGGCACCGTTCATCGGCGGCGGCATCTTGACCGTTGCGTTGCCCCTGATCGTCCTGCAGCAGATCCCCATCGCGATTTCAGCCCTCGGTATGATCGCGATGGTGTTCGTGCTGACGGTGATCGGAATCCGCTGGCGAGCCACGCCGGCCCAGCCCGATTCGAGTTCGTTGTAAGAACCGTTCTGATACGAAAATCGTCGTCAAAGTCGGTGCAGCCTGCGATTGCGTTCTTTCGGAGACGAGCTTGCAGCCCCGTCCGACATGAAGACTCAGGCCCGTCCGACATGAAGACTCAGGCCCGTCCGACATGAAGACTCAGGCCCGTCCGACATGCACACGCAGGCCGGTCCGTTCTAAACGTGCCGAGACCGCGGGGCGAGATTCGACTGGCGTGAATTTTCCGGGCACTCCGCTCGCAAGATCGCCCCCCAGCGGCTATCAAACAGTGAAACAGCGTCGTTGTTTTCGCCTCGTTGTTTCGCAACCGACAAACATTGGTCGGCAAACAGCCCCACCCGTCAGGAATCCGAAGAACCACGCTCATGCACGAATCTAACGTGTACGAATCCGAAATGCATGGCGAAAGCGGCTTGGCCTGGAAGCTCTCGCTATGGTGGATGATCCTGCGAACCGCTCTCGAGGAACGACTGGTTTACCGAGGCGACTTCGCGCTCGGCACACTGATGCGGTTCCTGCCGATCATCACGCAAATCTTTTTATGGTACGCCGTTTTCGATTCGATCGGCGAAGCCGAGGGCGACAATGCGGCATCGATCGGCGGTTTCGGATTTCGCGACATGGTTGCGTACTACTTGCTGACGATGATCGCGCGAGCGTTCTCGAGCATGCCGGGGCTCGCATCGGGAATTGCCCAGCAAATCCGCGAAGGCGAGATCAAACGATATTTAATTCAACCGATCGACCTGATCGGTTTCTTACTGCTGACACGCATTGCACACAAACTGGCTTACTACGCCGTCGCGATTGCTCCGTTCGCACTGGTCTTCTTCTTGTGCCGCAGTTACTTCGCCGATGGCTGGCCGTCGGCCAACGTGATGTGTGCCTTTATCGCTTCACTGATCATGGGCTTTTTGATCGGATTCTTTCTCGAGGCCGCGATCGGCATGATCGGATTCTGGTTTCTCGAGGTATCGTCGCTGTTGTTCGTTTATATGCTGTTCAGTTTCTTCTTGTCCGGACACATGTTTCCGCTGTCGTTGTTGCCGGATTCGATCGAACCCTTTGTCAATTTCTTACCATTGAAATACCTCGCCTATTTTCCGGCGGCAGTGTTCTTGGGAAAGATTCCCGAAGAGGACCTGCCCATGGAACTAGCAACGCAGGCGGCATGGTTGGTGTTCTTTATCGTCGTATGCCGAATCGCCTATGCCCGCGGCATTCGCCGCTACAGCGGATACGGGGGCTAACCAGATGCCAAACTCGAATTTATCCAACTCCGGACCGAACTACTGGAAGGTGTTTGCGACATTTGCGCGGAACAGCTTGGTGCGCGACATGACGTTCCGTACCAATTTTCTGTTGCAGTGCATCAGCAGCATCGGCTGGACACTGATGAACGTCGGGTTTTATCTGATCGTTTTCCAGTACACCGAATCGATCGGCGAAGGGACCGGGTGGGATCGCGAACGGTTCTTTTTGTTCATTGCGACGACTTGGTTCATCAACAGCTTGGTGCAAGCGTTCTTTATGCCGAACGCTCAAGAGTTCAGCGAATTGATTCGTACCGGTGGATTGGACTTTGCGCTGCTGAAACCAATCGATACGCAGTTCCTAATCTCGTTTCGGCGAATCGACTGGAGCGCCCTTTCGAATTTCGTTGCCGGACTGGTCATCGCCGTGATCGCCTTGCGTTCGCTGGTGACAAGGGATGTGGCTCCGTTGTCAGTGACACCGCTGTCACTAGCGCTGTACGTGCTGTTCTTGGCATGCGGCGTGGCGATCATGTATAGCCTGATGATTTGTTTAAGCGCGACCAGTATTTGGCTGGGACGAAACCAGACGCTCTACAACTTTTGGTTTTACATCACCAATTTCAGCCGCTATCCGATGGAGATCTACAACCAGGGTTGGGGGCGACCGCTGTTCGGATTCTTCACGTTCATCGTCCCCGTGCTAGTCGTGGTCAACGTTCCCGCCAGAATTCTGGCCAAACCGCTTTCGCCGCCGGCGGACTGGGAATGGATGCTGGTTGGTTGGGCCGTCGCGGCAACCGTCCTCAGCGTGGCCGCAAGCCGCTGGGTTTTCAAAAAAGCACTCGGCAGCTACCGCAGCGCTAGCTCTTAGACGCGTCCTATCCGCTCGCATCTTATCGCGTCTTGCACGGTCGATCATCTTGAACGGGCCTGCCTCAGGTGCGCAAGTCGCCCATCCGCATTGCTGGAACTGTGTACAATCCAATGTGACATCGATCGAATTCTTATGTTGCGTCGGGGGCGCTTATGCGTGGTCTTAGCGGTGGTTGCCTGATTTTCCTGCTGTTGGTTCTGCCGATCGACCTCGTCCATGGGCGTGAATGGGTCGATTCCACTGGCAAATATCGAATCAAAGCCACGCTGGTTGCGGTTCACGGTGACAAAGCGGTGTTGGAAAAGGCTGACGGCAAGATCGTTAGCATTCCGATTTCGCGGCTCAGTGCACGTGATCGCCAATTTCTCAAGCAATCGCCATCCCCCAGCCCCACAAAAAACCAGAGCCCCGCAAAAAATCGGAGCACCGCAAACGAAGAAGTGCCCAGTTCGCAATCAGTGCCGGATCATAAACACGCCAATGCAGCGATCGCGATTTTAAAAAAGAACTGTCGGCGTTGTCACGGCGAGGGTGGTACCGAGGAAGGTGGTTTCGGGTTCGCCGCTAATCGTGAGAAACTTGTTTCCTCGGGCTATGTGCTACTTAAAGATCCGAAACGTTCGCCTTTGTTTCAGCGCGTCGTCGCATCGGATTCTCCCATGCCGCCCGAGGGCGAGTCCCCGCGACCGTCCGCCGAAGACATCGAACGATTGCGAATTTGGATTGCCTCTGGCGCTCCCTCCGCGAATCAAAGTCCGATGCCGCGGTACGTTTCAATGGCTGAAATCTATGATCAGGTCGATGCTGACTTGAGATCACTAAAAAGAAACGACCGACCCTACATTCGTTATTTCTCGAGCGTTCATTTGCGCAACGCCGGTGTTTCGTTAGCAGAACTTGAAACGCATCACTTGGCGTTGGCCAAGTTGGCGAACAGTCTTTCGTGGAACCGCCAGCTTGCCGGTCTCACATCCATGGGACCCGAAAACACGCTTTATCGAATTGACCTGCGTGACCTGAAATGGTCGGCTCAAACATGGTCCGAGATCGTGTCGCGCTCGCCCCATGCTTTGGTGTTCGATTCGCCGCAGGCGAGGGCAGTCCGCGCAGCGACCTCCTGTGAGGTTCCCATCGTCCGCGCCGATTGGTTCATCGCCGCGGCATCACGCCCACCCTTGTATCACGAACTTGCTCAGATCCCATCAACGGACACTCGACTCGAAACGCTTTTACGCGTCGACGTCCGCGCGGATATCAAACAAGGGCGAGCCGTTCGTGTCGGGTTCGCACGGTCGGGCGTTTCACAAAACAATCGTTTGATCCAGCGGCATCAATCCATCTTCGGCGGTTACTGGAAAAGCTATGACTTTGCCGGAAACACTGGCCGCAAAAACCTATTCGAAAACCCACTGGGCCCCGGATCGACGGTCGGTTCGTTTGAACACGATGGTGGCGAAATCATCTTTCACCTTCCCAACGGCATGCTGGGCTTCATGCTGACCGATCGGATGGGGCGACGAATCGATCGGGGTCCGATTGAGATCGTGAGCGATCCACAGCAGCCCGATCGAACCGTTGTCAACGGCGTGTCCTGCATGTCGTGTCACTACGGCGGTTTCATTCAGAAATCAGACGAAATTCGCAAGCATGTTATGGCCAACGAATCCGCTTATCGGAATTTGGATGACATTCTGACGTTGTACCCCGAGCCTGCTACGGCAAAGAAATGGATCGAAACGGATACGAAGACCTACCTGACAGCCCTGGCCAAAGACGAAATCGGAATGTCAAAACCGACTCGCGCCAATGAACCGATCGGACTGATCAGCAACCGTTACGGAAACGAAATTGACTTGACGCTTGCTGCGGCCGAGTTGGGAATGCAGCCGGATTCGCTGATGAAACAAATGGAATCCATCAACGATGGCGACCTATTGCGTTCAGTCGGTGCGTTAAAGGTGCGTGGAGGTGTCGTTAAACGCGAAACATTCGACCATGTTTTTTTTGACCTCGCGTTACACTTGAGGCTCGGCCGCCCGCCGAGCACAACCGAATTGAACGGCGTTCGTGGCCGCATGGCAAACAACCGATCGTTGGACCGCAAAGCAAACCTGGTTGCCGCCGGGGCGGTCACGGTAAGCAAAGAAGCCGAAGACGCGCTCGCGGCCGGAGTCGAGGCTATTCGTCAGCATGACTGGCAGACGGCCGAAGACGAGTTTGCGATCGCTCTGCGGTTGCCGGCGGACCGTGCATTTACCGCTCGCATCTATGAGAACGCTAGTCGGCTATACGAACGCGGCGGATCGGTGCAGCGTCTCATCGATGCTCATCAGTTTCTGCTTGACTGCTGCGACAATCCCGACGAAATCGAACAAGCTCGCACCAACTTCTTTAACTCGCTGATGCGATTCGCCGACAAGTCGCAATCCTGGTCGTGGACACCGCGGCACACGACCAAAATCGACTGGCGGTCCCAGTTGCCGACTTCGGTTTCGACCGCGGTCGCATCGACATTCGAAAAACGCTTGCAGGAAGATCCGGATCACGAACCCACACTCCGGGTGATGCAGACTTACTGGCAACGCGTCCACGACAATCCTGAAAAGCGAACCGAAATCCTGCGCCGGCTTTATGAGCTCTATCATGCCCGTGGCGAGCGGATCGATGTAATGACCGTCCTGGACATGGCATATTTGTTTCCGAAATTCGGTGACGCAATACAGAACGCTGCGATCCTGAAAGAGCTGGCGGGTGCGGCAACCGGTGACCATGCGGCGTCTCTTCGCATCAGTGAGGCAGAGGCGTTAGCAAACGCCGATGAAAATGAGCGAGCCATCGCGGTACTAAAGATGGCAGAGCGACAATTCCAACCTAGCCGCAGCACATCGAACACAGCTTATCTAGTCAAGATTGGTGACTTGTACATGCGACTGAACTCGCCTGATCTTGCTGCGGGAAGCTATCGGCCGGCTCTCGTGAGGGAAAAGAATCCGACTCAAATGCGGCAACTTCAAGACAAGCTGTCCCTAGCAGTCGAGGCCATCGCAAGGCAGCATGGGGGCAGTGCACCCTCGGCGGTCAGCCAAGAGACGAGCCGCTTGCTCGACCCGACACTGCCGTTTCGCGCTGAGGCTGAGCGTTACGAAGCGATGTCATCCCGTTCTCCGGCCAGCACGATGGAATACATGGTGCAGGCCGCCGCGAGTTGGATCAAAGCTCAGCAACCAAAGCAAGCCGCCAGCGCGTTGCAGAAAGCGGCGGCATCGCTGAGTCGGCTGCCGGACAATCAAGCCGAACACAACCATACGCGTTTGGCCGCTTTGTATGAACAGATCGATCTGCATCAAGATGCCGTGAATCACTGGTCTGCCGCTTTGAAAATCTGTGATAACGAACGTAGCATCACAAAGTATCAGGCAAGTATCAAAGCGTTGATCCAAGAGGACCGATCAATTCATGTCTCCACCGAACTGGCGAGGCTGATCGACGACCACCACAAATATCGCGCGTTGGCACGCAAAGCCGAAAATCGTAAATCGTACGACGCCAACAGTGAGTCGAGGTCCCTTGTCGAAGCCGCAAAATTGTGGAGTCAAGCCGGCGATGTCGACGAAGTAAAACGCGTGGGCCAAAAAGCGGAAATGAGTATCAAGCGTATCGTTTCGCAACCATCGTACTCGCCCCAAGCAAGCCTGCATCGCGACCTGGCCGAGGCTTACGAGCATGTCAAACTATACGACCAGGCAATCTCGAACCTTGTCTCAGCGATCGACAACGCCATCCGCGATGATGACGCGACCAAGTACCATCAAACGCTTACCGCCATCTGCCAACAAACCGGCTTGCCCATTCCGAAACTTGATCCAAAATCCGCCGTCAAACTCGATCCACTGAATCGTGTTCGTGTCCAGGCGACCGAGTACGAAGAGAGGGCGAGCGCCGAGCGAATCCCATCTTCACGGGCCAGGTACTGGAAATCTGCTAGCGAAACATGGCTGAAAGCGAATGAGAAAGAACGATCACTGCAAGCCGCCGAGCAATACCAAGAACTGTTGATGAAGCTAGAACGTGTCAGCGACCACGACCTGGGCAGGCTGGCTGAGCTATACGAGGCGATTGGGGATACCGAACACGCGATCCAGGCCTACCAACTGGCACTGGAGGCATCCACAAGCGAATACGGAAAGAAGAAATACAGAGAGCGGATTGCGGCTTTAAAATAGTGAGTTACGACCTCACTTGCCTTCGAGACTTTCCGTCGGGACAGTTTCCCCCGTCAGATGAATTGACACGGACGCGGAACTGCGTTCCTCGGGAATCCAATAGCCTTCACCGATTTTTTCAGGGCGAGTGATTCCGTCGGTAAGCGCGTGTTGATCGTCGAGATGCAACGGCAACGTTTCGATGCTCGACACTTCACATGGTCGCCCCAGCGCAACGTTCGTCTTGCCAAAGAAAACCTGAACCTCGGCAAGCCCGTTTCCCTCGCCTTTCCATTTTGGCAATTCGATCGTGACGCGATCAAACAAAACCTTGGGCAACCGAATCGGATTGTTCACCTGTCTTGTGCTCATCGGCACCCGCGAGCGACTCCATAGCGCTTTCTTTCCCTTGTACAGCCGCAAGTTCACCGTGGGCGTGAACCGACGATGCAACTTTTGGTCAAGCGGCAAGTTCCAAATGACAATTCCGATCGCGTTTCCGGCGGTTGCGAACTGAAACTTCAAGTTGGCTTCAGCCCGCGTGATTCGAAATTTTTCGTTACTCGCCTCAACAACCGCGTTACGTTTCTGCATCGCTGCCTGTTGACTTTCCATACGTTGGCGATCGGCGGCCGCAAGTTCGCGCGAGGTCGAACGAACCAAATCGGCATGAGCATTTTCGATAGCCTTTAGAGACTGTGCTTGCACTAACTTTATCGCATCCGCAAATTCAGTCGCTCCGAAAATCCCGCCCGCAGCGACCCGGTCCTCGGCGCGTTTGATTTGGTCGTCATAGACCGCAAGGATCTCGTTGACGCCCATCGGCACGGCTTGCTTGCCGAGTCCTTGCATTGACGTTTGATACGACTTCCGAGCTTGCTTTAGCTGATCGATGTATTCTCGACCGGTGTCGCTCGGCTGCTGTGCTGCAGCGGAGACGGCGATGGCTAAGACTGCGAATAAAGCAAACGTGACGGGGAAGCGGCAACGATTCATCTATAAACTCCGCCAGCTTTACGATGGGACGAATAAAAAAGCCTTTCAATCGTATCATCCAGGTGAGTGAATCGATACCGTTTCCGATGATAATGCCCAAAGGCGGATCATGACTTTCCGGTCCGATAAGAAGCCGCACGCTTGCCGAATCGGACTTCGGTCACTACGAATAGTTCATGCCGACCCAACCCAGCCGAAGCCGTTTTCTGAAGTACCGCCAAAGTGTTCGCGAGCGAATCGCTAGAGGCGAACGACCTGAACCCCACGGCCGCGGCGACCAGCGGGCCAAGAAATTAGGCGATCGCGATCGTTCGTTCTGGGAACTTTTCAAAGAATTCCTGACGCTCGTCCGCCCTCATCGCAAACAAATCATCGCCGCGATTTCTTTGTTGACCGTCGGGATCGGACTGCGATTGATTCCGCCGCTGGGAACCAAAATTGCCATCGATTCGGTGTTGACCACACCGCGCAAACCACTGCCCAATTGGCTAGACGGAGCTCTCGGGGGCTGGTCCATTCCAGAGTCTCCGATGGGCCTGTTGCTGGCTATCGCGGGTGTCGTGACCGTCGTGACGATTATCGGAACCTTCGTCTCGCTCTCGGCGCGCTGGCTGGCCACCAAATCGGTCAATCAAGCACAAGTGTCGATCCGCCGCAAAGTGTTTGACCACGCCATCCGCCTGCCGCTGCACCATGTTTATGACATGAAAAGCGGAGGCGTCTCGAGTCTGTTGCGTGCCGACGCGGGTGGGGTCGCCGATTTGATCTTCAGCATGCTGTACAACCCTTGGCGCGCGATTGTGCAGTTTGTCGGCAGCCTGGTCATCCTGATGTTGGTGGATTGGAAACTGATGCTCGGCGGGCTGATGTTGCTGCCGATGGTCTGGATCACTCACCGCACATTCATCAATCGCATTCGCCCGCTGCATCGCGACATCCGAAAACAACGCCAAAAAATTGATGCGTCAGCGACGGAAACGTTTGGCGGCATTCGAGTCGTGCGCACCTTTTCGCGCAGCCGCAGCGAGTCGTCACGGTTTGTTCGCGAAGGCGATTTCTTGGTCCGGCAACAACTATTCACATGGTGGTGGTCACGCATCATCGAAATGGTCTGGGAAGTCGTCATTCCGCTGGCGTCGACGGGCCTGCTGTTGTACGGCGGCTATCAAATCATCAACCAGGAATTGACGCTGGGCGATTTGATGATGTTCTTGGTCTATCTAACGATGTTGCTCGATCCGCTCGCCACGATCGCCAGCAGTGCTGTCGGTTTTCAAACCAACCTGGCGGGCCTGGACCGCGTGCTGGATGTACTCGAAATCGACGACGAATTGCCCAGCCGTGACGATCCGGTTTCACTGCAGAGCGAACTTGTCCGGGGCGCAATCCGCATTCAAAATGTTTCGTTCACTTATCCGCATTCCAATACAGAAGTATTGCACAACATCAGTCTGGACATCGAACCGGGCCAGACGATCGCGTTGGTCGGTCGCAGCGGTGCGGGCAAGACAACGTTGACAAATTTGATTGCCCGATTCTATGACCCCACATCGGGCAGCATTTCTTTGGACGGTCGCGATTTGCGCGACATCCAACTGGACAGCTATCGCGGATTACTGGGAATGGTCGAACAAGACGTGTTCTTGTTCGACGGAACCATCCGGGAAAACATTGCCTACGCCCGGCGAAGAACAAACGACGGCGATGTCCAACGGGCTGCCGAAGCCGCAGCCGCCGACGAGTTCATTCGCCAAATGCCCAATGGCTATGAAACAATCATCGGCGAACGTGGTGTCAAGCTCTCCGGCGGTCAACGACAACGACTCGCGATCGCCCGCGCGATCTTAGCCGACCCTCAAATATTGATTTTGGACGAAGCGACCAGCAATTTGGACAGTGAAAGCGAACAGCTGATCCAGAAAAGCTTGGCCGATCTATTGCAGGACCGAACCGCAATCGTGATCGCACACCGGCTGAGCACCATCGCCGGCGCTGACAAAATCGTGGTGCTCGAGGACGGCCGCATGATCGAAAGCGGAACGCACCAAGAGCTCGTCGAACAGGGCGGCCGATACCGAGACATGGTCCATCTGCAGACCGACGCGACCACGACGGCTTTGTAACTTCGATGCACGTTGCAAGGACGGTCAACCCGAGTCATTGCGGGGCTGATCCCGTCCATGTTGGCCTGCGGCGAAACATGGCGAGACTTGCGCCCGAATCGGACGCGTTTCTTTCTTTGTCGACTTGACACCTCGCACTCGAATCCCGCAAAACTGCTATACTTTGCCGATCGTTTTCACGCCTTCCACTCCCACCGAGTCGCTCTTTCGACAAATGAATATTCGTATCGCTTCACTTGTTTGCGTCGTTCTGTTTACATCCACCGCGATCGATGCCGGCGACGCGGATTGGCCCCAGTGGCGCGGCCCCAATCGCGACGGTAAAGCGGCACCGCAATCACTGCTGCAAGAGTGGCCGGACGGCGGACCGCCGTTGAAGTGGTCGTTCCGCAACGCAGGGCAGGGCTATTCGGCAGTCAGCGTCGTCGACGGACGTGTCTATACGATGGGTGCCCGCGATGGCGCGTGTTATGCCATGTGCATAGACGCTAGTACCGGCGAACTGGTTTGGGAAACTCAAGTTTCGCGTGGCGGAACCGGCGAAGACTATAACGACGGCTGGGGCGCCGGACCGCGCAGCACGCCCACCGTCGACGGTGACCAAGTCTTTGTGCTCAGTGACGTCGGCACGATCGCCGCACTTGACCGAGAAGAAGGCAACGTGCAATGGTCGGCGGACTTGGTCGGCGATTACGGTGGCGCGATTCCCAAGTGGGGTTACAGCGAATCGGTGTTGATCGATGGCGACCGCGCCATCGTGACACCCGGCGGCGAAAACTTCATGATCGGACTCGACCGAAAAAGTGGCAAGCAGGTCTGGGGCAGCAAAGGCAGCTCTGCAGAAGCCCAATATGTTTCTGTGGTCAAGGGCAAGATCGGGTCCACCGAATTTTATGTTACCGCCAGCAAACCAGGCCTGATGGCATTCGACACCAAGTCGGGCGAACTGCTATTTAGCGATGCGGCAACGGGCAACGATGTCGCTGTCATCCCAACACCAATCCTGACCGGCGACAAGCTGTACCACACCAGTGATTACGGCGCCGGCTGCACGCTGCTGAATCTCAAAGCATCAGCGGACGGTATCGACGCCAAATCGGTCTATCATCTCAATGGCAAAACCATGATGAACCATCACGGTGGAGTCGTATTGGTCGATGGCGTGATTTACGGTAACACCAAATCCAACGGCGGACCGTGGATGGCGCAAGACTTGGACAGCGGTGAAACGCTCTGGGAAGAAAAGGTCGGACGCAACCGCAGCGGCGCGATCGGATATGCCGATGGCCGCTTGTACTGCTACAACGACAAAGATGGATCGGTCATTCTAGTCGAGCCGAGTCGCGATGGATGGAAGCCACACGGCGAACTGAAGCTGCCTCAGGAAACCGAAATCCCGCGCAATAAGGGTGCGATCTGGGCTCACCCGGTCGTCGCAAACCAAACACTCATCATTCGCGACCAAGATTTGGTTTTTGCGTACGACATCAGCCGTTGATTCTGAATGGAATGTATTGAATCGAACCTGATTGATATTCCTGGACGAACGATTCGTCCGGTGAGATGTACGTTCGCCGACGGAAAAATCACCTCGATCGAATCGCTTGCTAACGATTCGAATTGCCGCACGTATCTGATCCCCGGATTCGTCGACGCACACGTCCACGTCGAATCATCGATGCTGACGCCTTCACAGTTTGCGCGCATCGCAGTGGTGCATGGGACGGTCGCCACGGTCAGCGATCCCCACGAAATCGCCAATGTGGTGGGCGTCGAAGGCGTGGATTTCATGTTACGGGATGCGTCCCGCGTACCCTTTAAGTTCTGCTTCGGTGCGCCAAGCTGTGTGCCCGCGACAACGTTCGAAACCGCGGGCGCGGCGATCAACGCCGACCAAATTCGCGACATGCTGCGGCGAGACGACATCGGTTATCTGGCCGAGATGATGAACTATCCCGGCGTGCTCAATGGTGCGGCCGACGTGGCCTCGAAAATTGCCGCGGCAAAGTCCAGCGGAAAACCGATCGACGGACACGCGCCAGGACTGCGAAACGACGACGCGTATCGCTACTTCGCAGCGGGAATCTCGACCGACCACGAATGTTCGACGCTGGAAGAGGCCGTCGATAAACTGCGCAGCAATGTCTTCATCCAAATTCGCGAGGGTTCTGCGGCTCGCAACTTCGATGCGCTGCAACCCTTGATCGATCGATTCCCCGGCCGCGTCATGTTCTGTAGTGATGACAAGCATCCCGACGAACTGCTGGGCGGGCATATCAATCAGTTATGCAAACGTGCCATCGCAGCGGGCAGCGATCTTTTTCATGTCCTGGCGGCGGCCTGCGCCACGCCGGTGCAGCATTACGGACTGTCGGTGGGACAAATGCAGGTGGGCGACCCTGCCGACATGGTTGAGATCAATTCCATCCGTGAGTTCGACGTCTTGCGCACTTTCATCGATGGTCATTGCGTCGCCAAACAAGGTCAATCATTGATCAACGCCAGCCCCGCGCAACCCATCAATCGATTCAACTGCTCACCAAAACAACCCCAGCAATTCGAAATCCGAAACGAAGGCAACGGTCCGATCCGCGTGATGGTCGCTCACGATCGCTTGCTGACGACGACGCAAGTCGTCGAAACGCCGACCGTCGCCGATGAATTCGTCGTGGCCGATCCCGATCGCGACCTGCTAAAGCTATCCGTCGTGAATCGATATGCCGATGCGGAACCGGCCGTCGGCTTTGTCCGGGGCTTTGGTCTGCGTGGCGGCGCACTGGCCGGCAGCGTCGCGCATGATTCACATAACATCATCGCCGTTGGTGACAGCGACGAAGCAATCTGTGCGGCCGTCAACGCGGTGATCGAACACCGCGGCGGCTTATCGGTGGCGACCGACCACCAATTGAACGTCTTGCCGCTGCCGGTCGCCGGTTTGATGTCGGTGAATAGTTGCGAAGAAGTGGCAAGCCTCTACAGCGACCTGGACAAAACCGCCAAGCGACTCGGCTGTCCACTCGAAGCACCATTCATGACGCTAAGCTTCCTAGCGCTGCTGGTCATCCCCTCACTCAAACTCAGCGACCAAGGACTCTTCGACGGGGAACAATTCAAACAAGTCGACCTGTTCGTGCGATAAATTGGCAAGTCACCGGCGGGTTTGATGCGGGTCCGAGCCAAGGTTCCGCACGAACCGAAATAGAGAAACATCCGCGAGTTCCTGAACGAAAATTGCAGATTCGCGTCCGCGGCAAGCACTGTTTACCCGCAAAGCAGAACAGCAGCCGTCTATGAGGCAGTAGCAAACGATCCGTGTTGCAATTGACACTGCAAGTCACGATAATCTGTTGATCAAGAGGTCAGTGCTTCAAGAGGTCAGTGCTTGCTGCTACTTCGCAAGACGAAAGACAAGAGAGCCGAACCGTGTCTCAAGAACCCGAGCAAAAGAACGATTTTCAAAAGGCAGGACTTGAGAAAAATCCATCGCTTGTAAAGGAACTTTTCCTGTTCGTCAAAGAAGATAAAAAGTGGTGGATGATACCGATCGTTTTGTCTCTCGGCCTGCTAGGTTTGATTGTCGCTCTCGGATCCACCGGCGCTGCTCCTTTTATCTACACGCTTTTTTAGCGGTACACGCGATTGTCATGTCACGAACGACGCTTTGACCTCGCGATCTAGACGATTCGGACCAAAACACAGACCGCTGACAAGTCTATCGACAGCCGCTCAACGACCTCAAAAGATCGCCGCTAACCCAAGCCTACAGCCCATGAGCGTTGACGCCGAGGTCCGTACCCCAGTTGTGAACCGCTCTTACAAGAACCGACGGCGGATTTTCGGTTTTGTCGCATTGGCCATATCCAGCTTGGCCTCACTCGCATGTCTCGAACTGGCCTGCCGTGCTTTAGGATTCGCTCCCGTCGCACCTGAGCCTGCGAAAGATCTATCGACACTTCACCCGCAGGAGTTCATTCGCGAAGCCCAGCTGAATGAATGGATCCATTGGCCGAGTGAGGAAGCAACGATAGTTACCGACGAACATCCGGACGGCGTTATTCAATTTCGCCGAAACCAAAGCAGTTTTCGCGAGGATCAAGAGACACCGATCAACAAACCAGCTCAAACGCTACGGATTGTTGTCATGGGCGATAGCCACACTGACGGTGCCGTCCGCAACTCCAAGAGTTACGCGAATTTGCTGGAATCGAAACTCTGTGATGCAAAGACCAAACGAGTGGTCGATGTTATCAACGCCGGTTTCAGCGTGTTTTCACCTTATCAGGAACTATGGGCCTATAAGAAAGTATTAAAGCATTTCGACCCGGACATGCTTATTGTAGGTTTCTATGCGGGAAACGACATTTGGGACTTAGCGGCAACGGATCGGGTTCACCTGGAATTGCGAGACGATCAATTCGTCCACGCACCAAAGCCCCAAGTCGACGAGCCAGATTACAAAGACATAAGCGGGTTTCGCAGATTCAAGAATTACTTCCGCGACCGATTCGGACTGTACCAAGCGCTCGCAAGTATTGACATCTTGCGAAGTGTGTTCGGACAGGCTCCTGAATCTGACGAAATGGTGGACCGAATCGACAAGGTTGCAGCCGTCGGCTCGGGGGCCTATTTCCAGTGCCTCGGACAAGCTCACTTTTTCGCAAAAAACCCAGAGGCTTGGGATCAATGTCGTGAAAAGATGCGATACGTAATGGAACAATTTCAGTTAGAAACGAAAGACGCTGATGTCGAACTGCTCTATCTGATCATCCCAACTCTTCGACAAATCCACCCTGAATCTGATATCGACCGGCTGAATCAAGTGGCCGAGATATTAGACCTGACCGAAGACGATCTGAACTGCGACGAACGCGCATGCGAAATGGTTGCCGAGATGGCGAAAGAGCTAGGTATCAGCGTCATCGACCTGCGGCCAGCATTTCGCAAAGCAATAGCTGAAACGCAAGGCCTACAGCTGTACTGGCGGTTCGACCACCACATCAATCTTGCCGGCCATCAAGCAGTCGCTGACGAAATCGAAACCTATCTCTTGGGTCATCCAATCGCGGCCGAATGACTGACAAACGCATCAGACAGTCAGTGGTCACAGGGACGTGCCATGAGCAGGTGAACTTGACCAACGGCGGCAAAGCGGTATTCCACCTATCATCCCGTGGTTGACTCGTTTCTTGGTCCAGAGTCCAACTCTCCTTAAGCGTCAAGATCTCGCTCGTTCCGAACAAACAGCCATCCGATAAAGCGGATCTAGCACTGAGTGTTTCGTTCGGATCAGAAATGCCTCTTGGCGCGCGGCCATAGGGTCGCCGCTTATAATTGCTCGATGAAGGCGTTTATGTTGAGACGGCACGAAACGCTGACGTTTTCATTAGCAGTCTGTCGATCCATTCTATCAAGACTTCCTATCCAGGAATGCGGAGCCGGCAACCATTAACGTCTCAGAAAATTCCAAGTAGCTCATCGACCCATCTGGCATTGGCGATTTCTGAGTCGCCATCTGTCTTGCGGAAACGTTCTCGTACGATCAACTAGCTTCCGCGATAGGTTGAGTATCCGAAGGGTGCCAACAGCAGTGGGACGTGGTAGTGTTCTTGCCCGGCTTCGGTTTCGAACGCGATGATGACTTCGGGATAAAAACTTGATCGCTCCAGACGCTGAAAGTACTCCGCCGTTTCAAACCGCAGCCGATAGATACCGGGTTGAAAATCATCGCTTGCGACCAGTCCTGTCATGATCCGACCGTCGGCATCCGTCTCGCCACGGCCGATCGGATCGGGTTGATCACCTCGATATAGCGAAACCTGAATTCCGGCGGCGGGGCATCCCCGGCTTGTGTCGAGTACGTGTGTCGTGATGGGGCTATTCATTGATTCATTCCGCTGGGTTTGTCTCGCTTGCAGAGAGTTCCGCGATCAATTTATCGATGCGCAGATGAGTGATTTTGCGTTGCTCGGCCGCCGCGACTTCGAGTTCCCGTAGCGCGTCATTGCGGATTCGATGGTCCAGCAGATCGAGCATTTCGCTGGCCGTTTTGCCCGTCGCACACACGATGAAGATGTACCCGAATTTACGCTGGTAGACTTCGTTGGCATTCGCCAAACGCTCAACCACGTCTTCACTGGCGTCCGCGACGCCGGACTGTTCGTGGCCGGACCACTTATCATTGCCCGCGAATTTCATCCTTAACGAGTCGACGTCACCGATCTTGGGATGCGACTCGAATGCCTCGATCCAGTCTTGCGATGATAGCCGATCAAACGCCGCATCTGCTTGTTCGTGCCACTGCTGGGTTGATGCAATCGGTCTTGATTCTGACATCAAGCGACACCAGTGGCGGCTTCCACAACAACCTTGCAGCCAATCGCCATAAGTGTCGCCGGATGCCTGATTGACTGTGGCGAGCAGCGACAGACTCATATTAGTTTCCCCACCGGCTCGACGTTTTGCTCTCCATGAACCCATGTCTGGACAACGCGTCCGCTCAGCTGTCGCCCGTGGTAAGGCGTGACGGGATTCTTGTGCAGCAGTTTTTGCTGATCAACCACCCACGCGGCATCGCAATCAAACCGGACCAGATGCGCGGGTTGCCCCGGCGCGATACCACTGCTCAAACCGACGAGCCCTGCCGGCGCACTGGACATCCAACGCACCACATCTTCGATCCCAAACCCTCGGCGCCTTGCCTCGGTCCATACGATCGGCAGCCCGAGCTGTAAGGAACTGACACCGCCCCAAGCCTGGTCAAATCGCCCGGTGTCCAGACATTTCATCGCGACGGGGCAGGGCGAATGATCGCTGACAATCATATCGATCGAACCCCCTTTCAAGCCCTGCCACAACGCGTCACCGTTGGCGGCGTCGCGAATCGGCGGGGCACATTTGAACTGCGTCTGTCCATCCTGGATTTCTTCGGCGGTAAAGGCCAGGTAATGCGGACAGGTTTCCACGGTCAGTTTCAACCCTTGGGCTTTCGCGTCTGCGATCATCGGAAGACAGCCAGCATCGGCTAAATGCACAATGTGAACATGACAACCGGTCTGGCGGGCCAGCCGGATCAGCATCTCGATCGCATGCCGTTCGAACTGCGGCGGACGCGTTGCCAAGTAATCGGCATAGCTGCGCGGATCGGTCATCGCCGGCACGTCATGAACGAGCTCGGCATGAACCAACAGCGGCACATCCGACTTGGCCAACGCTTGCATCGCGACGCGCAAATCGGATTCGCCCGTCGCGGGAAATTCGTCGATGCCGCTGTGGCACATGAACGCCTTTGCCGCAATCGCACCGGCATCAATGATCTCGCAGACCGTGAGTGCACTGGCGGGAATCACCCCGGCATGCAGAGCAACGTCAACGAACAACTTGCCATCCGCGGCGGCTTGTTTTTGACGCAACGCCGCAACAGTCGTCGTTACGGGGCTGCTATTGAGCGGCATATCGACGACGGTACAAATCCCCCCAGCTCGAGCGGCCAACGTCCCGCTACGAAATCCCTCCCAGGACTCTCGACCCGGGTCATTCAAATGCACATGAGTATCACACAGGCCGGGCAAAATAAGATCGTCACCGCAATCTTCCACTGAGTCGAGAGCCCGCGTTTGGCCATGATCGTCGACCGATTGGATGACGCCGTCACCAATACTGATGTCTGCAGCCCGAGTGCCCGATGGCAGGACAACGCGGCGCGATCGCAGGACCAACGGTTTCGTCATCGTGCACGTTTGCTAGAGTGTGGCAGAGGCGGAGTTCAATCAACAACCCAAGAGATCTTATCGATGAATGTCCACCTGAGCCATAACACCTACGGCAAGCACCACGTACGCATCTCTAAAATCAAGCGTCACAGCGACGACGCAGCAAACCACGAATTTATCGAAGCGACCATCAACGTGATGCTGGAAGGCGATCTTGCCGAAGGCTATACGGCGGGCAACAACGCCAACATCGTTGCGACCGACACGTGCAAAAACACCGTCTATGTGTTGGCCAAAGACGATCCGTTTGATTCGATTGAATCGTTCGGATCGAACCTAGCGACGCACTTTTTGACACAGTACGCGCACCTGAATCAAGCCACGATCGAAATTCACCAACACGTTTGGCAGCGGATCGGTGACTGTCCACACGGTTTCGTTGGCGGCACAAACGAGTCGCCTACGACCACCATTGTTGCCCATCGCGAACAGTCACTGTCGGTTTGCTCGGGCTTGACGGATTTGGTCGTCGCCAAAACGACCGAAAGTGGTTTTGCGAATTTTCATCGCGACGAATTTCGCACGTTGCCGGACACCGACGACCGCATCATGGCGACATCGGTGACGGCACAATGGAATTATTCCAGCAGTGACATCGATTTCAATGCGGCGCGAGATTCGATTCGAAAAGCATTGCTGGTGAGTTTCTTAGATCATTACAGCCATAGCGTTCAAGAGACACTGATGCGCATGGGGACGGCCGCGATCGAAGCTTGCTCGCACGTCACCGACATCACCCTATCGCTGCCGAACAAACACCACATCTTATTCAACTTGCAACCGTTCGGAAAAGAAAACAACAACGACGTGTTTGTTGTTACCGATGACCCCTTTGGTTACATTCAGGCGACCGTGTCTCGGGATTAGCCTTCACTGCAGAATGGTTGTCGCGTCCGTTCGGCTGAAACTCGTCCACGCGATTTCCGCCAACGCACGACAGGAAACACAGACATTCAGCGGGGAACAAGTGTTCCGCACTCGTGTAAAAAAAATCAGTGCTATCCGCACTGTGTCTCGTTCGGTTCGTTAAGATCCCTTCCTGTCGTTGCTTCATATCAACCAAACGGGAAGAGATCGATGAGTGTATTGCTTCGAGTTCTTGCGCTGGGATGTTTGTTTGTTTGCCTAACGAGTGTAAACAACGCATCCGCGGCAGATTCGAATCGTCCCAATGTGTTATTGATTTTTGCCGATGACGTCGGTTCCGACGCGATTGGTTGTTATGGCGGACAAAGCTATCCGACGCCGCATATTGACGCATTGGCCGACGGTGGCATCCAGTTTGACTATGGATTCGCGATGCCGGTCTGTCACCCGTCGCGTGTCTGCTTATTGACCGGTCGTTACCCACTGCGCTTTGGCGCGGCGGGATCGAGGTGGGGCCTCTTTCCAGAAGCAGCCGAGTCCACAACGCTGGCGCAAGTCATGCGACGAGGCGGCTACGCGACGGCGGTCGCTGGTAAATGGCAACTCTGCACCTTGGGCAAAGATCCCATGCATCCTCAGCGGTTAGGTTTTGACAAATGGTGCCTGTTCGGTTGGCACGAGGGCGGCCGCTACAACGATCCGCTGATTCACCAAAACGGCAAACAGCGAACCGACACCAAAGGACGTTTCGGCCCGGACATGTACGTCGATTTCCTGATCGATTTCATGGACGAACAGCATCGCGAGGGCACCCCGTTTCTAGCCTATTACCCGATGGCACTTTGCCATGACGTGACCGATGACCTAAAGGGTCGGCATGTCGCGTATTACACCCATGGACGCTGGATGACGTTTGCCGAAATGATCTCGGCGATGGACGATCGCGTGGGACGACTAGTCGCGGCTCTGGATCGCATGGGCAATCGAGAGCAAACACTGATCATTTTCACCACCGATAACGGGACTGCCAACGCCACTTACCTGACGGTCGGCGACGATGGAAAAATGGTTCGCCCCCGAAACATTTCGGTGCGAGATGGAAAGGTGGTGCCGGGTGGCAAAGGCAAGCTGTCCGATGACGGCACGCGTGTTCCGCTGATTGCGAATTGGACCGGACAAATCACGCCGGGACAGAAAAGTGATGCGATGGTGGACCTAACCGACTACTTGCCGACGCTCGCAGACCTCGCCGGCGTTGAACCGCCCGAAGCGAAACTTGACGGAGTTAGCTTTGCACCTATTCTCACCGGCGATGCGTCAACGACGCCACGAAACTGGGTGTACAGCGAGCACCGTGACAAATCGTGCATCCGCAGCCGCGATTATCGACTGTACCGCGATGGGCGTTTCTTTGATGTCCGCAACGATCCACAAGAAAAAAATCCGCTCGATACAAACAGCCTTTCTGGACCGACCAGGGACGAGCTTGACCGGTTGCGCGAACAACTGAGCCTGCTGAAAGAGGAGTGATACGACCGCCCGTCGATCCATATGCGATTGCTCGCGACTGCTTAAGGGCGACTCGTTAAGGTTCGAGCGCTGCACGTTACGGTTCGAGGCCTACGCTTTGCGGGCTCGAGGGCAGCGCGTCATTACTTGTTCGTGCTTTCACTTGATCGCTACGAAGGCAATTTCCACGGGCTTTGGTATTGAGAGTGCAATAGCGAATTGGCCTGATCGTCACCGATAAAACGCTCGGACTTTGCATCCCAATTCAGGCGCCTGCCGATTTATGGTGAGGCAAGGACTAAGTAATAGAACAAAACGACAACGGGCACGAGCGCGTAAGTGATCATTGATCGTCCGTGTTTGCCGCCGGCGGTGGAGACACGATTTGTAGGTCAGCGACATAGATTGCGGTGATGACGTTTCCCGCTTCATCTTTTTCATGGCTGGAATACCAGGAAACGACGCCATGCGTATCATCCACCGCGGCAAAACCTGGATAGGAATTGTCGCCACCGCTGGGAAGAACGCCAATCGTTTTCATCTGATCACCGACCAGCCACCAGAGACCTGTCTTTTTCCCATCTTTGGAATTCCTTCGGCCTCCGACGATGTAGCGATCTCCCCACTTTTTGATGAGCGGACCACCGATGAAAAACGGAATCCTTTCTTGCGTCCATTCCTGATAAGGCGGCTTGGACCTAAGCACGCGGGTCGGATCGGGTCCGCCTCGTCGAGTCACACCCAAGAGATCACCATTCGATTCAAAAAGAAAAGACGTTTCGTCAGCGCTATCTGGGTAATACCGCGAGACGATTTTCCATTGGAAACCATCGTTGCTTTCGAAGAGAACCGTTTCACCGATGAATTCCGGTTCTTGCGCTTCCTTCGTCGACGCGATTCGTCTTGTTCGGCGGCCGCTGACATAAGCCTTGTTGTTTGTGCTTGATGCTCCCCAGAGAAAATACCCATTCGTTCCTTTCATAGGCAACGGCTTGCTCCAGACTTCACCATCACTGGTATACGCGGTGCACCCGAAATTGTTGGGGTTCATCGTTGGATGAGTGAACTCGGTTCCCTGGTTAGGGTAAATCGCGGCAAAGACGACGAACAACTTATCATCGAGGGTAAAAAAATGAGGACCGCGAGTATCGCTTTCGGGCATCCTCAGGCGGCAAGCGACGGTCCATTGTTTTGCATCCGGAGACGATAAAACGATGACGGCACCGTTGGAATTGACTGGGTGACCTTCGGCGCAAGAACGGAACGTAAGCCAGAACTTTCCGTTCCAACGGATCAGGTCCGTGAACGCATTATGCTCGCCGTTATCAAATGCGCGCCTCACATGATTGACAGCGACTTGAGGCGTCAACTCGGCGGCCACGGCGTTGTCCCCACCGAAAGCAACACACAACAAACAGCTGCACAAAACACTATTTATCTTGTGATTCATCGACCGACACTTTTTTTTTCAAGCTCAAGAAAGGACTTCGCACAGTGCTTCGGATCGGCTGGAGTTCGCATTCTTTGGAAGACCAGGTGAACCACCGAGGTAGGACCACACGACGATCGTAACGTTTAATCGCCGGGACGACGAAACGGTGTCCGACACACGCTAAATTCCACATCGAATGTCGGGAGGGCCGTCTATTACGGCTTCGTCTGCATGCAGTGACTTGACTCGTTAGGCGACGACGGTTCTGACCAAGACAGGGACACACCGCAAACATCAACTCACTGACGCTATAGCAACTCGCTGATTACTCCGTCCGCTTGACCGCCTTGAAAATTTTCGGGAACGGGGACGCCCAGCGACTGGAACATTGTTTGCCACAAATTGCCCAAGTATTGATCTTCTTGAACCACGTGACCCTGGTGCTTGACGCCTAAGGCAGAACCGCCGCACAGCAGCGCAGGCAAGTGATGATTATTGTGCGCGTTGATCGTGCCGCCGGTGCTGCCCCACACGACCAGGCTGTGGTCCAACAATGTTCCGTCACCCTCGCGGACTTGTTTTAAACGGTCTAGAAAGTAAGCCCACTGCTGCATGTACATGACATCGGATTTGGTGAACCACTTCAACTTGTCCGAATCTTCGCCATGGTGCGTCATCGTGTGGTATCCGTACGGGTTGCCCTCGGATCGCCAAGCCCCCGTCCCATCGCTATTGTCCATCCGCGGCATATAAGAGACCACGCGAGTGCTATCCGTTTGCAGCGCCAAGACGATCACGTCGAACATCAAGCGTTGATAACGACGATAGTCGAGCCCATTTTTTTGGGGATCGAGTGCCTGAACATCGCCAAAATCAATTGGCGAGACTTCGGGCTTGGGACGATAGAGCCAGGATTTCTGTTCCTGCATCGCGGTTTCCAAATCACGGATTCCCGTCAAGTATTCATCCATCTTGCGACGATCGGATTTGCCCAAACTATCTTGCAAGTCGCTGACATCTTCGAGGACCGAATCAAGCACACTGGCGCGGCGAGAAAATTCAGATTCTCGATCCGCAATCGCATCTTTTGAATCGGGACGAAAGAGTTGGTCAAAGAGCACATGCGGACGGTTCTCGGCCGGCAGTGGCGTGCCATTGCGAGACCATGACAACGTGTGATCCTGTGGCTGTCCAAAGCCCGTGCCGCGGCGAATGCCCAGCACCATCGAACGATAACGTGTATCGTTACCGATCGCGGCGGCCAATTCCTGATCGCACGAGACCCGCAGCGTTGAACCGGGATCGTGCGTGTTCGTGCCTGTCAAAAAAGTTCGGTCGCCGCCGTGGCCACCCGAATGCGTCAACTTCAGACCGCTGATGACGGTCATGTCTTCGCGGTGCGATTGCAGTGGCTTTAGAATTGGCGTGACTTCGTAGTCTTTCCCTGTCTTGGTCGGTGTAAAGTCTCGACCATTCAGTCCCAGCCCCCACATACAGAACACGGCACGGCCCGGAGGCCTCGATGCCGCGGTGGGCTCGCGGTCCGCCATCGCGTCCAACATAGGCAAGCCCATCGAGATACCGGCGGACCCGCGCAGCAAAGTGCGCCGCGATAGATTGTGACGCGTGATTTTCCCGAACATGATTACTTCCGCTGAAAGGTGGGATCGGCCACGATGGCATGAATGACAGATTGAATGCGGTAATCGTTTGAAGCTAGCGATGCCGTCAACCGCGCGGTCGTTTCCACATCGGCGAATCCGACGGGCCGGCACCAAGCGTAGGTCAACAGTCGCTGCGTGAAGGCTTCGGCGAAGCGATCTTTTTCGGCCAACAAGCTGTCTTTGAACTGTTGCAGTGTTTCGAATCGCCGGCCACTAGGCAGCGTCCCGCTGACGTCTAGCGGAGGAAGATTGCGTCCGCGAAATCCTTCGCCGTTCTGCACTTCTCGCCACATCCCGATTGCATCGTAGTTTTCGAGGGCCAAACCGTACGGATCGAGCGTCCGGTGGCACGAGGCACAGGTGGGATCGTCGCGGTGCCGTTCCAACCGCTGCCGCACTGTCAGTTTTTCGCCAGCGGTATTCGGTTGGACTTCACCCGCGTTGGGCGGAGGCGGTGGGGGTGGATCGTTAAAGAACTGTGTCACGATCCATGCAGCGCGGCGGACAGGTAAGGTACGAGTCCCGTCCGATAGCAGCGTCATCAGCCCCGCCATGCCTAGCACGCCGCCGCGATGATGTTCGGGACGGATGGTAACCTTTCGGAACGCCTCGCCGGTAACACCTTCAATGCCGTAATGCGTCGCCAGGCGTTCGTTGACCATGACAAAGTCTGAATCCAGCAAGGTCGTGATCGGCAGGTCGGACCGCAAAATTTCCGCGAAAAATTCGTATGCTTCCTGCTTGCTTGCGGCTTCCAATTCGTCATCGTATTCGCGGTACTGAGTCGCTGGCATGACACTGCCGAACTCGCGAACGCTTAGCCATTGACCGACGAAGTTCTCAACCAGTGCGCGAGACTTCGTGTCGGCCAACATGCGGTCGACTTGCTGGTGCAGGACCTTCGGGTCACGCAACTTGTCTTGATCGGCAAGGTCGAGCAACTCGTGATCCGGCATTGAACTCCACAGAAAGTATGAAAGTCGACTTGCCAGTTCATGGGGCGACAATTGTTGTGGATGATCCGTGTCACGATTCGACTGCAGAAAAAGAAATCCTGGCGACGTCAGAATACGCTGCAGACCCAATCGCATCGCGGCATAGATGTCGCCCGTGGCGGCAAGTTCGGGTTCAATGAACTGTACAACTCGATCCACTTCGGTTTCGCTGACGGGTCGGCGGAATGCAAGCGGCAAGAACCGCTGCACCATCTCGCGCACATAGTCGAGGCCCTGTCGATCGTCACCATCGAAAAAGATCCGTTGATGGCTGAGTGGCGGCCAATGCTCTTGCAGCGGACCTTCCAGTTCCATCCAATCCACGTATAACCGAGGCGGCCGGACGTCGCGAAAATCCGGATTGATTTGACGGGCCGGACCCTGCCAAGCCTTGGCTTTTGCACGCAGCTCAGCCAGCCGTGCCGACAACAGCTCGGCTTCCGCGTCACGTCCGGCCAAGTTGGCTTCGCGGAGATCGCTGATGGTACCGCGAATTGACCGATTGAATTCAGCCGCCTCATCGGACGACTGAATGTACCTCGGCAGATCATTGTAAACGAGCGTGAGAGAGCGGCGTTGATCGTCCGACCCGCGGCGCAAAAACATCTCGGTTTCGACCACTTGCGGTTCATCGAGACTGCCGGCGACATCTAACATCACCGTCTGTTCAAGCGGCGTCCCAAAGTGATAACCGAGCATCAAACGAATCGGCTCGTCGCGAGTTCCGCGGTCGGCGCCGCAGCGAATGCGAATTCGATAGTAACCGTCCTCGGTAACGAGATCGTCAATTTTGGTGCGAGACACGCGGCCCATCGTGAATCCTTGACGGTAGACCTCGTTGCCTTGCACGAACGTCACGCCCTGGCGGTCATAGTCGTACCCGAGCGGCCCCGTGTCGACTCGGTGCTGAGGCTTGGTAACGACGAATCGGTTTCGCGTCTTCCGTTCCGGCTCGCGAATCCCCATACCGTCGGCCTTCGGGTTCTCGGCTTCAAAGCGGGTGTTACGAACCGAGGGCCCCTGTGACGGATCCACGATTGCGAGTTCAGCAATCGTCTTGGCGGCTTGCAGCATTCGATCGATTTGCGTCTGGTCAAAGAACAACCCCGCCCCCAGACGATCAAATCCCTCTGCACGACCGTCACCTGGCAATTCTTCAATGATCGCATGCAAGTGTTGTCGATCAATCAACAACAGATCACGAATCGTATTGGCGTACTCATCACGGTTCAGTCGACGCATGGGACTCTGGCCGTCACCAGCTCGCGCACGCCGTCGCGCATCTTCCAACTCACCGGCGATCCATTTTGCCACGGCAAAAATCCGATCGCTGTCCGGCCGCGGCTCGTCCTCCGGCGGCATGTTGCCGAGGTTCAACTGGTCCATCACCTCCAACCAGTGATCAGCCACACCCGGCACGGAAAAGTCATTCGACAGTTGGTCGATACGGAATCCCGCAAGCGACTGACGTTCATCGTGGCAGGCGAAACAATGCTCACGCAAGAACGGCTCGACAGTTTCGGACCAAGCCGCAGTCGGCCTGCGTTCTGGGTCCGGCTGTTGACCATAACCATTCGCCGAAATCACCAACGCGAGGCAGACCAGCCATCTCGTCATCGACCAACGGTACACAACCGAACACGTAATCTCGATTGCGTCTGACGAACGGCGACGACTTTTCGTTGACGTCAAGAAGTCACCTGCGAGCGGTTCGCCGTGTGGGTCAAGTAACATGGTATGATCGCGACTCGCAACAGAGAGCTTTGACAATTGATCCGCTAACGAAGTTCAGTCGGGCACGCCGAGATGCGGATTCGCGTTGAAGTATTCGCTTGAAAGTAATCGTCCCATTCTAGATAGGTTGTAACGATATGTGTTGGCTCCGTATCTGCGAAAAAAGAGTGTTCGCGGCAATTGGCTGTGGTATCGCGTTGCTTTGCCTCAATCCCGCTCAGGACGCCCAGGCCGCTCGTCCAAACATCATCTTGATGATGGCAGATGATCTGGGGTACGGGCACTTGGGCAGTTACGGTCAGACAAAGATTCTAACACCGCACTTGGATCGCATGGCGGCCGAAGGCATGCGGTACACCCAAGCGTATTCAGGTTCGTCCGTTTGTGCGCCAAGCCGCAGCGTGTTGATGACGGGATTGCATACCGGACATACGCCCGTTCGATGGAATACGCCTGGCACCGGAACAATTCTGGACGAAGACATCACGATTGCCGAGCGGCTTCAGGACGTTGGTTATCGCACCGGTGGTTTCGGCAAATGGGGCCTCGGAAAGGAAAACATGCCGGGGCACCCCAACCTGCAGGGCTTTGACCAGTTTTTCGGTCAATACAGCCAGGTCCACGCGCATTTTTATTACCCCTATTGGCTGTGGCACAACCGGGATCGCGTGATGCTGCCCGAGAATGAAAATGGAGGCCGCGGTACTTACGTTCACGACATCACTCATGAACATGCGCTGAAATTCATCCGAACTGCCGTCGCTGATGACGTGCCTTTCTTTGCCTATTTGCCCTATGTGATTCCGCATGTGGAGCTAATCGTGCCAGAGGACTCGAAAAAACCTTACGAGGGCAAGTTCCTTAAACATACGATTCGCGACCGACGCGAAGGTTACTTGTACGACGAAGACAGTTACACCGCCTACGCGGGAATGATCTCTCGTTTGGATGATTCTGTTGGCGACATCCTTGCCATGTTGGATGAATTAAAGATCGACGAAGAAACGTTGTTCGTGTTCACATCCGACAACGGCGCACAGGGCAGTCACTGGAAAGACCTGGTTGAATTTTTTGAAGGAACCGGAGGTCTGAGGGCTTCCAAGGGCAGCCTGTACGAAGGCGGTATCCGCGTGCCACTGATCGTCCGCTGGCCCGGCAAGGTCGCGCCAGGACAAGTCGTCGAGTCACCCATCGTGCACTATGACTTGCCGCCCACTTTGATCGCATTGACGGGCGCAGAGCCGATGGAGACCGATGGCGTTTCATTGCTGCCGCAATGGATGGGCCAGTCGGCAAAAGAAATCGACAATCGACGCTTTCTGTTTTGGCAAACACCGGGCGCCTGTGCGGTTCGCAGTGGGAACTGGAAATTGATTCGCACCGATCGCTGGATGCCTTGGGAACTATATGACTTGAGTGTTGACCCGCAGGAAACATCGAACCTAGCCGACCAGCATCGCGACGTGGTTTATCGCCTATCGCGTTTTGCTAAGTCGTCGTGGCAGCCCGAACGAGAAAACGTTCCCACCGGACCGCGAACCGACTACCGAGACTACGTGCGATGAAGCCTGCACCTCGCGGACTGCAAATTTCGTCACGTCGTTTTGTTGCCGAGACTCGATGGCTGTGTTGCTTGGCCGGCATGATGTTCATGATTCCGCTAGCCGCCGACGATCCCACAACATCGCTTGATGCGTTCGACAAAATTGACTGCCATGTCCATCTGCGTTACGAAGGGAATCAGCTAGCCGAATTAGCGAGAGTGATGCGCTTTCGTCTGGTCAACATCAGCACCGGTCACTACGAGAGCGACTGGCAAGCCACATACGCGCGGTACCAGCAAGCTCACTTTCCCGGCACCGTCGCATTTATCGCCTCGTTCACCATGAAAGGTTTCCCCGAACCTTGGTGGTCGGACGCGACGATTGGGCACATCGACCGCGCCGTCGCCCATGACGATGCAATTGGGGTCAAGATCTGGAAAGACGTTGGTATGGAGTACCGCAAGCAAAGCGGCCCATACGTGCTGGTCGACGACGAATCGATGCAGCCAGTGCTAAGTCACTTGGAAGAACAAAACTTGACGCTGATCATGCATATTGCGGATCCGATCGAGTACTGGCGGAAACCCGATGCGATCGCCGATGAGAATCGACGCAAACGACTGGTTCAGCGAGGCGGGCTGTACGTGATGCACGACAAGGTCGATGCACCCTCGCACGAAGACCTGATCGCTGCACGTGATCGCGTGCTGCAGCGTCATCCCAAATTGAAAGTCGTCGGCGCGCATCTGGGAAGCCTGGAACACGACTTGGATGAACTCGCCATCCGACTGGACCGCTATCCGAATTTTGCCGTCGACACCGCGGCGCGGATGGGTGACTTGGCCCAATATGACCGCGAAACACTGCGGTCATTCTTGATTCGGTATCAAGATCGAATCCTGTACGGCACCGACATGTCGATCAAGCCGCAACACAACGGCGACAACCAACGCATTCGCTTACTCGATCGATGGCAACGCGACTGGAACCTGCTGGCTGGCGACGCAGAGGTGGTTTATCCAGCCGTCCGTGGCGAAGTCAAGATACAAGGGTTGGCACTGCCCATGCCGGTGCTGGAAAAGATTTACCGCAAGAACGCCCTGCAATGGTTTCCTGGGCTGACGAGATAGGCAATCGACGCAGAATTCGATTCAACAGCAGTATCGGTCAAGCCATTGGCCACGCCGGAATTGGTACTTGTGTCGGGATCGAATTTGATCCAGGGCACGACTCAGCAAATCGTGATCTCAGGACAGTGATCTTAAGATCAGCGCAGCAGTTGGGTCGATAACACTCTTCCCAAAACCACTCGAGATGATTCTTCTACAGCGCGGCGGTGGAAAGCTTCGCGAGCGTTCGCGCGAGCACTTCGACGCCGCTGCCGATTTGATCGGGCGAAGAATACTCATCGGGGCGATGCGAGACGCCGTCTCGACAAGGAATGAACAGCATGGTGAAGGGTGATAGCTGCGCGAGAAACAGCGAGTCGTGATAGGCTCGACTGACCATCCGCTGGTATTTCAGACGGCTGTCTTGGCAGGCCTGCTCGGCGGCCTCGATGAGATCGGCCGAAGCCGTGACGGGCGGGTCCGCGTTCAACGTTTCGCAGTCCACTTTGACGCCTCGTCTTTGACCAATTGATTGCAGATCGGATTCAATCTTCGTTTTGACTTCGTCGCGACTGGCAAGCGAAACGTCGCGCAGATCGATCGTGAATCGCACTTCGCTCGGGATCGAATTGACGGCTCCGGGGTGAACGTCTAGTTCGCCAACGGTGCCAACCGTGTCATCACTTGAACTTTCCAGCACATGCTTTTCGATCGCCTGGATCATTTCAGCACTGGCGGCTAACGCGTCGTGCCTTTTGGGCATCAGAACAGCGCCGGCGTGGCCACCCTGGCCGTGGACCTTGACAATCATGGTGGCCGGTGCGGCGATCGCAGTGACAATTCCGATCGGCAGTCCGGCTTGCTCTAGCTCAGGCCCCTGTTCAATGTGCAGTTCGACCCAGGCGTGATAGTACGAGCGGTCCAGCGCGGCATCCGCGACGTCGCCATCGAACCCGGCGCGTTGCCGGACGAGGTTGTACGTGTCACCATCGGAATCGACGAGTGCTTCCAACGCGTCATGATCCAACTGGCCGGCCATCACTCGGCTGCCCGTGCACCCCATGCCGAATCGCGTCGGTTCTTCGCTGGTGAACATCAGCAATTCAATCGAGCGCATCGGTTTGAATCCCGCGTCCTGCAGCGCTCGGATCGCTTCCAGTCCACCCAAGACGCCGACGGTTCCGTCATACATGCCCGAAAACGGAATCGCATCAGTGTGCGAACCGGTTCCCACGACCGGTTGATCAGGCTGAGACCCGACCCAACGCGCGAATATATTTCCGACGGCATCATTTCGAACAACCAGGCCCGCCGATTCGAACAAGGACCGCAAGTATTTTCTTGCCGCCATGTCCTCCTGGGTGAACACCACGCGGGTCACCGCGGGCGGCGGATCGGGACACGCACTGAACGTCGCAAGCCTTTGCAACTCGTCAACCACGCGATCGACATTGATATTCAAGTTCATGTTCGGGTCATGTGGGTAGATGGAACCGATTGACATCTTTGTAGTACACGTACTGGGCAGGTTCTTTGCCCATCGCGACGAACCACTGCGGACAATACGCCGCCATCCAAATTGAATCACCCTTGGCGACCGGGTACCACGATTCGTTCAAACGGTAAACGCCTTGTCCGGCCGTCATGTACAAACCGTGTTCCATGATGTGCGTTTCCACAAACGGCAGAGCCGCGCCGCTTTGATAGGTAAATACATTGACGGCCATGTCAAACGCAGGTTCATCGGGCAACAGGCATGCCAGTCGTGCATCGTCATCACCCAAAAACGGTTCGGCCGGCATATTAGAAACGTGACCGACGATTCGTTGCGGCGGATCCACGCCCGCAAGCGGTACATATCGTTTCTCGAAAACCAGCAACTTGCCGTGATTCTTTCCCGTCAGCTTGTAAGTCGTCTCCGCTGGCAAATATGCGAATGAACCAACCGTCAACGGCTCACCATCCAGCGTGACTTCCCCTTCGATGACATACAAACAGCGCTGAATTCCATCAGGAGCACAGGTGGTCGATGATTGCTCATTGGTGATGGCAATGTACTGTGCGAATCCGGGCCCGCGCGTCGCATCACCACCACCGCCGGATCCCATCGCGGGGCTAACCAGCACGACTAACTTGGTTTCGCTCCAGTGCGTGTTTGTCGATTCGACGTACGAATCGGTTGCGATCACGGCGTGGTCGCGTCTCACGCGCGTTCGCGTTTCACCCAGCGGTGTGATTCCCATGTTTGAACTTTTGCGTGAAGAATAGTTTGCGTGAAGAACAGACTGTCTGGTTGAACGATTTGTCGCCCTCAATTCGCACCAACGGTGTCCCGTCAGCGACGAAATTCCTTCCCCGTCGATGGCGTAAATCGGCGGACAAAATCTTGCAGCACATCGATTGCGACGGCCACATCGCCGACTTCCACATCTTCGTCGGGATGATGACTCAGCCCGGTCGGTTGACGAACAAAAAGCATAACGGTTGGAAAGGTCTCTGCCATCACGACCGAATCGTGGCCGGCACCGCTTGGCATCACACATGGCTCGACACCACAAGCGGCGACCGACTGTTGCAGACCAGTGACCAGACCCGAGTCCATTGCGACAGCGGGCTGCTGCTGATGTTCGATAATCGAGAACGCCACGTCGTCCGCCGATGCGCAGCGTTTAGCAAAATCACATAACTCGTTGACGGCCTTGGTGCGGACCGAATCGTCGGCATGGCGAACGTCTAGTGAAACCTGCGCGAGCCCGGGCACGGCGTTTCTGGCGTTAGGCGACAAATTCAGGGCACCGACGGTCGCGCGTAACCCCTCGATCGAGTTGCCGTAACGTGACACTTCGGTGATCCATTTCGACGCAGCGACCAAGGCGTCGCGCCGCATTGACATCGGCGTTGTGCCGGCGTGGTTGGCCTGCCCGCGAAATTCCAGCTGCAGCCGCGATTGCCCAACGATCGCATCGACGACAGCCACTGGACACTTTGAAGCCGACAGGATAGGCCCTTGCTCGATGTGTGGTTCAATAAATCCGGCAACGCGATCGACCGGATATGCGGCCGACGAAATTTTCTCGGGCTGCAGGCCAAATGTTTCGATGACATCACGCATTGTGTGCCCGTCATCATCAACGCGGCTTAACCAAGCGGGGTCAAAGGTGCCGATCAGCGCCCGCGAACCGAGATAAGGCAACAAGAACCGAACGCCTTCTTCTTCGCTGAATCCAATCACGTCCAAGTGAAACGGCAACGGAAAATTACCAATCGCGCGGACCACGGCAAGGGCCATCATCACGCCCAAGATGCCGTCGTATCGCCCCGCCGCGGGGATCGTGTCCAGGTGCGACCCGATCAAAAGCGTCGGCAAATTCGACGGTTCATTCTGAAGGTTTACCAATCCGGCTTGAGGGCTGATCGAACCGATTCGTCTGCCGATCAAGTTTCCGGCTTCATCGACTCGGGGCGACATCCCCAACTCGCTCATCCACTTGCCGACCTGCTGGTGAACGCTTTGCATCGGTTGCGACAAGAAGCGACGCGTGATTCGTCCCGGTGTTTCGGTGAATTCGGCCAGTTGATCGCATCGATCAAGGCACTGTCTAGCGAGTTCGTGCTTGTCCACAGCCGGCAATCTTTCTACCGTGTCAGAGTGTGCTTTCTGAAGGCACTGTCACAAGAAAAACCTTTCACCTGTGAGATGATGAGCGGAATGGCGCTCGCCACCGGTCGCCAACAGAACCGATCGGAGGTTATCGGTTCCCGATCTCAACCGCAAGTCACGACCTCTCCACCGCAAGTCACGATCGCCATGCAAAACACGCTGCAACTGGCTATTAACGGAAAGCCGCATACGATCAGCGGATCGGCGGCGTTGATGACTCTGTCTGACTATCTGCGGAACTCGTTGCGTTTGGTCGGAACCAAAATCGTTTGTTCCGAAGGCGACTGTGGCGCTTGCAGCGTACTGGTGGGCCGTATCCACGACTCGAACACGGACACAAACACTGATACCGGCACCGACACCGGCACCGACACCGGCGATATCGATTACCGGGCCGTCGATTCGTGCATTCTGTTCATGTATCAACTGGACCGGACACACATCGTGTCCGTCGAAGGGCTAGGCGACGAACAGAACTTGTCGCCCGTCCAAGAAGCGATGGTCAAGTGCCATGGAAGCCAATGCGGCTATTGCACGCCTGGATTCGTCACGACGATGCACGGACTGCTGGAGCACCGTCCGATCACACGTCCGATCACAGACGAGCGAAACATTCACCACCTGTCGCCGAACAATAACGATGTTGGCGAATCGGCAAGCGAAGGTCATTCATTCGACGAAGACCGGTGGCGGATCGGACTTTCGGGCAACCTGTGTCGCTGTACCGGATATGTCCAAATCATCGACGCCGCAAAGGCACTATCCACGCAAGACGTACCGTCGATCAACCAGATGTATCCCGCATCGTCGATCCGCTCACTTTTTGATTCCGTCGATTCGAAACCTATCGCCATCACCGACCAAGCGAGAACGGTCTTCATTCCGAAACGCTTGAGCGACGCGTTGGCAATTCTTGCCGAGCATCCCGATGCCCGCTTGGTCACCGGAGCGACCGACTTGGGTGTCCAGCACAATCATGGCCGCACGATCGAACCGACACTTATCTGTTTGTCCGAAATTAGCGAATTGAAACACATCACGGTCACCAGCGATCACGTCATCATCGGCGCTGCGGCAACGTGGACCGACGTTTTAGATTCGACCGGCGAACTGTTTCCGGATTTCGCTGACGTTCTGCGGCGATTCGGCAGCCCCCAAATTCGCAACATGGGAACGCTGGGTGGAAACTTGGCGAACGCATCGCCCATCGCGGACTCGATTCCGTTTCTGTACGCAGTCGATGCTGAACTGATATTGATGAGCCGCAACGGGCAACGTTCCGTCCCGATCAATCAGTTTTATCAAGGTTACAAAGAATACGATTTGCAGCCTGGCGAATTGATCGGTTCGATCAAGGTGCCACGCATGGAGTCAAACGAAACGCTAAGACTGTACAAGGTCTCTCGGCGACGTGACATGGACATCAGCACGTTCACCGCAGCGATCCATCTGGTCCTGGATGCCGATCGAATCACGCAGGCCCGCATCGCGTTGGGCGGCGTCGGACCGACGGTGATCCGCACTGGCGATACGGAAGCCTTCCTGGTGGGCCAGCGGTTTGATGAAACCACAATGCAAGAAGCGGGACGAATCGCTCGGACCGAAATCACACCCATTTGTGACGTACGTGGCACGGATGACTATCGGTACCAACTAGCCGAGAACATCTTGCTGAAATTTTTTCATGACACCAACTCGGATCGTCAAACGGTGACAACATGACCAGTGTCGGCAGAGCAATCCCTCACGACTCGGCGATCGGTCACGTCACCGGGCGAGCCCCGTACATCGAAGACCTGCCCAGGTCTGAAGGCGAACTTTGGGTCGACTTCGCCGGTGCTCCCGTCGCAGCTGGAAAATTGAAGTCCATCGATACGTCCAAAGCCGAGTCCGTTGACGGAGTTGTCGGAATCTACACGTGCAATGCGGTGCGAGGAAAAAAGGTTTTCGGTCCGATCTTTCATGACGAACCGTTCTTGGTCGAAGAAGACATCATGTACGTGGGGCAACCGGTCGCCGTCGTTGCGGCGACCTCGCGTGAAGCAGCAAGAATCGCGGCGGACTTGATCGAGATCGTCGCAGAACCATCCGAACCGATTCTCGAAATCGCAGACGCGATCGAAGCGAACCATTTTCTGGGCCCACACCGCCGGATCGCTCGCGGCGATTTCGAAACCGCCATCGAATCGGCTCCCCACACCATCGAAGGCGTTTTCGAGAGCAATGGCCAAGAACAATTCTATCTGGAATCGCAGGCGTGCCAGGCGATACCGGGCGAAGCGGGCCAGGTGAAACTGATTTCATCGACTCAGAATCCTACCGAAACGCAAGCCGTCGTCGCGGAAGTCCTTGGACTGTCGATGCATCAAGTTGTCTGTGAATGCAAACGCATGGGAGGTGGGTTCGGCGGAAAAGAGACGCAATCGGCACTGCCGGCGTTGATGGTCGGACTGGTGGCGCAGCAGACAGGACGCCCCGCACGCATTGTCTACACCAAGGACGTTGACATGCGTTGCACGGGCAAGCGACACGCATACCTGAGCCGCTATCACGTGGGGTTCGACGACGAAGGCTATGTCGTTGCCGCCAAATTCGATTTTTTTAGCAACGGCGGCGCGTTCGCCGACCTTTCGACGTCCGTGATGGAACGAACCATGATGCACGCCGACAACGCTTACTTTCTGCCCAATGTCCAGATCAACGGGCAAGTTTGCCGCACCAATTTGCCGCCAAACACGGCGTTCCGAGGATTCGGGGGGCCCCAGGGTGTCGTGGTGATCGAAAATGTGTTGCAAGAAATCTCGCAGCGATTGGGGCTGGACGCCTTTGATGTCCGCACGCGAAATTTGTATGCCGACGGTGACCCGAAACGGAATACGACGCCGTACGGACAAGTCGTGCAGAATCACTTGTTGCCAGAAACTTTTCGTCAGCTCGAACGCACAAGTGACTATCGAACTCGATCGGCCGACGTCATCGCGTTCAACCGACAGAGCCGTACGCATGTCAAAGGCATTGCGATGTCGGCGATCAAGTTCGGCATTTCGTTCACCAGCAAATTCCTGAACCAGGGCAACGCGCTGGTCAACGTCTACACCGACGGCACAATTCAGGTTTCCACCGGCGGCACGGAAATGGGACAGGGGCTGAATACAAAGATTCGACAATTGGTAGCCGACGAGTTTGGAATCGACACGGATGCCGTCTTGCTAATGCCGACATCGACGGAAAAGAACAACAACACGTCACCGACCGCCGCTAGCGCCGGCACCGACCTGAACGGGGCCGCCGCGGTGATCGCATGCCGCGAGATACGACAGCGGATGACGACGCTCGCCAAAACGCTGCTCAGCGCCGAGGAAATTTCATTCGCCGATTCCAAAGTGTTTGACTCGCGTCGCCCCGATCAAGCGATCGGATTCGCCGCATTTTGCGACATCGCGCGTCGCGAGCGCGTCGACTTGGGACAACGTTCGTTCTATGCAACGCCGGGGGTCGATTTCGACCGCGAAGCGGGGCGCGGCACACCATTTTTCTACTTCACCACCGGTGCCGCGGTGGCTGAAGTCACGATGGATCGATTTACCGGCGAGATGGTGGTGAACCGCATCGATCTGTTGATGGACATCGGCAAGTCGATCAACCCGGGGATCGATTTGGGCCAAGTGATCGGTGGTTTCGTTCAGGGCATGGGCTGGTGCACCAACGAAGAACTCGTGTACGACGCCGAGGGCAACCTGCTTTCGACCGGGCCGACGACCTACAAAATCCCAAACATCACTGACGTGCCGACCGAATTCCACGTGAACTTCATCGACAATCCCAAACATCAGTTGAACGTGCGTCAAAGCAAAGCAGTCGGAGAACCACCGTTGATGCTGGGAATCGCGCCATGGCTCGCGGCCAAACACGCCATGTCGTTCATCGCCCCAAACGACATCGCACGACTGCGTCTGCCGGCAACCGGCGAAGAGAACCTGATGTGCATGACTCGATTAAGAGTAGGCGAGACAAGTCCACCTGCCGCCGCCAAGTAACGAAATTTCACGGGTGTGAATGTTCGCAGACGGCCGACAAGTTGAAATGAGCCCGACATGTCCGATCCTGTCCGCCCGCGGGACGATGGGACTTGTCACTATCGCTGGTAAATTGGCAGGTATCCTAAATCAAGCTGCAGCATGATCAGGTTGCAGGCCGTGACATAGACGGGATGGATCACCTGGCCTTCCCAGTAACCGTCGGGACGTTGCTCGCTGATGATGCGATCATACAGACGATCGCGGAACGGTTGCCACAATTCACTGCCTTGACGATAAACGACTTGGCTGTAGTAAAGATACGTGTAGTGCCAATGACCGAACGCGCGTGTCCCGTCGCTAATGTCGTGCAACGATTCCTTGGTGTACTTCCACATCTCTGGAACATGTTCACTGTCGTAATCGCCGGCGTTGTAAAGTGCGGCGAGCGCGGCGGCGGTGATGGCTGGTCGACTGCTGCCTTTTTGCCGACTGCTATAACTGATACCGCCATCGGGATTCTTGCATCCATAGATGTACTCTTTGGCTCGTTCGATGACTTTCACGCTGACGGGGATCCCCGCGTTGCGGCAACCTCGCAGTCCCTGGACCTGGGTGATGGTGGTTGATCCTTCGTCAAAGTCGTTTCCGTCTCGGGCCGAAACGTATCCCCAACCCCCGGCGGCTGTTTGTGCGTTGCCGCTGAATTCGACTGCCTTGGTCAGCACCTCTACCAACTCTTCGCGTCGATCCAACAAACCTTCCTCGCCTAAGACCTGCGACAAGAACAGCATGGAAAAACCGTGACCGTACGTGTATCGCGAATCGGATTGCGGATCACCAATCAATCCGTTGTCACGGCTCTTGCTGATCAGAAAGTCCGCAGCCCGTGCAATTTGTCTCGCATATGGCCCTTGCGTGGTCGTGCTGCCACTGCCGATCAGAGCGGTGCCGGACAATGCGGCTAGCGCTGTGGGATAAACTTGCGTGTTCCATTGACCGCGAGACGATTGAGTGCGACTGAGCCAATTCAATCCTTTTGCGATCGCATCATTCCAACGCGGATCTCGAGCGGCATCGGCGCGGCCACTGGAAAATCCCAATCCGGCACCGGCACAAAGCATGGTTGCCTGACGGAGCCAATCACGACGTGTGGAACGAAACGACATGTGCAAGCTTTCGATGGAATTCTTAAATGGAGCCAGTCCGCATGTGATTTTCTACGCGACCGCAAACGCGAGAAATCGAACGCCGAATTGGCACGTGAGGGCACAAAACATTTCAGATTCCAGAACTTTCCGATTTGCTAATCGAGTTCTGAAACCCTGTCATTCATCTCCAAGGGTGCAGCCCAGTTCTCACCAAGGAGGAATGATGACGGACTGACATTCTACAACATCTGCCAAAACAGGCGAAATCGCATTATTCCGCTACCAGAGGATGAACCCCGGTCTTTCGCTGACAGATCGGGCAAAAGAATGTGCTTCGTTGAGCCTGGACAATCCGACGAATCACACCCTTCTCACAGCGGGGACAGGGCAGGGCGGCTCGATCGTAAACGCGATGGCAATTCTGGTATCCGCCGGGATCATTCAACACGTTTCGGTACGTGCCATCCCCTAACGTGCTGCCTTCGTAGCGAATCGCCTCGTTAAGCACATCGCCGATCGCTTTATGAATTCGCTGCCACTGTGGTCGGCTCAGCTTGTCGCATCTCGTTCTGGGATCGACGCCGGCCAAGAAAAGTATTTCCGCCGCGTACAAGTTGCCGATCCCGGCGACGGCCGCTTGATCGAGCAGAGCGACTTTGATCGGACGCTGACTGCTTGCGAGCTTCTCTCGAATCTGATCGGCGGTGATCTGCAGCGCATCGACCCCCAATCTCACGTCGACCGTTTCCGCAAACTCCTCCTGATGCAGCAATCGAATCGTTCCCAATCCACGTCGATCCCAAATCAGCAGTTGTGGTTCCGATCCGCCGGTCAGATCGACGCGCAGCCGAAGATGCTCGACGGTTGGCGGATCAACCAGCAGCACCAATCCGGTCATTCGTGGCTCGATCACGATCACCTGTGCGTCGTCCAGATAAATCAATACTCGCTTGCCACGGCGCCCAATCGATTCAATTCGCTTGCCGCGAACTCGTCGATCAAACGCATCAATGCGAGGCTGCAATAGGCAAGGCCTCAGCCGGCAGGGCGGACGTTGTACCGATTCGATTCGGCTGCCGACGACCGAGGCGATCCCGCGGCACATCGTTTCGACTTCGGGCAGCTCAGGCATCAGCAGTACACTCGTCCTTCGATCGGATATCGCTTGTGCTTGGCAATGGCTTCGTGATCATCTTTGCGAAACGCGTTCCACGCTCCAATCCCTGCCAACACTGCATCCAACGCGTCGCCACCGGAATCCGACATGATCACGCGACGTTGGTAGGCGGAAACGCTTACGATGTCTCGAATCCCACGCATGATTTTTTTTCGTGTTTTCAAATGCGTTTCGTTGGGCGGTTTCCCGCCCGATTGCTTGTATCGCATGTGAGGCAATTCAAGTCGCTTTAGCGTTGACGAGGGGCATGCCTCCACAACAACACGGCGAGGTGTGCCGGACCGACGATAATGAAACGGCAGCACCGCGGTCGACTTGTCACCTGAAAGCGGCAACAAGACCTGATTCATGCCGTGAACCGTTTGGTGAATGATGCGATAGTGGTAGCAGTCAAACGGCGTTTTCGTCTCGCGGTCGGTATCGCGCCGGACATGCATTTGACCTGTTTTTTGCCGAGTGATCGCGACAAGTTCCCGGCCGTATTGCTGCGCCGTGCCGGAAAATTGCCGCACATGTCTCAGTTGCTTCGGCCAAGTTCCCAAACCAAGTTCGATCGGCAAGCCGAACGGAAAGTCGCAGCCCCACAGGCTATTCGTGCTGGCCTGGATCTCATTGACCAAGTATTTACAAACAATCTCGCGATCATCCGCGCCCGCAAATCGACCGATCGGACCGAACCGAATGAGTTCTAATTCCTTTTTGCCATCGGCGCGCAGTTCTGCCAACCACGCCGTTTTGCCCGACTGAGCGGCTCCGCTGAAATCGACACCGAATACGGTACCGATACGGGGCAGTTTGATCATCTTGGGATGTGCCATCTTGCGGTTAGCCTTTCAAGCAACGAAATGCACCGGCGCATGGCGGTCGCGATACCAGAGTCCGGCAAATAACAGAATGATCACCAAACTTGCCCACTGGTAAGCCGTCATGCCTGCAGTGATCCGAGGTTCCGGTCGAATCGTCTCGGTGGCTAGCCGATAAACCGCATAAATGATGATGTACAGTTTGATCAAGTTTCCGCCGAAACGCTGACGTTCGAGCAGCATCCACAACACAACCGCGGCAGCCGCGTGAAAGATCGATTCGTAAATTTGCGTCGGATGCCGAGAGAACGCATCGATCTTGGGGAACACCACGGCCCAAGGCACATCGGTCACGGTGCCATAACAACACTGGGCCTGGAAACACCCCAGTCGCCCCACCGCGATTGATGCGGCAACGGGAACGGCAAACCAATCGCCCGTCTTTGTCTTGATATCCAGCGTCCATTTGGCTAGCTCGACTCCAAAATACCCACCGACCAGCCCGCAAAGAATCGTCTTGCCATCTTGGAACCAAGCCGATCCCGTTAGAAACGCATCCAGGTCCGTGAACAGGTACGGCAGTTTCGCGCCGATCATCGCGCCACAAAATGCGCCTGCTAAAACGCCGAACCGCTGCCGGCGATCCAACGTTGTTTGATGCGGCGTCACTCGGCTGACCACAAGCCCCGTCATCATGGCCGCTCCGATGATCAACGAGTACAGCACATCAACATTCATTGATGTTGACCAGCGGCGATGGTGATGAGAGGACCTCACGCTGTTCCTGTTCGCCCGCTTGGCTGCTGCAACGAACATCACTCAGTTCCGGCAAGTCAACGTGGCCGTCACGATACAGGACGTTGTAGGCCGAGAACGGGATCAGGTGCCCGGATGGCAGCACATGATGCACGCAAGATTTCATCAATTGACGAACATCAAAGTTGTACGCGTCCATGAAGGAGGTGATCGTGACGCGGAGCAAGTCAGACTGGCTGAGTGACTGAGCGACTGCTTTGTGCATGAACGATTGCGCCATGGTGGCGGCCTCGTCGGACATTCTCTCATCGGCGGTGTTCGAATCGACGTGCAGAATCTCACACGGCGAGTCTCCGCAGGTTGTGCGTGACAGGAATTGCCCGATCAATTCCTTCGCTCGATCTCGCGTGAACACGATGCCGCCGGCAAGCAAATCCATGTTTGCCGCAATATCGATAAACCGGTTCAGCGGCACCAATGACCCCGCGTCGCGGTACGCGTAACAAAGCGTGTGAGCATTGGGGTGTGCACATGGCAGTGGCAAAAAATCCGATTCGGAAAACCATTCGCCAGCCTGGTCGGCAATGGCCGCGATCACGTCAGGAAAGGTCACGCGATCCTCAAGTTGCTCAGGCAAAAAGTGTCGGCCGCAGTAGGTTGCCGGCTGGAAACTGACGCCGGTCACATGAGGTCGCTCGGCCGCATGGCGAATGATGGGCCCGCATTGGTCGAGGTTCAAACCGGATTGCAACGTGCACACCAGCGTTGTCTTTAAGCCGACTTCGCCGAGTCGTTCGACGGCTCTGAGCTTTGTTTCAAGTAGCGAAACGCCTCTCAAAGCCTGATAGTGTGTTTCCTGCAAACCGTCAAATTGCAGGTAGACTTCTGCGCGGTGATTCCACTGCGCTACCGCATCGCGGAACTCGGCGTCCTTGGCCAATCGCACTCCGTTGGTGTTGATCATCACCACATCGATCGGTTGTTCGCACGCATACCGCAAGATTCGCAAGAACTCGGGATGGATCGTCGGTTCGCCGCCGGATAGCTGCAGCACTTCCGGTTTTCCTTCCACCGCGACCAATCGATCGATTGCCGACTTGCACTGTTCGAACGTGAGGTGCTTGCCACCGGGTGCGCTGGCAGCAAAACACATCGGGCAGGTCAGGTTGCAGTTCGACGTGATCTCTAACAGTGCGATGCAGGTGTGTTGTTCGTGCTCGGTGCATAGTCCGCAGTCGTACGGACAGCCTCGATCAGGCAGCGTTCCGATGATTTGTGGAACCTTGCCCGGCGTCGAAAACTCGTTTCGATCAAACCACCGGACGTCAGAGCAGACAAAGTCTTCACGAACGCCATGGACCTCGCAGCGTTTGCGGAAATACACGCGGCTTCCTTTCACGACGATCTTTGCCGGCACAACGGCCAGACATTCTGGACATAAGCTTTGGGTCGTCCCCAAGAATGAGTGTTGCCGCAATTTCATTACTTGCGTCTCCACAATAAACGCAGCACGATCGCACCTGCGGCCAACCCCACGACAACCGATCCGAACAGAAACACCGGGATTGCCTGATCGGCGCTACGCCCGGCGCCGGCACTATTGGCCGCAAGTAAACCCAGGCAAGACGCCGTACAAGCGATCCCGAATGCAGAGACCGCTCCGGCACAGGCTGCGACGACACCGGCAGCCGACGCAAAGAAGATCAGCGATTTTTCACCTGCGGAAACGTCAATCCCGTCTTTGCGCTTGCGGCCAACCAGAATTGCCGTGCGGATCATTGCGGGTGCGACCAAGACGCCTATGAGTATCGCGAGCCCCGGCGCGACAAAGGCGAGTGCCGCAATCACGACGACCAACCCGATAATCATCACGATGATCGGAAAAGACGCTCGCTCGGTTTCCTCCAAAGCAATCGGGGCCGCGTAAGGGTTCACCAGCGTCGCGACAACGAGGGCCGGTTCCCTGTGATCCGAATTCGCAGTGTCCGAATTCGCAGTGTCCGATTCCGGCAAGGTGGCCGCCGTGAGTTCGGAACGACAAAGCCAACAGTTTTGACCGCTGGCCGTTGATGCCTGGCAAACCGGACAAATCACTTGCTCAGTCAACATCGGCTTCCCCGCCTGCTAGGTGATCGGTCTCGCCTGCGCGGTGATCAGCCCCGCCTGCGCGTCGGTCGGCATAGTGCCGCGCCATGGCGTGGAACCGACGAATGATCTGGCCCAACATCCCGCCGCAAATCGCCATCGCCAACAGTGTGATGATCTGGTGATACCGAGCGACCACTCTGACTTGCCTGTCGCCGAAGAGCTGCGGCCATCGTCCCATCACCATCAGATACAAATAACAGAAGATCGCCGCGGCGGTCGCGGCACGAACCAGCGGCAAACTGAATCGCATCGCCGCCATGATCAGAATCAGTAAATATCCGAGCACGAGTGGGCTCTGTTGTCCGCCGCCCAAACACAAAATGGCGGTCAATAACGCCAGGTCCAACCCGGTGGTGATGTAGGGCATCGATCCAGGAAACGCCCGCTGACGCAAACAGACGTCGACCGCCAGTGACATCAACAACCATCCCGCGACGATAACGGTCACGGCTAGATGAAACACTTCATCCGGCGGGGCCGAGGTCGCTAACAAGCCGCCCGGCCGGTAATGCTGGACCAAATGAACAAGATAGAACGCGACCAGACTGAATATTCGCAGATGGTTCGCTCGATACTCGCCATCCAGCTGCTGCCAACGTCCGGCAACAAACCAGGCTTCGTCGTCATCGAGAGATTTCACAGTGGATACCAAAGCTGGTGACTCCCGGCCGGCTGATGGGATCACGATTGTTACGCCTATCCGCAATTGGTGCGTCTAAACACGTGCAAAAATGAAATTCTAAGTTGTCTCTATCAGCTCGCTCGCGGTTCAGGATCAACCGCTCCCGGGCGGATCCAGCGACGGAACAAAGCGTGGACGGGCCGTTTAGCTTAGTGGTCCCGCCGCGAACATGCGAGACATCAGAGGTGTCGTTGACCGACTCGCGTATCGTGGTGAAAATCAATTGCACCGCGTTCTATTTCCTTCTATCCACCGTACGAGTCGTCACGTCATGAGCACTGATACCACCGCAGCCGCAGCCGCCGTTCCTGATGAGCGGGGCCGATTCGGCGACTTCGGCGGCCGGTTCGTTCCAGAGACGCTGACGCGGGCGCTCGACCAGCTGAGCGACGAATACGCACAGGCCAAGAAGGATCCGCAATTCCAAGCCGAATTGGCCGAGTTGCTGCGCACGTTTGTCGGTCGCCCAAACCCGCTGTACCACGCCAAGCGACTCAGTGATTTCGTCGGCGGGGCGCAAATCTGGCTCAAACGCGAAGACCTGAACCACACCGGTGCCCACAAGATCAACAACACCCTGGGACAAGCGTTGCTAACCCTGCGAATGGGAAAGAATCGTGTGATCGCCGAAACCGGCGCCGGTCAGCACGGTGTGGCATCGGCAACCGCGTGTGCCCATTTCGGATTGCCCTGCACGGTGTACATGGGCAGCGAGGATATTCGCCGACAAAAGCCCAACGTGTTCAGCATGAAATTGCTGGGCGCGGAAATCTGCCCGGTCGAAAGCGGGTCAAAGACACTGCGCGACGCGGTGAACGAAGCCATGCGAGATTGGATGGCTTCGGTCGAGAACACTCACTACATCATCGGCAGCGTGATCGGCCCCCATCCGTTCCCGATGATGGTCCGCGATTTTCAAAGTGTGATTGGTCGTGAAACGAAGACACAATGTCACGAGTCGTTTGACCGATTGCCTGATTGTGTCGTCGCATGTGTCGGTGGCGGCAGCAATGCAGCCGGCATGTTCTTTCCGTTCATCGAAGATGACGGCGTGAAGATTTACGGCGTCGAAGCGGGCGGCCGCGGCCACAACGCCGGTGATCACGCATCGCCGTTGACCTATGGCAAACCTGGCGTCCTGCACGGCAGTTATAGCTATGTGATGCAAGACGATGACGGACAAACCTGTGACGTACACAGCATGAGCGCCGGCCTGGACTATCCCGGTGTCGGCCCCGAACACAGTTACTGGAAAGACACCGGGCGCGTGGATTACATCGAATGTGGCGACGACGAAGCGATGCAGGCGTTCGATAAACTCGCTCGCACCGAAGGGATCATCGCGGCGTTGGAATCCAGCCACGCCGTCGCCAAGGCGATGACCATCGCGGCCGACATGTCGCCGAAAGAACACCTTGTCGTCTGCCTTTCCGGACGTGGCGACAAAGATGCCATGGAAATTGCCAGACTCCGCGGCGAGTCGTGGTAGCATCACGGTTGTGCGTCTTGAGAACTGGCGAGGTCCAAAAACGACAACGCTGACACAAAACAGCGAGGTTGTTGTTCGCTCCGCGAAAAGCGTGAAAGTCATCAACTTCGCTTCGTCAGTGGCAAACAATATCGACGTAACAACAACGACCATTTCAGCCTTTAGGTTTAACCGACAATGACGAAAATCACTTGGCTTGGACATGCGACTTGGTTGATCGAAACCGATGAACATCGCATCTTGTTGGATCCGTTCCTGACTGACAATCCTTCGGCAACGATGAAGCCTCAAGACATCGGTAACATCTCACATGTGCTGATCTCCCACGGGCACTTTGACCATGTGGCCGATGCGGCCGACATCATCAAAGCCAACAATGCGTCCCTGATCGCCATCTTTGAGATTGCACAGTGGTTCGCAAACGAACACGGGATCAAGGACGGTACTGGAATGAATATCGGTGGAACGCTGACCACTGAATTCGGATCAGTAAAAATGGTGCCGGCCATCCACAGCAGCGTGCTGCCTGACGGATCTTATGGCGGCAATCCGGCCGGATATGTGCTGACCATCGACGGCCAACGCATCTATTTCGCCTGCGACACGGCTTATTTTGGCGACATGCATTTCTATGCCCACGGTGTCGACGTCGCGGTGCTGCCCATCGGCGACTTATTCACCATGGGCATCGACGATAGCATCGAAGCGATCAAGTTGATCGAACCCAAGAGCGTATTGCCAACGCACTACAACACTTGGCCGCCGATCGAACAAGACGCGAACGCTTGGGCCACAAAGGTTCAGCAAGCGACCGACGCCAAACCGGTCGTCTTACAGGTGGGCGGCTCGCTGGAAATTTAACGAGACAACGTCTGCACTCGGCACGAACCTTTCTTGCTGAATCCGGTCTCAGTAGCGACGGGGAACTTCCCCCGGCCATGTGCTGTCAGCGCCGAGAGCAGGTTCGTTGCGTGTAAACCCGTATCATCCGACGAACCGATCGACGCCCGAACGTTTCGACGAGGCGGAATCGTTCGCGCGACGTGCATGCTGGCGGACCTGGATCACAACGGCGTGCTGGTTATTTTCCGGCATCAACTTTTTGTTGCTGCCGATCGCGACCTGCGGAGTGGTGTTGCACATGGAAGAGAACCTTCGCAAGGGAACGTTTGATTTCACGATCGCTGCTTCGATTTGCCTTATCCCGATCTGCCTTGCCGTCGGTGGCACCTGCGCCGCCCGTGCATCCATCCGTTGTCGCCGCGGCCATTGGTTTGGTGCCGCGTTGAATTTCCTGTGTGCGATCGCCCATACGTTACTGCCGTGGTGCATCGAGGCAACCGATTCGCTGAGTAAAAAATGATAGACAAACGTGAGTGATCCGGATCCACTAGAATTGTCGGATCAGCCGATACGATGGATACGGCTGTGATCGGATCACCCCGTTTCGCGTCTCCATGCGCGTCGGCACACCGCGGAGAAATCAATGTCACGCCAGGTTGCGGATTTCCTTGCCGAGCACGCCCGATTGACTCGCCGATTCTTGTTGCAGGCGGGCATCGGTTCCGGCGTCACGATTGCGTCACCGTCGTTTGCGAACGAGGATGCTGATAAAACAAACACACCGCAAACGAGTTCCGCTTATTCGGATGCGACCCTTCAAAGTGCCGTCGCGGAACTGGAATCTTGGTTGACGCACCCCGACGACTTTCGCGATGTGTCACGTGGCAAACCAAAGCCACACTCGCTGCCGGATGACAAGAAAAAAGAAGTCGGCATGACTCGCAAGACCTGGTCGTTGGATGTGATCAGCGATCCAGAGAACCCCGCGACGATCGCAAATCCGCTTGCCAAGGAAACGGGCAATGCGTTTACGTTCGATGACCTGATGAGCCTTGCCAAAGATCACTCGGTTCGGTTTGCGAAGGTGATGACTTGCTTGAACATTGGTTGTCCACTTGGCATGGGTATCTGGGAAGGCGTACCGCTGCGGCACGTGATATGGAAAACGAAGCCCACCGAAAATTTAAGGCGAGTCTTTTATTACGGATACCACAACGACGATCCTAAGCAGATGTTTCGCAGTTCGCTGCCGATCAGCCGTATCCTAGAAGACCCGTTCGACTTACCACCGGTAATCCTGTGCTACAAGTTGAACGGACAGTGGCTTTCGAGCGAGCGAGGTGGACCGGTGCGAGTTGTCGTGCCGGAAGCTTACGGTTTTAAATCGATCAAGTGGCTATCTCATGTGATTCTGTCAAACCTCTTTTACGCCAACGACACGTACGGCGAAAAGAACAATGACGTTGATAGTCCTCTAAAAACGTTCGCAGCAACGCTTACGCTGCCGGGCGAAGTCAAAGCCGGCGAACCGTTTCCCGTGACCGGTTACGCTCAAGTCGGAATTTCCGGATTGACCAAAGTCCAGTATTCCATTCAACCGCGGGACGCACAGGCAGCCGATGACGATCGGACTTTTTCGGCCGATCCGTGGACCGACGCGACGATTCTGGAACCACCCAAGTCATGGGGCGGAGGCATCAAAGGCGATCAAATTCCCGCGGAAACCTTGGGCTTTGACGAACGAACCGGCCAACCAAAATCTTGGCCGATGCGACTGGCCAAGGCACATTGGGCAGCGCTGCTGGATGGTCGTTCTAAGGGCGAATACATCTTTCGCTGCCGGACGATCGATGCCAACGACCACGCCCAACCGATGCCTCGACCGTTCCGAAAGTTAGGGCACAGCGATATCGAGACGAAATTGATCCGAGTGATCTAGACACTGTCTCGTCTTTGCAAGCCGCACGGCACAAGCTGCACCGCACAAGCCACACCGCACAAGCCGCACCGCACAAGCCGCACCGCACAAGTGATCGGGCACGTTGGTCCTGCACGATGCCGCCCGGGCCAAAGCTTAACGCCCAAACCCTCAGCCTCGTGGCGATGCGATGCGAAGGTCAGTACGAGGCATGGCTTAGCACCGGGTGCGCGCTCGGTTTGCCAGAGTCACTCGCACCGCGTGAAGGAACCACGGTTCATGCTGCGACCGAACGCAAGTCTTGGTGGGCAAACGGAACGCGGCTTTCACGGAGCGGTTCGCGTCCCAAACAGCATTGATGGGCCCTGACTTTCGTCAGGACCGGTACGACCGGCTAAAAACCGTTCGTCGCCGCGGATAACTGCGAGCTAGATTTTCCAAACCTTCCCCCGCCAACGACGGCGAAATACCGGAAAATTTGGAGTCAGTCAGTTGTCAGCGCCAATCTTAGGACACGTCGATCCCTATCGCGGTGGTTCCGTCGATGGGCAATTGCGCCTCTCGGAAATAATCGCGTCGCTCTCCTACGCACTGGACATCACCGAAGGGCAACCCGAGGGCCATGCGGTGCGCAGCTGCATCATTGGGCTTCGAATCGCCGACGAATTGCAACTAAGCGATGACCGTAAGACGGGATTGTTCTATGCCTTGCTGTTAAAGGACCTCGGTTGCTCCAGCAACGCCGCAAGGATGTGCTCGCTGTTTCAAGCCGATGAGCGAGACGTCAAACGGGACATCAAACTGATCGACTGGACCAGCTTATTATCAGTCGCATCCTTTTCGTTGCATCACGTGATGCCGGGCACTTCGATCATCACACGTTTGATCAAAGTTGCCGGCATGACTCGCACCATCGAATCCACATCACGCAGTCTGATGAAGGTTCGGTGCGAACGAGGCGCCGATATCGCGCGAATGCTTGGTTTCCCCGAAAACACGGCGCAAGCGATTCTTGACTTGGACGAACACTTTGACGGCCACGGACATCCGCGCGGTCTGCGCGGCAATCAAATTTCGCTGGAAGGTCAAATTTGCTCGCTGGCGCAGACGATGGAAGTATTCATCACGGCGGGAGGCGTCGACGCGGCCAGAAACATCGCAAGAGAACGCAGCGGCACGTGGTTCAACCCCGAAGTGGTCAAAGTATTTCTGGACGCGGCGAAATATTCGTCGTTCAAGAAAGTTCTTTCCGACCCGAACCCTCGCCAAGCGCTGCAGGAAATGGAACCGGCCGATCATGTCCGCAGCGTCGACAACGAGATGCTTGACCGGATCGCGCTGGCTTTCTCGCAGGTCATCGACGCCAAATCACCGTGGACGATGAGACACTCGCAAGGCGTCGCAGACATCGCAGGCGGCATCGGTCGGGCAATGGGGATGAGCGCCGAAAAACAGCGTGAACTCCGTCGCGCAGGATTGCTACACGATATTGGCAAATTGGGTGTACCGAACACCATCCTTGATAAGCCTGCGAAATTGACCGACAGCGAATTCGCGCAGATGAAACAGCACACCGATCACACACACCAAATCTTGGAACGCGTTTCGAGTTTTCAAGGCTTTGCCGATTACGCCAGCGCCCACCACGAACGGCTTGACGGCAAGGGATATCATCGTGGCCTGCATGGCGATGCGATTCCTGTGGAAGCACGCATTTTGGCCGTTGCCGATGTTTGCGAGGCGATGTCGGCAGACCGTCCGTATCGATCCGGCATGTCGGCGGAACAAATCATTGACATCCTGCGCAGCGAGAGTGGCACGGCATTCTGTCCTGATGTGGTAACCGCATTCTTGCAGGTCCAAGACGAATCGAACTTGATTGAGAACTTGAAGGCACGTAGCGTCTAGTCGATTCGGGGTGATATCGACGCGACAGGCACCACGTGGCGGGTCGACGCGCCGAGTCGACACGGTTGGCCTAGGTGGCGGGCTCGCCTTCGTCCGCTGGCTTCTCGGGTTCATCCTTTGCGCGGACCAGCACATCGTCGTCCTGCACTTTGACTTCAAAAGATTCGACTTTCACGCGTGGGTTGTCTTCCCATGTGCCGTCTTTGATACAGAATCGCCACGCATGCCACGGGCAGGTCACGGTGTGGTCTTCGACATAGCCTTCCGCCAGCGAAGCCCCCATGTGGGGACAGAGGTCGTCGATTGCGTACCATTGGCCCTCTTTTTTGAAAACGGCGACCATCCGGCCATCCACGGGGACCGCTTTTCCCACGCCTTCTTCGAAATCACTCACCTTGCCGACTACTTCAAAGTCGCTCATTGATCCGATATTCCCTTGCACGAAGTCTGTGTTACCGTACACACTCTAACTTGTGCCGATAAAAATCGCAGGGTGGGATCTTGCATGCAAGTCGCCGCCGCGGTGTTCGATGGCGATTCTGGTATGTAATCTCGGAATCGATTCGGAGCCTATCGACACAGACGCAACGCACGCATCGTCGTCGCTGGACCGGTGACGGTTCAGACCCAGCCGCGGATCCCAATGGGGCCCAGCCGCGGTTCCGACGGGCCCCGTCGCATTTCCAATGGGCCCAATCGCAGTTCCAATGGGTATGACTCCTCACAGAATCGGCCACGCCCGTGAACCTTGACGGGGTCCGCCACGAATGACTTTTCGGATCGGCCTTGTTCTTCATTCATCGAACTCAATCATGACCAACCAACAACGACGCAAACGGCTTGAATCACTCGTTTGGCCGCACGTACAAACTCCGGCTCAGTACGTCGGTGGCGAACGCAACATCGTTGTCAAAGACCACGCTTCGGTCCGCGGTAAACTGTGCCTGGGGTTTCCCGATGCCTACACAATCGGAATGAGCCATCACGGACTGCAAGTGCTGTACTCGTTGATGAACCGCCGGGACGACTGGTGTGCCGAGCGAGTTTTCGCACCTTGGCCAGACATGGAAGCCAAACTGCGCGAGCACGACATCCCGCTATACAGTTTGGAAACGTTCACCAAGCTTGCCGATTTCGACGTCATCGGGCTCAGCTTGCAGTACGAGATCAGTTCACCCAACGTGTTGACAATGATCGACCTGGGCGGCATCCCGTTGGAATCAGTTGATCGCACCATGGCGGATCCGTTGATGGTCGCCGGCGGACCGTGCTGTCAAAACCCAGAACCGATGGCCGACTACTTCGACGTGATGATGATCGGCGACGGTGAACCGGCACTGCCGACCGTTTGCGATTTGTGGATCGAGCTGAAAGAGCGGTTTCGACAAGAGGACGGAACATTTATCGACGGCATCCAAGGGCAACAACAACGCGAAACCGCTCTCGCCGAACTTGCACAGAAAATGGAATGTGCCTATGTGCCGCGGTTCTATCAGCCCGAGTATGCCGACGGCCGTATCACCGCGATCAACCGCACCCGCGTCGATGTTCCCGAAACGATTGCGCCCAGCGTGATCAGCGATCTGGACGGTACGCCGCTGCCGACTTCGCCTCTGGTTCCATACATCGATTGCGTGCACGACCGCATCGCGGTGGAAATCATGCGAGGATGCCCGCACCTGTGTCGCTTTTGTCAAAGCACGGTGATCAAGCGGCCACTGCGAATCCGCGAAGTGGAAACGATCGTCGACGCCGCATGGGAAAGCTATAAGAACACCGGCTTTAATGAGATCAGCATCCTGTCGCTTTCCAGCAGCGATTACCCGCACTTTGAACCGCTGGTGAACCGACTTCACGAAGTATTCCGGCCACTGGAAGTCAATATCAGTGTGCCCAGCCTGCGGGTGAACGATCAATTGCGCACGCTGCCGATCTTATTGGGCAGCGACCGACGGCGCAGCATGACCTTGGCACCGGAAGTCGCGCGTGATGACATGCGCGAGCAAATTCGCAAAAAGATCAAGAACAGCGATTTGATCGAAGGCTGCCGCGTCGCATTCAAGAACGGATTTGAAAGTATCAAATTGTATTTCATGTGCGGACTTCCTGGCGAACGCGAAGTCGACTTGGACGGCATCGTTGACTTGGCCGAGACGATCGCAACGGTCGGCAAAGAAGTCAACGGACGATACGCACGGGTGACCGCTAGCGTTTCCAACTTTGTCCCCAAAGCCCACACGCCGTATCAGTGGAACGGCATGCAGCGGCGGGAATATTTCAAATGGGCACACAATCACATGCGAGCGCGTCGACAGATCCGCAGCGTCAGCGTGAAATGTCACGACATCGAAACCAGCCTGTTGGAAGGCGTCCTAAGCCGTGGCGATCGCCGCACCGGCAAAGCCGTCCGCTTGGCTTGGGAACGCGGTGCACGAATGGACGGCTGGACCGAATATTTGGATTCACAGCGATGGTGGCAAGCCATCGCCGACGCCGACATCGATGTCGAAAAACAAGTCCACGACAAATACGAGCTGATGGACAAATTGCCCTGGGACCATGTGAACGTCAAATTCGGCCGAGCGTATCTGGAAAAAGAGCAGGGCAGGGCAACGGTCCAATTAGCCGACCTGGCCTCGGCAAAGTGAGCCGAGAATCGATGTAACACGCTGCATGGCTTCACGCTTGGGAATTTGAAAGCATCCCATACCCCATCGTCGGAGCCATACGATGAAACGTTTGATCCTTGCTGCCACCGCTCTACTCGTCCTCGGAATTTGCAGCGTCGGTGCCCTGCTGGCTGCCGGATATCGCCAGAGTCACCAATTGCAGACGCCCGTGTTCAAGGCGATTGCCGACGAAGACGTCGACGGATTCCTGAACCTGTGTGACCCGAGCGTCCGGCAAGAAATCGATCCGCCCATGTTGGCGACATGGATGCACGCACTGAATGATTCGCTAGGCGAATGTCGCTTTCAGCCCGCCGGTGCTTTCAGCGTGAATTTCGAGAAACAGCCGAATCGAACGATCGTCAAAACCAAGGGCGGAATGCAGTTCGCCAATGGGATCGCGCAGTCGGATCTTGTTTTCCTGAATGGAAAGATCGTTAGCTTCTCAATCGATAGTGATGCACTTGCAAGAGACTGGTTCCACGGTCCAGCCGACACAACCTTCTATCGTGAAAACGGCGAAGTCGTCATCGGAACGTTACTCAAGCGTCGCTTGGACGAACTGAAACCGATGATGCACCCATCATTGCTGGAAGCGGCCGACGACGACACCTTGAAACATATTTGTGACCTAGGCGACGCGTGGGCCGGAAACGTCACGTCGATTGCCGCAACAGGTGCCGATTTTCAACAGGGCGAAAACCAACAACTGGTTGTCAGCCTGAACGTCGCAGGTGAAAAAGGCAACGTCGACGCGACCGTCACCTACACCTTCGACGGGCTAAAAGGTCACCTGACGGCGTTCAATATCCAGCCCAGCGAGTGAACACCGATCGAGGCCGGCAGACCTGTTCGCAGCGCCAGTGGCGCTGTCTTACGCCAAGCGATCTGTCGCCACGTGATACTGTGGGTCTTCAGAAACGTTGATCTCGACCAAGTCGCCAGCTCGGTCCAGCAACGTGCGACATTCGGGACTCAGGTGAGTCAAGTGCAAGCGTTTTCCGGCCGCCTCGTATTTGTCGGCCAGCATGTTAATCGCTTCCATCCCTGATTGGTCATAAACGCGAGTGTAGTAAAAATCGATCACGACATCCTCGGGGTCACCCGCGACATCGAACATTTCTTTGAACGACGGGACCGAAGCAAAAAACAAAGGTCCGTGAAGCTGATAAATCTTGCTACCGAACTCGTTGTACTTGATGTCGGCGAAAATATGAGTCGCATGCTGCCAGGCGAAGACCAAGGCCGAAACCACCACGCCCAAGATCACGGCCGTGGCCAGGTCATGCATCACAACGGTGTAGCCGGCGACAAGCACCATGACCAAAACATCGCTGGTCGGCATTCGCCGAAACATCTTGAGTGATGCCCACTCGAATGTTCCGATCACGACCATGAACATCACGCCGACGAGCGCAGCCATCGGGATTTGTTCGATGTATGGCGACAAGAACAGCACAAACATCAGCAAACAAACGGCGGCTGTGATCCCCGACAAACGACCGCGACCACCCGAGTTTACGTTGATCAGCGACTGCCCAATCATGGCACATCCGCCCATACCGCCGAACAGTCCGCAAACGAGATTTGCGATACCTTGCCCGATGCATTCGCGATTGCCCTGACCACGAGTTTCGGTGATTTCGTCGATCAGCGTTAGCGTCATCAATGACTCGATCAAACCGACGCCGCAAAGAATCACCGCAAACGGAAAAATGATTCTAAGTGTTTCCCAAGTCATCGGCACCATCGCATGTTCCATAAAGAACGGCATCGGCAATCCGCCGCCGATACCGCTGTTGGCTGACGCAATGGCTTTGGCTTTATCGACGTCCGCCGATGACGTGGGTTGATGCTTTGGCAGAACCTGATCGACCGATGGTTCTTGGACCGCGACACTGACCAACGTGACGGCGGTGAGGTCGGATTCTTGTTGCTGCTTTGCCTCGGCAACAGCTGCGGCGGTGCTGTTGGTTCGGAGCATATCGCCGACGGTCGCGACCAGATGCTCGTCGCGACCAGACGTGGATTGATTCAGCCCGATGGAAATGGCGGTGACCACCAAGATCGCAGCCAACGAAGCCGGTACCGCTCGCGTGACTTTCGGCAACAACCAAATGATCGCCATCGTCACGCCGACCAAAACCAGCATGACCAGCAAAGGCGTGCCGGTCAGGTATTCAAGCTCACCAAATTCCGAAAGCGTTTTGAAACTTCCCAGCTGCGCCAACCCGATCACGATGGCCAGTCCGTTGACAAAGCCGAGCATCACCGAATGTGGAACCATCCGAATCAGCTTGCCAAGTCGACCGACGCCGACGGCAATCTGCAGCACTCCGCAAAGAATCACAGTCGGAAACAAGTACTCGACGCCGTGCATGGCCACCAGGCTGACCACGACGACGGCCATCGCACCAGTTGCACCGGAAATCATTCCCGGCCGGCCGCCCAAGATCGATGTCAGCAGTCCGATAAAAAAGGCAGAATACAGACCAATCAACGGTGAAACACCCGCCACGAACGCAAACGCGATCGCCTCGGGGACGAGCGCCAAGGCGACGGTCACGCCTGATAAAACGTCGTTCTTGATTGATCCAGATTGTTGACGAAAGAAATTCAGCATCTCAGTTCCAATTGAGCTCGGCTCATGGCGGACGCTCTGCAGTGCAACGTTGTCACGATACAGCGCTGCTACGATCAAGACCGCCACGATCAAGCATTTGATTCATCACCGGCACAGGACGCCGGCACTTGTTGCGGACGTTTCGCACCGATGACACAGTCACTCGGCGAACGTCAACGCACAGAAGACCCTGTGACTATACTTTGCCCATAAGATGGGTCAACGTGGTTTCACTGCCACGGCTTCATCATTTCTATCGGCATGTCTGGCCTTGTAATCAATCGGTCGATAGAGAAGGCAATTGTGCTGCCATTAGCGCAACCTCGTTGCACAAGTTTGCACCAATACTTCCCTGCAAATCCCGTTTCGCTCTAATCGGGGGGAAGATACAAAAGCAATGAAAAAGCTGAGATAGTTTTTCGCAAACGACCTCCCACAAAGCGCCCCACGTGCATGTGAATGGAGCATTCAGCAACATCCAAGCTCCCGCAGACATCCCAATGCAGCCCTGCGCCACATTAGATACGATTAACGATGCTCAGCGGCACGCAAAACAACACTGTGTTACCACACGAGGCTATCGATGATGCGATCGACGACCCAGGCGGATGATTCTGACTCAAACGTGCCCTTTTGGATTCGGAGCCTGTGTTCATTGGTTCGGTTGGGTTCATTGGCTCGGTTGGGTTCATTGATGGCGCTGGGTTCACTGGTTGGGTTGGCGACATTGATTCCCACCACGCGCTGCCACGCGGACCAATCGCTTTACGTTCTTTCCAGCGCGGCATCCAACGTCAACCAATCGTCTTTTGATCTATCGAAAGTCGCTTCGACCGATATTGCATCTCAATGGAAGATCCACAAACGGACCCTTCACGGCGGCAAACAGGAAGGCGTCAGCCTCGTCAAAATCGACAACGGAATGATCACCGTATCCGTAGTCCCGACTCGCGGAATGAGCATCCTAAGCGTCGAGGATTCTCAGACGGGTGAGCGGATCTTTGGCTGGGATTCACCGGTCAAAGAAGTGGTTCACCCCAGCCACATCGATTTGGAAAGTCGTGGCGGGCTGGGCTGGTTGGAAGGGTTCAACGAGTGGATGGTCCGCTGTGGATTGGAATTTGCCGGGCACCCGGGGAAGGATAAATTCATCAACAATACCGGCGACGAAGCGGAGATGGACCTGACTTTGCACGGCAAGATCGGCAACATCCCGGCCTCGGAAGTCGAACTCTTGGTGCAAAATAAGCCGCCCTACCGCGTCACGCTGCGTGGCGTCGTTTCTGAACGAATGTTTTACGGCCCGAAACTAAAACTGGTCACCGAGCTTTCACTATTGCCGAATTCCGACACCATTGAGGTTCACGATGTAATCACCAATGAAGGCGCGTCCGGCCAGGAGTATCAGGTGATCTATCACACAAACTTTGGCGCCCCGCTGTTGGAACAGGATGCGCGGGTTGTCGTCGCGGCTAAAGAGGTTTGGCCGATGAACGAGACGGCGGCCGCGGGCATCAGCGATTTTGATCGTTATCGCGAACCGCAAGTCGATTTCGTCGAACAAGTTTACTTGGTGACGCCGCACACCGGTGCCGACGGTACGGCGACTGCCGTGTTAATGAATGCGGCGGGCGATCGTGGCGCATCGATGACTTGGTCAACCGCTTCGCTACCTCACCTGACGATCTGGAAAAACACCGCCGCAGTCGATGACGGCTATGTCACGGGCATCGAACCAGGCAGCGGATTTCCATTCAACCGACGTGTCGAACGTCATTACGGCCGAGTGCCAAAGCTTGCCCCAGGGCAATCGACCGAGTTTGATGTGTCGTTCTCGTATCTGCGCACAAGCGTTGATGTTCAGAAAGCCGCGGCGAAGATCAAAGCTTTGTCCGCCAATGCGGCGCCGACGATTCATTCCGATCCGCCAAAAAATCCTTTTGCGGATTGATTCCAAATCGAGCTACCCTCATCGATCAAGGTGATCTCTCATGAAACCGCATGTCTTGGTTCGATTCGTTTCGCAGACCCGCTGGCAATCGGCTGGATTGATTCTAGGGACGCTTCTTGTCGCTTCCGCATCGGCAGAACCGAATCGGAACGATGTCGTTGATGTCTTGCATCGTTCGGTAGCATTCTTTCGCGAACACGCTTCAGCCGGTGGAGGCTATGTCTTTCAAATTAGTGCTGATCTTTCCAAGCGAGAAGGCGAGGGCAGGGTAGGGCAGAGTACTGCCTGGATCGAACCACCCGCGACACCCAGTGTCGGGATGGCGTACCTGCAAGCGTACCGTCACTGTCACGATCCGTTGCTGTTGGATGCTGCGCAGGAGACCGCGTTCGCGTTGGTTCGAGGACAATTACGATCAGGTGGATGGGACGTTCGGATCGAGTTTGAGCCAAAACACCGCAAGGCTTACTCGTATCGTGTCGATCCAGACGAGGGTAAAAAACGGCGAAACACGACGACGTTCGATGATGACAAATCCCAATCGGCAATGCGGTTCTTGATGCAACTTGATCAAGAACTCAAGTTTCAAAACGCTGCGATTCACGAGTGCGTGACATATGCACTGAATGCTGCCGCGGACGCACAGTACGCGTGCGGGGCTTGGCCACAGCGATACACGGATTCTCCCGATGCAAAAGAGCAGTCGGCAAAGGACGCTGCCAAGGATTCGAATTTCCAGCGAGCATCATTTCCGGATACTTGGTCACGTACATTTGCAGGCGACGACTACACGGATCACTACACGCTCAACGACAACACGATCGCCGATCTGATCACCACGATGCTTGACGGTTGGGATGTCTATGGGGACCGTCGATACCTTGAATCAGCCATTCGTGGCGGCGATTTTTTATTGCGGGCCCAACTTCCCGAGCCTCAGCCGGCCTGGGCACAACAATACAACCACGAGATGCATCCGGTGTGGGCCCGCAAGTTCGAACCGCCCGCGATCAGCGGTGGCGAGTCACAAGGGGTGATGAAGACGCTGATCAACCTATACCGTCGTACCGCGTCGGAAACAGACAATGCCGAACGTTTCCTGGAACCGGTCCCTCGTGCCATCGCTTATTTGCGTCGATCGCAACGACATGACGGCCGGTTGGCAAGGTTTTACGAGCTGGAAACCAACCAGCCGCTGTATTTCACCAGAAAGTATCAGCTGGTTTACACCGACGATGACTTGCCAACACACTACGGATTCATCGTGTCGTCGAATCTGGACAGTATTGAGAGACTGTTTTTAAAGACTCAGAAAACACCGGTGGCCGAGCTGCATCGAGCCAAATCCGATTCGGCACCAAAACGTTCGAAACAGCTTGACGCAGAAGTCAGCCGTATCGTTAACGACCTTGATCGGCGCGGTGCGTGGGTTGAAAGTGGCAAACTGCGATATCACGGCGATGACGATCCAACGTCACATGTGATTCGCAGCGATACGTTTAGCAAGAACCTGAAAACGCTGGCGGAATGGTTGGCCGCCCCGTGACGCCTCTCAATCCATCGCCTCAAACTGTGGCGGTTCGTGTGGTTCGATGTGAACGTGTACGTCTCTGACCCGAGGCATTTCCGCCAGCAGTTTATCTTTGACATCGTGGCCGATGCGATGGCCATCATCGACGGTTAATTGCCCGCCGACTTCGACATGAATTTCAATAAAGTATTCCAATCCGCTCTTACGAACTCGTAACTTTTCCACCTCGTGCACTCCGGCGACGGACTCGGAAAGGCTTCGCACTTTTGCGACGATCGGTTCGTCCGCTTGCTGGTCCATCAACTCACGTGCGGTCGAAAGAAACAGCTTCACGCCAGTGAAAATCAGAATGCCGCAGACACAGAACGCCGCAATCGGATCGATGTAAGGCGCCGCGGCACCGGTGTAAGGCGTGATTAGCAGTGCGACCGCGACGACCGCGGAACCCAACGCGTCACTGCGGTGATCCCATGCGGTCGCACGTAAAGCTGACGAGTCCAATCGCTTGGCGACGCGCCGGGTGTATTGATAGATGGCCTCTTTGACCACGGCACAGCCCGCCGCGATGTATCCAGCCACCATCGCAGGAGGCGTCAGATCAGTCCAGAATCGCTGAACGGTTTCGAGCCCTAACAGCCCGGCGCTAAAGGCGACCAGCAATGCGACACTGAGACCCGCAATCGATTCGGCTTTGGTGTGACCGTAGGGGTGATCGTCATCTTCATCGATCTGCGCAACGTTCAATGCACCTCGAACCGCCATGGCGCTGGCGACATCACCGATCGAGTTGACAGCGTCCGCAATCAACGCCGAAGAACCGGTCATCATTCCACCGGTTAACTTGATGACGACCAGCGCAGAATTGACGCCGAGCCCCCAAACGGCGGCGCGGCCCGCATCCAGGTACACCCGCTCGCGGCCGGCAAGTGTGGCTTCGTCACGAGGAGGTGAAATGGACAAATGGAAAGGGTTCCACGGAGAGGGGGGCAGGAAAAGAATACGGTCGGGCCCAGCGGCACCCACTTGGTCGTCGTCGTTGTGCCGGCACTGGTTGTTGGACTGGCGTTCGGTTTTGTACTGACACTCGGTTTTGTACTGGCACTCGGTTTTGTACTGGCACTCGGTGGCGTGGCGGCGGAATGCATTCGCCTCACCGCGGTCACTCACCAGCCGCACAGGCACATCACACTCAATTCATGTCTTCCCCACCGGCCCGTTGAGGATCGGCACCATTGTGGTGGCGAGATTTGTCGATTCTAACGCCTTTGGTCCGGTTTTGTGACCTACGGTTTGACGTTGTCCGCATGCATCTTGATGCGTTTGTTCGCCGTTACACGCCTGTTCGTCGGTCCCGCCGCCATGTCATCCGCAAAACTTGCACAATCCAAACTTCTGTCTGCAACATCGACAAGTCCGGTCACCAGCGGCCGGTCGATTTTCTGGTTTGCTGCCACCACGTTATTGGGGGCATTCTTAGTATTCCAGGTACAACCGGTCATCAGCAAGTGTGTGTTGCCTTGGTTCGGCGGAACACCCGCCGTATGGACGACTTGCATGCTGTTTTTTCAATTGCTGTTATTCGGCGGATACTTGTACGCACATTTGTTGCGGACTTTCCTAAAGCCGGCGGCGCAAGCGGGCTTGCACCTGACACTGCTATGCGGTGCGGCATTGTTGTTGCCGATCGAACCGTCGGATGCGTGGAAACCGAGCGGAAACGAATCGCCGACGCTGTATTTGTTGTGGATGCTGGCGGCTCACGTCGGACTGCCATATTTCGTACTTTCCAGCACGGGTCCTTTGATCCAAGCATGGCTCAGTTACCAAGACGATAGCGATCGCGTTTATCGCCTGTACGCGCTTTCAAACGCAGGTTCGCTCTTCGCGCTGCTTAGCTATCCGTTCGTGGTCGAACCGATGCTATCGGTTTCCGGACAAAGCTCCGCCTGGTCGTTGATGTTCTGTGGATTTGTATTAGTCCAGGGTGTCGTCGCAATCGGACTATTCCGAGTCAAAGAACAATCACCTGCGGATGCGACCGGTCAAGACGGACCAGCAACCGACGTCGCGCCATCGTGGTCGATTCGTGCTTGCTGGATCGCGTTACCGGCGCTTGCATCGACGATGTTGCTGTGCGTGACCAACCACGTTTGCCAGGATGTCGCCGTGGTACCTTTCTTGTGGGTGCTGCCGCTGAGTCTGTACTTGCTCAGTTTCATCATCTGTTTTGATTCGCCCCAGTGGTATCGGCCAAAGTTGACGGCATTGATCACCATGCTTGCGGTGGCCGCGATTCAAATCAAATCGTACGTACCGACCCAGTTGTCGCTGGTAACCGAAGCGTCATCGTTCATGATCCTACTGATGGGCGTTTGCCTGTTGTGCCACGGTGAAGTCGCAAGACTGAAGCCGCCCACGCGTTTGCTGACTCAGTATTACGCCATGCTTTCGGCCGGTGGCGCGATCGGGGGACTGATCGTTGCCGTGGTGTGTCCGTTCATTTTCGACAGCTATATCGAGCTCTCGATCGGCGTGAACATCGTCACGATGTTGGCGTTCCTGCTGTACTTTGCGTGCCAGGGCTGGAAGACAACCGAGTACAAATGGTCCGAAGCTTACCGTCTTCGCTACTGTGCCGGCATTCTTGCGATCCTGCCCGTGATCTATGGGGTGACCAACGCCGACAGTGACACAATTGCACGGGAACGAAACTTCTTTGGCGTGCTGCGTGTTGATAACGATGCGGAAGGCATGCAGTTGATTCATGGCAGCACCATTCACGGCATGCAACGTCATGGCAAAGATGCCCTGCAGCCGACCACTTACTACGGTTACGAAAGCGGCGTCGGGCTCGCGATCCGAGCGTTGCAGGAACAAAAGCCGTCGCTAAAAATCGGAATCGTTGGCTTGGGATGTGGAGTCCTCACCACCTATGGCCGTCCGAGTGACGAATACGACATCATCGAAATCAATCCGGCCGTTCTGGACATCGCCCAAACGCACTTCACGTTCATGCAAAACTGTCCGTCCACAATTCGACATCACCTGGGTGATGGACGTTTGGTGCTGGAACGCATGACCGAAAAGAAATTCGACATCCTGGTTCTGGACGCATTCAGCAGTGACGCAATTCCGGCTCACCTGCTGACTCGCGAAGCAATTGGATTGTTCCAAGACCGCTTAGCCGACGATGGCGTCCTCGCCGTCCATGTGTCGAACAACCACTTGGATTTGATTCCCCTGGTCCACCGACTCAGTCTCGACGCGGGCCTGACCAGTCGGGTCGTACGCAGTCTGACCGACAACGCCATCGCAATTTCAAGTGCGAACTGGATGCTGGTCACACGCGACGGAAACTCGATTTGGCAATTGGAATCGATGGCCGAAAGCGAGCCAGCGACCGAAGACGAATTGGCGAGAGCACCGTTGTGGACCGACCAAAGTCATAACTTGGTGAGTGTGCTGCGAATCTGGGGCGAATAAACAAACGGCCGGTTGCGTGTATACTGACCGGGTTCACCCCCATCGGTCCTCAGTATTCCAATGCATCATGCAACGTTCCTTTGTCCACCTCGTCGGCTGCTGCCTGCTCTCCGTCCTCAGTCTTCCGGCGCTGAAAGCGGCCGAAAATGATAATGAGAAGCCTAACATCGTCTATATCCTGCTGGACGATGCAGGCTACGGCGACCTGTCATGTTATGGGCAACAGAAGTTTCAGACGCCAAACATGGACCGGATTGCCAACGAGGGCATGAAGTTCACTCAGCACTATTCCGGCAGCACCGTTTGCGCACCGACGCGATGCAGTTTGATGTCGGGTCTTCATACCGGGCACGCCTTCGTTCGTGGCAACCGGGAAGTCCAACCCGAGGGCCAGGCAGCAATGCCTGCGGACATCGTGACGATCCCACGTCTGCTGAGAGATGCGGGCTATGTGACGGGCGCGTTTGGCAAATGGGGTCTCGGTGCCCCCGGTTCGGCCAGTGATCCTGCCGAACACTTTGACTTGTTTTACGGATACAACTGCCAACGTCAGGCGCACAACTACTATCCGGATCACTTGTGGAAGAACCACGAGCGAATCCCGCTGGACGGCGAAACTTACACGGCCACGCTGATCGGTGATGAAGCCAAGTCATTCATCCGTAACAATCACACTCGACCATTCTTTGCTTTCTTACCGTTCACGATCCCGCATGCGGCGATGCATGCACCGGAATCGTATATGGAGCCATTCCGCAAGAAGTTTCCACAATTTGAAAACAAGATCGGCAAGTACCAAGGCCCCACCGTCAAGAACCCGATCGCCGCGTTTGCCGCCATGATGACGCTGGTCGATGAACAGGTCGGCGAAATCCTTGACTTGATCAAGGAACTGGGCATTGATGACAACACATTGGTGATGCTGACCAGTGACAACGGGCCGCATTTAGAAGGCGGCCACGATCCGGATTTCTTCAACAGCAACGGACCGCTCCGAGGATACAAACGCGATCTTTACGAAGGTGGCATTCGGACGTTCTTGCTCGCACGATGGCCAGGCAAAATCAAAGCCGGTTCGACCAGCGATCTGATTTCGGCGCATTGGGACATGCTTGCGACGTTCTGCGAACTTGCCGACACCAAGGCACCAGCCAGCACCGACGGCATCTCGATGCTGCCGACTTTGCTGGGGAACTCAGCGGGTCAGTCGCAACACGACTATCTCTACTGGGAATTTTACTCGCGTGGCGGGCGACGCGCTGTCCGATTTGGTGAGTGGAAAGCGATCCAACAAGACTTGAGCAAGGATCCGAATTCGCCAATCGAACTCTATCACTTGCCCACCGACCTGGGCGAGCAGCACGATGTCGCGGCAAAGCAACCCGACTTGGTTAAAAAGGCTAAGCGATATTTCCAAGAAGCCCACACACCCTCGCCGGATTATTCGTTTGACAGCCCAGCAAAAGCGAAGAAAAAGCCGGCAGCCTGACTTAGCATTCGTCGCTCTTCGCTCGGCGCTCGGCGATGACCGAACAAGTGACAGACGCATCAGACGACGGATGCATCCGTAAAGGTCCGTAAAGGAAGGTGTGATCGTTGCGAAAGCTCCCATTGTCACGTCGACGGGTTGGGGCAGGGTGCGTTGATCGCAACCCGCCCTATTGAACGAACGTGGAAACAGAAAACGCAAGCAAGTCGACAAAAGGCCGAACCGGTCTCACCCGCGTCTTGCCTGTTCTGGTAGCAAGCGGCGTGATTGCAACGTTCGTTTCGCTCTTGGCGGCGCACTGGTGGGTGGCGGACATCCTTGCCAATCTGCGTGTCCAGCAGGTGATTGGGCTAGTCACTCTGCTGGCGATCTGCCTAGTGATTCGGCGGCCACGATGCGTCTTGGTGACACTCGTCCTGATCGCGATACACGGGTCATTCTTTGTCTCTCGCTACCAGGCGTCATCCGCAATCGATCCGTCGTCAGTCGTCCGAGTCATGACGGCGAATGTGTTGACGTCGAATCCGAATGCGAATGAGATCGTTACGCAGATCCGAGACCAAACCCCCGATGTGGTTGCGATCTTGGAATTGGACTCATCGTTAGCCGAGCATCTGAACCGGGCGTTGTCAGATGGCTATCCACATCGCTGCGTCCGTCCCGACGATCATGGCAATTTTGGAATCGGTCTATACAGCCGACATTCGATGGTCGACATTGACGTGATCCAATTTGATCGCTCGATCGAATCGATTGCCGCAACCGTTCAGTGCAACTCATTCCCTTTTCGTTTGATTGCCACGCACCCTTTGCCGCCGATCGGAACGATCGGTTTCGACCGACGCAATCACCATCTGACATCGCTCGCCGATCACATCGACACGCTGCGAGACGATCCGGATCAGATGCCGGTGATCGTTATGGGTGATTTGAATTTGACGCCTTGGTCGCCCATCTTTGGAACACTGGAAGAACGAACCGGGTTGTCGCGAGCGGTGATCGGTTTCGGATTGATGCCGACTTGGTATGCAAAAGAATCGTTTGCGTTTGGCTTGGTGCTGGATCATGTATTGATCAGCGACGGCTTGAAATGCGTTTCCCATCACGTGGGCGACTCGTTCGGGTCGGACCACCGCGCCGTCACCGCCGATGTCGCCAGAGAGCAATAGACGATCGAATCAGGACGACCGCTTTGGGCTGAGGCTCGATAAACGAATAAAGGGTCGGCCGGTTGCTATTCGGCAGCGTCTTCGTAGATCGGCAGGTGTCGGTAATAGACTTCGAGATTCAACAGATTCATCGTCGTCACGTACAGCCGTCCCGCATGCGGGCTCCACCGATCGGGTACGGGACGGTTCGGATCCCAGCTGCCGGATTCGGGGCCTTCTTGAATTTGACTTTCCAGCAATACCGGATTCAGTGATTGGTTCCACTGATCCCAATACTTACCGCCCATATGAAACATGACTTGCGTGGCGTAGTACCAATAATAGGTGTCACGCTGGGGTGAACGTCGGGTACCGACTTGCGGCGGATATCGCAGCAAGTATTCAGCAGCCGAGCGCATCGCTTTGTTATCACGTCGCCAGCCCGAATACATTCGCATCAACATTCCGACGGCCGTCATCGTCGGCGTCGGATACCGACCGTGCCGCTGTGAAGGTGTGTCCGGTGCAAAAGGGTTGTATCGATATCGATCGGGCCGCTGGTCGCTTTCCTTGGCCAGATCGAGCCAGATATCGATTCCGTCGTAAGTCTTTTGTGGCACTTCCAACCCTGAAAGCTCGCCACTTTTCAAAGCCATCATCATCCAACCGGTCACACTGGTATCGCTGCTGATGCCGGGCGTGTATCGCCAGCCACCGCGATCGGGGTGCTGTGAAAGTGCGATATAGCGGATTGCTTGTTCCGCTGGTTCCCGCAGCTCTGGATCCTGCGTCATCCCATAGGCTTCACACAGGGCCAAGGATGCGATTCCGTGACTGTACAACGCAACGTTGCGGTCACTCATCGCGTTTTCGCGAACGTACAAATCGCCGTTGGATCGCTGGTGCGTGATCAGATAACTGAGCCCGCGAGAGACCGTATCAGCATATTGATGTTTCAGGTGCGTGTACCCGGCGCCTTGAAACGCCAGCATGCAAAGACCGGTCGCCGCACAGCGGCTATTCAGCAACACGTCCTCGCCATGGTCGGCCAGCGACCAACTGCCATCGGCTCGTTGCGTGCTCGCCAAGTAAGCCAAGCCTCGTTCGATCGCTTCTTCGGTTGCCGGACCCACCATCCCCGCCGGCGTCGGGGCGGCGCCACGGTCGGTTCGCATGACACGACGACTGAACGATTCGACGGAGGCGACTTTTGCGCCGACGGGATTGGTCGGTCCGCCGACCTCGCGTCGAGGTCGCCCGTCACGGCTGAGGTCCAGTGCCGCAATCTGCGGCACTTCGATCGATGGAACGACACCGGATGATGCGGCGACTCGATTAGCAAGGCCCGCAGGTCCTTCGGCGACAGGCAGGTCAAGCGAAGGGCCTAGACCCAACGTCGGATCCGATTCAGGCATCGCTAGATTACTCGCCGCGGTGGCTCCGCGCGTTGCGGAACTTCGCCGTGAAATACCGGAACCAAAGTCACGGCGATCAGCAACATCTTCGGTCGTTTCCCCTTCGATCATTCGACCGGCGGCCAAGCCATCGGAAACTTGTGGCGCTCCGGCTGGCGCAAACCCGGACTGGCTTCCGCGTCGACCGCTGCGCCCCACGACACCCGACGAATGACCGGCATCAACATCAGGGATTCCGGCTTGCAGTTCGGCGCGGCCGATCTTCACTGCGCCAGCGTCGGCGGGACGTGAATTCGGCGACGCCATGCCCGACTGCCGCGCCGGATCATCGGCAGACAGCTGTGCCCCCACGGATCGGCTCCGCCGCGAGGCGGGCGTGGGCGTGGGCGCAAGAACGCGATCGGAGGACGGTGTTTCTTGCGCCATCGAAACGGCAGGTGGTGCGATCGACGCGCCGGCGGGACTCGGTCGTCGTGACCGCGTGGGCTGTGTGCGATTTCGCGCCAGGCCAGACTCGCCGATCTGCGGTTGTGGACCATCTGCAAAGCGTTGAACCCTGGCCGCCGGCGCCGCGGTGGTGGCTCGCTGGAATGATTCGGAAAGGTCTCGCGGTGCCACCGAAGCCAAATCGGCCGTGCGATCTCGCTGGTTGGATTTTGCCGGAAACGTTGAGGCTTGCATGACGCGTTCGACCTGCTGCGGCGATGCCGAAGAGGAGTCCGGCGACGATTTCGGCATATCGGGAACGTCAATCGTCGGTGTTTGCGTGGCCGCAGGATTTTCGTCGTGCATGGGGCGACGAGCCAACTTGCCGGGAGAATCCGCCGGCTTTGGCAGCGACATCGATGGCTGGTCACGCCTCATCAAGAATTTTTGCAGTGGTACCGGCTGCCGTTGTGGCTCGCGTGGCATCTGCAGTTTTGGTGCCGCTTGATCCAATGGGGGCAACTGGCGTTGTTGCTGCGGAATCACACGTGATGCGGTCGACGCATCAGTCGGTTTTGACCAGTCGGGCGTATCGGCTTTCTCTTCCGGCGTGCGGAACAGGTATTCCGGAACGGTTTTCCGCAGCGGCGACCGCTCGCGTTTGACACCTGCCGTTGCGTCAGGGAAATAACGCGAGAATATCACGATGTTGATCGCCAGCATCATCAGCAGCAAATGCACGAAGACGCTAAACAAGAATCCGAGCTGAACGGATTTTTGAACATAACGTGACGCGAATCCATGCAGCAAAATCGCCAAGACAAAGGCGATCAAGGGAACGGCCAAAACGTAGGTCCACGCATTGTGCATCCAGCGTGGGTCATCGAATTTTAGCTGCGTGGTTACGACGTAAAGCACCAGCCCCGCAAGTGCGACCAACAACACGTCCAACGGCCAAACGGTCTCGCGACGGACCGAGCCGCTATGGGAATTGCGTTGCCGAGGCGGAGTGACGCCGCTACTCATTGGGTCCTTCCTGAGTGGTCACGCTGTAATCGCTGACGCCTGCGCGATTGCACACATCCATGACACTGACAACCGGCTGAAACGATGTGGCACGGTCGGCACGTATCACCGCTGTTTGATTGGTCGGATTCTTTGCGACGGCGGCTCGCAACAACTTTTCAAGGTTCTCGTTGCTGGTCGGCTGCCCGCCCAGATACACGATGCCATCATCGTCGATGTCGATGACGACTTCGCGCGGCTTGCTGGTCATCGGTGTCGCGCTGGTCGCCGTCGGCAAGATGATATCCAGACGACGCTCTTCTTCCTCAAACTCGCTGGTCACCAGAAAGAAGATCAGCAATAGAAAAACGACATCGATCAGCGGTGTCAGACTTAGCGTTCCGGCCACTGTCGACCGTTTGATTTGAACCGCCATGATCAGCTCGCCTTTGCCCCGCCGCGTTTACTTTTCTTTGACACCGACGCGACCGATTTGGTTTCCGCCGACGACGTGTTCTTCCCACCGGTGCGGGGCGGGGGTGCTGGTGGCGGCGTTGACATAGGGTGCAGGGTTCCGTCGCTGTGAAGTCGTTTTTGTCCTTGAAAACGGTCCAGCACCGGTGCCAACTCGAATGCGAATTGCTCGATCCGGTGAAACAAATTTGCCACGCGATTTTCGAGATACTGTGCCAAGATTGCGGCCGGGATTGCCACGACCAGTCCGGCCAGTGTCGTCACAAGCGCCGTGTAGATGCCTTCGGACAATTGTTCGCTGCGACTGCGATCGGCGGTCAGCGTCGTCGATTCGTGGAAAGCGACAATCATGCCCCAAACCGTCCCGAGCAACCCCATCAACGGAGTCGCGGCGGCAGCCAGATTCAACCACCGAATCGGGGCGGCACATTGGTCCGCTTCGCGCTGAATCGTTTCCGCGGCGGTCCGCTCGATATCAGCCAACGGCTGACCGGTCCGCAACAGCATCGATCGAATGACTCGTCCCAACGGTGATGGATAGTCTTCGCAAAGATCAAAGGCAGCACTCGGGTGAAAGTGTTCGATCGGATCGGCCTCGTCTTCAAGGCTCCGAGCCAATTCCGAGGGCAAGACTTTACCGCGACGAAGGCTGACCAAACGCTCAGCGGCAAGTGTGACAACCAACAGGCTCATCAAACCGATTGGGATCATGAACCCGCCGCCGCGAGTGATCAACGACAACAAGTCAATGCTGGTCGGACTGTCGGCAGGAACTTCGTCACTTGATTGCGGCTGCTCATCAAGGACCGACTGGATCTCGTTGGTATCGACAATTAGACCGGCATCCTGAGCAGCATCCTGGGCGGCCAGGCGACTGCCGGGTTCGATATGCCATATCCAAGCAAACGAAATCAGCAACATGAACATGACGGCGGCACGCACGCTGTGCCGTGACGCGGTGTGAAGTGGATCGTTTTTGAAAGTCGCGGATTTCAAGATTTGCTCAATGCCTCCAAACGCTCGCGAGATTTCTCCGCGAGTTCATGGCCTGGATGTTTGTCGATCACGTATCGAAAGAAATCGACGGCGAACTTTTGGGCTCTCGCTTTCGCGGCCGGCGTTTTGGCTTGCTGGACTAACAATTCGCTACAACGTCCCGCCTCAAATCCACTTTTCGCTTGCCAGTTCTTTATTTCCGCCGGCGCTTTTTCGGCGCCATAGCCGAACATCACTCGTTGAAACTCGGGAATCGCTTCGCTGAACTGACGGTTGCCGAAATAGATTTCACCCATCATGAACCTTGCGCGTGCGGCAATCTCATTACGATAGTTGTTTGCCACTTGCGCGTAAAACTTGACGGCTCGGTTCAATTCACCCAACTGTTGATAAGCATAGCCTTTTTCGTAAAACGCTTGCGGCAAAAAGGCCGTCGCAGGAAAACGCTCGGACAACTCGTCATACCACTCAATCGCGGCCTTCCACTGCTTTAACTGCGCCGCGCTTTGCCCACCGTGCAGCAAGATCAATTCGCGAACTTGACGTTCGGCCTGATCACGAATCGATTTCGCCGTATCGTTTTGTTCACGGATACGCTGGCGAGCAACTTCGTACCCTGCGAGTGACCGCTCGTAATCTTTCTGTTTGAATTTGCACTCACCGATCATCATCAGGGCGTCGATCGCCAGCTTGCCATCGGGATGCCGCTTTGCCTGTTGGGAAAACGCGTCCCCGGATTCTTCGTAATCGCCGTTCTTGAAGTAAGACCAGCCTAAGCGGTAAAGAGATTTTTCGGACAATTCGTCATCGTCCGCCAGTTCCGAAGCCATTTGGTACTGCCGGGCGGCATCTTGCCATTTCTGTTCTGCGTAGTTCTTTTGGCCGACAAAAAATGCTGCCTCTGCTGACAATGCTGTCTTGGGAAACTTGCGAGTCAGTTCGGCAAAACGTTTTTTCGCAGCCTCGTCATCGCCCGCTTCGCGTAACGACCAACCCAGTTCGTAAAGGACCTTGTCCATCGACGGATAGTCGGGCACTTCGTTCACCAACCGTTCCAAGCGTTTGGCGGCCTGTTGGGGACGAGACTGTTGCTGGTCAATCAAAGCCAACTCGTACAACGCGTGACCGAGGTTCTTTCCTCGCGGTTTCAAGGAGAGATATGACTGCAGATCCTCTGCGGCTTCTTTCCATTGCTCGAGATTGCGTTTGGTGATGCCCCGAGCCAACAACGCGTCATCGGCGACGGGATGGTTCTTGTCTTGCTGGACAACGTCATCCAATGCCTTGAGCGCTTCTTTGTACTTTTCCGACTGCATGAGCGACCAACCGCGACCGTACTTGGCATAGGGAACCAAAGCAGGATCATGCTTGCCGCGAATGATTCCGTCATAGTACGTCACGGCTCGGTCATATTTGCCTGCCGCACTGTTCATTTGGGCCAACTTGTATCGCGCCTGATCGGCCATCCGCGCCTTTGGATTCTGCTTGATTAGCTGTTCCCAAATTTCCGCCGCCGATTCGCCTTGGCCGGCCGTCAACAGCGCTTGTCCGGCGAGGACTTGAGCTTCGTCGGCACGGGCCCATTTCGGGTCAGCTTTGGTGCTGGCATCAAAAGCCATGGCAGCTTCTGATGGTTGACCGGACATCAGATAAGCATGTCCCATCAGCATGTTCGCTTCGGCAACTTGGGCGGGTTGATTCAGCGAATCGATCTCGGTTCGCAACAGCGAAATCGTGTCCTTAAACGTGCCGGCGGCGTTCGAGGTGGCGGCGGCACGCAACACCCACAGTGGACGCTGGACGTTTGAGTCGGCGGGAATTTGCTGCAACAGCGTTTGATAAGTTTCCGCCGCCTTCTTGGGATCCCCACTCAACAACATCGCTTCGGCAGCGATGTAAGTGACGTCGGGTCGCAACGTATCCTTGGGAAACGTTTCCAGAAACTCTTTGGTCAACTGTAACGCGACATCCGCCTGATTCGTTTGGAATGCCGAGAATGCCGCGTTATACAAAGCGCGAGGTGCCAAATTATCTTGGGGCGCATCGCGATAGATCGCCCGGAACAGTTCGACCGACTCTTTTAAGGTTTCCGGCTTCATCGACAAGGCTTCGGCGTGATCAAGACGCACCGAGATTGCAAACGGCCCTTCGATTCCGGCATCGATTCGTTGCTTTGCGATTCTTGCCGCTGCGTCCGGTTTATTTTCGGCAAGTCGCATGCGAGCCAACCAATGAGCCGCTTCGGTCGCGGCTTCAACGTTGCCCTGTTTCAGCACTTCGTTGAACCGTTTTTCCGCGACGTTCATTTTGCCGCCACGATACGCGCTTTGCGCCGATGCCAAACGTGCGGTTGCGGCGTAACGCGATTGCGGGTGCTGTTCTAGCAGTTGTTCGTATTTTGCGGCTGCCTCGACGGGGCGTTGCGATTGCACAAGTGCATAGGCTTGTCGGAATAGGGCATAAGCCAAGTCATCATCGGCTTCCGTCGCAGCGATGGCCGAATCGAACGAATCGATGGCTTTGTCATATTGCTTGTTCAGAATCGCGACGTCACCGATTCGCAGGTGCACATCAGCAATCAAATCGGCACGGTCGCAAGTGCTAAGCAACTGCTGAAACGAGGCCACCGCTTTTTCGGTTTGCCCCAAGTCTTCATAGGCGACGCCGCGGGCATACAACGCATCACACCTGAGCGGCGAATCCTTGGCGTTAGGCATTGCCAGCAGTTGGTCATAGAACTTAACGGCCTGCTTCGCTTCGCCTAACCCGTACGCCGCTTCGGCGCTATAGAAGATCGCGCGATCTTTGAATTTACTCTTGGGAAACTCGCGACTGAGTGTGGCGAACGTTTTCAACGATTCTCGCAATCGTTTCGCATCACGGTTGGGCGCGTCACCTGATGCGGCATACAAACACCAACCGTGATTCACCAAGCTTTCTTCTCGCAAGTCATACTTGGGATCCTTTAACGCTTTGCGAAACGCATTGGCGGCCGCGACGTAATCAGGATTTTCTTGCTGCATATAGCAGACGCCCAGATAGTGCGCCGCCTTCGACGCCATCGGATCATCGGGATAGTCTTTTAAGAACTGATTCCAAGCCTCGACCGCTAAGTCCAACGCGCCGTTGGTTTGAAAGTTGGCGGCATCCGCGTAAGCGGCAATCGATTTCTCGTTGGCTGCAGCGTCCGCCTCATCGCCGTTGACGCTGGCCACCTGTAATAGCGCACACAGCAAGGCAATCATCGAGATCCGAATAACGCCAGAACGAGAATAGAAGAATCGCATCAGATTCAAAGAAGAGTAACGTCAAACAAACAGTTGATCCCGCTTGAATTGGTTTCCAATCCTGACGAGCACGACTTTTCAGTTTAACGGGCAAGGGGTTAGGTCGATAGTTCGCGCAACCCACCGCAATCGATACAAAATGCCCTGCTATTACGACGCAATCCGCCGCGAACACGTTCGAAACCCTGCGGATCGATCTGATACGGGTCGGTCTGCAGCGTTCGTCACAACGGTTTGGTGTGGTAAACTTCGCGGTTTAACCACACGCACCCGGGGACACGCAACCGTCGCCGAACCTGTGCCGCGGCTTACATTCTGCCTCTAACCATTGGATTGCGGTGACATCTCTGACTTGTCTCGTCACCGGCGGAGCCGGTTTCATCGGATCGCACTTGACCGAACGACTTTTGAATGACGGACACCACGTGATCGTGGTCGATGATCTTTCAACCGGACAAAAAAACAATCTTGCCGACGTGATGGGTCACGAGCGACTTGAATACATCCAAGGAACCGTCGAAGACAAATCGCTAGTCGCCGAAGTGGTCGACCGTGCCGACCGTGTGTATCACTTAGCCGCCGCGGTCGGCGTGGCATTGATCGCGAGCCAACCGATCCAAACGATCGAGCGAAACGTTTATCCGACACAATTGATTTTGAATCGCCTGGGCGAACGGGCGAGCGCAGGAACCTTCGTACCATGCTTCATTGCTAGCACCAGCGAAGTTTACGGCAAGAACCCGAAAGAAACGTGGAGCGAAGAAGACGACTTGGTGTTCGGTGCAACCACCAAGCCAAGATGGAGCTATGGTGTTTCCAAAGCGATCGACGAGTTTCTGGCGTTAGCGTTCTACAAAGAGAAACAACTGCCCGCCGTCGTCGGACGATTTTTTAACGTCGTCGGACCACGACAAACGGGCGCGTACGGAATGGTGTTGCCGAGGTTTGTCGATGCGGCGCTGCAAGGCGGACCGTTGACCGTACATGATGACGGTGAACAGGTGCGTTGTTTTGCACACGTCGATGACGTCGTCGGCGCCGTCGTCTCACTGGTCGAAACGCCAACCGCGGCCGGTCGCGTCTATAACATCGGAAGCGACGTTCCTGTTTCGATTCTTCAACTGGCCCAACGAGTGATCGACCGGGTCAACCCGGATGCAAAGATCGAATTCCAGAGCTACCGTGATGCCTACGACGATTCGTTCGAAGACATCCGCCGGCGCGTCCCGGAACTCGATCGAATCCAAGCCGCGATCGGCTACAAGGCTACCAAAGACCTCGACGCCATCATCGATGCAGTTGCGGCACATCAGAAGATGAAGACTTAAACGGCATCCCGCACATGCACGCCACGTGCGACAAGACGCCTCGAATTGCCCGAAGACGCCCCGGATTGCGCGAAGACGCCCCGGATTGCACGAGCGTCAACACGCCCAACCCTGACACATTAAACGTCCTGAAGCTGCGACTGTATTTGCGGCTCCGATTTCACCGAGGAAAATCATGAACAGCAAAGACCTGATCCGACAAACCATCGGCGCCACCGACACCGTTTGGAAAGGGTACCTGGCCGACCTTACCGATGCAGAATTGTTGCACCGGCCTGTCAAAGGGGCCAATCACATCAACTGGCAATTCGGACACCTGATTGTTTCCGAACACATGCTGGGCAATTCGATCGAACCCGATGCGATGCCACCGCTGCCCGACGGGTTGGCCGAAAAGTATGCAAAGGACACCGCGACCAACGATGACGCCAGCGCTTTCGAAACGAAAGAATCGCTGATGTCCATTCAGGAAACACAGCGGGCCGGATTGATGAAAATCCTGGACGGACTGAGTGAAGAAGACCTGGATAAACCGACGTCCGGCCCCATGCAAGGATTCTTTCCGAACTTTGCCAGCTTGATCATGTCCGCCGACGTGCATTGGATGATGCATGCCGGACAATGGGCGCTGACGCGCCGTTCACTCGGAAAGCCACCACTTTTTTAGTGCTCGCGGAATCCCATCGGGATAGCGACGTTGCCAAAACGGCTCAGGAATCTGCAAGTGGATTCGTTCGAATCTCGGGCGTCTTCGCGTTGCCGACCGCGACACGAATCCAGCTTTCCATCTGGTCGCGTCCTGCATAGCCAAGGTGATCTTTGACTTTGCTGCCGTTCTGAAACAGCATGATCCGGGGAATCGAGCTGATTTGGTACTCTTTGGCCAAACCGGGCTCATCGTCGACGTTGATGGTCACGATTTCGGCTCGGCTTTCTCCCGATGCAGCCATCGTCGCCAATTCGCGATCGACTTCACGGCAGGGCGGGCACCATGGCGCCCCAAATTTTGCCAAGACCAAGCCGGGTTGCTCGAGCTGTTGCCGAAATTCGGCGGCACTGCTTTCCGGCAATGACCCTGAACCACCCGGCGAAGTACCGCAACCGGATACCGCGAGCGCCGCGGTGAATAACAGCGAGGCGACAAAACCTTGGCGAGAAGACATAAGAAAACTCGTAATGACGAAAGCCAGGTGGGTAAAGAAAATCAACGACAGCATCGGCCAACCGCTGCGATGAGCCGGCGATAGGGCAGACCGGCACGCGTGAAGCCGTGCGGCTATCCCTATTTTAACGGGCGTTTAACGCCAACAGCCAGCTCAATTCTCATATTCAACCACGTCGGCGACGGTCACGATGTTAACGATCGGTTGAACCGCTTGATCGTATTCGCCGGGTTCTATCGGAACGCTGCCCCGCGGCGAGAAAACGGAACGCTGCCCCGAGGCGAGAAAACGGCGCACGGCGTCAACACAACCAAACGAACTTGGGCGCCTTACCGCGGTCCACTCGGGACAGGGAGTGCCGACGACACCGGAGATACCGGGGCAATTAGTCGCGAGCGTTGACGTAAGCCATTCGCAGTGCGTGCAAGGCTTCGGAAAGCATCTTTTTTTCGTCGTCGGTCAAGTTGCCGTTCGTCTTTTCGCCCAGCATTTCGAGCGTGTCGATGTAGTGCTTGGCGTAAGCTTTATTGACTTCCGCTTTACCGGTCGTCGGATTGGGCATATGCCCCAGGGTGCCCATCGCCTGAGTGAACAGCAGCGACACGAGGACTTCGAAAGTCGCTGGCGGGGGCGCCGGCATCTCGCCTGCACCTGCTTCACCCGCGTTCGTTTCGTCCATACCTGTCTCGCCGGCACGATCGATCGGGGCGTCATCGGATTCTTTGGCGATAAAATCGCTGATATCTTCGACAGTTTCGGCCTGCGATTGCTCGTCCCCGGCCAGCTGTTGCTTCTCTTTTTCGACCTGTTCTTTCCAATCGGTGTCAACGACGATTCTTGGTTCTTCGTTCGGTGTTGATGATTCACCCATGGCTGTTACCCGCCTTTATCGCAATCATGATTGAGTTTGAGATACCGCTGGCGTTTCGCTGTCGACTCGATGACCGAGACGCTGGATTGCCGCTTCGACGAACCCGGCGAATAACGGATGCGCTTTTAGCGGCTTGCTTTTGAATTCTGGATGGAATTGTACCGCGACGAACCAGGGATGGTCAGGAAGTTCGACAATTTCGACCAACCCGCCGTCGGGGCTAGTGCCGGCAAATCGCATCCCGTTGGCTTCGAATTGCTGGCGATACAGGTTATTGAATTCGTATCGATGTCGATGCCGTTCGTCAACGTGGTCGGCCTGGTAGGCTTTGCCAGACTTGCTGTGCCGATCAAGCTTGGTCGGCTGGCTGCCCAGCCGCATCGTACCGCCCATTTGCGTCACATTTTGCTGCTCGTCCAGCAAACAAATCACGGGATGGCGAGTGTCTTTGTCGAACTCACTCGAATGTGCCCCTTCCAGATCAACGACGTTGCGTCCGTATTCGATCACGGCACATTGCATCCCCAGACAGATTCCGAAATACGGAATACCACGCTCTCGGGCGAATTTGATGGCTTGGACCTTGCCTTCGACGCCGCGTTCACCGAAACCGCCCGGCACTAGAATGCCGTGGTACCCGCTAAGCAAACGCTCGGCTCCTTCGCGCTCAATATCCGAACTTTGAATTCGTCCGATTCGCACTTGCGCTTGGTGGTGCATGCCGGCGTGATCGATCGCTTCATAGATCGATTTGTACGCATCCTTGTGCTCCGCATATTTTCCGACCACCGCAATCGACACTTCGTGCCGCGGATTTCTCAGCCGGTGCAGCAGATCTGTCCACGGCGAAATATCAAGACTCTTGGCCGTCGTCAGCCCGAGCTTGGTGACGACCAACTCGTCCATTTTGTTGTCGACCAAGGACAGCGGGACTTCGTAGATCGAAAAGTCCTTGTCTTTTTCTTCGATTACCGCTTCGACGGGCACGTTGCAAAACAGTGCGATTTTTTCGCGATCATCGCGGCTGATGGAATGTTCGCATCGACAAACCAACACATCCGGCTGGATACCAATTTCCCGCAACTGACCAACCGAATGCTGGGTCGGCTTGGTTTTCAGTTCGTCGGCGGCTTTCAGATAGGGCACCAGGGTCAGGTGCATGTACAGCACGTTTTCACGACCGACGTCGAGTGAGAACTGCCGAATGGCTTCCAAGAACGGCAGACTCTCGATATCGCCAACGGTACCGCCAATCTCGGTAATCACGACGTCGACATCGTCACCGCCCATCCGTTTGATCACCGATTTGATTTCGTTGGTGATGTGCGGAATGACCTGAACGGTTTTGCCCAGGAACTGTCCTTTGCGTTCCTTTTCGATCACGGACAAATAGATCTGTCCGGTCGTGTAATTACAGTCGCGAGACAACAGGCCTGACGTAAAGCGTTCGTAGTGCCCCAAGTCCAAATCGGTCTCGGACCCGTCGTCCAACACGTAAACTTCGCCGTGCTGATAGGGGCTCATCGTGCCTGGATCGACGTTGATGTACGGATCCAGCTTTTGCATGCGAACGCGCAAACCGCGTTGTTCCAGCAACATGCCGATCGAGGCGCTCGTCAGGCCTTTACCAAGCGAGCTAACAACGCCGCCGGTCACAAAGATATGTTTAGTCATGGAATCGAATGATACCGCGCAAAACAAATCACGGAAGTGCGGCCGCTGAGCGCATTTTCAGAATGAACTTGAATGTTGCAAATGCGCTAAGATTCGATGCTTGCGACGAATCGATCGAAGTCTTCTTGCGTATCGATGCCGGGTGCGGCCGAATCGACGCGAGCGACCACGATTTCCTTGCCAGCCTCGATCGCCCGCAATTGCTCCAGCCGTTCGACTTGTTCCAACGGACTAGGCGATTGGGAGGCGAACCACTGTAAAAATTCCCGACGGTACGCGTAAAGGCCCAGATGATGCCAGTAAATCGGCGGATCGCGGTGCAACAATTTTTCCACATCGCCGTCACGACTCATCGGCACCTCGCTGCGGCTGAAGTAAATCGCTCGACCACCCTCGCTTGAGGATGCCCCCATCACGATCTTGACGCAGGACGGATCGGCCAACAAATGCTGGTCGCGAATCGGCGCCGCGACGGTCGCCATGGAAGCATCCGGATGTTCGACCAATGTTTTCGTCACCAAATCGATTGCGGCCGGGTCGATCTCGGGTTCGTCCCCCTGGACGTTCACGAAAATCTGAACATCCGGCATCTGCTGCGCCACTTCCGCAATCCGGTCGGTGCCGCTGGGGCATGATTGACGGGTCATGATCGCATTGCCGCCGAATGCGGCGACTTCGTCGGCCAAGCGCGCGTCGTCGACGGCGACGACGATTCCGTCGCACATGGTCGATCGCATGGCTGACTCGTACGTGTGCTGCAGTACCGACTTGCCGCCAGCCTTTCGCAACAGCTTTTCCGGTAACCGCGACGAGGCCAAACGAGCAGGTATGACAATTCGGCTACGCATCGGTGGATAAGTCTTGAGTGGATGGACGGGGTGGATTCGGCAAAACATGACGCCGTACAGATTTCACCGACGCATGCTCGGACATGCATGACGCCGGATCCTGATCCAGCATGAACCCGAATCCTGGGCTTGGCACGAATATAAGGTGTCTACGCATGGTTCATACGGGGTTTCGTCTAGAGAATGCCTTGCGAAACGATGCTTTGATGATGCGCCGCTGTGGTGATTGGACGCTTTTTCAATGTCCGTTCTGGGTCAGTTCTGGCCCGATGAAGAGCATGGGGCTGTTCTGAACGGCGGGTGAAACCGGCTGGTGAAACCGGCCAGTGAAATTAGCTCGGGCCCCGATTGGCCGGTGAACGTCGCTGCTTGACCGCTTGCTCGTTTCGTGGCACGATCCCCGGGTTGCGAAGGCGTTTGCTGATCGCGGATCTAACCTCTGGCGAATTGAACATACAACGGATGACAGAACAATCACCAGCGGCTGATGCCCGGCGAGCCGGTCGTGTTGCATTCACACTGGTGGAACTGCTGGTCGTGATCACAATTGTCGGCATCGTGATGTCCTTGCTGCTGCCGGCGGTTCAGTTTGCTCGCGAAGCGGCTCGGCAAACCAGTTGCCGCAACAATCAGCATCAAATCGGTTTGGCGCTTCAGACCTATCACAACATGCACGGTTCACTGCCGATCGGATGTCTGCAGTGGCGTGGCTGGGGCAGCCCGGCAACTCACAAGCACTTGGCTTGGTCGGCGTTCCTGTTGCCACATTTGGAAGAGCAGGCCTTGCATGAGTCGATTGATTTCGGCTTGGCATACGACCATCCCGACAATGCCGTGGCCGCCGCGACCAAGGTGCAAAGTTATCTCTGTCCGACCGCGATCCCCAAAGACCGACCCCGCGGGGAGATTAGTTACGGCGGCTTGTACGGCGAACGGCTGGTTGATTGGCGCAGCGACGACGGCGTGTTTCTTTACGATCGCCGTATCGCGTTTCGCGATTGCCTGGACGGTCTGTCACAAACGATTGCGACGGGCGAAGACATGCTCGGTCCGGACAGCGAATGGATCAACGGCGGAAACGTTTTTGTACAGGCACATCCGATCAACGACGATTCCGCCTGGCTGGGTGACAACGAGATCCGATCCCTGCATCCGGGTGGCGCTATGGTGCTATTTCTTGATGGGTCGGTCCACTTGCTAAACGAATCGCTCGACGAGATCGTGCTCGGTCAACTGATCACCAGGGCAGGGCACGAAGTGATTCGGATGGACTTTTGAGTCGATTGCTTATACCCGCAGCAATGCGGCAACCGTTTCCTCCAGCCGTTGGGTGCCACCGAATTGCATCCCAAGGTTTTGCAGCTTTCGCGTTTCGATCGCGTTCTTGGCCACCTTGGGTTTTCCTTCGATTATTGAATCGGACCCCGACAAGCGTTTGGCGACCTGGGCGACTTCAAAACGACTGATCATGCGGTCGCTGCAGTTGTACGTTTCGCCGGCAACTGGATGATCGGTTTCTAACAGAATCCGAATCGCGCGCGCGACATCCGCCACATGCACCTCTTTGCTGCCTCCCGTGGGATGAACCGTCTTTGCGGCGGCGACGTCTTTGACCAAGGCAAACCACTTGCTTGATTCGATCGGCTCGGCAACACCATAGATTGCCGTGGGGCGCAATGTGCATGCGTTTAATTTTCCGCCAAAACCGAATGCGTGAATCCAAGTCTCGACAGATGCCTTGGCCGCACCGTACATCGATTCCGGCCATAACGGGTGTGTTTCATCCAACGGGCGGTCCGTCAAAACCTTTTGATGAACCGTTCCCGAAGACACGTTCACAAACTTTCGGACTTGATGCTCGGCCGACGACTGCAGCAATCGCAGCGCGCCAATCACATTCGTTTCGGCGTAGGAAATTAGATCGCGAGGATCGTCCATGAAGTTGGCGCAGTCTCGATATAGCGCAGCGTGCACAACCGCATCAGCTCCGGCGACCAGTGCATGCGTTGACGCTTGCTCGCCCAGACGACCAGAAATCCAGCGCACGCCTGGGTCGGTTCCCGAGTCGGTGTGGCCGTCTGTGCCAGACTCTTTCGCGTCCGACTCACGTTCGTCGGACTTCTTGGCGGACCTGCCACGCCAAGCCACGATCTGGTGTCCACGGCTTCGTAGTTCTTTGACGACGTAGCGGCCGAGGAATCCGGTCGCGCCCGTAACAGCAATTTTCACAGCGTCGATTTCGCTTTGACGGAAGTATTCAATTCGAGACACCCAAGGGGTCCAAGACGCAGATTGTAGCGGTCGTAGTGGTTCATGCGGGAACGAGCGATCCGTCTTCAGCGAGCGCCGATACAAGCGATACGGCGTCAAGGATCTCGCCGCCATCGAAAGTCCAAGGACCGGACCCCCATGCATCGTCATTCTGCCAAGCCCCAAACGTCTGAACCCGAAGGATCGGCGAATCGCACGAGCCGCCGACAAGTGTTGGCCGCCGGCGCGGCTGCTGCGATGGCAAGCAGTTCGGCGACCCAGCAGGCCAACGCGGACTTTGCACTTGTTCGATCGCTGCCTCTGATCACCAAACGCGCCATCAGCTATGACAGCGTGACCAAGAAACGTGCGATCGCTGACTATCGACACAACATGCGACCGTTCGGCGGCTCGCTTTCAAAACACGGCAGGCACCTGCTGCATCAACCCCAGCGGTTCAACGCGCCTTGGGACTTTGACGTCGTGATCGTGGGGTCCGGTTACGGTGCGTCGATTTGCGCGGCACGGCTTTCGATGGCGATGGGCTGCCAAGGCCGCCTCGCCGTCATCGAACGAGGCCGTGAGTGGATCCCCGGAACCTACGGTGACACGCTGCGTGGTGTGACCGGCGAATCTCGATTTCAATTGTTTGGCAACGACAAAAATTCCGTCGACAACCCGGTTGGCCTGGTCAGCGCGATGCGCAACGACGAAGTCAACGTGCTCAGCGGAAACGGACTCGGCGGTTCCTCGCTGATCAATGCGAACGTTGCAATCCGTCCGGATCGCGACTGTTTTAGTCAAAAGAACTGGCCCGCCCGATTGCGTGACCGCAGTGTGCTGGACCCGTACTATGACATCGCATCATGGGAACTGGGCGTGTCGGTTGAACCGCCCGACATCAGCCCGAAATCAAGAGCCCAGCGACTGGCGGCCAGAAACCTTGCGGGCTGTGGTGCGCATTTTCAGCGAGCCGCATTGACCGTCACGCGGCCGATCGATGATTGCGACGGACCGATCGTCAACCGCCAAGGCATTCGCCAACGAGGCTGCACCGGCTGTGGTGACTGCACCAGCGGATGCAATGTCGGCGCGAAGAACACGCTGGCCATGAATTACTTGCCATTGGCCCGACAACACGGCGCCGAAATCTATACGCACACCGAAGTCGTGCGTGTGGAAAAAGTCGATAGTTACTATCGCATTCATTTCAAGAACTTCATCCCGTTGCCCGACGGCGAGTTTCGAACCGTCTGTGGCAGCGTTACCAGCCGAGTGGTCATCTTGGGTGCCGGCAGCATCGGCAGCAACGAAATCATGCTTCGCAGTCGCGGCTGCGGCATGGAATTGTCCGATCGAGTCGGATATCAGTGGACGATGAATGGTGACGCACTGGGGTTCGTGCGCAAAAGCCGCTATCTGGTCAACTCCGGCGGCGTTAGCGCCTATCGGATCCATGGCCACCCCGTCGGACCAACCATCCAAACCAACGTGACATACCCCAACCGGCCCTCGCTGCGGGATCGTGTCTTGATTCAGGACGGCAGCGTCTCACGCGCCTATGCGACGGTGCTGGGCGGATTGATGGGCGACTTGGACTTGGACCGCACCATGGTGCTGTTGGGCATGGGGCACGATGGTTCTGGCGGCCGGGTGACGCTGCGTGGCGACGGGATGGGCGAAGTGAAGTGGAAAGGCATCAAGGAAAGCCCCTATCGCAAACATATCCGCGGCGAGTTTGCGAGGATCGCAAAGGGACACGGCGGCAAATACAAATACCTCAAGATTTTTGGCGACAATTTTATCACCGTTCATCCACTGGGCGGATGCGCGCTCGCTGATGATCCGGCCTGTGGCGTCGTCAATGATTTCGGACAAGTCTTTGACGGCAGCCAAGGCGGCATGGTTGACGCGATCAGCAACGAAGCCGCCGTCCATCGTGGTTTCTATGTCGCTGACGGCGCCGTGATTCCCTCAGCCATCGCGTGCAACCCGCTGTTGACGATCTCGGCGATTGCCGAACGGATCGCAGAGAACATCGTTGCGAACCCCGAGTATGCTGACTTGTTCGGTCAAACCGCACCAATGCTCGGTTCGGCAGTCCAAAGGTCTGCGGCATCCTGAACGGCAGCATCATCAACGGCGGCATCCTGAACAACCGCGACCTGAACTGCAGCAACTTGAAACACTGGCGGATCACGGAGCCTCGTGTCAGACGCCCGACGTTTCCAGCAGGTCTTCTTCGGCCGCCTTGCGTTTGTTGCGATTGCCAAAGAGTGAACCCTTACGCACCGGCGCGCCTTCTTCCTTTTTAGGCACCGCGGTGGCTTGTTCTCGCAACTTGATCACTTCGTCGCGAAGCGCGTTGTATTCATCGGCAAGTTCATGCAGGTAGTCTTCGCCACGAAACTCGATCGGTTCCAGTCGTGCCCCCTTGGTCAAGTCCCGCATTTCTTTTCGCAAACGAACCACGGGTCCGGCAAAGCGATTGCTGACGCGCAGGATGTCGTACGCAAAAATCGGCAACAGCACGATCATGCCGGGGCCCCAATAGACGGCTTGCTCTAAAAAAGCGACGCCGATTTCGGACCACGACCGTTGCGGGTCGGCAAGCGCGACATCCAAGAACTCGATGATGGAAAAGTAAAACAACCCGCAGATCCCATACAGGGCCACGCGCCGGATGAGGGCACCCTGAATTTGCGGGTCGATCACCAAGGCTTCACGCGCCGGAGGAATCCGATTTGTTTTTTTGAACATGGTAACGTGACCTTGGATCAGACTTGAATCGCCAGTTCGCTTCGGCGCGGACATTCGCCGAGGCCCCACCAATTGGGTCGGACCGAATCGGTCGGTACGGAAACGTCGCGACGATCAACCGATCGAAACGCGCTGGTCAGGATGAACGGGTCAGGATGCCCTGGTCAGGACGCCCTGGTCAGGACGCCCGGCGACTCTGGATGAAGTCTTCCGCGGCCGATCGATCTGAAAGACAGGGAATCCAGCGGGCAAGGATCACTCGGTGCCGGATCATCGTGGCAGGGGCCGTAACGACACGGGTCCTCAGGGCACTAGTTGAAAGCACCTGAGATCGCGTCGGACGATTTATCGAAACTCTTACGAGTTTCTTCGGCCATGATCGAGACGGTGCCGACCACGGCCAACAGGATCAGGGCCAGCATGACGGCATATTCGACGGCCGTGGGCCCGTCTTCTTCTTTTAGAAAACGAACAACCGCAGCCCGGTAGCTTGATTTAGACATGGGACAACGCTCGGAAAGTGACGATTATTGATTCGCATTAGCGATATTTTGCAATTTGCACCAGTATCGAAACCATAGTGCGCCCCGTGACGTATCAACGCCGTGACGTGGTGGGATCGAACCGATCCTGGACGCAATCGCAACGCCGTGACCGGTCGTAGCGAATATGCCGAGTAATTCGGTCCATTTGTTCGCCGACCCACCTTTGGTAACCTATCCGAATCGAACCATCGATCTTCCCTAACCCCACCCCCCGATGACCACTCGCACCGCTGTTGCTGCATGTTAGGCCCCGTATTTAATCGCGAAGCGACGGTCGTCCCCAAACGCCCCAAGACGTATTTGATGCGAGGGGTTTATGTCCTGGCGCTGTTCGTATTGATCTGCACGGGCTATTTGGTGCTCGACGGTTCTCGGTCCCTGGCCACCACGTCCGACGCCGCACGCTTTGGTGGTTGGATGCTGACGATGTTGGCGCCACTGCAACTGCTAGTGCTCAGCAGCCTGGCCGCCGTGGGCGCGGCCAGCAGCGTCGCCCAGGAAAAGGATCGCCGCACACTGATTCTGTTGCTGTTGACGCGGCTGACGGGGTTCGAAGTCGTGGTGGGTAAGTTGACGGCGACGCTGCTGTCGCCATTATCGATGCTGGTGTGCGCGTTGCCGCTGTTTTTAATGCTGCCGCTATTGGGCGGGGTTTCACCACAGCAAGTCGCCGGTGTGTTCGCGGTCACCGCGGCCACGATTATCTTTGCCGGCACTCTGGGAACGGTCGTCGCTCTTTGGCGAGAAAAAACCTTTCAAGCAATCGCGATGACGTTGTTGTTGTTGCTGATGCTGGTCGGGCTCGGTGAAGTCATGGTGTCGACCGGCTGGCTGTCGGAAACATCCGCACTGTCGATCAGTCCGCCGCGAGCCTTATTGGCGGCGGCATCCCCGCTGGCAAGCCTGTCCGGCCAAACCGCCGTCGGTGTCGCATCCTGCGTGGCCGTCGCCCTGATCATGTCGTTGATTGTGATGACCATCGGTATCGCGAAAGTCCGCGTCTGGAATCCGTCTCGGGAAGTGCGCATGCGGGCACCGGAGGCCGAATCGTCAAGCGACCTCACAGGTGATCTCGAGGGCGAACTCGCGGGCGAAATCACAGGCGAAGCAACTGGATTGGACCACAACGCGACCGCGGCGGGGCCGATTTCGGCGACACCGGCTGAGGCGACCCCGTCAAGTTGGAAGGTGCGTGCACCGCGAACCGTCTGGAAGAACCCAATCCTGTGGCGAGAAATCCGCACTTGGGCTTACGGCCGCAAGGTGGTGATCATTCGTGTCGTCTTTGCAATGTTCTTTGCGTTGATTGCCGCTTCGATCTACGCACAAATTCAAAGCACCGTGGCACTGGAACCGGCCGGACGGATCGGTCGCGCGTTACCATCGGTGACGATCCCATTGGCCGCGTTGGGCGTGATCAGCTTGGTGTTGGTCAACGCGTTGGCCGTCAATGCGGTCACCGGCGAACGCGACGGCTTGGCCCTGGACTTGTTGCTGGTCACCGACCTCAGCCCCAGCGAATTTGTCTTCGGCAAACTGCTAGGCATCCTGTATGTCGCGAAAGAGATGATTCTGCTGCCGATTTTGTTGGTCGTTTATTTGGCGACACAAAATGTATTGACGTATGAAAACACGGTTTACGTGATCGCAGGCGCCCTGGTGCTGTATGTGTTCGTGACGATGCTGGGCATTCACTCGGGATTGAACTATGTCGCCGGCCGGACGGCGATTCTGGCCAGCCTGGGAACGGTCTTTTTCTTGTGCGTCGGCATTGCCATTTGCATGACAATCATGGTTAGCTTTCGAGGCGCGTTCCAGTTACAGCTGGCGCCGTTCCTGGTGATGATCTTGGGCGGCGGTGCCGCACTTTACGCAGCGTTGGGCCATCGCAATCCGTCGACGGCGATTTTTGCCGCATCGTTCGCGCTGCCGTTGATCACGTTCTATGCGATCACTCAGTTCCTGTTACAAACGGATCACTTGAACGTGTTCTTCGCCTTGTTGGTGGGATACGGATTTACGATTGCGGCGATGATGATTCCCGCACTTAGCGAATTCGACGTGTCTCTGGAACGTGATCGTGGCGGCAACGGAGAGAGTGCTTGAACTGGCTTGGCGAAACGTGGCCGTGGTTACTTTCGATGGGCGTGTTAATTCTGTTCAGCGCGTTTTTCAGCGGCAGCGAAGCGGCATTATTCTCACTCACGCCGCGAGGTCGGCGGCAAATTGCCCGCGGCGGCGTTGGCGGTCGCGTCGCAACCGGACTGCTGCAGGACCCCGAACGACTACTCTCTGCGGTTCTGTTTTGGAACCTGTTGATCAACATGATCTATTTTGCCATCGCGGCCATCATCGGCGGGCGACTGGAATCGGATCCAGAACGGGGCTCATCGCCGGCGATCGCGTTCACATTCGCAAGTTTGCTGACAATCATTTTCTTTAGCGAGATGCTGCCCAAGAGCTTTGCGGTGCTGGCGCCGGTCCGCATCTCCGTGCTGGTCGGGGCACCGCTGGCGATCGCGGTTCGGATCGTCAGCCCGGTCCTGCCACTGGTCAAAGTCACCAACTTGGCGGCGGGCCGATTGATATGGCCGACGTTCGAACCCGAACCGACGATCGAGTTAGCCGATATCGAACGGGCGATCGAACTGGGCACCGATGACGCCGCTCTGTTGCACCGGGAAAGAATGGCGCTGCGAGGTCTGGTTGAAATGGCCGAGACGCGAGTCGGTGAAGTCATGCGTCCGCGCGCAAAACTGTTGCTGTGCCCGGCGCCGGGCGATCGTGCGGTGCTGGCCGCCGGAACGCCTCCGGGCGGTTATCTGATGTTGACCGATGCCGAGGGTCGCAACATCACGTCGACCATCGGAATCCGTATGCTGCGTCCAAGTCTAATGGATGACTTTGCGGCCGCAGCCGAACCCGTCATCTATGCGCCCTGGTCGGCGCGTGTTTCGCAGGTGTTGGACCAGTTGAATGAGGAAAACGTCTCGGTCGCGGTGGTCGTCAACGAATTCGGCGAGTCGATCGGGGCGCTTTCGATCGAAGACATCTTGCGGCGCGTGTTGGCGCCGCGCATGGGCGAAGAGGAATCCAGCCAAGCGGAAGAAATCCAGGTGCTAGGCAATGACTGCTATCGTGTGCTGGGTTCACTCAGCCTGCGTGTCTTGGCCAAACGCCTGGATGTTGAACTGCCCGACGAGAGCATCGCCACGGTTGCGGGATACATTCAACGAATCAACGAACGACTGCCGCGAACCGGCGATTCGGCATCCTTTCATCACTACGAATTAGTCGTGACCGACCAAGTCGATGATGAAACCTGGATCGATGTTCGCCCCGAATCGACGACGCCGGAATCATCGCCGGAGGACGGCGGATGATCACAGCGACGATCCTGTTCTTGATCGGTTTGTTACTAAGCGCTTTCTTTAGCGGCAGCGAAACCGGAATGTACCGCGTGTCTCGGACACGACTGGTCCTGGACGGTTTAAGTGGATCGGCGATGGCCAAGGGATTGGTCTGGCTGTTGAACCATCCGGCGATGTTCATCGCGACAACCCTGGTCGGAAACAATGTCGCAAACTATGTGACCAGTCTTGCGGTGGTGATGGGCGCCGCATCGTTATTTGGCAGCGGCGGTTCGGCAGGACTGCTGGGACCGATCTTGATGACACCGATCGTTTTCGTGCTCGGTGAGTTGCTGCCGAAATACATGTTCTATCACGCGCCGTATCGGTTGATCACCGCGACACGCCCGTTCTTGTTGGTCGCCACGGTGTTGTTCTCGCCAGTCTCGCTAGTGCTGGGACTATTGGGAAACCTGCTGCGCGCAGTGACCGGCGAAACACCTTTTCGCATCTCGCTGGCGATGGCACGCGGCGACTTGGACCGTGTGATCCGCGACGGTCACGAAGCCGGATTGCTGGCTGCCGGCCAGCGTGATCTTTCACAACGATTGTTCGAAGCGGCCAATCAACCGGCCGTCTCCTTTGGCGTGCGTCCGGATCGGCTGGCAAGTGTCGACACGCCCGTCGATACATCCGAGGCCGCTTACGAGGCGCGACGTCAAAACCACCCAATCGTATTGGTGCGGCGGGCCGGACGAATCGTGGGATATTTGCGATACGCCGACCTGACCGTGCGCGATCCGCAGGTCGAATTACGACCAGTCATTCGAGGACGAATCGGTGATCGACATCTTCAGATCTTGCTGCGTCTCTATGACGCGGGAAGCGACGTCGCCGTCATCTATGACGAACGCGGTAAGCTACGTTCGGTCGTCACGCGTCGACAGTTATTACAGCCGTTGATGAAATAGCCCGCGCAAATGGTTGCGCGACGGGCACGTTCGCATCGCCGATCGAACGGCGTCTGCCAAACTGCCTTGCTCTCAGGCGTTTTGCCCGACTCTCAGGTGTTTCGCCTAACTCACAGGCGTTTTGGCTAACTCTCAGGCGTTTTGGCTGTTCTCAGGCGTTCTTGCTGTAGCCCAGTCTGCCCAAGACTTCTAGCATTTCATCACATGTGATGTAACGACGGTGATGTTGGACTTTGTATTGGTCGATCGCTAGCGCCAATTCGCGGCCATCCTCGGTCAGTCCGGTGTGAGAGCTTCCGAACTGTCGTCGCTCACCGCCACCGGTGCGTCCTCTGGATCCACGCCGGTCGACGAAACCTTCCGACTCCACGTCACGCGCGTTCCCGACAGGAAACGACGATGGGGAAGAAGTGGCGATATCGGTGCTGGGAGTGGTTGAGAACGACATAGCAGAATTCTCGGCAGTGAAGTAAATCAGGATTCAGACCGGACGTTACAGTCTGACCCTCAGGAAACCTACTTCACGAATTCGCATGGTGCGCCGGATTTAGAGCTCTGTCGATCAAAACGCGCCCTATGATGCCGTCTGACGCATCACTTGGGTAATCTCTTGCGCGTGCGCAATCAGAACATCCTGCATAGGCCGGCCAACCCGACCATCCGGAATAGGGTCATCGGAGCCTTTGATCATCTTCGCCGCCCGCATCGGATTCACTCGCCAGCCGTTCCTGTTGCGAGTACAGACGCTGAATCAAACCATCCGATCGGCCCGCATCGGGGTCCAACTGCATCGCGATATCGATCTGTCGACGGGCGGTTTCGACGTCCCCGCGGTCAAGACAGACTGAGGCAACGTGCAAATGGGCCGCCGGGTCGTTGGGATCTTTTTCAACGGCGTTGGCAAAGCACCGATAAGCTTCGTCGGTGCATCCAAGCTGTCGCATCGCGATCCCTTTTAGCAACTGCGCACGAGCTGACTGATCTTCGCCACCCACGCCGTCTTCGAGTCGTTCCAGCGTGGCCAATAGTCGGTCATAGCGCCCTTCGGCTCGATAGATTTCGGCAGCCTGCAATTGCACGCTGGGAAAATCCGGTTGGATGGCGAGTGCACGGTGATAGGCGGCCAACGCTTCTTCGGTATGGTTTTTCGCGGCAAGGCAATCGCCACGCAGCGCCCAAACCTCCGCCGAGTGCCGATCGGCTTCGAGCGCCAGCTGGCATTGACGATCCGCATCATCAAGTCGGCCGACTTCCAGATACATGCGTCCCAGACGCTGGACCAACTTGGGATCGCCGGCGCTCAGCCGTACGGATTGTTCCATGTGGCGGATCGCCTGGTCCCGCTCTTGCCGCTGCCACATCGATTCGGCCAGCCCACGGTGTGCCCGGTCATCCGCTTTGGAAACATCCAACGCACTGGCGAACAAGTTTTCGGCGGTGTCCCACTGACCGTCGCGCATCGCTTCCATCCCGGCCCGCGATAGCCGACGAGCCGAAATCGATTGCCGACTTTCTCCGATCCGGCCAATCGCCCGGCATCCGGCTGAACCGTGCAGGATCAATACGATCAAGCAAGTCCCGAAGCGGCAAATGAAGCGATCCATCAAACGAACGAGAAGCCTAGAGAGCGGAACAAGCGTGACCACCGTTCATACATAGCAAACCGGCGCCCGGCATCGCAATGCAATCGCGAAAACGTTCGGCTGTCCCGGCTGGGTAATTCTCGGTCATTCAGGCAAAATAGGGGCCGCTGTTCTTTCCACGCCCGTCGACGACTTGATCTCATGCCAGCAACGTTCGAATCCTACGGAATTAAGTTTCTGTATCCCGATAACTGGACCGTACTGGACCGCGATGACGACGATTCCGGCAGCACACTGGAGCTTCCCAGCGGAGGATTCTTGTCGATCGACCAAGTCGATGCCTCCAGAGATGCTGATTCGTTCATCGACGAAGTCGCCGATACGCTGAAATCAGAGTACGACGAACTTGAACGAGAATGGGTCGACCTGCAGGGGGCGGGCGAGCATGAAACGGCGGCGGACATGCGGTTCTATTACCTAGACCTGGTCATCGTTGCGCGGGTGATCGTCATGCCAACCGAGTCTGGCCCGCTGTTGATTCAATTTCAGGCCGAATCAAGAGACTTCGATGCGAACGAAAAAGTCCTGGACGCAATTTTGCTGCAGATCAGAAAGTAAACGGCTCGAGATATTTTCTCTGTCAGCTTGAACCGTCTCCCTCTGCTATACCAAATCTTGCTTGCGTTTCTTGCGGCGCGAGCGACTGCAGGCGCGGCAGACGCCTTGGATGATCATGCGGTGACCCTCGACGCGAAAACCGTGTTCCCCCGCGACGTCATCTCGCAATTTCATCAGTTCGTCGCTTTGAAATTCGAACAGCTTGCGGCACCGGGTGCAGTAAAGATGGTCGTGCTGTGGATAGCCGTAATCGTGCTCGTACACGGTTCGGCCGTCCAGCTGGAACGACCTCAGCAGCCCCGCATCGACGAACTCTCGCAGCGTACGGTAAACCGTTGCCGAACTGACATAGTTGTCCTGGCCGCGACGGGGCAGCCGCTCGATCAGTTCTTCCGCGTCAAAGTGCTCGTGGTCACTAAAGACTTCGCCGATCAAGAACTTGCGTTGTCCTGTTTGGCGAAGGCCACGGCTCTGTAAGTATTCTTCGAATCGCTCCTGTGGCGACAGGGCGACATCAAGCGGCTGCAGGGGTTCGATGGAATCAGACACGTCGTCGGCTGTGATAAGTACTTGTTCAGTGACGCAGGTATCTTAGTACAACATCTAGTCCCCAGTGCATCTACCGCCATTTCCTGCGTTGAAGCAAGACTCAGCGACATTGCCGGGGCAGGGGAGTGAGGTTTTCCGATTCCAGGGTCGAAATCTTCACCATTGCGACCGAAAGAGCCCAACTCTCCCGACCGGGGGGAGAGAAATCCATGCGGCGCCGAATCCAACCGTTGTTGGAGGTCCGGCGCTAACGGATCAAAGAATCGCCCGGATCACGCGAGTTGATCGAGGAATCGATCGGATCACGCGAGTTGATCGAGGAATCGATCAAGTGCGGCGTCTAGCTTTTCGGGGGTGTCGTAGTTGCCGTCCGCGATTTGTCGCCGAATATCGGCAACGCGATCGACTCGAATTTCACCACCACCGGCGACTTGAGACGACAAGTCCAGACGGTTTGCGCCCGAGGCGGCTTGGCTCAGATCGAGCTGATCCACGGGCGTGGCCGATGGTTTGGATCCAGACGGATCAACTGACTGAAGCCGTTGAGGAGTTTGGTTGGCTTGGGCAGGATTGAGACCTTGACCAGCAGAAACTCGGAATGGGCCGTAAATTTGCATTTTCGATATTGCTCCCTGGTGGGACTGAAATTGCCATCAAACCGAGACCCTCGCCCTACCTTGAGCGGAGATTCGTCGACCTGATTGGATGCGAAGCGCGACAGTGATCGGGCCACCAAAGAACGAACATCATGTTCGATTCCCGAGGCCGTTTCCAATTCGATCGTTGGCGCCGCTATCCTTGTCCCAGGAAGCAATCCGTAAGCGAAAAGAGACTTTTCAGCGCGAAACTGGTGGAAACATAAGGGTTTATCGGCCCTCCCGCTTCTCAGCTTCAATCAATTTTCGCTGTCGAACTGCAATTCAGAGAACAAGCATCTCGCACGTCGCCGAACGTTAGCAGAGCCGTGAAACATTTCGCAAGGGCAAACAAAGTCCGCAAACACACGTCGCATCAATCCAAAGTGGCTCGCCGGGCGCAAACGAGATTTGCCGGGCGCAAACGAGATTTCTTGTCCCGAGAGCGAATTTTCCGGACCATCGCAGACATCCCGGATTGAGTTGTTCGAAGTATCCGCGTGCCTTTTGGAAAATTGTTGATGGCGAGGGTCCGCATCACGACCTCGTCGCAGACACATCGCTAGCAGCGACACATCGCTTCTTGCGCGCAGCAACGTGTGGAAGCGGCAACATGGTGGAAGCGGCAACGCGGTGATTCCTGCCGCGATCGGTAAGGTTCGCCAGTTCCCCACTTGGAATGCCGTGCCCCCAGAATCATGCGGTCGATGCGCCAAGTGACCGAAATGCCAGGTGACCGAAATATTGCACGGTCATTCCAATATATTTTAGGTGCCGTTTGCTGCCTTTGCGTTCGGAAGTGGCTAGATTCGTAGAACATCCCGCCTTCTGCCAGAAACCCGAGACTGAGCAACCATGAAAAATCCCACCCCGCAATCCCCGGAAACCATCTCGCATCCCGCGGCAACAAAGTCCCCCCGCCGATCTTTCCTCAAACAATCCGCCGGCGCGGTGACGGCGACCTCGCTGGGGCAAACCCTAGCGGCCGCCGAGACACCTCACGTCAGTGTCAATGACGACATTCGAGTCGGACTGATCGGGTGTGGCGGCCGCGGCACCGGCGCCGTACTCAATGCACTCAAGGCCGATCCAGGTATCAAGCTGGTCGCGATGGCCGACGCATTCCAACAGCGTTTGGACCTCAGCCTGCAATCGCTACAGCGGCAAAAAGAGTTCACCGACCGCATCCTTGTCGAGGATGACATGCGGTTTGTCGGCATGGATGCATACAAGAAACTGTTAGCGACCGACGTCGACGTGGTGCTGCTTACCACGCCACCGGCGTTTCGACCGCTGTTTATCCGAGCGGCCATCGAAGCGGGCAAACATGTCTTCGCCGAAAAACCCGGTGCCGTCGACCCGACCGGCGTGCGCAGCGTGCTGGAATCGACCGAACTAGCCAAACAAAAAGGTTTGTTCCTGGTCGCGGGTTTGCACGCGCGATATGAACCAGAAACGATCGAGATGACTCGCCGCGTTCACGACGGCGCGATCGGCGAAATTTTGAACGCACGCATGACTCGCTATACCGGCGGGTTGTGGGTCAAACCACGCGTGGAAGGCCAAACGGATGTCGAGTACCAGATTTCCAACTGGCACTATTTCACGTGGCTCTCGGGTGACTTTTTCATCGAACAGTTCGTTCACGAAATCGACCGAATGGCTTGGGTCATCGGCGAATACCCGGTGTCTTGTTTGGCGACCGGCGGACGTCAAGCGCGAACCGAAAAGATGTACGGTCACAACTACGACCACTTCGCCGCGCTTTACAAGTTTCCGGGCGGCGCGGAACTGTATGCAACGACGCGTCAGCAAAACGATTGTCCCCGTTCGTTCGAAATGCGACTGGCCGGCACCAAAGGTATTTGCAGCGGCGAAGGAAAAACGAAATACGACATCACGGGACCGGCCGCTTGGCAAACCGAACAACGCAACGGCAACCGGCAACAAGGCCACCAATTGGAACACAACGAGTTCTATAAACAGTTGCGGGCCGGCGGGTACATCAACAATGGTGAATACTTGGCCAAGTCGACGTTGATGGGAATCATGGCGAGAGAATCAGCATACACCGGCCAAGAAATCACGTGGGACCAAGCCATCAGTGCCGCCCAAGATCTAATGCCCGATGATATCGAGTTCGACACGCCGGTACCTCAGTGGCAGGTCGCCGTGCCGGGCAAAACAAAGTTCGCCTAGCAAGAGAAATCGCCTCGGCGAGCAGGCCCCCAAAAAAACCCCGCGTCGAGCCCGACGCGAGGTTTGGTAAGAACTGTGGTCGTTTGATCGCCGCTTAGTTGCCCCAGAACTGATTCGATGGGAATCCGGGTGAGCTATAAACCGGCGGGTTCGAATACACCGGCTGTGGATTCCAGCGTCGGTCGACTGCCGTTGCCCGCGAATTGCTGTATTGTCCGTAATCGGCCATTGAAACGGCACCGGCGTTGGCGTTAGACCAGCGGCCACTTGCAATCGCGGTACCACTGCTTCGTGCGAAACCGCCCAAGCTAAGTGCGGTTGAATCGGCGTGCGAACGGGCGCCCCAACCGTTAGCGTGCGAACGCCCATTGCTGATCGCCACGCCGCCGGCCGCGATGGCCGTGCTGTTGCCGCTGGCGAATCCGCCGTTGCGTCCGCTGCCTTGCATGTTGGCTCTCGCGAATCCGCCACCGGTCGCCATCGCGGTTGCGTTCAAGCGAGTGTTGCCGCGTCCGGATGCGGTTGAGATGGCGGTGCCGCCGGTCGAGTAACTGGTAGCGGTGACTTGGGCGTCGGCTTCAACAGCGATCATACAAACAGCGGCCAAAGCAAGTGTGATAGTGCGGGTCATCGTCAGGTTTCCTTGTCGGAATCGGGTGAAAGATTTTGAAGTGCTCTTTTTTCGAAGATCGTTGTTGTCTTCACCGGAACCTGCGAAAGTGTTGAGCCAACCCCTTAAAACAATTTGGAATTTTTGTGTGCGGTTTTCGCGAACGACCGACTTCGCACCTCGAGCCGTTCCCGCACCAAAGGGTGGTTCTATTTGCATGTCCTATTCGTCGCCAAATTCATCCGAACCTGATTTGCCCCTCAGGTAAGATTGCGACGAAGAAAATCCGCCGGTACCAAACTCGGCTTGTCACGGTCGCTCGCGTCGCGATTGGTGCAATCCCACGCGATGGTCACACCGTCGTCGAACACGCGGAATCTGACACGGCACAGTGATCCTTTGCGCCGGTCTGCGATGACGAAAAAACCCGGAGCCAAACGTTGGCTCCGGGCGGGTCGCTTATCAGGGTTCGTGCTGCTGTGCAGGGTTTGTGCTGCCGTGCAGTGTTTGTGCTGCCGTGCAGGGTTTGTGCTGCCATGCAGTGATCGAGTCAGGCCCTACCGGACACCGTCCATCGCACGGAACGCTCGGCGCGTCGTCTCGGGTGAAAGCCCCGCGTCGAGAATCTGCTGTTGCAGATGGCTTCGTGTGCCTTGGACTCGCAACATCGTGTCCTTCAGGGCGGGCGTTGCGATTGCAATCTCTTGTTGATCACCGATCGAGCGAACCGCGATACTCTCATTGCCCACGGCGAATGATGATGCGGAAACGCCACCGCGACGAGAGACATCCGCGGGCATCGGATAGAAACACGGAAAGGGCATGTGAAGACGGCGCACCTCACCGCGATGCAACGAGACGGCTCGCGTGTTGGGATTCAGCGACGGCAAGTCGGCGGGGGAGTTTACCGGATTTCCGTTGACTTCCAACAGAATATCGCCGACGTGCAATCCGAGTCTTGATGCTTGGCTGCCCGGCGGAATGCTCTGGACCAACATGCCGCCGTGGCTGGGCAGATCAGCAACATGCAATCGCAGAACGCTGGGTACCGGCGCGAACTGGACATCCCAAACAGCTTTGTTAACCAAACGGTAGCCGTCGCTTGTCTGGGCCGATGCGTCCACCGCAAAGGTTGCGAGCAGTCCGGCAACGATAGTGGCGGCGATGGTGGCAATCACGATCTTGCCGTAAGCAGTCGTCGAGTGAGTCATTGGATTTCTCGTCGGTGAGGATGATTTTTGCTGGGTGAGGCCGACAACAGCCGCCACAACCAAACCTGCGAGAATCCGATACGATCCCTTAACAAAAACCCAACTTTTCCCGTGACTTCAGCCGTCCCGCTGCGATGGGCAGGCCGCTCGAGCACCATCGATCGGCATCAGGACCACTGCTTTTCCTGTCCGTTTCAGCCGTCAAATGGCCCGGCCGCACGTGGAAACCCGATTTCGCTAGAATCGCAGCGGCGCACCGAAACGCATCAGCGAAACGCACTTGTGCCGCCTCGCTCACCCAGCCTCGATCACCCAACAAATCGCATCCAAAAAATCATGATTGTGAACGAATATTTTGACGGCAACGTGAAATCCATCGGTTTTGAAAACGACGAGGGTCGAGCGACCGCCGGCGTCATGGCGACGGGCGAATACGAGTTTGGTACCAGCGAACACGAACGCATGAAAATCGTCTCCGGCCAGTTACAGGCGATGCTGCCCGGCGCCGATGCGATGCAATCCTATCGTGCAGGCGACGAGTTCGAGGTCGCGGCCAATCAGAAGTTTCAGGTAAAAGTGTTGCAGCCCACGGCCTACTTGTGCTTTTACGGATGAGTCGGCCCGCCGCCGCGACAGCGACCGATACAAGCCAACCAACACGAGGATGAGAGCACGTGGCGATTGAATTCAACTGCCCCCACTGCGGCAGCGTCTTGCAGGTTCCCGATGAATCAGCCGGCAAGTCGGCACTATGCCCAAAGTGCGAACAAGTCTCTTCGGTCCCGGACGCGGCCAATCACCCGCCTGACCGTGGCCAAATTCCACCCGGCAATCCACCGCAGCCGACACCACTGCAGCCCACATCGCCACAGTCCCGGCCGAATCCGTCACCCCACCTCGAATCGGCCAATCCGTTCGCGCCGCCTCCGTCCTCACGACAAAGTCCCGTGGATCCGACCTACGGCACCGGCACCATGACCGTGACGCCGGTGCAAGCGGGTGACGTTCTGAACTACGCGACCATGATCTGGAAAAACAATCTGGGGGTTCTGATCGGCGCGGCGGTCATCATCGTCCTGTTTTCAGCCTTCTTTTCGGGCATTAGCAGCGGCATCAGCGGGCTCATCAAGCAAGGCGGTAACCAAGAAATGGCGGCCGCGGTCGGCGTCGGGCTAAGCCTGCTGGACAACGCGATCCAATTGTTCCTGAATATTGGAATGACAAAATTGACGTTGTCACTGTGCCGGGGGCGCGGCGGAACGATCGGAACACTGTTCAGCGGCGGCGACCGTTTTTTGCCGATCCTGGGCACCGGCATCATCGCATTTGTTGCGGTCGCGATAGGCTTTCTGATGCTGATCGTGCCCGGAATTTTGTTGCTGCTGTTTTTCTGGCCGTATTATTATTTGATCGTTGACCGCCAGTGCCCCGCGATGGAATCGTTTTCCGCGGCGTATGAAATCGCCAAGCCGAATGCGGGCAACACGGTACTGATTTGGTTATTGACGATGGCGATTGGCATCATCGGTTTCCTGGCTTTCTGTGTCGGTATCTTTGCCGCAATACCGCTAATCAGTGTCCTGTGGTCGACCTCCTACTTGATGATGCGAGGCGAATTGGCACCGCAACCGGTGCGGTGATCACCTATTCATCGCCACCATGATTCCCGCTTTGATTTCTACCTTGATCTCTGCACCTTTTTTTGCCAGGTGTTCGTCCGACATCGCCAAAGCCGCTAGATTGGACGCATCCCTGCCGGTGCAGCATGTTCGAACTGGAACGCGTGTGCGCGATGAAATCATTCAAACGAGATCACGAAAAGATGAATCGATCGCCGAGGCTTGTTAGCGCCGTCATCGCGGCGGCCTGTTGCCTGTTCGTTATACAAACCGCGGTCGCGTGTCAGATCCCGGTCTTTCGGTATGCGCTGGAACGCTGGGCATCGGACAAATACGACGTGGTGATCCTGCACAAACACCCACTTAGCGAAAAAGATCAATCGCAAGTCGCAGCGGTGCAGGCCGACTCATCACGCATGAACCCTGTCAATGCCAACGTTCGCGTCGTGAACGTATCCAACTCGGATGACCCGCTGATGACAAAGCTTTGGTCCGATCACGGTCAATCGGGCCAGCCGATCGCTGCGGTTCTGTATCCCGAACAAGCGGAAGACATTTCCGATCGACTTGCGCAAGTGATGCCTCTGGCGGCGATGTCACGACAGGAACTATTCGATTCGCCCGCCCGAACAGAAATCGCGAAACGATTGCTGGCCGGAGAATCGGCCGTTTGGATTTTCGTTCCGTGTGGCCATCCCGAACAAGACGCTCAGGCGCTCGCAACCTTGAAACGTGAGATCCGCGTCAACGAAGAACGTCTGGAATTACCCAGCGATGAAGAGCTGGAATCGGATGACGTCTCGATCGAGGCGACGCACATCGAGCTGCGGATCGCGTTTTCGATTCTAACGGTCGACCGCGATGACCCGCGCGAGCAATTGCTGGTCAACACGCTGATGCGCAGCGAATCGGACCTACAGTCGCTCGACCAACCGATGGCGTTTCCAGTGCTCGGTCGAGGTCGCGTGTTGTACGCGTTGGTCGGCCAAGGTATCTCGACCGATACGATCGCGATGGCATCCAGTTTTGTCGCCGGACCCTGCTCGTGTCAGGTCAAGAATTTAAATCCCGGATTCGATTTGCTGCTGTCGGTCGACTGGGAAGAACACTTGGCCGGTCCCAAGCTGAGCAAAGAGTTACCCGACGAATCGGCCGAACCGATATTGCTGACCATTCCGCCAGGACGATAGCAGGAACTCGGCGATAGCAGGAGCTCGGCGATAACGGGCCGATCTACTGCGGATCCTACTGTGCGTCCTACTGTGCGTCCTACTGAGCATTGGAACGACTTCCTCTGGGGCTGGCCGTGATCGGATAGTCCATCTTTAGCGGCCGACCGGCGGTTGCAAACCCTTTGGCATACAGATGCTCTTTCATCATGCGAAATGCGGCAAAGCTGTCCGGATAGACCCAAACGGTGACGGTCGTTGTGGCCGGATCGAGGCCTGCCAGTTCGATATCCAGAACACTTTGGCCCGACTTGATGTGCTCGATCGGTTCTCCGTGCGGCTCACTTAGCGGTTCCATCACGATCTGTTCGAGTTGCAATGTGGTTCCGAACCCGATGCGTCCGCCCTGGTTGACCAGTCCTTGTTGTTTGTGAATTCGCAGACTTGCGATATAGCCGCGAATCGGCCCAATTGTGTCTCCCTGCACACCGGTGCGCGAACCCTTCACGGCTCGCTGCAGGACGGCGCCGACTTCGTTGGCCAGTTGCTTGACCGGGACATAGGAAACTCGGTTGCCCTTGAGCCGAAAGTGTATCTCTTCACCAAAGACCGTTTTTGCCATCGGCGTGGGAAGATGTTCGACGGCCACCACCGGCGCGTTCTGTTCACTCAACCGTTTGCTTTCCCCTTGCAGTTTGGCAAGCTGGACATTCAGTTTTTCGTGTCGGCTGGACCGACTGGCCGCGAGTGTCGCTTGTTGATCGAGCCGTTCCTTTTCGGCATTCCACGCGTCGTTGGCTTCGGACAGCAGATCCAACAGTGCCGCACGTTGTCGCCGTTTCAGTTCGATCTGTTGATCGTACTGGACGATTCTGTTTTCGAACCGGTGCGAATCCGCCTGTGCGGACGCCGCTCGCATGGCGAATGATGCGAGGGTTTGCATTTGCTGGTCGGTAGCCCTCGATTCATCGGCTTGAACGAGCTTGGATTCTTCTAAATCTAATTCTTGTTGAATCTGGTCCATCACTTGTTGCGACTGTGTGCCCAACACGACGACCAAGATGATCAAAATGCCGACCAGATTGGCGACGATATCCAAAAAGGAATCGTGGCCCATTTCCAGCTTCGAACGTTTTTTACGCGATCCGCTCATTGGAAAGCCCTTCCTTGGACATCGACACCGCTGCCGTTCATCAAAGTTCGAATCTGATGGAACCTGGCTTCGCCGCCGGTCATCACGTCGACCTCTAACCGTGGTTGCCAGCGTCCACCAGGAATCGCAGCGCCCCAGCGTTCGATCCGGCTGCGAACGGAAGTCGCCATTTCCAGTGTGGCTCGCATGACGTCGCCGTCGTCGAGTCCGAAAATCTCAGTCGCGGCTTCCTGCCGAGACGGCAGCAACACCAATCGATCGGGATAGCACTGCATACGAATGGTCCTGACGATTGCGTTGCCATGCGACCGGGCCACGCTTGGTGGCAGCGCCCAATCGGCGCCTTGTCGCTTCAGCGCCGTGGCCGCTTTGCCCGCTGAAACAGACATCGACGGGGGTGGCCGGGATGGTGAGGCATCGTCCGGATCCGCTGACGGCGGGACCGATGACCCGGGCCGAGTCGAGCTTGCGCCGCGAGAATCGCCCATGGTCGGCACGGGACTGGCCGCCTGGCTGCTGCCGCTCGGCTGGTTCTGACCACTCGGCTGGTTCTGACCACTCTGTTCTTGCGAACTTTGCGAGTCGGCCGCTTGCATCGAGTCCTGGCCGCCAGAGTCCATACTTTTCTCGCCGCGCATAATCGCCGCGACTTCGCGTTGGGCGGATTCCAGCGTGCCGGTTGCCCCGGCGAGTTGATCCGGCGCCGGACTTGTCGCGTTTTGAGTCGATGGAGATGCAGCGTTCTCGGCGGGTGTTCCCAAATCTGCGGCAGTGCCGGATGGGTAGGGTCCGAAACGGTCGGCGGCGGCAAATTCGTTGGTGCGAGTCGGCGCGGGCTGAAGACTATTTTGGGCTGAAAATTGGTTGGGCGAGTTCGCGGAGAGAGCGCCAGGCCCCACAGTATTGGGGTTCGGAGTGTTCAGATCATCGATCGCGGACCGGAACCGATCGTCCATCTGCCGCGACGCTGCGTTCGAGACTGTCGGATTGCCGCCATAGTTGGCGTTGAGATCCCGCAAGTCGTCGCTTGATCGGAAACCACTTGCGCGTCCTTCGCGTCCGAGCGCCTTGGCCGACAAGGTTGGAAAACGACGTCCCGAACGAGACGATCCGCGACGATAGTCGTTTCCAAATCCACCGCCGCCACTGCCACCGCGGGCGGCGATCGCGTTTCGCGCCAACTGTTGCTGGACCGCCTCGCGCACCGCGAGCGCGACCAATTCCTTCAGTCTTGGGTCGGGTTGATTGAACGCCAATTTCACATCGGCGGGAACCATTTCATATCCGAATTGATCGTCCCAATCTCGCATGGCTCTGCGAGCGGCAAAGTAAGCATCGATGCCGTCGGGGCGAACGACCAACATCGGATATGGTGCGACATCGTCGCCGTACTCTTTCATGGCGTGATGCCGAACGATTCGCAGCGCGGCATCGAGCGGGTTGGCGGACATTTCGCTATCTAAAAGCTGCTGCAGCGAGATCCGCGTGCCTTCGGGTTGAATCAACAGACCTTCGGCGTCGCATTCCAAATAAATCGGTCGGCGATCGGTGCCATTGGGGCCTTTGTGCGGAACGATGACGACTCGCGGCGATGTGTCACCTTTCTCTTTCCGCAGTGATTCCAGTTTTTTAGATTCCTGGTCAATCTGTTTTTCTAGCTCGGCTAGAGTCTGCTCATCGACCTTGTTGACCGGCTTGGTCCCGGTCGCCATTTCGACTTCATCACTTAGTCGTTTCAGGTCTGCCTTGATGCGCTCAATATGCGATTCCAAGTGCGTCAGTTGATCTTTGCGTTCGCCCAGTTCTGTCGTCTGCGCATCACGAAAAGCGATCAACTGGTTCAAGCGGAACTGTTCTTCTTCGATCATCGATGCCGCGGCATCGGCGGCCAACTTGGGCTGTTGCGTCTGGACCGGCTTAGCCTTGGACTTGGACTTGCTTGCCTTGTGAGCTTCGGCTGCATCGGTAGCGTTTTGCGCAACCAAAGCCAGCAGCAAAATCAGCGTTCCAAGCGTGCAAACGAGCACTGCGAGGAAGGGGAATAGTGAAGGCGAAAGCCCCGGGCGCCTGCGCCGACTCATGCCGCACGCCTTGCGTGGGACGGACGAGATTCGCGCGATTGCGCAAGTTCAACCGATAAAACATCCACCGCTCGGGCGAGAATCCGCATGGCATCGGACATTCCGTCGCCGGCCGCGGCGGAGACGCTGCGATCGATCGCGGCGTTGGTTTCCTGCAGTCGTTTCAGGTTCGCATCCAGTGAGGATTGCGCGGACAAAATCGCGCCGGTCTGTTCGTTGACTCGTTCGATATGGTCGTAATGCGCCGACAACCGCTGGCCCTGCGACGCCAGCAGTTCGTGGTGTGACGCGAGCAGATCGGCATCTCGCGAAATCGTTTCCTGCAGTTGCGTCAGCTGTTGTTGCAACCGGTCGCTCGCGATACGTGCGGACTGTTCGATCGCATCGGCGTGCGACATCAACGCGGGTTTGAACGTTTGTTCGATCGTCGCGGCGATGTTGTTACCGTGTGCCTGCTGAGTCTCTTGCCATTGGGATTGCGCTTCATCAATCGTTTCTCGCCACAGCTTCGTTTGACCCGCAAGTGACTCGGCCACCGCGGCACGGATGCCTTCGCAAAGGTCCGTAACGAGAGTGGTTTGGTTGTCCGATGCATCATCGCTGGGCAGGTAACTGCTGATCAGATGACCAACCCGCGCGTCGATCTGGCCCAACAGTCGCTGTTCGCTTTGCTCGACAGGGTGCTGCAGAAAGATCGCGACGACCGACAAGACCAGTCCCAACGCCGTGGTATCAAACGCGACGTACAAACCACTTTTCAGCCGGTCGACCGCTGCGGTTCCGTCGGTGAAGTCCAACCCGCCAAGCGTTTGCGTGATCCCGATGACGGTACCGAGAAACCCCAGCATGGGAATCGCCCACACGATGATACGGACCAGTCCAAGTGAATCGTGCGCCTGATCGGCGTCTCGACCGGAAAGTTCGCGCAGGTCATCGGCCAAATGTTTGGTGGTCCCGCGTTGTGATTGACGGGTCAGCAGTTCGTCCAACCGACGCACCAACGCACCGGCCCGCGTGGCCCGTGGCAATCCAGCGATTGCATGTTGCCAGTGGCGCGCGACATAGCCGGCGTCGTGTTCGTTTTTCCAGCGTGCTGCGGGTGAAGTGTCGAATTGCCGAGGCGCCAGATCCTCATCACGCGTCGTTTCCAGTCGATCCCACTCGCCAGAGATCACCATCCATTTGCCCGCCAGGATGGCCGCTGCAATCCAGAACAGCACCGTCGCTGCGACCGCGACGGGGTGTCCGAGAAAGTATCGCTGCAGCGGCGGCCAGGCCGTGAAATGGACGACGGCGTAAAACAGTCCGGCCACGCCGATTCCTGCCGCGACCGACAGCAGACCGACCCGGGATCGAGTCTCGGTGGTTTGCGAGCGCGATTTTGTGACGGGTTCGCCTCGTTTGTCGCTTCTCACGGCCACAGCCTCTTACTTGCTGATGCAGGGATGGATCGACGCCAACGAACTCGCAATCAAGCGAGCACAGCGCCGCTCGTTTGATCGACCGTCACGACCCGATCGCTTTACCTAATCGTCAAAATTGCACGCCGGTTCAGTTTCACGCAGCCACATGGCAAGCGTGGCGAATTCCGTGAGAACTGGTTCGCTTGCACTGTGCCGTCCGCCCGAGATCGACAGTCGTCCAGTGCGGTTTTCAGTCGTCCAAACCAATTCCCAGCAATCTGAGCCAGTTCCCGGCAAGCTGAGCCAGATCCCAGCAATCTGAGCCACATCACGGCAATCCAGCCCGGGGCATAACGTTCCTGACTCTGGGTCACCGACAAGCCCCGGTCACCGGTGAGCCGGGGTTACCGGTGAGCACGCGTCAGGGGTGATCTTGCGTCTGGTGTCGGCTGAGAGTTAAGACCGGATACAGCCAAACAGAGCACCGGATACGCCCAACAGAGCGACGACCAAGAGTCGAGAAAGCACGCTGACAATTTTTCCACAGGCAAAAGGTCATTCATGCGATCGTTCAGATCTCACTTCATCCTTCCCGCGATGCTGATCATCGGTATCGCCTCGGTGGCCACCAGCCAGTCGCCAACATCACTCGGATTGCCCTCGCCGGGAGCCGAAATCAGCGAAAATCCTGCTCCGATCGGAATGTCGAGCTCGGCCGGGGTGGCGATGAGTGCTGCGGCGGGTCGTATTGCCCAGGCCGATCATGTGGGTGCTGCGGGCGACATGATCGGTTTTTCCCATGCTGACGGTTCGGGAACTCAGACAATTACGCTGGTTGATACCGGAAAATCCTGGATGGCCGTGTATCATATCGATAGGTCGGGGAAGATCCGGCTGGTTAGCAGTCGCCCGATCGACGCTGATTTTTCATTGCAATTAAACGCCACCTCGCCGCTGCCGGACGAAATCCGCGGAATCGGTCGCGCGAGGAAATAGGCCGACGCCTAGATTCCGGAGCCGAAACCCGAATGTCCGATTATCTGTCCCTCGATGAAGCCGCTGCCAAGCTGGGAATTCCGAACGATCGATTGGTCGACCTTCGCAGCCAAGGACAAGTGCGTGGATTTCGCGACGGTGCGAGCTGGAAATTTCCTCAAGCCGAAATCGATCGCCTGGCCGAAGAGCTGGCGGATTCCGGTGCGGGATCAGGTTTTCTGGCGGACGATTCCGGTTTGGGACTCGCTGGCGGCAGCGGTCTGGTCATCGGCGGCGATGACACGCCCGTCGAAGGCGGATCGGGCAGCGACCTGGGGATCGGCAACGAATCACTGACTCCGGGCAGCGGTAGCGACGTCAACCTGGTCACGTCCGAAGGTGACGACGGCAGCGACGTGGCATTGGTTGCCGACAACGACGGCACCGATCCCAGCGACAGCGACTTGCCCAGCGGACTGGACGTCGGCGAACTGTTGGAAATCGATTCGGCCGAATTGAAATTAGAAGAGCCCGCGATCACTCACGATTCGGCAATGATCGACGTCGCGATCGAACCCAAAGAAGGCAGCACCGGACCGGTCGCCAAAAAACCGACCAAGACCGAAGAACCTTCATCGCCCGAAAGCGACCTGGGCCTCTCGGCATCTTTGCTGGATGAGGACGATAGCGACGACTTGGTGCTGGGCGACGATGACAGCAGCGGCATGAACGTGCTCGGCAGCGACTTGGACTTGTCATCGGTCGACTCGGGCGAGGATACCGGCGGCAAGGCCAGCAGCCTGGAACTACTCGATGAATTGAACGCCCCCGACAGCGAAAGCGGCTCGCTGATGTCCTCGGGCGCCGACGTGCTAAGCGAACTAGATTTGCTCGGCGCCGAACAAGGCGGCAGCGGATTGATCTCCGGTGACAGCGCTAATCTGCTGGCCGGTTCAGGATCAGTGCTGGGCAGCGACAGTAAAGACGACGCGCTTGCGGACGACGATGATCTGGTCATCGCGGATGATGACGACGATTTGGTGATCGACAGCCAAGGCAGTGATATCTCCATCGCTGGTGACAGCGGAATTAACTTGATGAGCCCGTCCGACAGCGGTCTTTCGCTAGAAAGCGAGCCCTTGGATTTGGCCGGCAGCAGCATCTCGGCACTGGACTTGGGCGCTGAATTGGCCGAAGAAGGCAGCGGCATCGGCAGCGATGTTTCTGGTCCCGGATCGGGCGTCGACTTCCAAGCCGACGAAGAGTTCCAACTGTCCCCATCAGGCATCGGCCTCGAAGCGGACATGGACAGCGGATCGCAAGTCATCGAAGTCGAAGAGTCCGAAGCGATTGGCGAAGCGGTTGAATTCGAAGACGCCGGGTTCGGTGACGCAGGCGGAGGCGACGTGTTCGCGCCGGCCACCGTCGAATCGGACCCCGGCGGCGCGGTCGCGTTCGATCAAGACGATCAGGGCGGTGGCATGGCCGTCGTCGGCAACGGCGCATCGGCGGGCGTGGCCAGCTATGAGGTTCCCTTCACCACACTGCAGTGCGTTTCATTGGCACTGATCATGGGCGTCATGGGACTGTGCGGCATGCTGATGACCGATCTGGTTCGCAACATGTGGACATACACCGAACCGGCCGCACCGGTCAGCAGCCTGACGGGTTTCTTGATTGACCTGATGGGCTGGTAAACCGGCGGGTCTCGCCCGAACGGCACGAACCGACATTCTGCCGCCTCGCCGCACCTTCCACACTCGATCGCCGCTGGTATGCAAGCGATCGACGTGAATTCCGTTCGTCGATCGGTGCGACCGAGAGATGCCGGGAACACGGCACACGCGAATGACGACTCCCGCGTCTTCGTTCGACCAGCACGGCAGATTCGATCGGCAAGGCACGCCGTTGGGGTATTCACGGCCCATCAGAGCCAAGTTTTGCGGCCCAATGGCGAACGCGTCTTGCCACTCGCGACTAATTTCTATTTCGAAAAAAGGTCGCGATTCAAGACATCTGGCTTGGATTCTGCGGCTATCGGTCGCACGTGGATCGGATAGCGGGGTACGAACCAAGTCGGCTTGGCGTTTATAGTACGTCTAGGAAATACGCCGCCCCCGCTTGCCGCGCCCTGAATCGGACTCGCCCCCTGAGACTCTTGAAGTCGTCACGCTGAGGACTCTTTTGCCCCAACTCAATCTGCCCGCACCCGTTTTGCCGGCATCCGTCATCTGTTCCTTCGGATTGGCGATGCTATTGATAGGCGGGTGCAGTGAACCGGAACCGATCACCACCTACGTGATCCCCACTAAGATTCCCCCTCAACTGAAACCCGAACGCGACCGCATGCTGGCCGCGATGGTTCCGCACGAGGATGAAGTTTGGTTTTTTAAGGTCGTCGGCCCCGAGTCGGCCACGGAAGTGATCGACGAGCCGTTTCGTGAATTTGTCGAATCAATCGAATTCCGCGATGGCAACCCCGACCTTAGCCAACTGCCCGAGGACTGGCGTCTGGGCGCAAAGAAACCAATGCGTTTCGCGACCATCGACATCAACACACCGACAAAGCAGCTTGATGTCAGCATTTCCAGTTTGTCACGGCAAGAATCGTGGGACGAACAGGTTGTCATGAACGTCAATCGCTGGCGTGATCAGCTGGGATTGGATCCATCGAAGGGCGACTGGGCGGGCGCTGAACAGATCGAAACCGCTTCGACCGATGGTGTCTGGGTCGACCTGATCGGCAAATCGTCGGCCGGCAGTTCCTCAATGTCACCGCCCATGATGGGCGGGATGCCCGGCAGCATGCCGCCGACCCGTCGACCTGTCGCGCAGGCCAGTGAACCGGATCCACGACTGAAATCCAAGCGTCCCGATGGTTGGCGTGACGGTAAAAAAAGCAGTATGCGGTGGGCGTCCTACAACGTCGGCCCCGAAGACGCATCGGCCGAAGTGACTGTCATCCCCGCGGGCGGAGACACTCGTGGAAATATTAAACGCTGGATCGGGCAAATCCGCGCCAATGTCACCGATGAAATGGTCGACCAAGCGATGGAGTCGGCGGATAATATCAATGTTAGCGGCCGGGACGCCCAGCGGTTTATCTTGACGGGCGACGCATTACCGGGCGACGCATCCGGGGACGACCAAGATTCAGACGCGGACGAATCAGACAACCCATCGGATACGGCAGCGAGCGGTCCACAGCCCGGCCAGTCGATCGACGCCACCATCGTTCCACTGGAAGATAATTTCAGTCTGTTCATCAAAATGACCGGACCGACCGAAACGGTCACACAGCAACACGACGCATTGACGTCGTTCCTTGAATCACTTGAGTTTTGAACTATGGCTTCGATCGCTTCCACCACAGAACAACAGATCGACACCCGCGACGACTTTGCGGGACTCGGCAGCGCGGTGCTGAATGTGCTCGGTTCACTCAAGCTGACCGTTGCACTGTTCGCATTTTCATTGATCTTGGTTTTGGTTGGCACGCTGGCCCAAGACGAGATGAACATGCTGGACGTCAAGCAGCGTTATTTCTTGTCCTGGGTTGCGATGCTGCACCTGGACGATTTTGTGCCACAAGCGTTTTACCAGCACGATCAACCGCTTCCCGGTGTGATCCCGTTTCCCGGCGGCGCGTTGATCGGCATGTTGCTGATGGTCAATCTGCTGGCCGCGAAAGTCACGCGTTTCAAGATTCACACCAGCGGAACGACGCTGATGACCGGAATCGGTTTTTTGATCGCCGGTGCCGCCGTGGCCGCATTGATCATTGCCACCGGGCACAACAGCGATGGGCTGCAGGGCAATCCGCCGATGCAATACACGACGCTGTGGGGCATGGTGCTGGCGGCCATGGGCCTGGGCAGTTTCGCTTTGATCGTCAATGGCGTTCGCACCACCAACCCCATGACACGCATCCTGTGCATCGTCCCAGCCGTGATATTGGCGGGTCTGGTGATTTTCTCTCTGGCATCAGGTTTCCGAATTGGCGACCCGGGGCTGCGAATCGTTTGGCAACTGACCAAGGGCCTGGGGGCCGGGATCATTTTGCTGATCGGATGCCTGCTGGTTTTCGATCGCCAGGGCGGCAACGTCCTGATCCACATGGGTGTTGGACTACTGATGGTCGGCCAATTCGTCTTCGGCGATCGCCAACTGGAACAACGGCTTAGCCTGGTGGAAGGACAATCCGCGAACACATTTGTCAACTTAGACGAGGTCGAACTGACGTTCATTGAGAACACCGAGGACCAACAACACGTGACCGCAGTTCCCGCCAGCCGATTGCAGGCCGCCGAGGAATTGAAGGAAACGATCAGCGACGAATCGCTGCCGGTCGACATCAAGGTGCTGGCGTTCTATGAGAACTCATCGATCGAAGACGTCACCGACGAAAATATGGCGACCAAAGGCATCGGGCTGGAAATCCAGGCGGTCGCACGCCCCAAGATTGGCGGGACGGACAGCCGCATCAACATGCCGGCTGCCTACGTTGAGTTCTTGGACAAAGAATCGGGCGAATCTCTCGGTCGTCATCTCGTCAGCCAAATCCATTCCGATCGTGAACTGCTGATTCCCGGTGCGGATGCCAAGAACATGTTTGACGAAGTTGCCGCCGGCGGAAAGACGTATGACGTTGGTTTGCGCTATCACCGAGAAGTCAAACCGTACTGGGTTCAGCTCGAGGACGTACGACGCGTCAACTACAGCGGCACCGACACGCCGCGAGACTATTCATCCTTTGTGCGAATCATCGACCCCGAAACCGGCGACGATCGCAAAGAAAGAATCTGGATGAACAATCCGCTGCGTTACCGTGGTGAAACATTCTTTCAATCCAATTACACGCCGCTGCCCGGCGGCAAGGAAATGACCGGAATTCAGGTGGTGCGAAATTCAGGTTGGCTGATCCCCTATGTCGCCTGCAGCATCACGGCACTGGGCATGTTCGTGCACTTTTGGGGCACGCTCACGCGATTTCTCAAGCGACGCGTTCGCGAAAACAATCGACCTGACGCCGACCCGTTCGAAACGGCGAAGCTTGAAAAATCAAATAAGCCGGTCATCGCGACCGTCGTCGGATTTGCGGTGCTGGCGATTTACATGTTGGTTCCCTGGTCAGCGGTGATGAATTCGCGACGGGCGTCCGAGCGATCGCAAGCGTTCGACTTGTACGAGGCGGGAAAAATACCCGTGCAATTCGGCGGCCGCGTGATGCCGCTGGACGCGTACGCGAGACAAACGCTCAAGGCGATCAGCAACAAAGAGTCACTGTCACTCGAAGAAGCCCCCAAGGTGATCGCCGATCGCGCCGGAGGAAAAAAACTGTCCGCGATGCAGTGGTTGATGGAAGTTGCGATCGACGAACCCGAATTAACAAAGCTGCGAATGTTTCGTATCGACGCGGAAGAGGTCCGCAGCGAACTGGAACTGAATCGCCGCAAAAGCAAACTCTATTCGCTGGAAGAGATTTTCAAGAACTGGAACCGTGTCGATCAACTTGTTCGCGTCGCCAGACAAAAGGAAGCGTCCGAACTGAGTTTCAAAGAAAAAAAGCTGATTGAAATCGACGGCCGGACACGGAACTATACGATGTCGCGGGCAGCATTCCAGTTGCCGGCCGCCCCGCACCTTTCGCCCGAAAAATTCGTTTCGCAGTTACCGCCTCAATTGCGCGAGCAATTCGAGAACTTGCCCGAATCGACGCGGCAATCGTTGATGATGCAGGCCGCGATGGGTGAACTGGAACAACAAATGGACGCACTGCGAGAGATGACCGCACCGGCCATCATCCCGCCGACTCAGTCCGTCGTTGACCGCGCCGTTGACCAGCCCGAGTGGGAAGCGTTCAGTCCGGCGTTCTTTGATTCGGTCAAAGCTGAGATCACGGAGTCCGATGCCGTTAAAAAACCCGGCGTCGATTCTTTTGGCAAAATGATCGCCGCCTACAACGACGACGACAAACTTGCCTTCAACGAAGCGGTCGACGACCATATCAGCGAAGTTAACTCGTACGCGGTCCCAGGATACAAGCCAGGCTTGGTGTCACTGGAACGTTGGATGCAGTCGAATTGGCCGACCGGCGTGGCCATGATCCTGTATCTGATTTCGATGGTGCTGTGCATCGTCTACTTCGCCGTTAATCTGCCTCGATTGCGCCGCGCCGTCTGGGGAGTGCTGGCAATCGCATTGGCCATTCACACCATCGCGATCGTTTGTCGAATCGCCATCACCGGACGTGCGCCGGTGATCAATATTTATTCCTCGGCTGTGTTCGTCGGCTGGGCCGCCGTTTTGTTCGGCTTGGTTGTTGAGCGACTGTTCCGGTACGGCACCGGCAACATGCTTTCCGCCACCGCGGGAACTTTGACGTTGTTGGTCGCCTACGGATTGAACACCGGCGATTCAATGCCGGTCCTGCAGGCTGTGCTGGACACACAATTCTGGCTCGCCACCCATGTGATTAGCGTCACACTGGGGTACGTCGCCACGATGGTCGCAGGTCTGTTGGGAATTGGGTATCTGATCGCAAACTGGATTGGCAAGGATGACAAATCGCTCCGCGATCTGTATCGATGTTGTTATGGCGCGGCATGTTTCGGCATCTTGTTCAGCTTTGTCGGCACGGTCCTTGGTGGTCTGTGGGCCGATGACAGCTGGGGTCGATTCTGGGGCTGGGATCCGAAGGAAAACGGCGCGTTGCTGATCGTGATCTGGAATGCATTGATGCTGCACGCCCGATGGGACGGGATGGTTGCCGCACGAGGATTCTCGATCTTGGCCATCGGTGGAAACATCGTCACGGCGTGGAGCTGGTTTGGCACCAACGAACTTGGCATCGGATTGCACAGCTACGGATTTACATCCGGCGTGTTGATGTGGTTGACCGTATTTATCGCCGTTCAAGTTGCCTTCATCGTCGCCGGACTCTTATTCCGGACCCGCCCACCGAATCCAGCGACATGAGGTTGCGAGGCGATGCGTGTTCGCTGACCGCAGCGTTTCTAGCGATTGCGGTGGTTTCGATCGCGACTCTGGACTGTCGCGCCGATGAACTTTCATCGCTGATGCATGAAGCACCCGCGCGATCATCCGAGCGGTCATCTGAGCGGGACAAAAATGCCGGCAACGCGGTGCTGCGACTGCAAAGGCAGATCGAATCGGGCAATGCCAAACTTGCCTCCGCCGGGCCAACCGGATACCTGGCCGATTTGCTCGCCAAGTTGCAAGTACCTACGAGTTCTCAGAATCTGGTGTTTTCCAAAACCAGTCTGCAGCAGATCTATATCGGTCCCACACAACCGCGAGCGATTTACTTTAACGATGACGTCTATGTTGCGTATGTTGTCGATGGCCGCCTGATCGAGATCGCGGTGGCTGACCCCGTCGACGGGACGCAGTTCTACATGATGCCACAGTCGGGCGAGAACGCTGGCCGGCTTTTGCAGCAAGATGACAACTGCTTGCGTTGTCACCACGGCGGGCGAACCGAAGGCGTTGCGGGCCACATTGCCCAGTCGGTCATTGTCGGCAAGGCTGGCGAACCACGTGGCATCGCGACGAACAATGTCGTGGATCACACCACGCCGCTGGCCGACCGCTGGGGCGGTTGGTACGTCACGGGAACCCACCGGCCGGCCGTTCACCTGGGCAACTATCTTTCAACCGAGCTGTTACCCAAGAAGCCGACTCAGCCGCACGAGGGCGTGAATCTGACCGACGTCAGCGATCGTTTCGACGGTAGCCTTTATCTGTCGGCTGAATCGGACATCGTCGCCATGCTGATTCGCGAACATCAGACGCGTGGACACAACTTATTGTCGAAAGTCGTTGACGCATCATTCGCATCAGACGAAGAGCTTGATGAAGCAATCGATGCATTCGTGAAATACGTCCTCTTCATCGACGAAGCCAAATTACCCGGCCCGATCAAAGGCACAACGACCTATGCAGATCAATTTCAGCGAACCGGCCCGCGCGACTCGCAGGGTCGTTCACTGCGTCAATTCGATCTGGAATCACGATTGCTGCGATATCGATGCAGCTATCTGATTTACTCGGAAACATTCAAGCGTTTGCCCGAACCTGCCAGCCAGAAATTCTGGAAACGGTTCATCGAAACCCTCGGAAACCGGCACTGGATCAAGCAAGACGAGGCCCTTGCGATTGAGCAAATCATTCGTGAAACGGTGCCAGACATTGCGGAACAGTGGCCCTAAGCCCAAACACATGTCGCAGACAATCGTTTCGGATTCGTTTTGCGATCGACGATCTCCGTTCCGAACTTTGATCTCTGTTCAGAATTTTAGCGCAGCGGATGTCTTCACCGGTCGATCATGCGTCTGCAAAACCGCGTTGGGCTACTCTACCGCTGCTTGATTTGGGGTCCGCCGGTGGGCGGCGCGGCGGATATGATGTGCGGCGTTGAATCTTGGTCATAGTCGCGTACCCGGCTTGGTGCTTTGAAGAACCTTGCCAACACGGATGTCTGTTCTGACAGCGGGACCAGAACACTGTGCGAGGGCGAAAACGCGTTGACCAATTGGATCACCGGCATCGGCTCTTCGCTGGTCAGCACTAACGGCTCTCCGCCGGCAGATAACATGGTCCCTTTCGGCAGGTACTCGCCAGACCGCTCGTTGTTGCAAATCCCAGTCAGCTCAAGCTCTTCACCGCGAATATTGATGCTCACGGCGATGCGATCGTAGTTCAATTCCCGCATCGTCGAGCCGACCCATTGCGCGGGGACCATCAAGTTCAGGTTCTGACTGAGCGACGACAGCAAACTGCCACCGAGCAGACCGCTCCGCGCATAAAATTGGCCACTGAAGTCGATCAACGTGCCGTCCGGTCCGACCAAACAGCGAACCAGTTCCAGATCTGCGGTTCCGGTCAACTTGTGTGGCAAGGTCTCAAAGAGTCGGCTCAACTCGACCTGTGAAAAACGTGATCCACTCAGGTCCAACGAGGCGCCTCCATCGGGTTGCTCACTGTATGTGATCACACCGGCGAACGTCGCATCGGCACCAAGCGAATGCATGATCGGAAAGCACTCGGCCAACGCAGAGCAGGGCAGGGCAGTGCCGGGGGCATCCAGTATCCAGGTGGTCGTCGGCACCTCTTCACGACGATCTCGTGTGAAATGCAATTTGATTGGCGCCGTCACATGCCGCTCGGCCAGCACACCGACGACGTTCACCACCGTCCGCCGTGCTTGGGGCGTCACATTGGCGTCGATATCCAACAATGTCAGTGGCCCGGTGCGACTATGGATCGTCAAGTCGTTCGCAAGCACCCGGACCGGCACCCGAGTCTGATCGGGTCGGCAAAGGAATCGGTCATGAATCAGACGGTAGACATGACGAAGCTCTGCGGATTGCAGTTCAGGCTGTCGCAACACGAACACGATCTCGTCGTGTTTTCTTGCCCAGTCGATTTGGTGAACCCGTGCAATCTCGGCCTCTGTTTCGGGATCGAGCAGGGAAACGCCTGACAAACACAACGATGAAGGCGTGGATCGGCGAAAATCATCGATCCGAACAATCAAGCCCGTCTCGTCCGAAAGCTCCGCTTCGATCTCCGCCAGACAACGCTGGTAGTACCATGGCGTCTTGGTGAATAAGATCACCGATACCGTCATGGCAGTAGGTAGCGCGCAGCACAGAACGAACATCAAACGAGCCATCGCCCGCTGTGTCCTCTCATGCATGCGGGATTCCTTTCCTGCGTCGGCGAGACAAAACTTCGCGATGATCGTATATTTGGCGGCGAAACCGTCGATAGATCACTTTTCCGCCGGTACCGGTTTGGGACATTTGCCCCTGCCAAAGCCGCCTTCGCGGATCCCCGCCTTGAATGACCTTGCCGCCCTATTCGCGTGGCTTTCGGTATTCTCCAGGCAATGACTCGACAAAAAGGCCCATTCCCGCACATGCCAGCAAAGATCGCCAAACACTGGTTTCTGATCGCGATCGGCATTTGCTTTCTAACCGGGTATTTTGCTAGCGAGTCACTTTCATCGCTGCAATCAATGAGCAGGACGCGCAGCGCGATCGTGTTTGTTGTCATGTGGTTGATGGGCGTCACGTTGCCGGCCAGCGCGATCCGTCGCAGCCTGACTCGGCCGTTGCCGGTCTTGCTGGCAATCACGATCAATGTCGTTGGTGTCCCACTGCTCAGCCTGCCGTCACGGTGGTGGTTGCCCGAATCGATGTTTGGTGGACTGTTTGTCGCGGCCTTGGTCCCATGCACGCTCGCATCCGCATCGGTGTGGACTCGCAAGGCGGGCGGCGATGATTCGATTTCGTTGATGACCACCGTCGTTACAAACTTGGCCTGCGTCGTCGTGTTGCCGATCGGGATCGCTACCGTCTTGTCATCCGCCGTGCAGATTCCCATTGAGGCACAAATGACCAAACTGGGACTGATCGTGGTCGCCCCACTGGTACTCGCCCAATCGATGCGCCGATGGGGCGTGTCCGGTTGGGCCGATCGACACAAGAAAACGCTCTCGACCATCTCGCAAATCGGCATACTGGCGATGGTGGTTTTCGGCGCTGTCTCCAGCGCCGCCTACGCCGACGGGTCACCGGTATCGGTGCCGATCATGATGGCCGTCATGGCGACGGTGGCGGCGATTCATCTGGTCGCGCTTTGGCTGGGCGTAATCACGTCCCGGCACATGGGCACCGAGCGTGCCGGACAGATCGCGGTCGGTTTCTCGGGCAGTCAAAAAACATTGATGGTCGGTTTGCAAATCGCCATCGACTGTGGGGTCAGCGTGCTGCCAATGCTGGTCTACCATTTATCCCAATTGATCATCGATACGATCATCGCCGACCGCTGGAAAAATTCTTGAACGACACATCACCCACCTATGATCTGATTGCGGCGTGCGCCTTTGGGCTCGAAGCGATCGTCAAACGAGAATTGCTCGCACTCGACATCGAAGCGACCATCGGTCAACCGGGCCGGATACATTTTCGCGGCACGCGGGAAACGATTTGCCGCGCGAATTTGTGGCTGCGCACCGCGGACCGTGTCTTGATCCGGGTCGCTGAATTCCCCGCACCGGATTTCGACGCATTGTTTGAAACGACGCGAGAAATTTCCTGGGGAAAATTGTTGCCGATCGATGCCGAGTTCCCCGTCACCGGACGCAGCATCAAGTCACAACTGTCAAGCGTGCCTGCCTGCCAACGTGCGGTCAAACGTGCGATCGTCGACGCGATGCGCCGCGACCACGCCACGGAAGAACTTCGCGAGATCGGATCGACTTATAAGATCGACATTGCGCTGCTTAATGACACCGCTACGCTGACCATCGATACGACGGGGCGCAGCCTGCACCGCCGCGGTTACCGCACGATGATCTCACACGCACCGCTGAAAGAAACGTTGGCGGCGGCCATGGTGATGCTCAGTTACTGGCGCCGCGACCGACCGTTGATCGATCCGTTTTGCGGCAGCGGTACGATTCCGATCGAAGCAGCCTTGATCGGACGCAACATCGCCCCGGGCGGACACCGTGAGTTTTCTTTCCAGAGCTGGCAGGATTTTCCGAGCGAGGTCTGGGAAAAGGTACGACGCGAAGCGATGGAAGCTGAACTGCCGCCGTTGACCGAACGTTTGATCGGCAGCGACATCGACGGAAACGCACTGCGAGCGGCTCGTGAGAACGCGGAACGCGCCGGAGTCGCCGACGACATCCATTTCCAATCCGGATCGATGCAGCGACTGACCAGCAAGCGACGATTCGGCTGTCTGATCACGAACCCGCCTTACGGGCAACGCATCGGCGAGGTTCGCGAACTGGAAGGCTTGTACGCACAGATTCCCGACGTGTTGCGGAACCTGCCGACGTGGTCGCATTACATCCTGACCGCATTTCCGCGATTCGAAAAAACCATCGGACGAACGGCCGACCGGCGCCGCAAGCTTTACAACGGGCGAATCGAATGCACGTACTACCAATTCCACGGTCCCAAACCGATTGTCGAACAGGCGGCCGAATCGAGTCCCGATGAAGCGGATGCGGACGACACCACCACCACCGCGGAAGACGTCGCCGTGGCACCACGGCCATACGTGCACGCCAGCGGCCCCGCCGCGTTTGGCCACTTGGGCGAAAAAGCAAAGCACCAAGCCGAACTGTTCGCCTCGCGTCTGACCAAGCGTGCGCGTCACCTGAGACGCTGGCCGACAAAACGCGGCATCACGTGCTTTCGATTGTACGAGCGTGACATTCCAGAAATCCCGCTGGTCGTTGATCGGTACGAAGACTACCTGCATATGACCGAGTACGAGCGTCCTCATGATCGCGATCCGGCCGAGCACGCCAACTGGTTGGATCTGATGGCCAAGACCGCCGGTGAGACACTCGACGTGCCGCCGGCAAACGTGTTTTTCAAGAAACGCGGCCGTCAACGTGGCACGACACAGCACACCAAAGTTGACAACAGCGGAAATCGCGTCGTGGTTCACGAAGGCGGACTGAAGTTCATCGTGAACCTGCAAGACTACGTCGACACCGGCCTGTTCCTGGACCACCGCATCACGCGACAGATGGTGCGCGAGCAGTGTCAGGGTAAGACATTTTTGAACTTGTTCGCCTACACGGGCTCGTTCACGGTGTATGCGGCTGCCGGTGGAGCCCGCAAAACCGTATCGGTCGATCTATCAAAGGTCTACCTGGACTGGGCGAAAGACAACCTGGGCGTGAACCGGCTTGGCGGCGACCAACATCAATTGATCGCCCGCGACGTCAAACAATTCGTCCACGAGCATCCTCCGGGCGAGATGTACGACGTGGTCGTGTTTGATCCGCCGACTTTTTCCAACAGCAAACGCACCGAAGATGACTGGGACGTCCAGACCGACAGTGTGCCTATGCTGCAGGCCCTGCTGCCACTGGTTCGTAAGGGAGGCGTGATTTACTTTTCAACGAACTTCCGACGGTTCAAATTTGACACGTCAGAAATCTCAGCGACGCAAATCCACGAAATCAGCAGCCAAACGGTTCCCGAGGATTTCCGTAACAAGCGAATTCATCGTTGTTGGAGGATCGTGAAATAGTGTGACACTCGAGGCTTCGTCGGCTCGAAACGTCAGCCCGATCAGGGACAAGCCGATCCTGAATCTCTGGGCAGCGCGAACCTCTTCGTTGGTGTACCGGCTTTAGCCGGCCTTACGACCAACCAAAACCGCCTGAAGGCGGGACACCAACCGGCATTCAATGCGGAATCCCGGCAGCGCGAACCCAGTCGTTGGTGTACCGGCTTTAGCCGGCGCCATGACCAACCCAAAACCGCCTGAAGGCGGGACACCAACCGGCATCCAGTGCGAAATCCGGGCAGCGCGAACCTGTTCGTTGGTGTACCGGCTTTAGCCGGCGCCATGACCAACCAAAACCGCCTAAAGGCGGGACACCAACCGGCATCCAGTGCGAAATCCCGGCAGCGCGAACCTCTTCGTTGGTGTCCCGGCTTTAGCCGGCCTTACGACCAACCCAAAACCGCCTGAAGGCGGGACACCAACCGGCATTCAATGCGGAATCCCGGCAGCGCGAACCCAGTCGTTGGTGTACCGGCTTTAGCCGGCGCCATGACCAACCCAAAACAGCCTGAAGGCGGGACACCAACCGGCATCCAGTGCGGAATCCCGGCAGCGCGAACCTCTTCGTTGGTGTACCGGCTTTAGCCGGCATTGCGACCACCCCAAAACCGCCTGAAGGCGGGACACCAACGGATCTTGAGTCTTGGCGGGCCTGGCGACGGGGGAACGATGCGAATCGCTTTTTAACGCTTATGCCGCTTGTTGATGCCGCCTGACTGGCTCGGCCAACCTCTTCCCGCGACCGGGCAATAAACACCGGCAACGGCCCTTGAACGAACGCTGGACATTGGCGTATGATTCGGGACTCGAACCGCTGTACAGACTCTTTGCAGTACCGCCAGCGACCCACTGAACCCAAAAACGAGCATCTGAGAACCGCCATGAAAGACGGCATCCACCCCGATTACAAAGAAACTTCCGTCAAATGCGGTTGCGGCAACTCGTTCACCACACGCAGCACACGTGACGAGCTAAAGATCGATATCTGTAACGAGTGCCATCCGTTCTATACCGGCAAGCTGAAGTTTGTTGATGCGGCTGGCCGAATCGATAAGTTCAAGAAGAAATTCGCCGCAGGCACCTACGGCAGCTTGGACAAGAAGAAGGCCAAGAAGAAGTAGCCGGTTGGAAGATCGGAACCCGATCGACGTCGTCCAGCTTGCTTTTGAAGGGGCTCCTTTTCGACTGGGCGGTTTGTACCGAAGTGCGGCCTCGGTGGTACGGACTGCGACTAGCATTCGGCGATCGACGCCCACACCGATCGATCGGAATGCCGCCAACGGGATGATATCGGTCATGATTCCATCGGATTCTTAGACTCAGTCGTCCAAATCCTGTTCTTTCACCACCCTTTCACCTGCCTGGGCGTCGAGTCAATCGGCCGCTAAGATTCTTGGCATGAGCGGCTCCATACGCGACACTCTCGAAGAAAAACTGTCTCGATTCGAAAAACTCGAACGCGACATGTCTGACCCCGACGTTCTCGGCGACGGTGCCCGGATGAGCGCGACCGCGCGCGAACATGGTGGCCTGGCAAAGCTTGCCAACAAGTATCGCGAGTTCAAACGGCTGACCGAGGAAATCCAAGGTTGTCAGGAAATGGCCGAGGCGGCCGATGATCCCGACGAACGGGAAATGGCCGAATCCGAAATGGCCGACCTACGCAGCCAGCGCGAAGAGATCTGGGAAGAACTGCTATCACTGACCGTCGGCGGTGAAGACAGCCACCGCACACGCTGCGTCATGGAAGTTCGCGCGGGAACCGGCGGTGACGAAGCCGCACTTTTTGCTCGTGACTTGTTTGAAATGTATCGACGTTATGCCGAAGTCAAAGGCTGGAAGGTCGAGATCATGGACGCCAGCCCGACCGAGATGGGCGGCTTCAAAGAAATCACGCTGACGCTGGAAGGCGAAAACGTCTATCGCGACTTGCAATACGAATCGGGCGGCCATCGTGTCCAACGTGTTCCCGAAACCGAAACACAGGGGCGTGTGCACACGTCCGCCGCAACCGTTGCGGTCATGCCGGAACCAGAAGACGTCGAAGTCGACCTGAAAGCGGACGATTACCGCGTCGACAAATTCGGTGCCTCAGGCCCGGGCGGCCAGCACGTCAACAAGACCGAATCGGCCATTCGTTTGACTCACCACGAGACCGGCATCGTGGTGCAGTGCCAAGACGAGAAAAGCCAACACAAGAATTTGGCCAAAGCGTTACGGGTGCTAAAGGCGCGTATCTATGAGAAAAAGCGAGAAGAGGAAGCCGCCAAGCAGGCGGCCCAGCGAAAGGGTCTGATTGGTTCGGGCGACCGCAGCCAACGGATTCGCACCTACAACTTTCCCCAAAACCGCCTAACCGATCACCGCATCAACCTGACGATTTACAAACTCGATCAAATCATTGCCGGCGATATGAATCCGGTCACCGATGCCTTGATCGAATACGACCGCGATCAGCTCCGCGGTGACATGATCGACTGATGATCACCGAACATCAGACATCTAAGGAATGACAATGTCCGAAACCAAGGACGAACCCTGGACAGTGCTTCGTCTGCTGGAATGGACGACCAACTTCTTCAAAAAACGCGACAGCGATTCGCCGCGGCTTGACGCAGAAATCCTGTTGGCGCACGCACGAGAGTGCCCACGCATCGCGCTGTACACGTCCTTTGCGGATATTCCCGAAGAAGAGCAACTGGTCGCGTTTCGTGAAATGGTCCGGCGGCGTGGCGAAGGAACACCGGTCGCACAGCTTGTCGGTTATCGCGAGTTCTATTCGATGCGTTTTCGCGTGGATGAAAATGTCCTGATTCCGCGCCCCGAAACCGAACATGTGGTCATCGAAGCGATCGATGTCGCCAAAGAAATGAATGTGACCGACCGCCCGCTACGCATTGCGGACGTGGGCACCGGAAGCGGCGCGATTGCGGTAACGTTGGCCAAGCACATCGCGGGCGCCGAACTGACGGCTGTCGATATTAGCGCCGATGCACTGACGATCGCGCGGTGGAATGCCGATCAACACAAGGTCACCGAATCGATTCAGTTTCTTGAAAGTGATTTGTTGACTTCGGTTGATGCCGATGTCAAGTTCGACATCATTTGCAGCAACCCGCCCTATGTCAGCGAAGCGGAGTACGACGAACTGCCCGCCAGCGTGCGAAATTACGAACCGCGAAACGCGTTGGTGTCAGGCTTTCAGGGGACCGAAACGATCGAACGCTTGCTGCAAATCGCACCGGAACGATTGGTAGCCGGCGGCCGCATCGTGATCGAACTCAGCCCGATGATCGCCGAGCGTTGCCTCGAAATCGCCGAAGAGATCGACGAATTGGTTGATGCCAAGTTGATCAAAGATTTAAACGGCCTGCAGCGTGTGCTGAGCGTCGGCCGGACTTAGAAAGAATCCTGCGGTCGTCGCTCACTCGCTAATTAACGCTCTCTCGCTAAGTAACGCCCAGTCACGCGGTAAGCTCAGGGGCTCGGCAAACATTCAAAAGCACGAACAGCCGCGAACAATGGGGGTCTTCGGATGAACCGGCAATCCCAGGTTCAACGGGTAAGCCCCAAGATCATACGAGCGCTTTATCGCTGATATCTTTTCGGCACCACGCTCCCTGCCAGCGAATTTCTTTGACGGCCTTGTACGCTTGTAACTTTGCCGCGCTCACGCCTGCGGCGATCGCAGTGACTCCCAGCACACGGCCACCATCGTTGACAACTTGGTCGCCGTCATGCTTGGTTCCGGCGTGGAATACCTTCACGCCTTCGACCTGATCGGCTGCGTCGAGCCCGGTGATCTGGCGTCCCTTTTCATAGTCGCCGGGATATCCTTCGCTGGCCATGACGACACAGACGCTCGGCCGCTCATCCCATTGCAGCGGGTCCAGCTCACCCAGACGTCCATCGACGGCGGCTTCGATCACGTCCAACAGATCTGTCTGCAGCCGCATCAGCAGCGGCTGGCATTCAGGGTCGCCGAACCGCACGTTGAATTCCAGCACCTTGGGTCCGGCGGCAGTCATCATCAGTCCCGCGTACAGTACGCCTTTGAAGGGCCGCCTTGCTCGTTTCATCGCATGCACGACCGGCACCAACACATCGGATTCGATCTTGGTGATCATTTCTTCGTCGACGATCGGCGTCGGACAATAGGCTCCCATACCGCCGGTGTTGGGACCTTCATCGCCGTCAAACGCCGGCTTGTGATCTTGTGCCGGCGGCAGTGTCACGATCGTTTCGCCGTCGGTGATCGCCAGGACACTGACCTCTTGGCCGCTGAGCCGTTCTTCGATGATCAGTTCGTTGCCGGCTTCACCGAACTCTTTGCGGGATGCGATGCGGTCGATCGCTTCGAGGGCCTCGCTGCGAGTGCTGCAGACGATGACGCCTTTGCCCGCGGCCAACCCATCCGCCTTGACAACAACGGGCACCGGATCGGTGGGCTCGGAATACCGGTCCTTGATGTACCGGGCTGCATCTTCGCCAGAACGAAACGTCCGGTAACTCGCGGTGGGGATATCGGCGGTGTGCAGCAAATTCTTGCAGAACACCTTGCTGCCCTCCAGTTCGGCGGCCGCTTTGGACGGTCCGAAAGCCCGCAGTCCGGCCGCTTCCATGGCATCGACCAGTCCGGCGACCAGCGGGGCTTCGGGGCCCACAATGGTCAGCCCGATTTCATTTTGCTTAGCAAAATCGATCAGGCCCTCGATATCGGTCGCGGCGATCGAGACATTCGTCGCATCGCGAGCGGTCCCGGCATTTCCAGGAGCCACAAAGACTTTGTCGACACGGGGACTCTGCGAGAGTTTCCACGCGATTGCGTGCTCGCGACCGCCACCGCCCACCACCAAAACCTTCATCTGACCGACCCTTCTGACTCTTTGGACACTTGTTCTTCATTCGGACGCATTGATGCCGAGGCGGCAATTTACGCCGATCCGGCGGATGCCGACACCGGTGTAAAAACCTCGCATTACCGAGGTTTGAATAAAATAGGCGACCAATTCGGGCTAACAATCTCGCGGTTTTTGGTAAGATAAGCATGTGATGAGCCGAGTCCCATGGATGTTCACCCTGTTCGCGGCCGCTCGTCATCCCGCCTTTCACGTCCGTTTGGACAGAGCCTTTCAGGAGAGTTTCAGTTGAAGATTTCAAAACGATTCGTCGCCCTCGCCGTCGTCTTGTTCAGCACCTCGATGTTTGCCGGCGTTTGCGCGGCTGACGAAACCGGTGATTTAAAGATTCGTTTCGTTTATGGCGGTGACGCACCGGCAGCGAAACCAATCAACGCCGATAAAGACGCGGACTTCTGCGGCAAGCACGGTCTTGTCGACGAGAGTCTGGTCGTTAACCCCGAAAACAAAGGGATCAAGAACGTCGTCGTCTATGTCTATACGGGCAGCCGCGGTACTGACCTGCCTAAGCAGACGCCCGCGAACGCGACACACACGTTGGCAAACCTGAACTGTCGATTCGAACCACACGTGGTGATTTGCCAGGTCGGTGACACGCTGAAGGTCACCAACCCCGATCCGGTTGGCCACAACGCCAACCTGAAATTTTTTAACAACACCGCCCAAAATTTCATGATCCCGGCGAAGCAAGAAAAGTCGGTCACCTTGGAAGAGGCGGAACCGGCGCTGATCCCCGTCGAGTGCAATATTCATCCTTGGATGAAGGCCAACATTCTGGTCGTTGACCATCCGTTCGCGGCTGTCAGTGACGAAGACGGTTACTTGGAAATCAAAGGCTTGCCGGCCGGCAAAGAAATCATCTTTCGTGCATCGCACGACTCGGGAACCTTCCGCGATGAAATCATCATCAACGGCAAGAAAGACAGCTGGCGTTCAAATAAGTTTGAAGTGGAAATCAAGCCTGGCATGAACGACATGGGAACTGTCGAAATGCCACCCGCCGCATTCGAGGATTGATCATCACCCGATGACGTCAACGGACAGAAAATACAGGTGACAAGCGCCCGCTTGTCACCTGTTTTCGTTTCCAATGGGAACGGTTCATGTAGATGTCACTGTCGTCGGGTCGGTGCTGCGACGTTTCACCTCGCCTTTGGGCGTGTTTACTCCCTTGGTGTTTGTACGGTTCAATGGATACCGAAATCCTGGTGAAAACAAATTGAACATGCGAACGCAAACATTCCAACGCTTCCTGCCGCTGCTGGCCGCTGTGCTTTTGATCGCCACGCTCGTTGGCTGCGACGCAAAGATTGATCGGTTCGAGCCGAATGAGGTTTTTGCACTCTCGTTGGCCCGTTCGCGGGACATCGAGACCGTTCCGGCGATGAACGACACGACGACCGTCATTGCCCATCTTTTTGGGACGCCCAACGAACCGAAGTGGCCGGCCGACTGGATCGGCGACGCCACTCTATCGGGAATCATCGATGCCGACGAACTGGCTCGCGCCGCCGGTCCCGTCGCCAGCGATCGCCAAGGCGTCAACATCGGTCTATACCGCAAACACTGTGTCGATTGTCACGGACTGCCTGGCAACGGCACCGGCGGCGCATCGATGATTCAGAATCCTTACCCGCGAAATTTTCGCCACGGCGTGTTCAAGTGGAAAAGTACAGCGCGCACCGCCAAGCCGACTCGCGATGACTTGATCACGCTGTTGCATCAAGGCATTCCCGGGACCGCGATGCCGTCCTTCAGCCTGCTGGACGCCAGCGATGCCGCGACGTTGATTGACTATGTGATCTATCTGTCGGTGCGAGGCGAAGTCGAGCGAAGAATGATGGCCGCTGCCGTGGATGAACTAGGCTACGAAGCGACACCGCCGGAGGAGGCTTGGCGACTGAATTCGGACGAGCGCAACGAAAGTATTTCGGCGGTGCTAGTCAAACGGATTCTGCGTGACGTGATTTCGACTTGGCGAGACGCGGACACCGAAGTCGTCAATGTCGGTCCCGAACCAACGGCAAGCGACGACGAGCGGAAGGCGTCGATCAAGCGCGGCCAAGATATCTTTCATGGGCAAATTGCCAACTGCATCGGGTGTCACGGCCCGGGCGGAAACGGCCAAGCAGTCACGGTTGACTATGACGATTGGGCAAAAGAGTATTCAACCAATCTTGGCATCACACCAACGGACCGCGACGCCATGCGTCCGTTTCGCGATGCCGGTGCACTCAGCCCGCGACAAATCAAACCTCGTAATTTGCAAGACGGCGTCTTTCGCGGCGGAGGTGATCCGGAAACGATCTATCGCCGCATCGTCACCGGAATCGCGGGAACGCCGATGCCGAGTGTCGAGGTGGTTTCCGAAGAGAACGGAAAAGGACTGACTAGCGATCAAGTTTGGGATCTGGTCCGATACGTGAAATCACTCAGCGAGTAGCCTGTCCCAATCAGACGTTCGGACGTGCAGGAGCACAACATGACACAAGATGGTTTTCGATCCATCGGGGCGATCGCCGGTCTGGTGATCGGACTGGCCCTGATGTTCGCCCTGGATTTCGGCGGCATGATTCCCGGTTTTTTGTTCGGTGCCGGTGGTGCGGTGATCGGCGGGATCAGCGGTGAAAAAGTCTTCTCGCGACGAGGATAATCCCGACACCCGCACGCGTTACGCGGCGGAGTTGTCTGCCCCAATTTCTATGCCGAACTCTGAAATCACCGCCGACTCGTATCCCAGCCACCGAATCCACCGCTTGGCCGTGCTGGCTGTCTGCCTGGTCTGGCCATTGATTTGGATCGGCGGGTTGGTGACGACCTATGATGCCGGCATGGCGGTTCCGGACTGGCCCGCCACGTACGGATACAACTTGTTTTTATATCCCTATAAGACATGGTTGCTGGGTCCGTTCGATTTGTTCATCGAACACGGACACCGGCTGTTGGGAGCGGTCGTCGGTTTCGTCGCGATCGCGATTGTCATCGCGGCGGTGCGGACCGAACACCGAATCTGGGTCCGGTGGCTAGCGGTCGGTTTGCTGGTCGCCGTGATCCTGCAAGGCATGCTGGGCGGATTTCGCGTGCTGCTGGGTGACCGCACGGTCGCCATGATCCATGGGTGCTTTGGACCCGCGTTTTTTGCCCTCTGTGTGGCCACCGCGGCCGTCACCAGCCGCTTTTGGTGGTCGGTCGACGAATTAGATGACAGCAAACGCATTCCCGGAAAGGGGCTCATTGCCCTGAGCGGCCTGTTGCTGGCGACCGCCTACATCCAGCTTGTTTTGGGGGCCCAATTGCGACATTTACAGCCCGACACACGGCCGGGTTGGTTCACCATGATGGTTGCGATGCATGTGATGACCGCGGTAGGTTTATGGCTGCTAACCGCGTTGGCTTGGCTAAGACTTCGGCGGTGCGGCGATTTGACGCTGTCGCGTCCGGGCTTACTGCTGATAGGATTAGTGGCCCTGCAAATCATCCTGGGCGTGGGAACGTGGGTGGTCAACTACGGCTGGCCCTCATTCCTGCAATGGGTTCCCGGATCAACGGGATTTCTGCTGCGTAGCAAAGGATTTATCGATTCGTTGATCGTGACATCGCATGTCGCGACGGGATCTTTGATTTTGGCGATTTGCACTTTGATATTTGTTCGATCGTTACGTATTCGGTCGGTCCGATCCCGCAGCCCTGTCACGATTTAGTCGTCTCTGTTTCGAATGTCTACTGACGCATTGATCGCCGAACCTTTATCGCAGAGCACCGATGTTGCTCCGCGCTTTCGCCACGCCGGTACGGCGCCCGCTGACCCGAGTGATACGGCAACTGTGGCTGAATCCAAAACCGACAGCCGCAGCAGGGCAGGGCAGGGCGGATTGTTTGCAGATCTGGTCCAGCTGACCAAGCCACGCATTGTCGTCATGATTTTGGTCACGACGGTCGCATCCTCATTGATCGCCGCCGGTCATCTGGTCGCCGCCGAGACCCTGTTCTGGTTGTTGCTGGGAACCGGCATGGTTGCTGGCAGCGCGGGCGCGGCCAACCAAATTTGGGAACGCGTGATCGACTGTGAAATGGCTCGCACCGCCACGCGGCCGCTTCCCGATGGCCGCATCAACCTGTCTGTCGCGTTCGTCTTCACGGCCGTGCTGGGAATTGCCGGTTCGGCAATCTTGTGGGCTTGGTTCGGCGCGACCCCAGCGGTCGCCGGCATCGCAACATGGTTGATTTATGTTCTTGCTTATACACCGATGAAGACTCGCACGGCTTGGAACACAACCGTCGGCGCGATCGCGGGAGCCTTGCCGGTGTTGATCGGCTATACGGCAACCGGCGGCAGCCTGAGCGATCCGTCGGGATGGTTGCTGCTTGGCGTGTTGGCGACTTGGCAGTACCCACACTTCATGGCCATCGCTTGGATGTATCGACGGCAATATGCCGAAGCGGGTTTCTGTATGACGACCACCGTCGAACCGACCGGACGATCCGCCGGAATTCAGGCGATCGTCGGTTCGCTGGTGTTGATCGCTTGTGGCATCGCATTGTGCCTGATCCCGGCCGGTATCATCGGTGGCGTGCTGGGATCGATCGCGGTTTTTGTTTCTTGCTATCCGATGTTGAAAGCGTCAATCCGGTTTGCACGGCAACCCGATGATGCGCTCGCCCGCACCCTGCTGCGTTCATCGTTGCTGGTCCTGCCAGCCGTCTTGCTTGTCGTCACGTTGCGTGTGTTCTGGTGAGTCACGTCGTCTCGATTGACAACAACGAATCCAACCCGGCCGCCGGCGCTTCTTCGGCGATCGTCTGCGAAGCCGTCGACCTGCACCACAAGTACGGTGATCACATCGCCCTGCGCGGCGTCGGATTGCAAATCCACCCGGGCGAGATTGTCGCGCTGTTAGGCCCCAATGGCAGCGGCAAGACGACACTATTCCGTTTGCTGTGCACGCTGATGCCGATCCAGCAGGGTTCGGTACGCATCGGTGGAATCGAAAGTCGTGAAAACCCGCTCGCGATTCGCCAACGCATCGGCATCGTGTTTCAATCCCCGAGCTTGGATAAGAAACTAACCGTTGACGAAAACATTGCCTGCCAAGGCGCGTTATACGGAATCACTGGCAAACGACTGCAAGCACGCCGCGACGAATTGCTGCAGCGGTTCGGCCTGACCGATCGCCGCAGCGACTTTTGTGAATCGCTTTCTGGCGGATTGAAACGTCGCGTGGAAATCGCCAAAGGTATGCTGCACCGACCACAACTATTGCTGTTGGACGAACCAAGCACGGGTCTGGACCCATCGGCCCGACTGGAAATGTATCACGAGCTTCGATCGATGGCCGCCGACGGCACTTCGATCGTGATCACGACTCACCTGCTGGACGAAGCCGAAAAAGCCGACCGAGTCATGATCCTGAATCAGGGCGAATTGATCGCCGAGGGCAGCCCCGGTCGGCTGCGAAGTGAGATGGGCGGCGGGTTTGTTACGGTCGTGGCGATTGACAATGCCCATGCCGAAGGCGTTCTCCGCAACGAACTAGGGCTGGATCCGCAGTCGACCGAAAATGAAATACGCATCCAACACGACTCGCCGGCCGAGCTGGTGCCTGCGATCGCGGCTGCACTTGGTGCGAACGCACAATCAATTTCCGTCGGACGCCCCAGCTTGGAAGACGTCTTCATCAGCAAGACCGGACACCGTTTTCACTGAGGACCATCCCCGCTCCCAAGGTCAATCGCATTTCCGCTCTCACCACAGACGTTTCTGGTCCACGTTCGATCGCTCCGGCGGCCTGGATGCTTGCGCGCCGCGAGTGGACGCGATTCTTTCGGCAACGCAATCGCGTCACCGCGGCGATCCTGCAGCCGCTATTGTTTTGGTTGCTGTTTGGCACCGGATTGAAGGGCTCGTTCACCACTGCCGGGGATCAGAATTTCATGGAATTCTTTCTGCCCGGCACGGTCGGCTTGATCGTGCTGTTCACGGCGATCTTTGCGACAATCTCGGTGATCGAGGATCGGCGTGAAGGGTTCATGCAATCCGTGTTGGTTGCCCCGGTGGGTCGATTTCCGGTTCTGGTCGGAAAGGTCCTCGGCGGATCGGCCATCGCTTGGGTGCAAGCGGTTCTGTTTCTGATCTTGGTGTACGTGATGGGGACCGTCACCTTAAGCTGGACCGTGATCCCCCTGATGTTGCTGCTCGCCGTCGTCGCCATCGGCATGTGCTCGCTGGGCATGATCGTGGCGTGGCCAATGGACAGCACCCAAGGCTTTCACGCCATCATGATGCTGGGCTTGATGCCGATGTGGTTGCTAAGTGGATCCTTTTTTCCGATACCTGCATGGACGGGGGCCGGGGTCGGGCAAATGATTCTGGGTGGTATCATGCGACTGAACCCACTGAGCTATGCGATGACCGAAATGCGGCGTCTGATGTATCCGTCGGTCGACTTCTCGACGGCCAACTTTGCACCTTCGCCAGCGATATGCTGGACCGTGACGGTCATCGCCGCAATCGCCACCACGGCCATCGCTTGGCAGTTGATGCGTGGCAGTCGAAAAGTTGATGTGATTGTCTAACGTGGCCAGTGTGCTTTGATCGCGAAAGTATGCGTCAGAGACAAATCGAGCCATCACGAACCTGCGATTAAACCATGAAAACATTGATCCACCTTGCATTGATTCTTGCGCTGGGCGTCGCGATCGGACTGGGGCTTCGAGCGTTGAAACCGACCAGCGAGCAAGCCGGTCCCGGTCCGGACGAGCAAGTCTTTACCAATGACGTGACCACCGATCAATCGAAACAGATCGAAGCATCGGATGTCGAGAAGGCGTCAATCACCCGACCGCCGGAAGACGAAGAGTGGCTCAGCCGGTTTGAACTGCTCGAACGCAGCGGCGAAATGGTCAAGAGCGAAGACCTGATTGGAAAGCCCTACGTTGTCAGCTTTTTCTTTAGCACCTGCCCAAGTATTTGTGTTCAGCAAAACCAGAAACTAAAAGAATTGCAGGACGAATTTGAAGACAAAGACGTTCGTTTCCTGGCGATCTCGGTCGACCCGGAACACGATCGCCCCGAACAGCTTCGCGAGTATGCAGCACGGTTTGGTGCCGACGAACAGCAGTGGCTATTCCTGACCGGCGAGTTGCCATACATCCGCCGCGTCGGAGCCGAAGTATTCCAGTTACCCGTTGACAAGAAATTTCACACCGAGCGTTTCGTCTTGGTCGATCCGGAAGGCAAAATCGAAGGCATGTATAGCTGGCCCGAAGAAAAGCAATTCGAAAAACTAAAAGAGAACATTCGCGAAATGATTCAGTCCGTCGAGAAGGCCTCATAATGGACTGGACCTTCCTTGCGAATAACTTGCCGCACGCCACCGCAGCTTTAAACACCACCGCCACCTGCCTGTTGGCTGCCGCCCTGTGGAAAATCCGTACCGGCCGCGTGAAAGCGCATAAGAATTTGATGTTAACGGCACTGGCGGTCAGCGCACTATTCTTGCTGCTGTACCTATTTCACAAAGTCGCGTTGTATCAAGTGACCGGACAGCCAAACAAACGGTTTCCCAGCGATGCACCGGACGCCGCGCGATACACGTACTTTGGGATCCTGATCCCGCACCTGTTGCTGGCGATGGCGGTTCCGTTCCTGGCAATCCGAGCGGTCTATCTTGCCAAACAGGGTCGAATTGTCGCCCACAAAAAACTAGTGCGGTACGCCTACCCGATCTGGATGTACGTCTCGATCACCGGCGTCCTGGTCTATCTGATGCTGTACCAGTTGTATCCGGGTTGATTTTTTTTGCAGAGCTTGCTTGGGCTCGGACTTGATCAAAAAGCTGGTACACGTGGATGGGCTACCATCTTCGGACATCGACGATTTTAGAGTCTTTCGGCAGATCAAATCCGGCATGCTGAAAGCGAGCCTGATTGATCGGCTTATTGACGCTGCGCCATTTAATATTCATTTGCGAAGTCTCTTGGGTGTAGTCCGTCGGCTGGACTTGCTTTCCATTTGAGCCTGTTGGCGATGAATGCATCGATCGTTTCTGTTCTACACTGACCGGAACCTTGATGCCGTCATGTGTTTTCCATCGAACGGTTGATTCGAGAATGGGTTCTGTTTCAAGAACACCATCTTCCGTTGTCCGTATCTGAAGAATTCGGTGCACGATGGGAAGCATTTCTGGGGTACCGTCGAACACAATCTCGCAGCGCAGATGGCCCGATTGATAGACCTGTGTCAGCGTTACGCCGGCATCCGATTCCGTTGCCATTGCTTGTTCGAAAACGTTCGAATCACCAGCTTTGTAAAAACGATCGAGGCATTCGAGAAACCCAACGCCATCCAAGATAGTAAGACCCAGCGGACAGAGTCCGACTGCGCGAGGATCGATTGGTCCACATGGTTTCATGGTCCCATGCACACCCGGGGGCGGAAGCTTTGCCGAACCTCTGTCTTTCGAGATAATCAGAACTGGCCGGCGGTTCGAAAGTTCCACGAACTGGAAACTGCCGGGGGTGATCGCAGAGATGAACTGTCGCGTCTGCTTTGGCAAAGGCACTGCAGTGCGGATGTCTTCACCGCCCACATTCTCGGTCGAGGTGTATCGCATGACGCGAGAGTCTATCGCATCGCTAAAAATACAGTCTCCCGAAATGGAAACATCCTTCGTCTCTTGCACCCCGTCCGCACGCGTGGTTCGTGCATGCGACTCATATTCGACAGCGAATTCGGCCCCGACAAGTTTTTGACGGTTGCTTTGGAATGCTTCTAAGACGCTTGACACAAGCGAGATGCTTTCATCGCGGACCTCGCTTTCCTCAGGAACCGACTGTGATCTCGCTGAATTCGTGAGAAACGCCAACGTGAAGAGCACAAATGAAATGCGAGCGACCATATCCAACCCCATCGTGTAAGCGTGCTGTTTCCGTCGACCAAATTGATCCAGGGGAACCTGATCTGCGAAACAAGCTCGCGACCAGCAGCGAATCAATGACCAGAGGTAGACTACCTGAAATCATCACCCCGCGTCTGACATACCTGAACACCTGACGAGCCCGAACACATGGGCTTGCTGAACACATTGGCTTGCTGAACACATGGGCTTGCTGAACACCTGGGCTTGCTGAACACCCGAACGGGTCCGCGGGTTTCGATACGTCACCCACCATAAAATTCAATTCGTTCGACTCGTTATCGTCACATCGCTGCACCGGCGTTTCGACCGAACATCGTGCGATTACCTTGATTTGCACAGCACGCACCCACGATTCTGATTTGCTTGCAATATCCCGAATCACTCTTCCGACAAAATGGCAACTTTCCCTAAAGTCCTGGCTTGGAAAGTCATTTGCCTCGCGTCGATGGAGCGACCGTGGTTGGTTTGCGTCTTTGCATTGTCTTGATTTGTGCGTTTTCACTGGCCTTGATCGGCTCGGTGGATGTTGTCGCGCAAGAGACGCCCGTGAGTTCGACGCCGACGATCGTCAATCGGGCACCGATCAAGGTGACTCCTGATACGTTAGAGATGATCGGTGGCGGGCCAGAGCAGTGGACCAGCCCGGAAGGTCTCGCAAGCAGCTTGCAAGTGATGTTGCTGCTGACCGTTCTCAGCTTGGCTCCTGCGATCCTGCTGATGACGACCTGTTATGTCCGCATCATCATCGTGCTCGGACTGCTGCGACAGGCGATCGGCCTGCAATCTCTGCCGCCCAGCCAAGTGATGACTAGCGTCGCACTGTTCATGACCTTGTTCGTCATGATGCCCGTGTGGAAAACTGTTTACGACGACGCGATCCAGCCCTACACCGATCCAGAAGTTTCGATGACGCTGGAAGATGCGTACGAAGCAGGCGCAATTCCGGTACGAGATTTCATGTACCGCCAAATTGATGTCGCGGGTAACCACGAAGACATCGATCTATTTTACGAATACATGGATCCCAATATCGCGCTTCCGGAAACGATCGACGAAGTTCCGATGCGAGTCTTGTTGCCGGCATACATCTTGAGCGAACTGAAGACCGCGTTCTTGATGGGATTCCAAATCTACTTGCCGTTTTTGATCGTCGATTTGGTGGTCGCCAGCGTGACGATCAGCATGGGAATGTTGATGCTGCCGCCGGCGGTGATCTCTTTGCCGTTTAAGTTGTTGTTGTTTGTCCTGGTCGACGGCTGGCGGTTGGTCGTCACGATGTTGATGGACAGTTTTGGCACGATGGGAATGTAAACATGCGCCAATTCGCGCATGCATAAGTTGAATCGATAAAAAACATGATGGATGCCGCAACCGCCGTTGATCTTTGCCGCAGCACACTGTTGGCCGCGGTCGTCATCGCTGCGCCGTTGTTGCTGGTCGGCATGGCTGCCGGACTGCTGGTCGGCCTGATGCAAGCACTCACCCAGGTACAGGATCAAACTGTCGCGTTTGTGCCAAAGATATTGGCGATGGCAGGCGTACTGGTCGCCTGTCTGCCGTGGCTGATGACTCGCTTGGTCGAATTCACTCGGATGGTATTCGAAAACGCCGGCTCGCCGTGAACGGTTTTCTTGCAACGATCGACACACCGGCAACGGTTCAAACGATGGCACAGTGGTTGATTGACCACTTGGTGCTCGGCGTGTTGGTGCTGACAAGGTTAAGCACATTGTTGATGGCGATGCCGTCGATAGGTGTCGGCGTGCCGAAACGCGTTCGCGCTTTCCTGGCGCTACTGGTGACCATGCTATTGCTGCCTGCTGTGGCCAGCAGCGCGGTGCCGGAAACCTTGCCAAAGATCGACAACTTGGTCGAACTGACAATTGCCGTCGCCCGCGAGGGACTGATTGGGATGCTGATCGGTGCGACGATTCAAATCCTGATCACCGGATTGCAACTGGCCGGCGAAGCGATCACCAGCACCGGCGGCATGCAGCTGGGTGACGCGGTCGACCCCACGACCAGCAGCAGCATGCCGGCGATTGCCAGGCTGGTCGGATTGATGGTCACGGCCGTCATGCTGGTCATTGGCGGACACCGCATCATGCTGGGCGTCTTATTGGACAGTTTCGAAGCGATGCCACCAGGCCAGATCATGTTCCAAGATTCGATGATGACACTGATCATCGACCAACTTAGTTCGGCGATGGCATCGGGTGTGCGTGTCGCGGCGCCGGTCCTGGCAGCACTGTTGCTAAGCAATTTGATCACCGGTCTGATTAGCCGGACGCTGCCGCAGATCAACGTTTTGGCGATCGGTCTTAGCATCAATGCATTGGCCTTGATGGTTGTCACGGCACTGACGATTGGTTCGGCCGGACTGATCTTTCAAGACGAACTGACCGTCGCCGTCAGTCGCATCACGAGTCTCTGGTAACCCGAATCGTCAAAGGTAAGTTGCGATGGCGGATAGCAGTGGCGACAAGAAACATTCAGCATCAGAGAAGCGACGGCGTCAGGCTCGCGAGCAGGGCCAAGTCGTCAAGAGTCAAGATTTGACGTCGGCCGGGTTATTGCTGGCAGCGGTCGCGGCGCTGTGGTTTCTGGGCGAGCCTGCATCGGAAAGCCTGGCCGGTGCCATCGCCGAATCACTCTCCTCGCCGACGCTCGCGCCCATGGGAATCAACGACGCGGTGAACTGGACACTGCGGATGGGTGGTCGATTGGCAATTGCGTCGATCCCGATGCTGATCGCGATGTTTATCGCTGGCGTGATGGCAAACGTCGTGCAAACCGGATTGCTGCTGGCCCCCGAAAAGATCGCACCCAAGTTAAGCAATATCAGCCCGCTGTCGGGTGCCAAGCGGATCGTATCGGCCCGCGGCGTCGCCAGGCTTGGATTCGGCATCTTTAAGGTCTGCATCATCGCAATCGTCGCTTATCTCGCCATCCAAAAATATGAGGGTTCCATTCTCGCGATGGCGGGAATGAGCGTACCGCAAATCGCCGTCACCCTGTTCGAAGCGTTGATGGGAACGTGCATCTGGATCGGCGGCGCTCTGTTCGTACTGGCGCTGCTAGAGTTCGCGTTTCAGAAATGGAAACACGAACAAGACTTGATGATGACGGACCAGGAAGTCCGCGACGAAATGAAGGAAACCGAGGGCGATCCACAAGTGGCCGCGCGCCGGCGCCAAGTGCAACGTCAAATGATGATGCAACGGGCCGAAACAGAAGTCCCCAAAGCCGACGTCGTCGTCACGAACCCGACCGAACTTGCCATCGCAATTCAGTACGACCCGCTGACCATGCCCGCGCCGATCGTTTTAGCGAAAGGCGCCGGCGTACTGGCCCAGAGAATTCGGCGACTCGCGTTGCAGCACAACATTCCCGTTGTCGAACGCAAACCGCTCGCCCAAGTGCTTTACAAGAGCGTGGAGGTCGGCGGTATTGTCCCACAGGAACAGTACCAAGCGGTCGCGGAAGTCCTACGCTATGTCTATCAACTGCAGGGCAAGGATATCCCCAAAGCAACGGCGGCATAGACACGCGAAGCGGTGGAATGAGCGTGCCGATTCTGATGCAACAAGACGTGAGATGGTCCGGCCATGTTCATGACCTAAAAAGTTCCTGAGCGCCGGTGATTCCAACGACACTGCTGACGGCCATCTTCTTTTCTGCAAGTGACGCCGAGCGGTTTAGTCGGTCAGATTGCGAACGACCTTGCGCATTCTCGGTGGCATCCGATAGCGAGCGTTGCCGGCATCATCTTCGCCGGCTTCTTCCGCCGGCACCAAGAATCGGACATCAAGTCGCTTTTCAAGTTTCGCGAAGATGGCCTTCATCGATCGCATCTTGTTCTTTTTCACGCCAAGCGCATCGTCGAATTCGGCCAACGAGCGAGGTGTATCGTCAAGCGCGGCGATGCCGGAAACGAATCGCCACACGCCGCGTTGTTTGATCGGCTGCAACCGTTGACGCAGCGGCGTCTTGGCTTGGCGCGATCCTTGACCGCCGCCTTCGCCATAACAGTTGCCGCGTCCTTTTCGCCCACCGCGTGGACCGAGCAGCTCTGCCCGTCCGCCACCGGCGTCAGGTCCGCCCCCGGGGCCACCGGTGCGACCGAGGATCATTCGAATCTGCTGCATCCCGCGGCGGCAATCCGCCGCGTCATCTAAATCAATCATCAAGTAAGGCATCCACTGTTCTCCGTTGGATGTGAGTAATGTGTTTCGACCCTGACAATATACGCACCACGCCTTGCGTACGCAAGGCGTACGCAAAAAAACTCGCGTCCAGGCGACTAATCGCACTCCAACAGCCCGCCGCCCATCGACCGGCGAATACGACCGAGCGACATGACCGCAGGGCAGGGGATTGCCGCAATCGAGCCCTGCCCGTTGCGGACGAGCCTTGAGGACTTTGAAAAAACAGCGTGGTGAGGCGAACCATTGACGCGGGGCGGCGGTCCTGCCTAACATACGACCATGACAAACCCGACGACCCTGCTCCTATCGCTACTACTTTTGCGACGCCACCGCGTCGAGCGATAAGGGTTTGTTTGGACCGCACCCAGCGGTCACCACCGAAAAAACAACATGACCCGAGTCGCTCAGCGACTCGGGTTTTTTTATGCTTTCTCACCCCACGGCCCTCCACTCACACGGATTTAAGTCAGATGTCGCAACCGAGTTCCGCCATCGAATCACAAGACGATGCGACCGGCACCGAAAACCAGCGTACGATTCGAATTTTTGACACGACGCTGCGTGACGGCGAGCAGTCGCCCGGCGCCAGCATGAATTTGGCCGAAAAACTAGAAGTCGCTCAGATGCTGACCGACTTGGGTGTCGACATCATCGAGGCCGGATTTCCGATCGCTTCGCCGGGTGATTTTGAAGCCGTCAAGCAAATCGCACAGACCGTTCGTGGCAGCACGATTTGCGGCCTGGCGCGTTGCAGCGACAAAGACATCGACGCGGCATGGGAAGCAGTCAAGCACGCACCGCAGTCGCGGATTCATGTCTTCTTGGCGACCAGCGCGATTCACCGCGAGTTCAAGTTACGGATGACCCCGGACGAAATCGTCGAACGCGCCGTTGCGGGCGTGAAGCGAGCCGCGGGCTACTGTGACGACGTCGAATTTTCGCCCGAAGACGCATGCCGGACCGAATACGATTTCTTGTGCCGCGTGGTCGAAGCGGCGATTGATGCCGGCGCAACGACGATCAACATTCCCGACACGGTCGGGTACACCACGCCGGGTGAGATCTATGACCGATTCAAAATGCTGAGAGATCGAGTTCCGAATATGGACAAGGCGGTCCTGAGCACACATTGCCACGACGACTTGGGCATGGCGGTTGCCAACAGTTTGGCCGCCGTCGCGGCCGGCGCGGGACAGATCGAGTGCACCATCAACGGCATCGGCGAACGTGCCGGCAATGCCGCACTGGAAGAAGTCGTGATGGCGATGAAAACTCGCAGTGACTTTTATGGCTGTCACACGAACATCGATTCCAAACGCTTGGTACCGGCCAGCCGATTGGTCAGTACCACCACGGGAATCAACGTTCAACGAAACAAAGCCATCGTCGGCCGTAATGCGTTTGCGCACGAATCAGGCATTCACCAAGACGGCATGCTGAAAGAACGCACAACTTACGAAATCATGTCACCCGAAGAAGTCGGATTTGCAAAGACCGACTTGGTACTGGGCAAACACAGCGGCCGCGCCGCGTTGGCCGATCGCGCCAAAACACTCGGGTACACGCTGTCGGGCGCACAGTTACAAACCGTGTTCGAGCAATTCAAACTGCTTGCCGATAAGAAGAAAGAGATCTACGACGGCGACATCATGGCGTTGGTCCAACAACAGATCAGCGGCAGCGTCGACGAACAGTGGAGCTTGGTGGACTATGAAGTCACCAGCGGCAAGACGAGATCCCCCAACGTTCGCGTGACGTTGAAACACGGCGATGAAAACATCACCGAGGAAGTCCAACAGGGCGACGGACCGATCGACGCCGCGTTCTGGGCGGTCGAAAAAATCACTCAGATTCCGCTGGTGTGCAAGGACTTTCGAGTTCGCAGTGCAACGCTTGGCCGCGATGCGATCGGCGAAGTCAACTTGGAAGTCGAACACAAGGGCCGCAGCTACCGAGGTGTCGGCGTCAGCACGGACAGTGTCGAGAGCACGATTTTGGCCATCCTGAACGCGGTCAACCGGATCGAGGGCGAAAAGTAGCCGGCCGCGCTGCGGCAAGCAGATCCGAGCTGAACGGCCGCAAACAGAACCCGTTGCAGAACCGCATTGCAGCACCCAGTTAACGCGATTGAATTCGGCGTCGCGTTAACTGGGGGGGATGCATCACCTGAATTATTCTTCGTCAGGTTCGTCCAAGACGAACTCGTCGTCGTCTTCGCCGGAAGCCGCCGTTTCATCCGGTCGCATCGTCCACTCGCCCGTCGTCGGATCCGGTTTCAACTGCAGCGAATCCTCATCGGGCGAAAAAGAGGAATCGCCCTCGAGCATCTGAATTTGCGGTTCGTCATCGTCCTGCTCGCCCATCAAGTCACCGACGTCCAAAGCCTCATCATCGGCGAGCACCTCGATCGCTTCGGCGTCCAAGACTGCCGGTGTACCGCCCAGATTCTCTGCAACTTCGCGTAACTCGACATCGGCAGCATCGACTTCGGCAATTTCGTCATCGGTCGGAAGCGGATCTTCCGACTCGGCCCAAGTCTCTTCGAGGTCGACGACCGGCCCCTCATCGGCCGTGCCTTCGGCGTCTTCGTCGTCACCAATTTCGCTTGCATCTTGGCTAGCCGATTCAAGACCGTCATCGCTTGACGGGTCCACGCTCAACACATCTTCCCGCGACTCGGGCTCAGCGGGCGATTCATCCACTTGGATCATGCCGATGGCACCGGCGGCGAGTGCGGAAGTTGCGGCGGCAACCTGCGGTTCGATGACGATGGTGTCTTCCAGCCCAGCGGACTCTTCGGTGTGCGACGACTCGGGCTCATCACCGGGCGCATCAGGGGCATGTTCGGCCGGGGCAACCGACGGGGGTTCTTGGACGGTTTCGCCGGGACGTCGAAAGATCGTGTCGACATTGCCGCGCAACACCTGCCTGGCCAGGTCGATCGCTTGCTCCTCGGACCACCCACTGCCAACTACGAAATGATCAGTCAACACGCGGGCGAGGACTTGCCGGTACATGTCGAACTTTGGCCAAACGAATTCCAACTTGTACGCGTCGCTGTAATACGCAACTTGTTTATTGCGTGGCACGGCTTCCAATCTGGCGTTTGCATCGCGAGAGATAAACGACGGCGTGTTGCTGTACCACCAATGGCCGTTGGTATAGACATTCGGAAAAATCCAGGCGTGACTGACCAGTTCTTGGTTGGTGACGCTGGCTAGCACCGAAATCGGAAACTTGACGTCGGGAAACGCGTTAAAAAGTTCAGCATACTGCGTCAGCGAAACTCGCGAATCATATAAGTCTTGTCCCTGATAGACGCCGTCCTGGTAAACGCCTCGATTGACTCCGATCATCAAATCAAACGGCAATGAATACTCATCACACAGTTCGGCCAGCGTCCAAAACACCCGGCGTGAGAGGGCGTCGATGTGCGCCGGGTCGGCCTGCAGGTTCTGGCTCAACACGTGATCCAGTGCGGTACCGGCACGCCCGTCGCTGACACGCGTGGGCTGAAATGTCGGAGGAATCGAGATCGCACACGCGCGGGCGCCGCGACTGACGAAGTGCTCAAACCGCTGCTGAAGCGCATCGCGCAGGCTGCCCAGTGAGCCATCCAGTTCGACACCCGTGCTGGCGGCCAAGCGAACTTGCGTTTCAGGTTTCGCCAAGTGAAAGACCAAGTCATCGGTGCGCAGACATGGGATGTATGTTTGCGTATCAAAACCATCAAGCGGGTCATCGAAATCGTTAGTCAAGAAAACCGCTTCGACGTTGCTCTCTTCCAACACGATCTGGGACCACTGAGCCGACGCCATGCGGTCTTCGGCGGCATCGTACAAGGATTCCCAATTCGACTCATCGATTCGAGCATCCTGGATGCCGAAAAACTTTTGGCATAGCTGTACCAACCATGCGTAGTTTGCCGTGTTGTCGATGTGCCGGAGACCTCCGACCAGTCGCCGGACCAGTTCACGCGGTTGGATTCCCGGTTCTTCGATTTCGGACTTGGCCATCCCGGACGAGTGCGCCAATTCGGTGTAGTAGTGGTACCCGAGAATGTCGGCCAAGGTTGTCGAACCGGGTGCATGCGGATTGATGTGCGTATGCGGGTCGACCAAACCGATTGACGAGATGGCATGGTAAATCTCTTGGCGAACGATCTCGGACATGGGCGTTGGTCGAAACAGAGAGGAAAGTGAGGAGGAAGAACCATACGAGCGACATAGTCGATCGGCTCGTCGGACGAAAAACGCGTGAACGGGCAAAGCTGTCTGGCTTAGATTGTGTGCAAAATCCGCTGAGATTCCCACCACTTGGCAAAATCACATCCAGAGCCCGTCATCGAACACCCCGACAGCGTTGCGAGATGGGACCTATCGGGCTCGCTGCCGGTGAAGTGTCGCGACAAGCCTTGAGCCACCACTCTGGCGAGGAGTCCAACAAAGAAACGCGACGAAACTGGTAAAAACGGCCCCGTAGTGCGGATTCTGCGGTCTTCTGCGCGTGATCCTTGTGGGCCGGCGGAGAAAAAGGATGCGAATGGATTGGCATTGCGCTACAATGAGCCTACGCAAAACGACACGTCCATCGTCGCTGGGGAACGTTGGTTTGCGACGAAGTTTGTTCGCGTTTTCGCGGAGCCGCAATGGACCATGACCCACACCCGACCGACGAACCTGCCGACGAACGGTCTTCTCGACCGCTGCGGCCGATTTCGATGCCATCCGCTTCGATGCCATCCGCGTCCGGGTCATCCGTTTCTGGGCCATCCGTTTCATTGACCAAAGCGACGGTCCCGGTCGGTCGATTGTTGACCGATCTGGATTCAGACATCCATGTCCCGGGACTCGTTCGAGGGCACGAACAGGTCCAGGCCGACGAACACACTCGGGCCGACCGACACACCCAGACGCACGAATCGGCAAGTCAACCGCTACAAGCCGATCTCACCAATCCCGATCCGCCGCTTGCCGAGCAGCCGTTGCGACTGCAGCGCGTCGACACGGGATCGGTTACTAGTTTGCCCGGCGAACCTTCAATCTGCGAATCATGGCCACGACCGACGGCCATGACCGAACCGCAAGACCGCGTCGAGCGACCGGCAACACCGAAAAAGGCGCCTGCAAAATCGAAAACGCCGGTTCGTCCGGACCCGGTCATCCAAAGCTTGACGCTGTTGCTGACGATGGCATTGATGCTGGCGGCGGCGCGGTATGCCGTCCCCGGAATCGTCGAAGAAGTCCGCTACGCCTGGCATCGCGGCGAATTGAGAGCCGAGTATGAATCGGGCACCGAGGGACTCAGAAACGTCTCGCTGGACACGCTCAGCCAAGCCTACCAAATGGTCACCGCCGCAGTCGGTCCCAGCGTGGTGCACATCGAAGTGCATCGCCGGTCCGAGGATCTGGGTCTGCAAATCGCAAGCAAGTTGACGCGTCAATCGATGCAGATGTCCGATCAGGGCAGCGGTGTCATTGTCGATGCCGAAGGATACGTCCTGACCAATGATCACGTCATCGCGGATGGTACCGATATCACCGTAACACTGTCCGATGGCCGCCGAGTGAGTGCCGACGTCGTCGGCGTCGATGCGCTAACCGACTTGGCGCTGCTGAAAGTGGATGCGGATCGATTGATTCCGATCGCATGGGGCGACAGCGATCGTTGCAAAGTGGGATCACCGGTGTGGGCCGTCGGCAGCCCATTCGGTCTCGATCGCACCGTGACCTTCGGCATTCTTAGCGGCAAGCACCGAATGGTGCACGCAAAGTCGTTATCGCATTACCAAGATTTCATGCAAAGCGATGTTGCGGTCAATCCCGGCAACAGCGGCGGACCGCTCGTTGACGCGCGAGGCACGTTGGTGGGAATCAACACCGCGATTGTCGGCGACACGTATCAAGGCGTCAGTTTTTCGATTCCCAGTTTGGTCGCGCGACAAGTTTATGATCGCTTGAGGGCGAGCGGCCGCGTCGAACGAGCATGGCTGGGAGTGGTCCTGGCCGAAGTCGCGGATACGCAATTGATCGGCGAGGACCCACGTGTTCGCGGCGCCCTGATCAACGGTCTGGCGTCGGACAAATCGCCGGCGGCGGTGGCGGGACTGATGAAGCACGACCATGTCATCGCCGTTGATGACGTCTCGATTCGCGACATGGGACACCTGATGCGTGTGATCGGGGCTGCTGATACGGGCACGACGGTTCAAATCGATGTCGTGCGCGATGGCCAACGATTGACCTTGCCGGTGCGACTGGACAGCCGGCCTCGCGAGCTGGATTTGCGCTAAACGGCACGTCGTTTCAGACAAGAACGACGCCGACTGATGCATGAAAGCCGCCGATCGATCGCTGCCCTGCGGGGGTGGCTGGAGCGATGTGTTCCTCTTAGACTTCCGAAGACGAAGTTTCACCAGCGTTTGAGCCGGAATAACGCTTTCGATGCAAGCACCGCAACCTTGCGATGCCGGCGTAGATGAAAGTCGACGGCTGTAGTATGTCGGCCCCAGTGCATGCCGGACCCGAGTAGATGACTGTGTCCACCTCGACTTTTCCATTGCCGCCCAGCACAACCCCACCGGACGCATCGGCGATGCCCATCGGTCGGTCTATGCCTTCCGGTCCGACCGTGGGCAAGTGGTTGTTATCCCGGCCGTTGATGCCGTCGATCTGTTTCGTCCTGGTCATGTTTGCATCACTGTGCAATACGATCGATTTAGAAATGGGACCCAAAACGGGCGAGGAGCAGATCGGGTTGGACTTTCAAGTCGGCCTCAAGCTGGCGATCGCGATGTGCTGCGCAATGATTGGATGTTGGGGTCTGATTCAAAGCCCAAGAGTGCGCCGCGCCTTTGAAAGCTTGCCGGGTGCGACGCTATTCGCATTGGCGATCGTGTTGATGGTCACGGCGTCGGTGGCGATTGATTCCGTGGCGACGCAGTGCCGCGTCGCCGCACTCGTGAACTTTGGCTATTTGCTATTTGTCCCGACGGCGTTGTCGGTGCTGGGATGGCGCACGATGGCCAAATCCATCCTGTGCGGATTAGCAGTTTATGTGGTTGCCGCGTGGACGATTTATTTGGCTATCCCTGAAATGGGCGTTTTTCAAGAGCAACTCGGTGACGACACGGCAATCGCCAGGATGGGCGGACTTGGTCATCCCAACGCAGTCGCCCGCATTGGCGTGCTGACGGTTCTGCTGAGTGTAAGTTTGATGCGTCGCAACCCCATCGAGTCAAACGCTTCGCGTCAACGCGGCTCGGCGATCAAAAGTATGGGCATGTATTGCCTGATTGCCCTGGCCCTCGGGATCACCGCTGCAGCGATCAGCCGAACAGCGATCGCCGCAGGAATTCTGGCGTTGATGTTCTTGCTGTCGGATCGCTTATTCACGCGCGCGGGCATCACTTGGGTGTTGTCGGGAATGGTTCTCGGTATCGGCGTGGTGTTGGCGGCGTTGATGTTTGCCGGGGGCGGCGGCGCGATCAGTGACAAACTGCTTTCGGCCGGAACCAAAACAGGGGAAATCGAAGAAATCGCGTCGATCACCGGGCGCACCGAGATTTGGGCGGAAACGATTCGGCTGATCCGCGAGCGTCCGATCACCGGATACGGCCTGAACAGCGCACCGATTTTGTTGGAAGACTACTCTCAGCATGCTCACAATATGCTGCTGCACGTGACGCTATCGGGTGGACTTTTCGCGGGGGCTTTGGTGCTGGCCTTGTTGCTGTGGACGATGGCGTTGGGAATTTGCTCGTCAGAGCCGCTGATTCGAGCGATTGCCGCATTCATTTTGCTCAGCGGGCTGGTCGAGGACACGGCCCTGGACACGTTCGCATCGCCAGCGACCATTCTGTGGCTGATGATCCTCCTGTATCGGCCACTTAAGGCAGGGCTAAAACTTGCCAGATCGCCAATCGATTCAGAAGGCGAAACACCGTATAATGGGGAGCTTTCCCGCCTGCCCCCCTAGTCGATTCGATTGCATGAAACCATTGCCTAAACTTCTGCTGCCGTTGGTATGCTTTGCTGTTGCTGCCGCATTTCCGTCATCGTCGTGCCTCGCCGACGCGTCCACTGCGACGAAAACGCCTGGAATTGCCGATCAAGAACCAGCCGACGGGCCTTCGGTCAAGGTCGACGGCGGCTTCATGGTCCCCTACGTGGCCACGATTCCAGGGACCGATATCACGTTCGAAATGATTCCAATCCCCGGCGGCACCTACAAAATGGGCAGCCCCGAGAGCGAAGCCGACCGCAATGACGACGAAGGCCCTCAGATTGAGGTTGTAGTGGACCCGATGTGGGTCGCAAAGACCGAAGTCACATGGCGCCAATATCAAGAGTACATGAAACTGTACGCGGTTTTTAAAGACTTCGAAGCCAAGGGCGAGCGAAAAGTCACCGACGAAAACAGGGCCGATGCAATCACCGCACCGACCGAGCTTTACGATTCGTCATTCACCTATGAATACGGCGAAGAACCCGAACTTCCCGCCGTGACGATGACCCAATACTCGGCCCAGCAATACACCAAATGGCTTAGCCTGATCAGCGGCGTGCAGTACCGATTGCCGACCGAAGCCGAGTGGGAATACGCCGCACGCGGCGGAACAACCACCGCGTACAGCTGGGGCGACGACGCCGACGATATCGACGATTACGCTTGGTATTTTGACAATGCCGACACGACCCCCGAAGTCGGGCTGAAGAAGCCCAACCCGTTCGGCCTGCACGATATGCATGGCTGCGTCGCCGAGTGGACCGTCAACCAATACGACGAAGCAGGTTACGAGGTCTACCAAGACAAACAGCCCATCAATGCGACCGAGGCCGTTGTTTGGCCCGAGATCGCAACGAACTGTGTCGTTCGAGGTGGCTCGTGGGAAAACGATCCGCCGGAATTACGCAGCGCATCGCGACTGGCATCTGACGACGAAGAGTGGAAGGGTGAGGACCCGAACTTTCCACGCAGTCCTTGGTGGTTCACTAGTGATCCAGCCCGCGGTGTCGGATTCCGAATCTTTCGTTCGTACCAACCTTTACCGCGCGACACGATCACCAAATTTTGGGAAGCAAGTGCCGAAGACGCGATTGCCGACATCGATTCACGTTTGATCGGCGGCCGTGGCGGGCTCGGCTGGGTTGACCCAACCCTTCCCGACGCGGTGAAAGAAAACTCCAAGTAGTTCGATCGCCCCCACCAAACGTCTTGGCCGGGAATCGATCCCGGCCTTTTTGCTAGAGCCACACATGCCCGGCAACCGCTTTGGGCATCTCGATGCAAACGAAATTTAAGTCCACCACACTCTTTCTCGATTATCAGAACCGTGTACGAAACTATTGCCTTGGTTGGCGCCACCGGCGCTGTCGGCCGTATCGTTTTGGAACAACTCGCCCAGCGAAAGTTTCCCTACAAACGAATCAAACTGCTGGCATCAGAACGTTCAGCCGGTCGAGAAATCCGATTCGATGGCAAATCACACACGATCGAATTGCTAGAACCCGATGCGTTCAAGAACGTCGACCTGGTCATCGCCAGCACCCCGGATGAGGTCTCGGCGGAGTTTGCCCCCTGGGCCGTGAAAGCGGGCGCCGTCGTGGTCGACGAAAGTGGTTATTGGCGGATGGATCCGAAAGTCCCGCTGATCGTTCCCGAAGTCAATCCGGACGCGGTTGACCAACACGAAGGCATCATCGCCAGCCCGAACTGCAGCACGACACAGATGGTTGTCGCCCTGGCGCCGTTGCATCGCGCCGCACGTGTTCGCCGCGTTGTCGTTAGCACTTATCAAGCGACCAGCGGCGCTGGTTTGGCTGGTAATGAAGAACTCAATGACAGCACACGCGGTGAGCTGGCCGGACAAACGCATTTGCCCAAGACGTTTCAGCATCCCATTGGCTTCAACCTGATTCCGCAAATCGGGTCCGAAAAGTACCAGGGATACACCAGCGAAGAAATGAAGATGGTGTATGAGACCCAAAAAATCATGGGCGATGACGAGATCCAAGTCTGCCCGACATGCGTGCGTGTTCCCGTCGCGATCGGACACAGCGAATCGATCTTGGTTGAAACCGAACGACCGTTGTCGGTGGACGAAGCCAAACGTTTATTCGCCGATGCCGACGGCGTCACGGTGATTGACGACTTGAGCAAGCATGAATACCCGATGCCGCGCGACTGTGATGGCAAAGACGATGTTTTTGTCGGTCGTATCCGTCAAGACATCAGCGGCGGCAACGGAATTTCGTTCTGGTGTGTTAGCGATAACCTGCGCAAGGGTGCCGCAACCAACGCCGTGCAAATCGCCGAGCTATTGGTCAAGCGCGCCGCAACCGTCGGCGCCAAGTCATAGCGAGTGCAACAGAACCGTTCCTGGCAAACGCGGCGGCTCCCTTGAATCGCACCTTCAAGCTAACGGTCGCGTACGACGGAACGGACTTTGCCGGCTGGCAAGTCCAACCGGGCCAACAGACGATCCAGGGACGAATCCAGAGGGCGATCGAACGCTTGACCGGCGCCCACGTACCGGTCGTGGGCAGCGGCCGAACCGATGCCGGCGTTCATGCACTCGCGCAAGTGGCAAGCTGCACGTTGCCACAGTGGACGGGCACCGCCAAAAACTTGGCGAGCGCCATCAATACCAAGCTGCCCGATTCGATTGCGATCACCGATGCTATCGATGCGCCCGATGGCTTTCACGCGATCCGCGATGCCGTATCGAAAAGATATCGCTACCAGATACGAATCGGCGGCGGCCGCGATGTGTTCGATCACCGCTATCGCTTGTTGATTCGATACAGGGTCGATGTCGAACAGATGCGGGCCGCCGCACAGCGAATCGTCGGCACGTTGGACTTTGCCAGTTTCCAGGCTTCCGGTGCGGTGCGTCAATCGACAGTGCGGACGGTGTCGTGCTGTGAAATCCTCGCCGATCCGCCGACTGGCGATAGCACCGCTATCCAAGCACCCAAGCTAATGTCGATCGAGATCCAAGCGGACGGATTTCTCTACAACATGGTTCGCAACATCGTGGGGACATTGATCGAAGTCGGGCGTGGAAAATATTCTCCCGAATGGATCGATAAAGTGATCGAAGCGAAAAATCGTGACATCGCCGGGCCGACCGCGCCGGCGCATGGTTTGTTTCTAAAGGAGGTGCACTATGCACCCTTTAGAAACACCTCAAGCGAAGCTGCAAGCGCATAGCCATCGCGATGCAAAAAGCCTTCATCACAAACGTTGCACGAGCTTCATCGAATCTTCATCACGTCGTGACGATTACACGCTGAATTGACGGCGCAAATCCAAACTTCAAACCTTCGCGGCTTCAAAGTCGATTGCTAGACTAGTGATCGACGATGAAATCCATTCTTGCAAATACCGCGTCACATCGGCGATCATCCGATCACCGTTGTCCTCCCATTCCCAGAGCCGTCATGACCGGCAATTCCACCACCACCAGTTCGCCGATACTGGACGAAGCATCACGCTCGTTCGTGCGCCGGGCGCTGTCGGCTGGTCTGGTCCAATTGGATGACGTCAAAAAAGTCGTCGCATCGCTGCTGGCCGAAAGCGATGCCTTCACGCCCGAGCGACTTGCAAAAGGCTTAAAGGGCGCCGACCTGTTGACTCCTTGGCAAGCTCAAAAGTTGCTCGCCGGAAAAAGCAAAGGCTTCTATCTCGGCAGCTATCGACTGCTCCGCCCGCTGGGTAAAGGCGGCATGGGCGTCGTGTACTTGGGTGAACACCATGTGATGAAGCGTTTGATGGCGCTCAAAATCTTGCCATCGGACGCGCTGCGAGACGCACGACGAATTGAGCAATTCAAAGAAGAAGCGCGTGCATCGGCACAACTCGACCATCCAAACATTGTGCGGGCCGTTGATTTTGCCGAAGCCAGCGGAACCCTATACATCGTGATGGAGTTTGTTGACGGAATTGATTTGCACTGTGCCGTCCAGCGTGACGGAGTGATGTCGGTTCCGATCGCACTTGATGCGATGATTCAGTCGACACAAGGCTTGGTCCACGCACATGAACGTGGCATCATTCACCGTGACATCAAGCCGTCGAACTTGCTGCTAAGGACTGATGGCGTTGTCAAAGTCAGCGACCTGGGACTGGCTCGCATCGGTTGGACCGCTGCGGATGACCCCAGTTCGAAGAACCGTTTGATGGGTACCGCCGACTTTGTCGCGCCCGAACAAGCGATCAACAGTAAAACGGTCGACGCCCGCGCCGACATTTATTCTCTCGGATGTACTTTATTCTTTCTGTTGACCGGCAAGTCGCCGTTCTCAGGTGCGACAACGGCGCAGCGTTTGGCAAAACATCAGACCGAACCGACACCCGATGTTCGCAAGTATCGTGCGGATTGCCCTGCGGCAGTCGCCGAACTGACGATGCGCATGATGGCAAAGCGCCCCGAAGATCGGCCCAATTCCGCGGCGGAATTGCTGACCCGATTGAAACGAGTTGCGGCCTTGGTTGGCGGCAAGCCAAATACCGGGTTAAGCGAAATCGCGTCGGCGCGCGACACGATGATCGACGCGACGGTTTATCAAGCAACGATCGATGATTCATCACTCTCGTCCGACGGCGAAGTCCCATTGATCGTTGCGGAAGTCGATGAGTTGGACTTTGACAGCCTGCCGGCGACACCCTTGCCGGCGGCGATCCCTCAATCGCCACTGGGACGAGGCCCGTTGACCAACGCTGCGCCGCTGAGCAAACCGGGCGGATCCAAGCGAAAGGCGCCGGCGAAGCCATCGGACATCGCGGCAGGGCACCAACAATTGCTGCTGGGCATTGGATTATCGCTGGCGGCATGTGCATTGATCGCAGCACTCGGCACGGCGGTCTATACGTTGATGCGCCCCATGCAAGAAACGCAGCAGAAGATCAAAGCACTTGAGCAGGGGAAAGATGGGCAAAACTACATAATCCTCAAGTGAGGTTTCCCGATCAAAGGATCGATAGGCACCCCCATTAAAAGTAATGACCGACCGAGGCAACGGGTCACAGGAATTTCTGCGAGAGCCCGGTTCGGTCACACATCAACGAATGTTCCGCCGCAAGACATCCGGTTCTGACGGTGATCGATCATACGGCGTTGGGTGATGGTCCATGTTCAACGTGCATATAGATCTAAACCTTACGTATGAGTATGCTCACGCAAGTTGAATTTCGATCCGACCGACGTCAGGTTGCGAACTCAGCTGTACGCTTGAGTTCCGCAGGCATGTTAAAAAATTGTTTTCCGCGCGTTCAAACTCCAACAGTTGTCCCGACTCCATCAGTGCCTTCAACTGAATTCGAGCCGATAGATGTCGAGTTGATCTTGGCGACGGGAAGTCGAGCCGGGCTCGCGGCGTCGATCATGGATGGTTATTACATGATTGGGCGCCACGCCGACTGTCAAATCCGCCCCAAAACGCGATCGGTCAGCCGCCGGCATTGTGTTGTGTTTCGCGAAAACGCGACCTTCCGAGTTCTGGACTTGGAAAGCACGTCGGGAACCAAGATCAACCACGAACGGATCGAACCGAAAAAGTGGTGTGATCTGAAAGATGGCGACGTGCTGAGCTGCGGAAAAATCTGTTTTCAAGTATCCATTCGTTCGAGAGTCCACTTGCCAACGCTTTCGCAAGAATCTGCCCCCACTCAAGTCAATGGTCGAACGTCGCCCGCCGAGCCCGCCGCAGACCCGCACACCGCCGGCGAGATGGTTACCGGTGAGGCATGGCAGGCCTTTGACATTGCCGACTTCCTGGAATCCCAAGACGACGCAGATCGCGAGCAGCGTTACGACAAGATTCGCCAATCACAAGCCGCACGCGAGGCGCGCGAGGCGGCTGAGGAATTCGACGAGTTCGACACGGAAATGTTGGACTCAAGCGACTTGAGTGTGTACGAAGACACGCCGATTGAAACCGATGAAAATACGTCAACGAGTCTGCGAGATTCGGTCGCACAAGCGCAGCACATCCGACGACAGGACTCATCAGAAACCTCGGCAACCCCAGCAACCAGCGGGACACCGGATCGTGCTGCAACGTCGGCCCGCCGAGTCCCGGGTGCAGGGATCGGCCAAAGGATCGCGACGATATTTTCCGGCGATATGGCTCGAACCAAGTTGATTGTCGCCTTTGTCGTCGCGTTGACCATCATCGGCTTCGTCGCGTCTCAGGCCTTTGAGTTTGCCACCGGTCCGCCCGTTCGCGTCATCGACGATCTCGATTAATCTGGGGCGATGCCTCAAGACCCGTTGCCCGATCCGACTTTCAAAGATCCCAGCGAGGAACACCTCGCGATCGACGAATCGACAAACGCTGGGCGAATCGATACCTACGGTGTCTCACTGATCGAAGCGCCTGATCTCAGCCGAGGTCCGAGGGTCAACGAGCCGGATGACGGCCTGCTGAAATCGAACCACCAGCGATGGCAGTTCGTCCACACCGTTACGGTCTCGTTCGCAGTTGTCCTGCTGCAAATGGCACAAGGCATCCTGCTGGCCCGGTTATTGGGCGCCGTGGGCCGCGGCGAATACGCAACATCGGTGCTTTATATGCAGATGCTGCTGTATGTCGGATTGCTCGGCGGCATCGAAGTGGTGTGCCGTCGCGCGGCCGACGCATCGATAGAAAAACTTAGCTTGCGTCGTGCTGCGTTGTGGTTGGGGTTAACAACCGGCGCGATCACGACCTTGATCTGCGTTGCGTTATGCCTGACGGCGCTGCCGGCCGAAAAACGATACTTGATGCCGATGGCGATTGTCTGTTCGCTTAGCATCGTTGGCCAGCACGTCATGCTGATCATGACAGCGGTCGATCGCGGCAGTGGAGCGTTCGGCGCCTACAATGTTCGCCGGATCATCGCGGCTGCTGCGTTTCCGGCATTACTGTTGGTAACGGCATCGACATTCGAAATCAATTTGGAAATCACGTGTTGGCTGTTTGTGGCCGCTTCGTTGATTTCAATGGCCGCATGTTTGTCTGGTGTCGATTCGCCGTTCCGCCGCGAGAGCGAACCGAGTGTGCCGACCTTACTGAAAGAAGGACGGCCGTATGCATTCTCGATGATTGCAACAGATTTATTCGAACGACTCGATTTGCTGCTGGTGTTGTGGCTCGTCCCCTTATTGCAACAAGGTTTCTATGCGGCGATGGTTCCAGTCGTGTATCCCTTGACAGTGATCCCCAATACGCTGGGTTTGTTTCTGTTCAACGCCGGTGCCAATCGCCGTCAAAAACTTTCGACCCAAGACATTCATCGAATCCTGGGATCTTCGATTGCTATCCAGAGTGCGATCACCGTTGTGTTTTGGTTACTGATCGGCCCTGTCGTCCGGTTTCTATACGGCGACGAATTTGCCCCTGCGGTGGAGTTCGCAATGTGGCTGGCACCGGTGTCGGCCATCAAAGGAATACTGCAGGGGTTGGACAGCTATGTGAAAGGCCGTGGAAGACCGCTTGCGCCGATTCGCTGCCGCATCGCCGCCGCCTTCGTGATGCTGGTCGTGACTTGGCTACTGATCGATCAACAAGGCGCGATAGCGGTTGCAATCGCTGCACTTGTCGGCCAATTGGTGTGCCTCGTTTGGCTTTCTGCAATCGTCTACAGCGACGTTCATAACGCAGCCCCACCCGCGGTTTCGAACGACCGACCACGCGAATAACAATCAAGTGAGTCCGCGCAATGTGCACGTCATCCGTTTCGCCGATAGCGATACTGGGCGGCACCCTAAACAACGTCAATCGCGTTGGCAAACGCAACAATCGTCACCCGAATCCGAGTCCATGGATTTTGCGAGCGTTGACAAATTAGAATTCAGGTTACGCTATGGTCGCAGATCGTTGCCCGATCGGCCTTACCGGATCAACCGTATCGCATCGGCCTTACCGGATCAGCCGTATCGGATCAGCTTGGGCGGACCGGCTAGATTTTCGGTGACACCTCTGCGTTATCCCCTACTTTCCCTGCGCTGCATTCGGCTCCGTTGGCAGTTCACATTTTGATGGAACGGCGTCATTGCCCAACACCCGACTTCTGATCGACGGCTATAACGTTGTCTCGCCCGTTGCCGCACCGCAACAGCGTGGCGGCAGGACAACCGATCCGGCGTGGCTGCATCGCGAACGGATGTTGCTGATCCGTCGTTTGGCGAAACACTTGCCCGCAGACATTCGCGAACAGACCTGTGTGGTGTTCGATGCTGCGAATCCTCCGCAAGATCGCCCCAGTGAATATCACGTCGAAGGCATCGAAATTCGGTTTGCCGTTGATTACCCAGAAGCCGATGACTTGATCGAAGAATTGATCCTTACCCATTCGGCTCCGAAACAGCTGATGGTGGTTTCCTCGGACCACCGCATTCAGGTCGCCGCGAAACGACGTGGCTGTGAAACGTTTGATTCACAAAGCTGGCTCGACGAATTGCTGGATGGCAAACTGAGCATCCAAACCAAACCCGGCAATCCGGCGGGGCAGGGCAGGGGAGCGCGCACGCATGAAAAGCCTAGCGGCGAGGTTGATCCGTCCGAGGTCGACCAGTGGATGAAAGACTTTGGTTTTGACAAGTAGCAATCAGGCCTTCTAGAAAACCATCGATCGCAACCGTACGAATTCGACTACAAGACTTCGCGGCGAGGTTCGTCCGCGCGGCGTCCCAAATTTCCGTAGCGGTGGTAGTCATAGGAAATGGACTGCTCGTCCAAATACCGCAAGCACTCGATTCGTCCTTCCCGCAAGACGGGTTCGTCGATGCTTGTGACAAACTGTTCGGCACAAGCAAGCTCGACAACCGAATCAGCCGTCAGAGGTGATAGTAATCGCAAACGGTTGACATGGCCTTCGTTGATCCGTGCTGCCAGTTCTTGATCCGTTTCATCGATCGGGTGCACCCATCCGGGCAGATGGTCTGCCGTCGACTCTAGCGTGTCTTTGGTTGCCTGATGAAGTTGCGTTTCCAGCGACAACGTCACTTGTGTCCCGACGGCCACCGCGGCCGCGACGCTGATGAGCGCGTCTTGTAATTCGTCTCGCCGTGCGACGCGAATGGTTACCGAACGTATCGGACGATAACGTCGAATATTGTCCTGGCCGACCAATCGCACGGTGTCATGTTCTCGCGAGAACTCTTCCTCGACGGCACGACGTTGACTTTCGACCGCACGTTTCAGTTCATCCGTCGTCAGTGGCCCGATTCGAAAACGCGTCTGCGCTTCATCAAGCCAGTGCAAGAAATGGGAAAGCGCCCCGGGTTCGGCATCGATAGCATCCGCGACAGCACCGCGGCGGGCGGTTTTGTCCTGGCCGATTGGCGCGTCGTCGGTCCGACTGTCAACTGGGTTACCGTCCACGGGGTCATCGGCTGTCTCGCCTCCGACGGTCTGGTTTCGGCCAGTTTCGCTGTTGATAAATTCCTTATCGACGGCGGCGTCACATCCTGCGTCTCGAATCCGCGAGAGTGCGAGGACATAATGTGGGCCTCCCGCTTTGACACCGGGACCGTAAGCACTCAAGCCGACTCCGCCGAATGGTTGCCTCAACACGATTGCGCCTGTCGTAGGCCGGTTGATATACAAGTTGCCCGCGTGAATGCTTTCTTGCCAAAGCTCAATCTCTCGATCGTCAAGCGTTTCCAGGCCGCTGGTCAAACCATAGCCGGTTCGCCTTACGATCTCGATCGCTTCTTCAAGGCGCGTAAACGCCATCACGCCGAGGACGGGTCCAAACAACTCGGTCACATGCGCGAACCCGCCGGGCTGGATATTCCATTTGACGCCGGGTCGGTACAGATTCGGGTTTTCGACAATGTGTTCCGGTGCAACCAACCATGTTTCGTCGTCTTCGAGTGCCTTGATTCCTCGGGCAAGGTCTCGATGCGGTTCGCTGATCAGCGGCCCGACTTTCGTATGCAAATCCCACGCAGAACCGACCGAGAGACTATTCACGGCATCGGCGAGTGTGGCTTTGAAGCTTTCGTCGTGGAAGACTTCGTCTTGCAGTAACAATAGCGACGTCGCACTGCATTTTTGGCCGGCGTGACCAAAGGCGGACTGCACGACGTGTTTGATCGCGGCATCACGGTCGGCCATCGCGGTGACGATCGTTGCATTCTTGCCGCCGGTCTCGGCCAACAGATGCAAGTTGGGCCGCACGCTCAGCATGCGTTTCGCTGTCGCCGTGCCGCCGGTCAAGACAACGGCGTCGACGGCCACGTTTCGCACCAACCCGTGTTCAGCGTCGGCGTCCTCACAGGGCACCATCTGCAAGACATCGCGCGGTACGCCGGCATCCCAGAATGCCTCGCAAAGCAGACTGGCTGTTAACACGGTTTCCGATGCAGGTTTCAGAATCACGGTGTTGCCGGCGGCCAGCGATGCGGCAACGCCACCACATGCAATGGCAAGCGGAAAATTCCACGGGGTGATGACGGCAACGACGCCACGCGGATCGGTCTTTATGCGGTCGTCCGTATCCCATTCCAACATCGTCAGCGGATAGAACTCACAAAAATCGATCGCCTCGCTGATTTCCGGATCCGACTCGGACACGATCTTTCCGGCGTCGGCGGCCATGGCGCCGATTAATTCGCCGCGTCGGATTCGCAACTGCTGTGCCGCTTGACGCAATCGCTTGTGTCGATATTCGCATGTCGTCTCGCGCCAGCCGCTTTCATCCTTTGCGGCGACCGAAACGGCTTGCTTGACTTGGTCCCGTGTCGCCATCTGATACCGACAAACCACGACGCCCGGACGCGAAGGGTCCAGTGCGGTCCGCATTTGATCGTCGGACTCCGCCTGTGGCTGTGATCCGATGAACAGCGGCACTTCACTTGCACGATTATCACACTTGGATTTCCAGGCATCCAAGACGGATTCCGCCCAATCCGCATTGTGCGGAAGCGCCCAGTCGGTGTCGGGCTCATTGACCAGTTTTGACCAGTGCAGTGCCGGGGCGGGCTGCGCGGGTGGCTGACGACGATCCTGGTTTCGGCGCGGACGGGTATCCAATGTTTCCGATCGGCGCAGCGATTCACGAAAACCGCTCACGAACTGTTCGAACTCATCGGTTCCCGGACGCAATCGATACGCATGTCGCAGAAAATTATCCGGACCGGTGTTCTCATCCAACCGGCGAATGAGATAGCCAATCGCGTTGAGAAAACCATCGCGTCGACACGCCGGCGCGTACAACAACATGTGGCTGCCTCTTTCAGAAATGGCTCGCCGTTGATGGTTGGCCATGCCCTCGAGCATTTCCATTTGAACGTTTTCGCTAGCGCTGGCGCGTGCTGTCCAAACCAAGGCCAACGCCACGTCGAACAGATTGTGTGAGGCAACACCGACGCGCACCTCACTTGCGGAAGCCGCATCGATCAATTCGCGTAACATTTTTTTATAGTTTGCGTCGGTATCCAATTTGACTTGAAACGGCGCCTGAGCGAATCCAGCGATGGATGCTTCGACTCGTTCCATTTCCATGTTGGCACCTTTGACCAACCGGATCGTTAGCGGGGTTCCGCCACGGCGAACGCGTTGGCGTGACCACTGGATCAGGCGTTGCATCACGCCAAACGAGTCAGGGATGTAAGCTTGCAGCGCGATTCCTGCGCGGATGTCGTCCATGCCTTCGCGATCCAGAGTCTCGCAGATGATGTCGGCCGTCAGGTGCAGATCGCGGTACTCTTCCATGTCCAGATAGATGAACTTGCCCGACTCGGAATCTGTTTCTCGCCGAGCCGTCCGGTACAACGATTCCAACCGGTCGGCGACCAACGCAATCGTGTGCCGCCGCGCGATCGGGGAAACCTGGCTGTACAGCGTCGAAATTTTGACGCTTAGACAATGCACGTCGTCCAGTCGCAGGGTGTCGATACATTGTTGGATCCGGCGTCGGGCTTCGGCTTCGCCCAAGATCGCTTCGCCAAGCAGATTGACGTTCATCTGAACGCCGTGCTGCTGGCGCTCTCGCAAGTGCTCCGACAACAAATCGGACTCGGCGGGCAGGATCACGTTGGCGGTCTCGCGGCGCATTTTTTCTTTGACCAAGGGGACCGCGACGCCCGGCAGGTATTCACCAAAGGATTGAAAGCCTCGCAGCATCGCTTGTTCCAGCGGGCTAAAGAATCGAGGCACGCCCTGGACGTCCAACAAATGGGTCAGCTGGTCGGCAACCCGTGCGGGTGTGTGCGTCCGGAAGGCCTGGTCGGTCATTTCGACCATCGTCGCCTTGTCCTCGGCACGGTTGATCATGCGGTCCAATTCGGCCTGTTGGCGACGTTCCTGCGGGGTCTGCAGCTCGGCCGCCCGCAGCAGCAGTTCCGTTGCCAGCGCGATCGCTTGATCGGCATCGGTCCGTTCAGTTTCTTTCATCGACGGGGTCCCGTGAATGCGCGGACGAATCTGGATCGATCGTAGCGGTAAATACGGCCACGATCAGCCAGGATAGCGGAGCCAAAGTGCACAGTCGTGCCTGCGACAAAGGGAACCTTCCGCGACAGCTTCGGTACGTCTAGAATCCTGGATCGTTTCGGGCTACAGCACCGGCTTTTTCGGCCCAATTGTCTTTCTGTCACAAGGGAACGTCACCAAGATGACCGCCACCGCGACCGATCAACGCGTTTTCAACTTTTCGGCTGGCCCCGCGGCCTTGCCGCTGTCCGTGCTGCGCGAGGTTCAGGACGAATTGTTGTGCTTGCCTGGTGCGGGTTGCTCGCTGTTGGAAATGAGCCACCGTGACAAGCGATTTGTCGAAATCCTGCACGACGCGGAAAACTCGATCCGATCGCTGATGGGCATCAGTGACGACTACGCGGTGCTGTTCCTGCAAGGCGGGTCGGCGCTGCAGTTTTCGATGATTCCGATCAACCTGATGCGAGGCACCGGCAAGACGGCTCAATACTTGTTGACTGGCGCTTGGGGCAAAAAGGCGTTCGGCGAAGCACAAAAGGAGGGCGACGTGGAGGCCATCTACGACGCCAAGGAATCCAATTACAACCACGTGCCGACTGCCAGCGATTACACCGTTCGCGATGACGCCGCGTACCTTTACTACTGCAGCAACGAGACGATTCAAGGCGTTCAGTTTCCCACCGAGCCCGAGTGCCCCGACGGTGTTCCCTTGGTCAGTGACGCGTCGAGCGATTTCATGTGTCGTCCTCAGCCGATCGAAAAATACGGGCTGATGTATGCATGTGCCCAAAAGAACGCCGGACCGGCTGGAGTGACCGTGGCGATCGTTCGCCGCGATCTGCTCGATCGCGTCGACAAGAACGCCCCGGGGTACCTGCAGTACAACAATCATGCCGAAGCGGATTCGGAATGGAACACGCCACCGACTTTTGCAATTTATGTGCTTGGCAAAGTTGCCCGTTGGTTGCAAAACGACATCGGTGGGCTTGCGGCGATGGAAAAATTGAATCGTGAAAAATCGCAACTGCTGTACGACATCATCGACAGCAGCAACGGATTCTATCGCGGACACGCCAAAGCCGATTGCCGTTCGTTGATGAACGTCACATTCAATCTGCCAAGCGACGACCTGCAAGCAAAGTTTGTTGCCCAGGCCGCCGAAAATGAATTGGCAAGCTTGAAAGGTCACCGCAGCGTCGGCGGTATCCGGGCAAGCATCTATAACGCCATGCCACTGGAAGGCGTTCAGGCGTTGTCCAGTTTCATGAAAGATTTCGCCGCCGCCAACGGCTGATCCCGATCTTCCTCTCTTTATCCAGCATCCCCTCGCTCAGCATTTGTACTCATGCATCGAATCATCGTTCTGGACAACATTGCACAAGAAGGCCTCGACATTCTGGACGCTCATCCGGAAATCGAATACGAGATCTGCACCGGTCTGAAAGGCGACGACTTGCAGGGGGCGCTAATGGAGTTTGACGGGGCGATCCTGCGTAGCGGTGTCAAAATCACGCCCGAATCGCTGGAGGGAAACACGCGTTTAAAGGCGCTCGTGCGGGCCGGCGTCGGCACCGACAATATCGACAAGCCCGCCGCCACCCGACGCGGCATCGTGGTGATGAATACCCCGGGCGGCAACACCGTCAGCACGGCTGAGCACGCGTTTGCATTGATGTTGGCCCTCAGCCGCAATATCGCCGCGGCGAATCAGTCCTTGGTCGAAGGACGCTGGGACCGCAAAAAGTTCATGGGCAGCCAGTTGGCCGGCAAGACCGTCGGCGTCGTCGGCATGGGACGCATCGGTCGCGAGTTCGCCGCAAGGGCGATCGCGTTCGACATGAAAGTCGTGGCATTCGATCCCTTCTTGACCGACGATCAAGCCAGTTCGCTGGGCGTCAAACGCGTTGCGACGGTCGACGAGATGTTGCCGATGATCGATTACTTGACCGTCCACACCCCGCTAACCCCGGAAACCAAAGGCCTGATTGGCATAGCTCAGCTGGACAAAGTCAAACCCGGTCTACGTGTCATCAACGCAGCCCGAGGCGGCATCTATGACAATGATGCACTGGTCGAAGGGCTCAAGACTGGCAAGCTGGGCGGTGTCGCCCTGGACGTTTACGAAGAAGAACCGTGCACGGACAATCCACTGTTCGGCATGGAAGGCGTCGTGTGCACTCCGCACTTGGGTGCCAGCACCGAAGAAGCACAAACGCAGGTCGCCGTGGAAGGCATCCACTTGTTGATCAATTTCCTCAAGACCGGCGAGATCCGTCACAGCGTCAACGTCGCTTCGCTGGACCCCAAAGCGTTGGACGAACTGCGTGGATTCCTGAACGTCGCGCATCGACTGGGACTGCTCGTTTCCCAGTGGCATGGCGGTGGCATCGACAAAGTCTTGTTGCGTTACCGCGGCGAAGTGGCCGGAAAGGACACGCGCGTCGTCAACAATGCATTCTGCGCAGGTCTGCTGGAACGAGCCGTCGAGGACGCCAACGTCATCAACAGCGAAATGCTGCTGCGTGAACGCGGAATCGAACTGTCCGAAGAAAAACATCACGAGATGGGCGCGTTCTCGGCCAGCTTGACTGTCGAAGTTTCCGGCAGCGGAAAATCCGTGACCGCTGGCGGTGCCATCCTGGGCCAGAACATGCCTCGTTTGATCAGTCTGGATGGATACCGGATGGAATCATTCCTTGACGGCACGCTGTTAGTCTTTTCGCATAGCGATGTGCCGGGCATCATCGGACATGTCGGCAGTATCTTTGGAAAACACAGCGTCAATATCGCGCAAATGTCCGTCGGGCGAGAGGGCGACCGCCAAGGCGGCGACGCGATCGGCGTGCTGAGCCTGGACGGTCCCATTCCGAACGAAGCGATTTCAGAAATCGAGAACCTCGACTCGATCAAGGTCGCAAAAGTGATCGAGCTTCCTCCCGCAGGTGCTTTGCCCAAGTGGCTGGAGTGAACCCTAAATCGAGACCGGCGACACGTTCATCCTTTTCGTTGATCGCGTCCGGTCCACTTGTCATTGGTTGTCTGCTTGCGCTGCATTGTCTGCTTGCGTGGACGCCCGCGGTCCTGGCCCAAGCCACCGCCGTAAGCGAACCGCCGGCAACCGTGACGCTGGACGAAATCAATACGGTCCGATCCGCGATCGATTCGTCCGAATCGCTCAGCGACGAAGAAAAATCGAACGCTCGGCAGTCGCTCGATCAAGCGGCACTAGAACTGCAGGCGGCCGAGGCCGCCGAAGCCGAAAACGCTCAAATGCAAAAGGCGATCGATGCGGTTGAGCAGACCCGCGAATCGATCCGACAAGAGATCGAGACGCTTAAGTCGGAACGTCCAAAGATCGATGCGAATCAACCGCTTGCATCGCTGCAACAAGCACAGGTCGCCTTTCGCACCCAGTTGACCGAAGCCGAGAAAGCGCTGGCCGACGCATCGGCGGAATCATCCCGTCGCCAAGCCCGATTGCTGGTCATTCCGGAGGAGCGAGCGGCCGCGAATGCGAAGCTGGATGAAATTCAAAAAAAGCTGACCCTTGCAACGGCCGAAGCATCAACCACACCCCCGGCCAAGGCAATCCGTCTGCGACTGCTGGCCTCGGCGATGGCGATCGAGTCAACCCTTGAAAAGTTATCGACCGAACAAGCTTACTACGTCACGACCAACGAACTGTTGCCGATGCAACGCGAACGAGCAGAACAGCGCGTTGCGAAGCACCGCCAGCAACTCGACGCGGTGAACGTAGCGATTAGTAATTATCGCCGCGACGAGATATCGGAACTGCGCCGGCAGGTCGAAGCCTCGGTCGGCGCCTCGCCGCTATCTCAGGAAACGCTCAACCTGCTGGATGAATACGAAAAAATATCGTCGCGTATGGCGATCATTTCACGGCAACGACAAGACACCCACCGGCAATTGGAGGAAGTTCAGACACGCGAAAAGACGATGATCGACCGCGTGGATGCCGTCGGCCTGACCGAAGCACTCGCCTTGTTGTTGCAAAACGAAAAGTCGCGACTGCAATCGATTCGCCGCCAATTCCAACCGAACACGCAAGTCCGGTCGGAAATCCGCGAACTGCAAATTCTAACCTTCAAACTAGAAGACCAGTCAAACGAGCTTTCCAACTCGTTAGCCAACGGGGTCGCTCGGCCGGTACCGCCCAATCAGGACGAGGTCGCGGAACTTGTCGATCAACGCCGACGAGTGCTGCAAAAGGCAGCTCCTGCAGGATCGGCCTTGTTTCAAGAATTGGTCGCGCTCGACACGGCGCAGCGACAATTGCGCGAAGCGATTGACCGGTACTTAACGTTTATCGAAGAGAAACTGTTGTGGACCCGCAGCGCGCCGGCCATCACCGACACGGATCCGCGCGACGCCGCCAAAGGTGTCGCCTGGTTGCTTTCGCCCAAACACTGGGCAAGCGTTCCAGGTGAATGGATTCGCGATTTCAGCAGTGTCCCCATACGCTTTGTCGTCTTTACATTGTTGATCTTGGCACTGCTGGCGGGTGCATCGCGATGGCGCCGCGCCATTGAAGACGAATCCCACATCGCGATGAAACGTAACTGCGTTGATCTCGCACCGACGATTCGTGCAACCGCGGCAACGCTGCTAATTTCGGCCCCTCTTCCGGTCACCTTGGTGGGACTCGGATGGATCGGAGCCGGCTCGCCGGCGTCGGACGAATTCCTGGCCAGCCTGGGGCACGGATTGCTCGTCGCGGCCGGCTTTATCGCGCCGTTATCGGTGTTACGAAACATTTGCCGCCGCAACGGACTAGGGGAAGGGCACTTTGGCTGGCCATCGAGTATTTGCGATCGTGTTCGCAACGCCAGTAGCACGGCAATCGTTGGTGCTGGGCCACTGATCTTTGCGGCGTCAACGCTGCGAAACCAGTCAAACGAACTGATCACCAATTCGATCGGTCGATATTGCGTTCTCGCCTTTCTGTTGGTCATGGCGTTTTTTCTGCACCGTCTATTGCTTCCCAGTCGTTTTTGGTCCAGCTATTCCGGAATGTCCAAGACCTGGTACCGGCTGCGACGCTTGATCTATTTCCTGGCATTGGCGATTCCGATTTCGCTGGCGGTGCTGGTGTGCAGCGGTTACTCGTATATTTCGCACGCCATCGCAATGCGGCTCCTCTACACGACGGCAATCCTGCTGGCCGTGCTTTTGGTCGAGTCGCTTGCGTTGCGAGCGACGATGTTGCGGCGCCGCAAACTTTCCATCGCTCAATTGCAACAACAACGAGAACAATTGTCCGAAAAACCGGTCGAAGGTGACGCGGCGCTTGTCGTCGGCGTCGATCCGAGCGCCGAAGTCGACTTGAGTTCTGTTAGTCAACAAGCGCGTCAGTTGATTCGGCTGATCGCCATGGCCACCGCGACGGTGCTCGTCTGGATGGTCTGGAGCGATCTGTTGCCAGCGCTGGCAATGCTGGACCGCATCACACTGTGGACCAGCAGCGACCCCACCAATCCATCGCACGTCACGATGCGAGACATGTTGTTTGCGATCGTCATCATCGCGCTGACGGTGTTTGCGGTTAAGAATCTGCCGGCCGTATTCGAGCTGTTGTTGTTGCAAAAATTGCCGATCAATCCAGGCGGACGCTACGCAATATCGACGATCTTTCGATATATCCTAGGGACTGTCGGCGTGCTGATTGGGATGAGCTTCCTGAGTATTCCGTGGTCGCAGCTTAGCTGGATCGTTGCCGCGGCCAGTGTCGGATTAGGGTTCGGGTTGCAAGAGATCCTGGCCAACTTTGTTTCGGGAATCATCCTGCTGCTAGAGCAACCCATTCGTGTCGGCGATGTGGTCACCGTCGACGGTACGACCGGCGTGGTGTCAAAGATGCAAATTCGAGCGACGACGGTGACCAATTGGGACCGTCAAGAACTGGTCGTGCCCAATAAAGACTTGATCACAGGCAAGTTACTGAACTGGACCCTTAGCAGTGTGGTCAATCGCATCGTCATCGAAGTGGGTGTTGCTTACGGCACCGACTTAGAACTGGCCCATCGCGTGATCCTGCAGACCGTGCAGGCGCATCCCGACGTCATGGATGACCCTCCGCCGATCGTGACATTTGAAAAGTTCGGTGACAGCTCGCTGAATTTCGTCATTCGATGTTATCTGCCGACATTGGATAAACGTCTGCAAACCATTCACGATCTGCACACAACGATCGCCAAGGTGCTCGATGAATCCGGGGTGGTTATTCCGTTCCCACAGCGCGAAGTTCGGGTCACGATGATTCCCGATTCGGCAGAAATCGACGAACTGCGCGAAGAGATCTCCTCCAGGCACCCCCCGCGCGGCGGGAGAGGCAAGGGTTCAGTTTGAGTGTCTAACATCGCGTTGAACGGTTCGCCAAGTTAGACTTTAGACCGGTGTTGAGCGACCGTTTGCAACATCCGCGACGTGCTTCAACGTGATTCTCATCTGCTCACTGGCGCTACGAATTTGAAATTTCGGCGAACCGACCGAACCGAGATCCGCCTGACCGTCATCTCTTTGATCGGAGATGATCGATGAGTGAGGGATCAATCTCGAAATTCCGGCGAACCGCGCTGAAGCTGCTCAATTCGCTTGCCGACAGCCCGCAGCGAACAAACTCGCCCTCGGTGTTTCAAATCCGTGAACACATCCTCAATCCGCAAGAACAGGCGGTTTATCGCGCGCTGGTGGAAGCCGGCGACGGTCTCATTCTTGTTTTTCCCAAAACGCATTTGGTTGATTTCTTGTGCGTGCGTGACGGAACCGGACAAATCAGCGATGCGGTTCGGATGGACCGCAAGCGAGTCGATTTCTTGCTATGTGACGCGGCAACGATGAAACCACGCGCAGTGGTTGAGTTGTTTTCGAATGATCGCAAGGAAGGGTTCAAGCCGTATCAGGATCCTTTCGTTTCGCGTGCGCTCAATTCATCTGGCTTGGCCAGTTTTCGCATCGAAACAAGAGACTCGTATCCGATCAAAGAAATCCGCGAACGTTTGATCCGCCGATTGGTTGCCGACCCGAAAGCGTCCGAGGCAGAAATCGCGGATAACGACCAAAGCTCGAAAGACCTGAGCGGTTGCGAGCAACCCTAAAGCCGAGCACCGCTAAAGCATTGCACGCGTGATGAATCGGGACTGTCACCGATCCGTGAAACGTCGCTGTGAAACAATGCTCGAATGCTTTCTTCTCTGGACCGCAAGGTACTCCTTCGTCTACCGTCCAGGCCCGGGCCACAGGCCTCGCAAAATTGACGGTCCGACATCCCCCGCGAAGGAACGCAAATGGACGCCATCAGACGTTATCGAGAATTGGTGTTGCCGATCGGCATCATCGGTTGCTTGTGCGTCATCTTGGTGCCACTTCCGCCGGCCGTGATGGATATGTTGTTGGCCGCGAACATCACCGTCGGTGTGATCGTGCTGTTGACCACGGTCTACGTTGCGACACCGCTTGAGTTCAGTATTTTCCCGTCATTGTTGTTGGCCACGACGCTTGCCCGACTCGTCTTGAACGTCGCGACAACGCGTTTGATTCTGACCGGTGCCGAGAGTCGAGGAATGGGAGCCGCCGGCGGAGTCATTCAAAGTTTCGGTGAATTTGTCTCCGGTGATCGGCTGGAAGTCGGCTTGATCATCTTTGTGATCATCGTCTTGATTCAGTTCATCGTGATCACCAAGGGTGCCACTCGGATCAGTGAAGTCGCGGCACGTTTCGCACTCGACGGAATGCCGGGACGCCAAATGGCGATCGACGCCGACTTGAACGCCGGACTGATCGACGAAAAACAAGCACAAGCGAGGCGCGAAGAGATCAGCGCCCAAGCCGATTTCTATGGGGCAATGGATGGTGCCAGTAAGTTTGTACGCGGCGACGCGATCGCCGGCATCATCATCACCTTGGTCAACGTTGTCGGCGGACTGTATATCGGTGTGATGCAAGTCGGCATGAGCTTCAAGGAAGCCGGGGCGATGTTCACCACATTAACGATCGGTGACGGACTGGTCAGCCAAGTGCCCGCGTTGCTGATTTCATTGGCCGCCGGTTTGCTAGTCACGCGAAGTGCAAGCAAAGCCAATCTGCCGGTTCAGTTCCTTGAACAGTTGCTTAGCAATCCGAAGGCCCTGTCGGTTGCCGGCGGATTTTTGCTGCTGTTGATCCTTACCAATCTGCCGGCGGTCCCCATGGCGACACTGGGCGCTGGATGTATCGGATTGGCGGTGGTGATGAACCGACAGCAATCACGGGATGATGAAGAAGTTGCCGCTCGAGAAGACGCCGAACGCGCCGCGGCGACTGCACCGCCAGAAAAACGAGTCGAAGACTTTCTATCGATCGATCCGATGGAGATGTCGATCGGGCTGGGTTTGCTTAGCCTGGCGGATCCCAGCCGTGGCGGTGATTTGATGCAGCGCATTTCGGGTGTGCGAAATACGATCGCGTCGGACATCGGTATTGTTCTGCCCAAAGTTCGCGTTCGCGATGAAATGAGTTTGCAACAGCACGACTACGAGATCCGCATCGCGGGCAATCGCATCGCCAAGTCAACCGTCCTGCCGGACAAGTTATTGGCGATCGATAGCGGCCATACGACCGGCGTCATCGAGGGTGAACCGACACGCGACCCGACGTTCGGACAACCTGCCGTATGGATCGATCCAATGCGACGTGAACAAGCGGCGATCTATGGATACACCACGGTCGGACCGGGAGCCGTGTTGGCGACACATTTGCAAGAAATCGCTAAGCGTCATGCCGACGAGTTACTGACACGCGATGCGACGAAACATCTGATCGACGAATTGAAAGAAGTCTCACCGACGGTCGTTGATGAATTGGTCCCCACGGTGATGAAGGTCAGCGAAGTGCAACAGGTTCTGCAATTGCTGCTCCGCGAAGACGTCCCGATTCGCCAGTTGGGCATCATCATGGAAACGCTTGGCGATTTCGCCCCGCGAACGAAAGATGCGACGTGGCTTTCGGAATACGTTCGTCACCGGCTCGCCCGCACAATCAGCTCGCGTTACCGCGACGAATCCGGGCGTCTACACGTGTTGGCGCTCGATCCGGCAATGGAAGACCGCATCGCGGCAGGCATTGAACATGGCGAACGAGGACTTTTTGTCCGGATGAGCCCACAAGCGGTAGACCTCACTTGCGAAAGAATTCAAGAAGCCGTTAAGAAACTGATAGCCGCCGGTCATCCACCGGTGATTTTGGTCAGTCCCAAGATTCGTCCTGGATTGCGTCAGATCACATCGGCTTCAATGCCTCGGCTGCGTGTGTTGTCTTACAACGAGATCACACAAGACACTCAAATCGAATCCCACGGAGTGATCAGCGATCAATAACGCTTTGAACTCCATGCCTTTCGAATGTCACTCCTAAAGAACTAACCTTTCCATGCACATCCGCACCTTCCGCGCCGCCAGCCTGCAAGATGCTCTCGAAGAAATTCGTCAGCAAATGGGTAGCGATGCGTCCGTGCTTCATACCCGCCAGGTGCGAGACGGCTGGATGGGATGGCTCGGTCGGACCTACGTCGAAGTCACCGCTGGACTGAATGATGAAACAACGCCGGCCGCCATCATCCCGATGGAAGCGCATCGAAAAAGTGTGATTGATTCTCGGCATTCCGCTGGAACACGACTGGATTTCCCCACGGCCACGGATGCACCATCGGCGGGTCGCAGCAGGCCAGACCGACGTGAACTGCCCGCTCAATTGCAATCTTATGAAAGCGAATTGATCAGCCTGGGCATTCCATCGGACACCGTTGATCGGTGGATGAACGCGACGACCAGTTTTGCAGCGAACTTGGGCGATTCGATTCCACAGCCCTGGCTTGAACATCTGCAACGCAGTATTGCCCGCGAGATGCGCATCAGCGGTCCGATACGAACACAACCCGGCGATCGCCGCATCGTCGCCCTGGTCGGGCCGACCGGCGTCGGAAAAACCACAACGGTTGCAAAACTTGCCGCGGGATTCCGGATCGAAGCGAAGCGCCGTGTCGGACTGTTAACGATCGACACGTTTCGAATCGCTGCGGTACAACAGCTAAAGGCATACGCCGAGATCATGGACTTGCCGATGGAGGTCGTCGAAAAGCCCGATCAGATGCAAGCCGCACTTGATCGCTTGGGCGACGTCGACTTGGTGCTGATCGATACCGCCGGACGCAGTCCGCGCAGCGACGCCCGCATCGATCAACTGGTCGAGCTATTGCGTTCGGCACAGCCCGATGAAACACACTTGGTCTTGAGTGCTACCGGTTCGACGCGATCGATCGCATCCGCGGTGGAAGGCTTTGCCCCGGTCCGTCCGACCGCCGCGATTCTGACGAAACTCGATGAAGCGCCTTGCACGGCGACCGTCCTGTCGCCGCTGGCCGCGTCGGACCAATTCGGCGGCATCCCGCTCAGCTATACCACCAACGGTCAACAAGTGCCCGACGATATCGCGCCGGCCGATGCGCCGTATCTCCTTTCGCGGCTCTTTCCGGCACAAGCTAGCGCCTTAGCACTCGATGCGGCATAAAAAACCTTTGAATTGAACTCATGACTCACGGACCGGTCGTCCGATACAGATACAGACGCGGGCCGCGCAAACGAAAAGTGACTTGAGCAGTTTTTATTTGCGTCCGCCTGTCGAACTTAGGAAACATTGACTCTTGAATCCACTTGAAAGCTCACAGCATTGCTTCGCGGTTATGCAGTATCGCTCGGTGCCGTCGCCATGTTCGTTGTCGCAGTTCGCGGCGCGATCGGGGGACAGCAAATCGACTCCGTCGCAAAAGATGCGATGGTCGCGCTGCTGTTGTTCACGGCCATGGGAGCAGTTGCGGGTTGGATAGCGGAATACTTGATTCGTGATTCCTTGGAACGTGCGTTCCGCAGTCGCGTCGACTGGTACCGCGAAGGGCTAGGCGAAGCGACAAGAGAGAAACCGAGTCCGACCGACGACTAATCAACACGGATGTTTGAAAGTCGTCAACGGGACGAAAGTGCGGTTGGTCATGCGATGACATGGATGTCACGTAAGTCCGCCGCGAATTTTTAAGAACGAGTGTTTGACTCACACACGAATCAAACACGAACGTGGCTCACCCGTCAGTCGACAAGATGTCGGCTGACAATAGATACGATCATGGAGGATTGAATGCCAGCCGCAGTTTCAACTGATGATGAGATCCTAGAAGTCTGGGCCACATTCAAAAAAATCACGAAGGACGATCCGGATTACGAATCTTTGCGTAACCGTTTGGTCGAACGATACATGCCGCTGGTTCGCTACAACGGCGAACGTATCTGGCAACGATTGCCCGACGGAGTCGAGTTAGACGACTTGATTAGCGCCGGGATCTTCGGATTGATGGACGCGATCGACGCTTACGACATGGAACGGGGCGTTAAGTTCGAGACTTATTGCGTGCCACGGATTCGTGGCGCCATGCTTGACGAACTCAGAACGATGGACTGGGTTCCTCGACTGGTTCGAAGCAAAGCGAGCAAACTGGCCGCCGCCAAGAAAGCTCTGGAAACGAAACTCGGTCGGGCCCCCAGCGTTGCCGAAATTTCGGTGCACATGGAATTGCCCGTTGCCGAAATCGAAAAAATGCAGTCCGATGCGAATGCCGTCGGCGTCGTCTCGCTGAACAAAAAGTGGTACGAAACCGACAGCTACAAGGATGTTCGCGAAATCGACATCCTGGAAGACAAGAAGGGTGAAGACCCAACTCGCCGCGTTCAAAAGAACGACTTGATGCGATTGGTCACCAAAGGTCTGAACCGCAACGAACGCCTGATCATCATTCTGTATTATTACGAAGAACTGACAATGAAAGAGATCGGTGCCACGCTCGATCTATCAGAGTCGCGAGTGAGTCAAATGCATACGTCGATCGTCAATCGGCTGCAACAACAACTCGGCTATCGTCGGTTGGAATTCGGGACCTAGCATTCCCGATTCGCTCGATCTAGGATCACTAAGCGGCGGTGCGATTCAATTCGCGCCGCCGCTTTTTTCGTGACCCGATCACGATCAGACCTCGAGCAACCATAACACCTGCGACACGAGTGATTGCGTGCGGATTGCCCACATCATTACACGAATGATCATCGGCGGCGCGCAGGAAAATACGCTGCTGAATTGCTTGGACCTGATCCGACACTACGGCGATGACGTCCTGTTGATCACGGGACCTTCACTCGGTCCCGAAGGCGACTTGCTGAGTCAGGGCAGGGCAGGGGAGTTGCCGATCGAACGCATCGATTCGCTGCGGCGCCCGATCCATCCGCGCGATTATCTCGCCGCTCGCGCGATCGGAAAAACAATTCGTGACTTCCGCCCCGATGTCGTGCATACCCACAGCGCCAAAGGCGGATTGCTGGGACGGATGGTCGCGCACCGCGAAAACGTACCGGCAATTGTGCATAGTGTTCATGGCGCCCCGTTTCACCCATACCAATCGGCGATCGCCAAAAACTTTTTCCAGCGGTGCGAACGATGGGCCGCCAAGCGGTGCCATCGCCTAATCTCCGTCGCTGATGCGATGACCGATTTGATGGTCGAGGCCAACATCGCACCGCGTGAAAAGTTCACCACGATCTATAGCGGTATGGATGTCGAACCGTTTCTGCACGCACCAGAACATCGACAAGCGATTCGCGAGAAGTACGGAATCGGTGACGAACAGATCGTGATCGGAAAGATCGCGAGACTTTTTCACTTGAAGGGACACGACGATTTGATCACCGCGGCGGAACAGGTCGTCGCGCAGCATCCGAACGTTCGGTTTCTGTTGGTCGGCGATGGGATCCTTAAGCCCGCACTGCAACAGCGTATCGAGTCGTTAGGAATGCAGCACCATTTCATTTTCACCGGCCTGGTTGCGCCCGACGAAGTGCCACCGCTGATCGGCGCGATGGACGCACTGGTTCACACGTCTTATCGCGAAGGCCTCGCCCGGGCATTGCCGCAAAGCCTGATCGCCGGCCGACCGGTGGTCAGTTACGACATTGATGGGGCTCGCGAAGTGGCGATTTCCGATGAAACAGGCTTCTTGGTTCCACCCGGCGATACCGCATCACTGGCGGATGCACTGGGCCGGCTCGCCGCCGACAAATCGCTGCGGGATCGACTGGGCAGGGAAGGGCGGTCGCGATTCACCGACCAGTTTCGCCACGAAACCATGACCAAGCAAATCCGCGCGGTGTACCAGCAATTGCTCAGCCAAGCCTGATTCCGGGTTCGCTCAGACGCAATCCGGCCAGTCAGTGCGGCTCAGCTGCGGCGGCCCCTGACCTTCCTCGCGGTACGCCCGTTGAACTATCATGATTGCGGCCCCGGCCGGTCGGTTTTTGCATCCAGAATCAAATCAACGCACAGCCCCATCTTATGAGCAAATCACGCGACTTCCTTGGTCCTTATCGCCTCGCCCGACTGATCCGCGCGGGCAGCACCGCTGAGGTCTGGGAAGCCATCGAGGAAAGCACCAACGAGCGTTTTGCGCTCAAGGTGCTCCGTGAATCGATGAAGAACAACAAGGAAGAAACCAACTTGTTGAAATTCGAGTACACCGTCGCCAAGGACCTCAACAGCCCGCGCATCATCAAAGTTTTTGATTACCGCACCGACGCCGATCGACCGTATCTGGTGATGGAACTGTTCAGCGAACTGAACATGAAGCAAGCTTTGCGGCGGGGTCCTGATTCGTTGGCATTCATGCTAAAGCATATTGTCACGCAGGCGGCTGAAGGTCTGTATTACATGCACACCAAGGGCTGGATTCACCTGGACATCAAACCGGACAACTATCTGGTCAGCCGCACGGGCGAGACCAAGTTGATTGACTTTACGATCGCCGAAAAGAAGAAGACCGGACTCAGCAAGCTTTTTCACAGCAGCAAGATGGCCAAGGGCACGCGGAGTTATATGGCGCCCGAACAAATCCGGCGCAAAGTCTGTGACGAGCGAACCGACGTGTACGCCTTTGGGTGCGTGCTGTATGAACTGGTCACCGGCAAAACGCCGTACACCGGCGATACGCCAAACGACTTGCTGAACAAACACTTGTCCGCGTCCATCCCGAGTCCGATCGTTCACAACGACAACGTGACGAAAGACTTTGCGAACTTGGTCAAGAGCATGATGGCAAAGAAGGCCGATGACCGTCCGGCAACGATGTGGGACTTTCTGAAAGTTTTTCGAACCATGCAAATTTTTGTTCGTACCCCCAAGGCGCCAGAAGTCAGCGTCTTTGACAACATGCCCGGCATTCGTGGTGCCGAAGACATGTTCAAACGCGATTGACGCACATGCGATCGAGTTGATCGCCAGACGCGGCCAACGAACCATTACCAGACAAAAACACGACAGAACGAACACGATTACGTGAGAGATACATGAGTGGCGGACCCGGACTTGAATTTGAATACGAGATCGCAAACCTCGAATCGCAGATCTCGACATTGGAACGACAAACCGGTCGCGACGAATCGACCGAGAACGAGATTCGCAACTTTCGACGCCAACTGGCGACAAAGCTGCGCGAAACCTACGCGTCACTCGATGCCTGGCAAACCGTCCAAGTCGCGCGGCACAAAAACCGTCCGTACACGCGCGACTACTTGAACTTGGCGTTTGACGATTTTGTTGAACTGCACGGCGACAAACACTTTGGCGACGACCGAGCGATGCTCTCGGGGTTTGCAAAACTGGATCGCTTTAAGGTGATGGTATTGGGCCATCAAAAAGGCCGAACCTATAAAGAGCGGGCCGCTTGTCACTTCGGATGCGCTCATCCGGAAGGCTATCGCAAGGCAATGGTAAAGATGCGGTTGGCCGAGAAATACAAGCTGCCGCTGATTTGCTTTATCGATACGCCTGGCGCCTATCCGGGAGTCGGTGCCGAGGAACGCGGGCAAGCGCAAGTGATTGCCGAAAGTATGTTCAAGATGAGTCGGCTGAAGACGCCGATCATTTGCGTCGTCATTGGCGAAGGCGGCAGCGGCGGCGCGCTGGGCATCGGAGTGGGCGATCGAGTGGCGGTGCTGCAACACGCGTACTACAGCGTGATCAGCCCCGAAGGCTGTGCGGGCATTTTGTGGAAAAGCCACGAACACGCGCCCAAAGCAGCGGCAGCTTTGCGATTCACCAGCCGCGACCTGACGCGATTGGGCGTCGTCGACGATGCCATCGAAGAACCGCTGGGTGGAGCCCACCGCGATCACCACCAAATGGCGACGCGACTGAAGACTTATCTCGCACGCCAGTTGAACGAACTGGAATCCAAGCCGATCGATCAGCTGCTGGATGAACGATACGAGAAATTTCGAAAAATTGGCGTTTTCCTGGAACAGCCCGAATCGGTCGAGTGAAGTCGAAATTTCAGATTTCAGATTTCAGATTTCAGATTTCAGATTTCAGATTTCAGATTTCA
>CAXBGS010000009.1:0-321991 GCA_963975425.1 uncultured Pirellulaceae bacterium
ATACCAGAGCCAGGGCTGGCTCTCAAATGAGCGCAATAATCAGGACGTTATCGGTGGATCCCGGGCTGTTTGATTTCGACGCCGAGCCGACTCGCGAATTGGGAACCAATTACATGCGGACCATGTTCGACCTGATCCAGATGGCACTCCTCACCGATTCGACGAGAGTCGTGACCTACCAAATGGCGATGGAAAATGCTGGCGGCCCAGGCAATAAGCTTCCTTACGCCGCGGGTCTTTCATTGCATCATCACCAGCTCAGCCACAGCGCCGCGCGAGATGAAGGCGGCTGGGAGCGGTGGGCAAGGTACGACCAGTACTTAGCCAAACGTCTCGCAGAGTTCTTGACCAAAATGGCTGAGACGCCTGATCCGCTCGCTGAAGGCAGTTTGCTGGACAACACGATCGTGCTTTATGGATGCGGTACCAGTAAGACGCATGTCGGCAGAAATTACCCACTGGTTCTCGCCGGCGGTAAGAACCTCGGGTTGAAACATGGCGCGTTTCATCGATTTGCAGAAGAGCGTCCATTCAATGACTTGCTGTTGACGCTTTTACAACGAGTTGGCGTTGAAACGGAAAGCTTTGGTGACAGCGAACGAATGGTTGACCAGATTCTGGCCTAGCCGCTCGCTAAATCCCGTCGCCACACTTGCCGGACACGGCCTATGTCCATTACCAATCGTTTCCAATGTCACGTGGACAGAGTCTTGTCGACCGATGCGAGATCATTGTTTGTGATCAGGCATCCACGTGAGCTTCGCCTGCCGGTCGTGCATCGCGCTGCATTTCTTCTTGGAACATGATCACCATTCCGCGTAGTTTACGGATGATCTCTTGATTGCGGATCAGCTTCGATTCGCCGGGGTCTTGGTCCAAGTCATACAGCTGAAGCGATGGGCTTAGATAGAGCTTCCAGTTCTGCCATCGCACGGCGGACAGAGCTCCCTCACTGCCGTGGTAGAAAAACGCATCGTTGTATTCGTTGCGTTTGACCAGGGGCGACCATTCGCCCGTCGGGTCCCAGCGTCGGCGAAGTGGAACCGAAGCGTTCAGCGACATTCTCATTTCGGGAGCTGGTACGAATTCAGATTCGCCCGTCAATAAGGGGCTGATATCGCGACCGTCGATGATATGATTTTCGGGAACTTGAATGCCGGCGAAGGTTGCAAGTGTTGGATACCAATCCATTGCCCGCACGACAGCCGAGCATTCGACGCCCGACTGCAATCCAAGGTTCGGTCCCCAAGCAATCGCGGGAACGCGAATGCCGCCTTCATAGGTCGATAGTTTGCGTCCACGAATCTTTTGGTCCGGCGTTCGTCCTGGTCCACGTCCGTTGTCAGATGCGTAGATGACGATGGTGTTGTCGAGGATCTTTTGTTGTTCTAACGAATCGAAAAGGCGTCCGACGTTGTGGTCAAGCTCTTGGATTGCGTCACCGTATTCGCCCCAATTGGATGTGCCTTTGAATTCTTCGCTCACGCCAAGTGGATTGTGCAGCATCGTGTGCGGCAAATACAGAAAAAACGGCACGTCTTTGTTTTTCTCGATGAAACCAATGGCTTCATCCGTATACAGCTTGGTAAGTTCCGCAGGGTCCGCAGGTCGTTTGACGACTTCGCCGTTTCGCAACAGCGGGACACCACCCTTGTCTTCAAAATAAATGACTTCCACCGGGTCAAGATTGTGCAGCAGACCGAAGTAGTGGTCAAACCCTTGATTGCGAGGCAGCAATGGTTCGTCAAATCCGAGGTGCCATTTGCCGATGCATGCCGTTGTATAGCCATTGTCCTTGAACAGCTCGGCAATCGTTAGCTCATCAGGATGAATGCCTGTTCGAGAATCAGCACGATGCACCCAAATATGGTTGCCCACACGGCGCGGATAACATCCGGTCAAAAGCCCCGCGCGTGATGGGCTGCAAATGGGTGCCGCCGCGTAGTAGTCCGTGAACCGCGTTCCCCGTTCTGCCATCGCGTCAATTCTAGGCGTTTTCACTTCAGTCGCGCCATAACAACCCAGATCATAGTATCCTTGGTCATCCACGAAGATGAAGACGATGTTTGGCGGGCTGTCCTGTGCGCAAACGTCGGTCGAAAACCCAAGGCCTAGATAAGCCGATAGGAATAAAAAGATGCCGCCGATTCGCACATGAAGACCGGTTTTCATTGGGAACTCGCGTTTGGATGTTGGCTATTTGAGTGAAATTGTTGGATCAATGATTTCTAAACTTGCACCTCAACCAAAGTTCCACCACCCAACCACTATGGGTGCACTGAGGAAACGAGGGAAGAGTTGAAGTGCGAGTTGACGTAAGTGCACACTCATTTTGACGCACGCTAATGTACGTGCGGGCCAATTGATATGCAGGCCAATCGACGTGCAGGCCAAGTGACGTGCGATCCTGAGCACGAGTTGAATTCGGTACGTGAGGCTCGCTAATTGGGTGTGCCCAGTTCATACAATTTTGCGATTTCGTCGGTGGATAATGGTTCTTGGTAAATCAAAAATTCATCCATTCGTCCGTTTAGGTTTCTGACGGGGAAGGGTACTCCTTGCAGCGGCAACCCCCAATTGCCAATCTCGCAGGCGCCGAAAGTTATCTTGCGTCCGGGTTGATGATGTTCGTTGACCTCACGGCTGACTTCTTTGCCATCGAAATACTGTACGGCTTCACCGGTTAACGAATTGTAAGTCACCGCAACGTGATGCCAACGCCGACCGGCGGCGTTGAAGATGGGTGGTGAGTAGTAGACTTGGTTTCGACGAGAACCTTTTTTTTCTTTTTTGCCCGAAGGCTTCGGGCGGATGTAATTCACCGAGAACATCAACCGTCCGGATTGGTCAATTTGCCAATGTGGCTCACCGTCTTCGTATCCGTCAGAGAGCAACAAAGCATTGTATTTTCGGTCAAGACCATCGACTCTGACCCAGCTTGCCATCGTCAGACCATCGTACGTTCCCTTGCCAAGATTGATACGAACACGGTCTCCCGGACTTTTGAATTCCATCGCGTCTTTCGTTGGCCAACGACCTTCCGCCCAACGAGTGCCCACGGCCGATCCAGCGTACGACGCGTTCTTGGGCAGTGCAAAATTGTTGATAAGGCGATCCCATCGGTCGTCTTCCCAGCGTTTGAACAGGTAGCAACCAAGCATGCGGGGATCCGAGCGGACCGGTTCCATCGAGACCCACCATTTACCGGACTTTCTTTTATAGAAAGACTCGATCCGTTTTTCGAATTGCTCGGCGCTCGGGAAATTGACGGGGGTCGCTTCGCCCGAGACAAGTCTTTGACCCACGGATGTTTCAAGGCTTTCGCCTTCGCGGATGATCTGTATTTTCGAACCCGGCACGTGAGCTTCAACTTCACCGTCGAACACATGCAGGGATGAATCGGTCCCATCGACCTCGACACCGAACTCCGTCCCGAGATCGACGACTTTCATTCCGGGCAGCAGTAAACGGAAACCGATCGCGGGCGGAGGAACATGCATCGTTACTTTGCCTCGGACGCACTCGACCTCCCACGAACTGACTAGATTCACCTCAGTGGCCTCGTCCATCAGCATCGTCGCTCCGCTGAAAAAGTCGATCTGTACCGCCCCGGAAATAAGTTTCAGTGGTCCCGGCGCAAGAGAGTCGCCTTCCTGATAAATGACTCCATCTGCGAAATTGGCATCGACGATGCGAGACAACAGCGCGCATCCCGATTCAACGACTTCTTTCGATTCATCTTGCGGATCATCAGACTCGGCGATCCGCATTGCAGCATCACGGTTGCCGTCACGTCCGATGCCGTAACCAACCACTAGCAACAACGCCGCAGCGATTGCTGCAAAGAGTCCCCATTGACCGGGACGAAACGCATGCAAGCGGTTGCCGATGCGATTCGATTCCCTTGCGTTTTTATAGATCAAACCGTTGGATTCATCGCTCATCAGCCGCAGGTCTGCATCGATGCCGCATAGGTCCGCAAACTCGTCGCGTCGCAATACCGACTGTTCTAGTTCCGCTTGCAGTTCGACCGATTCGTCCTCCGTCAGCGAACCGTCAAGCCAGTTGGAAACAAGCCGTTGGAATCGCTCATTTTTCATGCCAAACCCTCCGCGATGAGCGTTCGCTTGACGCATTCCAAGAGTTTTTGCCGTAGGCGATGGACCGATTTGTAAATCGCCTGTTCACTGCCAGGTTGTTCTTTCGCGTATTCGCGAATCGTGACACCCGGTTGATACACTTTCAGGATCAATTCGCGATTTGAGTCGTTGAGTTTTCTAAGGCAGCCTTCCAACGCTTGTTGTCGATCCGCATCGGAACCTGCCATGTTTCCAGTCGCATCGGCAAGTTGTTCGGCAAGCTTGTCGGAGAATACCAGGGGGCTGCGGGCAAGCGAACGCCGATGCTTGAGCGCCTCGTATCGAGCAATTGTCATCAGCCAACCACCGAACCGATCCACATCGTCGAGTTCCTCGAACTTCGTCCATGCGATCAAACTAGTTTGCTGAACCACTTCTTCGACATCGTGCCAAGTCGGGACGAGTCGACGCACGTGGACCTTTACCGCCGATTCTTCTTGAAGAAGCAAGCGCATGAAGGTTTCGTAATTGGATGTGTTTTCGGTCACTTAGGAACCTATCGCGACGATTTGGTGCTTGGCATCAGACAGCAGAAGGAAACATTGCCTGTGTGCGGAAGGCAAAATTCCGACGACCGCCGCTTCGATGCGATTCATCAAAGATAAAGATTTCATGACATCCATTGGCAATTGCGGTTACAGAAAAATCAGGAAGCACGTTGCGCTCATTCATTCTTGTCTGTCATTCACGATGGCGGTCTGATTCCTTAGTGTTCGTTCAAAGAAAGGAACCGCGGCGTCCATCATCTGATCGAACCAGACTTGTTTGACGGTGAATGGGTGCGGGGCGTCGTTGATGATGGTCAGTCCGTTGAGGATGCCGAACTCGTCCATTTTTTGTCGCAGAGATTCGGCGCGTGTGCTTGGATCGTCTTTCTCGCCGGTGATCAGCCAAACGGGCGGATCGTTCTTGTCCAGGTGCGCCAGAGGCGATGCAAGTCGGTAAGTCTCGCGGACTTCATCTTGCGAACCACCGAGGAAATCTTGCCAGATGGATGCACTTGCCGACTTCTCACGGTTCCGTTGCGACAGGAAATCTGTCTGCCCGCCCATCGGAACGACCGCTTGGATCGCGCTGCTGACACTATTATTGCCACCGTCACCTTCGAGTTCCTTGACACCGGCGGAAGTTGCCAGCAACGCGGCCAGATGACCACCTGCAGAGTGGCCGATCGCGCCGATGTGATCGGCATCAATGCCATACTGTTTCGAATTGGCACGCAGGTATCGAACCGCTGCTTTGCAATCGTGAATGTGTGCTGGGAAGATCGCTTCACCGCTCAAGCGATAGTCAATAGAAGCGGTGACAAAGCCTTCCGCCGCCAGAGCCTGTGCCACTTTGCGATGATGGATCTTGCTGCCCTTGCCCCATCCGCCACCGTGGATACAGATGATCGCTGGTAATGGACCGTCTGCTTGTTTTGGACGATAGATGTCCATCGCCAAAGTACGTTCGCCATACTGTGCAAAGGTGATGTCAAGTTGCTCGTCCAACTGGTCCAAGGTGGTTTGGGGAATCACCGTTTTTTCCTCAGCAGCAGACGGTTTGTTGTTTGGCCGGTTTGGCTTCTCATCCGCAGATCCTGGTAGACCTAAAGCAATCCAAACAACGCTCAGCAAAACAGCGCGGGCGATAGGTTGTAAGGGAGTCATCTTCATGGGCCTTTGTAATGAGCGGATTAATGAGTAAAGCCGTATGGCCGGATAGGCTTCCAGCGCGGCGATGGAATGGCAATGACAGGTTGGAACGAGCCAAACCATCGAAATACGGTGCCCAGAATCCATCGAAATCCCAGACGTTGATGATGTTCTTCTGGGCCGCACTGCCTTTGTCGCAGTAAGACGGGGTGCGGCAATCCCACGGGATGTTCATTTTCAGACCACGCTTTTGCAGCAGCGGCGTGCGGTCAACATTTTCGATTGGGAGTCCCAGTTTCAGGAACTCAGCCACTTCGATACCGCCGTACATCACTCCGTTGGCATCCGCGCCCGTGACGTGAATTTCATTGGGACCTGCAACGCGAATTTGAAATGCTTCGGCCGACGCGATGTTGGGGGCAATAACCAGCGATATTTTCATGTTCTCGCGGTTAGCTTCCTTCATCGCAGCTTTGAGTTCGGTTGCGGCAAAGACGCATTGCGGAACCTGCTTATCAAACTCGACGCCTGCGGCACTGGCATCGAAGACGTTCAAAGCGCTGACGCAGGCCAAAACCAACAGGATCGACCTGACTCGGTGAAGTTTTCGCTGATTCATTGGGTTTCGCTGCGATAAAATGAGGGCCGGTGACCTTCGGTAAAAGTTCTCTCCCGATGCCTGCGAAATTCGACAACAAAATCCCAACTCTTTGGCGATCCGCACGAACCGAATGCCGTGATTTCAAAAAATCACCAATTTTCCTGTCTAACTTTAGCTGGGGCGGGAGAGAAGTGTCGCCGCCCACTCTCGCTTTAAAGATGCTGTTGGAATCAACAAATGAAACGTCTGCTGCCATTCGCAATCTCGGTGTTCTTGATTTTTGGAATACACGCTCGGGGCCTACCCGCGGCTGAATTGGTAAAGCAAGGCGACCGAATCGGCTGGAGTGCGGACGGCAACTTGGTTGACCCGGATGACTGGGGGGCCACGGCCATGGCCCTGGCCATTTTTGCCAAGCAAGGCTGGCAGGACAAACTTGTTCACCTCGACTACAACAACCGGCTGGACAGAAACAACCCAATCAAAGCTGCTGAAGAAACCGTCAGTGTGGTCGAGGGTGTTAAGAAATTCAAATTCAAGACGACCAAACTTTACGACTGCCAGAATGAACTGGAAGCGGCGATTGAAAACGCTACCGCAGAAATCAACAAGAGCAGTCGTGACAGTCGGTTTTGGTACGTCCAGGCGGGGCCCTTTGAGGTTGCCTATCAGGCGCTCAGACGAGCCGATCCCGCAAAGAGACAGTTCTGCATTCTCGTTTCGCACTCCGAAGTCAACGAGCGCTCAGGCAAGTGGAAGGACGCACACGGGAAGGATGAGTGTGTCGAATTGGGGGCAACTTACTACTTCACCGAAAAGCAGGGCAAAGAAAAGTTTGGCAGTGGCAGTTTTCGCAAGTGGCATCTTGTCGACTGGATGAAAAATTCTCCCTGTCCCGAGTATCGCTGGGTTCACTCGAGGATGCGAAAGACCGCGGAACACAAAGACGGTGTCTTGGATGCGTCCGATGGCGGCATGGCATACGTGCTGGCAACCGGTGATACAGAGGGCAATTTCAGCCCCAAGCTTGAAAACTTTTTGGGCTCAGGCTGGAATGGCGGAATACCAAATCGCCCAAACATCGTACTGATCCTTGCCGATGATCTTGGCTACGGAAGTCTGAACAGTTACGGGGCTGATAAGACGCATATTCGGACTCCAAATATCGATCGGTTAGCCACCGAGGGACGTCGGTTCACTGATGCGAACACGCCTTCATCGGTTTGCTCACCGACGCGGTACGGTTTGCTGACCGGGCGTTACGACTGGCGGACTGACCTCAAGCATGGTGTGATCAACACGACCGATCCGCTTCATATCGAAACGTCACGTCCGACAATCGCGTCCCTGCTAAAGTCGGTCGGCTATCGCACGGCGGCGATTGGCAAGTGGCATCTCGGTTATGGGACCGAGAAACACGACTTTACAGAACCGCTTAGCCCGGGACCGCTGGATCTCGGTTTCGATTATCACTTTGCGGTGCCACAAAACCATGGCGACGCGTCCGGTGTTTACGTGCGCAATCGAGAGGTTGTCGGGCTAAGGTCGGATCGCCGAGTGCCGGCTGGTAAGTCTCCCTACGGCCGCGATTTTATGGGTATCGATGCGCCGCAGCGAATTGACGAAAACGTGATGGACGAATTGACTTCCGATGCCACCCGTTGGCTCGAGAAACAAACCGACGATTCGCCGTTCTTTCTGTACTTTGCGCCCGTCGCAATTCATTTTCCATACACGCCCTCGAACGAAACGAAGGGCAAGAGTGGTACCGGGCTGTACGGAGACTGGATTCACGAACTTGATCTCTCCGTGGGGCGAATTCTGGACACGCTCGACCGCATGAAGGTGACTGACGAGACGCTTGTTGTGTTTACCAGTGACAACGGTGGCGTGCTGATCGCTGATGGCGACCGACCAGAAGCAGTGGCGTATCGGGCTGGTCTTCGCTGTAACGGCACACTGCGAGGTCGCAAACACAGTATCTATCAAGGTGGATTTCGCGTGCCGTTTATCGCGCGCTGGCCCGGCCATATCCAGGCTCAGTCGGTATGCGACGAAACGATCAGTCTCGTTGACATGTACGCGACGATCGCTGCAATGATTGGCCAGCCAGTTCCATCTGACAAAGAGGTGGCAGAGGACAGTGTCAATGTTCTGCCAGCGATCGTGGGAACTTCATCAGGCAAACCGCTGCGGATATCCATGATCGTTCACAGCCCCAATGGAAACTATGCCATTCGCAAGGGTGACTGGAAGTACATCGAAGGAAAAGCAAGCCCAACTTTAAAGAAGGTCACGCAGCGAGATGAACTCCGGCCGCAACTGTATAACCTGCAAGAAGATCCCGGAGAAGTGAATAACGTGTTTGACGAACATCCAGACATCGCAAAGCAAATGGCCGATTTGCTCGCTCGGCAACGCATTAGCGGACGGTCGCGATAGACGAACGGTGAAGGGCGCAAGATAGCCACTGCGTCAATCGCACGAGCCTGATTTCCCGTTGTTTTGCTCGAGCTCTTTGGGGCAATCAAGGCCACATCAAAACGCATCGACCGATATCGGCCAGGTTCGAAACGAAGGAAAAACAATCGGCCACACGCTCAGATCGCTCGTCAACTTCGGTCGCTTTCCTCGGGTCAAATGGGAACTAATCATCCGTGAACGGAAATCTTAAAATGAATGTGCTTCAGATGAACAACCGCAAAAGTTGCGAAATAGGTGACAGGAATCCGAGGCAAACGCTAGCCGATGGACCATCCACCAATTTCGATTTCATGCGTGAGCGACGGTTCGTTCTTTCTTTTTTTCTCGCGTCTTTCGCAACCCTCGCGGTTATCCCGTCTGCTCATTCCGCCGAACATTCCGTCCTGGATAGCCCGCCGAACATCGTGTTGCTGTTTATTGATGACTGGGCGTGGAACGGTTCGCCGGTGCCGATGGATAACGCGATGGAGAATTCCCGGATGCCAGTTCTGCAGATGCCCAATGTGGAACGGTTGGCACGCGAAGGAATGAAGTTTCGCAACGCCTATGCATCGCCACAATGCTCGCCGTCTCGAGTGTGCGTGCAAACAGGCACGTAGCGGGTACACCGTTTACATGAATGACAGAGGGCAGGACTACTACGACGAAAAGGGATTCAAGGGCTATCCCGTAATTCCGTGTGTGTCCGACATGACGATCGATAAAGACGCGGTGACGATCCCGGAAGCACTGGAACCGTTGGGTTACGTCAGTGCTCATATCGGCAAATGGCATATGCGAGGCGATCCCGAGGATGAAGGTTACGCTGTGCACGATGGTGACACCGACAACAAACCCGGCAACACGCTAGCGGACAACGCAAAGCAGCGGCTGCCCGATGACCTGACGGATCCCAAGTTGATGTTCAGCGTGACCGACAAGGCGATTGGCTTCATGAACGATCAAGTGAAATCCGGCAAGCCTTTCTATCTTCAGGTCTCTCACTACGCGATGCACGAAGGTCGCGAATGTTTGCCTGCGACGCGAGAAAAATATGTGAACCACCCCGCCGTGCAGTCCTACTACAAGCAAATTGGCAAGACAGCTGAAACGGTGACGCGAAAATCGGACCCGGCAATCTGGCTGGGCATGGCAGAGGATCTTGATGGCCGGATTGGCGAGGTGCTCGATCGAATTGAAGAACTTGGAATCGCGGACAACACCTACGTGGTCATGGTTTCCGACAATGGCTATCGGCATTCGTTTCTACCCGGCCTCACCCAGCCGCATCACGGGGCGAAGTGGTGGGTGTGGCAAGGCGGTATTCGAGTACCAATGATCGTCAAAGGCCCAGGCATTAAAGCGAGTTCTATATTCGCGGGAAACGTTATCAACTACGACTTGCTGCCGACGTTCGTTGATTGGGCGGGCGGCGAACCTGAATCTCTGCAAGACATCGACGGCGTTAGCCTGGCCGACTACATCGCGGGCGAAGAACCAAGCAGCACATTCCTTAACCGCAATTTGTACTTTCACTACCCACATTACCGCAGCGGCATGCCACACTCGGCCGTTGTTTCCGGTGATCGAAAGCTATTGCATTTTTACGATCGACCCGACGTCCCGATGCTCTTTGATCTTTCCAACGATATGGGCGAAGTTCACAACATCGCGGCGACTCATGCGGACGAGCATCAGCAGCTTTACAAACAGATGATGGGTTACTTTGAACAAGTCGGCGCTCGCATCCCCAAGCGGAATTCGAACTACGAATCCGAAGTCTATCAAAATGCGAAAGAGTACGACCAGCGCGTTCAGTGGGGCGCCTTTGAGGGCAGCCGATCTTTGGACGACGACGAGAAATAAGCGCATCAATCCATCGTATCCAAGCAACACCATCAAAAGTCATCATGTTTGAATCACCGAGTCATCAAGAATCTTTACGAGAAAGTTTTCCCAATGTCAGACAAATGCGAGAAACGATGAACAGAACACTTCCATTGTTCTTCGTTTTGATGTGCTGGTGTGATATTCATTTTCCGCAGCGAGTGGATGCTTGCGTCAAGCACGATGCAGAGAATCCACAGTTGGTCTTCGCGGCTCAGGAACTCAATGCTGCCTTACAAGAGACGGGGCAGGAAGTGCTGCAGATCACGTTGGAGATTGAACCAGACGAAGCCTCACCCGAGGCGTTTCGCATTCAGCGAGACGGCCCGAACCAGATCATGGTCATCGGTACCGATGCAAACGGAGCTATGTATGGTGGGATCGAAGTGGCGGAGTACCTGAAGCTGGGCCTGCCGATCGACAATGTCATTCGCAAGCCGTTCGTCGAAAAACGCGGAATCAAATTTAACATTCCTCTGGATGCGCGCAGTCCCTCCTACGATGACTCCGGTGATGCGGCGCAGAAGAACGTCGCGAACGTGTGGGATTTTGAAGGATTCTGGAAGCCATATCTCGATGGTCTGGCACGCTACCGGTACAACACCTTAAGCCTGTGGACGAGCCATCCGTATCCCCACATGGTGAAACTTCACGATTATCCGGCGTGTGCCGAAGAGGATGTGTACCGGGTCAAGGACGGGGTTCTCGATCATGAATCGAAGGGCCGCTATTTCACAAGGATCTTCATGATGAAAGATCACCAGTGGCATGATGGCGTTCTTGATACCAATGGAGACGGGCACGCGTCCCCTGAAGACGGGAAGATCGAGTTGGTCAAAAAGATGACCATCGATGAGAAAATTGCCCACTGGAACAAAGTATTCAAGCATGCCGGTGATCGTGGGATTCAAGTCACGCTGTTTCACTGGAACGTCCACATGCATGGAGCCAAGGGGAAGTACGGCATTGAGGCTGACCAGACGAACCCCGCGACCATCAAGTATCTTCGCGCCGCGGTGAAAGAACTAGTGTTGAGCTACCCGTCGATCACCGCCATCGGCGTTGCTGCCGGCGAGTGTGACGATGAGAGTTTGGAAGGAGATGATTCCACCGAAGCCTACATCTACAAGACTTATGGCCTGGGGGTGATGGATGCGATCAAAGAGCAACCGGACCGAATGATCCGGTTTATCTGGCGCAATCACAGCACGAAGATGGAGGATGTCGAGGAGCAGTTTACGTCCAAGTACGAGGGCGGTCCCGTTGACGTCAGTGTCAAGTATGTCGTGGGCCGTATCCATTCGTCCAGAAGACCACAGGAATGGGAGAAACGCGCACTGAAGGCCGGTTGGCTCGGCCAGGGTTACAAGATCTGGCTGAATCTTCGCAATGATGACTTGTTCATGCATCGCTGGGGCAGTCCCGACTATGTCCGGCAGTTCATCCGCAATATGCCAATCGAGCACAGTCCCGGATTCATGATGGGGTCCGACGGTTATGTCTGGGGGAAAGTTTTCTATAGCACCGTGCCTGAGTTGCAGGAACAGCTGGAGCTCGACAAGCACTGGTACAGTTTCCGGATGTGGGGCGAGATGGCCTACAACAACGAACTCGGCGATGAATATTGGACGGCTGCGTTGAAGCATCGTTTTAGCTTGGACGCATCGACGGCCAGGCTGCTTCATGACACCTGGCAGACGGTTTCTGAAGTCGTACCGCAGATCAACCGGGCTGTCTACGAAGGGACGGACTATGCGTTAGCACCAGAGGCGTGTATTTACGGTGGGAATTCCAAAACAGGTTTCCTGACGATTCCCAGCTATTACTACGGTGAGGGACAGAAGTCTTTAAGGCGGCTGCCGCAGAAGCTAAGGAATCCACCGCCGGCTGGCGAGAAGCCGTGCATCTCGATACCGGAATGGGGTAAAGTCTATATGAACGGCAACCAAGACGACTTCGGTGATGAAGTGCTGACTCCCCTCGAAGTTGCAGACAATCTGGATCGCTGGGCCGACGAAGTCGACCAGGCGCTCCCGAAACTGAAGTCCAACGCCGGGGAAAATATCGAACTGCGTGACCTACTTTGGGACATCGAAAGCATGTCGATGCTCGGTCGCTATTACGCCGACAAACAACGCTGCGCTGCCAAATACTGGGTCTACCGAGAATCGGACTTCGACGACCGGCATAGAAAGCTGCACGACGAATCAATCGTCCACATCAAAGAAGCCGAGTCCGCTTGGGAAGCCTATGCCGCCATTCTTGACAGGCATTACAAACCGCAGTTGTTGGCCCGCACTCACTATCTGGACTGGAACAGTACGCTTAACAACGGGGACGGAACCGGGCGACATGGACAGGCACTTGGCGTGAGACAGGAAACTCAGGACATCATTAGCAGGGCTTACACCAAGAGAAAAAATGTGAACCAACCGAACCGCCAAGAGAGTGGCCGTTCTGTACCCACAAGATGAGAGGACTCAATCTTTCAGCGTGATCGTGACCTTGTTGATCTTGCTGTTGAATTTGCTGCTCGATCGTTCGTACTCTTCGGAGACTGGCGTTTCGGTGTCGACGCCCACGCCGGCCGTTTCGTCCGCCGAAAAAATGGAGAATTCCGTCTGCGGAACTTTGACGGAACCGACCGCCTTACCGTTGATGTAGACCGTTGCGGTTCCGCCGGCGCCGGGTTTGTCACCGCCGTCGTAGGCAAAATCCATCTTCACCGTCGACTTGCCTTCGGGCAGCTTCATCGATGATGTTGCGGTTGGTCGATTCAGACCGAGATAGTTGTAAGTGAACTTGGGTGTGCCGTCTTTCACGAACAAGCTCCATCCGCCAAACCGTCCACCTTGAGCAACGATGACCCCATCGGCGGGTTCGTCGCCGGTTTCAATGTCAGCAACGATCTCGAATGAAGTGTTCTTGATGTTGATAAAATCGTTTTCCAGTAATCCGTTCATGCCTTCGTAGAGAGTCAGACTCTTTCGACCAAACATCAGATCCGGGCGCCCAGCGAGTTTGGGATTGAACAACTCCTGTCGTCGGTCATCCAGCGGTAGTACGTTGTACTTCACTGCCTCAGCCAGAAAGACTTGCTGCAGCTTGGCCAGCATATCGGGGTGTTCTTTCGCCAGATCCGTCGACATGCTGAAGTCTTCCGCAACGTGATACAGCGTCCAGGTATCCTCTGTGAATCTATTTTCGACTTTGCCCCATGGCTTGATGTGGAGTGTGCCGGCGAACCAGCCGTCGAAATAGATACCTCGATTACCAAACATTTCAAAGTACTGGAGCTGATGGCGATCGGGAGCATTGGGATAGTCCCACGTGTAGACCATGCTGGTACCCTCGATCGGTCGCTGGGGAACGCCATTGACGACGCGTGGTTGTGGCAGTCCGACCGCCTCGAGAATCGTTGGCGCGACATCAATGACGTGGTGCCACTGCGATCGGATTTCACCTTTTTCTTTGATTCGTTCGGGCCAGTGAATCACTAACGCGTTGCGAGTTCCACCGTAGTTCGAGGCAACCTGTTTGGTCCACGTGAACGGTGAATCGAAACAAACCGCCCAACCAGCCGCCATATGTGGATAAGTCGTGGGATCGCCCCAGTTGTCATAGTACTGCATCATGAAATCAACATCAGATCCCTTTGGTTCGCCGTTGAAGTAGGTCATCTCGTTGTAGAGACCATTCATGACTCCTTCGGCGCTGGTGCCGTTATCGCCGGCGATATAAAAGATCAACGTATTATCAAGTTCGCCCAGGTCTTCTATCGCCTGGATCACCCGCCCCGTTTCATGGTCGGTCATCTCTAGGAAAGCGGCAAAGACTTCGGCCTGACGAGCGAAGAGTTTTTTCTCTGTTGCCGAGAGGGTGTTCCAGTCCTTGATGTCGTCCGGTTTTTTTGCGAGTTTCGTATCCGCCGGAATTACGCCTAGCTTCTTTTGCTGTTCATAAATCTGTTGTCGGATCACGTCCCAGCCGCCGTCGAACTTTCCCTTCCATTTGTCCACATAGGATTTCGGCACGTGATGCGGAGCATGCACGGCGCCCGGCGCGAAATAGGTGAAGAAAGGCTTGTCCGGTGTCAGTGATTGTTGGAAACGGATCCACTGGATGGCCTGAGTGGCCATGTCATTCATAAAGTGATAGTCCGGGTCGTCTGGAGTTTCGATCCGGTTCAGGTTGTGATAGACCGCCGGCGCCCATTGGTTGGTCTCGCCGCCGAGGAAACCATAGAATTCGTCAAAGCCTGTGAAATTTGGCCAGCGATCAAACGGACCGGACGGGCTGATCTCCCACACGGCCGTCTCATGATGTTTGCCGTACGCCGATGTGCTGTAACCGTTCAGTCGGAGTGTTTCGGCGATCGTCGCGATATCGTTGGGGAGCATGCCCGTGGCACCGGGAAACGATGTTGCCACTTCGGTGATCTTCGCTTGGTTACAAGAGTGATGGTTCCGTCCCGTGATCAACGCTTGCCGCGTTGGTGAGCAAAGTGCGGTCGTGTGGAACTGGTTGTACAGCAGGCCATTCTTAGCGAGCTTGTCAAAGTGAGGCGTTTTCAAAACGCTGCCGGTGGCGCTGGTACCGCCAAATCCCAAATCGTCGAGCAAGATGATTAAAACATTCGGTGCGTCCTTAGGTGCTTTTACTTCAAAGACGGGCGGCGCTTTCGCGTCCCGCGCATCGAGTGTCGTGATCGGCGGATACCACGGACCCTTGATCGGCAGTGAAGTGCGATCAACTTGTGCCTCTTCTTGAGCCCTGGCGACGGGTGTGCCCACGCTACAAACCAGCGAGGCGAGGATCACGGCGAGAAAGCTTTGCGTCTGCATTTTGAACTCCGGATTTGGCAATTGAATATCACTTTCAGTGAGTTAGTGACTCATTGCAGAGATCGCTCATGATAGGGCACGGTTCGATGAGAGGGTGTCTATGTGCAATCGGTTCAGGGCATTAAGTATACCCATGAAGCCGGCTTGATTTTAAACTTGGCCCGTCAGAATGGTAACTTGTCGGGGATCGCCTTGTTGCGGGCTAGCATCTGTATTCCGCCCGAGCGACCACTTTAGCCTTCGTTTGAGCTGCCTTTCCTTGCGATGCGACAGCAAGCTGGTTTACCAGAGCGGGTCTGTGGCCTTTGCTCACCAGACCGTTAGATCGTCTCCGCGATTTACGCCTCGAGCTAGAATCCTAAGGCCTCGATTATCCAACCTGTGCAAGCACATTGCATCACTCCAAGCGAGTGATAAAGAGGGAGACGGTTCGAGAAGAAGGGGCTTCAAATCCGATCGGTGCAAAGAGTAAGCCGCATGTCGCCACCAGAAGTGGACGCTCGGGATACAATGGTTGACGTCACCACCACGTTGCATTGTCCTGAAAGTTTCGCTTCGATGATGTCGGGACAATGTGGCCTTTGCTAACCGATACGTTGCTCGATGATTCCAAAACGAATCTTTCTGCTCAGCATGCTATTTGTCGCCAGCAGTGTGAAGTTTGGCTGGGCGCAGCAGTTACAGTCCAGGACTCCGGAGGAGCTAGGCGTTCGATCACAACCACTTGTGGAAATGTCACGATGGGTGCGAGGCCAGAATCTGGACATCCGCAGCATGGTTCTTTTACGGCGAGGCGACATCGCGTTGGAATGGTATCCCGCGGACATCAGCCGAGCGCACCATCATGATGTGTTTTCGGTGACCAAGAGTGTCGTTGCGACGTTGGTCGGGATTGCGATCAAGGATGGTAAGCTAACGGGTACCGATACGGACCTTCAGTCACTCTTTCCCGAAGCAATGCTGGCGGAGACGGACCCGAGCAAAGGTGCCGTGACGATCGGCGATCTGCTGACCATGCGAAGCGGATTTCCCTGTGCGCGGGGCAACATGCCAAGCGGCCCGAAGAAGGAACTGTTCGATCAGATTCACCGAGCGCCCGACCGAACGAAATTGATATTGCGGCTGCCTATGAATGAAAACCGAGAGCGACCCTTCGTCTATGGCAACGCCGAACCACAACTGGTCGCCGCGATCTTAGAGCGTGCCTACGAACAGACGGTAGACAAGGTGGCCAACGAAGGCCTATTCGCGCCGCTTGATTTTAAGAATCATCAATGGAAATTTCCCGACAGTACGGGAACTCTGCCCGGCGGATATGGACTGCGATTGCGCGCGTTGGACATGGCCAAGTTGGGGCAATTATATCTTCAGCGTGGCACATGGCGGGCAGAGCAACTATTAGCAACCCACTGGGTTCACCGGGCGACGGCTGATCAAACGGGAACGGGATACGGCTATTATTGGTGGACGAAACTGGGCGATGGATCGGCCTACGCTGCAAGAGGCGTGCGGGGGCAGTTGATCTATGTAGACCCTGTGCACGAGATGGTGTTTGTCATGACTGCCGAATTGTCCCAGGACAAAATCCGCCCAACACAGAACAGATTGCTTGGCTTTCTTGACAACGCGATTACCGAACACTCGTCGCTTCCCGATAATCCGAACGGTTTTGCTCGGTTGCGGGATGAGTTGAACCTTGCTGCGACCTACACGCCCGAACGAGTTCGCTAGAGAAGAATTCGAAAGCTGTTTTGTGGGAAGTTTCTTCGGTCAATGGATGAACGAAAATTCCGTCGAGCTTAATAGGCTCCAGACCATGTCCTCGTAGACTTCGTCTTTCTTGGATTCGCCTTGCAGCAGTTCAGCGAAGCCGGCGGCTTCACGCTCGGTGGGTTGGCGACTGAGGATTTGAACGAATAGTTCTTCGATCACGGCCTGATCAGATTCGGCGGTATTGATGATGTGATTCAAGCGACCGCGCAGATCGACCCTTGGATTGATCAGTTCACCAACGGTCAAATGCAACACCTGAGAGAGTGTCGGTTCACTCTTCGTCGCACTGCAACTGACGGTATCGCGCCCCGATCGGCCAAACGTTTCGAAAAAATCATCGCCGAAAAGGGCGCGGTTGGTGTCGCCGTTGACGCGAGGGTAGAAGTCGATTGCTTTTGTGCCATCGGGAAAACCGGAAAGCCGGCGAGGCACGCCCGTGACAGTGACAACCGAGTCCATCAGCACATCCGATCGCAAGCGTTTCAGATAGAAGTGCGAGAACTGACGCGTGTCGAGACGGTTTGTGTCGTTGGGGCTCGAGCTAAGTTGAAAAGTCTTGGAATTGCAAATGTCGCGGACCAACGAGCGTAAATCGAAATCATAGGCGACCAGCTTCTTCGTCAACGCATCGAGCAGGGGCGCGTTCACCGGCGGATTGCTGACGCGAATATCATCGACGGGGTTGATCACGCCTTGCCCCATGACTTGCGCCCAGATTCGATTCGCCATGTTTTGGGCGAACATTTGGTTCTCCGGGGCAGTGAGCCACTTGGACAAAGCGATTCTTGGGTCGCCGCCTTGTGCGACTGATTCAATTTCACCAAGCGGTCTTGCGGGCATGGGGCGGCCGTCGAGCAAATGCTTGGCGGGTTCCGCTTGGGTGTCATAGAAGATTCGCATCTCTCGCGCTTCGATACCAGGCTTGCGCTGCACACCTTGAAAGAAACTGACGAAACTGTAGTAGTCATCCATCGTCCAGCGATCAAACGGATGGTTGTGGCATTCGGCGCACTGGATTTGGATCCCCAGGAAGACCTGTGAAAAATCAGCGGCAAGATTTTTCGGCGTTAGCCGTGGGGCGTGGACCAACATCGTGTAAAGATTAGCGGGACCCTCACGCAGGTTGCTGCCGGAAGCCGCGACCATGTCGGCTACAAATTCGTTCAACGGTCGTTCGTCGCGAATCTGTCGGCGAATCCATTGATGAAATGCATCGGCAGCTTTAACGTGCGTACCGACCGGCGCGTAGTTTCCACCGATGATGCGCAGTTGTTCGCTCCAAAGAGCCGTCCAAAGATCGGTAAAGCCATCGTCGGTTAGCAATTCGTCGACCTTGCGTTCCCGTTTATCGGGCGAGGCGTCCGCCATGAAATTTTTGTATTCGGTGACCGTAGGCGGGCGACCGATCAGAGTCAGTGAGAGTCGGCGGAGAAATGTTTCATCATCCGCGACATGCGATGGTTCGATTCGCAGCATCTTTAGCCGGTCAAAAACCAATTTGTCGATGTCATTGTTCGGTACCAGATGACTGGCCGTGGCATTTTTGGCCGGAGGCAGAACGATCACTTCCGCACCGATCGTAAATCGGCTAAAGCGGGCGAACACATTGGTGTCGCCTGGGCCGGCGGAAACGACACGTCCGAACTTGTCGATCTGTGCGACGCTGGAATTGTTGCTATGGAAGAGCGCCAAAGATGTAACGTCGCGACGACTTCCATCGTCATAAAGAGCGGTGACCGTCACGTTTTTTTCATCGTTCTTGTTTTCAAAAACGATGCTGTCGGTCGAGAGTTCCAGGCCGACCGTTTCCGCAATGTCACCAGTATCATCGGGGGCGCCGGCATCGATCCAGCGAAAGAGCGTACGATAGTATTCGCTATCCTTGGTAAATAATTCTCCACCGGTGTGCGGAACCGCTCCCGTCGCTTTGGTCAGTAATAGGCTTTGCTCTGGTTTGGCAAAATTGATGCGGCGGCCATACATCTCTTCAACGATTCGGTAGTGATCGCCCCGGGCGTCGTAACCGAACAGAGAAAGCATGAAACCATCCTTGCCGCGGGCGGCGCCGTGACAGGTTCCGGCATTGCATCCTGAGCGAAACAAGATTGGCATCACATCATGACGAAAGCTGGCAACCTGATGCTCCTGGCCGATACTTGATTCGATCATCAAGCAAACGAACAACGGACATACAAGCACTCTGCAGTAGCGATTCATAGCCTATTTCTTCACCGAGGGGTCAATTCTTAGAGAGGCTTCACCAGTGATCTGTCGGATGACTGCGTCACCGGTCTTGTAAGTGACCTCGCACGCGATCCCGAGATTGTTTCCGATCAATGCTTCATCGGTGGCCTGAAGCTGAAAGGTGGCTTGCGGCTGGCCCGCGGAAACCGTCACGGGACTCGCAGCGGTAACGCCTTTGGGAAGTCCCAGCAACTTGAGCGTTGCATGCTGCTGGAAAGGCGCCAGATGCTGCACATCCCATGTCAGTTCACCGGTGCCGTTGCGACGGATACTCTGTGGCTCGGCCGTCAGTCGCAGGTAGGGTTGAGTGACGGTCAGCTTCGCGATGTTGCTGGAAACACGAATGTGACCGATTCCAAGATACGGATCAAACGCTTCGTTGGTATTGCTGCCCGTAACGACAAACGGCAGGGTCTGCAGTGGGGTATTTGCGCCGGCGGTAAGTTCAATTTCCACGATGGACTGATCCGGCGACACAACAAGTTCGGGCGACGTGTCGATCGCTTCATGCACGAAACCGACGTTAACGAGGACCGGGCCTTTGAAGTCGCCATGACGCGTGACTTTCACCGGTATCTTGCGAGTCGCTTCGCGCAGCAGTTGAATTTCGTTCTCTGCCAACTCGATTGAAAAAGGTGGGCTTTCGGTGACCCCGACGAAGAAACTTTCGGTTGTCACTCGTTTCCATGCATTCCCACCGGAATGATTGATGAATGGAACGTTGTGTTGATTGAAGGATTCGATGGGTTCGTGCGGCGAATCTGCGTATTCCGCGACAATTTTAAAGGTCGTTGCGCGCAGCTTTGCCTCAGGCGAGGCTTTGAACAGGACCGGCCAGAGTTTGCTTTCGGGGATCACAGGTGCAGAAATCATTTCGACGCCCTCGGGCAAGCCTTTGGCGACCAAGCGAAAGGGTTTCGTGGGCGAGGCAAACTGTCCCTTGGGCAGCGTGATGTTTACGCTCCAGCGGTTTCCTTTTGGGATCGCCAAGCCCGTGACGCGGGTGGATTCCGATCCATCAAACGTGCTGCTGGCGAGTGTGGGCGCGACCATGGTTCTAACCGGCTCAATTTCAACACGGTAGATTCCACCGGGGCCCTCATGTGCGCTGCTGTCAGAAATTCGCACGATGATGTCGCCAGTCTTTTTCGCCTTCCAAATCGTTGTCGGGTCAATGATGTCACCGATTCCGATGCCGCCGCGATAACGAGTGCCAAAGATATCGCGATCGGGAATCGTCGAGTCATCTTCCTCGCGCACCATTTCGGTGATTTGGCCACCATCGATTTCATGAATTTGCATCACGGTATCGATGGATGATCCGAGAGAGAACGCATAGACACGAAATCGATATCGCTCTCCCTGAACAACGCTCAGCCGATAATCATCGTACTGGCCACGTGTGGTTAATCGGCCATTGAGTGCCACGGGGATTGATTCAACAACCGTGGGCTTTCCCTCGTTCGATTCCATGATGCTTGGATATTCGCACGATCGCATCCGCACAGGATGATTGGCACCAACATCCACCCCGAAGGTACTGGTGCCCTCTGGAACGGTGACTTCTTTGCGATAGTCTCCCGCCGCGTCGCCGATCAATTGCACTTCGATCGTTTCTCCGGCTTGGCCTCCAGGAGGAAACGCAAGCAGCGGGCGAGCAAAATCGCCAATGTGCACACAGTACATGCTGTCGCGCGGTGCGAACAACGAACGACTCACTTCGATGTAGGCAAAGCCGCTGTAGTCAATGATGGTCGAGACCACGGGGTCCTGTAACGCGAAATCGTTGTCATCGTTGTGCGCGAATTCATTGCCTTGCGAGTCGAGAATGCGAACCTGAAGGTCGAACTCTGAATTGCCATAATTCTGATCGGCAATGCGAACCGAATCGACCTCGACGGATAGTCTCTGGCCCTCACTTACCGCAACGCGATAATAATCGTGGTCGTCTGCTGAGTCGCTGTCCATCAGAGCGCGAACGGTTGTATTGAGTTCGATCGACTCGGCGGTTTCCAAAGTACCGTTGGTTTGTTGATGCCTCGGTTCTAACTCATCGACACAAGGAAATCGTCCGACATGGAAAGTTGTTAGCCCCGAGAGTTCCGTGCCGGTCAGTAATCGAAAACGATGCTCGCCGAGCGGGCAATCGCCGGCGATGACAAATTTGCAGGTGACATCTGTTCGCGGCCCGCCGGCGATCTGCGATGGCTTTTCGAGTTCAATTTGTTTCAGATCGATGACCGTGATGCCGGGATTTTCAAAGATCACTTGTCGCGGGTCGTCAATCGAAAGTCCCTTGAAGAGCACGTCCACGGTCGTTCCACGCTGCCCGATTCGAGGCGTTACCGATTCGATGTTTTTCTGTCTCGCGGCCTGAGAGAAACAAGGGATCAGAATTAGAGACAGTGTCGCGACGATCGTTCGTGATTTCATTTGGAATTCCATGTGACTCGATTCATTCAAGCGAGCAGACCCTTGGCGAGTTTTCCTTCCTTGATAATCTCGATCGGTCGCGTGCCAAATGCCAAGAGTTCCTTGTTGGCATCAATCCCGAGTTGGTGATAGATCGTGAACATCAGGTCTTCCAACACAAGTGCGTTTTCGCTCGGCTCGGCACCCGTCGAATCGCTCTTGCCATAAATCTGGCCTCGCGTGAAGCCGCCACCGGCGACCAAGTGGGAATAGCATCTTGCCCAGTGGTCACGACCGGCATCCTTGTTGACTTTGGGAGTTCGTCCGAATTCGCTGGTGATCCAAACGATTGTGGTATCAAGCAAACCACGTTGATCCAGATCGGTAATCAACCCCGCAATTCCATGATCGAGGGCGGGCATTTGATCGAGCGCGCTCTTTTTCATATCGACGTGATTGTCCCAGGCCCCGTAATTCACCGTCACGAACCGCACGCCCGATTCCACCAATCGCCGCGCAACCATTAGTCGCTCGGCTAGACCTTTGGGATGGAATTTGCGATCGGGACCCCGCAAGCCGACGACGTCACGTCCGTAAAGCTGAAAGGTGTCCTCGTCTTCTTGATCAAGCACAAACGCCCCTTGCGCTTCTTGCGAAGTCAGCAGCGTGTAGGCCTGTTGATAGAAATCGTCCATCGTGTCCAGCATGACCGGATTCGATTCCATTTCACGAATGCGGCTTTCGACCAACTGCCGGCCCGTCATGCGGCGATCCACCCGCTCGATCGATAAGTTGTCCGGGATGGAAAAGTCTTTCACGCGATAGCTTTTGCCACCCGGATCGGCGCCCAGTTCGAACGGTCCGAAGGTACTGCTGAGAAATCCCGTGCCGCCACTGAAACCGTGCTTTTTGGGAATCGCGATATAGGGCGGCAGCTGCCCACGATTGCCAAGTTCGTGACTGACGATGGTACCCATTTGAGGATAGTCGATCACCGTCGCGGGCGTATAACCGGTGAAGAGATGGTAGGTCGCCTGACTATGATCGGGGATTTTGCCGACCAAACTGCGGATCAACGTAACCTTGTCGAGTATCTCGGCTGTTTTCGGGAAGTTATCGCTGAGGACGTCTCCCACCTTGGTCTTGGTGACACCAAACGTGCCGCGAATCTCGATCGGTGCTTCCGGCTTGGGATCGAATGATTCTTGCTGGGCGAGACCTCCGGGTAAATGCAACTGGATCACGCTCAGTGCTTTTGCCTCTTTCTTTTTACCCTTTGCCATGTTGAAGGCATTGCTCTCAGCGGCCTGAAGTCGAAACAGGTCACCCATCGATAAACCGAGTGCACTCAGACTTCCGGCGCAAATCGCAGTTCGCCGATTCAGTTGTCGGAAGCCGTGACAGCCAGACGTTTTCGTTTTCATTGGAAATTTCATTCGATTACCGATTCATCAGATAACTGTGCGTTCCAGAATTTGATTTCGCCATTGGTATATCCAGCAACAATTGATCGCTCATCATGCGTCACTGCCGTGCACAGCGGCATCGCATCATCAAATTTGTATCGATTGAGTACGTTGCCATCGACATCATACAGGTGCGTCGCATGATTTCGGCCAACGGTTGCCAGGCGGCCGGATCGACTGAAGCGGGCATTCAAAACACCATTGGGCAACTTTCCATAACGACCAGGTGGACGTGGCATTGAGTGATCGTTCGATTTGTTGATCGCGGGAAAGCCATCGCTGGCATCCCACCAGATGATATTTCCATCATCACCTGAGGAAGCGAGCAAGCGGCTGTCGAGACGCCAGTCTATCGAAGTGATTGCGGATTGATGTTCGGCGAGGTTCAGCAGTAAATCCCCACGCACTGAATCCCACAGATGCATCCCGCCGGCACGATCGCCCGTCGCCAATTTCGTTCCGCTCGGACTGAAGGATAAGGCGGTGATCCAGTCGGTGTGTTTGGTCAGTTGGTAAAGCAATTTTCCATCCGTTGTGGAATAAACCTTGACCACCTTACTGGAACCACCCAGGGCAACGCGTTTCTGATCCGGGCTCAAGTCCGCCGCAAGAACGGAATCCAGTTCGTCACCGATTTCCGCAAGCCGCTTACCGGACTTCACGTCAAAGAGCACCACCAAGCCTTTCTGAACAGGCGTACCCCCGGCAACCAGCAAGATCGAACCGTCGCTGCTGAATCGAATCACGTGCGGCACACCTTCCGGGAATGCCAGGTGACCAATCGTTTTCCGCGTTTGAGTGTTTACCAGCCGAACATGCTGCTGGCACGCGACGGCAAGCAGCGGCGCCCAGGGACTGGTGTCGATGGCCAGCACAGGAAGAGGTCGCTTGGTTATCGGCAACGCGATTTCAGGCAGCGATACCGGCATCGGCGGAACGTCGGGTTCATTGCCCACATCGGATGACGGTGAGAAAGATAGATCACGCGATTGGATCATCGCGATCCCCGATGCCGTTTCCAACATGCCGGTGTCGATCCATTGGCGTACCAAATCAATCTGGTCCATCGGAATCGGCGGCTTGTTCGGTGGCATCCGCAAGTCGTCATCCTCGTTGGTGATGGACTGATAAAGAAGACTCTGGCTCGCACGCCCCGGCACAAGCACTTTGCCCCCACTGCCACCCTTTAACGCAGCGCCGAAACTTTGCAAATTCAGTCCCGCTTCTTGCTCGTCGTTCCCATGACACTTCATGCAGTGCTGACGAAAGATCGGCTCGATGTGATCTTCATACGTGATCTTGTCCGCTCCCATTGCGGAAGCGGAAAGTGCAGCGAAGAACAACAGCAGGGCGGGTGCGAGTCGAAACATGAAAACGTTTAAGCCGATCTAGATAACGTCATTGTCACGCAGAAGAGAAACGATAGTGGCGGGATATCTCACATGGATAAACACAAGCCGTTTCGATGCAAAAATTTCAACGAATCGCGGCCCAGCGCGGACGTTCGATAGTTGTAAGGCCTCGCTCGCTTGAAAGGTCCGGCGAGCGAATCGGGTGGCGCCGGTTTTTGAAACCGATAACAAAGCGTTAGTTTCCAGCGTAAGTACACACGCTATTTCTGATTTGCTCGGGGACGTTCCGATCTGTTTTTGAACTCTGGTGCCGCATCCTTCGGTAACCATTGGGCCAGTTCGTCCTGGACCGCTTTGTGCGCCGTCTCGCCAGCCAAGTTGTGCAATTCATGAGGGTCGCTTCGATGGTCGTACAGTTCTTGCTCGCCATCGTTGTAAACAACCAATCGCCAATCCCGACTACGAATGGAGTGGTTGCCGAAGTACGAAGAAGTGATTGCCGGACGTTCTCTCGGCGCCGCAGGGTCGCGGAGTTGCGGAACGAGTGAAAGTCCCTGCAGATGTGGATTCATAGGCAATCCGCATAGTTCGACCAGTGTCGGGTAGATATCCAGCAGGCTGGCAGGTTGCCTACATGCCTCCCCTGGTTCAATCCCCGGGCCGGCAAACAGCAGCGGAACACGCGTGGATTCTTCCCACAAAGTGCGTTTCGCCCAATGTTGTTTCTCGCCAAGGTGAAATCCGTGATCGCTCCATAAAACGATCAATGTGTTGTCCGCGTGTGGACCGGATTTCAGTCCGTCCAAGACCATGCCCACGCAATGGTCGACAAAACTAATCGACGCAAGGTAGGCGTGCGTCAAACTTCGCTGCTTACCGTGCTTGATGACTTCGGCGTGGGTAGGTGCAGCGGCATATTGATTGATGCTCAAAAAGTTAGCCGGAAGATCGTCGAGCTCGGACGCTGGACTTTGTGGCAATTTGAATGATTGCGCGTCATAAAGATCAAACCACCTTGGCGGAACGAAAAGCGGCACATGCGGCCGAACGAATCCGACCGACATGAAGAACGGTTGATCGAAATTTTCCTGCAAGGCTTTCGCCGCTTTGTCGGCCAACTGAGCGTCTGCCATCTCAGCATCGGTTTCCGGAAACGCTCCCCAGTCCCACGCACCGCTCCAGTGAGAAGGTCGGTTCATCGGGGTCTTGGGCCGGCGAGTTTTCTGGCGGCCAAACGACCGGTCAATTGCACCTGCTAACCGACCATTAAACCCATGGTGCAGCACCTTTCCGCCCGACAGGGTGTAATAGCCGTTGTCCTTAAAATATCGCTGAAGGGTAGGAACTTCTGACAAAGCAGGCAGTTCTTCATAGCTCGGTCCCAGTTCGTAACTGCCGTGCGTCGTCGCTGCCACACCCGACATCACGCAGACTCGCGAGGCGGAACAAACAGGGACAGAGCAATGGGCGTTGATGAAATTTCTAGCGTGACCGGCCAACGCATCCATGTGAGGCGTGACCGCGTCAGGGTGGCCTCCGAGAAATCCGGTCCAGTCGTTAAGGTCGTCGATCGCAATAAACAGGACGTTTGGTTTCTTCGCTGCTTCCGCAGCACCAACCGTTGCGGCATGCAAAACCGAAACGGCAGCTATCATGCACGCGGCCCAATAGACGCGAGGTAGCTGGTGCATCACCCGCAGACGAGTCAACAACGAGTGCGAGTTTCTCGGGTGAGGGCTCTGTTCTGACAATTCAATGCGGTCTGACAAATTAATCATCATCGGATCAACGTCCAGTCTCTCGATCGGTTTTTGGCTGTGATTTTCATAAGCATTGTACTATTCGCCGACGTGACGTGATGCGGCGTGATGTGCTCTTTGACGAAGTCGGCCGGTTGTTAAGTCCGGCTTTGGATGTCTTGGCTTTCGACTTTCATTTCAGAGGAACTTGCAGTTTACGAGTGCCCGGATCAAAGAGCCTTGCGCCACTGCCGGTTCGGTCGAGATCGCCCAGCGTTTCTCTCGCGCGCTCGATGCGTTTCATCAAAGACGCGACGATGTCAGGATTCTCTAAGGCCACATTTTCCGTTTCACCAGGATCGTTTCGTAGGTCGAACAGCGTAAGCTGTGGGACCTCATCAATCATGCGGGCCCACCAACCAAGCCCTTGGGGTGCCTTGTCTCGCGGCAAGACCAATTTCCAGTTTCCGCTGCGTACCCCCGTTAACAGACAACCGACGTAGTAAAAGTATTCTTCTCGCGGGCTGGTTTGAGACATTCCGGTTAAGAAGCCGCTTGCATCTTTGCCATCCAGTTCCACGTCGGGCAGCTTTCCTCCGGCCACTGCTGCCAAGGTCGGCAACAGGTCCATCGTGCTAAGGATTTCATCGGACACGCGTCCCGCGGGAATTTTTCCGGGCCAACGAGCAATAAACGGCACACGCGATCCACCGTCCCACGCGGACATTTTCCAACCGCGAAGCGGGGCAGCATTTCCAGAATGATCTCGCGGGATAAATGCTTCTCCGTTCGGTTGCATGCCTCGGGTTGTTTCGACCCAAGGGCCGTTGTCCGAGGTAAAGATCACCAACGTTTGATCGTCAAGGTCCAGGTCTCGAAGTGTTTTCAGGATCTCGCCGCAAGACCAGTCAATTTCTTCGATCGTGTCACCATAGAAACCGCCCGCGGATTTTCCCTTGAATTTCTCAGACGCACCCAGTGGAATGTGCGGCATATTGTGCGCGAGATAAAGAAAGAACGGCTTTGTATGGTTGGACTTGATCCACGAAATCGCTTCTCGAGTGTAGTCCGCCGTGATGTGGTTCCAGCTTTCAACTGAATCAACAACGATATCTTGATTGCGCATGATTGAGCTGCGTATGTTGGTGTCGTCGACAGAGACGGTGAAACCGTTGTACTTCGGCGTTCCATAGAAATAGTCAAAGCCCTGTGCATTTGGCATGGTCGCCGGGTCAACACCGGTGGGTGAATTTTTGCGATCCATTGCAAGATGCCACTTCCCGATCATTCCCGTCGCATAGCCGGCTTGTCTCAAGACTTCTGCCATCGTCACTTCGTTCGGATGCGGAACGGTATGCAGTCGTTTCGTGTTATTGGGTTCGGCGACACGAATCGGATACGATCCGGTCATGAGGGCTGCACGCGACACACCACACACCGGTTGCGCATAGAAACTGGTCAGTCGAGTTCCTTCGGCTGCCATCTGATCGAGGTGAGGCGACTGAATGGTTTGCGAACCGAAGCAACCGAGATCCTGGTATCCCTGGTCGTCGGTGAGAATGATGACGATATTCGGCTTTGCCGGTCCAGTTTTGGGTTCTTGAGAGATCGCCCAACCAAGGCCCGTCAGAATGAACGCGGCGAGAGCGCCGAGGCGAGGTGTTGACATGGCCTGGTGGGGGATGGTTTTGGTGAGAGGATATCGTGCGGCGTACGTTTGCCGTCCTGGTGGTATCGCGGTGGTGTCACTGCGATTGGTAGCTCTTCAGCAATGCACTTAATTCTTTGACAACTTTGGGGCGGTCGCGATATAGGTTTGTGGTTTGAGAGCGATCGGACTGCAAGTCATACAGCTGCGCCGGCGGCGCGTCCTTCTTGATTTTTCCGTTCTCGATATCGCTGTTTTTATGTTGGGTGTACAGCATTGCGGCGGGGCCTCCGAAAGCATGCTTGCCTCGCTTGTTTGCTGTGAATCCGCCGCCACCTTGCGCCCCGATATACATCCATTTGCCTTGACGGACCGCCAGGTGACTGGGCCTGTTGGCAGCTAGGATCAAGTGATCACGAAGTGGTTCGTCAGGATCACCCGTCAAAGCCGGCAATACGTTGACACTGTCACGTCCTTGCCCGTCCCTGATCGTGCCGCCGGTCAATGCGGCCAGCGTGGCAAATAGATCGATGTTGGAAATCAATTGATCGGACGTCGAATCGGCTTCGATCTTGCCGGGCCATCGGGCGATGAACGGAACCCGGTGGCCGCCTTCCCAAGCGCTAAACTTGAATCCCAGTAGGTCCGCATTGGGCCGGTGACCTGCCGCCCAGGCATCTTGTCCGCCGACATTGAACATTCCGCCGTTGTCACTGGTGAAAATAACGAGCGTGTTGTCGGCAACCCCCTGTTCTTCAAGAGTGCTCATCACCTCGCCCACGATCCAGTCGAGTTCGTGAATGAAGTCCCCGTAGCGTCCACACTCGCTGGTCCCCTTGAAACGAGCCGCTGGCGTGAACGGATGGTGGATGTTTGTCGTCGCCAAATAGAGAAAGAATGGATTGTCTTTGTGTGTCTTGATCCAGTCGACGGCTTTGGCCGTAAGCGTTGTGCCGACTGCTTCGTCGTCGTACAGAGCGTGTGCGGCAGCGGCGCCACCGATTTGGTCGGTTCCCATTTTTTCGGGAAACATCCTCGTTTGGGCTTGCTGGTTGAAAACGAAGGGATCGTCAGCGACAAGGCCAACGACTTTGTGATTTTCAACGTAAACAAATGGCGGATGACTGTTGACGACGGGAACGCCAAAGTAGTAATCGAAACCGAGTTCCAGTGGACCGGGTTTCAGGCTGCCGTTCCAGTCCGGCCTGGCCTTACCAAAACCAAGATGCCATTTTCCGATGCAAGCGGTCGCGTATCCTGCATCTTTCATGATGTTGGCGGTCGTTTGCTGTGCCGTGTCGACGACCAAACCCGTCTTTAGAAAGACGGGGTGGCTGAGTTTGATTCGATGAGGATACTCGCCGGTGATCAAAGCGTATCGTGACGGTGTGCAGACGGCCGATGCGGAATGCGCGTCGGTGAATTTGCGTCCTTCGCGTGCAAGCCGATCAATATTCGGCGTCTGCACCTTCGTCGCTCCATAGCAACTCAAGTCGCCATAGCCCAAGTCATCGGCAAAAATGACCACAACATTCGGACGTTCTTCTGTCGCCGCGGATTTCGCTTCCACTGAAACAGAATGCAAAGTCGCAAAGCAGAAAATCACGGCAGCGAGGCAGCAAGCTCGATTTTGGTGAGATGTTTGGATCATTGTTTTTCTCCTAATGATTGGCACTCTTTTCACTTGAGCAAAAATTTATGTTTTGAGGTTGCCTTGCTAAACCCATTGGCGATGCAGGTACATTGAATTCGTAAATCTGTTAGCACACTTTTGGACGTGGACGGTCAGTAGGTTTGACCTTTTCAGGAGCACATCGTGTGTGATTTCAATGGCACATCTCCAATCGACGGAGATGAATAAAAGGACCGCGATCGGATGATTCATCAATCGGCGACCATCGGGCGAGGTGGGGCGGTTGGGAGTGACAGTAGCCAATTCTAACCCAAATGAAGGGCAGACTTATGTTCTCAAGTACATGAATGGGCGATGCGCCGGGAACAAGTGGCAACGCACAGGCTGTGTGGAGGCAGCGGCACCCTGTTCAAATGCGGAAACTGACTCAAAGCGAAAATGGAGAGAAGCCCGCTGGATATCGTCGCGGTCCATCGACGCTAGAATCGTTGTGTCGGCATCGAAACGCGTTTTCGTGATGTTGGCGAGGCGACTACACAACGATTGAGGACAAGCACGATGGCGACATTCGATGCGGCTGCACAACGGCGAAAGATGGTCGAAGATCAAATTCGTGCACGCGGCGTGCGTGATGATTTGGTACTCGCGGCAGTGGGGAATGTCCCTCGCGAAGCCTTTCTGCCCGACGCCATGCGCGAATTTGCCTATCAGGACTCACCTCAGCCGATCGGCGCGGGGCAAACGATCTCGCAACCCTACATCGTGGCGTTCATGATCGAATCGTTGAGGCTTACCGGTGGCGAACGCGTTTTAGAAATCGGAACCGGTTCGGGCTACGCCGCGGCCGTGCTGGGCGAAATCGCAGGCGAGGTTTATGCCATCGAACGAATCGATGAACTTGCCACACGAGCGACTCGGGTATTGAAGTCACTCGATTATCGCAACGTCTACGTTCGGTGCGGCGATGGAACCCTCGGTTGGCCATCGCATGCACCCTTTGATGCGATCATCGTCGCCGCAGGAGGGCCGAGCGTACCGCTTTCTTTGCAATCACAGCTAAGGATTGGCGGATCGATGGTGATCCCTGTGGGTAACGATGTGGCAAGCCAAAGACTATTGCGAATCACTCGCAAATCTGAATCGGAGTTTGAACGAGAAGAGTTAGCCGCCGTTCGTTTTGTTCCGCTGATTGGTCACGAAGGTTGGCGTGACGAGTCCATGGACGCCGCAGCGAACGACACCGAAGATGGGCAGAACGCTTGATCTGCTCGGTTGAGATGGTCCCTGATAAACAGATAGGCCAGCAATGCAAACGGGCAGCAGTACGAATCCCTCCTGCAACGAAAGCGGCTTGTCGATCGAATCGATTCTTTTGCACTGGCTTATTCCGACGCACGCCAGTCGATCGTTGCCTGTTTATTTACCAAGTCGACCCATACCGACGCATGTTGGTATTCGCGTTTGGCGGTCAATCCTTCCCAAACGGCGGCACCCTTGGGTGGACCTAGCGGTCGGTTGAATTCAGGATACGAGTCCAGCATGCCGTGTTCGTGGGTGTATCCCCATGAATAACAAAAGTGCGAGCCAGGATGTGCGGCGATCAGGAAGCAGGCCAGTGGGAACGTGATCCGCTCACGAGCCAATTTCAATAGTTCCTCATGCGGTCGCTTCATCATGTTGCGATCGAGCCAGTTAAATCCTGGCCAAGCTTTCAGGACCACGAACTTTCCTTTCGATGCCGCCAGCGAGATGGAATCAAGGTCAGATTTTATGTCTTCCGCAGAACTTGACTGGAATGCGGCAAAGTGCTCGATCATAACACCGTCGATTCCTTCCCAATCCAAGATCTCGCGATAGTTTGTGGTGCGAAGTCCATTAGCCAAAACGATGCTGTCGGGTCCGAGTTTATGTTTGGTCATCCGGACCATTTCGCGTAGCCCTTCCACAACCGCGCGTGCCTTGACGTCACCGATTTGTCGTGCCAGTCCCGGTGAAATTGCTTGCGGCAGTGCATCCACGAAAACACCGCTAAGCGGCGCGGATTGGTTTGCCGCTACGACAACATCTGACCACCACTGACGGAATTCTGCGTTCGATGGATCGGGACGAGGTGTGCCCGACGTGTGTTTGACAATCGCGCCGTCAGGATCTCTTAACGTCCACTCATCACGGTATGAATCATACGCGTCATATCCCGGCCAATTGATAAACGCATTCAAGTAGAACAACACTTTCGCGTCCGGACGAACCGCGACAATGCGACGAGCAGTATCGGCGATCCCCGCCTCAGTGCTCCCGTGTGCCCGGAAACCGTGACTTTTTTCTAAGACAATCAATCGACTTTGACCGGCAAGGAAACGAATCTCGGCATCGGTCAAGTCCGACGTGCGTTTTCCGAAGTGAATGTTCAGAGGGACACGCTGCCAATTGAGTTCGACACCCTTCTGGTTCGCAGTGGAATCCGCAGGATCGGCTGCAACGCAGACTAGCGGGCACATCATCAATACGGTGGCAACGAAGGAAATGGACGGGCGGCAATTCATAGGAGGATTCCGTTGAAACTGTTCTTGCTTCGGCATTGTCATCAGGGCCAATTCAACACCAGCCAATTTGATGCGACTGCACGGCGGAGCACCGATGAATGATGGGTGCTTCTGCCGTAATTCTACGGGAAGAAGTTACCACTGCCGCGGTTAGATAGAAATAGTGTCGATGTCAGAGGGTTTCAGTCAACAGAGGGTTTCAGTCAACGGTGGGTTTCAGTCAACTGTGGCCGGTCTGTCGAACGTATGGTTTTCGAAGCATAAGTGGTCAGTCAGCCGCGTGCCAACGAGAGGCGAAATCCACCGGCAGAGCCCGGGCCAAGTAGGTGCCGCACGAATTCAGTCAGATTGAATCGGATCTCGCGAGCGCAAAGCAACTGGGTCACAAACGTGCACGCTGAAAGTTGTACGGCTTGAGAGCTCTCTGCGCTGAGACCATGGAAGAGACGGGGACATCGTGTGACTTTTGCCAGAGCGTAACGATCAGCGCCCGACCAAATGCATCTGACATGATACGCATCACCTTTCATGTCGTGGGCGGTGCAGTATCACCAGCCTCAATGCAGTCGACGCGTTGCAACAAATGTCGCATCGCGTCGAATGTCATTTGTCAATTAAGTCTGGCGCGTGCGTGCACGCACCAAGTCGTTTGAAGGGCAGCGACACCTTACTATTTGTTCTTGTAAGCGTCCCGAAGATCGCGGATCTGATCGTGTCCTGCCTTGACGCGTTCGTATTGTGCGGTCAAGACATCGTTCATCGCGCTTCCGGCGGTCTCTTTGAGAACGTCCTCATATGCTTCCTTGATATGATCTTCGCCGCGTTCGGCCTCAATTAAGATCACATAGGCGTCGCCGCCATTGAGCTTGCCACGGATGTTGATCCAAATTCGGTGCGTTTTCGCAGCGATGCTGCCATCGTCTTCGGCCTCTTTCCCATTGAACTCGACGTACTGTTGAAGTTCGCTGGCCATTGCCGATCGTTCATCGCCGATTTGACGGAAGAGCTTCGATAACTTCTCGTCGCTTAGTTCCTCAGCCGACTCGTGAAATCCATTGTACGAATCAATGTTTGCTCGAATCAGCTTCTGCAGTTTCTCGATCGTGGTCTGGTTCAAATCAGTTTTCGTTTCAAGACTCATGAGATTTTCCTTTTCGTGTTCATTCTTGAGGAGCATACGACTGCTCCCGCATAAGTAGCGTCGCCACGAAGGCGGTTACGATCATCAGTCAATGCAAAGCCTATGCCGAACATGTCACTCGCGAAGAACGCCGTCGAAACAAGACGGCTGCTCGCCGATGCAATTAGCGAGCATCGAATCTTTGGTTGCTTTTAACGCATCGCGGTGGATATGCGTGCAAGTCGCATTTGGAATCCATCGCGTGAGCTAATCCCGCGATTGTTCGATGTGTGTAAGTCGGTCGAAACACTGATGTCGTGACATGCCGGCATTGGGTAATTAGGCGACAGGGATCGGTTCGTCCGCAGGTTCGTCTAATCGCTCTTTTACGCCATTAGCAAAATCGGGATGAACCTTTTCGAATTGAGCGAGCATCTTGTCGCGAATTCGTTGTGGAGTATCAGCCATGGAATTCGAAATCGCCGTGCAAAGCCGCGTGCGGGCGCCCTCGTCCAACACCTTGTTCCAAAACAGTTGTGGTTGTCCGAAATAGTCGCGGTCGTCACATGCGAATTCGTCATACCGATCGCCGTCGCCGTGAACAGGCATCGCTGGTTCGATCGATTGGCCCGTCTCTTTGGGTCCGCCCATGGTGTTGGGTTCATAGTCGACACTGCCACCACCATTGCCGTCGACGCGCATTGTGCCGTCACGATGATAGGTTGCGTAGGGACATCGCGGTTGGTTGACGGGGATCTGATGATAATTCACTCCCAGTCGGTAACGGTGAGCATCGGGGTACGACAGGACTCGATTTTGCAACATGCGATCCGGCGAGATTCCGATACCTTCAACCAGGTTGCCCGGCTCGAAAGCCGCCTGTTCGACATCTTGGAAGTAGTTCGATGGATTGCGATTGAGTTCGAAAACGCCCACTTCGATCAAGGGGTAATCATCATGCGGCCAAACCTTTGTCAGGTCGAACGGATGCCAGTGATAGTCCGCGGCATCCGATTCCGGCATCACTTGAATGTGCATGCGCCATCGGGGAAAGTCGCCTGAGTCGATCGCGTCGAACAAGTCACGAGTGGAATAGTCCGGCGCTTCGCCGGCCATCTTTATCGCCTCTTCATCACTAAAGTTTTGGATGCCTTGCTCTGTCTTTAGATGAAATTTCACCCAGTGCCGCACGCCTTCGCTGTTGTAAACGCTAAACGTGTGGCTGCCGTAGCCGTTCATGAATCGAGCACTCTTGGGTGTGCCTCGGTCGCCGTACAAGAACATCACTTGGTGCAGTGCTTCGGGAACCTCGCCCCAAAAATCCCAGCGTCGCCAGTGGGGTTGCAGATGGGACTGTGGTTCTCGCTTTTGTGTACGGATAAAGTCGCTGAATTTCAACGGATCGCGAATGAAAAAGATCGGCGTGTTGTTGCCGACCAGGTCCCAAACACCTTGATCGGTATAGAACTTTAATGAGAAGCCACGTGGGTCGCGCGCGGTATCTGCCGAGCCACTTTCACCGCCGACGGTCGAGAACCTCGCAAACGTCTCGGTTTTCTTGCCGATGCTGGAGAATAAATCGGCCATGCAATATTCGGTGATGTCATTGGTCACCGTGAATGTGCCGAACGCTCCGTAGCCTTTCGCATGAACAACGCGTTCGGGAATGCGTTCGCGGTTAAAATGAGCCATCTTTTCGACAAGATGCACGTCCTGCATCAATATCGGCCCACGTGGTCCCGCGGTTTGTGAATGTTGGTTGTCGTCGACGGGGCGACCGAACTGTTGTGTCTGAAAAGGGCACTTGGATTCGTTTGAGTTGCTGTCGTTGGGCATGGGTAGGCTCGTGTAGGGCTATAAGATCGATCGATGATCCGCATGAAAGCTCGCCGCTCACGACGAGGGCCGAGCCAAGCAAGTCAGACATTCACACGATGAGATGCTGGCGAGCGATGCGGGTGGAACAAGCGTCGCGACACAGCTGATTTTCTTTTATCGCTGTCCCGTCTGAACGCGGAGTGCTGCAAAGCAAAGCCTGTACCACACGATCTCAAATGCTAATGACGTAAGATCGGCGGTTCCGTTCCGGTCGGCGTGGTCGATAAACGGTCATCGCGAGAGGGCATCTGTTACGAAACTGGTACCGAAACGTTGCTTAACGCCATGTCGTGCTGCCAGCTTTCCGCAGACTGGGCCGTTTCAAGATGCACCTATTGGTGATGTATCGACTTGCATAGAGCGACGGCAACGGTTCTAGCCCAGTGCTCAATCTGGTCATGAAGGGTTCGTGAGAGCGTGTCATTGCCGACAATCCAACCTTCCGTCGCGCGGCCGAAGACCGCCAATCCCCTTGCACCACCGATCGCATGACCGGATTTGCTCACAAGAATTCCGCCGGTCGTGGTGTCGATTTGCAGATCCCCATTTCGAATCAACTCGGCGACGGGACCGTCCGATGCGGGCTGTTGCGGCGACGCGATCACGGCACTGATGACGTTGTCGTGTGACTTTGGTTCGATGGCGCCACAGACCCCAATCGTAACCATTCGATTTCGAATCAGCCGGAGCAATTTACCGACACTTTCTGCGGGAGGACCGAACGCGATTCGTTCCATTTCCACGCTGACGCGGCGAAAACAAGGCCACTGCTGATCGACGAGTCCACCATAGCTAACCAGCGAAACCATTTCAGGATACAACTTTCGCCATGCTTCCCCGAGGGCGAATGGAATGTCTTTGGGACGTTGGCCCGTTGCCACCGCAAAGGACTGCAACAGCGCTGACCTCGCGGACGAGGCATCCATTTTGTACCGTGACCAATCGCGATACCACGAATCGACGTCGGCAGACGACGTCGCTCGGCCTGACTGTTGAAGCAATCCTGCCGTGGCATCCAAAATGACCGGCCAAACGTCTTTCTGAAACGAAAGCTCACCGTGACGCGGGCGGCAGCTCTTCAATCGATCAAGAAAAACATCCCAGAAGTCATTGCGAATGGGCTCGACTTGCGATGTCGGTTTGGCAAGCATCGGCCGACCGGAGCGGTTTCGCATCTCAATACGTCGAGGTTCACGATTGCTGGCGATGTACGTCGGGATCCCTGACGAATTCACAAATTTTCCGCCACGTCCTTCGGTCAACATGATCGCGGCGTCGATCGCGGTGAGACCGAATCCGATCACCAACACATTCGATCCCGATGGGATTTTCTCAGTCGATAAATTGGTTTCGACCGGAAAGACAAAGGATTCTCGCGGCAAGCTTTGCGAGTCAGTCGAATTGCGGAGCCCTTCGTGTCCCGTCGTGAGGACGACTTCATCGAAATGGTAAATTTCCGAATCATCATGAACCACCCATTCGCCATCGGCTGATTTGATAGACCGCACTCGGGTTGGTTTGATGGTCAGGTTCGCCACCGATCGCAGTCGTTCACTAACGCGATCAAAACAGTCATGCAAATACTCACCGACAACGGCTCGAGGAATAAAGTGGTCTGACGCGGCCAAGTCGGGATAGCGTCGCTCTAACCAGCCCATCAACGACCCGGAAACGGGTGTCGGTTGATCCGCCGCGACTTTCCAAAAGTCGATGTACTGCGTTGCAAAATTCATCCGCAGTTGCTTCGGCTGATCCGGATTATAGATATGTCCGGCGCCGAGTTTCGGACTTGGTTCAAAAACGGTAATGTCCAACCGTCGCTGTTGACCCGGATCGATCTGGCGAGAAATCGCTTCTAAGGCTTGCATCCCGCGTGGGCCGCAACCGACGACTCCTAATCGCAGGGTCGGTCTATTTTTGCTCAGCGCTGATACCGCCCCATCGTCTTGGCGATATTCCAGTTGGGTCGTGGCCATTTGCAATTCGTTCCTTAGCAAATACTCAATGTCATCGATTCATCCGTCCCAACGACTCACGACGAATCTTTGTGAGCTGCGTGCGGAGCTCGAAAGTCTCGTGGGAAAGAGGATTCGACAATTTTGAAGTTGGCGGGTGAGTGGCAAGCCGTGGAGCCGCGTCAATGGCTTCCGAACTCGGCACGAGGAAAGCACTCCGCGTGCCAAAGCGAGTTTTCGTCGATAATGTCCGTGAATCACTCGCGAAATCTTGAGGTGTTGGCCTCTGCTGGTGCAGGTTGGTTTAACGCAAGCCAATATCGTTGACACGGTGCAGATCGGGGTCTCGATGAAAGGGGGCAACGGAAACGCATCTCATAAACGTCGCGTAGCTCAAGCAAGATAAGCCATAAAGCAGGTGGCGATCGCGTCTCGGGGGCCTACCGAAGCTGGGAATGTCTTTGGCACGGCGATCGCTCTGTCTCGGTCGTATTGAACGATTTGCGGGATGGCGTTCCCACATCATCGAGTGAAGAAGACTGTATTGACGTAACGACATCCTGCCATGAATTGCGAGAAAAAGATGACGACAACATTGATCACCGGAGCTTCATCGGGCATCGGATTGGAATTAGCCAAGCAGTTTGCCGGCGGCGGCGACAACGTGGTTCTTGTTGCACGCAGCGAAGACAAGCTGAATGAACTGGCCAAACAGATTCGTGAGACCCACAAGGTTGAGGCAACGGTGATCGCAAGCGACTTGTCGAATCCAGATGCTGTTGACCATTTGTGTGAGCGGCTTCGCAACCGAGCTATCGAAGTCGATCACTTGGTCAACAATGCCGGGTTCGGCGCACTCGGGAAATTTTGGGAATTGTCCGCCGATCGGCAGAGCGACATGCTGATGGTGAATGTGTTGTCGCTGACACGACTGACACGTCTATTGTTACCGGATATGTTGCATCGAAATCTTGGCGGTGTACTTAACGTCGGCTCCATCGCAGCCTATCAAGCCGGGCCAAATATGTCAGTCTATTACGCAAGCAAAGCGTATGTTCTATCGTTCACTGAAGGGCTACGCGAAGAACTTGCCGGCACAGGACTGCATATCACCTGCCTGGAACCGGGTGCGACGGAATCCGGGTTCGGCGATGACTCGGGTATGGGGCAATTGGACATGTTTTCGAGCGCAACGATGTCGGCGGTCGACGTGGCAAAGGCTGGCTATGACGGTTACTGTTCCAATGAAGACATTGTTATCCCGGGATGGAAAAATCGATTGCTTGTTACTTCCGCAAGCTTTCTGCCCAGGATCGCAACCCGCAAGTTGGTTGCAAGAATGCAGGGTGTCTGATTTATCCAACATCAACCTGCGTTGCACCACCATCGTATCGCAGTGCTGTGAAAGGAATTTTCGGGACTGTTAGACCTGTCCTGGTTTGCGAGCGGTCCAGTTGTCTTGTGATTGTCCAGTTGCAGCAGAGTTGTTCACTCGCTCGTTCGATTCCTCTTGTTGGACGATTTGCTTGTCGGTGACATGCACCGCGGTTCAAACGTAACGGTGAACCATGGCTCGCAGGCGTGTGGAATCTTCAGGACCGCGCCCTGTCAACGTTATTCGATTCCAAGTGGTATCGGTTTTGCACGTTCAGGTTGATGCTTCATCAACTCCTGCACGAAAGAGGTCTTGCATGTCCGCCGCGATCCATGAACCGAAACTTGAAACAGCGACGCCTGTTGAATTGCGTGCTCTGGCAGAAACATCGTCAGAACCATGCGTGTCAATTCTCATGCGCACTCATCGCGCCGGCCGCGATACCCAGCAGGGACGCATTCGATTGAAAAACATGCTTGGCGATGCTAGGCAGAAACTAAGAGGCGATGGGAAAAGCGATTCTTTGCTCGATCCCATCGAAACTCTGTTGAACGACTCTACGTTCTGGCAACATCAAGGTGATGGTTTGGCTATCTATGCAACGAGTGAACGTTGGCAGGCGTTTCGGCTTGATCGGCCGGTCGACGAAAGGGTTCACGTCGATGATTCTTTCTTTATCTTGCCGCTGATCGAAAATTCCAATAGCCAGACTCGCTTTTTGGCGCTAGCACTGACTTGGCATAATGCTGTGTTGTATGACGTCGACGGCGACACAGTCCGGCCGATCGAAACGGAGTTATTACCAGCGGCATTTGACGACCTGATCACACCGCGTGATGCGGAAGTGAGTTTGCAGAATACTAGCCACCGCTCAGTCGGAAACTCTGGTGGTTCCGAAACGGCGATGTTCCATGGTCATGGCGAGGGAGAGGACAAAATCGAGGCCGATCGTCGACACTATCTTTCGATTGTCGGAGAAGAAGTTTCGGGAGTTGCGTACGACCTTGGGCTTCCGGTCATTGTGGCGGCAACCGGCGAAGTCGTCGGAAAGCTGGGCGCATTTTCCAAGCTCTCAATCGCGGCGGTCGCCGAGGGAAGTCCAGATGGATTCAGCGAAGCCGAGCTGCACCGACGCGTAAGAACGGCTCACCAGCCGAATCTCGCTGAATCGAAGCGTGAAATGAAAGAGCGATTCGGATTAGCGGTCGCGAAGTCACAAGGTTCCACCGACCATGCCGAGATTCTGGCGGCGGCAAAGAGTTGGCGAATCGATGCCGTTGCGCTGAACACTGAGGCCAGCGACCTGCAGCAAATCAACGCAATCGCAGTGGAAGCTCTACGTTGCGGTGGCGATGTCATCACTGAGTCTGCCGATGAGATGCCGATCGAGGGTGCATCTGCCTCCGCGATCTACCGCTATTGACCCACGTGTTCAAGCCAGCGATCGCGAACCTGTCCGATGCGACATTGATAGGCGTTTGGAAGGACGGGTTAGCGTCAGTCGCTTGAATCGCCGGTCTGTGACGACAGAAATTCCGGCCCAACAACAGTTCGGTTTGTCAACGATCACTTGAGTCGCCACCGGTATGTGTTGGGTGCTAACGGTGTCCACCAGGGTCGCGTCGGCTAGTCGACGCTGATGTCCTAACAAAAGACGCAAACGTTTAACTTAATCCTGAATGAAATTGAAGAGGTAAAAGACAATGTCGACGGAAATTCAAAGCCACGTTCAGCTATCGGATCCGCGTCAGCTATATGCGAGGCCGCCATTCGATCAACAACAGACGCTTGAAATGCCGGGCAGCACAGCGGATATGTCACCTGCGCCAGATCACGGTGAAGAGAGCTATCAGGGCTCGGGGAAATTAAGCGGCTTGTCCGCTTTGATCACGGGCGGAGATAGCGGAATCGGTCGGGCGATTGCACTGTGCTATGCGCGAGAAGGGGCTAACGTTGCGATCAATTATTTGTCCGAGGACAGTGACGCTGACAAAACCGTTGAACTTGCGAAATCGTCCGGCGTCAATGTTGCCGCATTCCGAGGTGATTTGCGAGAGGAATCGTTTTGCGAGAAACTGGTCGAACGAACGGTCGATGAGCTCGGTGGGATTGACATCTTGGTCAACAATGCCGCCTATCAAGAGACAGCCGAGTCGATCGAGGCGTTTTCGAGTGAGCTATTCGATCGAATTGTAAAGACAAACCTTTACGCACCGTTCTGGCTATCACGTGCGGCGATCAAGCATATTCCGCCGGGCGGCAGCATCATCAACACGGCTTCCATTCAGGGGTATAACCCATCCGATTTTCTGTTGCCATACGCAACGACAAAATCTGCGATCTTGGGCATGACAAAAGCGCTCGCGAAATTGGCGATGGATCACGGCGTTCGCGTCAATGCTGTTGCCCCCGGACCTGTGTGGACGCCACTCATCCCTGGATCGATGCCACCGGAGAGTTTCCAGAATTTCGGCCAAGACAGCTTGCTAGGTCGACCTGCCCAGCCAATTGAATTGGCGCCACTTTATGTGTGGCTCGCAAGTCCCGATGCAAGCTATGTCACGGGAGAGGTGTTTGGCTGTACCGGCGGGAAGACACCGGTTTAGCGCTTGCTTGATCGCAAACGAATTTCAACTCGGGCGGTCCTCGACATTGCATTGTCCTGGCCGCCTAATCATTTACTTGCTTTTTGATGCGATGATCGAACGCGAGCACTATTTGCTCGGGTCGTGACCCCAGTTTTTCAGGCTGTAACACCAGTCCGTGTCGGCAATGTCACCGGACGGCCGTTGCGCTTTGTGACGCTTGATATAACCACACACCTTCCGCATATGGGCAAGTTGTTCGGACGATAATTCGTCTTTATGGGTTCGCTTGATATCGACAATGCGACGGCCCGATTGATGGCCGACCGATTCGTCTTCGCCATCCCTGGTATGCCCTACTGATTTTGATTTTTCGGTTTGTAACCACTCTTCAAGCTCTTTCGGTTGCATATTCACCAAGTCGCAGAATTCTTGATAAGTGTCTTGCTGAGTCTCATTCATAAGAATCGATCTATTACTGATTGGAAGTCGCGAGAGGGCCATGGTCTTCCGTCTCGCTGGCGTCAATGAACTGATTGCGGATCGCGGATCCTGGTAGTGGCAGAGAGTCAGTCTTCTTTTTCCAGCTCGAAGAGCATTGTTTTACTACCCTCGGTTGATTCGAAAGTCTTCGGTCGATCAGCACCAGGTAACGCATAGCAGAGATGGAATTCGTCGTCGCCGTCGAATTGAATGATGCCCAGCGATTTCATCGGAGGCATTCCTTTCATTTCAGTCGTCATGTCAATCGCAATGGGCGAGACATTGGTGTCCAACGTATAAGTTGATCGATATTTCTCGTTTGCGTCTCGGTCGTAAGTGATGATCGTGTGCTTGTCAACTTTCATCGTTGTGCCTTCCAGTTCATCTTCCGGTATGGGCACGCCACGATTTACCCCTTCTTCAACGTCCCAGACGCCCGCAAGTTTCTTAACGATCGAATCGACATTGTCATCGGCAGATGTGATACCGACGATCGGAAAAGTGAGGATGCCAAGAATGGCTGTTGTTGCTGTGAGTCGCATGACTGTGTCCTTGATGGGTGAATGCAGGAATCGTGAAAGGCTCATTGCTTGATGAGTTGAAAAAGCAATTGGTGTGCCAGTTCGCGATGGCTGTCCAGCAGTCAGTGTGGTGTCTTGTCGACCGCTTCCTGTCGCTCAATGCATGAATTTTCTGGTCAGAGGCGATCGAACCATCTTTGGCCCACGACGTGCGTGTTTAACACTTTCAAAAGCAGCCCTCGTCGCAAACGCGGACACCAGGACACTTTTTTCAGTCGGTTTAGTCCAAAGCACCTCAAGCAGGAAAACGTTAATCATGTCGAAGACAACTGAGCAATCCAGTTACCACGAAGACGGCAAACAACAAACGGCGGGCGACGTCCGTCAGACCGCCAGCCGAGTCGCTCATAAAGCGATGGATCAAGTGTCTCACAAAGCAATGGACGTCGGTCAGGACGCCGCGCACCGCTATGTGCAAGAGCCGGCCCGAGATTTGTTTGGGTTGGCGAAGGCTTACGCCAAGGACAAGCCTGACATTGCGGCTTGTTGGGCATTCGGGTTGGGGATTTTAGTCGGGTGGAAATTGCGACGTTGAGTTGTTTGAACGATTGGTCGTTTGTCGCAATCGATGATCCCGTCACGACCGCCTCGCTGCATCCTAATTCCGGATTCCATATCTCAAATGCAACTGTTCGCTCGGTTGCATCTACCGCAAACTCATTTGATACATTATGTCCGTTGCTGAAAGCGTCATCACCGAGGTCTTAGAGCGTTCGCGCCAGATTTCCGGCCGACTGAGGGAGATTCGCCGCGACTTGCATCGGAATCCCGATGTTTCTGGTAATGAGTATCGCACCACCGAAGTGCTTGCGAGATTGGTTTCCGAACTAGGTTTGAATCCGCAGGTGGTGCAGGATGATCGTGGCCTATTCGTTGATCTTGTCAATCCATCAAATGAAAGCGATGCCGGCGGCCAAACTCGAGGTCCATCGTCGGACGAGTTTGGTCAAGACGGATTTGGTCACGACGGACATCAATTGATCGCGATCCGAGCAGACATGGACGCTTTGCCGATCGAGACGAACGTCCAAACCGAGTACGCAAGTCAAGTCGAAGGCGTTATGCATGCCTGTGGGCATGATGCACACTGCGCAGCTGCGTTTGGCGCGTTGGTCATCTTGAAAGAATTGCGAGATCAAGGCCACTGCATCAAAGCGAGAATTATCTTTCAACCAGAGGAAGAGACCAGCCGCGGTGGAATCCACATGATTCAGGCCGGTGCGCTGCGTGGCGTCGGTGCAGCCATCTCGCTGCACGTCGATCCATCGCTTGCCGCTGGAACGATTGGCGTCCGTGACGGCTCATTTACGGCCGGATGCGATGCGTTTGCCTGCGAAATCACCGGTCGGGGCGGCCACGGGGCACGTCCGCATCTGACCGGCGATACGATTGGTGCCGCATCTCAATGGGTGATGGATGTGTACCGACGGATTCCGCGAGTCACCGACGCGCGAGATGCCGTTGTCGTCAACGTCGGCAGTATTCACTCAGGCGTGGCCGCCAATGTTGTGCCATCATCGGCTCACTTGTCGGGGACTCTGCGAACGCTAACTCCGGCTAGTGCCGATCGTGCCAAAGAGATGATGCAAGAAATTTCACACTCAGTCGGCAAGGTTCATGATTGCGAAGTCAGCTTGGAATTCGACCATCATACGCCACCGGTCGAAAATAACCGCGAAGTGACTGGCGAGATTCGTACCGCCGCCGTCGACCTGATCGATCAGGTGAATGTCATTGAAATCGACAAGCCGAGCATGGGCGCCGAGGACTTTTCGTTCATTGCAAGTCGAGTTCCGGCAGCAATGTTTCGTCTGGGTGTTGCTGGCGAAGGTATCGGTAGCGAGCCACTGCATACACCCAAGTTTGACATCGATGAATCCTCATTGCCGATCGGTGCAAGCGTGCTCGCGTTAACAGCGCTGCGGTGGTCACAAAGGCACGCACTACCGGATTTGAAACCTGCATAACCGGCGTGATTTCTTCAAAGTTTCAGCTCATCCATCTACCAAATCTCGTGAGTAAACAATGAATGACATCGTCCCAACTGTTGGCGTTGAAGAAGAGTATCAGCTCGTCGATCCCGTCACCGGAGAACTGATGCCAAACTGCAAAGAGGTGATGCGGACCCTGCGTCGCAGCGGGATGGTCGAACAAACCGACTCTGAAATTCAGCACGAGTTGCATCTGAATCAGATCGAGATGGCATCGGATGTTTGTCAAACACTCGAGGAGGTTCGCCAGTCTCTCATCAACACGCGAAGTCTACTTGCCGCAGCGGCGCGCGCAAATGGTTGCGAGCTGGCCGCGGCCGGAACGAATCCGCTGCCACTGCCCGAGACAGAATCGCTGACCCCAAAGGATCGGTATCAAGCAATGACCGACCGATATCAGCAAATCGCGAGAGAACTGTTGATTTTCGGGTGTCATGTGCACGTTGCCATGCCCGATCGACAGTTGGGACTCAAGGTGATGAATCGATGTCGCCGATGGCTACCGCTGTTGCAAGCGCTCACGGCAAATTCTCCTTATTGGAATGGCGTCGATACAGGATACGCCAGCTATCGACGTGAGCTCTGGGCACAATGGCCAATGGCGGGACCGCCTGCCCATTTTGAAGACCTGGATGATTACGCTGATTGCGTCAACGACCTTGTTGCTTGCGGAGCGATTAAGGATGAGAGCTTTATCTATTGGGACATTCGGTTGCCGACCAGAGTTCCGACCATTGAGTTTCGATGTGGTGATGTCATGACTCAAGTGAATGAAACAGTCGGGTACGTAGGTCTCGTTCGAGCGATAGTCATGACGGCAATTGCCGAAGAACAGCGAGGTGATCCAGTCCAGCCGATTCGGTCGGGTCTGCTGTCCTACGCGATCTGGCATGCCGCACGCTACGGAATGGCCAGGGAACTGATCGATCCGGCCACCGCGGACAAGGTGCCCGCAGCAGATCTCGTCGATCGAGCAATTTCGTCACTTTCGAAATCTCTTGATGTCGGAGGTGAGCGTTTAGCAGTCGACTCGTTCGTTGAAAACTCACTGACGCTTGGTACTGGAGCCGATCGGCAACGACGTGAAGAAGATCTGCAGCAGGTTGTGCGCAACGTCGTTTTAGCGACTAGTTCAAGTGTGTTGCCTGCCGATCTGGGGCCATCTAACGTTGCTTAAGGATCGATCGGACTGGTCATAAAGAGCGCATGATTATTCGTTTTCTGCATAAACACCAGCGACTTCGGGATGACATCTTGATCTTGCGGTTCTGGCACGCGACTTGCGTTATTCGAACTTTAGCGGCAAGAGACCAATGTGCCCATCTCGGTAACGGGCCGCAGACGCCGGGATTAATTTGGAAAGAAAATGAAGATTTCTATGATGATGAGTTCGTTGTCGCTTGCTGGTGTGCTTGCGATTGCCGGGTGTGATGTCGAGCAAACTCGTGAAGGGCAAATGCCCGATGTGGACGTGGATGTATCAGGCGACGCGGGGCAATTGCCCGCGTTTGACGTTGATACACCTGATGTCGATGTTTCAATGGATGAGACCAAGGTCAGAGTGCCGGATGTCGATGTCAATATGAAAGAGAAGAGCGTGCCGACGCCTAACATTGATATCGACTTGCCTGCGGACGAGTGATTCGTAGGTGCGAAATTTTGCTGCTTTACCTTCGCATTTCGGTAAGCGGTAAGACAAAGGTAGCGCGGGCACGCCCGGTCGTTTCCGCGTTGCTGCTGACAGTGATTAAACAATATCACCTGTCTTTAATCAGCTCAAAATATCTCAACGTACAAGATGGAGAAAATAACCATGTCTACGGTAACCACTAGCGAAAATACAATTCTTAAAGTCGTTCTGGCAGTCCTCTTACCGCCACTAGCCGTTTACATGGAACGTGGGATTGGAACTCAGTTTCTCTTAAACGTCGTGCTCACCTTGGTGGGATTTTGGATTGTTGGAGTCATCCATGCGTTGATTGTCGTTTTGTAAGTCGGTAATGCTGCGGCAGTAAATCTCATGACGCATCAACCAATCCTCAAGCTGAGCGAATGATGGGAATACCGCAGACCCCGAGTGGGCCAACTCACCAACGCGTCATCGCGGGAATCGTTTCCGCCGCAGCCCGATTCATCCCGGTCCCCTTTGTCGACGACATTGTTCGCGAGCAATGCGCACGCTATGTCGTCACGCGGACACTGATTCACCACGGCGCTGATATTGAATCGGGAACGCTGAATCCTCTCTATTCCAACGGATCAGGCTGTGTTGGCGGTTGTCTCGGGACAATCTTGAAAGCTCCATTGATTCTGCTGCTGTTCCCGATCCGAAAGATGATCGCTGTCGTGACCTCGATCCGAGGTGTTCCGGTGGAAGTATTGCGATTGGTCTTACTCGGTCGGACGCTTGATCGATATCTTCAATCCGAGTTCCGGACTATCGGTCCAGCAGACGCCCTCACGATGAGAGGGGCATTTGATGAAACGTTTGCGCGAATGGATTTTCGTGTGGTCCGAGCCTCGATCATTGATGCCTTGGCAACGATCAACGGTTGGAAGTCAGCCGCGATGGAATCGGCGAAGGCAGTCGCCGAAAATCGCGACGGTAAAACGGATGACCTCGGTGCCTCGGATGAAGTGCAGAACACCGCCACGCAGATTGAAGAGGTGCTTTTGCGTCCTGAGGTTGCGAGCCTTTTCGACGATTTCGATCAACGATTTGACGCCGCAATGCATCGGCGGACAGTTTCCGAATGATCCCTCACAGATCAGTTCGAACTTTATCGAGGCTCGGACTTAGAGATGTCACGTCGAATTCGTTTTAAGCTTGACCCGGCGTTCTTCGCGGATAGTCGAACTTGCTCGCAAACCTTCTTGATTTCTGGATGATTGTCCCAAACTCGCGAAGTGATCGTCCTGCGTAACGATCGTTGGTATGCCGTTCGCTTGTCTTATTGTGTCTAACACGAAGGAGTACGAAGCGATGACGCCGACTAATTCATTAAACGCGAGTGATGATCGACGTTGCTGTGTAATCGCCGATGATGCGCGATTGATTCGCAAGCAACTGGGGCAGTGGATGGAGGAGCAGGGTTTTGCGGTGGTCTATGCCGCCTGCGGAGCGACAGCGCTTCGTGCGGTCAGGCAGAACGCCCCTGACATTGTGATCACCGACATAGACATGCCCCATCTGAGTGGCTTGAATTTGATACACGCTCTGCGAAGCGATCCTGATCCAAAAATCGCAAACGTGCCGGTCATTGTCTCAAGCAGTTTAAGAGATAGTAGTATCGACCGCATTCTCAGCCGATTTGGTAGCAGTGTCTTTCTGGCAAAACCGGTGAAAAAGAAAAGATTTCAAGATTGCGTCGACAAGATGTTAAGTGGCGATGGCAGTGTAAGAACCGATAAGCGCCAAAGAGCTCTTGAAACAGTATCGAAACGCTTTCAAGAGATTGCCTCGCAGATCGGGCAGCGATGCCGGACAATGAAATGCGAATCAAGTGCGATGTGGCCAGGCGGTTTATAAGAGGTGATTTGCGATGCAATTGGTAGGCTTTTCGATCCGATAAATCGCAATGCGGAACCTATTTGAAGAGCTGGTCGCTATCAATGACATTCTCAAAAATTCGCCGTTCAAGTGGTGCCTCTGAATCGCTATGGATGACAGAGACGTCACCGGTTGTTTCGAAGACGACTGCTTTCACCTGATCGAAATTCATCGCGTTCGCTTCACGAAGCTTTCCGAATAAGTCATCTTCGGTCATATTCGCGCGACGCAAATTGTCTTTCAATATCGTCCCGCCAGACATCAACAATAGCGGTTGATTATCGATTGCTCGGCTGAAAAAATCAGACCGAACTCTCAGTTCCGCGAGAGCCCACTGGCCCGCAAAGATGCACGCGATTGCAAATAGACCCATGGCCAATGTGGGTGACGGCGATGCAATGGTCGCCCCAAACAATGACCCGGTAGCGATCGTCATCGCGAAGTCGGCCGCCGACATTTTCGAAAAGCTTCTTAGTCCGGCGATCCTCGTGTAGAGCAGAATGCCGGTGTAAACCGCGAAGGATGACAGCATGATCATCCCCAACTGGCCCGGTGACGCGGTTATCCATTTGTCCAACATCTTGGTGATACGCCTGTGTTTCTCGAGGAGACTCGCTCGTCCAGCAAACGGCTGGGTGTAACGACGTGATGCGCTACGCATTGCACCACTCTGATGAATTTCATTCAGCCCGACCAGTGGATGCAAAGGTTGTGCCGAGCGCCAACCGCAGTACTTTCTTGTTTTCTTGAATTGGAATGGCAATTGCTACTTTCTAAGCAAAACCACATTCCCAATAAGAGAGAAAGAAAATGTTTCGTGTACACCAAGTTTTCGTGATCGGTTTGTTGTTCGGTTCTTGCAGTCTGATCGCTGATGATGGCTTGTTAACTGACGATGATGTCTCAACCGCGACGGGTGACATCCTGGATGCTCAAGGCGACCGCGCGGTCGCTTTGGGAAAAGGTGCGCTTCTGAAGTCGTTGTCCGCGGAACAGTTTCAAGACGCCATCGACAAGCGTCTTGAAAATCGTAAGGAACGGATCGAACAATACTATGAGTTGAGGCAAATTCGTGAGAACGAGCTTCGAGAAGAGGCTGCCGATGTGTCCGCCGAGACCCAGCAGCGAATTGCCAGTCGCCGTGCCCCAGACCGACTGGACGAGCAGCAATTCAATGCTCGTACCGGCGAAATTTTTTGGCCAGCACCGTTGGATCATGAACGGCTTAAACCGTATCGAAAGCCGATCGAAGAAACGCTTGCCAAGCGAAAGAGTCCGGGGGCTGTCTATCGCCAGTGGGACTATTTCCGCGTTGCCCGTATGGTCCGTCTAATGGGCGAGGCTGTTGACTCGATCGAAGACAAGCTGGATACCCGTGAATACCTAGCGCTGAAAGATTATCTAGAACAAATTGACTATGAAGCGAGATTCGATGCAAACGATAATCGGGTTGACTTTTAAACGAACTTATTGGAACGCCTGATTTTATTCGCGGCACCAGCGACGTTTCACCGTCAGGCCGCCGCATCGAACAAGGGATTCTGTTCCGCTATAACTGTCGGGATCACGATCTTTCTTGTTCGAAGACCAGGCTGCCTTGCTTTGACGCTTCGCGCGACCACCATCGATGAATGCCGCCCGTCAATGAGTGAATCTGGAACCGCAACGACCAATGCATCCAAGTCCCTTATTGAAATCGGTGTCATTGTCGCGGGGTCGCTAGATGCTGTTGATTCTCGATCCGCTCGTTTAGCCGTCGAACAAACCGATAAACGTTTGTCGGAGCTATTTCCAGAGTTTCGGTTCGACTTCTTTGAGATTCGGCGACCGGAATTGACGGGTACTGGCTTATCTGGAACGGGACGTGTCGAGCCGAGCGTTCTTTTGCAACAAGCGGTCGAGGAACGCGATACCCGGCGTTGGGACTTTGCATTCGTCCTGACGTCGTCAGAACTGGTGGGCAACTATTCACCATATTGTTTCGCCGCCCTCAGTCGACCGCTCGATGCCGCAATTATCTCAATGTCACTGATTGACCCGCAGGCGATGGGTGTGGATGTCGATCATCAAGAGCGAATCGAACGGATCGCCCGTCGATTGAGTCGCTTAATGCTTCACAGCATCGGGCACTTGTCTGGACTGCCCAAGAGCGATCACCCCAATGATTTACTTTATCACCCACCTCGTGCCCAAGCTTTAGATTTGATGGCCGGGATGGACCCCACACAACAAGAACGGCAGCGTGCTGCACTGGCCGAGATTGCAGACCAAAGACTAGAAGAAGGCGTGGGTCGACGTTTGGCGTATCCGGCGTTCGTAGTAAGCGCGGCATGGATTAACCGTACCGAAATTTATCAGGCGATTTGGGCGGCTCGCCCTTGGGAATTTCCCAAACGCTTAAGTCGGTTGACGATTGCGTCGTTCTCCACGCTCGCCATTCTGTTGATGACGGCGGAAGCATGGGACTTGGCTTTGGCACAGACCACAGGCAATGTCGCAGCGCTCTGTGCATTGTCGTTGTTGGCGACGACTGCCTATGTTGTTATCCGTCAGCAATTGCTCGTTCGACGTGGAAGCCGGCGAAGTGAGCAAACCGTGGTTACGTCCTGTGCCGCACTGGGAATTGTATTCGTCGGGATGGCAACAACTTGGTTGGCACTCTTCAGTCTGGGAATCTCGCTCGCCTACTTTCTATTTCCAAATGAATTGATTGCCAGTTGGGCGGCATCGACGATCGCGGATGCCCGTACGATTGATTGGGTTGACCGACCTCATATGGCGATATTCGCCGCATCTCTTGGATTGCTGATCGGAGCTCTCGGAGCAAGTTTCGAGTCGCAACACTATTTTCGACATATTATCTTTGTCGATGAAGAGATTTAGCGAGTTTCGTCATTGGCTCGTCTGTTGCTAACCGTTCGCCAAGTGAGCGTCATCCTGAACCGGGGAATCGAAGTGATCGAGTTGGATGTTCGATACGTCCAGTTCGGCACTTTCCAGATAAAAGCCGATCGCACCTTTGTCATAGCTTTGGTCGGCGAGCGATAACAAGATTCGGTCATTCACGGACAGTTCGATATAGCTTCCGTAAACGAGCAGCTGCAGCATTGCCGTTCCCCGATTTTCGCAGACCCAGTATCCCGATTGCAGAGACATGAACTGCATCATGTCTTCGCCGCTGCCGTCCGGGCCGCTGCCCCAAGCACGCAATTGTGCAACTCCCTTGAACAGGTCGAGCGACAAATAATAGCCGTCACGTGTTTCTCGATCGAGTCGAAAGACGAGACCGCATTTTCCAGAATCGATCATGCACAATTTTGCGCGTAACCGAAAGCTTTCGACGTCGTCGTCAAAAACGAAAGCTTGGAATCCGGATTCACTTGTCAGTTCACATGCAGTTTCCGACTTCATCTTGCACTCGCAGGAATCACCGGAATTGATCGATTGCAGATGCGACGTGTCCGCACAGGATCGGATCCGCGATTCAAATCCCTCATAGGTCCTCAGGCTCAAACGCCCGTTCGATTCGCGAAAAACTCGCTTTGGTGGCGGCATCAGATTGTTGCTCAATCGATCCAGACCGGGTGGAGTGAAAAAGCTCCACAACAAAATTCCTCGGTCATCGTGGCACACGCGGCCTGCATAATTTCCGGTTGCCAAAAGTACGTTGTCTGCGTAGCTCTTCCACGGATTGCCGATTCGGTCGGTATGCCAATATCGTATTTTTGCATCCTCTCGCATGCTGCCGACCAAGTAGAATTCACCGTCAATTTTGAACAGGTTAGGCACCTCGATGTCGTCGTACAGCCCCGGATGGTACAGCGGGCGTTTCGCTTGAAACTGGTTCAGTGATGTCTCCTGCATCACAGAAACGCAACCGCGTCGGACCACCGGACCGTGGTTCACACGAGCGGCCGCAAGCAACCAGCCTTGGTCACCATCATGGAAATAGAATGGGTCACGGAAAGACACCCAATGACGCCCCTCATCGACGTCGCACTCGTAGTATTCGCCGTCGGGTTCGAGCGGGAAATTGCTTTCTGGATCGTGAGCAAATGGCGGTTGCGGCGGCTGGCCGGGTAAATCATACGGCAGTGGTGATCGACGGTCCTTCCACCACACCGGCGATTTTGTCCAGCAAAACAGATCCTCACTCTCGGCTAAACCGATTCGCTGTTTCGCACCATGGTCGCGACGCGAAAGTCCGGTGTAGAACATCCGCCAAACCCCAGGCCGACGTGGATGTCGCGTGACATGCATGGTCCAAAGCATGGAATCGTCCCAGCTGCCCGGGTGGCCGATGAACAACGCATTCTCAACACGTCGCCACGTGAATCCGTTGTCGCTTACTGCATGTGCGATAAAGTCGTGATTGGGCAGCACCAAGTGAAAGAGATGATAGATACCGTCGTGATAGACAACGTCGATGTCGCCCAGCGTCTTGCGCATTCCGGCGGATTCTGAATACATAAACGGTACAATTTCGGGCGTCGTGGCGTTCTAAACGCGGCATTGTATCACGCTCGACAAGTCGTTTCATGCCAGTGAGATCCTCACATCAATCGTGTCGGAACGATGTGCCAATCTAAACAGGTGTTTCAAGTCAGCTTTTCCTGACACAGGGTTTGTCTATTGACTGACCCGTCAAAGCATTGATGCCGTGACGGGTCGGTGAGAGAGCACAATTGCGTTGATGATGCGAATCACGCGGTCTGTTCTGCGTGTTTGCCCTCAGCAAATTCTTCAACAGCCTTGTCGCAAAATGCCGGCAAGTCATCCGGATTCCGGCTGGTAACCAAACCTTCATCGCAGACACATTCTTCGTCGACCCACTGCGCGCCCGCGTTCTCAAGGTCGGTTTTCAGACTTGGCCAAGACGTCACACGTCGTCCTCGTACGACATCCGCTTCAATCAACGTCCATGGGCCATGACAAATCGCGGCCACGGGTTTCCCCTGCTTGAAGAAATCACGTACGAAGTTAACGGAGTGTTCACAGGTCCTCAGTGAGTCGGGATTTGCAACGCCACCTGGCAAGACCAGCCCGTCGAAATTCTCTGCCGACGCCGACTGTACCGACTGATCGACCTTGAACGTATCCGCCTTTTCATCGTGGTTCATGCCTTGAATATCGCCATCTTTCGGCGAGACGAGAAAGACTTCGGCTCCGGCGTTCTTGATGGCTTCCCATGGCTTGGTCAGCTCGACTTGTTCAAAACCATCCGTGGCTAAGAAAGCAATCCGTTTGTTTTTTAGTGATTTGTTTGGCATTGTTTACTCCTGTTTATATTATCGTTGCGGATTCTCTGCCGGCCCGCCGTTCAAGCGACCAGGGCATGGATCGTTAGGTCGACAGAGATTGCAACGCTTTTGAAATCGGTGTAAGTAATCGAATCTGGCAAATCGAGCCAGCCTCAGCAGATCGAGATCCCCGACCTGCGTGATGAACACCTAGCAGTGGCACGAGTTTTCAAACTCTTGTACTTGCTTAGCAGCTTCTTCTTTCGCGATGCCGTAACGTTCTTGAACCTTGCCCACGAGTTCTTCACGTTTGCCATCAACTTTGTCCAAGTCGTCGTCCGTCAAGTCACCCCATTTCTGTTGGGCCTGACCCTTAACTTGCGACCACTTTCCTTGGATTTGATCCCAATTCATCTTCTTCCCTTTCGTATCAGAGGATTAAACTTGCCCGCGTGGGCAACCCGCAGGAAACGAATGCATATGCCGGGCCAAAATTGTACGAAGCCTGTTTAACGCGTGTTTCCGGCGATCAGTGAACAAGCGGTGGTCAATGATGAACCGCCCTGGTCGTAGACCCATTCATGAACGAAGAGAGTTCAATGCATGGGCCGTCCATCTGGTATGACGCGGGCCTGTTTAAGATTGCTAAAGGCCCACGAAAAAAGCGGCCGCCGATTCGCGCACGAGGAATCGACAAGCCGCTGGATGTTTTGCATCAGCTATTTGTGATGCTAGGTCAATCCGCTGGGATTAGCTATTAGAAGGCTCGTTGTCCTCGAGTTGCTTCGCAAGCTGTTTAGCCTTGTCCAGATGTTGCTGCACTTTTTCGATCGCTTGTTGAGCAAATGATTGCAGTTCTTCTGGTCCGTTGCTCTCGATCGCTTTCAGTTCGGCAATCATCATTGTATGTGCAACGCATTGTTGTCCAAGGAAAGCCATATTGAAGTTCTGGCCGTCATACTTACTAAGCATGTCCTTCGTCATTTTTGATGCATTGTCACATGCTTGTTCGCTGATTTGGCATAGCTGCCTTGGAACGGTCTCCCGCGACGTATGGGTATAGGATGCGCCACTGTCTTGGGCGTTCGTGCGCCGTGTGTCTGTATATCCGGATCGAGTCTCGTTCGCAGAATTGCTTTGATGGTGAGAGTTGCCCAGTGAGTTCGTCTGGCGATCGTGTGACTGACCCACATGGCGGCGCAGCGTCTCATTCAGCTGACGGTGATCTTGAACGAGCATCTGTGCCAGGTTCTTAACGTCCTCATTATCAGTTCTGTTCATGGCCAATTCGGCCAGTTCGATTTCGGCTTCATTTGACTTTTGCAACTTTTGAACAAGAGCTTCTTTTACCGTCGGCCCTTGTTGGTTTGCGTCCGTGCTGATCCGGCGGGCTTCGTAGCGATCACCTTGGTCACTTTGCGTTCCAGCGGTGCCGCTCTGTGATTCACTGGGCAGGGGTGATGCGCCGACTTGGTTCTGCTGTGCGTTGGCATGGTTGCCGCCAATCAATGCCGCAATTGCAAGTGTGCAGACTGCAAAATTGGTTTTCGTCATCTGAAAATCTCCGTATCGTAGTGATCAAAGGTGTCGCTGCCACTTCGGCGCGACGATTGATAGACGATCGATGCATACGTTGTTCCGAATCGATTCAAATTCTCGCGTCTGTCTTGCTAGTTTCTTCATGGCGATGAATTGATACCAAGAAACAAAGGCTGATTACTTTTGCTAAATGGCTAAGATGAACGAAAGATGGCGATACGAAGATATCGTTGCGAAGCATCGCAGCGATCGTATGGTTGCGAGAGACATCTTTTGATTGAACTGGACCATGAGGGACCGCGAGTGATGTATTTCAAACAGCCAACATCAGACGAAGTCGCTCGATTTCTTCAGCGCCAATCGAGAGCGGAATTGAACTATCCACACGTCGGTATGACCGGGAACGATCGCGTTCCTGATGGATACGACTTTGACTTTGTCGAGATCGAACTGGGGCAGGGTAGGGAGGTCTTCGAGGCGGCACGTCGAGCGATACAGCAATGGCAGCAGTTCGACGTCGGTTGGGCCAAAGCAGTCCCAGTTTCGACACCGATCCGCAATGGAGAAGTCATCGCGATTCGTGCCCGCATGGTTGGTGTATGGGCAATGGCTGCGTGCCGCATTATCTCTACGGTCGATGAAGATACCGATCGATGTCGCCGCATGGGATTCACGTTCGGAACGCTCGCCGCCCACCCTGAACAGGGTGAGGAGCAATTCGAGATTGAGCAAACGGGTGCCGGCGAGGTTGTCTATCGAATCAAAGCTGTTTTTCGTGCGAACTACTTTGCTGCGAGATTGAGTTGGCCGTACCTAAGATATCGGTTCAATTTATTTCGTCGCGAATCGGCGGACGCTATGTGTAGGTCTGTGGCACGTCAGTGACATTAGCCGGCATTGTCGGCAGTAATGCACGCGGCTCATCAAGACGCTGCTTTCGCTCCTAAAACCATTGGGCTTCCACAGCAGGTGAAGTCTGCTTTCTCGGTTGATTCGACGATATTAGCGCATTCCTGACAGTGATAGAGATACTGTGGATGATCGGGTTGGACAATCGGAACCTCTGCTGCCAAGCGTGTCTCTCTAATGACGGTCTCGGCGGCTCGCTCGAGCAGCACGTCGACCTCGATCACCGAATACCCGGTTATCGCGTCAGTGCTGTCCGGATCATGATCAGGGTTAATGATCAGTTGTGCGATCCCGTCGGACGCCAATGTTGTCAAGTACTTTAGAAACGACGATGGAGACAGGTGCGCGATAACGGATGCGTCCATCGAGTCAGAACTGGACGTGGACATCGCTTGCAAATACCGGTCGGCATTTTCTTCGTCAGTGAACACAATGACAGCGTCGATCGTTTCCCCGCCAAAGCCTTCGACAACTTGAGTGTTTAGCAGTCGATCATCCTGTTGCGTGATAACAAACATTGAACCACCTTAAGATTTGCGCTGTCGGTAAATGCGTATCGATCATTGGCGTGCGAAACGATCTCGAAATCTAATCGAGGATGCAACTGCAGTGCCAAGTAAGTAACGCCACGGTCAGGTGGCATCCGATTGGTTTACTTTTTTAAGGAACCGCAAACTTGCAGGATGGCAATTGATCATTGTGGTACGTAGTCGTCCGAACGTCAGGCAAATCAACCGAATGTCTTCGGCACAGCAATTGCGAATTTCAGCGGTTTGAATTACAGAGCGAGTTTCGTCTTGGGGCTGCGTGCCGCAAACAACGAAGCACGCGTCGTGTCTGGATAACCAGCGGCTTTGACGATGAATCAGTGGATCCAAGATTTTCTTAGCAACTTCGGTGTGGTCGGAATCGGGTTGCTAATGTTTTTCGAAAACGTGTTTCCGCCGATCCCATCAGAAGTCGTGATGCCGTGGGCGGGCTATGCGGTCAGCAAAGGCGATATCACGTTTGCTGGCGCTGTTACCGCAGGAAGTCTTGGTTCGTTCGCCGGTGCATTCACATGGTTTTGGTTTGCACGGTGGGTCGGCAAGAAGCGACTGATCGGCTGGATCGACCGGCACGGTTGGTGGTTGACGATATCCTCACGAGAGATCGAAACGATGGATAAGTGGTTCGAACGCTGGGGGCACTGGGCCGTGTTGGGATGTCGGATGATCCCCGGCTTGAGGACACTGATCAGCGTACCAGCCGGTTTTGTAGCAATGCCAATGGGCAAGTTTTGCCTCTATACGGCAATCGGCACCGTGCTGTGGACAGCGCTATTAGCGGGACTCGGTTGGTGGTTGGCAGACAATTTTAAGAGTCTGGTTGAACCACTTGGCTGGGTCAGCACGCTGGTTGTTGGTGGAATGTTCGTTTGGTGGCTATCCCGGCTAGCCAAGGTTGGCCTGATCAAAGCCCATCGCTAGACAGCCCATCGCTAGACAGCAGCAAATGATGCTCTACAGGGATGTTGAATCTCGCCAGACCAATGGTGGTTTCGAGGCCTCATTGGGGATCAGTGCAATCATTAGCAGGAATAGACCGACCACAATATGATTTTGATGATAGACCGGTGGAGGTGTTCCGCCAAACCGTCCCCAGGCGATCAGCCCGACCGCCACCACCAACGACAAAAGATGTGCATGCCGAGTGGGTTTCCAATAAGAAAGGCCCGCGAAGATCACAATCAGCAATGAAATCGACAAGTCCAGCCAAACCAGTGTCATGATGTCCTGTGATCGAAATACCCAAGGACTGATCGCTAGCCAAACGGCAGTCGAGATCTCGATGATTCGTCCCCACATCACTTAGTCTCCCTGGACAACAGAGTCTCAGCGGCTTGGTCGAACGCGTTGTGGTGGTATCCCCAGAACGCCTGCCACAACAAATGCGTACTGCGATTCTGTGTCCAAACGAGCTTTAAATACGTCAGCGATGCCCGGACTTCATCCCATGCCCAATAAACCAGGATGAGCGAGATTGTGGCGGTTACCAGACACAGAAAGCACCACTCGCCGACAATGAATGCCTGGCACAAGACCAAGATGACACTAACGATCCCCAAAGGAATGACGTCGATACCAAACAGCACGACGAGCCATGGTCGATACTGCCAACGCCGCGTGGAGCCGGCGAATCCCAAGATTGCGTCTCCCAAGTATGCGAGAACTCCCAGGGCTGCATCGTGTATTCCAAGGATGCCAAACATTCGTTTTGCCGTATCCGATTCAAGGACGCGGTTGCTGCTTTCACCAAACACCGGATCCCAGCTGCTATCGATCAAGCCCCATTGGTACATGGATAAATGAGTCGATATCGCAGCGGCGACAAACGCCAGCAGACAAATCGGTAAACGTTGAGACCACGCCGAAGGATTGTGGTGGTAGGGCGGTACGGATGCATCAAGGTTTTGCATGTCAGTGGTGTTGAATGTCAGTAACGTTGAATCGTGTACCAGTGACGAATTTTCCCAACGGCCGAGGCTGGGTTAGAAGCGGTTTGCCGATCGGACCCTACACACGTCTGTGTGGCATGATGAATTCTTGACACAGCTCAGCAGCGGGCCTGATCGGTGATCAGTCGTCGCAGCTTAACCTGTTCATCGCGTGCCACCGTTCGGGGTCCTTTCGGATCAACTCCGTCATCTTGGGCAGCGTTGCAGCGAGACTGTGTTGCGGTTGCCAATCAAGTAGCTCGTGGGCAAGCGAAATGTCCAACGCATAGTGGTCGTCGGCCATGCTGACCATATATGGCTTGATAAATGCGTCACCGCCCGAAAGCGTATCGATGACTGCCGCACCGACTTTCGCAAGCGATTTTGGCATATACATCGTGGGCCACTGTTCACCGTGTAATTGTTTACCGATCAAGTTCTGCAGGGTTTCATAAGAGACCGGATCGGGTTCGCCAATCAATATCGCCGTTTTGGGTCGAATCGATTGGCGTTGTTCGACCGTCCGCACGACCGCTTCTGTGGCGTCGTCCAGGTGGACCGCAGACTGACCTGTGTCGGAATCACCTGGAAAGAACAACCCTTGGAAGTCCCGGTCATAGATGCGCTTGATTTGTTGGACCAGCGTTGGCTGGCGTCCGTAATCGGTATAGATTCCGGCGATCCGAAGAAACACCGAGTTTACGTTGGGGTGACCCTCACGAATCAATCGCTCTGTGGCAATCTTGCTCGCGGGGTAGGGCCACTTGGCCATCAGCGGATCGTCTTCATTGATGTGTTCACCAACCGAACAAGGCTCATGAATCAACATCGTGCTGGAAAAGATGAATTGTTCCAGATCGAAATCGGACAGCGCATTTAGTAATCGATCGGTTCCCTTGACCGTGACTTCGTCGTACAGGTCGCTCTCAGCACCCGAAAAGTCATAGTAGGCGGCTAGGTGCACAACGCTTGCAAGCTTTCCATGCGAAAGCGTACGGACCTGTTGCACCGCTGACCGAACGGAATTCGAATCGGTCACATCACATTCAACGTCGTGGACGTATTTGAGTTCTTTCGGCGGTTCTGGCAAACCGACTCGGTCAAACCCGAAGACTTCATAGCCTTGCTCAGACAATCGTTTGCAAACCGGCGCACCGAGTAAGCCTGAGCTGCCGGTAACAATTACGCATGGTCGATCATGAATCATTTCAGGTTGCCTCTGATTCGCGGAGCGGTTTCTCGACGCGTTTCGGCCCAAGCAAACCCGCAAGTCCTATGCCACATCATCGGACCGACGGGTTAGCGGCCCGCCTGATGGTCAAGCGCGTCTTGTACCGGAGCAAACGATGCAAAGACAAACGAGGGCGGATGGGATAGAGCCATCATCACCTTGAGCTTCTTGCTCTGGATCAGGCAGCCGAACTGAATATTCTTCGATCGATCCGCGTCGCAACTTTCGGCATGGCGTTTGCGACGTTGGAATATTAAGTGTGTGTCGCAGGTGATCTAGCTTGCGCCACGGTTGGTCGGCGACGGCGCAAATGCTTTAAAACCGATCACAGTTCTGTCAAGAAAGGCAAATGATGAGCGATACAAACCCTCAAATCGAAACACAACTGAACGCGCTTGCGGAGTTGGCATGTGAGACGCTGCGCGGAGAAGAGTCCGAGATGGCTGCACGTGCCGAGCCGTTACTAAAGTCGCTGCTGATGAGTGGTTATGTCCGGAAAAGTGGGAAAGACATTCGCGCGGACATCGAGGCTCGAGTGAAAGACATTTGCCGCGAGCCTGCGATGCACCGAGGAGGCGAACTCAGCGGTATCACGCAAAGGCTTCAAGACAAGTTCGACAAGCTGGTGAAATGGGAGTCGGACCAGCCGAAAGATTTCACCGACGCCAAAGCTGCGAATATAAGTTCGGCAACGGATGCCTAATTGGAACGCAAAGATGTCAACCCGATCGGTTTCGAATCCTAACAAAGCGGGTTCACGACGAGTGGTCTGCGTGGATGGCATTCGCTTCCCGGGTCAGAGCTTGGCTAGCACCGTGGGACCAAGGCACGAGTCGCCATGTGCATGCCGCTACATATGCTGGATTGCATTCAGTGGCTAAATGATGATCGGCACAGCACTTGATAACCGCGCTCAACGGTGCGGTTGTTCGTTGATCATCTTGGGCGGATATGAATCAGTGACTGTGTGTTCTAAATGGCAGTGTTCTAAATGACATGAGCGACCATTGTGCAAGTTCGTGGTAGGCCTCTCGCGGCCAGCGCTGTGGGTGACCATTGCCGATTGAGACGATCATGACTTACGAAGAACAGTTGCAGCCGCTCGTTGCCGTCGCCATTGCGGCCGCGTTGGGAGCCGTCACAGGCTTGGAACGCGAATTCGCCGACAAGCCTGCCGGGTTAAGAACGCACATGTTCGTGTGCAGCGCATCGGCACTGCTTGTCTTGCTAGGCGACGGCGTGATCGACCGCTTTCAGAGTGAAGATATTGGCAGCGTCAGTACAGATCCGACGCGAATCATTCAGGCCATCGTCGTCGGGATCAGCTTTCTCGGGGCGGGCACGATCGTTCATCATCAAGACCGCCAAGTTGAAGGCCTGACGACAGCGTCATCAATCTTGTTCACCGCCGGAATAGGGATCGCCGTTGCCATCGGGCAATTGATCTTAGCGGCAGGAGCAACGATTTTGGCAGCGCTGATTCTCGTAGTCGTCGGTCGCGTCGAAAAGCAGATAGCCTTGCGTGCGGCAAAGCGAAAAGAGATGAATAACAAGACATCCGTGTGACAGCATCGCCACGTTATCTTTGAACATTGCAAAACGAGTATTCCGTCCGGGAGGCCGTTTTGGCACACGTTAGGACCACTCAAACTCATGTCTTGCCAGCATCGCAAATTCAATCGTCTCGATGAACGATAACAACTTTGCCCCGATCGACACCATGTTCAACGCGTCGATGTGCGTCGGCCGTCTGTTCAAGCGGAAAGCAGCTGTCGATAGTGACCGACAACTTCCCAAGCTCGTACAAACGAATTAGCTCTCGAAGGTCGTTGCCACGTGGTTTCGCCAGCATGACCGTACCCGACTTGGACAGCGGCCAAGTGATAAGCGTCATCAACATACCTTTCGGATTGGGTTCGGTCGAAATGTACCGGCCATGCTCGCTCATGACATGACGAGAATCCCAATAGTTGGACTTTCCAGACGCATCAAAAATCAGATCCCATTGTTCGTCCAACTCGACGTAGTTTTCTTTCTCGTAATCAAAGAAGCGATCCGCCCCCAGTGACAAACAAAAATCGCGATTGTCTCCGCTGGCCACGGCATCGACTTGGCATCCGTATGCCTTTGCGATTTGCACCGCATAAATACCAACGCCACCGCTGGCGCCATTGATCAAAACTCGATCGGTTGGCTCGATCTTTCCGTGATCACGTAATGATTGCAGCGCTGTGGTTCCGGCCAGTGGTATTGCGGCTGCATCTCGCATCGACATCGTCTCGCGAATCGGTGTGGCGACGCCATTGCTGCAAACGGCGTACTCGGCGCATGCACCGCCACGCAAGTGGTCCAGAAACGCGATGACATGCTGGCCACGTTCGAACGAGCTGTTGTCATCGCAATCGACAACGACTCCCGCGACGTCGTATCCCGGAATACGCGGGAAACCACCGGGCAATAATGCTTTCATCTCACCGCTACGAAGCCGATAGTCAATCGGATTGACGCTGGAGGCATGGACTTCGATCAACAATTCGCCAGCTTTGCGTTTGGGCGTCGGGCGCTCGACGAGCCTCAGCACATCGGCATCGCCGTAGTCGTCAAATACGACCGCTCGCATTTTGTCGGATACGGCGTTGTGTCGCTTTTCCTTGTCGGGGGCGATTGTCTTCATCTGGCTTCCCAATGGTGAATGACATTTAGAGAAACGGCGGACGCGGTGCGCGGCGGATAACGACCCATGAACCACAGAACGCCGTGAAAGATGCAACGACCTTGAGGCAAATTCACAGCGTCTTACGCTACCTGACACGTGATTGTTGGTAGCATGAGACGAGCGATTTTCGTGCCAAGTGGCGCAGCGATGCCGGGGACTGCACGATCAAAATTCCTCGGGCCACGGGTTACCTGATTCACTGGGCTGTTACGTGTTGATCAATTTCGACACCGTGTCGACCAGTTCTGGGCCGTGGACCGGTTTGCTGATGAATTGCGTACAGCCCGAATTGAGTGCTTCCTGAATTTCATCGGAGGTCGCGCCCGCGGTCAGCGCGATGATTGGCATCGTGAACCCATCGTCGCGGATCGCGACCGTCGCATCACGCCCGTTCATTTCCGGCATTTGCATGTCCATCAGGACGCAGCTGAACGGTTTTCCTTCGGCTTCGGCCCTACGAACTTCGGCGACGGCTTCGGCACCGTTGACCGATTCGACCACCTCCGCACCGGCTCGGGTCAGGAAGTGCTTGGTTACCATCAGGATGTCGCGCGCGTCGTCAGCGACCAGGACCCGCCCCCTGATCGAACCGAGTTTCTCGGTGCCGGTGGAATTGGGCTGGATGTCGAGTTGCGTCGGTTGAATCCGTTCGCGTTTGGGCACATCGCCGATTGCCAAGCGCAACGTGAATGTACTGCCTTTTCCTTCAACGCTTTCCACGTCAATGTCGCCATCAAGCAACGTCGCCAGCCGCTTGCTGATCACCAATCCAAGGCCCGTGCCTTCGACGCCGACCATTTTGGTCGCGTCATGGACCTGCGAGAATGCCTGGAACAGATGATTGATTTTTCGCTGTGAGATTCCGATACCGGTGTCGATGACCTTAAAGTAGACGTTCAGCTCGTCGGATGAAACAACCAAGCGGACGTCGCCATTGGGGGTAAACTTGATCGCGTTACCCAAGAGATTGACGAGAATCTGTTCCACGCGCGATCGGTCACTGTGAAGTTGGGACGGAACCGGACCGTCGAATTCGATCGCGAGCGGCACTTGGCTATCCTTGCTGCGGTGACGCATCAAATCCATCAAGTCGGCCAGCATCGGAACCAACTTGAACAGCGAGTTGCGAATTTGCAACTTGCCGGCTTCAACTTTGGATAAATCCAAAATGTCATTGATGATCCTAAGCAAGAATCGCCCGTTGCGGATGACGGTTTCCAGGTGGTCGGGCTGAACGTCTTTTCCTTCGCGCAGGTCTCGCAGGGCGATGTCGCTGAACCCCAGAATCGCTGACATGGGTGAACGGATTTCGTGGCTCATGTTGGTTAGAAAAGACGTCTTTGCGCGACTGGCGTCTTCGGCGGACAAACGCGCGTGTTCCAAATGCACTTCGGTTTCTTTCCTAGCGGTAACATCGCTCATGTACATCGCCGCACCGCCATTGATTGGAAACGATTTAACGTCATACCAACGATTCAATTTCGGCGAAAAGTATTCCGTGGTTTCAGCGGATTGTGATCGACGGACGCGATCAAGCAGCGAGAGCAGCGGGGACGTAGGATCGGTCGAAAAAACATCTTCATAGGGCATGCCGATTAACGATTCATCATTTTTTGCATCGGCCATCTGCAGCGCAGAACGATTGGCGACACGAATGATCCCTTCGCGATCGAAGCTGATAAACGCGTCCTCGATGTTCTCGATTACCTCGCTAATGATGCTCCGTGATTCAGAAAGTTGGCGTTCGGTTTCTTTCCTTTCGGAAATGTCTTCGACCAAGGAAATCGCACACTGCGGCTCGCCGTTTAACTTGCGTTGCAGCGAAACCGTCAACCGAATCCAGACGATGTGGCCGTCTCGGTGGAAATACCTTTTCTCCAGCGAATACCCATCAATCTCACCGCGTTTCAGCCGTTCGAACTCAACCAAGTCCGCTTCGAGGTCGTCCCGATGGGTGATGTCCTGAAACGTCCGCTGCATCAATTCGTCTTGTGAGTACCCCACGATGTCGCAAATTTTTTGGTTCACCCGCAGCCAACGGCCATCCATTCCCACATGCGCGATACCGATGGCGGCGTTTTCGAACGTCCCGCGATACTGCTCTTCGCTCTCACGCATCCGCAAGCTGGCTTGAACGGATTTTGTCACGTCGTGCTGAATGCCAATGAAATGTGTGACCAAGCCGTCGTCGTTGGCAACGGGGCTGATGATCAAATCGTTGTAAAAGGGCGAACCGTCGCGACGGTAATTCAGCACCGTCACTCGGCATGATATGCGTTTGCGAATGGCGTTGCGTATTTTGGCGACATCTTTCGGGTCGGTTTCCCTTCCTTGCAGGAACCGACAATTACGATTCAATATCTCGGCGCGACTGAAACCGGTAATCTGCTCGAACCCGCGATTGCAATAGATGATCGGCATGTCGTCGGCCAACGCGTCAACGATGACGATCCCGTTACTCGATGCATCGATGGCGCGAGTTCGCAGACGTAACTTTTGCTCCGTGATTCGAAGCTTCGTAACGTCATAGATCGTGATGGCAGCCGATGAAATATTCTTGCGTTCATCAAAAACGGGCGTAGCTCGTACCAAGAGCGTTGTCTCTTTGTCCTTCCAATGAAGCGTGACCTCACCGGCGTCGCTGCGTCCGGTGCGACGGATCATCCTGAGTTGGCGCTGGGCAAGTTGATTGACCTTTTCCGGTAACACTTCGTCGATCTGAATTCCGCTGTCGAAATCCCATTGATCACCGAACAATTCGTCGGCACCGCGGTTCCAGCTTGAAATCGTGCCGTCGAGTTCGATGCCGATGATCGCATCGGTGCTGTCGGAAACAATACTGGTCAATTTCCTGAGTTTATCGGATGTCTCTTTGATGCTCTTGAGATTCGTGAAGGTCATCACCACACCGTGACCATCAAGATACGGTGCGATCCGCAGCAACGTTGGGTCGCCGTAGCGATCGACGGTCTCACGTTCCACAGTTTTCTTTTGCTCGCGAACGTCGTTCGCAAGTGCAACCAAGTCGACGTCCTCAAAGCGGCGGGCACAGTGCAGCAGTGATTCGCCAATCGAGCTGTCTAATTTCAATGACAAGAGGTCCGCGGCCGAGGGCGTGATGCGTCGTATCTGCAGATTGCCGTCAACCAAGACGATGCCGACGTCACTGGCGCGAAGAACGTTTTCTAAATCCGACGTCAACTCTGAAAGCAGAACAACACGCCGATCGCTTTCGGCGTTCGTGGTGTGCAATTCTTCATTGACGCTGTGCAGTTCTTCGTTCGTGCTCTGCAACTCTTCGTTGCTGCTGGTCAATTCTTCATTGCTGGACTGCAGTTCCTCGTTGGTCGACTCGAGTTCCTCGATCGTTGCTTGCAGGTTTTCGCGAGTGAACTCAAGATCCATTTCCAGCAAGCGGATATGTTCGTCCCGTATGTCGCCTTCCGCAGAAACCGAGCCGGAAATCTTAGTGGAAATGGCCTCGGTGTCCGCTTTGGGGACAGTTGGTTGGATCTTTGCGGGTACCTTTGCCGGCTTGCTCTTGCTAAATGTGATCAAGAGATGAGTTTCGTTCACCGAAGGATGATGAAACGCCTGCACCTTGATGGTCACGGCGAACCCTTGATGCGACGTCCGCTCGGACTCGATTTGCGATTCGTTCATCCGCATGCGCTGCAGGGCAATCGCGACGGGCATTCGGTATGGTTCGACCAGAATGTCCTCGACCGTCCCGGTCAATCGCCCCGCAGGTGCCGTGGTGAAATCAGAAATGTCGCCAAACATTTGCAGCGGTCTCAGCGATTCGTCGATCAGAATCCCGGGCGGAGCATAGGTGTTCATTAGCTGGTCGTATGTCATCACCAGACTAGGCGACGGTGACCGCGAAGTACGACCGCGCAACGAAACCTTAGGTTTGACCAGCGGCCGGGAACGAAATTTCAGATCGATCGGCAATCGAGTCTCGCGTTCCTTTTGAAACAATCGCCAGTGTTTGTCGATGGCCGAAAACTGGTCTTCCGAATCGCCCGGTGTTTCACTTGGTCCCAGCCATAGCACGCCACGTGGACGTAGCGCATGGGTGAAGGCATTCAAGACACGAGTCTGCGTGTCATCGAGCAAATAGATCAACATGTTCCGGCACGTGACCAGATCGAGATTGGTGAATGGCGCGTCCTGGGTGACATCGTGCCGCGCAAAGAGAATGCTGTCGCGGATTTCTTTGCAGATTTCGAAACCGTCGGGTATTTCTTTGACATACTGGTCACGAAGACGCGACGGAATCTCGCTTAACGAATCTCGCGGATAGATGGCTCGCTGGGCAAACCGAATTGCGTCTGGATGCACGTCCGTTGCGAATATCTTGATCCTGAAATCTTGATTGGCCTTGCGCCGTTCTTCATGAATCAGCATCGCGACCGAGTATGCCTCTTGGCCGGTCGCGCATCCTGCGACCCAGATCCGAAATTCATCTTCGCTCGATTTAGCTCTGGCCGCCGGAACCAAGGCGCGTCGCGTTAAGCGTTCGTATCCGTCGGGGTCGCGGAAAAAACGGGTCACGCCAATCAGCAGGTCGTCGCTTAGGCGTGATACTTCATTAGGATCGGTGCGCAGCATCTCGATGTATTCATCGAGGTGGCCAATGTCTCGCAGCAACATGCGGCGGGACAGACGCCGTGTGAAGGTTCCCGATTTATAATTTGAGAAATCAATTCCACTAGCGGATTCGAGAATCCGGTACACCGGATCGAGATCGTTGCGATTGATCGATGGCGATGTTTCTTTTATGACTCGGTCGATTGAAAGCCCGCTGATATATGCAGTCAACGACTCGGCAAGTTCGGGCACCGGCGCGACAATATGTACAGCTTCCGTCTTGATCGCATTGAGCGGCATGCTGTTGAACTGGGCCGAGTCCTCATCTTGCGAAAGAACCAATCCACCATTGCGTGCCACGTCGCGAATCCCATGGCTCCCGTCGCTGCCAGTGCCGGAAAGAATCACGGCTGCAAATTTGCGGTTCCGCTGCTCGGCAAGGGATGAGAAGAAACGATCGATCGGAAGGCTAAGCTCGTTGTTATCTTCTCGCTCGAGCAGTCTCAAATGGTCGTGCTCGAAGATGACGTGCTTGCCGGGCGGCAGTAAATAGACCGTGTTCGGTTGCGGGCGGGCGCCTTCGACCATTTGCACGGTTTGCATCTTCGTGCGGCGGCCCAGAAGTTCGGGCATGTGACTTTGGTAATCAGGCGACAAGTGCTGGATGACGACGAACGCAGCACCCGTTTCAGTCGGCAATTGTTCGAACAACGTCTCCAGTGCGGCTAAACCGCCAGCAGATGCGCCGATTCCGATGATCGGCACAGTTGAGGTTGGCTCAAGCAATTCGGGCATCGATGGTCCTAAGTTCCAGGTGAGTCAGCCGATAAGTTGGCAAAGAGTATGCCAAACTCGTTTCGCCAACGAATCACCAAACCGGCTGGTCGAGAATCGGTCATCCTGGTTGAAAATGTGCCGCGCGAGTGGGTTGAGAATTTGGTTTGTCCACAACCGCCAGTCATTTTAGTACCGGAACAAGCACATCTTACGTAGAGGTCGGTGGAGAGTAAGAGGTGTGTCCGAGTGCCGGTCCATGGGCTTGGAGCGGCAAGTCGGGATCGTCCTCAATACGTGTGGATGGCAGTTGGCTTTCGGCAAATCGTTCCGTCGCGGGGTTCAAGTGAACGGCGATCCGCGAAGCGTGGTACGACACACGACGTAGCCATCGGAAAGCATCAAGACGAGCGATCGTGCGAATTGTATCGGCCTTGCCTGGCATCGAACGTGAAATCATCTCCCTGCGGTACGGTTCCATGCGCGCATCGGTCTTTGCCCAGAACGCGTCGAGTTCGTTCTGCAAAGACTGAATCGTAGGATCATCGGATTTCAGCGGCGAGGGAGTCTTTTTTAGGATCGCCGCGAGATCGGTTGCCAATTGCCGAAGCTCGGTTTCGGAATGCAACGTTCGCAGCGGATCTTGCATCTGCGCCCGTCGAACCAGACGCATCAAGTGATCGACAAGGTGAATCGCACGAGCGTGATTCGATTGAATGTCATGCGATTGATCGGTGGTTTGAATCTCACTGATGTATTGCTGGATCTGGCTGACCGCTTGTTGAGCGTCGGCTAGTTCGTCCATCGCATCGCCATGGTCTCGTTCGCTGGTCAAGAGCATCGATAGCGATTGAAAGACGTGTGAGACCGTTTCCAGCAGTGTTGTTTGGACCGCCGTCATTGCAATGCTGGAATGTGACAGTAGCGCAGGATCAAGTCGACGCGTGATTTCGGTTTCCTCGATCGGAACAATTTTTTCGATCAACGCGGCAAATTGTTGTGTGAACGGCAAGACGAGCACGACGCCCAACGCATTGAACAGCGTGTGAAACGAGACGAGCGCGATACCGGGATCGGGCTCCGTTGTCGCGGGGGCCAGCCAATGCCATCCGTCAATGAACCAAGGCAGCATGACAAAGGCACCGATCCCCGTCATCAGGTTATAGACGACGTGCGCGATGCCTGTGCGTTTCGCACTGACGGTTCCGCCGACAGTCGCAAGCGCGGCAGTAAAGGTCGTGCCGACGTCCATTCCAATGACCATTGCACCGGCTTGCGTTAGCGATATCGTTCCCGCGTGAACTGCGGTGATTGCGGTCGCGACGCCTGCACTTGAGGACTGCGTAACGATCGTGATTCCAATTCCGATCGCAACCAATAGTATCCGTCCGGTGACGGTGTCAGATGGAAATGATTCGGGTGTGACGAATTCGTTGGCGCCTTCCATCGCGGTTTGCAGCAGGCCGATGCCGGCGAAAATTAAACCGAATCCTGCCAATGCCAGGCCCGCAGTGGAAACTCGCTTGCCGCCAAAAATTCGCAGCGAAGCGCCGACGAAAATCAGTGGCATGACAATGTCTGCGATGTCGAATTTGAATCCGAGCAAGGCGACCAGCCATCCGGTGATCGTGGTGCCGATATTCGCGCCAAAAACGATTCCCAGAGCCTGAGCGAAAGTCAGCAGTCCGGCGCCGGCGAAACCCACCGCCATCACGGTGGTCGCACTGGATGACTGCAGAATCGCCGTACTGAACGCTCCCGTGGCGGCGCCGCTTAGCGGGCTATGGGTAAATCGAGCGAGCGACCGACCCAGCGCATCGCCGGCAAAGCTCTTCAACCCGTCGGTCATGATCGCCATGCCCAGCAGAAACAGTCCTAGACCACCAAGGGCTCCCGTTGCGGCTTCGATCACGATGTCGGTTCCGCGGAATCGCCCGACGGGCGACAGGCCAATGCGTACGTGGATTTCGCATGTTGAAGTCGCTCGCTAGGCCAACGTTTTCGAAATCTCTTGCGTTTTTGTTTCGACTTCTTCTTTTCTTTCCGGCTTAACACTTTGAATTGTTTAGCGACTGCTTTGCCTTTCGTTTCCCGGCCCAGTTTTCGAAACAGCTTTGCGGCGACGACGTGGTCGTTCATCTTGCCCAACAACGATTGAATCTCTTGCACAACTGGACCAAGCAAATTCGGCACATCGCCAATTTCATCACGGTCAAACAGTTCTAAAGCGTATCGAACTTGTTTCGCTTTCACTCGAAAGCGGTGTAATTCATCAGGTGCGGCGTGCTTACCCGGCACAGAATCAAAGAACGCATTGATCGTTCGGCTAAGTCGCTGCATCGCCCAGGTCGAGCGGTCTTGCGCCGATTGCGACTGGATGGATTGCAGACATCGATGAATCTGTTTGTGTAATCGGTCTTGATGGCGGAGACGCTTGTAGATTTTGACCAAAGGAATTTGTACGCGTGTTCGCTCACGCTGCAACCTGCGGACAACTTTCTCTGATTTTCCACCGTGATTGGTTTGCATTCGCAGCAGGATGACGTCCAAATCACGGGCACCGCCGGCGGCCGAGCGGATTCGTTTCAAGCTCTTTCTCAGCTTGGCGGACGCCCGTGACGGACCCAAGTCGCCAAACGCATCCAGCGCCGCGAGCGCCTGACGTGTCGCGATTCGCAATTGATGGACATGTTCGATGTCATCGCCGGCGTGCATCGCAGCGAGAGGCAACAGGACAATGACGCGTTCCAGTTGCGCCGCAAGCACGCCGTCGCTCGATGCTAAAGGTGCTCTCGTCGAATCGGCATTCGTGGATGGTCGAATCTCGCCGCAAGCTTGCAGCATTCGCTTCGCCTTTGCGACTGGTTCCACCTGATCAGCTTGCAGCACCTGATCGGCTTGCAGCACCTGATCGGCTTGCTGGGCGTGTTCGGCGTCAGCGGTTTTTCGAACATCGAAATCCATCAATCGGCATCTTTGCTGTGTTTCATCGGTTTTGTCCCGAACGGTTCGGAATGCCAATCGTACGCTTGTTCGCAAATCATGCGCCTAAGACGACCAAGCCGTGCGGGGGACAGAAGAGGCACAACCCCCGAGCGACCGTTTCTCAGGGCAACCTCTCTCAGACGCGAGTATTCGCTGCGTCTCGGTGCGTTGGTACGATTGCGGTCGCTTGAGTTGCGGTTTTTGTGCGAATCGTCGCGCCGCGATCGGGCGGTGATCCGTGTGGCACGTTTTTGGCGAAAACAGTGTCATAAACGACCAGGAATTGCATTCGGCCCTTGCTTTGCAATCGTTCGCAGCAGTGATGCATTGACGAGACACCGCTGAGTGATTGATCGCCAGCGACACGAACCAGGAGATCTGATGATGTCAGGAATTGAAGCGAAACGAATCGTTGTGCCGGTTGATTTTAGTGACCTGTCGTACGAAGCGGTCGATAAAGCGCTCGAGATCGTCGACAAGGATGGGGCGGTCGAGATCATTCACGTGTTGTCGATTTTGCCGGCCATGGAAGTCGGCAATTTGTACGGCACCATCACCGATGAAAGTCGTATCGAATGTGCCAAGAACAGCATCCGAAAAAAGCTTTCTGATGCAAAGTATGCGGCAACCACCATTCACGTCGTGGTCGGAGACTCCGGGCACGAAATCACAAACTTCGCAGAAAAATGTGACGCGGATCTGATCATCATGCCTTCGCACGGCTACGGTTTTGTCAAGCATGTTCTGTTGGGATCGGTGGCCGAACGCGTCGTCCGATTTGCACATTGTCCAGTGTTGGTGCTTCGCAAATAGCGGGTGCTTTGACCAGCATTGGATGATCGATGACGATTCTGTGGTTCACGATACTTGCGGTCGTGGTCAGTTTAGTTGGTGTCTTGTTGGCCCGTTCGTCGGATCGATTGGGCGATGCGCTGCGGCTCGAGCATTCGATCACGGGATTCTTATTACTTGCCGCGGCAACCAGCTTGCCAGAGCTAGTCATCAGTTGCCAAGTCGCACGGACGGGGGCGCTGGATATGGCGGCCGGCAGTCTGCTGGGCAGTTGTCTGATGAACATTTTGATCTTGGCTGCGATCGATCTCTCGCGTCGAAGCCGAGGCACGATGTTGTCGGGAAAAGCTGCGGCGCATGGATTGTCCGGACTAGCATCGATCCTCATGGCCGGGGTTGTCGCGGCGGCCGTGTTGGTGCCCAACGCGCCGTCGATCGGCCGGGTGCATATCGCGAGTGTGATTATCGTGATCACTTACTTTGCGGCGTTTCGGCTCGTCTTTCTTGACCGCAAGGTCAGCCGAATGGTTGATGCAGCAGAACCCGATCCGCTGTTTGTGCCCGATGACGAAGAAAAACCGGCCGTTTCGCGTCATCTGTTCCCCTATCTGTTGGCGACGGCAGGCATCTTTGCGCTGGCATCGCCGTTGGCCCGCAGTTCGACGGAACTCTCTGTCTTGCTGGGGCTTAGCGGAACATTTTTTGGCGCGGTTTTCCTCGCACTGGTAACATCACTGCCCGAGATTGTGACAACGTTCGAGGCATCGCGCATGGATGCCGATGATATGGCGATCGGGAATATTCTTGGCAGCAACGCGTTCAACTTGTTGATCTTGTTCGCGGTTGATCTCGTTTCACCGGCACCATTATTTTCGACTTTAGGTAACGTTCATGCTGTTGCCGCGATCGGAATCATTTGCGCGACCGCGATCGCGGCGATGGGTATGCTGTACCGCGTTGAAAAAAGATGGTGGACTCTTGAGCCTGATGCCGTCGCGGTGATTGCGGTGTCGTTATTCTTCTTCTATCTAATCTACGTTGGTTAGATGCAAGCCATTGCCAAGACCAGCAATTCTCTAGGGACGATTTAAAAAGCGGGCGAATCAAAGAGAGCGGATAGCTGCGCGGCCGTCTGGCGAACCGATGCGCGAGTTGTTTCGGACATTTCACCGAGCGGTTGAAATTCGCTTGCCGGTCCCATCCAAAGCAAGACGTGATGAGTGGGCATTCCCAGTGTTTGCGCCATCATCAACGAGGCATAGACGCCCAAGTCATGCGTCCCGCGGCAACGGAGATTTCTGAGACGACTGCGGTGATCCGGATTCGAAAATTCGAGGCACATGAACGCGGTGTCAGACGAAAGTCCCACGACGGCATCGACCAGATGCACGCGAGTTGCTTGACCCAGCCATGGCAACACATCGATCGGATGCGCAAGTTTGCACAGCGTTGCGGTTGTCTTGCCGCGCATCAATTCGTCCACAACGGACCATCCGAAACGATCGTCTCCGTTGTTGCTTCCCAGGCCGAGCACGATTTCGACTACGTCTGCAGGATTGTCTGCTGTTGAAACGGCATTCATCGGCGATCCAGGTTCAACGTCAGAAAATGCGTCGAGCAACTGATGCACGGGTCATAACAGCGAATCAGTTTTTCGCACTGCATCGCAATCGTTTGGTCATCGTCTTGCAGTAGTGGTGGCAATAGATTGTGAAGATCGGTTTCTATTTGTCGCTGATTTTGAGAAGTCGGCGGGACAATTTTGGATGCTTTAACCAAGCCATCGTCGGTGATTTCGTATGCGTGGTAGATCAGGCCGCGCGGGGCCTCTGTCACCGCACAACCCCAACCGGATTTCGGTTGGTAAGGCATCGATGGATTCGCCGAGAATTGGTACGCCCTAATGATCGCGATCGCTTCTTCGAGCGAATGAATGACTTCGATGATCCTTGCCTGGATCGAACGGAAACGGTTGTGAACCTCGGCGATGGGATACGTTCGGTCAGCCACCGAGCGCGCCGTGGGAAACAGTCGGTTGCGATTCAGCGTAAGCCGGGCCAACGGTCCAACGAAATAAGGCGTATCGTGCTCGCGACGTGACGAATGAAGGGCGGTGCTGTGTGCGACTTGGTCTTCCAAGAAATGCCGTTCATACTCGGCCGCATGGATCGACGGATAGCGATTGGACGCAATCACGCCTTCGTTCATTGCGTATTCCTCGGGATGCCGAACGGCGACCAGTTCGCATGCAATCTCGAGCGTTGGAAACTCGAACTGTTCAATCCAATCCGCTGCTTTGACGGCCGCATCGAGCGCGGATTGTAAAGGGGAAAGCAATGTGTTCAGTTCGCTGCACGACGGCATGCGGTGAAAACCACCAATGCGAACATTGACGGGATGGATCGCTCGACCGCCAAGGATTTCCAGGATTGAATTGCCCGCTTGTTTGATCTGCAGTCCCGCTTGGACATGATCAGGAAACATTTTCGCGAGTTCGATGCCGCTGTCACAGTCAAAAAAGTCTGGCGCGTTCAGCATAAAGATGTGTAACGCATGGCTTTCGATCCATTCGCCGCAGTAAAGCAATCGCCGCAACTGACGCACCTCCGGCGTGACAGCAATGCCCAGCGCCGACTCCATCGCGTGCACGGACGTCATTTGGTACGCGACCGGACAGATGCCGCAGATGCGGGCGGTGATGTCTGGGACTTCTTCGATCGAACGGTCACGAAGAAAAGCTTCAAAGAATCGGGGCGGTTCATAGATATTCAGTCGAACATCCTCGACGACATCACCGTCGACGCGCACATGCAGCGAACCCTCGCCCTCGACACGCGTCAAAGCGTTGACCGTGATTTTGCGTGTTTTCGACATGCTATTTGGGTGGCTTCGATCCCGTTTTGGTTTCCAGCCGATCACTTTCGATTTGAAAGACTTCTGACGCGGCGTTCATATTTCTCAGCTGGTGAATCATCTCACGTTTGGTAACGCCATGGCTTGTGTAATGTTGCGACAACGGTCTTGGGTTTGCCTGCGCCGCCGGGCCAAAACAACCATAACACGCGCGATCGTACGCCGGGCAGATTGCACCGCATCCGGATTGGGTGACCGGTCCCAGGCAGGGCTTACCTTGCGTGATCGCAATGCAAACCACGCCGCGACGCTTGCAGTCCAGACATACACTGTGCGACGGAATCGACGGCCGACGTTCGTGTAAAAAGGCGATGATCACTTGCAAGAGTTGTTGGTTGTTCACCGGGCAACCACGCAGTTCAAAATCCACCTTGACGTGCTGACTGATCGCGGTGCTGGTGGCGAGCGAATCGATGTATTCGGGTCGGGCGTAAACGCATTGCAGGTATTCGTCGTGGTCGGCCCAATTGCGCAAGGACTGAATGCCACCGGACGTTGCGCAGGCTCCGATCGTGACAAGCACGCGAGATTGGCGGCGGATTTCGCGGATCCGTTCGATGTCCTTATTGGTCGAGATTGAGCCTTCAACGAGTGTCAAATCGAAAGGTCCCGGTTGCACGCGACTCGTCAGTTCCAGGAAGTGCAGAATCTCGACCTGATCGGCGAGAGCGAGTAACTCGTCTTCGCAATTCAGCAGCGACAGTTGGCATCCATCACATGATGCGAACTTGAACACGGCCATCCGTTTTTTTTGTGCCGTTGGCAGAGCGTTCATAGATCCGCGACCTCGAGATATCTTTCGATTCGGTCAAAACGTAGCACCGGGCCATCTTTGCAAAGAAAGTTTGGTCCGAACTGACAATGCCCGCACGTTCCGACCGCGCAGTTCATATTCCGTTCCAACGATAGCCAGATGTGATCACGGCTCAGGCCTTTTGAGATCGCCGTCTGAATGGCATACATCATCATGACCTCGGGGCCACATGTCATCAGTGTTGTTTCTGTGGGGCGATTCAAATTCAAGCGATCCATCAATTGGGTCACTACGCCGATGTTGCCCGACCAATCCAATTCGGCGCGATCGACGGTGGATTCGACGTCGATGCCAGCCTCTTGCCAACGCGAGTACTCATGGTCATACAGCAGGTCCGAGGGGCTTCTCGATCCGACCAAGAGATACATCGACCCGAATTGGTGGCGACGGCGAATCAATTCATAGATCACCGGACGCAGCGGGGGTAACCCAATCCCTCCGCCTACCAAGACAATGTCATCGCCCACACATTGGTCGATCGGCCAAGCCGATCCAAACGGGCCACGGATTCCGACGGTCGCGCCGATGGTCAATTTCGCCAGTTCGCCGGTCACATTGCCGACGTCTCGAATCGTGTGAACAACTTCGTCATCGCGCGTGACGTCGCCGCTTATCGAAAGTGCGGCCTCACCCACGCCTGGTGCGTAAACCATGTTGAACTGGCCAGGCTTGGCCGTTTCAAGAGTTTGAGACTGCGCCGACTGTATCGAAAAATGGTAGGTGCGAACGCCCGTCGTTTCCTCTTGTATATCCGTCAGCACGGCGGGACTGATTGCCCATGGATCGATCGCCTGCGCAGGACGGCTGTTTCGGTCGGTCGACATTGCGGTTGTTTCGGTTCCCACATGCAGGGTCACTGGGGCGATCTTGGCGCAGCACTGCGTTTAGGTCACCAAATGCAGCTCTTGTACCAACCGCAATCACAGTGGTGCGAACGATCGAGACGTGCCACTTGTCACAGTCTAGGATTTATTCCTCTGGGGCTGTGCCACCGAAGCACACTTTTGCGCACCCACACTGTTAAGTGTACCGTGGCCAGAGGGCAGGGTAGGGGAGAGCTGGTTCGAAAACAGATGGTCGCGAGCCTTAGATGCCAACGTGACGCAGCCGCAGGGCGTTGGCAACGATCACGAAATCCGAAAGTACCATTGCGAGGGCGGCCATGATCGGATGCAGTTCGCGCAGCATCAGTGGCAAGCTGGAAAAGCCAGCCAAGACGCCTGCGGCCACGGGAATCAACAGAACGTTGTAGGCAAATGCCCAAAACAGGTTCTGTTTGATGTTTCGCATCGTCGCGGCGGACAGATTTAGCGCTCGCGAGACACCGCGCAGATCACCACCGAGCAACGTGATGTCTGCCGATTCGATGGCGATGTCGGTACCCGTGCCGATTGCGATTCCGACGTCGGCCTGAGCCAACGCGGGAGCATCATTGATTCCATCGCCCACCATCGCGACGACGTTTCCTTGCTCTTGCAGCGAGGCCACGCGGTCGGATTTCTCATCTGGCAGCGTCTCGGCAAAAACGTCTTGAATGCCGACGCGGCCGGCGATAGCCGATGCGGTGTGCGCGTTGTCGCCGGTGACCATCGCGACGTGCATTCCGCTAGCTGTCAAACTCTTAATCGCTTCGTGAGAGCTGGGCTTGATTGTGTCGGCGATGGCGATCAGACCCACCACTTTTTGATTCACGGCGACCCACACGACGGTGTTGGCTTGCTGTTGCAGCTTGCCCGCGCGATCTGCAAATTCCGCTACTGCGTCGATCGATTTCGACTGCAACCACGTTTGGTTTCCCGCGTCAACGGTGTCGCCGTCAATGACGGCAGAGACACCTCGCCCGGGTGTCCCGCGGAAATTTTCTGTCGCTGGCAGGTTTTCCGATGTCAGGCCCGCGGCGTTGATGATCGCCAGGGCGATCGGATGTTCGCTACCGCTTTCGACTGCCGCGGCAATGCTAAGCAGGCGCTCGCGAGACCAATCCTCGGACGTCACGACGTCGGTGACCACCAACTTGCCTTGCGAAATGGTTCCTGTTTTGTCCAGCAGGACGTGGGTGACATCACGGGCGCGCTGCAGCGCGTCACTCGACTTGAACAGGATCCCGTTTTCGGCTCCACGCCCCATGCCAACCATTACCGCCAGCGGTGTTGCGAGTCCCATCGCGCACGGACACGAGATGATCAGTACTGAAATCATTCTCAGGATGCCTTGCGTCAGATCGCCGAGCACGAAATACCAAACGCAGAATGCCATGATCGCCACGATCATGACGATTGGTACGAAGACATGCGAGATACGATCGGCTAGTTGCGCGATCGGTGCCTTGGTCGCTTGAGCTTCTTGCACGCGTTTGACAATTTTCGCAAGCATCGAATCGCCGCTTTGGTGGCTTGCACGGACGATGAGCATTCCGTCGTGGTTCATGGTGGCGCCGACGACGTTCATGCCGACCGATTTTTCCACCGGCAGACTCTCACCGGTCACCATGCTTTCATCGACGGCGGATTCACCCGAAATCACTTCGCCGTCAACGGGGATCCGTTCACCGGGGCGAACCATGACTTCGTCGCCGACAATAACTTCTTCGATCGGGATGTCCTGCGGTTTCGAATCCCGAATGACGCGAGCCGTTTTGGCTTGCATGTTCATCAGATTTCGAATCGCGCCGCTGGTTCGTGACTTGGCACGCGACTCGATTAGGCGACCCGCAAGGATCAGCGTGATGATGGTCGCCGATGTCTCGAAGTAAACGTGCTCGCCCCAGCGAGTCACGCCCAAGGCAACCGCAATCGTCACCCAGACACTGTACAGGTACGCCGTCGACGTGCTCATCGCGACCAGCACATCCATATTGGCAAATCGCATCTTCAATGACTGATAGGATGCGATGTAAAACTCTCGCCCCGCGAGAAACTGCACCGGTGTCGCAAGGACCAGCATCAATACATTGACCCAGTCCGCATGAGCCCACTCGCCCCACAATCCGAAGTCGCGACCCATGCTGAGGATGAATAACGGGACCGTAAGAACAAGGCTTAATCCCAGCAGCCGCATACGTTTTTGATTTTCGTTTTTTTCAGCCTTTTCGGTCGCATCGGCCATCGTCTGACCCGACGATTGTTCGACCACGCCATAGCCCGCCTCTCGGATGGCATCGGCAATTTCGTCGGGCGAGGTTTGGCGGGGATCATATTTCGCGGAAACACTTTGTCCGGCGAAATTGACATTGGAATCGACCACGCCCGGCACGCTATTGAGCGCCAGTTCAATCGACCGCGCACAACCCATGCATGTCATGCCGGTGATTGGCAGCTCGATCTGACTTTCGGTGTTTTGAGGTTCTGCGCTGGCGAGTGAATGGCTAGACATTGGGGACCGATGGTTTGGCGATGATGAAAAAATTGCAAGTTTGGGAAGGCGGCGAATGGGTGTGGAGCATGTGCAAGCTGGATTTACGGACCGGTCACCACGACTGGCCAAACGTAACACGTTTGTCAGCTAGCGACGCCGCATGTACAGGTGCCACCAGCAGCCGCGAATCAAGTGACGAAAAAGTGGCAGTGGCTCACCTAGCGGCAAAAACCATGCCGCGCATTCTAGCGCAAACTCGCGGCTGAATCGGGCGGATGGGGGAGCGAGTCGAACTTGAATTGATGCTGTGCGTTGCTGCGCATCGATCGTGTGCGTTGGAGTGCATTTTCAGCGGTCTTTTCTCAAAAATTGAACGAAATCACGATTGGTACGGCGCTTGCAAAATCGGTTTTCAAAACGGAGCCACTGGCTCTCACAAACGTATCCCATGACAAGAGGAAATGATGATGAGATTCGACTTTCCTATCGCGAGCGAATTGAATCGTTTGCAGAACGAGATGGATCGCGTTTTTGGCGTTCGACTAGGCGGTCCGTTAGCCCCTGCGCGTGCTTATCCGCCAGTCAACTTGTGGGAAGACGATGACTATTTGTATGTCGAGTCGGAGATTCCCGGAATGAAACTTGACCAGATCGAACTCTTCGTTAGCGACGAAGATCAGTTGACAATCCAAGGTGAGCGCAAGTCGCCGCAGGACGATACCGCGATTCGGCAACGTGGTGAACGGGCGTTCGGACGTTTTTCACGCGTGATCGCTCTGCCCACTGGCGTCGACGCCGATCAGACCACTGCTGAATACAAAGCAGGCGTGTTGACGGTTCGTTTGGCAAAAAAGGAAGAAGCGAAACCGAAACGCATCACCGTTTCTGCTGGATAACCGCAAGGTCGAAAGCAAGCGAGTGTCTGTGTGCAGAGACGCAAATCCCCATTCAACCGAATATCATTCACGGAGAACGAGTCATGACCGAAAGTAACCTGACAAAAGCGAGGCAGGCGGAAACGACCGCCGAGCCAACCAGCGAAGCGCCCATCTATCAGCCCCGTTTCGACATCTTTGAAACGGATTCGGAGTTGACATTGTATGGCGACATGCCTGGAGTAGAAGAAAATCAGTTGGACATCCGTTATGAAAATGAGCAACTGATGATTCATGGCAAAGTGCCGCAACGCCACGAGAACATCAAGCTGGCACGCCAAGAATATGGCGTCGGTAACTATCACCGCAGTTTCGTGATCGGCGAATCGATCGATCCCAAAAAGATTTCCGCCGAAATCGACAACGGGGTTTTGGTCATTCACTTGCCAAAGGTCGAAGCCGCCAAACCCAGACGTATCGCGGTGAAAGCAAGCAACTGATCAAAAGACAATAACGATCAAGTGTTGAAGACCACCGAGTCCGATGAGGAATGCTCGGTGGGTGACGACTGATTCTTGAAACGATTTCTGAGTCTTGGAACATGAAACTGGCAAATAGGTACGTTGCCATGCCCATCGTCGATGACATGACAAGGATCGACAGACCAATGCCTATCGCATGATCCATCGTTTCACCGAACCCTAAACAATCAAGAGACCAAACATGTTTAAGAATTTAATCCCTTGGCGACATGCCAACGACACCGACATGACGACCACGGACACGAGCGACGATGTTGCTCGCTTTCGAGGTAATTTTGACCAACTGCTCGGCAGGCTCTTTGACGTTGATGGCGACAGCGAGCGTTCGATCGGGTGGGGCTGCGAAGTCCGCGACGGCGAAGACGCTGTTTCGGTGCGCGCCGAAGCACCCGGATTTGAACCTGACGAATTCGATGTACAGCTATCAGGGAATCGCCTGATTATTCAGGCGGAGCATCGCGAAGAAGCGAAAAAGGGAAACGGAAGTCAGGCACACTACGGTCGTTTGTATCGCAGCTTGACGGTCCCCAGCGGGATCGAGGCGGACCGAATTGATGCGACTTATAAGAACGGCGTTCTGGAAGTCACCTTGCCCAAAGAAGAGTCGGCGAAGTCGAAACGTATCAAAGTTGCAGCGAAATAGTCAGCATGGATTTCGCCCGCGGTTCTTTTGAATCGCGGGCGTTATCAATTTTATTCGACGATCTTGGCGATCAATTCAAGCAACCGGTCGATATCGATCGGTTTCGCGCAGACCGCCTCAACATTGTGAGATCCCAGTTGCTTCATTACATCGTCGGCTTCGGTCGGGTGACCGCTGATAATGATGGCTCGCGCTGGTAACGACTTTTCGCAAATCTGCTCAATCACGCGTCGCCCGTCGCCGCTGCCAAGTTTCAGATCGATCAAGACGATCTGGCAACCTAGTTCTGTGACCGTTTGGATGCCTTCGGCTTCCGTGCACGCGATCCCAACACGATAACGCTGTTTGTTCAGAATGTCCCAGAGCGCACCGCAAAAGGATTCGTCGTCATCGACAATCAGCACGAGTGGCGATTGTGTTGCCTGTTCGACCTTGTCGAGCAATTCGCGAATGTCGACCGGTTTGCGAAGGATGTCCCAAGTGCCGGCATCGGATGCGCGTTTGGCGCCGTCGCTGCCGGCATAGGCCGTGACCATGATCGCGGCGATCGACGGACGCAGCTTTTTGATTTCTTCATAAAGTGTTGCGCCATCCATGCCGGGCATCTTGTAATCCAAGAGCGCGACTTCGAAATTTTGCTGGCGGACGTGTTGTAGCGCCGATGCACCGTCCTTAGCCATGACCGCGTCATAGCCCAGGTCGCAGAGGATGTCGGTGATGTTGGTACGGATATCCTTGTCGTCATCGACGACAAGGACTCGTGCAGCGTGATTGATCATGGTCCCCAACTCACTCTCACACAGGTCAAAAAAGACGGGATCGCTTGTCTTGAAATCAGTTTCGCGTCCGTGACGGCCACAAGCTGGCCTTGGTCCACAGGCGAATATAGCCAGCGAGGCAACTCACATCGGCGCTCACACGACAATTGAAGCGCCGACGTAGTGCTTTGATCGCCGACGTAGCTCAGCATTTCCGTTTCAGTATCCGTTTGAGCGATTAAGTCTCTTTGTGTGTGGGCAGGTGCACGATGCAGGTAGTCCCGACACCCAATTCGCTTTCCACTTCCAGACGTCCGCGGTTCTTGTCGATGATCGCTGATGAAATCGCCAAGCCTAGCCCCATGCCTCGAGCCTTGGTCGAAAAGAGAGGCTCCGTGATCCGCTGTAAATCTTTTTTGTCGATACCCACACCGTTGTCAATCACTTCGATCTTCACTTCGTGATTATTCAGCGCAGCCGTCATGCGAATGACGCCACCATCGGACATGGCGTCTCGCGCATTGCGGATCAAATTTCGAAACACGATCGCGATTTGATTTGGGTCAATCATGACCGCGGGCAGGCCACTTGCCGTTTCGTTTTGAAGTGTTACGTGATCAGGCAGAGAAACCGATTTGGTGACGTCCTGCAAGAGTTGGTGAACATCACAGGGTGTCGCCTTGGGGTCGGGCAATCGCGCCACATCGACAAGTGCTGAGATGACGTTATCGATCAGCGATACTTGGCGCTCGATCCGATCGAGATGTTCGGCGGTTTTCTCGGCCGACGGGTTCTTTGCGTGTCGCAAGTAATATGCCGACGTGCGAACCGCGTTCAACGGATTGCGGATTTCATGGGCAATCCCGCCAGAGACTTGGCCGAGGGTTGCCAGTTTTTCCGCCTTGAGTAATTCGGCTTGTGCGTTGCGTAGTTCTGCCGTTCGGTCTTGCACGCGCTGTTCGAGTTGTTCGTTGATCTCGGTCAATTGTTGCTGGGCGGCCTTGAGATCGCTGATGTCGCGGACGATCCCCGCGAACAACTTGTCGTTTCCAAGTGGCATCTCGCTAACAGCCAAGTGCATCGGAAACGTCGTTCCGTCTTTTCGTTTACCGGTCACCTCTCGCCCGATTCCGATGATCTTGGCGCGTCCCGTCTTTTGGTAATTTTGCAGGTAGCCGTCGTGTTCCTCGCGATAAGGCTGGGGCATCAGCATCTTGACATTCTGGCCCAGCATTTCGTCTTCCGAAAAACCAAACAGTTTGATGGTTGCCGGGTTAATGGTTTTGATGATTCCACGATCGTCGATCACGATGATCGCGTCGACGGCGGTCCGCAGAATCGCGGCCAGTAGAACTTGATCTTGTCGATGCATATTGTCTTCGCTGCCGGAAAATTTAGGATCAAGCCGAAACGGAATCTCGGGCGTTCTTACGAGGTAACCGAATCACGAATCTTGCACCTTCGTCCGACGGATCGATGTGGATCGAACCGGCGTGAGCCTCGATGATGCGTTGGCAAATCGACATTCCCAGACCGGTGCCCGTGGCCTTTGTCGTAAAGAATGGCTCGAACATCTTTTGCTTCTGTTCGTCGTTCAATCCCGGGCCGTTGTCGCTGCATACGAGTTCGACGAAATGAGGTTTGATCCGAAATTCGACCTCGATGCGGACGGGGTCGCTACATGCGGCCAAGGAATTTTCGAACAGGTTGCGAAAAACTTGTTCCATGCGAAGCGAATCGACATCGATTGTTGTTTCGCTCGGATCGGCTGTCTCCACCAATTCGACGTCGCGTCCGTCCCGGCTCGGCGCAATGTCATTCCACACACGTTGCCAGACTTTGACCAAGTCCGTCGATACGGCGTGGATCTGGATCGGGGCGGCGAACGATCTCACTTCTTCTAACAGTTTTTGCAAATCGCCACTGGCTCGCTGGATCGCTTGTAAGTCATCTTGGGCATCTTTGTTGCCGTCGACTTCGAGCGCTAAGACATCCGCAGCCGCTTTGATCCGCTGCAATGCGTTGCGACTTTCATGCGCCAAAGCGGTCATGGTTTGGCCAATCGCAGCCAAGCGTTCGGCGCGCAAAGCACGCGACTGGGCGTCGGCCAGGTCGCTGACATCCACCCCCACGGCCAGGACGGCGTAAATGGAACCGTCGACTTTTTTCAGCGTCGTGTTAGACCACCGGATCTTATGAACGACGCCGTCTTTGCCTCGCACGTCGTTGACGACTCCACGAGTATGAATATCGTGGGCGGTGGCGACAAAGATATTGCGGATACGATCTCGATCGTCCTCGGGGATGCAGATTTCGAACCAGTTCTTGCCAACAAGCTGATCAAGTTTCCAGCCGGTCATTTGTTCGAAGTAGGGATTGAATCGAATGACGTTGCCGTTTGGGTCAAGTACCAGAATGATCGCTTCGGCGGTGCGGAGTACCTCATCAGCGAATTGATGTTCCTCGGCCAAGGCGGCTTGCAGGCGATCTTGCTCGGCCAGACGATTGACAATCCCGCGGATGTGTTCGGGAATGATGGGTTTGATGACGTAATCGGTGACGCCGAGACGGATCGCGGCAATCGTGCTTTGCATATCCGCAAATCCGGTCACGACGACGACTTCTGCGCCGGGCGAATTTGCTTGGACCTGAGGCAAGAATTCCTCGATCATGCCCTCGGGCAATCGTCGGTCTGTGATGACCAGCCCGATCTGATTTGACCGAGCGACCGACTCCGATTCCTGGAACGACGATACCGCGAACACCTGATGCCCGTCCAATTCCAGAATGTCACATAAATTTGAACGCGTATCGGCGTCATCTTCGATGATAAGGACAGGAAACGGATGGACCATCAAGCGACGGCTCTGCATGAACGGGATGGCAATTTGATCGGCTGCAGACGCCGGCAGGCGTGCTGCGATTACCGGTCGATTCATCATACCGCCTGATCGTGGGATTGTTACCCATGGTCTCACCCGTTTGCGGCTTGCCGATGTTTCAGTGAATACCGTCTTTTCGGTTGCGCATAGATGGATCGCCGCGTATGGGCCTCTTGCGGTTCTTTGCAACTTTCGATGAAATCCGCAAAGGCCTCAACGAACTCGTCGACTTTGGGCCAATCCGTGAACTCATAGTCGTGCCGCATATCCGTATCAGAACCGCTCTTCTTCGCGATCCAGTGCATCATGTGGCGTTTGAGCCATCCATATTTCGAGTAGGACAAGGCACCGGCAAACTGCCATTTTATTTCTGGCATCCAGCCGACGCGTTCCAAGTAGGTATCGGTGAGCTGTTCAATCTTCGCTCGTTCCGACTCTTCTTTGCTCAGAATTCCCAGGCTGACGGAGAAGAATGCGGAAGGGATTTCTCGCAGATCGCTCTTGTACTGCTTCAGATACTCAGCCAGCGGCGCGTCATAGTGCGAGTAGTGCATGGGTGATCCGACGACGACCGCGTCATAGGCATCCAGCGCAACCGGCGAAACGGTCTGGTTCGCGATGTTGTGAAGATCCGTCGGGTACCCACGCGTTATTAAATTTTCCGCGATGCGTTGGGCAATCTTTTCTGTTTGACCTTCTTCAGTGGCGAAGAGTACGAGAACACGCATGAGATGATGTCCGGCTTCGAATACGAAAAGTCGAAAAAGAAACGCTTAATCCACTGCGTTGAGTGCATCTAACCTGTCACTCGAACTTGATTTTCGATCCGCAGACCGATCGCCAATGGTCGAACGGTCTCTTGCGCAACTTGCTTCATGAAATAACTGGATACCTGACCACACAGACGCAGTGCGTCGTCATCAAGGATGACGCGGACACGCGTTAATTCGTGATGCCCGCTGTTGGCGAGGGCCGACTGAAACTGTTCCAATTTTTCGCAGCCCTGATCTTGTCGTTCAAAGTTGCGATGACCTTCATTTTGGCAAGAGCGTTGCTGGTTCGTCAGGCACGAATGTTCACTTAACGCGGGCGATGCATTTGCGGATGTGACAAAGGCAGAGTGAGAGAAAGATGCGGATGCCATGTCGCTGAGGGCACGATCATTCGCAGTGGCGGAGGGGGTTTCCACTTTGCTTGCTCGTTTGAAATCGGGGAGGGGGCGGTAGGCGATCAATGAGGCGTGATCGTTTTGTTCATCAAAATGCGAACCCTGTGCCGAAATCGACGGAAACGTCGAAAAGAAGTTGGTGACCTTGGCATCCCGCTTGCTCTTGTTGCTCGTGACAAACCGTAACAGCAAAGGCAATTTGGATGAATAGAAACCTGCGGGCATTGGCGGAAGCACCGCTGGCGAAACGCATGTTGGAGATATCTCCTTTGGCGGTCGTGGTTCTTGATCGTATGCGGAATGTGCTTTTTGCCAACGAAAGGCTGTGCGCGATGGTGGGTTACTCTCGCGAAGAACTGGTCGGTCAGCCGGTGACGATGATCTTGCCCGGCACACCAAGCTGTGACGACGTAGCCCAGTCTGTGCGTTTGATGTCACGCGCCCGCACCCCCGAGCCCGTGGCAGAACGGGGCGAAGAACAGATTTTGATCGCTCGACCCAAGAACGGGCCCGATATCTTTGTCAGCGTTTGCGAGCATGCGATCGACGCGCCCGATGAATCCTTATGGTTGGCCCATCTGATGCCAGCTGATGACAGACTCGTCAACGAAGAATACGTCAAAACAGAACGGATGTTCGCCATCAAGAGCATGATCAGCGGGCTGGCTCATGAAAGTCGCAACGCCCTGCAACGTGCCATGGCGTGTCTGGATCTGCTGGAACTGGACTTCAACGAAAATCCAGAGCAAATGATTCTGACTCAGCAAATTCGCGACTCGTTGAGCGATTTACTGAAGAACTATGACGAGGTCCGGCGTTACGCCGAACCGGTCGCGATCACACCGCAACCGATCAGTTTGTTAAGCCTCTGTCAGATCGCGTTTGAAGAACTGATTGCGGATGTCGACAATCAAGGACTCACATCGCGGCAGACCACTTGGCCCGAAGTCGCTGGCTCGCAAAACGACGCGGCGCCGAATCCGTCGGATCTGATTGATGAGTCGCCGGATCACCAATCCAATCGCACAGCCGATCGAGCCGAACCCGCGGAGAATCGAGTCGCGGTCCAGGGTGGTTTCGTTCGGCTGCCGAATGAAGATGTTTCGATCCCAACGTCGTGTGAGAGTCATTCACTTGACAAGGCCAAATCACTGGATCGGATTCGGGCCGCAGATCAGATCCAAACCGCAGGCGAGATTCGGTCGATGCAAAGCGCGTCTGCCGACACAGTCGATCGGCTACGCGTACCGGCATCACATCGGCTTGAAATTGCTTCCGCATTCCCTCCCGCTGATGTGGTACAAGCGGACAAAGAAAAGATGAAAATGGTTTTCAAGCAAATTTTTTCCAACGCGATCGACGCATGCGATGACGCGGTCCACATCCATGTTGCTTGCGTGCCAGAGCCGATACGTGATCGAGAAGGCGTGCGAATAACCGTGCGTGATCATGGTCCCGGGTTCGCCACGGATTCACTGGGCCAAATTTTTGAGCCGTTCTTCACCACCAAACTGCGAGGATCCGGTCTGGGGCTGGCGATTTGTCGCCGTGTCGTCGAGGCACATAACGGAATGATTCAAGCGATCAATCATGAAAATGGGGGAGCCATGGTCGTCGTGAAACTGCCGGTCGACGCCAAGGCGACCATGCATTTGCACGCTAACTGAGCGCTTGGATCGGGTCCGCAGGCCAGTTTCTCGGTTTCGGCTATCCCGATCGCAGTCAGCCCTTTCTCCCTCGCTTAACGTCATTTCGTGCCATAATGCACGATTCGTGAGACGATACGCACAGTTTTTAGGCCTCGATAGCGTGATTCATGGGTGGAAAGACCTTTGGAACGCTGTTCGCTGATGTTGGGTGCGTTCGTCGGCTCCGGCCGATCCGTATTACTTTTTTGCTTTGGTGTTCATCATGACCGATGTTCCTCTCCGTTTGCTTCTAGTCGACGACGAAGATGATTTTCGTCAAAGCTGCGCCAAGTACATGCAGAGAAAGGGACACGAGGTTTGCGACGCGAGCAGCGGTGCCGAAGCCATGTCTTTGTTAGAAAGCGAGGCGTTTGACGTCGCGGTATTCGATATGGACATGCCTGGCATGACCGGATTGGAATTGATGCAGCGCGTGCAAGAGTCAAAGCTCGGGATTGAAGTCGTCTTTCTCACCGGGCAAGGCAGTATCGAGACGGCCGTCTCGGCGATGAAGATGGGCGCTTGCGATTATTTAACAAAGCCGTGTTCACTCGGCGACCTTGAGCACCATTGCCTGTTGGCACGGGCTCGAGGATTGCTACGCAAAGAGAACAGCCAGCTCAAGGCTGTCATCTCTCGCACCAAGCCAAAGCAAAAATTGATCGGCGAATCCGCGATCATGAAAGATGTCAAGCGGATGATCGAAAAGGTCGCTCCGACAAACAAGCCGGTGCTCTTAGAAGGCGAAAGCGGCACGGGCAAAGAAGTCGTCGCCCGCTCGATACAGGAACTGAGTCAGCGCGCCGACAAGCCCTTCGTCACCATCAATTGCGCGGCGTTGCCCGAACAGTTGGTCGAAAGTGAATTGTTCGGTCACCAAAAAGGTTCGTTCACCGGTGCCTCGGCGGAAAAACCTGGGCTGTTCGAAATCGCCGACGGCGGCACGTTGTTCATTGACGAGATTGGTGAATTGCCGCTTTCGCTTCAGCCGAAGCTGCTGCGGGTGCTCGAGGACGGATCGCTACGCCGAATAGGTTGCCATCGTCAACGTAAGGTGAATGTCCGTATCATTGCTGCAACGAATCGTGATCTTTCCTCGGAAGTGCAAGAGGGGAATTTCCGGGAAGACCTGTTTTACCGAATCAATGTGCTCTCGTTGACGCTTCCTCCGCTGCGTGATCGCGACGGCGATGTCGATCTGTTGATCACCCATTTGTTGCCGAAAGATTGGACGGTCGAATCGGATGCCAGAGCTGCGTTGATCGCGTACCCATGGCCCGGCAACGTGCGTCAACTGATCAACGTCATTGACCGTGCAACGATTCTGGCCGATCACCACGACATCACGCTGGATGATCTGCCCGTTGAAATTGCACATGGCACGACAGTTCCGTTCGAAGCAGCCGGCGGCGCGGCAACCCACGAGTCACGCGACTCCGATGCAGCGGCGTTCGCGCGGACGCGACCAATGCTTGGATCCCAAGATGTGAAAGTCGATGACCTCGTCAAAGCTCACGTCTTGGAAGTGCTAGACAAGCAGAACGGAAACAAGGCGAAGGCGGCCAGAAAGTTGGGAATCCATCGCCGCAAGCTATATCGTTTGCTCGAACGCTGGGAACAGGGCGCTGCCGTGGAAACCGTTTAACGGTTTGTACCTTCCGCTCAACAAGTCTTCATAAGTCATTGGGTGCGGACGACGAAAACGCCCTATCTTGAGGAGCGAGAACGATTGGGAAGGCGTCGCTTGCGGGCCGACGTGTATGAACGATTATGAGCGATCGAATATTCAGCGTATTCCCCGGCGTGACCCTAAGGCGGCTCACCGAGACACACGCTTTGTCAGAACCTGAGCACCGGCTCTTCCGAGCGCGTTGGTGACAGCTTGGTTATAGCCCAGCGACCTGCTTAGCGAAGAATAGAATCGAGAACAAAACGATCGCAACAATCACGGCCAAGAAGACCTTTTCGTGCGGTGCGTCTACCCATTTATTGCGGCTCATCGATCTGCCTCTCTCTCTGGTTAAAAATGTCATTCGGCGTTTTGACTTCACCGCGTTTTCGCAGTGCACATCTTTTGAATGTTTTCTTGGGTGGTTTTTCCTTGCATATTTCGTGCCGGCGCGGTCAACGCGAGCCGCGTTCAACCCGAGCCGCGTTCAACCCCGTCCGGTGCGGCAAGTCGTACGCTTTGGCATTGCCGCCTGCAGGTTCGACGCGTCCACTTAGGATCACTCTGTACTTTGAAAGCACACTGCCTGTTTACGTAGATGGGCCTGATCACGGATGTGGGCGTCAAATTCGAATCGCCTGGTTGCCGCCGTCGCGTGGATCGTTTGCAATTCATTTGGATCTAATCGAGTTCATAAAGGGAACTGATGAAAGTACTCGCCGCAATCGATCATTCCGTCCACGGTGCCGCCGCGTTGGACTATCTCAAAGCGATGCCATGCAGTGACGCTGTGGATATTTCTCTTGTCTCCGTCTCTGCCGTGATGCCGAGTTATGACGTGGGTGGGATGGGAATGGCCGTCGAATCGCCCGAATTTATGCAGCAAGAAATAGAGCTGTTGCAGGCGCGACTCGACAAATTAGCGCATTCGATTCGAGATGATTTTCGATCGGTCCAGACCCATGTCTCGCTGGGTTCGGCTGGCCGTGAGATCGTCCGTTTGTCCAAGGAAATGTCATCTGATCTCGTCTTGTTGGGGGCCGTCGGGCATTCAGCCATCGCCCGGGTTCTGCTGGGCAGTGTTTCCGACTACGTCGCGACGCATGCGGATTGTTCAACTCTCGTGTACCGCCCGCCCGCCGAGGCTGCTGCGGATGCCAGCCAAGCCCCGGGGCAAGAGTCATCCGAGGTCCGATCGCCTCCTCGGCGAGTCATGATCGCCATCAGTAACAATGTGACCGACGATCGATTGACAGCCTGGATCGAACGACTCGGTTTGCCCGTGACCACTCAGATTGAACTGGTGCATGTCATGGAGGTTGTCAACTTTCAGCAACAAGACGTACTGACCAAAGCGTCCGCCTATTGGCAGGAGGCTCGGTCGGTTGCCGCCAAACTCATCGCGAAACACGAACACCGATTCCAAGCGTTGGGGTTCGAGACGATTTCCCGCTTGCTGGAATTTGATCATGCCGGGCGGGCACTGGTCGATCACGCCCAAAGCGAACGCTGCGACTTGATCATTGTCGGCGACCAGCAAGAAACGGCGTTGGAACGGATTCTTTTGGGCAGCACATCGCGTCATGTCTTGCGACATGCCAACGTCTGTGTCCTGATCTCGCGATAGGGACACAAACGCACACCCATGGCTCGCTTTGTGCGTTTTCGCACGTTTTTAAGAGGAAAGGATCGTCCGATTGCCATGGAAGCTCAATGGCATTCGGTTTGCGTTCTCAATGGTGGAACCAAGTTTGCGTGGGAACTATTCAGCTCGTTACATCTTTCGTCGGAGCCAGTCATGCGTGTCCTGCTAGCCCATGATTCGTCGCAGTATTCCAAGGCCGCAGCGGAATACTTGCTTTCGATGCCGTTCCGCAAGCCGATTGATTTGGACGTCGTCTGTGCGGTTTCACCTCCGGTGGTGGTCGATTCCGGAACGCTGGGATTGCCAACGGACTTGGGCATTTTTTTGACCGAGGAATGCGATGCGGCCCGATCGCGATTGGAAGAATCGTTTGCCCACCTGAGCAGCCCGTTCCAGTCGGTACAAACTCATGTTCCCGTCGGGCCGCCATCGACCGAATTGCTCTCCGTTGCCCAGCAGACCGATGCGGATTTGGTGGTTCTCGGCGCGGTCGGTCACTCCGCATTGCAGCGAGTTTTATTGGGCAGTGTGTCGGATTACGTCGCAACGCACAGTGATACCACGACTCTCGTCGTTCGTCCGCCGCACGATGCAAGCGTCCAGCCCAAGCTTGGCAGGATTGTGGTGGCCCTGTCGGGACGCGCCGATGATGAACGCATGATTGATTGGTTGCGCGGTTTGATGCTGCCTGCTGATGTCGAAGTCCATCTCGTTCGCATTTTGCAGCTTCCAACGTTCTATCGCGAGGATATTCGGCAGAAGGCTTCGAATTATTGGGATGGCTTTGTCAAGGAAGCTCAGGCTCACATTTTGAAACTGGAGACCACTCTGCAAGACATGGGTTTGAACACCGAAACGCATCTGGTCAATGCCGAGCACGTGGGTGAAGGGTTGATCAACTATGCAGAACAACACGGATGCGATCTGATCATGACCGGCGAAAGCGACAGTGGAACGCTGACTCGAGTTTTTTTAGGCAGTACATCACGTTACGTCCTGCGACATGCACAATGCAGCGTCATGATTGTGCGAGACAAGCACGTTCGCCAAGCCGTCAAGGAAAGTGCCGCGACGGAAAGTGCGACTGATGAACATTCGAAGCCGAAGGCCGCACGCACGTGGGCCGTCATCTAATGCTGAAACGAAAGCAGGGTGCCGAATCGGGCGACATGTTTGGGCGTGAGCATTTGGCGGCCGAGCATTCCGCTCGCAAGATTCGTCAAAGACTTAGTGAGGGGCACCGGCCGGACTATTTGCCGGACTTTATCTACGGCGCCATCGATGGAACGGTGACGACATTTGCGGTTGTCTCGGGGGTCGCTGGCGCCGAGCTTTCATCCAGTATTGTGATCGTGCTTGGTCTGGCGAACTTGGTCGGTGACGGTTTCAGTATGGCCGCGAGTAACTATTTGGGAACTCGCGTGGAAAAGCAACTGCAAGCCAAAGCACGTGAGCGCGAATCGCGGGAAATCGACGGTTACCCCGAAGGTGAACGAGAAGAAATACGTCAGATTTACGCGGCAAAAGGATTCGGCGGCAGTGATTTAGAACGAGCCGTCGAGATCATTACATCCGACAAGCAACGTTGGATCGACACAATGCTGACGGACGAAATAGGACTCAGCTTGACCGAACGTTCACCGCTGCGCGCGGCATCGGCCACGATGTTTGCGTTTCTCTTGATCGGCTTTATTCCCTTGTGCCCCTTCCTCATCAACACGGCAACGCCGGGGCTAATCGATCGGACCTATTTGGTCAGTTGTGTGCTGACCGGATTCGCTTTCTTTTTTGTCGGCGCCGTGAAGTCGCGGTTTGTCAATCAATCTTGGATCGGGTCCGGCTTGGAAACTCTCGCACTTGGGGGATCGGCGGCCGCTCTGGCCTATTTTGTGGGAATGTCGCTGCGAGGGTTGGTCTAGCAAGGGAATTCTGCGTTGTTTCATATCACTTTGTTTTCAAGATTCTTACTATCAATCCAAGAGAGGTCGGCATGTTCGAGACTGATGCACTGCACAAACGCGGTAAAGCACTGGAGGACGAGTTTTTCCATCGCGTCGATGAAGAACTGCGCGCCAAGATCCGTCAACAGGTGCAACGTGAGACCACAAGAGAAACCTTGGCTGCGTTAACGGGTTTCACCGACGACGATTTGTTGGACCATTTGGTCGAAGCGAATTTTGAGGCATCCACGATCGCCGCATTGGCGCTGGTACCACTGGTGTGGGTCGCCTGGGCCGATGGCAAAGTGACGCCAAAAGAACGACAGGCGGTGATCCACGCGTCACTGAAACGAGGACTCGAAAATCAGCCGACCGCGCTGCACTTGGTCGAAGAATGGATGGCAAAGCGACCGCCCGATTCGTTGTGGGACTTGTGGGTGGAGTACGCACGAGCCATCGACGATAGCTTGTCGCCGGCGACCGCGAAAATGTTGTCGACCGTGATTCTCAATCAAGCGACTGCCGTGGCAACCGCCGCGGGAACCAGGCTGGGACGTAACAAGATCAGCGAGCCGGAAAGGAAGATTCTCGATGAGATCGCTGCGTGCATCGGTTAGCCTGGCCGGTGGTAGGTCTGGTCAGTTGTGACGCACCCGATTTTCAGGCGCGATGTGTTTTGTTGGGCGTCATACGACTGGGCCAACAGTGCCTATACGACGTTGGTGATCACTGTCTGTGTTGCCTATATTCAACGCGTCGTCTTTCCCGTCGCGCAGTGGGGATCAACGGGCGCCGTCCTTTGGGCATGGAGCATCTCACTGTCGATGCTTTTGGGCGCGATTCTGTCGCCCATCGTCGGCGCGATCGCCGACGCCCGCGGAAGCAAACGCGTCTGGTTAGGTGCCACCGCGTTGAGCGGATCGGCGGCATCGATTTTGTTGGCCGCCGTTCCGCCAAGCATGTACGTGTTGGTGGTGATACTGTTTGTCTTTGCGAATCTGATGCTGGAATTATCGTTGGGATTCTACAACGGTTTTTTGCCAGAGATCGTCGACGAGAAAGAGATGAACACCGTATCGGCGTGGGGCTACGGATTGGGATATGTCGGCGGTGGAATCGCATTGGCGATTGCGATGGCGATTCTGCATTTCGGCGAAACATTCGGGCTGGAAACAATGTCCGGACGGTTGCGGTGTTCGTTGATGATGATGGGATTGTGGTGGGGCATCTTTTCTTTGCCTGCGATTGTCATGCTGCGCGATCGGCCACGCCAATCCAGAGCGGCGAACGGGTTACCGGTGAAAGAGCCATTATTCATAGGAGAATCGGCCACAGAGGGATCGACCACCGTTGGATCGACCACCGTTAAATCGACTACGGGGGTAATGTTCACTGCGAGATCGGCGATCGCTTCGGCGATGCGGACGTTCCGTTCGCTGCCGGCCCATCCGGCGCTCGCTTGGTTCTTGCTCAGCTTTCTCTTTTACAATGACGGCATCCAAACCATCATCAGCCAGGCGTCGACATTCGCACTGCACGAACTGTCGTTTCCCGAGTCCGAATTGATGGCCGTCATACTGATGATTCAGTTGTTGGCGTTGCCCGGTGCCGTTGGGATTGGTAAATGCGCTGACGTCCTGGGCATGAAACCGACGCTGATGGTCACACTGATCATTTGGATCGTCGTGCTATGCGCCGCGCTGCTGGTATCGGACAAACGAGGGTTCTGGTTGATGGCGGCTGTGATCGCATTTGTGTTGGGTGGGACTCAGTCGGTCAGTCGATCTTTGATGGCGGTGATGACCCCCGAGCATCAAAGCGCCGAATATTTCGGGTTCTTTAATTTGTCGGGCAAGGCGACCAGCTTTATCGGCACTTTCTTGTTTGGGGCAATCGTGGCAGTCACTGGAAGTTCGCGACTGGCGATTTTCGGTTTGCTGCCTTTGTTCGTGGTCGGCATCTTGTTGTTGTCAAGAGTTAGAGCACCCGACACAAACGTCCCCAAGACAAGCAAGCTGCCATAGCAACTTGCTTCGCGGTGCGTGCATCAGTATTTGTGGCCGTACGCATCGCCGACTTCGCGAACAGGCACCGGCGTCGGATCGATATAGTGATCCGAACGTGTCAGCGGATCGACATATTCCAGTCGCATGCGACGTTCAGAGGTGAAATCAACCGACGGCCTCGCACTTTTCAATTCTTGCAAAGATCGGAAAGGGCTGGTGTCCAAGTACCATCGAATGCCTTCGACGATTCTGTGCACGGCGTTAGGGCCTTCGCGATAGATCTCGGAAGTCACCATTGCTGCATCGGCGCCGGCGATCATCGACTTGATTGCGTCTTCGGACGAACGAACGCCTCCGCTGGCGGCGATGGATAAGTCCAATCCGCCCGTTCGCGTCCGTACGATGCCTTCCAAGATTCGTCCGATCGAGTCGACCGGTGATAGTTCCCAACGAATCGTCCAGTGCATTCGTTCGATACAAACATCCCAATGTGGCATGTGTGTGAACAGCACCAAACCGTCAGCGCCGGCGTTTTGCAACTTGTGGGCGATCGACGACAGGTTTGTGAATTGCTGGTTCAATTTGACGGCGATCGGAATGTTGATCAAGTCGCGAGTACGCCGAACGATCTCACACAACTGTTCTTCGACCTGATCGGCGGTCTGCTCGGGTGTCGCAACGACAGGTTGCCAATTGATCTCTAAGCCGTCCGCGCCGCTGTCTTCGATTTCTTTGGTGTAGTGGATCCAGTCGCCTGAGATGCCACCATTGATGCTGCCAAAGATGGGAACCGGGTAATTGGCTTTCAAGTGCCGAATGGTTCGCAAGTAGTTTTCAACGCCACCGTTGTATTTGTCGTGTTGCGGCTGGTATCCACTTTTCTCAATCGCTGCGAGCGGATCATCGTATTTCATCCGTGCGTAAACGATTTGTTCTTCCAGCACCGACGGCAATACGACTGCACCGGCACCGGCGTCAATCAACTGACGTACCAGTTCTGGTTCGATCGTCAGCGGACACGAGCCCACGATGATTGGTGACTTTAATTCCAGCCCCAGGTAGTGGGTGGTTAAATCAGAGGACATGACGAATCCCGCTGTATCGAGTTGGTTGGCCGAATCGGACGAACGAATCGGATAAGCACGGAGGAGTGGTCGGATGCAAGCAAGAAAAAGCTTTCGAATCGGAAGCCGTTTCCATGCGAGTATCAGAACAATTAATCAAGCAAACGATGTACCGATCACATACTCTAGGGGCGGCAATCTCGATCAAACGCGATCGCGCTGTCACGATCCGGTACAAATTTGCCAGCGGATCGGATTCGCACCAACGCTGTCCGTTCGGTCCATTCACGCCTCCCTACTTTGCGATCAACTTGCCGAGAATGACTTCCATGGTTTTATGGTTCCTTGTCATCGCTCAGTTCGCCCTGGCAGCGTTACTTGTGCTGTCCGCGCCCTGGTCTGCAGATTCGTGGACGGCGTGGTTATGCGGCATGCCCGGGGTCGGACTCGCGGTTTGGGCTTGGCTGACGATGGGACTGCGTCAAATACGCGTCCATCCGTCGCCAGTGGAAACGACACGTTTGATCACTTCGGGGCCGTACGCCATTGTACGGCACCCGATGTACACCGGATTGCTTTGGTTCACGGCCGCATTGTTGCCGTTAGGATTCACCGGGTGGCGGCTGATCGCATGGTTCACGCTGGTCGGTGTGCTGGTCGCAAAATTGTCTTTCGAAGAACGCGAAATGGCGAAACGCTTTCCAGGTTACATCGAATACCAAGAACGCGTGTCTCGTTTGATTCCCTATGTGTGGTGACGCACGGTCGTATGTGCACTTTGCTGCCGTTGGCACATCGCCGTGGGGCGGCGGCCGGACATCGAATGATGGCGAACGGCCTAGTCCACCATCGCTGCAGTAAATCGCACAAAATCGTCCGCGGACAACATGCCCAGCGGTTCGTGATCGGTCGCGACGGCCAAATGGCTGATTTTTGATTCGGTCATCAGCCTTGCCGCTGCTCGCATCGATTGGTCCGGGTGAATCGTGCGAACGTTTTCGCTCATTAGCGATGTCACCTTGTCGCTTCCCAATCGCTGTTGAATCAGGTCGATGGCCCACATGCAATCGTCGTAATGGGGGTAATTGCTTTCGAGAAGCTTGTCTGTCGAAAGTACCGTGCGCGCAAGATCGCCCAGCGTTACGATGCCGATGACTTGTCCTTGCGGGTCGATCACCGGAGTGGACGAGACATTTTCCTGCTTCATGATCTCTAGAACGTCTCGCACCGTGGATTCTTGGTTCGCGGTGCGTAACGGTGCCGACATCCAGTCTCGAACCGGCGATTCGGTCACGGCGGTGTTGGTCATTGTTCGCTCGCTTTCGTCGTGTCGGTTTTTTGGACGGCGGACCCGATAATCTCGGGTGTCCGCAGCGTTTGGTGACAATTGACACAACTGATCGTCAATTGATTAAATGCCAGCGTTACGCCCGGCAAATTTCGGTTATCCGCTTGTCGAATCATTTCGTTGCAAACCCGCTGAAACGTTTGTACTTGTGCACGGTATTCGGGGTTTCGCTTACGAATGAAACCTTCGACCTTGTTCAATCTTCCCAGATGCCGCGCCGCGTCACCGATCGTGGCGAAATCGGCTGACGCAAGACCACGCAAAATCTCTTGCGCATGGTCCATTTTCTTTTGCATCCAAAAACTGGTTGGCTCGTCCTGGGTTTGATCTGCGGACACGGTCGTGCCGGCGGCAGGCGGCTGGGCGTCATGTTTCGTGGGGGCCTGAGCATTCGTCGCGGACGAAAACGAAAACACCAAGACAAGTATCGCGAAAACACGCATCAGAGAATCCTTCGGTAAAGTTTTGCTGAAATCGCGGCACCGTGTACGCGCCATCGAGCGACAACGTACTCTCCATTCGTGCAGCCGAGCACGTTGCTGTGCCGTGACGCACACTCGCAATTGGCGTGGCCAATCACGAGTTGCGATTACTGCAACGTGCACAAGCTGTTCCAAGCGTGACGCTTGTCCGAAAGCCGGCGGGGCAGGGCAGTGCAGGGGATTCGCGGATTCGATTCGCATGGTCGTCAGGTGTTGGGCGGGCTGCAGACTTTCGACTGTCGTTGGCACCTCATTTGCGTTTCGAACCCAACTGCAAGAGTTCTTCGTGTCACAAGTCTCGCAATGTCCGGAGCAAGCGATGTCAACGAAACCATCCGTCAAGACTGCTCGCGAGGTGTTCGATATTTGGAAACAAGAGGACCGCGAGCTCGAACGCCAACTTGATTTGATCCGCCAGTGGATGATGGAGACCTCGGCTGCATCAAATGAGAATCGCTTCGAGGAATCAGCATCGAGGTTGTCGCAGTTGCGTTCGTATCTCAAGCAGCATTTCGATCACGAGAACGAGTTGACCTATCAACTTTCCGAAATCTATCCGAAGCCGAGTCCCGAAATCGAAGCGATTCAGCGACAAGCCGCGCGAGACCATGTCCAGTTGCTGGAAAAAATCGACGCGCTGATCGAAGACATGAATCGGCTGGCACCTCCGTTTGATTCGTGGCAAGCCGCAATCGATCAGGTTGAATGGTTCGTTGATCTGCTTGAGCAACACGAAGAACAGGAATCGGAGAGCATTTGTGCCATGATGCCCAGTACCGGTTGACCGAAGCGGAGCCTGCACGGATGGACGCGAGGAGCATCGGTGCGGATTGTCTCGGGGAAAAGATTTTGGCTCAGAGCAACACAAAGCGGTGCAAATGCATTCGATTCCTGGCGTGGATCGACGTCTTGCAGCAACAGGCCAACGGAAGAGGTCACGATCATGAGCAAAGAAAAACTGAAAACGATTGGCTTACCTGCGGACTTGTCACCTTCATCGGCCGAGCAATTAGCCGATTTGGCTGATTTGTTTGCGTGGCCCGAACAACAAATTCTCTTTCGCGAAGGTGAGATACATTCGCGACTTTACTGGATCGAACAGGGTAGGGTTCGGTTGGAGATGTCCGGAGCGCGATCGGGGGCGACATCGTTGCTAACGGTTGGGCCCGGCGATTTGTTGGCTTGGTCCGCCCTGCTGGGCGACGGAAGGATGACAGCCACGGCGACCACCACGGAACCCACGACTCTGATTGCGTTCGATGCAGGCGCTTTGCTGAATCTTTGTGAAGAAAACCATGACATCGGTTACAAAGTGATGTACACGGTGGCCAAGTTGTTATCCAAACGTTTGATCGCAACACGTTTGCAATTATTGGACCTGTTTCAGAATCCCCCAGGAGTCGGGCGATGATCGACAGCAACGCGTCGGACGCGTGGTGGATGCCTCGGCCCAAATTGCAAACGTTGATCGAAAGCTTGCAGCGTCGGGATTTCGAAGTCATCGGACCGACGATTCGTGATTCTGCGATCGTCTATGATCCGATCACCAGTGCCAGCCAATTGCCCGCCGGATGGACCGACCGCCAGTCGCCAGCGACTTACCGCATCGAAGAAAAGGGAGGTGACCGTCAGTTCTTCTTTAATTCAAGTCCGGACTCGTGGAAAAAGTATCTGTTTCCCGCCAAGCAAACCTTGTCCGGTGCAACACTGACCGACAAAGGCTGGACGTTTGTTTCAAAGATCGAACCTGCGCCCCGGCGAGCTTTGCTAGGCGTGCGGGCGTGCGATTTGGCCGCCATTGCAATTCAGGATCGAGTGTTCTTGGACGATGAATTTGTTGATCCGGTCTACGCCGAACGTCGGCAAGCGGTGCTGATCATTGCGGTGCAGTGTTCAACGGCGGCCCCCACGTGTTTTTGTACGTCGATGGACACCGGGCCGGCCTGTTCGTCCGGGTTCGATTTGGCGTTGACCGAAAGCGATGCCGGTTTCTATGTGCAAGTGGGAAGTCCTGCCGGGCAGTCCTTGGTGGACGAACTCCGTCTGTCCGCTGCGGATTCATCGCAAACCGAATCAGCAAAGATCGAACTCGAAAACGCAAGGAACGCGATTAGCAAGAACTTCGATACCGAAGGCGTACGTGAACTGCTGCTAAATAATCTCGAGCACGCTCAATGGCAAGATGTTGCCTCGCGCTGTCTTTCCTGTACCAACTGTACGATGGTTTGCCCGACTTGCTTTTGCTCGTCGGTGGATGAAGTGAGTGATCTGGATCAGACCGATGTGACGCGTGTGCGGCAATGGGACTCGTGTTTCGATTTGGATTTTAGTTATACCGCTGGTGGAACGGTCCGAAACGACATTCGCAGTCGATATCGCCAGTGGTTGACTCACAAATTGGCGACTTGGCATGATCAGTTCGAAACATCGGGATGCACCGGATGCGGTCGCTGCATCACCTGGTGTCCCGTCGGTATTGACTTGACCGAAGAGGTCGCAGCCATTCGCGGAGAGGGAATTGTCGATGCCGTCGGTGCTTGAATCGAGCAATGTAAAGCCAGGGGGGATGGACGAGGTTTGCAAGTGGCATGTCGCTTCGGTGGGGGATGTGATCAAGCGGTTGCAGACGGATAGTCTGTCTGGGATCACCACGCAAGAAGCTGATCGTCGCCGGCAGTCCAGCGGACCGAATCAATTGGGAACTTTAAAGCGTTCCAGTTGGTTGCAGGTGTTGGCCCGTCAGTTTCGGGATGTTTTGATTCTGATCCTGTTCATTGCCGCAGGCGTCTCGGTTGCGGTGGGGGAATGGACCGATGCCGCCACGATCCTCGCGATCATCTTGGTCAATGGTGTGCTCGGATTTTTTCAGGAGTGGAAAGCCGAACGCGCGCTGGCAGCTCTACGTAACCTGTTACAGCCGACTTGCCAAGTGATCCGTGATGGCGTCGAAAAAACAATCGATGCGACAATGCTGGTTCCCGGTGATCTGGTCAGGATCGAAACGGGCAGCCGGATTCCCGCGGATGTCCGCCTGGTTGAGACATTGAATCTTGCGATTGATGAATCGGCACTGACCGGCGAATCGGTATCGGTCAAGAAAGACACCAAGCCGGTTGAAACAAACACGCCGCTGGCGGAACGATCGTCCATGGCCTGGATGGGAACAGCGACCACGGCGGGACGCGGCCTGGGCGTGGTGGTGCAAGTCGGCAAGGCGACTGAATTTGGTCGCATCGCGACACTGACCGAATCAATCGATCGGGAAGCGACGCCGCTGCAACGCAAACTTGCCGTACTCGGTAAGCAACTGGGGTTGATCGCGGTTGCCGTGTCGGTGTTGATTGCCGCTGCCGGTTGGTGGATGGGAAGACCACTGTTGGAAATGTTCCTGACGGGGGTTTCGCTTGCCGTCGCCGTTGTCCCAGAAGGCTTGCCTGCCGTCGTGACGCTGACATTGGCACTGGGCGTGCGAGAAATGGTGCGCCGCAAAGCATTGCTGCGCCGTTTACGCGCCGCAGAAGGTCTCGGCTCTGCAACCGTGATCTGCACCGACAAAACGGGAACATTGACGCAGAATGAAATGACCGTGCGCGAGATTTGGATGGCTGCGGGGCCAGTGCAAGTCACCGGCGTCGGCTATGATCCGGCCGGTCATTTCGAATCCGATGGCCAGCGAGTTGACTATCACAAACGCGCTGACTTGATCGCATTGTTACAGGCCGGAATGCGGTGTAATCACGCCCGACTTGTACATGATCAAACCGGATGGCATGGCCACGGTGAACCGACCGAGCAAGCTCTTGTCGTCAGCGCATATAAAGCCTGGATCGAACCCGCATCGGCAGCCGGCAGCGTCGCGGAGTTTTCGTTCACATCCGATCGTAAACGAATGACCGTGATCGAGCACGGACGCGATTCGTTGCAGGCGTTCGTCAAAGGGGCGCCGGAAGTCATCCTGCAGCGCTGCACATCAATTCGTGATGGCGAGACGACTCGCGAGCTGAGTCAATCCGACCGTGAACGCATTGACCAAGCTTATACGTCAATGGCCGAACAAGGCTTAAGAACGTTGGCCATCGCCAGACGCAGCCTGCCGAACGATTCCGCGCTGGACGAGGATGCAATCGAACAGCAGCTTGAACTGCTGGGCATTGTCGGCATGATGGACCCGCCGCGAGCATCCGTTCCCGAGGCTATCAAGATGGCTTATGCCGCTGGCATCCGGGTGTTGATGATCACGGGCGATTCGCCAAAGACGGCCGGGGCGATTGCAAATCAGATTGGCTTGAACATGGATCGAGCTGTCACCGGCAGCGAACTGATGACGATGTCGGATGAACAGTTGTCCGACACGGTGAAGAGCAATGTGCTGTTCGCGCGTACCACGCCCGAACACAAATTGAGGATCGTCACCGCGCTGCAGGGACATGGCGAGATCGTTGCCATGACCGGTGACGGGGTCAACGACGCGCCGGCATTGAAAAAGGCCGATATTGGCATCGCGATGGGCAATCGAGGAACCGACGTTGCCAAGGGGGCGTCGGACATCGTCTTGACTGACGACAACTTCAGCAGCATCGTCGGAGCAATCGAAGAAGGGCGTCGGCAATACGACAATATCCAAAAGTTTGTGCGTTACCTGCTGTCATCCAACACCGGCGAAGTTGTGGCGATTTTTGTGAATATTATCCTTGGCGGGCCGCTGATTTTTTTACCTGTGCAAATCCTCTGGATGAACTTGGTCACCGATGGCGCAACCGCTGTCGCGCTGGGCTTGGAACCGGCGGAGAAATCGGTGATGCAGCGTCCCCCTCGAAGTCCATCGGCACCGGTAATCGATGGCAAAGGCTTTGCCGTGATCGCCGCGTTTGGAATCTATATCGGGCTCGCCTCGATTTGGCTCTTTAATGACTACGTGACAAGCGGCGACACGGCGAAAGTAGCCGTTGCCCAAACAGCCGCGTTCACGTGCATCGTGTTGATCGAAAAAGCGAATGTATTGAACTTTCGCTCGTTGCAAACTCCCCTTCGGCAAGTCGGATACTTTAGCAATCCGTGGGTGTTAATGGCGATCGCGTTGACGGTAGCTCTGCAAGTCGCCGCGGTCTATGTACCGTTTCTACAAGCGGCACTGCGTACCGTCCCGCTGGCGATCGGTGATTGGCTCAGGATCATTGCGCTGGCACTACCGATTTTTTTGATCGCTGAAACCTTCAAGTGGATTCAGTGCTGGATGTCGTCTCGCGAGGCAAATCATTAGGTGTTTCGCGTGCACGTAAGCATGAAAACCTCCGGATCACACCGAGAGCCGGTCCTAATGCGGAAGTTTGGGTTTCAGTGCTGCATAGGCGAACATGCCTAACATCGCACCCAACAGAGTACAGATCGCCATCGATTGACCGGCACCGATTTGTGCGTAGATTGGTCCGGGGCACGCACCGGTGATTGCCCAGCCGGCACCGAACAACATCCCGCCGATGATGACGCCCGTGTGATAGGGCTTGGGTTGATAAGTGATCGGTTTACCATCGATCGACCGAATCGAAAACCGTTTGATCAGCAACATGGATATCATCGCGACCACGATTGCAGTCCCGATGATCAAGTACATGTGAGCTTCACGAAACAGAAACATGTCGTGAACACGTTGCCAAACGGCCACTTCGCTTTTGATAAACAGAATGCCCAAATAGATACCCATCAACAGCACCATGATGTACGTGGTCGTCGATGGTGAGGCTTTAACCGTGAGCGATGAGTTCGATGAGTTCGATGCGTCGCTTGCATCGGTAGATTCGGGTGAGTTTGGTTCGGATGTCGTTTCCATGTTTAGCCTCTTGTTTGCTGTCCCCGTGGGTTAGCCACCGCGCGAGTTCAGGTTCTGGTCGTCGCCGCCGGCACTAGACGATAAGTCACGGTTTGATGAAGGCGACCTTCGGTGGAAGCCTCCATCGTTTCGGAAATGTTTCTAGAAAATCAGACTGCCTAGTCCCCAAGTTACCGCCAGACCGCCCGCAAAAAAGCACATCGTCGCCAGCAGGCTGGGCCAGTTCAGATTGGAAATGCCAGTGATCGAATGTCCTGAAGTGCATCCACCGGCGTAACGGGTTCCGAAACCGATTAGGAATCCACCGCCCAGCAGTTTGATTGCACCGGTCATGCTTGCGAAAGATTCGGGCAGGAGTGGTTTGGGGTCGGTCGACAGAAACCGCGTTGCGATAAAGGCCCCCATGGCGATTCCGAAGGCGAACACCAGCGTCCACAGATTGGCTTTGCGGTCGAACTTGCTGAGGTACTCCATCTTGCTATGCGGCGCGCACAACGCACCCGCCTCCTGCAAACTGGTTGAAATTCCAAATGCTTTTCCTGCCAGGATGTACAGCAGCGGTACCGTCAATCCGATCAAAATTCCCGACAGCCACCAAGGCCACGGCTGCATGATCCAGTCCATCATCAGAGGTTCCTAACTTATTTGTTGGATAGGTGCGTCGGCACCGCGATAGAGCAACCAGTATGCCGCTGGGATAACAATCAGCGTGAATAAAGTCGAGGTGAGGATTCCGAAAATGATTGCCCAGGCCAAGCCTGAAAAAACGGGGTCGAGCGTGATGACCCAGTTCGCCAACAACGTGGTGCCGGCAGTCAGCAAGATCGGGCGTGTTCGCACGGCAACGGATCGAATGATCGACTCACGCAGCGAATGGCCTTCGTCCTGTGCCAGGTGAATGAAATCGATCAGGACGACCGAGTTTCGGACAACGATGCCCGCCAAAGCGATCATGCCGATCATTGCCGTAGCGGTAATAAAGACCGGATTGGGATGTCCGCCGATGGGTTGGTTCATGATCATATTCAATCCCCAAAAACCGGGCATGATCCCGATCATCGTCAGTGGAATCGCGGACATGATCAGCACCGGCAAGATGCGTGATCCGGTTTGGAACATCAACACAATAAAGATGCCCAGCAGCGCCGCGCCAAACGCCAATCCCAAATCGCGAAACACATCCAGCGTGATATCCCATTCTCCTTCGCCGGCCCACTGAACGAAGTAACCCTCCGGCACGGACCAGGGAACCTCGCCACCGGGGGACAGCCAGGATCGTTGGTGGGCAGGTCGCGGTTGTGGCGTTCGTTCCGATTCAGCCATAACATCTTGTTCGTCGGCTTCGACGCGATCCCATTGGGTATCGACGATGGCGTCGGCCGGTGGTCGTCCGGCGACGTCCGCGTACACGTAAACGACTCGCCGAAGATTCTTGTGATAGATCGACTTGTCTTCGGCGGTTTCGCGAAAGTGGCCAAGCGAGCCGAGTTGCACGATTTGTCCGTCCCGGCCCTGCACATAGATTTCTTCTAAGTCGTCCAACGCCGATCGACTTGCCCGGGGCAGTTTCAACTCAATCCATAGCGGTTCGACTTCGCTGGGAAGATGCAGCACGGTTGCTTTGTCTCCACTAAGAACCGTGGCGACCGTTTCCGCAATCGTTTGTGTCGAAATGCCAGACAGCGCAGCTTTCGGTTTGTCCGTTTCGAAAACAAATCTTGTTTGATCGTCTTCGGCACTGATGTCCAAGTCGACCACCCCGGGTTCGTGTTCTAACCGACCCATCACTTTGCGAGCGACTTCGATTTGTTGCGCATACGTCTCATCCGGCGGCCCGTACACTTCTGCAGTGATCGACGCCAAGACGGGAGGCCCAGGCGGGACCTCGACCAATTTGATGTTGGCGTTCATGGATTCGGCCAGTTCAGTGATCTGGTCGCGAATGCGTAGCAGGATTTCATGGGACTGTTGAACCCGATGGTCCTTGCCGACCAGATTCACACGGATATCGGCCACGTTGGGCCCTTCGCGTAGGAAGTAATGTCGCACCAGTCCGTTGAAGTCCATCGGTGATGCCGTTCCCACAAAGATTTCATAATCTTTGACCTCCGCCAAACCGCCTAAGAAAGCACCCAGCCTGCGCGAGACAACGTCGGTGCGTTCAAGCGTGGTGCCTTCGGGCATGTCGACAACGACCTGGAATTCGTTCTTGTTGTCATAGGGCAGCATTTTCACAGGTACCCAGCGCATGACAGCAGGAACAATCGCGATTGCCAACAGCAGTGCGATTCCGATCAAGACGGCCCAAGCGTAAAATCGCCCTGTCAGGATCGGTGACAAAACCATGCGTGAAAGGCGATAAAGCGGTTGGGTCGTGATGTCGTACGATTGGGCCGTTTGTTCGCGATGCTGGTCCGCTTCGGTTGCACCACTGACTTGCCGCAAAGACACCATTGCCAACCAGGGCGTGATTAAGAAAGCCACAATGGTAGAAACGGTTACCGTCAGCGGCACGTTTAGCGCCATGGGTGCCATATAAGGCCCCATCATGCCGGTGATAAAAGCCAACGGCAGAAAACTGACGATGATCGCAAGCGTGGACAGGATCAACGCGGGACGAACTTCTTGAACCGCCCGCAGCACCGACTGCCGTGGCGGGAAAATTTTCATCGTGAAATATCTCGCGATGTTCTCGACGTCGGTGATCGGGTCGTCCACCAACAGGCCCAGCGCCAAGATCAACGCAAACATGGTGACACGATTGATCGAGTAACCCACCATCAGGTTGATGAACAGTGTCAGGCTATAGCAAACAGGAATCGCCAATGCGATCACCAGTGCCGGCCGCCATCCCATCGTCAGCCCGATCAATCCCACCACCGTTAGCACGGCGATGACGAGCCCTTCGATCAACTCATTGACTTTTTCGTTGGCCGTTTCGCCGTAGTCTCGTGTGACGCGAAAACTCATGCCGGTCGGCAGATGCGACTGCTGCAAATCCTCTAGTTTGTGTTCGACCGCTTTGGCGACACGAACTGCGTTGGTGCCTTTGCGTTTGGCCACCGAGATATGAACGGCGGGATACAAACTGGTTTTGTCGCCATGTTCCTTGTCGGCCGTTCCGAATCCGATCCAACTATAATTCTCTGCTTCGGCGGGGCCATCGATAACCGTGGCGACATTTTTTAAGTAAACAGGGCGGCCGCCGGCCACGTTGACGACGATCTCTTCGAGATCGGCAACGCCGCGAATGAATGTTCCGGTTTCAACGTTGAATTGAACGTTCTGCTGCGAAAAGCTTCCGTTCCTTGCGGTCACGTTGCTGACCTTTAAGGCCTGGGCAACTTGCAGCGGAGACGTTCGGTGAGCGGCCAGACGCTGCGCGTCAAGATTCACATAGATTCGGCGCGGGCGCCCGCCGACCACTTCGACGCGGTTGGTATTGGGGATTGCTTGCAACTGATGTTGGACTTCTTCCGCAACACGGCGCAGTTCGTGATCACCATAACGCTGTGTTTTATCCGACCACAGCGTGGCGATCACAATCGGCACATCGTCCACTTCGATCGGCTTGACGACCCAGGACCGTACCACGGGAGGAATCTTGTCGACCGAGGAGTTGATCTTGTTATAGATTTTCACCAGAGAGTCCTCGCGGTCCTCCCCGACGAAAAAACGCACCGTCACGACGCACTGCCCCGGCTTTGAAACGGAATAGACAAACTCGACACCATCGATTTGGTACAGAAGTTTTTCTAGTCGATCGGTGACTTGCCGCTCGATTTCTTTGGCCGAAAGTCCCGGTGCCGATGCGAACACGTCCGCCATCGGAACAACGATTTGCGGTTCTTCTTCGCGCGGCGTCAGAACAAGCGCTGCGGCTCCCAATAGCAACGAAATGACGACCAGCATGATCGCGACGTCACCGCGCAAGAATATTTCTACGATACGAGTCAACAGCGGTGTGTCGGCCGCCGCGCTGTCAATGTCATTGGTCATCGCTGCGAACCTTTCCAGCGTTCGACGCGCCGTGCAGAACGACTCGCTCGCCCGCTTCCACGCCGCTGAGCACTTCTTTTCTGCCCGGCATTCCGAGTTGTCCAAGTTTGATCAAGCGGCGTTCGATATTTCCGTCAGGCAAAACGACGTCGACAAATTCCAACTGACCGACCTCGACTAACGCGTTGGTGTTGAGACATAGATGTCGACGTTCGCCGGCTGGAATTCTAAGCCGTCCGAACATGCCTTCATAAAGCTCGTCCGACTTGGGGACACTGGCTTTGACTAGAAACGACCGACTGGGCGCGTCCGCCTGAGGGACTATTTCATCGATCGTCGCCTCGAACTCACGTTTTAACGCATCGACATAAACGCTAAGACGATCTCCCACTTTCAGGTGCACCGCCAGGTGTTCCATCACGGGGGCTTCCAGTCGCAGCGAAGTGGCATCGTATAAAACGAGGATCGGATAACCCGGCCGCGCCATGTCGCCCGGCTCGGCGGACCGGTCGACGATCCGACCGTTTTTTGCCGCCTTGATAACCGTATAGGACAATAAGACTTCGGCTTCTTCGATCGACCGTTGTGCTCGAGATTCGTTCGCGATCGCGACTTGCAAGTCTCGCTCAGCCTGGTCGTATTCGGAGCGCGAAATGGCGTTTTGCGATTCCAATGTCTTTGCACGTTGGAACGCTTTCTCTGCCTGTCGGCGATCGGCCGTTGATGCTTCGAGAGCGCGTTTGGCTTGATCCAATCGTGACTGATACTCCTTGCTGTCCAGCACGACCAACTCTTGCCCTTGTTCGACTTGATCGCCCGCGGTGACGTTGATCTGCGCGATGGTGGCCAACAATTTAGACGACACGACGGTTCGGCTGGATGCCTTCAATGTGCCGACGGCTTCTTCGATGGTCGACTTATCGATTTCGTGAACGATATCGGTCGGTTGACCGGCGTATCGCTGCGACGCTCGGCTATCCCATCCGGGCTGAACTTTCTGCTGGAACATTCCCGAAAGCCAAGCGATGGTCAGGACCAGCACGCCGAGGCCGACGAGGATCATCACCAAACGACCGGCAATGGCCAGCAACTTTTGAACTCGTTCGACTTGCATCGTCGTGTTCCAAATGGTTTAAGCGTATGAAGAACAACAAGATCACGTCCACTGTCGCAACAATGGACAGGGTTGAACGCGAGGAAAGTCTCGACGAATGGTCAAATCGTTCGTCGCATCGATCGGCTAATTTAACAGAGGCACGTACGCGTAACCGTCGGCTTGTAAATTGACGATGGCCGTCAGCGCAGATACCGCGGTGTCCGCGAACACCACGACATCTTCGGGGCTGGCGCCCTTGCTGATCAGTGATTGGCCGCAGACATAGATGGCGACGCCCGATTCATGTAGCTGATGCAGACAATCAAAGTTGGGATTGTCCGCCGTGCCAAACTTTTTTGCGTATGCATCGGCATTGAGTATCGAAAGGGTGGCCTCGCCGTGAAAGACAACGGCGATATTCACGTCGGCGGGTTCTTTGCCGGCGGCGTGATAGATGTTCACGTATCGGGCGACCTTTTCGATGGCGGGATTCAGCTGGGCCGGATCGCTACCGCGAGTGATGTCGACACAAATCTGTGTCCCGGGCCTTGGCTGTTTTGCCGCTTCGCTTAGCCGAACAACGCTGCCGTAGTTCTGGATCTTGGGGACCGCCGCCGTGTACGGTTTTCGTTCACGATCGGGAACCGGGTGATTCTTCATCGCTTCGGCAAAACCACGTTCGACAAAACCGGATACGGTCTTGGCATGCGCTTGAATGAGTTTGACCACGTAGGGATCCTCGGACGTTTCGATTACCCGGACGCCCGTTTCGGTGTCCTCATGTTTCATCTTGATCTTGTCGGTGTGCTTAAAGATCTCGGCAAACAGTGGGTCTCTCATGCGAATCGGATGGGTTTCCTTGATCCGGTACTCCATCCACTGGACGTGTTCCTTGATCATGTCCGCGACTTCAGGGTCTTCCGATTGTGTCAGCGTCTCGATACCGTTGGGCAGTTCGGTGACGGTTCGCTTGATCTTGGTGTGATTGGCCAATAGAAACTGAAAGACGCTGTGGTCGTCGTCATGCCGGTCGTCATGTTCGCCTTCTTGATGTTCGCTTGCTTGCTGTGCGCCCGGTCCCATGCCACGCCCGAAACCGCCGCCATGTCTTGGTCCATGTCCATCTCCGGGGCCGAATCCCCGTCCCTGACCGAACCCCTGGCCCTGACCGAATCCCTGTCCGGGTCCATTTCCGGGGCCACGTCCTTCCTGGGCAAGTACGGTCGTGGTCAAGCCGCATAGAGTGATGCCGACGACAAAACTGAATAGAACTGATTTCATCTTTTTTTCTCCGGTAAGACATGGATCAAGTTTGTGTGACGGATGTGACGTGTCGGATCACGCCGATTTCATGGATGTTGCACGCGGCGGTACGTTTGGCCATGTTGGTTTGCTGGTTGTCCGACAGTTCGTTGGCTTTCAGCACGACGACTGCATCGGCTTTGGGCGGCGATAAAACCTTGCTGCCTTCGCGGACGATGACGAATCCGCCCAACAAGATCAGGAATGCCGCAAAGACGTTTTTCAGCACGTGCTGATTCAGTCTCGCGTTGATCGATCGGCCAATCACGCTGCCAAGAATACCGATCGTGACGAAGACCAAAATCGTTTGCAGGTCAACGCTGGAATGGTGTGACAACAGATAGTGTTCATACTTTGCAAATCCGATCGTCGATTTTGCCGCGATGATGACCAGGCTTGTACCGATGGCCAATCGGATGGGCAGGTTGCCGAGCAACACCAATGCGGGCACGATCAAAAATCCCCCGCCGACTCCCACAAAACCCGTAACGATCCCGACGACCGTTCCTTCGGTTGCGATTTTCCAAATCGGGGACGCATGGGATTCGTTGGTACCTTGCGATGGTTGCTTGGCACTCGACTTGCGCAACATCGATGCAGCGGCAACCAGCAGCACGCCCCCAAAGACCGCCAGTTGTAATGCTTCTGACGAAATGCCGCCAAGCCAAGCGCCCACAAACGTTCCCAGCATGCCGGGAATTCCGAAATACCAAACACTTCGCCAGTCGATCTGCTTTGATCTTGCATAGGGGACGGCGGCGACGATCGAGATCAGTCCAACAATCGCCATCGACTCGGCGATCGATTCCTTGGTGCCGTGACCGACCAAATAGACCAGGACCGGTACGGTGATCGCCGAACCTCCTGAGCCGAGCATGCCAAGCGTTAATCCAATGATCAACGCTCCGATGATCATGATGGCCATATGCTTTGTTCCTGGGCAGAATCGGGGCGCTTGCGGATGCGTTTAACGATACGAATGAGTGCATTCCCGATCGTGATTTAGGCTCGGTGCATTGATTGAACCCCGTGAAAGTATCGAAGTATCGCAATAGTACGATAAATGAGTGTGGTCGCTTCCGCAATCCTCGGTCTCTTCGCAGGGGCGACCCCGGCCGCGCATGGAGCGACAAACTTTGTGAGTCAAAAACGTATCGCGTTGGCTAAGAACCGTGATGCCCTGCTTGACGTTGCAGAGAGCCACGACGGGATGCCGAGGAAGAAAGCAAAAGGCGAGCCATTCTCGCGCGAATCGGTGGCACAGAAATCGGTGATGGCCTCGCGATCGGGCCGGGCCGCTTCCGGTGTCTTCCGCGTCCTGTGACGCCCTGGACCAGCCGAGATCGTCTCGTTTGCAGTGAGAGCCCACTCAATAGCAAAGTATCGGGAGGTGGCGAGGTATGGATCCGTGGGCTTGTTTCGCCCTTTTGATTTCCGGCGAATTTTTAAGGTGGCGGATACGCTTTGGCGTCAGGTGAGGCGATCAGAATTGATCGGTCGGCGACATTGTGCTCTATCGCACATTCGACGGTTGTATCGCACGCTGGTCATCGGCGAGCCCGCGTCATCGGCGTGTCATGCGGGGAAAGTTTGTTCGCGCTTCAGACGACTTGGTAGTCGTGCGGAATTTCAAACGGTGCGTCATTGAGGTGCACACGTCGTGTCGATGCGCCGTCGCTGGTGCAAAGAGGCAATCCTGCCTGGCACCAACCGACGATGCCGTCGCTGAGATTGAACGCACGGATGCCGCTCTGGGCCAGCTTGCGAGCATACAGATAGCTGCGGCCGCCGGCGGTACAGTAAGCGACGGCCGTTTGCTGCCGATGCTTGTCGATTTCTTGCTCGAAAGCGCCTCGAGTGAAAGCGCCAGGAATCATCGAAACGTTCTGTTCGGCACGGCTACGCACATCCACGATGACAAAACCGGCGGATTCGAGCTCGCTGGAATCGGCTTGCAGTTGCCGAAGTTGTTCGATCGACATCGATTCGATGGGCGATCGACCGCACCACCGATCAAAACGCTTGAGCCCAGCGAAGAAGACTCGCGACATCCGTGTCAAACATCGTTTGACTGTTTTCATCTGATGTGATCAGCCGAGGGCGGGGAAAAGAGCGAGAATGAATCGCTACGTGCCGCCTGGCTATCATCGACCGTCAGTTTTCGTAGCCCGATCTGGGATATCGATCACTGACTCACATTCAGCCGGCGTCAGGACTTCTTGCGATTCTAATTGTAACTGCAAAACCGACAGATCGGCATCGGAGGCGTCTTTACCCTTGGCGATTCGATCAGTGATTCGCTGACGCAGCGTAGGCACATCCGCGTGGCAGTCGAGAATGGCGAAGCGGACGCCCTCGGATTTGGCAAGTTTTTGAAACGTTTGCCGATCAGATTGCTTTAGGAAGGTCGCGTCGACGATGACCGGATAGCCACTGCGTAGCAGACCGCGAGCGAGTTTGTGCAAGCGGTCGTATGTCGCTTGGTTTGCGTCTTTGCTGTAAAGCTGTTGCTTTAAGTCTTGGTCAATTTCGTCATCGGCCGAAAGGCCGAAGTGGCGTTTGCGTTCGATGTCGCTTCGCAGTCGGATTGCTCCATACCGCATCACGACGTTTTCGCTGAGGGTTGTTTTTCCGCTGCCGCTTAGACCGTGCGTGATGTACAGCGTCGGATGTGCGGCGTTTGTATATTGCCTCGCTAGATCGATGTGATCCAAGTTGTCTTGGATCGATTCGCGATAGATATGCGGTTCCTGTTCGTGCTGGGCGGCTTTCATTTTTGCCACCATCGCGCGAATCAGCGCGCGGTACACGAGATACCACCGCATGACGACCAACGATTCATAATCGCCGGTGTGTTCGAGATAGCAGTTAATGAATGAGCGCGATAAATCAAGATGCCCGCGTGCGTCCAGGTCCATCGCCAAGAACGCCGTGTCGTTAAGGACATCAATGAAACGAAAATCGTCGTTGAATTCGATGCCGTCGAATGGGATCAGCTTTTCATCAAAGTGAACGATGTTTTGCAAGTGCAAATCGCCATGACATTCGCGAATGAAACCTTGCTCGACCCGCACGCGGAACTCTGATTCATGTTCGCAAAAGAAATCGTCCGACCAACTGCCGATTTGATCGAGTATCGACACAACAGAATCCGTCGCACCGGTTTTCAGTGTTTCGAGAATCTCTTGGATATTTCGCCGCAGCATGCTTGGGACACGCTTGGCACGGTCGGGCGAGCAATGCCTGGCGCGGGCATGAAATTGTGCAATCGTGATCGCTAACTGCTGGACTTCGTCGATCGACAGCAAGCCGGCGTCGACCCGATGGCTTAGCAACGCTTCATCCGGGAACCGCCGCATCTTGACGGCATATTCGATTGGTTCTCCATCGCCTTCGATTCGTATGCCGCCCTCTTCGTCGGTGATCGGTACGACACCGATGTAGAGGTCACCCGAATAGCGGCAGTCCAAGCGAAGTTCTTCATCACAGAAGTGGTGGCGCAGCGACAGCGTGCTGTAGTCCAAGAAATCTGTCTTGATGGGCTTTTTTAATTTGTACGCAAAATCGCCCGCCAAAAAGACGTGCGAGATATGCGTTTCACGGTGTTCGACCGAGGCAACGGGGAACGGATAAGCCGCGGGCATCGCTAAGCCCCTGACCACTCGGTCTGAACCAACGGCAGGGTCGTCCGATTGCGCGGTCACGGTATCGCCATTTCGCATCGACATGGGCTCGCCATCGCAGTCTCGCTATTGCGGCTGAAATTTCATCAGCTCGGTCTTGTGTGTTCGCATGTATTGATGACACTCGACGCACCGAACCGTCAGCGTGACATAGCCAAGGGCGGCGCGGCTGATGTCTTTGTTCTCTGCGGCTTTGGCGATCAGATCGGTTGTCTGACGAAAATCGCGGCTTTGATCCATGTACTCTTTCGTCTGGTAGATATTCCAACCGCTCTCGAGACTCAGCAGTCGCAGGGCCCGGGCGTTGCTGGCGATTTGGTCGTAGTCTTCCAGTGCCAATCCTTCCAGGATGTTCTTTGCCCGGTCGAGCTTGAGTTGCATCAGCGGTTTGACTTTCGTGTCGATCGCCGAGGGTGGCTCGGCGGTCATGGGCTGCGCAACCAACGCGATCACCACGGCCAAAAAAATGATGTATTTGAATGGTTTCATTGAATCAATTTCCGAAGAGTTGGAACGGCGGCTAGATTAACGTCACAGGCGATGGAGAATTTTTCTCAATCGCTGTATCGGCCGCCTGGATCGGTGACACGAACCCCTGCGGCTTTAAGGCAAGCATTGAGCATGTCAATTCAGGAATGATGGACTCGGCCGTATTGCCAATCAAGAATCCGTCGACGCCGGTGCGGCAAACGGTGCCCATCACGATCAGGTCGGCTTCGATCTCATCGACCGCGGTACGGATCACCGTTGGCGCATCGCCCTGCTTTAAGTGGATGTGGATGTTCTTGTCGTCCGCCATCGGCGCCTGCAGCAATTCGTCCAACGCGCGACGAATTTTTGATTCTTGCATACCGATCATGCGATCGACCGCATCGTCGCCGGCCTTGTTGCGCAGGGCACCTTCCATCCATACGCCCCATGCGTTGACCACGTGTAACTCGGCATTCTCGCTCGCAGCGATGGAGAATGCCGATTCCAAAATCTCGCGATTCAAATTTTGGTGGACCTCGTCTTCGGCATCCAAGTCGATTGCCGCAACCACACGGTCAAACGAACCGTGGATTTCGGGTTTCAATAACCAGACGGGACAAGGGCACATGCGCAGCAACGATCTCGCAACGCTGCCAAACAGTCGACCGGCCGGGGAGAATCCGTTTGCGGTTTTAACCACCAAGTCGACGCCTTCGGTAACAACGTGCCGAATGATTTCGGTCGCGGGATCTCCCGTGGCGACAACGACTTCCATCGAAATCGCGGTATCGGAATATTCCGCCATTCGGTCCAACAGTTTGCGTCGGTGATCCCTGACGACCAATTCTTCCAACTCTTTCGGCGGCGATAATTCGGTCACCAGTCCGAGTGCTTTGGGCATCGGTTTCACCACGTCCATCACGGTCAAACTTGCACCATGCTGCACGGCCAAACTGACCGCGCGAGAGATCGCGACTTCGCTGGTTTCAGTTCCGACGTAACAGAGAATATGTTTGAAAGGCTTCATCGAACGCCCGCCTGAAAGGAAGGTTAAAGGAGATTCAACTGTTTTGGGGTTCGCTAATCGCTTCTCGATGCTCTCCCGTTTTCTTCACGCCTTTGACGATGCGATTGCGCGAAATCCAAACGCTGCAAGGAGCATGCCGCAACACGTACCGCGACGTGCTGCCCAGCAGGAACCGCGTCAACGCGTTGCGGTTCGTTTCGCCGATGACCAACAGATCAACATCGTTTTTGCTGGCGAAATTGACGATGCCTTCGCCGATGTGTTCGCTTTCGATCAAATGGGTCTGGACCGTCGATGCGACTTCGTCGAGTTGTTCCTTCGCGGATTTCAAATCGTTTGTGTATCGCTGCGCCGTTTCGGAATCTTTGTGCAGCTCGCCAAAGAAGTCGTACAGATACGAAGCGACCGATAGCACATGGAAATCCGTGCCGCTGTGCCAAGGGATTTCGGAGATCTCTTCCAGAGCGGCCTGTGCCGGTCCGCTGCCTTCGAACGCCAGGCAAACGCGGATCGGTTTGTCCGTGCCGACCAGTCCCGTTGGACGAACCACTAAGACGCTGCACGGTGCGTGTGTGGCGACGTGGTCACTGACGCTGCCCAGCAAGACGCGGCTGATGTCCGATCGACCGACCGCGCCCAGGACCACCAAATCGGCGTGCGTCTCGATTGCCGCGTCCACGATTGCTTGTCCAATGTTGCCGTTGCGAATTTGGTGAACCAGTGTCACGTTGGCGCCATCGAACATGTCCTCGATCTTTCGAAACGTCTCGGCCGCCAGCTCGTTGTCTCGCTCAAAGGCCTTTTCTAAGAGATCGACCCGCGAGCTGCCGCCGTGGAAAACAGGGTGCGGCACAACGGATAAGACAGTCACCTCCAAACGTTCCGGATGAGGTAAGCGTGCGATTAATCGCGCGGCTTCTTCGGAAGCTTGAGAACCGTCCACGGCGAGTAATAGTTTTTGCATCGTTAAGTCTCCAATCGGGGTGACTCGGTACGACGCAACCCTGGTGCCAAACAGCGATGGCTCTGTTTTTGACGAAAGAAGCATCAACGAGGCGTGCAGATTGTCACGGGCTGTGCGAATCGTCTCAGGCGGCTGCCGGAGCCCGTCAGATTGCGTGTTGGTCCGGCACTTGCATCGACCATTTGCACCAGTCCATTTGCACCGAACCATTCGCACCGATCCAATTGCATCGACTTCGCGAGACCGAGTATCGCCGTTGATCGACATTTTCGATGTCGATTTGCCCCTGCCTATCGTGAGAACCTAATGACGAACCAAGACTCGCCACGCTTAGCGAAACAACGCGAACTTGTTGCGAAAGAAAGTGATGCCATCGCCAAACGACGGGCGACCGAGCACTTTTTTAACGATCTGGAAGAGATGATCGTGCAGCGACTGCATCACGAGACGATCACCGATGAGGGGCGCGAAGAACTCGTACGCAGCACCGGCGTTGCCGATCCGAAACTGGTCGACGAATTGGTCAAGCTTGGAATCACGGCCGATGGTTTGATCGCGCTGCGATTGTTTCCACTGGTCCTGGTTGCCTGGGCCGAGGACGGTGCCGATGTGGGTGAGCGCAGCAAGGTGATGGCAGAGGCCGGTCAGCTCGGCATCGAAGAGGGATCGACCGCGTGGGTGCTGCTTGATACCTGGCTCAGGAAACAGCCGCCCGGTTTAGGTGTCGATGCATGGAAGCGATACACGCACGGCATCTTTAGCCGGATGACCGTCACCTCGATCGAGCGTTTGATCAAGCTGACCGAGAAACAAATGACTTCGGTAGCCAAAGCATCCGGCGGACATTTGGGCTTTGGAAAAGTCTGCAAGAAAGAACGCATCATGATCGACAAGCTTCTTCGCGAAATGCGTCAAGCCGCGATGCTGCCGCGACGTTCTCACTGACGTTTTTCCGGTCGCATCGTTTGACGACGATCCCGCCAGAGGTGCCGAGTGTTTTCTGACTCGCGCGGCTGTTACGAGTGTTCGCGACGCTCGCGGGCAATACGAGCGTTTGCGGTATGACCAGCCTTCACCGTCGTCTGGGTGTGTAGCGCTGGGCGCTTGAATTCACTATGCTTGGCAAGTCGCGGTGCGGCTTTCTGTGGTTTTTGCGGTGTTCATTGGGTGAGGCTGTGGGGATGCGATGGCGCGCCGATGATTGAAGGTTGGGCGAGACGGACGTACAATCCGCGACGCGATTGTCATCAAAGGAACTGGCGTGTCATTATCAAAAAACCGAATCTATCAAGGCGACTGCGTCGAATTACTGGGCCAAGCCGACGAAGGATCCGTTGATCTGGTCTTTGCCGATCCGCCGTTCAACATCGGGTACGAATATGATGTGTATGACGACGCCAAGCAGGCCAGCGATTATCTGAAATGGTGTGGCCAGTGGATCCGCGGCGTTCACCGCGCGCTCAAACCCGATGGCACGTTTTGGTTGGCGATTGGTGACGAATACGCAGCCGAACTCAAAATTGAATCACAAAAAGCTGGCTTTCATTGTCGCAGCTGGGTGATTTGGTACTACACATTCGGCGTCAATTGCGTGAACGGTTTCAGCCGCTCGCACACACATGTTTTTCATTTCGTCAAAGACCCCAAGCAGTTCACCTTCAATCGTCCGAACCCTCAGATTCGGGTCAAGTCGGCTCGGCAACTTGTGTACGCCGACAACCGCGCCAATCCAAACGGTCGGCTGCCTGATAACACGTGGATTATTCGACCCCAGGATGCGCCATTAAGCTTTAGTCCCGGTCATGACACGTGGTACTTTGCCCGTGTGGCGGGAACGTTCAAAGAGCGTGAGGGATTTCACGGTTGTCAAATGCCCGAGCAGTTGCTCGCACGTATCATCCGTACCTCCAGTCGTCCACAAGATTTGGTGTTGGACCCGTTCGGCGGAAGCGGCACAACGATGTGTGTGGCCAAGAAACTGGGGCGCCAGTGGCTCGGTTTTGAACTGTCCGAGGAATACGCCAAATACATCAACGAGCGGCTGGATCGAACCAACATCGGCGACAAGATTGATGGACCCGAGGATCCGATCCAAAGCGCACCGAGTACCGCCGCAGGCAAACGACAAAAGAAACCGTTCGACAAGAAAACGGAGTCCGCCGTTATCGCGGCTTACGAAGAGACAGGGCAAGGGTACCCGGCGGATTATTTGTTGTGCGACAAAGACCTCAACAAGCAATTCATCGCGGATTGTTTGAGCCGAAAGATCGGCGGCAACGCTTATGTCTGGAATCGCTATCTGCTGCAGCTACGTAAAGCCGGCAAGCTTCCCACATCGACGAATCGTCCCAGCCGCATTTCAGCAGACGAAATCAATCGATATGGATACGCCAGCGAAGTGGCTTGGCGATTGTTGGCGATCGACTATCGAAAGACGCTCGATGACATCTTGTGTTCACCCGAGTTCGCGGCGGAATTCGATCGACTTGCCGAAGAGTTCGGCCCGACGGATTCAACCGTGACGTCTTGTCAGTACCGACGCGCGGCGCTGGCGATTCGGAAACGAACAAAACCGGCTCGGGAATCCGCAGCAGAGAATCACTCGGGATGGTCGAAGAAGGGACTAAAGACGCTTTCGATCGATCACTGGGATGATCCAAAGCTTGACATTCCCGGCGTCTTTTTGCTTCGGCACGATGATGCCGGAATCTATGCCTACGAAAGTCAAAACATTCGTCAGCACCTTCGATCGGTATTGGACAATCCGCGGTGGCAAGGGCTGGAACCGAACTCGATCACCTATACCGAAAACGATCAGAGTTTTGAGGCGAAATACGCGCTGAAGTCAGCCCTCGTGCAACGCGAAAACCCGCTGCTGAATTGTCGCCTTTGGGTTTCCGATTCTGAACTGCCTGCTTGTTAGAGCTGCCTGCTTGCTAGTGTTGCCTGCTTGTTAGGGCTGCTTGCTCGTGAGGGCAAACAACTCTGCGTCGTGCCAGCGCTCGTGAACTCGCAAACGCTCGCGCAGCGTGCCTTCGTGCACGGCGCCGGCTCTCTCGGCGACGACTTGGCTGGCCCGGTTGGCGGTCGATGTGAGTATCTCGATGCGATGCAGTTCCATCTCGGTAAACGCCCACTGGGCGATCGCTTTTGCGGCTGCCGTTGCGATGCCTTGCCGCGTCATGCTGCTGCGGACCCAGTATCCCATTTCGCCGAGACCGTTTCGCAGATCGATTCGGTGGATGCCACAGGTTCCCAAGAATCGGTCACGTTCATCGACGATGACAAAACCCCATTCTTCTCGATCGTTCCAGGCTTTTGCTCGGCTGTTCACCCATGACTCTGCGTCGTCACGGTTGTAATTCTGGTGGCACCAACTCATCCATTGAGAAAGTTCATGCCGGGATTCCAGCACGGCTTCTAAGATCGAATCGATATCCGATTCGACGTATCGGCGAATCAAGGTGGTCACGACCGGGTGTTCTCCATTGATCTCAGGCAACGCCCTTGGAACCATCACCGTCGGTGGAATCGTGGAGCGTCAATTCGACGGGGCAGTGATCGGAACCGAAGATTTCGTTCCTTATTGATGCTCCTGACACACGACTGAGAAATTTGTTCGCGACGAAAAAATAGTCGATGCGCCACCCAATGTTTCTTTTTCTCGCGTCGTTGCGATAAGTCCACCAGGTGTAATGATCGGGGCCGGGTTCGAATTTGCGAAACGCATCGACAAAACCGGCCGAAATAACGTTCTCAAGTCCGGCACGTTCCTGGTCACTGAATCCGGCATTGCGTCGATTGGCTTTCGGGTTGGCCAAGTCGATTTCTTGATGGGCGCAATTCAAGTCACCACAAAAAATGACAGGTTTTCGACGGTTCAGTTTTTGCAAATAAGCCAGGAACGCCACGTCCCACTTCATGCGATAATCGATCCGTGCCAGACCGCGTTGAGCATTGGGCGTGTAGACGTTGACCAGATGGAAATCGTCAAACGTCGCGGTGATCACTCGGCCTTCACCATCGTGCTCTTCGATTCCGATGCCCAGCACACATCTCTTGGGCGCGATTTTGCTCCAAATCGACGTGCCGCTATAGCCTCGTTTTTGGGCGCAATTCCAGACGCGATGGTAGCCCAAATCGTCTGCCCAGTCGGTATCAACCTGATCCGGCTCGGCTTTGGTTTCCTGCAAACAAAGGATATCGGGCTGATCTGATTCAACGAAATCGCGGAAGCCGTTGCGCAGCGACGCGCGGATCCCGTTAACATTCCAAGAGATTAATTTCATGAGCGTATTGAACAGGGTTCAGTGGCGTTGGCAATGGGTGGCAATGCCAGTGGGGCTGTGAATTCGCGGGCCAGTTATCGGCTCGCCTGTGATGAAACAGCCTGTGCAACGACCTGTGCAATAGCCTGTGCAACGGGCTTGCAGGGTGAGGGAGAGCAGCGGCATGGCACAGAACCAGAATCATCCCGAGTTTTCGGCCGAGATCGATCACAAGTTCGAGATTCACGAATGGGGGCATGCGATCGCCATCCTGAAGACCGATTTTCCGCGGGAGTGGAAAGACTTGATCGACCTCTTGCAGCAGTTTCGGCTATGCAAGTCTTGGATCACTCAGCCCGGTGGTCGAAAATCGAGGGTCTCCGCACACATCGATCAGTTTCTTTACGATCGTGGCTGGAAAGAGAAGTCGTTCGAAATTTCTATGAACGTTGATCTGCATGAACGCGAGCTGCCGACCCACAGCGTGGATTGCTATAAGAATCGGATCGCGTTAGAAATCGAATGGAATAACAAAGACCCGTTTTATGATCGCGACTTGAACAACTTTCGTTTGCTGTTTGACCTGCGCACCATTAGTGTCGGGATCATCATCACTCGCTGCGATGTGCTGCAGGATGTCTTTGATCAACTGGGACGCGGTGCCAGTTATGGTTCATCAACGACACACATGTCCAAGCTGTTGCCTCGCATCGAAGGCGGCGGCGCGGGCGGTTGTCCGTTATTGGTGTTCGGAATCGATGACGAATCATACGACGAAAGTTGCTAACCGCCGGTGGGATGCTCGATCATCGCGATCGCCTGATCGGTCAAGCGGCGACTGTATCGGTGTAACTTGTCATGTTGTGGATACCATCCCAGCAGGAATCGATTGAAATCAGCCCAGGCTAGCGGATAAAGCATTCGCCATTCCGCTTCGACGTCGGCGGGATCGATTGATGTCTCGGTCGCATCGATCGCGCCACCAAGTGATGCGAAGTAAAAATCGACCAGCGCGCCCGCATGCTTTTCACATTCCGCCTCACCAAGACAACTGCCCAGAAAGTAGGCGACGTCTTTCATTCCGCATCCGCCACCGACGTATTGAAAGTCCACCGCGGCGACGGATCCGTTTGCGTCTGAAAAGCAAAAGTTGGCAACCTTGGCATCACCATGAACGATGGTGCCGTACTGGCACTGCGACAGTCTCTTGTCGATTTCCGCTGCGTGTCGTTTCAGCGGTTCACCGTCACGCAGTTCGGCAAATTCGTCGGGGCGTGTCGCGAGGTGCCAGTACGTTCCGCAAGGCCAGAGCCCGCTGGGGAAAAGTCGACTGCGACGCTCCGAAAGAAACGTCGCATGAAAATTCGCCAACCACCGCAGTCCTGACCGAATTTGTGAAAGGTTTTGCGAAGCGAATCGTTGATGGAATCCGGAGGCGTCGAGGTCTTCCAGCACGAACAGATGTTCGTCGTTGTCAGAATCGACAAAAAAGCATCGGGCAACGCGGCATGTTTCGTCCAGTCGTTCGGCCCAATCGCGATACCACTTGGATTCGACCTGGTACGAATGCAGTTTTCGTTGGTGTGACTGTTGGGTGTTCCAGCCACGAGGCTGATTCGCCCTCTGTGGCGGTCGCACGTGTTTGACGACGACTGAGGGTACTTCGGCCCCGTTCAAGCCCACTCGCATGATCTGCCCGTAACCGCTCCATAAGGATTGAATGGGCGACGATCCGGTAATCTCGGTCGCACCGGTACAGCAGAGAATCCGGTCGTTGAGCGTCGAGTCCATGAACACATTCATCTAAGTGTCGAGCCGTGGTCCTGCCCGATGTATCGTTGGAAAGTGGTGCAATTGTCCCCATTGCTCGGCTTTTTCACCAGGCGCCAACGGGGCCAAACCTGAAAACCAACGGTTCAAAATCGCCATCCTGGGGCGGTCCACATGAAGATTTGTGCGGTCCGCAAGAATACGGCCAGCGGCAGAATGTGGGAAATGTCGCTAGCCGCAACCGTGCTTGCAAGCTATGCTTGGCTTTCAAGGCAGCGGAGCTGTCACCTTGGTTTCGCCGGAATGAAGCAAGGAACGCGATTTTGTAAAGAGCGTTAACCGGTTGTGTGAAGTGTACTGAGACGCGAACGCGAGTCATACACATTTGCCGAAACGAAAACGAACAATTCGTCACAGTGTCTGAATCTGTGGCAAGGTGCGACGCGCCGAGCATAGGAGCTTGCCGTTCGCATCGACCGCTTGGTTGGGTTCGCCCGATCAAGCCAATTGGTGCCGACTTTCTTGTTTGGGCGATACCAATGATTTACGAATGCCGTGCACGCGCAATGATGTGTCGGCCATTACGGTGAATCGAACTGCGTGCGTTTGTAGACGCAGCAGAATTAATTCGCGATTGAACGTGGGACCGGTCTATTGGGACGGCGCGTCAACGATCGCACCAAGCCAATTTTGAAAAAGAAAGTACCCGTCGTGAAGACATTTAGCGAACTGCAACTGATCGAGCCACTCCATCGCGCACTGGCCGAACTGAACTACGAAACTCCAACACCCATTCAAGCGAAGACAATCCCGCATGCCATCGAAGGGACTGATGTGCTGGGGTGTGCACAAACTGGTACGGGCAAAACGGCTGCGTTCGCGTTGCCGATCCTGGACTTCCTTGGCGGTGACAAACGCCGCGCGGTTCCCGGCAAGCCACAGGCTCTTGTGCTTGCACCCACACGTGAACTTGCGATCCAGATCGGCGATAGTTTCAAGGCGTACGGCAAGCACGTCAAACTTCGTACCGTCTTGGTGTTCGGTGGCGTGAACCAACACGGCCAAGTAAAAGCCATGAAGACGGGCGCTCACATTTTGGTGGCGACACCCGGACGTTTGCTCGACTTGATGGAACAAGGACATATCGACCTCAGCGAGCTAGAGGTGTTTGTGCTCGATGAGGCGGACCGCATGTTGGACATGGGTTTCCTGCCCGACCTGAAACGAATCATTCGTGCGTTGCCCAAGGAACGACAGTCGCTGTTCTTTTCCGCGACGATGCCGCCCAAGATCACAGCACTTGCAAAAGAGTTGCTGTTCAATCCGGTCAGCGTCAACGTCACGCCAAAACGAACGAGTGTCAAGAAGATCGATCAACAATTGATCTTTGCCGAGAAAGGTGAAAAACCGAATCTTCTGCGAGGGATTCTCAAAGGCGATGACGTCGAACGAGCCATTGTGTTCACGCGGACCAAGCGCGGGGCGAACACAGTCGCGCGGAAATTGGAACAGGCTGGAATCGATTCAGCGGTGATTCACGGGAACAAATCGCAGAATGCCCGGCAGCGCGCACTGGATGCGTTTCGCCGTCGCAAGGTGAACGTCTTGGTCGCGACGGATGTTGCCGCGCGAGGAATCGATATCGACAACATCACTCATGTGATCAATTATGATCTGCCCAACGAACCAGAGTCCTATGTTCACCGCATCGGACGTACCGGTCGGGCCGGCGCAGACGGCATCGCCATCTCGTTGTGTGGCGGAGAAGAGCTGGACGATTTGCGGGCGATCGAAGTTTTGATCGGCAACCGGATTCCGCGTGATCCGGATCAAGTGGAACCGAAGCGAATCGAGCGTAAGAAGCCCGGTGGCGGACGGCGACGAGCACCCGGCGGTCGACCGACTGGATCGGCAAAACGTCCGTTCAAGAGCAAGCAATTTCGAGGTCGCTCAAAGTCAAAGAAACGCGCCTCCGTGTAGGCCCGGGATTTTTCGCTTAAACTTTCAAGCGAATCGTGGCTGACAGCCGGGAACAAGCCACGCGCTGTTCCCTATGTTCGGTTCGGTCACATCATGCCGGAACAGCGATCCGCTCGTTCTGACGTAATCTCTTTGACGGAACGATCTGGACCTATGCCAAACGACGTGGCTGCCATCGATTTTGCCAAGCACTGTCAAGGTGCCAAGTGCGGGACGGTTCTTGCCGACCCACCGTGGCAGTTTCAAAATCGTACCGGCAAAGTCGCCCCCGAACACAAGCGTCTTAATCGCTACGGGACGTTGACACTGCAGGACATCAAAGACATTCCGGTCGCCTCGTCCTGCGACGTCAACGCCCATCTTTACCTGTGGGTTCCAAACGCGCTGCTGCCCGAAGGCATCGCCGTGATGGATGCATGGGGTTTCAAGTACAAGACGAATCTTGTGTGGCACAAGATCCGAAAAGACGGCGGACCGGATGGGCGCGGTGTCGGATTCTATTTTCGCAATACAACTGAGTTACTGTTGTTCGGCGTGCGAGGTTCGATGCGCACCCTGGATCCCGGACGCCGCCAGGTGAACATCATCAAAACGCGAAAACGCGAACACTCGCGAAAACCTGACGAGCAATATGAACTGATTCAGGCATGCAGTCCGGGCCCCTACCTGGAAATGTTCGCCCGCGGTTCGCGTGAGGGGTGGTTGAGCTGGGGAAACCAGGCGGAGGACTACGAACCCGATTGGAAAACCTATAAGCACAACAGCAAAAACGACAAGTCGCTAAAGACACATGGCGTCAAGTCGGCCAAACCCTGAATGTTGGCGGAACAAGCCTGAATGTTGGCGGAACAAGCCTGAGTGTTGGCGGAACAAGCCTGATCGCTGGCGGGCCCGACCCATGAGTCGACCGCAGCCTGATCGATCACCGTCCAATTGTCTCTTGTCTCTTGTCTCTCGAATCACGCGACACCGTTGCAGCGGCAGGGTGATGTGACGATCATGAATACTGATGACGTACTCAGGTGTCGTTTTCGCGATTGGCTTGCCTGCCCGTTCAATATCACCGGAGACCAGGATTGATGAGACGTTACCGATTCGTACCGCTTGCATTCGCGTTTGTGCTCTGTGGTTTCACTGGCATTGCGTCTGCCGAGGGTCATCCTAGCGATGTGGTCAAAAGTGATACATCGAACAGTGATACATCGAACAGTGAGAGCATCGTGTCTCGTGTTCGCCCGTCGGTCGTGACGATCCGCGTTCAAGGTCGCGATGGCGATGAGTTGGGGATCGGGACCGGTTTCGTCGTTGACGCGCAGGGATTGATCGCGACAAATTTTCATGTCATTCAAGAAGGCCGGCCATTTTCTGTCGAAACGTCGGACAATCGTAAGCTGAACGTACTCGCCGTTGAATCATCCGATCGGATCGGCGACCTTGTCGTTCTGCGAGTCGACGTTGGCAAAGAGAGGTTACCCACGCTCGAGTTGGCGGACGATGCAACGCCGAAACAAGGTTCTCGCGTGCTCGCGTTCGGAAATCCCCTGGGACTGGAAGACAGCGTCGTTGAAGGAATCGTTTCGGCGGTGCGCAACATCGAAGGCCGCGAAATGATTCAGCTGGCGATGCCAATCGAGCCGGGCAACAGTGGCGGACCCTTGGTTGATCAGCAGGGACGTGTCGTGGGGATCATCAACATGAAATCCGCAATCGACGACAATCTTGGATTCGCAATTCCAGTCAGAGATTTAAGCGCGCTGCGAAAGCATCCAAATCCCATCTCAATCGATCGCTGGGTTCGACTGGGGCGACTGGATGAATCACGGTGGCAGCCGATCGGCGGGGCATTGTGGCAACAAATCGGCGGCAGGATCACGGCCAGGGGGATCGGAAAAGGATTTGGCGGTCGTTCGCTTTGTTTGTCGATGCAGGATGTGCCCGATCCACCTTACGATGTTTCGGTGATGGTCCGATTGGATGACGAATCGGGTGCCGCCGGTCTGGCCTTTCACAGTGACGGCGAAGACAAACACTATGGGTTCTATCCTAGTGGGGAAAAAATTCGCCTGACGTGTTTTCAAGGCCCATCGGTTTATACGTGGGACGTGCTGCACGATGTTGAATCCGATGATTATGTGCCGAAGCAGTGGAACCATTTGCGAGTGCGTGTGGATGACTCGAAGATGACGTGCTATGTCAACGGACAAGAAACCTTTCAGTCGACCGACCGGCGACTGATTGGCGGTCGCGTCGGGTTGGTCAAGTTTCGCGGCACCCAACCCGAGTTCCGAGCGTTTCGGCTCGATTCGAATGTCCAGCCTAAGTCGTTGTCCAAGTCCACGTTGAATTGGCTCGCACGTCTTGACGCGGGAGACGTCCAGATCGACCGGGTCGGTGAAAGCCAAGTACGAAAACTGGGCGACACCGCCATGCTCTCCGGACGCGAACTGGAACGGCGCGCACGAGCGATGTTGCAAGAGGCCGAACGTCTCAAACTCCTTGCCGCTGATGTCCGACAGTCGCCCACGCTTCAGTCGCTCGAGCGACTCTCGGACATCCCCGCCGAGGACCGGTTGTTGCGCGGTGCAATGTTGATCGCAAAACTTGATGATCCCGATCTTGATATCCAATCTTACATCGATCGTGTGGATCAAATGGCAGCCGAAATTCGTGAACCGCTCGATCCAGATGCGACACCAAGACAACGACGTACGGCCCTGGATCGATACCTGTTCAAGGAAAACGGTTTTCACGGAGGTCGCGCGGAGTATTACCATCCGGCCAATAGCCATCTGAACCGTGTGATTGACGATCGCGAGGGTCTGCCGATCACCATGTCAATTCTGTACATCGAGCTCGGCCGCCGTCTCGATCTACAAATGGCCGGCGTCGGGCTGCCCGGTCACTTCGTCGTAAGCCATCGCATCGATCCAGACACCGACCAGCTAATCGACGTCTTTGATAGCGGAACCATTTTGTCGCGTCGGCAGGCCGGGGCAATGGTGATGCAGTTCGCCGGACGTCGCATGAGCGCCAGTGATCTCAAGCCACAAACGACGACAGAGATTTTGACGCGAGTGCTGAACAATTTGATGGGAATCGCGACCGAAAAACGAGAGTCCGAATCGATGCTTCGGTATATCGAAGCGATCGTGGCATTGAATCCCGATGTCGCTGATTACCGAATGATGCGAGCCCAGTTGCGAGGCATGACGGGCCGCAAGGACCGAGCGATCGCCGACCTCGATTGGCTGCTGGATTCCGAGACGTCTCAGTTCAGTGCGCACCATTTGCAGCAAATGCGGGCAATGATGCTCCCCAAATAGACAGCCAGAAACACTAAAGCGAACCGGTACAGAAATCTCCGTGTGTACACTTGTAGACCTTCCGTCGGTCGGGTACATTTGCGCCGTCAATTGGAGTTCCCACACGGTTTAAAGGAGTAGGTCGCGATGTTGGTACTGTCACGAAAAGCAGATGAGGCGTTGGAATTTCCCGAGCTTGGTGTGGTGATCCGGGTTGTCAGCCTCAAACGAACCAAGGTTCATCTGGGAATTGATGCGCCTCAGAGAATCAAGGTGCGGCGAGCGGAGGTGCCAGAGCGTCCGTCGGAGTCGCAAACGAATCGTTCGTCACAAGAACGCCGGTTCGAGTCGCATCGGCTTGGTCACGAACTGGGACGTTTAGAATCGCAGATTGCGGCGCTTGCACAGTTGGCAGACCCGGCCCATCGGGAACTTGCCGATCAAGTCACGGCGGATGCACAGGTGCAAATCGACAAGATCAATCGCCTGTCGGTGTCGGTAGTTCCCGCGTCACAGGAGAACCCGACTAGCGATCTCGCTTGGGCGGCATCATCAAAAATCGATGCGGCTTGCGTCCGGCAATCTTCGGCGCAATACAAGTTCGAAAACGCCGAAAGCCACGGTGCGATCGCGCCTGTTTATCAAATGATTGGCGAGAAAGCGGTGTGGTTTCCGGGACTGGGTTTGAACGTTGACTGCGACGGCGCGTCGGCGCCGATTCGCAGTTAGTTGACTCGACACCGACACCCACCCAATGCGAGGGTGTCTTAGTCTTGGTCTTGGGCGTCGCGGTCTAAGGTGGCTCGGTCTAGGGCTGCTGAAAGAACAGCACGCCTTTGACATTGGTCTTTCGGCGATAGATCTCTTCGCCTGAGGCGACGTACAGATACGACAAACCGGGGCCCGCGAAGGCGACGCTGACGATCGGTTTGTCCGTTGGCGCGGCAATCACGCCACTCATTCGGCCCGTCGGATCAAACACCTGGATGCCGACGGCGGTGGTCACATAGTATCGACCATCGGCGTCGGTCGTCATTCCGTCGCCCTTGCTCGCTGCATCAGGCTCTGGCAATCGCATCGTCATGTAAGGTTGGCGATGCGAAAGTTTTCCGTCGGGTTCGATACGCCAGACCCAGACGTTTTCACCGCCGTGATCCGAGACCGCTAAGGTTCCTTGATCGGGTGAAAGTGAGATGCCGTTGGGGCGTTGCGCACCGCCATCAGCGTTGGCGATGTCGGCGGCGACCGCTTTGCCATGGGGCGGAATATAAGTGATTTGTTTTTTAGGCGTTTCGGTGAAATAGATTCCACCGTTGTGAGTGACGACTAGATCGTTCGGCTTGAATCCTTCGCCAATCACTTGCAATTCGCCATCGGTGGTGAATGCGACGATGCGTCCAAACGTTCCACCCTGGCATGCGATCAGACGACCATCGGGCGCGAACTGCATGCCACTGATTCGCGGTGCATCCGAGGCGTAGACCGTCGTCTTGCCGTCGACCGAGACTTTGTTGATGGTCGTACCGCCCTTGACGTCGGCGAAATACAAATTGCCTTCGTCATCCGAGGTCAGCCCGTCGGTGAACTCGTGCCCGCTTGTGACAAGTTGCCAAGTTTCGTTTTCGACAATGACCTGCGACAACGGCATGTCCTGGGCGGACACGACGGTCGTCATCGCAACAAGGATCAGGGGAATCATTCGTTGTGACATTCGTTCGCTTGATTGTTGGTAAAAGTTCATTTGGTTTGACTTGAAAGTGAACGGGTGGATTGAACATCGGGATGATCGCGCCATAGCCAACGCAACATGTCCGGCAAGATCGCGCCGCCATGTTGGCCATTGTGGCCGCCATCGCCAAATTCGAAACGATAATCGTAGCCGGCAAACTTCAACGCCGCTGCCATTTGTTGATTCGCTAGCGGCCAACTGCCGTGCAAGTTGTCTAAGTCGTTACTGCCATCCTGTAAAAAGACACGAATGGGTTTCTTTTCGGACTTACGGATTAGCGCCGGATAGACGTGGCCGCCACGGATGTTTGTAAAGCTGCCGACATAGCTGATGACTTTTTGAAATGCATCAGGACGCTGCCAAGCGGCGGTGAAAGCGCAGATTCCGCCGGAACTAATACCGGCAATGGCTCGTTCGGTGCCTTTGTTCGTCAGGTTGTATTCCTTGCCAACGGTCGGCAGGATTTCGTCCAGCAAAAAGCGAGCGTAGTCATCCGATAACGAATCATATTCATAGCTACGGTTCTTACGAGGCTTAGCGTTCTTTTTAGTCGGTGCGACGACTCCGGGATCGATAAAGACTCCGATCGTGATCGGCATAGCGCCCGCATGGATCAGGTTGTCAAACACGGTGGGGACTCGGCTATGCCCGTTGGGTTTGACGTAGCCGCCGCCATCCTGGAACACCATCACACAGGCCGCACGATCGCGATCATACTGTGCGGGAACGTAAATCCAATATTTTCGCTCGGTTCCCGGATATATCTTGCTGTCGGTGAATCGACGTTCAATCAATTTCCCCTCAGGAACGCCGTCTTGTCTCAGCGAATCAGCCGACAAGACATAGTCTTCTGCTTGAAGATTTGCACGAAGAATAGCGAACGGGGCCGTCGATAGGTTGATCCCGATCAGGGTCAACAAGATGATGGTGCGATTCAATGTGATTGCTTTCTAGAAACGGTAAAGAAATGATTCGCGGCAACAACGACGAATCCGAGATCATACATCAGATGCGAGACTCATTCATGCATTGGCCGCAAGTCGATGGTTTAGACGAAATCTGTTCACCCGCGCTGCTGGTCGACCCTGATCGCGTCGCAACCAATGTCGACCGCATGATTGACATCATCGGTGGTCCAGCATCGGTTTCGAGGTTAAGGCCGCACGTCAAGACTCATAAAATGCCTGACGCGATTCGAGTGCAATTGGACAAGGGAATTCGTCAGTTCAAAACGGCGACGCTTGCCGAGTCTGAAATGGTCGCGTCGGCCGGTGCTGACGACGTTCTCTTAGCCCACCAGATGGTCGGGCCGAAAATTGATCGATTGGCATCGATGATGCAAGAGTTTCCCGAAACTCAATTTTCAACGATTGTGGACGACTGCGATGTTGTCGTTGCAATCGCCAACCGGATGAACCGTGCAAATCGCTCGATCAGACTGTACATCGACATCGATTGCGGGATGCATCGCACTGGCGCCGCGCTGGGGGACCAAGTCGACCGGGTTAAGCGTCAGATCGAGTCGACCAACTGTGTCGTCTTTGGCGGGCTGCATGTCTACGACGGTCACATACATGATGCGTCGATGGAGTCCAGACGCGACAAGGTGGCACCTATTATCGACGCGGTTGACCAGTACGTCAGTCGAAACGATGTACCCGTCGTGGTCGCCGGCGGGACACCGACCTATCCGATGTGGGCGAATCAGACCTTGTGGCAATGCAGTCCCGGAACCCCGATTTTGTGGGACATCGGATATGGCGGCGACTACGAAGACTTGCCCTTTGACGTCGCCGCGGTCTTGCTGACGCGAATCATCAGCAAACCGGCGTCGGGGCTGTTGTGTTTTGATGTTGGTCATAAATCGATCAGCGCCGAGATGCCCGTCCAACAGCGACTCGTGATCTCAGGAATCAATGACGCAACGATCGTCGGGCAGAGCGAAGAGCACCTCGTGGTGTCGACCTCGCAGGCTGACAATTTTTCGGTGGGTGATCCCTTCTTGGCGTTTCCCCGACACATCTGCCCAACGGTCGCTTTGTATCCCGAAGCCTATTTGGTGCAAAACGGGAAAGTGACGGGCGATCGGTGGTTGATCACCGCCCGGGATCACTAGGCTTCGCTGTTTGCACAGGATTCCAGGCTCGGCTCGAATTTCGATCGACCGTAGCCTCGGTCGTCTGCGTATATTGATGAACTGACGCGAGGTGATAGCCAAATCGCTTGACTGGGAATCGCATTGCGCTAGCTTTAAAGAATACGCCCGCGTCGGGCGTGAATTCCATTGGGAGCATGGCAGGATGAGGCGGATCGTATTCTTGGCGGCAATTGTGTGTAGCGTGATGTCTTGTGCCGCGATCGCGAAAGGGCAGGGTATCGGTCAAACCGACTACTACAGGTACCAGCCGTACCATCCGGGATACGTTGTGCAGACAAGGCCGTCAAACTATGCGTACGGCTATACGTACACGCATCCGTATGTTCATTACCCGTCTTACCGGTCCAGGAACTACCGCAGCGGATACCGAAATCCGTACGGCTATTCCTATCGCAATCCATCGCCCGTGCTGCGGTACCGGGTAACGCCGAATCGTTCGACGTCACCATTCGGTCCCGCGCATGCCAGCCAATACTTTGGGAATCCTCATGCCAGCCAGTATTTGGGTCGGTAGCCGTCCGCTGTTGATCGCCAGCGGTTTGAGATTGAGCAAACTGGTCTGAAAATGATCGGTGTCGGTGACCACTTGGATTGACCCGCGGCGGGTCAATTGACCGCTGACGCAGCTCTTTTGACAGAGACTACATGTCGGTTAGCTCCGCTTGCTATCCTGCGCCGAACTAGATTCAAGTAGTCCGGATGCAGCGGGCTAGCCATCGCGATAAGATGGGACCGGTTTTCGTCGCGAATCAACGTTTTCTTCGCGAATCAACAAAGAATTGGGCAAATCTTTCCATGAGTGATCGGCTTTCCGTGCTCTTGATCGAAGACGACATCATTGATGCCGAGCGGGTCGAACGATCATTCGCAATGGTTAGTACAACCCTGTTCGAATTGACACACGTTCCCCGTTTTCTCGACGCCATTCAAGCGATCAAGAAACAGCAATTTCACGTCGTGATTTTGGATTTGGGTTTGCCCGATAGTTCGGGACTGAACGGGGTCAAAAAGTTGATGGAATTGATTCCGTCGATCCCCGTGATTGTGCTGACCGGTCATAGCGATGAAGACGAGGCACTGGCCGGAATCGAGCTCGGTGCGCAAGAGTTTATCGACAAGAATTCTGTTGCTCCGGGTGTGTTGGTTCGGTCGATTCGGCACGCCATCAAGCGTAAGCAATACGCGATCCAGCAGCAGAGCAAGACAGGTCAAGATACGGCCGAAGCAAAACAGCTCGGCCGGCTTGCCGAAATCGTGCGTGAAACCAGTGACGCTGTCAGTTCGAGCGTCGGCTCGCTCATGAATACGGAACTTTCGGATCAGCAAAAATCGCTGGTTTCGAACATCAAGAAAAAGACCGAGGAATCACTGAGAGCAGCAGCCGACTTGTCGCCACCGGAACCGATGTTCGTCGAAGCCGACGATCATCGATCCGGCCGGCACCGTCCGGCCTAGCAATCGGTCTCGGTCGCGTCTTCGCGGTACGCGACGAGTATCGCTCGTTTGTTCCAATCCGATTTCAGTTCGCCGACGCTGTCGATTTCATTTCGCCGGCGATGTCGTTGAAGAGCGTCTCGTTAAGGACTGCGGCTGCCGTCTTATGGCAGGCTAAGTCGCTTGTCGTGCTGCCCAGTTTTTCGCAGATCAACCAATCTCGCTGGGCACGGCCAGGCTGTTCAATGCGTCTTCGATGCGAATCTCTTGTCGCTGTCGATCTAAAAAGAAGCTGACGTTCTCGTAGCCACATTCGCTTAGCAAATTCAATGCGTATTCGTATCCGTCACCGACTCGGCTGGGCGTATGTGCATCGGCACCGATCGTCACCGGAATGCCTCGCTGCTGCATCGCTCGCAACATATCGGGAAACGGGTTCATTTCAGAAATGGTCTTGTTGACGCCCGACGTGTTCAGTTCCATCGCGACACCGGTTGCCGCAATCCGATCAAGTGCTTTCTCGATGTCATCCATGATTTCGTGAGCATTCCATCGTTTCGATGTAACATTCTTGATCAAATCGGGATGTGCCAGGGAATCAAAAAGTTTCGACTCGGCCGCCTTGGCGAGTAGGTGAAAATACGTTCGCTGGACCTCCAGCAAATCGTCCTGCCAATACTTCTCGCGAAACTCATCGAGCTGTGGGTGAACCGAGCCCAAGACGAATTGGAAGTCGGCGGATTGCAACTGTTTCTCAACGTACGGTTCGTATCCTTCGAAGTAATCGGCTTCAAGGCCCAGACGCACGTCGACTCGGCCGGCCCATTCTTTTCGTGTCGTTTCGACCATCTCAACATATTGATCGAACTGGTCTTCACGCATCCGGACTCGTGCTGAGAACCCGTTGGGCATGGGGTTGTGGCAAGTGACGATCAACCCTCGCAGTTTGCGTTGCTCGGCGACGGCCGCATACTCGGTGATTTCCCCGTCGGCATGATTGCAAAGCGGGGTGTGCGAGTGAGATTCGTAATAGATGCGATCGGACGAAATCGAGTCAGACATGGAAATTCGTGTGTGGGAAAGTCGAATGAGGTATCTGCTGTTAGATTACGATGATCGTCGTGATTCGGCGAGGACAGATGACGTCGCTTTTCGTCAGGGCGGCGAAACTAACCTAACCTTCACGCGAATGTCTTCTAAATATCGATAGCGGAGCGATAGATGGTTCGTTTTTTGGCGTCATGTTTGTTTGTCTCGTCGGTCTTGGGTGGGGCATGTTGGTCACAGAACGCAGTGGTGAACGCGAACGAATCGCAGCGTACAAAGGCAATGCCCAACGTGTTGTTCATCGCCGTCGACGACCTTGCCAATACACTGGGATGTTACGGCGATTTGATAGCCAAGACACCTCATATCGATCGGCTCGCCGCCACGGGAGTTCGGTTTGATCGCGCGTATAACCAATTGCCACTTTGCAACCCGACGCGTGCCTCGCTGATGACCGGGCTGCGCCCCGATCAAATCAAAGTTTACGATCTGGATCGTCATTTCCGCGACGAGGTTCCGGACGTGGTCACGCTATCACAGGCGTTTCAGCACGCCGGCTACTTCGCCGCACGTGTGGGAAAGATTTACCACTATAACGTGCCAGCATCGATCGGCACCGATGGTTTTGACGACCCACCATCGTGGCAGTTGACGGTTAACCCAAAGGGTCGTGACAAACAGGAAGAAGGCAAAATCTTTAATGCCGAGCCGCATCGGAAAATCAGCGGGGCACTCAGTTGGCTTGCCGCGGACGGCGAGGACGAAGAGCAAACCGATGGTATGATCGCCACGGAAGCCATCAAGTTAATGCGGCAGTCGCGTGACAAACCCTTTTTCTTGGGCGTCGGTTTTTTTCGCCCGCATACACCTTATGTTGCTCCCAAGAAATACTTTGATCTGTATCCCGTCGATCAGATGAGGCTTCCCTTTGCACCCGATGGCGACCGCGACGATATTCCAACCGCCGCGTTTGCCCACAATTGTCCGGTACCAAATTACGACTTGGACGAACCCATCCTGTTGCAGGCGACGCAGGCCTATTACGCGTGCGTGTCTTTTGTTGACGCACAGGTCGGCCGCTTGTTAGATGCGCTGGATGAACAAGGGATCGCCGACGAAACGATCGTTGTGTTTTGGAGCGATCACGGTTACCACCTCGGCGAACACAATGGCATTTGGCAAAAACGAACGCTGTTCGAACAGGGTGCCCGCGCGCCGCTGATCATTCGTGCGCCCGGGCGAGCGGGAAACGGTCAATCAAGCCCTCGAATCGTCGAGTTCGTTGACGTGTATCCTACGTTAACGAGTCTTGCCGGAATCGATTCGCCGGATCACCTGGCGGGACGTGATCTATCGCCGTTGATCGACGACCCCATCATGGCGTGGAACGGGAATGCCGTGACGCAAGTTCTCAGGCCCGCCGACGATCGCCTGGCCGAGCCCGTGATGGGATGCAGCATACGGACCGACCGCTGGCGAATGAGCGAATGGGGCGAAGGCAAATACGGCGTCGAGTTGTACGATCATCACAGCGATCCGATGGAATTCAACAACTTGGCAATCGACCCCGATGCCCAAGCGAAAGAGGTCATGGATCGGTTGAGGCCTCTGTTGCGTGAAAAAGCGTCTGGCAAAACACCAACGACGCCGTTCAACCCGGTTCGGCTTTAGATGCAACGTCTTGAAGCACCCGTTGCGGTACCGCAATGCGCCGATAGCGAAATTCTCGGAACAGCAGCAACAGGTTGATCAAAGCCAGTGTCATGCCGACACAAAAAACCAGCAGCGCGAGCGGTGGGCTGTACGGGTTGATAAATGATTCGCTCAACGTCCACATCCAGTCGATGCATTCCAGCGGTTCGTAACCATAGGGTGTCGACCCCGTGGCGATCACCGTCAGTACGGTCGGGATGATCGAACAAAAAGCCAGCACCAACGCCATTGTTGCTGAGGGCAAAATGAACGACCGCCCCAGGCGGAAACTCAGCGGCATCACGATCAAACGAGTGATGCCAAGGTAACCCGTCAGATACCCGCTGATGATCATTGCAAAGACCAGGGGCTGTGTTTCCGCTTCTCGGTCGCCATAGATTGTTGCAAACAAGGACAGCGTCAGTGCGCCGGCGATACCGCTGGAGGTGGCAAACAGAAATCCGGTTCCCGGTCCGGGGTTGAACCAAGTCAAAAGCATTCGACCTAAATACGTCTTTGGTAAATCTCGCTGAACACGCGGGCTCAGTTCGGGCGATTCACCCAGCATCAGCGTCCCCATCGCTAACCAGTACCCGCCTACGATCATTGTGCCAAAGTTTGCGATATCTCCGTCACGTTCCCACAGCAACATGATCATGATCACTGCGATCCACAGCAACTGTTGCGTAAACATGCACCAACGAAGCGGTGTTGATCGGTTTTCTGTGACCGGTGCGATCCTTGCCGCTGCGGCACGAATGAAGATCACGACGCAGGACATTCCAACGACGACGAAAAGTATCAAGAGCAGGATTGCATCTTTGTCCGACCCCATCTCGCTATAAAGAATGCTTCCGAGACAGAACGCACCGCACATAAATTCGGCGAACAAGACACTAAAGAAGACACCCAGCAGCGACAACATCTGGCCGGCCCGGTTCATCGTTACCGTCGCAAGCAGCAGTCCGACCGACGTGACCAAGAGTGCAGTGAAAAACACGATGACAAGGATCATCGCGATCGTCGGCAGATCGATGCCTCGCATTAAATACGAGAACGCCAAGCACGGCACGATCGCCGCGAAATAAACCATCATCTGAAGGATCGCGCTGTTTAGTTTTCCGGTGACGATTCGCATCGAACTAAGTCGAGTGATGGCCAGCATCTCAAACGTGCCGTCGTCGAGTTCGGCCACCAGCGAACGATGCGCGGCGATTGGAACCATCGCGATCAGTGGTATCGCCAACACGAAATAATAGCCCGCCAATAAACTTTGGCCGGCCGGGGTGTAGTAGACATCTGGTGCTTGCGTCACGATGCCGACCACGGTCCAGAACCAAGACGCCAGCAGCATCAAAAAGAATGTGATCAAGAACTGTTTGCTCTTGAGTGACTGACGCGCCTCTTTGATCAAAATCGGATTCAACCAGCTCGAGACTTTATCGGCTTGCCGATCGATCCAGCCCCAGAAACCCGCTTCGTTGCGATCGCGTGCGAGCGGATGATAGGTGTCTTGGTCAGCAGGATCATCTTGTTTTGACGTTTGATCGATAGCGACGTTCGTCATTGAATACGCCCCTCGGTCACATGCAGAAACACGTCTTCCAGCGAGTCGTCTTTGGCTGAATATGAAATGACTTCGACGTTTCGCCGGATCAACGCCTGCAAGATGTTGATCTGTTCTTGATCGCCACCGGCCAGAGTGAAATGCACATGATTTCCGCTGGCTCTTAACTGAGAAATTGCGTCGATTGATTCCAGTACATTGACCGCTTCGGTTGGTTCCCGATGGACGTGAACCACGATCTCGCGAGTCGTACGTTTGGCTTGCCGCATTTCATCAACGGTTCCGGTTGCCAGCAAGCGACCTTGTTCGATGATTCCAACCCGATCACAGATCTCCGCGAGTTCCGTCAGGATATGGCTGCTGACCAAAATCGTTTTCCCGTCCGATGCGAGCGAGCGAATGATTTGTCTCAGCTCAATTCTGGCACGCGGGTCCAACCCCGCGGCGGGTTCGTCCAGGATCAAGACCGACGGATCGTGAATCAGCGCCCGGCCCAAACATAGACGTTGCTTCATTCCTTTGCTGAGTCCTCGGATCGGCTTGTACGCCATCTGGCCCAGTCCGGTGAAATCCATCACCCACCGCAAGCGTCTGGTTCGTTCGCGGCCGACCAAGCCATAAGACCGGCCAAAGAAGTCCAGGTACTCGGCGCAATTTGTATCTGAATAGGTACCGAAATTGTCCGGCATGAATCCCAATCTGCCGCGCACGCGGTCGGGGTCATTGATCGATGAAATTCCTTCGATCAGCGCGTCGCCTCGCGAAGGCAATTCAAGTGTTGCCAGGATTCGCATGCTGGTCGTTTTTCCGGCACCGTTGGGCCCGATGTAACCGAACACGCTGCCGCGGGGGACCGAAAAGCTGACGTCGTCCACCGCGCGAGTTGAACCAAAGAACCGACAAAGTGATTGGAGCTCGATCGCGGGACCATCCCAAGCAGTCGCAATCATGGCCACTCTCCCATGATGAGATGAACGCTGTCTTGGATTGTCGCATCGTCGACGCCCAATTCATCGCGGATCAATGCTGCGTCGGCGATGAAATGTCCGGTTGGTAAATTCTTTTCCCAGCCAAATAGCTTCTTTTCCAGCAGACTGACATTGCCGATCATCGCCGCATTGCGATTCGCTCTCAGCATCGGAATCTCTGCCGGCGCCGGAACGACGCGTTCATCGATGACCGTCCCGATGTCCGCAGACGTTGCTTTTTGTAAGGCAACGGTTGATCCCGAGGCGATCGTTGATGACGACCAGAATTGGCCGTCGCGATCACAGCCGACAAAACGATGGATTTCAATAGGAAAAGAGTTGGTGACCGTCGGAGGATTTGATTGCGTATCGATCGACAATTGTCCTTGAACACTCGATGGATGAATGGTTGCGTATTGCACTTGATTTCGCGCCGGCAGAAAGGAACCTCTTAAGTTCAGGGTTTCCGGTGTCGATCGCATTGCGGCAAAGGGCGGACGGTTGCCTTGGTGGTATCGGTATCGCTGAACCGCGCCGCTGTGACGCACCGGAAAGATCGCGACATCCTTGGGTAATGTTATCCCGTCGCCGCTTCCCAAGACGGCATAGTACGTTTGCCGCGATTGCGTGGTCGCGATTTCGTGTTCACTGTCAAACCAAGTTAGCTGCCGCACGCGCAGGCGCGTCGCCGTGCCATCGGCAAAAATTGCGTATGCAAACAAACTGAGGGTCACCAACAACGCAAAAGCAGGCGCAAAGAAAAACAGAAGGTAAAGCCGTCCGCGGTAACGAAAGAAAAAATAGGCGATCGGGCCGATCACGATCACAAACAACGTGTTCAACAGAATGAATGATGCTACCGGTGGTTTGCCCACGGATTCAATCAACCAGGCCCAATAGTTTTGGTTTCCTTCATCCGGTTTGATTCCGTTACGATTCAACCACTGGACCTGACCATGGTCGTGCAGGTTTACAACCGAACGCCAGAACTGAAATGAGCCTGGAAACGGGTCGGCGACATTGATTCGGGTTACCGTACCCAGTCCATACGCGGTGCTGGTGATTTTTGTTGCCACCGAATCGATGGGCGACGTCTGTGCGAAGGGATGATTCGCGTCACGCATCTCTTCAAAGATGCCATTGCGGGTTTTCATCTTGTCCTTAAGTTTCCGCCCGGAATAGCTGAGCGAGCGTTTTTGGACGCCGTTATATTGCTCGTACGTCAGATCGGACGTGTCATTCTTTTCGTTCAGCTTTAGCATGCCGGGGATCTTCTTGGGTCGAATCACCTTCGACGGCGGTGTCTTCTTCAAACGGCACTGCGTGAGCAGTTCCGAAGTGGCATCCGGTTTGCCGTAAGCCCAAAGATTGCCTCCCGCGTTGATCCAGTCACGAATCGCAAGCAACATTTCCGGCTGAGTCTTCTCGATTCTAGCCAGCACCGGTACGGCAACAATCATCACGTCCAGCTGAGAATAGCCCAGCCATGATCGATGAAGTTGGACTTCGTTAACCGGGCGGAACTGCACCCAAGTCGGCTGGACTTTGATCAAATAATCGTATGCGGCTTGATGCGGCAGTCGCGTGACGTCGACGTCTTCGATGATCGGTCCGTCGCCCAGCACCGTCATCAACGTTCGCATATCGGGACAAACTTTCCAGGTAGCATCCTGCACATCAACATCATGTGGGATCACGATACCCACGGACGTTTTTTGCAGCATGTCGCGCGCACGCTCGACAGTGATGTCAAAACGGCTGCGGCCTGTTTCGACCATGCGGCCATCTTCATCGATTTCGACGACGACGGAATTCCACGGGTAATAATGCGGCACATAGATCGTCTCGCGATGCTGATTAGCACCCTCGGGTAAAACCGTGTCGCATCGATAGGACATATCCATCGATGTAACAAAGCTGTGACGAGGTTCGACGCGCACCGTGACCCGATGGTCACGTGCAAACGTTTTGCCGCGCGGCTGGAAATCCAGATACACCGGGTGATATCCGTCACCCGATACGGCTTCCATCGAAACGGTTAACCGAAACGCAGCCTTGCCAGGTTTCAGGGGCAATGAACCGATCGGATACGTTTCGGCTCGTGCCGTTGCCAGCACCAGTAACAGCGATGCGGCGGCGCAGATTGCAATGCATCGTTGTCGCATCATGGGCGGGCCGCTCCCGTCGTATCGTCACTTCCATCGCTCGACTCGGCGCTCGGTGGCGAATGGATAATCGTGGCGGAGACTTCCGGCGGTCGTGTTGTTGCATTGCTCTCTGATGTGCCTTCGATCGCATCGACGATCGGAGATGTCACCACGGTAAACAGATGAGCCAACAAGAACAGGATCGCATACATAACGAAACATGCGGCGGCAGTGACCAAGACGGCGCTGACGCACTTGGCCCAGAAAGCATTGCCGACCACCATCGTGCGGAACAACCACATGACGACCGCGCTGCCAAAGACCAATGCGATCAACGATCGAATCGAAGCTTGCGGCATCAATCGCTGACGCAGTGTCTGCGGCGGTTCGTCTGCAGGGCTCGGTTCAGCGGTCACACGATCGATCTCAGTCGGGTAGGCCGGAAACCATGGTTCTGGTTTCTGGCGTCGTCTATTCTTCCGCTGTCGGCGGTCTTGACGATGCGGTCGGGGCCACGTGCGCGGCTACTCTTTCTGGCCGGCTATTTCTCGTTGCCTTGGTACAGCGGATTCGCCACGGCGGGTTGTGCTCCGACGGATTGCCGCCATTGATGCAACATTGTTCGCAGTTCATTGGCTTTGCTTGGCATCGATGCGGCAAGATCCTTTGTTTCGCCGATATCGTTTCTCAAGTCGTAAAGTTCGACTTGGTTTTCATGCTGGCGTTCGATCAAACGGTAATCGCCGGCTCGCACCACAGAATGCGGAACCGACCCGCCGGTATGATAGTGAGGGTAGTGCCAATAGATCGCCTCACGCTGCAGCGAGGCGTCTGGGTCTTTGAGGATGGGAACCAAGCTGACGCCGTCGACGTTGCGGTTGTGCTGGGCATCGCCCTGGACCCCGGTCATTTCAAGAATCGTGGGGTAATAATCAATCGTGATGACTGGTTCATCGCAGACGACGCCCGTCGGTGTCGCGCCGGGCCACTTGATGATTGTCGGCACACGCGTACCGCCTTCGTACGGACTGCCTTTGCCTTCACGTAGCGGATGATTCTCGGTCGGGTTTCCTTCGCCATCGTCCAACCCTCCGTTGTCTCCAGTCAAGAAGATAATCGTGTTGTCGGCAATGCCCCACTGCTCGAGCTGGTCCATCACGCGACCGATGTTTTCGTCGACGCTGGTCACCATTGCCGCGTAGTGCGGGTTGGTGTGTTTGGCGTTCTCGTCAATTTTCGCTTCGTATTTTTCAACCAAGTCGGGCCGCCCTTGAATGGGGGCGTGAACGTTATAGAACGGAAAGTAAACAAAAAACGGTTCGTCTTTCCACGATTCCACCTGATCGAGCATGGCCGTGGTCAGTACGTCGGTCAGATAATCGCCCTCTTTGCCGATCTGAGGAAAATTCATCGTGCGGTTGGCGACCGGATCGTTCAGAACCGGTGACTTTCGACCTCCCCGCCGCTTGAACGGAAAGTAATACGAGCCGGGCGCGCCCCATTGATTGCCCGCGATGTTGACTTCGAATCCGTGGCGATCAGGGTAGTAATCGTTCAGGACCGATGCGTCATCGGTGCTGGGCGTCAGGTGCCATTTTCCGGTATGCAGCGTACGATATCCGGCGTCGTGCATCGCTTCGGCGATTGTCGTATGGTCGTGTTCAAGTACTTGGGTCCAGTCCGGCGGCATCAACGGATACACTGACTTTTGTTCGTCAGTACGACTCGAAAAGTATCCCGGAATCCAGTCCGTCACATGCGAACGTGCCGGGTACATGCCGGTCATGAATGCCGCGCGGGTCGGCGAACAAACCGTGCAAGCGGCGTACCCATCGGTGAACCGCACGCCTTCTGCGGCCAGACGATCGATGTTGGGCGTTTCGTATAGGTCACTGCCAAAGCAATTTGCGCCGGTCCAGCCCCAGTCGTCGACCAGAAAAAAGATCACATTCGGGCGTCTTGAATCAGCCGCGCATGCAGCGGTCGAGAAAACGACTAGAAAGTTCAGAACTAGCAATTCGGGTAACCGAAAGAAACGCATCGATTCGTCTCGCGAGCAAAATGGTCATGTTTGTGGATCTAAAGTGAACTGCATGATATCCGACAGAAGACCCCCCCAACCACCACTTCCGATGCTCGTTACCGGAATTGCCGGCGTCGCGGGCTATAACGCGTTTCATTATTTTCGCCGGCTTTACGGTGATCAGGTGATTGGTGTTCGTCAGCCCTCGATGTGGCCATTGCAAGGCGACGGTATCATCGCCTGCGACGTCGAAATCGAATCAGAAGTCCGGCAGTTGTGGCAGCATCATCAATTTCGGTCCCTGATCAACGCCGCGGGAAGCTGCAAGTTAAAGTCCTGTGAGTTGGACCACGCGATGGCGCATCGGTTAAACGTCCTGGGTAGCCAAAATGCGATCAAATGTGCCGCCGAGTTCGGTGCCCGCGTGATTCATCTTTCGATCGATCTGGTTTTCGCCGGTCGCGATGGTGGACGGTATGTCGAAGACGACGTGCCGGATCCGGTGACCGTTTATGGTGCAAAGATGGTCGAAGCAGAACAGATCGCCGCGGACTTGGTTCCCGACGTTTGTGTGCTGCGAATTTCGTTGCCAATGGGCATTAGTTTCAACGCACACGCCGGAGCCGTCGACTGGATCGCATCACGGTTCCGCGCCGGAAAACCCGCGACGCTGTACTATGACGAGGTTCGAACGCCGACGTACACCGATTGTCTAAATCTCGTGTTGCATCGATTGATCCCTGATCCACCACCGGGAATCTTTCACGCGGGTGGCCCACGTCGGCTTAGTCTGTATGAAATTGCGCAAGTCGTTTGTGTTGCGGGTGGGTACGATCCGCATTTGCTGCAAGGGTGTCCACGCGTCGAGGCAGGCCCGATGCCACCTCGCGCCGGAAACGTCACGCTGGATTCGTCAAAACTTTCAAAGCTGCTGGGCGGTGACCCGTTCGATCCGTGGCCACGGGACGATCGTTTAACTCCGCTTGAAAACGACTGGCATTACAAGGCGTCCCAGCAGATTGCAGGATCGGAATCCGAGCTACACCGACAACTGTACCAGAACCCGGCCCGACCTGGTTATGTTCCCCCCAGCCGGAACCAACTGTGGGGCGCAAAGCGATTTCGTTAGTATCCGTTTGGTAAAAATTCCGAGAAGCAATGGCACGAAACTTTCGTTCGCCAGCAAACGCGGACTAGACTCGTTTCCTGACAAATTTCCATCAACAACCTTGGCTGCATCATGTTTCGTCACCGCCCACTGATTGTCTTGTTGTTCGTATTCATATGGGGCACGCTGGTCTGCGTTCCGGCAACCACCGATGCGCATGAGTCGGGGCATGCATCGGCCGACAATTCGGCTCATCAGGGCGACGGGATCCAAACCGCGCGCGGAGTCGTGTTCGATGATCAAAACGGAAACAAAAAGCACGACAAAGGCGAACCGGGTATCGCGAATGTTCGCGTCAGCAACGGCCGCGATATCGTCAGCACCGATGACCAAGGTCACTATGAAATCGACGTCGACAACGACGATATCGTCTTTGTGATCAAGCCTCGTGACTGGGTCACACCGGTCAATGATGACCAGCTTCCCCAGTTCTTTTACATCCACAAACCGAACGGGTCACCGGCCAATACGCAATTCGCCGGTGTCGCACCCACGGGGCCGCTGCCCGAGTCGATCAACTTTCCCTTGCGACGACGAGTCGAGCCGGACAAATTCAAAGCCATCTTGTTCGGTGATCCTCAGCCGCGAAATTTGACGGAAGTGGAATACGTCGCGCACGACGTGGTCGAACAGATCGTTCGCGAAGACGCGCACGGTGCATCGTTTGGCGTAACGCTTGGCGATATCGCGTTTGATGATTTGTCGGTGATGGAGCCTCAGAATCAAGCAATCGCGCTCATCGGAATTCCCTGGTACAACGTCATTGGAAACCATGATCTCAATCGTGAAGCTCTACACGATGAACAAAGCGACGAAACTTTCGAGCGAATCTACGGACCCGCGTACTACTCATTTGATTTTGGTCCGACACACTTTCTTGTGCTCGACGATGTGACGTGGGTTGGCGCACAAGGTGGCCAGAAGGCGCGTTTTCACGGCGGGCTTGGCGAACGGCAAATGCAATTCATTCGCGATGACCTGGCTGCGATTCCCGAGGATCAGCTGGTCGTGCTGTTGATGCATGTTCCCTTGGTTGACGTCAAAGATCGGCACGAACTGTACCGCCTGATCGAGCATCGACCGGCAACCGTTTCAATTTCGGCTCATACGCACTACATGGAACACCGATTCATCGGCCCAGAGGACGGCTGGCGCGGCAAGCAAAAACATCACCACATCGTCAACGTGACGGTATGCGGAAGCTGGTGGCGAGGCCGCAAAGATGAACGTGGCATCCCGCATGCGACCATGAAGGACGGCGCGCCCAACGGGTACACCGTGATGCAGTTTGACGGTGCGAAATATTCGTTGGATTTCCTAGCCGCCGGCCGGCCCGCCAAATATCAGATGAACATCTATGCCCCAGAAGTCGTCTCGCAATCGGACTTGGTCAAGACAGTCGTCTTGGTAAACGTCTTTAACGGATCAACGCGAAGCCAAGTGGAGATGCGTGTCGATGCTCAGGGTGAGTGGACGGCAATGCAGCAAGCCGAACTGATCGATCCGGCATTCAATGACGAAAAGGTTCGCGAAGAGGCGGAACCGAATCGGACCTGGACCAACCTGCCAAGCGTCTATCACACGCCTCACATGTGGCGGGCAATGATGCCGTCGCGACTGAAACAGGGAACTCACGTGATCGAAGTCCGTGCGAAGAATGAGTCGGGAAAAGAAGTCATCGATCGTCGCATCATCCGCGTGGAGGCTTGATCGCCTCGGTCCGGTTAGCACTGATCCGCAGTCATCATTCGCTTGGGAATTTTGCGAATACGGCTCGCGAGACGATCAAAGATATTACCAACAACGCGGCGCCGACCAAGAACGGCGCGCCGGGCAATTCAAATGGCGCAGCATCGCTGGTGAAATATTTGAACAGTCCGGCCGTAAAGAACAGCGGCGCGATAATGTTCGTCACGCTGCTAAGGGACGTTAAAGCGCCTTGAATTTTTCCCTGGTCGGACTCGTCAACACGCTGAGTGATCAGGCTCTGAATCGCGGGGGCGGACAAACCACCAAACGCGCCGAACACGATTAGCCCCGGAATCATCCAAGGTTGTGTGGCCAATCCATAGCCGACGAAAGAGATCGCCGAGACGATGATGCCAAACGTGACAGCGGTGCGTTCGCCGAATCGTTTGATGAACGGACGCACCAAGCCGCCTTGGACGAACACGGCCATGATTCCGACAAGCCCCAACGCCATTCCGTTGGTCTTGGCGTCCCAGTCGTAACGGTACCCCGTGTACAGCACCCAAACATTTTCGAGTCCACGCTGCGCTAGTGCTTTGGCAACGAAGACAATCGCAAGTCCAGCGACGATGGGATAAACACGCAGTTGCTTGATCGTGCCAAAAGGGTTGGCATGTGCAAGCGTGACCGGTGAACGTTTTTCCGGCGGCAGCGATTCGGGCAAGATGAAATAGCCATACAGCCAGTTGACCATTGCAAGTCCCGCCGCAACAAAAAACGGCAAACGCAAACTGTACGCGCCCAACACGCCGCCGAGGGCTGGTCCGATCGTAAATCCAAGCCCGAACATCATCCCGACAAAGCCAAAATTTCTCGCTCGTGTTGCGTCGGTCGAGATATCGGCGATGTAAGCGTTCGCCGTCGTAAAACTGGCTCCCATGATGCCAGCGAAGACGCGTCCAAAGAACAGCCACCAGATGTTCGGTGCCAGGCCTTGGATGATAAAGTCGATGCCCAAACCGAATAGTGACGCCAAGATAATCGGGCGGCGACCGAAGCGGTCTGACAGTGCGCCGACGATCGGCGAGAAAACGAACTGCATCAATGCGTACATCGCCGCGATAATGCCGACGTACCAACTTGCCGCAGAATACGTCGCGTTCTCAGCGCCTTCGCCGACCAGTTCGCGGACAAGTTCGGGCAAGACCGGAATGATGATTCCGATCCCCAAAATGTCGATGAACAGCGTTAGCAAAATGAAAGCCATCGCGGCTTTGCGTCCACCATTGCCAGAACTGTCACCGTCAATTTCGGTGGAATGATCGCCGGAAGTGTCGTTCGTCGGGGGCAAATCTTGAGGGTCGTTCAACGGTTGGGTCTCGTCGCTCTCGCAGTGAATTGTTTCAACGATGCGCGAGATTACTGTGGAACGTGTTCACGCCGCATGATTTCTTCCATCATCGCAACAATTTCAGGGTTTGCCGATGCCACGTTCTTTTCTTCCCTCGGGTCCGTGGCCAGGTTGAACAATTCGATGGGACCGTCTGGATTCTTGTTCCAGTCCAATCGAACGGCTTTCCAATCGTCTTTCAGCACCGCTTGCTTGCCACCTTTTTCGCTGAATTCCCAGTACAGATGGGGGTGCTTGGACTGTTCGCCGACAGGTTTACCAGTAGCCCGGTCGTCCAGGTTGGTTTCCCAGTACAGGTGAGAATGCTTGGGCTGTCCGATCGGGTTGCCCAGCAGCGTCGGCGCGAACGAGATGCCATCGCTGGGCGGCGATGTGATGCCGGCCAACTGGGCCAGCGTAGGCATCATGTCTTGGAAACCGCATCGATGATCCGATGTTGTTGCCGGCATGATTTTGGACGGCCAACGTGCGATCAAGGGAACGCGCACGCCGCCTTCGTACAGGTCGCGTTTCATCCCCAGCAATTCGCCGTTGGAATCAAAAAACGGCATCTGATGGCCGCCTTCCTGGTGCGGGCCGTTGTCGCTGGAAAAGAACACGATTGTGTTTTCATCCAGTTGCAATTCTTTCAGTTTCGCGAATAGCTTTCCCATGTCGCGATCGATATTGCGAATCATCGACGCGAAGCCTTTTTCTGGCTTCGGCCAATCTCTTGACTCGAATTCACCGAACGACGGGACTTCCATGCCGTCACGGCCTCCCTCGTTGTTCGCATGCGGAACATTCAACGCGTAGTAAAGAAAGAACGGTTTACTGCGGTTGCGCTCGACAAACGACAACGCTTCCGCTGTGATGAGGTCGGGCACATAATCGACTTTCTTTACCGCCACGCCACGACCTTCGCGTCCGGCCAGTTGTTCCTTTTTCCAACCGCCGGCAAGGACGTTGCGCAGTGGAACTTTCTGTGCATTGCGCACGATAAATTCGGGATAGAAATTGTGAGCATGATACATGTTCACATAGCCGTAGAAGTATTCAAATCCATTCCTTGCCGGATCGTTTAGTGGTGGCGGATTACCAACGCCCCATTTGCCAACGCATCCGGTTTGATATCCGGCGTCGCGAAGCATCTCGGCGATCGTGACTTCTTCGTCTCTGATGAGGCCTGATTGGTTGCCGCGAACGCTGGCATGTCCGATGTGTTTGCCCGTCAATAGCACGCATCGCGAAGGCGCGCAAACGGTGCTGCCGGCGTAGTGCCGAGTGAAACGCATGCCTTCGGCGGCCATTGCATCGATGTTCGGCGTGGAAAGTGTTGATTGACCGTAGCAAGACAAGTCGCCGTAGCCCATGTCATCGGCGAGCACATAAATGATGTTGGGTTTACTATCCGCCATCGCAGACGAAGCGATCAGCAGAAATGCCAAAGACAATAGAGTGGGGATTCGCATGACGATTTGTGAACGAAGGTGTCGGATGTTGGATTGGCGATCGAAAAATCTAGTGAGGCCCCGTGAGCGAATGCTCACGCGCGAGGCCCATTCGCGATCACCGCTGGAAAGGACTGTCACCGATCAAAACCAGCCCGCAACTTTCTTCAATCCGTCTAGCGGATCATGAATCGGCCAATATTCCAGTCCGACGTATCCGCGATAGGAGGTGGCTTTGATCGCGTCAAAGATCGACGGATAGTGTAATTCGCCGATCGTCAGTTCGTGGCGTCCGGGGTTGCCGGCGGCGTGGAAGTGCCCAATTTTTGCAATGTTTTCGGTGATGTTCGTGATCACATTTCCTTCGCTGATCTGTTGGTGATAGATGTCAAAGACGACTTTCACGTGATCGCTGCCGACTTGATCGATGATCTCAAACGCTTCGTCGCTGCGGATCAGGTAGTACCCGGGATGGTTGACCAGCTCGTTCAGCGGTTCGATGACCAGCGTCACGTCGCTGCCTTCTAGTTTTTCGGCAGCGGCTTTCAGACCATCGACGAGGCATTGGTGCTGCACATCGCGGGGGATTCCGTGTCGGAAGTCGCCGACTTGCGAAATCAGCGTCTTGCATCCCAGCTGATTGGCCGTTTCGATCGATTCGGCGAGCCCCGCCAGATAGTCATGCCGCCAGTCGGGATCTACGAGGCTAATGAATTTGGTGCAACACGCTGATATGGCGAGCCGGTGTTCTTGGACCGCCGCCTGAAGGATCGCCAGGTCTTTGTCCCACCAGCCCCAGAATTCGATCGCGCCGATGCCAGAATCTGCGACGAGTGCAACGGCGTCTTCAATCGCGAGTTCGCCAAGCACGGCGTCGATACAAACAGAGGGAGTCAAGGAAGCGGACATAGGTCGTTCGTCGTTTTGAAATCGAAGTGATGATTAGAAGTAATGTTTGCAGCGGGCGTCGCGGTTCCAGACAGTCTATGAGGTTGCCGATACACTGGGGCGATACAGGGGGACGACGTAAGGGCCTTCGGGAATAAAAGCAACGGCAGGATCGCCTCGTTCGGCAACACTTTGTCGAATCGTGTCGGTTACCGACTCGATCACAGAGATACCCGTCAACGCTCGGTGCGCCACAGGAAGTTGATCGGCGTACAAATGCACTTGGCCTGTGGCCATCGGCTCGAGCTGTTTTTGGGTTTGCCATTCATCAATCGCCGCATGCGATTGCTTCATGATTTGAGCAAGAAACGCGTCGGGGCCTTGTTGGACCAAACGTTGTTGCGAGTCGATAAATTCGGGTGACCCCATGCCTTCACTGCATTGCGAAACGATCACCAGGTTTCCGCCGGGTGCCAGGATATCGATCGCACTGACCATGCCTTTGATCGTTTGATAGTACGTCTTGTCCAGCGGGTATCCCGCGCTGCTGGTGACGACCGTTTGAAATTGTCGCTCGATTGGCAATTCACAGAATCGGCGAACGTATTCGACCGCCTGGTGATGACTCTGGGTGACTTCACCGAAATTCACCAACGACATCCTTCGGTCTTCGTCGATGACGGTGTTCAGCGCATAAACGTCCCCGAGCATGCGGACGATTTCCAGCTGTTCTTCATGCAAAGGGTTGCCGATCAGATTGCAATTCGACGCAGCGGGATCGGCCATAAAGCGGGCGCTGTGAAACGTCGTGATCGTCTCGGCGTGCGCCAGTCCCGGCGCGACCACTTTGCGGCCACCGGAATAGCCCGCCATAAAATGAGGCTCGACCAGTCCGGTGACGATTCTCAAATCGGCTTCTGCGAATCGGCGATCAATTCGTACGGCGGTTCCCCGCGTCGACGTGCGTCCCAGATCGATGTGTTCGTCGTCACGTCGGGCAAAGTGATTTTCGACCGCGATGTTCTCCAGCACCCATGGGTCACCGATCAATTCGGCAAGTTCATCGCCCTGGTTGGGGCGGTGCAGACCCGTGGCGACGACGATCATGATATTGCAGCGCTGCATTCCGGCCGATAGCAGCGTCTCGATCATCGGACGCAGAAACAAATGGTTCGGCACCGGTCGCGTGATGTCACAAATCGCGATACAGGCCGACCGCGATTTTTGGGCCAATTCGGCCAGCGGCGGGCAACCGACGGGCGACGAAAACGCGGCCAAAATTTCGGACGCGGTGTCGTCGATCGTGGGCATCGGCGGTTTGCGGATCACTGTCGCCTCGACACCCGATGGGACGTCGACCGGCAAGTCACCTCGGCCATATTTCAGCGTGAGTTTCATTTTGTCGGATCCTACCGAATCGTCGAGTTGTGAACCATGACCGCTTCAAGGATACTTTCAGGGTCCTTCCCATCACTTATTTGCCCCCCATGACTTCGGTGAACAGCGTGAAAAAGTTTTTTGTCGGCATCTCTGCCATCGGTCTCCTTGCGGTTTTTTGCGGTCAGGCGTCCGCCGACGCAGGCGTCAATCAGTTAACGGAATCGGAACAGCGTAGTGGTTGGCAACTGCTGTTTGACGGTGAATCGACGGAGCATTGGCGGAACTACAACAAAGACTCCATCTCGGACGGCTGGAAAGTTGTTGACGGAGCCTTGGTTCGTGCGGAAAAAAAAGCCGGCGACATTGTTACCAAGAAAAAGTACGCGTCGTTTGAATTGTCGATCGATTTCAAGATTTCGCCGCGCGGCAACAGCGGCGTGATGTTCCACGTGGCCGAGGGTGATGGTCCGCCGTGGCACACCGGTCCGGAAGTTCAAATTCAAGACAACAGTCACGGGCACGATCCGCAAAAAGCAGGTTGGCTGTATCAGCTATACAAACCAACGGCCCCCAAGTGGGCGAACGTGAAAGACGTTCGCGACATGACACGTCCACCCGGCGAGTGGAACCAGTTGTACATTCGCGTGACGCCAAAGCAAAGCGAAGTCTGTATGAACGGCGTTCGCTACTACACCTTTGTCATCGGCAACAAGGAATGGAAAGAAAAAGTTGCGGCAAGCAAGTTCGCCAAATTCGAAGGATTCGGTCAGCAAGGCGAAGGGCATATTTGTTTACAAGATCACGGTAACGAGGTTGCGTTTCGCAATATCAAAATTCGTGAACTGCCCGAGGACGGATCGGTGCCCCAACCGATCGACGGTCAGTTGGGCATGTCGAGGGTCGTCGCTTTTCCAGATTTGCAGTGGGATCAGTGGGAACCGATTGACGATTCCGGCAAGCTGCGCCCGTTGCGTCTGATGGAACTGACCTACGCCAACGATGATTCCAATCGTCTATTTGTGTGTTCACAGCAAGGCGCCGTTTGGACGTTCGAGAATCGGTCCGACGTCACGAAATCTCATCTGGTTTTAGATTTGCGAGGAAAGGTGCACGATTGGAAGGGACGTGGATCGAACGAACAGGGATTGCTTGGCTTGGCGATGCATCCCGACTTCAAGTCGAACGGCTATTTTTACGTCTACTATTCACACCCGACCGAAACCAAGTCGGTCGTCTCTCGATTCACAATGTCACAGGATGATCCCAATCGGGCCGATCCGAAATCGGAATTGGTTCTGATGGAAATCGACGAGCCGTTCCAAAATCACAACGGCGGAAGCATCGAATTTGGGCCGGACGGTTATCTTTACCTGGGCGTCGGTGACGGGGGCGATCGAAACGACCCCTTCGACGCCGGGCAAGACGTCTCGAAGCTGTTGGGCAAGATCCTTCGTATCGATGTCAACGAAACGTCCGGTGACCGCAACTACGGCATTCCCGCGGACAACCCTTTTGTCGACGATGAAAACGCGAAACCGGAAGTCTATGCGATCGGGTTGCGCAACCCTTGGCGGATCGCGTTCGATCGCCAGACGGGAGACCTATGGTGCGGCGACGTGGGACAAGAGCTTTGGGAAGAAGTGAACGTGATCACCAAGGGCGGCAATTACGGATGGAGCAATCGCGAGGGAATGCACCCGTTCGGCAATCGCGATCGGCCAGCAAGCGTCAGCGAACCCATTGATCCGGTTTGGGAATACGATCACCGCGTGGGACGATCGATCACCGGTGGACGCGTCTATCGAGGTTCAAGGTTAGGGGCGCTAGCGGGTAAATACTTGTACGCCGACTATGTATCTGGATCGATCTGGGCGCTGACCTTTGATCGCCAGTCGGGCCGGATGACTCGCAATGAACAAGTTGTCCCGGACAGCATTGCGGTCTTGGCGTTCGGGCAAGACCCCAGCGGCGAAGTCTATTTCTTAACCGAAGACGCACGCGGTCAGTGCATCAATCGTTTCGAAGAGAATTAGCGGTCGCCCAGTTCTAAATGCCGTGTCATGTTCCGGCGTTGTCAGGCCTCTGACAACGCCGGATTTCGTTCACGGACGCCGGATTTCGGCGAAGTCCCCGCCGCGCTATCCAGATCGTGATGCGTTTGCGAAACCGTCCCCGAACGCTGACGCGACCAGCGATCACTCACTTTGGACGAAATGAGCTACTTCGCGATACAGAACAGTTCACTCTTGCTGCGCAAGATCATCGTGTCATCGACGATCGCAGGCGATGCCATGAATCCATCGCCGAGCGTGGTCTTGGCAACTTCGTTGTATTCATCGCCCGGTTTGATTGTCAGGATTTCGCCGTCGATGCTAAAGAAGTAAATGTGCCCGGCCGCGTACACGGGTGACGCCGCGCTGTCGCCAAGCTTTCGTTTTTGCCAAAAAATATCACCCGTCTTCGCATCACGGCATGAAACGATGCCATCATCGCTGAGCATATAGAGCATTCCATCGACGATCAGCTGAGACGATTTTTTGGCGACGGCTTTGTTTGTGGACCACTGGATGTGTGTGCCTGTCACATCACCATGTCCGTCCGCTCGCACCGCGATCATGCCTCCCGATCCATTTGTGATGAACACAAGACCGTCATGAAACAGTGGGCGTGCCGCCGCGTTCATGCCTTCGTGCTGTACGGTCCAAAGAGGTTCGCCATTGGCGGGATCGTAAGACACCGTGGCGGATGCACTCGGATAGACCAATTGCTTTTTCCCATCGACTTCGATGATATGGCCGGTGCAGTACGCCTTCATGCGGTCACCGTTGTCGGTGCCATAATCGATGTTGCGATCTTGCTTCCAAACCGTTTCGCCCGTCTCTTGATCTAATGCGACGACGTACTGGACGTCATAACCGTCAAAAGCGACGAATAGTTTTCCGTCGTACAGGATCGGTGACGACGCGGGGCCGCGATGATGATCGCAATGCAAGTCGTCGCGTTGCCACAGCACTTTCGCGGTTGCTGCGTCAAAACATGCCGTGACATAAGTGCCGAAATGCGCGTACACGCGCCCGTTCTTGATCACGGGTGTCGGTGTCGCATAGCTGTTCATCGGGTGACAGTATTCCGGCTTGTTGTTTCGCAGCGCCACTTTGTTATGGATGATCTTTCCGGTTTGGCGGTTGACGCAAACGACCGATAGCTTCGTGCCTTCTTCGTTCGCGGTCGTCATCCAAATTTGATCGCCGGAAACGACCGGCGATGACCAGCCTTTGCCGGGAATCTTTGTGCGCCATTTGACCACCGACTCATCGATCGATGTCGGCAACGATGTCGCCTCGGCATGACCGTTACCGTGAGGGCCACGGTACTCTGGCCACTCACTTGTTTTCGCCCAGCCGGCGGTCGGTGAGAGGATCAAAACAGAGAAAGCAAGCAGGCTAGCGTTGGACCGAAGAATCACCGGACACCTTTCGTGTGAAGAGGGGATGGTAAGGGAGGATGGTGGGTGGGCGGATGCGAGCAGGCTCGTGCCGTGTCTTTAAGGGTAACTGACAATCAATCGTGACGCTCAAGGCGTTGCAAATCGGCGCGGCTTTCTTCGTACGTCTCGCAGAACGAAAGTGCGGCCGGATCTGGCGTTTTTCCCCAGTTTTCGCACGCTTGGCGATAAATGTCCGGCCACCAATTTCGGTGCTCGGTCAGCCCGCGTTCACGGTAATCTCGCCAATTGCTAAGCACTTTGCTCCAGCATCGATCCCCATACTTCATTGCCTCGCCCAGCGATTCGTATTTCGGCACGTACCAGCGACGACCGATCTGGGCATGCAGCACTTCGTCGGCCCAATCAAAATCCTGAAACAGGGCCGACAGTGGATCACCGCTTTCTTTGGCGACTTCCCATTCGTACCGCTTTCCCGTACGCGGCATTAGCCCTTGTTCGATAAAGAACAGCACGCCGTGGCGTTCGCGTGCGTTCAGCTGCAAATTTAGATTGCGCGACCATGTGTAGTTGATCGGAATGTTCTGCCACGGGATTCCCTGCGAAACGAATCCGACTTCACCCATCATCGCGTGCCTCGCTTCGTCCCAAAGCTGACGCGACATTTCCATGTGGAATTCCCAAGGTTCGTCGTCCTTCAGTTCGACCAGAATGCTGGCCATCATTTCGGGTACGTCGATTTCGCGAATTCGTTTGTAGTACATCATCAATGTCTTGTCGCGCGCGTCAAAACGCTCGTCGTACAAGAAAGCTTCGGGATTGACGCCGGCATTGAAGGGATCTTGAAAGCGATCGTCGCGTGCGGGTTCTTTGACGAAAGTGCGCGGCGTTTGGCTGTGCCAGGCATCCGGGATCTCATCGCGAACCGTTCCGGTTCCATCCAATTCGCCGGCGGACTGGAGACAAACGCGCAGGTGATCGCACCATGGCTGAACCTGCTGTTGTTGTTCCTCATCGATCAGGCATTCCAGCACACGGTTTCCCACTGCGACGATCTCGCTCAGTTCGAACGCGATGAGTTTTCCGACACGCACGCTGGGGGCATCCGCCAGCGGATGAGCTTGCTGGGCGAGTCGATTCGCCGCATCGACGATTGCCGGCAGTACGATATCGTAAACAGCGCAGACGAACGATTCGGTGGTCGGCGCCGAATCCGTTTCGTCGAGTAATCGCATCAGTCCGTCGTGTGGAATGTGATCCAACCCGAGCGGAGGTTCACGCATTTCGCCGACGCGGCGGCGTATCAGGTTGACTTGTTCTGCGCATAAGTATGCGTGATGACTAAAAAGTGTCTTCAATTCATAAATTGGCTCGCCGGTAATCCGTGCCACCAGCGTTTCGTGCAGTCGTTTCAGGACGTAGTGCAGTCGTTTCAGGCGGCTGACGCTTTCGTCGAGTGTCCAATTGCCATCGATCGCGCGTGGCATATCACACAGTCCTGCCAGCGGCGGCAGGTTGTGTAATGATTTGTAGTGGATAGCGTTCATGGTCCAACTAGTTAACGGTGACAAAATGAAGACGCGAAACCGCTAGGATACCAAGATGTCACAACTTCCCGCCGGACCCACAGGAAAACTCTGGACGACGATGCGAATCGTCAGAAATCCAAAGTCACTGTTCGATGATTGCGTTCGGCGGTACGGCGACCCCTTCTTGATACACGCTCTGAACGGTCCGGTCGTCATCACCGGACGATCGGAGCTGATCGATCAGGTGTTTCGTGCCGACGGCCAGGGGTTCGAAGTCTTCGCAACCGGTGCCATGGAGCCGATTTTGGGTTCGGGGTCGCTGTTGATGATGGACGGACCGAGGCATCGCCGCGAACGCAAGCTGATGGCGCCGATGTTCCACGGCGATCGGATGAAGGCCTATGGGGCGACGATGCAAGACGCAACCATCGAAGCGATGGATCGCGTCAATGACGGTGAAATGTTGAAGGGGACGGATCTGGGCGCGGAAATCTCGTTGGACGTGATTCTGCGGACCGTGATTGGGGCGGACCAGCCTGATCTATTGACGGATCTGAGGCGGCTAACCAGCAACGTGCTAAAGCGGTCTTCGCCGATGCTGTTTTTTTCTCAAAAAACGCATGTGTCGTTCCTTGGGATCAGTCCGATCGATCGTCTGCGGACGGCGCAAAGGCAACTGCGAGAAGCGATCCATACTGAACTTCAGCGGCGAGGCGATTCGATCGGTGACCGTGAGGACATTCTTTCGATCATGGCGACAACGACCTACGAAGACGGCCAACCGATCGAACGAGAGCACTTGTTCGACGAGATCGGTACGCTGCTATTTGCGGGCCATGAAACAACCGCGGTTGCCTTGGCATGGGCGATGTATCACCTGCACCGTCATTCCGACTGGTTGGCCAAACTGCGAGCCGAACTTGATCAAGCGCCCGATGATTCCGCGTCCACTCTCGCTTCGTTGCCTTTGTTAAAAGCGACCATTCAAGAAACACTGCGTCTGAACCCGATCGTGACCGAGGTGCTGCGCAAATTAAAAGCGCCGTTCGCGTTGGGTGAGTATCAGATTCCGGCAGGATATGCGATTGCGCCGGCCGCGGTCTTGGCTCACTACGATCCCAATAACTTCAGCCAACCGGACGCCTTCCGCCCGGACCGCTTTCTGAACCCAAAATACACTCCGTCGCAGTACCTGCCGTTCGGCGGTGGCAAGCGGAGATGTGTGGGTGCCGCGTTTTCGTTATATGAGATGGCAATTGTCTTGGGGACGCTCGTCCGTCGATACGAGTTTTCGCTATGCGAAACGAAACCGGTCGTCCCCCGGCGACGAAACGTCACGATGGGGCCATCGACGGGCGTGCGGCTCAAGTACGTCGGTCGCCGGGACGTCTAGCGACATCATCGCTAGGGAGTTGGCGTAACGAACGGACGGTGTCGCTGGATTTGGGAACCGAAGTCACCCAGGCTGTGCCAGTAGGTTCTTTGGTTCAGGTCGATTTCCGCAACGGCGATGGTGCCCCATTGTGATGCCTCGCTCAGTCGCTGACCGGCGTGACCAAAGATGGCGGATACCATCCAGTCGCGCGATGCATCGGCGTAGGTGCTGCTGACGACATACACATGATTTTCGCAAGCTCGGGCTGCGGCCAACAGCGGGTTACAGCCCCAGACCGGCCACGCGATGACTTCCGCGCCGCGATGTGTCAACTCTCTTGCCACTTCCGGAAAGAAACCGTCGTAACAAACCATCATTGCGACCTTCCCAAAGCGTGTTTCAAACACCGGGTACTCGTCGCCGGGAGCGATTCCGCTTTCGATCTCGCCGCGTGGCAGCGTGACCTTGCGATACTTGCCCACGACATTTCCGTCCGGGCCGATCAGGACGGCGACGTTGTAAATCAGATGGCGGTCGCGTTCGATCAAGCCCGCCACGATGTACAGGTCGTGTTGCTTGGCAAGCGTGCCAAAGTAATCGGTCGATGGTCCGGGGATCGGTTCCGCCACGTCGGCTCGTTCCATCGCGATCGCGTAGGTGGTTAACAATTCCGGCAAGACGACCAAGTCGGCGCGTTGTTGGGCGGCCTGTTCGATCAATGGCGCGAACGATTCGCACTTCGCCATCGGCGTATCACCATCCTTTGGCTGGAAGTGCACCGTTGCCAGACGCACGGTTCTTGCCTTCGGCTTTGCAACTTCGTCGAGAGTCGCGGGCGACCAAATGACCGAGGAATTGGGTTCGCCCCAACGAAAGTGTAGCTCGATTTTGGCTTGCGCCGCTTTGGGCGGCGCTCGGTAGGTACCCGAGAGTTCGGTCCAACCGTCGACTGTCTCGCCATCGGGCGGGAACTCGGGTTCTGCTCGAGGTGTCTCGCCCGGACGATACGACGCGAAACTCGGTTGTTCGCGATACACACGATTTCCGTCTTTATCGAGCCACAGAATTCGAGCGATCGCGGCGCGACGGACTAAGTGGATGCCTTGGGTGCGCCGGAGTGCTGAAAACCGATAGTACTTTCCGCCTTGGACCGCAATATTGGTGACCCATGCGCCCATCAGTCCTTCGCGTTGGTCCGCCGTGATCGCCAGGGCCGTGCCGCCATCAGGCCCTCCGTCGGCCAGCCGTGCGAACTGCGGTGAAATCTCTTCTCGTGGCGTGTCGGTTCGCCAGGCCGGCAGCAAAGAATCTGAAGGCCCACCGGCCGATGCCGTCGGCGCGCTTGGGGTTGCCGCGAGCACGAAAATCAAAATCAAATGCGATCTCATGACGATTCCGATTGTGGGCGATTCCAATTCTGATTGTTCGGCGAAATGTTGCTAAAGGCCGTTTCCCTATTCTAGGCGGATTGGTCGTTCCGATGCGAAGTCCACCGGCTGCGGTACCACGCAAAGACGATCGCTGCACATGCTGGTACGGCGATCCATCGATACGCCGGAGGTCCGAAGACAACCGTCGCATTGAAAAAGATGAATCCAAAGAAGGCCGCGACAAACAGGTCGGTGGTGCGATGGGTCGTCTGGTCAAGCATGACCGCACGACCGAGTCGCGCAACATCGGCGAGCCACAGAATGGTGAACAAGTAATTCACCCACAAGCCTTCGCCTCGTCGAATCTCGGTGATCCGTGCGGTTTCAGCGGCGGTGTGCTCTAGCGCCGCTTGATGGCTCCAGGCGTGAACGAATGTGAAGGCCAGTCCCACATGCAGCAGATAGAACAGGCATCCGGTCGTCCACACAACGAACTGTACTCTCGACACACGGCGAAATCGTGTGCCGACTTGCAAGATCGTTCGCCACAGATAACAGGCAACCGCGACGCGAACAGTCAGACGCAGAAGCGCTTCGCCGGTTGCCTGATCGATCAACGTAAAAAACGTTCCAACTAGTCTTGGGTCTTGATTCGAATGTGACGGTATTCGATCTGGCCGCGATCGCCTTCGAGTCCAATCGGCCCTGTATCGGGAACCTTCAGCGCGTCCTCAATCACTTCGCCGTTACATGTGCAATGTGCGACGTTACCTTTGACGGTGACAACCAGTTCGTTCCACTGCTGCGGCTTGTAGTGCTTTAGATCCTTGTACGGTCCGGCTAGCACAAAGTCCCGGCACTGCAGTTGTGGTTCACGGATAAAGACGCCGCTGTCCGCGTTGGGTGTCGCGCGGAACTCGAGACGTAATTCAAAGTCGTTGGGGAATTCAGCCGTCGTGTAGAGTTGTTGAATTTTGCGACCTTCGGGCGGAGTCGTCACGATCAATCGGCCCGCCTTGGCAACGTATCGCCCGCCTGGCGTTGACGTCTTGCCATCGAACGTGACCGGTTCGGTGACGATCGGAAAAGTCGGTGCGTTTTCGGGATCGCGTTTGAGCCAACGTTCGCGGCCCTTGATCATTTTTTCTGGCGACTTGCGGAATCCCCAACCGCTCAGATCCTTTCCGTTGAACAGGCTGACGAAACCAGGCTCGAGTTCGAGCGGTTCGGCGTCCGTTTCCAAGAACCCCAGCGTTGCGAAAATCGGTCGCAGCGCGGCGGCCCACTTCGCATACCCGCCGGGATTGATATGCAGTTTGTCTTTAAAGTCGACGTCGTTAGCGTCGCCGTCGGGCCCCGCGAACAGGGTCCAAGTGTCGACAACCGTCACTAGCGGGTCGCCCTTGACGACGCGAGAGCACAAGCGATTGGTTTCTTGAATTTTTTCTTTCGGGCGATTTTTTTCCGCGCTGCTGGGGAACATCTGGCATAGCACGATTGGCATCTTGGGGTCGGACTTCTTGAGGCGTTCGATAATAAGTTCAACATTGCCCGCGATCGTTTTCGGTTCGGCGTTTTCTTCCAAGTCGTTGGTGCCCATCAGCATCACGACTGCCGCAGGGTCAAGGCTTAACACGTCTTCCTCGAGACGCAGCAACATGCCGCGAGTCGTGTCGCCACCGATGCCTCGGTTGGCGACCTTCATACCGGCAAACACGCCGCGAAAGTCGTCCGTCCAACCTTGGGTGATCGAGTCGCCCAAAAAGACGACCGCACCTTTGTCTTGCGCCGCGGCCTTGGCAAATTTTTCGCGACGCTCGGTCCAACGATTTTGAAACCACTCGTGGCGACGCAGCGGTCCAGCGCCGGGAATGTCGGCGTCCTCTGCGGGCAGGGCAAACTTGATGCGGGGTGATGTCGCGACCGCCGCGTCTTGTGCCGTTGCGAATCCGGCGTTACTGCACAAGCAGACAGTCAATCCGATCAGAAGCGATGGGTGAAAGGTTGGCATCGGGGGATTCCGTATTCGGTGAGTTAGTCGGCGGCAGTTTACGATGAGAAAACTTGCGACCATCAATGGATGTAATCAATAGACGTAATGCGGTCTAAAATTTTTAGGTTTGGCATTTTACTGTACAGCCAAAGCCACATGGGGTGCTTAGCGATTATGATCATCGATCGAATATGACCACGATCTTTTCCGCTAAAGAAAATGATCATTTCCAACAAGGATAATCTGTCAATGACAAGTTTAAGATTGGTTTTAGCCTCGACGTGCTTGCTGAGCCTATTTTGCATCGCCCCGACACGTCAGTCTGCGGTCGCGGACGAGTCCCGCCCGAATGTGCTGTTCATGATCTCGGACGACTTGAATAACTCGATCGGTTGTTACGGACACCCACAAGTCAAAACGCCCAATATCGATCGCATCGCCGAACGCGGGATCCGCTTTCAACGCTCGTATTGTCAATTTCCGCTGTGTGGGCCGAGTCGAAATTCCATGCTGACAGGGCTGTACCCCAACAGTACGGGAATTCATAAGAACAGCATGATTTTTCGGCAGACGATTCCTTCACACCAATCTCTGTCACAGGCGTTTCGTCTGGACGGCTATTTCGCCGGCCGCATCGGCAAGCTTTATCACTACAACGTCCCCAAGAGCGTCGGTACTAACGGACATGACGATCCGGGATCGTGGGAATTGGAATTGAATCCGGCCGGATGTGACCGTTTGATCGAAGAACCCGATATCTTCACGCTGCGGAAAGGCGCGTTCGGTGGCACACTTTCTTGGTACGCCTCACCGCGCGGCGACGAACAACATACCGACGGCATGTTGGCCGAGAATGCCCGCTGGGTACTGGAAAGATGTGCAAAGCAAAAGGATCGTCCTTTCTTTTTGGCCGTCGGATTTTATCGGCCGCACACGCCCTATGTTGCGCCGCAAAAGTATTTCGATCCTTATGAACTGGACCAGATGCCGTTGGTCCAAGGCGTCGAGGAAGACGTCAAAGATATTCCTGAGCCGGGTCTTGGCAGTCACAAGAAAGATCACGAATTGTTGACCGATCCGCTACGCCGTGAAGCAATCCAAGCGTACTTTGCCAGCACGACCTTCATGGACGCACAAGTCGGCAAAGTGCTGGATGCGCTGGACGAATTCGGTTTGGCCGACAATACGATCGTGGTTTTCACCAGCGACCACGGTTACCACCTCGGTGAGCACGGGCTGTGGCAGAAACAAAGTTTGTTCGAAGAAAGCGCTCGCGTGCCTTTGATCATTTCGGCGCCCGGTATTGACGGCGGCAAGGTTGCGGCGGCACCGGTCGGACTGATCGATCTATACCCGACGTTAACCGAATTGTGCGGCGTCGATGCACCCGGCAATCTGCAAGGTCAATCGTTGGTGCCGATGATGAAGGATACGACATCACCGGGACGAGGATACGCCCTCAGTCAAGTGATGCGAGGTGCACGATCGAAGGTCTACTTTGGATACAGTTTGCGGACACCGCGTTGGCGCTATACCGAATGGGATGACGGTCAAAAGGGCAAAGAGCTCTATGACCACAATGCCGACCCGAAAGAGCAAACAAACTTGGCCGACAATCCTCAGTATGCATCGACGCTCGAGCAACTTTCCCAGACCCTGGCCAAAGCGATTCCGCAAACGATGCCCGCCAGCGGACAGATTCCGGCGGTCAAAGAAGCCATCTGGGCACCGAACCTGACGCATCCTTAAAGCATCATGGCTGCTTTGGTCGGGCAACAGAAGAGATCCGGTTCACAACTTCATGCGTAACGATGTGTGGCATCTTGCGCTTATTGACTGGTGTCCACCTGTGTCCGGACTCAGTTGTGTTGCGCATGTCGTGCGGTTTCTCTTAGGCAAAGTCAAAATATGATCCTAAAACAAGGCGACGCCTGGACGCCTGATTCGTGGAGGGCAAAGACGGCGCTGCAGCAACCGAGCTACGACGACCCGATTCATTTCGATCGGGTCGTTTCTGAACTTGCTGAAAAACCGCCTTTGGTAACCAGCTGGGAAATCGAGCGTCTCAAAAGTCAGTTGGCCGTGGCCGCACAGGGCAAGGCATTCTTGTTGCAGGGTGGCGATTGCTCGGAGGCTTTCGCCGACTGCCGGGCGGACCCGATCGCAGCAAAATTAAAACTGTTGCTGCAAATGAGTCTGGTGATGGTTCACGGGATGCAGAAACCCGTGATCCGGGTCGGCCGCATCGCCGGACAATACGCAAAGCCTCGTTCAAGTGATACCGAAACGATCGGAAACGTCACGCTGCCTTGTTACCGTGGCGACTGTGTCAATGATATTCCCTTTGACGAAGCGTCTCGCCGCAACCAGCCCGAACGTTTGCTGGAATCGTATCACCGATCGGCAATCACGCTGAATTTCTTGCGCGCGCTGACCGAAGGCGGGTTCGCCGATTTACACCATCCCGAAAACTGGGAACTGGATTTTGTTGGCAAGTCCTCGCGAGCCGCGGAATACCACCGCGTCGTTCGCGGTATCGATGATTCGATTCGGTTCATTGATGCGATCGGTGCTGCGAACCAGGCGGATCTGTCGCGAGTGGATTTCTATACGTCTCATGAAGCCCTGTTGTTGCCGTACGAACAGGCGTTGACGCGCGCCGCGCTCGGATACGACGGTTGGTATAACCTGAGCACCCATTTTCCTTGGATTGGTGATCGCACACGCGCAATCGACGGAGCGCATGTCGAATATTTCCGAGGGATTCGCAATCCGATCGGTATCAAAGTTGGGCCGACGATGCAGCCGGACGAGTTGAAGACCTTGTTGGATTTGGTCAATCCTGATCGCGAGGCCGGACGTGTCACACTGATCTGCCGTTTCGGCGCAAAGAAGATCACGGACGCGCTGCCGCCCCTGATCAAGGCGGTCTCAGCAACGGACCATCCCGTTCTTTGGTCGACCGATCCCATGCATGGCAATACGATCAAAACCGATAACGGAATCAAGACAAGACGCTTCGATGACATTCTAGATGAGCTGCGTCTGTCGTTTGCAATCCATGCCGAACATGGCACGATCTTGGGCGGCGTCCACTTAGAACTGACCGGCAACAATGTGACCGAGTGCGTCGGAGGTGCGGGCGGGCCGAGTTCATCGGAGCTGTCGCGGGCCTATGAAACCAACGTGGACCCCAGGCTGAACTACGAACAAGCGATGGAAGTCGCGTTTGTCATCGCAGGGATGTAACGCTTTGGTATTGAATGCAACGCTTTAGAATTGAACGGCTGAAACGGTTCACCAGCCGCAGAAGTCGCTTGTTCTGTATCACGTGCCCAGCGATTCGCGTCTATTCCGCTTCCTCAATCAACGGTGCCGTGTTCGTCTCATCGGCGAGCCCGGGTGGCAATTCCATGATGCGTATCTTGCGAAAGTGGATTTCTCGGCCTTCGGATTCTAAACATAGATAACCCTTTTTCGTCGAAGCGTCACGAATGCCGTTGACGAACTTTCCGTTGACCGAAAGTTTGACGTTGCCATCGACGGCCACCACGACATAGTGGTTCCACTGGCCGACACCTTTGCAACGGTTTTCGATTGACTTGCTGCGACGGCCGCGTGGGTTTTCTGGTGTTGCGGTCATCCCGCCGGCGCCAAACAATTCGCCATGGACATAAGCGATCGGTGGCAGTGTTCCATCGGACCCTCGGTGCTGGTTGACCCAGTCGAGTTCCAGCATTTGGACTTCCATCCCCTTGGGCAGCCGTCCCTGTTGTGGAATCGCGTCGCACCACAAGAAAACACCGGAGTTTCCACCAGGTTCCATGTGACGCCATTCGATCTCAAGGATGAAATTTTCGTACTGGCGATCGCTCCGCATCACTCCGATCGGAAGTCCTGTGCAAACAAGCAGGCCGTCACGAACCGACCATGTCTCTGGCGAAGTATTGACGTCGATCCAACCGTCCAGATTCTGGCCGTTAAATAGATCGCGAAAGACAAGTTCATCTTGCGCGTCCAGCGACGGCATTTGCATTGTCGCCCATATCAATAGTGCCACGAGTGGAAATCCACATCGAACTGATCGCATGACCACGCCTTTGGTGTAAGAAGTTGAGGAGCCGTCGATGGCGGCTGACGATATCCGACGTCAACCTGCTGCTAAAGAAAACGACTCGGTGGGTCCGGCAATTCTAATCTGACGCAACAGACCGATGCGTTTGACCAGGCGGCTGCTCTGATTTCTATCCCGGCGGTACGCGATGCAGTTCAGCCGTCTAAAACGAAAGCCGCGGCACCCATCGATGGGTGCCGCGGCCAAGTGCTTCAGTTGATTGATTTTCGCGGAGGTCGCCGACTAGTGGTGCCAGTGGCCCGTTCGGTGCAGATCGTAGTGACCGGGGACCACATCATAATGGTTGCCGTGACGACGAATCTCCGTCGGATGCCAATCGTAGTGACTGGTGTCATGGAAGTATCCGCGTCGCGAATGCGAACCGTGATAGGAGTGTGAACCGATTCCGTGTCCGTACGAGGAATTGTATCCATAGCTTGGTCGGTAACCGTAGCTTGGTCGGTAACTGTTGTAATGGCTGCCGTAGTGACCACCACCGAAAGACAGCTGGACTCCGCCGCCACCGATGCGGATGAATCCATTACCAGCATCTGCGGTCGGCGCATCGCCGGCTAACATCAAACCTGCCGCGATCATGGGGGCGGCGATCCATTTAGTAAACTTGTGCATTCTTCGAAACTCCGTAAATGCGGGTGCCGAAACTCGTGAACAAAAGGGACACGTCGTTTCAGAGGGTTTGTTACGCGAAAACTGAGCCGTGAAACTCAAATCTCGGTTTCGGAGTCTCATTCTTTGCTGGTTTATGATTCGTAACTTGTTTAATGGAAACATGTTAAGGCGAATTCTGGGTGTGCCGCATTTTTCTTGGGTAGCTTGATGACCCACGGCGTGTGTCATCAGGTTGGTATCGTTTTGATGTCAGTGTCGTCAACAAGTTGATTCGGTCTGAGACGCGGCGGCTGATTCCCACCCAATCGCTGGCGGTTGGACTGGACTGAACTGAACTGAACTGAACTTGGACTGGATCGGTCGACGCGGCGAGAAGCGTTCGCAGCTACGTTCGTGCCGAATCGTTAGTCGCCGGCTCGAAGAGCCGTTTCGGGCCGTTTCGTCAGGGCCATCTTCGAGCGAGTTGTTTCGATGAGGCAGCCCGCTTTGACCAACGGGTACATCCAACCCGTCCCGGTCACCGATAGGTACAGCTCGCCGGCAGATCGAGGTCAATCACGATTCAGACCTAAGCGGCAACCGGCGGTGGGGCTGTCTTTGGAACGTGCAATTGGGTGAGCCAGTGAATGACGGTGAGAAGTAGCATTCGGACCAGCAGCAGGGCCGGGTAGCTGGGGCGCGTCGGGCTGGCCGCATGCAGGCGGAGGCTCGCGGTGGACGGCCCGGATGAACATACCGCCAGGGTTCACTCGCGAATCGGTGATGGTCGTGATCAAAGTTGTCTGAATCGCACCACGCGTCTGATCGATGACGGCTACAATGGACACCTGATTGCGTCCCCACCTCAAGCGACCCACCGGAGCCGGCTGATGTTTCGATTTCAGCGTTGTCTTGTTCTCTTGTTTTCCGTCGTCCTGGGCGCCATAAGTTGTCCGCACAATCTCATGGCCGATGCTGCGAGTGACGCGGCAAACTTGATTGAGCGATCAGGCGTTTCGGCCGGCTTTTTTGTGCACCTTGGTGCCGGTGATGGTCGACTGACCACCGCGCTGCGGCAAAACGATGCGATTCAGGTGCACGGCTTGATTGGTGATGATGCATCGGTCGACAAAGTTCGCAACCGAGTGCGTTCGGCCGGTGAGTATGGTGATGTCGCCTTTGACGCTCACTCTGGCGGTGATCTGCCTTATGTCGACAACTTGGTCAACCTATTGGTCGCCGAACAGCTAGGCGATGTCGCACTGGAGGAAGTTTTACGAGTGCTGGTGCCCAACGGGGTTGCGATGATCAGGGAAGGCGGCAAATGGAACAAAGTCGTCAAGCCGCGTCCTGAAAACATCGACGAGTGGTCACACTATCTTCACGACGCCACTGGTAACTCCGTCGCGCACGATGACGTCGTCGCTCCGCCGCGTCACCTGCAATGGGTTGGCAGTCCACGCTGGGCGCGTCACCACGACCGCATGGCCAGTATGAGCGCGCTTGTCTCTTCAGGTGGCAAGATGTTCTACATCATGGACGAAGGAAGCCGGATTTCGATTCAGTTACCACCGAAGTGGAAACTGATTGCGCGTGATGCCTTCAACGGCAGCGTGCTGTGGAAAAAAGATATTGCGGATTGGCAGCCGCACCTTTGGCCGCTGAAGAGCGGTCCGACACAGTTGTCGCGTCGATTGGTTTCGACCGACGATGAAGTCTACGTCACGATGGGATTCAACGCGCCGCTTTCGGCACTTGATGCCGCCACGGGCGACGTGCTCCGCACCTATGAGGGAAGTGATGCGACAGAAGAAATCATTCACACCGGTGACTTGCTGTTCACGGTCGTGAGGAAGGGAAAAGCCGAGTTGGCCGACTATGCGCCGCTGCACGGTACCGTTGGTGACCAGGCCCGATCTCGCGACTTTTTCTGGGACGAAGAGCCTCGTATTTTGATGGCGTTCGATGCCAAGTCCGGCGAGCAACTGTGGGCAAAGAAGACCAAGGTTTCGCCGCTGACGCTTTCGGGTACCGATTCGCAAGTCTTATTTCATGACGGCGAAAAGGTTGTCAGCCTGAACAGTCGCACGGGCGAAATCGCTTGGGAAAGCGAAACCGTCACACGACGTGAATCGTTCACGTTCAACTTTGGTCCGCGGTTGGTTCTGTACGATGACGTCGTGCTCTACGCCGGTGGCGACGGCAAAATGATCAGCAGTGATGCTAAGAGCGGCGAGAAGCTGTGGGATGCAAGTTTCCCCAACAGCGGTTATCAATCGCCCCAAGATTTAATGGTGGTCGATGGTTTGGTGTGGCTCGCGCCACTGACCTCAGGGAAAGACAGCGGTGTGTACACCGGACGCGACCCGCGGACCGGCGAGGTCGTTAAGGAGTTCGCGCCGGATGTCGATACGTACTGGTTTCATCATCGTTGTTATATCGCCAAGGCGACCGACAATTTCTTGATGCCTTCGCGTACCGGAATTGAGTTCGTTGATCCTGACAAAGAACATTGGGACATCAATCACTGGGTGCGCGGCGGCTGCCTGTATGGCGTCATGCCATGCAACGGATTGACCTACGCACCCCCGCACAACTGCGCGTGTTATCCCGAAGCGAAATTGTTTGGCTTCAATGCGTTGGCGCCGCTGGCACCGACGCGCCCGATTCCCGCCAATGTTCCCGACAAGGGCAGGTTGCAACGCGGTCCCGCCTTCGGCCATTCGCTGGCAAATGTTGATCCCGCCGCCATCGCAGACGACTGGCCGACCTATCGTCATGATTCCGGTCGCAGTGGAACCACCACCAAACCGGTCGATGCGAAAGTCGAACGCCAGTGGCGAATCTCTCTCGGCGGACGATTGACGTCGCCCGTCATCGCTGACGGCAATGTGTATGTCGCACAGATCGATTCGCACACGCTGTATGCACTGAACGAAAAAACCGGTCAGCCGAATTGGTCGTTCACCGCCGGTGCCCGAATCGACTCGCCGCCGACCGTTCATCGCGGGCGTGTCACTTTCGGCGGCGCCGACGGCTGGGTGTACTCATTAACAACCGATGGCGAATTGGTTTGGCGATACCGCGCCGCACCGCTGGATCGTCGAGCGATGGCATACGAGCAACTTGAATCGTTATGGCCGGTTCACGGCAGTGTGTTGATCCAAGACGACATCGTCTGGTGTGTTGCGGGGCGATCCAATTTCCTCGACGGCGGCCTGCGACTGTTGCGTCTGGATTTGGCGACGGGCCGTAAGTTGTCCGAGACAATCATGGATGAAACCAATCCAGAGACCGGAAATAACATTCAAGAGAAGCTTCAGATTTTGCAGATGCCCGTCGGCCTGCCGGACATCTTGTCCTTTGACGGACAGCACGTGTTCATGAAGTCGCAGAAGTTTGATTTGGAAGGCAACCGCCTCGAAATCGGTCCGAACTCGGGCGACTTTGCCGAACAGGCATCAAAACAACGCGGCCCGGACGCGCACATTTTTGCACCCATGGGCTTCTTGGATGACACGTGGTTTCACCGATCGTATTGGGTGATGGGGCAAAGCTTTGCCGGCGGACACGGTGGCTATTACCAGGCGGGCCGCTTTGCACCATCGGGGCGAATCCTGGTCAATGGCAACGGGTACGTTTACGGTTACGGTCGCAAACCGCAGTACTTGCGATGGACGACCGTGCTGGAACATCAACTCTTTGCGGCCGAACCGAATCCGCCAGAGATCCCTGAGAACTTTGGTAAGAAAGGCGGCGGCTCGGTCGGCGCTCCGTCGGCATCGTTTCCGATGTCACCGAGTATGAATCCCAAGGGCAAGCCGATCACGATCGAAGCCTGGGTCACGGCGACCAAACCCTTGGGCGTGATTGTGGCACGCGGAGGCCCGACGGCCGGTTTCGCGCTGACCCTGAAAGGCGGCAAGCCAGAATTTCATGTTCGCACCGACAGTAAACTGAGCACGATCACCGGCGACAAACGTATTGTCGGTGGTTGGCATCACGTCGTTGGCGTCTTGGATACCGACAAATCGATGAAGCTTTACGTCGACGGCGAACTGGCCGATTCTGGAACCGCGCCCGGCCTGCTGTCGACCGATCCCGTTCAAGGATTGGATATCGGTGCCGATGGCAAAACGGCGGTCGGCCCGTACAGAAGCCCGCTGCCGCTAAACGGCGCGGTGGATGAAGTCCGGTTGTATTTCGAGGCCGCTGACGCAGAGCGAATCGCGAAACGTTACCGCGACGGATCCGAAATCTCGTCCGATGCGGTGCTCGCCGTCAGCTTTGACGATGGAACCGCCCGTGACCACAGCGTGCATCGCAACAGCGGGACCATCGATGGTGGTAAACCTGTCGAAGGAAAGTTTGGCAAGGCGATCCAGTTTTCTTCCCGTAAGCGCGCCGGCGGCAACAGTACGACCAAGCCCGGCGATAGTCTGGTGAAACCGAAATGGGCACAAGACGTCCCGATCTATGTCCGCGGGATGGTCTTGGGCGGCAGCACACTCTTTATCGTCGGCCCGCCAGACACGATCAACGAAGAAGAAACATTTCAGAAATTGACCGAGAGTGATCCCGAGGTGCAAAAGTTGCTCGACCGTCAAGACGCCGCCTTGGAAGGCAGCGACGGGTCGTCACTGCTTTCGGTTAACATCGATACGGGAGAAATCGAGAACGAAGTCAAGCTTGATGCGTTGCCCACCTGGGACGGCTTGGCAGGAGCAAACGGCAGTCTGTTTTTGACAACGCTCGATGGAAGCGTCATTCGCTTCGGCAAATAAATGCATCGCTGTGATTTAACACAGGCCGGGACCCGCGTGGTGATGTCCCGGCGTCAACTGCGACCTCTCATTCAGATTTCAAAGACTATCTTGCGAATCCAGCTCATTCTTGCATCGATGTTCGTTGCCGTTTCTATAGGCGTTGCGTGCAATATTCCCGTCTTTCGGTATGCACTTGAACGTTGGAAGCCCGACGCGACGGAAGTGTTGATCTTTCACGATGCACCGCTTTCGCAGTCGCATAAACAAACACTTCAGCAATTACAGGCGCGGACGGTTCAGCACGACGGCGACGCCAACGCGAAAGTGATCCAGATCGACATCGCGTCGGATCTGAACGCGGACAATCGAGATGTCTGGCTGTCATTAAGCGAACAAGACGGCGTCAGCTTGCCGCACGTTCTGGTGCGCACCAAGTCGGGCCAAGGCCGATGGATCAATCATTGGCACGGACCGCTTGAGGACCTGCCGCAACTGGGCCTGTATGATTCGCCGGCGCGGGCCGAGTTGGGACGCCGTCTGATGGCCGGGCACAGCGTGGTATGGCTGTTGATCGGTTCGACAAACGATGCCAAAACAGCATCTGCGAAAACGCTGGTCCAAAGCAATTTTGAATCGCTTTCCGAGAGAGTGAAATTGCCCGAAGGCATCGGTCTGCCGGGTTCCGAACTCTATGCGGACGTTCCTCTTGTCGTGAAATTCAGCCTGCTGGAAATTGATCCTGACGATCCGGAAGAACAATTTCTGGTTAGTCTGTTGACCGGTGTCCGTCAGCAAGCCTTTGAGGACGGCGAACCCTTGTTGGTCCCCGTATTTGGGCGTGGTCGGGCGCTGGAAGTGATTCCGGCAAGCGACATGACCGAAAAATTGATGGAAGAATTGACCGTGTTTCTTAGTGGCGCGTGTTCCTGTCAAGTCAAAGAACGAAATCCCGGCTTTGACTTGTTGATCAATGCAGATTGGGATACCGAATTATTCGGCGACGATGCGAACCGTCCACCGGATCGAAGCGCCGAAGAAGGCAGAAATCGAGAACCCGAGTTGCTGCAAATTCCGCCGGGTCGCTAGAAAGAGTTAAGTTTGTCATGAAACGAATCGTTACCGTCATGATCGCGTCGCTGATCGGGCTGGCCCTGCTGTTCGCCCTATTGATCGGCGACACCGGGTCGTCGTCGAAATCATCTGGCGATGATCAAGAGTCGTTGATGCTGTACTGTGCCGCGAGCAACCAAGCGGTGATGGAAGACATCCGGGCCGAATACGAAAAAGAATATGATCGCTCGATTCAAATTCAATACGGCCCGTCGCAAACACTGCTTTCCTCCGTCGAAGTCACCGACTACGGCGACCTGTTTCTGCCGGCCGATGACAGCTATTTGCAAATCGGCCGAGACAAAGGTTTGATCGCCGAAACGCTGCCCATTTCCCGAATGCAAGCTGTCGTCGCGGTGCACAAGGATAATCCGAAAGCAATAAAGACGATCGATGACCTCTCGCGTCAGGGCGTTCGTTTGGTTTTAGCCAATCCAGATACGGCCGCCGTGGGCAAGGTCGTCCGCGACGTGCTGACCGAATCGGGCAGCTGGGATTCGATCGAGCAAGCGAGTTCTGCGTACCGGGCGACGGTGACCGAAGTCGCCAACGATGTGGTGGTCGGTGCCGCGGATGCGACGATCGTGTATGACGCGGTGCTGCAAACGTATCCCGATTTGGTGGCGATTGAATTGCCTGAGTTGGCGGAGGCCGGTTCGCAGGTGTCGGTCGGCGTGATCGCGTCGACCAAGCAACCACAAGCAGCGTTGCATTTTGCCCGATACGTATCGGCGCGAGACCGAGGACTGAAGCATTATCAAGAACATGGTTTCACCGTCAGCGGCGGCGACCAATGGAGCGACGTTCCCGAACTTTCCATCTTTGCCGGGTCGATGCTACGTCCAGCGATCGATGAAACCGTCACCGCTTTCGAACAACGCGAGGGCGTGAAGGTGAACCGAGTCTATAACGGCTGTGGGATCTTGGTTGCACAGATGAAAGCTGGCCAACATCCCGACGCGTACTTCGCGTGCGATGTGGAGTTCATGAACCAAGTCCACGATCTGTTTCCCGAACCCGTTCCGGTGTCTCAGAACGAATTAGTCATCATGGTTCAAAAAGGTAACCCGCATAACATCCGGTCACTCAAGGACCTCAGTCGCGAGGGGCTACGCGTCGGCATTGGGCATGAAAAACAATGCGCGATGGGATGGATCACGCAAAATACGTTTCGCGAAGGCGGCGTGCAGCAAGAGATCATGTCAAACGTCAAAGTGCAAACTCCCTCAGGCGACATGTTGGTCAATCAATTGCAAACCAAGTCGCTTGACGCCGCCGTCGCCTACTTGAGTAACGCAGCGGGCGCTGCTGAATTTCTTGATGCAATACGTATTCAGGGAATCGACTGCAGTATCGCGACGCAGCCTTGGGCGGTCGCAAAAGAGTCACCACATCCGAACCTTGCCAGCCGATTGTTTCGGCAAATCTGCTCGACCGATTCGCAAGACGTTTTCGCCGCCGAAGGATTCCGTTGGCAAATCGATGCTGACAAGATCGATGATGAGTGAAAGCGACCCGGCCCCTTCTCCGATCTCTCGTCGACGACGCAGCGACACGCCATTCTTTTTGGTGATGGGTGGTATTTCGGCGTCGTTCATCCTGTTGATCATTTTGCTGCTGGTTGCCGATGTCGTTTTCACGTCACCCGGCGAGTTTGTCGATGCGCTTCGCAAACCCGAGATTCGCGCTGCGTTCCGGCTGACCATGTTGACTTGCACCGCTGCGGCCGTCATGTCGCTGTGGGTGGCAACACCGCTCGGGTATCTGCTGTCGCGTTACCGCTTTCCTGGTCGCGTGCTGGTCGACACGCTGGTCGATATACCCATTGTTTTGCCGCCGTTGGTCTTGGGGCTCAGCCTGCTGATTTTGTTTCACTTGTCGATCGGAGGCTGGGAATTAGAAGCCTGGCTGCGCGATACAGTCGGATTCCCGGTGACCTATCGCTGGCCGGCAGTGGTGCTCGCACAATTTTCAGTCGCTTGTGCGTTCGCGGTGCGAACCATGCGGGTGACATTCGACCAGATCGACCCGCGTGCCGAAGACGTCGCAAGAACGCTGGGTTGTACTCGCAGCCAGGCGTTTATGCAGATCGCGTTGCCGCAGGCTTGGCGTGGCATGATCGCGGCGACCACAATCGCGTGGGCGCGGGCCCTCGGCGAGTTCGGTCCGATCTTGGTATTCGCCGGGGCGACACGCATGCGGACCGAAGTCTTGTCCACGACGGTGTTCTTGGAATTGAGTATCGGACAGCTTGACGCCGCCGTTGCGGTTTCACTTTTGATGGTTGCGATGGCGGTGGTCGTCTTGCTGTTCTTGCGCATTCTGGGGACGGGGCTGAACGCGTGATCGAACTGCGTAACGTGTCGATTCGTGCCGGCGATTTCCAGCTGTCCGATATTTCGTTCGTCGTCCCAAGCGGCGAGTACGCCGTGTTGATGGGCAGGACGGGACGAGGCAAAACGACGATCCTCGAGACAATTTGTGGGCTGCGCAGCGTCGCGTCTGGTCAGATTCTGGTCGACGGGATCGACGTCACGGATTGGTTGCCGGCCGATCGTCAAGTCGGATACGTTCCGCAAGATCTGGCTCTGTTTCCGACACTGACGGTGTCCGAACATTTAGCATTCGCTTTGAAACTGCGAAAGCAATCGACAGACGCCATCAATGCGCGTGTCAGCGAGCTTGCGGAAGTTTTGGGAATCACCGGCTTGATGGGGCGGCATGTGCACGCCCTCAGCGGTGGTGAATCACAAAGGGTCGCGCTCGGCCGAGCGTTATCGTTTCATCCGACCGTACTGTTGTTGGACGAACCCCTCAGTGCCCTGGACGAATCGACTCGCAGTGAGATGCATGATTTGCTTAGGCGAGTCAAAGAAACTTCCGGCGTCACAACGCTGCATGTCACTCATAGCAATGAAGAGGCGGAAGCACTCGCCGATCATCGACTCGTGCTTCACGATGGGCGTATTTTGTTACAGGACGTTTAGACCCGCGCGCCGCCACTTAGGCTTAGATTTCATCTCATTCCCGATTCACCAACAATCGCCCGGTTCGTTGAGACGGTTGCTTCGGAATCTCAAGTCGCGATTCATTGCGGGTCAGTACGTGGGTATGCTTGGGTCGATCTTCTGAGACCAGCCGTTGATTCCGCCTTTCAAGTTGGCAACGTTTGAAAAGCCAAGGTCTCGCAGGATCTTAACCGCTTTAGCGCTGCGTAGTCCCATCTTGCAGTGGACGACGATCGTTTCATGCAGATCGAGTTCCGCGTGTCGTTCGGGCAATTCACCCAGCGGAATAAGTTTGCCGTTTAGATTGCAGATTTCGTATTCGTGTGGCTCACGCACATCGATCAGTGTCAAGGTTTCACCGGTTTCGAATCGCCGTTTTAGTTCGCTCGCTTCGATATCCCAAGGGCTTTGTGCAGGGTCGGAACTTTCGTCACCACTGGCGGCGGCAACACCGCAAAACTGTTCGTAATCGATCGGCGCTGTGATCGTCGGTTGATCGCCGCAAACGGGACAGTTCGCATCTCGCTGGACCTTCATTTGCCGAAATTTCATGTCCATCGCGTCGATCAACAATAACCGGCCGTCAAGCGAATCGCCGATGCCCAGGATTAGTTTGATCGCTTCCGTCGCTTGGATCGTACCGACCAATCCTGGCAAGACACCAAGCACCCCACCTTCGGCGCAACTGGGGACCGTTCCCGCCGCAGGCGGTTGTGGGTAAAGGCACCGATAGCAGGGACCGTTCCCATATCCAAATACGGATGCTTGGCCTTCGAATCGGAAGATGCTGCCGTAGCAATTCGGTTTCTTTAGTAGGACACAGACATCATTGACCAGGTAACGTGTCGAAAAGTTATCCGTCCCGTCGATCACGATGTCGTACCCCGCAACGATCTGCATCGCATTGTTGCTGGTCAAGGCGTGTGGATATCGATCGACCTGAATCAGTGGATTGACGCTACTCAGCATCTCCGCGGCGGAATCGACTTTGGATCGACCGACATTCTCACTGGCGTGAATGATTTGCCGGTGCAAGTTTGAGTATTCGACTTGATCAAAATCGACCAACCCTAATCGCCCGACACCGGCGGCAGCCAAATACATGGCCGTCGGTGATCCCAAGCCACCGGCTCCCACAATTAAAACCGATGCAGCCTTTAGCTTGGATTGACCTTCAACGCCGACTTCGGGCAGCGTCAAGTGTCTCGCGTATCGCTTGATCTCATCCGCCGTGAGCGAAGGGGCTGATGCGGTGGTGGTTTGCTCATCCATGATCAGCCTCCGGCGATCGCGGGCACCACCAAGATTTCATCGCGTGGATGAACTGGTGTTGCACCACCATCCAGATCTCGAATGTTTTCGTCATTGACAAAAATATTGACGTGCGACACTGGTTCGCCTGACTCATCAATCAAATGCGTTCGGATTGACGGATGCTGAGCGACCAGATCACGCAAAGCGATTTCAACGCGATCGCCACTAACGGCGACGCTGCTGGATCCGCCGGTGTGCTGTCTCAGTGAAGTGGGGATGATGACGTTCATGGTTGAATGGATCTCAAGAGGCGGGCAGGTGACCGCAGGCGGGGCAGTCGCTTCGACGCTTCGTTTTCAGGTTGTGAAAACGCATCTCGCGCAAATCCATTTTAAGCAATCGGTTCGTCAAGGGGGAACCGATTTTCGCGATGGTCTTGATCGCCTCGACCGCACCCATGCAGGCGACCGTTCCCGAGACCGCACCAAGAACTGGAAACTGTCGTTTCCAGGTTGGCGGTTCTTCGGCAAAGACGCACCTTAAACAGGCCGATTGGCCGGGCCACACGGTCATGATGTGCGCTTCCATATCGTACATCGCGCACTCGACCAGCGGCTTGCCCTGTTTTACCGCTTGTTCATTCATCGCGAAACGTTCCGGAAACAACGGCGCACAATCGACGATAAGGTCGCACTGGCTGACCAATGCTTCGGCGTTCGAATCGCTGACGTTTTCACCGACCGCTACAATCTCTAATCGAGGATTAAGCTCGAGCAGCCGGCGGCGAATCGACTCGATGCGAGGTTTGCCGATCCAATCATGCGTCATCAATAGCTGTCGATTCAAGTCGCTCGGTTTGACATTTCCCGCGTGGGCGAGGACCAGTTTTCCGATACCAGCGGCGGCCAGTTCATAGGCCACAACGCTGCCGACACCGCCGACACGCGAGATCATCACCGAAGCATTTTTCAGTTTTTGCTGTCCCGCTTCGCCAAGGTCGGGAACCCACATTTGCCACTGGTAGACCGCGCGTTCTTCGTCCGTCAGTACTTGTTGCTTGGGCATAATCGCGATCGATACAGGTGAGTCCGCCAGCCAATCGGGAAAGGGTGACACTGGCCGGGATGGCGGAAGTATAAAAGCCTGGGTTGATCACGCAAGCTAGTTTGATCTGCCTTCAACGCTGAGTCATACTCTGAGTTCCCACGCCCCTTTCCAGCCGATCAGGAGAATCTAATGATTCGCAGTTTTTTGTTTTTCGCAGTGCTGCCCTTGTTCGTCGCCCACTCCTGGGCCGAAGACCTCGTCAAACAAGCGCCTGCGGAGTCGCCCCAGCTGAAAAGCATCTTCAACGGTAAAGATCTGAGTGGCTGGGATGGGAATCCGGATCTGTGGTCGGTCAAAGACGGCGTGATTCACGGCGAAACAACGGAAGAGGTTCCGACCAAGGGCAACACGTTCTTGATTTGGAAGGGTGGTAATGTCAGCGATTTTGAATTGCGACTTAGTTTTCGCTGCAGTGCGTCAAATAATTCTGGCATTCAGTATCGATCCCAGCACGTCACCGAAGGCTCCAAGATCAATAACGATTGGGTCGTGAAAGGTTATCAACACGAAATTCGTAACGAAGAGGACTTTCCGAACGTTCCCGGATTCATTTACGACGAGAAAGGCACACGCAAACGAATTTGCATGGTCGGTGAACGAGCCGTCTGGGATGCTGACGGCAAGAAGGTGCTTGATGATAACTTGATCGATGAAGCAGGATTCAAGGAATTGATGAAGGTCGATGACTGGAATGATGTCGTGATCATCGCCAAGGGAAATCATATTCGCCACTACCTAAACGGTCGTCTGATCATGGATTTTCGTGACAAGCATCCTGAACTGGCACTCAAAGAAGGTGTCCTCGCGCTACAGTTGCACGGTGGCAAGCCGATGTGGGCCGAATACAAAGACATCCGCTTGACGCAGCTAAAGTAGCTGACGCCAAAGTCGCCACGGCATCACGCCGATTCGTGATGCTGGACACCGGCCGACTTGAGGCCGTATCGCCGTCCTTAAATGGACGGCGGCATGGCCTCGGCAACACCGCTGAAATACAGCGTCGCAGGTTGGCGGCGATCCGTCGGGCGACGCAGCAAGTCGGCGGCGGCTCCCAGCAAGTCACGCCGACTGACTTGTCCAATCAGTTTGTTATTTTCGACCACTGGCAATCGTCGATACGGCGAGTTGAGAAAAATTTGTGCCACGTTCAGGATGTCATCGCCGCGGTGGATGGTCTTTGCGTGCTCATCCATAAAACTAGCGACATCGGCCGATGCATTGGCTTGACGAAGCCGGTCGTCGCTGCGTTCTTTTCGCGCTCGGGTCACCACCTCGTTGGCGATCCGATGTTCGGCACGCAGTACGTCGCGTCGGCTGATTTGCCCCGCGAGTGCCTCGCCCTTTAACACCGGCAGGCGTCGATAGGGCGTTTCTTGAAATTTGTGGGCCACATCTAAAAGGGAGGCATCCTCGGCAATGATCCGATTGCGATCGGTGTTCATATAAGCACCGACGTTGGTGCCAGGCAGCTGGTCATAGGCGGCGGAGATCAAAACCTGCATCGCGGTTTTCTCCGAAAAGATGCCTTCGAATTTTCGCTGATCGCCAAGGACCGGCGCGCCGGAAATTCGTTTCGACAGGATGTGGTCGATTGCATCGAAGACATCCATGTTCGCGCTCAGCGTAACCAGATCGCAAGTCATAAACTCCCGAGCCGTTTCAATATGCATGCCGGCGGCATGCGCGATTTCGACCGTGTCGGTCAACGCGTTCATACAGCACTTTTCCGAAAACACACCCAGGTAGTTTCCGTCTGCATCGGCGACCGGTGCGCCAGAGATATTGTCTTTCAGCAGTTTCGTGACGCCATCGATCACATTCATTTCTGGACGCAGCGTGACAAGAGTCCGACGCATAAAATCGTTTGCGGTTCTTACATCGTTCAGCATGAATATGTCCTTTGAAAGAGAAGCGTGAAATAACGTGGAATAAGCGGTGCAGGGTTAAAGGTGGATCGATTGGTCTCTACGCAACCTAGGCGTTCATAGATGACGGGTCAAACTATTTCGCTTGTGATTGTTCTTTCAAAGTCGAGTCATGCTCAATCCGCCACTTCGGTGTGGCAACATGTGTTTGCAACGGATCGATAGAATGGAAATCGCGATGATTCGATTCGTGATATATTTCACATTCACTCAACCCCCGCTTGCTATTGGCAATCAAAGCCAGCCAAACACCGCCAACCGTCTAGTTTTACATGCGACTAATACTTCTATCGACAATCACATTTTTGCTGACAAGTTTTTGCGGGCCGATCGCGAACGCGCAGCGCAATAAACAGCGAGATAAGAAGCCACGCCCTAATATTTTGTGGCTGTTCGCCGAGGACACTTCACCGTGGATGGGATGCTACGGTCACGAGATCAATCAAGGGCATACTCCCAATATCGATGGTCTTGCTAGTCGCGGCGTCAGGTTCTCTCGCGCTTTCGTTCCGGCACCTGTCTGTTCGGCGTGCCGGTCGGCGCTCATGGGTGGTCAGAATCAGATTCGATTTGGCGCACACGAGCATCGATCCTCGCGAGGACCGGCCAAGATTTATTTGCCTTCCGGAATGAAGCTGCTGCCGCAATTGATCAAAGAAAGTGGGTATTTCACGTTCAATCTTGGTAAAGACGATTACAACTTTATCTGGGACCACGAGGCGACGTATTCGCTGCAGCAAAAGAGACGAAGTCCTGTTCCTTGGGACCAACTAAAAGCAAGCCAACCCTTCTTTGGTCAGATTCAAACCGCCGGCGGCAAGTTTCCGACCCAGAACTTTCCAGCCGATCGTAAAGTTGACCCGGCGTCAGTGACGGTCCCGCCGGACTATCCGCAGAACCAGTTGTATCGCGAAGTTGTCGCGCAGCACTACGATGCGATCCGCGCCGACGATGAATTCATCGGCTCGGTCCTAGATGGATTGAAACAAGCCGGGTTGGCCGACAACACCATCGTTGTTTATTTCGGCGATCACGGCGCGAACAATTTGGTTCGCCACAAGCAGATGCCGACCGAAGGCGGTCTACACGTTCCCTTTATTATCGCCGGTCCCGATCCGTGGGTTCCCGCCCCGTCGGTGCGTGACGACTTGGTCAACTTGCTGGATTTGTCGACAACCACGCTTGAGTGGGCAGGCGTTACGGTTCCCGATTGGTACGAAGGACAGTTCTTATTCGACGAAGTGCCTGTGCCACACGAATACGTGGCCGCAGCAAAGGATCGTTTGGACCATACGATCGATCGCGTCCGAACCATTCGTACGCATCGCTATCGCTACACGAGGAACTACAAAACAGATCGAATTTTTCTGCAGCCTCAGTACCGAGATTCCAAAGATTATGTCAAGAATCTGCGCGAGCTTTATGCGACTGGAAAACTGTCGCCCAAGTTGACCGAAATCTACTTCGGCGAGCGACCGGCCGAAGAACTTTACGACGTCATCAAAGATCCGAACCAGCTGAACAATCTGGTCGGCGATCCCAAACATGCCAAAGAACTTAATCGCCATCGTGAATTGCTCGACGATTGGCTAGCCAAAGGTGACATGGGGGCGGGGGAAGAACCGCACGAGGAACTTGCCTTTCAAGCCGATGGTCAGAAATGGGGCAGGGGAGTGAACCCTGAGTATGAAGTCGTTCGCACGGACAGTGATGGCGATGGGCTCTCGGATCCTTGGGAAAAAAACAACGGACGTGACCCTCAAGACGGAAAGCTGCTTTTCACGTTCGACTGTGGCGGGTGGCAAACCGAAGGCTGGCAAGGCGACCAAGAACTGGGAAACATCGCCGGCCGCTTGGGATTCCTCAACTTTGTCATCGCCGATGGCCGCGGATCACTGCAGCGTTCTGGTCTGAATTTGGATCCCCGGCTGAACCAAGGTACATTTGTATTGTCGGCATCCGCGACCGACAAAGTGGTAGCGCGTGTGTCGCTATCGCTGAAAGGTCATGACCAGCCGGTGCAAATTCCGCAATTGGAGATTGCTGCCGGCAAAGACTGCAGCGAAGTTTCCGCGCCGATGCCAAAATTGAGTGTTGCTGATGGAGTCATTGAATCGCTCGCTGTCGAATTCGAATCCTCCCCGGGGACTACCGTCACGATTGATGCGATGGAAGTCCGTTGATCGTCGCGGCGGGTTGCGAGATGGCACAGTCAAGACGCCAATCGCGCCGATCATTGGTGGCATCGGCAAAGGTCTGTGCTGCCAATTCGTTTGTCGACAACGCCGCGATCCGTTGCGCCGTGGCGTTTCCATCATCCTCTGGGCGTTGGCGATCGTTTTCGCAGAATCGATTCTTACGAGTTCGCTTCTGACAGGTTCACCCCTGACGGGTTCGCTGAGTGCAAGTGAAATCGCATCGGTGGATCAGGCCGTCACGAGAATCAACGCGTTGCTGGCACGGGGCTGGGAACGAGATGGAGTGACGCCGGCGCGGGTCAGTGGCGATTCGGAATTTTGCCGGCGAATTTGGTTGGACTTGGCCGGTGTCGCGCCGCCGGTCGCGGAGGTGCGGTCGTTCTTGCTCGATGCACGCCCGCATAAGCGTGAGGAATTGATCGATCGACTGTTGCGCTCATCCATGCACGCACGGCACATGGCCGGTCGATGGAACGACATTTTGCTTCCCGATGATCTTGGTCCGCAGTCCCGCGCGAACGTGATCGAGCTGAACCGCTGGCTACGCACTCAATTTTCAGACAATATTCCCTACGATCACCTGGTCGGGCGCTTTTTAACCGCAGGCGGTGACGGGAATTCGGGCCCTGCGATTTTCTATACCGCGCACTCACTTGCACCCGAGAAAATTGCCTCGGCGACATCACGTATCTTTCTCGGATTACAGCTTCAGTGTGCTCAGTGCCACGACCATCCGTTCGATCGCTGGACTCAAGACGAATTTTGGAGCTACGCGGCGTTCTTTGGCCAGCTTGAAAGTCGACAGGATCGGCGCTCGCGAACAACCTTGGTTATTGACCGCCCAGGCCGTGAAGTTCACTTCCCGGACTCGGATCGGGTGATGCAACCGCGGTACCCGGGAATCAAACAACGTCCCGACAAAGACCCTGCCGACAATCGGAGACGACAATTGACGATTTGGTTGGCATCACGTGACAACCCTTATTTCGCCCGCGCCGCGGTCAATCGTGCGTGGGGACATCTGTTTGCTCGCGGAATCGTGGATCCGGTTGACGCCATGGATGCCGATAATCCAGCCAGCCACCCGGAACTGTTAGCCTATTTGGCAGACTACTTTGTTGACATTCGATTTGACCTGAGGCTGCTCTATGCGACTCTGGCGCGAACCAATGCTTATCAACTCACTAGCATCGCGTCGAACACAAAGAATGCACCGGCCTATACGTTCGCCACGATGAGACCCAAGACGCTGACGCCACAACAGTATTACGACAGCTTGGTCCAGAACGTGTTGCGACAATCGCTGGACTCAGACAACAGCGATTCGGCAATGCGGAATGTGCAGCGGGAACAGTTTTTGTCACGGATGCGAGCCGGCAGCGGTTCACCCGATCAGTATCCGCACGGAATTGTGCAAGCGTTAGGCTTATTGAATGGTCCCGAAATTGGGATGGCGACCACGGGGCAAAACGGATTGTTGGTGGCTATCGAAGCTCCGTTCTTATCCGATCGTGACCGGATTGAAACATTGTTTCTGGCAACACTTTCGCGCTTGCCCACCCAGCAGGAATTTGACCAATGTTTGCAGATGATTGACGCGACGATGAAGGATGATTCATCGGCGGATCGGAACGCAACAGAACGGAAGTCTTCAGACTGGCAATCATCCGACCGCGATCTCTCAAACCGCGGGGCCGCCGTTTCGAATCAGAAAGCGGCCGCGCTGGGTGACATCTTGTGGGCGCTTCTGAACACGGCCGAATGCGCTGTATCCCCTTAGTTTCGTTTCGAGGTGCTTGGCGATGAACAATAGACAGGTCTTCGATCGACGCGATTGGATGCGGTTGGCGGCGGGTACCGCTTGCGGCGTCGCGACAAGCCCCTTGTCGTCCGTACTGGCAAACGCTGCAAAACAGTCAGGCCGGCACTGCGTTTTATTGTGGATGTCGGGCGGTCCCAGCCAAATCGATACGTTCGATATGAAACCTGGGCATGTCAACGGAGGGACGATCAAGCCGATATCTACTGCCGTTCCGGGGATCGCTTGGAGCGAGCATTTACCAAGACTGGCCAAGGAAGCAAAGTCGATTGCGGTCATTCGCGGGATGAGCACCAAGGAAGGTGACCACGAACGTGGGACCGTGCTGATGCGCACCGGCCACGTCCCCGGCGGCGCGGTCGTCTATCCATCGATGGGAGCTTCGCTTTCTAAATCATTGACGGACTCACTTGGCACCGAGCCGTTGTCGTTGCCCAGTTACGTCAGTATCTCACCTGGGCCATTCAGTCGGTCGGCGACAGGTCCCGGATTTCTTGGGCCCAAGCATGCCGCCATGTTGGTCGCTGCGGCAGGGCAACAGAACGATAATCCTGGCCAGGATGCCGTCCAGGGCTTTGCCCAGTTGCGCGTCGATTTCATGCGTCGGTCGATGGAGGTGGATTCCGGGCGATACCGTTCACGGATTCAGTTTTGGCAACAGATGCAAGCCGATTTCCTAAAGGATCGTCCCAACGCCAACGTGGTTGCGCATGACACGGTTTATCAATCCGCCATTCGCATGATGGAAAGCGAGGCCAGTGAAGCTTTCGATCTTGATGCAGAACCCGACTCGGTTCGCGAGAGTTACGGACGGGATTCTTTCGGACAAGGTTGTTTGATGGCGCGTCGCCTGATCGAGCGTGGTGTCTCGATGATCGAGGTCAATTTGGGCAACGGATTAGGATGGGACACACACGCCGATAACTTCACACAAGTTCGGCGGTTAAGTGAACAGCTTGACAATGGTTGGTCAGCCCTCATGAGCGAGTTGCGAGACCGCGGATTGTTGGAACGAACCACGATCGTATGGGCAGGCGAGTTTGGGCGTACGCCCAAGATCAATAACAACGGTGGACGCGACCATTTTCCACAAGCGTTCAGTTGTGTGCTGGCCGGTGGCGGCATCGCGGGCGGGCAAGTTTATGGCGCCACCAGCCAGGACGGCAGCGAGGTGACCGATGGCAAGATGGACCAGCAAGATTTGTTGGCGACCTTATGCCAGGCACTGGGGGTGAACCCGTCCACCGAACACATGGCCGATGGCGGTCGCCCGATTCGTATTGCCGAAGGTGACGTTATTGACGAGTTGCTGAGTTGATCAACGATATCGTGTACTGCCGTGTCGTTCTTTTAAGCTTGACGTTCTTCGCGGCATCGTTTGCCTTGACGATGGTTGGTTGCGCGAAACGGCCCGGCTCGAACGATGCAGATCGCACGGAAGACGTGCAGGATCATCCAAGCGAGATTGTCGACAGCGATTTCAGCGAGACCGCCGAAGTTTCTGACGAGTTGGCGGCCGAGAAAACGCGTGCCGCCGAACCCGTTGCTGATAACGTCGCCACGGTCCGGCAATCAGTATCTGGCCCTGCCGTTATGTCTGAAAAAGCGGTTGATGACCTGCATCCCGATCCGGCTTCGGATGAATTGCTTGATCCCGATTCACCGATGGCGGCGCAGGCGGATGAATCGTCGGATTCACTACCTCGGTCGCAACTTTCATTGCCAGGCGAACCTGTGAGGCTTTACTTGCCTACCTCGGTTGGACCACTGCTGGTGGACGTACACATTTGTCTTGATGGTCATCATCAAGCAGAGGCCTTTTACGAACAGATTGACAAGGTGATCGCAGACGCGAAAAAGAAAACGGAGGATCGTCTTTCGTGGTCGCAATTGTTTCAATTTGTACAAGAACATCCCAGCCGATTTGGTCCCGTCATGCGGAACGTCGGCAATCAAGCCGAGCAGTTGATTCGGCGATACGACACCAATCGCAATCGATCGGTCGAACATGATGAATTAGAAAAGTTTCTCTTCCGCCAGTCGACCGAACATGTCGCGTTTCGTTTGCGAGGTACGGATTACTTTCAAGCCACCGCGCGAGATCGTGTCGATCTGCTCCGTCTGCTTGATTCCAGCGGCACGAATCGAATCCGTATCGACAACGATGATGAGATTGCTCTTGCGCTGCATCGATTGGACTCAAGCTCGGACCAGCAGGTTGGACTATCGGAAGTCGTGTCTGGCATGGCCGACGATGGTGAAGTTTGGGGTCGACGTCGAACCGGACGACACGGTGATGTCGCGATGGATCTCGAGGGATTCGTCGACTGGATGATGGTTTCCTACTCCATTGATGCTGACCTGCAAAGCTCACCCTTTTCACCGCCACAGCGTCCCATCGTGGTACTGGACGAGAATCGAGACGGTGAAATCAGCGCCGAAGAATGCAACAGGCTAAGCACCATGCCACCACATTTTCATTTGATGGTGGATTTTTTGAGCGGGGATTCGCCACGACTGGGCCTCGTTGCCAGACATCCGCTCATCACGGATCCCCTGTCGATCGATGACAATGATTCCGGACAACTTGTCTTGGCCGATGATCGGTTTCAACTCGTCGTTCAAGTCGTCGACCGTCTCGAAAGGTCAAACTCGATTGCCAAGAAAATGGTCGAGATGTTCAGTGCGTCGACGGCGCCGATTTGGGCATATCAAGTACGTGCGCGATCGTTTGAACAACCCGATCTACTGTTCGCTTGGCTCGATCGCGATCAAAACCAAGTGTTGTCGGCGCGGGAAATCGCATACGCCACCGATCGATTGCGGGCAAGTTTTAATAACCGATCTGAAATCCAACGCGCGGACTTGCCCGTGACCTACACGTTGAAATTGGTGCGCGGGGACCCGGCGCAAGACACACTGAATTTTCAACAAATGCCTTCGTCAGGCACCTTGGAAACGATACCGCGATGGGCAACGGAAATGGACATCAATGGCGATCGTGAGATATCCAAGGTTGAATTCATCGGGACGATCGAGCAGTTTGACGAATTGGACGCCAACGCCGACGGGTTTCTCGGTCCGATCGAGCTGCGGAGAGCACCGTGAGCCGAAAACGCTAAGCAGGCCGGCAAACACGCATAAAAAAAGCGGGAGGGCTCTCGCCCTCCCGCTCTCCACTCCTCTTCATCAAGCATCGTCACCTACTTGATGAACAGCATCTCCTGGTACTTCGGCAGGGGCCAGATGTCATCGGCCACCGCACCTTCAAGTGCATCCGCACATTCTCGGACCGACAACATTGCCGGCAGAACCGCGTCGCACAAATGTCGAACTTTTTCATCCAATCCATACGATTCGCTTTCGTGAATCGACTCTTGCAAGCGGGCGATACTGTCTTGCAGACACTTCACCATTCCGGTGACCTCGTCCAACGTGTCGGTATCAAACGCACAATCGAGTTGTTTCAGGTTGACGCAGGCCGCAGCAAGTTCGTTTTGGTATCGAATCGCCGCGGGGAAAATCATGGTGCGAGCCATGTCGGATGTCAGTTGTGCTTCGACTTCCACGGTCAAAGCGTACTGTTCCAAGTAAGTTTCCAGCCGGCTTTCTAGCTCGCGATCGCTGAGGACTTCGTACTTAGCGAACAGTTCGCGAACGTCGGGCGATCCAAGGTACGGCAGCGCGTCGGCTGCCGATTTCATGTTCAGCATTCCGCGATTGGCGGCTTCGATTTGCCATTCATCGCTGTAACCATTGCCGTTGAATACGACTGAGCCATGCTCGTTGATGATTTCTGTCAGCAACGCCTGCACGGCGCCATGCAAGGCGGTCGGGTCACCCTGCGTGCGCTGTTCCAGTTGTGTTGCACAATAGTCGATGGATTCAGCGATGATCGTATTCATGGCGACCAACGGTCCGGCGATCGACTGGTTCGACCCGACTGCACGAAACTCGAATCGATTGCCCGTGAAAGCGAAGGGGCTGGTACGGTTTCGGTCGCCCGCATCTTTCGGTAGCGGTGGAAGCACATCAACGCCGACGGTCAGGGTGCCCTTTGCGATCGACGAGTTGGCTCCGCCGGCTTTGATTTGTTCAAAGACATCGGTCAATTGGTCGCCCAGAAAGATTGAAATGATCGCCGGCGGGGCCTCGTTGGCACCCAAGCGGTGATCGTTTCCGGCCGATGCGACAACCGCTCGCAGCAATCCTTGGAACTTCGACACGGCGCGAATGACCGCCGCGCAAAAGACCAGGAACTGAGCGTTTTCGTGCGGCGTGTCACCCGGATTCAACAGATTACCTTGGCTGCTGCTGCCCAACGACCAGTTGACGTGTTTGCCGGAACCATTGACGCCGGCGAACGGCTTTTCATGCATCAGGCAAGTCATGCCGTACTTTTCTGCGATTCGCCGCAGCGTCGTCATTGTCAGCTGTTGGTGGTCTGTCGCGATGTTCGCCGATTCGAACATGGGCGCGATCTCGAATTGTCCCGGTGCGACTTCGTTGTGACGAGTCTTCACGGGAATGCCCAGCTTGAACAGTTCCCGTTCGGAATCCAGCATGAATGCCAGCACGCGATCGGGAATCGCGCCGAAATAATGGTCGTCGAATTGCTGACCCTTGGGCGGCTTTGCACCGAACAGCGTTCGCCCGCAGTGCAACAGGTCGGGCCGAGCGTAGTAGAAATGTTGGTCGACCAAGAAGTATTCTTGTTCGGGACCCGCCGTCGAAGAAACGAACGCGCCGTCGTCGTGTCCGAACAGCTTTAGAATCCGTTGTGCCTGTGCGTTCAACGCTTGCATCGAACGCAGCACCGGCGTTTTCTTATCCAGCGCCTCGCCCGTCCATGAAACGAACGCGGTCGGTATGCAGAGTGTTGTCCCATTGGGATTTTCGAGGATGTAGGCCGGACTTGTGACATCCCAGATGGTGTATCCGCGAGCTTCGAATGTTTGTCGAATACCGCCGGTGGGAAAACTGGAACCGTCCGGTTCACCTTGGATCAGTTGGCTGCCGCTAAATTCCGTGATCGCATTGCCGTCACCATCAGGCGTCAGGAAGCTATCGTGCTTTTCGGCGGTCGCGCCGGTTAATGGATAAAAGACGTGCGCGTAGTGTGTGGCGCCTTTGCTGATCGCCCAATCTTTCATCGCGGCCGCGACGATATCCGCAACGGTCGGATCGAGTTTTTTACCCGCTTCGATCGTAGAAATCAGCGATTTGAAAATCGGCTTGGGCAACCGAGCTTTCATCACTTTCTTGCAAAACACATTTGCACAAAACAGTTCTTGAACCGGTGTTTCCGAGAAACTTAATTCCGGGGTCGGCGCTTGGTAGTCCGTCACCGCCGCGATTGCCGACTGGCGAACCGTATTGCCCGACGAAGGCGACGGACCTTTGGCCGCAGCCAGTCCCCTGGATTTTGGTGCGTGATTCGATTCGGGGGTCAGCGTGGCACTCAATGGGGGCTCCTTTTCGCATCAAGATGCGAGTGAATGTCGGTGGTGTTTCGTTCTGTTGGACATGACGCCTGAGGTCAGGCGTGATTGGCCAGTCGCCTGTTGCACACCGTCGCCTGGTGTTCATACAGGCTCGGATCGCTTGCTTTTGCGGCGAGATTGATGGCGAAGCAAACGTCGGACCTATTGTGAAACTGGTTGCAAAAAATAGTTCAGTCTTGAATGCATTCGTCGTCCCAGGGCGAATAATTCGTTTCAAAAATTCGGCAGAAATCTTTGGCTCGCCCGGTTTCATGCGGTCATTCCAGGTGCTGTCATCTAGCTTGGATGTGCCTTTGGATTGCGCAGCGATGCTTCGGTTTGTTGCACATGCGGGGTATGCAGATGTTCAAGGGGCGTCTTTTGCGTAGGAAACGTGGCATCGCCGCTGGGTCTGGCCGCGGTACGGTTTATGCTTGTGGATGGGGGCACGATGCAGGCGGCGACAACTTCCGACGCCCCGAAACTTGACCGCCGGGTCGAACTTGCCCGCTGGGGCGGATTCGGCCGGTGCGCCGAATCTGCACCAACGTCCTCCATCGACTTACAGCCCGCGTAGCACGACCGCGATGACACAAAGCAACTCGCTGCGCAAGATGCTGATCGGACTTTTGTTCTTCGGTATGACGTGCGTTGCCGCGGTGATCGGTTACACGGCGGCCGGCTGGTCCCTGGTCGACTCGTTGTACATGGTCGTGATTACGATCTTTGGCGTCGGATACGGCGAAGTCCAGCCGATCGAAACCGCAGGGCTCAAATTTTTTACGGCGATCATCATCATCGCGGGATGTTCGTCAGGGATCTATGTCGTCGGCGGATTCGTGCAAATGATCGCCGAGGGTGAAATTCAACGAGCTTTGGGAGTCCATCGCATGAGTCGAGGCATTGAACAAACGAGAGACCACGTGATTATCTGTGGTTTCGGTCGCGTCGGACGGATGCTTGCAGCCGATTTAGTCGAACTGGGCGAACCATTCGTCTGTGTTGATTCCAGTCCCGAGCGAATCGCGCAGGCTGAAGAGCACGGTTATCTGGTCGTGACCGGAAATGCGGGCGAAGAAGAAACACTGTTAAGAGCCGGTATCGCGCGTGCCCGAGTCGTCGCGACCGTGTTGCCCGATGACGCCGCCAACGTGTTCATCACGCTGACCGTCCGCGAACTGCGCGAGGACATCGAACTTATCGCACGTGGTGAATCCGAATCGACACGGCGCAAATTAATTCGCAGCGGCGCCAATCACGTGGTGTTACCCGCCGCGATTGGAGCGTCCAAAATCGCCCATATGATTTCATGTCCGAGTCCGGATGCATTGCTGACCGAAGCGAAACAGAGGGACCGATTGCAGGCCGATTTGTTGACGCTCGGTTTGGCGCTGCGAGAGTTTTCGATTGAACCCGATAGCGAAGTCGTGGGGGCTTCGCTGGCGAATATCGACTTGGCCGATCACGGCGGCATGTTGGTTGTTGCCATGCACCGCACCGACGGGACGATTATCCAAAACCCAGGTCGCGAAGAAATGCTTTGCGAAGGCGACCGTCTGTACATCGTCGCCAATCGAGCCAACGCATCATTGCTGACCAAGAAACTGCAAGCCGAACGGCCCGAGATGGTCTATCGCGGAGCCCGTACGAAATAAAAGGCGTGCCCCATCGAAAGTTTCATTCTCGCGGAGATGCTTCATTCTCGCGGAGATTCTGGGCTGGTCGTTAAGCGGTGATCTGTACGATCGCGATAGAGAACGCGTGTACAGAAGTCGTAAAAGCCGGCAAGTGAACGTGGCCTGAACGCTAATCGTGGCACTCTGTCGCAACAAACAAAGACACACCGGTTGCGGACGCGGTATAACTGTTGGCTGTCACTGGCGGGCTTGCGCTCGATCAGCCCGCCTCGGCGATCTCCCCACTCCCTCCCTCTAACGTTGCACTTCTTGGAATACTGCCATGCAAGTTCTACGGTCTCGTGTTCTCTGGTTGTCACTCTGCGTTGTGACGGCGATCTGTGGTGGTGCATGTCCCACTGCGATGGCCGATTGGCCGGCCTATCTGAATGGAAATGACCGTGCCGGCTTTACCGAGTCGCGATTAGACCCGTCGCTGCGATTGGCGTGGACTTATAAGTCGCCTGCGAAACCGATGAAGGCATGGTCGGGACCACGCGAGACACCGATCGAAGGCAAACAGATGCGGCATCGCGTCGACTTTGATGATGCCCTGCAAGTCGTAATGTCCGACGGACTTGCTTACTTTGGCTCGACCGTCGACCACCGGATGCACTGCGTCGAAGCGAAATCAGGACGACCGGTTTGGAGCTTCTATACCGAAGGACCGATTCGTCTGGCACCGACCATCGCACACGGAAACGTCTATTTCGGTTCGGACGATGGGATCGCATACTGCCTGAACGCTAAAAGTGGTGACTTGGTTTGGAAGATGCGAGTCGCACCCAAGGACGATCGGTTGCTCTCACGAGGTGAAATGATCTCACGATGGCCTGTCCGCACCGGAGTCAGTGTCGACGGCGACATCGCGTATTTTGGCGCCGGCGTTTTTCCGCACGAGACGGTTTATCTGTGTGCCGTCAACGCGAAAGACGGCACGATCGTGTGGCGCAACGATACGATCAGCGAACAAGATGCCGGACGCAACGACCTGTCACCTCAAGGCTATATGCTGTGTAACGACGATCATTTGTACGTTCCATCGGGCCGATCCTTACCCGTCGCGTTTTCCAAGAAAACCGGCGATATCGTTTTCAAGAAACAGTATTCTTGGCGCAGCGACGCGGGCGGCGTGGTCGGGGGCACCAAAGCCGTTCTTGGTGACGGACAAGTCTATTCCGGCGGCCCTCATCACTTTTTGGCGATGGACCAAAAAACGGGTGACGTCGGTGAGGCATGGATCAACGGGCGTCAAATGGTACTCGCGGGCGAACTGGCGTACTTGATGGACGGAGAAAAAATCTACTGTGTCAATCGCGCCGAACATGCCAAGGCCAGTCAGGAAAAACAAAAATGGTTCTTGAAGGCCCGTGAGTTCCGCAAGAAACCGAAGGTCGTCGCCCAGGCCAATGCAAAGATGGACGAATACGCTCGCGTCGGCATCTTGTGGGAATACCCAAGCGATTTTGATGATGTCCTGATTGCAACGGACAACTTGGTGATCGCCGGCGGCTTGAACCAATTGGTCGCCCTGGACCGACACAGCGGAAAAGAAGTTTGGCAGCAAACCGTCGGCGGCAACGTACGTGGATTGGCCGTTGCCGATGACGTGCTGACCGTTAGTACCGATGAAGGCAACATCTATGCGTTTCATCAGGATGCCGCGGCATCGCCGGTGACGTGGCCCAAGCCATACAGCGAACCTTTTCCGCAAGACAGTCTGACTGCGTTGTATCGCTCGGCCGCAAACGAAATCCTTGATCGCAGCGGCCACGACAAAGGTTATTGCCTGGTCGTGGGCAGTGAGCAGGGGCGGCTGGCATACGAGTTGGCAATGCAGAGCGAATTGAACGTGATTTGTGTCGAGCCTGATGCCCAGAAGGCAACGCAGTCGCGTCAATCGCTCGAGCGTGCGGGAGTCCACGCGACTCGGATCACTGTCGTCAACGCACCGCTGGACGCGATGCCGTTTTCGAACTATTTCGCCAACCTGATCGTCTCGGATTCGGCGCTGCTGACGGGCAAACTGCCCTGTGATCCCAATGACGTTTCGCGGCACCTGAAACCTTGCGGCGGCGTGCTGATCTTGGGACGGCCCAGCGACGCACCCACAATCGAAAGCGCCGATGATGACCGAGTCGTTGTGCAGTGGTTGACCGAGCTGTATCGGCGTGACGAGGGCGAAGTCGTTGCCGACGCACCGTGGTGGATGCTGCGGCGCGGCAAGCTGTCGGGTGCCGGCGATTGGTCGCATCAATATGGCAACGTCGCGAACACTTCATATACCGAAGACCATCGGATTCGCGATGGCTTGGGCGTGTTGTGGTACGGCGATCCCGGTCCCAGTGCGATGGTGAATCGTCACGAAGCCGCCGGAGCACCGCTGTCGACCAACGGCCGAATGTTCATCCAAGGCACCGACAAGGTGATGGCCTATGACGCGTACAACGGAACGTTCCTGTGGGACTACGAAAATCCGGGCGCAATCCGTACCGGTGTGTTCAATAATCGCGAGACGAATAATCTTGCGGCCAGCGATGATGCTCTTTTCGTTGCCGTCCACGATACGTGCACGGCCCTCGATGGCGCTACTGGGCAAGTCTTGGCTGAGTACAGAACGCCCGAGTCACCCGACGGCATTCAGCGAGCTTGGGCGTACCTGGCCTATGACAAGGGGCAGTTGTTCGGCACCAGCACGATCCGAGAAGAGCTAGAGATGAAAATGCGTCGGCGTGGGTTGACGGTGAAGAGCCAGACCGATGCGATCTTTGCGGTCGATACCAAGACCGGCGAGCGGTCGTGGGTCTATCGAGGCGACAATATCTTGCACACAACCATCGCGATCGGTCCCGAACATGTTTACTTCATCGACAGTTCGATCACGCCCGAGGAACGGCGTCAGTTGTACCTCAGTGACAAAGGCGATCTAAAGAACTTGACCGGCGATGCGGCGCTGAAGGCCGAACAAGAGATGAAAGAGTTGGACCTGCGTCTAGCCGTCGCACTTGATCGGCGCACCGGCGAAAAGCTTTGGCAGGTGCCCGTCAATGTCACCGACACCACAAACGTCAGTTCAGGTGGCGGGAATTTAACGCTGATGTACGCCGATGGCCACATCGTGTTGTGCGGTGCGAACGCAAACGGCCACTACTGGAAACAGTTTCTCGCCGGCGAGTTTGAGACTCGTAAGATTGTTGTCCTTGATGCGAGCGACGGCACCGAGTTGTGGGCCAAGAATGCCAACTACATGAACCGGCCGGCTGTGATCGGTGATGAGATTTTTGCCGAACCTTGGGCATTCATGCTGCATACCGGCGAGCCGAAAACGCGGCCACATCCGCTGACCGGCGAAGACAGTCAGTGGCGATTCAGCCGTCCCGGTCATCACTGCGGCATCATCACCGCTACGCCCAATATGATGTTCTTTCGAAGCGGATTCATTGGCTATTACGACCTGTATCACGACAGCGGAACCCGCCACTTTGCCGGTCAACGTCTGGGATGTTGGATTAACGCCATCCCGGGAAACGGCTTGGTCATGATCCCCGAGGCAAGTGCGGGATGCGTGTGCCAATTCTCAATCGCATCGACCGTCGTTTTGGAACCGAAGACCGAAAGCAAGTCGTGGGGCATCTTCAGCGCGGTCGGCGAATCGACTCCGGTGAAACGGATGGGAATCAACTTTGGTGCGCCCGGTGACCGAAAGGACATCGGCGGCAGTGAATGGTTTGGTTATCCAAGGCCCAGCTCGCGTCAACGATTGGAATACGTCTTTGATCTAAAGCCTGATTTGCAACCCGGCGGTGGTTGGTACAGCAAGAATCTGGAATCGATCAACGTCGCCGGTACCGACAAGCCATGGCTGTTCGCTTCAGGCGCACGTGGATTGAAACGATTCGAAGTGCCATTGGTTGGCAAAGACGATCCGGCGTCTAAGTACACGGTCAAGTTTCATTTCGCCAACTTGACCACCGAACCTGTCTCGTTTGTCGATATTCGCCTGCAAGGCCAAACGGTTGCGACAGGAATCAATGTGGCAGCATCAAGCGACGGCCCGACGAGGCCGATGACCAAAGAATTCAACGACATTTCTGTCGACGGAAACTTGGTCGTCGAATTAGAAACCCAGCCGGGTCAGCCGCTTGCGACACTGTCCGCGATCGAGATGATTCGCCAACCGTAGCGGTGGCCAAGCTCTCGGACGTGGGCCGAGTCCTTAACATGGGCCGGGGATCGAGTGATGGTCGACCCAAAGCGACGGGATTATTTCGTCGTCGAGACGGTTGGGCTCGGACGTCGCGGCACCAACCGTTGAAAGGTCTTACAGAGAATCGAAGAAACGTCGACTCCACGCAGACGCTGTAGTGAGGGTCGTTCAACGAAGCGGTGCAGGCCGATTGCCATCGTCAGGGCGACTGCGAAGGCGACGAAAATTGCGACGATCGGATAGACACCGCGATCTTCTAATTCGCGAATCACGATGTATCCGATATTCTGGTGTGTCAGATACAACGTGTAAGAAATCGCACCCAAGAACGTCAGCCACTTTGCGTTAAGCCATGCCAGTCGGCCGTTGACTGCCATCCACAAGATGGCTGCCAAGGCGGCATCGATCAACATGGCTTCGGTTCCCGAACGCAATGCGATTGCAGCCAAGCAACATCCGGCGGCCAGCAAACGTGTGATCCGGGCGTCGGTTCGGCGGCGCCCGTCGTAAATCAGAATCCCCAGCCCAAACATGGCGATGTACTTGAAGCTGGCGATCGTGACGACTTTGCTCAGGATGCCGGCCGTCGTTGGCGAAACCATTTCCGACAAGCTTTGTGTGGCGACAGCCATTGCTGCCAGACTGACCCAAATCGCCGTCGTTGCGGTGGGCCACCGAAATGCACCCAGTCGATAAACCAGCAGCATGTTGCAATAGAAAATCAACTCGGCCTGCAACGACCAATACGCGCCATCGACGTGCGGCGTACCCAACAGCGATTGAATCATCGTTAAGTTGACGATCGCTTGACGAATGCTGACCTGTTGGCCACTTAGTCCGAATGCCATGACCACCACAAAAGTCAACACAACCGCAGCCCAGTATGCGGGATACAGTCGCGTGAATCGGCCCCAGGCGAATTTGACGCTATCGGACGTCCGCTCTAACGTCATCAGGATCACGAATCCGCTGAGCATGAAGAACAGGTTCACGCCATAGTCGCCCCAACTGATCGACAGCGGCAGGCTCTCGCGATGGCCGAACAGTTCTTGATATCGCGTGGTGAAATGAAAGAAGACGACGGCCAGTGCCGCCAATCCGCGCAGCGCATCGAGTTCGAGTATGCGGCCACTCGCTGTCGAATGTTTGGTGTTTTCGGTCGCTGCTGGATGGGTCACGCGAGAAGTCCTTGAGGCCGAGCGCCGAGAGTCGCCGCCGATGCAGTGGTCACGAAACTTTAGCACCCCATAGGACGCATGCGACGTGATTCGGCGGTCGCACCGAAGGACCCAATGCGGATCTTGCCGGTTACGACGATCGTGTCGCCGCGTCACCGGCAATTGCCCACGTGGTGCAGGTGCGAGGTGGCAGGGATCGATCTCGCAGAATCGTCGTTGCTATGGCGTTGCAGCTTCGCGCCCCGAGGTTTCGCGAACGCGATCCAATAGGCTGGTCATGGCTTCGACACGACCGGACTGTTCCAGCCACTGGTTGCGTTTCTCTTGCGGGTCGTCCGCTAAGTCATACAGTTGTCCGGTGGGGTCACCTTGCTTGATATCGAAAAATTTCGGCCGGGTGAATCCGCCGCTTCCGCGACCTTCGATCATCTTCCAATGACCTTGCCGCAGTGCAAACATACCAGCGAGCGAATGATGCACCGAGAAAGGTCTCGCGGATTTTTTCTCGCCCGTTAGCACGGATAAAAACGAGAAACTGTCCATGCCCGAGGTTCCCGACGGAATCGGCTGGCCAGTGATTTCGGCCACGGTTGCGAACATGTCGGTCAGTTCCACCAGGGCATCGCTGGTCTGGTTCGCGGTAACACGTGACGGCCAGCGAACGATGAACGGTACGCGGTGACCGCCTTCATGAATGTCGGCCTTTGTGCCGCGCAGCGACGCGTTGCTTTGATGCGAAAACTGTTTGACGTATTCGCCTCGCGGCGTCATCGCGATCTTGCCGCCATCGTCATCGGCATTGAAGTCCCACCAGTGCCAGAGTCCTCCGTTATCGCTGGTGAACAGAACCAACGTGTTGTCCGATATCCCGGCTTCGTCCAACGCATTCAGGACACGTCCGACGACATGGTCGGTTTCCCAAACAAAATCACCGTAGTCACCGGCATTCGATTTGCCTTTGGATTCATCCGACGGCGCGATCGGCAGGTGGGGCGAGTTCAGCGGCATGTACAGAAACAGCGGCCGATCGTCATCGCTTGTTTGTTTGATTGCCGACACCGCTTCGTCACCGAGACGCGGCAACACATCATGGATGTCAAAACCAGGCGACTTGACCCCCGAGACACCATTGAGAAAGATCGTGCCCTTGATCTCGTCATGCCACAGTGTCGGCATTGTTTCCACTCGTCGGTCACGGATAAATGCGTACGGACTCATGTCCAGCGAAGCGGAGATGCCGAAATAGGAATCGAACCCGACGTCGCAGGGGCCGCCCGTGATGTCTCGCTCGAAATCAACGTTGTCGCCCGAACGAAAACGTTGTGGCCCACGTTCGCCCATCGGCTTGCCGTCACGATCAAACCAATCCATACCGATGTGCCATTTGCCGACGCACGCGGTGCGATAACCTTTTTGTTTCAACAGCGTCGCGATGGTTGCGTCATCCGATTTGATCAACGGCGGCCCGAATCCGTCCAGCACGCCTTTATCGAGCGATGTGCGCCAACAATAACGACCGGTCAAGAGTGTGTACCGAGTCGGCGTGCACACCGATGAGGGCGTATGCGCATCGGTGAAACGCATGCCCTCGTTGGCGAGCCGATCCAGATTGGGCGTCGGGATTTTGGACTCAGGCTGATAGCACTGCGGGTCGCCCCAGCCCATATCGTCGGCCAGGATGATCACGACATTGGGGCGCGACGTATCGGTGTTGGCGGCGAAAGCAACCGAGCAACTCGTCGACAGTGTTAAACTAATCAAGAAAACGACGAGAGCCTTCATTTGGATTCTCCTTGGGTTGCAATCGGGCTGGATGTCATCAGGTAGGCGACCAGATCGCATACCGCGTCTTCGCCAAGCGGGGTGAGTTGTCCTTCGGGCATCAGCGAAACGCTCGTCGGTTTTCGTTGTGTGACGGTTTCTTTGTCCAAGACAACTTGCCCGTCGGGTGTTTCGACGTTGATGCTGCGATCGTTCTCTGCGGTGACCACACCCGAGATGACGCGCCCGTCATCGAGCAGAAAGATGCTCATGCGATAATCCGCAGGGACCACCGAACTGGGGTCGATCATGTTCGACAACAGGTAATCCAGGTTGTGTCGGTCGCTGCCGGTCAGATTCGGACCCACTTTTTTTCCATCGCCGTACAGTTGATGGCAAGTCGCGCACTGTTTCATGAACACCGCTTTTCCGGCAACCGGATCCGCCGACGTGATCCGTTCTGGCGTCAAAACAGATTTCCACTTTTCAAGTTCGCGTTTCTTTTCTTCTGGTGATTCGCGAACATCACCCCACAATTCCTTTAGCCGACGGGACAATTCTTCGTCACCCAGATTGTTGATCTGGCGTGCTTGATAGGGTGAAATCGCATCGGGAGGGATTCTGCCTTTATCGATCGCGTCAAGCAGATCCTTGGCGTGTGACGGCCGAGAAACCAGCGAGTCAATCGCAACGGAACGATTCACAGCGTATCGGACCCAATGGTTGATCAATCGCACCGAGATACCGGGGCCGTCAAAGTGCGCCAGCCCGCGAACCGCATCGCGTGCAATGACCTTGTCGTTGGTCCATTCTTTCAAGTGCGGCAACAGGTCATCGGTCGGATTACGAAGCAGACTTTTGATGGCGGCCCGCCTCGCGTTGGCTTCGGCGTTTTGGTCGACTGCGATTGCCAACACTTCGGTTCTCGCGCGACCGTCTCCGAACAGCAGTGAAAGGTTCTGGACGATTTCGCGTTCTTCGTCGCTGCCACTGCGTTGGACCAGATCGGAAACGGATTGCCAGTTCTTGGGCGATGTCGCGCGGACGCGTCCGCGGAGTGCGTCGTTCATTCCATGCAGGACTTCCTGACGCACGTTTGCACCGGATTCTTGTGTGGACTGCTGTAGCAATGTTTCGATGTGCTGTGGTTCCTCGTCGATTTGTTCGCAGAGTCGCCGAGCGATAAACCGAGATACGGTGGGGAACTTCGACGAGAACGCCAAGTCGATGGCTTGCTCTGGATACTGCGACACCACGTCAGCAATGCCGTACCAAACCATGAGCGGTTGTTGGCGGTCATGGGAGTCACCGGCGTGCTGGGCCAGGTGTGATGCGAGTTCGATTCGTTCGTCGGCGGGCAAGCGTTGCAGGGCGGCGGCAATTTCCAATCGGACCAGTCCCGAGCTGTCTTGCGCGGTTTGTTTGATAAGCCGGTCAAAGGTCGCCGGTTCATCGGAATGGTCCTCCGCCAGCCAGCGTACCGCCATGGCACGTTTCGCTTCATCATCGGACTCAAGCAACGCTTCGATGTCAGATTTTGCGAACGAGGGGGCCGCTCGTCGAGTCAGCCAGTCTGGACGCGCGGGCGTTGCGGTGCCTTTGTCGGGACCTTCGTAAACGATGCGATAGATGCGTCCGCTAGTCCGGTGCAGTCCCGTGTTGTCGTGGCATTCACCGGTGTCGGACCAATCGCTGACCCACATTTGCCCGTCCGGTCCGGTCAGCAGATCGAGACCACGAAAGAAAGGGTCTTTCATCATCATGAAATCCTTGCCGTGATGCGCGACGTAGCCGCAACCTTCACGCTCGATGATGTCCATGTTGATGCGGCGACCGTGCAGGTTGCAGGTGAACAAGTTGCCGCGGTATTCATCGGGCCACACACCGCCGTTGTAGACCAGGCATCCCATGTGCGCATGCCCGCCACCGGCCTCGGACGTGCTGTCGGTCACGCCACCGCGAATGTCACTCCATTTCTCGCCCGTGTCCCAGTGATAGTGGTCGGCGGTGTGCGAGATGACATCGTAAACCAGTGGGTTTTGATGCGCACCGTGCATTCGCTGGTAATATGCACCCGGGATCGCGTGCCACAAATGTCCGATCACCGTGTTGGTGTAAAACAATTGACCGTCTGCATTCCAATCCAGCCCCCAAGGGTTGGTGCCGCCGCGGCAAACGACTTCAAACGTTTCACGTTGTGGGTGGTATCGCCAGATCGAACAGTTGACAATCTGTCGCTGCTTCAGCGGCGTATTGGGTTTTCCGACCATTGACCGCGCCGTGATTCCGTGCCGGCCGTACAACCAGCCATCGGGTCCGATCTTTAGACCGTTGACGACGTTGTGCCCGATGCTGTCGGCCTCGAAACCGTCGAGTAACACGACTGGTTCGCTGTCGGGGATATCGTCGCCGTTTTTATCGGGAATGAACAGCAACTGTGGCGCACACAAGGCATAAACTCCGCCGTTGCCGTGTGCGATACTGGTCAAACGCTGAGCCTTGTCCCAAAACACTTTGCGTTTATCGGCGCGGCCATCTTGGTCCGTGTCTTCCAAGACCACGATCCGGTCTCGCAGATTCTCGTCCCAGCGCGCCGGTTGCTCGGCGTAAGTAAAACATTCCGCGACCCACAATCGTGCACGATCGTCAAAACACATCGCGATCGGCTGTTGAACGTCCGGTTCGGCCGCAAACACTTCGCATCGGAAACCTGGCGGCAGTTCGGCCGTCGCCGCAGCCTGTTCGGCCGACATCGGCGACGTCGGTTCAGGTTCGGTGTTGTACGGTGTGGGGAAGTCGTCGGCGCGACAGACTCGGACGTTCGGGCCAGTCACGTTTGTCAGCAAGGACGCAATCGCCAGCGCCAAAAAGGTTCGTGTTATCATCATGTTGCGATAGAGATTCTGGGCGGGGAAATTCAATGAAACGCACTCTCGAAGACGTTTCAGTGGTGGGGGCAAGGTTTGGGCGGGCTCCTATGGTACACGACGGCTCTTGGAGGGACCGCAGTGTCCACGTATTTTCACCGTCTAGAGCTAAGAAAGCGTCATGAAATCGCTGAAGATGCAACCGACGTTCACGCTGGACGTCCCGCTAAGCACCCGCGAATCGGTTGCGCGGATGCGAGAAGCGATTCGGACGGCGGGGCTCGCCGGAAACACCGATGCCGCGGGAACGTGCATTGATTTTAAGATCGATGCTGAGCAACAGCGATTTTGGTCGCCGCACTTGTCCGTTCAGTTCAGCGACACTGATGACGGGTCGCAGTTGTTCGCCAGGTACTCGCCGCGCCCTGAAATCTGGACAATGGTGATGGCAATTTATGCGGTCGTCACCATCACGATGCTCGCCGCACTCATCTATGGCTATGTTCAGTGGTTCTTGGGCCAAAGTCCTTGGGCGTTCGCGATGGTGCCGTTCGGGATGCTATTGATTGGCAGTTTGCATGCGGCAAGTCTTGTCGGTCAAAGTCTAAGTGCCGATCAAATGGAACTATTGCGGGATCGACTTGATCAAGTGATCCGTATCGCACTGGAATCCGATCAAATAAGAACACAATCCGAACAGTCGGCCAGTGAATGAGTCAGACGCAACAAGCGATCAAGATATCGATGTGCGTATTCGCTCGCAGGTGTGTCGTTTTGCCGCGCCCGACGTGTGGCCGAGCGTTTTTCCGTTATTATTTCCGGCGGCCGCGACATTCTGTCATTGGACTCCAGCATCACCAACTGAGGCCTTTGATTGCGACTATGTGCCCAATTGAATTCGATTGGCCAACTTTGGCACCATAGTTGAATAGATGGTGGCGACCGAGATGCGATTTCGCCGTGAAATCGCTTTCCCTCAACATTTGCAACAGTATTGAAACTGATCAATGAGCAGTGTCACAGCGACGGACATGGATGCCCCGGGTATGGATCCCAATGATATGGATGCCAAGTCAAAGGCACAGGTCGAGATCGAGTCGTTCAGTTACGACGACGATATTGTCCGTAAGTTTGTGACCGCAACAATCGTTTGGGGGTTGGTCGCAACATTGGTCGGGCTGATCGTTGCGATTCTGTTGGTGGTCCCGACGATCACCGGTGGCTTGCCTTGGTTTTCGTTCGGTCGGCTTCGACCGCTGCATACCAACGCCGCGATTTTTGCGTTTGCAGGAAACGGAATCTTCGCAGCGATCTATTACAGCACCCAGCGGTTATGCAAAGCGAGGATGTGGAGCGATTCGCTCAGTCGTTTGCACTTCTGGGGCTGGCAATTGATCATCGTGGCCGCCGCCATTACGCTTCCGCTGGGGATCACCCAGTCACGTGAGTATGCCGAACTGGAATGGCCGATCGACATCGCGATCGCGATTGTCTGGTTGGTGATCTTTGGCGGTAACTTCTTGATGACGTTGATTCATCGACGCGAGCGGCATATGTACGTCGCGCTGTGGTTCTACATCGCAACGATCGTCACCGTCGCACTGCTTCATGTGTTCAACAACTTGGTCGTACCGGCTGGTTGGTTTAAAGGGTACAGCGTTTATGCCGGTGTCCAAGACGCGTTTATGCAGTGGTGGTATGGGCACAACGCGGTGGCGTTCTTTTTGACCACTCCGTTTCTTGGCTTGATGTATTACTTCTTGCCCAAAGCGGCCGAGCGACCCGTGTTTAGTTACAAGCTAAGCATCATTCACTTTTGGTCATTGGTATTTATCTACATTTGGGCTGGCCCGCACCATTTGCATTACACCGCGCTGCCGGAATGGGCCTGCACGCTGGGAATGTTGTTCAGTTTGATGCTCTGGATGCCCAGTTGGGGCGGCATGATCAACGGACTGTTAACGCTGAGAGGTGCTTGGCACAAAGTCGCGGCCGACCCGGTTCTAAAGTTCTATGTCGTCGGCGTGACCTTCTACGGCATGTCAACTTTCGAAGGCCCGATGTTGTCGATCAAGTCGATCAACGCGTTGACGCACTACACCGACTGGACGATCGCACACGTGCACTCCGGCGCTCTCGGATGGAACGGTTTCATGGTCTTCGGAATGTTGTATTGGCTATTGCCGCGACTGTTCCAAACCAAGATTTGGAGCCCAAAGATGGTCAGTCTGCATTTTTGGACCGGAACGATCGGCATCTTGCTGTACATCATCCCGATCTATGCTGCTGGATTGATGCAGGGCCTGATGTGGCGATCGATCGACGAAACCGGACACCTGGCTTATCCCGAGTTCATCGAAACGATCCAACAAGTCCGACCGTTGTGGGCGCTGCGAGTTGTCGGCGGTTTGCTGTACGTCGGCGGTGTCGTGATGCTGGCGATCAACGCCGTCATGACGTGGATGGCACGACCATCAACCTACGATGTTCCTGTGCACACCGCCGCGCGGCTATCGCGTCACGACGATACGATCGCCGAAGCTCCGTTGACTAGCGACTACGACAAAGACGTGCCGATGTTGGACTTCGGTCGCAAGTTGGACATCTTTGCCAAGATGGGTTGGCACCGACGGTGGGAGCGATTGCCGGTCAAATTTACGATCCTGACGACCGCCGCCGTGGTCATCGCGACGCTGTTCGAGGTGATTCCGACGTTCCTGATTCGAACCAACGTTCCCACGATCGCGACGGTCCAACCCTACACGCCATTAGAACTTGCCGGGCGACATATTTACGTCTCCGAGGGTTGTTACAACTGTCACTCGCAGATGATCCGCCCCATGGTTGCCGAAACCAAACGGTACGGCGAATACAGCAAGCCGGGCGAATTTATCTATGACCGTCCGTTTCAGTGGGGCAGTCGTCGGATCGGGCCCGATTTGGCTCGCGAGGGAGGTCGACAAAGCAGCAAGTGGCATTGGGATCACTTTGCTAATCCGTCCTTTATTAGCGAAGGCTCGGTGATGCCCAGTTACGAGCACTTGCTGGAAAATGATCTGAAGTTCGACGCCATTCAGCCTCACGTTCAAGCTGCCGCTTACTTGGGCGCGCCATACACCGAAGACGAAATCGCGAATTGTGAAGCCATCGCGCGGCGTCAAGCCGAAGTGATTGCCGCCGAAATCGTTGCACAAGGTGGTCCCGCCGCCATGCACGAAAAGCAGGCCATGGCATTGATTGCTTACTTGCAGCGGATGGGCACTGACATCTTCAAGACGCCGGCGCCCAAGGGCGGTGACGTGCCGGCCGAGGCTGTACCCGCCGAAGGAGCGACGCCAGAAGAAGCGACGACCGAGGAAAATCCGGTCGACGACGTTGCTGTCGAGGGCGAAATTTCGCCCGCACAGTCTGTACAAGCCGTGATCGCTTTGGATCGAACAGGAGCAAGTTCATGATCAAAGACATTATCTGTTCGCTGGACTATTCGTTTTTCGCCGAAGCCGCATTGGCACTGTTCGTCGGAACTTTCTTCATCATCTTTTACGGAACGGCACGTTTGAGCCGTGAAGCAGCGGATCGCTTCGCGTCCATCCCGCTTCGCGACAGCATCGAGGACCCACGCCATGAGTGAAGCACCCAAGACCGATCACGCTTATGACGGGATCGAAGAGTTTGATAACCCGCTGCCTGGTTGGTGGAAGTGGTTGTTTATCGGATCCATCGCGTTCTCGCCCATCTATTGGATGTTCTATCACGGCGGTGCCGAGGGGCGATCGATCCAAGACGGGTACGATGTCGCGTTGGCGGAAAATACGCGATTGCAATTCGCAGAAATGGGCGAACTCGTTGCCGACCGTGACACCATCCTTCGATGCACGACCAAAGACAACTTGCTGAAAGTTGGCAAGGTTGTCTTTAAGACCAACTGTATTTCCTGTCACGGCCGTGACGGTGAAGGGAAAGTCGGTGTCAACCTGACCGACAACCACTACAAAAATGTCCGAAACATCGAAGACATTGCAGCGGTGATCGCCAACGGCGCTGCGGGAAACGCGATGCCGGCTTGGGCAAACCGGTTGCATCCCAACGAGGTCGTGCTGGTTTCGGCATACGTGGCCTCGATTCGCGGCACCTTCGTCGAAGGTGGTAAATCGGAAGAAGGCAAAGAGATCGCGCCGTGGCCTGAGCCGCCACCCGAAGAAGAAGCTGAAGAAGAATCGGAAGACGATTCCGAAAAAGAGACCGAGAAGGAACCGGCCCAATAGCCGAGTTTCCATCACTACGGGCACCACGTCATGTCAACCTTTTCTATCAACATCGGTGATCATTCACTGCCAAACTTAGGTGGTTGCGGTGGCCAATGCGGTGCCTCATGCATGATGAGCAACGGGGCTAATGAATCGCTGCTAAATGCACCGGAACACGTGCTGAGCACTTTGGAACGAGACGGCAGTCGCCGTTGGATTAGGCCTCGGCTTTCCAAGGGCAATCTGTGGAAGTGGCGACGAGTCGTCGCATATCTACTGATGGCTGTGTTTGTCGCGATCCCACACGTGCGCATCGGCGGCAAGCCGATGATTTTGATCGATATCGCCGAGCGAGAGTTTACCTTCTTTGGACGTACGTTTCTGCCCACCGACACGATGCTGCTAGCACTCTTGATGCTAAGCGTTTTCATCACGATCGTGTTAGTCACGGCAATCACGGGCCGCGCTTGGTGTGGCTGGGCATGCCCGCAAACGGTTTATATGGAGTTCCTGTTTCGTCCCATCGACCGACTGTTTGAGAAAACGGTTGGCAAAGGCGGCAAACCCAAGGCCCAGCTTACCGGTTGGCGTCAAGCTGCTCGCATTGCGGTCTATGTGTTGCTGAGCATGTTCCTGGCACACACGTTTTTGGCGTACTTCGTCGGCACCGAACGGTTATCACAGTGGATTCGCAGTTCACCGATCCAGCATCCCACGGCTTTCATGGTCATGGCCGCTACGACGGGATTGATGCTCTTTGATTTTTTGTTCTTCCGTGAACAGCTTTGTCTGATCGCGTGTCCATACGGCCGATTTCAATCGGTCATGCTGGATGAACAATCGATGATTGTTGCATACGACCCGGTCCGAGGCGAACCGCGAAAAAAAGGAAAACACCGCGAGGGCGACAATGCCGGTGATTGTGTTGACTGCAACCAATGTGTCGTTGTTTGTCCCACAGGTATCGACATTCGCGACGGGTTGCAAATGGAATGTATCAATTGCACCCAGTGCATCGATGCATGCAACGAAGTCATGGAACGTGTTGGTTCACCTCGTGGGTTGATCCGATTCAGTTCTCAAGACGCGATCGCCAGAAAGCCCATGAAAATGTTACGGGCCAGAACGGTGGTGTATCCGTTGATTCTAGTCGGGGTCCTCAGCGGGTTCGTCTATGCCGTGTCGACCAAGACAACCTTCGACGCCCGCATCGTTCGTGGCAAAGGCGCGCCATTCTCTTTCGCGCCGGATCGCAGTGTCACCAATAACTTCAAAATGCGATTGGTCAATCGGACCGATCAGCCGCACACTTACTCCTTCGAAGTCGTCTCACCCGAGGGTGTGACATCGGAAGTGATCGACGAGGATGCGCTAACGCTCGGCCCCGGCGTTTCGACGTTTGTGCCCCTAAGCATCGGTTTTGCCGGTCGCGTCACATCGGGTGACGGAAACGAAATGGTGAAAATGTTAATTCGTGACGACGACGGCAACGAAAACTCGGTGACGTTTCGCATACTAGGACCAAAATGATGACCGAAGAACAGCTTGCCGAACGGACAGCGAAACGATTTTGGGTTTCCTTTGTTGTCGTGTTGCTGGGATTGCAGATCGCAATGGGCGGTGTGGCAATCAAGCTAGCCACCGGCGATTCTTCCGCGGCCGTGATTCCTGATTATCACACCGCGGCTTTGAATTGGGACGCGACGCATAAACGGCGCACGGCACTTGCCAGACTGGGATGGGATTTGACTGTCACGCCATCGAAAGTCGTCGACGGCAACGGACTGCGTGTCATCCGCGTCGAAGTTTCTGACAAGACGGGCAATGGAATTGACGACTTGCAAGTTTCTTTTCAAGCCTATCACCATGCGCGAGGTCAAAACGTCGAAACGTTTCAAATGGAATCGTTGCCTGATGGCGTTTATCAGGCGATGGCACCCATGCAGCGTAGCGGACTGTGGCAATTGGAATTTTCCTTTCAGCAAGACGGTGAAACTGTCAGCGTGATGCGCACGATCGAACTTTAGCTCTGACGTCGGCGACCTTGACCCGTCAGCCGGTACGTCGAATTTGACCCGATTCCATTGACGCCTTTTTCCAGCATGTACATCCTCGCCACCGCCGTTCTGACCGCCAGTCTGTTGGGCAGCATGCACTGCGTCGGTATGTGTGGGCCGCTTGCGATCTGGGCCAGCGGTGCGGCCGATCAGCAGCCTCGCACCAGAATTTGGTTGGCCACTGGCCTGTATCACGCCGGCCGTTTCGTTACGTATGTGATCATGGGCGCAATCGCCGGATTGCTGGGTGAGTTGGTCGATTTCAGCGGTGAAGCGATTGGGATTCAGGTCGCTGCCGCACGCGTGGTCGGTGCCGCGATGGTTGTCTTTGGCGTCGCCAAGTTGTGGACCGTCGCGCCTTGGCGAAAGGGAAAGGCCAAGGAAGTCGCCCCATCAGCAATCGGCGGTTTGTTGGTGCGACTGCGTCCTTACGTCTTTCGGTTGCCATTGCTCGGACGTGCGTTCGCGACCGGACTATTGACGACGTTCTTACCCTGTGGCTGGCTTTACTTGTTTGCACTGATCGCGGCGGGCACGGGTAGCGTCGTTTTAGGACCACTGGTGATGGCCGCTTTTTGGTTGGGCACCGTTCCGGCGCTAACGGCACTTGTGGCCGGCACGCGAGTTCTATCGCAAAGGTTTAACGTGATGATCCCCGTCGCCGCGGCGCTATTGTTGGTCGTCGCCGGATGCTACACTGCTGCCGGACGCGGTTTCGCGAATATCGAATCTTTGTCCGTGCTGCAGGAAGCTGTCGATTCGTCCGCCGGGGACCTATCGGACATCGGTGACGCTCCACTGCCGTGTTGCTGCGAAACAGAATGACCCAGGTGAATCGGACCGCAGCAAGCGAGACCGTCCAAGCCGTGCCGGATGCGAATCCAAACCACCGGGTTCCATGCGTGCACTGTGGGCTGCCCACGGTTGTTTCGCCAGATGAAGACCCGCAGAGCGTGTTTTGCTGTAACGGCTGTCGCGGTGCATATCAATTGATTCAAGGCTGGGGTCTAGCAGATTTCTACGCGCTTCGCGATCAATTGGGGAATTCAGAAACGACATCCGTTTCCGCCAAGCGGCGCGGATTCGAATCCTTTGACAGTGATCCGTTTCTCGGGCGATCCGCACCGCGCCCGACAAGCGAAGGCACTCTGGTGACGAACTTGGCGCTGCACGGATTGCACTGTGGTGCATGTGCCTGGTTGATCGAGAATGCCGCAGCGCAGACTCCCGGTTGGATCGTCGGACGCGTTCGTATGAGCGATCATACGATTCGCATTGTCTTTGATCCCAAGGTCATCCGGCTTAGCGAGATCGCGCGGTTGCTTGACGGAATCGGATACGAACTGGCTCCACTGACAAAAGATGCCGACGAACAATTTTGGCGTCAAAACCGCAAGTTGTTGATGCAAATCGCAATCGCCGGTTTTTGTGCGACCAATGCGATGTGGATCGCGATTGCCCTGTACGCAGGCGAAGCGTCCGGCGTGGCGGCGGGACACCGAAGTTTTCTGCGATTGATCGGCACCGGCTTGGGGATGGCTTCGGTCGTCGGGCCAGGTCGTACGTTCTTTCGCGGTGCGCTGGCGTCAATGCGAACGTGGACACCGCATATGGATTTGCCGATCGCACTTGGCCTGTCCGTCGGCACCCTGATGGGCGCGATCAACGCGGTCACCGGCGCCGGTGCGGTCTACTTTGACTCATTGGCCGTCTTGGTTTTCCTGCTGTTGATTGGTCGATGGATTCAGTTTCGACAGCAGCATCGCGCGGCCAAGGCGGTCGACTTGCTATTGCGAATCACTCCGCGGCATGCCAAACGCGTCCTGCCCGATGAAACCGAAGAAACCGTGCTGGTCGATGTTTTGGCGATCGATGACATCGTCCGTGTCGCGGCGGGCGACAACATTCCCGTCGATGGTGAAATCGTCACCGGCGAGACGACCATCGACCGGTCGCTGCTAACGGGTGAGAGCCGTCCGGTTTCTGCGAACATTGGTGCCGAGGTACTATCGGGAACGGTGAACCTGTCACGGCCGATCGATGTTCGCGTTCAGGCTTTGGGCACGCAAAGCCGGATCGGCAAGGTGATGCAATCGGTCGAGGAAGCCACAACCGAAAAAACGCCGATCGTGCAATTGGCCGATCGGATCGGCGGTGTTTTCGTGATGACCGTAACGGTGCTTGCGTTCGCCACTTTCGTCGGTTGGTGGCGAAGCGGTTGGGCCGTTGCCGCCGAGAACGCGACCGCTCTGTTGATCGTTGCTTGTCCGTGTGCGTTGGCGCTAGCGACACCTTTGGCCATCGCGGTTGCGCTGGGACGATCGGCTCGGCGAAAAATACTCGTGCGCGATGGTGCCTCATTTCAACACCTGGCCGGACGGGGCACGATCTGGTTCGATAAGACGGGCACGCTTACCGAAGGTCGCCCGCGTGTTGTAGATTCATTCGGTGATGCCGACGCGATCCGGCACGCTGCGGCCATCGAACAAGCCTGTTGTCACCCACTGGCCGATGGGATCATCCGCGAAGCGAATCGGCGGCAATTGCACCTGCCAGCCGATGCGGTCTTGGACGGTGTGGCCGTGGGTGGAATTTTGGGTCACAGCGAAGGTCACCGCGTCGATGTCGGAAACCTGTTGTTGATGCAGCGTCATGACGTCTGGATCGACCCGCCATTTCGAGACGCTGCCGAGCGGTTCGCCGCAGCCGGTCTTTCACCCATCTTGATTGCCGTGGAAAAAGTCGCCGTCACAGTACTCGCGATGGCCGATCCGATCCTGCCCGATGCCAAACCAACGATCGCAGAGTTAACAGAAACCGGATGGCGGGTGGGCATTTTGTCCGGTGACAATCGAGAGATCGTGGATCGCGTGGCTAGCGAATTGGGCATTTCCAGCGAACTTGCACGTGGTGATTTATCGCCTGAACAGAAGCTCAGCGTGATTCAAGAACGATCCGATCAACCCGATCCCGTTGTGATGATTGGCGATGGAGCCAACGATGCTGCTGCGCTGGCAGCCGCCGACGTCGGCATCGCGGTGCGGGGGGGGGCAGAGGTGAGTTTGCAAGCGGCACCGATTTATATCGCTTCGGGTAAACTGGCATCCATCGCAGATTTGTTCCGCGGTGCGAGGTCGACGCGGCGATTGATCTATGCGACCTTTGCCGTTTCACTGGCCTATAACCTGTTTGCTGTGATTTTGGCGATCGCCGGTCTAATCAGTCCTCTGGTTGCCGCCGTGTTGATGCCGATCAGCTCGGTGACTGTTTTGACCATTACGATGGCATGGCCCACGTTCCGCAGTGAGTATCGATGAGCGTCATTTACATCGCACTTCCGATCGCGATTCTTTTGGGCGGCGCCGCCATGGTCGCCTGCGTGCTGTGCATACGCAGCGGCCAGTACGACGATATGGAAACGCCGTCCGTGCGTATTCTGATCGAGGACCGGAAACAGAAGGACAGCCAGCCCTCGCAATCACCGGATTGCGAAAGTGAAACCTAGGTTCGGCGCAAAACGAGTTTCACCGCGCGGCGCGATGAACGGATGGAACCGCGTTCGTCTCGTTGCGCTTGAGACACCCCGCCAATGTCACTGCTGCCGCGACGCGTAGAGATCGACGGCGAAACTTGCATCACAAGGTTTCGTCGGTCAGTTTTCGTTTCTGACATTTTGCTGCGGCCACTCGGCGGGAATCAGCTGAACGCTGCCGTTTTCGTGTCGTTCGGCGATTCGCAGCGAGTCGCGTACATAGTCATGACACTGGACACAGGTGGTGGTCATTTGCAAATACGTGAACGTCACACCTTCGTGATTACGTTGTTTGGCCAACGATTCCAGTTGGCTGCATTGACGACGGAATTGCAAGCCGAAGTGTTCATACACCGAATCGCGAGCCCGCGGCCATTCGGCCGCTTCACTGATACGTTTCATCTCCCGAGCGCCCCGCGCGATCGCGTCAAAGTCTTTTCGCAAAAGGCCTTCTAGGACATTTTGCGAACTGACCAGCTTTGATCGCATCAGGGCGCTGGGAGCGTGGTTGATTGGTGTGACAGGCGGATCGGCGTTCACCCACATCATGCCGGTTGCAGTGATGAGTAAAATCGCCATCGTCGGGGTTGCGAATCGTTTCATTTCTAGCCTCCTGCTAAGTGGTTTACACACGTACCCAATCTTTCAGGCGAGCGTGTTCGAAAATCATGACGTGCTGGACTTGCAGTTCTTGCCCCATGCCGGCTTCGCTGGCACGTTCGTACATTGCCATTGCGATGCCGACATCGACGTAAGCCAAGCCAACGGCGTTAAAGTATGTCCGTTCGTCGTCGCTTTCGCGGCCAGGTTTACCGCCCGTGATCAAGTCGACAAGGTTGCCGTGAATGTCGGAATCCTTTAGTTCACCATCTTTGTACATCCGGCTAAGCGTCTGTGTGCGATGTTTGACAGTGTCCCAGTCGTCACACACGATTTTGTCACAGGCCTTTGCGACGGCGTACTCGTCTTCCCAGCCTCCGACGTGGCTATAGAAGGAACCGGGCTTCATCCACTTTGCTTTCAGCAGCGGTGCTTGTGCACTCGTTGCGGTGACGATGATGTCGGCATCGCTGGTGGCTGCCTCTAAATCAGAATTGGCTTGCTGAAAGACCATGTCGGGCAAGATCGCTCGCATTTCACGCACAAATTGCTCTTCTTCCGCTGTTTCTTTCGCGGCGACCCGGCAGATCCCCAAAGAGGGAACGGCCGTCTTCATCGCGATCAAGTGCATCTTTGCCTGCTCGCCAGCACCGATGAAACCGATTGATTCGGAGTCCTTGCGTGCAAGGTGTTTCGCGGCAATCGCGCCCATCGTCCCGACGCGAACGTTCGAGCAGAGCGTGCCTTCCATGAATGCGATCGGAAATCCGTGCTCGATCTCAGAAAGAATGATGACTGCCGACAAGTTTTGGATACCATGACGGACCGGGTTCGGCGGAAACACAGAAACCCATTTCACGCCGCAGACCTTGGCCGATTTAAATGTCGCCGGTAAGCAGTTGATTCGCTCTTGTGTCTCATCGTTGAAAATCTGAACAATCTTTTCAGGAAACAAGACATCGCCATTGGCGTAGGCCTTGATCGCGGACTCGGCCGCTTCCATTGCCATCTGAATATCCAGGCAACCGGCGCCTAACAGGTCCTCCTGAGAAAAGAATCGGCATCGAATTTCGTGTCGTGACATGGCTACCCTTTGCGATCAATCTTGCTGATGAAACTCATCGGCTTCCTGTTAAAGCATCTTTCGCACCAATCAAAATTTGGTGCGGGAGGCGAATTCGATCAGGAAAAGATGGTCGTTATTGGCACATGGCGCGCCGGTGAGCACATCATGTGGGCTAGTTGAAGGCTGGGTTGGCGCTGTATCAAGTATCGAGAGATCGCGACACAACGGCGCACCAAATGAGGCAATCATGGCGAAAAGAGCGAGCAAATCGAAAAAAACGAGCGGCGACTTGCAGGCATTCGGTGAAGCGGCGGAGTGTTTGAAGACGTTGGCGCACCCGGCACGGTTGCGGATGGTCCAGCTTTTGTTGCACGGTCGATACACGGTCGGAGAGTTGGCCGAAGATTGTGATATTCCCGCGAACGTTGCTTCGGAACATCTGCGTCTAATGCAACGTTGCGGATTCTTTACCAGCGAACGTGATGGACGAAAGGTCTATTACAAAGTCGCCGAGCCCCATTTAAAAGACATCATGAAGTGCATCGAGAGCCGCTTTCTGTCGTGATCCGACGACGGTGTGTCGGCAATTCCGCATGCCACAAATGACGCGGTCGATGCGCTAGGTGATGGTCTTTGTTTCGAGTGAACCAATATGAAAGTTGTCATTGTTGGCGGTGTTGCTGGTGGAGCATCGGCGGCCGCGCGAGCGCGTCGCTTGAGCGAAGACGCCGAAATTGTCTTGATCGAACGCGGGCCGGAGCCGTCCTTCGCCAACTGCGGACTTCCGTATTACGTTGGTGGCGAAATCAAATCGCGAGACAAGTTGTTGGTCGCGCCCATTGAATTGCTGCGGCAACGACACGGGCTGGACGTGCGCACTTACAGCGAAGTGACAGAGATCGATCGCGCTAAGAAAAAGGTCACCATCCGATGCAAGGCCGATGGAGAAGCGGGCCAAACAAGGACGTACCAGGAAAGTTACGACAAGCTGATTCTTTCGACCGGTGCGTCTCCGTTCCGGCCTCCCATACCAGGTCACGATAGCGCTCACGTTCTGGAACTGCGCGACTTGACCGACGCCGACAAACTTTACGGACGCGTGACGGGATCAGCAAAGAGTGCCGTCATCATTGGAGGCGGTTTCATCGGGATCGAAGTGGCCGAGAACCTTCGTCGCCGAGGACTGAAGGTCACTTTGGTCGAACTTGGTGATCAGATCCTTGCGCCATGGGACAAAGAGATGGTCCAGCCGCTGCTGTTGCATCTACGCAACCAGCAAATCGATTTGCGGTTGGGCGATTCGGTCGAATCCTTTCATGACGCCGACGATCAACTTGTTTCACATTTGGCTTGCGGTGATCGTATCATCTCGGATTTCGCGGTTGTCTGTATCGGGGTCCAACCCGAAAGCGGTTTGGCATCGGATGCCGGAATCGACTGCGGATTGCGTGGCGGCATCGTGACCAATCCGCACATGCAAACAAGTGATCCCGACATCTACGCCGTTGGCGACGTGACCGAAGTTTCGTGCAGCGTATCGAACCGCCGCACGCAGGTGCCGCTGGCTGGTCCGGCGAATCGTCAAGGTCGAATCGCGGCCGACCACATCTTCGGCCGATCGTCCAAGTATCGCGGCACGCAGGGCACCGCGATCGTAGGCGTCTTTGGCATGACGGCCGCGATAACAGGTTTGAGCGAAAAACTGCTGAAACAAATGGGATTGTCGTATCAGAAAATCTACGTCCATCCCAGCGACCACGCGGGATACTATCCGGGCGCAACCGCCATGACCCTCAAGCTGTTGTTTGATCCAAGTGATGGTCGGATTTTGGGTGCACAGGGTGTTGGAACCAATGGCGTCGATAAGCGGATCGATGTGATCGCCATGGCGATTCAGGGCGGTATGACGGTCGAAGATTTAGAAGAGTCTGAATTGTGTTATGCACCGCAGTACGGCTCGGCCAAGGACCCGGTTAACATGGCCGGCTTTGTTGCATCAGGTGTCTTGCGCAATGACCATCCGATCGTTCACACCGACCGAGTCGATTCTGGCGAATCCAAGTTTTTGCTGGACGTTCGTACCGATGGTGAATTTGCCGCTGGCAATATCCCCGGTGCCGTCAGTATTCCGCTAGAACAGCTTCGTCAACGCACCGGCGAACTGCCCGCCGGCCAGACCATCGTCTGTTATTGCAAAGTCGGACAGCGAGGGTACATGGCGACTCGGTTGTTAAAGCAGCGCGGATTCGATGCGGTCAACCTTAGCGGCGGCTACACGACTTGGTTACGATGCTCGCACGCGGAAAATGGTGCTCAGTAGACGGTCCCCAGATTGCGCAGGCAGATTCGGCAAACAAAAGCGACTAGAATGCATCGCTTCGTGTTTCAGTTTTCAAGTGACGCTTCACCGAACTGCAAGGTTGGATCGATGTCCTGGTTAAAGAATCTCTGGCTGGTCGCCACAGCATCTTTTCTGTTCACGTGCGTTGTCAGCGCGGCCGAGCGTCCAAACGTGCTGTTTATCGCGGTTGATGATCTGCGTCCGCAACTGGCCTGTTATGGCAAGACGTTCATGCAGACGCCAAATCTGGATGCGCTTGCCAGCCGCGGAGTCCTGTTTGAACGCGCCTATTGCATGGTGCCAACCTGTGGCGCCAGCCGTGCCTCTTTGATGACCGGAATTCGGCCTCACCCTAAACGTTTTGTGAGCTATACGGCGCGCGCCGACCAAGATGCGCCGGGCATCGTGACACTGAATGATCATTTCAAGAGCAACGGTTACCAGACGATCAGTTTGGGCAAAGTGTTCCACAACGTGTTAGATCACGCTGATGGCTGGTCTAAAGATCCTTGGCGTCCCAAGGGAGAATCGTACCAAAAAGCCGAACAAGCAGCTCGCGCGATGCGCCAACACAAAGCAAAGTATCCCAAACGAACAAAGGTTCGAGGGCCGGCCTATGAATCGGCGGATGTCGCCGATGAAATGTACCGCGACGGCCGCATCGCCACAAAAGCGGTCGAGGAGATTCAACGATTGACCTCGAACGAATCCGATGCGCCGTACTTTTTGGCCGTCGGATTTTTCAAGCCGCATTTACCCTTCGTCGCACCCAAGAAGTATTGGGACCTGTACGACCACGAGTCGATCGAGTTGCCCAGCAATGATCACGCGCCCAAGAATGCGCCCGATGGAGCCGTCCATAGCTCGGGCGAATTGAGGGCCTATGCCGGCATTCCGCCAAAGGGTCCGGTGGATCGTGAAACGGCTCGTCAGCTAATTCACGGTTATTATGCGTGCGTCAGTTTTACCGATGCGCAGATCGGGCGTGTTTTGGCTGGACTTGATGCATCTGGACAAGCCGACAATACCATCATCGTCTTATGGGGTGATCACGGTTGGCAATTGGGCGAACACGGCATGTGGAATAAGCATTCGTGTTTTGAAACATCGATGCACGCGCCGCTGATGATCGTTCCTCCTAAGGGCAGTGGTATTGCAGCGGGAGTTCGAACGTCGGCACTGACCGAGTTCATCGATATCTATCCGACGTTGTGCGAACTGGCCGGCATCGAAACACCCACTCACGTCGAGGGTGAAAGCGTGGTTCCGCTGATGAAGAACCCATCGCGGCCTGGGAAACGATGGGCGGTAGGTCGATTCGGACTCGGTGATACCATTCGCGACGACCAGTTTCGGTATAGCGAATACCGCGAAAACAAAGGCATCGGTGATATCACCGGAACCATGCTCTATGATCATCAAGCGGATCCGGATGAAAACGTCAACATTGTCGACGAACCCGCGCGATCGGAAGCGGTCAAAAATTTGTCCGCCCGGCTGAACAACCGCAAGGCAAAACCGTGATGCGCTCGCTAGGGTGTTTCAAAGGCAAGCGCCGGCAATCCGTCTTGATTAAATAGATTTGCCCATGACCGGTCATCCGCGTACGCGAATCGAACGCGTTGAGGTTCGGGAACCATTTCGGATGAAACCACGACCGTGTCACCGCTGATTTTGGCGTCGGCCCAGTGCCACGTTCCGTCCGCTCCGGCTATGGTAAAGCCTTGCAGTCGGTCGCTGTGCGCCTGGGTCAGGCCTTTCCCGGTTTCATCAAAACTGATGATGACCTGGTTTCCTTTGATCACGTGCGAGCGATAGATTGGTCCGTATGCTTGCACTGCTTCATCATAGACTTTGTCCAGCGCGACTTCGGCGGCCCGATTGCCGTAGCCCCATTTGTTCGTCGGATGGATTCCACTGCCCAGGTCTGACGCCGGGACCATCCACGCATTATGGTTCGTTTGCATCAGCTTGGTGTACATCACGCGGTCGATCGTTTCGCGGCCTCGGTTCGGACGTTTCGGGAGCCCGGTCGGCTGCGGCGTGAAGGGGTTACCGTTACGAGTGATGGGATTTTCGTTGCTGAACGCACATCCGCCTCCGCTCGTTTTCTGAACAAACAAGAACGGGAAATCACCCTGTCCCCAAGCCTCGCGCCATCCGCGGATCAGCTCGGTCATCATCGTGAACTGATCGACGCCAACGACTCCACTGCGTGCTTCGCCCTGGTCCCACAGCACGCCGCGAATGCGATAGCCCACCATGCTTTCGATGAAACGTTCGTACAGTCCGCCGATCTTGCCGCCGCGGCTTGATGTTCCCGGTCCTAGGGGGCGATTCGGTTTGCGTCCGCGTGCTTTAGTTCCTTCGGCTTTCGCTTTCGCAACTCTTTCATTCCAGTCTGCCAGCGCAGATTCGTACTTCTTCTGTTCCGCTTGCGGGTCATAGGTCACGGCAAATTCTGCGATCGACTGTTTGCACAATTCGCTATTGGCGAACGTTTTCGGCGGGATCCATGATCCCGAGGGCGTACCGCCAACGGCGCCGACCATCAAACCGATCGGAACATCAAGGTCACGTTGCAGTCGTTCCCCAAAGGAAAATAACAGTGCGGAAAATCCCGCGACATTATCCGCAGTTGCCGAAACCCATTGTGGCTTAGGCCCACCGACCATCAAACGTATTTGTGGATGATCTGGTCGCTTGGCAATCTCCGCGAGCGTCTGATCATTCTTTGCGTAAGAAGACACCCGTCCGGCCATGTTCGATTGACCCGAACCGATCCAGACGTCTCCGATCAGCACATTGGCGAGGCTGACATTTCGTTCGTTCTGATCCGATGTGATCGTCAGCGTTTGCGCCTGTGATGACGCCGTCATCGGATCCAACAACGCCATCCAATTACCCGCGCCATCGGCCTCCGTTTTCACCTCGATTGCACCCAGCCGTACGGTAATCTTGGCGTTCGGATTTGCCGTTCCCCAGATCGGGACTTTTGCATCTCGCTGCAGGACCATCTGGTCACCAAAAATACTCGGCACCGTCACAGCAAGGCACGTCGGCGCGAGCAGTAGTGACGACAAAACAAACGCGGCGAGCGAATTGCATAACAGCATGAACTTGATTTTCATTGCAATACCGGAAAGTGCAGGGGAAGGAAGACAGAGGGATGGGAGGAAGGCAATTGTTAGGAACTTGTGACGCTTGCCGTCATTTGACGTAAGTAGCAACTCAAAGAAAACCGAGGCCTACACCTTACTGCGAATCACGACGCGGTTGCATAAAACGTCAGCTGTCGAACAAATATCCGGTTTCCGCGGATCCAAATTCTGCGTCGATTTCCTTTGCATTGGGCAGCAGCGTATAGGTGTGTTCGGAATTGACTTTGTTTGCGTTGTGGTCAAGTTTCTCGGCCAAGTCGCGGTAAAATTCTTCAGTAAATCCGCCACCGACAATCGGTCTCAAGAGTTGCACGATGATTTCCATGCGTCGTGGCAGCGGAATGTTCTTATCAAACAGGTCTTCATAATAAACTTGTTGACAGCCGAGTTGTTCCTTTTCGATCGTTTCGCGGACTTCTTGAACAAAATCAATTTGCCAATTCAGGTATCGGGATACGTGATCGATGTCCAAGGGGCGAAGCTCTGCATTCGCTACCTGTGGGACTTTTCCGTGCCGGTGCCATTGTTTTGTTTGTGCGGCGACCAGGCACGAGACGACTGACTGCAGTTGATTGCGACGGGTCAAGAAGAATCGATCCGAGTACCGGCGGAGCATTTCAATGTCTTGTTCGCGACTGAGTTGCCCGAGCAAATGTTTGACGCCGTTGTGATTTTCCGAAAACTGCCGCAACATCGCCGGCAGGTCGCCCGTTTTGTTCAGATCGGCCAAGTAGTCGTGGCCCCATCCACCAGGTCCGCGAGTGGGATTGAACGGCTCATTAAGAATGTTAATTGCCGGATGTGCGTCGAAGGCGCGGCGCAGCGTTGTGCTGCCGGATCGAGGATGAGCAAGAATAATAAGATTCAAGCCGGGTTCGTTTTGACCTGACGCTTCATGATTAGGCATCGGCGTTAATGGGATTCGCTTGCGTTCACAAAATCGACAAACATGGCGTGCCCACGGATCGGATCCAAGTCGGGATCCATTCTTAAGTCTGTTTGACGGTGGAACCCGGCGCGGCTGGCAGATTCAAGAGCGTCGATTGCGGACTCAACAAGCCGTTGATAGCGCGGGTCGTCTTCGGGAATCTTACCCGCCAATTGGGCGTAACCGCAGGCGAGGTGATAAAGAATAGTCGCGTCTTCGTCGACTTGGTCACGAATTTCGTCAGCTCGGCGAATGCCGTCCTCGATTTCTCCCGCGCGTGCCAGAGCGCCTACGATCGAGACACCACGAGCGGTGTTGGTCGGTTCAAGCCGAAGCAGCCTTTTGCGGATCGCAACAATTTCTGAAAACGCCGCGTCGATGACATCCTTTGTATTCGATTCCATATCGGTTTGTTCGGTAAGTGCCACACCGTACCCGTAAAGTGTCCGGTCGAGTGCTTCGTGAAACGGCAACGAATTGGGCTCGGTCTCCGCCGCATTTCGAATTCGTTCAACGCTTTTGGCATAGATCGATGCAGCCTCGTCGGCACGACCAACGTACAACAGCATGCGGGCGCGAACGCCATCAAACAGTGCCGCGTTGACTTGGGCATGGCGGTTGTTCGGATTCCAGTTCGAATATTGTTGCATGCCGGTGGCCGCTTCGGTCATAAGACGCAAACCACCCTCGGTATCACCTGATTGAAATTGCACTTTGGCCAGCGACATCTTGGTGGTCATGACATCGGTATAGTGGCCACCGCCTTTCGGGTTTTTCTTATGCAGTTGTTGGTGAATCTGCAGCGTTTCATCGAGCAACTTGCGAGCCTTGGGCAAATCGCCACGTTCTTGGCTAAGTGATCCATAGCTGCCGAGCACTTCTGCCAACAAAGGTAACACTTTCACTGCGTCACCCGACGTCAGCCAGTTGCGCCGGATGGCAAGCGATTTGGCGAAATGCTCGTCCGCCAGTTCCAACTTGCCGGCTTTACGTGCGGCCGACGCAATCAGGAAATGAATCTTGGAAAGGTTTTGTTCGGGGTAGGGCAGTGCGTCAGCTTTTTTCAGTCGCTGAAATGTTTCCAGGCACGCAACGTATTCCTTTTCGGCTTCGTTGATGCGGCCGACTTCCATATTCAGATCACCTTTGCGGGCGGCGATGCCGGCGGCGATCATGTTGTGAGCGTTGACGTCTTTGCCTTGTTTTTCCATTCGCGCTAGCCCGGTGCGAACGGTTCCGATCAAGCTTTCACGAAGCCCGTGCAAACGTGTGTCGCCCTTCATGCGCTGTTGAACTTCAAAGGTGACAGATTTCAATGCATCAATGGCAAGCTTCTCTTGCGTCTGTGCGGCGTCGGCGTTTGCGACCGCTTGTTGTTTGGCTTCGTTTGCGACCTGTTCGTTGGCCAGTGCGGTCGCTGCGTTTTCGTCCGCTCGCATCTTTTCAGCGACCACCGTCTTCTTTTGCCCGTTGATGACGACGGCTGTCGTCGGACCACCGATCAAAAGTAAGATTCCAAGTGCGGACGCGAGGCCGCTTGCGATGGCAACGCGGGGGTTACGACGGCACCATCGATAAACTCGCTCGGATTTCGAGACGGGCCGTGCATGGATGGGTTCGTCACGCAGGAAACGGACCAAGTCTTCGCCCATTTCGGCCGCAGTCGTGTACCGTTTTGTTCGTTCCTTCTGCAACGCTTTCATACAGATCGTTTCCAAGTCCTTGGAAACGCCTGGTTGCAGTTGTTTCGGTTCGACCGGTTCGTTGTTGATGACCTGGACGAGTGTGTCAGTCGCTTTGGTCGACTGGAAAGGTGGGCGTCCCGTTAGCATGCAGTACAGGATCGCGCCGATTCCATACACGTCAGCCTGCGGTCCGACATCGGGCTCGGCGAGCGCTTGTTCGGGCGCCATATAGGCGGGCGTGCCGACAACCGTGCCAGTGCGGCTTAGACCGGCATCTTCCGTGAATTCTTTAGCCAGTCCAAAGTCGGTGATCTTGGGGACGTCGTCACTGGTCAGCAAAATATTGGCAGGTTTGAGGTCGCGGTGAATCACGCCCCGTTCGTGTGAGTATTGCATCCCGCGGCAAATTTGTTCGGCCAGTCGAGCCGACTCTTGGGCCGGCATCGGTTCACCGTGAATGCGTTTGGAAAGATCGGATCCCTCGATGAACTCTAATGCAAAATAGGGCAAACCCTCGTGGGTTCCGCTGTCATAGATGCGAACAATGTTTTCGTGTTGGAAGCGGCCGATCGCACGAGCCTCGGCATGGAAACGCTGTAACATTGAACCTTGAATATGCAGCCCGCCCAAAATCATTTTCAACGCGACCAGGCGTTCGATTCCTTGCTGCACGGCAAGATAAACCACGCCCATGCCGCCACGACCCAGGACTTTCTGGATGCGATAGCCGGGTAGGGAAGCCTCGATTGATCGTTTCGATCGTGATGCTTCCTCAGAGTTGACCGGGGCACCAAACGAGATGTCGTTGTCACTGACGTTTTCTCGCGGCGGCGTTTGATGTTCGATCGTCGGCTCGTTTTCCTGTGCCGGTTGGTCGACGTTTGATTCGACGATATCGGCAGATTCAAGCGTCACATCAAGTCGTGGATCCGATCGGATAAAGCTGACCGGTGTTTGATACTCGCTGGTCACTTCATCGGTTGCGGAACTGGCAAGTTCGGGGCCCGCGTTTGCGACTGGCCGGGCCGAAATAGTATTTGCATCATCCCTCGAGTCCGTCGGTGCGGGCGAACTCGCAGGGGCGCCGGCATCGGATACAGGCAGGACTAACGTCTCTTGCGCGATTGCCTTTCGCGTCGATTCGTGTGCTTCAAATTCGGGTTCGTACCGGCGGCGAATCGATTCAAGCACCGACTCAAGGGAATGTCTGCGATGGGGTTCGATGATGTCGAGGACTTGTTCCGCTGAGGGTGCTTCGCCGCTCTCGACCGCGAGGGCCCAGTCTGATTCGTACCAACGAGCTAGCTCGAGCATCCATTGCTGGGATTCGGGGTCCAATTTTGAGCGAAGCTCATCATAAACCGGCAAGCTGCGTCGAGTTTTTGCATCAATCGTCACGGAACAATAGCTCCACGGTTTCGTAAAAACGTGCGCCGATCAAACGGTCTTCGTCTTCATCATCATCAAGCGCGAAATACCAGTCGTACCCACGGCCACCTTGCAAATGGTCCTTTGCCCCGTCATCGAACACGGTCACGCCGGCTTGCAGGAACGTCGATCCGTTGTTTCGGTCACCAAAGGCACTTGTTCCGTCGCGCAAATTGTTGACACGATCGACGTAACTGCGGCCGGATGTCCATTCCGCGGCAATTTCATCCAGCGCCGCGTCATTGTTGTCATGGCTGGTGAACGCACCGATCAGTATATCGTCGCCCTGTTGACCACTGAGGCGATCCGAGCCAAGTCCGCCGATCAAAATGTTCTGGCCGCTGCGACCGAACAGCCGATCATCGCCATCGTTGCCAAGCAGGACGTCATTGCCATCATCGCCCCAGATGGCATCGTTCCCACCGCCGCCTCGAACACGGTCATTGCCCGATCCGGCCCAGATTCGATCATTATCCGCCCCGCCAAAGATCAGGTCGTTCCCCCGGTTACCATAGATCAAGTCGCGCCCAGGCCCGCCGTACAGCGTGTCATCGCCGGCCCCACCGCTGATCGTGTCTCGACCATTGCCGCCGAAAACAGTAACGGGATCAAACAAGAAATACGAAGCTAGGACGTAGTCGTTCCCATCACCCACATCGATGATCAATTCATCGATGTCGGCGACCGGGTACGACCGGATACCGTCGAAATTGGAATACACGCGATAGTAGCCGCCCCACGGGAACACATAGACATAGTCGTTGTAAGCGGTGCCTTCGATCAGCAGGGTATGCGAGCCGGCATTTACGGTAACAGCGACCGTCGACATGACCACACCGCCATCGTCGTCAGACAACGTGAGTTTGACGTTAAAGTTTCCGGCCGTACGATACGTGTGGTCTGAAGTAATCAAGTTGCCCAGAATCGAAACGGTTTCGACGTTGCCGTCGCCCCAGTCGATTTCGGCGGAAAGAATGTCGACGGGCGACGCATCGCTAACTTCGGCGGTGAGGCTGATGAAGCCATCAATCGGCGGCGTCACATTGATCGTGTCGATCGACGGGGCGACATTGCCGACGATAACGGTTTGTGTCACCGGCGAACTTGTTCCACCGTCTTCATCGGTAACGGTCAGGCGTATTTCGTAATTTCCGTTGTCGTCGGGCGTGAAACGGAACTCGGTCGCGTCGATCCCTTCATCGGTGGCGTATTCGTCGACGCTTCCGTTCTTAAAGACAGAGTAGTGATACGTCAGTGTGTCGTTGCTGCCGGCGGGGTCGGTTGCGGTCGCCGTCACCACGATTTCAGTGTTTTCTATTCGAGTAGCACTAACAACATTGATCATAGCAGTCGGGTCGTCGTTAACCGCTTGAATCGCGACGTCCACAAAGTCGGTAAGCCCGCCGGTGTCGCTTGCCACGATTCGTACCATGAACGAACCGTTGTCTGGCGCGGTGAAGTCAAGAGTTGCTGTTAGCGGTCCGGTCGAACGGATCGTGGCACCGGTTGGGAAAAGCTGGCCGGGGACGGGTTCCAGTGCCCAAGTCAATTCGGTGCTGTCGGCGTCACCGGCGGAGAAGTCAAGCGTGAGTGTGCTTCCCTCGGTCAGGCTGTGCATCGTCTGGACCGGGTCGATCATCGGTCCATCACCCAAAAAGGTTGCCGGGCCGGATGGATCATCAAACGTATCGCCAGCTGTCGGATTGAAACCGAAGATGGTTTCATTGCCGGAATTGCCAAGTATTTTGTCGCGGCCAAGTCCGCCGATGATCGTGTCGCCGACGTTTGTCGGTGTCGTCACGACGCCATCGAACCGGTAAACCAATAATTCGTATTCGCCGTAATCGGTATCGGCACAGGCGGGATGTGTCGGTGATGCCGCACAGAAAGCGACGTCATTGAAGTTGCCCAAATAACTGGCGGTACCGGGAATGTGAAGTTCCGGAAGATCGAAGCTAAACGTGTCGACTTCGATCGTGTAACTCTGTGGATTCGTTGTCCCGTCGGCACGAACCGGTAGCCGGAAATCGAACAACAAAGCGTCAAGGGTCTCATACGCATTGTCATTGAATCCGCCATAGACCGAGTCGCCGTGGTACTCAATCTTATTTCCGTCGGGGCCATACACGCGAACGACGGTATCGACGACACGGTCGACGCGATGCCGGAGTGTTTCGCTTAGTACTTCGATCGTTAGCAAGTCACCTGGAACGCCGACAAAGGAATAAAAGTCGCTTTCGCTCGTGTCACCCACCGCCGGCTGGTCGATCCGTCCGGCGATATTGATGGCCGAAAACGATGGCGCATCGAGCGTGAGATTGATTGTGTCCGGCACGACGACCGTTGTCAGTTCGCCGATCGGTTGTACCGGGTGCGAAAACATCGGATCGGCAATCTTCGCCGCGGTCGACTCCGCCACGGTTCGTCCATTCTCAGCGAACGCCAATTTGGTTGCTTCGCGATAACCAAAGTAAGGATCGCCAAACGCTGCGATCAACTCGGTCCCAACCGCGTTCGGCGACGCGCTCAAATGTGACGATGTCTGATCGGCACCGCGCGGGACATTCACAATCGGCAACAGACCTTTGTTTGCCGATCCGGCGAAGACTCCGCTGCCAATCGGTCCGTAGGCGTCGATGTGACGAACGCCAAAGGTGTGCGCCAGTTCGTGCGAAGCGATTGTGCTGGATAACGCGATGTAGTTTTCAGGCGTACCGTTCAGTCGGTTGTCTTCTGGGTCTGCGGGCCCGGGCGACTGGGCGTCTGGTCTTAAAAAACTGTTGGCATTGACGCTGACCTGGCCACCGATGCCGAGTTCTCGGAACCCGATCCGTTGGCTGCGTCCACCGACGATGGTGTCGCCGGCTGCGACCAAGCCGGCGTTGAAAATGACCGTTAAAAATGGCAGCGCTGGTATCTCGGTGGTTCCTGTCAACAAATCAATGGAGACATCGAACAGTTCGAAATCTGTTCGCATGCGTTCAAGGATCATCTCTCGCTCTTGAGGCGTGTAGAAGTGATCACTGGCATCGGTTTCGGAATCAAAATCCAGCAAGACGATTCGCTGCCCGCCCGCTTGGATGGTGTCATTTCCGGCGCGACCATCCAGCAAGTCCAAGCCGCCTAACCCCACGATCAGGTTGTCACCAGCATTGCCGCGAATGGTATCGTCCGCTGGCGTGCCGATGATTTCGTCAAAGTGCTGCGGTTCCACCAGGGTGATGGATAGTCCTGTGCTTACGTTTTGTTCGCCCGATACATTCATGTCGATCGCAAGCGGTGTCGCGAGCAACGCGAAATCGAGCCGGTCGATTCCACCGCCGGCTTGTTCAAGCAATGTGTTGTTTCCTGAGTGGTCGGCGTCGAACACATAGCGATCGTTGCCGGGCCCGCCGATCAGTTGGTTGTCACCATCACCACCGTCGATGTGATCGTTGCCGATACCGCCGGCCAGTGTGTCGTCGCCGCTGCCACCGACCAGGGTGACGTCGCCCGAAAACGCACTCGCGTCCAGCACGTTATTGGCGGGGCTGCCAACGAGCCTTGCGTTTTGGATGTCACTAAAAACGATGTTCCCATTCGTACCGATTCGTACAGACGTATCCGTCAGTGTCAGGTCAGCGTTTGTCAGCGCGATCAGACGATCAGGGTCTATGTCTGGGCCGGATGCGTTACCGCCGCTGATGGTGACAAGTACATTGCTGTTGATCAGTGCGGTCGTTACCAGCACCGTGTCTTGACCCGCGTCGCCAAAGATCAGGTCTTCGCCCACGTCGGCGACGATCGAATCATTCCCCGAGTCGCCGTGAATGATTTCGTGACCGATTCCGGCGGTGATGGAATCGTTACCGGCGCCGCCAAAGATCATGTCGTTGCCGCTGCTGCCGGTGATCGTGTCATCGCCCGCATTTCCACGGACCACGTCGTCGCCAACGCCGCCCGATAGAGTGTCGGCGCCATTCCCACCAAAAATCATGTCATTGCCGTCGCCACCGCTGATCCAGTCGTCACCGCTGCCGCCATAGACCATTTCGTTGCCATCACCGCCGGTAACCGTATCGTCGCCGGCGCCGCCAAAGATCATGTCGTTGCCATCGCTGCCGACGATCCAGTCGTCATCGGCGTTGCCGTAAACCATGTCGTTGCCGTCACCGCCGGTTAGCGTGTCATCACCGGCGCCGCCAAAAATCATGTCGTTGCCGTCGCCGCCGCTGATCCAGTCATCACCGCTGCCGCCGTAGACCATTTCATTCCCGTCGCCGCCGGTCACCGTGTCGTCGCCGGCGCCGCCAAAGATCATGTCGTTGCCGGCCGATCCGGTGATTTCGTCATCGCCAGAATCACCATACACCGCATCGTTTCCGTCACCGCCGGTCAGCATGTCATCTCCGGCGCCGCCAAAGATCATATCGTTGCCGTCACCGCCGCTGATCCAATCGTCACCGGTGCCGCCGTAGATCATTTCATTGCCATCCCCGCCGGTCACGGTATCATCGCCGCCGCCGCCAAAGATCATGTCGTTGCCGGCCGATCCGTTGATTTCGTCGTCGCCATCGCCCCCGTACACAAAATCGTTTCCGTCTCCGCCGGTCAGCGTGTCATCCCCGCTTCCGCCAAAGATCAAATCATTTCCCGCACCGCCATCCAGATCGTCATTGCCTTCGCCACCATAGACGGCTGAATTTCCATCACCGCCGGTGACCGTGTCGTCACCGGGGCCGCCAAAGATCATGTCGTTGCCTTCGCTGCCGATGATGGTGTCGTCGCCATCGCCGCCATAAATCATTTCGTTGCCGTCACCACCGACCACCGTGTCATCGCCGGGGCCGCCAAAGATCATGTCGTTGCCGGCGCTGCCATCGATTGTGTCGTCGCCGCCGCCGCCGTAAACAAAATCGTTTCCATCGCCGCCGGTCAGCGTATCGTCACCGGCACCACCAAAGATGATGTCGTTGCCGGCGCCGCCATCGATCACGTCAATGCCTGCGCCACCATAAACGGCTGCGTTGCCATCGCCGCCGGTCACGGTATCATCGCCGGCGCCACCGAAGATCATGTCGTTGCCGTCACTGCCGATGATGGTGTCATCGCCGGCACCGCCGTAGATCATTTCGTTGCCGTCACCACCTGTCACGGTATCATCGCCGGGACCGCCAAAGATCATGTCGTTGCCGGCGCTGCCGTCGATTTCGTCATCGCCCTCACCGCCGTAAACGAAGTCGTTCCCGTCGCCGCCGGTCAAGATGTCATCGCCGGCGCCGCCAAAGATCATGTCATTGCCTGCGCCTCCATCGAGCGTGTCGACACCGCCGCCGCCAAAGACCATGGCATTCCCGTCGCCTCCGGTGACCGTGTCGTCACCGGGCCCGCCGAAGATCATGTCATTGCCTTCGCTGCCGATGATGGTGTCATCACCGGCGCCGCCGAAGACCATTTCGTTGCCATCGCCGCCGGTGACCGTGTCGTCTCCAGCACCGCCGAAGATCATATCGTTGCCTTCGCTGCCGATTAGATCGTCGTCACCGTCACCTCCGTAAACCATGTCGTTGCCGTCACCGCCGCCGAGCGTATCATCGCCGGCACCACCGAACAGCAAGTTGTCTTCGTCGTTTCCCGCAATGGTGTCGCGAAAGGATGTCCCCGTGACATTTTCAAAGGTACCGGTCAGCGAGATTTCGCCATCGCTGCGAACGATTTGCGATTCGCCTGCGTCCATCGACAAGTCCAACGTGACGCCTTCATCAGGAATTCCCGACGCCGGGACGGCTGAGAAGTCAATCGTGTCGGTTCCACCTTCGTCGATCAGGGTTTTGACACTGAAGCCGCCGATCCGCGTGGTGTCATCGCCCAAGCCACCGTCGAGCACATCGTCGCCGGAATCGGAAACTAAGATGTCGTTACCGCTGCCCGTGCGAATCATGTCGTTGCCGCCGCCGCCATCGACCAAATCATCACCCGATGACGTCGTGATCGTGTCCTCGCCGTCGCCACCATCGATTGCCAAGTCCACGTTGACGGCGGGATCGGTCACGATGGTGTCGTCTGATTCTGCCGCTGCAATGACAATCGAATCGACGTTGTTGTAGACCACCGATTCGACCGAAGTTCCCGTCACCACCACCACTTCGGTATCACTGGCGGGTGCCGAGGGCGCAGGAGCGATCGTAATGACATCGGAGTTGACCGTGCCCAATATCAGTCCAGCGCGGCGAGTCGTCTCGCCACCGTCATCATCGGTCACCGTCAGTTGGACGATCGTTTCGCCGCTGAAATCACTCGGGTTCAACTGCAAGGTGGGTTGGTCGACGACGACGCCGACCGGGATGGCACCGTTGACGGTCCAGGCGTAACTCAATGTATCGTTGGGTGAATCCACGACGACGCTGGCAAGCGTCAACTGCGTCGTTGTAAAATCGCGCGTTGTGATGCGGACGCTGGGAGCGACATTGTTGACCGTGACGACTTGAGTGATCGAATCGCTGCCGCCGTCTTCATCGCGAACCGAGATGGTGACGTTGTAATTGTCCGCCGGTGTGGCTGTCGGATCGTCATCGATGTAGCGGTGCGTGAACGAGAAATTAGAAAGCGTCTCGTCCAGAAACTGTTCGGGCGTGACCGTGCCGTCGCCCCAGTCAATCATGACAAAGTGTTGATCAAATCGGCCGGCATCAAAAAATTCACCACGGAAGGTGATCGTGTCGCCTTCGTTGACAGGGCTGCCATTGGGATCCACCAGAGTTAACGTCGATACGTTGATCTTTGGATCCGAATTAACAATCTCGAGTGACTGTGCGACCGTCGATACGCCTCCGTCGCCATCACGCGTGGTCAGTTGAACGACCAAGGATTGTTGATCGTGAAACGTAACGCTGAAGGATTCTCCCTCGAACCCGCGAATGGCCCGACCGCCATCAAGGATTTGCCAAGTATGAGTCAGTTCATCATCAATGCCCACATCGGTCGATCTCGCTGTGAACGTTACCGTTGTACTTTCCTCGGCAACGGTCGGTCCGTCTAATACGGCCGTGGGCGGCGCGTTGAAGACACTCGCCTGTGTTGTCGCCACCGCCGTGCCACTGTCGTCATCGTAAAGCGTGACGCTGATAGGACCGTTGGAATCGTTGGCGTAAAGATGCGGGACGCTGAACGTATTGTCGCCGAAGGGAACGACAAATAGTTGTGGCGATTTTTGGTCGCCCCAGTCGATCAATAATTCGTGTTCCTCGCCGACACCCGGATCATCGATCGCGCCCGTCAAAAATACGGTTGCTCCTTCGACGACGGTGGCGGGCGTGATGTCCAGCGTACCTGCGAATTGAGCCGGTACATTTTCGACTCGGATCATTCGCGTCGACCGGCCGCTGCCGCCGCTGGTGTTATCGGTAACGATCACTCCGATTTCGTAATCGTCGGCCGACGTGCCGCTGGGCGAGTCATCCGCGTAGACGTGTTGAACCGAAAATCCGATTGGAGTGATTTCGACCGGATCGACGGTCGAGTCGGTGGAAGTCCCGTCACCCCAATTGATGGTGATGGATTTATTGCTGCCGGGACTGGCCCAAATCCCGGTGAGTGAAACCGTTTGTCCTTCCTGGACGCTGCCCACCGGAAGCCCCAGCGGAGTCTCGTCGATGTCTTGGTTCGTGTCGGGGACGACGGTCACGATCAGGCTGCCCGGCAAGATTGCGGGACCGTTCACATCGATCGCGGTGACGGCCGCTGAGAACTCGGACGTTTCTGCGCCGTTACGAGTAGCCGTTGCCGTCACCACTTCGCCATCGATGGTTGCCTCCAACGTGGTTACCGCAAAACTAGTACTCGCGCCGGTGCCGACGACGTCCAGTGAACCGAGGTAACGACCGCCTTCACCAAAGCCGCTGGGGTCGGCGGTGTCCGATGCATAAAAGTCCAGCTGGTACGTGACGCCGGCACTGCCACCGAACACGCCGGTGACTTCTGTGTTCGCACCCGCCAGTGCAATCGAGATGTCTGGGAAATTCTGCAGACGGTTTCCACCCGCATCCGAGTCGCCCGGTCCATCGTTCGGTGTGACTCCATCAAGAGCATTGCCGATCGCGATCAGGTCGATCCCAATCGCGTCATTGTCGATGATCGAATTGCCACGGATTGTCGCCGTGGTTGCGTCACCAGACACGCTGACGCCGACATCGTTGAATGCAACGACGTTTCCGCGGCCTGGATCGATTCCACCGATAATGACTTGACTGTCGGCTTGCCCGTCGATGCTAACTCCGCTGCTGGCGTTGCCAAGGTCGATCGATGACGATGTGTCGGTTCCGATCCAATTGCCTTGGATTTCGACGGTAACGCCCGCGCCGGTTTGATCAACAATGATGCCGACATCGTTATCGGCGATCACGTTCGCACCGATGATCGCTTCGCCGGCATCACTGTGATGGATAACGCCCGCTGCCGTGTTTCCACGAGGCAGCGTTCCGCTGACATCCGTTCCGATCAAGTTGCCGACGATCAAGTTGTTGATCGCGCCGCTGCCGAGTATCTGAACACCATACAAAGTATTGGAACTGACGACGTTTGCTTCCAGGTTGTCACTTGTGAGATCAAAATCTGACCCAACTAACGTTGTGTCGCCGCTGATTCGGATGCCGATTGCGTTGCCAACAGGTGTCTCGCCATCGATTCCAAGACCGACGAGGTTGCCGGCGATCTTCGCGCCTGATGCATTGGCTTGAATACCGACGACACCGGGACCGACGTTGCCGCTGACCACGTTGCGTTCCAATGCGTCCGAGACGCCGTCACCATCGGTCCCGACGCGTGTTCCCGCACCTGCGAGCACCGCGACATTCGTGTTTCCGATTGCCTGCAGTCCGCTGTGATCGGTTCCGACAAGGTTTCCAGCGATCACGGCGCCGATGGCATCGATTCCGATTCCGTTACCACTGATCAGATTTCCTTCAAGTGCATCATTGGTCGCATCACCATCGGTGCCCACCACGACGTTGCTGGTGATCGCGGCAACCGAGACGCCGGTACCGTTTCCGACCGCGAATTCTCCGGTGCTGTCGGTACCGATGTAGTTGCCGATGATGTCGATACCGCTGCCAATGGTGACCGCGATTCCGGTTGCCGCGTTGCCCGAGATCAGATTCCGTTCCGATTCAATCGTTCCGCCGATCGTCAAATCACTGATGCCCGAACCAACGTTGATTCCGTCTTGCGTATTGGCAAGGCTGGTCGTGCCATCGGCATTGATTCCGATGTAGTTACCCTGAATCCGAGTACCGGTCCCAAGTGATAAGAACAGGCCCATTGTATTGCCAGAGATCACGTTCCGGTCGGCGACCGTCGACCCGCCGATGACGTGATTGTCGCCGGCAACCGCGATACCGAATCGACCACCTGCAGGGCTGTTGCCTAAAACGTCCGTCCCAATCAAGTTGCCAGCGATCGTAACGCTATCGGCCGCTGCGCCGACCACGATTGAACCGCCGTTGATACCATCGCCCCAATTGCTAAACGCAATTCCACGGACCGCTGAATCTGACGCCAGCACGGTTAAGCCAAAAGATGCGCCAACGGTTGCCGATGCGGAACCGTCTAGAACGATCTGCAGCGAAGCGTTATAGCCGTCCAACAGTGTATTGGTCGCGGCACCCGATTCCGTATAGCCGTCGATCAACAGTGCGTCGGTGATCGAAGGCAAATCGGTCAGGGGCGCGATCGTGTGTGGTCCGACGCCATCAATGTCAAACGAGACTTCGTCGCGACCGGCCGACGCATTGGCCCGTTGAATCGCAAGACGCAGGCTTCCCGAGCCCGAATCGTTAGTGTTGGTGACCACAAAGGTTCGGTTGGTTGCGGTCAACACCACATCATTGTTGTCGGTGCCGCCAACATACGAGATCGTGTAATTGTAAGTATCGCTGCTAAACGTGTCGCCTTCGGCCAGGCCGTCAAACGTACCGATGATCGCGTCCGCGCCGTCGTTATTGACAATTGTGAATGTGTCGCCGGGCGATGGGGTAAATCCGTCAAACAGCGAAACGTCAAGAACGCCTGCCAGTGTCACCGTCCCGGTCACATTCACTTGGTCGTGGTCGGTCGCCGTATTACCAGCCGAAGTACCGCCGAGTTCAATTTCAAGCGTCGCACCGGACATCAGATGAAAGTCGCCGGTGTTCAAAATGCCGGGACTATTGCCCGGCGCGACTGTGGTCAGGTCCGGTGCGATGACGTTTTGAATCGTTCCCGATCCGCGAAGAGTGGTACCGGTGACCACTGTATAGTCGCTTTGTATGGTTCCATTGACGATCAAATCACCAGCTTGGCCGAACGCGATCGTGCCAATCGCAGAGACGTCACCGCCGGCGAGTTGCGTGATTTCACCCGTCGGCGCGTTGATCGCGAGGTCGCCGGCGGAAGTGACGACGCGATTGCCGAAGTCGACATCGAAAGTGGTAGCGGTGATGACGACGTCGCCGGTCTTTGACGCGACTCGGCTGAGCGACACATCGGATCCCTGCAAGAAAACGTTTGCACCGGTCAATTGGAAATTGAATGCCGGGTCGACGATCAGGTTCCCAACCGTGTTTGAATCGTTGTCGGCTCGGATCGTCAAGTCGCCGTCGCCATCACCGTCGGAGTCCGCATCCATCACGCGGCTGAAGTGAGTGCCATTGGGCATTCGCACATCGTTATCGGCCACGACCGTAAAGTCACCCGTCGCCGACGAGAAATGATTTAGGTTCGCATTGTTTTCTGCAACGACATCGATGTTGCCAGCGGTGGCAAGTAATCGAAAGAGATCAACGTCGGATCCAAAAATGTCGATTGCTGATCCGCTTAGGAGAGTGCCATCGGTCGCCGCTACGTTCATGGCGGTACCGACGCCGTCTAGTGCAACGATGAACAATCCGCCGGTTCCATCGCTGTCAGCATCGGCATCGACTAATGCGGCTGCTGTGATCAACAAGTCCGTTCTTGAGTCAAGCGTCAGGCCATCATCGACTTCCAGATTTGCCGACACCAAGATATTGCGACTGTTGACAGTCAAAGTGTTGGCGATGTTGACCGGTGCCGAGACAACAAAGTCCGAAACTGTGTTCCCCGTTCGCAAAACTTCCGCGGTGATATTGGTCAGTTCTGCAGCGGACAATCCCAGTGTTCGAGTTCCGACGAACACATCGGTGCCACCAAAGTTGATGGTGTTGCCGCTGGTTCTGGGATTGATTCGGGTATCGCCTGATCCTGAATTGATCGTGCTGGCTGCGTCTAGCTCGAGACTGTCTGTTTTCAGGTCGATTGACGCACCGCCGCCGGACTCGATGGACGCGTCGGCGATCAATGCGATGGCCGGTGAATTGTCTGTGCCGGCGGCGATGATCTGGACATCGCGATCGACCGACTTGATGGTGGCACCTGCACCCGCAATGAAAACCCCTTGGTTGAAACTGCCCATGCCGGTTGCATTTCCTGCCGTTCCGTTAACCAAAACCGATCCGGTCGGTCCCGCAGAAATGATTGCCGTATCTGTGTTGAAAAGATCTTCGACGAATACACCATGATTACCGACCGAACTACCGCTGCCGCCACCGGTGCCGACGACCGTGACATCTCCGCCGGCCGACGTGATGATCCCGTCAAATGTGACGAAGACACCGCTGTTGCCGTCGCCAATCGCATCGGTTGTTGCCGTTCCGCCGACGGTAACGTCACCACTGCCACCCGCCGTGATCCGACCATTGGACCGAACGTGCACACCGCGATTGAAAGAACTTGACCCAAAACCTCCGGATACACCTGAGACGGAAACGTCTGCGCCCGAGGACGTGATCAACGAAGCGTTATCAACGAGAACGCCATCGTTGTTGCTCAGCGACGTTGTGCCGCCAAATCCATCGATCTGCACAATGTCTCGCGTACCGCCGATGATTTGCGCCGAATTGCGCAATTGAATTCCGCTTTGTAAGCTTCCGCTGTCGCCTCCGCGTCCTCCAATATCGATCGCACCTGTGCCCAGCACCTCGATCCGAGCATTGTTGATGTCGACGCCTTGAAATGAGCCGCTGGTGGCGATTGCTTGTCGATTCGCCGAAAGGAAAATATTTCCGTCAGTTGTTTGTACCGCGCTGGACGGGTTCAGGACGATATTACGATCGGTCGTTATGTTTACCGAACCGGATGCACTCGCCGTGACATCGTTAGACAAACTGACTTGGCCGGTAAACGTGCCGAACAGTCCACCAGCGCCAACGGTTAAGGGCCCACGAACATCGAGTGCGTCAGCGAGAAATGACATGCCGTTGATTGATGAACCGCCATCCCAAAAAATCTGGTCAACTTGTCCGCCGCCGTCGAAGTCGATCGTAAATACGGTTGAAGCATCACCGCCGGCATTCGATGGGTTGAACGTGGGACCAAAGGAGACCACATCATCCTGGCCGCCAAGTTCGATGGTGATATCGGTGCCCGCGACTTCCGCAAACGGCACCGTGATTGTGGGGGTTCCGTCTCCGGTCGCGCCGGCAATGCTGGTCGAAAGGTTGTTTCCGTTGGTGCTTGTCACCACGTAGTCGGATCCGCTAGTCGTGATTTGCAGATCATCAACGTTGCCAGCTGTGTCTTCGATCACCAAGAATCCGCCGATGACCGAGACCAACGTCGGCAGCGTCACCGTTGCCGCGGTCAGCACCACATCGTTACCGTCACCGCCGACATAGCTGATCGCGTATTCATTTCCCGAACCGTCCAGAACCGTGGCGCCTTCACTTAATCCCGTAAATGTGCCGGTCACCAGATCGGCCGCATCATTGTTGATGATGACGAACGTGTCGCCTCCAGTTGGGGTGAAGCCACCGAACGACAGAACGTCTAAGAAACCATCAAGTGCCACAGTCCCAGTGACGGTGACTTGGTCGTGATCCGTCGCCGTGTTGCCGGGAGAGGTTCCGCCGAGTTCGATTTCAAGCGTCGCGCCGCCCTGAAGATCAAAGTTACCCGTGTTGAGAATGCCGGGACTATTACCCGGTGAGACCACGGCGTCCGACGGCGCAACGACCGTTCCCGTGATCGTGCCAACACCTTCCAGAATCGTATCGGCGGCAGCCGTGTAGTCGGTCGCAAGTGTGCCGTTGACCGTCAGCGTGTCACCTGTCGAAACCGTCAGGTCGCCTGTACTCGTTAGCAGGCCGGCCACCGAGATCGTCTCGCCAAGGATGGAGACGTCGTCTTGAAAAGCCAACGTGTCGATTTCGACTGCACCCGTGGTTGCATCGCCAATGGTGATCGAATTGAACCCGTCGGTAATGCGTCCCACTTCGGTCGCACTGAGATTCAAGGTTCCCGCACCGCCACCGAGCCCAATGCTGGTCGACGCCGTTCGCGGAAAAATCGAGAGATCGCCCGAACCTTGAATCGTGGTCCCTAGGCTCAGCGTGTCGGCTTGGATTTGCAGGTCACCATCAGCGGTCGACAGTCGCGGGCCGACCCCATCAAAGAAAACGTCGGTCGTTGCGCCGGTTCCCAGCAAAGTGATGTTGCCGGCGTTGGGCAGCGTTCCCGTCGTGCCGATGTCGACGTTGGCTCGGGCTGAAATCCCTGTATCGCCGGTGCCAACGATTACGATCTCGCCAGCATCGGTTTGAACTTGAAAGCTCTGCTGAAAGAGCGCGCCGTTTCCGGTCCCACTGATTCCCGTCAACGTGATCTTTCCAGCGTTAGGCCCAGTTCCCGTGGTACTGATCGAACCGGCATCGACAAGAAACCCGTTACCGCTGGCGCTGATACCCGTCATTTCGATATCGCCATCGATACCGGTGATCGTTCCCGGGTCCACTTGAAAACCAGATTTGCCACCCAGTGACTCACCTGTAATCGAGATATTTGCCGCATCATCACCGACGCCGGTTGATCGAACCGTTCCACCACCGAGCGAGAGAAAGAACACGCCTTGATGGACATCGGCGACACCATCGATATTGATGTCGCCGTCGACCGATTCAACCAATGCATTGTTGCGGAATCGAACCGCGGCACCTTCGCCACCGACAGAGTGGCTTACGCCTTCGATCGTGATGGTTCCCGCTGAAGTCCCCACCGCGGTTGATCGAATGCTGGTGCCCTGAAGGAAAATGCCTTCGTTGTCCGCCGCGTCGCCTCCCGTGGCTTGGATCGTGATGTCGCCCATGCCGTCGGACATAATCGTCGAGTTGATCGCTTCGATTCCGCGAAAATCGCCGGTCGTTGTGACCGGTTGCTGGTTGCCGCTGATCGTCAGGTTGCCGTCGGTGACGTCGATGCTGGAACCCGCGTTGAGAAAGACGTTTCGCTCGGTTGTCAACGATACGGGGCCCGTTGTTGACGCGGTGATGTTTCCATCGACCGCGATCGCGCCGGTGATACTAGCGATCAGTCCCGACGATCCAACATTGAATGCACCGTTGATGGCAAGTGAACCGGAAATGATACTCGCGCGATCGAGTTCGACGGATGTGCCGACATCACCCAAAAAGCTGACCGTTCCCGGTGTCGTGATTGATAATCCAAATCGGTCCACCGAACTGCCGAAGGTCACGTCGCCACTACTAACGATCGGAGTAACGACTGCATTGGGTAAATTGACCGCATCATTGATCGTGATGTTCCCCGTGGTGCGGAACTCGATCGGTGTGAATGTTGTGCCACCGGCATCCGTGGTAAAGGAACTTAACCGTTGGCTGTTATTGCCGATTCGCGATGCAATGATCGTCTGGCCGGTCGTGTTGACGACCAATCCATCCTCGCCATCGATTTGGCTGCGGACAAATTCACTGCTCGCCTGACCGAACTTAATGTCCGCCCCGCCCGTGCTGGTTATGGTCGTGATGTCGGTGGGGGAATTTAAGAAGATCCCGTTGCGGTAATCTTGTTGCCCCGTGGTCGTGATTGAACCTCCGTTGATGTTAACGAGACCAAAACGGGTGAGACCACTCAGCGGAGTGATGCTGCCGACGGCGCCTTGAAACGTGATCGGATTTGCATTTCCGTTAAAAGTGAACGGTCCGTCAAGCGTGCTTTGATACGTTACCGTCGATCCACTGGAATTGACGTTCGCACCGAGCGTGACCGGACCGTTCCAAAATTGACCCGCGGTGGTCAAAGCGTTGCCGGACTGTGTGATCGTTTCTGCCTGCAAAGACAGCACGTTCAGTGTATCGGCACCATTCCATTGAATTGAATCGTTACCGGTCTGGCCGTCCACCAGAACTAAAAACTGATCGGTCGCATCGCCAAACAGGTTGCCGGGCGCAAAGGCACCGCCGATCGTGATCGAGTCATCGCCGGCACCGAGTTCAAAACTAAGGTTTGTCCCGCTGACTTCATCAAACGGAACCGTGATCGTTGGCGTGCCGTTACCGCTCGCCGTCGCGATGCTGGTTAAAAGATTGTTGCCGTTCACTTCGGTGATGACGTAACTGGTGCCCACCGTTGTCACGGCTAGGGAATCTGAATTGCCGTCGGCATCAAAAATGTTCAAGTTGCCGGCCGAGACCCGCACTTGGGTCAATGCCATGGCCGTTAAGACGACATCATTTCCGTCGCCGCCGAGATACGAAATGAAATAGTTGCGACCCGTATCGTCGGTAACGACGGCCCCTTCGGGCAACCCATCGAACGTGCCGCTAACCGTGTCGCCAAAATCATTGTTGATGATGACAAATGTGTCACCGCCGACAGGATCGAATCCGCCGAACAATTGCACATCTAACGTTCCTGCCAACGACACTGTGCCAGCCACATTGATCTGGTCGTGATTCGTTGCCGAGTTGCCGGGTACGGTTCCGCCAAGTTCGATTTCCAACGTCGAACCAGATTGCAAGTCAAGATCGCCGGTATTGAGTATGCCAGGACTATTGCCCGGTGCGATGGTCGCGGTGGATTCCGCCATGACGGCCGACGAGATCGTTCCGGTGCCGCCCAACCTGCCGGAGGCATTAACCGTTACCGGTTCGGCCTGGATACCATTCAGAATCAGCGTGCCACCGCTGATTAATAATTCTCCTTCAGTATTGTTGTCGCCGTTAAGTACGATCGTCCCGTTTTCGATTCCCACTTGCGTGCCGAATCCACCACCGACCAGGTTGCCATTGATGGTCATCGTGTCCGTCGGGGCGAACGCGGAAATCGTCACGTCGACGCCGCCGGCGACGGTGATATTTGCATCTTGGAACGATGCGTGGTCACCACGCAGCACCGCGCCTCCCTCAAGGGTGACGGGTTCATTGTGTGTCAGCGCGCCAAGTTGTAGTTCGCCGCCGTTCTGGACGACGGTTGGTCCCGCGGGAGTTCCTAATGTTCCCAATCCGACGACCAGAATGGCTCCCTCGCTGATGATGGTCGTGCCAGTGAAGGTGCTTGCTTGGCTGAAAGTTTGCGTACCCGTACCGGTTTTGAACAAGTTGCCGCTGCCGGTAATATTGCCGGCATAGTGAAGCGATTGATTATCGCCACCCATCGACAACGTATTGCTTCCCAATGCAACGACGCCGCCAATGCCCGCGGCTTCTAAAGACCCAACGCTGATGTCGTTGCCATTCAAATCCAGCGTGCCGTCAACGACCTCGACCGTCGATGTCAATGGGATCGCTGTGGTTGATCCGATTCGTAAGGTGCTGTTGCCCGCGATGTGCGTGACCGCGGTGTAACTATTGACGCCCGAGAGCGTGACCACACCACCGATCGTCTGGAACTCACTCGTGCCCACGACGGAACCCGAGACGTTACCGGACACCTCGATCGGACCACGGATTTGGGCCGAGTTGTTCGCGTCGAGAACAACATCGCCTGCTTGCGTCGAATTGTTGCCAACAATCGCGGCTCTGCGATCGCGCAGCGTGACTTCATCAAAGTTGGTAACGCCGAACCCCAGTTCTAACGCGGCATCCAGTGTGGTGTTTGTGCCATTGATGATGGTGCCTGAGGAGGCCGAACCAAGTGTGCCGGCACCGGTCAGGACGACGAGACCTCCATCGATCGTTGTTAGCCCGTCGTAGGTGTTGGCGCTCGATAATGTCAGTTGGTTGGCGTCTAGTTTGTCGATGCCACCGGTGCCGTTGATTGATCCTGCCAGCGTCAAATCTTCGTTGCCGCTGATGACAACAAGACTGCTGACTGAAAAGTCCGTTGACAACGTGCGAGTACCGCCAACCGCTTCGATCGTGCCGCTGCTGATGTTAAACGGCGTCGCTGCGATCGGATTGTCGATGCCAACTTGCAGTTTTCCGGCGGTCAGATTCAATGAAGCTGCGTTGATCGAGCCGTTCAGTCGTAACGTCGCCGCGGCACCGCTGATCGAAATCGCTTGGGATGACGAGACTTCATCGGCAATGGTAAGCGTGCCCGTGGTGACCTGGACCGGCGATTCACTGGCCAGCGTTCCAATCGTTCGCGTGTCATCAGCCGACAACACGGCCGGTGGTCCTGCCGAAGGTTGATCGATGACCACATCGCTGCCGGTCGCCGGCAGAGTATCGTTGGACCAGTTGCTCGCGGTGCTAAAGAATGCATTGCCACCGCCACCATCCCAGACATGATCGGGCCACTGGCCAACGATGTATTGATCGCCACTGAGTCCATATTCCGCGACTAAATTGACCGTGCCAAAACCGTCGGTGTTCAAACGCCATTGTGATGTACCGGCCCCTTCGACGATTCGTCCGACGTTGTCGTCGCCGTCGTTGTCCCAGTCGCCGAGAACGGGAATACCGATTTCGCCAAAAAGTTGATTTTGGTCAGTCGGTTGCTGGATACCCGACGGCGTCGTTGTGGCGGGATAAGGATTGGCGCCCGCGTCGGCGAAATGAGTTGGCCAAACACTGCTGATTTCAGTAACGGTTGTAATATCGGCGCGACCGTCACCGTTGAGGTCGCCGGCCAGTGGGGTTTCGCCCGTATCGCCGAATGTGAACGCCGCGTTGACTTGTAATGTTGAATCCGAAAAGTAATCAGTCGGCGCACCACCGTTCGTCAAAGGGTTGCCGGTTGGATCCCAGTAGTGGACATACCAGTCAAGGCGCGCGCCCGTATCCAGCACCGCGATGATGTCGTCGTGGCCGTCGCCGTTCATGTCGGCAATCAGCGGCGTGAATGTATCCAGACCGAATCGAAACAAGTACTCTTCGGTCGTATCGCGATCCGTATCGGCCAACCATTGCAACGCGCCGCCGGGTAAGCCACGCGCTACCACGACTTGGTCGAACCCGATTCCACTGAAATCGCCAGCCATCGCAAGGTCGTCGCCGGTGGTGCCGGCCGCCGGTGCCGTTGAATTGAACCCATAATCGAATGCGATTTCCGGATTCTCATCTCCAGCGGTGCGCCCAGAGAGCGGCTGAGTATCGAGCAATTGTTGCAACAGATCGCCGCCGCCCGGACGCACCACCCCAATATTGATCTCGGCCGCTAGCAGTCGACGCCGTTTAAGCGGTTCCAGACTCGGCTTGCGCCGGGTCCGGGGGCGACGTTCCCACCGAACCGGTTGACCCAACAGTCGTTTTAATCGATTTCTCATGGGTGGTCCGCGGATGTCTTCGCCGTGAAAACATGGATGGACTCCCACCACGGTCAGCCAAGCACTGACAGGCCCCCGGCGGGAAATTCGTTGGCCGGCTTAGGCGGAATACGTGATGTCTGTCTCACCATGACGAGTTACAGTGTGGAGGAGAAAAGCAGTGCGTAGGAGGGTCGAACCGTCCGAACGGCGGGTTGCGAAGGGTCCTCAATTTGACCCGTAGCGCACACGCGTGCAACTGTTGGGCAGCCGAAGCGGGAAAAAAGATTGCGAACTCCATGGCCGACGTGATGGTGGCGGCCCGAAACGGTCGTCCATGACGGCGTATTCATACGATGGGGTGATGATTGAGCGTCTTGGAGAAAGTCGAAGCCCAGCCATCGGAATATGCCTCATTGCGACATTGAATCCCGTTTTCGCTAATTTCAAGTCTTCGCTTCTTAGCACTCACTCCGTCGTATCCAGACCATGAGACCACCCCAACCACTCGCGATTCACTTCCGGCGCGAAGCCTATTTCGAGACGTTGAAAGTCGCCGAGCAACAGCGCGTCGGGCGACCTCAAGCGTTGATGGGGCGAGAAGTCGCGTCACGCAATTTTCTTACGGCGCTGCTCCGCCACGGCACTTGGTCAACGTTAGAAGCGATTGTCGAATCGGGGGAAGACCGGCAAGCCTTGCAGGATGTTTGTCAACAAGAACTGAGTTCCAGCGCGACGCCGCGCCGCGTCAGGACCACTCCGGTGCAGGAATTCGAATCTTGGATGCGTGGTTACCGTTATCCGCCCGAGCCCGATCAGAAACCGGGGTGCCCGTCGCGAATCATGCATTTCGCCAGTCCACCCGAGCCGAGATTTGCGTGGGCGCGACAACGTTACTCGCCGCACGGCGTGGCTTTTTCGGGCGTCACTCACACGCTTTGTTCGCCACTTGGCTTGGATGTGCTTTGGCAATTGGTTACCGCCCCAATGTTTCCCTATGATCGATTGATCAGCACGTCATCAGCGGTGACGGATATGCTGCGATCAACCACCGACGTCATGTGTAAATACCTCTCGATGCAAACCGGTGGTGCCGCTTCGTTGGGTTTGACGATCCAGCAGGTGCCTCTCGGTGTTGACCACGAACACCACCGTCCGGCCACGCCGCCAGATCGTGCCGAAAGTCGAAAGCGACTCGAGATTCCCGACGCTGACGACGACGTTGTTTTGTTGTTTGTCGGCCGATTGTCGCATCACGCCAAAGCCCATCCGTTTCCGATGTTCGCAGCGGCACAAGCGGCCGCCCAAGCGAACCCCGATCGATCCATCCACTTGGTTCTGTGCGGTTGGTTCAGTAACGCAAAGGTCCGAGACGGGTTTACGTGTTGCGCGGCTCGGCTTGCCCCCAGCGTTCATTTGCATTTGGTCGATGGCCTTGATCCCTGGATGCGTGACCACGTGTGGGATGCGGCGGACGTATTCGTTTCATTAGCCGACAGCATTCAAGAAACATTCGGCCTGACAAACCTGGAGGCAATGTCGCGCGGATTGCCTGTTGTCGCCACGGATTGGAACGGATACCGCGATACGGTGGTTGACGGCGAGACCGGCTATCTAATTCCAACGTCAATGATTCGTGATTCCACGACCGATGCGACGACCCGCTTATTGACCGGCGAAATCAACTACGATCAATACCTTGGCGAAGTCGGACAAACGGTTTCCGTTTCATTGCCACAGGCCTGTCATGCCATCGGGCAACTTTGCCGCGACAAGGGTTTGCGTCGTCAAATGGGCCAAGCCGGTCGCCAACGGGTGCTGAGTCGATTCACGTGGGCCGGTGTCATTGGTGAATACGAATCGATGTGGCAGTCCCAGCGTGAACAACGCGTTCACTACCGACAAGCCGGTTTGAAGACGGTTGCTCAAGGCGTCGAAGTGTCCGATCAAGATTCGGCGGAAATCGTGCCGGTGCATGCTCGGCCGGTTTTTCCGCGAAGCTTGGCGCCGGCGCGATACCCGCCGGTCGATACGGTGTTTGCAGCCTATCCCACACGTTGGCTGGATGATCGGACGCCGGTGCAGATCGGCGGAACACCCGCAGACACCTTGGCATCGACACTCAGTGATAGGCTGTTGAACCACTGCGAGGCGGGACGACTGAGCGATGCCGAAACGCTGGGTCGCATCTTGGATTTTGTCAAACAAGCCCAATGCACGATCGGCGACATTGCACGAAAGTTTCATTCCTTACCGCGCATACCCGGTCATCACGTTCGCGCCGCCGTTGGCTGGATGGTGAAGTATGATTTGCTGCAGTTCGCACACACGTCTCGGTTGCCCGGTGACGCAAGTGCGGATCAAGTTCCGCACGCGCCGACTCTGGCTTTCGTGACGACATGCATGGGCAGGCTTGACGATCTAAAAAACACTCTGCCGCGATTGATCGCCCAGCCACATAGTGAAGTGATAGTCGTCGATTACAGTTGCCCACAGAACGCGGGTGATTGGATTCGCGATCACTTTCCGCAAGTTCGCGTGGTCTCAGTCAAAGGGAAAACCGCATTCGATCGCAGTGACGCCAAAAACCGTGGTGTGTTCGCCTCGACCGCACCGTGGGTGTGCCTGGTCGATGGCGATGTCGAACTCGAGCCCGAGTTCACCGAGACGGTGATCGCAATGTTGCGGCCGGGGCACTTCTTTCGCAGCAGCCATCCCGGCGAAGGCACCGGCGGAACATTCGTTCTGCGACGAGAAGATTTTGACCGCGTCGGAGGTCACGATCCGGTGTTTCAAGGCTGGGGCGAAGAAGACGATGACTTGATCGACGCGCTGCAGTTCGCCGGCTTGCGAACCGGGCGTTATCCGGCGGCTCTGATCCGGCACCGTGATCACACCGATGATGCGAGAACACAGTTTCACGAAGATTCCGATCGTCGTCACAGCCACATGATCAATCGCATTTATCGCTGCGGAAAATGGGACATCGCAAGACTGCGAGGTGCCATACCACCGATCGAGCGTCGTCGTGCCATCTATCAGTTAGTAACCAAGGAAGTGCGAAAGCTCATTCGCGAAGGAAGACCCGGTCGAGTTCGTATCGACACCGGCGCAATGCAGTGGACGCCGATCGATTCGCACTCGACTCGCTACTTGGAATACAACGTCACGCCCGCGAAAAAGAAGGTGGCCGGGAACTACGCTCCCAGCCACCAACCCAAGAATAATCTTGACTAGTCGACGCTTGAATTAACGAAGGGGCTTGAATTAACGAAGGGGCTTGAATTAACGAAGGGGCTTGAATTAACGAAGGGGCTTGAATCAACGATGGGGCTTGAATCAACGAAGGGTTTGATCCGTCACTGTGTCAAACTTTCATCACTGCGTCCGAATTCTTAGCGATGATCGCGAGGCGATCGTAATGCTCTCGCTTCGCGTTATTTTTTTGTCTTCGTCAGACTTGCTTCGCGTCGCTTGCGGAATTCCGCCGACAACTGGATCGCCTTTTCACGATCCGCGTCATCGTAATCCCAGAACTCTTGGATGACCTTTTCACATTTCGGGTAATGCGATCCGTCGTCTCCGTTTTGTTTTCGCATGGCCGCCAGATCCGCTTTCAATTGCTCACGGACCTCGGCATATTGTGGGTCATCGTAAACGTTGTTCAGTTCGTTGGGGTCCTTGGCGAGGTCATAAAGTTCCCAAGCCGGTGGGGTTTGTTCTTCGCCGTCATAGTTACAGCCGTAGAAATAGATCAGCTTATGATTCTTGGTGCGGATCGCCATCTCGCCCGGATTGTCGTGATGAGCCATGTGCATCCAATAGCGATAATAGGCCGCCTGTTTCCAGTCGTCAGGTTCTTTGCCCGTCTCGCAAATCTCGCGAAACGAACGGCCTTGCATGGAATCGGGGATCTCGATGCCGGCGTAGTCCAGCATCAGGGCAGGGTAGTCGACATTTTCGACGATCGCATCACTGCGTGTTCCGGCCGGGATCGATTTCGGGTAACGCACAATGAAGGGCATTCGTTGTGATGGATCATAAGCCCAACGTTTGTCTTGATAATCTTTTTCGCCCAACCAGAATCCTTGATCGCCCGTGTAAATGATCAGCGTGTTGTCGTACAGATCTTCTTCTTTCAAATAATCGATCAAGCGTTTTAGGTTTTCATCCACACCTTTGACGCATCGCAAATATTTCTTGAGATATGCCTGGTAGGCGAGTCGCTTGACTTCGTAGTCCGACAAGTTTTCGTCTTGGTAATCCCATTTGAACTCCGATGGGAATTTGTTCGGTAAGTCGGCCGCGTAAGACCGCCTGGGATTGCGGCGACCGATGGATGTTCCAATGTGGGGGACTAATTCGTCGTTATGCCCGCGTGTCGCGATCGATCCCCACGTGTTCGGCTTATTCCACAGCGAATCAGGTTCTGGGATTTCAATGTCTGCTAAGTAATCGTCGTATCGTGGGTTGCTCTCGAAGTAATCGTGTGGCGCTTTGTAATGATGCGAAACAAAGAACGGCTTATTCGGATCTCGCTTGTTCTTGAACCAATCGAGCGCCGCATCGGTGATCACGTCGGTCGAGTGCGAACCGGGATAGGCGACCGTGTTTTTTGGCCAGGGCTGTTCCCCTTGGATGCGAAATTCAGTGTCGAAGTATTTGCCCTGGCCGGGAAGCACTTTGTAGTAGTCGTAATTGGGTTCAACCTTGAGGTGCCACTTGCCAATAATTGCGGTCTGGTACCCAGCTTGTCGCATCAAAATCGGCAACGCTTGTTTTTCCGGCGGGATGTTGCCGCCCAAATCGAACACGCCGTTGATGTGGTTGTACTGGCCGGTGATGATGCACGCACGCGAAGGGGTACAGATCGCGTTGGTGCAAAAAGCATTGTCAAAACACATTCCTTCGGCCGCTATCTGATCGATCGTCGGTGTAGGATCGATTTCCTTCAACAGCGTCGCGTATGCGCCAATCGCCTGCGCCGTGTGGTCATCTGACATGATGAACAGGATGTTGGGGCGCTCGTCATTGGCCGACAACGACGTGGGCGGCAACGCAGCAAGAATCAAGATCGGAATAAAAAACAGCGGACGTAGCATTGATTTTCCGTTAACAATGAAAAGTTTTTTGACGGGATTCAAAGGATTGTAACTAAAGTCCTCCGATCCGGCTTCGGGCTAATTCTGGGGGCGTCCCATCTTCTTCACCGTTTCCACGCAGGGGCGTGACCGCTGCTGTCCGCGCAGCGGCCGTTCGGCTGACCGCCAGCTCCATCACACGTTCGCGCTGGGGCATGCTCGCAGGGACCAGGGCCACCGCCTGCGCGAGTGTGATCGCATCGTCCCGCTGGGATTCTGGAACCGTCGGTCGCCGCACGACGGTGGGCCGGTGTTGCTCAGGGATCGATTTTTGAAAACCGAAGGATATCCGTGCCGTTCTCGTCGGTCAGATAAAGCAATCCGGTCTCGGCGATGCGAAAGCCGTTGACTCTCTGCAGGGCCGCCATGAAGTTTGATTCCTGCTTCATCAGCGCCGGCGGTCCTGCGCGTCGGGTCATCGCCAGTGGTCCGAACTCGATGCGGTCGCCATCAATCTTTACGCTTCCGTGAAATCGATTGACCGATGAATTTCCGCCGACCGACCCAGCGGTATCGAATTCGAGTGTGCTTTGCGCGCGATCAATGACGCCTTGAGAGTCAATGTCTTCGGCCAGCCAGTGACCAAGCAGCGCGTTTGGCGCTGCCAAGGAATGAGAAGTGTTGATTGACGAAATGTCCTTGGTTTCTTGCCAAATCGATTTCCAGTCTTCCTTCATGTCGACAACGGTCCAGCCGTGCTGGGCGGCAGCAGAGAGAGCTGTCGTTAATTTGCCAGAACTTTTGGGATTGGCGTCGTATGCGGACTCACGCTGGGCGTCGGTGTGATGAACGATCAGCCCAAAACTCGGCCGCGGGTTTCCGATCGTGGTGTATTCCAGCATGGCTTGATCGCCGTCACTGTTACCGAAACATGCGATGGGACGACGACCGATGAATTGGTGGATTCCGACCGGCTTGCCTTCTTTGTCATCGACGAACAAATGGTCCAGCGTTTTCACCAACGTTGGCAAACCGTCACGCATCTCGTACGTCGTCTGGCCCATCGAACCCACGACGTTCTCTGGCGGGATGCCGTAAACGTCTTCGGTCCAGGCTCGCATGAAATCCGCCCCGCCGCCGGAAACAATGAAGCACTTGAAATCGTTTGCGCGCAAGTACGCAAGCACCTCTTGCATCGGCCCGTAAGTTAGTTCGGTGTACCGCTTGTCAAAACGTGGATGTCTTGCGGTCGCAAGCCACTCTTGGACACGGTTGTCAAATTCGTCGGTGGTCATTCCCGCATGCGTTTTCGCGATCACATGAAGCAGACCGTCGTGATGTTTGCCCTCCAGCAATTTTCCGACGTCTCCGGCCAGCGCGGCTTGCACCATCGGGTCCGCTTTTAAGTCCGGCTCTTGTGGTACGCGTCGCTTGAGTTCGTCAAAAGCAAAGGCGAGCTGAAAAGGGATGGGGACTTCTGGCCACAACGTTCCATCATTATCGAACACCGCGATTCGATCGGTTGGTTCAACAAAATGGTCACTTTGTTGGTCGGTAACTTTCTGGACAAAATCAATGATCGATTGTTTCGCTGGGCCGTCATTCCACGATGCTAAATCCTCAGCCGCCGGCGAGTTAACGGCAATCGAGATGATCAAAGCGGAACCAAGGCACCACGAGCGAAGTTGGTAGAACATCTTTTAAATCCGATTCTGAATCAAAAATAGCTTCACAATATTTCCATCGAACGGACAAGTTTTCTCGTCCGTTCAAACGCGAGTTTGCAGATCGGCCACGCCAATGGCTCAATCGCCGACGTCACGGTGGACGTCGGCGATGGCGCATCGCGGTCGAACGATCGCAGCGTTCAATTCGGTTCGACCAGGCTTTAGCGGCCGCCCATGCTGGCTTCGATCTGTTTTTGGATTTTTTCCAGATTGAAAGAACCGGGCGTTTGGCTTGGTGGGTAATCCTTCATCGTCGTCAAGAATTTTCCGGCCAATTGCTGCATCGGAGCCAACACAAAGACTCGTTCCAGGAACCAATCGTTATAGGTGTTTGAATTATGCTGGGCTTTTTCAAATGGATCGCGGCGAAGGTTGAACAACAGCGGAACACGAAGCTCGGTGAACGGTTCTCGCCAAACTTCGAACGCGATACCCCGATTTTCTAGGAAGACGGCCTTCCAGTCATCGTACCGCATTGCCACGATCTGGCCGTCATCGTTGACGTACATGAACTCGCTTCGAGGCGACGAATCGGATTTGCCAGTCAAGTAATCCATCAGGTTATAGCCGTCGATGTAGTTCTTGTAGTCACGTCCGTTCAGACTGACACCCTCTCTCAACTGGCTCTTGATTTCGGCGTTACCACCGGCCGCGGCGAAGGTGGGCAGCCAGTCTTCATGCGCCACAATTCCATTGAGGACCTTGCCGGCTGGGAATTTACCAGGCCAGCGGACATAGCAAGGCACACGATAAGCGCCTTCCCAGTTCGAATTCTTTTCACTGCGAAATGGTGTCGTGCCGGCATCCGGCCACGTGTTGTAGTGGGGGCCATTGTCGGTGGAGTATTGAACGATCGTTTTGTCTGCGATCCCCAGTTCATCGAGCAAATCGAGCAGCTGGCCGACGTGGACGTCATGTTCGATCATGCCGTCGGTGTATTCGTCATTGCCTTTGTGGCGATGGTCTTCCTTGACGTGCGTGCGGAAGTGCATGCGAGTGCCATTCCACCAGCAGAAAAACGGCTTGCCCGCTTTGTTTTGGCGCGTGATGAACTCTTTTGCCGCCGCAAGCGTTTCTTCATCGATCGTCTCCATCCGCTTTTTCGTCAGCGGTCCGGTGTCTTCAATCGATTGACCACCATTGCCATCCGCTTTGCATCGCAGGACTCCTCGAGGTCCAAAGACTTCTTTGAACGTCTTGCCGTTGGCCATGATCATCTCTGCCGGATAGTCTGAATTCTCCGGCTCTTCCTCTGCATTGAGGTGATAGAGATTGCCAAGGAATTCATCGAAGCCGTGCATCGTCGGAAGGTGTTCGTCGCGATCGCCCTGGTGGTTTTTTCCGAACTGTCCCGTCGCATAGCCAAGGCTCTTCATCGCCGTGGCCATGGTGCAATCTGTCTTTTGCCATCCTTCTTTTGCCCCCGGTAGGCCAACTTTCGTCATGCCGCTGCGCACGGGAACACTGCCGCTGATGAATGCCGCGCGACCGGCGGTGCAGGATTGCTGGCCGTAGTAATCGGTAAAGAAGATGCCTTCCTTGGCGATTCGGTCAATGTTGGGTGTTTGATAGCCCATCATGCCACGGTTGTAATAGCTAATGTTTTCCGTCCCGATGTCATCGCCCCAGATGACCAGGACGTTCGGCTGTTCCTGAGCCGTCCCCGGGGCACTCATCCCCAGGCAGAGCAAAGCCGTCAGTAAACTTGCAAACTTGAAATTCATGATGGTGATCCCGCGAAAAGTAGGTTCATGGCGAAAGTCGTACGTGGGCCGTGGTCACGGTTGTCGTGTTGGCAACGTCAACGGAAGCAATCTAATCGGTTCTTGATTTTGGTGTGTGCGTGAATCCGGTGCAAGGAGGAGAAACGCGTGAAAGTTTGGTTAACAAAACGTTGCGTTCGATGAGTTTGATGTTGTGTAAATCTCAAGAACAGAACTTGATGGACCGGCAAGTCTATGGGGTCGCCGGTTTCTCATCGTCATCGGGCGCTGGATCTTCAAGCCGCACCAGCAACCAGTTCTCGACCCGCGCGGGACCGAAATGGACCAATAGGGGCGCTTGGTCTTGAGTTAGGTTGTAAAGACCGGTTTCAATTACCGTGTCTTCGCTCTCACCGATTCGGAACGCAACGCGTTGAGTCTGCTTGTCGACTTGCCCCTGGACTGCTTGCGATTCGTCGGACTGAGTGTTGTAAAGTGTGCCGCTGAGAATACCTTCTTTGCTGATCGCCAATTGGACGATGCGATTGGGGTCTATATCATTTTCGCCCGACGACACAGTGAACGTGCCTAGCGACATCCACTCGGCTTGTTGGGCTTCTTCTTCATCGGTGGGCGGGGCGACGGTTGCCAGTTCGGCTGCGGTCTGGGCAAACTCGCTCGCTGTCGCAACTTGTTCGCCGTTGATGTAAACCGAGTTGTCGTTGTAGACCACGTTGCCGCCCTGGCCGTAGTCGTAATAGATCGGCTGAGCCCAGACGGTGGATGGTGCCGACCATGTGAACCAGTTCACACAGGCGATGTAAGTCGGCGCGGTCCACCAGTAGCTCCAAGGTCGGCGATAGAAACCGTATCCGTAATGCCACCCGCCCCAACGATAAGGATGGCTGTACCACCAATTGCCGCGAAAGCAGTCGGGATGTCGGTGGTGCCAATGATAAGCGCGGTGCACACCCGCGCCCCAGCCTGCCCAATACGCGGCTCGTCGCGGATGAACGGTTTGCCAATTGTGTAGACCCCCGACCTGGTTCTGCCAACGATTGTTGATGTCGGCAATTCGATTTCGATCGATCGTCGCCCACGAGGGACGACGATTGATGGCCGTGTTTTTTCCGAGATTGATCTGGCCGATGTTAACGGGCCGATTATTGATAACCGTGTTGCCGATTCCGTTTCCAACGTTGGGCCGATCACCGAGACCAGGACGATCACCAAGCCCCGGGCGATCACCGCTGCCTGGACGTGTGATCCCGGGCAACGTCGAGGGTCGCAGCGGTTTATCCATACCAAGAAAGTCACCAAGATCGCCTGCCGATGGACGGTCCGTGAGGCCCGGACGTCCCGTAGCACCTGGGCGCGTGATGCCTGGGCGCGTGATGTCGGGGCGCGTGATGTCGGGGCGAGCCGTACTGGGGCGATTGCCGCTGGGTCGACCGGGAACGTTGAAATCGGGGCGATTCCCCGATCCACCGCCTAGGCTCGGAATGCTGGGGCGGGTTTCCGGGCGATTGGGAAACTGGCCGCCGATACTTCCGCTTTGACCAGGCAACCTGTTCCCCGGCAGCGTCGAGGGCGCAGAAGGACGCGGTGTCGACGGTCGCGTTGCCGGTTTCAGGCCGCCGGATGGTCGGTTGATGCTGGGAGACGACGGCCGAGTGGTGGGCCGATTAGACGAAGGCCGACTGTATGACGGCTGGTTGTACGACGGCCGATTAAACGACGGTTGATTGTATGACGGCCGGTTGATGCTTCCCGCATTGAAATTCGGTCGGCTAGCGGGACGGCTGGCGCCCATGTTCGGAATGCTCGGACGCGCCGAGACTCCTCCGCCGCCGAAGCTCCCGCCACCTCCAAAACTTCTGCCCCCGCCTCCTCCGCCCAGACTGCGACCACCGCCGCCACCGCCGCCGCGAAATCCTCGTCCGGAAAGGTCAACCGGGAACAGCAGCACGGCCGCTAGAAACGCCAAAGTCCCTAATCGCATTGGTTTCATCGTTCGTGTTTCTCGTGGCTATTCTTGTGATACGGATAAATCGGTTGCTTTGCCCGTGACACGAACGATCTTCACGCTCGGGCCGGCGGGTTGAGGTTGTCCGTCGATTTCGTGACCCAGCAATTGCATCGTGAATGCGTCTTCATCGATTCGCTGCATCGAGTAGGTGCCCGTGGCCGTTTCTCCGGTTGCCAACTGTTGTACTGACTTTGCCAGCCAGCCATCGCTTTGACGCGTCCATTGCGCTTCGCCAAAGGAACCATCGGAATTGAACGACCAACTGCGGATCGTCTGTGCGGTCGTATCCCAACCGATCACTTGCGTACCTTGCATTGCGACGCCGGATGCTGTTTGTACGGAAAAAGAACGCAATAAAAATGCCTTGTTGGCAGACCACCGAAACGTCGTTGACACTTTGGTTTCACCCGCATCATCAACCCATTCACCAATCAACCACTCAAGTTCGCGAAGGGGCGAGGTGGACGCGTCCGCTATCGGCAGCGACATTTCCTCGATGGAATCGAACATCCATTTATCATGCTGATGAACCAGAATTGCGATGAATGACGAAACGAGCGGTTCGGCTCGACCTGAAACGACGGTTGTTTCACCATCAATACTTACCACATCGGGTGTGATGAATTTCAGCCGATCGATCTTTGCCGAAAGCTTGACTTCGGTTTGATCCTTTAGCACGTCCGCAATATCGGCTTCGATCGCCTTGCGACCTTCCGTGCGTTCACCCGTTTCGCGGTCCGTGTGCGTTCCGTTTTCGGTCCAGTAGGAACCCATGCTTTCCGCATCGCGCGAGTTGAACGCATCGACGTAATCCGACAGTGTTTTTCGCACTGCCAAGTCGTCCGCGTTGACACTCGGTGAAGAGAGCAAGCTCGTTGCTGTCAGCAGCACGGCCGTACCAAGAAACTTCATCGAAGCAGCCTCGTTCGTAAATGTCTAAGAATCGGCGCAAGTGAATGTTGGAAGTGACCTTCATGTTACCGGGATGGCAAGCAGAGACGACGGCAAGCAGAGATATCGCAAAGCATTCGCCCCCATCGCAACGTTGTCACATCCCAACGTATCCGACGGGCAATCTTCACTCCAGCAGATCCCATGCAGCTGATGCACGTTTCTGGATTTAGATCCCGGAGCTCTGGATTTAGATTCCGGAGCGCCTGGCACATCGCTTTGCATATCAAACGCAAACGGTTACGCGACGGCGAAATTAGAGGTGGTTGCTTGTTCAGGTCTCCGCAGCATCGACATGAAGAATCGCGGTAGATATCGCGATAGATTCTGTGCGCTGACAATCAACCAGTAGCCTCCGCTACTTACGTAAAACAGGATGCTTGGAACTCGATCCCGTCACAGTTGTGACAATCCGTCTCACTTTCGAAGCAATCATCCAGAGGTCAACGACGACCAACCGTTTGGCGTGCACAAAGAGTTTCATCGAGAAGTTTTATCGAACGATCGATTCGAAGATGAATCGTTACTCAACGCGCGGTTGTCATGTTGATGTCTAATTGAGTGCGCCCAAATTTTAGAAACTAAGCTGTAACTGGGTTCGGTATAGCCAGCCATCATCGCCTCGGTTGATGTCGAGGGTCGATGAGTTGATGGTCGCACCGTTCAAATAAGTGGCGTCCATTGTCAGCTTTGCATGCTGCTCGCGAAAATACCAAACCCAGCCGCCGGCAATCTCATCGGAACTCTCGTCCACCGTACCGAGCGTGCCAGAGTTGCCGGCAACCCGCGACCAACGCGAAATCAACTCTAGTTTTTTTGGAATCAGAAACTGTCCGCATTGAACCCAGAAACCGTGATCGAATAGCTCGGGAACACTGTCGCCGCGGAACCCATTGATGCTGCGAAAATAGTATTCGCCTGTCATCGATAGTCCACGATATTTCAGCGACGCATCGATCGAGTACAGCGCTACGTCATAGCTTTGTACTCCCGGTGGCAAAAGCGTGGAAAGCTGAGCCCCCGAGTCGACGGTTCGCAGCGAATCGAATTCGGTCGCCCCTCTACGATCAATCGTCGTCGTGGCGAATCCTGCTCCGACCCGAGTTGCCAGTGTTCTGTGGTGACTAAGATCCGCGAGGTGTCCTAGTCCCCATTGGCCCAGTGGAAACAGGTAAATGCGTCCCGAGAACGCGTTGTTATTATCCAACGTTCCGCTGCTGCCTGTTTCAGCGCCGCCGGTCACCAATCCGTTGAAGACAGCCAATTCCCAGTGAATCGGTAGGGGCAGACGGTTGGTCGCGCCATAAAGTCCGAACGCAAGGCTGCGATTGACGTCAAAATAGGTGCTGGACATGGATCGGTCGGCGAATTCCAACTGCTTGCCACTGAGTTGCCGAGCAAGCGAGAACGGCATCTTGTAAAGGCCGGTCTTCAATCCAAGAGTGCCGCGGTCACAATTCCATAGTTTGTGCGCAAAGTCGTATTTAAAGTAGTAGTCCAAGATCCGCAGGCTGTCGCTGACGTTGCTGCGGCCATCAAGTTGGACGAAGTAGGAAAGGTCCGAACTGAAAGCGTGCCCCGAGAAAACGATACGAGCGCGTTTAAGTTGTAACTGATTCAGATCCTGGCCACCGTTGTTGGAATTGAAAACGGTGTTTCGCAGTTGCCCCCAACCGTTTATCTTCAGTCGGTAAGGATAGTCGTCGATTCCCAGCCGAAGATTTTGTTCACTTGCGATCACAAAACCGTTGTCGTATCCCACGCCGATCAGCGGTTGGTACGCGTGATCCTCTGTGTCGAGAGGTGATGCTGCGAAACGGAAGTCGTCGGCTTTGGATAAATCAGGCGAAAGATCGATTTGCTCGGTGAGTCCCGGTTCCGGCAAAGACGATAACGCTAAGCTGAGTGACGAGTCGATCGCGCTGTCTGAAGATTGCAAATCGCCTGGCGACTGCAATTCCAACCGTGACATTGAGTCATTTGAGTGTACGCTCGGTGACAGAAGAGCGGCGATTGCGAAGAGGCTGCGGCGAATCCAGTCTGGCCGTGCGAGTTTCCTCATGGCTTCGGGGATACATCATACGAATCGAGGAAATTGAGCCGTCGCGGCCACCGCAAGACTGATCCATATCCCAGGATCGGCATAACCAGCACTGTTTCTCAACTCGATGATGAATAATCGCACAGAAAGTCTTGCTCGGGTGCCGCTCTTTCTCGTCATCGCCAACGTCGTTGGCGTCTTGATCGGCTATGCAATCACCATTCTCTTGGCGCGGTCGCTCTCTCATGGTGAATTCGAGCAATACATTGGCGCGGTCGCCACGCTCGGGCTGTTGGCGTCGGCGGCGGAAGGGGGATTTGGGAAGTATGGCTTGAAGATCGTGCCGGTGTACATCGCCAATCAGAGCATCGATTTGCTGGCCGGATACATGCGATTCGCTCTGTTCGGCAGCCTGGTCATGAGCGTGGTGCTGGGCTGGATCGCGGCGAGTATCGAAACCCCGATGCGTACGGGCAATACAGAAAACTTGATTTTGCTGGCCATCGTGTTTCTGCCGGCGATGGCCGGCGTTGGCGTCACCGTCGATTTGTTGTTGTCCTTTCGGATGGCCGTGATTGCGACTTTGATCTCTAGGATCTTGGTTCCCTTAACCACGCTATCGTTAGTCGTTGTGAATCTCGCGATGGCCGAGATCACACCGCTTCGCGCGGTGCTCAGTTTCGCAACCGGCAGCTTGGTCGGGTTCCTGCTAGCGCTCGTCCTCTGTTTAAGGAAATCCAGATCGCTGACTTCACGAGTTTCCGCGACAACCGATTTGTTTCAGTGGATCACGGAGAGTCTGTCGTTCTGGGCCTTCGGTTTCTTAACCGCCTGGATCTTTCGCGCAACGCTGGTACTGACGCACTATTTGCCGCACGGACGCGATGATTTGGCAATGCTGGCGCCCGCACTGGAAACCGGTTGCCTGATCTTGCTGCTGTCGAAGTCAACCGACAAGTTTTATCAGCCGGCGATGTCGGTGATCTTGGCGACAAGCGATTGGGAACATGGAGTGAGATTTAGACGAAATCGGTATATCTTTGTGGGGTACGGCGTGATCGCGTTCTTGGCGGTTATCTTGTTGTTTGGTGATCAAATCCTTGGTCTTTATGGCAAGGATTTTGGCTCCGCCTATCCCGAACTGTGCCTGATTGCAATCGGTTCAAGTATCTGGACCTTGTTCTCGTTGGCACCGGCGTTCTTACAATTCGCAGGGGAAAGAAAGGTTTTGCTTTTCTCGTTACTTGGGCACGGCACGCTGCTGGCGGTATTGACGGTCGGCCTGCTTCCCACGTTCGGCGCCACCGGTGCCGCCGCTGCATTCACGATTTCGATCAGCTCGCTGGCGATCGTCAACGTGTTCTTGGCGAATCAGCGGTTCCGAAAAATGGAGTTTGAAGTCAACGGGGCAACGGCGATCGACCGGGACGATTGAGAGCATGCGCGGGCGTCGCCGCGGTTCCGGTCGTATGAATTCACAGCTTGCGCGACCTGCGGACGCCCACGATCTTGAATCCTGGATATTGCTGCTGAACCATTTGTGACGCGATATCGCTATTGTCGGCTTGGACCATCACACTCATCGTGCGTCCGCCGTCACCGGGTCGCCTTAGCATGACTTCCCAAATCGTTATCAGTCCCGTCGCTCGCGCGAGCATCCCCAATTTCAGCATCTCGATCTGTTGTCGGTTCTGTCGATCGCGTTGATATTCATTTGCGGTGGATTGGATCATCAAGTCTTCTCGATTGCGCGCTTCGTCATCGTCTGAATGCGCAAGCCAATATTCCCATCCGGGCTTCAGTATCGAAAGTTCTTCTTGAGCGAAAAGAAAGAACGGCACGCCGATGATGTCGCCGCTTTCGAGTTCCATCAGTACGCCTTCGAGCGGATATGTCTTAACGTCCGCGCCAAGTCCCTTTGCCCATGCCTGTAACTGCCGCTCGTCTTCCAGATTTTCGTTCTCAAGATGTGAGAGTATCTTTAAGATCAGTTTTTGATGCAGTTGATCGATTCGCGAGAAAGGTTGATCATTGATGAACACCTTGCCAAGCTGTCGTTGCACGGCAAGTAGTTTCTTTCCGTATGCCAGCACGCGACCGCGGAACTTCAAACCGTCTTTCGACGTCCACGTCTGCATCTCATCGGCGGATGGCTTTGTTGTTGAGTCAGCTTGTTTTGATTTAACGAACGCTTGGTCCTCTGCGGATAACTCGGAAAGTTCAACCGCAAGGAGTCGCCCCGATGCGGTCTTCAGTACGACCGTGGTTTCGTTATAGCCGATCGCCTCGGCTTCGATTTTGAACTGACCGTGGGTGTCGGACCAGGATCTCGCGTGGGCATGCGGCGTTACGCCAAGTACTACGAGAATGCACAGTACAGGCATGCAGAGTTTGGGCATGCAAAGTACGGGCATGCAAAGTACGGGCGGCGAAACGAATCCCGGCAATGATATTCGAAGCATTTTCATTCGCTTTCAGTGAGTGGTCGGGCGAATCCTTGAATGAAACAGATGCGATATTATAGGCGTTTTCGCTGTTATGGACGAACGATGATCAACGATTGGTTGTGAAAGGTAATAGCAGCGAGTACCTTGACGTTCCCCCAGTTTTGCGGGTTTTGAATCGTAGGGTTTAGTGTTTTCGATCTTCTGACAAGAGGCTGCACCGATGACGGCAATCAATCGTATTGGACTTTTGGTATTCGTCACGACGGTGACTTGGGGGCTTGGTTCGAGCGCGGAGGAGCCGAAACTCGCAAAGCTCTTAGAGCGTTCTCCATCGCCCGCCAATGCGATCGCTTATATGCATCTGCCGTCGCTAAACAAGTTGATGGCGGCAGCGAAGATGCCGGCAAAGTTGTCTGAAAACGTCGAAGAGATTTGGTTGGTATCTGAATTGGATACCGCGAACTTGAGGCCACGTTGGGAGGCCGGCTATGGCACGATGCGCCAGGATGTTAATGCCGATACGCTTGCCAAAACGGTCGGCGGATATGTGGACACCGTTGCCGCACATCAAGTCGTGTGGTCGCCGAGGCAATCATATCTCGTGCCGCTAACGGATCAACGACTTGGGTTCTTGCGTCCCGCGAATCGATCATTGCTTTCTCAATGGATTGATCCGGGTGTGAACATTAGTTACTCCGGTTACCTCGTCCAGCAATCAAAACAGCCCGAGGAGTTTTTGTCTTTGATGTTGGCGGTTGATTTAGCCGACTGTTTTTCGCCCGTCGCGATTCAACAACGCCTGGCGGATTACCAATCATTGAAGGCTCAGAAACCAGCAACCGTCGCCAGTATTCTTGCTTCCGTCAAAGGGGTCAGCATCATCATCGGTCGCCGAAGTTTGTCCGAATGTATCTTCGCCGTCGAGTTCGAAAAATCGCCGGCAAGTCTAACACCGATCGCGAGCGAATTGTTGGCGGAAATGCTGGACCGAAACGGCACGGCGGCACCAGAGGTTCTGTCTTGGAAAGTGAAGGTCGATGGCAATACGCTCTCGTTCCAAGGATCGATCTTGGAAGATTCACTTGATAATCTTTTGGGTATCTTCAGTTTAGGAAACGAAGCCGAAAGTGTTGCAAATTCGATGGGCAAGCAGGCCTCGCTCGGAACGTCCGGGTCGGATCAGACTGCTTATCGAAGCAAACACTATTTCGACGAAGTCGGATCGATCATTGATCGTGTGCGAAAACACAAAGCCCAATCGACGGGCGGCCGCGCGCTGTGGAATGACCAACAGGCGCGTCGTATCGACGAGATGAGCACTCTGAATGTTGATCCGCAAGTGGTCGATTATGCCGCCAATGTTGCCGAGATACTTCGGGGTAATGCGTTGACGATCCGATCGACCAATATCGCCGCTGGACAAGCCAAGACGCGTCAGGGGGCTAGCCGCGGGTACTACGGAAGCGGTTATGGATACAACAACGCATATGACGTTGCGGCAAGTAAACGCGTCACCAATGCAAATGCGAGAGGGGCGGCCTACTCGGACTACACAAGCATTTTGTCGAAGATCGACCAAATGACGGCGGACCTGCGTCGCGCGATGACGGAAAAATACAAGCTGCAGTTCTAAGGTGTTCGCGGCGGCGATCTTGACGTACTGCACGGTCCGACTCAATCAACGCGATTTTCGGTTTGGTTAAGCTTTCCGCGAAGTCGTTGCAATTGAACTCGGGCAATGTTGGATGGTTCGGACCGCCGCACCGCGGGAATCAGTGCTTCGATCGCGTCCTGCAAATACTTCGCGGCTTGTTCAGCGTCACCATTGGAATTGTGGATGTCGGCGATCTTTTCATCGGTTTGGGCCAGTTTGGTGCGGTAAGACAGTAGCTCGGGTGACTGTTCAATCAGTTCGCGTTGGATTTCAACTTGGTCTAACAGGGTCACCATCGCACGGTCTTCGGCACCGGTGCGCCGGTGCAACTCGGCAACTGTTCCCAAAGTATGTGCTTTTAGCGCATGATAGCTCGTCACGTTCGGATTTCGTTCGAGCAGCGAATCACAGAGCCTGACGGCACGATTGAGATGCATCATGCGATCGATGCCGAAGGAATCAGAAACCGCCAATGTCTTGGCCAATTCGTATCGGATCGAGTCCGATTTGGGTGATTCATCTAACAGGTCATCGAACATGCGAAGCGATTGTCGCGACCACGATTTAGCCGGCCCGCCGAACCGGTGCTGTGCAGCGACCTTGGAAGCATCGCGATACGCACGGGCAAGTTCCATTTGGTATTCGGTGTTCTCGGGAAATTCGTTGACGAGACCTTGCAGCGTATCGATCGCTTCGTTTGCGATCATCATCGACGCTGCCTCACGCAAGGTCACCGCACCGCGTTGACCCGCCGTTTGATTCGAATAGCTTGACGAATTCTCGATGCCGGGTCGTCGTGTCGGCGACCGAAGATGGCCGCTGTCGAATCCCGCTCGTGATCTGGTCGACAGCAACAACATTTGCGCTCGCGCTTGCTGGAATTTAGCCTCGGCAGATCGATTCTTTTCGATCGACTCTTTTAGGCATGCGATCGTTTGGTCGTACGCTTTGCTGACCCGATAGGGTTGTCCGAGCATGCCAGCGATGACAGCTTGCTCATTGAGAACCTTGGCCTGCATGATCGCGAAACGGTCGTTGATGTCAGTGTTCTCGCGGAGTGATTGATACAGCTTTGCCGCCCGCTGATAGGCTTGATCTGCTTTTCGAAGTTGACCCAGTCGCTGATAGATATCACCGACTCGGCGGCTGGCGTCGGCGGACTGGATGCGCAAGTCTTCGCTGTTGTTAGCTGCCAGTTCGTCGAAAAAGCCAAGCAGCGACTGCAGCAGTTCCGCATCAGCCGACGAAATGTTGGGCGAAGTGGTTTCGCTCAGTTCGCCCAGAAATTGTGCGTCAAGCGATTCACCTCGCTCGGCAATGTTGTGCATGATCTGGTCAAATGCAGAGATCGCAACCTGCAGATTGTTTTCTGCGCGAACGCGTTGCTTCTCGGCCAAGTCCAACGCCGCGGTGCGCTGCAATAGCGATCTTTCAGCGGCTAAGTTTGCATCGGTCGCGATGTTCAGCGATCGACGCGTCTGATAGTAGCCGACGCCTGCGACGACCAACGCCGTCATTAATGACGCGATCGTAGCGGCGATCAGGCCAGCCAATACGGGTTCTCGGCGCGTCCATCGCAGCGCTCGTTCGGCCAGTCCGATGCGTCGTGCAAGGACCGGCTTGTCCGCGAGAAAACGGTTCAGATCATCACGCATCGCGCCGGCGGACGGATATCGCGATGCCGGATCGACGGATAGCGACTTGAGGATGACCGTTTCCAAGTCGCGTGGTATCGACACGTTCCATTGGCTAGGCCGCGACGTGACGCCCGCGATCGCGTTGCGTAACGTGCCGGCCGGGTTGCTGCCCGTGATCGCAGGTTGTTGCGTGAGCATTTCGTAGAGCGTTAATCCGATGCTATAAACTTCGCTCCGATGATCGAATTGTCCTTCGAAACTTTCGGGTGCCATGTACTGCGGTGTTCCCAGCAGATCGCCTGTATGCGTCATTGACTGCTGCTGCGTTAGCTTCGCAAGCCCGAAGTCCGTGATCCAGATTTCGCCCTGTGCATCAAGCAGCAAGTTGTCGGGTTTGATATCGCGGTGTAACACGTCGTGGTCGTGAGCGTATTGCAGCGCATCGCACAATTTTGCACCGATGTCAGCCACCCAGCGGCTACGATCGGTCGTGCCCGCGGAAGTGTTGGCGGCATCGATCGTCGGCAGCGAACGCAACCAGTCGCTGACGCTTTGTCCGTCGACAAAGTCCATCACGTAATAGTGAATGTCACCAAATTGCCCGACCCCAAAAACAGGGACGATGTTGGGGTGTCGCAGACTCGCCGCCGCTCGAGCTTCACGGCGGAAACGATCCAGGTGTTGGGACTCACCGAGCAAACGGCTCGACAAGACTTTTACCGCGACTCGTCGTTCGAGTGATTCGTTGACCGCTTCGTAAACGATTCCCATCCCGCCGCGTCCGATCTCGCGAACGATTCGGTAGTCGCCTAGTTGATCCGGCGCCGCATGTTCAGGCGGTGGGAAAGATGTGCCAGGTTCATTGATATTGGTGGATTTTAGACCTTCGATCATCGCCACCGATGTTAACAATTCTCGCAGTTCATCTTGGCGGTCGGCGTGCTTGGATACCCACTGGTCGACCGATGGCTGTTCGCCTCGGCGAATCGCGGCCGCGAACGCCTCGCTGATTTGGTCGATTGCTTCTTGATCAAGGTCCGTTGAATCCATACCGCGGTTACTCCCTTCCGCTCTCGGCCAAGCCACGCATCAGTTCGCCCAGTCGTCCCATCGCTCGAACGTACCGTTTACTTGCGGCGGAAGGTTCAATCTTTAGAACCTTTGCCGTCTCGATGTTGGATAGTTCCTCGAAATGTCGAAGCGCAATGACTTCACGATCCATCGAGTCCATTGTGTTTAACGCTTTTTCAAGCCGATCGATGTTCTCGGCCCGGGCGACAATTTCACTGACGTTGGTTTGCTTTCCGACCAGGCTGGCCGCGATTGCCCTGGATGTATGTGGCGAGGGGCCTTGGAAGCCGAGCGCGACTTCCTTGCGGACATCACGCATTTCCGCCTGTAGGTGTTGGCGATGAACATCGATCAATTGTTGGTTGGCAACCAAACGCAGCCAAAGGAACGCAGGCATGTCTTCTTGTTTGCCAAAGTGATGTAGTCGTTTCGCGGCTGCCAAATAGGTCTCTTGAAGAATGTCCGAATCGGAAATACGACCAGCCAAGCGATGGTCAAGTCGGAACCGAACGATTTGACGCAAGCGTTCACGAAACTGCGAGAACACTTCTGCCAGCGCTTCTTCGCTGCCTGACCGCATGCCATGCACAAGGTCATCGTCCGGTTCGGTATGGGCGGTCATGTCAGTTCAAGTGCGGTTGAAATCGGAGAGTTTCGATGTTGGGCAACATTCATCATAGCCCGCGAAACGTACCAAATTCACTGGTGTTTCTATGTCAGCGGAGTCGACACCTCACGTTTTTGCAAAAATCAAGGCTGATCCCTGTCGCGGCCAAACCACCAAATCCGTTGTTAATCACAGGGTCGATTTTGAACCACCGGGATTGGCGGTCATCCCCTCGTCGCCGAGCGACTTGATAAACGTGTGACGCTTTTAACGAAAAATCCGTATGTTCTCGATGCAATCCATCCGTACGATCTGTCGTTCCTTGACCCTGATAGTCGTGGCCGCTGGCAGCGCTGTGGCGACTGACGAGGTCAAGTTGTCGCCTGACGAGGTCAAGTTTTTCGAAAGCAAGATTCGTCCGGTTCTTATCCGTGAATGCTACGGTTGTCACAGCAACGAAACGGGGGCGGCTAAGGGTGGTCTGAGACTGGACACCGAGCGATTGACGCATCTTGGTGGTGACAGTGGGCCGGCAATCGTGCCGGGTGACCTGGACGAAAGTCTGTTGTGGTCGGCGATCAATCACGAAGATTTCAATATGCCGCCCAAGCGAAAGTTGTCCAGTGACATCATCGAAGACTTCCGGCACTGGATCGAGATGGGAGCACCGGACCCCCGTAAAACCAAGATCGCTGAAATCCGGTCATCGATTTCCGATGAAGACATTCTCGACGCGAGAGCAAACTTTTGGGCTTACAAGAAACCCGTTGCCACTGCTCCGCCGACCACCGTCAACTCGACCTGGCCAAAGTCGGATATCGATCGATACGTCTTAGCGAAGCTGGAATCCGAGGGGATGCAACCGGCCATCGACGCACCCAGTTACAAGGTGCTGCGGCGACTTTGTTTTGACTTGATCGGATTGCCCCCGACACCGGCACAAATCGAGCGCTTTGAAAGCGACTGGAAGCAAGGCCCCGACGCGGCGATCGACAACGTCGTCGCCCATCTGCTCGATAGCGAACAGTTCGGCGAGCGTTGGGGACGACACTGGTTAGACGTCGCACGGTATGCCGAATCGACCGGCCGTGGGGTCAACATGACGTTCCCACATGCGTGGCGGTACCGCGATTTTGTGATCGATTCGTTCAATCAAGACAAGCCATTTGATCAGTTCGTCATGCAACAACTTGCCGGTGACGTCATGCCGGCAAAAACGGACGAGCAGTGGAACGAGAACTTGATCGCAACCGCGTTCCTGGCGATCGGTCCCAAGAATATTAATGAACAGAACGGAGCACAGTTCGCTGCCGACTTGGTCGATGAGCAGCTTGACGTGACAACGCGAGTCTTTATGGGAACTTCGGTCGCCTGTGCACGATGTCACGATCACAAATTCGATCCGATTCCACAGACAGATTACTACGCTCTCGCCGGGATTTTTCAGAACACGAAAACGTACTTTGGCAATCCGCCGTCAGAATTTGGAAGCTTTAGTACCGCGCAAGCACGTCGCAAAAGCAGCCTGTTGTTGCTGCCGATTCAAGACGAAGAACCGGTCGGCGTGTCGTATTCACCCGAGCAAGTGAATCGACTGAAAGAAGAGTTGCAGAATGCCAGAAACGAACTGGCTGAACTGGCCCGTCAACGCCGCACCAACCGAAACGGCTCGGGCAGCACCGGGCAAGCCGCGGCAAACTTGCAACGACGGTTTTTAGGTTTGCAAAACGTCGTGTCTGGGCTATCGGATCGTTTGGCGGTGATCGATGCGGACGGGAGGCCACGCAGCTATTGCATGGGGGTCCAAGCGGTCGATTCCCCGCGTGACGCACGCGTTTTGGTTCGCGGGGAAATTGACCAGCTCGGTCAAGTCGTTGCAAGAGACGTCCCGCAAGTCTTGCGAGATCATTCGTTATCGATCGAACCGGATTCCAGCGGGCGACTGGAAATGGCCAAGTGGATCGCGAGCAAGGACAACCCGTTGACCGCTCGGGTGATGGTCAATCGCATCTGGCAACATTTGATTGGTCAAGGACTTGTTACCACAACCGAAAATTTTGGCACGACCGGACAGCCACCCTCGCATCCTGAATTGCTCGATGCGCTGGCTTTGCGGTTCATGGATTCCGGTTGGTCCGTCAAGTCAGTCATCCGAGAAATCGCGACATCGCGGGTGTATCGAATCAGTTCGGCATTCAATGAATCGTATCACGATATGGATCCCGACAATGCTTTGATTTGGAGAGCAAATCCGCGACGACTCGACGCCGAGGCAATGCGCGACGCCATGCTTAGCATCGCTGGGAATTTGGATACACAGCGACCGAAGGGTTCGGAAGTTGCGATGGCAGGTTACACGCGAGTGCGGGATGGCAACTTGGGTGCCGCGTCGACGGCCATGATGTTTGCCGATCGGATGCAGAGGCCGGGAATGGATCGGGAACAGATTCGCCGAACGATGGATCAATCGCGAAGCAATGGGCCAATGCGTGGGCGCAGAATGTCGGATGGGCTGCAGCGGCTGCGCGAGATGTATCAGGCAAGGCAAGCTAGTACCAAACCGCTGGACATGAATCATGCCACGATCCGAAGCGTTTATCTGCCGATCGTTCGTGACGAGGTTCCCCGCTCGCTCGATGTCTTTGATTTCGCCGAATCGACCATGGTCGTCGGGAAACGCGAATCATCCAATACGCCCAACCAAGCGTTGTACTTGATGAACAATCCGTTTGTCATCAAGCAAAGCGAGGACTTTGCAAGACGCTTGGTCGAATCGAAGAAATCGAATTACGATCGAATCCAAGACGCATTTTTGTTGACCTTTGGTCGGCCCGCCACTCAAGGTGAACGTGAAGCCATGGCGAGCTTTATCAAACGATTCGAGCCATCATCCGCAGAGCAGCAAACAAGCACGTGGAAGTATGCCGCATTGTGTCAAAGCTTGTTCGCGGCGGCAGAGTTTAGATACGTGGACTAGACACTCAATCACGAAACATTTTTCTCTACTCTCGGATTACTTGAGGAAGTGGATCGACCAGACCGTGCTTTGCAATCCGCGAATCAGAGCAATCAGATTCACTATTTGAAATCGACTATCCGTCCCCGGCGCCGCGGCGCTAGGATGCGGTTACCGGTAGACAGGTTATGTGTGCTTTTGGAATCGACTCATGAATATGAACTATACAAGACGTGACGCACTGCAAACGCTTTCTGCCGGATTTGGATATCTGGCGTTTGCCGGAATCAGCAGTTTCGCTGCTGCCAAGGATCAACCAGCCAGCCGGAATCCTTTGGTTCCCAAGTCGCCACATTTTCCTGCCAGGGCGAAACGCGTGATCTTCTTGTGTATGCAAGGCGGTCCGTCACACGTTGATACGTTCGATTACAAACCGGAACTTCATCGCGATCACGGGAAGAGCGGCAAGTACGGTGGTTCGCTGTTGAAGTCGCCATGGAAATTTTCACAGCGCGGCGATAGCGGTTTGTGGATTTCGGATTTGTTTCCCGAGGTGGCCAAGCATGCCGACGATCTTTGCCTGATTCGATCGATGCACTGTGATCAGCCAGTTCATCCCGGCGCGATGACGCAAATGCACACCGGGACATCACAGTTCATTCGCCCCTCGTTGGGCGCTTGGACCCTGTATGGGTTGGGAACAGAGAACGACAGTCTGCCGGGTTTCGTTTCACTCGGAACGCCAGCGGGTTCGGCGCAGAATATTAGCAGCGCTTTTCTGCCCGCGATCTATAGCGGTACCAAGGTTGGTAAAGCCGGCGGCCGTGCGGCTCGTTTCAACCGTGGCGGAAACAACGCCGAGTCCGTTCCCGATATCAAGAATCCGAGGCTCACATCGGCACAGCAGCGCACGCAGCTCGATCTCATTCAAGCATTGAATCGTCAAAAGCTCCGTCGTGATCAATTCCAACCCGGCGTCGAAGGCGTGATCGAGTCATTCGAACTGGCGTTCCGTATGCAAGACGCGATGCCAGAACTGATGGACATTTCAGGTGAAAGCGAAGCGACGCTTGCAATGTACGGCATCGATGGGGGGGCCGCGGATGCTTTCGGAAAACAATGCTTACTCGCCCGACGATTCGCGGAATCCGGCGTCCGTTTCATCGAACTGACGCACGGCAACTGGGACCAGCATACGAATCTAACGAGTGATCACGAGGCACGAGCGCTGGGTTGTGATCAAGCTATCGCCGGACTGCTGAAGGACCTTAAGCAACGCGACATGTTGAAAGACACGTTGGTGATTTGGGGCGGCGAGTTCGGCCGGACCCCGGCGGCCCAGAACGGTGACGGCCGGAATCATAACAACAAAGGCTATACGACTTGGATGGCCGGCGGTGGCGTCAAAGGCGGATTCAGCTACGGCGCGACCGACGAACATGGTTACGAAGCGGTCGAAAACGCGTGCCATATTCACGACTGGCACGCTACCATTTTGCACCTGCTGGGACTTGATCACCAACAGCTAACCTACCAATACGCAGGCCGTGACTTTCGGTTGACCGACGTCCATGGAAATGTCGCCACGGACATCATCGCATAGAAGCACGACTCGGGTTACTTTCGAGTCAGTGTGACGAATCGCAAGACTTCACCGCGCGATCGTGGTTTCCCGCTGACGTCAACGAAGACATCGACTTTGCCGAGCGGTAACGTGATATCCGCAAAGGTTGCCTGCGTCGAATCACTGGCCAGCGTTCCGCGGAATGACTTATCGCCGACATGAAGGACGATCTCGCGAGACCCGATCGGATTTTCCCAGCGGACCGAGGCGTCATAGGGACCGGCATCGATGATGTCGACTTTCCACGTCCCTCCGCTTCCCCAGCCCTGTGCGTCATCGACGCGCCAATCCTGGATCGACAAGTCAGACGTTGTTTCGGAATCTGAGCCAATCACAATGCGCGGGGGCGCATAGTTGTTATCCCGCGTCGACGAAACGTCTTTGAACCATGCTTGATATCGCGACTTTAGCTCGTCGACTTTTTCGGGATGTTGGCTGGCCAGGTTTTTTGACTCGCCGCGATCCTCGTTGACTTGGTACAGCTCGTACGGGACATCTTTGGTTATCGATTCCTTCCCAAACCCGGTCGGGTGGACCAGTTTCCAGTGCGGACCCCGGGCCGCAAAGTGATGAAATTCGACAGGACGGTCGCCGCGATGTGTTTGTAAGAACAGCGTTCGATCGGCCCAGTCGACATCTTGCGTGCCGTCCAAAAGAGGCAACGCGTTTCTGCCGTCAAGCAACAGATACTCGGGCGGATTGACACCCGCGACGGCCAGCACCGTGGGCATCAAATCAATGTGTGCTGCGATCTGCGTGGATTTGGTTTTCTGCTTGATGCCGGCCGGCCATCGGGCGACAAAAACCGTGTGAATGCCGCCCTCGTGCACCCAAGATTTCATTTCTCGGAACGGGCCAACGTAGCGATTGGTATTGGGTCCGTTGTCGGTCAAGAATACGACGAACGTGTTCTCTCGTTGACCGCTGGTATTTAGATATTGTTCCAACTTGCCAAAATTCTGGTCGATGTTTTCGACCATCGCATACACCCGTGCGACGGTATCGCGACTTGCGTCGTCTTTCTTTTTCCCCATGACAGGATCAAGGTTGACGGACTTGTAATACGCCAACAACTCTTCGGGCACATCGTGGTACGGAGCGTGCGGAGCGTTGGGCGGCAGGTAAACAAAGAAAGGTTTGCCGGATTCGCGGGAAGACTCCATGAATTCGATCGCCGCATCAAAGTAGATGTCCGTGCAATAGCCCTGGGTCTGAACCTGTTCACCGTTGCGAAACAGGATTGGGTCGGTATAGCGTTTCTTGTTTTCGATCGGCTCGGACGGTTGTGCCAGCCCGCCGCCACGGTGGATCAAGACTTCATCGAAACCTTGGTCCTGTGGACGCATCGGATAGTTGTCGCCCAGGTGCCACTTGCCAAAAATTCCGGTCGCATAGCCGGCCTCGCCGAGTACCTCGGCGATGGTCACCTCGGCCGGGTCCATCATCGATCGACCTTTGAAGGTGTCGATCACGCGCGTGCGATAGTTGTATCGACCCGTCATCAGACAAGCACGAGTCGGCGAACACACCGGACTGACATAAAAGTTGGTCAGGTGGGACGATTCTTTCGCGAATCGATCCAAGTTTGGTGTGCGGATGATCGGATTTCCGGTGGCACCCAGGTCGCCGTATCCCATGTCATCGGGCATCACAATGATAATATTGGGACGAGAATCGGCCGAGGCGACGGCGGTACAAACGGAGCAGGCAGAAAGAAGAATCGTACAGAGATTGAAGTATTTCATAGAGTCGATTGGTCGTTTCGAAGGAATGGGGCAGCCGCCTGTTTTAACATTTGTCACAGGACCGCGGGCCATTGCCTCGTTTGTAGGAAAATTAACTCTTACCCCAAAACAAAAGCCGGCGGTGGTCGTTCGACCGCCGCCGGCTCAGCTTGCGCTTAGGTGAAAATATAGTTGATGTTTCTAGGCACGCTTGCGGCGCGCGATGGCGGTGATACCCATCGCTGCAAAGATTGCCAAGCTCGCGGGCTCAGGAACTTCGCCAAGATCGTCTTCCAGAGCGGTGTTGTCGGTATCGGCTCTAAACACCAACCGACTGTCAGGCACAAACGGTGTGGTCGTAAAATCGATCGACAAACGTCGCCACAAATCTCCAACTGGTGCATCTCCTGTTATTGCCACCTGGTCGCTGTAGGTCGCGACGATATCAAAGGGGTCACCACCCGAGTTTACAAAGAAATTGGCGCCACTTGCAGAATCGGCGGTTCCTGGACTTGGTGAATCGATATCAAAAATGGTGTCACCGGGACCGCCGTCTAGGTCAATCGTTTGGATCGCCATCGCACTTTCGTTTGCCAACGTCCAGGCATTAGACGAAAAAGTGTCGCCAGCTGCCATCAGCGACCATCCCGTCCCACTGACTCCTCCGCTTCCTGCCGCAATATCGGCCCAGGCGAGGGTCTCGGAACTCATGTCCGTGAAGGTGGCGGTGATCAGCATGCCATCCATCATATCACCGTCCGTTGCAAACCCTGCAAGTGCGGTCGTTGTGTTCGTTGTGCCTGGATCGAACGCAACCACGAGCGTACCTGCATACGCATGGCCCGCGATCATGATTGCTGCGGCTGCCGATAGAAATTGTGATTTATTAAACATGTAACGTGTCTCCTAGGAGTGAATCAAAAAACTCTTGCTAAGCCATACTGCGAGCGCGGATTCGCGGTGGCTTTAGGAGACCATCCAGGTCCGGTTTGGTTGGCAGCGACTGATTGATCAGTTCCATCAATGACACCAATGGCGAGTCATCGATTTCTGGAACGATGATTTCAAGGAGCGCCACCGTAGAAATCGAAATGCCGGTGACGATAACCACCGCAACATTGCTCCCCGAAGACCTATGAAGGACATCTTCTTTGGGGAGCCGATCTTCTTGGTGCAGCGGACCGCTGGGCGATTCAAAGTTCGTGGTGAGGCTGGCCGTTTGCGACCGAAGTGAACTGAGGTCGTTTTCGCTCATCATGCAGATCACGCCTCCGGACGCAGTGCTGCAAGCAGCCGCGGTGGAGAGCATGATCGATAGCATTAGGGGGGGTGGTCGCATCCCATCACGCTAGTTGGGACATAACCCAAAAGCAATCAAAATGAATACGGGCCGGTTGGATGCTCCCCGTTTAGAATCGACACGGCATTTGCGAGTGAACGCGGGTTTACGTGTCTTTGCGTATAGATGGCAAAGTGCTGCGCGTTTCACTATCGAAGCGACCGCGAGTCAATTCGGTCGTTGCCCAGAGACATAATGGCCGTGGTGTAGCACCAAAAGCGGGGTGCAAGATCACTTCCACAGTAAGGTCTCCGCCGCCAGCCTTACCACGAGCGGTAAGGCCATGGACCTTCACCAGATTGATTGGGCGGTATTTCGACAAAGCCGGTGCTTTGACCCAGGGACACCAAATCGCCCGAGCCTTGACTCATGACCGGTTCCGCGATTCCGGTCTCTCGCAGCCGTACCAATCGCATCCAGTGAAGCGGTATGGTCTTATCGCCCGCGTCATCTAGCCGAACAACGGGGCAGGGTAGCCGCCAGTTTTTGTTGCCGCTGATTTTCGCGAGCAGGGGAATGCCGAATCGGCGGCAACCGACTGTGGCACTGACCGGGTTGCCCGGCAGACCCAGAATCAGCTTACCGTCACTCGTTGCTGCGCCGAGGATCGGTTTGCCCGGACGGATCGGCAGCCCGTGAAAGAGAATCTGACCGCCAACTTCTTTGACGATATCGGGGACATAGTCATAGTCACCCATCGAAACCCCGCCCGTCAAAATGATCGCGTCAGACTGTTCGAGATGTTTGCGAAGCATTTCAGCCAGTCGTTGTCGATCGTCTTGGCAGTGCACCGCTTGTTTCAGTTGGACCCAAGGGTGCTGTGACAGCATCGAGCAGAGGGCGGTTTGATTGCTGTTGCGCAGTTGCCATGGCTGGATTGCGTTGTCGTCTAACGAAATCACTTCATCACCGGTCGTCATGACCGTGACGCCAACGTGGGCATGAACGTCGATCGCGGCTGCACCAAAGTTGGTCATCGTTGCGCGAACGGCCGAGTCGACCAGCGTCCCGCCGGCGACGACCGTGCCCGCTGCTTTGGCATTTTCGCCGGCCTTGCGAATGTGGTCGCCGACACTTGTCCGATGCGCCGCATCGGTCAAACGAATGGATGCGTCTGCCTCGACGGTGTCCTCACGTTTGACCACGGCGTCGCAACCGGTCGGTACGATCGCACCGGTAAAGATTCGCAGCACACCGGACTCGGGCATCGTTGGGGGCGGAGCACCAGGAACGCATTGGCCCTGAACCGGAATATCGCCGGCTGTCTGTAAATCGCTCAGTCGAATTGCATATCCATCCATTGCGGAAACATCAGCTGCCGGACTGTGACGGTCGGCGACGATATCGACCGCCAAGACCCGCCCATTGCATTCGGCAACCCGTGACTCGACAGACGTGACCGTCAGCGACTCGGCCAGTGCACGTATCGCATCATCAGGATGATCAAAAGAGAATCGTTTAGCCATTGCGCAGTCTTAGGTTGGATAGCATGTGATGTTCATCGGAAATTCGGCCGCCGAGATTCGACTGCATGATCGTGTCTTCCCCTGGCAAACCAATTCGGAGCACAAGAGTATGGCAGCAGGAAGTTGCAATGGTTGCGATCGGACGGTGTTCTTATCGTCTTGTCGATTGATTCAATTGGTCGCTAGATGTCCTCGGGGCGGTTGACGTTTCGGCAGGATTCGCTGGTCAGGGATAACGTTTCATGGGGGCGCGATGCGATCCAGCGATGCAGACTGCGATCTTTGGAATTTGCGAGTTGCGTTAGATCCTCGAGAAATGCCGCTGGATAAATGGCAACCAAAGGCTGGAGCCTTGCATCGGACTGGGAAATGCCACAAACGGTTTGTTCTGGATGGGCGAGCCACTTTTGATGCATCGTGACTAGATCGTCGACCGTTAGGTCGGGCATATCGACCGGAGTGATACAGCACGCGTCGAATCGGTTGGCGCGGGCGTATTGAAGCACGGCGGCCACACCCGCCGCCGGCCCTCGTTCGCAAAGCATGTCAGGAACAATTTCGTAATCAGAATGGGGCGAGTTGCCTGAACGGGGCGAGTTTCCTGATATGACGACTTTGTCACAAACGTGCGTTAGTCGTTGGTAACTGTATTGCAGATAACTCACGCCGGTCGGGTGCGCCAAATTCGCTTTGTCGGTACCCATGCGTGACGACTTTCCGCCGCACAGGACTGCACCGAGCAACGGAGGCGTCATGACGATTGCTTTGACAAGACGTCTTCGACCCAGCCGCGAGCACGCATCATGGGCGGGAACCCAATCGTCGGCGCGGAAAGCAGTGCGACGTGTCGTAAATCTTCCGGCTGACAACCCGCTTCGATCGCTTTTCGGCAGTGGGAATGTGCGGCGCCTTCGAGTCCCGCGCCGATCGAGATGGCCAGCTTTACCAGCGAGACTTCTCGATCCGATAGTGGTCCAGCCTCGCGCGCCTGTTTGCCGAACGACTCGTACGCCTGCATCAGTTCGGGGTGGTCTTGATGCATCTTTTTGTAAGGTTTTGGAATCATAATCAGCCGGTCTTGTGTTGCGAGTTTTCGTATTTCGAGATGCCGCGAACCAGTGCGTCGATGGTATAGGGATCCGCCTCAACGGTAACGTCAAATCCAAGACGATTCAGTGCTTGCGACGTGATGGGGCTCAGGCTGGCGAAACGGGGTGGTGTTCCGGTTGTTGGTTTCATCAAGTCGCCAAACATCCTTGCCAAGCTTTCCGCGGTGGCGCTGCTGGTCACCGTCACCCAATCAATTTTGCCTTGTTCGAAAAGCCGTGTCACTGCCGCGTCGGGTGTGTCGACGTCGCGGTGTGAGTACGCCACGACTTGAGTGACGTTGGCACCTGAGGTCGAAAGCGAGTCGGCAAGGTTATCTTTGCCACGACTAGCCCGCACGATCAAGACGTTGCGTTGATCGACTTCGCCGGCTAGTTCCGCCGCCAGTGATTCGGCGTCGAATTCCGATGGGACAACGTCGGCTCGCACGTGGTACTTTGACAGCGCGGCTGCGGTTTGTTTTCCCACCGCGGCGATTCGAAGGCCGGCAAGGGCGCGCATGTCGTTGCCGATTTCGATCAAGCGATCCAGAAAAAACTGTACACCATTGCGGCTGCAAAAGATCAGCGTATCGAAGTGTTCCAGCTTTTCAATTGCCGCGTCGACATCGTCATAGGTATCTGGCGGTCCGATCGCGATGGCCGGTTGGATGACGACGTGGGCACCCAGTTCGCGCAGCGGAGCCGCCAAAGATTCGGCTTGGTCCAGCGGTCGCGAAACCAGCACCGTGCGACCGAACAATGGTCGATGTTGCAACCAGCTCATCGTTTCGGCCAACTGGGTCACGGCCCCCAGAATGACAATGACGGGAGGACGAAATCGACTAGCGGGCGTCAAGCGTTCGGCGACCTCGTCCAACCGACAGTGGATGGTTTGCTGATCTTCCAGGCTGCAGCGTCGAATCAGCGCTGCTGGGGTCTCGGGCGGTTTGCCATGGTCGAGCAGTGCTTGAGCCCAGCTTTCCGCCGTCGTGACTCCCATATAGATGACCAGCGTGCCCGGAAATTTTGCCAGCGCCGACCAGTCGAGTGCCGATTCGGATTTGCCAGGTTCTTCGTGGCCGGTGACCAGAGCGACCGCGGATGCCAGCCCGCGGTGGGTGACCGGGATGCCTGCGTATGATCCCGCCGCGAGGGCGGCGGTGATGCCGGGGACGATTTCGAACCGGATACCCGCTGCGCGAAGCGCGTCGACTTCCTCGGCCGTTCGCGCAAAAACAGCCGGATCGCCGCCTTTCAATCGCACAACACGGCGTCCAGCGGCGGCATGGCGAATCATCTCGGCAATGATTTCATCCTGTCGCCAAATGCGTATCTGGCCGTGTTTTCCCACGCAAAGAGCCTCTGCCGTCGGGGCGTGACGGAGCAGTTCAGGGTTGCAAAGCCCGTCGTACAACACCACATCACACTGCGCGAGCCGTTCGGCGCCGCGGAGCGTCAAGAGGCCTGGATCGCCCGGCCCGGCGCCGATCAGGTAGACGATCCCCGAATTTGCGGGCTCGACGACGGAGGGGGGGTGGGAAGAAATTTCGCTCATGAAATCTAGTTATCGCTTGCTGAATTGACTCTGGACAGGCTGTGGACCTATCGCCATAATGCGTGGCCATCGAAAAAACGAATGTTTTGCTGACACAAGTCCTATTAAGCCCACGAAATGCCAAATACCGCCAGTGCCAAAAAACGCCTTCGCCAAAACGCGAAGCAACGTCTCCTGAATCGTGCGATCAAAAGCCAAGTCCGATCGCAAATCCGGAAGGTCCGTGATGCTGCCTCGGCAGGCGAATTGGATAAGGCACGCGACGAATTCCGTGTCGCGGCGAAACGCATTGATCAAGCATCTGCGAAAAACGTGATTCATAAAAATGCCGCGGCTCGTACGAAAAGTCGTTTAAATCGCTTGATCAAGACGGCATCGGCGGGTTAAACTACGTATTATTCATCTCGGGTAAGAATCGACATCATTGTGGTCGGTGTGTGCCCAAGGTCATTATGGGCCGCTCGCGAGATTTCGCGAGCGGCCTTGTTTTTTGCGCCGCGGCGGTCAGGACCGCCGATCACAATCTTTCGAGTGCCAGGCTGCGGGCTCTGCATGTTGGCACTGGCTATTGGCCCCGTCTATTGGCACTGTTTGTCGGCACTGGCTATTGGCACTGTTTGTCGGCACTGCCTATTGGCTCAGGCGAAGATCAATCCCGCATCGCCGAGTCGTTTCTTTGTTTCGTCCATCAATGCGTCTTCGTCGGCTTCGGTATCAGCGACATAGGTCACGCTGAAACGTAAGTACGATCCTGCATCGTCCCACGGCACGGTAACGATGCCGAACTGCTCGATCAGATAGCGGGTGGCATCTTCGGCCGCAGCGAACGTTTCGCCCGACTTGGTTGCGGTGGGCGCCTTGGTGTACAAGAAATAGGTTCCGCCTGGCATCTCGCACTCGAAACCACACTCTTTCAAGACCGCAACGAGTTTCTGCAAACGGCGACGGTACTTGGTGTTGATTCGCTCGGGAATGGAATCGTCGTCCAGTGCGGCCGCGGCGGCTTTTTGCGTTGCGATGAACTGTCCGCTGTCGCTGTTGTCTTTGACGTCCGAGAACGCCGAGACAATCCGCGGGTGTCCGCAGACGAATCCCATCCGCCAGCCGATCATGTCATAACCCTTACTCATCGAGTGGACTTCGACACCAACATCGATTGCACCGGGGGTTTGCAAAAAGCTGCGAGGTTTCCCGTCAAAGGTTAGCAAGATATGCGCGGCGTCTTGTACCACGACAAACTCTTTTTCCTTGGCAAGTGCCACGACTTTCTCAAAGAACTCTGGCGGGCAGGTGCGTCCGGTCGGCGAATTGGGATAGTTCAGCACCAGCAGTTTCGTGCGGCGGTAAACATCGTCGGGAACCGAATCAAAATCGGGCAGGAAGTCGTTCTCTGGCAATAAGGGCAGCTTGAAGACTTCGCCGCCATAGTACCGGGTGTGCGTTCCCGCCACGGGATAGCCGGGCACGGTCATCAGCGTGACGTCGCCAGGATTGATGAAACAGGCCGGCAGCATCGCGTAGGCTGGCTTGCTGCCGATGCAGTGATTGATTTGCGTTGCCGGATCAAGTTCGACGCCAAAGTGACGCTGCATGAATCGTGCAGCCGCTTCTTTGAATTCGGCGACGCCGTTGTCGGCGTAGCCGCGGTTTTCCGTCTTGTTGACTTCATCGCTCATCACTTTGCGAACGGATTCGTCGGCCATTGAATCGTTCTCGCCGATTCCAAAGTCGAGCAATTGTCGCTGGGGATGCTCTGCGAGCGCGTTTCGCTTGGCTCGCTTGATTTTCTCGAACTTGTAAATCTCGGTGTCTTTGCCGTACGCCGCTCCGCCGATGCGATCGGCGAATAAGTTTTGAAAATATGGGTCGGCGGCGGAGGAGTCTTTCGTGGCGGTCGACATGGGTATTGGTATGTTACGAGTGGAACGGGCGGTTTGAGTGATTCTTAATCCCGAAGCCTAATTCCCCGATGCCGTCATCGGCAAGGGCTGTTGCCGTCGTCGGCAAGGGCTGTTGCTGTCATCGGCAAGGGCTGTTGGCAGGGGAGGGCGGGTGTCGTCTTTGCGGTCAAGTGTTTATCGCTGTCGTGGATTGGAGCGGGTTCGTTGCGTCGGCAAAAGGGCTCATCTCAGATACCGCATTGCTCGCTACAATTGGAATGTTTCTGTCCTCACCGCCCCCATGTGTCATGTCCACCGCCCATCCACCGTCGGAAGTCGACTCGCTGCGGGCTCGCTATGAGGAGCTAGCCGAGCTGGCGGGGTCTTTGGCCCACGAGATCAAGAATCCGCTGTCGGTCATTCATATGAATATTGAATTGCTGAGCGAGGATTTGGAAGAGCTGAATTCGCCCGTTCAGCGGCGGAGTCTGGACCGCGTTGATATTGTCCGCGAGCAATGCGAACGCATGGAAGCGTTGCTGCGTGATTTCCTGCGGTACGCGCGGCTCCGCGATATTGATCTCGTCTCCGGCAGCCTGAATGACCAAGTCGAACAGGTTTTGCGAGCCTACCAAGCCCAGGCTGATGCCGAGGGCATCGATGTCGAAAAATACTTGGACCCCGATCTGCCGTCGATTTTGTTGCACAGCGATTCGTTGCAGGCGGCGCTGATGAATCTGGTCAAGAACGCACTCGAGTCAATGCAATCGGGCGGCCAACTACTTGCCCGGACCTACTCGACGCGCACCAGTGTCGCGCTGGACCTAATCGACACCGGTACCGGCGTTGACGACAACACCGTGCTGCATATGTTCGAACCGTTCTACAGCACCAAGGAAGGCGGTTCGGGGTTAGGGCTGCCGACGGCAAGGAAGATCATCGAAGCCCACGGCGGTCGCATCAGCGTGCAAAGCGAACTGGGGCGTGGGACGAAGTTTGTGCTTGAATTTCCGGTGCCAAAACGAATCCACGCTACGCCGTCGCCAAACCACCATGGTGCATCGACGTAGGTGCCAGGGTTGGCCGACTTTCCATATCCGCCGGCGCGCCATACCCCGTGTCGTGTCGGCTTCGCCGCTAAAGCTGGATCACGCGTTCGGGCGGGACGGTTTCGACGGCTTGTTCACAGCGGGCGGCCAGTTCCATTTGCACGGCCCAACGTCCGTCGGCGTCACCTGTGACGATCCAGTGCGGTTGAACACAGACGCTTTGATGAACCAGTTCGAATCCGCCTTCGCTTTGGCTGACCGTTTCGATCGGGAACGCCCAGACGCCGCTGGGGCGGTCGATGTTAATATCCACATCGATGCCCAGCCAGCGATCCGATAAGCTTAGGCCGTGGGCATCGTGCAGGTCTAATGATTGACCGAGTTGCCCAAGGCGGTTGCCATTCGGGTCGCTGAAATAACGATCATCGGCCCCAGCGGGCAGGCCGGCAAAGTTCAATTCGATGGCGAAGTGCAGCGGTTGGCCCGGCGGCAGGTTTTCCATCAGGTATGTGATCGACAGCACATCGCTGTCGGCGACCATGGTGACGGCTTTCGTTAACGTGATCGGAATGCCCCAAGCGTTGCCGGCGCGCCGCATTTGGACTTGAACACGATCGGAACCTCTCCGCAGCTTGGTCTCAAACGGCAGTTCCACGAAATCACCTCGTTCGGTCGCTTCGCCGCGGGCGACCGCTTCCAGGGTCGCTTCGTTGTCATAGAAGTGATCCATCAGGCTCTTTCGCGCGTAGCGGTCGTATTGTAAGCGTTGGTCCAGGTCAGCCTGTTTGAATACGACGCGGTCATGAATGCTGGCGACGTTTTCACCGTCATCGCTCGGTCCGGTGAGGACTTTGCGGTGATAACTTTCCGGCCGGCGCATCAGTGTGGCCAATAGGTTGTGGCGAATCTCTCGCACGTCCAGTTCGTACATCCGTCCGCCACGGCCTGGCGCAACCCACGCACACAGCTTGTTGTTGCTGAGCCGGATTTCTTGCAAGCCATCGAAGTTGTAATCGTCCGCGGTGGCTTGGACGTTGGTCGGTCCGCCCGCGGTTAGCCGTTCCAGGGCGTTGTCCGCTGCGATCAAGTGTTCGTAGATCGCATTACGCAAGTGAGGCAAATAGATGCCACCGAATGCTCCGTGCCAGTACGGACAATTGCATTGACCGCGGTACAAGTGGTCACGAACTTCGGCCAATTCGCCCGCGTCGATACCCGCCGATTCCGCTTCGGCCAATCGCCGGCTGACATTCATCATCCGGGCGTACATCTCGTTGGTTTCTTCGTACTTGATCTTAAAGTTACGCCAATAGCCGCCACGCATGAACGATTGCAGGTCCGACCATTTTTCGGCTTCTTTGTGGTCTTGGCCGTGCATCTCGTGCATCACGTCTTCGTAACGCTGTTGCGCATCGACTGGCAGCGACCACTGCGTCATCTCGCGGTAACTGCAATCGGGAAGGTAAACCTTGCCGGCGGCTTGTGTGGATTGGATGGCCTGATTCAATGTAATCGTATGCAGCCAATCTGCGTTGTCGGACAATGCATCGAAAAAGGATTTCAGCCAGCCTTGTTCATACACGTGTTGTTTGGTGTCGGGCCACGTCCCGAACTTTTCGCCGTCGTCGCCAAAGGTCAGCACCGCGCCGGGCGAGCGCTGGGCGATCTGGCGACAGTGATCGATCGTTGCCGCTGCTGGTTGGAACGGAATCGTATACCGCAGGTGTTCCGATCCCGGGAATACGCTTAACAAACGTCCGTCGTCTTCGGTGATGAAGTATCCCGTCAATTCTTCGCTGGTCAGGCCAGCGGCGCGGAAATGGTAGTCGTCCAGAACGGTGTATCGAATACCAGCGTCAACCACATCACGCGTTAATGATGATTCCCATACGCGTTCTGGCATCCACATGCCTTTGGGGGTCTCGCCAAAATTACGTTGCAACCATTGTCCGTATGATGCAATTTGTCCGATGCGATCGCGACCGGGCAACATCGTCAAGATCGGCTCGTACTGCGGACCGCCAATGATCTCGATACGGCCGGCATCGACCAGCAACCGAATGCGATCAAGGTATTCGGGGTGTCGCTCGGCTAACCACATCATCAGCGGGCCGGACGTGTGCAGCGAAAGGTTCAATCGCTCGTATGGCTCGAACACCTCTAAGAACGGCAAGTAGCTGTCCTGATATGCTTGCTCGAACACGCCATCGAAATTGCCGATCGGCTGGTGATTGTGCAGAACCAAGCAAAGGTGGACGTGAGGCGACATAATGCTGTGCAGACCGATGGGTGAAAAAGGGACGAATGATTTGCTGGCAAGTCGATTGCGATGCTGCAATGATTGTAGGCGAAGTTTCGTTTTCGCCGAATAGCGCGAGCACTCAATGCGTGTCGGTGCTGATGAATCTCAGGGCGGCTCGCGCGATACATTCGTCATCAAGAGCGAACTTTGCCTAATCGCTAGCAAGTGCGCAGACGCGCAGTGGGAGTATCGGCCAGAGGCAGCACCGAAGTTCAGCCGTTCTTGACCGCCAATGGATTCTTGTCGAATCGTTGGGGGCTTCGAGCTCCTGTCGTTGGGCCAAAGGGCTCCTGAGGGACCGCAGCGACTACAAGAAGTATCGCGGGTCTTCTTTGGTCGCACACTCGCGGTATTTGGCCGCGGCGTTTTCCGGCAGGACCGGATTGATCATCGCACGACTTCCCCATTCGAAGCCGGCGGTTTGCGTCAAACGCGGAAAGATTTCAAACGCCCAGTGTTGTGCATCAGCGCTGCCACGGAGTCCCGGCGGGCGTGTGTGAAGGATGTAGTTGTACGAGACACCGGGATGAATCTGGTTCAGCCATGCCGTGACACGCGATATCAATTGCGAAAGTTCGTCCAGCACGGCCATGGGAAGTGATTCGAAACAGTCCATGTGCTCGATCGTCGAGATGCGGACCAACATCGGTAACCGGCTTGCGAAGGGGCAGTAGGCAATCAGGGAATCAGTTTTCGCCACGATCCGAGTTTTCTGTTTCAATTCGCCGCGAATCAAGTCGCATTGCAGACAACAGCCGGTATTTGCTTGATGCCGACTCATGCGCTGGGCGTTGGCGGCGACGCTGGACGGCATTTGGTTCGTCGCGATCAGCTGGCTGTGGAAATGGCTCAGCGAGGCGCCGGCGCGAGGCCCGACGTTCTTGAACACACTGATGTACTGGATGCCTGGTTGAGTGCGCCAAAATCGAATGCGGTCTCGATACGCCAAAAGCACCAAGCAGGCGTCGCTGCGATCCATATCGCTAAGTGATTGGACGTGCCGAGGCGACTCGATGATGACCTCGTGTCCGCCACGACTCGGACGGCATTGAAAGAGACCTTTGTCGACAGTGCCAAGTCCCCTCTCGGTTGTTTGGACACCGTCGGTTGCTTGAAAGCATCCGGCTGATTCGCGGACCTCGGTTGCCGATCCGTCGCGAGCGATCGCAGCCGAATTCGGTTGGGCGTCGGTGTACGGGTTCGACGCGGCACGTGAGGATGGCAGGGGCGGCGCGACCGCCGGAAATTTGTTCGGGACGACACGCACGGACCAGTCTTCTGCATCCGCGTCGGCCAGGTAGTCGCGTGCGTTATCGCACAGGTTTTCCAGGTCTAAATCGCGACCGACCCAAACCGGCTCGGGTGTCTCCGATTCATTTCCTTGACAGAACGGACAATCGACCGGTGTCGTCGGCGATGAAGAGACGGGGCGAAACTCGTCGGGGCGGTCCGAGCGATCCGGTGCATAGATCGTCCATTCGCCGCTAATGGGATCAAGTCGTGTGGTCGCTGCGGTTGCGTCAGCGTACCCGTGCGAATCGATCGCTCGTCCCGTTCGTCCGTGCGAAACCGGATCGTGGCTGGGTGAGTCGGTCGGCGACCCGTTGCGTGAGAGTTGACCGCGTTTTGTTCGGTCCTGTGTGGATTGACCGTCTGTCGATTGACCATCGGTGGATTGGCCGTTTGACGGTTGGCCATTCGTCGATTGGCCGTTTGACGGTTGGCTCGGGGGCACAGTCGGCTCGCAGGGCAAAGAAGTCAACTCGGACGATGATGCCTCGGTCGGCCTTACGGAAACGGCTTTCGACGCAGGTGCAGCTTGATTAGTCGTCGTTTTTATCATGACAACTTCGCTCCGATCGGCTAGAGAAATCGCCGGCGTCCGTCTGCCCAGGTGTCCGGTTCGACTTGGTATCCGTGTTTGGCCAAGAAGCGTTCGGTCACTGACTCCATTTCGATAACGTGCTCGTATCATAGTGATTTTTCGACACGCTCGCACTGTCAATGCAACGAATTCGCGCTGACGAACCAGTTCTTATCCGGATTCTCCTGTTGCGTCATGTTTAAGGGCGATCGTTTGCTCGTAAGCATCGATGTATTTTGAAGCGCTGCTTCGCCAGCTCCAATCTTGTCGCATTCCGGTCTCAATGATTTGACTCCAGTGATGCGGTTGGTGAAAGCGGATTTCCAGTGCGCGGCCGATTGCTGCATCAAGAGCTTGCGGCGTTCGTGGTGCACCCGGGAATTCTTGGTCAACGTAAAACCCTGTTGCGGTTCCGGCGGCTAGCGTCTCGGCATTGCAATCGGTGACCGTATCAGCAAGTCCGCCGGTTTCGGTCACGATCGGAACGGTTCCGTAGCGCAGGCTATATAGTTGATTTAGACCGCATGGCTCGTAATGGCTGGGCATCACAAACACATCCGATCCAGCTTCGATGCGATGTGCAAGTTCGTCGCTGAAACCGATATGCAGTGCGAAACGATTTGGGTACTGATTGGCAAGTTCGCGTAGTTCTTGTTCGTATGCGGCATCGCCACTGCCGAGAACAATCCATTGCGTCGGCCGATTCTCACTCAAGTGCCAACGCAAGGCGGGAAGGATCAAGTCCCAGCCTTTCTGGATCGCCAGTCGGCCGACCAATCCGATCAGCGGCGTTTCCTCGCTGACGTTGATTCCAAACTGTTGCTGTAAGGACCGTTTGTTTGCCGCCTTGCCGGATTTCCAATTGCTGACGTCATAGTTCTCGGTCAGGTGCTCGTCGGTTGCCGGGTTCCAGACGGATCGGTCGATTCCGTTGGTGATTCCCACCAATCGATTGCGAGCGCCCCGCAGGACGCCGTCCAGGCCACAGCCTTGTTCGGGGCCGCAAATTTCCTCGGCATAACGCGGGCTTACCGTTGTGATCATGTCGGCCGCAACGATGCCTGTTTTCAGAAAACTAAGGTTTCCATAGAACTCGAACATCTCGTGGTGAAAGTGTTGCCAATCAACGCCCACCAACGGAAATGTTTCGGGCGGAAAATTTCCTTGATAAGCCAAGTTGTGGATCGTCATCATCGACGCCGCCTGTGAAACCCAGGGCAGCGACACCGGGTTCAATTTCATCAACGCGGGAACCAGTCCACTTTGCCAGTCGTTGCAGTGCACGACGTCGATGGTCCAGCCGATTCGTGCGATCGCTTGCAATGCCGCGCGACAGAAAAACGCGAACCGTTCGGCATTGTCCGGATAGTCACCCGAGGCTGTCCCGTACAATTGTTCGCGATCAAAGTATTGGGGCTGGTCGATAAACCAGACGGGTACGTCGCCGTCAGGCAAGCGACTCTTTAACAAACGTGCACCCATCAGTCGCCGGTCGCCCATCGGCACCGCAAAACTGATGTCCGTGGTTTCGATCGGCAGGCCACACTGACGGACGCTACGGAATGCCGGCATGATGACCGCCGCGCGATGTCCCAACGCCGAAACCCGGGACGGAAGAGTGCCGCAGACATCGGCTAAACCGCCCGTCTTGGCGAAAGGAACCGCTTCAGATGTGAGATAGACGATATTCAAGACGTAAGCTTCGCTGATGCAGTTCTTGTGGCCGATAACATTGACGATCACGTGAGTCTAGTCCGATGAACGTCAACCCACCACACAGGTTTGACCGGACGATCGCTCAACGGGGTTCCAGCGGCCGTCAACGTCTTGCAAATACGGGCATCTGGTCAATCAATTAGAATCGTTATCATCGATGAACCTTGGCACGCGACCCAGGGTGCCAGTGCCCATCAAAGCGTCACTATCCAAGGGTGCCCAAGCAAGCGTGCCCTGCCGAACGTGCCCAAGCAAGCGTGCCTAACCGAACGCGTATGAACGAACGCGGCCAACCAAGCATGTCCGGCCAAGTTCGGCCACCGGAGCTTGCCGATCACAGAGTGTCGACAACGCTGCAGCATCAATTATGTCCAACCCCTATCGCATCAACATTGGCAAGGATGAATGACAACCACACTCAGCGAATTCTGGATGAATCTGGTTCATGCGGGTGTGGTCAACGCCGACGGCTGCAAGCGGATTGCCGAGCGATGGAGCAAATCGCACGAAGGGCGCATGGTCTCGGACCCGGTCGCGGTTGCAAAGTTCATGCTGGCCGCCGGCGAACTGACCGAGTTTCAAGCCCGCGCGTTATTGGCGAAACCGGCAAAGCCAATTCGCATCGGTGGATTTGTTCAAACATCCGACCAGACACAGCCGCCACTTAGCGAATGGATTGCCGTGCGGTCGATCGACGATGGGACGGCGGGGTGGCTGGCACGGTTACCAACGGCCACGCTGGCGCCCGCGAATCGTCAATGGCTCGTCGACCATCAACGAGTCTCCGGCCGGGGGCTGCAACCGATTCGCTGCAGTGCGACGACATCGGAAACGGTCGAAGTGTTTTCCAGTTTGCCGCCTGGTGTGTGTTTGTTCGATGTGTTGTTCAATCAGCCCAGCACGGAACGTCGTCGTGCGGTCGAACTCGCGATCCAGATTTCTGATTCACTTTCGCTCCTGCACCGCGAAGGACTGGTGCAAGGTAACTTGCGGGCCGATCGCGTTTGGATCGCCGAGGATGGAAGTGCAGTTCTGCTACGTGAGCCGGTGCGCAGACGTGATTCTGTGACTGCGGTCTCGGGCGGTCCTACCTTGGACGACCTGGAAATTGCCGAAGCCTATGCCGCGCCCGAATTGGCGAATCCAAGTGTCGCGCCGGATCCGTTGACTGATATTTATGGTCTGGGATGCTTGCTGTTTCGAATGATCCAAGGTCATCTGCCGTTCGACTTGCAGTCGCCACCGACACTGATCGCCGCACACACTCACGAGACGCCCCAAGCCTTGGCCGACGCGGTCACACAAGGTGCCGCCGGTGATCCTTGTTTGCGCGTCATCGCATTTGCTATGGCGAAAAACCGTCAATCTCGTATCGCATCGGCCGATCAGCTGTCGTCGGCGCTGCGTGCGGTGTTGCCACTGCTGCCGCATGACCAACCATCCCAATCGCCTCAGCCGCCGAAGGTGACTTCGTCGCCAAGAAAGAAAACGTCCGTGATCAAGTCGGGCGAAAAAAGGCCCGGAACGCAAAAAGCATCCACGTTCACCCGAGATGACAGGGATGCCGCACAGACGCAGCAACCCAAGACCAGCCCCACGCCGCTGGAGCCTCGGGCGGCAAGCCAAGATGTTCGAACCGATCGCGTCGCAGAACCAGACGTCCGGCCGGTGCCTCGGACGACCCCGGGCGCCGTGCCACCGGAGCCAACGAAAGCTTCTTCGTCCAAGCCAGCTCCTTCGTCCAAGCCGGCACGCAAGCAAACAAAGCCAACTCAACCACCACCGTCGCCGCCGGAACCGGTGCCCACTCAGCCGATTGCCTCGGACGCGTCAGCAAAACACGTTTCGCAATCACCAACCGCCGTGTCCAACGCCTCCACTCCGCCGCCAGCGGTGCCGCCATCATCAACCGAGCCGCCATCACCAACCGAGCCGCCATCACCAACCGAGTCTGCATCGCCAACGATTCCCGCATCACCATCGGCACCCGCGGTGCCAACCGAGCCCATGTCGTCACCGGAACTTGCGTCACCGGTCGCGAGCATCACCGCGGAACCCTCCGTACCACCTACGCCGCCGCCCACACCGACCCCGACCCCGATACTAACCTCTGGTCCAACGGTTCCGTCATCCTCCGCGACGGCATCTGCGCCAACGTCGCGCCGTCGGCGAAAGAAAAAGAAATCATCCGCGCCTCTCATTTTGGGAGCACTTGGTTTTGTTGCACTTTTGTTGGTTGTTGCACTGTTGGTTTATGAACCTGGTGAAACGGAAGAAAAGAAAACAACATGGCGCGCACCACCGGCAGTGATTCCGTCGGTCGGCGGTGGCTCTGCATCCGTTCAGCCCCGTGCCTCAGGAAGCACGGACGACGTTGGCACGCCGAATCAGGAAATCACAAACCGGTACACCGTTGTTGACGACCCGCGATTGTTATTCACGCCGCCGCTGCGGCACGAAGGGGATCGCGTGCCGTTGGAACTGTTGCCGCCCGGCCCGGCAATGATCGTGTCGAGCCGTTTCGCTCGCTTGCAGAGAACCGAAGGCGGGCAAGCCATCATCGCGGCCCTGGGAAACGATCTGACCGCACTCATGGAATCGGCGGCAATGCGATCCGGCGTTCCCGTCGAGCAAATTGATCGTTGCACCGCTGCACTTCACGCAGGCAATGACGGTTGGCCAGCAGTCTCGTTGGCGATCGAGTTGGCTCGCCCGATCCCGTTAAAAGAACTGCTTCGTCGTTGGGACGTGTCCGAATCTCGGACGCCCGACGGTGCGACCGTCTATGCCGGCGACGACACGGACAGCGACGCGTATTTTCTCGGTAACGCCGAGGCGGGCAAGCTTGATGCCGACGCGGAAGTCACGGCGTTCGCGGTCGGTGCGCTTCCTCGGATCCGCGAAGTCGCAGAAATCGGCGGTGGTCCGATTCCTTTGCCGCGTGCGATGGAAACGCTCTGGAAGACTTCCGATCGAAACGCCGATGTGTTTGTTCTGCTCACACCTAACTTTCTTTTCGCCGATGGCCGCGCGATGCTGCAGTCGACGGCACCTCAGCTTTCGGATTCGCTGAAACGATTCTTGATTCCCGATGTTGCATCCACGCAGTTGATGGGGACGGTCGACCAGGATCGCGCCTACGTCGAACTGCGAATGATCCCCAGTGGTAATCTAACCGATGCGGCGCTCAGCGATCGAACGCGACGGATCGTCGAAACTTGGCCATCGTGGGCCGATGAGTTTGTGGTCGATGCCGTTCCCGAGTCATCGTGGCGACTGCTCGCCAATCGGTTGCCGTCGATGATGCGATTCCTGGTGGACCACACTCGCAGCGGCTTATCGGATTCAACCGTGATCTTGAATTCGTATCTGCCCAGTTCCGGTGCGGCGCAGTTATCGCTGGCAACCCTGTTGGCTTTGAACACGCCGCGCGACGCCGGTGGGGCGACCGCCATGACAGAAGACGTCAAGCCGTTGACATTGCCGGAAATGCTCGACCGTAAGATGTCCGTTTCCTTCGAGCAGGAATCACTCGAATTCGCGATCAATACGATTGTTGACGAATTTCAACGAACGCTACCGCCCGGATCCAAATTACCACCCGTCAAAATTGTCGGCGGTGATCTTCAGCTGATGGGGATCACGCAGAACCAACAGGTTCGGGACTTCAGGAAAACCGACATGCCGCTGCGTCAGGTCCTGACCGACTTGGTTGTGGGGGCGAACCCGGACAAAACGGCAACCGGTCCAAAGGACCCCAAGCAAGCGTTGCTGTGGATTGTGGCGGAAGATCCCAACGATAAAGGTCAATCGCAGATATTGATCACCACTCGCGAGGCCGCAAAAGACAAATACGAACTGCCACCCGAGTTCGTTGCCTCCTAAGTAAGATCGTCGATCGCTCTCGCGTATTTTCCGCAGCCGGATCTGCCTCTGTCGCGAAAGCGGATTCGTGATCGTATCGGAAATCAATTTGATGAGCCTACCATCGTTCGCCTGCATAACTACAATCTGACTTGCCTGACCGAGAGTCGTTCTTGGTCAAGATTTCGAGTGTTCAAAATGAAGTGTGGCTGATAAATGCGTGTCATCGTGACGGGTTCGAGCGGATTGATTGGATCAGCTGCGGTGAAGCATTGGGATGCGGCAGGTGACGAAGTCATTGGCATCGACAATGACATGCGGGCAACCTTTTTCGGTCCGCAAGGCAGCACGCGATGGAATCAAGAGCGTCTGGAATCCGAAACGAGTCGGTTTCGAACGGTGTCAATCGACATTCGTGACCGCGAAGGCATTTTGGATCTGTTCAAGAACGAAACGCCCGACCTGGTGATCCACTGTGCGGCGCAGCCGTCACACGACAAGGCGGCCGATATCCCGTTTCTTGATTTCGAAGTCAACGCAAACGGCACGTTGAATCTGTTGGAAGCAACCCGCCAGTTTGCTCCGGATGCAGTGTTCTGTCACATGAGCACGAATAAGGTCTACGGCGACGCGCCGAACGAGTTGCCGCTGACTGAATTAGAAACACGCTGGGAATACGCTCGCGAAGAAGACTTTCACGGCATCGACGAACACTGTCGGATCGACCAAACCATGCACTCGCTATTTGGTGCATCCAAAACGGCGGCCGACGTGTTAGCTCAAGAGTACGGAAAGTACTTTGGTCTGAAGACTGGTGTTTTCCGGGGCGGTTGTTTGACGGGCGCAGGACATAGCGGCGTTGAACTGCACGGATTCTTGAGTTATCTGGTGCACGTCGGAGTGACCGGCAAGCCGTACACGATTTTCGGATACAAGGGGAAACAGGTTCGCGACCAAATCGAATGCAGCGATGTCGTGAAAGCGTTTGAAGCGTTTTCAAAGAACCCGCGTCCGGGCGAGGTCTACAATATTGGCGGCGGACGCGACAACGCCGCCAGCGTGCTGGAGTCGATCGCAATGATCGAAGAAGTTACCGGCAATAAGCTTGATTTCACCTTGGGTGATGAAAACCGCAAAGGCGATCACATCTGTTACATCAGTGATCTGTCCAAGCTGCGCCGCGACTATCCGGATTGGGATATTCGTGTTCCGCTGAAAGACATCGTCTCGCAAATGGTCGCCGCCGAACAAAAGAAACTAGAGACGGCGACATCATAGCCCGCGTGGTGAACGCCTTCCCCTTGTAAACGCCGATCAAGCGGACTTCGAACGAATGAACGCCAGCCCAATGGGCTTAGCGTTCTGAATTCACTGCGTCACACGTGGCGATCGGACACATGTCATTGTCACACCGCGCGGTGCAACATTCGCTCGAGCCGATCCAGCGTCGTGACCATCTGATTCCACTGCGTCACGACTTCCAAGGTCGGCAGCGACGCCGCATCGCTGCGATCGAAACCTCGTTCGCTGACCGAGACCTTTCCCGCGAGCACCGAGACGCCCGATTCGGTCACGTGCTGGCTCTTCATCTCAGGCGTTTGTTGGCCATCGTCTTCGATCGGCAGCACTTGCAGCATCGCCTTGTGGACGGCCCACAACGCCGCTTTCCGGCTCGATTCTGCTTCCACCACACTTCGCATCGTTCCTGATTGCACGTAATACTTTGCCATCGTTTTATTTCCTGATCGGTTCGATTTTGGTTGACTGATTTGCCGTCCCCCGGCAATAGATAGATCGCCGATGCCGTGACACGTTTGGTCAGAGGGTCGAGGGGATTTCGCAAAAGTTGTGAAAACGTTGGCGACGAGACGTCTTGCCCCGTCTTGGGCGAGATCAAGTATCGGTTGCGAGATCAAGTATCGGTTGACTTGGCCGAGTGATTGCGGTGATGAGCTGAAAAGTTGTTTCGGGGATACCGAGCGTGTACATTACGGGCCTCCCCCGACGGGCGGGGCGAGGTGGTTCTACTTCTTTGAGATAGCATCGATCCTTGCAAGGGGCAACACGCGTGCGCGCAAATCGAATCCCGGTACGCCATCGGTTAACGAAACATGTTGGTCTGACCGGCAAAAAAAAGCGGTCGCACCTGAAGCGTCTGCTGACGGTGGAACCGATGGAATCAAGGTTGCTGTTGGCGGTCTTGCCTTCCTTTGAAGCGGTCGCCCCCGCTGGCTCTTTGATCTACCAAGCCAGGTCATCGGATTCGATTTCCGCCGCAGCAGAAATTGACGAGTTCACCTTTGACGCCGACGCGGATCAGTCGTTGACGATCATCGCGGATGTGGATCTCGGTCTCGAGCTAAACATCGAGTTGCGAAATCCCGCCAGCGTTCTTATCGATACGATCACCGGAACTGCGGGCGAAGATGTCATCATGCAGGCGGCGGAACTCGATTTCGCAGGTACCTATACGATTAACGTTTCGGGTGCAAATAGTTCGCTGGGCGATTACGCGCTCACGTTCCAACTAAATGCCTTGTCCGAGACGGAGACAGAGGTACCGACCAACGACACATCGACAACGGCCGAAAGCCTTGATTCCGGTTTGTTGGATTTGGTGGCGGGAACGGCGAGCCGGTTTGCCATCACTGGCGAACTGAGGGATGCGGGCGGGTTGCAACTTGGTGTCGAAGATTTCGAATCCGGCACCCTGGGCGGACAGTGGTCCACGTCGACGTCTCATGCCAATGGACGTATCCGCGTCAGCGACAGCAACGGCGCCGCGTCCGGATCGCAAGCCTTGTTAATGGATGTCGTTCAGTCGGCGTCGTACAGTTTGAATGAAGCGGTTTGGTCAGTGGACTTATCGACCGCCATCTCGCCCACGTTGGATTTCTCGTACGCCGAATGGGGTGATGAAGAAAACCAGCTGCCAGCAAGTTTTGTTGGCAGTTTCAATGGCGACGGGGTGTCGATCAGTGAAGACGGAATCAATTGGCATACGATCTTAAATGCGTCCAATTCCGTGAGCGGCGTGTGGGAACAAGCATCATTCGATTTGGCTGCCGAGGCGTCGGCGGCCGGTATTGCGTTGGACGCTAATTTTCGAATCAAGTTTCAACAGTACGACAATTTTCCGATCCCCACTGACGGTCGTGGATACGATGCGATTCGAATCACTGATGCCGTGGAAGTGATCGATTGGTATCGATTTCCACTGCAAGCAGGGAAGTCGACAACGCTCGCAGTCACAAGACTATCCGGCACTGGCAACGCCCGCATTGACCTTTATGCACCCGACGGAACGACGCTCATTGCTCGCGGCGTTGCAGCATCAAATGTCGATCAAGTGATCAATGGTTTCAAAGCACCAACTTCCGATGAATACTTCGCACGCGTCTCCGGTGCGGACAGCCGATACAGCGTCGTCGTGACGCAGGGAAGCGAGTTTGATACCGAAAGCAATAGCGGTATCGCTGATGCACAACCGCTAAGGGGTGTCGGGGTCGTGTTTGGGCACGTCGGACACGTAGCTGCTGCGGGTCCGGCTGCTGCTGCTGCCGCGCCGGCCGCCGACAACGCCAGTGTCGACCCACCACAACCACAACCGGCGACGGGCGAGCCACCTGTCGATGGACAACCGCCGGGATCGCCACAGAACCCGGCGTCGCAAAGAATCATCGTGCAGTTTGCTGATGGAATGAGCGATGATGACGTCGCTGTGTTTGCATCGCAGCACAACGCGACGATTTCGCAGCGACTGCGGCATGTCTTTAATGGCGCAGTTTTGGAGGTCGCAGAGCCAGAGGAATCCTTTGCGATCGCTCAGAGTTGGGGGTCTCTTCCGGGTGTCAATCTTGCTGAAACCGAACAAATTGGCAACTACGACACGACCGTTCCCAACGATCCGCGGTTCGGGTCCATGTGGGCACTCAACAACACGGGGCAAACCGGCGGCACCGTGGATGCCGATATCGACGCTCCCGAAGCGTGGGATCTTGTGACCGATTCCTCCGACGTCGTGATTGCGATTCTGGATTCGGGCGTGAACTATAACCATCCCGACCTGCAAGGATCGATGTGGGTCAACGTCGGCGAGATTCCTGGCAACAGTATCGATGATGATGGCAATGGGTTTGTCGACGACGTGCATGGAATTAACGCATCCACCGGCAGCGGCAACCCGATCGATACGTACGGGCATGGCACTCACGTGGCGGGGACCACTGCGGCGATCGGCAACAATGCAACGGGCGTGGTGGGCGTCAATTGGAATGCGCAAATCATGGCATTGGGCATCGGTTCAACGGGGCCGTCGACGGCGGCTGCGATCGTCGCGTTGGATTACCTGATCGATCAAAAACTGAATCATGGTGTCAACGTTGTATCCACCAACAATAGTTATTCCGTTGGTGCCAGCGCCGCATTCGAAACGGCGATTCAGTCAAGTATCGATGCGGGCGTGGTATTTGTTGCTGCCGCTGGGAACTCGACACTGGATATCGACACCAACCCGAGGTACCCGGCCAGCTATCCACTCGATGGCATCATCGCCGTGGCCGCGACCGATCACAACGACGCACGCGCAGGATTTTCCAACTATGGCGCCACCTCGGTCGACATCGGGGCGCCGGGCGTTGCGATCCTTAGCACGATGTTGACCAGCGGCAGTCTTTCCAATCCAACGGGATATGGAAGTATCAGTGGGACTTCGATGGCATCGCCGCATGTTGCCGGCGCCGCGGCGCTGCTTGCGGCTGCGAATCCATCGGCAAGCGTGGAGGACATCAAAGCGGCATTGTTGGACGGATCGGATCCGGTTGCATCGATGTCAGGTGTGACCGTTTCGGGTGGCCGCCTGAATCTGTTCGGCGCCCTCGAGCAAATTGAATCTCTCGACGACTACTACCGATTCCATGCGACTGTTGGTGATATCGTCACACTCACCACGTCAACGCCGCTGGATGGTCTGAATGAACCGAGCAATTCGCTGGACCCATTTGTTGAACTGTATTCACCATCGGCAACCCTTGTTGATATGGACGACAATGGCGGTGGCGACGGACGCAACGCGTTCTTGGCGTTCACCGCCGCAGAAACGGGCGACTATGTCGTTCGAGTCGCGGCGACGAGTGGCGGTGGTGAGTACGTGTTGCACATCGATGGGAATACGGATGTCGAGGAACCACCTTATGTTGTCCAAATCTCACCCGTCGACGGCGCGGTCTTGGCGTCTTTTCCCGATGCCGTTGAACTCATGTTTTCCGAACCCATGACGATATCGTCTGTCGCAGCAGCGGATGTTTTGGTCGGTGGAATGTCGGCGACCAGTGTCCAAGCGGTGGATAATCAAACGTTCCTGTTTTCCGTTCCCTCCGCAGCTGATGGTGGCGATGGGACGTATGACGTCACGCTGTTGCCTGCTGCGGTGGAAGACTTGCAGGGCATCGTAAACGACGGTTTTACGTCTAGTTTTACGGTCGATCGTGTTGCACCGAGAATCGTTTCCACGCAATGGAACGGAGCCGACTTGCCGACGACCGGCGAATTGCAATCACGTACCGCAACCATCGAAGTGTTTCTTTCCGAACCGATTTTGATGGCCGATAGCACGGACGTCACATTGCAAAACCTCGCGACAACAACGTTTTATGCGCTCGACTCGGTTTCGTTGAGTCCGGGCGGCGACCGCATCTCGATCGAGACGCCCGTGCTGCCATCGGCCGACTACCAGCTGACGTTGATCTCCGGCGATGTGTCGATCGAAGACCTTGCCGGAAACGATCTCGATGGCGAGCCTTTGGGGCCTGCGACCGATTTGACTCCGTCTGGCGACGGATCGGCGGGCGGTAATTATTCAATCCAGTTCACGATAACCGATGAATTTGACGTCATCATCGACGATTTCGGTAACCTGCTGGTGACCGACTACGGTGGGGCGAGTTCGCGAAGCATTGATACCGATGGCGTGAACGTTTTCATCCATGACGCCGACGGTACGCTCTTGACGGACATCCCCTCGGCCAGCGGAAATGGGACCAATACGGTGTCGGTGCCGCTGAGTTCGTTTCCAGCCGGTATTCACGTCAACGCCGGCATCGACGATGACTCCGTGACGATTGACTTGTCGATGGCGAATTTTGGCCGGCCCATTATCGTCGACGGCCAAGACGGAACGGATAGCCTGTTTGTCGCCGCGTCCAACGTTTTCACCGATGCGACTTACGATTTCAATGGCCCTAGCTCCGGCAACATCGGCATCGCTGACAACAGTTTGTTCAGCTTCGGAAATGTTGAATTGGTTGCATCACTGGTCGAATCGACAGATGCGTTTGTCAACTATTCGGAGGCTGCCGACGCGATCGTGATTCGTCAACTTGGTGCGACTCAAATTCGTTTAACGTCAACTGCGGCAAGCATGCTGACGATCGGTGCGATACCGCAAACGCTGTCCATCAACGCGGGGGAAGTGGGAAGCAACAGCATCCAGATACTCGATCTGCCTGTGGACTACCCGGCAAATCTGGATATCGTAGCGGTGGCTGGCAGCGATGCGGTGAGTGTCGACGCACCAATCGCACTTGATCACGCAGATGTTTCTATCTCTGCCGATACGATTTCGTTCAATGCACAGGTCGAAACGAACGGCGGCGACTTGACGTTATCCGCGACGGACGGCATCGCGATCAATGCCGCGGTCTTGACCGACAGCGGCGAATTTGTCGCGAGTGCCGATAGCGACTCAGACGGCAACGGAGACTTTTTCTTGGCCCCTGCGGTCAGCCAAGGTTTTCTCGAGTCGCAGGGCGAGACCGCGGCCGATGCCGCAGCGGGTGACTTTATGGGGCAATCCGTTGCGATCAGTGGCAACACCGCAATTATCGGTGCGCCGGGAGACGATAATCCAGGATTCGCCGGAACTGCTGGTGCGGCTTACATCTACCAACGGATTGCCGGTGTTTGGTCCGAAACCCAAAAACTAATTCCAGTCGATCGCGGCAATAGCGATTGGTTTGGAATATCGGTCGCGATCGATGGTGACACAGCAGTGGTGGGAGCCCACCGCAACGATAACGGCGCTGCCGAAACCGGGGCTGCCTACGTGTATGTTCGAAGTGCTGGAAGTTGGGCGTTGCAACAAAAGTTGGCGGCTTCGGATTTGGGCGTCAGTGATTGGTTTGGGGAATCGGTCTCGATAAGCGGCGATACCATCGTTGTCGGATCGTATAAGGATGATGATGGCGGAACCGATTCGGGATCTGCGTATGTTTTCCAAAGAACCGGAGTGACTTGGACCGAGCAACAGAAACTGGTCGCTTCCGATGCATCGGCAGGAAAAAGTTTTGGCGGCGAAGTCGCGATCAGTGGTGACACAATCGTGGTCACCGCGGTCGGTGATCATACGGCGGCTACATTTGCCGGTGCGGCTTACGTCTACAGTCGCACCGGCGTGACGTGGACAGAGCAACAGAAACTGTATGTTTCCAATCCCACCGCCTATGACCGTCTCGGAACCTCAGTTTCGATTGACGGAGAAACGATCTTGGTGGGGGCGGACGGGTACAACGGTCCCGTCGCAGACTCCGGCGCCGCGGTGGTCTACGTTCGTAATAATGACGTGTGGACCGAACAGCAAATCTTGGTGGCCGGCGACGCGGGTGAGAATGATTCGCTGGGACGGTCGGTTTCGCTCCGTGGTGACACCGCGATTGCCGGCGCAATCTTCGACGATGATGGTGGCAGCAACTCTGGCGCGATTTACGCGTTTTCTCGCGTGGGGACCACTTGGAACCAACAGCCGAAAATCACGGCTTCTGATACCACCGCAGATCTTTTTCTTGGTACTTCGGTTGCCGTCGATGGAGACGTCCTGGTCGCAGGGACGCAAACGTCCGATGCGGTGGCCACCAACGCAGGAAAGTCTTATTTCTTTACCCAGCAATCCGGTACGATGACCGGATCGATTTCCGCAGGCAATGGAAACGTCTCGATTACCGCCGCGGCAGTTGAAATTGCCGGCGCGATCTCTGGCACAGCATCGTTACGGCTGACACCAAGTCGACCCGAATCTGATCTCGGTATCGGTGCCGCCACGGGCCAATTCAGTCTTGATGATTCAGAGCTTGCGAATCTGCAAGATGGGTTTGCCACAATCTCTATCGGCGATGAAATCAATGCGTCGGGCATCGTGACAATCGACAGTGCGAACTTCACAGATCCCGCGACAATCTATGGCGGAATCATTCATGACTCGGTCGGTATGGACATCAGGTCGCCGCGGATCACGCTGGACGGCGTTGTGTCGCCGGGCCAATCGATCGGACTGTTGCAGATTGATGGTGACGCGGTGTTGGCATCTGGTGGTGAATTTCATATCGAAATTGACGGTATCGCTGGGCCCGGCGTCGCCAGTGGAAATGATCAGTTGATTGCGACCGGAAACGTCGACATCTTGCCCTCGGTGTCGCTTCACTTTTTTGGAACCCCCGATCTGTCTGGTTCAAATGAGTTGACGATCCTGGGACGGTCATCAGGAACGGGAACTTTTGCTGGGATGCCCGAGGGTTTTCCGATACTCGATCTCTTAGGTTCCGGACGTGACTTTTGGCTCACCTACCAAGGTGGCAGTGGCAGCGACATCCAGTTGGTTGCATTTTCCGATTTTGGCGACGCACCCGCGCCTTATCCGACGTTGCGCGGCGACGGCGGTGCCGAGCATGCGGATTCGCCGTCCCCGATGAATGCACCCATGCTTGGGGCGAATCGAGATGTCGAAAGTGACGGTCAGCCGACCGCGGCTGCCGATGGGGATGGCGCCGATGACGATGGTGTTGTTTTCGGAAAAATTCGTGCCGGCGACGCGGTAGCCGGTATCAACATTGATCTGCAAAATGCGGCAAACGCACGCGTCGATGCTTGGATCGATTTTGATCGAAACGGCGTTTGGGACGCATCGGAACAGATCCTCGATAGCATTCCGGTCATTGGTGGATGGCAGACATTGAACTATGTCGTGCCAGTGAATGCCGACGTGGGCACGACGTATGCCAGAGTGCGAGTGAGTTCCGATGGCGATTTGAGCCCCACGGGACTCGCGGCCGATGGCGAAGTGGAGGACTATGAAGTAACGATCGAAGAATTGATCCCCGAGGTCGATTCGATAACCGTCAACGACGGCGCTGCGACTCGGTCTGCACTCACAACGGTTTCGGTAACCTTTGACACGCTTGTGAATCACCTGCCGTTGCAGTCTGCGTTCGTCGTGACCAACACGACGACATCCACGGTGGTCGGATCGGTTGACGTCGTGGCCAGCGATGCAAACGGCAAGACCACCGCCCGGCTTCAATTCTCGGGGGCATCCACCCTAGCGCCGACCGCACCGGGCCTTCTGAACACGCTCGATGACGGCAACTATCGTCTAGATATCTTGGCAGTCCAAGTTGTGGCGGCCTCCGGCGGTCGAGCGATGGCCAGCGACGATGTTTTTGGTGGTCAAACCGCTGACGAACCAAGCAACGACGATTTCTTCCGTTGGTATGGTGATTCAAACGGCGATGGAAGTACAAACTTCATCGATTTTTCCAACGGATTCTTGCCGGCATTTGCTACGTCGATCGGCGAGGCAAACTATGCGTCCGATTTGGATGCCAATGGTGATGGAAGCGTAAACTTTACGGACTTCGCCAACGGTTTCTTGGCTAAATTTGCCAGCCGTCGCCCATGATCGACCGAATCAAACGTCTCGACCGGTGCAGTGCGATCGGATAGACATGTTGGCCGCACGGCCTCCACGATATTGCCTATTCGATGCAGATGACACTATGGAACTCACTCACCACGGTGCCCACGAAGGAGTCACGGGATCTTGTCACCAATTGACTTGGCCAACCGGCAGTCTGTTGGTGGACTGTGGAATCTTTCAGGGTGACGAAGCAAAGAAACATCCGAACCCCGAAATCGATTTCCCACTGACGGGGATCGAGAGTTTGCTGCTGACCCACGTCCATATCGATCATGTCGGACGGTTGCCCTATTTGCTCGCCGCCGGTTTCGACAAGCCGATTTATTGTTCCAAACCGACTGCGGAATTGCTGCCGCTGGTGATGGAAGACGCGCTAAGAATCGGATTCACGCGTTCGCGGCGTCTGATCGAAAAGTTCTTGGGACGAATCGGCGGATTGCTGCATCCGTTGCCCTATCATCGGTGGTTTCCGATTCATGGGGGGGCGAAGATACGTTTGAGCTCGGCCGGACATGTGCTGGGTTCAACGATTTTCGAAATTGAATTGCCATCCGGGGAAACCGTCGTTTTTTCAGGTGACATCGGCGCAGGCAATGATCCACTTTTGAAGCATCCCGTCAGCCCACCCAAGGCTGATTTGTTGGTCATGGAAAGCACCTATGGCGACCGGCGACATGAAACCAGCGTCGACCGCAAGAAAACACTTGAACAAGTCATCCTTCGCACTTTGCATGACAAAGGCGTCACGATCATTCCGGCGTTTAGCTTGGGGCGAACCCAATCACTGTTGTTCGAAATGAATTCGATCTTTGAACGCGTGCAAAAGATGCAAGGTCACTCGATCTTGAAACAGGTCGATGTCATCGTTGATTCGCCGTTGGCAACGCAGTTCACGGGTCTGTACAAAAGGATGCAACAGTACTGGGGCGAAGAAGCGCAGCAGATGTTGCGAATCGATGATCAGCCGCTAGTATTCGAAAACTTAACGACCGTCGGTGATCACGCCGAACACAAACAAACGATTGCGTATTTAGAGAAACACGAATTGCCCGCTGTCGTTGTCGCAGGCAGCGGCATGTGCACGGGCGGACGTGTGATGAATTATTTGAAACGATTCATCGGTGACCCGCGGACCGACATTGTGTTCGTTGGTTATCAGGCACGCGGTACACCCGGCCATTATATCGCTCGCGGCAGTGATTGGGTGCGACTTGATGGTCGCCGATACGACATCAAGGCCGACGTGCACCGCATCGGGGGTTACTCGGCGCACGCGGATCAGGCGGACCTGATCAAGTTCGTCGTTTCGATGGATCATCCGCCAAAGTCGATTCGGCTGGTTCATGGTGAATACCAACCCAAACGCGTGCTGGCGGCCAAGCTGACCGAGATGGGCTATTCAGTGATCTAGGATGCAATGATCTAGTGATCCGTGGTCGAGTGATCCGTGGTCTAGTATTCATAGGCAATGGGTGACAAGGCAACAGCGACTCGTGAAGACTCTGACGGCGGTGTGATGGAAGTGACACAAGAAAAGTCAAATACTGATTCGACGATCGTTGTCGGCGCCGGTTTAGCCGGACTTTCATGCGCGGTCCGGCTTGCTCAACAAGGGCATTCGGTGACGGTCTTGGAAGCGAGCGATCGAGTTGGCGGTCGCGTCCGCTCGGACGTCGTCGACGGATTCACGCTGGATTATGGCTTTCAGGTCTTGCTGACCGCGTATCCGGCTTGCCAAGCGTTGTTGGATTACGACTCGCTGAGACTGCGCCGGTTCAATCCGGGTGCACTGATACGGTCGCGAGGAAAATTCGCGATGTTATCGGACCCCTGGCGACGACCGACCCAATTATGGGCGACGGCGATGGCCGATGTGGGAACACTGGGCGACAAAATTCGAGTCGGACTCTTGCGGCGTGCTTGTCAGCAAGGATCGATCGCGGACCTTTATCAACGTGATGCCGAGCCAACCGCTGAGCGACTGCAGGCATGTGGATTCACCGCGAACATGATCGATTCGTTCTTTCGTCCTTTCTTGGGTGGCGTGATGTTGGATGAATCGCTAACCACATCCAGCCGGATGCTCGAATTCGTGTTCCGCATGTTTGCATCCGGCGATGTCGCGGTTCCCGCCGACGGTATGGCTGCAATTCCTCGACAGCTGGCCGATCAACTTCCTCGGGGCAGTGTCCGATTCAACAGCAGTGTTGTGTCGCTGGATTATCCGCACGTCGGCTTGTCTGATGGTTCGACATTGACGGCGTCCAACATCGTTTTGGCTACCGAAAGCAGCGCCGCGGCGCGACTGTTGGGGACACCAAACCTTGCAACGTCGTGGCACGGCGCAACGACGATTTACTATGCCGCCCACCAGTCGCCCGACCATCGTAAAATGCTGATGCTGCGTGGCGACGAAGAGGGGCCGGTCCAGACTGCCGTTGTGCTCAGCGATATCGCACCGCAGTACGCGCCCGCCGGCCGTGAATTGATTTCCGTCAGCATATCGGACCAACACAAAGATGAATCGACCGAATCGCTCGACTTAGCCGTCAAGAAACAGCTTCGCGGATGGTTTCAACGCGATGTCGATCAATGGCAACGGCTGCGATGCTATCGGGTTCCCTTTGGATTACCTCAGCAAAGTCTTGACCCCGTCGTGGCACCGATCGATGGGCCCTCGATCGGCGCGCCCGAGGGTGTCTACGTTTGCGGTGACCATCGCGAGACGGCCAGCATTCAAGGGGCGATGAATAGTGGCATGCGCGTGGCATCGGCGATCACGCGGTCTTAAAGCCCGATCGAGACGAGTTGCCGACTACAGTCCGTTCGTGTCACCGTAGATGTAGGAGATTCCGCCGAACGGCACGATACCGTAGATGCCTTCGGTGAAGACTTGTCGAACGAAGTTGTCGAACAAGCGAATCGGGGCACTTGGCAGAATGATCACGTCGCCGTCGCGGACCCAGATTTCATCACACGGTTGAGCTTCACGTCCCAAAATGGCGCCACGCAAGTCGAGCAAGGTGGACATCAGTTCCCAGTTCTCGCCGCGACGGAAAATCACGACCTGTCGCAGGTTGGCGCCGGTCACGTGTCCGCCTGCCATGGCGATCGCCCCTAGGACGGTCGTCGGCGTGTCCATGTCGTATCGGCCCGGCTGCGCGGCTTCGCCAAGGACAAAGAAGTAATGCGGAGCTTGATCCTGCAGTGACGGTTCGACTTCCAGGCCGCCGACCGCATCGTCGTAACGCAAATTGATCTCTTCTTTGAGTTCATCCAGTGTCAACCCTTGTGCCTGGACGCTGCCGATCCGCGGCAATCGGATTTCACCAGCGGGTGTGATGGTTTGCACGATTTGTTGCGGATCGAACCCACCGGCACCGCTGATGGCTTCTCGTACTTGTCGTGCCGCCGTTCCCGTATTCACCGGCGTAACGTCGACGGCCGGCTTGGGGTAAAACTCGGTGTATCGATCTTCTAACATTTCCCGCAGTTGCTGGACCGTTTGACCGGCGGCATGTACTTGGCCGATCAGCCGAAGCGTGATCGAACCATCGGGTTGAATCTGCAGACCTTTCTCAAGAGTGCCGCGTGTCAAAGCTTCGTCAGCTTCGGATTCGATTAGCAATTCATCGCCGACCACCAAGCGATAAGCGCCTTCGGTTTTCATCGGCGCGACCATGAACGTGAGCTGGATGGTGTCGCCGGTTCGCAACCGGTACTCGGGCAGCCGATGCGTCCGGGCGGGACCCGCGTAGGCGCCGGGGCCGTAGCTGTTAAAGGGCGAGTGGTAAGGGCACTGCCAGCACTGACAGTCTTTATCGCAAGGCCCAATGCCGTATTTAAAACCGATACCGCCGATCAAACCGTCCCCATCGCGATCGACGCACCGCATACATCGCGAACATCCGCAAGATTGATGCGACACGCTGCTGCCCGTTGAAACGCCGGAATGTTCGACAAGGATGGGTCCGGTCGGCACATGAACACCCGATTGTGTTGCCGCCATGCGAGGCTGTCCCTGTCCATCGCCGCCCGAAACGGATTCAGAAAACGTCATGCACAGAGCAAGTACTGCAAAAGCAAACGTGTAGGCGGAGGATTTCATCGAAGTCACCATAGTTTTCACGTCAATAAAGTTGAGTGTTTGCGAGTGTGTGATTGGGTTTGCCTGCAGGTCGGATCAGATCAGATCAGATCGGATCGGGGCGGGGCGGATGATTGCCGCAATGCGAGTCCCCGCGGTGGACTATTCACGACGAAACTTTGGCAACCAAGACTTAAACTGTCCGAATTTGGATTTGGATTGACCCGTCGACGAAACCGTCGCGGATGACTCTTTGCGAGCTGATACCGTTTGGTTTCGGCTGTTGACCGAATGGATCTCGCTCGTCTTGGGTTTGTACGTGGCGGCAAACGACTCTGCGTCCAGATACCGAATCGGCATTGAACTAGCCAGACGCGGATCCCGGATCGCCGATTGGCATTCGCGGACCGTTTTCGAGTCGCCGCGTTTCATTGCCACTTGCAATAACAGTTGATAATTCTCTCGCGTCGGTTGCAGTTCGATCGTTTGGGCGAGTGACACGGCGGCCTGTTCGATTAAGCCTTGGCCGTACAATGTTTTTCCCAATTCGCGGTGTGCAACCGCGTTCCTCGGGTCGACGGTGACGGCCGCGCGTTGATACGCCAGTGCCACGGCCGAGGCGTGTGTGCTGGTCGGATCGGACATGATGCGATGAATTTTTCCCATCAGTACCAACGCGTCACTGGCTTCGACAATATCGCCGCAGGCCGCTGCAAGATTCTGCTGGGCAACTAGCAAGTACTGCTCGGTCGCTTTCAGCGGCGACATGTCCTCGAGCGGCTGGTTCTTGAGAACCGACGTCTTATGAACGGCGACCATCCGAACCAGTGCGTCGTGATCGACCGCGCCAAAGCGTCCGGCAAATTCTTCGGATTCGCGAATCGCGTCCACGGCGGCCGCCAGTTGCTTGGCGTGCTCGTTGCCGCCTTCGCGGGCGTCGAGCATCGCTATCACGTGATGGAGCGATTCGACGGTCGATCGTTTCGCCGAATGGGTCGCGCCACGGGATAGTCGATGGACAGCCGTTTGCAGGGACATGCGAGCAAGTTGCCGGAAACGGATTTCATGAATCGTTACCGCTGTGTTCTTGCTCGCGACGACGGCGTCATGCTTTAACGCAGGCGGTTCCAAGCAATCCAGGGCCAGCAAGCCGAAACCGACGGCGTTGGCAGCGTTGCGTGTCTTGTTGTCTCGCTGCGACGAAGGTGACGGTTTGGGCAACGCGAGCACAACTTCAGTCTTCTCGGTCGCGAGCGATCGCGTTTCCACTTCGGTGATAGCCGGCGCTTGCGTGGCGCCCGGTCCAACGACCGAGTTGCGATCCCCATCGTTTTGTTTCGGCGTGGCGACCCGTGTCTGTTCCTGTTCTTTCGCGTAACCCACCGCGACCGGATCCGCGGAGTCGATCAGTGGCAGATCCGAAACCGCAAGTGGTTGAACTTGTCCGGTGGATTCCTGTGGTGTTGGCACAACAAGTTGTGATTGGAGGCCCGCCGTCGACGCAACGTTGACTCTTGCGTGAACTTCCGAATCCGACGGGGCCCCGCTCGGCGACACGGCAGCTCGCGGCGACACGGCAGCTCGCGGTGACGCAGTAGCGCTCGGTGACGCAGGGATGTTTGCTGCGAGGGACTGGTCGCGATTGTGTGCGACCGAAGGCGGCGCCTCCAATTTGGCGGACGGCGGCACCGTCGAGGTCGCGTTCTTTGCGGCTGCTTGCGAGCTGAGCGACTTGGTGGATGAATCGTCTGAACAGGGCTGATCGTACCGGACCGGTGGTGCGTCTGCTGCCGTCTTGCCCCGAATCAGTTCTGCAAGACTTTTCGCGTTGGTATTTAGCGGCAGTGGTGTCGGCGCCGTCGCGGTGGCCGGATATTCAGCCGTATGTACAGGCGAAGACGCGTCCCAGCCGCTGACCAGAAGTGACTTGAGCGACGCGGGCTCTGGCTCACCTGACTGCACCGTCTTGCGAACGACGTCGCCGATTGAATCGGCGATGCAGAATTCAACACCCACACCTGACGTGATGCACCCGCAGGCGACGAGAATGCTTAGACGTTTCACTGCACGTCTGTAACTGTTCGACTCATCCATGAGTTTGATCTCGTAAGAGATTGCCGGGCTGCAAGGTGCCACATCCTTATGGCATTCCAACCCGGTCTTGGTCATCGGCGATCCGGCAGAGGGGCGTCGATGCAATGTGCCGACGAGGGCCGACGATTTTCGTTCATCGGCTACAAATGCACGACAACCCGACCGATGCGCTCATACCGAACGACACCTGTATTGATACCATTCGTTACAAACAGTCGTGTCTAATCAACAGCATCCCTCTAGCCGTCACGACGAGGCGAATGAATGTTAACTTGTGACGGCTGCGACGAACCTTTGTGGCATTCCTGCCGAAATCGTTTCAATTGGTGATGGTAGCGCTGCTTGATGACAGATCGCGAACCGCGGGTTGGTCACTGGTCAGGACGCTGCTGTCGACATCGCCAAAGGTGACTTCACCGGTGGCTGCCCATTCGGTGCCACGCTGCAAAGAAATCTGAAACGCGAGTCCCTGCATGGCCGCCGCGTCGTGGCCGAGTGTGGTGTGGAAGACTCGACCCTTGCCGTAATGAATCGTCATCAACAACGGTTCATGCTCGCCGGTGCCGTTCGTATCGGGATTGCTATAACCCGTTGCCAGCACGTGCATGTTTTCCGCAGGCCCTCGCAATTTCCCGTAAAGTTCGTCCGCTGTCTGCATCCATGACCGGGGCAAACCCTTGGTGATTGGATGATCGGGGTCGCGCACAATGATCATGAACGGCACACGTTTGCCGTGGGCACCCCCCTTACCGGGCGACGGATCGCGAGTGAATTTCTTGAGGTCCTCTTTCCATCGGATATACGGACCATCGGTTTCGTTGCGACCGCCCCAGCCACCCAGCCCGATCATGCGATTGTATTGTTCCCAACCAGGGAACGAGTTGTTAGCCGCGTGAACGCTGACAAAACCACCACCGCCGGCAACATATTGCTGGAATGCTGCCTGCGTCTTTTCGCTCCAAGTATCACCGTTGTAGTTCGAAACGACGACGTCGTAACCGTCAAAGGATGGATCGAATTTGGTCATGTCACCGCCTCGGGGCGGTGAGGTGGCCACGTCAACGGTGAAGCGTCCGGTACCCTGGAGCGTTCGTTGAATCAGCGGTGTTGTTTCTTGCCATTTGTGGTTGTTTTGGCCGTCGATCAACAGCACTCTCAGGACGGTTTTTTCGGTCGGTTCGGCAGCGGCAAGATCGCACGAACACAGCAACGCAACGATGCAGATCATTAAACCGGTCGAGGAAGTTTTCATGGGGGTGGCTTCTCGCAAAATGTCTTGTGGATTGGACGTCTGGCGATTGTACCAGCCCGGGGCTACGAAAACTCTGCGGTCAATCTAAGATAGGCTGTTTATCGCAGGAGAAATGAATGACCGAATTTCCAAACCGTTCTTACCCCGCGACACGTATGCGGCGCGTGCGCAGGCACGACTGGTCTCGTCGTTTGGTCGCCGAGAGCAGCCTCAGTACCAATGATCTGATTTGGCCTTGGTTCGTGTTCGATGGCGAGGGAAGACAAAGCATTCCAAGTTTGCCGGGTGTCGATCGCTTGGGCAAAGACCAGTGGGCGGCAGAGGCCGAACGGGCGTGCAAGCTTGGATTACCTGCGATTGCAATTTTTCCAGCGACCGATGCAGCCTTGAAAACGGATGACGCACGTGAAGCGTTCAATCCGAACAACCTGGTTTGCCGAACGGTCGCCGCCATCAAGAAAGAAGTCGGCGATGGGTTGGGAATTATCTGTGACGTCGCCTTGGATCCCTACAGCAGTCACGGACAAGACGGGCTGGTGCGTGACGGTTACGTCGTCAACGACGAAACCATCGACGTTTTGTGTCAACAAGCCGTGGTTCAGGCTCAAGCCGGTTGCGACATTATCGCACCGAGCGACATGATGGACGGCCGCATCGGCGCGATTCGAAGAGCGCTAGATGAAGCTGGTTTTCAACACGTCCAGATCATGTCGTATGCGGCAAAGTATGCGAGCGCCTTTTACGGTCCGTTTCGCGACGCCGTCGGATCCAGTTCCAATTTGGCCGGTGGCAGCAAGGCGACGTATCAACAACAACCATCGCAAACCGACGAGGCGCTGCACGAAGTCTCGCTTGACCTTGCCGAAGGCGCCGACAGCGTCATGGTCAAACCGGGAATGCCATACCTGGACGTGGTTCGCCGAGTGAAAGATACGTTCGCCGTCCCTACTTACGCGTATCAAGTCAGTGGCGAATACGCGATGCTATCCGCCGCGGCCAAGGAAGGCTGGTTGGATCGCCAACAGACCGTGATGGAAAGTTTGCTCGCTTTCAAGCGCGCCGGTGCCGATGGTGTGTTGACGTATTTTGCGGCCGATGCAGCACAGTGGATCGCGGAAGAGTTGTCCGGTGGATGAAGTTGAAAAAATGAGAACGATCGAACATTACACCGCCCAGGCCGATGAACGTTTTTCGTGGAAATGGGACGACATCAAAATCGCCGATCAACCTTGGCGACTGGCCGTTGCGGCCGATCCGGACGCAATGTTGATCGAAGCATGCCAGCGGCAAGATGCCGGCGAACAAGGTGTCATCGACCCGTTTTGGGCGACGACCTGGCGCGCCGCTGCCGGACTGGACCGTTATCTCGATCGGCTGAACATGGATGGACAGCGTGTTCTAGAACTCGGCTGTGGTACCGGCCATGCCGGCGTTGCCGCCGCGCTACGTGGTGCGCAGGTGACGTTGACCGACGGAGTCGAGGACCCGTTGTTGTTGGTGCGAATGAGCACCTGGCCGATTCGTGATTCATGCCATGTCTGTCGCTTGCGGTTCGGAGTCGACCAGATGGACGAGCCGAAGTATCCGTTGATTTTGGGAAGCGACGTGACGTACCTGCGGACGCTGTGGCCCGAGTTGGAACAGTGTTTTGACGACCATTTGGCCGAAGGCGGACAGGTATTGTTGAGCGACCCCTTTCGAATCATTGCGAACGAATACCGCCAATGGCTGAAAGATCGTCCTTGGGAATACGAAGAGCACCGCATTACCCTGGACGATGACCCTGAGCATCCGATTCGCGTGATGCGTTTGACGCGAGCGGTCTGAGTTCCGCTGTTTGCGTGCGAATCTTGTTCTGTCTTCCGAGCTGTTCTTGCTCAGGCGATGTCGGCGGTGGCCGCCGGCATCAGTCCTTGGATCGACGGATCATGTCGCTTCAGCAGTTTTGTGCCAATCTCGAAACATCGGCTGGTGATGCGTCGCGCCCGGACAACTTCCAGTTGTACCCAGAAGGTGGGAAGCGCCACTCGAATCTGTTCCACCGGATACAGTTCGAACGGCACCAACATCCCACATCCGTGACGTGAAAAATCTCGGGTATAGACGCCAAGTGGACCTTCGCTCCGCGGGCGAAACGGTAATGACTTTTCGAAGTGCATCACGCCGTGCGCGCGGACCTTTAATCGTTGGTTGTTCCGCTCGTCTTCAGAGTAGCAGGGAACTTCACCACGCTCTTGAAAGAACGTAGCCCATTCGATTGGCAGTTCAATGTCCCACGAAACTGACTGGATCAGTTCGCTAAACTTTGTCGGATAATCGCTTTCCAGCACTGGAGCACCTCTGGATCGAATGCCGTCCCGCTATCACGATCGAGAACCTCAATCGCCTTGCTACGCGGCATAGGCTTGCGGTAAGGACGCTGACTCGTCAAAGCTTCAAAAACGTCGACGACAGCACAAAGCTTCGCCCACGGATGTAATTCGTCGCCCACGTTACCGACCGGATAACCTTTACCGTCCAGCCGTTCGTGGTGTTGATAGACCATCATCAATTGGCCTTCGCACAAGTCATCACGACATGCGAGTTTGCGAAATCCGAGCAACGGATGTTGGCGAATCTTGCGAAACTCATGTTCGTCCAATTTGCCGGGTTTGCACAGGATCGCTTCGTCGATCTCAAGCTTTCCCAGATCATGTAACAGTCCACCCGTGGTGATTTGTTGGATCTCGTCGTCGGTGTGCCCAAGGCGAGCGGCCAGCATGCCGGCATAGAACGCGACGTTCGCCGAGTGTGTGAACGTGGCGTAGTCGTGGTGTAATACTCGGAACAAATCGCCCGCGGTGAATTCGTCTTGCGTGACCAGTTCGGTCGCCAATTGGCCAAGCTTTTCGGCCGCGGACACCGTTGTGTCCGTTTGGTCTTTCGCGAACGCGGTTTCTAAGACGTCACGTACAACTTCGTTCAACGCGCCGGCACGCGCCGACAGAGGAATGGTCTTGTCGCTGGAACTATGGATAGCGACCTTACGCAGGTATTCCTGGTAGTCTCGCCGCGATTCTTTGGGAATAAACAGTCGGTGGATTCCGCGTGCTCGCAACCGCTGCAGATCTTCCATCAGCAGCGGGTATTCCGCGGCGCGGTACAGTTTCAAACGTTCCGAGTTCGCTTCTTCCTGATACAGGTTCAGCCCGACAGCCTCAGTGGGCATCAGAGTTGCGACGCTAATCTGTAGAAAGTCGTTGGATGACATGGGCTCGGCAATTCCGTCCGAATTGCAATGGGTTTAGTTCGGTTGCTGCAAACTAAAGTAGGTCGTCTTTTCGGACCGACCCCCCCGAACAAGGCGCATTTTGGTGCGCAGAAGTGTGCTCGTTCAAATTGACACTGCTGTGGCCCGTTCAATCGCTACATTCCCACCAACCGATTGTCGCTGTCGCCAATGCGGACGCAGAGAAACAAGTGCGGATGCAGAGAAGCAAGTGCGGATGCAGAGGGCCGTCACTAGAATGCTCGCGGCTGCCGCGGGACCCAACCCAACCCCATGCCGCTGCGGACGCTATTGGCTCTTCTTCAGATAGCCCGCGCTGGTTTGAAAGTACTTTTGGCGGCGCTGCTTGGGTTGGTCGTCGATCTTGGATGCGGATTCCAGGTCGGCCAAGTTGGCTTGGCAGTAACGGCAACCGATGGTCGTCAGGTGAAAACGAACGTAGTCCGACGCTTCCGGCGCCAGCGTGCCCAGGATGTGTTGGCCGAGCTCATTGCGGGTCGGGCAGGAAAGCCGATTTCGACGCCAGATGGCACCCAGTGTGTGCAGCCCTGCGGTTTCTCGGCCACGGACTTCGATCAGCCGCTGTCGCAGCTGGGTATCACTGCGAAGTTCGTGTTCCAGCTCGCTGCATCGTGCCGCCGGCAAAGCTTCGTCCAGAAAAGCGGCAAGTTCGGCATCGGTGAACGTGTTCATGGACAAGACTCTTTCGCACACGCTACTTTCGTCACGCACATTACTTTCACAAAACGCAGCGACACGATGGCCTGCTGCATCACGATGAAAAACGTGACAGGCACAGCGTGACGTTTTGGCCGCCGAATCCGAAACTGTTGTTCAGGGCGTATTGTACCGGTTGCTCGCGGGCGACGTTCGGAACGTAATCCAGATCGCATAGCGGATCGGGATTTTCGTAGTTGATGGTCGGTGGCAAGATGCCGTCACGGATCGTCAACAAGCAGACAATCATTTCCGTGACGCCGGCCGCCGCGATCAGGTGTCCCATCATGCTCTTCGTACTACTGACGGGAACCTTGGCCGCAAAGTCACCAAAAACTTCCTTGCAGACTTTGGTTTCGACTTTGTCATTGACGGTGGTGCTGGTGCCGTGTGCATTGACATAGCCGATGTCGGTCGGATTTAACTTCGCATCCGCGATTGCCATCCGCATGGCTGCGATACCGCCGTGTCCGTCCGGCGGAATGTCCGTGATGCGATAGGCGTCGGCGGTCGTTCCGTAGCCGGCGATTTCACCATAGATGGTGGCACCGCGGGCCTTGGCGGATTCCATTTCTTCTAGAATCACCATGGCCGATCCTTCGCCCAGGACGAATCCATCGCGCAGTCGATCGAATGGTCGGCTTGCCTTGGTCGGTTCGTCGTTACTTTCACTCAGCGCCGTCAGCAAATTGAACCCGGTCACGCCAAAGGGGTGAATCATGCTGTGCGTTCCGCCGGCCAGCATGACGTCGGCGTCGCCCCGTTTGATGATCTCGGACGCTTCGCCGACGGCTTGACTGCTAGCGGCGCACGCGGTCAGGCAATTGAAGTTCGGTCCCTGGGCGTTGAACATGGTTGCCAGATGAGCGGCCGGCATGTTCGGTTCTTGTTCGAGTTCTTTGGATGGATCGAGCAAGTCCAGTCCGGCGCTGATGAACTTGGCTTCGTCGTACTCGCCGTCTTCCAGCGCCGCCGCCATCATTTTGCTGAACGTCAGAAAATCTTGGTTGCCCTCACCGCTGCCCAGATAGACGCCGAACCGCACGGGGTCTTTGATGATGTCCAGCACACCGCTGTCGGCCACCGCTTGTTTGGCGGCACCGACGGCAAATTTGGTGTGACGTCCACGGTCCTGCCACTTTTCGACCGGTTCACCCGAGTCGGCGATATCCCAGTTCTTGACTTCGGCGCTGATGCGCGTGGGGAATCCGCTGGCATCGAACAACGTCGTGTACGCCACGCCGCTGCGACCTTCTTTTAGTCCATCCCAGACCGTATCGGGATCATGACCCATTGGGTTAATCATGCCGATTCCGGTTACCACAACACGACGACGCATTGAGTCAGCTTTCAATTACAAGTTTTTGTAGTGAGGAAGCGGATTTCCGTCCGCATCGACAGCGACGTGAAAAAAGTTCATCAACCGCAGCATCGCGTTCAAGTCGCCCGGTTTGTACAGCGGCCCGTCTACGATTTGTCCTTCTTCCAAGAAAGCAAACATCAAATCAACGTTCGCCTGCAGCTTGCCGTCACAGTGACAAGTACCGATCAGTGTTGCCCCGTCGTCTTGAACCGCGTCAAGCTGAACGTGGTAATCCAACCGGTCGCCGGTACGAGCGGGGAAGTGGTATGTCGCCTTGCCGACCTTCGCCAGCACGGCACGCTTTTCAAAATTAAAATGCTCGAGAATCAACACGCCGCCCAGTTGGGCCAAGCTTTCGATGATCAATGTTGGCGGCAACATCGGAAAGCTGGGCGAGTAATCATCGATCGCTTCTTCGGCAAGCGTGACATTCTTGAATCCGCGCGCATGGCTGCCACTGACGAATTCGGTGAACCGATCGATCCAGAGCCAGCGCATGTTGATTTCAAGTTGTCAGGTGATTGGAAACACGTTGGGTTTTCCAGCCGACGGAATTCCGGTCGGCGGGCGTCACGGATACCCAGTGTGTATCTGCTGTTTATTCGCCGATTTTGCTGCCGACATAGCGGCACAAGTCGCCGACGGTAAGCAGGTTGCCAAAGTCTTGGACGCGTGGGTTCTGTTCAAACTTGGACAGATCGGCCCAAGGCATGCGGCGTTTCAGTTCCGCCATCCCGTCGGCCGTTACGGCGCCGTCGCTGACATATTGATTGTTGGTCAAGATATCTTCGGGTGACAATTCTTCACGAGGGATCGTGATGCCGAACGCTTTTTCCAGCTTGAATACGATATCAAGGAAGTCAATCGACTCGGCACCCAGGTCGCCGACCAAGGTTGCATCGTTGGTGACTTCGTCGTCATCGACACCCAGTGCATCGACGAGTGATTCTTGAACCTTGCTGAAAATTTCTTCTTCGGAAAGTGCCATGGAGTCTGATCCTTGGTTGGCGTTAGGTGGATGATTAATCGAGTCAGTGTGAAATGGTTATGGGCTGCCGATGGCGGCGATTTCGCCGAATAACTCGCCGAATTGCTTGCGGGCCCTCATGCGTACGTCATTATCCGTACCAAGCCGCTCGGGATCTCCGCTAGTCGAGCGTTCCAGGATCAAGCGGGCCGATACCGTGGTGCGCCCATTCTTTTGGGCGCTGGCTTTGACGGTTGTGATGGGGCCGTCTTCTTTGAAGACTTCCGCGGTGATCTGTAAGGTTTCTCCCGGTGCCAAAAAGTCGCCGAACTTGACGCTGCGAACTTCCCGCAACAAGACCAGGGGACTTTGGAAATCTTCGCCCGTGCGGATCATCCAGACCGATGCCTGCAGCAGGGCTTCGAGCATCATCACCCCAGGCATCACCGGGAAATTGGGGAAGTGATCGGCCAAAAAACCTTCCTCGGCACCGAGGGTTCGTTCGGCGACAATCCGTTTTCCGGGCTCCAGCGACGTGATTCGATCGAGTTGGCTGTATTTCATTCGTCGCGATGGATCTAGAAACGGTTGGCTGCGGTCGACGAAATGACCGACGCAATACGATAGTTTCCCGCAAAAATTGCCTCAACCGTGCTTCTTACGGATTAGGACGGTTGGCCAGAATTACCAGGGCTGCCAGGAGCCTGCAATCGGGATTTCAGGAGCCTTTTGCCCGGCACGCTCGATTTTCGGCCCACCTTTTCTGTGAACCATCCCGCCGGCGGGCTCGGCTTACCAGTACTGGCTGATCTTTGCCCTTAAGAAGTCGGCACTGCGTGCCAATTGGTCCATCCCGTCGACACCGTCTTCGATACTGATCCAATTGTCCGCGAATCCGGCTGCCCGCAGTTCCTCGAAAATTGCGTCATAGTCGTTCAAACCCTTGCCGATTTCGCCGTGGCGGAGCCGATTGGCATAGCCCTCGACCCCCGATTCTTCTCGACGTAAATCTTCGATCGTGCCCTCGGTCAGGAACCGATCGCTGGCGTGCATCGTCACCACTCGGCCGGAAACCCGCTTGAGCAGAGCCAGCGGATCCTCGCCGGCCAGCAGTGTGTTGCTGGGATCGTAGTTAACGCCAAAGTTGGCCGCCGTGACCGCATCGACCAAATCACAGAAGACGTCACCCATCTGTGCGAATTCAGGATAGGTCCAGAAGTCGTCTTTGTAGTGGTTCTCGATGATCAGCGTGATGCCGCGCTCGGCCGCGTATCCCGCGCATGCGTCGATGCACTCAGCCGCGTACCGAATGCCATCCTCTCGCGATACCTCGGGCCGACGTTGTCCCGAAAGCACTCGCGTGAACCCGCCCCCCATTGCGGCCGTCATGTCGATCCAAAATTTCTCTCGCTCGATCTGTTCGGCGCGAAAATCAGCATCGGGATGAGTGAAGTCCGGCGAGCAACACATCATGGGAATGCTCAGATTCTTTTCTTCGACTTTTCGTCGCAGTGATGCCCAATTCGAGCGGTCCTGCATTTCTAGGAATCCGGCGTACCATTCCAGCCCATCGATCGGCAACTCGGACGCCTCGTCGATCCACTGGGCAAGACTAAGGGTGCCGTCTTTGCACAACGCTTGCATATAGAGTTTCGGAAAAGCAGCAAGTTGAGGCATGATGAATTACTTGAAGTGGATGGTTTGCTTGACAGGGATTCAGATTGTTTGACTGAATCCGGTTGTTTGTTTGAGACCGCCATGCGGCGCAGCGATCGGTGATGCACCGCATGTGATTACAACGAAGGTTTTAAAACGGACTTGACGACCTTGCCGCCGTGCATCGCTTCGAATGCTTCGTGCCAATCCTCTAGTGCCCATGTGCCGCCAATGATCGGTGATACATCGAGTTGTCCGCCGGCCAACAAGGCAAGCACGCGTTCCCAGATAGACCAGTGATGGCTGAAACTTCCTTGCAGCGTCACGTTCTTTTGCACGATCGGGTCGATGGAAAAATTCAGCGGTTTCGGGCCCCAGCCGACTTTCGTGATCCAGCCGGCGGGACGTACCAGATCGATGGCCATCTTTAATGTCGCGGAAACGCCGGCCGCATCGATCACGACGTCTGCCCCCAGTCCGTCTCTTTCCATTGCCCACGTTTCGGCTTCGGTCAACGTCGTACAGCCGTATTGTCTGGCGACGTCGAAGCGTGCCTCGTCGGACGGCAAACCGACGATGGCGACATCCCCGCCATTGAGTTTTGCCATCGCCGCGCACAATATCCCGATGGTTCCCGGTCCGATGACCAACACGCGATCACCCGGACGGATGCGCGAGTTTTCAACCACAGCGTTGTACGCAACGCAGCACGGTTCGGTCAGAGCCGCGGTTTCCAGCGACAGTGATTCCGGTACACGGTGCAAACATCTGGCCGGCACGCGAACGTGCTCTGTCATCGCCCCGTCGACTCCATAGCCAAATCCTTTGCGACTGGTATCGAGGTTGTATCGCCCCATTCGCGTCATGGGATTGTTGGGGTCGACAACGGCGGCGGTCTCGCTGGTCACGCGATCGCCTGCATGCCAATCCGAGACGTTCTTGCCCAGTTCGACGATCGTGCCGGCAAATTCGTGACCCAAAACAACCGGATAATTCACCGGCCAACTGTGTGATGCCGTCCACTGGTGCAAGTCACTGCCACAGACGCCGACCGCGGCGACTTGCATCAACACGTCATTGTCACCAATCGTGGGCATCGGAAATTCACGAACATCGACGCTGCCGGGCTCGGCCGCATAGTTAACCACGGCGGGGGAAGTTTTCATGCAAGTTTCTTTGGGTAGGGGTGGGGAGGATCCAAAGCGACCTGCGCAGAAGATCGACTCGGGTGGGAACCGATCATGCGCCGCTTAGGCGAGGCCGGCTGGCAGAGGGAATTCATCTGACTTGGCCAGTGCCAACGACGCTTTGTTGTTGACGACCGGTCGATCAATCAGAATTGGCATTCACGACCGTTCGGCAACGGTGTCTTGCGCATGCACTCGTTCGCAAATCATCCGCAATGAACTCTCTAAGTTTCCGTCGGCAGTTTTAAAGGCATCGGCGTCAATTGTCAGCGGGGCGCCCAGCACGACCAGTGGTGCGCCATACTGTGGGCACTCGATCGCCTGTTCGATGCTTAATCCGCCCACCGCCTGTACGGGAACTTTCACAGCGTCGACAACGGCACGAAGATCATCCAGCGGGCTAGGCATCCGTTCGCCACGGGCGGCAATCCCGCGTCGCTCATCGTAGCCGATGTGGTGAACGATGTAGTCGCATCCCAAATCTTCTAGCCGTCGTGCGCCGTCGACCATGGTGTGATAGCCCAAGTTGTCGCCCATCACGCTGACGCCGAAGTCGCGTCCGGCCTTGACGACACACTTGATCGTTTCTTCGTGTGCCTGCGCCATGACGACCACATGCGTTGCGCCGGCGCCGGCCATCATTTCGGCTTCCAAGTAGCCACCGTCCATTGTCTTCAGGTCGGCCACGATCGGAGTGTCAGGAAAGCGTTCGCGTAACGCTCGTACACCATGCAGGCCTTCTGCCAAAATCAGTGGTGTGCCGGCTTCCAGCCAGTCCACGCCTGCACGCATTGCTAATTCGGCGGTTTGAATCGCCTCGTCGATCGAGGTGAGGTCAAGCGAGATTTGAACGATCGGTTTCATGGTCTGTCCGAATACTTTGTACAGTCCAACATCGATGCTGAACAAGGAACTGTGAACGAGTCGCCGCGGTCGGCGAGTATACCGGAATCGCGAACAGGTATTGGCCACCGAACACCAATGATGCTGTTAGGATATCTGACCCGACGTGGATTCTAGAATGTGATCCGCGGGACGCAGTTTCCAACAACCGCAGCGTTTTTTAGTGAGTGACGAGCGATGTTTTCAAGACGGAATACCGATTCAAAACGGGTCGGGAACGCGGTTTCCCGGTTCGCGTTTATCTCTTGTCAGACAACGGTCATTCGGCTGACCGCAATTCGGCATATCGCAAGCCTTGCTTGTTGCGTCTTGCTATGCACTACCACGGTGTGGGCGAAACCGCCAAACATTTTGTTGATGGTTTCGGATGATCAGCGTCCCGATACGATTGCGGCACTTGGTAATTCGGTGATCGAAACACCCTCGCTGGATCAACTCGTCCGCCGCGGCAGCACGATCACGCGCGCGACATGTGCCAACCCGATTTGTGTTTGCAGCCGCGCCGAAATCTTGACCGGGTGCTCGGGAGTACGCAACGGTGTCTTCCTGAACAGTCGCATTATCGATGAATCACTGCCAAGGTTGCCAAAGCCCTTTGCCGAAGCGGGTTATCAAACGTGGTATGTCGGCAAGTGGCATAACAATAATCGACCGATCAATCACGGCTACGCCCAAACCCATCACATGTTCATGGGCGGCGGAGCGAAGTGGTGGAAACCGCAAGTGGATTATCGCGGACAAGAAGTGACGGGATACAAGGGCTGGATATTCAGGGACAGCGATGACAACTTGTTGCCGGAACTGGGCGTCGGGCTCACCCCACGAACCAGCGAGGTGATCGCCGATGCCGCGATTGACATCATCCAGCGTTCCGGTGATGCACCGTTCTTTGCGCACGTTAACTTCACCGCACCACACGATCCGTTGTTGATTGCGCCCGAGTTCGCCGATCGGTATGACCCCGAATCGATTCCGCTGCCGAAGAATTTTTCGCCACAACATCCCTTCGATCACGGCAACGCCGGAGGACGCGACGAAGTGTTGTTGCCGTTGCCGCGCACACCCGAAGATGTCCGTGCGGATATCGCCGCTTACTATGCCGTGATCACGCACATGGATGCTCAGATCGGTCGCGTGCTCGATGCGCTCGACAAAGCGGGAAAGACGGACAACACGATCATTGTTTTTAGCAGCGACCATGGTCTCGCCATGGGCAGTCACGGGCTGCGCGGCAAACAAAATATGTACGAGCATACGATCGGAGTTCCGATGATTTTCGTAGGGCCGTCGATACCTCAGGATCGTCGATTCGCGGCGAACGCGTATCTGCGCGATATCTTTCCCACGCTATGTGACTTGGCAGGACTGGATGTGCCAGAGGTCGACGGACAAAGCCAAGTACCGGTGCTTCGCGGCAAACAGGATTCGGTCTATGACCACATCATCGGCTACTTTCGTGATAGCCAAAGAATGATTCGTACCGATCGCTGGAAACTGATCGAGTATCCACTCGCGCAGCGAAATCAGTTGTTCGATTTGCAGTCCGATCCGCTTGAACTTGATGATCAATCGCAGAATCCTGATCGTCAGTCCTTGATCGCTCAGTTGCACCAACGACTACACCGCCAAATCGACGCCTATCGAAAATAGGCGTCCGGCGACGATGACGGGGCGATTTCGAACGGCCACGAAGGGCTTTCCGTTGCCAGGAAGAATTGACGCGGCGCGGCTTGGGCTTCCCAAGGTACAATAAACTTGTTGCCGGGGATTTGCTTCTGCGAGCTCGTTGCTGGGGATTTGCGATCGGCAATTTGCGATCGGCAATACGTTGTTGTCAAAGCGTTGCGAGCGACTTGTTCGTGGGGCGGTCCACGTGGCTGAGGATGGGTGTGATGAAGACAGGTCTAAGTGTGCTGGCAGCGTTGGCCGGATTGTGTTTCTGTGCCGACGGCCGAAGCCAAGGTCCGCCGCGTGATTTTGAAATGGTCGATCAATTCGGGAACGTCACCGCGGTGGTTCAGCAGGACCGCGACTCGCTTCGTTTCCGTCTTCGCAGCGGCGAACGTCGCCAATACAACCGAGATCGAAAATACGATTCCGCGGATGGTCGGCTATTGGGTTACACCAATTTCGAACTCAATCGCGTGCTAAGGATGCCGAGATCGGGTCAGGGTGCTTGTTGGGTCGCCGATCTGGATGATCGCTTTCCACAGTTCCGCCACTTGTCTCAATCGATCCGGCCGATTCGTGGCGGTATCGCTAGTGCGCCGGTGGCGCCTTGGGGCGGCGCAGCGCCGTGGGACTACGGATGGTCGGGCAATCCGTATGCGACCGGTGGCGGATATCGATACAACCCCGGCCCCGTGATCGCGACGCCGCCTTACGCGTCCGGTTATCGCCCTGTACCACGTTCGGTGTTGTTGGAATCAAAGACCATTGCGAATCCACCGCTGCCGCCGGCGAGACTGCGGTTGCTGAATCCGAGCAAGCGAACGCTTCAGGTCGCCCTTGTTGACTTGGCATCACCGAGTGGGAACCGGACGATGAAGATCCCTGCCGGGCAATCCGTCGATGTCGAAGTCGCACGCGATAGCGGCGCAAAGCGAATCAGCCGATACCAAACCTTTGACGCGCTTGGATATCCGATCGAGAAAGAAGTGGTCAACGAAATTCCGCCGACGGTCCGGCACGAGATCGTTGTCCACGAATGGGCGATGCAATCGGTGGCGATCGATCGGACCGGTAAAAGTCCGAACGTGATCGAAGATATCAACATGCAGGGCAGGGGACTGGGCCGTTTTCCACTGCCGCCGGGCAACGAACTGCAGTCGGGAACGATCGATGTGTATCGCGCCGCGGTGAGTGCCGGAAACAAGGGAGCCATTGCGCCGATCGTTCCGGCAGAAGACGGTGCACCGGGGCAACCGACCGACAACGCGAGTGCTCTGGAAAACGCCGTGTTGGAAGCACAACGCCGTGCGATGTCGGGTCGCCGGCCATGATTGCTCGAAGCGCAGACGTGATTAGTCGAAACGCCTTTTATCGATCGGTGTCCGCGTGACGCTGGTCCTCGTCGAACACACTGGCTCTGGTCAAACACGCTGGCTCTCATCAAACACGCTGGCCGCGGTCAAACATGCGGCCCCGAGCAGATGTGAACCATTGACGGTCGTTTCGTCTCGCGTATGCGGCTTGTCTATTGCGACGTATCGATCTCGGTTGTGGCCGGTTTGATCAACTGCTTTTCGGCTCGCTTGGCTTGCACGATCGCTAAGACGCCGGCGATCAATAGGCATGCCCCAAAAACTCTTAATGGCGATGCGGTAGTCTTGGGGTTACCCAGCAGGCCGTAGTGATCCAGCAGGATCGCCATGACGGTTTGTCCGGTCATGACGGCCGCAAACCATGGCAACGATCCAACGCGCGGAACGAACCACAGCGAAGTCGTCACCATCACCACACCGATCGCACCCCCGGTCCAAATCCACCAAGGCAATTCGTGCAGCGGGCGTGTCGTGACGGGCGGAAAGTTTCCACCGGCCAGCGTCAGCAATGTCAAAATCACGGTGCCGCTTCCGAAAGAGATCAACGCGGCCTGCAGCGGATGGCGAACGATGCTGCTTAGTGAACCGTTGATGCTTGGCTGTACGCCCAGCAGGCATCCCGCCGCTAAACCGACAAGAACCGCAACGATGACGATGCCGGGCATTTGCACTCGACTAACCACCTTCGTCGGCGTCACGCGTCTGCGGACCGGCAAGCTCGGGGCCGACGTGTGCGATTTGATTGTTCGCGTCGACAAACACCAGCTTTGCTCGATGGTTGTGTACTTCTTCGGCGGGAATCAAGGCAAACGTCGCCAAGATGACTCGATCGCCCGGCTGGATCAAATGAGCCGCCGCGCCGTTGGCACAGATGTCGTTGCTGCCTGGCGTACCGGCAATGGTGTACGTTTCCAGCCGGCTGCCACGCGTGATGTTCCAGACGTGCACCGATTCATACGCGTGCATCCCGGCCGCCTCTAGCAGTTCCGGAGGCACGGTAATGCTGCCTTCGTAATCGACGTCAGCGGCCGTCACCGTCGCACGGTGAATTTTGGCCGCCAGCATCTTTCGCATGGAACCTTTGATATCCATTTCTCGCGTCGACGACGCTATTCTTTCTCGGCCAAATAGGGTTGCAGCAATTCAAGTGTCGCCGGGTCGTTGATCGCCAGTTTGCCGAATCCACGCACGCAGCCGATCGAAACGGCGGCGTCTTGGTGTTCGTCGTAATTGGTGACCAGCATGATCGGCACCGAAGCAAGTTCGGCGTCCGCTTTGATCTGTTTGACGACCTCGATACCGTCGGTGTAATCGCGGTCAAGCTTACGATTGACGGTGACCAGATCGACGTCTCGTTCGCGCAGGATTTTCATCGCGTCCTCGGCGCCATGTGCTTGCAGCACTTTGGCGCCGAATTTGGATGAGGCCATCTTGCGAATCGAATTGAAATCAGGACCACAGTTACCGCAGTCCAAGAGTACGCGTGCCATCTCGGCGTTTACTCCTCTTTCCCGATTGCAAACAGCTTGTCTTTGGTGCTGATGTAAATCGTATTGTTTGCACCCACCGGTGTGCTGTAGACGCTGCTGCCCATGTTGATCTCCTCGATCGGTTCGGCATTCTCAGGACCGAATTCGAACACCGACACGTCGCCGTCTTCATCACCGATGTAAACGTGACCATCCGCAATCAGCGGGCTGCCCCAGCTTTGTGCCAACATGTCATAGGTAAAGTGAAGGATTGGTTTTCCGTCATCGGTGCCTTTGGCGTCCAGACAGTGAACCAGTCCCGAGAAGTCCGCGATGTAAAGCACGTCGTCTTTGATGGCGACGGTGCCGCAGCTGCGATGCATTTCTTCTTCGAAATCGATTTCGCCGTCTTCATTGATGTCGGCCATCGAGTAATGCCAGACGACCGCCGAGTTCGGATTGTCGACCGCAACCTCGCCGTCTTCGGTATTGACGGCTTGAATGCGGCGATGGGGAATCGGAATTCGCTTGCCGTCTTCGACTTTCATTGCCAACTGAGGCGAAACGTCGCCGCGCTTGTTCGGGTCGATGCACCACAAGTGGCCTTCGCCTTCACCGTGTTCGGGGTCTTGGCCCACGGCGATATAGACAAGCCCATCGTATGCCACGGGAGTTGCGATCAAGTTGTTTCGCGTGCCTTCGCCGCCGATGACCCATTTGGTTTCCTTTGGATTGCAGTCGAATTTCCAAAGCAGTTCGGGCTTGCCGTCTTTGCCTTCGTTTGCCGCAAAGCTGTATAGCCATCCGTCACCACCGCCATAGAGAACCTGCATCACGCCTTCAAATTCGGCGACTGTCGGGCTGGACCACTGACCGTGCAGGATATTGGTTCCCGGTGACGCATCGGTCCAAAGAACCTTACCCGTGTTCTTGTCCATGCAGATGAACGTCGGGGCATTGGGGCTTGGCAGGTTGATGTGCGATTCGTCCAAGCCGTTGCTGGTGTTGACGAATAGCAGGTCGCCGTAGCTGGTCACGCTGCAGGCACACATGTTGTGTTGGCTGATGTTCAGCTCTTTCATCATGTTGTAGACCCAAATCGTGTCGGCTTCCTGTTTGTCGTACACGCCAAGCGACTTAAAGAAACTGATGCGCGGTCCAAGTTGTTTGATCGTCAGTTCGCGTTGAACGCCACCGAAGTTACCGGCGACCGACCAAACCTTGCCCTCGCTGACGGCTTTCACTGAGACGTCTCCATCGACCGGTTCACCGGCGGACGCGAGTTGTTCTTTGACGGCTTCTGGCAATTTGCCTTCGCCAAGTGCTGCGAGTGTTTCGGCGTGCAAGTCGGCCGAGGGGCCCGCGTTCATGATATCGATCACGCGTGCTTCTTCGCCTTGGACTTCACCGTCGTCTTCGTCGTCATGAAAACCGTTGGTGTCCAAGCAGCGGACTTCGCCACGGCTGGTGACGAACCATAATCGGTCGCCTTCGACCAACGGAGCGTCGCAAATGCCTTGCAGCGGCCAATCGTGCACGCGTCCGGTGATCAGTTTCTCGCTGCTGTGTTGCCAAAGCAATTCGCCAGTTTTTTCATCGAACGCCAACAAGCAACCCAGGTCGGTCTTGGACGGGTAACGTTTCAGGTGTCCGGCACCGTTGTTGGTGCCGACAAAGACTCGTCCACCTGCAACAACAGGGTTGCCATACGTTTGGCTTCCCAAGCGGGCGAACCAACGAATGTTTTCTGCTTTGGACTTGTCCCACTCGCCGGTCTTTCGGTCGAACTTGCCGATGTTCCAAGTGGTCGGCAAATTCTTAACATTCGGCACGTTGTTTCGATGGCTGGTGCCGCCCCACTGTGGCCAGTCGCCGCCCGCCTGTTCGACGTCACGAATATTGGCCGCGGTGTTGATCAACATCGTCGCTCGCGATGCTGTTGACTCGGGGACCGGCGCGGTCGCCACGTCGGAATCGAGTGAGGCGTCCATTCCGGGAGTCTCCGAAACAGGAGCCCAGGACGTCGTGACATTGCCCGAACCGGCAGTGGTGTTGCTGCCCGCCGTGGTGTTGCTGCTCTCTGGTGGCGCGACCAGTTCGCCCGTCGAAATGTCGACGTCATTATCGACCGGCGGTTTACAGCCACTCAGGGTGGCCGCGGCGATACTGCCCAGTACCGCAGCACCGATCATCAGGGTCCAAGCCGAAAGTTCTTTTTTACGCATGATATTGGCAGGTAGAATGTGGGAGGTGAAGGGTGACAGGGAGCAGGACTTGAAGTTGAATTCTCGGGTTTGAGATTTTAGATTCGCGGGTCCAATCTGGCCGCTCCTGCGTCCGACGCTCCCTGAGGGGGGAGCGTCGATGAGTGCTAGTCGTTCTTGGTGACTTCGATGTTATCCAAGTAGAGCTCCGCGACTTTTGCGTTGCCGTAAAGTCCGGGGCTGGCTTTCAAGTTGGGTGACGCGTCGCGCGTCGTGATCGTCCATTCTTTGGGTTCCGGTTCATCACGAGGCCAAACTTTGCCGCGCAGCAGGGCGACAGCGGCGGGAGGCTCGCTTTCGATATCGACGCGGAACTTCATGCGATACCAAGTATCCTCTTGCCAAGTGAACGGGATGGTCGAGCTGTCGTCGCCACGTTTCAGACGGAGCTGCGCGGACCATGTGCGGAATTGCAATTGTTGGCTTTGTCCCATCAGGTCCAAAACATAACCGTGGTTGGTCAGTCCGATATCGGGCAACTGATCACTCATCCGGCTGCCCCGCACGTCGGCGGCAATCGTGTAATTGGACAAGTCACTCGGGCCCATCCAAGCGCGGCTTCGAGCGCCTTTGGGGATTGTAGTCACCTTGGTCAGCGCCGGCGATCCATCCACATCGCGAATCACGTGACGATACCTTGCACCGACCCATGAAAGCGGCGGGTCTTGCAAGCCGTCAAAGGTGAATTTCCACGGCAGCGGAGGAACGATACGAACGCGGGCGGACCCGCTGGCGTCACCGGCAGTGGCCGTGATGACGGCTGCCGTATGGGCCACGTTTGCATCGGCGATGAAGGTGTTGCCTTCAATCTTTCCAGGTCCGTCGACGGTGTATTGAACATCCGAGGGGGTACCAACTTTTTGGCCGATCGCGTTGAAGGCGGCAGTGGACAGTTCCACTTTTCCGCCCGGCGCGACGAGTGTTTCCGCCGGCACGATTTGCAATTGGGTGGCTTTGTCGTCCTGTGCGACAGGCGTTTCATCGCCTAGCGAATCAGACATGCTGACGGCGGTTTGCGTGGCGCCCTCGGCGGCAACACAGTACAGCGTTTTGGTGCTGGGGAAGTACAGTCGGCCGTCGGCGACGATCGGCGACCCGCTAAAGCCGCCTTCATCCAGCCGGCCTTTGTTGAGTACGTCGAACCCGTCTTCGGTCGGTTCGACGATCGCCCAACGGCCGTTCTCGGTCAGGACGTATATCTTGTTGTCCGCATACAACAGTGCGGCGCGTTGACGTGATCCGACAAAGGCTTTTCGTTCGACCGATGTTTCACCGGTTTCGGTATCAAAGATCCACATCTTGCAGCGATCGTCGACCCAATACAGTTTTCCGTCGATGTGTACCGGTTCGCTGTAACCAGAGACGACTTCCAGCTGTTTCCACATTTCGGAAACCTTGGTGTCTGTTCCGCTGCCGCTGACTTTCAGCCCGACCACGGCACCCATCACGTTGTTGTCATCGCCGACGTTTTCTTCGCTGTGACTTGCGAAGACTTGGTTTCCAACCACCAAAGGTGTCGCAAAGAGGCCTCGCATTGATAGTTCATAGTGCCAAAGCGGTTTACCGGTCCGCGGTTGAAATCCCCAAACCTGTCCGTCACCGCAGCCCATGATCAATTGACGTTGGCCGTCGATCGTGACCAAGCTGGGTGCGGAATAAGAGGTGTCATAGGGCAGGTCGCGGGTGCCGTTGAACCAGACGACTTCGCCCGTTTTCTTATCCAGACCGATCAGGCGATGGTTGGGCTTCGCACGGTCACCCCAGTTGATAATGATCCCGCTGATGATGACCAAGTCTTCGTGGACAACCGGGAAATTGGTTCGTCCGCCATAGGTGCTGAGCATGCCGAATTGCTCGTGCAGCGGGACGCTCCAAACCGTTTCGCCGCTCTTGCCGTCGATGCACTGGAAAATATCGCACGATCCGAGAGCATAGATGTATCCGGTTTCCTGATCGCCAACGACGCTGCTCCAACCGACGCGTTCGGCCGGCACGTCCGAGAGCCAAACATTGAAACGATTTTCCCAAATCGTTTCGCCCGTCTTGGCGTCCAGGCAAACGATCCGCTCACCCTCGGTCGGCGTGTCCGCTTCGGCCCGCTGGATCGTGTAAAGTCGGCCGTCCATCACGATGGGCGTGCATGGTCCGCCGATATCGTCGCGTTGCCACAGCACGTTGCTGCCCTCACCGCCATCGGGGTCCCAATCGTCGGGCAATCCAGTCGCCTGGGCGGTGCCGTCGAAATTCGGGCCGCGCCAATACGGCCAGTCGGCCGATTGAGCCGACACCGAAGCAGGCGTCATTGCGGCAAGTGCTGACAGGGTTGCCAGTATGCCGGTCGTCAAGATTGGTGAAATCAATCGCTTGTTCATCAGGTGGGGCTCTTGAAAAGCAAAACGCGGAAGGTGTCACGGATTCGGGCTGGGACGCGACCGGCGATGCACTCGCCAATCACATCTAGCGCCATAGAGTTGTTTGAAAATGGAGTCTCTGCCAGTACGGATGCTGGGCGACTTGGTTCTCGCCGTTGGCACATCGCGTGGAAATCAATCGAATGTCTTGATTCCAGGCGCCTCGGGCGGGTCGGATCTTCGGGCCGGTCGGCCAACTAATCAAAGTGCTCGTCGTTAGGATCAAAATTCGGGGTGCAGTAAATCAGAACCTTCATCTCGCCGTGTGCACAGTGCCTCACTCCCGGCGGAATCAGGATGCTAGTGTGCGGATGAACAGCAATGCGGCGGCCATCCAGTGTCATCGAGGCGTCTTTTTCGCACTCTAGGATTACGTACACCTCGGTGTGTTCTTTGTGATAGTGCACGACCGCATCACGAGTGATCTCGGTCAAATGAATGGTTCCGGGGATTTCGTCGCGATCGGCAAAGGCTCGTCGGGCAATGCCACAAGGACAGGCCTGGGGTGGTAATTGCTCAAGCTGGACAACCTCCGCCCGTCCGGTCGCCGGAATTGCGTCACCGGTCGCCGGAATTGCGTCGTCGGTCGATGACACACAGGAATCGGGTGAATGCGCTGGGGAGGGTTTGGCGTTCAAAGTTGACCGCCACGTGAGGCGGCGCCGTTTTGTGCAGGGGAGGGCAGGTTGGCTCAAAAGGTGGGTTAAAGCGGTGGCTTTCTCGCTCGATTGATAGTTTATACGGATCGTACCTAGTATGCCACGCTTGCAACCAGCAGGACGAAACGAACCGAAATATTGCGTCTATTTTCGCTGATCGGCAAGCTTTAACAAGCGAGTGAAAATGGGGTGGAACACTGATCGATCCTGGCGGTTGGGCCGATACGGTTAGTGAATCGCCTTCCGAAACCCTTACGGCTCGTGGCCGAATGCGGCCGGTTGGCGGTGTGACCCAGAGGCTTGTGACATTGGACGTTAAGGCCTTGTGAAGAATTGATGGGACTGTCGAAGACGAAGCAGCAGCATCGAGCGTCGAGAATTTTCGATCCGAAAACTCTCGTTGTCTCGTTCACAACAAGCAACAGCGAACAGAGCGAAGTCGGCGGGCCGGGTGTCCCGCACCCGATCCGCTAGTGTTCGTCCCGAAGAGATAGTTTTGATCGCCGGCGACTTCGTCCAGCGATTGCAACTTCTCTTGGCTTGTTCGGTTGCCGACATTGTTGACAGCGACATCGAAGAGATCACGAAAAAATACCCGCGTAATTGAGTAAGGGAGACGTGGCTCCAATGAAGCGGACAATATTAACTCTCACCCTGATGCTTGGCTGTTGTCTATGCAACCAGAGCGAAGGGTTCGACCTTTTGGACAAAATGCTCGGAATGAAAGGCTGTGGCGCAAGCTCCAGCTGCTGTGACTCCGGTTGCGGCATTCCGTCATGTGAACCTGCATGTGGCTGCGAAGCACCCGCATGTGGATGTGCCGCAGCTCCGGCTTGCGGTTGTGAAGCCCCTTGTGGCGACGCTTGTGGTGCTCCTTGCGGTTGCGGCGAACCTGCATGTGGCTGTGAAGCCCCTTGTGGCGACGCATGTGGCGCTCCTTGCGGTTGCGGCGAACCTGCATGCGGCTGTGAAGCCCCTTGTGGCGCTCCTTGCGGATGCGGCGAACCTGCATGTGGCTGTGAAGCCCCTTGTGGCGACGCATGTGGCGCTCCTTGCGGCTGCGGCGAACCTGCATGTGGCTGCGAAGCTCCTTGTGGCGACATCTGTGGCGCACCGGCTTGTGGCTGCGAAGCACCTTGCGGATGTGACAACGGCTGCGACAGTGGCTGTGGTTCGTCCTGCGGCGGTGGTGGCTTGCTGAGCAAACTGTTCGGCGGAAAAAGCTGCCTCAGCGGCGGATGCGACTCGGGCTGCTGTGACAACGGTTGTGGCTGTGCCGCACCTGTTGACTGTGGCTGTGCACCAGCATGTGGTTGCGAAGCACCTTGCGGTGGCTGCGACAGCGGTTGTGACAGCGCATGCTGTGGCAGCAGCAAAAAGTGCGGCCTGCTGGGCAAGCTGTTCGGCAACCTCGGTGGTGGATGTGCCAGCAGTTGCGACTCGGGTTGCTGTGACAGCGGATGTGCCCCCATGGGCTGCGACAGCGGTTGCGGATGTGCATCATCGGCACCGATTTACAATACGGCTCCGGTCAATCATTCGGCCCCGGTTCAAGCAGCACCTGCTGCAGAATCGGCCCCGATGCCACCTGCACCGATCGTTGATCCAAGTGCAAGTGTGACCAGCAAACGTCGCGTCATTCAAGCGAGTGCAACGTACGTCCGCTGAAATATGCGAAACGTATAGCACGAAGCTGCAGACGCGATTGATAAAAGCGACCCGGACGAGGGAAACCTCGACCGGGTCGTTTTTTTTTGTGTGACAGGTGACAGGTGACAGGTGACAGGTGACAGGTGACAGGTGACAGGTGACAGG
>CAXBGS010000010.1:0-315136 GCA_963975425.1 uncultured Pirellulaceae bacterium
AGAGGACTCGAACCTCCACGGGATTAACTCCCACTAGGCCCTCAACCTAGCGCGTCTGCCAGTTCCGCCACGGCCGCTGGTGTGTGGGGTGCATTTGCAGAACGCGAAGTGTCGCAAAAGTCTGGCACACTCGTCAACGCCCCCAAAGAAGATCAAACCTAAGCCACAGGCCGCACCACCGCTAATGTCGAGCGGTATCGGCAAAGTCGACTCGGCGACGATTTCGGCCTCGCCCGATCATCGCGTGTGACCATTCCGCCTGCAGTCGTTCGTCGGAATTCGCAAACTCGCGTATCAACCACCCGCGTCGGGCGGCCGGCGAACTCGGTGGCGGCGAGCGACGGCGACGGCTTACCTGATCTTGGTCGACGATACAAAGCTCGGGATAAGTCTGCAGCAGCTGCCAAAAATAACCGTCAATGGAAAGTTCGTGATACCGCAAGTCGATCTTCTTGCGCGCCGCCCAATCGGCTCGTGAGCCAAGCTGGTCGATCATCCAACGCTTTGTCAACCAATCCACACGACCGATGGATGGACCGGTATCGTTGGCGTCACGCCGGAATGCGGAAACCGAATCGACAAGTTCGCGCCAGCGCGAAAGGACCAACGGCGATTCACCTCGCCAATTGTTCGGTGTGTTGTGAACAAATTTTTCGGCGGCCTTTAGATAGGCTCGCTGGAGATCGATTGCCGACATCTCGCCGCGGTTGGTAGGCACCGTGGCAATCAAATCCCAGTCGCGAGTCAACCGATGAAGCGACTCAACCGGCCGGCGCACGATCGGCAAGTTTTCGGTCGCGCCCGATTCAATCATGTCAAGCAACAGCGACACCGAGCCGACTTTGACATACTCGGCCATATCGGCCAAATTCGAATCCGATAATCCGATTTGCAGTCGCTGCTTTTTTCGGAACATTTGCCGCGTCGATGCCAACGACATGAACGACTTGGCGCAAAATTGACCGAGCCAATGTCCATAGACAAAGATCGGGCGTTCGCCTCGGAATCCACCCATGTCGGCGACCGAATCGATCGACATCGCTTTCGCGCTCATGCGATAACAACCGTTACTATCGATTTCGCCACTGCCACAAATTGCGACACGCGAGATCAACATGGCCGTCAGGTGTTTACGCTGTTCGCGAAAAGCAACGTGGCGGGCCACAAACCGCAGCACCGCGACCGTGGGCAGGTGCACCAGACGCAGCATCTGGATCATCATTTGTGTGACCCATGACGGTACCAACTGAAACAGATCGTTGGGCTCTTTCGCCAACGTCCAGAAACCGCCTTTGACCAAACGCACGAGGAAGACAACGGAAAAGATGACCGCCAGCAGCGGCAGCGAAACCAGCAGGCTGACGATCTGCATCAGCCATAACAGACAGACGAAAGCCCGATAGATCACCAACCACAAACCGCTGGCCACGTCGGCCTCGTAGTTTTCGTGGCAACCATAAACATGCCCGAGTGCGTCAGAACTGTTCTTGAGAATCCGTAAGTCCACCGTCAGCCCGATGTCGGCGGCGGCGTCCGCAACGAGACCATCGATCGAACGCTGACAGGTCAACAGTTCCTCGGGGCTGCGAACCTCGGGCGTAGCGACTTCAATCAATCCGCCGGGCAACGCGTGCAACGACGGATGCGATTCGAACGTCACCGCACCGCCGTTGGCCAAAAACATTTGATCATGATCGTACAGACCGGCGACGGTCGGCTGATCGCGTCGAATCGCCTCGCACAATTGCATATACACCAATTGTGACGAAGGCAGGTCGTCACGAGAAAGCCCCTCGTTGTCCGCGACCAACGTCGCGTACTCCGTCTCCAAACCAATCAGTCGCGAGACCAGCGGCGTGGTCCGGCCTTGTTTCTTGAGTCTCGGTTGACGTGGCCCACTGCCCAATCCTGCACTGCCCAATCTCGCACTGCCCACCCGTCCGCTGCCAACTCGTCTGCTGCCCCGTGGACCGCCATCGAGTCGTCCGCCACGTTGCCCGCGCATCACACCTGAGTCGTCGCGGGAATCAGCCATCGAGTTTGCGCGGCGATGAGACTTGTCATCGACGTGTTCGGGTCGTTCCGCACCATTGCCAGAAGCATCACCGTCGCTCGAGGCATCACTGTCGCTCGAGGCATCACTGTCGCCAGCAGCATCACGGTCACCGGAAACATGATCGGAGAACCCATCATCAGGCGCAGCATCGTCAGGCATGTTCGATGATGGCAAGGGCGTTTGTTCCGATGAGAAAAGGGATTCGGGCTCGCTGTGCTGGAGGGAACAGCAGGCTGAAGTAGGGTTATGTCGAGCCGGTGAAAACGTGATCCGGCAAATATCAGGGAGGATGGTACCGAACGCTCGTGTGCCGCTCTATCTTAGTCGCCAGCGGTAGAACTGGATCGTTGGTGCTTGTCGCAGCCACAATGGTCCGCCGCCGAGAATCAAATCGACGCCCAGTAGGGCCATCAAAGCACAGTCAGAGCACAGTCAAACCGCAGTGGGACGCCTGAAAATCCATCCAGGCCCCATTGTAGGCTGGCAACAGCCCAAAGGCGATCATCGTAGAAACGATGCGAATTGACACCCGCTGTGCGGCGATCCACCGATCAAGCAGGCCAGCGACGGGAGAACCAAGCGTGCACCGAAAGCCCCTTAGACACCTAGTGCCACTGATGCTGGTTGCAGCATGCCTCGCAGCGGCAAGCGGGTGCGATGACGGCAGTGCGAACCGCATTCTCATGCGAAAAGCCTGCTTGCAATACATTCACGCGGGGTACGACGCGTTCCTAGACCAAAACGCAGCGGGGCCGACCGACACGGACCAGCTTGCCGATTTTGTCAAAGACTTAGAATCGCCCGCCATGGCAAACGTGCCGAAAATGATCGGCGATCAAGGGGTCGCCGATGAAGCAATCGCGCGAGTGCGAGAAGGCGAGATCGTCGTGATCTGGGGCGGAAAGTATCCCGATGAACCCAGCGAGCGACTGAAATACTTGCTGGCCTTTGAAGCACGGACACCTGGGTCCGGCGGCTATCTGGTACGGGCCGACGGCGAAGTCCTGCACGTGACCGCGACGGAATTTTCAGACTACGGCGAACTACCGCATTAGCAGGTCCGTCTCGATCGTATCGCGGTTGTTGCCCGCGCTGGATACCACCAAACTGGACGCGACCAAACTGGACGCAACCACGCTGGACTTGTCGGGAATGGATGCATCCGAGTGGGGCCGCCCGGTGCGCGAAATCACTCGGCGATCGGTTGCACGCATGTCAAAGTGGCAAGCGGCGCGAGTCTGGTAAGCGGCGTGAATTCGGCCACCCGATCAAGGTGCCGAGAAAGTGACCGAAGCGCCCCTACGTCGGCCGAGTAGCGAAAACATTGCCCCCATGCGGGCAAAACGCGGCACTTGTGCCCTGAAAACGGCGTGTCGGGACGGTGTAAGGTCTTGTTCGACCTGCCTATAATGAGAACGACCCGGCACGCGTGCGGGATTGCCGCACTAACAAAGGAGGATTTGCATGAGCGAATACGGCGCTTTCAGCGATGATTTTTACATCAACATGAACTTGGCGACCGAAATGGACCTGCCCAGTGGACGCGAGTCATTGATGCATTATTTCGAGCAGATGCGTCGACGTTATCCTAAAATGAGCAATTTTTACTCTCGTGAAAATGGGACGGAGTTTGTCTTAGAGGAAGAGAAAGATGCGGGCGCCTACCGCTGGGTATCCATCGAACCCAAGCGTGTCAACAGTGGCTGCGTGAATCCTGACGACGTCGATGCGGCCTTCGAGCAACATCGCAGTGTTTTAGATTCGGTTCCCTATGAGCTGTCCGTTACGCCGCTGGATTGCGAATCGCTAAGCGTGATGATGGGTTTCGATTTCGCTTATCGCGGCAACCACAACGAGATTTTGGCCGAGGTCATTGGCGTGGCACCGGCCCTGGAACGCCTGACTCAGGTTCCGCAGAGCAAACTGCTGTCGAACGAACCTGCCATTCAAGTTGCACTCGATGAAGACTGTCGCACGCAATGTCGCGTCAGCTTTGAGACGCGAACCAACGCCTATCAAATCCGTACTGGGGAATTCACGGACGACCAAATCAGCGTCTACTTGACCGTGCGCCGGTACGAGAGTCTTGGCAGCGATGAAAGTTATGTGGGTGAGTTCACTCGACTAGCCGCACTGTGTCGTGATATGGTCGATGAATACTTGGTCGGTTCGGTACTGCGTCCTCTGCAAGACGCCATCTCGCTCCGTTAGCTCACCCCGTTCTCATACTCCGTCGCGTCACTGAATGAATCTGGCTAGTCAACCGGCTCCCGCCGACATGGAAGCCCTGAACGAACGCATCCGTCAAGGAAGCGAACCATTTCGTCGGCTCTTGAGCGAGGTCGGTCGCACCATCGTGGGTCAAGAGAACCTGCTGCACCGCATGTTGATCGGGCTGCTTGCCGGTGGTCACTTGCTGATCGAAGGGGTGCCCGGCTTGGCCAAGACGACAGCGGTTGCCTGTTTAGCCAAGGGCATCAATACCGGATTTCAACGTCTACAGTTCACGCCGGACCTGTTGCCGGCCGACCTGATCGGAACCCTGGTCTATCGTCCTCAAGATCAAGCGTTTGTGGTTCAGAAAGGACCAATCTTTGCCAATCTGATTCTGGCCGACGAGATCAATCGCGCGCCGGCGAAAGTGCAAAGCGCATTGCTGGAAGCGATGCAGGAACGCCAAGTCACGATCGGATCCGAGACGTATCCCCTGAGCGAACCCTTCCTGGTGATGGCGACACAGAACCCCATCGAGCAAGAAGGCACGTATCCGTTGCCCGAAGCGCAAATGGATCGCTTTATGATGAAAGTTCTGGTCGACTATCCGAACCGCGACCAAGAACTGCAAATCCTCGATCGAATGTCGACGACCAAGAGCAAAATCGAAGTCCAGGCGACCACCAGCCCGGACGAAATCATGACGGCCCGTGAATTGGTCGACGAAATCTTTGTGGACCAACGCTTGAAAGAATACGTCGTTGATCTGGTCATGGCGACACGTCAGCCGCAAGCATACAACTTACCGCTTCACGAACTGATTCAGTTCGGCGCGTCCCCTCGTGCCACGATCAGCCTGACACTGGCCGCCAAAGCGAACGCCTTTTTCGACGGTCGCGGATACGTGATCCCCGAAGACGTCAAGAACATTGCACTGGATGTCCTTCGTCATCGCGTGATCGTCACCTACGAGGCCGAAGCGGAGGAAACCACTGCGGACGACTTGGTCGGCCAAATCCTGCGGACGGTCCCCGTTCCTTGAGCTTTAGAAACCCTAAACGTTAAGCCATCCCTGCTCGTCCAGAGCAGGTTTCACGTTGAAAACAGCTTGCAAGTCGACATTGACCACAGCGTCAAGTGTTTCCTAGACGCTGAGAATTCTGGGGGGAGGTGACTCAGTGCGATGCTGCACCCCCAAACCAAACCGATCCACCCTTTGACCGCGACGCAAACGCGTGAGGAAATCTGCTGATGATTCCCGTCGAAATGATGCGAAAGATTCGGCGAATCCAGATCAACACGTCGCACATCGTCGACCAGTTGCTCGCCGGCGGTTGGCATTCGGCATTCAAGGGCAGCGGGATCGAATTCGAAGAGGTCCGCCCCTATCAAGCGGGCGACGACGTTCGATCGATTGATTGGAATGTCACCGCACGCAGCGGCGAACCGTTCATCAAATTGTTCCGCGAAGAGCGTGAGCTTGCCGTGATGCTATTGGTGGATGTCAGTGCGTCCCAGAATCTGGGAACTCATCACCAGACCAAACGAGAGCTGCTGACCGAACTGAGTGCGACGCTGGCGTTTTCGGCGATCAAGAACAACGACAAGGTCGGTCTGACCATGTTCACCGACCGGGTCGAGAAATCGATACCGCCCCGCAAAGGCACTCGACATGTGCTGCGATTGATACGCGAATTGCTTTATCACGAAAGTGTCGGGACGGGCACACGGTTAAGCGAAGCACTCGATCACCTAAATCGAACGGCATCTCGCCGGTCGGTGGTCTTCGTCGTCAGTGATTTTCAGGATTCGGATTTCCAGCGGTCGATGAAGATTGCTCGTCAACGGCATGACATCATTCCAATGGTGATCGACGATCAACGTGAATTTGAAATGCCAAACGTCGGCCTGATTCGTTTACGAGATCCCGAAACCGATCAAGTGGTCGAACTGGACACCGCGAGCCGCCGTCACCGGATTGCCTATGAATCGTTCATGCGTCAGCGTGCCGCGTCACGAGACATGTTGTTGCGTCGCATGCGAATGGCGCCGATTCACTTTCGAACTGGCGAGGACTTTGTCGCGCCGCTGCAAAAGTATTTTCATGATCGCGAGGTGCGCCGATGAGTCTTCATCGCACAACCTTGACGCAGGCGGCGCTGTTTTTCTGGATGGTGATCCAATCACTTGCCCTCTCCGCACAAGGTCCATCGTCGGCGGTGCCACCGACCGAGCGGCGTTATGTCGACGGTCCGGTCGTGGCGATCGTGGAACTCGAAAAGGCGTCGGTCTTGATTGCCGAATCTGCCAAGTTGACGATTCACGTGGACGCACCGGTCGGGTCATCCATCCGCTTTCCAGAAGTGACCGATCAGTTGGGATCGTTCGATGTCATCACCGCGGATCAATGGAGCGCGATACCACTGGACGGACAATCAAGTCGGCGTCGGTGGACGATGACGCTGGAAATTGAATCGCTAGAAACCGGCACCCAAAAGACACCCGAAATTCTAATTCAATACGACCTGCCTGAACCGGCAACCAACGGAATCATCCGCATCGAACCGATCGAATTGGTGGTGCAAAGCGTTTTGCCTGAATCGGAATCGTCTGACATCACGCAGATTCGGGAAATCAAAGGCCCCGTCGATCCCGATCAATCATCCAGCCGCACATCGATCGCCAGCGTCGTGTGGATCGCGACCGCGGCCCTTTCCGGCCTGTTGTTTTTTTGGGTGTGGCGGATTCGACGCAAACGCCGCCAGTTGCCGCTGGACGTCTGGGCGAAACGCGAGATCGCCGCCATCCGCCGCCGCGGCGATCACACGGTCGATCAAAATCATCGACTGCATTCCCAACTGGTGGACGTGCTTCGCCAGTACGTCACCGAAAGGTTCTCGATCGACGCCGGTTCGATGTCCAGCACCGAAATATTGGCTGCACTCCGGTCGATCGATCGAGTCAGCGACGACCAGACACAAGCGATTCGGGTCATTCTCGAACAAGCCGACCAAGCTCGTTTCGCTGGCACATCGACGCTCGATTCGATTGATTCCTCGTGCGACATACTGCGAGATTTCATCACCGAAACGTATCCGCCTGTTCAATTGAAACACAAAGGGGCCGCCTGATGTTTGAACATCCCGCGTTCCTGTTGGCACTGTTGCTGATCCCGTTATTGGGGTGGCGGATGCTTCGGCGTGGCGAGAGCCAATCGATTCCGTTCAGTTCGGCAATCCAGGGCCTGAACGTCTCGCCGACTTGGCGTCAACGAATCACCTGGTTGCCGGTCGCAATGTCGTTGACCGCGTTGACTTTGATGATCATTGCCATGGCCCGGCCTCGCGAAGGCCGCGAACAAACCTTGATCCACAGCGAAGGGATCGCGATCGAAATGGTGGTCGACCGCAGCAGCAGTATGACGGCCATGGATTTCCGTCTCGATGGCACCAACGTGGATCGATTAACCGCCATCAAGAATGTTGCCGGACGATTCGTTGCCGGTGACCAAAGCCAGCGGTACACGGTCGACGATTCGACACAGACGGATTCGGAAACCGGGCCGTTGCAGGGGCGCGTCAGCGACCTGGTCGGACTGATCGCGTTTGCACGCTATGCCGATGCCATGACGCCGCCCACGCTGGACCATGGATTCTTGACCGCACAGCTGCAAACGGTCCAAATCGTCAATCGCCGACAAGAGGATGGAACGGCGATCGGAGATGCAATCAGTCTTGCCGTCGAAAAACTTGACTCGCTGGACAAACGCACCGACGAAAAGGTCAAAAGCAAGGTCATCATTTTGCTGACCGATGGAGAGAACACAGCGGGCGATGTTGATCCCGTTCGGGCGGCCGAACTGGCGACAACGCTGGGCATCAAAATCTATACGATCGGCGTCGGCACCAAAGGCCGCGCGCCGGTGCCCGGCCGGTCACCGTTCACGGGGCGGCCCCAAATGCAATGGATGGAGGTCAACATAGATGAACCGACGCTAAAGAAAATCGCCGAAACGAGTGGTGGTCGTTACTTCCGCGCCACCGACACCAATTCGTTGGAATCGATTTACCGCGAAATCGACCAGCTTGAAAAAACGAAAGTCGAAACGGACACATACGTCGACTATCGCGAATTGGCGGTACAGGCTGTCACGCTGGCGGGCATTCGTATGCCGCCAATTGTGCTGGTTGCCTTGTGCTTGCTGCTGGCCAGTTTTGTTCTATCGCGAACGGCACTGCGACAGCTGGCGACGTAGAGTTGGTTTCCGATGAGTACGGTTCGATTGGGTTTGAAAGAAACATGAACGACATGCAAATCGGGCAACCTTTGCAACTGTATTGGCTATGGGCGATCCTGGCATGCGCGCTGCTGGGCATCTATGCCGCGGTCCGCAACCGTCGTGCACTGCGTCGCTTTGCCCAGCCGTACGATCTCGCGAAACGCCTGGTCGACATGAACCTGTCGCGTGTCGGGATCGCGAGTTTTTTGACACTCGCATCGATGGTGATGCTGGTCATCGCATTAGTCGATATACGGTGGGGCAAGGTATGGCGCGAAGTGCCTCAAAAAGGCATCGAAGTCATGTTTGTCTTGGATGTATCACGCAGCATGCTTGCCGAGGACGTCAGTCCGAATCGATTGCAGCGTGCCAAGCAGCAGATCAGTGACGCGATTGATGAAATGCAAGGTGACCGCGTCGGTCTGATTTTGTTCTCGGGCGAGGTGCGCCAAAAAATTCCGCTCACCAATCACTACGAAGACTTTCGACAACGACTTCGCAATGTCGGCCCAGAGGACGTCGCTCGCGGTGGATCACGACTAGGTGATGCAATACGCGTCGCGACCGGTGCGTTCTTGGACAAAACCCCCGACCACAAAGCGATCGTCATCTTTACCGATGGCGAAGACATGGAAAGCGAACCGGTCGCCGCGGCACGTACCGCGAAGAAGCAACACGGAATTCGCATCTTCTGCATCGGACTGGGTGATCCCGACACGGGGGCTCGCGTGCCAGATCGCACGCGGGGCCGATTCGTCAAACACGAAGGCGTCGAAGTGGTCTCGAGATTGAACGCATCGATCCTGCGGCAAGTCGCCGATGCCTCCGACGGGGCCTATATTCCCGCCGAGACCAAGCAAGTCGATATGGCACAGGTGTACCATGGATACATCTCGCGAGTCGAACAAGGCGAGTTTGCGACGGCCAGAATCAACAGTTACGAAGCGAGGTTCCAATGGTTTTTGGGGCCTGCAATTCTGCTGCTCGTGCTAGAACAATGGTTGGCCGGGCGGACCACTAGCGGTGCCGTCAAGAACAGTGACTCGGCAGCGGATGACAAACAAAACCGCGATAAACCAAGCCGCCCTGTAACGCGTATCACGGAAGAATCGCACATCGCGAAAGAAAAGATCGGATCGGAAAGGGAACTGTCGGAGCAAACCGCATGAGCTACGAACCAAAACGGCAATCCGCTCGGGCCAATCCATCAAGTCACGGAGCCGTTTTCCGTGGGCTGATCGGGACACTTACGATAATGTTGTGGACGTGTAATGTTCGATCCGATGAACCCGGACCGGAACCATCGCAGCGAGAATCGGCATCGGCGAAAACGTCTTACAACCAAGGGGTGTCCCTGTATCGAATCGGGCAATTCGCAGAAGCGGCAGACCTCTTTCGCAAGGCCAGTCAAAGCAAAGATCCGCACCTTGCCGCAATGGCGCGTTACAACCTGGGAAATACCCAATATTCGATCGCCCTCATGCAGGTGCAAGACGGTCAACAGAGAGATGAGATCTTGCCGCTGATCCAGCAGGCGATCACCAGCTACCGCAGCGCCCTGCGCCTGGCGCCAGACGACGATGATGCCCGCGCCAATCTTGAATTGGCGCTGCGAGCCCTCAAACAGATGCAAGGCCCCGACGACCAAGACAATCCAAGTCAGCAATCCCAGGACGATAAGTCCCAGCAGAATCAGTCACAGGACAATCAATCAGACCAGTCGCAGCAAGATAGCGACCAAAACCAACAGGACGATCAGCAAAACGAGCGTGATCCAGACCAAAGCGATCAACAAGACGCCGATCAACAGCCTTCCGAAACCGAAAACGAACAAACCCAGCCTGATCAAAACCAAGACGACGCCAGCGAACAAAATGATTCCCAAGCCGATCCACAGCAACGCGATTCATCGGAGTCAGACACAGCCGAACAATCCGGGCAGCCTGAACCATCCGGTGAAAACGAAGACACAGACTCCCCGAACAACTCTCAACAGCAACCACAGTCGCAAAATAACAACGAAGCACAACCGAACGATTCATCGTCGACAAATTCCGGTGAAGGCGACGATCCACCGCCTTCTAATCCACCAACCGACAGCAGCGGAAAGTTGGAGGCAGCCAACGATGACCAGCAACGCAACGACGCGGAACCCATGCAAGCCGCGACAGGTGCCTATGACGACGAAAAGTTGATGACCCAACAAGAAGCGATGAAGATGCTGCAGGCAATTCGCGATCGGGATATGGAGCGTCGCTATCGTCGCGAGCGTGCCGAGCGGTCGCGTTACATTCCAGTAGAACGCGACTGGTAGGTTGACTGGGATGAACATCGAGGCGATTTCGAGACGGTACCGGGCGGCACGCACCGAACCGCTCCTGACACGACAAGCGGCGGTGACGTTCGTCCGCTTGTGGACCGCTTTGGCTGTCTGGGCAGTCATTTCGACGTGCGCTGCCGCCGCGGATGTGCGTCTTGATGCGCCGATCATCAAATCGTATGTGGGATTGCCCATCCCGTTCCGAATTGAAATTCGCAATTCGTCATACCATGATCCGCCATCGGTCAAGCGTGTCGATGGCCTTGATATACGACTAGTGGGACAGCCCGTCAGCTCAACCCGCTCGCAAATCGTTCAGGATGCCAACGGAATCCGCCGTCAGTCCACATCATCAATCACGTACAACTATCGCATCACGGCAAAACGGGCGGGGAAGTTCACCATCCCTCCCATTCGAGTCAAAGCCGACGGAGTCGCAACGGTCACCAAAGCCATCACGGTCGAAATCGCTGAAAGTGAAACAGGTGATTTGTTGTTTCTAGAGATTGAGTCCGAGAACGAATCCGTTTTCGTCGGCCAACCCTTGAAGCTGACCATGAAGATTTTGCTCAAGCAATTCGTCGATGAAGACCTCGAAGTTGGGCTAAGCAAGTCCAGCATGTGGCAGCTGGTGCGAACCGAATCGCAGTGGGGCGCGTTCACTGAAAAAGTGGAAGCGTTGCGCGACGAGCAGCGATTGCCCTCGTGTACGGTTGTTTCGCTTAAAGACGCCGATGGAAACATGGCGGACTATTTCAGCTATGAAATCGAAACCGTCATCTACCCGACTCGTCCGGGGACGATTGATAGCGATGACGTCAATGTCATCGTCCACTATCCCGTTCAGTTGGATCAAAGGCCCGATCCGTTTTCAGGCATTTCAAACCAACGCCTGATGCGCGGGCTCTTAGGCGGCGGTTTGTTCGGACCGCAATTAGAGATCAGCGAAGTTCGCCCCATCACGGCCACCGCTTCGATCGACTCGGTGATCGTCAAGCCGATTCCTGTTGAGGGACGACCTGACACCTACCGAGGCGCCGTTGGGCACTATCAGATCGTGACCGACGCAACGCCAACATCGTGTGGAGTTGACGATCCGATTCAATTGTTGATCGCGATCGACGGCAGCGGACCTTTGGAAGGTGTGCGTGCGCCCGATCTGGCGAACAACCAGGCGTTGACCAAAGACTTCAAGGTACTTGATGAGCCACTGGGAGGGTTTGTCGATGGCAAGCGCAAGGTGTTCTCGACCACCATCCGTCCCCGTGACGTTAGCGTCACCAGTATTCCGCCCATCGAGTATTCCTATTTTGATCCGGACGCGCAGGAATTTGTCACGGTGCAAAGTCTTCCCATCCCAATCAGTGTCGAGCAGGCCGAAGTGCTATCGCTGGGTGCGTTACCAGAGAGTCCGAAAGGTTTGGATGAGACGCCGAATGATGAGGTGGGATCTGCGTCGGCCACCGGTCCTGCTTTCACCGGCAACCCCGAATCTTTGCTGGCTCAACAGCGTGCTGCAGAACGCTGGCCGGGTTGGTTGATCGGGTTATTGGTGATGCCACCGGCCATCGCGATGTTGTCGCAAGTCGTTTTTTGGCGCAAACGTTTCTTCGAATTACTGCGGCGATTCGTACCGCCAGAACGCGAACTATTGCGATGCATTGGTTCTTCGGACGACCGCAGTGCGGTGGCCGATGCCGTGCAGCAATACCTCGCCCGAGTCACGGGCCAATCTGAGCGACTCGTTGCCATCGGTACGCTGCGTTCGATGGGACGTTTAGAATCTGCGATTCTCGCAGAACGAATTTATGCCAAGTGCGAGTCTCCCGTCGTCACCGCTGCATCCGAAAAAGATTGTCTTCAAACGTTAAAGTCGGACGCGATTCGACTTTCAGAAACGATCAGTGATCATTCATCGCAGCGCCGCCCGATCCGCCAGCGATCATCGAAAACGGCGAGTCTTGTGAGTAAATCGCGCGCTGGAGGCTCCAGCCTGTTGATCCTTGGAATCCTGCTTTTTGGCCCATCGACCGTGCAGGGCAACGACAAAATCGAGCTATCGCGTGAACAAGCCGTAACATTGCTGCGCGACGCAATCGACATCCTCGGCCACATCGATCCATCTGTTGACGATAAGGCCGCGGCAGAGCAACATTCCGCAGAGCAACAATCCGCGTACCAGCAGGCCGCCGAATCATTTCGCACGGTGATCGAATCGGGTGTTTCGAATACCGAATTGCACTATCTTGCGGGAACCGCGTTCGCCGCCGCGGGGAAACGTGGCGAGTCGATTGTCGAATTTCGTCGCGCGCTGCGATTGAATCCCACGCATCATGCATCGCGCATAGGCTTGCATCAACAAGTGCGTCCCGGCACGTCTTTTCGAAACACTTCGGGAACGGCGAGCGGCCAATGGCTACGAACACTGCGTCATTGGAAAGATCGTTTGATTTCGATCGTTCCCCTCAAGACGTTTGCCGTGCTCTTCGCGAGTGCATGGATCGCGTTATGGATCATCCTTGCATTGCGATGGGCTCACGTCACGCTTCTCGGCTGGGGCTATGCCGTTTGCGCGATTGGCATCTCGATCGCGGCGGGCTGGATTTACGTCGACAGCGTGTTTGATTGCACCAGTGATGACGTCGCGGTGTTGGTAGTCGATCGCGTTGAAATCAGAGAGGCCGACGGACCCGAGCAGCCGATTGTCGCAACGCTGGAAGATGCAGACGGTCGCGTGGTCCACGAATTGGCACGACGCAACGGGTGGGTTCAAATCGCAACAGAATTGGGGACCGGCTGGATCCCGGATCGCGACGTGGAATCCGTTTCGACTTGAACGCGAAGCCGGCCGCACCTCTTCCACAAGGATGTGACCGGCGCCCACAAGGACGATACCGGCCTATCGTATCCGGGTTCCATCGAACCCGATCACCGTCTTGCGACGATGGCTGGACTTGCGATCAAAAGCCGCCTTTAAAGGCTCGCTTCGATGCTGAGCCCTGGAATCACACCATAGATGCCTTCGGTAAAGATCTGGTTGACCCAGTTGTCGAACACTTGAATCGGTTTGGGCGGAACAATGATAACGTCACCGTCACGCAGCCAAATCTCATCCGCCGGTGTCGGCCGTTTGCCGTAGACCGCTCCGTTCAAATCCAACATCGTGGAAACCAACCGCCAGTCATCAGCACGCCGGAACACAACGACCTGACGCATGTTGGCGCCAGCCAGGTTTCCGCCAGCCGAAGCGATGGCGCCGAGGACAGTTGTCGGTCCCTCAAGCGCAACGCGATTGGGTGATGCGACTTGTCCCAACACGTGAACGAAGTGTGGTGCCTGCTGGACCAACAGCGGCTCGACTTCAAGTCCGACCACGATTTCACCGTATCGCAGATTGACTTCTTTCTTTAACTCACTCAGCGAGAATCCTTGGACGCATAGTTCGCCGATTCCAGGCAAACGCAGCTTGCCGTCGGGCATCACCGTGATGTTGATGGCTTGCTGATTGAAACCGCTTTGTCCGCCCACGGCGTTACGAATGTCTTCCGCCAAGGTGTTGGTTCGAACGGGAGTCACGTCGATCGAAGGTTCGTCGTAATATTTTTTGTATTGCTCTTCCAGCACGTCTCGCAATTGACTGACCGTCAATCCACCGGCTTTGACTTGCCCGAGCAATCGAACGGTGATCGTTCCATCAGGTTGGATTTCGAGTCCATTTTCTAATGTACCCCGCGACAGGTCAGCATCCGCGACGGATTCAATCAACAAAGTGTCACCGGGGGCCAAACGATATTCGCCTCGGTTCTGACGTCGAGTGATCAAGTAGATGACCTGCAGCTCATCGCCCGGTCGCAAGCGATACTGGCTCAGGTGCGCCAGTCGCGATGGCCCCGCGTAGCCGCCCGGACCGTAAGCGCCGAAATCCATCGGCCGCATATCGCGCCAGCGAGCTTCGCTGCCGCAACACGTCATGCAGTCGACGCCCATCATGCATTTCTTGCACCCGCTTTGACACGGATAGCCGCCCGGTACCACACGACAACCGCACGTCTCGTTGTCAGCAAACGAGCGAGTCGACGCTTCTAAGCTGGGCTCCGCTGCCGACGCTGTGGACTGCGCGGAAACTGTGCCAACCATCAACGTCATCGCAGCCATCATGATCAGCGCGACTGCAGTCAAATAATTACGTTGCGTCGTGTTCATACTTCAATTGATTTTGATGGTAATAAAATTGATTGTTCGTCGATGTTGGTCCCGCCGGTGACACGATCGGAGCCATGACCGAAAGCGTGATCTATTTCCACAGCCGACTGAGCGTACCGGTCAATCGCTTGATCGGGGACAGCTTTGCGGGACTTGTCTGGTCGTCATCGACCGATTCGACACTCACGTTTTGTGATCGCTCGGCGGAAAGGTCAGCCGTGTTCTTCTGCGTTTCTGAGTGTGTGGGTACTGCTTGCGTCGCGCCGACTTGAATGACGGGTTTCGAGATCGCGGCAAATTCGCTGGGTGATAGCTGAATGACTTGCGGACGCTTTCCATCCATCGCGGCCGCGGGCGACTGCGTTGCAGGTTTGGCAGAGAAGCGGGGCGCGTCCTTTCCGCACCGCTGAGCGACCCATTCCAGCGCATTGGATGTTTCGACCGTCGGATTCAAGTCATACGCATGCGTCAATACCAAGTAAGCTTCCTGATGCAGACCTGTATCGGCAAGCTGCATGCCCAAGCGAGTGGCAAGATTCGCGTTATGAGGTTGTCCCTGCAAAGCCGCTCGTCGCAGGCATAAGGAAGTCGGCCCTGGAATCATCGCGCGGTCATCACGTCCCAAGTAAATTGCGGCCAGCAAATCCATCGCTTCGGCAGCATCGACGCGTTCGGCGGCCAAACGTCCCAGCCGCACACGGGCTTCGTTCAAGTAACGATCACTTGCGTCACGGATGATGGTTGCGTCTGAAGATGCGTTATGCAGCAATTCGGTCTGGTGTGACATCGCCAGCCGCTGGATCGCGACAGAATCGGCGAAATCCGACAACGATGTAAAATCACGCGCCTCGATGATTGCGGCTTTGGCAACGCGAAGGTCGTCTACGGCCGATAGCCCCTGCGAAGCTGATTGCATGTGATCGATGGCACTTGCGATTTGCGCCAAGGCGTCCCACGCGGACGACTCTGCACTTGCCCACGCGCCAACCTCGTACTCTTTGATCGCTTGGTCCAGAGACTGACGCCCGGCGCGGAAAATCGACTGCGACGTCGTGGATCGCAACCATTCGGCTTGTGTTGGGTGCGATTTGTCAGCTGCGGAACGAGGGCTGACATCCACGTGCTCGTTGCGCTGGACGATTGGGTTGATTGTCAGCGAAGGTTCCGGAACAACCATCTCGCTGGCCAAAGGCATTGCCGGCGTCACGTCGGACGGCGGACTGGTCTGCGAAACGTTGGAATCCGTGACGGGAAACGACATGCCTGACGATTCCACGGCCGGGGATTGCGGTTTCGAACGCTTTGGGGGCTCTAAACTGAAGTCAAGGCTATCGATCTTGCCTTGTTTGATACCGGATGCTTTCTTCGTATCTCTGGTCGCTGGCGGAGTGTCGTTTACCAGGGGTTTTTCAGACGGCTGAATCGCTGCGGGGACCACGGCAGACGGACTCGGCTCAACCAGCGGCAGACGGATAGGTCGTGGCTTTGCGGTTGGCGTCTCAATGGGCTGCAAGGCGACAGGAACCTCCATCGCTGTGCTACCACGTGGAACGTCGACGAAAGGATTCGCCCTAACCTCGGCCAGTGCAGGTCGCGAGACCGCAGTGCCCAAACAGGTAACCGACAAAGCGATGGCCGACAAACGGACAGCCGGCGACTTGTGATTTTGCGAAGTTAAAACCGATTTCATCAATCACATCCATGCGGCACGTTTCGTAGCCATCTTGAAAGCCTGCTGGCCGCCAATTTGCTAGCGTTAACCTAGGTGTCGTAACCATCGCGACACGTCTGTTTGATAGAGATCGGACCAACGGCATGGCTGGTCGCTGTCAAATCTTGCAGCGTCGACCGTTACAAGATGTCGCCGGCGAATCATCCGGCAGAATCGGTAAACCTTTCCACGGCGGGTGGTGAGGGAACCGGTAATGTCGCGAAAAAGAACACGAAAGCGTCGAAATGGCGACCGGCTGCCGTGAAACTGGCGAGAGAAGATCGACGCAATAACGCCGTCGACCATTTTCCGGTGAACCGCGACTTAGAACGGATTAGATATGCGAGCAGGTGTCGCACGCCACAGAAACGCGGCGATCACGCCGGTGAGGGTCTGCCATAGAAGAAGCCTTGCGCGAGATCGAATCCGACCTCTTTACAGCACTCCGCTTCTTCAATCGTCTCGATCCCTTCGGCCAGCGCACGAATATCGAGATCACGTACCATCCGGACCAGTGTCCTGAGCATCCGTGTGCGATGTTCGTCAGCGGTGTCGATGTCTCGAATGAGCGAGATATCGAACTTGACATAATCCGGTTTGGCCGCGATCAGTTCGGCTAGCCTGGCTTGTCCGGCACCAAAATCGTCGTACGCGAGTTGGATTTCCAAATCTCGCATGGCCGCCGACAGTTCATTCATTAGATTCGGATTCGTGACGGCGGCTTCATGGATCTCTAAAACCATTGGGGTGTTGCCGGTCATCTCTCGCAATTTGACCAGCGAATCGATCAGCCCCTCGCCGTCTTCCATTTCACGCGGGTGAGTATTGACGAACAGCATGGGGCGATCGGCCAAATCGCGACCGACGCGAATTCCTTCCCAGCGGAGCAGCCGGCTAAGTTCAACCTCGAGGTTTAGTTGTTCCGCGGCATGGAACATGGCCCCGACGGATTCCAAGCCGAACACGCTTCCGCGTACGAGTACCTCAAAACCGATTGATTCGCCATCTTCGATTTTGACGATCGGTTGAAAATGAGGACGAACCAGTTTCTGGCTCATCATCCGATCGAATTGCACCAGCGCAAGCGCTTCATCACACACATTGCGGGCAAGCGTGCCGGCGGTTTGTCCGGTCGGTGATTGTCGCAGAACGCGAAAAGGAGCTTCGGCAAAGTGAATCAAGTCTTCTTCGCCGACAACCGTTTCGCCTTCCAAACGTGTACCGTTGACGTAAGTCCCGTTCGTGCTGCCCAGATCTTTTAGATACAGCTTACCGTCCTCAACCCACAGCGAGGCGTGGTTGCTGCTGACGGTTTTGTACTGCAATTTCAGTGCGACACCCGATTTGCGTCCGATAACGTACGGGTGATCATCGATCGGCAGGTGTCGAACGGCGTCACCCGGCTGTGTCGCGCCGGACAGAAACCACACATCTTCCCCGACGACCGTGCTTCGGCGGAGGCGCTCGAGTGTTGCGTTGTCGACCGTAACCATAGGACGGGTGCTTCAATAAATACGGTATCAAGTACGGTTGTCCGTCTTCCGGACGTGATACACGCGGTACTTAAACGGGGGATCGTGGCTAGCTAAATCTAGGTCGCAATTTCCACGTGGAGTGAACGCACCAAACAAATTATGCGAATCCAGAGAATATTGCGTTCAACGAGTCGAAGACGTGTTTTGCGAGCTACCGTTCAGAAGATCGAAAATCCATGACTGGTATCTCGATCGATACGAATAAAACGATCGATCCGACCGCCCCACCTAACAAAATCGCTATGACTGCTCTCGCCAACGAAACACAGTCCTTCGAACCCAGCTTGTTGGGCAGCTTGCTGTCCGACGACACGTTTTGGCCGACCGAGGCGCGTGACCTTCAAGAGACCGGTTTGTCAGAAACCTTTGTCGAAGCGCTATTGTTAAAGACCATCCTAAGTGGTGGCACTCTTAGCGGCCGCAACACCTCCGAGCGAGTCGGATTGCCCTTCCGTGTCATCGAACCCATGTTGGACGTGCTGCGAACTCGCAAACTGGTCGCACACGTTCGTCCGGCACCTTTCAACGATTATTACTACTCATTGACCGAAGCAGGTCAGCGGGCGGCGCAAGGACATATGCGTCAGTGCAGCTATGTCGGGCCGGCACCGGTTCCGCTTGCCGACTATGTCTTGAGCGTCGAGGCGCAGGCCGCCGGTTTAGACCCGATCGACCGCGAGCAGTTGACCGCTGCCCTATCGAAAATTTCTTATCAAGATGAACTGCTCGATCAACTTGGCCCCGCGATCAACAGCAACACAGGGATGTTTCTGTTCGGACCTCCCGGTAACGGTAAAACCACGATCGCTCGCAGTCTTACTCGCTGTCTGGGCCAGGAAATTTGGATCCCCTATGCGATTATCGACGATGGCAACCTGATCAAACTGCAAGACGACGCTTTCCACCGCGAAGCCCCTGTTCCCGACGGTGACGACGCGATTTTGAAAGCACAAGAGTGGGACCGCCGCTGGGTGCGGATACAGCGTCCCACCGTTGTCGTTGGCGGTGAATTGATCATGGACAACCTGGAGGTTCGTCACGACGAGCGAAGCAACATTTGCGAGGCGCCGCTGCAAATGAAAAGCAATTGCGGTTCGCTATTGATCGATGACTTTGGTCGACAACGCATCGCACCCGAAGAATTACTGAATCGCTGGATCGTGCCGTTAGAAAACCAACTGGACTATCTCACACTGCCAACGGGAAAGAAAGTCCAGATCCCTTTCAAGCAATTGATCATTTTCTCGACCAATCTGGATCCCGCCTCTTTGGTTGACGAAGCATTCTTGCGTCGTGTCCCGTACAAAATTTTCGTCGGTGATCCTGCGAAGGATGAATTCCGACGTCTGATGTCTTCGGTTGGTCGTAACCTTGGCTTTCCCCCGACGCCCGAAGCGGCGGAACACATTTTGGCCTATTACGAACGCACGGGCCGAGAAATGCGCCGCTGCCATCCGAGAGATTTGCTGACTCAGGTCGCGAATTTTTGCAAGTATCGAAAGATCGAACTGTGTATCCGACCGGAATACTTGGACCAAGCTTGCCGAAGCTACTTTAGCCAGCTGTAACCGCGAGAACGGACTGCGCCTGATGCCGAAACCAGCCTGATAGGTACCACGTTCTTTCCGCCGCCTCGACCGTCCGCCGACTGCGCTTTCCCGCAACCAGATTTATGCCTGTTTCCCAATCCAAAAAGTTATGCCCGGGTTATCAGCCCATCGACGGTTACACTCTCGAAGAAAGGATCGGGTGTGGTGGCTTCGGTGAGGTATGGCGGGCCGATGCGCCCGGAGGCATCAAGAAAGCGGTCAAGTTTGTCTTTGGCGATCACCAGGACCATCGCGCCGAACGCGAGCTGAAATCACTCGAGCGAATCAAAGGCGTCCAGCACCCGTTTCTATTGGCGCTCGAACGTTTCGAAATCGTCGACGGGCAATTGGTGATCGTCACCGAGTTGGCAGACGGTTCACTCGAAGACATTTTCAAGCAGCATCGCGATCGCGGATCATGTGGAATCCCGCGCAATGGTCTGTTGACTTACATGCACGACGCAGCGGACGCGCTGGACTACTTGCATGAGATGTATCAGCTGCAGCACCTGGACGTCAAACCAGCAAACTTGTTGATGGTGGGTGGCCATGTCAAGGTTGCCGACTTTGGGCTGATCAAAGATTTGCGGGAAGTCGACTGCAGCATCATCGGCGGACTGACCCCGATCTACGCGCCACCGGAAGTGTTCGACGGTCGCCCCAGCATGAACAGCGATCAGTACAGTCTGGCTGTCATGTATCAAGAACTGTTGACCGGTGTGCGTCCATTCAGTGGCCGAACGATCGCGCAACTAGCAACGCAACATGTCCACAATGCGCCAAATCTCGATCCGCTGCCCAGCTGCGACCAACCGGTCATCGCGCGAGCACTGGAGAAAAATCCAGATCGACGGTACTCCAATTGTCGCGAGTTTGTCGAAGACCTTCGCGATCCGCATCGTCGCTCTTCGGACAAGGACCGCGTTGCAACCACGACGGGGGCCGTCAATCTCACGTCCGGTTTAGAACCCAACGAAGTCAAGGACTTGCCGCAAATCGACGGCAAAGATTCTGGGTCGGCCAAAAACGGCCAAGCTGTTGCATGCACGCCGGTACTCGTTCTGGCCCTCGGCGGGATGGGTGCGCAATGTGTGAAACGTCTTCGTCAACAGATCGCGGTCGCTGCGGATACTCCGATTTCGCTGCATGCGGTCACCATTGACACCGATACAACATCGCTCAGAGAACTTCGAACGGGCGAGCCGACCAAAGGCACCCCCGTGTGCCAAACACTGCACACCCCGCTTCGGTCGGCCCAAGAGTACCGTACTCGAGGAACGGAACACCTACGTTCGATCTCACGCCGTTGGATTTACAATGTCCCTCGCAGCGGACAAACCGAGGGCATGCGACCACTCGGACGCATGGCGTTGGTCGATCACGCAAGCGAAGTCGAACTGGCGATCCGCGAAGTCGCCCAAATGGTTGCGAATGCTTCCAACACGGTCGCTCCGAATGTGTTCGTCATCGGCTCCACTTCGGGTGGAACGGCAAGTGGCATGTACATGGATGCCGTCCATTTATTGCGAGATGCACTCGACCAGTCAGGCCTGGAAAGCACCAAGATTACGTCTCTCTTGATCGCTCCGGCCATGCGAAGCGATCCGCGGCGACCATTGACGCTGCACGATACGATTGCGACGCTGACCGAAATCAAACACTTCATGAAACCGGGCAACGGATACCCGGGAGACCCCGGTGCAAATTGGAACACGATTCCCGCCTCGCGTACGCCACTGAGAGACGCGTACGTGATCTCGGCGTCGACAGAGCCAGGCATGTTGAATCCGATTCAATCAGCGTGCGAATACATTTGGCTGCACGGCACGGGAGCCAACGAACTGTTAAGCTCCGCTCGCCTAGCACCCGATACTGCCGACAACGCCAGCATCGAAACGTCGACGGTTCGATCGGTGGGCGTCATTCAACTGACAGGCACACGCACGCGAGATCAACGACTGCTTGCCGCCACTGCGGCTAGACAACTGTTCTTGCAGTGGATCGGAAATCCGGTTGATGCCCGAACCGCGTCAATCGCTGTCGCAGAACGCATCAAGCGTCGCGCGCGAATCAGTTTGGCTGACTTTGTCGATCCGATCATCCAATCGATGGGCGATGACCGGAATTCACGACGCGCCAAATTGATGATGCACTTACGTTCGCTGCCCGTCGAACAACTTCGTGACCCCCAAGCCTGTCGCGACCGACTGACCGAGTTTATCAGCGATCAGTGTGAAATACGCGACACCAACAACATCCTCCGCGAGCTCGCCGACACCTTACAGCGAGAACTTTCGGTAAGACTTCATGACCGAGGCTCTGATTTAAGCACAGCAATCGAATCCGTACGTTTGCTATCGGCCAATCTGAAAGCGGAACTCGAGCACGCACTCAACAGCCAAGAAGATTCTGCCGATCACCTGGAAACGTCACCGAGTGAATTAACAAGCAGCGAACAAGACTGGGGCGATTCTGGCGAACAACAATCCTCAAGCAACCTGATCGGAACGCTACGTTCGGCGACCACGATGGGGGAAGAACTTATTCGCATTTTCGCCGATCACTACGGTCGAACTCAAGCGACAGCGCTAGTGGATGTCTTGGGACGTCTCGAGGACCGGTTGCGTGACGGGGCGGGTAAGGTCGCGCAGGGCGTGAGAGCTTGTGAAAAGGGGCTTCGCGGTTCAAACGATCCTTGGACCTCGATCTCCGCAGAAACGCGTGACCGATTGTCGCCGCATTTCGCGGAAGTTCACGGTCGACTGGCGCACCGCTGGCTGATCCGATTGCTTTCCGATGCTGCTGCCACCGTCGATCCGATTGACATGTCGGCGTGCGTCATCAACGAATTTGAGGTTTTGATCGCGGAAGACTCAAAACTTAGCGTCAAGGAAAACCGTCGCTCCGATGTTCCCGCATCGGTCAGTCATACGATCTCGGGCAAAACCGCCACCGGTGAGATCGGGCGTTCGACGATTCTTGGCCGTGATGCCATATCCAATCACGGCGACTCGATGACACTGACCAGCGCGCTGAGTGACATCAATCAAGACCCTGAAAATCCAATCGTCATCCGCCCGCCGACCGTCGAAGACGCAATCACCGTTGTCCGGCCGCCGTTGTTGGACTGCGGCGGCAGCCAACGACTGATTTTGATTGTGGGAAGCGAAGACGAGAAGAGTCAGTACGAGTCCTCGGTGCGGCAAGCACACCACGGCGAGCTGACCGTTTGCGTTGTGCCCGGGTGTATTCCCACACTCGTGCACGAAGCCCAGCAAATCGCCATCGATGAAATCATCAAGCGACTCGAGGCGATCACGATTGGGCAAAGCGAGATTAGTCGACGACTGCTTTCACGCTGCGATGTTGACTGGCAGGGCGCGCTAACCTCGACGTGATAGCGACGTAAACCCGAATTCTTAAGAAGCCCCCAAGCGGTCACGCAGACGGCAAGCGACATTGCCGCTTGGTACCGTTCGGGCCATCAGTTTTGCTGCGGGACGGTCGATCCTAGTGGGCCGCGTGCCTTCGCTACTCCACATCCGGCACATGCACCACTGCTGCAACTTGTGCCACAACCGCCACCGTTCTGTTCGCCGCAACCAGGGCCGCAGCCTTCATGCAACAGCTTCGCCAGGTGCCGTGAACGCACTACCTTTTCGTACTCCGAAACAATCTGCTTTGTGATCGATTCGGCGACCTGATCGACCGGACCGAGGAAGTGCATCACCAAGGTGCCCCCGTCCAGCAACTGATCGACATCCAACAGAGTCGCCGCGCATCCGGCCGCAGCCATTTCGCGTCGACAGTTTTCGATTGCGGTTCGTTTGTGACGCTCCAATCGCCGAATCAATAGTTCATCCGGTTCGGTTGTCGCCCTCAGGATGCGATTCGGCGGCCTGTGGGTCGGCTTGCGGATTGGTTCGTAATCACTTGCTGGCAGCTTGCCGCGGCTCTCGTCGTCGAAACGGTGGCGACTCTCGGTATGCTTTCGCGGCCCCATCCCGACGATCTGCGCTAGTTCCACACCACGCGGGGTACGAACGATGACGCGACCACCGGGCTGCAATTCCTCTGTCGTTTCAGCAAGATGGATCTCACCAAGAGCACCTAGACGAATGAAATATTGTTGCATTATTTTCTGGCCGCTGACCCGTCGTTGAACAAACCGACCCGAGTCAATATGGTGTGGTGCGAGAAAAACGGTACAAGTGAAGCGTTTCCGGACAACCGAGAGTCGGTCCAGTCAAACGATTCTATACGGCCCGTGCCCGACGCGTACGCCACCAATTCACTTTTCACATAGCGACAAGACTGTCAAGCAGGAATCATGACGCTGCAAGTTGAAAGCAACCAGACACAGCAGGTAAACCGGTACCAACAATGGGCCGATGACGTTTTGTCGGGAGGCCAAATCTCACGAGAAAACGCCCAGTCGATCTTAGCGGCACCAGATGACGACATTCTGCAGATTCTGGCAGCCGGATTCCGTATTCGTGAAAGATACTTTGGCAAAACCGTTCAGCTTTATTTCCTGATGAACGCAAAGAGCGGACTGTGCCCGGAAGATTGTGGCTACTGCAGCCAATCGAAAATCTCCGATGCCCCGGTTCCGAAATACAACATCCTCAAGCGTGACCAGTTGCTGGACGCGGCCAAGACAGCCGCTGAGCGCGGCGCGAAAACGTACTGCTTGGTGATCTCAGCGCGAGGACCGAACGAACGAGAAATGAGCGCGGTCGAGCAGATCGTTCCCGAGATCAAAGAAAAATACGGACTGGACGTCTGCGCCTGCTTGGGCTTGTTGGACCAGTCCCAAGCCGATCGACTGAAAGCGTGCGGTGTCGATCGCGTTAACCATAATTTGAACACCAGCGAATCACACTACGGTGAAATCTGCAGCACGCACACGTATGCTGATCGCGTCGAAACACTTCGGCATGTCAAACAAGCCGGCATGGAAATGTGCAGCGGCGGAATCGTCGGTATGGGCGAAACGCACGAGGACCTTGTTTCGATGGCCATGGACCTGCGTGATCTTAGCGTTCAGTCGATCCCGTTGAACTTTCTCAACGCGATCGACGGTACACCCATGGAAGGCGCGTCGGTGTCCGGGTCCGCCGAATTGACACCGACCTATTGCTTGAAAGCCCTCGCAATGTTCCGGTTCGTTAACCCCGACCGCGAACTGCGAATCTCAGGTGGCCGAGAAATCCACTTGCGATCGATGCAGCCGCTTGGTTTGTACGTCGCCAACAGCCTGTTTGTTGGCGACTACCTAACGACCAAGGGACAAGCACCGCAGGCGGATTATGACATGATCCGCGATGCCGGATTCGAAGTCACGTTATCCACGACGACTTCGTAAACCTAACGACGACTTCGTCACGCCGGCGACTATTTCGTGACGCCGGCGGTCACCCCCGGCCAATCGTCCGTGCGGAACGGCGTCAGCGGAAGTCCTTCTGCGCTCTGCACGTTACAAACCGGGTTGTCGGCCCAGGCGTATCGCACCGCGACCGGTTTCTCGACCGCGTCGCTCCAGACCTGAATCGTGTCTTTATCGACGATCTTTGCTTCTGCGTGGACGAACTTGCGGTCTTCGCCAGCAATCGCAAAACCGATCGGTTCGTTCACGTCGAAAGTATCAATCTTTGCACCGACGTGATCGAAGTCGATATTAACGCGTCCATTGGTCATGACGACCATCGATTCATAGGTCGGACTGTGATAGGGCACTTTCAGACCATACTGATTCGCCAGGGCCCAGCGTGCTAAACGCTTCGCTACGTCTTGTTTGTTCTTGGGGTGAATATCGACCGACTCGCCCAAATTCAAAATCACCGCTTCACCCGTGTTGGACAGCTTTGACATCGTCATGGTTTGGGCTTCACGCAATTCCGCCCAGCTACTTTCACTCGGCTCGGTTTTCTCGGCCATAAAATCAGCGAGCTGAACCCAGTAGAACGGGAAGTCACCTTGCTTCCAGTCTTCTCGCCAGCTTTGAATCATGAGCGGAAAGAGGTCACGATACTGATACGCGCGTGCTGAGTTCGATTCACCTTGGTACCAAATGGCGCCTCGGATCGTGTAGCCAAGGATGGGGGTTAGCACGCCGTTGTAAAGATTGGCGGGACGATGCTGACCGGTAAGTTGATTACGAGGAAATCGTGGCTTCGCACCTTTCTTTGTTTCCTCCCATTTGGCGAGTCGTTCCTTGTAGCTGGCGACTTCCGCTGCCATGTCGAACGTTTCGGCCAAATCATCCCACTTTTGTAGCAGATCGCTGTACTTCGCATCCGCTTCGAGTCGATCGCGGCTGACCCACGCTTCTGCTGCCGATCCGCCCCACGCGTTGTCAATCAATCCGATGGGAACATCCAAAGTCTGATGCAGCTGGCGGCCGAAGAAGTAGCCAACGGCCGAAAACTCGCCGACGGTCTCTGGTGTGCATGCTTGCCACTTTCCATCGAAGTCGTATTGCGGTTCTTGCGTTCCAACTTGCGGCACGCTGATCAAACGAATGTTGGGAAACTTCGCAGCCAGTTTTTCCAAATCCGCATCGACGGCGTTGTCGACCGGCCACTGCATGTTGGACTGTCCGCTGCACAGCCAGACTTCGCCAACAAGCACGTCTTTGAACGTTTTCGACTGATCGGCGATGACCGACAGTTCGTGGGGTCCGCCTGCGGGAAGTGGATCGAGTTTCAGATCGAATCGCCCATCGCCGTCGGCAGTTCCGGTGGCCTTGTGACCGGCAAGTTCGACCGACACCTCTTGCCCTGGCTTGGTCCAGCCCCAAACATGAATCGGCTCGTCGCGTTGTACGACCATCGAGTCGCCGAAGACCGACGACATTTTCAACTCGGCCTGGGCAAAGTCCTGAACCAGCAGCGACAATATGACAAAACAGGTGGACAACAATTGATGAAATCTCATCGCAATACTTTTCTCAACTCGACGGGGGGATGAAAGGCGCTCGCCAGGACGACGCAGCGCAGGAAGGCGGTTTCGTTAGGCAAATTCTAATCGCTGAACTTAAGTGAAAACACGGGCCGCTAGCCGCAAGGACCTCGATACGATGCGATAGTCATCTGCATCGCTCGTAGCCTGCTCGTAGCCCGTCATCCATTATCGAAATGGATGTACGTCGATGCCAAGCGACCATCCATGTTCTTTGTAAGATGTACACGTACCGTTCAGGCTGCTGTTAAAACGTCCGGCGGTGGCAAGCGTCGATGCAGATTTACCACAGAAACAATTAGGGGTAGCTCTATCCTAACTCGCACCCTCACCGGCGGGGGGTGGATTTCCAAGCGTTTCGGCAAGCGATTTGCTGATCTGTTATCGAATGCTACAGCAACCTGCGGGCGGCTACGAGGTTCGGCATCATTCGAAAACTCGCATCGCTAACGTTAAGATAGAATCCTCGTCCCTTCGCTCCTTATCACAAAGAGCCGTCCTTTGACCACACACACCCCTTCTAGGTTGCCCCTGGGCTGCAGACTGGCCCACGGCGTGATGACGCCCAAGGACGGATATCGCGCCTCGCTTCATTGGCGAACCGTTTTCGCACTGGCGCTCATTTGGACCTCGTCCCAAGCTGCCCCGCTGCGTGGTCCCACACATGTTCATGCCGCAGTCTTCGCGGGGATGGATGATGGAACTCGCAACCGGTTCTTAGAGACCGAAACGCCGATGCTCGGTGCGACGCTGACGGTCAATCCTGACTTCCCGCTGGATGAGTCGGCGATTTCGGGGATCGCGATTGATTCGACAAACTCGGTTCACCAAAGTGGGGTTCTGATTACACCACGACACTACGTGGCGGCCGACCACAATGGGTCCTCTGCGCCATGGTTTCGTGGCAGTGATGGCGTCATCCGTGAATATCAGACCACCGGCAGCATCCGATTAACGACGGACTATTTCCTCGATGGCATGCCAATGACGGGCAATAGCGATATACGAATTTGGACACTCGATGACAGCGCCCCGCTGCCGGGCGACCATGGGGTCCAGCCGATGCCAATCTTGACCGGCCCACCGGCTGCCTTCCTTGACCGCGAACTTTTCGTTTCCGATCAATTCAACCGATTCGGCCGAAACCTGATTGACGATGTCGCGCTCTCGACCTTCACCGAAACCGACGACGTTCCCAACCAACCGACCAACGCCATCTTCTATGATTATGATTCACTGGCCAGCGGCAATGGCGTGGGCAGTGACGAAATCTATTTGTCCAGTGGCGACTCGGGTAACGCGGCGATCGCCGTTGTCGACGGCAGTGTCGCACTTGTCGGAAACCACTTTGGCATCATCACCGACACCAGCCCGCCGATCAGCGTCAGCACTTGGCTGAGCCCCTATGTTGCGCAGATCAATGAGTACACATCGTCGCAAGCGGGCGGATACACGGTGTCGACGATCGTCGTGGTCCCTGAACCATCATCGGCATTTGCGCTAGGGTCCTTCGCCATTGGCGCCGCGCTGCACCGCCGAAAACGCAGACCACTTTAGCGCAGGCAACTCCATCGCTTGCTCAATTATGACGACAGCCTTTCGGCTTGCATCTTGCGGTGAGCGACCGCCTGCTTCTTGGTCGGAAACGTTTTGAACCGCTGTTTTCCGTCTTCGTTCCATGACGCAACCCAACGGCCATACTTATTCTTGCTGACTCCGATCACGCCCGACGTATTATTGGTCGCCTTGGAACGGTTTGGCCCGGTGCGCCATTGTCGCTCACCCAAATTTTTCATCTGAGCGTCGCGCCACTTCTTTGCGCGTTCGCGCGATTTGCGAATACCGCCATCGCTGAATCGGAAATACTTCGAATACTCTACGCCATCTCGAACGAATCTCACGACCCAACCAGCGGCCTCTCGGCGAATATTCATCATGCTCTTCATGGTGCTGATTGAAGCACAAAATGGAGTCAATTGCCAGTCAATACGCTGAAAGGCCGCCGATCAAATCCCAAAATTCGTCCGGCCGAGGCGATAAAGCGAACTCTAGGCAATCTGCATCAGAACGGAGGCCTGGCCGTCCTTGTCAGAAAATGAGCGATGTCGACCGGCGGAGCTACAGCGAATTGAGATACTGGACCAGATCGCGTCGCTGTTGATTGGTCGTATCGTCAGGCATCTGGTGATTCGCCTCGAAAACGACTTCGCGAAGTGATTTCGCTCGAGCATCATGAAACAGTGCGTTTCGCCGCTGGCTGACGGCTATCAAGCTGGGTGGATTGAAATGCCGCATGGACCGTTCGTCCGCGAGTCCCACGTCGTAGGTTTCATCGCTGGTGAAGAGCGGTTTGCGATGACAATCGGTGCATCCGGCCGACTCGAAAAATTGCCTGCCTCGACGAACTTGATGAGCGAGCCGCTTACTTTTCACATCCGTCCCACGTGCCTCCGCCAGACTGGGCGGTCGAGGCAGCGTTCTCACATAAGCAGCAATCTGCTCTACAGCCTCCGGTCGTACCGCGTGATCGCTGGCCATCGTCGACTTGATCGAAAAGGCAATTTGATCCTCCAACGTTTGCATCGTCCCGGCCCAACTGTAGGGCGCTGTTTCTGCTTGCCCCAATAACGAAAGCACTCGCTTTGGCGATTGATAAGTGTTGTCGGTAAAGTTGTCGGTCAACAACCCGTTCGTATGACCGCCACTGTGACAGCTTTGGCAACTCATCCATCCATCGTGCGACAGAGTCGAATCGTGGAATAACCGCTCACCAAGCTCAACCCGTGTCGGCGGCCGCAGTTTCCCCAGTGGAACATGCTCGGTTTCGAAATTCGCAATGTCGATCACGGACAGTGAATCGCTGAACTGATTGACAACGATCAGCGATCGTCCATCGTCTGAATACTCGCAATCGATCGGACGAAAGCCGACATCCACAAAATCGAATTGCCGCGAATCGAACGTCCCCAAAGCGACTTGATTGGTTCCGCCGATCGTGATGGCAATCTGATTTCCATGGACCGCCATCGACGTAGGATCGCCCGCTCCATTGCCCACTGTTCCAATCGGGACAAATCTGCTGCCATTGTAAATCTCTTTGCCCGCCGCGCCGGCGAGTTGATCCGTGCGAATCCATCGAAGATTGTTGCTCAGAAAGTTTCCCCACGTGATATCGGTTTGCAGCGCTGCGGCCAGACCATTGAGCAACTGCTGTGGGAACAACACAGATTCGCCACCATCGAATGCGGTCAATTCACAGATATTGTGACCATACAATTGGTCGTGATTGAGGATGTCGCCCGACGTCTGCTCGATCATCACGAAATCGCAACCAAACGCATCGGTCACCAACACCAAGTCTTCGTCGGGCAAACAAAGAACGCGTCCGCCACACATCGGCAAATCGATTGTTTGCATCAGTACCGGTTTGACGCTTGAATCGGCCGAGTACGAAAACCGAAGCAATCGCTGCCCCCACACCGAACTTACCCACAGCTGCGATTCCGACTCGTCATAGCAGAGCGAACCTGGCATGCCGCGCACACTAACGGTCCCGTCCAACGTCCAGCCCGTTTGATCGCTGCGGCGATAGATAACAACTTCATCGTTTCTTTCATCAGCTACTGCAACCGTGTCGGGTTCGAGCTTGATCATTCTGCCAAACTGACGCTCTTCCTCGCTGATCAAGAGGCGAACTGTGCGATTGGCAATGTCGAACTGATAGATTTCACCGGTTCGCTTCGTCGCCACCAAAGCCTGCTCACCGTCCAAGATCACCATCGAAACAGGCTGACGATAGCTTCCATCGGGATCATAGTCGGGCCGAAATCGATGATTGGCATGCGGCCTGCTTGCAGCATAGCGTCCTGGATATCTACCGGCATATTGCGAATCGCCATAGCGATCATCGTCGTCCGCCGAGCGTTGGCTTTGGTCAACATCTTGTGCAAGCGAGAACTGCACATCGACCGCGCCGACGGAAATCAGAAATATGATTGCGAGTACTCGAAACAACCGTCCATCCTAAATGCGAACCAACATTTCTAAATTCTGAACATCAAGTATACACGAACCCTTGATTTTCTTACGAATGCTGTCGAGGCGGATCAGGGAACCTCGCAAGAAGCACCATCGCTCCACCAGAATCTTGCGACCGCTCAAACCGTATTGTTCAAACCGTTCTGCCTGTAATATTCAAGCCGTTCTGTCCAGCCACGGCTGTTGGGTGGCTGTGGCCGCGAAACTTAGCGCACTCTATTCGTGATGCCCGTTCCTATTCGTGATACCCGTGATCGGTAGTTCGGGTCGGGTCGGTCGGACGTCTGGGCCAACGATCAAGCGATTGAAACAACGAATCATTTCTAACCGGCTAGGTTTGATTGGCAGTCCGCGCGAGCCGAGCGTCTGGATGACGCCGCATGTCCGATTGCCAGAGCCTCAGGTCGGATTAGAGCCATTGTTCCACCGTTGGCGCGACCCCGATCGTGCCGAGCAAGTTGCATCGCAGCACGTTACATCGCAGCACGTTACATCGCAGCACGGTACATCGCAGCACTGTACCTCGCAGCACGGTACTTCGTAGTACGACGCACCGCAGCTCGATGCTTTTGCATCTTTCGTCTCGTCTTGCTCCCGGTAGGGGCAGAGGGGTGAGAGCCCACTGGGCATAAATCGATGCGAAGGCTTGCCTGGGCGCACGAAAAAGCCCCGGCCGTTCCAAACCGTTGCAGGCTTGAAATTGCCGAGGCAATGTGTCGCAGTGACCCCTACGGGACTCGAACCCGTGTCGCCGCCGTGAAAGGGCGGTGTCCTAGACCGCTAGACGAAGGGGCCGTCTAAGCTTAAGTCGGCATCGCAGCAAACAAATGTTTAATACGATCGCCGACTGAGGCGGGTATAGTTGCAGGACAGATCGATCTCGTCAAGGGTTCACCCGCCAAGTCACGCCCGACATTTCCAAACATTCTTTCGCCGCGTCTCCGCAAGCGATCCTTGAGGTCCTATTTCCCCCATCCCCCGGTGCATGGCCGCCCGGTGCATGGCCGCCCGGCGCATGGACACCCCGGTGCATGGGCGAGGCCAGCGGGTGATCGATCGGTCGCTTGCTCGCGAATATCGAAGCCACGCTTTCACGGCAGAGATCGCGCTAGTCACGACGACCGCCGAGAATGATTGCGGCGGCTAGCTTTCCTCTTCCTACTGGAAATTTCCTGGCTCTCGCGACCGAAGAGAGTCCTCTCAAGTCGCCAATGCGTAAAACCGCAGTCGTGTGCCGCGTGCATCGTCGAGAGCGCAGCCGCAAGAAAGTCAATAGAATTCGCAAACGCGAGCCAAATCACCGATCGACCTGGCGTATACACTCATTGCCGGCACATGACCGTTTACGAGTGAAGGCAAGGGGCCCTGGCGTTTTTTTCCCGCCACGTGCGTGCCCCAACGCCATAGCTCTAAAATACGCGATCCGTCAGACTCGCCCTTCCTCAGACTCGTCCTGCTTAAGATTCGACCGTAGCATCACCCGATTCAAGGCTTCGCTGAATCGCGTCGTAGACTTCGCGACGATGCACGGGGACCTCGCGGGGAGCTTCGACCCCCAAACGTACTTTGTCTCCGCGAATCTCAACCACGACAATTTTAATGTCGTTATTGATCACGATGCTTTCGTTCTTTTTTCTCGATAAAACCAACATATTCCAGTCCTTTCCTAACCGGCCCGGGGGTTCTCAATCGTTTTTTCGCCTACTACGTTACCGCCTTGAAGAACCTTCGTTTTTGGCGTTCCGCTATGTAAGCCGGTTGTGTCCGCGGAACGTATCCGTTTGATTCCGCTTTCCTGACACATCAACTCTAGGTCAAAAAAACGCTTCGTCAAGGAATTCTCACTTGACAAGACCCATTTTCTGACCTTATCGCACGCCATTCGCAGAGCGCAATCGGCAAAGGCCGCTTCAGATGCTAGCTAAAAGACGGCCTCAAGTTTCATAAAAAGCGAAATTGCGTGGCCTTTTGTCCAGTTCCGTCAAAGCGTGGGGCCGCGAGAGAACTTTATTGGGATTTTCAACGTCCTACTATTTAGATGAGGTAAACCTTGCGAGAACCAATTCGGTTATCCGCAGCCAAGGTCGAATTACCTTACTGTCCAGCTGGACGGGTAAATGAGATCCTGAGCATATTAGCACGCCGACACCCCGCCACATGAGGGGCAACTAGCGTCTTGATGGTTCCGTTTCATGCATTGACTGGTCCGTTTGGGCTGCCCCCCACGACACACATCTTCTCATCACAGAGTCAATCATATGGTCCGCGCGATACGCGACGACAACGGCGGCCTGCCGGCTGACCAACACATCTCCTTCACGCCAGAGAATGCGACGGCGATGCTTCCGCTGGTACGCCGGATCGTCGACGAACTGACTCGGCTTAGCCAATCCATCGAGGCGCAACGCCGGCAGGTGCGCGGGGTGGCCGATTTGAACGAGACTTCATCGCAACCGGACTACCAGGATGAGCTGAACGACATCCATTCAACGATTGCAGAAGAGGAAGAGCGTTTGCAAAGTTGTCTGCAAGAGTTGTCAGCTCTAGGTATCGAGCCTCACATGCCGATCAACGGGTACGTTGACTTCCCGACTTCACTCAATCGGCGTGGCGTACAGCTGTGTTGGCATCCTGGCGAAAAAGAAGTCAGCCATTGGCACGAAATCGGCGAAGCTGCAGAAGATCGGAAGCGAATCGATCACCACAAATTCGGAAACGAAACACTCAACTGAGGCGTTTCGGTCGACCGCTCAATCGCACCGCCGTCTCACGACGTTAGGAAGACTTGCAGACTGCGGCACCCGTGGGCGCCAAGGACGAGGGATTGTTCAATGTCGGCCGTCTTGCTCGGCCCTGCGACAAACACGCCAAAGGGTGACGTGGGTTGCCCGATACGATCGTAGGCGTCGTGCAAATGATTGACGAATTCACTACGCGAGACAACGATCGCCAGGTACTGGGCGATGAACAGCATCACTCGGTGAGGAAGCGTGTTGCCATCGATCCAGATCGCACCATTCTCGGCGACACAGAATTCGCCTCGTGCGATCATCCAATCAAGTGACGCAAGTGAGTGCGGATCGTCAATCGCATCGATATCGACGTTACCCTGCACCGCTTCGGGTACGACCGACGCAATCCGTTTCGCATCCCGGTAAACGGGAATCTGAGCGAGAATCGGTTCGATTTGACTAGCGTCATTCACTTCGTGCGCTTCGCCGCCCACCATGGCAAGCAGTTCAACGAAATGCGCGACCGGATCATCAAAGCTGATCAATTGGCGATGGTCCCACTGTGGCAGCGGCTCCGATGCAACAATGCGACTATCCAGCCGGTCCAAAATCGATTGTCGACTGCGATCATGCGATGCAATTGGCTCAGACTCGATCATTGGTCTTGCCCCTTTTCGACGTTACCCGAAAGCAAATCCTCGGTCTTCATCATTTCCGGTGATTGAATGTCGTTGGTTTGCATCACTTGACTCGGCAAGTCTCTGTCGGATTGTTGATTCGCGGAATTTTCATTGCCGACGGCGGTCGAGCCGTTTTGATTCGATCCCACCGAGTGAGCCTGCGCTTGACTGCTTTGCGACTGCTGGACTTGTGACTGATTGGCCCGATGCTTGGCGTGCCACTGGCGAAAGCTTTCCGACGGTGGCTTGGGCAATTCTCTGGACTCGGTCCACTTGTTCATTCGGTTATGGCTGGTCCAACGAGGCAGGTATTTCAGCGACGCTCGTCCGATCCGCCCCGCGGTGGCGAACAACGCCGGACTGCGAAACAGCAGCGACGCAAATTTCATGCTGGCTCGTTTGGTAAACGGCAGCAGTCGCTTCCCGACCAATTCGCTGCGCCACGCGAGCAATTGATGATGCAGCGGAATCTTTACGGGACAGACATCGGTACAAGAGCCACACAGGCTGCATGCATAGGGCAGACTCTTATAACTCGATGCGTCGCGCGTCGGCGAAAGCACCGAACCGATTGGACCGGGAACGGTGGCGCTGTAACTGTGGCCGCCGCTGCGGCGATAGACCGGGCAAGTGTTCATGCACGCGCCACAGCGAATACAGTGCAACGAGTCTCGGAAAGCCTTGCTCTCTCGCAACCGGCTTCGCCCGTTATCGACCATCACGATATGCAACTCACTGTTCTCATCGCGCGGCCCGTGAAAATGCGACGTGTAAGTCGTGATCGGTTGCCCCGTCGCCGATCGAGCCAACAACCGAATAAATACTGACAAGTCACGAAAGCGTGGAATCGTTTTTTCGATTCCCATGCAGGCAATGTGTACGCGAGGCAGCGAGACTCCTAGATCGGCGTTTCCTTCGTTGGTGCACACGACGATTCCGCCCGTCTCGGCGATCGCAAAGTTAACACCCGTGATGCCGACTTCGCCCGAAATGAACTTGTCTCGCAGGTGTCCTCGTGCCGCTTCGGTCAGATACTGCGGATCTGACGCACCTTGATCCGTTCCGAGGTGTTCGTGAAACGTCTGACCGACTTCTTCCTTTTTGATGTGAATCGCGGGCAAGACGATGTGACTGGGCGTCTCGTGCCGCAATTGCACGATGCGTTCACCCAGGTCGGTGTCGACGACTTCGATGCCGTTGTCTTCCAGGTAATGATTCAGCCCACACTCTTCGGTCAACATCGATTTGCTTTTGACGATCCGAAGCGTCTGGTGTCGGCGCAGGATATCCAGCACGATCGCGTTATGTTCATCCGCATCGGCCGCCCAGTGCACGACGGCACCGCGGGCGGTTGCGTTACGTTCAAACTCGCGAAGATACGCGCCCAGGTTTGCGATCGTATTGGTCTTGATCGCCGACGCCAGCGACCGTAAATATTCCCATTCCGGCAATGACGCGGCTTGCTTGTCACGTTTACTGCGAACAAACCAAAGCGCTTTGTCGTGCCATTGCGAGCGTTCGCGATTCGCGACGAAGTCTTTTGCGGCGGTGGGATGATCAACGATTGGCAGCATGTTTGGTCGCGTATATTGGTTTTCGCGGCGAATGGATAACTTCAGCGCAACGGAAAAATTTCAGACGGACGTCGGTACGGCTGTACGGGCGAGTGGTCGACCCACCAGGATTTGAGCCACGTGCATGACTTCCAGCGGAATGTTTTCGCGCCGGATCAATCCCTGCAAATGCATCAGACAACTCATATCAGCGGCCGCCAACACTTCGCTGCCAGAGGCCAAGTGATCCGAAATCCGATCGCGTCCCATGGCGACTGACACGTCCGCCTCATTGACCGCGAACGTACCGCCAAAGCCACAGCATTCATCGCTTCTTTGAGGCGTCATCCACTGGATGCCCGAAACCAGGTTCAACACGTTTCTAACTTTGTTTTCATGCGGAGCCATCGATTCACTCGATTGGCCCAAACGAAGTTCGCGCAGGCCGTGACAACTTTGGTGCAGCGAAACACGGTGAGGAAATCGCACGTCGAGTTGCTGAATCTTCAGCTCGTCGTGCAAGTATTCACACAATTCAAAGGTTCGATCTCGGACATGAGTGAATTTCGAATCGTTGGCATCGAAATACGCACCGTAGTGATGCCGAATCATTGCGGTGCACGATCCGGACGGACAGACGATGGCATCGAATTCGGCAAAGAGATCGACCGTCCGACGTGCGACCGGTGCCGTTTCGGCATTGCAGCCGGTATTGGCCATTGGCTGCCCGCAACAGGTTTGACCTTGAGGATAGGCCACGTCGACGCCGAGTCGTTCGAGCAGTTCGAGCGTCGCAATCGCGACGTCAGGATAGAACTGATCGATATAGCAGGGAACGAAAAGTGCGACGGGCATAGGAGCGAGCGATTTCGGTGCAATCAAGGGTGTCAGAAGCCCGAGTATACATCAAAAATCGGAGTCCGCGTTTGCCACCGTTGCCGGTGCATTGACGCACCCCGCGCATTGACGCACCCCGGTGCATTGACGCACCCCGCTGTGATCGCGTGATGCGATTTGCAAGATGATGACTTCGTCGCAGGATTGGGGTCGCAGGGCTGGGCCTGAGCCCCAAGTCGGTCTACGCGGCCACTCGACTGGGCCGCGCGCCCTTGGCCGCACTCATTCGCGCTTGGCGAACGACCGGCTCACATGCCTGGATCCACTTCTTCAGCCGGCGAATACTCGGGACCTTGCGTCCTTTCAAAAGCCGCCGCCCCTTGGTGCTGATGGCGAATCGCTGCAGATCGCGGTAAAGCGCCGCCGGCGACTCGATCGCCAAGCCACGCAGACTGCGACGATGAATATTGATCAACAGCATGGCATCCAGCGGCATCATTCCTGGAACCGACGCGGCGAGTCGGACGGCACGGCGATACCTTTTCAGCACGGCTGCTGCCTTCACGGTGCCACCGAGCCGTACCGCCAGGCGGGCGGGATCGGATGTTGCCAGGTCGCCCGCCGTGACGACTCCGACCTTCCGCAGCGCGTCGCACCGTGCCGGGCTGCAGATGCGAATGTGTTCGATTCGCATCGACAAGAGCCACGCCCGATGCTGCACGCGTCCGCGAACGTGGCGATGCCCTTGTTTCCGGGTCGATTGCGAAACGACATTTCGCCGCGGTGGTTTGCCCTGCTGCGTTGGCGGTAAATAATCCGTGTCACTGCGATCGACTTGGGCGTACAACAGTACCTGGGGCGGTCCGGTCCGGGTGGTACGGGCCGGGGTTTTGGAAAAGATCCGCAGCAAGTTTCGAAGCATGGCTGTCACCACTTAAGAGCGAAGAGAAGATTAGCTGGACAGGGCCACTTGTGATTGATTCGGCTGCGAAGTGGCGCTGTCCAGTTACGCACTTGAGACGGTTGATACGAAATGCATCCGGTCGGTCGCCAGAGAGAAACTTAAGCTGAAATAGTGCGTTTCTTCTTGTTACTGGTATAAAATCCGGTCACACGGATTGTCCCCACGTTTCACTTTTTTTGACTTTACTCGAGGAAGTCGGATGTCACACGGTACGAAATTGGTATTGATCTTTACGCTGGTTTGGGCGTTCGCCGTCGACAGCAAAACAAATGCGCAAACTCAAGCGACCGAAACACCGCCGACGTCGCAAGCGACCAAACCGCCCGAATCCACAGAGTCGAATCCGTCAACGGTCAGCGCAAACCGTGAAGAAAAGCTGGCGGAATACCTGAGTGGTGCAAAGTTCAGCGGACGATTCACGCTCGAGGGCCGACCCGATGCGGCACCGAAGGCCGAGGAATACACCATATCGAAGTGCGAGAAATTGCCAGCCGAAAACATGTTCCGATTCACCGCACGGATCAAATACGGCGACACCGATCAGGAAGTCCCCATGGACCTGAAAGTCCTATGGTCGGGTCAAACACCCGTCATCACCTTGGATTCTTTTTGGATCCCCGGCATGGGAACGTTCAGCGCCCGCGTGCTGATCCATTCCGATCGTTACGCCGGAACCTGGCAGCACGATGAAAAGGGTGGCCACCTGTTCGGAAGAATCATCAAGAAGTAACTGGGCAAGAGTGGCCGTTGATGCGTTCGCGTGCGGCGGTCCAGTGACGCCGGACCAAAAAGAAAAACGCACGGCCTCCCCCCAGAGGCCGTGCGTTTTGGTTTCTTAGTGTCTTAGTATCGCGGACCTTGCATGTGGGCGACGCTTTCTGGTTAGTCACCGGCTCCCGTTAGAAAGCGTCCCACTGATGCTTGTCCGCGATAGTTATGACGACGCTAAGAAACGTCTTTTCGATAGTCCTTCATTGCGTTCGATGAAGTCAAAATTGATCGCCTGGGCTTCTGCTGCGAGTCCTAGATTTGTGAACATGTCGTCCAGCACAGTTGCCGTCGCACCCGTTCCTGCAGCTTCGGCACCATCGCGGAAACCTGCGGGCTGACTCTCGGTGACCGCATAAGTTCCGGCCGCCAAATTCGCGAACAGGTAGTCACCGTTGGCATTGGTTGTCGCGGTTGCATTCACCGCGTTGCCAAGCGAGTCGGTTCCAGCCAGCGTTAGTGTGACACCCTCGATCCCCTCGCCGGTATCTTGGACCCCGTTGTTGTTGAGGTCCACGAAGACCGAACCGGCGATACTGGCCGTCAGCGGATCAATCGCCGTGGTTACCTGGGCCGAATTGTTATTCGGATTGCTTTCGGTGGTGTCCGTGGTGACGGAAACATTGTTGACCTGATCCACGGTGACTCCCGTATTGACGGTCGCCATGATTGTGAACGAGAACGAATCGTTTGCCGCGAGTGTTCCGCCATTGACCGTGATCGTTTGGCCACTCACCGTGATATCCCCGGTCGACGCGGTGAAGGTCGCCCCCGTGAGATCGGTTCCGCTAACGAACGTCACGCCTGCGGGAAGCACGTCCACGGCCTCGACATTCGTCGCCGGCGATGGACCGCTGTTAGTGACCTCGACGGTGTACACCAAGGTTCCGCCGACCTGCGATTCCGTATTGTCGACGGTCTTGGTCACGGTAAGTTCGGCACGCGGCGTCGCGGTGACGTCAACATTATCGCTGTTGTTTGTCGTATCGGTTTCGCCGGCGTCGGTGGTGATACTGGCCACATTGTTCAGCACTCCATCGGCAGTGGTATCAACGGTGGCCACGATCGTTGCCGTCTGCGTCGCACCCGATGCTAAATCGAATTCGGGAAAGACAACATCGCCATTGGCGTCGGGCGTCAGCGTGACAGCACTGCCACCCAAGGTGGCGGAGCTGAACGTCATGCCCGCGGGCAGATTATCGGTGATCACAACGCCCGTTGCGGTGCTTGGGCTTTCTTCGCCGCCGTCGGTGTCGTGGCTGACCACAATGGTGTAGGTGACTTGACTGCCAGGTCCGACATTCGTGGACCCGTTCACTGATTTATCGATGATCAAATCAAACTGCGGCGTCAGCGTGGTCGTAACTTCGGTCGATGTGACCGGATTGGTCGTATCGGAATCCACGATCGCTTCGTTGTCGATCACTCCGGTCGCGCCGGCAGGAATCTCGGCTGTGATGGTGAACTGACGCGTCTCACCAGCCGGTATCGTGCCGAAATCGACACGCGGCGTGTCGGTCGTCGTATTGTTCGATACCGTTCCAACACCTGGGTTCACCGTGATGGAGGTGATGCGGTTGGCGTTCAACTCGTCGCTCAAGTCATCGGTAACAAAGACGCCGGTCGCGTCACTGATCCCGTTATTGGTGACATCGATCGTGTACACGATGGCTGGGCTGCCTGCGGTCAGCACGCCGGGCACCGCGGTGGTGACGTTTACCGTTTTTGTGATTCCCAACGCGACGTCACGGTTGATCGGCGTTGTGATTGCGCTGAAATCGTTGTCGGGATCGCTGTCATTGTCCGTCGTGCTGATATCGGCTTGATTGTCAATGTTACCGGTTGCAGACGCGGCCAGCGAAACCGTGATGGTGAACGTCTCTGTTTGCTGCGCAGCGAGCGTACCGACGTTGAAGGTCAGATTTTGGTCATCACCCGTGACACGCGTGACGCCGGACGTCCCCGCATCAAAACTGACAAACGTTAGCGCGTCGTCCAGCGCGTCGGTGACTTGGACACCACGAGCCTCGCTGGGCCCGTTGTTGGTGACTTCGATCTCGTAGGTGAATTGGCCGCCAGCGGTGACGGTGCTGCCAGTGGCGATCGATTTTGCGATCGCGACATCGACGGACCGTTCGACCACGGTTTCTTCGTTCGTCGAATTGTTCGTGTCATCGGGATCGTTGTTCGGATCCGATGTCACGCTTGCTACGTTATCAAGCGGGCTGGCGGCGTCAGGCGCGACCGTGACCGTGATTTGAATTTCGGCAAACGCTCCGTTGGCGAGACTGCCCACGTTGATCACGACATCATCGCCAGCGGCGGCCGGTTCCGTGATGACGCCTGTACCGGTCAAGAACGTGCCACTGTTGGCAACATAAGTCACATCGTCTGGCAGATCATCAACAACAACGATGCCTTCGGCTGAATCGGGACCATTGTTATCAACGCGGATGACGTATGTCAGTTGATCGCCGGCATTGACCGGGTCCGACGCATCAGTCTTGGTGATCACCAAATCGGCTTCGGTCAAGTCAACCGTGGCGGGATTAAGATTGTTACCGATAGCAACGTCGACTTGGTCGGTCGTCGCCACACCTGCCGTGTTGACGATATCGTCGGTCAGATTGGGACCGATGTTCGCGACGATTTGGAATTCGACAGGCGTTTGGTCTGCGTCGATCGATCCGACGTTTACCGATGCGTTTTGCCCGTTGATTACAGGTTGTGCGGCACTCGCCGGCAGGTTTCGAAATTCAACAAATGTCAATCCATTGGGCAAATTGTCACTGAACATGACGTTCGTCGCCGTGACGATGTCCACACCGGTCGGTGTGTCGTTCAAGATTGAGATGTCAAAGACGACCTGACCGTTTTCGCGAAGATTCGACGCCGCAACGTTCACGGTCTTGGTGATCGAAAGATCAACTTGCGGAAAAAACCCGAAGTCAACGGTGGTGTTGGTGTTGGCATCCGTATCGTCGTCGTCGATCGGTTCACTGTTGGACTGCAGCGTGATCGTGCCGCTTGAGACATCACCGCTAGCGAGCAAGGTACCGTTGTCGTCGTCATCAACATTGTCATCCGGATCGGAAGCCGGATCGTTTCCTGTGCTGTTGGCGAAACCGAACAAGCTGGCTCCGGTGCCGAACTGTGATGATGGAATGTTGACGGCGTAATGTCCCGGATCCAAATTTGCGAACGTGTAAGTTCCGTTTGCTCCGGTCGATGTTGTCGCCGTCGCCACGGTCGTCGACGGGTCAACAACGTCATTGGGCCCGGCGAGCTGGTACAGTTCGACGATGATCCCGGTCAGACCTGGTTCGGTGCCTTCGCGTGTTCCGTTGTTCTGTCCGTTGGAATCGTTGTCGACAAACAGTTGCCCCCCAAGCGAAACTGTTTGGATGTTCGCTAGATTCGTGACAACCACATCGGGACGCAGCGATTCAACGATCGTGACCGAGACGTCTAGGTTTGCAACGGTATTGATCACCGCTTCAATGGCACCGACATCGGTAAAGTCGGCTCCGGCCCCCGATGCGGTAAAGGTATTGAACGGAACGAATATCGATTCGGGTACTCCTGCATTATCAGGAATGTTAATCGTTCGCGTTGAAAAATCGGTCGCGCTGGTATAGACACGCAGTTCAAGCGTTCCGCCGGGATTGTCGGCTCCCATCGAAACGTCCAAACCCGCGAACGGACTGCCCAAACTGAGATCCTGATTGGCTAGTCCCGTCGCATCCAACGTGATCGTGCCGTCGATACCGTCATACTGCAGCAGCGCCGAACCCGATGTTCCCGTACCCGTCGAAACCGTCAACGTATCGCCCGCCGCATCGACTTCCACCTCGATATCGCTCGTTCCGCTCGCGTGCGTCACTTGGATGTCGCGTTCGCCACCGATGGCTTCGGCTGCCGCGGTGAAATCGCTAACCGAAGGGGTGCCGGAATCTGCGGTGACCGCCGCGGTTGCGGTTTCGTAGGTATCGATCGCTTGAACCTGAACGCCTGCATCATTAACGACTTCGACCATCACGGGTGCCGGCGGAGTTTGCCCGGCAACGGTGGCTTGTTCGACGAAATAGGTTCCCAACGAGAGCCCATCGAAACTGTACTCTCCGTTGGCATCGGTCGTATCGGTCCCGACCAGCAAGTCACCGCCGTCGAAGGTGTTGTCACTGTTGGTGTCTTCAAAGATCTGGACCTGGACACCCGCGAGTCTCGGATCATCCGCGGTCAGCCCGTCGAGAGCTTGGTCGGTGAAGACGACGCCGCCAATTGCGCCGATATCGGCCGCAAGCAGTTCACGACGCGTCAGATGTTGCAACATCAACCGACGACGCTGGCGATTCCGCGGGCGCGATGCTTCCATGCGGTGGTTGCTACTGAGACGACTGATGATGCGCTGCCAAACCATCGGGACAATCCTGTATTCTTTTGTTTCGACCGGTCGAAAAGGTGCCAATGACACGTCACACACACTGTCGCCGGCCGAGAGACCTTCGGCGACTCTGCCGACTGGGTTCTCTCTGACGTGTTATCGGATCCGTCGCTATGCAGAATTTAGCGAGACTGGGTAAAATATTCTTACCAGCGATATTCGCCACCAAAGTTGATGCCTTGAATCCAGTAATCACTGGTTCGGAAAGCAAACGTTGGACGCCGAATCCCGGTGACGGGTTCCGCTTCGGGTGGCAACTGGTCCGTGTTCAAGTCCAACGAGATCTGATCACCCGGACGCACGACGTTGGACCAGTAAATCGCGGTATAGCCGGCCATCAGGCGAAAGTGATCCGTCATTTGATAACCGATGTTCAAGTTGAACTCGGGAACCACTGCGAATTCATCGTTCTCGTACTCACCGATGTTGGATACTTGAGCCAATAGTCCACCGGTCCGCGTCACCGTTGGTGGATCGGTCGGATCGTTGGTTGTCGTCGTTCCATCGATCGTAACGATTTGATGCGTGTTACCGATTGCCAGCTTTAACAGCACGTCACACGTCCAGTAATCTCGCACGCGGCGATAGCTCCAACCTAGGTCAAAGCCATTGAATTGGTTTCGCGTATCGAAGCGGTCCATGATGTCGAACGTTCCGGGGTTCGCCGTGTCGGTGCTCGTGAGGTCTTCCGTGATGGTCAGACTTTCATCGAGTTGCAAATACCGATAGCCGACGCGAGCCTCGGTGCGGCTGCAGAACGCACTGGAGCACCCGCAAATCCAGCCGCCGGTACATCCTTCGTCACAGCAACGTAAGCGTCGGAAGTAAAAGCCACCGCCGTGCAGTTCACTAGTCGCACGAGCCGTGACCGTACCATCCACCGCACCTGTAAAGGCCACGAGCTCAGCATCATTCAGTCCCGTGAGCGTGTTGAAGAACGGTCGGGCTAAGATCGGGTTGCCGGTACTGGTCGCCGTGAATGTTTCTGTTTCGCTGCCGATATTGAAGTAGTCAGCACCCAGCCCCATGGTGTGGCATCGATCAAACCAAAACCCAAAGTTCAGCCGGACGCCATCGATACTGTCGTCTAAAACGTCGCCGTCGCCGAACAGCGTGGTCGTACCGGTTTGCCCCAACACACCAGCCTGAGCTCGCTGGGTTCCTTGCGGGCTTGTGGTGATCAACGGTGGCAGAGCCATTCCGTCTTGCCACCAGCTCAAATACTCGTAGGAAAACCATCCGTCCTGAGGCAGACGAATCGTGACGGCCGGGCGCCATGCAGGGCCACTGGCGAGTTCGCCACACATCGAGCAATCCTTGCCGCCACATGTCCCCCCGGAACAACCCATCGAATCACATCCCATGGCGTCGCAGCCTCCGGTGCAAACCGGCGAATCACATCCGCATCCGGCACCAGGCATTGCGTCACAGGCGACGCCGCCGTACGACATCACGCTGCCGTCGTAAATCGGTGCTCCCACCGATTCGTAGACAACGCTGTCGCTGACGACTTGACCGTCCAGTGTGACCGAACCATGAGGAATCGGTGTCGGTGCGGACTGCACGATGGAAACCGGACCATTCGACGGTGGGGCCGGCAGCACTCCAACTTGATGACCGACTTGGCGAACTTGGCCACTTCGTTGTGGTGAAGTCGAGCGACGGGCCCGGTTGGCGACTTTGATTTGTTCCGATGCGCCGTGGCTGGCACGTTGCACCACTTCGTCGTCGCTGATCGGATCCTGTGACGCCGCTGGAGCGGTTCGCACGGGCTGCCAACTGGCACGAGCAACTCGCTCATTGCTCGAAGTCGTACGGCGGCTTGATTGCTGAGCGACAGCACTCGACGCAAGCGCCAGCAAGATGCTGGCTGTGAAACAAAGTGTCGTGAGAGTAGTTCGCACGGGATTCACCAATGGATTTGACGGATGATGATTCAGTTGCCTGTGAACCGCTGTGCAGCGCAAGTTGTGCAATACAAAGCGTCCAACAGTTTCAGCTGAGTCACCGAAAACGGTGTTCCCCCCCCGGGTAGTCGTCGAAGCGACACTCAAGTCGAAATGGGAGCGACCCGCGTCGGCATCCCATGACTCCTTCACCAGCGATATCGGCGAACAAGCCGAAGATGCTGGATCGAAAATCCGAAAAATCCAAAAAATCGTCATCGCTTGCCTAATCCGCAAAGTCAGACATGCGGGCCAAGCAGGTCGACAACTGGTGTTTCACAAGCAAGAGCCTTTACCACGACGAAGTTTCACGTCGCGGGGGAAGGTTGCAGAATCAAAACAGACGGCAGCGAAACGGTGCTCTGTCGTGCGGAGTCGGCCCGCCCTAGTTCGGCCAACACGCACCGTGGGAAAAGTGCCAAGAGACGCTAGAATATCGCCCAACACCGACGGCAATCGCCATCCGACTCGCGCCCATAGCTCAGCTGGATAGAGCAACGGACTTCTAAGCGACTAAAGCCGGACCCGCAAATTGCGTTTTTCACCGTGTTTTACGGGGTCAATCGCGTTTCGCCGGTCCACTCGAAACAGCCAAAAACGGTCAGAATCAGCCGTTGCGGGTATACCGGGTCTACCGAAATTCTCACCGAACCAGCGTCCAAACCATCGACGCCAAGCCCAGCCCGGCCAAGATCAAGCCGCCGGCAACGATCATGACGCAACCGAACCTAGCAATCGGATCGGCTGCAAGTCGCTCATCGGCTCGATCCGCTTCGGTTAAATATCTTAGCTGATCATAGATTCTTACGGGCGGTTTCATCGCCACGCATTGGGTATGACTATGGCTCGGTAGTTCGGTAGATTCTCGCACTGAGCGAGAGGGGCGACCCTCAAGCTCGGGCTGCCGTGGTTCGCCCCAACCACGGCGGCTTCAACACACGATGATTGCCCGGCCGGCACTCCATCCCGGCCGGGCACATCGTGCGGTAGGTTCAGCGAATCTTTGCGATTTGCTTCACTTCGTCCCCGCCGCGTGCTGGCTCTGTCGTGATTCGCTCGCGAATCGACGGATAACCGGCATAATCGGTACAACCGGACTAGCTTTGATTATTCCACCACGTCACCGTCGCGAAAACGACACGTTGGAATAGGTGATGCCCGATAAGGGTCAACGTGCCGGCTAGCGTTGATTGTGGCCAGTGGGGCTCGTGTGGCTTCGGTCAACACGCTGATCCCAGTCATGCGCCGGCAGTTTTTCTGTTTCCTTATCCAGGAATCGCTCGCAGCTTTCGCCAGCGGTCAACTTCGGCATTCGGTATTGTCCTGTTGTCCAAGTTGGACAACACCCATCCGTTCCGCTCGGCCGTCACTTCGCCGAACACGTCACGACGTAATCTTTCAACACACCGAACCCGTGCGGAATTAGTGACTCATCGGCGCGGAAGAAATCAAGCTCGGCCGTCAGTACACCCGCCACCATTGCCGCGTGTAATCGATCCTGAACGCCGAACTCGGCAAGCATGACGATTGACGCGGCGTCAGAGATTTTAGCCGTCAGTGACGCCAGAGGGCCGCTGCGTAGACTTCCCTTGCGTGTGTCGCGGTGAACGATGTGATTGCGTAACAATCGAACGTTTGACACGTACGTTGCGAACGGCTGATCAATCAGTTTCCATTCTCTGGCCAATCGGGTTCGCGTTTGAAACTTCGCTGGTGGCCGCTGGTCAGACCGCTTGTAGGTGTCCAGCATTTGCATCAATGCGGCGTCGATCCGGCCCGCTGCCAGCACGACCATCAATCGCGGATCATCGCACTTGATCTCAGCGAACAGTTCGACCACGTCCCGCAACCGTCGCTCGTTTTCGGTGATGTCATTCATTGTTGTATGCCTCACACTCGAAATGGTTCGGTCAACAGAACTAGGTCGTTGAACGCGTCAACTTCGTCGGGACAATCGAAGTCAAGCAAGATCGTGGCACACGTTAGGTGATCAGATTTTTTGCTCATCACGAATTCATCGTCGACGTCCGGGCCGATGATCTTGCGGTGTCGTTGGCTCATCACGTCGCGAACGAACACAAAGTCACTACCCATCAAAGTGCGTCCCATTTGCTCGGCTGTGTCGTCAGTCCACCATTCGTCATCACCGCAGATTTCATAGATTGACCATGCTTTTCGCTTCAACAGCCAGCGGTCTAACTTCTCGCCGATGCGAAAACCGATTTCTCCGGACGGTTCGCGATGAAACAGTCGATGCGATACCGCCAATTGGTTGCACGCCTGCGTTATTCGTTCGAGCACGTATTCACCAGCGATGATGAGCAACGCGGCGTCGTCTTGCTGCATCAACTGATCAACCATCACGTTCGCTTCTGCCTTGCTGATTGAAAGCGTTTTGAACGCCGACAACACGCCCTGCGATGTGAAACCGTTGATCTCGATCTCGTTTCGGATGTGTGACACGAACCCGGAAACCTTGGCCACGTCCGGCATGACCACTTCGGTGCATTCGGTCATCATCGATGAAAGGGCGCTCTCGGCTTCGGCAAGTGCGAAGATCACTCCTTTTTGTAGTTCCTTGATTTTCTTTGCGTGGCTCATTTTTCCGCCCCCTGTCCATTCTCCAACAGTTCGGGATTGATTGCGGGGCCGTCGATGATCTTTGTTGCCTGGTGTCGTGGTATCTGTCGCGGGTCCAAATAGCGTTCGGTCGTCTGCATGTGCCGGTGGCCAAGTAGCTCTTGTGCGATCGCTCGGCCGGCTGCAGCTGCAACCCTGGTTCCGAACGTCCGACGTAGCTTGTGCCACTTGTCTCGGGGTGTCGCCGGCAACCCGGCGCGGGTGAGGATGCGGTGGTAGTGGACGCCGAGCTGCTCGAAACCTTTCTTGATTGTTCGGTTCTGCCAGTTGTCGTTCGGCCAGTCACCAAACAGAAACTCGTTGCGGTCTTTGTTAAAGCGTTTGAGTAGTTCGCAAACCTCCTCAGGGATGTCTCTCAGTTCGTCGCGATAAGTTTTCTGGTAGTCAAATGGAAGCCGGATTGTTCCGCTCTCCAAGTCAACGTCACACGACCGGATGTGCATTGCGGCGCTGATCCTCGCGCCGGTCCAGTACACAACCAGAATTAAAGCCGTCCACCAGATACCCGCATCAACTTGGCCGATCTCGTTTTTTTCCTTAGCCGCGGATCGCAGAATCTTTTCCATATCCTGGGGAAACCAAGCCTCGGGTAGTCGCTCTGGTTCTTTCAGCAAATGAACTTCATGACGCGTCGACGTATAGCCTCGTTTTTGTGCTTCAATCCAAATGCTCCGAACAGCCCTCAACACACTGTTGCACGTCGCCGGTGAAAAGCCCTGTTCGACATAGTGTGAGCTAAATTGAACCAAGTGATCCTCGGTCAGTGCGTCCGTGTCCGCCTTGATTTCATGCTCGGCCAAATAGACAACAAAACACTTGATCTGTTGCCTCATCGTCGCAATTGCTTGATCACTTCGCAGCTTGGGGTGATACACCCGATAAACCTTCTCGAAGAATTCCAGCAAGTTCATGGGGGCTTTGTCCTCTGATTGTTCTCTCGACATTGAACGCCTTTCGTTTTTGCTCAATTGAATGGTTGGGGCGTGACACGGTTGGTCAATCGCCATCGGGCAATTCAGATTCAGCACGGCCAAGAAGTGTTAAGTACACCCACGGCCGGCGGTTGCGTGTTGTCCAAAGTGGTTTGTTCTCGGACAACCATTTTTCCCAAGTCGAATCGGCGTAACCGAATAACTCTTGAACGAGATACCCCGGTGCCGTCTTGGTGATTGCGATATAGGGGTGGTACCAGTCGATGCGTTCGGCTTCGTCTGGTCGCCAAGCTCTGGTGCGGCTCATGGTTTCAACCGTGATTTCAGACGCGTTGCGGTGTCGTTCGCATCACTGGCGAAGCGGTGAGGTTTCATGATAGGTGGCTGCCTTTCGCGTACTGGTTACGTACGCGCGTGCAGCAGCGCGGTGACACGCTTAGAAAGCCGGCTCTAACCCCGGCCCAATTGTGCTTTGCTAACCGTCCTGTGACGGATCAACGCTTGGCGTCAATCGACGCATCACCGCGCTGCTGCATTCCTTATGTCTAGATTGTTAGAGCTGGCGTTGTCGCGACCCGGGAGGAACTCGGGGCGCCAAGCCGTGACAGTTTCTAAGCCATCACAACAGCCGGACAGATGCGAGAAGTTTTAGCGACCCTGCAGAATGAATCAAGATCGATCGGCCAGAATGATTGACAACTCGGGTCACGCATCTCGATTTCGCCCATGATTCACCGACGAAAACGGACGCTCATTTTTCTCGGCAAGAGCTTCATCATTAACGTTGTCACGGGTCAAAAAGAAAGCCATGTTTGTTTCTAGCTCGCAACCAACGTTTGCACGAAGGATCGACAAGCGATGGTGACGACGGTTGGAAGTTCACGATGCAATGGAAGCAGAACACCGGCGGAAGAACCGCAGGTCGATCGTTTGAGAGCTTGATTCATGGAAGAATTCTTTAGCCAGTTGAAACAAGATGCGCTAGTAAGGTGACTCTCTCACTTCTTCGGAGTGGGGCACGATCAAGAAGTCGAGAATCACCGGGGCAAACAAGCAAAGCATGGCCGCGATTGCTTGAGCGCATCTTGTTCAACTGGCGAATGCGGGATGGCTTCATGCTATCAATGAGGTTGCGTTTCTGTTGCACCCAGGGAGCCGCAGGCGATAGACTGGAAGGTCGCCAACAACACAGGCAAACAGGGGCAGAAACGATGAGCGATAAAGATTTCGACCGGGTGCTGCAGGTCGCAAGAGCACCACTTCCAGAACGGTTAATGCTCGCCAAGCGGCTGTATCCAAAGGCAAAGGAAACAAGCCCGTTGATTCAAGATGTGCTCAGCTTGTTGCAGGGGCATACAAGCAGCAGCAACGCCGCAGTTGCTTGGGCACATCTTGCTCAGCGGGTGATAAGAAGTGAACTCGTCGCGCCTGCTCGTCGGCTTGCTGGCTGACATTCAAACCGTCAGCCCGATCGCGATTTTGATCGCTTCGGTTTATCTTACATCCACTCGCGCGGGCGACGTACCGAGTGTTTCCTAACTCGCACGGTATCGGGCAACTGGGACCTAGCAAGTGTCCTGCGAAAAACGTCGATGTTGTTCGTCGCTGCTTCTGTTAGATCGCGAGATTTGCGGTTTGGCGGAAACGCCACGACGACGCTCTTGTTTCTAAACTCTTGTCGAACTAAGGCGATCGTATCGGCAAGGTCACTATCACCAGTAACGACAAATGCCGCATCGTATCGATCGTGAAACGCATCGACTACCAATTGGGTCGCTAGATTTACGTCTGACTTCTTCTCTTCTGGCACTAATGACTTCGCCGAACAGGAACGGCATCGCTGTTCTTTTCGCAGAAAGCGGCCCTCGATCACCTTGACAATGGGAAGTGTGCTAACCGCAGTGAGATAGTCAAATTGCCGTCGTCGACTTGCTGCTTGCCTCGCCTGCTCGACAGGTGGATCAGAGGCGACACCGCCATCGATTCTGGCTGTGAAATAGTTAACTGCGCGGATGTTCAGGCCGCGAGGAACAAGGTTTTCCGCGAATTTCTGCAAATCCAGCCAGTAGTATCGACGCCAGCCTTTCGATCGCATTCCGTAGTAGAGGTTGAATCCGTCGATATAGACAATCGCCCGGTCCCGACGAAATTGCCTTCTGTGCCAGTTTTGTTGGCTTTTTGCGGGTTTCCGCTCATTGCCTCGCAATCTGCGGCTGAGATGCCTTGATTTCGTCAATTGGTCGCTCTAATATTCCGGTGTAGCTGCTGTCCAGGCAGCTAACACAAGAACACCCCTGTAGAGACCCGTCAACGGGATCTGCAGGCCGACGCCCGGCCTTGCTGGGCGTTTTTTTTGCGCCGTCTAGATTACCCCGTGAAACCAAGCAGGCGTAGTTAGCGTCAACGCTCATGCGATCACCTCGAACTGCAAGGTGTCGTTCGGGCGAGCACGCAAAAGATCGATTGTCTGCTCTTGGTTCTTGTCGATTCTCTCAAGGATTTGATTCGCCTTTTCGCCAACCTTTGTCACGCGGTCGATTCCCGACGCCGTGTTGCCGCCACGCGTGAGCAGGCGTGATTGCGTGGCCTGAACTTCCTTGTTGATGTTGCGTTGACGCTGTTGGTTTGCGGCCGGTTGCTGGTTTGAAAAGTCGATCGTCGGCGTGAATTTGATGTCTTTCATCAAGTTGGCGAATTGTGTTTCAATCGTATCAAGAAACGACGTGTCAACTTTCAGACCGCTGGTGTCAATCATCGTGTCGGTGCCAATCGCATTGGTAAGACCGCTCTTGATTTCGTCCGCCTCGGATTGTGCGAACCGGACCAACGAATCAAGTTCGTTTCTCGCGGCATCCGATTGACGCATGACAAACCCAGCGATACCGGAATCGTCGCCGCCGAACTGCAGCCCTGTCGACAAGAATGACGCCACGTGATCCACCGCTCGCATAGGATCGGTAACCGCTCGGCTGACGGCTGCAGCGGCATCGGCTGCAACGATCACAAACCGCGTGAAGAACTGCTGCACCGATAGCCACATCTTCGGCATCATCTGCGCAACGGCCAACGAGATGCCTTCCAGGCCGGCCCAAAATGCGACCTTGACGCCTGCCCATCCGATTTGTGCGGACAAACCCCAATCGCCCGCTTTGAGTGCGTCCGAGATGCCGTTAAACGTCGTCGTTGCGGTTTGCCATACTTCGCCGAGTATCTGTCTGGCGTGCTGCATCACGTCCGACAATAGACCCGTCTGCTGTGCGGCAAGTAGAAACGCACCGCCAACACCAGCGACGGCCAAACCAACGCCGCCGATGACTAACCCAACCGGCGAAAACACTGCCGCAACGCCCGTCGCAACAGCGGTCGCAGTCGTCGCCAATCCGCCAAGTGCAAAACCTGTCACGCCGATCACGCCCGTCAGACCAAGAAATGCACCGCCGGCAACGGTCACGCCCGCGCCGACTTTGGCGACCGCAGCAACAAGTTCGCGGTTGTCGTCGACAAACGATGACACCCATTTACCGGAATCGACGATGCGGTTCGTTAAGTCGGTGACTGCTGGCCCCACAGACGCCCCGATGCGCACCGCAACGCCCGTCGTGACACTCTTTAGCCTGTTGAGACTATCTGTCAGTTCGGCGGCTGCTGATGCGTCCTGTGTGCTCATCTGCCGGCCAAGCTCTTTGGCTTCGTTTCGCAATTTCTGCATGCCGCCAACCGTCTCGCCGAACAACGGCAACAACTGACGCCCGGCTCGTCCGAAGATACGTTGAGCCACGGCCCCGCGATTTGATTCGTCGGTGATGGATGCGATCCCGTCCGCGACTTTGTTCATAGCTGATTCGACGGAAAGGCCTTCCAAGTCTGCGGCGTTGATACCGATCTCGCGGAATGAGTCAGCAGCCGTCTTGCTGCCGTTGCGAAGATCGAACATCGACCGACTCAGCCCGAACAAACCACGCTCAAGATCGTCCAGCGATGCACCGCTCTGTTCCGCTGCAAACGAAAGTTCGCTCAGAGATTCGACCGGGACGCCAACACGCTTTGACATTTTGTCGAGTGCGTCGCCGGTGCTCGCGAACAGTTTGGTGGCAACGGTGAAGCCACTGGTGACGGATCCGCCCATTGCGATCGCAGACGTGCCGATTGAACGGAACGAACTCGCGGCAGTGTTGGACAGGCTTTTGAGGCTTGAGTTTAATCCTGTGACATTGGTTCGGACACGCGACATAACGCTAGATGCGTTGTCTTTTGCGCCGACGGAAATAGCTACGTTGCGACTCATTTTTTTGACTCATGGGTAGGGATGTGAGAGAAACCGCCCGGCGCGACCAAGGGAGAAACACACGCCGAGCGGAATCACCCGGCACCAGTAAACGCGACGTCGGGTGGAAACGTATGTTTGGGCTAGCGTTCCATCGCTTCGGCGAGAAACGCGTCACGCTCGGCCATTCGGTCGGCGAGGTTCTGTTCGGCATTTGTCACAGCTTGCAACGCCTTGGCGGCGGCTTCGGGTTGCTCAGCTCGAATCCGGGCCTGTCGTTCACGCCGTTCCGCGTTGATCTCCGACTCGCTAAGCCAGCGGTCCATGTTGATTTGCGGTTGATTGCGTGCGAATCGTGACTTGATCGCTGCCAGTGCGGTGCGTGACTGTTCGAGTTCGCTGTGTGCTTTTTTGCACCAGAATTCAAGCTGGTCGAATTGTTCGCGGTCTTCGGGCCACATTGTGTCTCGCAACTCTCGTTTGGCTTCATACGCGGCAGAAATGGAATCCCTCGCGCCGGTGATCTCGTGTAGCAGAGGCATCACGACGGCGTCACGGGCCTCTTTCGCTGCCGCCAACTTTTCGTTTTCCGACTCGATCGCCCGATTGGCTTCATCAATCTTGTCTTTGGCGTTCTTGGCGGCTGCGATTGTCTTTCGCCGCTCGTTTCGCCGGCGGCATACATGCACATCGGTGTGCAATTCGTCGACCGTTTTTTCAGCTGCACGCAGAACAGACTCCACTTCGGTGGCGTCCAATGATGATTCATCGCTGGCAGCCTCGCGGGTTAGTTCGCGGTACGCGGCGAGTGCTGCTTTTTGTTTGCCTTGGATTTCACTAGCAATGGACTGTAGGTCGGTGCTCATGCAACGTACTCTCTGTTAGGGGATGTTTCTGCCAGTCGAACGGCTTGTTCGAGTTCGTCGTTCGCAGCGTCGATCTTTGCGACAATCTCGCGGCGTTCTTCGAGTAGTGGATTGGAAGGGGGCAGCCCGGCAAGCACGTCGGCAATCAGTTCGCGGTCAACGCAATAAAGCTCAAATTGCAATTGACTGGTCGCGGCCCCATGAACGGCAAGGGCGGCGTCAATCACGGCGTCGGAATCGTCCAGGTCGGCCGGTGTGAAGGGGCTAGCCATTTTTTTTGATCTCCGAGTGAATGCTTTTGATCTCGTCACCGCTCAGCCGACCGCGAACGAACAACTGCCGTGCAACCGCGACGATCCGGTCGGTGTTGGCATTGATGATTTTTGCCGCAACGTATTTCGCGAAGTCGACACGCTCAGCCCAGCAATCGGGATCAGACTCACGACCGGCAATTGCCCACCGCGCGATGCGTACGTCATCCGGCATCGATGACCGTGGTGTCGGCAGGTCGGCGAACATGCAAACAGTGGCAAAATCGCGGTGTGAATCCGCTGGGATGTCGGTTGCGGCCACCTGATCGGGTGTCGTGATCGGTGCGTCCGGTGCGTCATGATGTTCCGCCAAGTATTCCGCTGCCGGTCCAGCTGCGACAACAAACGCCTCACGATCGCCGTGCAGGTCATCCGATAGCGCCATTCCGCCACCATTGCCCGTCAGGATCACGCCGTTGGTTTCCCCGCCAAGCTCAAGGGCGGCGATGGCGTGTCCGGCTTCGTGACAGCTGACCAACCATCGATGATCACTATCGGTCGTCGTCATCGGTCGGCTCTTGGGCTGCAATTTTTTTAAGTTCGATCTCCCGACGCCACAATTGATTGTCTTGTTCCATCTGTGTTTCGATGGCGTCGATGTCGTCGTCATCCCACTTGCCGAAGTCCGGCTCGATGGCGTGAATGCTCGGGCGTGATGTTTGGCCGGCGGCTCGATACCATTGCGTCCCATCGTGATCCTGACGCCACGGAACCAACTCACCGGACGTTACGCGGGGATCGTTGGCCCGGGCGGTGACGTAGCCGGATTCCTGCTGACGGCTGGTGACCGTGGGCATCTCGCGGATACCGAAGATTTTGCGTTTAATGCGCTGCAACATGGTTTGACTCCTTAGGTTTCCTCGGAGTCTACCGCACTGATCACTCCATCCTGCCATTCAATGGCAACGTCGGGATCAATCACTTCCACGAACCGCAAAGAGCACACCTGACAAACGCAACGCCGGGTGCGGCTGTGGTCATCCTCGACCGGAAGCGACTTGATGACCAGGCGGGCCAAGCTCTCGCATTTCGGACAACGCGGCGCTGGAATGAACACATGCGGAACATGCTGCCAGTCAGTCATTGCGCAAGGCCCCCTCTCCCCGATGTGATTGATTGTAACGTTGACTCACTAATTCTCTGTACGAAAACCGGGCTCGTGCATCGCATGGATACCCGTCGAAGCTCGGGAAGAACCTAAAGGGGGAGGGGGTGTCACGCATGACGGATGCCTCCGGTCGCAATCGCTGGTACGGCTGACATGCGGTTCATCTCGCATCGATGCAAGTCTCGACCGGTCGGAACGTCAATCACAAGCCGCTCGATGTCGTCTGCCGGATCACCGGTGCCGGAAACCATCACAAGCCACTGCCGGCAATCCTCTGCGGGTGCAATCGCAACCAGACTGCCAGCAGGGATGTCAGTGTCTGTGCGTCCGATGCGTACGTGCTGACCGCTGCCTGTGGTGATCAGTGCCATCAGTGCAGCCGGTGTGTGTGGTGTGCTCATTCGTTGCCTGCCCGGGGGGTGGTGGTGATCGCTGTGCATCGAAGCCGGTAGCACCGCCACGCTCGCTTGAGAAACAGCCGGATGGCTCTCATCTGGGCGGCACGGTCTTGGCCACGCTCAGCAGCGAGGGTGATGTGGTAGGTCGTCTCGGTGTCGTCGTCGTCCGTGGTCATTTTTCAATCACAAGCCTGAATTGTCGTTCTGCGGTCTACAGAACCTCACCAAACACGGGTTTTACGAGGTTCTGTAGACTGTAGACCGCTAAATGATTTGAATAACTCGTTTTGGTTGTCCGCCGGATGCGCCCGGTTTAACAACATCCCAGACCGCCAAACCGGACTTGATTAGCTTGTGTGCGGCAAGCTCTGCGTCGTCGACGGTCTTGACGTGTTTAATGCCTTGAACGATCTGGCTGGGGGTGCATTCGCCGTTGTGCTTCCGCTTGATCCAATCTGCGATTTCGACCAACTGCCGTTCTTCGTCGGTGTCGTCGATGCTGGCATATAGCCGACCGGCTTCGCTCTTGAACCACTCAACTAACCGGATTGCATCTTTCACGGTCTCCGCAGAAATGGATTGCGTGATGTCGGCATCGACGGCAGTCTGATCCACGATATGAAACAGCAGTGCAAGCCGGGGGACGTATCCGATCAGCTTGGACCACGCTGCTGACATATCCCCGGTGAGATTCGCTTGGTCCGTGTGATGCTCGTTGAAATACGCTTGGAACACCTGCTTGGCATCGGCAGACATTCCGACGAAGTGCGGCTGCGAAACGCCATCAGCAAACTCGATCGCAAATAGCTTGATGAACAACCGATCGACTAACAGCTGTGTGGCTTCGCTCACCTCGTCGTCGGTCCACTGTTGCGCCCGTCTTGGCGGGGATGCGATCAAGAACCGGCTTGCCATGCCGGACGCTCTGTGCTCCTTCCCCATCGACTTGGCGAGAATGGCGGGTTGGATCCCACCGGTGATCGATACCAAAGCGGTTTCCACGTATGTCGGCAGTGTTCCTTCACCTTTGCGGTCGACCGTGATCGATTCGCCGTCAAACATGCTCAACCAATGCGACTCGTCAGCGCCTTTAGCGGCTTTGTACTGATTGAACGACCCAAGCCATCCGTTCAACTCGTCACGCTGCAGCAGGATTCCACGGGGATTGTGTTTCAGGATTGGTGCGAGTGCTTCAACGGTCGTATCGCTGACCATGCATCGTTCAGCGTGCGGATATTGCGGCTGCTCGGGTTCCGGTTCTGGCGTCGGTGATTTCTTCCTCGCTTTCATCGCTGCGTCGTATTCAGCTTTTTCTTGCTCGTACGTTCTGACGGCTGCGGCGTGCTGTTCCAGCAAATTACGCTGGTGCCTCTGAATCGGTGACTTGGCTGTCTTGAATGCCGGTGATTTGGCGGTCCCGGATTCGCCGACGATCATGGTCCAAACCGATGGCGGGGCGTTCCAGCCTTTTTTGACGACGACTCGGGTCGTGTTGCCGATTGCTGCACCTACGCAGCTCAACAGCGGTAGTGCGATGTATGACTCGTCACAACCGATTGCCTTGGCTCCCTCTTGAACCAAGTCGGACAGAGGTGCCGGCAGAACATGCGACGGAAAACGCTTATACGGTTCACTTTGCGGTCTACGGTCTACAGAACCCTCGTTTTTATGGGGTTTTACGAGGTTCTGTAGACCAGGATTCCCGGATTCCAGCTGAGAGAGGTCAACCGTGCCGTCATCCAGCTTCGCTAATATCCGTTCCGGCTCGAAGTATTCCCGCAGGTCACGCCAATTCCATGTGCAATGGTTGTGATGGCATCCGGCAACGATTGCACCGCTGTCCCGAACCGCAATGAACGCCGCACCATCTGCGTCGTGAGTGCAGAGGGGCGAGTCTTTCAGAATCCAACGTCGACCGGTGCCGTTCCAGCTTCGTTCGGGTCCAACGTCGATGTTGTGTGCCTGAATCCACTGTCCGACGTCGAACTCAGACGATTGCGTGTGAGGCGGTTTCTGCGGATTGCTTTCCGGATTGTTTGTCCAGCCGGCGACGATTCGCAGCTGTTCCGGCGTCACTGGTTGCGGGAGCGTGCCGGGGGTCTCAAACCAGCTTCGACGATGTGGTCGGTGCTCGCTTTCCGGTCTGTTTTCTGGGGTGAAGTTGTCGCCTTTTCGCGCCATGGTGCCGATGGCTTTCAACACTCGCGCCGCATTCGACGACGTGGTATCAACTTCGGCGTTGGCGTTGCTGAATCGCTCGTGTAAAGCCGTCAACACACCTTTGACGAGCGACAATGCGTCGTCGTCATTCGGCAAGTCAACTCGATACAGCAGGTAGTATCCGTTGCCAGACATACACTTGATCGGATTGGTCCAACCTTGCTCGGTCAACGCATCTCGGATTTGGTCGGCAAGCTCATCGGCAGACGCCAGTTCGTCAGCAGTGCTGGACACCTTTGACGGTCGGACAGGATCGATGTCAATGAACAACCATCGTCGACGATCAATGTCGTGATCAGTTGTCGTGATTTTGCTCTTGTGCTCGATCCGGTTTGACCGACGTGCAAGCAAGCTGCGGTTCGTTGGGTTCAGTGTGACATAGATACCCTCGGGATTCAGCGATTCAAGTTTGCTCACTGCATCCGCTGCCGCATGGTAGTCATCGAACCAGCCTGACGCCGTTGATGTCCATTTGCTGTTGGGTGATTCGGGACAGTTGAAGCAGCGAACCTCGAACACGTCGCCGGGATCCTGCAACCAGGCCAAGAACCCGAACACATCCGTTGACCGCGATTCCGACGTTGCCGGTTTGGCGTCTTGCGTTATCATAGAAATATCATCCTTGTCTGCTGTTCCTGGGTGATTCGCATCGGTTGTGATTGGCCGAATGCAGAACATGAACGTCGCGTCTCATTTGGGGCGCGGCGTTTTTTATTGGTTCTTGGTCCAAGCCAGCGTTTCACCGTTGCTCACACGCTCCGGTGCAGCGAACGGCAGGGGCGTTTCTGGTGACGCATAGAACGCCGTCGTGATCTCGTCGCGGCTCGGGTCGACGATCTCGCCGATAGCCCGGCAGTGGTCGCAGCGGACGCGAATTGATGGCCGGAATAGATCGACGGCAATCTGTTGCCATTGGTGGGTGCAGTTGGTCATTGTTAGTACCACTGCTTCGGTGTTGACGCGGCGTGCTTTCGCTTCGGTCCCGGCTGTGCGGCTTCGGTGCGATGCCTGACAAACGCGTTTAGCGCGTCTTCACTTACGAGCCACTTGCGGCGTTTGGTGCCGCGTCCCATCGGCGTACCTTCGAGCTCGCCGCTCTTAACGAGTTGGCGGGCCGATTCTTTGTGCGTCCGCAGAATTTCTGCGACTTCGTCCAGCGTGTAGAACTTGAGTTTTCTCATGAAAAAAGCATCCGTGAGTTAGCGGGTGTTTCCGACTGACTCACGAATGCTAGAGCGTGTTTTTAGATTTCCTATCGTGGAAATTTCCTCTATTTTTCCACGACTGGTACGAGCGATGCCTCTTTGTTTTCGTATTCAATTTTCCAGGGCTGCCCGTCATGCGTACGACCAAATTTTTTGTTGAGCTCATCCCTTATATCCCGGGCGCCCTGGTACACCTTTTCAGCTGCCCAGCCCATAGGCTCACAAAGACTTTCATCGCACAACACTTTCCCGCCTTGCTCAATCATCCGGCGGAGAAACGTTTCTTGTTTGCCTTTGACGTTACCGGGAATCCATTTCAGCAACGCGGCGTACTTGCCGTGATGTCGTAAAAAGTCTTCCGACTCTCGATTCATCGCACGCATGAGTTTTTCGCCATCCCTGCGCATCCTTGACATTGGCCATTGATGCAACGAAGAAAACGTTTCCTGCTCAAGTTCTCGGACGAAGGCTTGCTGCCACGTCGCGAAACTGTCTTGATCGATTGCGTATACGGACGAGACGCCAACCGAGATGACTTTCGCGCATTCGATTGCACCTACAACCGTGTCAATGAATAGCAATGCTGTATGCATCGCTGACGATCCGCACCGGTGATACTCGCCAAACGATGTTTCTACTCCGGGCCAATCAGCAAACGATTCATCTTGGCTCAACGTCTTAATCTTCTCGGCATACACGAGTAGTCTGATTGAAAGTGATGCAAACTGCATCTCGCTATGCTCACTGCGGCCTTTTACTAAAAGGCAAGCCTGATCGAATGTCGGTACCGCAATCGAGCAAAACGATTCGACGTTCGCTAAATCTCGAGTGTCTTCATCAAGCTCGGCTAAAGCATTCTTACGGATGTCCCTCGTGTTCATCACGCACCGCCTTTCTTACCAGTGCGTTTGGCTTTCGGCTTACCCGCCAACAACCACTTGCGAACACCCTGACAGACTGCCTTAACACGCAAGTCGGCAACCGATTCTCGATACACCGCTGCCATCGATGCGTCGGCGTGTCCCATGACGTAATCAATCGCTACCTGATCGGTGCCGCCCTGCGTTTCGAGCGTATGCCGCAACGCGTAGTGCCCGACACCTTTTCTCACGCATCCGGCTTTCTTTGCCGCCTTGGTGAACGCAATCTGTATCGGGTTACTCTTGTCGCCATCGATGAACCACGGTCTCCGATGCGTCGTGATGAAGACCAATCCGTTCCATTCGTCTTTTCGCGGCTCTGGACGCACCGCCAACGCTTCCCGAATCGCTTCGATAGTCTCGGGCCACAACCACGCTGCGCGAGCAACAGCGGTCTTTTCTCGCAGTCCAGCAAGCCAACGTTTTTTGAAGTCGATTTGCTCGATGCGTAGTCGGCCACAATCGGCGGGTCCGTACCCGCAATTGATGCCGAGCAGGATCATCGCTTTGAGTTGCTTTGGCGAGTGTTCCAACAACGCGTGGATTTCAGCTGCCGTGAACTCTTTCGCGTGCTGCTTCGCCTTGTGGAGTCGCTGACGCTTGTTGCTGACGCGTTTGAAGTTGATGCCAGTGTTGATGCGTCGATCAATCGCGCCGATGTCGTATGCGAATTTCATCACCGATGACACATCACGGATCCTGCCGTTGACCGTCGCCGGTGCCCAGCTGTCCGGGAACTTAGCCCGCATCGCCTGAAAGTCGTTCGGACCGAGTGAATCAATCGCTCTGGTCTTGCCGAAGAAATCGACAATCGCACCGCAGACTTTGTGCAGGTCGTTGAACGTCCGCTGCGATAGATCACCGTCTTTTCGCTGCTGTTCTTTGGCGTCCAAGAACGTGTTGACGAGCCAGCCGACTGTCCCCTGTCCGTTCGGTTTCGCCGGCTCAATCCCGGCGTGAATCGCGTCCTTTTCGGCAAGATACCGGCGCAGTGCGGCATCGGGATCGTCCCAAGTGCCGAAGTAGTGAACCTTGCCCTTGATTTTCTTTGACCACTGGCCGCATCCGTTCGGCGTCAGCGGGAAATCTGGACGAGGTTTCTTCGGCTTCGTCAAACCTTGCTTCACGCTCATCGCTGAACCTCCGCTTGGCGGTTCGGCTCGGTATACCCGGTATACCCGTGGTCGCGATGACGTTTACGGCAGAGGGCCGTAAAGATAGACTTTGGTTGCATTGCTCGAACCCTATTTTCGAGTGATGTTGAGGCCTCGTCGGTCCCCACGACTGACGAGGCTTCTTAATTTACCCGTTTGAGGCCAAAGGGTCTACCGAGCGGGTCTACCAAAGAAAAAACACCCCTCGCGCCCATAGCTCAGCTGGATAGAGCAACGGACTTCTAATCCGTAGGTCGAAGGTTCGAATCCTTCTGGGCGTGCTGGCTTTGTTTTCTGCTGGTTCGGTGGCCGCGATCAGCAGACGCCGCGCGGACGGATGAGAAGAGCCAGGCGTCGCGCGGTGCTAATCGTGCGATTAGCCCCAGTTGCGGTCCTGCGTGGCGGAGACCGATCAAAATTAGCGTGAAATCGTCTCGGGATATCGCTGATTGGTCGATCGGTCCGTTGCGTCGACGGCTGATGGGATCGCCAGTTTGCGGGTTCGTCGGCAAGCGAGCTGATAACCGATCGCTACGGTGTCAAAATCAGCTCCACCGGTCGATGGTCACTGGTGTCTTCATTGTCGGGGAAGTCGCCGGGCAAGACGATGACGCGGCAACTTGCATCCCATACCTTCGCAGGCCCAGCCACAAACGCAAAATCCAGCATCGAGTCAGGGTAACGATCGTTGCCGGGATGATCACGGTCTTCGTCCCAATTCGTGTCAACCCATTCGGCGGGCTTTACCCATGACCAAACGTTATCACGGAGCATCGCGGCGAAGCCTGAATTACCTTCCCGCCGCGTGAACCAATAGTCAAAGTTGTAGTCACCCACGGCAATCGTTGCGACAGATTGCTCGCGTGCCCATTCACGAAGCCCCGACGCTTGCTCTTCGCGAAAGTCGGCGTCGCCTCGGGCAAGGTGGTTGTTGACAACTTTGAGACGTTCACCGGTCATTCGATCCATCAAATGAACCATCAAGGGAGATCGGTGTTTGCCATCGTTCATTCGGTAGCCACCTGACTCGTTCAGTTCTTCCCACTCGATCAGTTCGAATCGTTCACCGTCGACCAAAAATTGCAGTCGATCGTCCTGGCCCATTTCCGCTTCGATCGAAAGGAACGTCGGCCCCAAAGCTTCCTGGTATTGCTGGAAACTCGTCGGCAGAACTTCGCTCAGCGCGTAAATGTCGTAGCCGGAGAACTCATTTTCGAGTTGGGATGCGATGACGGGAGGAAAGTTTCCGCCGGATTCGACGTTCCAAGCGAGGATCCGGATCGCGTTTGGCGCCGAGGAATTCTCTGGCACGGTTGGTTGTGCGACTTCGGTCGGTGCCGGGGCGCCGCAGCCGCACACTGCCAGAAGGATCAAGGATAGAAAAAATCGGTTCACTAGATTCACCTGGTTCGCTTCGCAGACTTCTAAAAAAAAATTCGAGACGATCAGGACGATCAGAAGCGATCACGGCAAGAAGGTCTCTTTCCGTAGCGGGATCCGGTTGTCCCAGGCAAACGGACGAACCTATTTGTCACTGAAAGCCGGCGCCATCAACAAGGTATTCTCATTGACTGCATATCACTCTGACAACCGGCAGTGAAAAACTGCTGGATTCGTCATCCAAACTGGGCCACGGTGTAACGATATCCTTGGATGGTGACGCCATTCGCGTGCATCGATCGCCAACGTTTACAACCGGTTTGTTTCAGAAGTGATCCGGCGCCATGCCGCGTTCCCGGCATTGGCCGCCAAGCTTGAAGAGAAAGGGCAAGCCAATTGCCACGGTGTCCCGAGTCGATTTGGCCCATGGGCATTCTGACTGGCACCGTTGGCGGCCGAAATCGGCAATCGATGCTTGGTACAGCGTGAGATGGGTGATGCGATGCTTTCGCAACATCAGCCTGGACGGTGTCGGCGGCCAATAACCGCGACGTGAATGATCGCTATGACTTCTTGTGCGCGGCACGTAGCTCGTCCAAGTAATCACACCCTTTCCAGGTCAGGACCAAGGGACCTTTGTCGGCCAAGGTTTGGCTGCCTAGCTCGATCAAGCCTCCGTCGGCCATCAGGTAGAGATGCTCGACGACTGCATCCCGCTCGTATCCCTCGATGCCGATCGCGCCTTTAAACCTTCGACTGCCTTTCGTTTCAATAAACAGAAGCAATTTGTGGATTAGATTGAAATCTCGCTTCATTTTGCCTTCCTTGAATGAACTTTCTCGTCCGCGCGCAGGTTCCACTGCTTGCGCCGTTGCGATTGAGCAACTGGCGGTCAAGGGCAACGGTACGCGCGAGCGGTAACTCTCACGCCCTTCAGATCGTTATCAGCTTTACGTACGCCAAGCTTTACAACGACCTGGATTGAAACGTGAGGCACATTCGGGCGCGCACCGATTCGTCAACTTGTAACGTTTAGCGTGGAACCCGCCTGCTTCGGCGACGAACGATCACCATCGTTGACATCATCGCCAGGGCAGTGAGCGACGAGGGCTCGGGAACCGCAACACCGGCATTAACGATTTTCAGAACGCTACCGAATCCCATGTCGGTTCCGTCGCGGAATGGGCCAAGATTGGGACCCGCAAGAACATACAGCTCTCCGTCTGGGCCACGACCGAAGCCTTTCACATACCCATCCAAGGCGCGGTCATCGAAACCGATGATCAACTCATTTATTTCCCCCGTGGTCAGGTCACCATAGAACAACCTTCCAGAGCTGCCATCGAATTTCCCCCAATCGGCGAATACATATTTGCCGTCAAGTTCGGGGATTTCGGTACCACGGTAAACAAATCCTGAGATCACGGTCGCGCCTTCGTCGTGATCATATTGCAGGACCGGATCGACCGAAGTGAACCCGTTAGGCGTGACACCTGGAATCGGGTTTTCGCTCAGGTCGTTGGGGTTGTCTGGATCGAAAAAGAACGTTCCTTCCTTGTAGCGCCATCCGAGATCGTCGCCGAGCTGAACAACGTTTACCTCTTCGATTTGGTTCTGACCGACGTCCGGTACGATCAAAGTCCCAGGTGAGGAAGGTGTGGCAAGTCCAGTCGCGGGATCAACGTCAAAGCCAAAGCCGAACGGGTTGCGTAGCCCATAAGCGTAAATTTCATCTAAGCCAGAGCCCCCGACGAACGGATTGTCGACGGGATTGCCGTATTGGCCATTGCCGCTGTTCGTACCCAGGGGATCGATCCGAAGAATCGAACCATGAACAGTTTCGATATTAGCGCCGTTGCCGTTGGGTCCGTGCCCTTCGGCGTTATTGTCGTTTGCGCCACCACCGTCGCCAAAACCAATGTAGAGATTTCGATCAGGGCCGAAGACCAATGCACCACCGTTATGATTGAATTGCGGCTGGTCGACTCGCATGACTTCACGCCCCACGGCGCTGGCCGTCACGTCATCAAGTGTCGGATCGACCGTCCACTCGCGCACGACCGCTTGGTGATCGGGCGCGGTCCCCGGCGAAAGCGGAACGGTGAAGTCCGCTGCCCCCGCATTCGTTTCGCTGGTATGCGTGTAGAATTTTCCATACCCCGGTTGCCCCGGCGCGGCGAAGTCAGGGTGAAAGGCCAGTCCTAGCAATCCACGCTCATCGTAATCGCCAAAGGGGGTTTGATTTCCAAACAGCCCCAGGGGCGTTAGCAAGTTGGAAACGGAAAAATAGGTCGTGGGCTGTGCAACGCCTTCCTTGAGCAACGATATATCGCCGGCTTGATCGGCCACAAATAGACGTCCCGAGTCATCGTTTGCGTGCGTCAAGTAGTGCGGCGCCGTAAGGTTCGTGGCGACCTCTTGCAGCTCGATTCGAACCGTACCCTTTACGATCGGATCCGGGATTGGGTCAGCGATCTGCGCAAAAGCGAGTCCAGTCGAGAGACAACTCAGAAGCAATACCCCGAAAGTTCGCGCAGCCAATGGTGTATGGCTCCGACGAGCGTAAGGAAGGGATTTCATCTTTGGTGATTCCGCATGAGGGGAGTAGAAAGGACGAGAAGCAGACCCCAATCACAACCCCATGGTTTCCGCCTCAACCAAATGCCATTCGCAAGAATCGAAAAATGCTTTCTCCGATTGATGCTTCATCCGCCCAGCTTACATGAAACCAACCGGCCGGTACGGCAAATTCCACCGTCTGGCCCGACCAACTGGCAATAAAGACGCTGAGAGGCTCCGCGGCTGCGATTCCGGAACGATGGATCGTCTATGATGGCTCACGCCGTCTTTCAAAGGCGAACCCCCGAGCCCTGCCACCACCCCTCAGAGCCGTGCCGCCGCACTTCTTACGAGCAATCATTGCGCTGACCGATACGATCGCGACAATCGGCACCCGCGACGATGCAGACTTGTCGGATTTGACGTTCGCTCCGCCCGCCCGGGTACCTTCGTAAAATCCGGAATCGCGTCGCACGAGACGGCTTCGTGGTGACACCTCGATCTTCCAGACAATCCACTCCTTATTCAGCGAGCATTACGATGAAATCACGACCCTTCCTGTGGTTACTGGCCACTGCAATTTTCGTTTGCACGGGAATCAGCCGCGCTCCCGCAGACGTCTATGAACTGCGTACCTATACGACCAATGAGGGAAAGCTGGATGCACTGAACGCCAGATTCCGCGATCACACGGTCGCCCTGTTTAAGAAACATGGAATCGAATCGATCGGCTATTGGGTTCCAACCGACGAAGCAAAGTCGAAGAACACCTTGATCTACATCATCAAGCACGCCAGTCGCGACGCGGCAAAGGCATCTTGGAAGGCATTTTCGGCAGATCCGGCCTGGAAGAAGGCCGCGGCCGAATCGGGAGTGGGCAAATTAGCAACGCGCCCGGAATCAATTTACATGGAGGCAACCGACTATTCGCCCCAATGGCAGAACGACGGTGACGACGAGGATGATGTTTTCGAGCTGCGCATCTATCAGGCTGACGAAGGTAAGTTGGAAAAACTGGATGCCAGATTCCGCGATCACACAATGCGTCTATTCCAGCGGCATGGCATCAAGTCGGTTGGCTACTGGCATCCTGTGGACGAACCCGAGTCGAAAAACACCTTGATCTACTTGATCGAGCACGACAGTGCTGAAGCTGCCCAAGCATCTTGGAAAGCTTTTGCAAGCGACCCCGAATGGAAACCGATTGCAAAGGCATCCGGTGTCGGTAAACTCGCTGCCCCCATCAAGTCGACATACATGACCGCCACCGACTATTCCGCGATGAAGTGAATCAATGCCGAATCTCTGCACCCACCCGCCGTCTTTGTTTTACCGCTTTACGTCCTGCTGTTTAGTGTTGTGGTTCTTGGGATGGGCCAACATGCTTTCGGCGCAGTCGACCTCTGACGGGTCCACCGATTTTGACACGCTGCCGAAAGACATCGTGTTTCAGAATGACTCACAATGGGAAGACAATCGTTGGCAAGCTTCCGACGTTGGACCGTTTCTGGCCGGAACCATTGCCACCGGCAAAAACAAGACGCTGAAAGGACTTGCCGTACGCTTGGGGTCTGATGGCGGTGGTGCAATTTGTTTCGATACCGCCAGACTGCGAGTCAGCGCGGCCTGGACCGGCGACTTTCTGCAATTCGGGCCGCGGAGATTTGGCCTGATCCAACCGCCACAATCGGCGGGCACAATGTTCTTCGAAACGGAGCGGATGGCTGGCTGGGCCAAGGACGGACGTTTTCGACCAACCCTTGCGGAATTGACGGGTCCGGCAGAGCAAGATGGCTGGGCCGTATCGCAACGCAGTGAATGCCGACTGCCTAAAGACTGGTGCCACTACCAAGGTCACTACACGGTCGGCGAGCGAGTCCTGTTGTCGTACCGAGTGGGGCAAACCGACGTTTTGGAGATGCCGTGGTACGTCAATGACGGGGCCGATCAAGCGTTTGTCCGCAATCTGGAAATCGGTCCTGCTAACGATTCAATGCAGTGTTTGGTTTCCGGCGATGATACCGTGGTCACGATTCTCGGCGACCAACCTCATGTGACGCTGGCGCGGGAGGGCGATGTCATTCGGATCTCACCTCGATCCGAAACGATTCATGTGAAGCTGTTGATTACCAAGCGTGATGTCGACCGTGCGCAAATCAGACGACTCGGCGAGCTTGCCGGTCCGCCCGAACGCCTGTCCCAGCTAATCGGAAAAGACGATGGCCGATTTCGCGATGTCCTGACGACCAAGGGGGAAACGTCATCGGATGATGGTGCGTACGTCATCGACACGCTGACGTTGCCTTTTGAGAACCCATGGAAGGCCTTGCTTTTTACCGCCGGTCACGACTTCTTTTCAGACCGATCGGCCGCCATCTGTACGGTGCATGGTGACGTTTGGACCGTTTCGGGGATCGACGATGACTTGCGTGAACTTCGCTGGCGCCGATTCGCGACCGGGCTTTGCCAGCCGCTGGGGCTAAAGATTGTCGATGACAAGGTATATGTCGTGGGCCGCAACCAGATCACTCGACTGCACGACCTGAACGGTGACGGTGAAGCGGATTTTCACGAGAACTTTAACAACGACATGCTGATCGATCCGCGATCGCATAATTTTGTCACGTGTCTGGACACGGATCCGCAGGGCAATTTTTACTTCATTCACGCGCTGACCGGCGTGATGCGATTGACACCTGATGGATCGCGGCTAACAAGCCTCGCCGACGGTTTTCGAAATCCTAACGGCATGGGCGTCAGTCCGACCGGGATGATCACGGCGGCGCCGCAACAAGGGACCTGGACACCGGAATCAAGTTTGATCGTTGTGCAGGAAGGAGGGTACTACGGTTTCGGTGGTCCGCGTGTTACCGAAGATCGTCCCACCGGTTGGGATTTACCGATGTGTTTTATCCCAAGACCAATGGACAACAGCGGCGGTGGACAGGTGTGGGCCGAGGGTGATCGCTGGGGTCCTCTCGAGGGCAAGATGTTGCATCTGTCCTACGGTCAGTGCCGGATGCTGCTAGCGATTGAAGAAGAGGTCGACGGGACCTTTCAGGGAGGAACGATTCAGTTCCCCACCACGCCTGGCGATTTCGAATCCGGCGTCATGAGAGGTCGTTTCAATCCGCATGACGGACAGCTTTATGTCAGCGGCCTGCGCGGTTGGCAATCTCGCGCGGTCCGCGATGGTTGTTTCCAGAGAGTTCGTTACACCGGCGGCGACGTTCACTTGCCCGTCACTGTTAAGACGTTTACCAACGGCATTCAGCTGACGTTTGCCGACCCGATCGACAAGGAAACCGCCACCAATCCCGACAACTATTTCGCCCAGCAATGGAACTACCTTTGGTCCGAGCAGTACGGATCACCCCAATTTTCCGTCGAGAGACCGCAAGAACAAGGACGCGATGACGTCCCGGTCGTATCCGCGACGATGATGAAAGACGGTCGAACCGTGTTCTTGGAGATGCCGAACCGTCAGATCGTCAACCAGATCAGCATCAATTGGTTGCTCAAGTCACCCAAGGGCGAGCCTATCCGCGGAACGTTTGCACATACAATCAATCGTCAACCGACCGAAACATTTCCCCAGTCCGCGATCACCCGCGTACAGCGACCCGCGATCGTTCCACCGAAGATCGTCCAGCGACTCCGTCCCGGCATTCTGCAAACGTTCACCTCGGTGGCTGACGGCAGTGTCGACGCAAGAGTCGGCCGAACGATGGCGATTAGGCAACCGATCGAGAATCATCCGACATCGTCGCTGCCCACGGGGCCGTTCGAACTTCAGCTCTCCGGCACCCTGAGCGTTGACCGCAGTGGACTATACGACTTCAAGCTCGAAGGAAGCGGTCACGCCTCTTTGACGATCAACGGAAAGCCGATTGCGAATTCCGACGCGTCAACACAGACCCAAGAGCCGGTGCTGCTGCGAAAAGGTCACAACCGAATTTCAATGTCGTATCAAAGCCCCCAAGCAGGCGTTGCCAGCACAGGCCTGCTGTGGCGCGGATACGACTTTGCTTGGGAACCCGTCCCGCCCGATGCGTTGCATTACGACAGCGGAGACGAACAACTGCAGCGTTCGCAGCGGCTCCGTGAGGGGCGCGATCTTTTCGCGGATTACCGATGTGTGAATTGCCACCAAGCGAACGCGGATGCGTCTCTTGTGTCGAGCCCGCGGCAGGCAAACCCGAGTCTTGAATCGGTCGGTCGCCGCGTTTCTCGCGAGTGGTTAGCCCATTGGTTAATCTCGCCCGACCAACTGCGGCCTGGTACGCACATGCCATCGGTGCTGGGAACGGGAAAAGACGCGCGGCAATCCGCAGCGGACATCGCGGCGTTCCTGCACAGGGGCAAAGCCGACGCCGCTACCGACACCGTTACTACGGAGGATTCGGTTGCGAGCCTGCGCGGCAAGGCTGAACAGGAACATGTTTCCGCCTCCAAGACCAATCGCGAGGGCGAAGAACGGTTCGAAACACTCGGCTGTATCGTTTGCCACCATTTTGATGCCCCTGCACCGAATGATCCGCAAAACCGCGTATCGTTGTTTCACGTCGATGCAAAGTACCTTGACGGTGCGCTAACCCAGTTCTTGTTGAACCCGACGGCGCACGACGCCGCGACGGAGATGCCTGATTTTCGCCTATCGACGGACGAAGCTTTTTCGCTGGCACAATTCGTTCGGGCGTCTTCGAAAGATGCCTCGCGAAAAACGCAAATGGAAGACCTTCCGACGGGTGATCCGAAACGCGGCCAAGCCTTGTTTGTATCGTCAGGGTGCCAGCAATGTCACGCCGCGGGTGACGATTTCCCCATGCAGCCGAAGCGTCTTCCTGTGGATCTGATGTCGCCCGAGTCCGGATGCCTCGGTGCAAACTCATTGACCGCAAGCACATCAACGCGTGACAAGTCTCCTCACTACTCTCTGACGTCCGATCAACGACAGTCGATCCGCAGTTTCTTACGGCAAAGCGATTCGCACCCACTGAGGTTCGACCCCGTGGAAACGTCGATGCGTCTGGTCAAGCAACTCCGGTGCATCCATTGTCATGATCGCGATGGGCAATCGTCACTTAGGCCCCTCGTGATCGCGCAGGAAGGTAGCGGTCGGCTGCCCGAACCGCTGCCGTCGCTGACGCGAGCGGGCGAGAAGCTTCAACCCGAGTGGACACGAAAATTGCTGGCCGGTCAGATCACCGAACGTTCGCGGCCCTGGTTGGCCGCACGCATGCCTGCGTTCCCGGCCTATGCGCAGACGTTGGCCAAAGGACTTGCACTTGAACACGGAGTCGATCCGCACGCATTGGCGGATCATGCATTTGATCCGGCGTTAGCGGAAATAGGCGAAGCGCTGACGCTGCAGACCGGGCTCGATTGCCGGCAATGTCACGCCATCGGTGAACTGCAACCCCGTGGCGACAAAGACACCAAAATCGCCTTGGGGATTAACTTCGCACAGATTCGTGAACGGATGAGACCCGATGCGTATCACCGTTTCATGATCGATCCGCCGCGGTACGACATCAACACTCGGATGATCAAATTGTCTGAGAATGGGCTGACGACGAAGTTGAAAGACTACTTTGATGCCAGCGCCGACGCACAGTTCGGAGCGGTCTGGCACTACATCCAAAGCCTGCCGCGCAAGGAACGCTGATTCGGTGGGGCGAGACCGTCGCGGATTGAAACGGTCACGGGATTTTGAGAATCGCCGCTTTCGCAAATCGCGGCGGCGGAAAGCGATAGTCATTCACGCTGTCATCTGCCGCGGATCGCCAAACCGCGGTGTGTCGCCTGAACCTGTATCAGCTCGGGTCGGTCAGGGTAGGTTCAACGAGGGCCTGAATTGACAGGACTCGAAGCCCACGCGACTGTTTGTTACAACGATGTTTCGACGTTTCGTCGCCTTCCCCGCATTTACTGCCTGAAAGAGAAGCTATGTCCCAACGCAAGGGATCCGAATTTGCCGGCCTGTCCGTCGCCATCATCACGCCATTCACCGATGGTGAAGTGGACTACGGCCGCTTGCGAGAACAAATCGAGTTCCAGATCGATGCGGGCACGCGGTGCCTCGTCCCCGCCGGAACAACGGGCGAATCACCAACATTGTCGCACGACGAACACGAAAAGGTGATCGGCGAAGTCATCCAGTGTGTCGCCGGACGCGCCAAAGTGATGGCGGGCACAGGCAGCAACAGTACCGCCGAAGCACTGCGATTGACCAAGCGTGCCGCGGCCGAGGGCGCCGACGCGACGCTGCAGGTGGCGCCTTATTACAACAAGCCAACGCAGGAAGGTTTCTATCAGCATTTCAAGGCGATTGCCGAATCCGTCGACATTCCCGTCTGTGTTTACAACATTCCCGGACGCACGGGAAAAGAAATTGACTTTGAAACCATCGCAAGACTCAGTGACGTGCCCGGCATCACCATGGTCAAAGAGGCAACCGGCAAACTGGATCAGTGCTCGTCCATCATCGGCTCGACCGATTTGACGGTGCTGTGCGGCGACGACTCGCTGACGCTGCCGATGATGAGCGTTGGCGCCGAGGGAGTGATCTCGGTTGTCGGAAACCTGGTGCCATCCGACATGATCAAACTGGTCCAGTCCGCCGCCGACGGTGACTATGCCGCAGCAGCAACACATCACCACCGTTTATTCAAGCTGTGTCAAAACTTACTTGCGTTGTCGTCCAATCCAATTCCAATCAAAGCGGCCATGCAAATGGTCGGACGCGATAGCGGCCAGCTTCGGTTACCGATGACCCAACTGGATGAAGCCTCGACCGAGAAGCTAAGAGAGACCCTGTTCGCCTACGGCGTCGGGGCCGGAGTCGCAGCGTCTTAAGTCCACGACGGTGACGACACGTTCGCATCCATTGCCCAGGCTGACTTGCATCGCCCAGGCTGACTTGCATCGCCCAGGCTGGCTTGCTGGTCTCGACCAAGAGAGACCACAAGTCGATTGCCCACATCGAACAAAGTTAAATCTCGCCGGATACGTTTATCCGACATGACCTTGTTGCCCGTAGGCCCTTGCGTGATTTCGTTCCATTCACGCTGCTTGCGTCTTGCAATTACCGTAACGTCGCATTTCGGTCGGCCGTAGAGCTGCGTGATATGCTTGGCAACGGGATATGCTCGGCAACGCAATATGCCGGCCACTTACGCATCGCAGCTCATGATCGCGAGACATGCTTGGCGAATGTCGCGGTTTAAAAGGCCAAATCCGCACGCAGATCCGGGATCGGATTTTTTTCGGCGAACGATTCCAACAGTTGCTTGGATTCGTCATCCAACTCTTTCGGAATTTCGATCTGCAGCTCGATCATCAGGTCACCTGCGGTCCCATCTGGATTCTTAACCCCCTGGCCTTTGACCCGTAGGCGTTTTCCACTGCTGCTGCCGGCAGGAATCGTCAGCGTCACCGTTCCATGCGGAGTCGGGACGTCGATTTTTGCGCCCAGTGCGGCTTCCTTCACGCTGATCGGCAACTTCAGCTCTAGGTTCTGTCCCACACGACGAAACACCGGATGGTCGGACACCTTCATCAGCAGAATCAAATCGCCCGACGGGCCGCCGTTGGGTGATGGCTGCCCCTGATCACGCAACCGAATCTTGGAACCGGTTTTGACGCCCGGCGGAATCGTCACCGACAACTTTTCACTCGAACCATTTCGGGAAATATAGAACTCGGTCTTTCCGCCCAAGACCGCCGTCTGCAGCGGTATCTCTAGTTCGTGACGAATATTCGATCCTCGCGCTGGTGGTGGCGCGGGTCGACTTCGACGACGATGTCCGCCGCCGCGACCGCCGCCCATCCCACCGCCAAGAATCTGTTCGAAGAAGTCACCGAAGCCGCCTTCGAATTGCGGATTGCCGCCGCGACTGCCGCCGAAAATCTGCTCCAAATCCAGACCGTCAAATCCAGACGCGTCGCCGGCACCGGGATGAAAGCCGCCTTGGCGCATTTTTTCGAAATCGGCGCCGTACCGGTCGTACGCAGCCCGCTTGTCGTCGTCGCTGAGAACGTCATACGCTTCTTGCACGCGTTTGAATTTCTCGTGGGCCGCTTTGTCGTCCGGATTCTTATCCGGATGCAGCTTTAGCGCAAGCTTTCGGTGGGCTTTCTTGATTTCGTCTTTCGTGGCGTCGCGACCAACGCCCAGGGTCTGGTACAAATCTTCTGACACGGAATCTCGTCGGTTAAGTCGTCTTGGTGATTCGACGTTGCTGTCAAGTTGGCAGATTCTCGTCGATTCGACTAGGGTTAGCAAAATATGAACCAACTGGCCCCACTACGGCAAGCGGAAGACGGAATTAGCATCCACGACGCCCCCCGATTTATCGCCCGATTGGCTCAATGGATGACGGTTTTCCCAATCGTCCTGATCATGCCGTTGGTCTCGGCGGGATACCCGTCGGCACGAGTGATGGCCGCCGGCGGCACGCTGACGTTGACCGCAGCCGACGAACAGACCGACGAACCGGTGATCACGCGAATGGAGTTGTGGCGAGGGCCAATCGACGGCACCGCAATGCCGATTCGAAAAGCCGTTCCTGCCGGAATCGGCGTCGTTTTGGACCGGTCAATCGAACTATCGCTCGCCGATGGCTCGTATGCCTTTCGGATGATCCGAGGACCCGAATATCGCGTCGTTACGGGGACGTTCGCGATGGAGCGAACCGCACTCGATACGCACGCGGTACGCCTGCCACGAACGATTCATATGATCCAGCATGGTTGGACCAGCGGTGATTGCTGTGTGGTGGGATCCAAGCACAGCGTGCCGCTGCGAATGGCTGCCGAGGACTTGCACGTCGCAGCAGTTCTGGGACAAATCGAGGCCAGCCCGATTCCCTATCGCGATGCGGCCGAGCCAATCAGGCATGACCCGACATGGATTCGCGAGGACTGCGTCCATCATGACGGATTGGTGGCGTACGGAATGTCTTCGATCGACGCAAAACAATTGCCCAGCGAGCTGCTGGTGCAAGCCAAGTCAGATGACAAGTCGGTAAAGATGGCTGTTGAAAATCCTTTCGCATGGCCGCTGCCCGTTTGGTTGGCAAGCGGCCGAGTGGACGGTTTTTTCTTGATGGGCGATTGGCTGCGGCTTGATCGTCCCGTCACGCGGGTCACCGATGGTCGGCGACCGGACCGATCAACTAGCGGCGCGAAAGCGATCGGATCCTGGGCGTACCAGATCTACACAAATATTTTGGAAAGTGGCCTGCGAATTCCTCCGCTAGCCGGCAGCGGCAACGAAGGTGTTACCACGCCGATCGGATACAACCGACTCTATGTCGCCGCATCACCAGCAACATCGAACTTTGGCGCGGCTCGAACGACCACAAATCTGGACGCAGTCGCCGTCAGCAGCAGTGATGCGTGGTGGGATGCCGCTTGGGCGGGACACAGTGTCGCGACCAACGGCCCCCTGCTAAGGCCAACAATCAACGGCAAACTTCCCGGACATGTGTTTACGGCGACCGGGGGTGAGGAATTACGGCTGCAGCCGGTGCTGAGTCTGACGACTCGTGACCCCGTCGAGTACTTGGAAGTTGTCCACAACGGTCAGGTTCACTACCGCGCCCGGCTGGACGAATTCGCGAAAGCGGGAGGAAAGATTCCACCGATCCACGCGGACCAAAGCGGCTGGGTCATCATCCATGTCGTCACGAAACACAAGGATATGTTCCGTGCAGCGATTTCGGCGCCGTGGTACATCGAATTTGACGGCCAACCGCGGGTGTCCGCCGCCGCAGTTCATTTCTTTCAGGATTGGCTTTCGATGTACGAAACGCGTCTCAAACGCCTGCCGCCCGGCCAACTCGCCCGGCACGTCCCGTTCGTAAGATCCGCCCGAAAATTTTGGTCCGACCGCCAACCGTAGCTCATCGTCATCGACCGCTCGGCAATCGTATCGCAGTGGCAGGACCGATGAGCGAACGTTTTGATTGCCAAGTGAATCACGGCCATGGTGTCGGCTTCCGCAAACGCGGTTTCTCGGCGAAACTCTTGTCATGAAACCTATTGCCGAAGATCTATTGGGCTACGAATCGAAGGAAATTTCGGTCGGTCCCTTCACGATGCGATATCTGGACGAGGGAGCCGGTGAAGAGACCCTGCTGTGTGTCCATGGAAATCCCACTTGGAGCTTTTATTACCGGGGCGTAATCGAGCGTTTTAGCCCGTCTCGCCGAGTGGTGGCGGTCGATCACTTGGGGTGTGGACGCAGCGACAAGCCCAGTCGCGGCGAGTTCCCTTACCGTATGTCAGATCATCGCGACAATTTGGTCTCGCTGATCGACCAGTTGGATTTGAATCGGATCACGCTGGTCGCACACGACTGGGGTGGCGCGATCGGGTTAGCATCGTTGGTCGAACGCCCCGAACATTTTCAAAGAATCGTGCTGTTGAATACGGGCGCGTTTCCGCCGCCCTATGTTCCATTGAGAATTGCGGCGCTGCGATTCCCCGTCCTCGGGACCGCGGCCATTCGCGGGCTGAATGCTTTCGCCGCCCCCGCCGTTTCGATGGCCATGTCGCGCAGCCGCATGGCCGACGATGTGGCCGCCGGACTCTTGGCCCCCTATGACAGTTGGACCAATCGTGTCGCAATCGACGGTTTTGTACGTGACATCCCGCTAACCAGTGGCCACCCCACTTTTCAAACGCTTCAGCAACTCGAAACCGATTTGTCTGGATTGCCGGCGATGCCAAAATTGCTGGTGTGGGGAATGAAAGACTGGTGCTTTCGCCCCGAGTGTTTGCATCGATTGCAAAAACTGTGGCCCGATGCGAACGCGGTCGAGATTTCCGACGCCGGACATTACGTGCTTGAAGACGCGCCCGGCGAGACGCTGGACGCGATCGCTAACTTCTTGAACAACGCCCCGCAAATCGATGGTTGACCCACTCTCGGTCATTCGGAATCAAATTGGCGGAACCGCCGACGCGATCCGCTGGGCTTGTATCTTGGAGGCGACCGCGCCGAAAGCCGGAAACGTTCACCCCAGCCAATCCTTTGGCGACCTAAGCTACGCTGACTTTATCACCGCAGCAAACGTCACCGCGCAAGCGTTAACACGGACGGATCTTTCGATTGCGAAACGAATGTTTGCCGCGGTCCAACAGTCCAGGCAGGCAACTGGTACCAACGTGAACCTCGGCATCGTTTTGCTGCTCGGTCCCCTGGTCGCGGTACCGACGTTCAATGGGAAAGCCGTCGCGGAGCAGCTCTGTTCGTTCACGACCGCCGACACTCAGGACATCTTTAACGCGATCGCCTTCGCGGGTGCCGGCGGGCTGGGAGTTTCCGAATCGATGGATGTGACAAAACCGCCGACCGAAGACATCCATATTCTTGCGGCGATGCATTTAGCGACGGACCGCGATCGCATCGCAAAACAGTATGCCGGCAACTATGCGGACCTGATTGAAAACATCGTTCCCGTTTTAGCAGAGTCGATCCGAACCGTTGGCGACGTGCTGGCTGGCATAGCCGACGCCCACTTGAGAATGCTCGCGAGCGATCCAGATTCGTTGATCGCAAGAAAATGTGGCGGCGATATCGCTGGTGAAGTCCAGCGTCAGGCAGGCGAAGTCGACCGGTCCGATCCGGAGTCCATCGCCCGCTTCGATCGATTCTTGCGTAGCCGTGGCAATACACTGAACCCAGGCACCACCGCTGACTTGATTGCCGCGGCGCTTTACATTCTCTTAAAACATCCAGACGACATAGCAGGAACATGAACGAACCCATTTTTCGAGTGGACGTGACCAAAGAACAGTTCACCTTTAGCGCCGCTCATTTCATCACGTTCGCCAGCGACATCTGCGAGCGAATTCATGGTCACAACTACGGCGTTCGGGCGAGTGTCGAAGGTCCCTTGGACGAAAATCGTTACGTGGTCGACTTCATCGCTTTGCGTGATGCCGTGCTGGTCGAGACCAACAAGATGGACCATCACGTGATCCTGCCGAGCGATCATGCTGAAATCAAGATCGCACAGGATGAGAAAGAAACGACCGCCACCTTTCGAGATCGCCGCTGGGTCTTTCCCAACGAAGACTGCGTGATCCTGCCGGTCATCAATACGACTGCCGAGGAAATCGCTCGCGTGATCGCCGAGCGTGTGATCGAGCAAACCAAATCCAAGTTCGGTGATCACTTGCACTGGATCGAGGTCGCCGTTGACGAAAACAACGGCCAATGGGGCGTCTGTCGATTGCCATGGAATTAGCCAAGGCCGATTTCTCAGCGGTTGGCTATCGTCTTAAGTGTTTCGAAAAGAATTCGATGATCTGTTGTCGATTCGCATCGGTGTGAAATTCCTTGCCGCCGTGGCCGGCCCCTTGCACAACGACAAGCGTCGAATCGACGCCGGCGGCGAGCAGGGCTTGATGCAGTTTTTCACTCTGCGCCAGCGGCACACCGGGATCCTGATCACCGTGCATGATTAGAAACGCGGCGTCATCGCTGGAAACCTGATCGAGTGCGCTCGCGTCTTTCGCCAGTTCCGGTACGTCTCGCACGGTAGCGCCGAGCAATTTTGCACCATTGGAATTCGCAACGTCGTCGGCGGTCCGCGTTTCACTGACATTATTTGGCGGCATGGTCAGCAGTTCGCTGGGGCCGAACCAATCGCAAACCGCTTGCACGCGACTGGACGTCGATTCGTGATCAGGAAAAGTTCGGGTGCCCATCAAGGCAACCAAGTGACCGCCTGCGGAACTGCCCCACGCCCCGATACGATCCGGATCGATCCCGTATTCTTCGCCGTGCCGACGGACCCATCGCACCGCCGCATAACAGTCGCTGATCTGGGCCGGCCATCTCGCGACATTCGTCAATCGATAGTTGATGCTGGCGAGGGCAAACCCATGATCGGTGATCCACGCGGCGTTTCTCTCACCGCTTTTCTTATCACCGTTCAGCCATCCGCCGCCGTGCACGAAGACGACACAGGGCACTGGCCGATCGGTTTCCGCCGGTAAAAACAGATCCAGCTTGAGTGCGTGACCATCAACTCGGCCGAATTCAATGTCACGACGAACGTTGGGGTGCTTGGTTACCGCTTGTTGCTTGCGATCCGCTTTCGGTGGCGGCGCATCGGACGGGTTGGCGAACGAGCGAGATGCGACGGCGGGCAAGAGCGCACACAGGCAGACAACGATAACAGTGAGTTTCACGGACAGGATTCCCTATTTTGATCGTGAAATGTAATGATTGAGGCATGAAACCGACGCACGAAACAGACGCACGAGACCGGGCAATCGCATTGATCGGCGTCATGCATTGTCTCACGATCGCGGCGTGAAGACATTAGCCGAAGGCGACCGGATGTGAAAAGATTTCGATTAGTCAAGTTTTACTGATTGTAGTGGTCAGGTCATGCCGATCAAGAAAATCGGAGTCCATAGGAGCGCGAGTGGGAGGCCATTCGCACCTGGGACCGGCGGACCGCTTGTCGTCCGCCGATTCGACCAACGGATTGGAAAGAACCACGGCATGAACCTGCAACGCCTGCTGCTGACCGACTTAGGGCACAGACACCTATGTCATAACGGACTCGTAATCCGGATCGCGATCGCTCTGATCATCGCCGGACTAACGATCCCCGCCAGCACCCACGCCGCAAACCAAGCCGATCAATACGCAAACCAGCGTATCCCGATCCCCGGTGCCAAGCCGACTTTACTACGCAAGACCGCCAAAGCGCGCCAGGTTGTCGATGCCGACGCGGGGTCTGTGCAAGTTCGAAATGCACCAGTGGCCTCCTCGACGCCAAGCAAACACCGAACTTCGACCATCGCTCGCGCTGCAACCGGCCAAGCCTTGCGAGACTTGCCACCGGCACCACTGGACGGATCGTTGGTCAAAGGCCATGTGCGGCAAGTCGGTTACATCGACGGCTACGCGCCGACTGGCTGCGATTGCAGCGGCCCCGTTTGTGATTGCGGGGCCGAACCGATGTGTGGCGCCGATGGCGGCTACATTGCAGGACCAGGATGTGGTTTCGAACCGGCTTGTGGATGCGAGTTGGGTGTCGAGTGCAGCTGTGGTGTTGAAGCCGGATGCGGTCTTGAAATGGCACCAGGGTGTGGTATCGAAGGCTGCGGGATTCCCGGCTGCGGTTGCGACAGTAACTATGCAACCGGACCTGCCTGCGGTGTCGAAGCCGGATGCGGAATGGAACCGGTCGCCGACTGCGGATGTGACGCGTGTGCCGGGGCCATGTTTGATGACTGCTATCCGCTGTTCCTGCCCGTTCTGCGAATCAATTGGTGTCGCTTTGACTTCTTTGCGGGCGTCCAAGCGTATAAAGGCCCGATGAACTTTGCCAACGTCAACGGGCAAAACGGGGACCGTAACGGCTCGGGCAGTTTCGGTTTCTATGAAGGTTTCAACGAGGGTCGTTCACTGAAACGTTGGCTGGGCTGGGACCTCGCAGGTCAATTCGGTCTGCGTGCAACCCAAAGCAACTTAAGCGGATCAGAATTCACCAGCGAAACACGACACCAGATTTTTCTGACCGGCGGTTTATTCCGACGCGTCGATTACGGATTGCAGTACGGTTTCGTCGTCGACTATTTGAACGACGATTGGTGGTTCCAAGGCGACCTGACACAGATTCGCGGCGAACTCAGCTGGAACACGGGACGCTGTCACTTGTTCGGTTTACGATTCGCAGCGGGGACTGGGGACGACAGTTCCAATACCGTCGTTCGCGACGGAGCTGGAGCGTTGATCAATGGCACCGTTACGTTCGAGCCGACCGATCAATATCGTTTGTTCTATCGCCGGACGCTCAACGGCAGTGGCGCAGTCGAAGGATTCGCCGGATGGACAGACAACGACGACGGCATCCTGGGCGCCTCGTTGAATCTGCCGCTTCGCCAAAAGATCGTTTTGCAGACCGGGGCAACCTATCTGATTGCAAACGAAGGTGTGAACAACGGTGGCAACGAGCAAGAGTCATGGAACATCTCACTCGGTCTGATCTTCCGCCCCGGTGGGGCGCAAGGCTGCGGCCGGTACTGTCGTCCCATGTTCGACGTCGCGGATAATGGAACCTTTATGGTCGACCGGCAATAGGCCGCGTTCCGTAATGAGAATCGCTCTGTGTCTTGAATTGGCTCTGTGTCTTGAATTGATTGAGCGAATCAGAATTCGATGCACCATCACGACCGCATGAGAATCATCTCATCCGGCCCGGGCTAAGTCCGTCGCAGCGCAAGACCGCTGCAAAATGAGTTGGGCACCGCCAATCAACCGGCGGTTCGCTAGGCCACGTAATCGCCGAGCGTTCGCTTGGGCGTCGGCAGTTTCAGCAGTGGTGCGAACTCGGCTGTTGATTCGTCGACCGAATCGAACAACGCCAGCAGTGCTTCTTCGTCCCCGTTGGTCAGTGCGACGTATCCGTCAACGAACTCGTCTTGCTCGTCCCAGTCTTCATCGGCGCACGACGGCAGCAGAGATGCGAGTGCCACACAGGCGTTGCCGCGATTTGCTTCGCCACCTTGCAGCAAATCGGTCAAACGGGTGTGGTGGCCAATCAGTTCGACGAACGTTTCCGGCAGGTTCCAACGTTTGGCCAACATCGCGGCCGCGTCGGCATGATCCCAACCGAACATTTCGTGTTCCAATCCGCTCAGTCGGCGGCCTTCGTCGACTCGGCGCTGAACCAGTTCTTCATACTGGTCGGGCAACTCACGCAGCAACAACGGGATTGCCATGTCCTGCAGCAGAGCACCGGCAAACAAGTCCTCGGAATGCTCTAGCTTTAACGACTTGCCGACACTGCGAGCGAACACGGCCCGGCGCAGCGAGTCTTGCCACAACGACTTCAGATCGAAAGGGCCGAACTTGGGATTTGGGATGACACTAAATACCGCATTCCACAACGCAAAGTTCGTGATGGCGCGAGTTCCCACGAGCGTCAACGCTTGTTGAACGCTCATGATTTCGCGACTGAAGCCAAAGTACGACGAGTTCACGAATCGCAATACCTGTCCCATCAGTCCAGGATCCGCTTCGATCGGTTTGGCGAACTCGGCAGGCCCTGAATCGCTTTGCTGAGAAAGTTGCAGCAATTCGATCGCACTATGCGGCAGTGCGGGCAGGATTTCGGATCGAAAAACGTCTTCGATTGCTGTCGACTGTGCGGCGGATGACATGATAACTGGACTCGATTTCGTTGTTGCGAATTGACCGTCTTGCAAACTGGCCTCCCTGGCAATGACATCTTGCACGACGTGCATCGTGTCATGATCGACCGCGTCCCCCTTACGTCACGTCCGCGAGTTCGAGCGAAGATCAGACGAGACGGCGTTCGATGCAGATAAACTTAGCCGGAAAAATCTACGCCCTGCTCAGAACGAAGGTGCCAGGTTTCCGGCGATAAGTTCGGTGAATTGCGAAGCGGATTCCGATTTTTCCGTTTCAATGTCTCGATAGGCTCGTTTCACTTAGCCTCGCCGCACGCAAGACCGAGTCACGTCTGGCAAACACATGGGCATGTGGACCATTTTCATCATGTTGATCAACCGCAACATCGATTCGACGGGGATGTTGCGAAGGGGCAACGTGTCGGCATGTCACCAATCAGAACGGCGATGCGTAAGTACATACAGATCAACAACTTGTGTGAAGCGTCGGTATAACGCATCGGGGTTGGACCGCAATGTGCGATGAGCTAGCTTTCAATGAAGCGACTCAATGCACGAACCGAAGACAAACAATTCTTGGTGGCAAGATTGCGCACCCATGTGCGATGCCTGATGGGCATGGGAGTCTTGTGCGCCGCCATCGAAGCGGCCCCGCCGATCCCAGATGCGCCAACGGTAACCGGTGCATCAACCGGATCGATTGCATCGGTTGATCCGAGCATGTCGATTGAACCGAGCGCGTCGATTGATCCGAGCGCGTCGATTGATCCTGATGCCCAGGTTCCCACGATTATCGTCAACGATAACGGTACCAAGTCGGTGATGCCCGTTGGATGGCGACGCACCCGACACGGTTGGGAACACGTATCGACGTGGCCGACGTTCAACATCGCGCCGCCGCCAAGCATCAACGAACTGATTGCAAAGCAGCATGCTCGTGAACCCCAGTGGATACGCAATGCGATGTCTCGCATCAGCCGAGTCCCGCCGCTGATGATCGCACTGATCCAAATCACGGCCATCGTCGCCATCGTCTTCGTCGCGGAAAATCATCGTCGACAGCGAACGACGCTGTAGCGTGAAGGTCCGCGCGCGGCAAGACAATCTCGAGTCCGCCCGAATCATTCCACGCAGCTATCACTCCTCTGAGCACGGGCTCTCTCCTCTGAGCACGGGCTCTCTCTTCCGAGCACGGGCTTTCTCTTCCGAGCACGGGCTCTCTCTTCTGAGCACGGGCTCGCGTGCATGAGCGTCAATGGTTCTGACGAGCTGATGTTCGGACGACGCCGAAGGGGTTCACCAGGACGGCTGATGCCAGAAGCCCGACGCCAGATGCCAGATGCCAGATGCCAGAAGCCAGAAGCCAGAAGCCATGCGAAGCACGAAAAAAGCCACGATCAAATTTGATCGTGGCTTTCACAGCTGGGTTTGGACTTCGACGACAACTTTCGGCTAGGGATCAGCCTTCGTAATTGCCGTTGTAGTCACCGTTATATTCACCGTTGTCTTCGGAGCCAGTTTCCGCTTGCTCGCCCGCGATCTGTGTCACTTTTTCGACGACCGCCATTGCGGATCGCAATTCTTTCGTCGTGAACCATCGCTCGTTGCCGGTGTATTTACTTTCCTTGCGATTCTTGGCGGCGAGCTCTTCCCAAGACAATCCATCCATCATGTGCCATGCGGCGGCCTGAGCCGTATTTTGCGAAAGTTTGCCATCGCCGAGCGCCTGGCACAGGACTCGAATCCGAGCGTCTTGCGTGAATTGTTCGATCGGTACGATCTTGTAGGCCACACGCGGATTTGGGTCACGCTTGCCGTGTTCAAGGCAGACGGTTTTCGTCGCGAGCTTTCGCATTCGTTCGGCGGGCACATTCAAGAACCCACCGTCGTCGCCGCCACCGCCACCGCCGCCGCCGGACTGCTGTCCGCCGCCGCCACCGCCGCCGCCAATACCGCCGCCACCACCGCCGCCGCCGAATTGCCCCAGAACGGGCACGCCGGCAAAGGCCTGCGGCAGTTTGATTTTCATCGGCTTGTCCGTCTTGTTCGTGACCAGGATGTTGGCCTTGGTCGCGTCCAGCGGGATGTACTTCACTTCGATTTGTCCGGCATCCATCGCCTCGAACATTTCCGCCGTCACCGTTTCATCGACAAGTTCGGGCCGATCCGCCGTGGCACTCGATGGAATCGACACCAGGGTCGCGATGCTCGCGATCGCCAGAGCAATCCATCGGGTAGGGCCATTTGTTGGTAAGCGTGTCACAGTCATTTTCCTTTTTCGTTGTTCGCCTCTTCACGAGGTCTTTGGCGCTGGCCAGCCAACCCCCTGGTTCGACCGCTAACGCACAATGAACTAAACCACGATGAACTAAACTCCACCACCGACAAGTCACCGCAGTCACGTTCGCCTGTCACAACAGCAACGGACGTTTGAGCGGTGGAAAGTGGCGGAACCGACATCAACGGACGAGGCGAATTGCTCGATCACAACCTTCGTACAAACGCAGCGCGTCTGACCGAAGGATTCCCCAGGATCGATACAATTTTCGTCGACTAGCCATAGCATAGTCGTGCAAGTACGCAAAACCAAGCAGAATTGCCCGACCTTCCCGTCTTCTCGCCGGCCCACCGACGACGCCATCGGTGCGACAATTCACACCGGAATTTTCATCAAAACAGGAATATTTGGGCGTGGAACGTTTCCCCGTGGCGACTGATATTCGGTTCCCTGGGTACTCTGGCCCGGCCTCGCAGTGATTCCGCTCTCGCTCGGACCATCACTCGGGCGGTTAGCTTGTTCGTCTGGCGTCTTGCCGCCGGTCCAAGTCGCCCTGTCGGCGGTCGGCCGCCCGTGCCGAGACGGAGTTGCTTAGCGAAGCGGCGAAAACGTCTTCCAAGCCCGACTTGGCGACCGCGGCGAATTTGCCATCGATGACCGCGTTGACCTGCAATTCGCTGGTTCCGATCATTTCCACGTTCACATCGGCACGGGCCAGACTCTCAAAGAGCAGCGTCGCGACGTGCGTGTGGCTTCGCAGGCCGATGCCGCTGACGGTAACCTTTGCGATGTTTCCGCCGCCTTGGACGCCACGCATTCCGTGTCGTTGTTCGATTTGCGTCGCCACTTCAACGCTCTTTTCCAAATCAGATTCGTCCACGGTGAAACTAACGCTGGTCGACCCGTCTTCGCCGTCATAACCTTGCACGATCATGTCGACGAAGATTCCCGCATCACCGATCGATTCGAACATGTCAGCCGCGATTCCCGGTTTGTCGGGCACTCCGTGCAGCGTGACGCGAGCCTGTTGATCGGTCAGTGAGATACCGGTCAGCGTTAACGCTTCCAGTGCATCGTCCTGCAATCGTCTTACCAACGTTTCGACATCGTTGTCGCGAACGCGTTCGGCTTTGATTTCGTCCCAAGAGTTGGCATCGCTGGGACGCTCGTGCAGCGAAAACGCTTGGTGCACGGCGCGAAGCGCCTCTTGCGCTTGATCGCGAGCGACCAGAGCGGAAATTTTGATTTCGCTGGTGGTGATCATTTGAATATTTACGTCGGCATCAGCCAGGGCGCGGAACATTCGCGACGCCACGCCTGTTTGACTGGCCATGTTCGATCCGACGACCGAGACCTTTGAGACTTCCGAATCGTAGGTGACGCCATCGGCACCGACATCCGCAAGCACCGACTGCACCGCCTGCAGCGTCGTCTGCAATTCACCTTTGGGAACCGTGAACGAAACGTCCGCCCGACCATTGGTGCCGACGTTCTGGACGACCATATCGATTGCGATCTTATGTTCGGCGATTGCCGAGAAAATTTGCAGGCTCTTACCCGGTACATCGGGCACTCCCAATACCGTGATCCGCGATTCGTCGGCGGTCATTGCCGCACCGCTGACGCCCGCCGTCTTGGACTCGGTCTCAGCGACGATCATCGTGCCGCCCGTATCGGAGAAACTGCTGCGGACGTGGATCGGCACCGAAAATTTCTTGGCGAATTCGATACTGCGACTATGCATCACCCCGGCACCCAGACTGGCCAGTTCAAGCATTTCGTCGTAACTGATCACCTCCACTCGCCGAGCCTCAGCCAATACGCGTGGGTCGGTGGTATAGACGCCGTCGACGTCGGTGTAGATCTCACATTCGTCGGCGCCCAGGACCGCGGCCAAGGCGACCGCAGTGGTATCGCTGCCGCCACGCCCCAACGTGGTGATGTTCGCGTCGTCGTCGATGCCTTGGAATCCCGCCGCGACCACGATGTTTCCTTCGTCAAGCAAACGTTCGATTCGTTCGGTCGAGATCGATTGAATCCGTGCTTTGCTGAAACTGTTGTCGGTCAACATGCCCAACTGGCCACCGGTCAAGCTGATCGCTTTGGCTCCCATGTCACCGATCGCCATCGCAACAAGCGCGACGCTGACCTGTTCGCCGGTACTCAACAACATGTCCATCTCGCGTGCCGGCGGTTTCTCGGCGACCTGCCCGGCCAGATCCAACAGCAGGTCCGTGTTCTTACCCATGGCGCTGACGACCATCACGACACGGTTGCCTTCGTTTTGGGCGCGAACCGCTTTCCGAGCGGCTGCACGAATCTTTTCAGCATCAGCAACGCTGGTGCCACCGAACTTTTGAACAATCAGTTTTTTAGCGGGAGAAGACGACATGACGATCTGTTGACGGTGTTTGACGGGGAAAGCGTTTGGCGAAAAGACCAATCGTCGCGCGACGAGGTGGCGACCGCTTTTCGGTAATGGGAAATGCTTAGCGAGCAGGACGCTGGACGATAAAGTCATCCATCATGTCCCAGCCGTGTTCATAGCGGCGTCCGCTCGCTTCTGCGGCGGCCTCATCGTAGTTCTGTGCCGAATCGGCATCCACGCCCGTCCCACAGATCAGCAGCGGAACAAGTGCATGCGTGTGCTTTTTCGTGCGGCAATACGTCGGATGATCGGGCGTGATCAGGATCCGGTGATCGCCATAGCCACGCAACGCTTCGGCCAGCGGCGCGACGATCTTTTCATCGATCTGCTGCAGCGATTCGATCTTGGCGTCGTGGCGGCCCTCGTGAGATGCCTCATCAGGGGCCTCGATATGCACACACACCAAATCGTATTCCTTCAAGGCTTCAATCGCCGCGCGGCCCTTGGCAGCATAGTCGGTGTCTAAGTAACCGGTCGCCCCGTCCACTTCGATGCGCGGCCAACCGGCTAGGGCCCCAATGCCTCGCAGCAAATCGACCGCCGTGATCATCGCGCCGTTGATCCCGTACCGCTGCTGGAACGTCGGCATCGATGGTGCACCGCCGAGTCCCCACAGCCAAACGTTCGTCGCTGGCCGTTTGCCCGCGGCAATGCGTTTTTGATTGACGGGGTGATCCGCAAATAATTCCGCCGATGCGTTCATCCAACTGACCAACGCGTCGCTGCCGGGGCCGCGTGGAAAGTCATCCGCGACGGGCAAATCGGTCAAGTCGTGCGGTGCGCTCGTGCGCGTCTCATTTGAGAACGGGGCCGGTGCGTCTTGGCTGCCGCGATAAATCAGCAGGTTTCGATAGCTGACACCCGGCACGAATTGGAACGGCGAGTCGGGCGGAAGCAACGCCTGCTGTGCCGCCGCCAACAGCTCGGTCGATTCCTCAGTGCTGATGTGGTCCGCGGTGAAATCGACCATCATCTGGTCTTCGATCGTGACCAAATTGCAACGCACGGCCCAGTCATGCGGCCCCAACTGGATGCCTTGTGCGGCGGCCTCAAGCGGCGCGCGACCGGTGAAATACTGATAGGGATCGTATCCCAGCAAACACAGATTGGCGACTTCGCTGCCGGCCGGAAAATCAGCAGGCGTGTTGTCGGCCAACGCCAGCGTCCCCGCTTTTGCGAGCTCATCCATGGCGGGCAACTCAGCAGCCTGCAGCGGCGTTCGGCCACCGAGTGCCTCGATCGGTTCGTCCGCACATCCGTCCGGAATCACAATCACATACTTCACGGCGAATCCTCCGCCTGGCGTTTTGCCGGACGTCCTCGAGTCGAAAAGCCGGCATTTTCAGCGACTCGCCACTGAAACGAAAGGGGGATGGATTGGGAAAAGCAGAATGGCCGCAATCGCAAAAAGTCGCGTCCATCGGCGATCTTGGTCGGGGCAACGTGCGAATCGGCGATCACCGCCGGGGTCCAAACCGGATCGATGGCGGCCGCCCGCACAAACGGAATAGTCCGTATGGACCCTACCCGTACGTCGAGTGGTTCGACGAATTACCGGTTCCTGGCGTCGGAAACGGTCCTGCGAATTAGATCAACCCATATTTCCCCAGTCCCTTCACGCGAAGCCACAAAGATCACATCCGATGTCCGATGCAGCCCAATCTAGCGTCAAAGTGCTGAAGCCGCATAAGCGGATCTTGGAACTCGACGCGCTTCGAGCCCTCGCCGCAATCAACTTGATGCTGTTTCACTTCACCCATGTCTACGAGGTGAAGTTCGGCTATACGACGCCGCTGGGGTTTGAGTGGCCGTTCGGTGCGTACGGGGTCGAGCTGTTTTTTATTCTCAGCGGATTCGTCAACAGCATGTCGTTGCTGCGGCGGCGAAAACCGGTCGATTTCGTGGCAGCCCGCCTGATACGAATCATCCCGGTTTTCCTGTTGATCATTATCGCAAACTTGTGGGTGCTGCAGCTTGCCCCGCATCGCGACCAGCCCCCGATATCAACCGCACAGTTTGCCGCAAACATGACGTTGCTGCCTCGTATTCTGGGATTTGAATGCGTCGATCCGGTGATGTGGACCCTGCAAATCGAAATGATGTTTTACGCCACGTTGGTCGGTCTGTTCAAACTCGGCGGACTTCGGCGATATTTCCTCGGTTGGGGATCGCTGTTGGTCATGTCGCTGTTGGCATGTCCCACGTTGGATGCGATTCAGGTGACACACGGGGGCACAGCCTGGTTTGCCGCGGCAACGGCGGTCCGACGATTGATGCTGTTAGATTTCGTTCCCTTGTTCGCAATCGGGTTCTTGATCTACATGATCAAAACCGACGTCGGATCCAAGTGGAAAAACATGCTCGCGATTCTCTTTGCCGCCGGCGTTTTTCATTCGATCGATCACGGCAAACACAATCCATTAGCGACCGCGTTGATCATTGGACTGGTCGCCGCCAGCGCGTATGGCCGAGTTCCAATGCTGCGGCTGAAACCGTTGGTGTTCGTCAGTACGATCTCGTATGCGATCTACCTGTGCCACAATAACCTTGGCGTGGCCGTGATCCACCGACTCGACCATGGCGGCTATCCGCCGGTGGTATGCTTTGTGATCGCAATGGTTTTCTCGTTTGCCGTCGCCATTATCGTGACCAATCGAATCGAGCAGCCGATCACCAACGCGTTGCGTTCGGCATGGACACGTTATCGCGCCAAAGAGATCAGCGAAGAGACACCCTCACCCGCGAAGCAATTGAACGTGGGCGGGTGACCACACCGACCTGGGCGAACGTACGGCAAAGTCAATAACGTCGGCTGCCTTTCGTGTCGAATCACGTGGACGATCATTGCAAGTGCGGGTGTGGCAATGACGCCACCGATCCCGGTTGCCGGCCTTCGGCCCGAACGCATTCGATTGCCCGGCGTTTCATTTAGCGGTGACGACGATGGTGCCCGCCATTTTGTCGTGCAAACATTTTCGCTCTTGGCCGAAAATCATCACCGTGTCGATCAACCCAACCAGCGGGATGATCGACAGCAGCCCCATCACGTACGAACGCACCAAAACGCCCTTGACGAATCCTGGCAATTCTCGTGACGGATCGAGGACGATCCGTGTTCCCGCGGCTTTCTTGCCGATCGACTGACCGGACTTGGTGATCATGACGGCGTTGATGACGATCGGAATCAAAAAGATGGTCACGGCGAGTACGATCCACGCGATCAACATCGTACTGGATATTTCTTGTTCACCCGGCGGCTCGAATAGCACTGAACTGAACCCAGCGATCCAAGCGGCGATGTTGTACAGCAAATTGTCGACAAACGCGCCGGTAAACCGTTGACCTAACGTTGCCAATTCGCCTGCGTACGGTTGATCGCCAGCGTCTTCGCCTGATGAGGCAGGGGTTTGATAGGGATTGGACGTCGTCCCGGGACGCGAAACTGGCTTGACCGGCTGAAGGTCCGCGTCAGACAGTTCGTCAAAGATCCCGGGATCGAAACCGCCACCGCCCGCGGGCGGTCGGGCGGCCGGTCTGGACGGCACCGAGGCTCGCTGCCCTGTTGATCCAGCTGCCACCATCGATGTCCCAGCGGATGACGCGGCTTGTCCGGGTGCACGCAGCGATTTACCGCATTGGCATTTGACGACCTTGCCCGCGGCGTGGTCGGGGATACTGAGGACCGAACCACAGCCTGGGCACTTAATTTTCATCGCAAACGAATGGATTAGGGGACACGTCAAGAGCTCGCCGGCATGCCGAGCCACGAACTGAGCGTGATCTTACTTTAGTTCGTCCAGTTTGCGTGTCGCCTTCAAAGCGCGGTTCAGACTTTTTGCCGTCTTCTTTGAACCGGAATCGGATTTCATAATTATTGGGGCGAATTCTTGCGGAACAAACTTTGATAGTTTTTCTTTGGCGGCCTTTGCCCCACTTGTGGCGTCGGCGGCCAAGTTGGTCCATTCCTGCGGATCCGACTGTAAGTCGTACAATTCTTCAGTACCGTCTTTATATCGAATGTATTTCCAACGTTCCCCAGATACCGATGCGTTGCCTTCGCCGGCGATCGTCAGCGTCGCATCATCCCAGTCCGCTTGGGGATCATTCAGCAGCGGCACCAGACTGTTGCCGTCGATCATCGTTTTCGATGGCAGACCACAATATTCGATCAACGTTGGGTAAAGATCGATCAAGTTGACTGGCCGACGACAATCTTGCCGCGATGTCATCGCCGGCGTTCGAATGATCAGCGGCAAACGTGTCGATTCGGTCCAAGCCGACCCCTTGCGAAAACGTAGTTTTTCGCCAAGGTGCCAACCGTGATCGCCCCACAATACAACAATCGTATTGTTCGCTCGCGGGCTGTTCTCGAGTCCCTTGATCACTTCGCCGACGCACGCATCGGCAAAGCTGATACAGGCCAAGTACGCTTGGGTGACTTCCTTTTCCAATCCGTTTTGACGAATCCACTGGTAGTCGTTGGTTGGTTGAAATTTGCGTTTGCCCGACGGCGTAAGAATGTCCGCCAGATCGTTTTCGCGAACGGGATTCACCAACACATTCTCGACCGGATACAAATCATAAAATTCTTGCGGACAATAAAACGGCAGGTGAGGTTTCGAAAACCCGACGGCCAAAAACACGGGCTTGTCGTTGGGCTTGGACAATTCCTCGGCGGCCCACTGTGCCGTTTGAAAGTCGCTCATTTCTTGTGTCGTGCCGACCGTCGGCCCCCATGAAAATTCGCTGCCGCCCGCTTTGGTGTATTCCGACTTCGGTCCCGCCTGGCCACGAATCAGATTTTTGTCGCGTGAGGTGACTTGCTTTCGGTCAACACCCGTTCCGCCATCGCCGCCTTCCCAGCGTTGGAATGCCCACTGGCCTCGGTCACGTCCGTCGGCCGATGCGTGAGCGTGAAAAATTTTGCCGCGCGAAATCGTGTCATATCCGTGCTTGGCAAAGTACTCGGGCAATGTCGTGTGTGTCTGCACCAACGCTGAATCCAGCATGTTCTGCGAATTGCCGTACACGCCGCTGCGATGGGGCATGAACCCGCTTAACAATGCCGATCGGCTGGGGCCACACACCGGTCCGGGACAATGTGCGTTTTGAAAGACAACCGATCCACTTTCGGCCAGCCGCTGAATGTTCGGCGTTATCGCTTGCGGATGCCCGCCGAAAACACTGACCCAATCGTTCATGTCATCAACCGCAATGAAGAGAACGTTGGGACGTTCATCGGCACCCTGGCACGAGCGATGAAGCCATGGCAAAGCGGCGATGGCGAGCAGTGCTAATGTAGTTCGGGCGAAAATCCAGCGTGTCGACATCGTGATCCTCTGGTGAATGTATGGGGAAGCAAGACACGCACGCATGATACCGGCGTCGTGGTCATGATCGCGGACGGTTGCCACGGGCCCGAGGCTCGTCGCCCAATAGAATAGCCAACGGGCGAACCAAAGATCACTTGCGATCCATGTATTTTTCGAACAATGACCGATTCGACTTCCGCGCCGTATTGCACTGCGAAAGAATCATCGCCGGGTCCGACTCGCCCATCAAATACGCGAGGTCACACAGTACGGTTTCGCTGCTGGGTAATTCATGCCGTGACGCTTGGTCGAGCAATCGCAAGTTTCCTTCGACGCGCCGCAGGACTCGATAGGACGAGACCAGCTGAACGGCGTCGGCTTCGTCGATAAAACCCGCTTCGGCCAACGCCGACAGCGCATCGACAGTTCCGGTGTGAATGATTTTTGGCGACTGACTTGCGTGACGCAACGTCAACATCTGGGCAATCAATTCCACATCCATCGTGCCGCCGCACCCACGTTTCAAATTGTCTTCGGCGGCCGTGAGTTCGTTCTCGCGTCGCAGCTGTTTGATTTCGTCGATCATCCCGTCGTGCCACGCGGTCTGTGCAATGACATCAACGATCGCCTGGTCGGTTCGCCGTCGCAATTCCGGGGCACCCGAGATGGATCGCGCCTTGCAAAGTGCCAGACGTTGCCAAAGCGGTGCGACGCCTTGACGAAATCGTTTCAGAAAACTCTCGATCGATACCGCCAGCACGCCCTCGCTGCCGGTCGGACGCAGCCGCCCATCCAAATCGTAAAGCTTTCCGTTCGGTTCGACCTGGTTGACGCATTCGGTGACGCGTTGAGCAACGACGTTAAAGAAGTGCTGATTGTTCGTCGTCTTGCGTGGTCCGCCCACGCGGCGTTGTGTTTCACCCTCATCGGAATACAGAAACACGACGTCGACGTCGCTGTGGTAGTTCGGTTCGCGCCCGCCGAGTTTTCCCAGTCCCAGCATCAATAATTGCGACGGCTCGCCGCCATCACCAACGGGATCGCCGTATTGCTGAGCTAACCGTTCTTGTTCATGTTCGGCGACGCGGCGCAAGCAAGATTCGGCGGTATCGCTGAGCGTTTGGTGCAATTTCTCAATCGTTTCTTTGCCCAGAATGTCTCGCACGCCGATGGTCAGGTGCATGCTGTTTTTAAAGTTCTCTAAAATCAGCATGCGATCATGCGCGCCGCGGCACAGTTCGATCGATTGAGCTTCGATCTTGCCACGCGACGGCAACCGATTCATCAGCAATGAATCGATCAATTCGTCGATCATTCCAGGATGTTCTTTTAAAATGCGACTGAGGTAGGGTGCCGCCGCACAGAGTCGAACGACCAACTGCATGGTCGGACGATTGACTCGCAAGAGTTCCCACAACGTCGCTTTCGCCCCCAGCGAATCGGCCACAGCCACCAACGACGCCAACGTTCGATCCGGATCCGGCGTCGATGCAATTTCGGTCAATAGCGCCGGTGCGAGTGCCGAAAAGAATTGCCGGCAACGTTGGGGCGACAAGAAAGAAACGGTTTCGCGGCTTAGCGCGTGCAATTGCTGCATTGCCACGACAGGATTCCGCAATTGATACTTTGACAGAACACGACGAACGAGTTCGGAATCGGGATCCGGATCCAAGACCAGCGCGGTTTCCACCGGCGCGACCCCATCACTCTCGGGCGTGTCCAACAAGAGATGGTTGATGATCTTGCGGCTCAAACCGAGTGTTTCGTTTAGCATTTGGTGGAATCGGTCGATGTCGCCGGTGTTCTCGACTTCGTTACGAATCCCCAACTGGTAAGCGAGGCGCTGCTGCATATCGGTCTCGCGTGGCAATTGACCATCCCGCGTATCGAACATGACAGACAGCTGATGCTGCAAACGACACAGGCGCGCGTAATTCTCGGCCAACAGAGTCGCCTCTTGGTGGGTCAGACATCCCGACCGTTCCAGCGCGATGATCGCCTCGACCGTATTTCCGACCCGTACCTCGTCCAAATCGCCACCGTGCAACAGTTGAACGAACTGCACGGTCAGCTCGATGTCTTGACGTCCACCTGGGTCACGCTGGATATCGATATCACGATTGGCACCTTTGTCATCGGTATGGGTGGCCGGATTGGTTCGTCGCTGTAACTTTTCGCGAACCGAGGCAAATGCCGATAATCCCTCGCGACTGATGTGCCGGCGATAGATCCAAGGCTGTAACTGATCCAGAAACCGATCGCCCAGTTCGGACGAACCTGCGACCGTACGTGCTTTGACGAAGTTGAGTCGTTGCCAAGTCTGCCCCGATGATTCGTAAATTCGGACGGCATCGCGCACGCTGCAAATCAAGGTGCCCGTTTCGAACATCGGTGAAACGCGAGAATCGATCGAATAGCCCAGGCCCGATGGTTGGTCGCTGCACAGGATCGAAATCACTTCAGCCACTAGCGCCGTGTAATAGTCGCGATGCCATTTGTTCAAGTAATCGATGCGATCGAACAAAAAGATCAGCGGCAGAGGGTCGCCGTACCCCAGCTCTTCACCGCCGAGGGTGCCCAAACCGATCACGGTCACTTGAGATGTGCTGCCGTCGGCGAGTTTGGGTTTGCCGCGCCGCTGGGTCAGCTGTCGATCGGCGAACCTTAGCGCCGCTTCGATTGCCGCATCGGCCACATGCGCAAGTTCACGGCCGACGCGATCAGGCGTCACCCCGCGTACGAATTCGCCGTAAGCGATGCGGGCATTTTCACGCATCACAAATTTGCGGATTCGCATTGATGCCCGATTCGAATGATCGACCGAATCGATCTCAGCGGCCAATTCATCCACCAAGAACTTTCGATCGGCGGGCTGTCCGTCGCTGGCTCGCAGCAGATCAAAGCTCTCGGGATCCGAAATCACCCGGTTGGCAAGCGATTGACTGGTCGAAAAGAGCTGCAACAGATGAGGCAACGCCTCGGTGTCACGTTCGAACAAACCCAACAGCGACGCGGGGCTGCGGCTGGCCAAGACAAACCGCGCGAGATTCGAAACCGCCGAATCGACATCATCAATCGTCGGCAACCGCTTGATCAATTGATCGCGAAGAACGATCAACAGATCGGGCGTCGCGCCACAGCGCCAAACCTGCGACAGATCTTCGCGAGCCTGTTCGGGTCGACGAAACCGGGTCGGATCGAGCCACTCGAATCGGTCGAGCGGTTCGTCGATCGGAGGAACATCCATAGAGGGTTTCTTACCATGCAAAAGGTATTGGCGAAGTGGCGTTGCGAACTGGCAATCAGTACCGATCTTGTTGCCGCTAATTGCAGCGCTCAGCTACGTCAACTACTTCAAAGTGTAAAACAGCAAAATCAGTTCGTGTAGAGAGTGGATTGTGACCTAGGTTTTTGGTGCCCTAACAGTGTCACCGCTCGCCGCCCCCACGCCCGATTTGGTCGTCAATTGCGAGTCTTTTCGTCGACATTGTTGCGATACCTCCACAACAGGCGTTGACTTTCCGAAACACGTGGAATGTCGCATTTGGGGTCTCTTGTCACGCAAACTCTTCTCCCATAACGCTTTGCCATGATTTACGCGATACCAGCCGCAGGCTCCGGCACCTTTCCTGCTTGGATTCTTCCGAACCTAAACGATCTATCAGATTCGGGATTCGAGGAGACATTGATGGGAAAGAAGTTCAGCCGCAGTCTACGGGACGATGCCTTCAGCGCAGAGGAGTCTGTCAGCAATCGTACCCGAGTCATGGGGCAAGAATTCGTCGACGCCCACGAAGATGACCCTGCCCCCGCCCGCGACGATAACCCACGACGACGCGAGGACGTTGACACCGATCCCACCGAAGATCCCGTGCGGATGTACTTGATGCAAATGGGACAAATCCCGTTGCTGACCCGCGAACAAGAAGTCTCGGCCGCGAAACAAATTGAAAAGACTCGTGATCGATATCGCCATTGGATGCTGGCGACGGACTTCATGCTGCAAGGTTCGCTGAAACTTTTGGAACAAGTCCGCGACAAGAAACTGCGACTTGATCGCACGATCGAAGTCAGCGTCACCAATGCAGCAGAAAAGAAAGCGATCATGCAGCGAATCGTGCCCAACGTTCGCACGCTGCAACACTTGTTGGCCCAAAACCGAGACGATTTCTTGACCTCGGTCAACAAAGGTTTGCCAATGCGACAGCGACGCGCTGCGTGGCGGAACCTCGTTATCCGTCGCAACAAGGCTGTTCGTCTGGTCGAAGAAATGAACCTGCGGACTGGCAAGTTAGAACCGATCTATGAAAAGCTTCGCAAAGCCAGTCTTCGCATGGAAGAAATCCGTACGCTGCTGGCGGACAAAGACGCTTTGAAATTGCCGGGAATGCCGACGGTCACCGAATTGCAAAGTGAACTTCATTACTTGATGCGATTGACGTTCGAAACGCCCAAGACGCTGGGACGCCGCATCAAACGTTGTGACGGCTATTCAGAAGACTACGATGCGGCCAAGCGAATCCTTTCGGCGGGCAATTTGCGATTGGTGGTTTCGATCGCCAAAAAGTATCGCAATCGCGGCTTGTCATTTTTGGACTTGATCCAAGAAGGCAACACCGGATTGATGCGAGCGGTCGACAAATTCGAACACGCACGCGGGTACAAGTTCAGCACCTATGCAACCTGGTGGATTCGTCAAGCGATCACGCGAGCGATTGCCGACCAAAGTCGCACCATCCGCGTGCCGGTCCACATGATCGACACGATGAACAAGATTCGTCAAATCACTCGCGACCTGGTGCAAGAAAACGGACGCGAACCAACAGCCGAAGAAGTGTGTGCTCGCAGCGGCCTTTCGATCGACGATACCCGCGTGATTCTAAAAATGAGTCGCCAGCCGCTCTCGCTGGACCAACCGATCGGTGATCACGAAGAAAGCGTCTTTGGTGAATTCCTGGAAGACCACCGCGACGACGATCCCTTGCAAGAAACCAATCGCGAAGCCTTGAAAACGCAGATCGACTTGGCGATGGAAACGCTCAATTACCGCGAACGTGAAATTCTCCGCCTGCGGTACGGCCTTGCCGACGGTTACACGTACACCCTGGAAGAAGTTGGACGCATTTTCCAAGTGACCCGTGAACGAGTTCGACAGATCGAAAGCAAGGCCGTCCGCAAGTTGCAGCAGCCCTACCGCGCCAAGTCACTGGTCAGCTTCCTTGACGGAGCCGAACTTTCGCTGCTCGAGGGCAGTGAAGCTTTATAGAAGGTGACAGGTTTGAAGGTGACAGGTGACAGGTTGCCTCAGTAGCGAGCTCTGTTACCTGCGAACCTGTAACCTGCGAACCTTCTTCCCTTCCAATTGTATCGTTTGGGACTCTCTTGACGCCGCCGCTACGAAAGCGGCGGCGTTTTCGATGAGTCCATCTCTTGGGACCCGGCAAACTTTGCCGAATGCTTAAACCGTGCCGGTAGCGTTGACCTTCCGTTGTCGTGTTTTGACCCGACGTCGTGGCCATCGTCTCGTTGCACGCCCTGTAAGCACCCGCGTGACTGGATTGTCGACGACATCTGCGCGGAACTCGAAGTCCTCCCCTCCCCCCCTGCGTTGGAACCCCGCCCGTGAAGCTGAAACTGCTACGCGATGCGATCGACACGGATTCGCATCTTGACGAAGGTGACCGATTGATCAATCTCGACGAACCCCCATCCACACCGCCCGAAACCATTTCGGAGTACCTGCTGGTGTGCGAGGCGAGTTCATCGTCGCTGACCGACGGGCACTGGCGATTCAGCCTCGAGTCGGCTGACGGCGATGCCGTGATGGAAGCGGAGGACCACGAAATCGGTGATTTGAACCGATTGACTCTGTTGGCCGCGATTCGTGGTTTGGAAGCGATCGAAGGACCGGCCGCGGTTACGTTGTTAAGCAACAACCGTTACCTGATCCGATCACTCTCGGATGCTTTACCTCGCTGGCGCGTCAACGGATTCGCCTGGGAACATTTTGGTCGACGGGTCGATGTCCAGCACGCCGATCTTTGGCGGCGAATCGATCGTGCCCTGTCGATCCACCGCGTCGAAGCGTGTTTGGTTTCGTCCCGGCTGGTCAGTCGAGGCAACTTGGCCGGGCCGGACGAGGGAGCGATCACTCGCGTCGATGCGCCGCACGCTGGCGTCGCGTCGCCAGCGACACAGGGGCGTCGTCGACCCGCCGCTGCCGACGTTCATCCCAAGGACCGATTGCGGCACTGGTTGCTGGCGGGAACCGGTGAATCCAAGCCGGACGTCCCGCAACGCCGATTCAACAGTCGCGATCTGCTGGACGCTTGCGCCAGCTAGAGCGTCGACTCTCGATTTCGGTTCGCCGGTCGGCGACACACCTAACGATCACTCAACTTCCCTACACGTCCGCTAGCGGATTGGCCATGCACACGCAAGTTTCACTTTCTTCCATCAGTCAACTGATCGACGGTACGCTGGAAAACCCAGGCCATTTGCTCGGTCCACACATCGTCCAGTACGGTGATACGACCGCAACGGCCATTCGCAGCTACCTTCCAGAGGCGCACTCGGCGTGGGTGATCGATGACGTTTCGGGGCATCGCCGACCGATGCGGCGCCTGCATCCGGCAGGTTTTTTCGAGGCGATCTGCGACGCTGCGGTCGACGCGCAGCCCGCAGAAGATCAAGATGGAGATGGGAGTCAACTTGCCGCGAAATCGAGATACCGCATCCAGATGAGTAAAAAAACCGGTGAAGTCGTCGACATGCAAGATCCGTACGCCGCTCCGTCGATCCTGAGCGAATTTGATCGCTACTTGATCGGCGAAGGCCGGCATCATCAGCTCTACGATCGGCTGGGCGCCCACCAGCGCGTTGTCGACGAAGTGCCGGGTGTCAATTTTGCGGTATGGGCGCCCAATGCACGCAGCGTCCAAATCGTCGGCGACTTCAATGGCTGGGACGGGCGAGATCATACCGCTCGGGTGCATCCGAATCTCGGCATCTGGGAACTGTTCGTTCCCCAGGCCAAGGTCGGCGATAAATACAAGTTTCGAATCTTATCCCAGCATGGTGAATGGATCGACAAATCCGATCCGGTGGGCTTTGCTGCCGAATTGCCGCCCCTGACCGCCTCGATCGTTGCTGATACGCAACAGCACGAATGGAAGGACGCGGAGTGGATGGAAAAGCGCGCCGATTCCAATCCGCAGCAAGAACCCATGAACGTTTACGAAGTTCATTTGGGCAGTTGGCAAAAGGGTGCCGGACGAACGCATGGGTGGCTGAACTATCGCGACTTGGCCAAACGCTTGGTCGATTATTGCCACCGCATGAATTTCACGCACGTTGAATTGATGCCCGTTTCCGAGCACCCCTTTACCGGTTCTTGGGGCTATCAAACGGTCGGATACTTTGCCCCCACCAGCCGGCACGGCAGTCCAGAAGATTTTCAGTTCTTCGTCGATCACATGCACCAAAACGGAATCGGTGTCATTATCGACTGGGTGCCCGCGCACTTTCCCAAAGACGGTCACGGCCTGTACCACTTCGACGGCTCGGCTCTGTATGAACACGCCGATCCGCGACAAGGCGAGCACCCGGACTGGGGCACGATGATCTTTAATTACGGACGCAACGAAGTCCGTAACTTCTTGATCGCAAACGCGCTGTTTTGGCTGGACAAGTATCACATCGACGGCCTGCGGGTCGATGCGGTCGCATCGATGCTGTACCTGGATTACAGCCGCGAAGGCGACGATTGGATCCCGAACCAGTATGGTGGCCGAGAGAATCTCGAAGCGATCGATTTCTTGCGTGAATTCAATGTTGCCGTGCACGAACATTTCCCCGGTGCCGTGACATTGGCAGAAGAATCGACGGCTTGGCCCGGTGTTTCCAAGCCGACCTATGACGGCGGACTCGGTTTCACATTCAAGTGGAACATGGGGTGGATGAACGACACCCTAAAGTACATGCACAACGAGCCGATCCATCGCCGCTTTCACCAAAACGAATTAACGTTCAGCCTGATCTACGCCTTTACCGAAAACTTTATGCTGCCCCTCTCGCACGACGAGGTGGTTCACGGCAAAGGCGCGCTGCTTAGCCAGATGCCCGGCGACATGTGGCAAAAGTTCGCTAACCTGCGATTGTTGTATTCGTACATGTGGACGCACCCGGGTAAAAAGCTGCTGTTCATGGGCGGCGAGTTTGGCCAGTGGAACGAATGGAACCACGACGACGGCCCAGACTGGGTCCTGTTGGACTTTGACACCCATCGCGGCGTCCAGCAAATGGTCGCCGACCTGAACAAGTTGGTGGTCCAGAATCCGGCACTGCATCAACTGGATTCTTCGCACGAAGGGTTCGAGTGGGTCGACTGCATGAATGCCGACGACAGCACCCTGGTTTATCTACGCAAAGGAATCGGTGACGAACCGATGTTGCTGATCTGTTGCAACTTCACGCCCGTCGTCCGCACGAACTACCGAATCGGCGTGCCGAAATCCGGTTTTTGGAAAGAGATATTTAACAGTGACAGCGAGGCCTACGGTGGCAGCAACGTTGGGAACTATCCCGGCCGCGAAACGTTCGGTGAAGGCCATCACGGTCGCCCCGACAGTATCTCCGTCGACTTGCCGCCACTCGGGGTCACGATTTTTCGCTTGGAAGAATAGAGATTTAGCGGCAAACTCGCTTGTGGCGTTGGTGACACCCCATCGCGGACGACTGGTGTGCGGCAATTGCGCAGATTCATTCGGCCCCGCGCCGGACAAATCCGAGATACCGGCGACCAGGAACACGCTCTCGCCAGCGGACCCTGTTCCGGCAGAGATCGAATGAAAAAATGGCACCTCGCAGGAACAGCGCCCCATCGAGTTAGAAAATCGCCGCGTATTTATAGGTGACGGTCGCCCGAATGTGGGTTTCCCGGCTTTGCCGCGACACGACACGACACGACACGACACGAAGTGATCGCCACACCCTGACGAGGGCAGCAACGCAACAAAGTAGCTGTCCACCGCCAACGATTCGTTTGCCGTGCTGCGATTTCAGCATCAAGAAAGCGGGCAAAGATCCGCCAATGTTTTGACAAAGGCGGTTTGCGAAACGGCTATTCACGCGCAGACTTGTCCATAACCGCTATATTGAACACTCGCGAATGCGTCGTAGCGGACGTCTTTCGGCTCCCGATGCGTTCGCCACCTTCGCCACCGTAAATGCTGATATGCCTGTCCAAATGCAACTCGCTCGGATCATCATTTCTGAGCTGACCGACAACCAAGTCATTTACTTGCAAGAAGTCGATGGCGAGCGTGAGTTCCCGATCCTGATCGGAATCTTCGAGGCGACCAACATTGATCGACGAGTCAAAGAAGACTACGAGCCGCCGCGACCGCTGACGCACGACTTGATCGTTCGCGTGGCTGAGCAATTGGGGGCCAAAGCCGATAGTGTTGAAATTAGCGACCTGAGCGAACACACGTATTTTGCGAAACTGCGTTTCCGAAAAGAAAACGGCGAAATGATCGAAATCGACTCGCGCCCCAGCGACGCCATCGCCGTTGCGGTCACGTTTTCGCCGCCGCTGCCGATCTATGTCAGCGAACAGGTTTTGGACGAAGCCACCTCGTCGTCAATTGAGTGATCGCACCGACTCCACCGCGATTCGATAGACGCACGATGCTTAAACTTGAAACGGTACAAGAGGCACGCGATTTTGTATATCAACATCGCGCTGCCGGTCGGACCGTCGGACTGGTTCCGACGATGGGTGCACTGCACGATGGGCACCTGGCCCTCGTGAACGAGAGTACCAGGCAGTGCGACATCACCGTGGCGACCATTTTCGTCAACCCAACGCAATTCGCCGAGGGTGAAGACCTGGATGTGTATCCAAGAACGCTGCAATCGGATTGCGAAGCCCTGCAAGCCTTGGCAGTAGACGCAGTCTTCATGCCTTCGTCCTCAGAAATGTATCCGGACGGCTTCAGTACGTTTATCAGCCCGCCGCAAGTGGCTCGGCGATGGGAAGGCGAGTTTCGCCCCACATTTTTTCGCGGCGTGACAACCGTGGTAATCAAACTGTTCAACGCGCTGCCGGCCACACATGCCTTTTTCGGACGAAAAGACTATCAACAACTGCAGGTCATCCGGGCGATGGTGCGCGATCTGAATGTCGGGATCACCGTGGTCCCTTGCGACACCGTTCGCGAATCAGATGGATTGGCGCTGAGCAGTCGGAATCGGTACTTAGATAATGGGCAACGATCACGCGCACTATTGCTGTGTAAGGCGCTACAAACCGTCACCGATGCTGTCAGCCGTGGCGAAACCGATACGGATCGTTTGCAGCGGCAAATGCATGACGTGTTGTTGGGATCACAAGATGCGTCACGTCATCCTGGCGGTGTCGACAAGATCGACTACGCTGTAATCGTTGATCCACAAACCCTGGAACCTGTATCCCGTGTTGACCGCGACGTGGTGGCCTTGATCGCATGTCACGTGGGCACGACCCGATTGATCGATAACCGACTCATCAGCGCGGTCGAGCCCACATCGGCAGAATGAAGCTGGGCGATTCGCCGTTTTCTCTTTTTGACAAGAATAACCAACATGATTCAACGTATTGTTGTCACCGGTGGCGCCGGCTTTCTCGGTTCACACCTGTGCGAACGCTTGGTTGACCAGGGACACGATGTCATTTGTCTGGACAACTTCTTTACCAGCCAAAAGACCAACGTCGCGCACTTGCTGGACCGGCCCAATTTTGAATTGATCCGGCACGACATCACCTTGCCGATTCATTTGGAAGTGGACCAGATTTACAACATGGCCTGCCCTGCCGCGCCCGGGCATTATCAGTTCAATCCGATCAAGACGATCAAGACCAGCGTCATGGGTTCGATCAACATGCTGGGGATCGCCAAACGCTGTGGCGCCCGAATTTTGCAGGCGAGTACCAGCGAGGTCTACGGGGACCCGGAAATTCATCCGCAAGTCGAAAGCTATCGCGGCAGCGTGAATCCGATCGGCATCCGGGCGTGTTACGACGAAGGCAAACGCGTCGCGGAAACCCTATTCATGGATTATCACCGCAGCAACAAAGTCGACGTTCGCATCGTCCGCATCTTTAATACCTATGGCCCACGGATGCATCCGTTCGACGGTCGGGTGGTCGCCAACTTCATTCGACAAGCCATCGCGAACGAAGACATCACAATATTCGGTGACGGATCCCAGACGCGATCTTTTTGTTATCGCGATGACTTGGTTGATGTGATCATCGGCATGATGAACAACGACAAAGACTTCATTGGTCCGGTCAATATCGGTAACCCGGATGAGTTCACAATCCGCGAACTCGCCGAACAGGTAATCAAGATCGTCGGCTCAAAGAGCAAATTGATCGAGATGCCGCTGCCCGCGGACGATCCGACGCGCCGACGACCGGATATCAGCTTGGCAAAGGAAAAGCTGGGCTGGGAACCGAAGGTGCCTTTAGCCGAAGGCCTGGCCAAAACAATCGAGTGGTTCAAGACGATCAACCTGAGCGACTACCGTCCGCCGACTCCGAACTACAGCTAGCAGGCATCGAAATCGGATCACGGCAAGGGCAGCCGGATCCCGGGACCATTCTTGAGACCATACGAACTCGCGCCTCCTGCCCCAATTCCGCGAGAACCAAATGCAAGACATCCCCGATAATCCGGAGATGTCTCGCAAACTTTTGTTGGATGAAATAGACCGTGCGTTTCGCTGCGTTCCCCCTCTTGGCTCTCGTGTGTGGTTGCGGATCACAACCGCCAGTCGAAGTTGGTAACGACTCCCATGCTGCGTGGACGGCAACGATTGTCGCGTACGAGCGAAATGCGGGGTGGGACCATTCAGAGGATGGGGTGTTCGCAACATACGACCGTCTGAGATTGAACGTTGATTCCGATCAATCCTTTACCGTCGACGTACCACCAACTACTTTTTCAGACACATCGCCATTTCGTGTGCCCGGCACACGTTTCACCTTCACTCTTTCCGAACCACCAAAAGCGAATACTCACCTTGCTTGGGCCGCGATCAACGATCCAACGTTAATCGAGTAGCCCGATCGCATGAAATGGTTGCCGCGCACGGCCCCGTCTTCGTCGCCTACCTGTCCTTGATAAACATGAACGGGCACGGACAAGCCTTCCGCGGTGACACTATATTGAAATTCACACTTGCTGCTTGCCTGTGCGTTTGGCGTTCTATCGATCAACGAACGACTGAGTGTTTTGAACGGTTTGCATCGGTCCTGAATATTAACTGCGGTCTATTCAACCTTTGATCGAACCAGACGATCGCGTTCACAGACTGGTGGTAGGATTTTCCTCAGCACCTTCATGCAGCAGTCTCCGCTTCCACTGAGATTGCGGTGAGTCTTCTTTTTTCGGTTTTCAGCATATTGAAACCGACCCACGCGAGATGCAATGCCGCCCTGGCGTGGCAAGATTCTTGAAATGGAGAGTGCCGCGTTCCGGCGAAACACGCAAGGCGGTTCACTTGGCAACCGGCGCGATCGAAACCGAAAATTCACCGGCGATCGAATACCACATCCCAGCGACGATGCGTGATTGCGATAGACTGAGGCAATTCGCGTTCTCCAGTCTAAGGATTTTCTAATGCGGCCACGTCATGTCTTGTTCGGTGCCTTCGCGATAATGCTGTTCTCAGAAGCGACCGCTTCCGCACAGTCAGCCAAATCACGGACCGTGCATGTGCAATCGTATTTACCGGCAGGATATGTTCTTGATGGATCGATCAGCTACCAGAAAGAAATCCAGCAAGCCATCGATGCAGCGGGCAAAAACAGCGAAGTGGTTTTTGAACCGATGTCCTATTTGATTGACGCCCCTGAGGGACTTCGCGTCCATTCGAATCAGACCTTTCGAATGGATGGGGCAAGGTTTCTGATGGATGAGTCCTGCGACCGAGACGGACAACTGTTCTATGCAGAAAACGTGTCCGATCTACGGTGGCAAGGCGGCACCATCGTCGGCCGCAATGATGCTTGGGACGAGGGAGTCAATATTCGTGGCATCCATCTCGTGGGCGAATGCCACAGAATCCGCGTCAAAGACATGCACATCCGCGACCTGTCAAGCAACGGCGTCGGCATCTTTGCCACCGATGCCGAGCACGCGGCCACCGACGTGTGGGTCACCGATACTGTGATCGAAAACTGCAGCAATCATTACGGCGACTACCGTGCTGCACCGCCGCAGCGTCGTGGTCCCGAACGGGGTTCGTCGCGGGAAGACCAAGGGCTGGTCGCGTTTTACCATGTTCACGACTTTCAAATTCGCGGTTGCCGTCTTGAAAAATCGCGATCAGACGGCACGCATTTCTATTTTTGTCGCAATGGCCAGTTTTGCGACAATCGGGTTTACCGGGCACAGATGGGCGGTTACTTCCTGGAGAGTTGCAACCATGTATTGGCAGCCAACAACGTGATTCGAGACAACGGTTCACGCGGCGTCACGATCGAGCGAGGAAGCCAGTTTTGTACGCTCAGCGGCAACACGATCGCGGGCAGTGGTCGCGAAGGCATTTGGGCCCCCGATTCGATAAGTTGTGTGTTTAGCGGAAACATCCTGTCGCTCAACGGCCGAAAGGTCAACGGCGATGAACGCCACACGCTGTGGAACGCCAACGTCACGATCAACCAAGCACGTGGCGACAAACTTGACACGCCGACGGCGCACTACGTGATCGCCAACAATTTGATCGAAACCGATGCACATCAGATTGCGGCCATTCGTGTCGATACGCGCACTCCAACGCGGGACATTGTCATTCACGGGAATCTGTTTCTCGGAACGAATCGAAAGATTCTCATCGAGGGTCCCAAGCCGGATGTCGTGGCGATCGAACAAAATCGTGGCAGCGAACAAGTGTTCGATGATCGACCGTGAACAACGCTGGGTCGGATCGCCAAACGGCGTTACCAGAAACTGAAATGATGCGTGAATAACAAAGTGCAAGGTCTCTCGCGACATGAACTTTTCCAGCCGCATCGTCGAAGCGATGACCGACGATGAACTTGCGACCGTGCAACGGTACCTGCGCGAACACAACCAGACCGCAAATCCACTGTGGTGGAGCAAGTTTGTGGATCCGCAGCACGACGATCGACCGCTGCAGATTGTCGCCCTCAATGCGAGAAACGAATGTGTGGGCGGATTGTTGGCCACATCATCGATGAAATGGCTAAAGGTCAACATCATGGCCGTCCGCCCCGATGTTCGACGATCGGGCGTCGGTTCGATGCTGTTGTCCGCAGCAGAAAACGAAGGCAAGCATCGCGGCTGCGAGTATGCATTCTTGGACACGATGCAGTTTCAAGCGCCAGATTTCTATCGCAAATGCGGCTACCAAGTCGCCGGATCAATTCCCGACTGGGACTCTCACGGAAACACGAAGTTCTTCTTCACCAAACAACTTTAGCCGACGCCGCATTCGAAACTGGTAAGATGGTGATCACTGTCCGGTCACGCTGTTTGCCGAGGAATCCCATGTCGACTCGATCCAATCCGTTTGCGCGGGCAGTTTGTCTTCTGTTCGTGTTCCTAGGATGCTCGGGGACCACGGCCCTTTCGCAAAATTCGACTTCAGCGTTGGCGAACGCCAGAGGTCAATCGGCCCGCAGCGGCAAACCGCTATTCGCCGTGGTCGGTGCGGACTACTGCCCGGCATGCAAAGCCTTGATGGAACGTTTGAAGACCGATGAGTCTTTATCGGAATTCGCTTCGCATTATGTCGCCGTTAGTGTGACGTACGGCGACGATCCTGCTTGGTCGCAATGGAATGCAAAGTATCCGATTGAAAGAAACGCCATTCCAAGATTGTATATCATCGACAGTAATGGCAAAGCGATCTATGCAAAGGCGGGTGCCCCTCAGGGGCAGTCCCTCGTGCGCCTGTTGCGTTCGTCCCTCGAGAAATCCGGACCTGGTGTCAACGAACCAGACGCACGCGCCCTTGTCGGCGCGGTGGAACGTGCCGAAGCCGCCGCCGAGGCAGGCGACCTGCTGGCGCAAGCGGTTGCAATCGCCGAGGTTCAAGAAATCGCAGCGAACGCCAATGCGTTTGATCCATCGGTACGAACGTTAAGGCAAATTTACGAATCAATGGCCCAGACGTTGGAGGATCGAGCGAGCAATGGCACCGAAGACGCATCGAACCTGGCCGACTTGGAAACGCCAGCATCAAGTACGTCCTTCGATACCGCTGAATCGGAGTCAACGCAAACCAAGGCGAGCGGATTCACCCAAGTTCTCGATCAGGTAACGGTCGCATCGTCGCTTGCATTATTTCCACAGTGGCGGGAACGCGGCAACGCGATCATGAAAGAGCTACGAAAGAATCGTGCACAAGCGTTGTGGCTTCAGCAGTCCGAGGCGCTCGTCAAGGCGCGAAAAATGGCGGCCGCAAGCGACCCAAAACTGCAGAATCGATCGTCAGATCTGTTTGCCGTCGTCTTGAAGCGATTCCCAAGTTCGGAAGCCGCCATTCTGGCGCGTGACGAACTGGCCGAACTGACCCCAGATCATGCCGCACTTCCGACAAATCCGGGTGCGGCAGCGAGCGCCCCTTCGGCCGCACTTTCGCCGGCCGGCAAAGCGACTGCACCAATGAAGCCGCGGACGTGGACGTCGCTAGACGGAAATTTTTCACGGACGGCCACGCTGTTGCAGCAGACGTCCACGCACGTCCAACTTCGAGATCCAGCGGGAAAAACCTTTGCCGTTGCCATCGCCAAACTTTGCGACGCCGATCGTGCCTATCTCGAAGAACTGCAGGCGGCAGAGTAGCGTCCGCGAAGGGTGACGCGAGCAACTGTTGATTGCTAATCGACAAGTGCAACCGGAGGTGGAATCGAATCCGATCCCGCAGGCGACACGCGTCGTGTGAAGCGACACGCGGCGTGCGAAATGGGGAGTCAACGCCGCTACTGCCCCGCGCCGACCGATCTGGCGGCCGACCTGGAAACGGTCCATTGACTCGACGCCAAGAAATACTCATCGGCGACCGCTAAGTGTGCCGCATGCGACAAAACCGCAAATTGCAGTGAGGGTGCCTCAGAAGCACCCGGCGACCATCGCAGAAAGCTACCCCGCTAGGACTTGAACCTAGAATGGCTGGACCAAAACCAGCTGTGTTGCCAATTACACCACGGGGTACTTTGGGTGAGCGGAGATCTTAGCAGGTGATCGGCTTGCTCTAAAGAGGAGCTTTAGCAGAAGTTTTGGTTCGCGTTTTAGGTGAAGATTAGACCCCTTTTCGGGCACTTTGGCTCTGGACCGTGAAGGCCAAACGCTGTAATTCGCTGGCGAGATCTACATTGACCACCGCCACCCCGCCGGGTAATCGCAGCGTTGTGGGGGCAAAATTCAGGATGCCGCTGACCCCGGACGCTACCAGCGTTTCGGCGACCTCGGACGCTTTGTCCGCTGGCACGGCGATGATCGCCAGGTCCGGCTTGAGTTCGGCCAGCTCGGATACGATTCGGTTTGCGTCGCGGACTTCGACGCCGCCGACACGTTGGCCCACACGTCTGGAATCGACGTCGTAGGCGGCCATCACCTCGAAACCGAGTCGCTCGAATCCGCGGTACCGCAGCAGCGCGTCACCGAGCGAGCCGACGCCGACCAGGACGACGCGCCAGTTCACTCCCGTGCCCAAGACCATCCCGATTCGATCCATCAGGACGACGATCGAGTACCCGACACCACGACGCCCGATCGTTCCCAACGCGCTGAGGTCACGACGGACCACCGCCGGCGAAACATTCACGAGCCGGCCGAGGTCGGTGCTGTTGATTTGGTGCTGGCCCCCATCGGCCAGCCGGTGAAGTTCGCGAAAATAAAGGCTTAGCCGCCCGACGGCGGGTTGAGGAAGTTTGGCCGAGACCGATGGACTGTCCTGCGTCGGCGGAGTTTCCGATGGTGGAGGGTGCGACAATTCATCCGGTCGCGATGATTCGTTCGCTTTTGCTGCGCCGCTCTGCTGTGATGCTGGGTCGGATTCGGATTCGGATTCGCGCATGTTAGCCATGAGTGCCGTCTGCCAGGATTGATCGCCGTGACTTGCGGCTAGGCCGTAACCTACGGCTAGGCCGTCATCTTCGGCTAGAACGACGGGTCATGTCCGCCGCGCCCACCCGCCGCCAAGCCCACCCTCTGCCTCGTCTGAACATCGAACGAGAAAACAGCGATGCTGCCGGTCGATCGCTAGAGGATCGACAGGCTTTATCATATCGCCAATCGCCAACGTCGGTCCCGCGCGCAGCGGTTGTTGTGAGATTGGTTGCCCAATGGATAACGATCGTAACGACAAATCGGCTTACGTGAATCCGGATCGGATGGCTTGCGTGAATCCGCATCCGATTTGCGCGACGCGGCGTGGGAAGTGGTGGTTTGGCGGTCTTGCTGAACGGCCGTCGCTCCGGTTCGGCGGTGCGCCCTCACCGCCCCGACGCAAATTCGTTTTTGGACCGTGGCAGCCTGCAATCCCCCGTGGTGCCTGGAATCCCGCGTGGTGCCTGGAATCTGAAATACGCGGTGATGGTCGGGAATGAGCAGTCTTGTCCTTTGAGGGGTGTCGCGGTTGGCCAAGGAGCGTCCACCTATTCGATTTGCGACGATTTTATGGCGTATCCGGTATTCAAGCGTTGAGAATCTGCAACGGCGGTCCTCGAATCTCGCCGCACTGTTCGGCAAAACCGTCACGGATCGAACGGCCATTGCGATAGGTCCACCTAATCGCCCTCTTTTGCCTTGGCCCCTCCCTTTATGTGTTCAACGCTTTCCCCGTAGTCGATGTAATCCTCGGATCGAAATCCGTTTCGTTCGTGCAAAAAGTTTGCACGACCGTCCCGTCCTCCCACACGCAGTGCGTTGCTTGATGGATCGGAAATCTCGCCTCGCGAACGAAAGTTCGCACCGGGCGGGTGAGGCGGGTTGAGATCGAGGGCCGAACGGCAGGTTGCCGGTCGGTTGTCGCATCTTGCGTCCTTGCAACAACAAGTTGTTTCCTGTGGAGAATTTTAAGATGAGAAGGCTGTGGTTATTGCCTGCTGCTGCGATCGTATCGATCGTGGCTGGTAGCAACGCCGCTAGTGCCGCTTACTGTGGCGCGATCAGCTATCAAGGCTGTGGCGGTTGTGGAGATTCGGGTGTCGTTGGCGGCGTTGTCGCTGACGGAGCTGTCGTGCATGACGGCGGAATCGTTGATGGCGGCGTTGTCGCTGATGGCGGATCCGTGGTTGATGGCGGAGCAGCTGCGGGCGGCACCTACACCGTGATGCGAACAGTTCGCGAAACGGTTTACGATCAAGTTCAAGAGACTCGCACTCGCACGCGGAACGAAACATACTACGTCGACCAAGAAGTCCAGGCCACTCGTACGGTCCCGGTCACGACGTCGCGCGAAGTTCAGTACACCGTCATGGTTCCGACCTACGAAACCAAGACTCGTACGATCAACTACACGGTTAACAAGCCTGTGTACGAAACTCGTACCCGTACGATCAATTACACAGTCAAAAAGCCTGTGTACGAAACGCATCAGCGTACGATCAACTACACGGTCATGAAACCTGTGTACGAGACGCACCAGCGTACGATCAACTACACGGTCAAAAAGCCTGTGTACGAGACCAAGACTCGCACGATCAACTACACGGTCAACAAGCCTGTGTACGAAACTCGTTCGCGAACGATCAACTACACGGTCATGAAGCCTGTGTACGAGACAAAGCAGCGCACGATCAACTACACCGTTTACAACACGGTACAAGAGCAAAAGACTCGCCAAGAGACTTACAGCGTTGTTGTTCCTGAGCAGTACACCAAGACGATTACCGTCAACGGTGGCCACTGGGAAACGCAAACGGAAACCGTCCCTGGCAAGATGATGCGTCGTACCGTTCGCGAGCCTGGCACGTGGACATTCGATCCTGCAACTTGCAAGAACGTTTACTGCCCCGGCAAGTGCCGAACGGAATGTGTTCAAGGTTGCCCAACGACGATCTGCAAGAAAGTCTGGGTTCCAACCTGCGAGCAAAAAGAAGTAACGTGCACACGATACCGTCGTGAGTGCCGCACACGTGACGTCTGCTACACGGTATGCCGCAAGGTTCCTGAGTGCCGCACCAAGGTTTGCAACTACACCGTTTGCAAAATGGTTCCTGAGTGCCGTACCAAGACTTGCAACTACACCGTCTGCAAGATGGTTCCTGAGTGCCGAACGAAGGAAGTTTGCTACAAGGTTTGCCGTATGGTTTGCGAACAACGATCGAAGGTTTGCAACTACACGACCTGCAAAATGGTTCCTGAGTGCCGCACCAAGACCTGCAACTACACGACTTGCCGATACGTCTGCGAGCCGCGTACCAAGACTTGCAACTACACCGTCTGCAAGATGGTTCCTGAGTGCCGTACCAAGACTTGCACCTACAAGGTTTGCAAGATGGTTCCTGAGTGCCGTACCAAAACGGTCTGCAGCACTTGCTACAAGAAAGAGTGCTACACCAAGATCGTTAAGGTCGCAAAGTGCCGTCAGGTATGCGAGCCTTACACCGTCACCAAGTGTGTTCCACGTGTTGTCTGCAAGCAAGTTCCCGTTCAAGTTTGTGCACCTGCACCGACTTGCTGCGGCGACGCTGCCGTCAGCATGGGCGCCGGCGATGCATGTGGCTGTGGAGCTTCGGCTTGCGGCGCACCAGCATGCTGCGAGCCAGCACCTTGCTGCTCGGCTCCTAAGTGCCAAGGCCCAATCCGAAGCTTGTTGAAGAGCATCTTCAGCGGTTGCGGATCGAGCTGCAACAGCGGCTGCGACGTCAGCTGCGGTTGCGACGTTGAGCCAGCTTGTGGTTGCGAAGTAGCTCCGTCATGCGGATGCTAGGAAACAGCAACTGCTAACAAAATACGGACGGCTCTACGCCACAGAGCCAGAAGTATCAGCAGGAAGCAAGCGACAGTGAGAGGGAGCGAGTTCCGATAAGGGACTCGCTCCCTTTTTTCGTTGAGATACCGATCTCCGGCGCTTGGATCGAGCGAAAACGGGGCAATGCGAGGCCGGGAAGCACAGGCCGCCGAGAAAGAGAGGCCGCCGGGAAAGGCAGGGCGCCTGAAAAGACAGGGCGCCTGAAAAGACAGGGCGCCTGAAAAGACAGGGCGCCTGAAAAGGCAGGGCGCCTGAAAAGACAGGGCGCCGGGAAACATAGAGCTCGCAAGCGAACCGCGTCTACTTCCGCCCCTTAACCCCGGGGGAAGCGCTGACACCCAACGTCAAAGTGAAGGCATTGTGCTCGGACCTCACCACGTGTCCGACCAAACGAACAACCTATTTTGCCCAATCCTCCTCGGCGACCCTCATAGGCTCCTTGCTTCACATCAAATGCGCCGTCATTTTACGCGGTTTGGCTTGCTTGACGCGCATACGGCGTTAACCTGATAAAGAGACGCAGTAAGAGCCTGATTTAACCGCCCGGCAGCGGGGCTTCGCTTTGCTCCGGCGCTAGCGTCCTATTCAGCACGCCGACTTATTCAGCGCGACAACCTATCTAGCACACCGCACAACGAGAGCGTCCAAACGCAGGCCGCTCCACCGTAAACGATCTCGGGGATAATCCAGGAATCAAAGCCATGAATCGTCACCTTTCTGCTTTGAGCTTAATCACGCTCGCCGCCCTGATGACGGCAACGCCGGCGAAGTCGGCAGATTGGTCGGACACCGTCTTCCCGACAAAGACGCACGATTTTGGCGCGGTCGCGGTCGCCGCCAAGACCGAGTTTCGATTTCCGATTTACAACACTTTTTCGACACCGATGCACATTCAATCGGTGAGAGCGAGTTGTGGGTGCACGACACCGATCATTGAAACCCAGTATATCCCGGCCGGTGGTACCGGCAGCATCCTTGCACGTTTCAATACAGGCACCTTTCGCGGCAAGAAAGGTGCGACACTGACTGTTGTTGTGACTCAGCCTTTCTACAGCGAAGTCCGATTGCGAGTCGACGGATACATTCGCAGCGACATGGTCTTTCACCCCGGTTCGATTGAATTCGGAAAAGTCGACCAGGGTACGGCAAAGTCGCTGAGTTCGCGAATTCTTTATGCCGGCCGCGACGACTGGCAAGTGGTGGACGTTCAAAGCAACAAGCCATGGCTGCAGCCGACGGTCACGCAAACGACGCGAGGCGGCGGACGAGTCGAATACGATTTGAAAGTAAACGTCCGTGAAGACGCTCCCGCAGGCTACTTCCAAGACGAAATCATCGTGGTCACCAATGACCGTTCAATGCCACGTGTCCCCCTGCGGGTCGCCGGACAAGTGGAAAGCGCGCTGAGTATCTCGCCCCAGGCGATCGCGTTGGGCAGTTTGAAACCAGGTCAAGTCATCGAAAAGAAGTTGGTCATTCGCGGCCGCACTCCATTTACGATTGCATCGATCCAGTGCCCGGGATGGGACGTGCAGTGCGATCCAACGCCGGAAGCTAAATCGACGCACATTGTGACCGCACGGTTTGTACCCACCGAAGCGGATGGACCACAAAAAGCGACCATATCGATTTCAACGACGGGTGATACATCCGTTGTCGCCCACGCATTGTTGACGGCAGACGTTCGCAGCCACTAGGCACTGTTTGCAGTCACCTAAACGTCGCGTTTCAGTGAGCCGTAAGGCTCCGCGCGGCGCGGATGTGCCCGGCCGCTTACGCGTCGCGGCTCACAATGCTTTGTCTCGCAATCGATTCTACGCGCTGCTGGCGCGTCGCGATCAAAGGCCAGATCGGTTCTGCGCTAGCGTTTCTCAGAACTGGCGTGCTCAAGGACGGCGTTCTTCACGGATGGCGCTTTTGACGCTGGCGGACCGCGTACCGAAAACACAGTTCATCTCTGTCACGACAACGTGTTGCCGTGGCTGTTAGCGGTGACGTTGGCCGGACGACCGTTGCGACGTTCATGACCCGGCCTGTTCTATCATTGTCACGAAGAGTTTAGCGAAAAAACGTTCCCTTGCCGCTTCTAACGATCGGCATTGATGCGCCAATTCTGTGTCGACTGGCCACGTTACATCGCTGTTTTGGTCTCTTCGTTGCGCAGATTTCCGTGCGACTTGTCGATCAAACCCATACGCAGAGTGGATGGCGGTACGTCATTCATCGCTCGCACAAGATCAAGCCATCCAAACGACCTTCCCCGGGATTTGGACGCGGCGATTAGGTGTTGATTCTGCAGAAAGGACTCGACTTGTAGGGCAAAGGATCGCCCGACATTTAACCGGTTCGCTCGTCGAACCTCCCACACGGAACGCCATCACAGTTGATCTCCCCCCTCCCCCTCATGACACCGGCTTGCCGGTGATTGGGTTGCGTTAACTTGCAACCTAGGGTCTACGCAAATGCGCAGCGCCACAGGGCTCCGGGATGATCTCACAGGGATTGTGAGCCGTCGAAATGGATCACGACGAAAATTCGATAAGGAGTCGAGCAATGAAAACCAATATTCTGCGCAGTTTCGCAGTCGCCGTTGGACTGAGTGTTTGTGTCGCCGGAACCTCGCAAGATGTTCAAGCGGAATCGAACGACTATCAAGCACCATCACAATGGAATACTTTTAATCTTCAGTCGCCAGCCAGCCCGCTGCGCCAAGTCGGGCACGGCGAAGTCATCAGCAGCGGTTCAACCTTGCCGGTGCCGGCGCCGGCGGTCTCACACAGCGCACCGTTGGCCAGTCACGGCACGGCCGTCGGCAGCGGATGCAATTCGTGCCAGGGCGGCACGAGTTACAGCAGTCCCTACGCCAACGCCGTTTCCTCCGACTGGAGCGGCAATTGCAACGGCGGATATGCGTCGGGCGGATACGGCAAGAGCTCCCATGGTATCGGCAGCCGGCTTGGAAATGCGTTCGGCAGCGGTCAACGCGCACCAGGCGGACTGTATCCTTGGTTCGGTGGCGCAAGCTTGCTGTTTATGACGCTGGAAAACAACAGCAGTCGCACCCTGTTGGTCGATGACGCGACGGGCACCGATCAGCTGAACACCACAGCGGTTGCCCCCGACACCACGACCGGCTTTGACGTCCACTTCGGCCGCTACTTGGGATGTGGACAGTACGGACTGGACATCGGGTATTTCAATCTCGACCCGAGCGAGCAATCGGTGACGGTCATTCCCGGCGCCCCCGGCGACTACCGCGCCGCCATGCCGGCTTGGAATGCCGTAAGCATCAACCCAGGCGGCCTGGGTATCGATACGTTATACAACTACTTCGACAATGCTCCCGCCGCTGGCTACCGTGTCCGTCGTGACATGAGGTTCCAAGGTCTGGAAGCGAACTTGGTCAGCTTTGGCTTGATGGGCAACCGTCGCGTCGGTTCGCCAGCATGCGGAAAATTTGTCCCCGACGGCTATCGCTTCGCGGGACCTAATGGCTCGATCGCTCGAGCATGCAGCAACCGCGTTCAAGTCACGACGAGCCACGGTTTCCGTTGGTTCCAGTTGGAAGACGCTTTCGAGTACGCCGTCAATATCGACGGTACGCTGGGCTATCAAGCAGAAGACATCTATTACAACGTTGACACCGAGAACAATCTGTTCGGTTACCAGTTCGGTTCACGTTTGAGCTATTGCTTGACGAACCGATTGAACCTGGGAATCGGCGGAAAAGTCGGTATCTATGGCAACGATGTCGAGATGCGTCAACGCATCGGCACCGACACCACGCTGGCCTATATCACGACGGCGGGCGTCGACGACGTCGACACGACGGCATCGGACACTGTCATGTCCGCTCTTGCCGAACTTGACCTCGGTTTGGGCTATCGCCTGAACAGCGCATGGTCGATTCGCGGCGGTTATCGCATGCTTGCTGCCTGCGGTGTCGCTACCGCACCTGGCTCGATCGTCAACGACTACTCGTCTTTGGCACCAAGCCAAGTCGTCAATGCCGATGACTGCATCATGCTGCACGGTGGTTACGTCGGACTTGAGTTCAACTGGTAACCAATCAGTTAAACAATAGAGACGAAGGTTTTTGTTAGCTTTGGTGGCGACCGTTATCCATCGTCGCCAAAACGAATTGCCTCGAGCGGATCTTATTCCGCCGAGGCTTTTTTCGTTCGCCCAACTTGGCCTGCACTGGCGTGCAACTGACAGATCACGAGTATCCGACCGACAGAGCACGAGTATCCAACGGAAAGATCACGGGCATGCCATTGTCCGATCAAAAGCTCGTCATGCAGCGCTCGCTGAGATCACGATCGATCGATCAAATAGCGGCTGCGTACCTTACTCTTGCCAAAGTGCGCGATGGCACGAAACCGAAGCGGACCACTTCCCAGCGGCTTGGTGTCTAGCGTGACCTCGCCCTCCGAGCCATCGACGGATCCCACGACGGATCCGAAATGGATCAAGTCGATCGAATCGGCTCCCTCACAGCGGAGGGAAAATTTCATTTGTTTCGAATCAGCGGCGGCGCGCGCGGAACGAGACTGAACGACTTTGACGACCGGCGTAGGCACGTGAGCCTGCAGGTCAAACTCTTCGGAGAACCATAGCCGTGTTTCGGTTGCGCCAACACTGGTCAGGACGGCTCGAACCTCGACCGCACCGGCGGCGTTGGCGGGCAGGTTCATTCGAATCGCGGCGACCGGTGGTGATTGCTTGATCAACTTGCCTTCGACATAAATGTCGATCATCCGAGTCACCCCCGATGGAACGCCAAGTTTTAACGGTTTGCGCTGAAACTGAATCGTCCGAGGCGTCGAATTCGAAACTTCGATATCGACCCATTCGTTGGGCGCCCTTGCATAGGGTTGGCAAAGCGGATCACCAACGATCAGTGTTTGATAGGGCGATTGAATCGACAGATAGAACGCCTCGATCGCGGTCACGCCATCGACATAGTAACCGTACATCATCGGACGCGGAAATTTCGCCTGAATCGCGAAAGGTTCAGCGACCGAGCCTGAAGTCATTGCAGCGCCGGCGTTTAACAACTCGGTCATTTTTGTCTGTGAGTCGCTCTCAAAGGCAGCCGACACGCTTGTCAGGTTGTCCGAGATGGCCCCTGGAACAAAGTTCCAACGCCGACCGTCGAGACTGTATTTCCGAGTTCCAAACATTAGTCCCGCGACATCCCCTGGCTCCGCCGGAATGTCCTCACGGATGATGTCCGCCTTGTACCCTGCTTCGATTAGATAGACCAAAGCATTTGGGATTCCAGGTTGACGGGTTCGCGTACGGACGTCTGGCGTTAACGTAAAGCGAAACTCGCCTTTGGGAAACGTCCGATCGGCTTCGGCAGATCGTTGCAGGTTTTCGACGACCTGACTGATGCTGCTACCTCGCTGTCCCGTGACCGCTAACATGCAGGAGGCCATGTAGGATACGCCGCCGTCGGAGATCGGAATTCGCTGCCCCGAGTTGGTCCAGCCATACATCGACGAGAATCCAACAGGCCCTTGCTCGGCCAGCGACGACTGGCTCATGTAAGCGACAGCGCCTTTGATTTGCGGATCATCCAACAGCGGTTCAAGATCGTTACTCTCTTGCAGATACGTACCGCTCCACCATCCGGCCTGAATCGCTAGCTTGATCATGCGTTTCGCGTTTTCATCGTCTCCATCTCTTGCGTAGTTTTCCGCTGCAAGAATCGCGACTGCCGAAAGCGTGGGAGACGACTGAAATAGCGAATCAAAGCCGTCTGCCGCATCGGCCCACCGTCCGTTCTCGCTAGCGATTTTCGCTTCATCAAACTGATCCTGGCGATCGCCGAGAAAAGGATTCTCGAATGTTCGATCGAACTGACCGCGGGCGTACAGGTTTGCCCCCAGCGAAAGGTAGACGGGAACGTCCGATAAAATCATGCGATAGAAATACGTCAGTCCTGTCAGCGAAGCGACCGGATTTTGAACGCGTTTGGCATTCAGGTCCTTGAATGCCGCGTGATGCTTGTTGACTTTGACCGCGGTCGGGAATCCGGCCGAGTACGCCACGACGCGGGTTTGGCCGGATAGCTTTCGAGAATCAATTTCCTGTAGCAGAGGCGTCAAAATCCGATCCTTAAAATCATCTAAGTTGATGATCAGGCCGGCCGGGACATCCGACAACATGATCACGTTCGATGATGGGATGTCTCGCAAGTCGACGTAGTGATTTGCTACGGTACGTGAGTCGACGGAGTCGGCGTTCACCACCACGACCACGTTTTCGGGACTGATCCCCGCCAACGCGATTGAATCACCGGCAACCGCCAGCACCCCCAATATGAGGTACACTGACAATCTAAATCGGAGTGAAACGGATGTCATACGTCGGATTCCGTTGGGTGGGAACAAAGCAGAGTCGAAGATCGTCAGAGAGTGCTGGAAATGACGGAGTTAACCGCTAGGACTTCTGGCATTTTTTTGAAACCAAAGTGATGTAACACCGTCCGCCTTGATTATGATCAAAGTCTGGTTCTAACGGGGAACAGTATCCTCCACTCGAGTATTACGATGAAATTCTGTCAGTTCGGCAAGTCACAGTTGGCATTGCTCTGTGTTTTCGCACTATCCGCGTTTCTTGCCCGTCCCGCATCAGCAGTTCTGATGGTCGACTTTCAAAGCGGTGTCATCACGGCTGGCGGACAACAACAGATTGACGTCTTTCTGTCGAGCGATTCGCCCGCACAAGACGCATTCTTTGTCTGGGACGTTATTTTTTCGATCAATGAGGTGCCCGGAAGCCCACCCACGGCCGGCACGTCCGTCACGTTCGTCGATCCGATGGATGAGAGCTTCATCGAAGACGAACCGAACTACGTCCTTGCGGGAAACAGTTTCCAAGCATCGATACCGCCAAGTGAAGTGTACGGTGATGTCCTAACAAAGGACGCCGATAGCTTGCCATTTCCGTTGCTCTCGACGGTCAGTGCATTTGACGAGACCGCGAATGGTAACGAGGTTGTCGTCGATACCCCCAAATTGCTGGCGCGTTTGATGGTTCAGCATGAGCTGGGTGGTGCAACCGCCGCTGAGGTCGGAGGCGATGTGTTTACCATCACTCTGCAGAGCAATCCTTCGTTCGACGTTGCTTTTGATGGCGATGACGGGCCGGTCGACTACCGTGTCGGCAACATTGGACTCATTACGGTTGAAGCGATTGCGGTTCCTGAGCCAGGCTCATTCGCATTCATCGGTCTCGCGACGCTCGGTCTGGTTCGCCGTCGACGACGAATCTAAGCACCTCAGTCCGCGCTTCGCGGAAACCACAAACAATCCTTCCGATTGACGAAACGGTCGATCTGGTTCACGTTGCGTGAAACAGATCGACCGTTTTTTGATGGGTAATTGATAATCCGTGCCTGAATCCGTGGCCCCCAAACGTGAAACCGAGCCGCTAATCGATCCGAGCATGTTGTTTCGGTTCGAGATCGCTTTGCACAAGAATCCCTGCAAATGGACCGCTCGTGGACTATCGCTGCCGGAATCATGTCGTTTGCCGTCCTTTGGCGCGTTGGCGGGCCGGGAAGTCTATGCCGATGTACGCATGGCATGGAACAGCGAAGGCATCGGTCTGAACCTCAAAGTCAATGGAAAACGTCAGTTGCCCTGGTGTCGTGAAACCCGACTGGATGAAAGCGACGGTTTTCATTTCTGGATCGACACCCGGTGCAGCCCATCGATTCACCGCGCGACACAGTACTGTCACCGTTTTCTTTGGATGCCTGCGGGTGGTGGATCGAACCGAGAAAAACCCGTCTCCGCGCTGGTGCCGATTCATCGAGCCCGGGCGAACCCGAAGCCGATCTCGCCAGAAACCCTAAAATTAGTTGCTTTCCCGCGACACGACGGATACGAATTGTCTGGTTTTGTCCCGGCCGGCGCCATGACGGGATTCGATCCAGTCCAGCAAGCTCGCGTGGGAATCTATTACGCGGTGGTCGACCGAGAGCTTGGCTGGCAAACGCTTGCCTTGGGCCCAGAATACCCTGTCACCGAAGACCCCAGCTTGTGGGGCGAAGCGGCTTTGCGGGGCTGACCTGCGGCGTCGCCGGTCGCAAGCGAAATTGAGACTCAGCGAGCTTGGATCGCGGCATGTGCACCGAAAAACAGGTGCACAAAACACCTTTCTCTCGCAAAATAAGCAAAACGGGCGGTGTGGCCGTTACCTTTCGACGCTCGATTTATAGAATTTCGGTAAGTTTCCGATTCGGAAAGATCGATACAACCCTTAAAGTCCCGCGCCCGTTCGGATCGCTGACCTGGCAATCCGGTGTGGTTCGTCACGCCTTGCAATTGCGCGATGCCTCGCGCCCATCTCCATGACGGTTAGCTCCCCTAAAACTAAAGACGTTCAATCAGTTGCCGGAATCACGGTTCGCCTCTGCGGAGACTCCGGCGACGGCATGCAATTGCTGGGAACGCAATTGACCAATACCAGCGCGCTGGCAGGAAACGATGTCGCCACGTTCCCCGACTTTCCCGCAGAAATCCGTGCCCCTCGGGGGACGCGAGCCGGTGTTTCTGGATTCCAAGTCCAATTCGCCAGTAAAGAGATCTTCACGCCCGGCGACACGCTCGACGCACTCGTGGTGATGAATCCTGCGGCGATGGTGACCAACCTTGGCGATTTGCGCAAGGGTGGCATTTTGATCGCGAATGAGGACGGATTCAACGACAAGGAATTCAAACTCGCCAAAGTTGAATCGAACCCGCTGGAAGCAAGCGTGATCGAAGAAACTTACCGCGTGTTTAAAGTCCCGATGACACAACTGACACGCGATGCGGTTTCTGAACACGGCTTGTCGCCAAAAATCGCGGACCGTTGTAAGAACTTTTTTGCGATGGGGTTGGTGTATTGGCTGTTCGGCCGATCACTCGATCCGACGCTGCGGTTCATCGAGGCAAAGTTCGGGAAAAAGCCGGACGTCGCTGCGGCCAACGAAGCGGCCCTGCGTGCCGGATGGGCATTCGGTGAAACGACCGAAGCATTTGGCGAGAGTTATCAAGTGTCGGCGGCTGAATTGGAGCCGGGCACGTATCGCAACATCATGGGTAATCAAGCGCTCGCGCTTGGCTTGATCGCGGCTTCGAAGATCAGCGACAAGGAAATGTTCTACGGGACGTATCCAATCACACCGGCCAGCGACATTTTGCACGAGCTGACCAAGTACAAGAATTTTGGCGTTCGGACATTTCAAGCCGAAGACGAAATCGCGGCGGTCTGTGCAACGATCGGCGCGGCATTCGGTGGCACGATGGGGGTCACGGCCAGCAGCGGTCCGGGCATCGCGTTGAAAGCCGAAGCGATGGGATTGGGTCTGATGCTGGAATTGCCCATGATCGTCATCAATGTCCAGCGTGGCGGCCCAAGCACGGGCCTGCCGACAAAGACCGAGCAAAGCGACTTGCTGCAAGGCATGTTCGGACGCAACGGTGAGTCACCACTGCCAGTCCTGGCGCCGCGTTCGCCAGGGGACTGTTTTGACATCGCCATTGAAGCATGGCGGATCGCGACCGAATGCATGACGCCGGTGATCGTGCTGTCGGACGGTTACATCGCCAATGGCAGCGAACCGTGGAAGATCCCCGTGGTCAACGAATTGCCCAAAATCAAAATCGAACATCCCACGGGACTCGGCGATAGCGAAACATTCTATCCGTACGAGCGCAACGAGATGCTCGCACGTCCATGGGCAATTCCCGGTACTCCGGACTTGATGCACCGCGTCGGCGGACTCGAAAAAGAGGACCGCACGGGCAATGTCAGCTACGATCCCGAAAACCACCAGCACATGACCGACACACGAGCGGCAAAGGTGGCCAAAATCGCCGAGCGAGTTCCAGAGCAAGACGTGTTTGGCGCCCCCGAAGGCGACGTCTTGGTCGTTTCATGGGGTGGAACTTATGGGTCGTGCCACACGGCGGTTCGACAGAGTCAGGATGCAGGTCAGAAGGTCAGCCACGTGCATCTTCGCTACCTGAATCCGTTCCCATCCAACCTCGGTGACATCCTGAAGTCATTCCGCACCGTGTTGGTTCCCGAATTAAACATGGGGCAACTGCGAATGTTGCTGCGTGCGGAATACCTGATCGACTGCATCGGGATTAACAAAGTGCAGGGCAAACCCTTCACCGTGACGGAGTTGGTTGCCGCCATCGACCAGCACGCGTTCTCAAAATCAACAAGCAAAGCCGGCTAACGCCGTTCTTGCGAGAAGCGATCCGACGACGTCTCACCTGTCACCTTACACACGATACCTATTACCTCTCTCATGTCCCTTCCTGTATTAAAAGCCGCTGATTTCGCTTCCGATCAAGACGTCCGCTGGTGCCCCGGCTGCGGCGACTATTCGATCCTGGCACAAATGAAAAAGGTGTTGCCCGAACTGGGGATACCTCGTGAAAAACTGGTGTTCGTCAGCGGCATCGGGTGCAGCAGTCGCTTTCCGTACTATATGAATACGTACGGTATGCACAGCATTCACGGGCGTGCACCTACATTTGCGACCGGATTGAAATCGACGCGTCCCGACCTGACGGTGTGGGTGATCACCGGCGACGGTGACTCGCTGTCCATCGGCGGCAACCATTTCATTCACGCGCTGCGCCGCAATATCGATGTGAACATCGTCTTGTTCAACAACCGCATTTACGGTTTGACCAAGGGCCAATACAGCCCGACCAGCACCGAAGGCCAGATCACCAAGAGCACGCCAATGGGCTCGATCGACCATCCGCTGAACCCGCTATCGGTCGCCCTTGCCGCGGAAGCAACCTTTGTCGCCCGAAGCATCGATGCGCATGTGAAGCATCTGGGGGCCACGCTCAAGCGTGCCGCAGAGCACAAAGGTACATCTTTGGTCGAAGTCTATCAAAACTGTAATGTGTTCAATGACGGTGCGATGGCTTATGCCCAAGAGAAAAAGCAACGTGCGGAAAACGTGATTGAGCTGGAACATGGCAAACCACTCATCTTTGGAACCAACAAAGACAAGGGGATTCAGCTGGTGAGAAATCATCTGCAAGTCGTCAACACGGCCGATGTCGCCGTTGATGACTTGTTGATCCATGATGAAAAAGATCTCAATCCTTCGATCCACATGATGTTGGCTCGTATGAAATATCCAGAGATGCCCGAGCCGATCGGTGTGCTACGAGCCGTCGACGGCGTCGCAACCTACAACGACCAAATTAACGAACAAGTCGAACAAGCGCGTGCTGCCAAGGGCGAAGGCGACTTGGAAGCTTTGTTCAATGCCGGTGACACATGGGACGTCGCCTAGTTTGCCCTGCGGTTGGCCCACACCATTCGGTGCCGATCGATTCGCGTACAAGATGCTCAGCCGTCCATTATCTTTAGGGAGTTAGATATGCCACGTGGAAAAACGTTTTCGGATATATCCAAGGCCATCGGCGAAACACCGATGATCCAAGTCAATCGCCTTGGACCCGAGGGCGGCGCAACGATCTTTGCCAAGTGCGAATTTTTTCAGCCACTCAATAGTGTCAAGGATCGAATCGGCGTCGCAATGATCGAAGCCGGCGAACGCGACGGTCGCATCAACGCGGATACACACGTGATCGAACCGACCAGCGGTAACACGGGTATTGCGCTGGCGTTCGTGTGCGCGGCAAAGGGCTATAAGCTAACTTTGACGATGCCCGAATCGATGTCAGTCGAGCGACGCGCGCTGCTGCGTGCGATGGGCGCCAACTTGGTGCTGACGCCGGCCGGCGAAGGCATGAAAGGCGCCATCAATCAGGCCCAAGAATTGGCCGACGAGACCGATAATTCGTTCGTACCACAGCAGTTCGAAAATCCGGCGAACCCCGCGATTCACGAAGCGACGACCGGTCCCGAAATCTGGGAAGACAGCGATCACAAAATCGACGCGATCGTCGCTGGCGTCGGGACAGGTGGAACGATCACCGGTGCGACTCGCTTTCTGAAAAAAATGAATCCCGATTTCAAGGCTATTGCGGTCGAGCCGAAACATTCGCCGGTGATCAGCGGCGGTGACCCCGGCAAACACCGAATTCAAGGGATTGGCGCAGGGTTCATCCCCAAGAATCTGGACACGTCGGTGATCGATGACGTGGTCCAAGTCGACGATGAAGATGCATTCGCGTGGGGACGACGACTTGCAAAGGAAGAGGGCATCGTCGCCGGCATCAGCAGCGGCGCGAACCTATGGGCCGCGGCACAAGTTGCGGCCCGCCCCGAGATGAAAGGCAAACGCATCGTGACAATCATGTGCAGCCTGGGCGAGCGTTATCTCAGCACGCCGCTGTTCGGCGATCTGGGACTCTAGTCACGTCCCATCAACGAGTCATTTCCTGAACGTCGGCGTCTCTTGACGCCGACGTTTCGATTGCGCTACTCGTCGCAATCACAGGCGAGCTAGCGACGTCGATCGACTCTAGCCTTGCGTCGCATGCTCATCGGCGGCGGTTATGACTCGGCGGCCATTTTTGCTCGATCGATGGACGCCATCATATCGGGAAAGACATTGCCGGCTCCGTCGTGAAAGATGCGTCCGATCAACAGGTCGGTCACGTTGCCTCGGTGCTCGGGATGCTCTTTCATAAATCGGCCGATACTGAATTCTTTTTCATAGAACGCGGCGACAAGATTCCTCATCCACTGCGCTCCGTGATCAAACGAGTCGCTCCACTTGCCCAGCTGCTCGCCGGTCAGACGATTCGTCTTGAAACCTTCGACGATCGCGTCGGCGGCACGAACTCCCATTTCCAGCGCGAAATAGACGCCCGAAGAATACACCGGATCGATAAACCCGTATGCGTCGCCGACCAACACCCAACCGTCGCCTGCATGTTGCCTGGTCGTGTATGAAAACTCTTTTGCGGTTTTCATCTCTCCCAGCAGTTCCGCGTCTTTTAACCTTGGTTTCAGGCCCGGGCATCGCCCAAGCTCTTCACGGTAGGTCTCTTCCGGTGTTCCCCGATTCTTAAGCAAGTAATCATTGTTGGCGACGCAGCCGATACTGGTGATCCCGCGAGACATCGGAATGAACCAAAACCAGGCATCCTTTGTTTCGGTGTTCAGGATAATCGTGGCCCCCTCATTGTCGGCCTCGCCACGCATCGCGTTTTTCCAGTAACCCCAAATCGCCGCTTTTTTCAGATTGGGGTCAACGACTTTAAGACCAAGTTTATTGGCGATGAAAGCCTGTTGCCCTGTTGCATCGACCAAAACGCGGCACGCGATTTCCTTGGTCTGACCCTCGGCGTCGCGCACACAGACGCCTTGAACGGCCCCAGCCTCGTCAAACTTGACGTCGGTCAAGCGGGTGCAATCGAAACAATCGGCCCCCAATTCTGCCGCTCGGTCGAATAGCATCTTGTCGAACTCGCTGCGTTCGACTTGCCACGTGTCACTGTTATCGCGATCGTCATGCTGGCGGAAAAAGAACGGCGACGATTCGGTGCCACGATGCGTGACGAATTGAACACTCTTTTTGATCTGAAATCCCGCATTTCGGATTCGCTCGTTCAACCCAAGTCGCTCGAGCGCCCAAAACGTTTCGGGCATCAATGACTCGCCCACGTGAAAACGCGGCACCGGTTCTCGTTCGATCAACAGCGTATTGATTCCCGATTCTGCTAGAACGGACGCAGTCGCACCGCCTCCTGGTCCGCCGCCCACCACAACGCAGTCATAGCTGGATTTCATGGTCAATCAATTGTCTCGCAATGAAGAATATAGAGGTTTGGAGTGGATCCACCGCAGTAGTTTACCTGGGCGGGAAGCCTTAAGCCTGTCAGAGATAAAGCTTTGCAGAATCGCAATCGGATGCCAGTAGTGTTCGCCTATCCGTTACGTTCGGCCCTCAGCCAGGTAACGTCCGGTTTGGATCGGTGTCCTGGCGTGGTTGACCCTGCCGCCGAGCTGTGATGTCGTCTATAACATTCGCGCCGCCACTCGTACAGGGAATCCTTGATGTCCGAAGATGACTCGCTGCGACAGCGTTATCTTCGACGCTTCAAGGTAGGGATCGCGCTGCTTGCGTTGCTTTCGATTCCTGCGGTCATTCACTCGCATGCCGCAATCTCAGGGCTATTGAATCTGCCCCCGCAGTGGGTGCCCGACTCACTGCCAGAAAAGGCCGAGTTCAACGATTTCGTGCGACGATTTTCGGTGGCCGATGTCGTCATGATTGCTTGGCCGGACTCGGACCTCGAATCGAAATCGCTCGATCAGGCGACCGCCTTGTTACAGCCCTTGTGCGAGCAGCCGGATCAATCGCTAGACGTTGAATTGCCGAACTGGGCCGACGACGCGGTCCAGCAAATCCGAACAATCGGCGACACAGAACAACCGTTCCGCTGGGTTCGCAGTGGAACCGACATGTTGCGAAGCATGATGGCGTCGCCGGCCAGTCTGTCGCGCCGCGCCGCGGTCGCCCGATTGCGAGGCAGCGTCGTCGGACCCGACGGTACGCAATCATGCCTGGTGATTTCAATCACCGAACAGGGGCTTCACCATCGCCGCGAACTGCTGCCCCTGCTCCGCGAAATTGTTGGCGAGATTGACAACCTGCCGGCAGAGCAAATCGCGATGGCTGGCGGCCCGTTCGAAGGTGCGACGGTGGACGACGCAAGCGTTCGATCGATCCAGGCATTCTCGCCACCTTCGGCAATCATGGCCGCAATCCTGTGCTTCCTGTGCCTTCGCTCGATTCCACTGACCGCTTCGATCGTCGCGGTCGCAGTCATCGGCGAAGGATTGGTGTTGGCGGCCGTTTACTACACCGGCACGCCGATGAATGCCGTCCTGATTGTCCTGCCGCCGCTGGTCTTTGTGTTGACGGTTTCTTCGGGGATCCATCTCAGCAATTACTACATCGATGCCTCACACGAATTCCCCGACCTAACCCGCAGCGGCGCAGCACGACGGGCAATGCGAGCCGGTGTCGCACCGTGTCTGCTTGCGACCGGCACAACCGTGGTCGGCCTCGGTTCGTTGATGCTGGTGCGACTGGAACCCATTCGTGTCTTTGGCGGCGTCGCATCACTGGGCGTGATTTCGACGCTGCTGTTGTTGTTGCTGATCTTGCCGGGCGCGATGGTTTTGACCCGTCCGCGATCGATTCGCGCGGCGCACGACCAACTCAGGCCACGGGGGCCGATCCGCAGTTGGTTTCGACAACGCATCCGAGCCAGACTTGCCAGACCTTGGCCGCTGATTGTCGGGTTTCTGCTGGTCGCGGGGCTACTGGCGACGGGGCTGACAAAACTGGAAACCTCCGTCAACATTCCTCGGATGTTTCTGCCCGACAGCGACATTCGACAGCAATACCAGTGGTTTGAATCGAACCTCGGTCCGACGGTGACCGGTGATTTGACAATCACTTTTGAGCCACTGGCCGAGGAAGACGACCCGCTAGAGCGTTTGGACGCGGTCAAACGTGCTCACATCGCGGCGTATCAACTCGAAAACGTCGATGGCGTTCTATCGGCGATGAGTTTCGTGCCGTCAATTCCCAGGGGCCGCAGCTTGTCCGCGACGGCAACGCGTGGAGTGATTCGCAAACTGATCCGCGATCCCGAATCCTCACTCGGAAAACTCGCGTTCATCCATCGGGACGATCAAGCAGAAGTCTGGCGGATCAGCGTCCGCGTTCCCCAGCGACAAGACACCGACTATCGCGAACAAATCGAGACGATCCGTCAAGCCGTCGTCGATGAATTGCAGGACAGCCCAACCGGCGCAGGCGTTTCGTTCACCGGTCACGTCGCGATCGTTCAAACGGCGCAGCAAGTCCTGCTGCATGACTTGTTCCGCAGTTTCCTCTCGGCGTTTGCCGTGGTCGCGGTCGTGATGATGTTCTTGCTACGCAGCGTGCTGGGCGGTTTGATCGCGATGGTACCCAACCTGTTTCCCACCGTAGCCTTGTTCGGGCTGATGGGATTGATTCGTGCGCCGCTTGATATCGGATCGGTCATGACGGCCAGTGTTGCACTGGGCATTGCCGTCGATGACACGGTTCACTTGCTAAGTCGGTTCGGATCACGCCGAGCTCGGGGATTCGGGCAAATCCGCGCCGCCTTTGGCGCGTTGGGGCAATGCGGCTGGGCGATGTTCCAAACAACATTGGTCTGCGGTTTGTCGCTGATGGCGTACTGGTTCAGTGACTTTGTCCCGACCAGCCGGTTTGCACTGTTGATGTTCGGGTTGCTGACCGCGGCGCTCGTGGGTGATGTGTTCTTGTTGCCTGGGTTGATGTCAAGCTCGCTGGGACGTTGGTTATCACGTCCTGTCGGTGCAGATCCGGCTGCAAAAATCTCGGCCGACCAACCGCCCCCGTCACCCTTGATCGATTTTCGTCGGCTGCCAAGGCGGTCCCGCCGGAAAGACTAGGATCGACACGCCCGGCGACAACAAAGCCTCGCCCCAGCATGTAGCACCGTCCCGCGGCGTGTGAGCCGCGACGCGTGAGCGGCCGGGCATCGTCACCACACTCGTGAGCCGCGACGCGTAAGCGGCCGGGCGGCTCGCGTCGTCCACCACCACGACTCACGGCTCACTCGATCGCGACATCAAGCCAATGACAAGACAGTGCCGCAATTCATCGGCGATGAATATCTAACCTACCAACAAGGGCAACATCATTGTTGCCAAACCTAGCACCAGGAAGAACCCGCACATATCGGTGACGGTGGTCAACAGTGGACCGCTCGCGACGGCCGGATCAAAACCGAAACGCTTTAGGATCAAAGGAACGGTGCCGCCGATCGAAACTGCGATCACGGTGTTTGCAAACAGCGAGACGCCCACCACGACGCCCAAATACGGATTGCCCTTCCAAAGATAGGCGACGAACGCGACCAGCAAGCCGAGAATTCCGCCATTGAGAAGTCCGGCGGAAAGTTCCTTCATCCAAACACGCATAATCTCGGTCGGCCGCACCAGCCCGAGGGACAGTTCTCGCATACTGACGGCAACGGCTTGATTACCACTGCATCCGCTCATGTCGCTGATGATCGGTAAAAAGACGGCCAAGGCAATCACCGACGCCAAGGTATCTTGGTAAAAGGCGATCACACTGGCGGCGACAATGTTGAGGACAATATTGACACTCAGCCAGCTCAATCTTCGGCTGGCGCGATGCCAAAGCGGCATGCTGCGAACCTCTTCACCGCCGACGATCCCTTGACTTTTTAAGTAGTCACTGGCGACGGCTCGTGTTTCTTCCTCGGCGACTGAATCGCGATGGACCACGCCGCGCAGCTTTCCGTCGTCATCAACGACCGGCACTCCCAAGAAATTATGCGAGTCAAAAAAGTCGCGAAGCTCATCCAATGGCAACCGATCGGGAACGGAGATCGGATTGCTGATCATCACGTCGCGCAAGATGGCTGACCGTTTGGCAAACAACAAATTCCGCATCGGCAAGACGCCAAAGAGTCGTCCCTGAGCGTCGCAAACGTACCCATACTGGACGTCATAGTCGTCGTATTGTTCGCTGTTTTCGATCAAGTGCTGGGTGACTTCGCCAACCGTCATTTCGTCGGTGAAAACCAGCATTTCACTGGCCATCAGTCCGCCGGCCACATCGTCGTCATAGGCTACCAGCTCGCGAACGGCCTCCGCCTCGCTGCTTGGCATTTCGCTCAGAATCGCCGTCGCTTCTTCCGGCCGCATTTCGCCCAGCATGTCTGCCTGAACGTCGCTGGACATTTCGCGCACAATTTCAGCGGCAGCGCCGGCTTCCATGTTGGCGATTGACCGCACCGCTTGAACTTCCGGCAACATCCCCAGCAAGTCGGCGGAATCTTCTGCCGGAAGCACAGCCAAGACGCTTGCCCGATCGTCGAGATCGAGTCGGCTGAGCGCGAGGATTTGATCTCCGGTCGAAAGCCGACGCAAAAAATCAAGCAATTCGGCGGAATCACCTTCTCTTGCAAGTTCTACAAGGGTGTCCCAAGGTCGCTCGGAGTCGTCGGTACTGACCTCTGAGCCAACAGCGGTTTCGGATTCGGTTTCTGTCATTGATGTCGCATTGATGCGGGCGTGGTGAGAACGAAAACGGCGTGATCAAGGAACAGAAGCGTCCCAGATTTAATCGTGAAACTCAACCTCGACGGTACCAGGCGACAAAATTCGCTCTTTCGCTTGCCCAGGCTTGACGGCGATGATCCACGGGTCGGTTAGCGGAATTCCTATCTTCCAGGCGACCATCCCGGCGATCGTCTAAGACCGATCGACACCACCCACAGCAGACAACTGAAATGTTCATGATGGCATCCAGCATCTTCCGCAAGAAACACCCTCACGCTGGTGCCAGTCCAGGCACCCTGGCGATCACGGAAGACTCACCGCCACCGAAGATTCATGTGATCCATTACGCGCCGGACTCGGTGGACGAAGCCGATGTGACCGACGTCGAACAACTGCATCAAGCTCATCAACCCGAAACGATCACGTGGGTGGATGTGCAAGGCTACGGCGATGAGACCATGATTCGGCGCATCGCTGAAATATTCTCGCTTCATCCACTCGCGATTGAAGATGTCGTCAACATTCCGCAGCGGCCAAAGTCGGAAATGTATGACAAACAAATGTTGATCATCGTCCGCATGGTGCAAGTCGGCGAGAACTTTCACATCGATGCTGAACAGGTCAGCATCGTTTTAGGCGAAACCTATGTGCTGACCTTTCAAGAAAAGTATGGGGACGTACTTGAGCCCGTCCGGAAACGCATCCGCAGCGGAAAAGGGCCGATGCGTCGCGAAAAAGCCGACTACCTGGCCTACGCGCTATTCGACACGATCGTCGACGGCTACTACCCGGCCTTGGAAGAGATCGGCAACGAATTGGAAGCCATCGAAGAAGAGGTTGTCGAGAACCCCACGCCCGAACTGCTGCGAAAGCTGAATTCGGTGCGCAACAAGCTAACCAATTTACGCCGAGCAATTTGGCCGCAGCGCGAGGCAGCCAATCGGCTGGTACGCGACGAGACGCCACTGATTCGCCCCCACGTCCGCGTTTATCTTCGCGACACATACGATCACTGTGTGCAGTCTTCCGAAGTCGTCGAGATGTACCGAGAAATGGCGACGGGAATGATCAGCACCTATTTGTCATCGATCGCAAATCGCAGCAACGAAGTCATGAAGGTACTGACCATCATGGCTAGCATCTTCATTCCTCTCACTTTCCTTGCTGGCATCTATGGAATGAATTTTGACCACATGCCCGAACTGCATATGCGCTGGGCTTATCCCCTGGTCTGGATCACCATGTTCGCGGTCGCAATCGCAATGGTTCTGTTTTTTGTACGCAAAGGATGGATCGGCAACCCGAAACGCTAACGCGCGCCGGGCGTCAACGAAACCGAAAGCCATTAATCATCAGCTTCGATATCAGACACGGTCGCCGGCGTCAGTATTGACGCGGGAACAAACATTCAGTAACTCACCGAGTTGGTCAGCCGTCAGTTTTGCGATCCGACCGTTCGAACGGGGAATAAATACTCTTGTCATCGAAACTGATCCTAGCCGCTCTGCTTAGCTTTCTGGTCGCGTTGCCCGCAGTAGCACAGCAACGCGATTCGTCCGCCGAAAACGAAAGCCTCGAGCAAAAGCAAAACGACGTCTCTGAACGATTGCGCGTTGCGTTATTGCAAGAGAAACCGCCTGTTGCAGGCGACAAAACGGACGATACCCATGTCGAACTGCTAAAACAAATCGAGGTCGTCGTCGCGCAACAGCGAAGTGCAGCGGCGACGCTAAACGATCTCGCACAGGATGCGGCAGAGCTCAAGTCAGCCCTCGATTCGCTGTCGACAACCACGTTTGATCCACCACCGCCCTATTCCATTTCATTCTTGGATGATCTGCGCGCCGAATTTGACGTGGTGCAATCCAAACGAGAAACAAACGAGGCGTCGGTTCAAGCATCAAAACAGGCGTCCGAGGCAGCTCGCGAAAACTTTGACACTTCTGCTCGCACGCTGCGGCAACTGAAGGAAAAGGGCACCGACGACTCGCCTAGCGAGACAATTGAAAAAGCGGAACTGAACGCGCGGCTTGCCGAAGAACTCTTGGCGGTTCGACGACAGGAATTGTCGATCGAACAAACCAATCAGCAAATCATTCAGCTGCAACTGGCGATCGTCGAAAAGAAGATCGCCATCGTCACCCCCATCGCCCAGTTCACCAAGTCAACGCTTGTTGAAAAACTCGCCGAAATTGACGCCCGCGAAAGTTCGCTGACCCGCGAAGCATCGATCCTTCAATCGGAATTGCGACTTGCCGAGCAACGCTGGCTATCCGCCCGCCAGGAAGTCGACGCGACCGCGACGCCGAGCGGCGAAGATGTTGATCGAGTGGACGCATTGAAGACGGCTCAACAGTCTATCCAGTACGAGTTGTTGGTTACCAACCAGCATTTATTGCGGCTACCCCTGGTTCGAAACGCCTGGGAAAGGCGATACCGCGATGCGATCGGTCAAGCCACTCGCCCCCAGCGTCAAGAATGGCTCGAAAAAAATGAAAAGGACCAATTGCAACTTCAGCGAGAGCGACGGTCTCGCGAGCTGAAACTGGAAGAACTGCGAGCGAATATCGCAGCGGTCGACGCGAGACTCGAGTCGACCGACGAAGCGGCTCCGGGCCAGCGCAGATGGCTCAACATCAAAAAGGATGCATTGACGCGACAAACCACGGTGATAGGCGATAGCCTCTTCCTGATCGACAGTACCGCACGGACGCTGGAACAATTGCGACAACAAATCCAAGGCGATCAGTCGCGGTCCATAGCCGACATTTCGTCGGACACGTGGAACACGCTCAAGGAGTTGTGGAACTACGAGCTGACCAGTATCGATGATACATCGTTAACGGTCGGGAAAATCATGAGCAGCCTGTTGCTGCTCTTCTTTGGCTACTTTGCTGCGCGCTGGCTCAGCAGTCTGTTGGCCAACCGATTGCCGAAACTGGGGGTCGATGAAGCGGGTGCTGGCGCGATCGAATCGCTGTCTTTCTATGCACTCTTGATCACGTTCGCCCTCGCCGCGTTGCGATACGCGAACGTACCGTTGACCGTATTCACGTTTCTTGGCGGTGCGATTGCGATCGGCGTTGGATTCGGCAGCCAGAACATTTTGAATAATTTCATCAGTGGACTGATCCTGTTGGCCGAGCGGCCGATCAAGGTCGGCGACCTGATTTTGCTCGACGGAACTTACGGAAACGTCAAAACAATCGGTGCCCGAAGCACTCAAATACGCACCGGCGAGAACTTGGACATCATCGTTCCCAACAGTAAGTTTCTGGAAAACAACGTTGTCAACCTCACGCGAAAGGACGACAAGCTCCGTTCGTCCATCAAAGTCGGTGTTGCCTACGGTTCACCACTGGAAAAGGTGATCGCTCTATTGGATCAAGCGGCAACCATGCACAAAAGTGTCAACGATCGCCCAAAGCCGATGGTTTGGTTTAACGACTTTGGCGACAGCTCATTGACATTTCAACTGCATTTTTGGATCAACTCTCGAACGTTGACACAAATCAAGTTGATCGAGACCGACATCCGCCTCAGCATCGATCGGCTCTTTCGAGAAAATGGCATCGTCATTGCGTTTCCGCAACAAGACATCCACCTGCAATCGAACACTCCCATCGAGTTCCGCATGATCCAGGACGATTCGCAATCGCAAGCGAGTTGAGCGGACGAGCCACCCAGAGCGAAAGCGCTAGTCCGTGCTGAAGTGCTCGCCTGGTTCGAGGTCGCCCGCCAGCTGGGCGAAGCTACTTCTGCGTCAAGCGTTCAATCAGATAGCTCTCGATGTCTCGATGAGTGACGTCTGGCGCGCCCGGATAGGCTAACTCGCACGAGACGCCTACCGATTCCATGTGCTCCTTCAATTTGACGCCAAAGTTAGACGTGTGTGTTGGGTCTTTTTGTGGTTGCCCGAGTGCCGGCTTTGCGGAGTAAAACAGGTACACGGGCGGATCGTCCGACGAGACCTGGGCGTAGGGTGAAAACTCATTGATCCACGGCAATATCTCGCTGCGTTTGGCCAAAAATTCGTCAAAGTTCTGGACGACTTTTTTGCCATCGGCCTTGAAGATTCCGAATGCATGCCCGCCGTATTTGCTGTTGGGTGTCCACTCTTTCATTTGCGCCGGGTCCAGCGTCGTCTGCGCGCCTTTGACCGCGGCGCATAACAATCGTGATGACTCTCTGGCAACTGGATCGTTGCTGTCCGGATCCGCCAGATCGTCGTGAAATGCCAACCACAAACTACTGCATGCGCCGGCCGACCCGCCGCACGCGGCAATCCGCTCTGGATCGATGTTCCATTCCACCGCTTTGCTTCGCACGAATTGCAACGCTCTTGCCGCGTCATGCAGCGGCGCTTTGACCGGTGGCTCGATTCCTTGTTCCACCGCTTCTCGAATGAATCGGTATTCGATCGAGACGGCTGAGATCCCTTTTTCCCGCAACTTGGGCACCATCGCCAACAAGTCTTTATGCATCGGTGAACCGGCATTCCAGCCGCCGCCGTGGATGAAGAACAACAGTGGCGTGGGCTCTTTGCTATCAGCCTTCCAGAAATGCATAAATTGCTTTGGGTGGCTGCCGTAAGCAACGTCCGACAAAGTCGGCGGAATCGTTTCGGCACTGACGGGCGCGACAGCAAGCAGACACATCAGCGATGAAAGCAGGTACGGTCTCATGAGTGGGTCTCGGCTTCAATAGGCGGGGGCTGAACAGGACAGGTAGGAAGAAACTATTTCGCAGCCTTCTGCTTTCGCGTCTTGCGTTGTCTCTTTTGAGGTTCGGGAGGAGGCGTCAAGCCATCGGTCGGTTGATTCCAAAGCCGATAGGGATCATCAAGTCGACGCATCTCGGCAAGCAGCAACGCTTCCATCTCGGCAAGCTTCTTTGCATGCTCACCGTTCTCGGCCAAGTCCGTTAAACGTGCGTCACCCTTGCCATGCTCGGCGATGAATTCGTGGGGATTCTGGGCAAGATTAAACAACTGGGTCTCACGCACCTGCCCGTCCAAGACATCGTACTTGATGAGTTTCCAATCGCCCTTTCGGACACTTCGCATGCCAGGTTTGGTTCCGCCACAGTACACGCCGAACAGAACGTCACGAACGGTTTGTGCCTTGCCTTCCAGCACAGGCTTGATGCTGACACCTTCGATTGAATCTGGCGCGTCGATTCCGGCCAGGTCACAGATTGTTGGCAGCGAGTCCAGCAGATAACAGTTGCCCGGTGCCCGCGTCCCCGGCGTGATCCCTGGACCTTTGACGATGTAGGGAACTCGCCACGTGTGTTCGTACAAGTTTTGTTTGCCCTGCAGTCCGTGGCGACCGATCGCCATGCCGTGATCAGCGGTGTAGACGATATACGTGTTGTCCAGTTCGCCCATCGCATCAAGTTTTTCCAACACACGAGCGATCTGTTGGTCGATGTATTCGTTGCAAGCGAATTCTCGACCGAGTTCGTTTCGGATCGTTTGCTCATCACGACGCAGCCAAACGCCGCTAACCTTTTCTTCATCACGGAGTCCCGGATGTCCATGGTGAAACGGATGTTCTGGCAAATAATTCACCGGCAACGCAGGTTGATCGGGATCGGATGGCGGCAGCGAATCTTGGTCGGTGTGATTGACGGCGCCGTATTTCGCCAACAATTCCGGAGTTCCGTCACGCGTATCATGCGGATGTGAAAATCCGAAATAGATCAAGAACGGGTCTTCATCTTTTTTCGATTCGCGTTGCTCGAGGTATTCCATGACTCGATCACCGTGCCACGCGCTGCCGGTCTCTGGCGTACCGCCACGCTTGGTCGCTTCGTGAACGACTTGAAACTTAGCGTTCGCCGCGGAATAGCTGTTCCCTTTTTTACACGTCCGCATCGTATCGTAGCCAGCGCGATTGAAGATTTCGGCCATCACGTTGTCTTCGATATCACTTGGACAATGCCTGCCGCCCAGCGCATTGGGTAAGTGCCAGACAGTTCGACCGCACATGACCATGTGACGCGAGGGCGTACAGACAGCACCGCTGAATGACCCCATGTGGTAGGCCGCGTCCAAGACCATGCCTTCTGCGGCGAGCCGGTCGATCGTCGGCGTGTGCAGTTTCGACTCGGAGTTGTACACCTGTAAATCGAACGGCGATTGATCGTCGACGATGATGAACAAGACATTAGGCCGGTCGGCAGCAAGCCCCAGCGACGCCATCGAAATGGCGGTCAAGCAGACAACGAGTAAAGATCGCATGGCGCGGTAGAACTTTCGTGAGGGAGGAAAGCAAGTGAGCTACCCGACACGATAAGCCGCCGCGACTTCGTCTGCAATCGTTTTGAGTCCGTCCCTGACAACTTCGTCGGGCATCGTGAATGTGACCCGCAAACACTCGTCACGGTGTTTCCAAGAATCGTCGTTAATCCCGTAAAAGAAATAATTGCCGGGCACGACCAGGACGCCACGCTTTTTCAATCGCTGGTAGAGTTCCATCGACGTGATGGGCAACCCTTCGAACCACAACCACAGAAAAAATGCACCTTCGCTGCGATGGACTCGGTAGGGAAATTCCTGATCGAACAGTTCATGTACCCAACGCACGGCCTGCTCGGATTTGTCCTTGTAATACGGCCGCACAATCTGATCGCTGACACGCAAGATTTCACCACTGCTGATCATCGGTGACACTAACGCTTGGCCGATGTTGGTGTTGGCCAGTCCCACGATCGACGTCATCGATGAGATGGCGTCGATCAATTCAGGACAAGCGACCACGATCCCCGTGCGTGTGCCCGGCAAGCCGAGCTTGGACAAGCTAAGCGTGAGGATGATGTCCTCGTTCCACCGCGGTGTCGCTGAGGTAAAGATCGCATTGGGGAACGGTGCGCCATATGCGTTGTCGATGATCAATGGGATCCGATGCGACGACGCAAGTTGACTGAGCCGATCAATTTCGTCGTCGGTCAGTACATTGCCCGACGGATTCGTCGGACGTGAAACGCAGATTGCGGCAATCTCATCACCGACATCCAACCGATCAAAGTCGACTCGGTATTTGAATTCGTGATCACCCAACCGTTCGATACGCGGCTTTATCGCCTGGAACATATCGCCGCCGACCGATTGGTTGGCATACCCAATGTATTCGGGGACCAATGGGATCAAGACCTGCTTGCGCCGGCCATCACTGAATTCACCCGCCAAAGCATTAAAAAGAAAAAAGAACGCGGTTTGACCGCCCGCAGTGATCGCGATATTTTCGGCCCCGACGTTCCACCCGAATTGACGACGGAACAGGTCTGCAATTGCCGTGCGAAAAGCTAGATTCCCGGCGGGCGGCTCGTAATTCCCCAGGACACGCTCGAGCGTCCCTGGCTCGGTCACTAAATCGGCGATTCGCTGTCGCCACAGCGCATCCATCGCCGGGATATGCGCAGGCTGCCCACCACCGAGCATACGAATGTCGTCGCCACCGTGAGCCAACGCGTGACCGAGATCATCCATCAACTCGCCGATGCCGCTGCCACGACACAGTTCGCTTCCGAACTCTGAAAGTTCCCACTTCATCAATTCGGTCCGATCCATGTGTGACACTAGCGGACGCTGATCCGACAGCTCTCTCGATTGCTACGGTGTGGCCAAAAACTGAACGGCATCGACGACGACATACCCGTCGGTATCTTCATTGCTGATGGTGACAATTCCGGGCGAAGACTTGTCGAACGCGAACGTTCCCAATGAAAGGAATAGACCGTCGATCGGCGGCGTGGTTCGCTGATTGACGGTGATTTTCTTGACGCCACCGGAATGCTTGACGGTTACTTTTGCGTTGGTGGCGCGGTTCTTGTTTGACTGATAAGCCAAGCGAACCTCATAGTTTCCCGAAGCCGGCAGTTCGGCGAGAAAGGTTGCTTTCAGCTGGCCCTTGGCTTGGTTCCGATCGTGACGGTAACCCCAGCCGACGAATCGCTGGCTTGACGTGCTGCCCTGCCAGCTGCCAGCCAAGTCGATATCTTCATCGTCTAGAACGACCCCTTGAAGCGTTTCGACAAGCACCGATTTGGGTGACGACAATTTAACGGGACCGTCGTAGTGCAGCACTTGCCCGTCCTCGTCCAGTCGGCGACGAACGCGGTCGTACGCAACTTCTTGTACCGCCGTTGCGTCGTCGATCGCCATCGCGGCGACGGTTGCGGCGCTCTGCCCAAGAACCATAAAGACTGGCTCCATACGAATCGAACCGAATGCGATATGTGAACTGGACACGCAGACCGGGACAACCAAATTTTCACACTCGGACTGCTTGGGCAGGACCGACCCAAGCGCGATCTCGTAGGGACCATTGGTTTTCACGCCGATGTCGCCTTCGTTTTGCACGAAACCTTCAGGCGTGATGTAGCGTTGCACGTTATGTGAATCGATCGTGTAGGATCCCATTCCGATTGAATCAGGCGTCGGCTTGGACTTCAGCAATTCGTGCTCGGTCATCACAAAGTCACCGACCATTCGACGTGCTTCGCGGATGTAAAGCTGATGCGACCAGTGGCCGTTGTCAACGAATTCATCCTTGGGCAAACCCCAACGCCGCATTTCGGTTTGAACGTCTGTAGGCACGCGAGGGTCGTTGGCGATGAAATACAACCAACCTTTTTGATAACTCTCGTGTTCGGCGATGATTTCACGACGCTGCTGATAGCTGCCGTCGGGGTAGTCATAGTTCATGCCGATGTTGTCGGTACTGAACGGACCGTGGTTATTCGTATCCGTCTTGCGGTTAGGCAGAGGATCAAATTTATTGAACGTTCCGTCAAAGCCTGCTTGATAGACACGCAACAATAATTCGTATTGCTTGGGGTCATAGTTATCGGGCTTGGCGAACGGAATTCGGTTGGCCGGATCGTCGGTCAGGCACATCCGAAAGCAATACGCCTGAACTCGTGCGTCACCCTCATGCCGATTACCAGGTGGATCGGTGCTAATCCGGGGCAAGACACCGCTTTCAGGATCGCCCGGTGTCACATAGGGGCTGACTGGATCTAACCGACCGAAATGATGGTTGTGATGCAAAACGCCGACCTGCACGCCATTCCAGTTTTCGCCGTACACGTCGCGTCCTTCGCGGCCAACGTGATACGAGACACCCGCGGATGCCAACAGATCGCCTTCATAAGTTGCATCGACGAAAACCTTGCCAGAGAATTCTTTGCCACTAAGTGTGCGAAACGACTTGATGGACGCCCCCACTTTTTCGACACCGGATTCGCGGTCGAGCCATTCGTCGCGATAGACGGGAATCTCGAACTCGCGGACGTAATCCTCGAAGACCTCTTCGGCCACATGCGGCTCGAACACCCACATCGTTTCGTTTTGATCGTCGATGGACCGACGACCGTAATCGTCGATCGTTTGTTGCCGCCAACGTTCCGGCGACTGGTATTTTTTCCAAATGCGATGGTAGAAGTCTTTGGACAGCCCACCGACAACCGCTTTATTGCCCGAGTCGGTCCATCCTAATCCGCCGCTGGTCAATCCGCCCAAGTGCCGGTCGGGGCTGACGATCACAACGGACTTGTCCATGCGTTTCGCTTGCACCGCGGCGATCACCGCCGCCGAGGTCCCGCCATAGACCACCACGTCATGTTGAAACGATTTCTCTTGCGCGCGAATCGGCGCAGTGGAAAATACACAAGCGCAAATGACAAACGAAGCCAAACATCGATGAAACATATCGTAACTCATAGCGGGAGGGCTTAATTTCGAGGAACCTCAATTCCTCGCAGCAGCGATTGTAATTCCTCGTCGACGTCACGCCCCTCGATTTCCGCTTCCGCGGTCAATTGAACACGGTGGCGAAGCGCCGGCACCGAAATTTCAACGACATCATCGGGAATCGCAAAGTCACGCCCACTGAATGCGGCCAGCGTACGCGACGATTGCATCAACGCCAATCCTGCACGCGGCGACGCGCCGATATGGAATGCCGGCCATGTCCGCGTCGCGCGCACGATCTGGTTGATGTAATTAACCAAGCTATCTTCAACATTCACGCTGCCGCACATTGCGATGACTTTTTGAACGAGCTCGGGGTTGGCAACCGTGCTGACTTCTTCTTTCAGTCGCTTATTCAGATCCATCTGCTGGCTGTGAAGCTTTAGGATCTCGGCTTCCTGTTCCGAGTCCGGATAGTCGACTCGCAGTTTGAACATAAACCGGTCCAACTGAGCTTCGGGCAGATTGTATGTTCCCTCGCTTTCAAGCGGATTCTGCGTCGCAAGCACCAAGAACGGTTTCGGGACTCGGTGACTGGTCCCGTCCACCGTGACACGGTATTCCTGCATGATCTCAAGCAGTGCCGCATGTGTCTTTGCCGGCGACCGGTTGATTTCGTCAGCCAACAGCAACTGCGTAAATACGGGTCCAGGCCGAAAACGAAATTCACTTTTCTGCATGTCGAACACCGGTGCGCCGGTGATGTCCGACGGCATCAGATCGGCTGTGAACTGAATGCGACCGAACTCACACCCCAGGACTTGTCCCAGCGTTCGCACGAACAGAGTCTTGCCTAGTCCAGGGACCGATTCGATCAGCACATGCCCGCCGGCAAACAGCGCCGTCAAAGTGCCCAGCACGAGTTCCTCTTGGCCCACATACAGCTTGCCGACTTCCCTTGAAATCGCTTCATACAACTGTCGCACCGGAACGAACTTTTCGGACAGACGGTGCTGGACAACCGGGGAACCGACCGGCCCTGACGGCGCAACACCCGCCGATGTCGCCGGGCCGTGATCGGTCGGCGGAGCCGAAGCGTTGTCGTGCGACTGGACCGCAGAGGACGCGACCGGCGGAGGCTTCGGCGGATTCGTTTCTGACGATGCGGGGTCAGGCGGCGGACTGCTCAAGTCTTCGTCTCTCGATGGTGTTGATGCGCCGTCGTGCGGGCACACGTTGAAGTTCAATTCAGTGGATTCAGTGCAGACAATTACGTCTCGGGCCCGTTACGAATCGGACGCCGACCCGGTAATCGAGGAAACACCAGAGCGAGCTTTCGCTTCCTCCCCGGGCGATCGCTTGGCAGCGATTTTGGCTGCCGGTTCATCGGGCAAGACCCAGGGTCCTTGTGTTTCGCCGCGAACACGTTTCATGTATTCGCTAATTCGATGTTTCGCATATTTTTCTCCGCTCGTTCGTCGCATGAGCGTGGCAACCGCATCCAGGTGATCGCCGAAATTACTTTCGCTTGCTCGCTTGATTCGCCGGGGACGTCCGAAGATTGGAAACAACATCAAGCACACGACCAACCCGAACAGGATTCCGTGGATCGTTATCAGGCTTATTGGCCACACCGTCAACATCTCCATCCCGGTCGCCTTCGGCACACCAGGCTGGTGTTCACTGATCGGAATCGCGGAACCACTGGTGGTGACAAAACCTGCGAGCGGCTCTTCGTGGCCGTCAGAAGACGCCTCGGCGATCAATTGGGCCGCCAAATTGCGATTGGGAACATGCGTGAACGAATAGTTCGTCAGCAGTGACCCGCTGTTGATGACGATGATCTTGGAACCCGGCCAGTCATTGCTCGTGATCTTGGCGGTCAGAATTAAATCGCGTTTGGACATCGTGGGTAGCGCTGTCGGCTTGGCTGTCTTGGCGGCCGTATTCGTCCCGGCTGACGGTGGCGGTTTTGCGGTGCCAGCAACACTGCCAGTATTCGCTCCGCCCGAACCTGCTCCGCCCGAACCTGCTCCGCCCGACATTCCGGCGTTAGCACTCCCCGGACCCGAACTGGCGGTGCCCGCCCCGTTCGGATTCGCCGTTTCCGGCGTCGGCGTCGATTCGGGATATAACAATGCCTCGCCCGTCAGCAGTGATTCGAACCGGTAACTCGATGACGAAAGTTCCACTTCCGATTGACCCGGCCAAGCGGTAACCGGACCGCCTCGTCCACCGATCGCGTTGATGCTGCCTTGCGCATTCGCGTTGTGCACCTCGACCGCATCTTTATCGTGGAACTGAACCTCGTACTCTGCTGAGAACGACAAATCGGCCATGCCCGGCGACGCCCAGTCTCGTGACAGGGTCGACACATGCGGCTTGTGCTCCAGCGGCACCAATACAAACCAGCCGTTAGAAGCAATCACCGGACGATTCAACCGCTGTGCGAGTTGTCGATTTCGTTCACGCGCCGCACGTCGTCGGTACTCAAGTCGCTGATCCGGCGGAGCTAAGCTTCCCGCCTCGGCCCAATAGTCCGCGGTGCTGCCGTTATCGGGAATGATATACACCAGGGTTCGATCGCCACGAGCAAGCCATGTTTCGAACCAATCCGTCACGCCCGAAGGTATGCCTCCGACCGTTTGCGGAGTCCAGACAATGGTGGTCGTTAATTCAACTCGATCACTCAGTCGCGAAACGTCACGGGTTCGCACGCCCGCGTTCTCGAACGACGTGCGCAGCGCGCCAAACCCGTTCAAACTCTGCTCGCCAACCGTCCCGCCCGACCGGCCATAGATGTCAGTGAATCGATTGCATCCGGCCGAAGCGATTGCCAGCACGCATAACGCAATCAGCCTGATGCAGTGTTCCGCTGGTATCACATTCATGCCGCCGCTCCCGTCGCCGCAGCGAGATCCGATTCCAACGCTTGATTGGACAGCCAGATCGCTAGAAATTCATCTCTTGAAATTTCGTGACGGCCAAAGTACGAACGTTCAAATTGGTCAACCGTTTCACGTAACCGTTCCGCGCTCGTCGGGTCGGTGCCTCGCGTTTCGCGAACATAGCGACCATTCGTTTTTGAACGATTCAGCCGCAAATATCCGGCTTGATCGAGCAACAATAGCTGATGTCCGAACAGCAAAATGATTGCTTGATCGAATTGACCGGCGTTCATCAGCCGCTCTGCTTCGTCGCGCATATTAACGTCGGTCCGCCGCAGTTCCGCGGGCAAGTGTTTCATTCTGGCCAGCGTTTGTTCGTCGAGATATGACTCGCCATTGCCGCTCTTGTTTCCGCCTCGGTTTGCCCCTGCATCGAACGATGCGGAGGATACCGCGTACACAAATGCCGCGACGACACATGCGACGAAAATAATCGCAAGTGTCCAGCCCATCAGATATCCCAGCGTCAGACCGCTGCCGAACAATCCCGTCGAGCCGGTCGCGCCGCCGCCAGTCGTTGCCGGTTTCGCCTGCTTTAACTTTTCAGGTTTGGGCAACCAGCGACTGTCGCGATTGATCGAGTCTTGTGATTCGTCGCGAACCTGGATTGGCACCGTCTGTTTTTGATCCGCATCGTACCAAGCGGTATCACTCAACGAGTTTTCGGTCGGCGAAGGTGTTTGCTTTTCGGTCGGCGAAGGTGTTTGTGCGTTTGTTTCTGACGCGGATAGGCACAAAGCGATCACGAACATCGGAACGACCGCAAGTCGCGAGAAATTTATGTGCAACATCTACAAGGCCCCTCTCGTCGCGGCGACCGGTTCACGGCGGGGCGGCAAGCTTGATTCGTCGCCAAACTGCCGCATCCGTTCCGCTCGCACCGCCAAGTCAACTTCCCAGCCTTCCAACCGGATGCGAGTGTCCAGGTATCCCAGCAGCCGGACAAAAATCGAAAACGAAGCCACAATCCACAGGGCCAACGGATAGAAGACCAGCATCGTGAACAAGTCCCAATCCCAGGTACCCAGCGTGATGCCACGCGTCCAGATCAAAGAGTACATCACGCTTAGGAAGAGAAAAAACGTGACGAAGGCGACGGCAATGAATCGTCCCGCCAAGTCCGTAGACATCACCGAATGCAGTGATCTGCTGCGCCGGCGTGCGTCAATGACTTGGTCTGATCTGGATCGCAATGGACAGTTTTCCAGCAGCAGTATCTCTGGCAAGAACGGCCGTGCACCACGCATGAACGCAGCGAAGACGAGGAAACCGCTCGGCATCAAAAAATCCGAGAACGGATCCGCTTGGCTTCCAATACGGAAGGCGAGAAACACCATCGCCGGAATCGCCATACGTTTGAATCCCAGCACATATAACCAACGTGCGGCCTGTCGCGAGACATTGCGAAACACACTGGACCAAGTCGGGCGATGTTCGAAAACCGCTTGTCCGAGAAAGTACGTTGTGAACACGCCGGCCGCGGGGGCCTGCAGCATTACCAGAACGGCCATCCAGTACATATACCGCCAAATTTGTATCTGTGCTTCTTCGTCTTGCAACGAGTACGCCGATTCGCGGACAGGAATCCACGCCAACAGCAACGCGTTGAAGACAATCCACGGGACGGCGCCAATTGTGAATCCCGTCAAAATTGCGGTCGGATACCGCCGGATCATCACGAGCGCCAAGTCACCAATCTCGGCCAGCGTGCGTAAGCGGATGACGACATGTGTTTGATCAAGTTGCACCGGACGCACTCCGGTTGTGGATCGGCGTATCGCTTTCTTCGCCGTCGGCATCATCGACCGCGTCGGCGAACGGGCTCTGGTAAGGGCGAGTGACGGGCGCAAACTCGTCTCGCGGAAAACCCAGAATCACGAAATAGAAACTGATCAGTCCGGCCGAAAAAATAGACCACCCCGCCTTCACGATATACGGCAGCGGGCTTGGCGATAGAAATCCTTCGGTGAACGCAGCAAGCACGAACAACATCGCTGAAGCAGCCATCACCGGTACAGCCTTGAGGGCGCTGCCGCGCAGCGAATCGGCTCGGGTCAATCCCAGCGTATGGAACAGGCCCACGCCGAGCCGCAAACCGGCTCCTGCAGCCAGCGCGATCGCCGTCAATTCAAACGGTCCGTGCGCGGTCACAAATTCAAAGAAGTTGTCGCTGCCCTCTACGCCGTCACGCGACATGTAGCCAAACACCGTGCCCAGCGATATCGCGTTGAACGCGAGCGTGTAAAGGCATGGAACGATAAAGATTCCGTAGGCAAAACACTTCAAGCCAATGCCGGTATTGTGCTGGATATAAAACCCCGCCATCGTGACATAGTGATCCAGCGACCCTTGCAGCGGTTGATCATACATTTCCTCCATCTGTTCCAACGCCGCTTCGCCGACCATGCGTTCGGCAAAGCCCGGAAACATATCTTCATTCGCCGCGACGAACATCGACAGTGCGAACAAGCCGAAGAACACAATCGTCGCGATCCGAACACAAGGATCGGCGAAGATTTGCCGCGGAGCATCGCGAAACAAGATGTCGCCCCAAGTCGACGGATCCAATCGGTTGGCACGATACAGTTGGTTGTGCGCTCGTGCGACCAGACGGTGCAAGTACGAGACGGTGCCGGGTGGTAATTGATATGCGTCGGCCAACGCCAAATCCGCACAGGCGGCGCGGTATAGCGTTGCAAAACGTGAGATACCTGCGGCGCCTTTGTGATGCGCGTCACCGGACCGGTCCGTGCGACCGCTCGTTTCCATCGCGCCGCAAAGCTTTTCAAGTTCGGCCCATTGTCCGCGACGTTTTTCCAGCAACTTGGCAACGTTCATCCTGCACCTCCGTCGGGTGCGACTTCGATCGCGGTGGGGATATCGCCGTCGGCGAACTCGGCATCACCGGTTTTTTCGCCAACGATATCACTTCCTCGGCGATTCGCATCCGCCATTCGATTCACATCGCGTAGCAGCGGACTGTATCCCGCCAATGGACCTAGATCAGGAAGTTCGGCACGCGGATCGGCGAGAAACGTCTTGTAATACAGCGCGTACATCAACAAATCCGAATCAATGTCTCGACGGAATTCGAAACGATCCAGCAGCGGGTCGGTCAGCTGTGACGCAATCTCGCGCCGACGAGCGGGAGTCAAAAAATGGCGACGTTCGGCATAGATCGCCAGCGTCCGCGCCATACTGCGCGAGACGCGGTAGTCACCGGGCAAGTACGAGGCAAGCGCGGCGACGCGCGGATCATCGACTTTGACAACCGGCAGTTCCCAGGACCTCTCGTCGACAATCACCATGGTCCCGGCGGCTAAATCGCCCAAACGCTGCATCCGCCGCGTCATGATGATGGTCACCAACGCGACCATCCCGGTCGGAATGATCATCATCGGAGGAATCTCGCTGGAAAACTGACTCGGCGCCGCGAGCGGCCAAAAATCGGCGATCCGTAACAGGTTGCGAATCAAGGCGCGGCTGCCGTTGATCGGCCGACCTTCGATATCAATCACCCGTATGCCGCAGGCCCATTTTCCGACCGTCCGGCCGTTGAAATAAGTTTCCAAGATGGTTCCGTAAAACCAACTGACAAGAAAGTACGTGATGAAACCGCCAGCGACAAAGAAGGGTCCCCCGAAACCGCCCGCGAAATTTAGGAACATCACCGCGACAAAGAACAGGATGCCCAGAAAGAACCAGCGTATCGCGATGTCAATCAGATAGGCGGGCAGCCGGCGGAACGGCCCGGCCAGTTGATATTCGAACGCAATGTTTTCTGGTGTCACCACCGCGATCGTCGTATCGAGCGATGATGTTGCGGCCATGCGTTGGATTAGCGAAAGGATTTGGGGTTTCGATGGCGATGACGCCTCCGTCTCGATTATCACGTGCATCGACGGCGAATGTCTACCTGACCGATGGATCTGCATTCACATCGGCGGATGACGCAATGTTAACATATCACCCCCTACGCGATGATCGCAGGCGGTAGCCGGCCCTCACGCGCCGCAATCGCACCGCGCAATCGATGCACTGTTCACCATCCACCGAGATCTGATTTTGGAAGAAACGCGCGAAACGCACGAGGCGTCGAATGCAACGACCGATCCATCGGTCGCCGATGATCGAACGACGATCGATCCACCGAGAAATCATCTGCAGATGATTCGCTTCGTCGGCCCTGGGCTGATTGTCGCCGGTTCTATCGTCGGCAGCGGCGAATTGATCGCGACCACCAAGACCGGCGCCGAAGCGGGCTTCAGTTTACTGTGGCTCATCGTACTGGGTTGCGTCGTGAAAGTATTCGCGCAAATCGAACTCGGTCGATACGCGATTATCAGTGGCAAGCCAACTCTGCAAGCACTCGATGAAGTTCCCGGACCGCGGATCGAGGGTCGTGGGAATTGGTTGGTCTGGTACTGGTTGGTGATGTGGCTGGCAAGTATTTCACAGCTAGGCGGGATTGTTGGTGGGGTCGGTCAAGCACTTTCGATCAGTGCCCCCATCACTCAGCAAGGCAAGCAGTACAACGAGATGGCCGATGCGGCACAGTTGCTAAAGTTCGACGAATATCTTTACAGGTCGCAGCCTGAGGACGGCGTGATGATCAGCGAAGCGGAGATCGTGGAGAAACGGCAACAGGCCGAGACTCTTGCCGCGCAGTACTATAGCCGCAACAGCGGAACGGGCGGTTCGGTGCCCCGTGATACGGTCATCTGGGCATCACTGATGGCAGTGGTCACCAGTCTGATCTTAGTATGCGGCCGATACGGATTGATTCAATCACTTTCGACAGTCTTGGTCGCGTCGTTTACCGTGCTGACGATCGTGAATGTGTTCTTGCTGCAAGGCCAACCCGACTGGCGAGTCAGCCTCGCCGAATTCTGGGGCGGGCTGTGGCCTCAGCTTCCCGAGGCCAGTGGTGATGCCCAGCCGATCGGCACGGCGTTGGCAACCTTTGGCATTATCGGTGTTGGTGCCGCCGAGCTGGTTGTGTACCCGTATTGGTGCCTGGAACGCGGCTACGCGAGATTTGCGGGGCCCAACGACGGTTCGCAGCAATGGGTCCAACGCGCCAGCGGGTGGATGCGAGTGATGCGTTTCGATGCTTGGGGCGCAATGTTCGTTTACACATTCGCAACGGTCGCGTTTTATCTGCTGGGTGCCGCCGTACTGCACCGCGTCGGTCTAAACCCCGAAAAAGATGACATGGTGCGGACCCTTGCGGTGATGTTCAAACCGGTGTTTTCGCAATGGGCCGCGGCCGTCTTTCTATTTGGGGCGTTTGCTGTTTTGTACTCGACATTTTTTGTCGCCAACGCAAGCCACGCCCGTACGTTTGCTGATGCCATGCGAGTCATTGGTCTGATCGATCACTCCGAAGCGACTCAACAGAAATGGGTCAGGATTTTAAGTGGGTTGTTTCCGATCTTATGTTTGCTAATTTTCATCGCGTTCCCGGCTCCCGCGCAGTTGGTTTTGCTAAGCGGAGTTGCCCAGGGCGTGATGTTGCCGATGCTAGCCGCTGCCGCGTTGTATTTTCGCTATCGACGCGGTATCGACGGGCTTCGACCGGGACGGACCTGGGATGTGATGTTGTGGTTGTCGGCGTTGGCGATGCTCATCACGGGCGGCTGGACCGTGATTGATAAGGTGAGCAACTATGTCGGCCAATGACGAAAAAAACATTTCCGATGAACAACCAACAACCAACAACCAAGACGACAAGATTTGGCGTGATCGGAACCGGCCGAATCACTCGGCGGTTGGTCGCTGACATGCAATCGACCGAGGGAGTCCAAGTCACGGCAATCGCGAGTCGGACGGCTGATCGGGCTCGCTGGTACGCCGACCAGTATGGGATCGCCGCAGCGGTCGAAGGCTATTCCGCACTGCTCAGCCGCGATGATGTCGATGCCGTCTACATCGCGTTGCCCCCATCCATGCACGCCGAATGGGCGATTGCGGCCGGCGTGTCAGGTAAACATGTGCTGTGCGAGAAACCGCTTGCAACGACGCATCAGCAGGCGACGGAAATCGCGGCCGCCTGTGACTCGACGGGCTCGCGTTGGCTGGACGCGACGGCTTGGCTGCATCATCGACGAACCGACCAAATCGAAACTTGGCTCGCCGAAAACCGACTCGGCAAGATCGGACACGTCAGTGCATCTGTTTCATTCTATCAGCCGTTTCAATCGGGCGATCACCGGCTCGACCCGGCTTTGGGCGGTGGATGCCTGCTGGATCTGGGTTGGTACGCATCGGGCTTGATCCGATACGCCGCCGGCAGTCTTCCCACACGTGTCTTTGCTGATGCACACAACATCGATCATGTCGCTCAGCGTGTGACGGCGATGATGTGGTTCGCCGATGGCGTCACCGCAACCCTGTCGTGCGGCTTTGATACCGCGACACGCAAATGGTTCGAAATCGCTGGCAGCGACGCTTCTTTGGTTTGCGATGACTTCACGCGGCCCTGGCCAGACAAAGACGCACGCTGCTGGATCCATGATCGCAGCGGACAGGTCGATCAACACACGTTTGACGGCAACCAAGAGCGCTCGATGATCGCCAAGCTGGCCAGCAACGAACCGCTATCGAAATTTCAAAATTTGGCCCTGGATACGCAACGGATTCTCGATGCTATGATTGCGTCCATCAAAACAAACGAGATTGCCCCGCTGGGTTGATCGACTACGCCGGATCGTTTTCATGCAACTTGTTGTCGCCATTATTCAGCCGACCAAATTGTCGACGGTGCGAGATGCGCTTGAAGAAATCGGTCTCGCCCATTTCACGGTATGCGATGCGTTGGGATATGGCCGACAGCTCGGACAGACGGCAAAGTTTCGCGGCAACGAATATCGAGTGGACCTGCTGCGGAAGATTGCGATCGAAATTGCCATCGACGATGAGCAACTGCAGACATGCTTGAACACGATTCAAAGGTCCGCACTGACCGGCAGCGAAGGCCAGATCGGCGATGGAAAAATATTCGTGATCCCGATCGCCGAAGCCATCGATTTAGCCAGCGGCCAGATCGGCCCGACATCGCTGTAATTGTTGTGTCGGTTGAAAACAATCGACCGCAATGCGTGAATCATTGATTCTTAGGCTTGACCATCGAGAGACGAAAGCACTTATCGCGAACGGTTGTTGCGCCAGTGAATCGCTGGGGCGAAATATCTAACGATGCAACCGTTACCGCCCACCGCCGGAAACCACGTCTACTGCATCGCACCGTCTACTGCATCGCACCGTAAGTCCATGACACCGTGACCGGCGGGCTTAGCTTGGTTGCGCCAATGCCTTGATTGGCAAATTCGCCGTCAACGCTGAACGTCCAGCCCTCGGTGCCCTCGGTCGATTGACCACCGATCGCTTCGACAAAGGCTGTCGTGCCACGTCCTTTGATCACAAAAGTCGGCTCATCGACACTGCGCAGCACCGTTTCAAGCGTAGTGCCCTCGGCAACCGAATCCATCGTCAGCTTGTGAAGTTGGTCTCCCAGTTCCACTTCGATGGTAACGACACCGGTCTTGGTTGAATCGACCGGCGGGCTTGCCGACGGACGACAACCGCCTATCGCGAGACCGCAAAGAACCCATGACGTCAACAGAATCTGATTTTTGATCATCTCACCATTCTATCGGCCCCAGAGATCGCCCGTTAGACCAACGACTTTGTATCGTTGTACAAATCAAGGATTTGGCTCTGCACTTTGACCGCCCGTAACAGCATCCAGATTTGATCGGGAGTGAACTGTACCGGACCATCGCTGCAGATTTGATCGAGTTCTTCGATGACAGCAGCGTGTTGGTCGGTCGCCGAGTCGAGCCGAAAGCTGGCGTTTCGCCATATGCGGACCAGATTCGCGTCGTCTTCCAACTCGCTGGGGTCGTCCGTTTGGTTCAGAATCAGCAGGCAAAGCCGCGCAACATCGCTTTGAGACAACTGAGGCTGAAGCGAAGAGAGTCGTGTTGCTAAGTCGTTGCAATTCATAGGTGATAAGAGTCTTTGTTATCCTGCGAGCTGGCATCCGAGACGATTAGCGCCGCATCGCTGTCATCCGGCATTGGCTGACGAGGGTTGATCACCGGACCAATGCAACGGCGTTCTCCGCTTCATCATTGCCGCTCTTTGTTGAAGCGCCACGTCAGATTCGAGGACTCAATTCGCCTTGACCGGAAATCCAGACTGCCTTGCCCAGAGAGTCAGACGCCACCAGAAGCGATGCTCTCGTGTACAAGCGATGCTCTCAATGAACCGTACGTTACAAACCTATCGGTGGTGACGGGGCAGTCGAAAACAGACGTCATTCCGGCCGATCCGATGCGGTGAACCAGCGACGTGTTTTCGCACGTACCGATTGGTCGGATTATTCAGTCGCGTTTTTGGCGCGGGGGTCCACCTGGAGGCTCTTTAGATAGGCGACCAAGTCGCGAAGTTCTCGTGGCGTGATCAGTTTGGCGAGGTCCGTTGGCATCGATGAATTGCCCTTTCTCCTTGCGACGACATCCACTTGGTCGATGCGTTTTTGCGTTCCATCGGCCATCAACAACTCGATCTCGTCATCGTTTTCACTGCGAACGATACCGGTCAATACGTCGCCGGCTTCCGTTGCAATGACAGCGGTTTCATAGCCTTTGGCGATCGTGGCACTCGGCAAGCAAATGGCTTCCAGCAGGTACTTTTCATCTTTTTCTTTGCCAATCAATGTCAGATTCGGACCGACTTCGCCGCCGGCTCGATCGACCTTGTGACACCGTACGCAGGAAAGCTCGGTCTTTTCGAAAAACAGCTTTCTGCCCAAGTCCGCGTTGCCGCCGTGCGCCGAATCGAGCCATGGACCAAGCGGGTCCGATTGCGCAAGTTCTTGGTCATAGGCTTTCAGTTGTTCGCTAAGCTCTGCCGAAACTCGATCCTTGGCGGCTTCACGGACGTTCAAGCGGACATCGCTGGGCAATTCACCGGACAAGTAATCTGAAACGCCTTGCTCAATGGCCTTCACGGCCGCAGGCGATTCGATACCGCGAATGATGTCCCAGGCGAGTTGCCGTGCCGTCGTATCACGCAGTCGAGTGGCTTCGATAAACGTTTCCACCGACGCGACTCGATCGCCGCGGGCGATCACCTCCAAGGCCGCGGGCACCAGTGCTGTCGTAGGCGTCAATGGAACTTCACGGGCAAGGGCCAGCGCTGATGGCGGATCCAAATCAGACAGCGCTTTCAGCGCTGTGGCACGCACGCTTGGTCCCAACCCCTTATCCTTGACTCGTTTGGCAAGTTGCGGAACGATCGACTTTAGCCCCAGCGAGGCCGCGACCTCAATTGCCGTGTCACGCACCGATGCCGATGCTCGAATCAAATCGTTGATGTGCGGCTGAAGCGCATCGGCAGCAGCCTTCGGTGGCCGAGACGCTAACGGGCGATACTGATTCAAGACGCGATCGTACGGCCCCGGTTGAGACCAGTCGCCGAGCATCTTGAGCGCCTCGATCCTGGTTTCTTTCGGAGTCGCCACGTGCGATGCAATGGATGCGATGGTCGTTGCATTTTCGGCAGTGCCCAGTTGAAAATTCGCGTTAAGCACGCGGTGCAAAACCTCTTTGTCTGTCATCCCGGACGTGTTTAACTTGGCCAGCGCGCCCATGGCCACCGCGATGGGTGTGTCATGGATGGCACGGGCCGCCTCAGCCACCACCTGTGGATCCTCATCTGACAATAACTTGGCAACATGCCCCGAACGCAATCGCCGCAGCGCGACAACAACTGAACGCCTGACCGCGACATCGGAATAGGTTGACAGATTCTGTAATTGCCCAGGATTCTCGAGCGCCGCAAACAACATAACGCCAGCGTGCCGCAGCGCCGGGTCCGAGTTTGCATGCTCGGCGATCACGGGGATCACATGGGGCAAAACACGATCAGCTAAACCTTTTTGCGCTTGAGCATCGGGGTGCCGAAGCAGAGATGCAATCCCGCGGATTGCAAAGTACTGAACACGCGCCGACGGATCCTTTACCAAGGACAACAGCGGATCGATTGCCGCGGCGGCGTCGTTATCGCCCACGAATTTTGCCGCGGCGGCGCGAATCTCGCTATGTTCATCCGTCAATAGTCCACGGATTTTGGCAATCGCATCCGGCCCCGTCGAACCCTCCGAATCCTCGCGACGCAGCACCTGATCGAGTCCCCAAATCGCGTGCAATCGTGATCGCAGGTCGGCTTGAACGTCTGTTGCGACGCTTACCAGCACCTCGGTCTCGCCGCGACGGGCAAGTTCCCATTGTGATTCCAGGCGGACGCGCCTATCGACGTGCGCCAGATCATCGGCCAATTGATCCGTGGGCCGCTGTGACCAGTCAGACGAAAGCCGGGAATGCACTTGGCGAACGATTTCGGATTCGCTGTGCTGCGGGTCCGAGAGTCGATACATCCGGCCTTTGCCCACACCATCCCAACCGTCGACCCAATCGCTAACGTACAGACTGCCCTCGGGGCCAAAGGCAAGGTCGGTGGCCAGTACATTCCAAACCAATTGGTCGTCTTCGCCCATACCATAGAAGGCACCATCGGCATCCAGCTTGAATGAACGGATTCCACTGTTGGCAGCTCCGCCGCGGAAATCGCAAACCAGGAACGTGTCGTTCAGCCGATCACCAAACCCGGTTCCCGGATAGTACGCCAATCCGCTGGGGCCGTCGGTCAGGTTCGCAATCGGCGGCACAATGTAGGCGGGCTGGTCGGCATGCAACGGTTCCCACAATTTATCGCGATTGAATGGACCGCGGTCCGGAAGATACTGATAGTACATTCGCCAACCCGAGTCGCCGTCTTGCAAGAGATGAACGACGCGGGCCATGTCGCCGCTGTCACTGTTGTTGTCGACCGTGAACAGATCGCCGACATCGTTAAAGGCAAGCTCTTGTGGATTGCGCAGTCCCGTCGCATAGACCTCGAGATTTGAACCGTCCAACTCACAGCGAAACACGGCACCCGATGCAGGATCCGCCAGCACTTGTCCGTCGGCTTTGGTGATCTTGTACCCACGGTCGCCAATCGAAAAATACAAGCGACCGTCGGGACCGACGATCAGCCCGTGCAAATCGTGTCCGCGAAACGCGACGCGGACACCGTAGCCGTCCGACATCACAATGCGTTCTTCGGCTTCGCCATCATCGTCGTCGTCGATCAATTTCCAAAGCTTGGGAATGCAGGTGTAAAAGACTTCGTTGCCTCGCGCTAGGACGCCGGCACCGGTACCTTCTTCCAATCGATGAAAGCCGCTGGCCAGCACCGTCGAATGGTCGGCGTGTCCGTCACCGTCGACATCAACGACTCGGCGGACGCGATCGTCGTGTTGGGCATAGGCGATCGCACCGTCGCCAAGGAGTCGCTTGTGATAATCGATTCGGTCTTGAACCGTTTCCGCGGAAAGGTCCGCAAGTAACCAATTCTCGTCATGAGCACGATTGTCAGTCACACCGCGGTTTTGCCGAAACGATTCTGCAACAAACAGGCGGCCGCGATGATCGATGTCGAACGCCACGATGTTTGCGACATTCGGTTCGGCAGCGAATAGCGAGATTTGCCAGGCGTCGGGAATGGAGATTCCCGCCATTGACTGCTCGGCTTCGTCGGACGCGTCGGCAACTTCAGGGGCGACCGGCGATTGCCCCGTCGCATCGGCGTCACACGACGCCCCCAAAAACACCAAACAGCAAGACAGAATTACGAGCAGAAAAGACCGACGACGTATGTGCATCAAAACAAGACTCAAACTTACGATTGGGTTGGCAAGACCGGTGGGCGTTTTTGTCGGCTGGTCGCTCGCGATCGACGCTTTGCCAAACGTCGCGTGCGGTTGGTTCGGGATTATCTCTAACTTAGAATAGCGGGGTGGTGATCGCCATGACAATATTCACGCTCGGTACATTCGCGGCCGGTACATTGACGCTCGGCACGTTCACGCCCGGCAGGTTCACGCTCTGTACATTCACGCTCTGTACATTCATGCTCGGTACATTCATGCCCGGTACACTGTTTGGCGGCATCTGACGAAAATATCGATCGGATGCGTTCGGCGCGGCGGTCGCCCATGACGATGCTTCCAATGCAATGCGTTCCGGGTAACGCGAGCTGCTGCCAATAACCAACGATCTCATCAAAAACGCAAGGGTTCCCATCATGAATGATCCAAGATCGGGCGAATCCGACGCTGATGCCTCCGCCGCAGCCGAATCCCAGCCCGATAAGGACGAATCCGCTGAGACCATTCGCGTCGGGTCGCCATTTGCTGTTGATCCCAATCCGGAATTTCCAGGAACACCAACCGCAAGCACCACCAACACCACCGCTACGGCAGTCAGCCCCGAAGTGTTCTACGATGTTGGCCCGCTGCGATACACGGCCTTGGGCGCGGTAGCGGCAGCCGTGTTGGTCCTGCTATTCGCCATTCCCGCGACATGGTGGTTTCCTTCGGGTGGGACGCTGATTGCGGCACTCGGCTGCGTGTTATCAATTTTTGGCATGTATTCGCCCATTCCTAAGCGGTCCGCCGCGGTGCTGGCGGTGCACGTCGTGATCTTCCTATTCTGCTATGGCCGGATCATCACCCAGGGTTAGAAACCGCTAACGGAGGCCGAGAGTGGCGAGTCTGCGCTGGAAACCAAGCGAAAATGCGGTCGAAACGATCAAGAAAGTGAGACGTCGCCGCGGTCGAGCGCGTCGACGAAGGCGGGAAGACTAGCCAGCATGTCTTTTTCGCGTCGAATCTCGTCCGCCGAAAGCCAAAAAATTTCCGCAACTTCCGCCGGATTCGCCACCGGCTGCACATCGTGTGCGATCTCGGCACGCCACCAAGCCAAATTGGTTCCCCAACTGGTCACGCTCCGCCAACATCGATGAACCGGCGTAACGTCCATGGCCAGTTCTTCCTGCATTTCGCGAACCAGGGCCTCCGATTCCGTTTCTCCCTCCTCGATCCCGCCGCCGGGCAGACATAGGCGTCCGGGCGCGGTCACGGTTAGACTGCGACGAATGATCAGGAATTTCTCGCTGCGCATGATGACGCCAACCACTCCTCGCTTGCGTCGCGTCGCCGGCTTGATTCGATCCACGTCCATGCCAAATGGTTTAGCCGAACGGAAACAAACCTTCAATCGCAGTTGCGAATTTGTTGCTGCATTTACGGTCTGAGCCGCGAACAAACCTAAGAATTGCTATCGCTTTTTCGAAACCCAAAGCATTGTCACACGAATCTTCATCGAAACGCCCAAGTCCACCCGGCAGCCCCGATCCAGCGAATGGCCGCGATCCAGTAAGCGGCCCGCGTTCAACTAGCGGCCCGAGCCAAATCGATCCGCAGTTTTGCCACCAAATTTCTGCCGATGTGCGAGCAAGATTTGAGTGTGACGCGTCGGCCGAATCACAACGCATCATCGCTGTGTTGCACAACGCTGGCTTCAGTGCGTTTCTGGCAGGCGGTTGTGTTCGCGATGCGCTATTGGGAAGGCACCCCAAGGATTACGATGTGGCCACCGACGCAACGCCGGAAACCGTTCGCAAGGTATTCGGAAAGCGAAATACGCTGGCATTCGGATCGTCGTTCGGTGTGATCGGTGTGCTGCCAGAAAAATCAGCCGCTCAAGCATCGGGCGAAACCCTGCTTCCCACCGAAGTCGCGACGTTTCGCAGCGACGGCGAATACAGCGATGGCCGACGCCCCGACAGCGTGCACTATGGGAACGCCCAACAAGATGCCCTTCGTCGTGACTTCACGATCAACGGCATGTTTTACGATTCCACTGACCACTGCGTGATCGATTTTGTTGGTGGCCGAGACGATTTGCGCGACGGCATCTTGCACACCATCGGTGATCCACACCAACGGTTCGACGAAGACAAGCTGCGGATGCTGCGCGCGGTGCGTTTCGCAACCACCCTCGGTTTCTCGCTGACCCCTGAAACGAAACAAGCCATCATCGAGCACGCATCGACGATTGCAATGGTCAGCGGCGAACGCATCGGCGCCGAGATGCGTCGTATCATGCAATCGCCCGCAGCAATCCAGGGCGTCCAATTGCTGAGCGATGTCCGGTTGATCGAACCGGTATTCCCAGAGTGGATGAGTGCCAATCAGGAACTCGCCGCGAAGTTGTTGTCCAACCTGTCGGAACCAACGTTTACTCGTGCCCTGGCTTGCGTCTTGTTGGCCACACCGGACGGTTCACTTTCCAGAATCGCGAACCGCTGGAAACTTTCTAATGAAGAGCAACGAGAAATCAATGCCGCGATCGCACTTCACGAGACGGTTATCCGCGCCGAATCGCTTCCCTGGTCAAAGGTGCAACCGGTGCTGACCCATCGCGATGTCGCAAGCATTATCGCAGTCGCCCAAGCGGTCGCATCCGGCCGCGATGCCGACTTAGCGGGCGTCAACCGCTGCAAGACGGCGCTGAGCTGGGAACCGCAACGATTGGATCCGCCGCCACTGATCAACGGCAACGACTTGGCAGACTTGGGTTATCGTCCCGGCCCGACATTCGCCAAAGCACTCCGTGCGATCCGCGATGCGCAGCTCAACGGAGTTGTGACCAGCCGAGAAGAAGCGATCCAGATGGCGGCGTCAACGATCCGCGACAACTAGATCGCTATACCAAACGCAATGCGATTCGATGCATTGCCGTGTTTTCAAAGAAAAAGAGAGCCATCACAACAAAGCCTAGCAGCACAACGAAGCTCGCCAAAAGTACGAAGCGTACAAAAGCGTAGGCCACCCTCAAGCGAGGCTGGCCTACGTGCGGCTCGCGAACGTTTTAGCGTTTGTTCGATGATCGTGTTGCGACCTGAGCACCACCACGTGGTCTCAGCAAGAACACCTTTGGATCATCGACGATGAATGCCGTGCTCCAACGATATCCGTCATCCGCACTGCAGATGTTATAGAAAAAGGTGCGGAATCGTTCGGCTCGGTAATCGTAGGGATATTGACTGGTGATGTAATCCGCTTCGGTCAAGTCATCCACGCCCGGCGACGCATAGTAATGCACCATGCCGTCCGGCGTGACGCTCATGCCCATCGTCCACCAGCCAGTCGTGGTGATTTGGGGCCCGCGAAAATCTCCACCACGACGATTGCTGCGAATTCGCAAATAGGCATAGTCGTCTGGCTTGCCAGTGGTTGTCTTGCTTTCGAACTCGACAAACATTCCGGGCCAGTAGACTTCGTTGCCCATTTCTTCCACGGTGCGTTTAAAGATCCCGATCCCGACTTCTTTGTCGACCATCGCCGTCGTTTCCAAGGCAAGTCGAAAACCGAAATGCGGCCCGCTGCGTTGCTCCCATTCTTTGACTGGTGGCAAGTACACGCGAGTCGTGACGCTGGGCGCTTCGGAAATATCGACGCGTCGACGCAGACGATACTGAACGTTGGCGACAAAGTCGTCTTGGTGCATGGTGCGACTGGGCTGCCCAGGGATGCCGGTGAATTTTGACTTCAGCAACAACGCACCGGTGCTGCCCTCTAATCCTCCCGGTGGCGTGGGGACGCGCCGAACGATGTCGGGATGCCCGCGTTTGATTCCTTCATACCAGCGACCATTGGTGCTCCGGCCCATCGGGCCGCGCTGATTCTCGTCGATGTCTTCGGTGCTTTTCGGATCGCGAGGGACGTATCCCCAATTGGGATCCTCGAAATCATCGGCGACTCCAACGATCTCGCTGCCGGTCCCCGGAATCACCGGTCGTTGGGCATCGGCTGATTGCACGCCGAGCGAGGAAAGGGCGAGAGTGGCTGCGCACGCGGCGCGCTTGAAAGTGATTTGCATGGTTCGATCCGTCGTCACCAAGACTAAAAACCACAACGAACGACTCGTTCTGGCGATTCAATGTATTGGTGAGCGCACGATCGTACCCGTCGCGAACTCACCCCCCTACGATCGGAAGAATCGGCATAATTAACCAACTCGCTGAAGTGAAAGTTCGGAAAGCGCCCGAAGCAACGTCCAGAGGCACAAAGTAGGCTGGAACAAGCCCTGCGCAGTTCCGGCAACGCGCAATCAAACGGCGATTCAATGCCGGAACTGCGCAGGGCTTGTTCCAGCCTACAAACAAAAACGAACTGGTGACGAACCTGCGCAGACTGGGGCCGGTGAACACTAACGAACGGCGGCGCGGCAAACGTCAACGATCGAATCTTCTGAACTCAAATGAAATGTGGGAATATTGCAAGCAATCAAAGGGCCGGCGGCGGACGAGTAGTCGTTGATGTCGTGCGTGTTGATGATCGCCGCGACCGCCCATCCGCGGCGGGAAAGTCCGATCAACGCCGAAGTCGCCTCGGGATTCGTTCGCTGAAAGATCACCAGCAGCGTTGTTTCATTGGACAATTGCGATTCGCTTTCCACCAGCAAGTCGGCCAGCGATAGCGCGTCGGTTCGTTCCAATCGTGCCAGCGTACGAACGATCTCTTGATAGTGCGTCGGTCCTCGATCGGCTTTTAAGATGACCGGTCGGCGGCGATCACTTTCGCTTTGCATTTCGGCCGACGCCTGCGCAGTCGCCCGAACGCGATGATCACCCGCCCAACCTTCGGTTCGAATTCGATCCGCCGCGTCACGGCCATTGGTCGCAAGCCCGAATGGTTCACCCGATTCATGCAGCCAGGCTGCGATCGACGCGGCGGCGGTCACGGCCAAGTCGCTGCGCGTGGGTTCGTGTCGATCAGGCATCGTGTCGACGTGAAAGTCCAGTACCAATGTCGCGCCGGCGATCGATGACGGTTCGTAAACCTTGCTGTGCAAGACACCCGTCCGTGCGGTCGCCGCCCAGTGAACACTCCGCATTGGATCCCCCGGCTGCCAGCGGCGAATCCCACGGAGCCGGGTGGGATCATCCATCACGTTCTCGCGAACTCGGATTTCACCGATCGGACGGCGCGAACCAATCTCGTACGACGAAAGCGGCTTGACGTTGGGCAAGACGGTGACGTATTGCGGTTCGGATCCAACACGATAGCGGCGAAACATTCCCATCAAGTCGCCCGTTTCCAAAACCGTCGGCCCGATTTGAAAATATCCGCGCCGGTGACATTCGATCGAGTATCGCAGATGTCCGGACTCGCCGGCCCACAACATCAATACGCCAATCCGGTCGCCTTCGACTGCCAACGTCGGACGCTGTGCCGATGTGTTCCAGCGTGGCAACAAATCCTCGGCCAACAACCAAAGCATGGGCAATTTGCTGTGGTTGGTGATTGTGACGTCGACGGGTAAACGCGTCCCGATTTTGACTTCCGCAGGCAACGCGTTGCGTGTCGCACTTGCCGAATCGGTCCACGTCGTCGCCGAAAACCAAGCGAGTCCCACAACCATCACCGCAGCCATGCCGGCTAGCAACCACAGCGATGCGCCAAACAGAATCCCTGCCAGCATCAATGCACTGATTCCCGCGGCGATGGGAAACCAACGTTGTCGCGGCGGAGCAATCTGCGCCGCGCGAGGTCCAGCAACGCCATCAGCGGTCGATTCGCTATTCACCGCTGACCATCCATCGCTCATCTGCGAAACCTATCGCGCCTCGATCGTCGGGACTGCCACGTCGCCGACAATGTCTTGCAAGACGCTCTGCGTTGTCACTTTTCGCAAGCGGCTCTCGGGGCGCAAAATCAATCGGTGGTTCATCACCGGTTCGATGATCCGTTTAACGTCATCCGGCAACACGTACGCACGTCCTCGAATCGCCGCGATTGCTTGGGAACAGCGAAACAACGCGATCGAGGCGCGTGGGCTACCACCAAGCGCCAAGTCCTCGTGCTTTCGCGTCAGGTCGACGATTTGCAACAAGTATTGCCGAACGCGAGGATCGACGTGCACCAAGCGGATCGCGTGCTGGGCCTGGACCAGTTCAGTGGCTTTTGCGACCGGCTTGATTCGATCGACCGGATGCGATTTCTCTAACATTTCCAGCATGCGCAATTCCTCTTCCATCGACGGATAGCCGAGATGAAAACGCATCAGGAAACGGTCCAACTGTGCTTCAGGCAACGGAAACGTGCCTTCGTGATCGACCGGATTCTGGGTCGCAATCACAAGGAAGGGTTCATCCAGTTTGTGAGTCGTACCGTCGACCGTCACGCGAGACTCCGCCATCGCTTCAAGCAACGACGCCTGAGTCCGTGGAGTCGCCCGATTGATTTCGTCGGCCAGTAAAATCTGAGTGAAGACGGGCCCCGGCCGAAATTCGAACTCGGCGGTCTTTTGGTTGAAAATCGATGTCCCAGTGACGTCCGTCGGCAACAGATCCGGCGTGCACTGCACGCGTTTGAACTGACAGCCCAGACTGCGCGCCATGGCGCGAGCGAGCATGGTTTTGGCCACTCCGGGGACGTCTTCCAGCAAAATGTGACCGCCGCTTAGCCAAGCGGCCATCGATAACACCAACTGTTTACGCTTGCCCACGATCGCCTGCTCGACATTGGCGATTATGCGCTTGGACAAGTCGCTGACGGCGGCAACCGCGGCCGTAGCATCGACGGCCTGGGCAGCCGTGGGCGGTTTGACAGCGGGCGAATTCATAAGCAGCGGACTCATTCCAGACCGGCGGCAAACCAGCCCTAACTTGCGGTGCGATGTTTCATTGGCATCAAGATTGCATGTATAATGATACTCGTGTGCAAGCTGCCGCGTTGGCAGTCACGACTAATTTGGCGGCGTCTTATATGCACGATCAAGCCGTGACGATCATCCCAAACCTGTTGGTGACCGACGATGATTCCGCTTTTCGAGGCGTGATCAGCGAGGCATTGACGCGTCGCGGTTTCCATGTCACCGAGGCCCGCGATGGCCAGGAAGCGATCGAAAAAATCGCCACCAGCAACGTCCATTTGGCGATCATGGATGTCCACATGCCGCGGCTGACCGGATTGGAAGTCATGCATCATCTGACCTCACAGCCCGCCGCCCCCCCCTTGGTTCTGATGAGCGCCCAGTGGGACGACGAAAGCCGACGGGAAGCGGAACGAATGCGGGCCTACAAAACGCTTAGCAAGCCGATCCCGCTGGCGCGTCTGCGCGATGTGGTCTGTGGTGCCTTGGCTGAGATTTACGGCTGGCGGCCCAAAGCATCGTGATCAGTCTGCTAGCGATTTACTTGCTCGCATCGACCGCGCTGTTGCATCCGGTCCATGAAACCGTGTCCGAAGTCGAGTGGAATGATCAATCCGGTCGGGTTGAGGTCGCTTTGCGATTACATGTCTTGGATGAGCAATGGCTGTCAAAGAACCACCGCCAGGACGTTGAAATCTCACGATGGGGCGTGGCCTATTTGCGCAAAAACTTCCAGCTATCCGAGCACGCTGATTTCCGCGACGTCCAGCCTGCTGCGGACGCAGAAACCGATCGATCGCAAGCGGTAAAGTATCACTGGATCGGCCGAAAGTCCGAGGGTGCTCACGTGTGGTGGTACTTTGAAATCCAGCCGGCGCGAGCCACACGCCCCAAGTGGATTCGCCAACGGATGTTCTTCGAGCGAGATGACCGGTATACCAATCGGATAATCGTGCTGGATCAGTCTCCTCGACATTCGATCCTATGCACGCCGGACAAACCGATCGCCCGACTGGACAAGCAAGCCGATGAATCAAGTGTCGCCGACCAAGCCAAGGAGCCTGCGAGCTGAAGTCATCTCCATCGGCGACGAGATGACCAGTGGCGCAAGGCTGGACACCAATGCCCAGTGGCTCAGCCATCGGCTCGGTGAGCTGGGAATCGAGGTGGCGTTCCATTCGACGGTCGGCGACACACTGCAAGACAATTTTGAAGTCTTTCGTATCGCCGCCCGGCGTGCCGACATCGTGATCAGCACCGGCGGACTTGGTCCCACCCAAGACGATCTGACGCGTAAAGCACTGGCCGCCGTGGTTGACCGACCGCTGGAAATCAGCGAATCGGCGCTTGCACACATCGAATCGATGTTCGCCCGCCGCCAGCGAGAAATGCCGCATCGCAATCGCGTTCAAGCGATGTTTCCGGTGGGCAGTCGCGAGATTTTCAATCCGCAAGGAACCGCCCCGGGGGTCGACATGGATGTGTCCCGAGAGCACGGTCCGCCCAGTCGCATCTTCGCACTGCCGGGAGTGCCGGCGGAAATGAAGCGTATGTTTCATGACACGGTGGCTCCCAGAATCTTGGAAGCTTCCGGTGGCCATGTCTGTATTCGCCAAAACGTGATGAAGCTGTTTGGTACCGGTGAAAGCGACATGGAAGAACGTCTCGGCGATATGATCGCACGCGACCGCCAACCGCGCGTCGGGATCACCGTTTCGGCCGCAACGATCTCGCTAAGGATCACCGCAACAGCGGAAACCGAAGAGGAGTGCATTGCGATGATCGCTGCGACACGCCAGGAAGTCTTCGCGCGTGCCGGAGAATTCTACTTTGGCGACGGCGAGAATTTCGAACAGTATCACGCGATCGATGAATCACTGAAAGAACTCGGTCAGTCGTTGGTGGTGATCGAACTCGGTCAAGCGGCACCGCTGGGCGACTGGTTTGCATCGCTCGGCGAAACGTCGTCCTACCGCGGTGGTCTGTCGTTGTGCGTGAGCGACGACATTCTTCGCCTAGGCAACGCATCGGACGTACCGACCGCTCTTACGGCGCTGCGGCAACAGTTCGCGGCCCAGTGGCTGTTGATGGTCGATCGCTATCCGTCACTCGATGCATCCAGTGACCAACCGATGCCCGCGGCCGAAGTCGCATTGACCGTTGTGGATCCAAGCGACAAGGCGTTTCGCACGACCATCGTGCTGGGCGGCCACCCGGACATCTTGCAAGCGAGGATCGCGAAAGCGGCGATGCAGTGGCTCAGGAAAATCATCGCAAAGGATCAACCGCAACGCACATAGGTCAGCATCGGATCGATTAGAATCTGGATCACGCATGGTGCATGCCATGTTCGTCCCTCCTTTCGCATCCCACCAACCGGAAAGCCGCTGTGAATTCGACCCGCATCGTCTCGGCCCTCGTGGCCTCGGCAACGCTCATCGCTCTGCTCGTGCCCGCACCGACCGCGCAAGCGGCCAGTCGTCCCAACATCGTCGTGTTTTTGGTCGACGATATGGGCGTCATGGATACCTCGCTGCCGTTTCTGACCGACGGCCAAGGCAACGCAAAGCGTTATCCGCTAAACGACTACTACCGAACGCCGAACATGGAACGCCTCGCATCGGCCGGCATTCGGTTTAACAACTTTTATGCCATGAGCGTTTGTTCACCGACTCGCATCTCGATCATGACCGGCCAAAACGCCGCTCGACATGGTGCGACGAATTGGATCAATCCACAAACCGACAACCGCGGCCCCAATGGTCCGCCGCAGTGGGACTGGGAAGGCCTCAGTTCAAGCGACGTGACGCTGCCCCGACAGCTTGCCAAAGCTGGGTACGAAACCATTCACGTCGGCAAAGGACACTTTGGCGCAAACAACACCGAAGGCGCCGAACCGCTGAACTTAGGTTTTCATTACAACATTGCCGGTGCATCGTTTGGTGCGCCAGGCAGCTATTACGCGGAAGAAAACTATGGGGCGGGAACCGCCAGAGCCCACCACGCGGTTCCGCACCTGGAAAAGTACCACGGCACCGATACGTTTCTGACCGAAGCGTTGACCATCGAAACGAAAGCTCGGCTGGATGAAACGGTCAAGACCGGCAAGCCGTTCTACCTGTACATGTCTCACTACGCCGTTCACGGCCCCCACCAAAGTGATCCCCGATTTGCCGACCATTACACTGATTCGGGCAAGCCAGCAAAAGCTCAGAACTTCGCGACTTTGATCGAGGGCATGGACAAGTCTTTGGGTGATTTGATGGATCACTTGAACGACCTGGGCGTTGCCGAAGACACGTTGATCTTTTTCTTGGGCGACAACGGAACCGACGCTCCGCTGGGACACGAACATGCCGTCGCGTGTGCGGCGCCGCTGCGAGGCAAAAAGGGTTCGCACTACGAAGGCGGCATGCGAATTCCTTTTATCGCGGCATGGGCCAAACCGAATCCGAATAACGAAACCCAAAAGCGTCTGACGATTCCCGCCGGTGTGATTCAAGAGCAGATCGCGTCGGTAAACGACTTGTTTCCAACCATCGGTCAGCTGACCGGATTCGAATCACCCAGTGATCATGTCGTCGACGGCGACAACTTGGCAACGTTATTGACCGGTGCAAACGATCCGTCACGGGAAGAATCCTTCTTGATGCACTACCCTCACGCGCCACACCGCAGCACGTATTTTTCGTGCCTGCGACAGGGCGACTGGAAAGTGATCTATCACTTCATTCCGTCGGAGGATTCCGAAGGTCTCCGGTACCAATTGTTTAACCTTGCCAATGATCCCTTCGAATCAACCAATCTCGCCGACAAAGAGCCGGAAAAACTTCGCGAGATGGTTGTAGCGCTTCGTGACCAGCTAGAATCGCATGATGCTCTGCTGCCCGTCACCGAACCCGACGGATCAACGCCAATGCCCATCGAGATCCCGTAGTCGCATTGTCCAAATGTGTCACGATGTTAACAACACGCCGCGGTCGCCACAGCGACATCTCGACAGCGGCGTTAACTGACAAGCGTGATTTTATGCATCCGAACGTCGCCACCGTCTTGCGGCGGTGGCAATGTCTTGTGTTCCGACTGCGGTCGCGATGAGTCCATCACGTCGAGCTGTAGAGATAGCCAGAGATAGCCCAGGATGAGAGGCAAACCGCAAGATGAGAGGCAAACCGCAAGTGTTGCAACGTTATCTTCGCGATGCGGCTAGCTTTAGCATTTGCGAGACCGATCGCAGCGCTTCGCCGATCGTCAACTTGCTTTCGCCTTGTTGTCTGTCGACAAACGTAATCGGGACCTCGGCCATTTTGCTGCCTCGTGAGTTGAGATGGACCAACAACTCTTCCAGCAGCGCATACCCGCGACTCTTCAGCCCATCGAAATCAAGTTTCCGCAGCGATTCAACGCGATAGCAGCGCATCGAACCGCTGCAGTCACGCACAGGCAGGCCCAAACCGATCGTGCCGAATCGATTCAACATGCGGCTCATCACCCGCCGTCGAAGCGGCCACCCTTCGATCTTGCCACCATCGACGTACCGCGAGCCCACGACGACATCCACATCGGGCCGGTGGCGTGCCAAGGCCAACAGCTCGGCCAGTTGCTCCGGCGAATGACTTAAATCGGCGTCCAGGTTTAGAAAGAATTCGGAATCTGCGTCGATAGCCACCGAGATTGCGTGCAGGATCGCACCGCCTAAACCACGCTCATGTTCGCGCACGACCAAATGAATCTTGTCGTCCGTTTCCATCGCGTCTCGCACGCGCGAAGCCGTTCCATCCGGCGAATTGTCGTCGACGACGACGATATCCGCTTCCGGGATCGATTTCCGCAATCGCGACAGCAGCGGACCGATATTCGACGCTTCGTTGAACGTACAGACGCCAATCAAGACGCGGATCGGCAAAGCGGCACCGTCCACAGCGAGGCGGGATTCAATGGCAGGATCGTTCAAGTTCAAGAAAGCTGAAGCGTGGGATGTCGTATTAATCCGCTCAATTGAATGGTTTGTGCCCATGGCGGCAAGTCTTGATGCTCATCGGATAGGCCTAAAACGAGCGAATCTTCGCAATCGCGTCTCTGTCCGATCGACGCGGCAACGACCATTTCGACTCGCCCGGCGGTCGCAGGATCGCGATCAATTGCCGCTTGAATTCGTCGGGCATGAAAACGAGCCAAACGTTGCCGAATCAAGCTGACGTTGCACAACCAATCGATCCGCACGCTCGGAATCGCTTCGTTTCGCTTTAGCAGTTCGCCGGTAAGTTCGACAAAGAACGGCGGGCGAAGTGAGAGATATCCAGGCGTGACCAAGACGGGTGTGCGCCGTTTGCTGCGGCCCAGTTGAGCAATCTCGTCCACCAACCCAGAAAGCGGCACTTGAACATCCTTACGAGAAACGCGATTTGTCTGTTTCGTCCACAAGCGTTTATGACGCCTCTTTGGACGATCCATGACGCATCCGTGACAACATGGCTTGGAAGTCAACGCTCACGACTTGTTCTTCCGTATCAATCCGCGCCGTCGTGTCGGTCAGTTCCACGTCGACATCGTCTTCGATGACCAACATGTCCGAATCGTCATGGATCACGATGTCGGAATCGTCGTCGAGAGGTTCGGTGGATTCCACATCGTCCATCCACAGGACGGTGTTCTGATCCGCATTCGTCTCCGGTTCAACGGGTGCGCCGTCGATCGACAAGTCGCTAAACTCGTGGTGCCGACTGGCGTCAGATGCATCGCTGGCGATACCGATGATTTCCGAATGCAACATGGATTCCAAGTCCAGCGGTGCCGGCGTGACGGCTTCGTGCGCCGACGCAATCCCACTGCCCAACTCGACATCCTCTTCTTCGTCAAAGTCGCCGAACAAAACTGTTTGAGGCGCGGTCGGCGGAATCTCGACAACCTCGTCGGCCTCACAGATCGTCAACTTGTCTTCGTCGATCGTGCATGCCAGATCGACCCGTTCATCGGTTTCACACGCCGAAAGCTCATCACAGTATGCAGCATCGCCGGACGGAGTATCACATTCGGCTTGGCCAACGGTTTCCATGTAGGCAGGTTCTGTGCTGGGCTGATCGCAACTGGACTCACCGCAACTGGGCTCATACGACGCGGGCTCATCAGAAAGCTCACTCGAGTATTCGAATGAGGCCGACTCATCCAGCTGGCCGAATTCGACCGAAGACGAATTGCCCTTCAGCGATGGTTCTTCGATCATCGGACTTGGCAACTGCTGAAGCTCTGCCCAGGCGCGATCGATCAATGCATCGGTGATCACATCTTCGTCGGCTTCGGCGGCAACATCGATGGCCGCGGTCAACAGTTGGTTGATCAGTCGCGGAACGCCACTGCAGGCGTGGTGTACTGCCGCCATGGCCTCGTCGGTAATCGTATCTTCTGGGACGGCGTTGCAGTGCCGAATCGATTCGCAAATGTATTCGCGAGTTTCTTGCGAGTTCAGCGGATGCAAATAGCACCGGGCTGCGACGCGCTGCGTCAGTGGCTCGAGTGCGGGCAGGGACAGCGTTTCATCCAATTTTGGTCCGCCGCAAACCGCCGCGTAAACGCGTGGTCGCCCGTCGAGCATGATGTTGGTGGTCATCCGGATCGCCTCGAGCACTTCTGGCGACATCGCCTGCGCCTCGTCGACCAACAACAGCAGGCCTTTCTCGGTAGCCTTTGCGTCACGCACTCGATTGATCAGTGCTAACTGCAAGTCGCCTTCCGGGATCGATTCGAACGCCACATTCAAATGATGCAGCAAATGCCGATAGAACGTCGCGGCGTTTTCGATGGGCGTGTCGCCCAAATTGACCACGTCGTGCGACTTGGCAAAATCACGACTCAACACACCGCACAACAACGACTTGCCCGTTCCGGGAGGCCCGATGACCAGCGAAAGGCCTTCGCACGCATCGATGCTGCGGCTGACACGCTGCCGCGCATCCTCGAGTGCTCCGGTGGCTACATAGCGGCTGACGCTAGGAAACGCTGGGAACGGTGGAATTTCGAAGGTGGATTGCTGAGCTGACATCGCTATCGGACCGCGTTGGGGGGAGGAATCGTAGTTGGAAACCAAACCTGGTGAGGAATCGAACATTCGGAATAATCGGCATAACCTGCCACAATCGTTAGTCCGTCTGACGAAAAGCATTCAGCTGATCGCCGAGCAACACCACAACGCACCCATGCGTACGCGACAAATATTGCGTCTCCGGCAAGCCAGGACGCCGAAACAGACGTTGCCGCGAAAGGAAGCAGCGGCCAAAGAAATGGCTAAAGAATGACGTTCAGCTGAGTGGCAATCGCAGCCATGACGAGCGCTGCGAATGACCAGCTTCGCAGTTTCACACCGACCGGTTGATGGACGCGGACCCAGCGCGCAGGCACTCCGACGGCAATCGTATCCACCGCACGATCCGCGGACACTTGCAGGCGAGATCGCCGGATCGCGTGCTCGTCAGCGTTCAACTCGATCGACGGGCAAGTCAGCGACCACAGACAGAAACCGGTCGCCATCATCGCGGCGATCAAGGCCGACAAAAAGTTGCCCACCATTCCAACCGGTCCGGCAAGAATCGGCCCCAGCTGTGCAGGCGGAGCGCCGCGGGCCATACGCTTTGCCGCAAGCACCGATTCACAATCGTGGATCCATGCGTCGGTACGATCGCGAACCGTCCGCCAGTATCGAGTGTCTGAACTCTCGGCGACTTTGGCGGACAGGACACGATTCCCATCGGGCGTGAAAGACACTTGTCGCACGGGCGTCTGCGACAGTGGTCCTTGAGGGCGTGATTCGGCGTCGGGCTCCGCAGACCCTGCACCGATGCCGGACTGGCAATAGAAATCGGCCAGTTCCCGGCGCCACTTCGCGACCACCAGTGGGGTCGGATCCGCGATTTGATCCCAACGCCGGATGCGGTCCTTTAAGATCGCTACGCGGGGATCGTTTGCTGAAACGACGGTTTGTTTTACCGTGCCGTCGCCGGGCCAATAGGTGATGGTTCTTACCGGGACGCCGGCTGGCCAGTTCGCGTGTGCAATGACCCATCCACAGATGAACAATAGAACCCAATCGCGAATCAGTGTTCGGTTCAGCATGCCGCTTTCAATCATCCCGTCCAATTCACGTTTACAGCCCCATACGCGTTCACAGCCCGATAAGCTTTCACAGCCTGATGAGCTTTCACAGCACGTACGGTCCATTGTTCAAGGGCCCATCTGGTCAGCGCCACTTTCAAAACGGGGCTGTCCAACTAAGTTGTTGATCGACCTTTCGGCGCAGTGCTGTTGAAAGAAATGTTAAATTGCATCGGTTGTAGGAGCCGTCTTTGTGTTTCACATCAAAATCTGCGGAGTTCGGCTGCAGCAGGACGTCGACGCAGCCGCCGACAGCGCCGCGGATGCAATCGGATTGAATTTCTTTCCATCCAGCATCCGGTTTGTCGACCCCGCCGATGAATCGACTCGTCTATTAAGTGAACATGCGGCGAATCGAAAGTTGGTCCGCGTCGGCGTGTTTGTCAACGAATCGATCGAGACGATTGCCGAGACCGTTCAGCGCGTGGGACTTGATGTCGTTCAATTGCACGGTGATGAAACAGTCGCCATGGCGACATCGTTGATCAATGACGGCTATACCGTAATTCGCGCGGTGAAGTTGCCGATCGGCGATCTGTCACCAGACGAGATCGAGCTGCGAACCGCCACTTGGCGCGCTGCCGGTGCGTTGCTGCTGCTCGACGCAGATGCCGGAGCCGCCCACGGCGGCAGCGGCAAAACGCTCGATTGGAACGCTATCCGCCGATGGTCATTGAAATTCCCCGGAGACGACTGGGTGCTGGCCGGCGGGCTGCATCCAGAAAACGTCGCCGAAGCCGTCCGCCAAAGCGGTGCGGTTCGAGTCGATGTCGCCAGCGGTGTCGAACAGCCTCGGGGCACCAAGTCTGCCGATCGGATTCGATCCTTCGCGGAAATCGCAAGCCGGCAATTCACCGCGAAATAGGCACATGATCGGTGATTGTTCCGCGGTCAGGGCAAGTTACCGGCGTCGCTCATCGACCTGAAACTCGTCAACCAGAAAAACGGCGTAGCGATGCCAATGCGATCCGCATCCATCGGATTCGGGACAGCCCAAGATTCCCCCTGCCAAAAAGTTGGCATTTGCCTATCATGGTTGTGCTCGCACAACCGTTTGCGGGTATTTTCGCAGTCGGCGCCGCACGTTCGGCGGATTGCGGACCAGCGGGAGTCCCCGTGTTAGGTCCACAACCCCTCTGACGTGCGCCGCATTTTTTTACCTCTTCAATAGGAAGAACACAGTGTCGCAAGTCGAAACCGATCGCCTACCTTACAAGGTCAAGGACATCTCTTTGGCCGAATTCGGCCGCAAAGAAATTGCTCTGGCCGAAAACGAAATGCCAGGCCTGATGGCCTTACGTGAAAAGTACGGTGAATCCAAACCGCTCGCCGGTGCTCGCATCGCCGGATGCCTTCACATGACCATCCAAACCGCCGTCTTGATCGAGACGCTCGTGGAACTGGGTGCCGAAGTCACTTGGAGCAGCTGCAATATCTTCAGCACCCAAGACCACGCCGCCGCAGCCATCGCGGCCGCCGGAATTCCCGTTTACGCCTGGAAAGGCATGACGGACGAAGAATTCGATTGGTGCATCGAGCAAACCTTGCATTTCAAAGACGGCAAGCATCTGAACATGATTCTGGACGACGGCGGCGACCTGACCGCCATGGTTCATGATCGGTTCCCCGAATTGCTAGCAGACATCCACGGTATCAGCGAAGAGACCACCGCGGGCGTGCACCGTCTGGAATTGCTGAACAAGGCTGGCAAGTTGCAAGTGCCGGCCATCAACGTCAACGATTCGGCGACCAAGTCCAAGTTCGATAACTTGTACGGCTGTCGTGAATCACTGGCCGACGGCGTGAAACGTGCCACCGACATCATGTTGGCCGGCAAGGTCGCGGTCGTCTGTGGCTACGGCGATGTGGGAAAAGGCTGTGCGGCAAGTCTTCGCAGTTATGGCTGCCGTGTGATCGTTACCGAGATCGATCCGATCAACGCACTGCAAGCCGTCATGGAAGGCTATGAAGTCGTCACGATGGAAGACGCTTGCGTGGAAGGCAACTTGTTTGTCACGACCACCGGTAACAAAGACATCATCCTGGGCGACCACATCAAAAAGATGCCCAACGATGCGATCATGTGCAACATCGGGCACTTCGACACCGAAATCGATATCGCTTGGCTGGAAGCCGAAGTGGCGGCCGGTCGCGCGACTCGTGACGAAGTCAAACCGGCTGATATTGGTGCCGTTGACCGTTACACGTTCAACGATACCGGCAGCAGCGTGATCACACTGGCGAAGGGCCGCTTGGTCAACTTGGGATGCGCAACCGGTCACCCGAGTTTCGTGATGAGTACCTCGTTCACGAACCAAGTCTTGGCTCAGCTGGAACTTTGGAACAACCGTGATAACGACACGTATCAGGTTCAGGTTTACATGCTGCCTAAGCGATTGGACGAAGAAGTCGCCCGACTGCACCTGGGCAAACTCGGCGTCAAGCTTACCAAGCTAACCCCGACACAGGCCGAATACATGGGTGTGCCCATCGAAGGTCCATACAAGCCAGATCACTATCGCTATTAATCGCGAATTAACCTGATCGACGTCAAACGAAGCCCCTAGGCCCCGATGGCCTTGGGGCTTTTTTCGTAGGCCACGGTGGCACCGCGAACTCATCCCGCGTGCGCCAAGGGGCACTGCGCGCCACGGCCATCTTGCACTACGATTTCCCGCTCTTGAACCGTCCAAACCATCCAGCCGCACAAACAGCACAACCCGCAAAGATGCCACAAACTGCCCCCTTTACCGCGATTCGGTACAACCTCGATCACGTCGGTTCGATCTCGAACGTCATCGCACCGCCCTACGATGTGATTGATCCACAGCTGCAAGATCAGCTGTACAAACAGCATCCGGCGAACGTGATCCGCATCATCCTGAATCGCCCTGAACCCGGCGATACCGGCGACGAAAAGTACGAGCGAGCGGCGAAGTTTGTCCAGCAGTGGATCGAAGAAGGCGTGCTGAAGCGTGACGAACAGCCGGCTTACTACGTCTATCACCAGCGATTCGACGTGGATGGTCAAACGTTCAATCGTCGTGGATTCATGGGACGCGTTCGCTTACAGCGATTCGGCGAAGGCAACATTTATCCTCACGAAGAAACGCACCCCAAGGCCAAGGTTGATCGGCTGAAATTGACGACGGCCACCCAGCAGAACAACAGCCAAATCTTTGGCCTGTATCCGGACTCGGACAACGAAGTCATCTCGTTGTTGGATGCTGCGACCGAAGGCGTCACTCCCATCGAGGCGACCGATCACTTGGGTGTGACTCACATCCTATGGCCAGTCACCGACCAGACCGTCGCTGCCAAGGTGAGTGCGTTGATGGAAGACAAGCCGATGTTCGTTGCTGACGGGCACCATCGCTACGAGACCGCTTGCAACTACCGAGATCAACTGATCGAGCAGAACGGCGGCATCGCCGATGATCATCCGGCCAACTACGTCATGACAATGTTGGTTGGCATGAGCGACCCGGGCATGATCGTCTTGCCGACACATCGCCTGCTACGCGGTTCGCCCAAATTCACCTCGGACGAAATCATCGCCAAGCTCGGTGATGCGTTCACCTGCGAGAAATTGTCCGGCGGCGTTGATGCGGCCGAACAAGCTTGGTCAAAAATGGAATCGGCCGATGAGCAGGGCTTGATCGCACTGTATGCCGTCGGTGATGAGACCTGGGTGTTGGCGAGAGCCGCCCAGGGTGCATCCACCAAGATGAAGGAAATTGCCGCCGAGCAAAGTGACGAGTGGCAAGCCCTGGGCGTCAGCTTGCTGCACCGGCTGGTCATCGACAATCTGCTGGGATGCCAGGGCCATCCCAAGCCGACGTATGTGCACGATGTCGGCGAAACGGTCCAGGGCCTCAAAGGCGAGGGCAGTCAGGCCGAAAGTGATAGCGACGAGCCCTACACGCTAGCGGCACTCGTGATGCCCGCCACGCTGGCTCATATTGAAGCGATCAGCTTGCACAAAGAGCGAATGCCGGCGAAGAGCACTTACTTTTACCCGAAATTGCTCAGTGGCCTGACGTTCAACCCGTTGACCTGAACATGACTTCTGGGGGCCCTGCAGACCGTCTGAGCTGCAGGGCTCAACTCGGCCCACCCAGTTCTGTCTACTATTGACTTTGAGTGCGGCCGGGCGACCTCAGCCACACGCACGCATTTGCCTCGGGTGGATGCGCCGCGGCTGGCATGGTCCGATCTTCGGATGCGTTGATCTGAATTCGCCCTGGCCCTGATTGAATGGCCATACCGACCAGAGGACGCAACATGTTGGCTAGAAGAATACTTGCAGCGAAAACACGAATACTTGCTGCGAAAACACTGTACGGATTGGCCGCATCGGTTCGGCTGGCCACACCGTTGCTGGGCGTGACGGCAATGATGATCGTTGCGTTACCCTCGCAATCGCATGCCGATATGGTCAACGTCTTGGTCATCGATCGCGATTTTGACACCAACGGATTCAGTGGGTTCTCGGCGTCGGGACGTTACGCCAACGCTTTCTCCGATTTGACCGACCCGTCGAATTTCGGCACCGGAGGTATCCAGGACTACTCGCTGAATTTCAGCACCGTCTCCACGCTGACAAATTCCGACTTAGCATCGGCCGGCCTGGTCATCTTTGCCCACACCGACGGCCTCTCACCCTCATCCGGACCTGGTGGTGAAGTGGAAACGTTGACAAATTACGTCAACTCCGGTGGAAGCTTGCTGACGATCGGACACGGCATGTCTTATGACTGGCGGGGGTCGATCTCACCGGGACCACCACTAAGCCTCTCCGATACGCTCGCCCAGCGAAGCCCTCGAGAGCATCACAACTCGACACTGGGCACGGCATCGGAGTATCGATTTCCGGTCAACGGATTTATGAATGAAAATCCGGCAACCGCGGCGGACGTCATCAACAGCGGGCCATTCGGCGGAGTCGGTACCGTGAAGTCGAACCAGAACGCTTATTGGGACGGCTCCAGCGGCATGAGCACGGGCACCTTCGCCCTGCAATACTCAACCGGAGGCGCATTCACGCCGCGGGACGGTCTATTCGGGACGTTTGGAATGGGCCGTTACATGATGATCGGCTCGGTGGACGCTGTCGCATCCAGCTACACCGATCCGAGCAACAATAACAAAGAATTCCTTTTGAATTCGTTCGCCTACCTTGGCGAGACAGCACCGCGAGCCACCGCCGTCCCTGAGCCATCCAGCTTGTTCCTAACAGCGATCGCTGGAATTCCAATCGCGCTGCGTCGTCGACGCCGCGCATCGAGCACGCTGGCAAGGTAGCGGGCGGGCTTGGGGCGACACGTTTGGAGACAACGCGCCTGGGGTCAACACGCCTGGGGTCAACGGACTGGGGCAAACCGTGCCCGGCGCTGCTGAGCAAGCACCGCGTGATCGGCCAAGTGAGTGCGGGACCAGCAAGCCAGCCATGCCAAGGGACTTGCCTTGGGTGATTAGCGGCGTTTGGTCACGTCAATGCAAGAGAAGTCATTGGTGTACCTAGCACGCATAGTCGCCAGACCCGCCATCTTCCGTGTCAATCCCAGTTTCTTGTGAAACCAGTCTTGTTTCACTAGCCGGATTTGCCGTACTGTTCGGGTCATCGGAGGGCTGACCGTTGTCGACCCGAGCGTGATTTCGCTTTCACAAGAGAGCATTCCCCGTGGGAAGGATCCTTTGCGTGGTAAACCAGAAAGGCGGCGTGGGCAAAACCACCACAGCCATCAATCTTTCTGCTGCGTTGGCCATTGCCGGCCATCGTTGCTTGCTGGTCGACATGGACCCGCAATGCAACGCAACCACCGCCCTGGACTGTTCGCCCACCAACGGGCATGCACTGATTGGCGAAACGCAACTAACCGAAACCATCGTCGAAACCAGCACGCCTTCGTTATCGATTGTTCCTGGTAGCCGCACTTTTCATGACGTCGACAAGCTTGCAACGGCCGGTGACACCGAGACGGCCCAGGTCCGCCGCCACTTGGATTCGGTTATTGAACAATACGATTTCATCCTGATTGATTGCCCACCCAGCGTCGGGGCGCTCACGCAAGCAGCGCTCACCGCCAGTACCGAAGTGCTGATGCCGATCCAGTGCGAATACTTTGCGATGGAAGGCCTGACGCAGCTCATCCAAACCATCAAGAAAGTCATTGTGGCAACCGACGGACGGCTGACGTTTGGCGGAATCCTGCTGACGATGTACGAACCACACCTTGAATTGACCCACGAAGTCGACGAGGAAGTACGCGACTTCTTTGGCGACATTGTTTTTGATAGTGTCGTGCCTCGCGACGTTTCGCTTTGCGAATCACCGAGTCACGGACAGACCGTGTTCCAGTACGCTCCGCGATCCCGCGGGGCGTTCGCTTATACTCAGCTGTGCATGGAGGTGCTCCAGCGTGACTAGTGCTACCCAGAAAGATCGTCGACTTGGCAAAGGACTTGCCGCTCTGCTCGGTACACCGCTGGACGACGAGGGAAATCCGATCGTCGATGCCAACGGCAACACCCCCGGCGTCCAGACGCTGGAACTGCCCGTCGATCAGGTCGAAAACAACCCGTTTCAGCCGCGTCGCGAATTCAATCCTGACGAGATCGCTTCGCTAGCCGAAAGCATCAAGAACCATCAGCAACTGCAGCCGATCCTGGTTCGCGTCGTCGAGGGGCGATACCAACTGATCAGCGGCGAGCGTCGACTGCGGGCCACGATCCATGCCGGCCTGAAGACAATCCGTGCGGAAGTCCGCGAGGCAGATGACCGCTTGGTGGCCGAACTTGCCATCATCGAAAACCTGCAACGCAAGGACCTCAACCCGATCGAAAAGGCGTTGTCGTTCAAGCGGTACATCGAAGAGCACAAGTGCAAGCAAGACGACCTGGCACGCCGACTGAGTATCGATCGCAGCACCATCGCAAACCTGATGCGTCTGTTGGAATTGCCACAAACGATTCTGGACTGGCTCGGCGCCGGTGAGATCTCCGCGGGGCACGCGCGAGCATTGCTGCCCATCGGTGACGATGAGATTCAGACGCGAACGGCCAAGAAGATTATCGACGAGCGATGGAGTGTTCGCGCCACCGAGACGCATGTCGCCGAGATGTTGAAAGCGGAAGAGGACGCCGAGACGGGCAAGAAAGTCGTCAACGTGTCTCGACAAAAGCGTCGCCAAATCTCGCCACAAATCGAATCGATGCAGCACGAAATGCGAATGATCTTTGGCACCAAGGTCGAGATCAAGAGTTCGGCTCGCGGCAAAGGAAAGATCACGATTCACTTTACCGATGCAGACGAATTCGAACGGCTGCAAGCTGTCTTGCGTGACGCCGCACGTCCGCAACTCAAAGTCGCCGGCTAGCAATCGCCAGCGACATTGAACGCTTCAACAAGAACAGCTCGGTTCGATCAACCGAGCTGTTTTTTTGTTCGTATCACATCGCCACTTGCCCTCGGCGATGCGTCATCATGACGCACGTTTCACGCGATCGTTTCACGGCTTGGCGCGTGACATTGCTTCTTGCAGCGAGACGTCGCCGCCTTCGCCATACAATGGTGAATCCGAACCCGCACTTCCAGGAACCATCTCGACGTTGACCGACGGCAAGTAGGCTCGCATCTGATCGATGACCTTCGTGTGTTCAGGTGACTTCGTTCCATCGGCATCGACCAGATTGTTCCACTCATGCGGGTCGGACTGATGGTCGTACAGTTCTTCGCTGCCATCGGCATACACGGTGTATCGATAGCGTTCCGACCGCAGGCTGTGGTTATTCGGTCCGAATGTACAGAGAGCCGGCTGTTGCCAAGGCGTGCTGGGATCGACCAACAAAGGCGTGATGTCGGCACCATCAAGCCCTGTTCGCATGGGAACATTGCATAGGTTCAACAGCGTCGGGTAAACGTCAATGAGTCCAACCGGACGCTCGCAGGGAGTTCCGGAGGCGATTTCTGGACCGGCAAAGATCAGAGGAACTCTGGCCGTTTCCTCCCACAACGTACGTTTGGCCCATCGCAGTTTTTCGCCGAGATGAAAACCGTGGTCGCTCCAAAGTACGACGATCGTGTTATCCCGCTGTCCGGCATCGTCGAGACCTTTCAGCACGATGCCCACCAAGTGATCGACAAAACTGTTGGTCGCCAAGTACGCCCGAACGGCTTGACGCCATTCATCGTTTTCGATCATCCACTCGTGCCGAGGCGCGGTCGAATTCATCGTCAACTGCTTGGATATTTCCGGCAAGTCATCGCGGTCGTTCTCGATGGTGTCCGGCAACTTCAGGTCCGCCATCGGATACATGTCAAACCACTTTTTCGATGCGTAGATCGGGACGTGGGGCAAGTGGAACCCGACGGCCAAGAAGAAGGGCTGGTCGCCGGCGGCGAGTTTTGGGATCTGCTGCGCCGACCATTCGGCGGTCAGATAGTCACGCTGTTGTTCGTCCGGTACGTCGACTTGGCCCCAATCCCAAAGTGGATGCGAACCAGGCACCGTGAAGTGCAATTTCGTGTCACCCCGACGCCAACCGGCATTGGGCCCAATCGTGTCGAAGGATGCCTTGTCCGGTGGCCCGTGAAAAATTTTCCCGCGAGTTGCAACGTGATACCCGGCGCTTCGAAATGCTTGAAAAATTGTCTCATCATCTTTGGTCGATTCCGAATCACGGAATTTTGGGCCCAAAAAATAGATGCCTGTCGTCGAGGGAAGCTTGCCCAGCAACATGCTAACGCGAGACGGATTACAGATCGGCGCTTGGCACTGCGCGTTGGTGAACATCACGCCACGTTCAGCCAGCGCGTCGATATGGGGTGTTTGAACCTGGGGATGACCACCGTAACAACCAAGCCAGTCATTTAGGTCATCAATCGCAATGAACAGCACGTTCGGTCGCGAGTCGGTTGCGGCGTGAGAAGTTACGGCAAAGAGAGTAAGTGCAAGAAAAAACAGCGGTCGCATAGAGAACCTCAACGAGTGGCGGGAATCAGCCACATCGTAGTGCGCCCGCCTCCTGTCGTGCAGCGTGCCGTGGCAATCGCGGAGGTTTTTCTTGTGTGAACGCGCTAAGCCGTCCCGACGACAGATCGCGATCATCGACCACTGGGTTTCCGGTGACCGGACAAATGTCCACTTTCAAAACTCGTCCGTCTGCGAGTTCAACAATGTATTGAGATGTGTTTGCGTGCATCACTTGATCCCTTGCGTAACGTTTTGCGGTACCGACCGACGGCGTTGCGGCGGGTTATGAAAAGAGTCAGGTCCGTTACCCGACTTCCACCTACGCGGAAAGAACCGCGACAAGCCGCAATAGATGACAACGAAACTGTCGTTGCAAGAGATTATTTTGCGCCCCCTACCGGCCGAATGAGCTAACCCATCGCCCGACCTGATCCCCAATCATGGTTCAATCGATGTCGCTATCGGCAGCGAAATAAGTCGCTGCACACGACCTGCGTGATCAGATCACCCAACGCATAGTCACTCGGCTTGGTCGCATCCAAGATTGCATCAACGTCCGGTCGATCCGCCGCATCGATGTGCCGACCGACCGCGTACGCGAGCAGCTTTTCAGCGAACGCTTTTGCGAATTGATCCTGTTGCAACAGCAACAACGATTTGAACTCAGCAACACCGTCGAACCGCTGGCCACCGGCAAGTTGGCCCGTTGCATCGATATCGACGTTCCGACCATAGCGCGTACGCCAACGGCCGATCGGATCAAAGTTTTCTAACGCAAAACCCAGCGGATCGATTTTTCGGTGACACTCGTTGCAACTTTCGATCTCGCGGTGCTTATCCAGCTGATCGCGAATCGAAGTCGCACCGCGTGTGTCTGGGTCCAGCGGTTCAACGTCCGGCGGAGGAGGGGATGGCGGCGTTCCCAACAGATTGTCCAGCAACCAGACGCCCCGAACGACCGGCGACGTATCGATCCCGTTTGCCGTGACGGTTAGTACACTGCCCTGCCCCAACAAACCGCCGCGGCGGCGGTCGCTAAGTGTGACCCGCTGGAATCCGGCGACCGGACGTTCATCAAGTTCGTACAGCTCAGCAAGCGGTCGATTGACGAACGTAAAATCGGAATCCAAGAAATTCAAAATCGAAAGATTTTCTTGGGCCAAATGGCGGGTGAATAAACGAGTTTCCGTGCGCATGGCTTCCCCCAAATCATGTCGATAAAATTCGACAAAATCGCCGCGATCAGGCGGCATCGCACCAAGACTGCGAAGGTCCAACCAGCTATCCAAAAATCCATTGATGAACGCGTCGCTCTTGTCGTCGCGCAGCATGCGATCGACTTGTTGCCGAAGAACGTTCACGTCATCCAGGGAACCGTTTGACGCCAGGTCGATCAACTCATCGTCCGGCATTGAAGACCAAAGAAAATAAGACAACCGAGACGCGAGCGCATATTGACGAACCTCGGGATGATCGGCCGGCGGCAGGTAGATGAACTTGGGCGAGCACAGCACGGCTTTCAGGCCATCACTGAATGCTTGGATCGAGTCACGACCGGCAGCACGACGATCTTGCACCACGGCCATGACTCGCTCGACTTCATCGTCAGAAACCGGCTGGCGGTAAGCTCGCCGCATGAACGCGGTCAAGCGATCGCGAGTTTGCGATTCCGAAATCGCACCGCTGGCCTGGATGTCGTCCCATGCGTCACCGAAGATGACCTGCTGACTTTCGGTCGGCCACTGTTGATATAAGGGACCACGAATTTCGACTTCATGGATTCGAATCTGCGGTAACTTCTCGGCCGAGATCGCGGCCCGACGCACCTGGACGATTCCCTTGAGTCCTTTGGCAAACATGTCCGGGTGCTTTCTCACCAACTTGGTCCAAAGGTTTCTCGCGTCCATCAATCCGTTCTGGAAAGTGAAGCGCGGCGTGAAACCCGCATCCAAGTGAACGCGGACCGTGTACCACTTCGATCCGTCCGCCAGGTCAATTTCGGCAAGCAGTGGCTGAACCGGTTGCGGCAGGTGCAAAAGACCGACCTCTTGATTTCCCGGAACGATTCCCAGTCGCAGTGGTTCATCGGGGTCGGTGCCGACGAGTTCTCGATCATAGGGATGAATGCGATTGAGCGCTTCGGCCTTGAATTTAAGTTCATACGTCCCGTCATGGGGAACGCCATCGGCAAAAGCATGAATCGGTCCGTAGGCTCCCTCCGGCTTGTCGGCACCGGGCACGTCGAACAACGTCATGTGCTTGAATCGGTTCAAGTATCGGTGAACCTGATCGATCTCGGGTTGTTGATCAAAGTGGTCGCGAAACGCCCAGGTCTTTTCCTCAGGCTTCTCGAGCGACAAGATCGCCTTGTCGACCGCGATTTCCGCCGCTTCCAAATAACGCGCCAGCAGATAACCAGATGTGACCAACGTTGAACCGATGTTGTCCAGGTGTTCGGACGTTTGATCACGCGGAAAAGGTTCCGTTGGGTCATAGATGGTGACATCCAGTTTCAACAGGTCGCGGATCGTGTTTCGATATTCTCGCGAGTTCATTCGCCGCAAAACGGGTTGTTCTTCCGATTGCTTGTTCGATTCGTGGTACTCAGCGATCAGGCTTGTCAGCAGCGCAATCACACGACTCGATTCGGTCGCGCCTGGCTGCGGTTCGTCCTCGGGCGGCATCTGCCCCAAATTCAACTGGTCCAAAATGTCTTGATAATCGATCAGCACATCGTTGTCCGTGATCGCGACGTCCAAATTATCGAATCGACGCTCGGCGTTTTGTTCCTCGGCGCCGTGACATCGGACGCAATGTCGTTGCAAAAAGAGATGCAAGACATCATCGGCCAACAGCGGATTCGACGTGCAGCAGGCAACGATCAAGGCAACGGCCAACGCGGCGACCACCCTCGGCCGCGTGAACGCCTGTGCCCGCGCGAACGTTGACTTGGTCGCGTTGATCTTCACGCGATCAACGTGTGGTCGGTTGCGACACAGACGATTGGCGATCGGGTTATCTGCGGCAGTGACCGCGTATTGATCGTCGCCACTCACGAGATCACATCCAGTCCGGTCAGCGTGCCGGTGCTTTGCGCGAATCGATCCGTTTCGACACCGAATTGCTGAAGCATGGAGACAAACAGGTTGCTGAGCGGGACACGTTTGTCTTTTGGCATTTCAAGGTGCTCGCCGTGCCGAAAGCCGCCGCCGGCCAATACGATTGGCAAATCGCTGTTGGTGTGCGAGTTAGCATTTCCCATTCCGCTGCCGAACAACGCCATGGTGCTATCGAGCAACGTCAAATCAGTGCCGGGCTGCTTGATCGATTTCAATTTGCCGACGAAGCGAGAGAATTGTTCGACCTGATACCGCTCGATTTGCACCAGCAGATCGATATTGTCTTGGACTTGACCGTGATGAGAGAGGCTGTGGTAGCCCTTGCGAATTCCCAAGTCCGAGACTGCGAAACTGTTTCCGATCTCGACCGTTGCTACGCGAGTCGAGTCCGTTTGCAATGCCAGCGCGATCAGGTCGTATATCTTTGGCAAGTCATGCGTCAGCCCTTCATCGCGGGGCTCTTCCATCGGTGCATCGGGCTTGCCGATCGATTGCCAGTGACGGTCGAGGTCCAGTTTGACTTCGACTTCGCGGACGGCCGAAAGATATTCGTCCAGCTTTGCCGCGTCGGTGGGATTCAGTTTACGCTCGAGCGATTTTGCATCGCCAAGCACGGCATCAAGAATCGAACTTTGCAGCTCAACACGATCGGCACGTTTTCGGCGTTGTTTCGGGTCATCCTCGCGAAACAATTGACGGAACAGTTCGCGAGGCCCTTCGATCGGCGGAATCCGCGTACCGGTCCGCGTCCAACTCATCCGGCATCCGCCATGAATCCCGCTCTCGCTGCCAATGGTCAACGACGGAAATCGAGTGCGAGACCCCACGTGTTCGGCCGCACGTTGATCCAAGCTGATACCACCATCAGGCATCCCGCTGGCGTCCGACGCTTTGACGCCCGAGAGAAACGCATGGATGGCAAAGTGACCGCCTTTCAACCCGTGATCCAAATGCGAAAAGATCGTAAAGTCGTTTCGGTGCGGCGCAAGAGGCTGCAGTGCCGGTGGCATCTTGTAGTCGCGGCCGAATGTTTCGGGCCAAAACGCGCCAGGGTACATGCCGAACTCGTTACCAACACAAACCATTCGCCGCGGCGGTGCTTGTTTTGGCTTGCTCTCGGAACCATGCGACAGCGATTCCATCGACGGAATCGCAATCGAGACACCAGCGGCTCTGAGGAATGTCCGGCGAAGCCAGGAGGGACGTGGGAACGCAGCATGCATGTGGTTTTCTCTCGCAGAGGACGAGTGGGCGGGAACTTCATTGTACCCGCATTGAGGGTGTGATCAATGGAAGTCCGGCTGGCCCTTGCGGTGGACGACCGCGTCGAAGCGAGTCTGCCCCATCGGGCCGTCTGGGCACCGAGCACGCGTGCCGTCTGGGCACCGAGCATGCGTGCAATTGGGTATCGAAGACACGTAATATCGAGCGTTATCGACTCGGCCGACACGATGAGGCCCACTGATCTGCGGGCCGGAAAACATCGCTCATCGAGCCCGATGGGTGCTCGCGGTACATCATCGGGTCTCAGGTTTCCATCTTCAAACCGAGTTTCATTTTCAAATACTGGCCGGTTGCGCTGTCGGAAACTGCGGCGACTTCTTCTGGCGTCCCCTCGGCGACGACGTGTCCACCGCCGACGCCTCCCTGCGGTCCCATATCGATCACCCAGTCGCTCGCGGCGATCAGGTCTGAGTTGTGTTCGATGACCAGCACCGTATTGCCCGCGTCGACCAACGTTTGCAGCACGCCGACCAGCCGTTCCACGTCACCAAAGTGCAGCCCCGTGGTTGGTTCGTCCAACAGGTACAGGGTTTGGCCGGTCGCCCGGCGAGCCAGTTCGGTACCAAGCTTGATGCGTTGCGCTTCACCGCCGCTTAGCGTCGTGCTGGGTTGCCCCAGGTGGACGTAACCCAAGCCCACCGTTTGCAGCGACCGCAACAGATGCTCGATGCGTGGCACATTCTCAAAAAACGCCAATGCCTCACTGACCGTCATGTCCAGCACGTTGGCAACGTTTGCGCCTTTGAATCGCACCTGCAATGTTTGGCGATTGAATCGTCGTCCCCCGCACCGTGTGCACGTCACAAACAAGTCGCTCAGGAAATTCATCTCGATTCTTTCGACACCGTGCCCCTTGCACAGTTCGCACTGGCCCGCGGCAGAGTTGAAACTAAATCGGCTGGCGGAATACCCACGCGTTTTCGCCTCGCGAGTGGCCGCGAACACCTTGCGAATTTCGTCCAAGACGCCGGCATAGGTGGCCGGACAGCTGCGCGGACTGCGGCCGATCGGCGCCTGGTCAATATTGACAAGCTTGTCAATCGAATTGGCACCGGTCAGCTTGCCGTAACGCCCAGCCGATGGCGAGACCAACCCTAACTGCCTGGCGACAGCGGGAAACAGCGTATCGTTGACCAACGAGCTTTTGCCGCTGCCCGAAACCCCCGTGACGCAGATAAATCGTCCGAGCGGAAACTTGACCGTCACGTCTTTCAGATTGTGAGTCGTCGCGTTTCGAAGCGTCATCCAACGCGTTTTCTTTTCACCGCGTCGCTGGGCGGGGACCGGAATCGATTTCGAACCCTTCAGATAGGCGCCCGTGATCGATTTGCGATCGGCTTTGACTTGCGCGGGTGTCCCTTGACTGATGATCCGACCGCCGTCACCCCCGGCACCAGGCCCCATATCAATCAGAAAATCAGCCGCCAACATGGTCGCTTCGTCATGCTCGACGACCACGACCGTGTTGCCCTGCTCTTTCAGCTGAATGATCGCATCGATCAATCGATCGTGGTCAGCTGGATGCAAACCAATCGAAGGTTCATCCAGGACGTAGCACACACCGACAAGTCCGCTGCCGATGCTGGTGGCCAAGCGAACTCGCTGTAACTCGCCACCACTAAGCGAGTCCGCGGCGCGGTCAAGCGTGAGATAACCGACACCGACTCGCATCAAAAATTCCAGCCGTTTGACAACCTCGTTTTGAATTGGCAACGCGACCTTGGTGTCCAGCGGCGAAAGCCCCTCAGTGACTGACTGCATCCACTGCGATGCCTGATCCAACGGCAGTGCCGTCAAGTGGTGAATCGGCATCGCGTTGACGGTGACGCGCAGCGAATCGGGTCGCAGACGCCCACCTTGGCAATCAGGACAAACTTCGATCCGGTCCTTGTTCGTGACCGTTCCCAGACCGTCGCAAGTCGGACAAGCGCCGTACGGACTGTTGAAACTAAACGTACGAGGCTCGATCTCAGCGAAACTGTGGCCACACTCGATGCACGCCATCGCGGTGTTGAAGATCGATTCGGTCCATTGCCCCGCGTCATTTTGAACAAGCGTCGACAGCAAGCCGTCACCGACGCGAAGTGCCAGCGCGATGGACTCGCCAAGTCGCGATTCGACGTCCTCGCGGATTACCAAGCGATCGACCACGGCTTCGATTGTGTGATTTTGCCGCGGCGCGAGCGCAGGCACTTCCTCGAGCAAGTAAATCTCGCCATCAACGCGTGCTCGGATCAATCCGGCGACCTGGATCGACTGCAGCACGTCGCGATGCGATCCACGCCGGCCGCGAACCAGCGGCGCCATCAGCACCAGTTTCGTACCCTCGGGATGCTTCAACAGCGACTCGCGAATCGCATCGGACGACAACGTGGAAATCGTCGCGCCGCATTGTCCACAATGCGGCACGCCGACGCGTGCGTAAAGCAAACGCAGGTAGTCATAGATCTCTGTGACGGTCGCAACGGTACTGCGACCGCCCGTCGAACCGGACTTCTGGTCGATCGCCAGGGTCGGCGCCAACCCAACGATCCAATCGACATCGGGCCGTGGAATTTGATCCAGAAACTGCCTCGCATAGGCGGACAGGCTGTCGACGTATTGCCGCTGGCCCTCTGCGTACAGCGTATCGAACGCGAGCGAACTTTTGCCGCTGCCAGAGACGCCGGTGATCACCGTGAGGGCGTCCCGGGGAATTTCGACATCGATGTTTTGCAGATTGTGGACACGCGCGCCGGAAATCTGAATCACGCCGCTGCGCGTGCCAGGAGTCTTCCGTTTTCGCTTCGCAACGCCGGTCGATTTTGCCATCAAGAGTTCGCAGCGAAAGGAGGCCGGGGTAACGAAGTTGCCATCGGCGGGTAAGATTCAGTAATAAGTCGTCTGTTACCAAGATAGGTTTCTTGGCAACCATGATTGCACACCGCACGCCGCACCTTGATGATTGACCTACGCCGATTCGCCGATCGTGAACACCTGCTGCTAGCATCGTACGCGATGCACAGCCGGGATAGCGAGGGTCGTGCGCACCAAGAAAAGCCTCACGGATACCGGGGGCCGTTTGCACGCGATCGCGATCGCATCCTGCATAGCAGTGCCTTTCGGCGGCTGAGCGGCAAGATGCAAGTCTTTACCGGCGAGATGGGAGTCTACCACCGAACCCGTTTGACTCACACCTTTGAAGTCGCCTCGGTCGCTCGAACGATGTCTCGCGTGTTGCGGCTAAACGAAGACCTGACCGAAGCGCTCGCGCTGATGCACGATATCGGACATCCGCCGTACGGACACTGCGGCGAAGACGTGTTGAGCGAATGCATGGAAGACGTCGGCGGTTTTTCGCACAACGGATTTGCATTGGTCATCGTCCAGGAACTCGAGCAGCGGTACAGCCGTTTTTCGGGACTGAACCTGTGTGTCGAGACACTTGCCGGACAAGATGTGCGGGCGCATAAGGCGGAAGCGGCAATCGGCCGCAGCCCTCTGTTGGAAGTCCAGATTGTCGACGCCGCCGACTCAATCGCCTATGACGCTCATGACGTCGACGACGCGTTGCAGTTAGGGCTGCTGTCGATCGACCAGCTTTCAGAACTCGCGATCATCCGTCGGTCGCTGGACCAGGTTCGCGAGAAGCACGGGTCGATGCCGACAGGGCAGTTGCGTCAGTTGCTGGTGCACGAGTTGATCGACTTGCAGGTTAGCGACCTGCTCAATGAAGCGATCGAGACGCTGCGTCCGGTCGATGGGCGATCGGTCGACGACATCTGCGACGCGGGGGTTCGACTGAAGCACAGCGAATCACTGGATCGCCAGCGAACCGAACTCGAGGCGTTCCTATTCGATGCCGTCTATCGCCACCCGCGACTGATTCCGGTTCGGATTGCGGCCGCGGATCGAATCAAAACACTCTTTGATCTGCTGATGAAAGACCCGTCGCGCCTGCCGCTTCGATTTCGACAAAGGACTGACCGGGTGCGAACCGAAACGGCTATTGGTGAGTACTTAGCAGGCATGACCGATGCTTTTTGCGACGCACAGTACCACTGCGCCACCAACTCCGCCGCTGCCGGCCCCCTCGCTGATTGGTAAGGGTATAGCCGGAGACATCGCGGTGGCTGCCGTTGATCGTCACCCCGTCGGCAACATCAGCCAATCGGGCAGATCAGCCAACTGGGGACATCCCCTGGGGGGCGTCTCCTAACTGATCTACAATCGCCGATCTACAATCGTCTGTACAACGAGAAGGGATCGTCATCCTGTCACTATCCACTGCCGCCACCATCCACTTGCTGTTTAGTACCTTCCTATGGACTTGATTATCCTCCGTTGTCTCTTCCTGCTTTGTGCGGGTGGAGTTTCCGCGATCATCAACACATCGCTATCGAGTGATCTTTCACGGTCCGCGCCGTGGTTGGTCTTTGTCGGCATCATGTCGCTGGCGGTGGCAGTCGTTGCAGCGGATATCTTTGTCCCGCGTAAACGCATCGACACGATCTCGGCGGTCTATTTTGGTGTGCTGATCGGGATGTTGTTGACGTACATCTTGTGGATCGCCATCGCGCCCTTGCTGGTCCAATCGATTGGCGGCCGGTCATTGCAACTGATCATCGCGCTGATTCTTTGCTACGTGTGTACCAGTGTGTTGCTGCAAACCAAAGATGACTTTCGCTTCCTGATCCCATACGTTGAATTTGTCCGAGAAGTCAAAGGGTTCAAGCCTTTGGTTTTAGATACCAGCGTGATTATCGATGGTCGCATTGCGGACTTGGTCAGCACCGGTGTTTTCGATAACCAATTGATCATGCCGAGGTTCGCCCTCAGTGAACTGCAGGCGATCGCGGACAGCAGCGACAAGCTGCGCCGCACGCGCGGCCGCCGCGGCCTGGATGTCTTGAACCGGATGCGAGCCGACGAGAATGTCGACCTGGTCATTTTCGATCGTGAGCTTCCCGAATTGGCTGGTCAAACCGTTGACTTGAAACTGGTCCTGTTGGCCAAACATCTGGAAGGAAAGGTGGTCACCGGCGATTACAACCTGAACAAGGTCGCAAAGATCCATAACGTTCCGGTCATCAACCTGAACGAAATCAGCAATTCGCTGCGTCCTGCTTATCTGCCGGATGAAACCTTTCGGATCAAAGTCATCAAAGCAGGCGAAGGCCCGGAACAGGGAATCGGATACCTGGACGACGGCACGATGGTTGTGATTGAAGGCGGCCGCAATCGAATCGGCGAAGACCTGGACGTTCGCGTCACCAGCACGCTGCAGACCAATGCCGGCAAAATGATCTTCACGAAATTCGAGAATCGCTAGCACAAATCCTGAATTGACTCGCGACTGACTTTTTTGCTACTGCAAACGAGTCATGAAACGAAATTCTCTCAATCGACCGATTTTGTCCTACGCGTGGTGCGCCACCATCCTGGCTGCATCGACATCAGCCTGCTTGGCCGACCCGATTGCGCCAGCGGCTTGGAATACGCCACCGACATCCCAATCCAGGTCCGATCTCGATCGCCCCTGTGTGCTGCTGCGAAACGATAATGTCGTCTTTGGAACGGCTCAGCAACAAGGCGATCAGGTGGTGATCCGGCGAGGCGACGGTTCGCAGATCCGTGTCGCGCGTAAACAGGTGCTCTGCTGGGCCGATCGGCTCACCGATTTATACCAATACCGAACGGATCACCGTGTCGGCGACAGCCTGGATGTCCATGTCACCGAGGCCCGTTGGTGCTTGCGATACGGAATGCTGGATCAAGCGAGAATTGAAATTGATCGTGCCCGGCGAATCGACCCGGTCAATCGACAAGCCGAATTGCTGTACCGACAGCTCGAAGGAGCCATTGCCAGCGCCGCCGACAAGGCAGAACCGGCGAGCCAACCGTCCAATCCAAGAACCGTCGCAGCGGCTGCGGACACGGCTACCGCCAGAAACACCGGAGATAGCTCGAACGTCTTTCGATCATCGGTCACGATCGATGATACGCCTGTTGTTCAGGTTGACCACCAAGTCGCGGTCGACACGAATATGTTGCACACTTTCGTCAGTCACGTTCAGCCGATCTTGATCAATCGTTGTGGCAACTGCCACTCGCATTCGGCACGATCCCGATCACCCGAGATGCAATGGACGCTGCTCAAACCACAGCGAGGCGTTCGGACATCGGCACGCATGGCACGCGAGAACTATTTGGCAACGATCGATCTGGTCGACTTTTCACAACCGGGCGAAAGCGCACTGCTGAAATACGCTGCGACCGCGCACGGCGGCGGTGACGTTCCGCTAGGACTGCGAAACGCGATGGCGAGCGAAACGCTAAAGCAGTGGGCCAGTCTGGTCGCAGACCATCACGCTGTGGACAGTGATTCGCAGATGCAAGTCCCGGCGCCGACCGAACCCCAGAGGGAAACTTCAACGACGTCCCAAGCCGCGGCCGAGGACACGAACGTCGCCGGCGGTGTAGTGCCCCAAGTCGCCGACGCATCGCCAAAAGTGGAAATGCAACGACTTCCGCGTGTCACGAACCCCTTCGATCCGGATCTTTTCAATCGAAAGTTCCATCCCGAGCAACGCCGTTAAGCTGAGCCCCTGCTTACAGAACCGCATCGTGTCGCGGCACTCATCACACGCGCGATTCGAAATCTCGTATCTTCTGTGATACGCTGCTTTTACTCGCGTCCATCATGGCGACGGCAAGAACCTCGCGCCCCTTGCGTGTTTTCGCACGGCGAAGCGTCAGCGATGCCGTAAGCAAACGTCGTCATGCCGCAACGTCGAAACGTGACTCCATGATTGACTTGCGCGGAACCGCCGAGATTGAACTGCGGCATCGATCAAGAGAACTCACCCAAGCTACATCATGCGTCCCACCTTGATTCCTTTGATTTTTCTGGTCCTCACCGCGGCGATGGGTGCGGAGGCAATCCATGCGGATACCACGCGAGTATTCGATGCCGAACATCCTCGCACCGACCAACGGCAAGGTGAACTGAAGTCACCGAACAGCTACTTTCCGATGCGCGAGGTTTCAAGCCAGGACGATTGGGATCGTCGCAAAGCGGACATCAAACGACGCATCTTGATCTCACAAGGCTTGTGGCCATCCCCGACGAAAACTCCGCTGCACCCGGATGTTCACAGCCGACAGGACTTTGGCGACTACACCATCGAGGCTGTTTCTTTCCAGTCGGTACCCGGCCACTATGTCACCGGCAGTCTCTATCGCCCCCAAGGTAAACCGGGTCCGTATCCCGCAGTGCTGTGCCCACACGGGCACTGGGCCGATGGTCGGTTTTACGATGCCGGCGAAGAGGCCGCGAAATTGAGCATCGTCAGCGGCGGCGAACGCTTCATCAGTGCCGCTCGCAACCATATCCAAGCCAGGTGCGTCCAACTGGCTCGCATGGGATGCATCGCTTTTCTGTATGACTCGACCGGCAACGCTGATTCGATCCAGTTGACGCACCGTCACGAACGTTCCGACTTACTCGATCGAACCAAGGACTGGGGCTTCTTCAGCGTCCAAGCCGACCTGCGACTGCAAAACATGATGGGACTGCAAACGTGGAACTCGATTCGCAGCATTGATTTCCTTGCGCAATTGCCTGATGTCGACGCCACACGGATTGGGGTCACCGGGGCCAGCGGCGGAGGCACCCAGTCGATGATCATCGCGGCGGTCGACGAGCGCATTGCGGCGGCAATGCCATGCGTCATGGTTTCGACAGCGATGCAAGGTGGGTGCAGTTGCGAGAACGCACCCTACCTAAGAATTGATCAGGGAAACGTCGATATCGCCGCAGTCATCGCCCCCAGACCGCTTGCGCTCACGGCGGCTGATGATTGGACCGTTGAACTGGAAACCAAAGGCTATCCATCCCTGAAAAGGTTGTATCAGTTGCTGGGCGTTAAGAACCGCTTGACCGCAGCATTCAACGTTCACTTTCGCCATAATTACAACCACGTCAATCGAACCGTCATGTATGGATTTTTCAATCGGCACTTCAACCTCGGATTAGACGAACCGATCCTTGAACAAGACTTCAAACGATTGGACAAAGCACAGTTGACGGTTTGGAATCAGTCACACCCTGCTCCGTCAGGTGATCAAATCGGCGATCCACATGAAATCAAGTTGTTGCGATTGGCGACGCAAGATTCTGATGACAAGATGTCAGCGTTGGTGCCCGATTCTGAATCAGATGTCGCAGCATATCTGGATGTCGTCGGCAAAGCGTGGAAAACCATCATCGGCCGGCAATTCGTGGACGTCGGCGAAATCGTTTTCGAAGTAACATCCTCGAGCACTCGAGATGAAACATCCCAGCAGCTTGGACGTTTGACGCATGCGAAGGCAAGCGAACAAATCCCGGCGTTGAAAGTTTCCGCTCCCCACCGAACGCTTGCAGGAGTCGTGATATGGGTTGGCAACGACGGAAAGGCTGATCTCTTCAACGAAAAAGCGACGGCAGATTTGATCGGCTCATGGGTTAACCGCGGCTACACCGTGATCACGGCCGACCTATCGATGCAAGGCGAACTGATCGATGGCGATCAGCCCGCTGACCGTCAGGCAATGTGGTTTCAGCGAAAAGGCGTCCATGTGTGGGAAAACTACGCAGGCTATACGTACGGATACAACCATTCCCTCTTCGTTCAGCGTGCCCACGATGTACTCTCGCTGATCAAGTACGGATCATCGATCGCCGGCGATCTTCCGATCATGGTTGTTGCGCAGGGCCAAGACGCCGGTCCGATTGCGTTAGCCGCACTCAGCCAGTCAACCGGCATCGTCGAGCACGCATTCATCGATGTCGACGGATTTCGCTTTGCGGATGTTCGACGTCACGATTCACCTCGTTTCGTACCCGGCAGCGTGAAATACCTGGACATCGATGGACTGCTTAGCTGCTGCGTCCCAAACAAAGTAACCATCGCCGGAATTGCGGACGACTCGATAGCGCGACGCATCTATCGTGAGTCGAAACGAGCGGATCGCTTGGTGATCGCCGACCACGATCGATTGATCGAAAAGTTACAGACGATTGCGGCCGAATGAGCCAGGTGCCGCGACGATTGCCGATCGTACCTCGGTTGCGAACGCATGCACCGATCGAAAATCGCTATGATCAACCAATCACAACCAACGGGCACTGAATGCCTGCGAAGACGCGCCGGCTGATACAACCCGTATCCAACTGCACCACCCTGCCCTCTTTCCGGATCACCCCGGCGGAAACACTTCGATGTACCTATCGCGAACTTCACACAACAGACACGCTCATCCTCGTAAGCCGATTTGGAACGGGAACATGCGGTTCGCGCTAAACATGTGGTTCGGGCTGATCATGGCCGCGGCGACGGCCCTGACCACTTGCGGAAATCTAGCGGCGGATGACATTCCCGAATTCAAGTGGCGCACGGTCGAGATCGACAAAATCGAGATCGGATATGGGCTGAAAATGGCGGACGTCGACGGCGACGGTCAGACGGACATCGTTTTGGCAGACAAAAAGACAATTCAGTGGTATCAGAATCCCAGCTGGTCCAAGCACGTGATCGCTGAAAATCTGACGAAACGTGACAACGTTTGTATCGCTGCGCGTGATATCGATGGCGACGGGAAATGCGAAATCGCCGTCGGTGGCCAGTGGAATTATAAAGAGAGCGTAAAAGATGGAGCCGTTTTCTATCTGGTACCTCCCGATGATCGCACACAGCCGTGGAATTCGGTCAAGCTGTACAACGATCCCAGCACGCACCGAATGCATTGGGTTCGAACCGGCAACCATCAATATAAATTGATGGTCAAGCCGCTGCGCGGACGTGGCAGCATTGATGGCGAGGGCAATGGCTTGCGAATCTTGGCCTATGAACGGCCCGCGGACCCGATGCAAGATTGGTCACACGAAGTCGTCTGTGACTTCATGCACCTGTCGCACAATTTTCATTATGTCAACTGGGATGATGACATCGAAGAAGAGCTAATTGTGGGCGGAAAGGAAGGGGTTTGGTACTTTGACAAACAGGGCGATCAATGGTCCAAGCGCCAGCTAACGGAGAACTTTACCGGCGAACTGCGCGATGGAAAGCTGCCCGATGGCAGACGGTTTATTGCGACGATCGAACCGATGCACGGATCAAAATCAGCGGTTTACGTTCAACCTGATGACGCATCTCAGTTATGGCAGCCCATCAAGGTTCTTGATGAAGCGATCAAAGACGGCCACGCGCTCGCATGCGCGGACTACCTGGGCGTCGGCAGTGACCAAATTGTGGTCGGATGGCGAGCGATGAACGATCCGGGAGTTCCCGGAATCAAACTATTCACGCCGGTATCGGCCGATGGGTCGAAATGGCGCGAGACAATTCTTTCGGCCGGTGACATTGCGGTCGAAGACATCAAAGTTGCCGACCTCAATGGTGACGGCAAGACTGACATCGTCGCTGCCGCCCGACAAACCAAGAACTTGGTGATCCTATTCAACGAGACAGAGTGAGTCTTGCGGGAAGCCTACGCGATCAGGGCCAGAAACCTACGGATCAAAACAAGCTGATCGACACGACCGCCGGACGAATCAGCGCCGAATTAAGGATACGATGCGGGAATTGGCGACGACGTCGATGCCGCCTGGCGCGGTATAGCGTTCTTCGCGTGAGGAACGAATCGTGCGTGCGACGCGTTGCCAATGAGTCATTGTCATCTCGCGGCGCGGCCAAGTCTGTTGATCCCAAAGCTGTTGCAGCGCTGCAACCACGATGGATGTTTCTGCGCTCGCATCCCGACTCAGCTTCACAACATCGGCGTCCACCCGCTGCTCGCTGGCCCGCGTCTCGCTGGCCCACTGCTCACTGGCCGGTTGCTCACTGGCCCGCGTCTCGCCAATTCTGTGCTCGGCTAACCACTGCGAGCTTAACCGCCAAAGCGAAGACCGAAGTTCGTGCTGAAGCTCGATTGTGCGCCCCATCGCCCCGACACATTCGGGATACTGCGATTCCATCAACGGGATCAATTCGTGGCGGATCCAGTTACGGCGATAGTCCGTGTTCGAATTGCTGGCGTCCTCACGCCAACTCTGGTCGATCGACTGCAACGCATCTCGAATTTGTGCTCGGCGAACCGATAGCATGGGTCGAACCAGCACAAAATCATCGCATCCTGGTTCTTTTCCAATCGGCGAATGTCGCGAGATGCCCGCCATCCCTGAGGGCCCGGTTCCGCGCATCAAGTGATGCAAGACCGTTTCGACATTGTCGTCGGCCGAGTGACCGGTAGCGATGTAACGGCATCCGGTTTCGGCTGCGACACGCACCAAAAAGTCTCGCCGCTGGGAACGCATTGACGCTTCATCGCGAGGCGAAGCGTCGGGTGCACGCTCGCTGATGAACTTGACCGCTAACCGCTCGGCCAATTCTTTCACGCTTTGCTCATCGGCATCGGATTCGTGCCCTCTCAGCCCGTGGTTGTAGTGGGCGGCCACGACGAATCCCGTCGGGTTATCAGCATGACAACGCAGGTCGACGATCGATCGTAACAGTGCCACGCTGTCGGCGCCGCCGCTGCAGGCAATAACGACCCCGACGTTCTGCCACCGATCGGGCGACCAAGCTGTCTGCACCGCGTCCAAAAACTGTTTCCAGATCGGGTTGTCACTGGATATTTGGAGCATGAATCGAAGAAATTGCGAATCGGATCGAGTGAAACGTCCACCGTTGTATCGCGGCGCTTACGCAGCTGTTACGCTGGATCCACCCAATCAACTTGGTTGTGGCTCCCTTTCAAGAATATCAACTCCTCCGGACAACAGAATCACCCCTCACGCGATATCACTATGTGGATATTTCTGATCTCCGTAGTCTTCCTTGTGATCTTTGCCGAATCCTTGCAGCGGCATTGTATTTTCAATTTCGGACAACCCGTCGGGTCGCTTTCGACTGCTTTGACAGCAGTCATCGCATCTGATTTGGCTGTGACCGACCGTCCATCGCTAATGGGGAGTTTTTGGCGTCCTTGCTCTCGAGGACATAAACGTGACGACGAACCCTTTTCTAGGCGAGATTCTCTTTCCAGACATCGAGACCTATACACACAGTATCACAGCTTCACCACTGATCGCGGTCGTTTCGACCAACACGATCATCATCGTCATCCTGGCTTTTCTGGCGGGCATCGAATCGGTTGTCGTCTTTGGACGCTGGAAAGATTCGGCATCTCGCATCCGCCTTCAGGAAGAAGCTGAACGCACGATTGAGGCGGCCAAACGAGCCGCAGAAACTGAACGATCGGAAATCTTGGTCAGTGCCAAGGAAGCCGCTCTTGAAATCAAATCGGCCGCCGACGATGAAATTGCATCCGAGCGGCGGTCGCTGTTGGCGCGCGAAAAAAAGCTGGATCGTCGTGATGAGCTCTTGTCGCAGCAAGAAGAAACCATTCGTAAGCAGCAGCGTGGACTCGAAAGCAGCCAAACGCGACTTGATTTGCAGTTGCGGAATCTTGCCCAACAACGCGGCGAGCTAGAACAAGCTCAGCAGGAACAACTCAATGCACTCGAGCGCATCAGCGGACTGACCCGTGAAGACGCCAGTCGCAAACTGATGGAGGTCATGGAATCCGAGCTAGAACATGAGCGTGGTTCGGCTTTGCTGAAGCATCGCAAGCAGCTCGAGGCATCTGCGGCGGATCAAGGACGCACGATCCTGTTGACGGCGATCCAACGCTTTGCTGCGGCGCACACAGCCGAATCGACGACCAGCACCGTCGACATTCCGACTGATGATATGAAGGGCCGCATTATCGGCCGCGAAGGACGCAACATTCGCGCGTTCGAAAAAGCGACCGGCGTCGACGTGATTATCGATGATACGCCCGGCGTGGTCATCGTCAGTGGATTTGATCCCGTCCGGCGCGAAATCGCCCGACAATCGCTGGGGGCCTTGATCAGCGACGGCCGCATTCACCCATCGCGCATCGAAGAGGTCGTTCAAGAAACAACGGAAAAGATCGAAGCGTTTATCATGCAGAAAGGTCGCGAGGCCGCCGACGAAGTCGATGTGCCAGGTTTGCATGATCGCGTCATTCAAATGTTGGGCCGGCTGCATTTCCGAACTTCGTACAGCCAAAACGTGTTGCGACACAGCGTCGAGGTGGCATTCATTTCGGGGCTGATCGCCGAAATGATTGGTATGGACGGCGATCTGGCACGTCGCTGTGGCCTGTTGCATGATATCGGTAAGGCCGCCGATCACGAACTGGAAGGCGGACACCCGAAAATCGGCGCCGACATCCTGCGCCGGCATAAAGAATCGCCCGAAGTCGTACACGCGGCACTCGGGCATCATGATGAAATCGTCGTCGAACACCCCTACACCATGTTGGTCGCGACCGGCGATGCCTGCAGTGCCAGCCGGCCCGGCGCTCGCCGCGAATCACTCGAACGCTATGTCAAACGCATGGAAGAGCTGGAATCCATTGCCGAACGGTTTGACGGAGTTCGCCAAGCCTTCGCGATCAGTGCCGGCCGGGAATTGCGGGTGATCGTCAACAGCGACGAAGCGGACGATAAGCAAGCCGCGATCATCTGTCACGACATCGCCAAAGCATTCGAAAGCGAGCTGACGTATCCCGGCGAGATCAAGGTCACGGTGTTACGGGAATCACGCTTTGTCGATACGGCGAAGTAAGCTTTGCCCGTCTTGTAAATGCGCACCCGCTGCGCAAATACGAACTCGTTCCGAATACGCACCTGCTCTGCTCTAAACCTATACCGCACCTGCACTGAAATGTGCGGGCGCGTGTGCCGGTGCGGTGAATAGTTGACTTGAGCACGTGCTTGGCGCGTCAGGCCAGCGCCGCGAATCGTTCGGCCGGCACATCCCAGTCGGATGCATTGGTCGGCTCGAAGGATTTTGTGTCGAAGCTTTCTCGCACAAGAGCTCGGGCCTCTTCGATCGAGCTCAGATGACCGGTCCCGATCATCTGCATCAACACGTTTCCGATCGCGGTCGCCTCCACCGGTCCGGCGACCACGACGCGATTGCAGGCGTCCGCCGTCATCTGGCACAACAATTCGTTCTGGGAACCGCCGCCGACAATATGGATCGTTTCGATTGTGTGGCCGACCAAGGATTCCAACATCCCCAGGCAGACGCGATACCGCATCGCCAATCCTTCGAGTGCGGCTCGATAAATCATGTTGTTGTTCGTGGGTGCTCCCTGTCCGGTCCGTGATGCATATTCGGAAATCGCATCGACCATATCGTCGGGCGCCACAAACGCCGGGTCGTCGGGATCTAACAACAATTCAAAGGGCTTGGCTTTCCGAGCTCCCTCGACCATCGCGTCCCACGATTCGGCCTCGCCTCGACGCTCGAGCGCGTGGCGAATTTGCTGAAAGATCCACAGCCCGCCGATGTTTTTCAGCAATCGGATGCTGCCGCTAACGCCACCTTCATTGGTGAAGTTCAACTCGGAACAGAGGCCGTTGATTTTGGGTTCTGGCAATTCGCATCCCATCAATGACCATGTACCCGAACTGATGTAGCACCAATTTGGTTCGGCCGGCGCGAAGTCTTTTGCGGGAGTTGCGATTACGGCCGACGCCGTATCATGCGTGGCCGGCACAACGACGGGGACATCCTTTAAACCCGTGGTGGTCACGACGGAATCCTGAACGTTGCCCAGGATCGTCCCCGGCTCGACAAGTTGTCCGAAAACCCGCTCGGGCAGTCCGAAACGCTCGATCAATTCGCTGGACCATTGCTTGGTGCGTGGGTCCAGCAGCTGTGTGGTGGAGGCGTTGGTCAGTTCGACGCCCTTCTTGCCGGTCAACAACCAATGAAACAGGTCGCCCATCATCAGAAAATCTTCAGCGATTTCCAGGGCTGGCTCGTTCGCCATTCGCGTCGCGATCAAGAAATAGATCGAATTGATCTCAATGAACTGGATGCCTGTGGCGGCAAATAATTCCTCGCGAGGGACCGTTTCAAAGGCCTTTTCGATCATGCCGCGGCCGATCGCGTCTCGGTAGTGCCGAACCGGGCTGGTCACGTTGTCTTGGCCGTCCAGCATGACGTAGCTGACGCCCCAGGTATCGACCCCGACCGACGCGATATTGTCGTACTGATTGGACGCCATCCGGAGCCCTTGCTGGATTTCTCGCCACAAACCCAGCCAATCCCACAGCAGGGTCTGCTGGACGCGAACCGGATCGTTCGCAAAGCGGTGGACTGGTTCGAGTTGCAGCTTGCCGTCATCGACCCACGACGCGATCACTCGCCCGCTTGATGCCCCGAGATCAACGGCCAGGTGAACAGGAGTATTTGATGACATGGCGCTGGAATCTGCCCTTGATAGGTGAAAAACAGGGTTTTAGCGAGGAATCTGCGTCAGCGATAGCGGGAGCGAAGCCGTCGTGGGAAATCCCCCCGCACTGAGGACGATGATAGCAACCAGGGGCTCTCTGAGGACGCCCAGAATTCTTGTCGATTCGCGACCGGAGCGTAGCCAAAAAACTTAACTCAATCGCTGAAAAGGCTTTACCACCGAGCGTGTCAGAAAGGAGGGCCGAAAAGCAAGATTCTGCGGTTGACCCACCGGCAGCAGACCGTAACCTAGTGCTGTCGATCGACGAGGATTTCCGAACTGGCGAAACTCGGGATTCGGCACCCACCTGACACTGATTCAAAGCGACTAAGTCGTTGTTTTACAACGGTTTGCGGCAATACCGTCGAGACCGATTTTGTGACGTCAACGCCCGCCCTTCCGTATTCGTTGTGTCTTCCGCGAGTTCGCCTCGCGTGGGGTAAACGCGGTCAGCTTGCGGCCACGGGCTGACATCGTTGACAAGATGTTGAAACCTAGTTTCACGGCTTGTCGTCGGACCTCACGGGCCGGGTACACGACGTGCCCGGTCGCGAACACTCGCGGTGGCACCGCGCAGGCTCGTGATCGCTGTTCGCGTCTCGCTTTCTTTCAATTCTGACAAACTTAATCGAACGTGTCGACTTCCATGTCGATCCAACCCGCTTGGTTTCGTTCGGTTCGGTTCCGATCGTCTGGGCTTCGCTAGAGCCTGGGCTTCGCTAGTTTGAGCTTCGCTGAGCGACGCGCAGCTTTGCACTTCGGCTTCTTGGATTGACCCTCACTTCATCCTCGCTCGGCCGCAGCGGTTTCTTCGTCAGCACGTCCCACCGATCGTCATCGCGAAATGCGTTCTTCACGATTCGGTCTTCGAGTGAATGGAAGCTGATCACGGCCAGGCGTCCGCCGGGGCGCAGCCAATCCGGGGCGGCACGCAGCGTACGCTCTAGAATCGCGAGCTCATCGTTAACGGCGATCCGCAGCGCTTGGAACGTGCGAGTGGCCGGATGAATATCGTGATTCTTGCTGCGCGGAACACAGCGCCGACAGATTTGCACCAGATCATCGACGGTTTGCACCGGGTGACGCTCGCGCTGTCGCTGGACGATTGCTTTCGCAATGCGACGGCTGAAACGCTCTTCGCCGTATTGATAGATCGCGTTGGCGATTTGTTCTTCGCTATGCCGAGTCAACCAAGTCGCGGCGGACACACCGTTCTCTGGATCAAAACGTAAATCAAGAGGACCGTCTTGGGTGAAACTGAACCCGCGATCACGGTCGGCCAACTGGTCGCTTGAAAGCCCCAGATCCAAAACCATCGCATCCGCTTGGTCTATTTGCGAAACCTCGAGTGCTTTGCCAGCTTGTTCATAGCTGCCCAAAAAAACACTCAGTCGTGGGTCATGCGGTTCGCATTCAACGCGCTGGCTGACCGCTGGATCTCGGTCCAGGCCGATGACGTGTCCTTTGTCCTGCGGCAACACACCCAACAGCAGCTGCGCGTGCCCACCGCCGCCGTAGGTGCCGTCGATCACGACGCTGGGGCGGAGTTCGCCAAGCCAGTGCAAAACCTCGTCGGGCATGACCGAAATGTGAACCGACTCAGCCAATCGTTGCTGCTTTCTTGCTGCAGTTTAGCGCCGATTCCATTTGTGCGGCGACGTTCTTGAGGTATTCGAAATCGCCACCGGCGACTTCTGCTGCCAACCAACCGGTGAATTGAATTTCGCGAAGCGCTTCCTCGACCGATGGCCAATCGATATCGCCTTCGGTGATGGCGGTGAAGCGGTCGTCCGCACGCGAGAACCCTTTGACGTCTAACTTTTTGATCCGATCGCCCAGAGTTCGTATCCAGCCAGCCGGGTCACCGTATTTCCAGTGGTTGCCAATATCGAATTGGACACCGACCAGGGGCGAATTGAAATCATCGACAAACTGGGCTGTGCGATCGGCGGTTTGGTTGTTGCCGCCGTCATGGTCGTAAAGGAAATCGTTCCAGACGTTTTCCATCAAAATCGACACGCCATGCTTTTCCGCCGTCGGCAGGGCCAGCCGGATGTTTTCGAGTGCTCGCTTATAGACTGCGTCGTCATCACCATCCTTGCCGTGACCGGGAACCAACAGAATCGTGTCGGCACCGACGGCCGCCGTATGCTGGATGCCTGTGGTTAAGTCCTGCAGCGCCTGTCGACGCACCTCGGGATCAGGATCCGTGTGTCGAACTTTCCAGTGATTCCCGCAAACGGTGCCATCGATGATCAGTCCTGATGCTTCCGCAGCCGCGACGGCTTCCTCAGGATCGAACGCACCGGTGTTGGGCTCGACGCCGTGAAAACCAGCCTCACGTGCCAAGCGGAATCGATCCGCGAGCGAACCGTCAAGCTTTCGCAACATGCCAAGCTTTAACGACTTTCGCAGCCAAGGCAGCGGTTCGGACGACTTGCTGGAATTTTCCGTATCGGCAAACGCGTGATTGACCGCGAGTGTTGCTGCGACGATTCCGGCGCTGCCGCGATGGATAAAATTTCTTCGCGTGATCATTGCGTTTGACTCGCCTGTGTTGGCCCGGGATGTGTCAGATGAGAGATGCATCCGATGACTGGGAAGGATTCGTGCTACCGCCTAATATAGATGATCCGAGTCAAACCGCTCACCCCTACAAACCGCTCGCCAACCAAGAGGCGTTTCGTTGCCCTTGCCTACCCTGCTCGTCTGGACGCCGATTGATACGTGGATCTTGGTCACCGCGTGTTTGGCAGCGGCGGCATGCGCAATTCCCGGATGCTTTTTGTTCCTGCGGAAACAATGCATGATCGCTGACGCGTTGACGCACGCTGCGTTTCCCGGGGTGGTCGCTGCGTTTGTGTTGGCGGGGTTCATGGAAAGCTGGGGCTGGATCGAACATGACGGAAACTGGGCCACGCGGCAATTCTTGATGTTTGGTGGGGCGATGATCGCTGGTTTGTCGACGGCATATTTGACCGAATGGGTCACTCACAGCGGTTGGATTCGAGGCGATGCCGCGCTGGGCATCGTGTTCACAACGCTGTTCGCGTTCGGCCTGCTGTTGCTGCGACAGTTTGCCGACAAGAGCGACGTCGATATGGACTGCGTTCTGTATGGGCAACTGGAAACGGTCGGATTGGCGAGCGGGATTCCCGGCGAAGCCGTCACGTGTGGCGTGATGCTGATGGTCAATCTGGTGCTGGTCGCGGTCCTGTTCAAAGAGTTGATGATCACCACATTTGACCCACAGCTTGCCGGTGCGTTGGGTTTCAAGCCCCGGGCGATCCACTATGGATTGATGACGATCACGACGGCGACACTGGTGACGGCATTTGAAGTCGTCGGCAGTATTCTGGTGATCGGAATGCTTGTCATCCCGCCGGCGACGGCGTTCTTTATCACGCGGCGTTTGTGGCCAATGATCGCCATTGCAGTGGCTGCTGCGGTATCGGCATCCGTTCTGGGACATTTGGCAGCGATCACGCTGCCGGGCCCGCTGACAACCCTATTCGGATTGCCCTGGGTCGACAGCGTCAAGACATCGGGATCGATTGTGGTCGTCGCAGCGGGACAGCTGTTGCTGGCGTTGCTATTTGGGCCGGAACGAGGCATTTTGGTGGATGTGTATCGACACGAACCGCGAATCGAACCCGTCGCACCGCTTGAACCGGACGTGATCGGATCGGGCATGCCGCCGCGGGAAACGCCCGGAACGCTGGTGTAGAGCATGTCGCTGGCGTAGAGCATGCGGCTGGTCTCGAGCATGCGGCTGGTCTCGAGCATGCGGCTGGTCTCGAGCATGCGGCTGGTCTCGAGCATGTCGCTGGTCTCGAGCACGCCGTTTCTTGCAAATTTACGCGTTTTTTGCCTTCCCCTGCGACCGTAGTGGTCCTCACATTCGCTGTGATCGATGCACGCGGGTGGGTGATCGCCGCGTTCGTCCGGTTTCGTCGCCGAAATCGTACGGTTTGCGATAAAATTGTCTAGGAAACACCCGTGTTGGCACCGAAGTCACGCGAAACCTTCGACAGCAAGATCGGTTCAATCGACTATGAACAATCCACGCATCATTACCGCTCTTGCGTTCTGTCTGCTGACTGCCGTCATGGTCTCGGCCCAACCACCGGGACGAGGCGGGGACCGCGGTGGCGGTGGCTTTGGGGGTCCAGGGGGCGGCGGATTTGGCGGCGATCGCGGCGGACGTGGTGGCGGTGATCGCGGTGGCGGTGATCGTGGCAGCTTTGGTGGCGGTCGCGGTGGCGGGCCAACCGGGGGAAGCGGATTTGGCGGCGGTCGCGGTGGGGATCGCGGCGGCGGCGGTGGCAGTCGTGGCGGATTCGATGCGTCCAGCATGCTCAGCCGACTCGACGCTAATGGCAACGGCGTGCTCGACCCGGACGAACAACAAGGCCCCGCACAATTTTTGATTGGGCGGCTCCAGCAATCCGATCCCAGCATCAAAGCCGGCCAGCCAATCTCAATCAAAAAAGTCACCGCGGTTTTTGAAAAAATGCGGTCTCAGCGTGACGGCGGTGACTCAGGCGGGCCGCCATCGCGCGGCGGTTCAAACGCGGCTGATGAAGCATTAGAAATCGAGCCGCTCGTACCAGGCTTTGGTGTGGACGACGAACCGATCCCGCTGATGGGCTTCGGTCCCGCCGCAGAAATGTTATCGACCGAAGTGACGGAAGCCGACAAACGCGAAGCGGCTGAGCGGATGCGTCGATACGACCGCAACGGTGACGGCGTTCTGACCAAGAATGAGCTGTCCAGCCGGATGTCAGGCAACCCAATGGATTTCGATCGAAACAAGGACGGCAAACTGACCGCTAGCGAGTTGGCCGTAAGATACGCACGGCGACGCGTCGGCGAAGAAGAAGCTCGCGCATCGCGGCGCGATGATGACCGACGTCGCGAACGCGATCGCGGGACCGACGAAGCACCCGACGTCTACAACGGTCGAAATTCGTTTCGCATTTCGTCGGGCCCGCGACTGCCCGATGGATTACCCGGGTACTTTACCGACAAAGACGCCAACGGTGATGGCCAAGTCACGATGGCCGAGTACGCCAGTGAGTGGAACGATGAAATCCTAGCCGCGTATTTCAAGTCCGACCTGAATAGTGACGGCGTAATCACGGCCGAAGAAGCGTTATTGGCGGTCGAGTCCGGTGGCTCCAGCGCGCCCTCCAGTTCGTACACCTCATCGTCATCGGGATCATCGTCATCGGGTTCCTCATCATCGCGGCCCTCGACGACGTCGACCGCCAGCGATTCGTCATCGACGGCTCCGCAAGGTGATGGCAGCATCGATCCGAAATTGATCAGCTATGCCGAACGCATCATCGGCCGGTACGACAAGAATAAAGACAAAGCGCTAACCGCATCGGAATGGGAATCCATGTTGATGAATCCCGGCCCCGCCGACGGCAACCGCGATGGCCGCATCACCATCAACGAATATGCGGCATGGATGCAGTCGCGTTCAAAGCGTTAGGGCTGCCCCGTCGAAAGGTGGATTAAGATTCGATAGGCTAACTGGATGCCTGGACATTCATCTGCCGTGACGACAATCGACGACCCCTCGCTGGACGAACTCTGCAGTCGCCTTCGCGAGCAAAGCGCTCGCGCTGACCGCGTCGAGGATTGGCCGGCTCGATCGCTTCAGTTGTGCGCCGATGCCGGCGTGTATCGTTGGTTCCTGGACGCCGAGTCTGGCGGATTCGGTTGGGACGAAATCGATCGGACGCGCGGCTATTTGCGCTTATCGGCCGCTGACCTGACAACAACCTTCGTGATCACCCAGTACATGGGCGCGATACGCCGTATCGTCAGCAGCGATAACCCCCAAGCCGCGCAGCGATGGTTACAGCCATTGCTGGACGGAAAAGCGTTCGGTACGGTCGGCATCAGTCACCTGACCACCAGTCGCCGGCACTTGGCCAAGCCCGTCATGCGCGTCACCGAGCTGGGCGACGGAAGATACCAACTTGATGGTATGGCGCCCTGGGTGACCGGTGCTCCGCATGCAGACGTGATCGTCATCGGCGGCGCGACCGATGACGGACGTGAAATCCTCGCCGCGGTCCCGACAGCTTCGGCCGACACGTCACTGGCTAATCCAACAGCCGGATCGGCCCCGCGCCTGGTCACTGGGCCGGGAATTGATTTGGTCGCATTGTCGGCAAGCTGTACCGACCGCGTCACGCTGACCGAATTCATCGTCGAACCGTCGATGCTCTTGGCGGGCCCGGTCGCCAACGTCATGAGTTCGGGAATCGGCGCTCGCACCGGTGGGCTGCAAACATCGACCCTGGCGATCGGTTTATCACGGGCCGCGGTTGACTACTTGCAAGAGGAAGCGACAAAGCGAGAGGAACTGCGAGACGCCGCCACCGAGCTATGTTCCGAAGTCGATCAGATCGAGACCGAACTGATCCGGGCCGCGGGTGGCGATGCAAGCTGTGACGCATCGGAATTGCGAGGACGTGCCAATCGGCTTGCGCTTCGTTCGACCCAAGCGGCATTGACGGCCGCCAAAGGTGCCGGATATGTCACCGGACACCCGGTGGGCCGCTGGTGCCAACAGGCGTTGTTCTTTTTAGTCTGGAGCTGCCCCCAACCGGTCGCTCAAGCTCACCTTTGCGAGTTGGCGGGGCTACAGTAAACCCGCCTTTCATGTGTCACCCGTCTCCACGACCGGTTCCACCAGTTTGGTTCACGCGTTTGGTTCACGCACTTGCGTTCGCACACTTCGTTTGGCTTGGGCGTCAGTCGCGGCGGGCTAACGCACAAGTGACTCATCGCCAACACACAAGTGACTGGTTGTTAACGTTCAAGTGACGCTTGGTCTGATTGGTTTGCCTCGGTCGCCGCGAGTGCAAGCTTGGGCGAGTCTTCCGTGCCGACCGCAACACCGATCCAACCGTCCCGAAGCTCTAGCTGCGTGATCACGAGACCATCCAATGCTTGGTGCTGGACCAACTGGGGCAACGTCAAAGGAAACTCGCGAGTCGGCGATAGGACTTTGTTAAAGATCGCTCGTACCGGCAACCGTTCTCGCATCGACATCCCCGCACCACTGATCCTCAGGTGTCCGTCTCGAACAAGTGAGATGTTGATCCCGTTAATGACTGGTTTATACGCGGCACGAACGATGAAACGACTGAGTTTCAATTTGTCGGCTTTATTCAAACGCACGATCTTCATGCTGACCCACAGCTGGCCGTTTTCAATCTCGACGGTGATGGGTCGAGTGTTGCTGAACTGAATCGTCACGTCGTCGGGAAGGTCATCCGGCAGAGTGACGTTGTCTGCACCCAACACTTCCAGAGCGTCAATAATCGCCTGCTGCACCGACCGCTCGGTTCCGGTGGGGACCAATTGTTCCAGCGTGTTGTTGATTGCCGATTGGTGAACCTGGACACTCATCAGACTGGCACTTGGTGCCCGCGGCCGCGGCGTGAACGCGGCCAACTGTGATTCACCGGCCAGACGATACCGCGCCAACAAACGCTCGCTGGTGGTTTGCATATCGATCACTTGCGGGTTCAGCTCCATCCGTCCCAGCGGCCCGACAACGGCGTGGCTCAGTCGCTCGGTCGCCTTGGTGATTCGATCTTCCAATGTTTGGTCGATCGTTTCAGCGATTTGCGATTTCATCATGCGCGACGCGATTCGATTGGTTCGCGGCGCCATCGACTGGTACCTTGACTGAGCAATACTGTGCACCAAACCTCGCATGATTGGCACTTGGTCGTATTTTGATTGGACACCTCGCAAGATCGTGTTTCCTTGCACGTTGACCAGCGGATCACCGACCTGGATTCCGCGGAGCGTGACCTCGATCGGCGTGGCGGCGACGAAGTGCGACCGACCTTGGGTCTGCACCGCGACCGGACCGCTATAACCGACCGACTGTGTCTGCACGTCGCCCAGTGCTCGCAAACTTAGCGACCAATGATCCGGCGAAGGATGAAGTAACAGATTCAGATCACTCTCGACTCGGCTATTTCCGCGAACGCGACTGCCCATGACGGTTGTCCGAATCGGCAAGGTGCGGGGTTTCATCGACGGCAATAGCCGCGTCAACATATCGCCAGTGACAGCGACTCGAACGTTGGCATTGCGATAATGAGCATCAATGGCTTGCGCGACATTGGTAAGTTTTTCATTTTCGGCGAACCGCAACGTCTGCACCGCGGTCGCGATATCGGAAGTCGAAATTTCTAACGAGTCCGTTTCCTGTCGCTCGATCTCGTTCAACAAGTTTGCATAGTCAATCGCGTGATTGGTCCATGGGCGAACCGCATTGGCCAAAGACGTCACACTGGATCGTTCGAGCCACTGTTGATGACTCGGATGCAACGAGTCGTGCTGAAGTCGCGACAGGAACCGACGCGCGATTTCGGCACGAGCATCCATTTGGTACTGGCTCGCCGCCTCTTCTAATTCATCGAGTAACAGAAAAGTCCGCCACCCGCTTTGATCGCCGGTTTCGGCCAATTCACGTTTGACAGCCGCAGTCAATTCGCCAATTGGCATTTGCGTCGCGGTCATCCCCTGGCTGAAAGTGTCGATCGATGTGTCTCCCTTGGCGACTTCCCAAACTGGTCGCCACACCGCCGCACGGCGAGCGACCGCGAACGCCGCTTGCAGCCAGCGTACCCGGGCGGCGGAATCTTCGACCAGCTCCGCGTCCGCGATTCCAACATTGCCCAGCGTTTCAAGCCGGCTGATCCATTGCCCGGCGCGTTCGTCACCTAACCGGTGCAGCGACTGCAAGTTTTCCAGCGTTTGAGAGACCTCACGAGCCCACTGCGATGCAATCTCGCTGACGTCGTCAGCGGAGCGACTTGCGCGAGGCTCGATCGTGACCCACGTTTTGTCATTGGACGACGAACCACCGCCCAAACTCGTCAGGGCGACGAGTCGTTCGTTCAGCGATTTGGTCACCGGCCACGTGGCGGGGCTGGCAAGATTCGATGCGGAACTTACCAGATCGGAATGGGGGACCGAATCGACCTGCTCGTTCGCATGATCAATGGAAGCTTGCAATTGTCGTACGACATCATCAATCTGCTGCTGGACCGTTCTTTCTTCCGCGATCACAACGTCGAGGACCTTTTTCGACTCGTCCTCCGATACGCGCCGCACCGGCCGGGATAGTTGCAACGAATGAATAACCGATTGAATGCTCGACGCGGTGTCGTTTCCCGATTCCTCAGGTGCGACGCCTGTATCGCTAGCCACGGCATCGGGTTCACTAGCCGCGGCATCAGCTTCACTGGCCGCCAGTTCGGGTTCGCGGGTGACGGTATCGACAGGTCCCTGGACCGATTCAGTGGTTGCAACTATTTCTGTGGTTGCGACCCTTTCGGCAGTCGCATCGGGCTGAACCGTTGCAAGATTGTTTTCCACCACCGCCCGATCATCGGTCGACGGTGACACGCTAAGAATCGCGTCATCCGATTCGTCGCGAGTGCTTTCGTCCGTTTCGACTGATTCTGGTCTTACTTTTGCCAAGACGGAAATGGACTCGGGTAAGGACGACGCTTGCACGGGCGGAACAGTTTCCGATGGTGGCTCGAGCAAGACTTCGCGAGGAACGACAACGCTGGAAACGATCGCCGCAAACGGTTTGGTCGATGGAAACTCTTGCAGAACGCCGCCGTGATGACGACGCACATCGATACCGCGGGCAAGCACATCGATGCGGGGCTCAGGCACTTGGACGTCAAACAGCCCTGGATCATCGGGAACATCAAGTTTGACATTTGATACCGGCGGATCGCTGATCGCGGGATCGGTTCCCAGTACCAGTTCCAGGCGCTGGGGCAGCTTCATCGCACGCGACCCGTGATCGGATCGGTCGGCTCGATCGGCGAATTCATCTTCGATCGTCGGCGGGGTGTTCCGGGCGAGCGCATCGACCAACCGGGCGCCAGATTCGAAGGTCCCGAAATCGTTTGTGGCCGATTCGTAGCTCGTTTGCAAGCGATTCCACGAGCTGCCCGCGATGGCAATTGCGATATCGGGGTTCACCGCCGGAACCGTCGCGGACCCGCTAATCATCGACAGACAGGACATACCAATCATCGCCGTCGAGGCCAGCGTGGGCCAAATGACGAGCGATCGTTTCACTTCCTTGCGCATCCCACTAAATCCATACATCGGGAGGTTTCATTAGTTAGCGGCTGCCCCCAGTCGTTGCACTAGGCCGCGTAGAAGCAAGATCGGCGTCAAAGTCGCATCTATCAATCAGCTTTTGCCACCGCCTCCTAACCGAAAAGGATTGATTCACCGTCATATCCGTTACCGACGTCAACCTCGGCGTCAAAACCGGGGCGACGCAATCATTCATGAATATGGGTCCGGCCGGATTGACTGATAGATTTGGCCGTGGCGACGCGTCTTGTTTTTCAGATTCCAACGGACGTGGTACTGAACAGATCGATTGGGTCTAGTATCATCGGTCACATGAACACCTCTCTCGCGAGCCCCACAGACCGAATTACAGGCAAAGTCTACGTCGCGGGCCATCGCGGAATGGTTGGTGCTGCCGTTTGCCGACGTCTGGCCGACGAGCCGGTCGAAATCGTGACCGCGACTCGTCAGGAGCTCGACCTGAGCGATCCTGGGCAGACGAAATCCTTTTTTCAAGAACATCAGCCTGACGCCGTGGTGTTTGCGGCGGCAAAGGTCGGTGGCATCGTTGCCAACAACACCTATCCGGTTGAATTTCTTTCAGAGAATATTCTGATGGCCGTTGCCGCCATCAATGCAGCGTTTGATTCCGGGGTGAAGCGTTTTTTGTTTTTGGGCAGCACTTGCATCTATCCGCGGGATTGCCCGCAGCCAATCGAAGAGACGTCGCTGTTAACCGGACCACTGGAACCAACCAACGAGGCGTATGCGTTAGCAAAGATTGCCGGTTTAAAGCTGTGCCAATACTATCGTCGCCAGCACGACGTCATGTTCCACAGTGCGATGCCGACCAACTTGTACGGCCCAGGCGACAACTACCACCCCGAACACAGCCATGTCTTACCCGCGCTGATTCGCCGTTTTCATGAAGCCAAAACTGACGGCAAGGATTCCGTGACAATCTGGGGAACCGGGTCGCCACGGCGCGAATTCTTGTACGTCGATGATTTAGCCGACGCGTTGGTTCACCTGCTGAAAATCCCCAACCCTCCCGATTGGGTGAACGTCGGGACGGGCGTGGACCAGACCATCCTGGAACTCGCTCAGACCGTCGCCGAAACGGTCGGGTTCAAAGGAGAGATTTTGACAGACCCGTCACGACCCGATGGAACTCCCGTCAAATGCACCGACGCGACGCGGTTGCACGCAACGGGCTGGAAACATCAAACTGACCTTTGCGAAGGTCTTCGGCGAACTTACCAATCGTTCCTGAAAGAACACGGCGCCGGCATGCTGCGCAGCGTTTAGACAAACGTCGCGACATCGCACCGGCAACTCGTTATCGCTAACCACACTCTCGTCTCCTCGATTCGAACCGAACGCCATCATGTCAAAATCTGCTCTCATCACTGGAATCACAGGCCAAGACGGCAGCTATCTCGCAGAACTGCTGCTAGAGAAAGGCTATATGGTTCACGGCTTGGTTCGTCGCAGCAGCACGTTTTCGACGGAGCGATTGGAGCATATTTATCAAGATGTTCACGAAGACGCGAATCTTAGACTGCACTATGGCGACCTGACCGACGGCCAAGCGCTGACCAACCTGGTTTTGGATATTCAGCCCGATGAAATTTACAACTTGGGCGCGCAAAGCCACGTGCGAGTATCGTACGACCAGCCTGTCTACACCGTTCAAACCGTCGGCGTCGGAGCGCTGAATGTGCTCGAAGCGGCAAGACTTCTGCAGCACAAGCATCCCGTTCGTGTCTACCAGGCAAGCAGCAGCGAAATGTACGGCGAGGTACTCGAAACACCTCAAACCGAAAAAACGCCGTTCAATCCACAATCGCCCTACGCGTGTGCCAAAGTCTACGCGTTCCACCAGACGGTCAACTATCGACGCGGTTACGACATGTTTGCCAGTAACGGGATTCTGTTCAATCACGAATCCGAGCGCCGCGGTGAAACATTCGTCACTCGAAAAATCACGCGTGCCGCCGGACGCATCAAAGTTGGGCTGCAAGACAAGCTGTACTTGGGCAACTTGGACGCCAAGCGAGATTGGGGCTACGCCAAGGACTATGTCGAAGGCATGTGGCGGATCCTGCAACATGACAAAGCGGATGACTTTGTTTTGGCAACCGGGCGGACCGAGTCTGTTCGTGATTTTTGCCGACTCGTCTTTGAACAGCTTGAACTTGACTACGAAGACTACGTGGAAATCGATCCGCGATATTTTCGGCCTGCCGAAGTCGACTTGTTGCTGGGGGACGCGAGCAAGGCGAAAGCAGAACTGGGCTGGGAAGCGAAAACCAATCTGGAAGAACTCGCCAAAATCATGACGAGCCACGACCTGGAACTCGCGCAGCGCGAAGCCCACGCCAAGAGCTTTGTGCCAAGCTGAACCGGCGACGTACCGCGACTGCACTGCAGTGACCGCGACCGCAATGCAGTGACCGCGACCGCAATGCCGTGAACTGGGGGCCTCGCAGATCCGCGACCTCGCGGCAAGTTGCGACGTCTCGACGAAAGCGTCCGCGGCGGCGACAATCCTCAAGTGAGGCGTCCCACGTTTCGAACGAGGTACCTCGCAAGTCCGTGGTGAATGCAGACAAACTTTCATTCGCGACCCTCGGCGACATTGGAGCTTTCGCGATCGCTGAGGTTGGGCGGCGGAAACAGATGGCCCGATCGCCGCGGAACCTAAACTTGATACGCTTCGGCCTGTGCCGATTCAGATGTACTTTTGCGGAGCAGAAATGGCGAAAAGACGTGCAGCGGATGCTTTTGAATATGTAGAACCGATCGGTGATCGGGTACTCGTACGAAAAGACGAGGCGAAACGTGAAACGCGTGGCGGCATTGCGCTGCCGGACGCCGCCGAGATCCCCACGATCACCGGACGAATCGTCACGATCAGTGCGGTCGTTGAAAACGACGAAGAGCTACCGCTGCGGCAGTACGACAAGATACTGTTTCATCCCAAGAACGCAGTCCCGGTCGATCTTGAGCACGACAATCAACTGTTTGTAGTACCGGTGGAAGATGTCGTGGCGGTGTTTCGTCGCGAAAAACCCGAATAGACGCCTCGATACCACCGGATCTGTCGGTCCGTAACGGTGCGACCGTCACAAGCGCCTGCGTTTCAGGTCGATTCGATTGCTTCGCTTCTCCGCGTCGATAACAAGACGATGACACGTTGTGTTATTCCTTGAGACTCGATGTAACCAAGCTGGGATCGAAATGACAGCCGCGACCAACATGATGGCCTTAGACGAAGCGGGCCTGAAGAAGGCAGCCATCTTGCTGATGAGCATGCCGACCAAAGCCGCGGCCGCGGTGCTGGGCCAATTGCCACCGCGGTACATCGAGGCGATCAGTCTGCAAATCGCGAACACCGATTCGGTCGGCGGCACCGACCAAGAGATGGTCATCGCCGAGTTTCTGACCAGCAAGGCCAGCTCGTTGTACGCCAGCGCCGGTGGCCTGGAACGGGCGAAGGAACTGATCAAGGAAGCGCTCGGCCGCGACGCATCGGAGCTGATCGGAAATCTGCAACAGCAGATCGAAGCGATGCCGTTTGGCTTTGTCAAGAAAGTCGAACCGCAAACGTTGTTGCAGTTCATCGGCGAAGAGCACCCGCAAACGATCGCGCTGCTGCTGAGCCACGTACCGAGCGCTTATGCGGCGGAGGTGATGGCCGGGTTGGAACCGGATAAGCAGCTCGACGTGATTCGCCGCGTCGCCTCGATTGGACGGACCAGTCCCGATGCCGTCGCCGAATTGGAATTCGGATTGGAAATGCGTCTAAGCAGCATGGTCAATCAGCAACAGTCCAATTCCGGTGGCGTCGAAAGCGTTGCGGAAATCTTGAATGTTTGTGAGCGATCGATTGAACGTGTGATCATGGAATCGCTGGGCAGCGAAGACCCTGAACTTTCCGACGAGATTCGCCGTTTGATGTTCGTCTTTGAAGACATCAGCAAGCTGGCCGATCGCGATATCCAGTCCTTGCTGAAAAACGTCGAAACGGCTCAGTGGGCGATGGCGCTCAAAGGTGCCAGCCAACCGCTGCAGGAAAAGATCATGCGAAACATGAGCTCGCGAGCGGCGGAGAATCTGAAGGAAGAAATGGAGTATCTTGGAAGTGTCCGAGTCAGCGAGGTCGAAGGGGTTCAGCAAAAAATCGTCGACATCGTGCGTCACCTGGAAGATTCGGGCGAAATTTCACGTCCGACCGGTGACGACGAGGACGAGTACGTCAATTAGCGCGAGAACGAAAGAACCTTCATTTCCACGGGAACGAACGTGTTAGGGCGAGCCGCCAGTTGGTTCTTGATTCGATTGATTCGTTTTTACCAGGACGCGATCAGCCCTCTGACGCGCCCCAGTTGCCGTTTCACGCCCACCTGCAGCCAGTACGCGATCGAGGTCATCCGACGCGATGGACCGATCCGTGGAAGCTTTCGCGCGTTCAAGCGACTGCTGAAATGCCATCCTTTTCACCCGGGCGGCCACGATCCACCCTAAAGCCGTCGCCAATGCAGTGAACACGCGACCAGCACCCAGCGGCAACTCGTGCGCCTTTAGCACTGAGTTATCGGTGTCGCTTGTGGGACGCAATCTATAATGGAACAACCATCTGGCCCGCCGCGTCTGAAGAATGACGGCAGAAACCGGTCGGCTGGTAAACGATACCGGTGATGACGAATTTCTTCGTTTTACTGCTTTTCTGATGCCGAATATCTCTCGATAGCCGCAAACAGCATCCATTCCGATCGGATTTGACTTCAAATGCCACTGATCCCGCACCCGTTTTCGTCGAAATTCCGCTCTTCGAAAAACAAGACAACAACCGCGGCCAAACGCGGCCGTTTGCTCCTGGAAACGCTCGAGAAGCGACAATTACTGGCCGGCGACGTCGACCTGCTGGCGACCGAAACGACCTCCGATGCCGCCAATCAAGCTGGACCTGCCGCACAGTCGGGCCTGGCCGCCACCGGACAAGCCGAAGGCGAGCTGGTCAATGACTTGGTCCAATTTGCCAAGGACCTTGATGCCGCGGGTGTGCAGTTCTTTGGCGCGAACTGGTGCCCGGCGTGCACCCAACAGAAAGAGTTGTTCCAGGACGGCAGCCACTACTTGCCGTTTATCGAAGTCACCGGTCCGGACCGAACGCTGAACCAAATCGGCCAAGATGAAAACGTGACCGAGTTCCCGACTTGGGAATTTCCCGACGGCACACGTCTGACGGGCGTCGTTGATCTTGCCACGCTGAGTGCGCGGAGCAATGTTCCGATCCCGCAGGGAGAGGACCCGAGTTTTGTCGCCCTGGGAACCCAGACAGTCCAGATCGGTTCACCGTTGCACATCCCGATCGACGGGTACGATCCCGATGGTGGCCCACTGACCGTCACGATTTCGGGCGGGTCCGATTTAGTCGAAGCGTCCATTTTGACGGGTAACCGTTCGATCCGAATCGACATGGAAACCTATGGCGACATGGTGTTCGAATTGTTCGAACAACGCGCCCCGGTCGCCTCCGGCCGTGTCGCCGATTTGGCCGAAGACGGTTTTTACGACGGAATCATCTTTCACCGCATCGTCAACGAGTTCGTCATTCAAGCCGGCGATCCGACCGGTACGGGCACCAGCGGGTCGAACCTGGGAACATTCGATGATGATTTTCACCCCGACCTACAGCACAACCGGACCGGCGTTCTTTCGTTTGCAAAGGCGGGCGACGACACCAACAATTCGCAGTTTTTCGTGACCGAAGTCCCGACCAGATTTCTGGATTTCAACCACAGCGTGTTCGGACAACTCGTTGAGGGCGATGACGTTCGCGAAGCGATCAGCAACCACGAAACGAGCACGAACGGTCAACCGACGACGCCGATCCGGATCGAATCCATCGACGTCTTCAATGACACCGAGAACTCGGTGTTGTTCTTGAAACCGACGGGCAACGGCACCGGTTCGACAACGCTCACGGTGACGATTCGTGACCAAGATGGCAACGAGTTTAGCGAGGCGATCCAAGTCGACGTCGTTGCGGATACTGTCGACAGCCAACCGTTCCTGAACCCCATCAATGTCCCGGCAAGTTTTTCAAATAGTGCACCGGCGCAGATTCAACTATCCAGCATCGACGTGGAAGGTGACCCGGTGACGTATACCGCGACACAACAAACGTCGCTGCAAGATGCAACCGTATCGATCAACGCGGACACCGGCGTATTGACGGTCACACCCGACAGCGGTTTCGTGGGTGATGTTGATGTCTTGGTCGGCGTCCAGCGTCGTGTCAGTGACGGGTCGGGCGACTTTGATTCCCAGCGCATCACGGTCACTTTTGCATCGATTGCCGTTCCAAACGATTTGGATCTCTTGTCCACAAGCGATACGGGCATCAGCGATTCGGACAACATCACCAACGCCGGGTCGTTGACGTTCACGGTCTCGGGCGTGACCGACGGCGCAACCGTCGAAATCATCAATACCAACGGCGGCGCAGTGATCGGCACGGGCATCGCATCGGGCGATTCGATCAACATCACGACAACGAACATTGCCGCACTGGGCAACGGCACCTACTCACTAGCGGCTCGACAACGTGTCAACGGCCAAACCAGCAGCATCGGTTCGATACTAAATTTGGTCTACGACACTGTCGGGCCCGCGTCGGTGACTAATTCAGCCGCGACACAGGCAAACGTCGACACGCCCTTTGAAACGAACTTGATCAGCGCCGAAGAGGGCAGCGGGTTTACGTATGCTCTCACCGCGTCGCCCAATGGAGCAAGCATTGATGCGAGTTCCGGTTTGATCACGTGGACCCCCACGTCTCAACAGCTGGGTACCAACTTGTTCTCGCTGCTGTTGACCGATGCCGCAGGGAATACTCGCAGCGAATCATTCAACGTCGAAGTCGCGGGTGATCCGCTGGCTCGGATCAAACTGGAACTGGTGGATGCATCGGGCAATGAGATTTCATCGGTCAATGTTGGAGACGAGTTCTTCTTGCGGATGATCGGCGTGGATGAGCGGGGAACATTCGATCGGCGCGGCGTGTTTGCGGCTTTCGCGGACATCCTGTTCGACAGTGATCTGGTGCGCATCGTTCCGGGTTCGTCGGTTGAATACGACTCAGACTTTCCTCTTCAGCAGACGGGCAGTTTCTCAGCCGGGCTGGTCGATGAATTGGGCGCAGCGACCGACCGACTATCGCCATCCAACGAAGCGGAAACCTTGATCGCGACGGTGCGTTTAGAAGCCATTGCAACGGGCTCGGTGAATATCCGCAGCGAGCCAGCCGACGCCAGCAGCAGCGAAGTCTTGCTGTATGGCAACGACGATCAAATTCCCGCGTCCAGTGTCGCCTATGACAGTGTCAGCTTGGCAATCGGTCAAACGTTCACCGTTGGCGACGATACATTCACGGTCGCCGAAGATAGCGGCTCGACGACCTTGGACGTGCTGGCCAATGACCAAGTCGTGGTCGGTTCGGACACGCTTTCGGTTGTCGCCGTTACCCAGCCCGCCACCGGCGGAACGGTCACGCTTGACGGCGGTGTGGTATCCTTCACCCCGTCGGCCAACGCAAACGGCACGGTCAGCTTTACGTACACGGTTAGCGACACCAATGGTGCCCAAGACACGGGCAGCGTGGTGGTCACGGTCACGCCCGTGAACGACCCGCCAACGGCCAACAATGATCAATTCACCGTCGACGCGAATTCGACCAACAACACACTTGACGTCTTGGCCAACGATTCGTCGAGCCCCGACTCGGGCGAGACCCTGATCGTGGGCTCGATCACCAGCAGCGCCGCCGGAGCCACCGTGACTCGCGCCGGTGACTCGCGCTCGATCATCTACACGCCAGCGGCGGGCTTTACCGGAACCGACACGATCACCTACGCGGTCAGTGACGGGTCGCTCGTCAGCACCGCGCAGGTCACCATCACGGTCGTTTCGCCAGATGCGCCACCGACCGCGGTCGACGATGCCTTTACATTGACCGAAGATAGTTCCGAAGCCGCGTTCGACGTGCTCGCCAATGACACGCAAGACGTGGACGGACAAACGTTCCAGCTGGAAAGTGTCGGCATTCCTGATCAAGGCGGTTCGGTTCGTATCAGCACCGATGGGACTCAATTCTTCTACACGCCCGCCGCTGATTTCGCCGGTACCGAAGAAGTGACTTACACGATCCGCGACTCGGGTGGTGGGCTCGCGTCGGCTGTCGTAACGTTCACCGTCACGGGCGTGAATGACCCACCACCGGCCGGCAATCTCTCTGTCAGCGTCTCTCGTGGGACAACGGAAAGCTTGATCGTCTCGTTGGCCGCATTGCCGGCCAACGTGGATGCATCGGAAACACTGACTTTCACAAGCATCTCGACACCAACGGCGGGCGGTACCGCCCGCATCGCAACGGACAACGGCGCGATCCTTTACACGCCGCCGGCATCCACATTTACGGGGACCGATACGCTGACCTACACCGTGTCGGATGGTTCTGGATTGACCAGCACCGGCACGATCACCGTTACCGTCGCCGACTTGACACCTCGCGACCTGTTGTTGACTTATGGGATTGCAACGGGGCGAATCGACGGCATCCGCTTGGTCGGCAACGACTCCGTTGGCACGGCCGTGGATGTCTACGCTTCCTACACCAACGATGTTCCGGTGTTTGATGCTGTCTTGCCGGGTGAGTACTCGATCGAGATTCCTGCCGTCCCGTTCTTGCTGAATGCCGAAGTACCGAAAACGATTACGGTGACCAGCAATCCGGAAGACGGCGACATGACGATCGATACAGGCATCGGACGCCTGCGACCCGAATTCATTTCGATACGCGACTGGCTGGGATCGACACCGCGCAAGTCGCTGCTGGTCGCAGTCGAGCCGGGCAGTACCAGCTCGCTGTTGATTCCTTCGGAATCGGCCGACGCGATCACGGATGCACAAGTCGAATTGGACGCAGCCGGCCAGAACCTGACGATTCGCGGCAAGAATGCGGCCGGGAATGACGTCGAAGCGACCGTCCCCGCCATCAACGACTCTCGCGTCCAGAGCCGCGGCAGCAGTGGTGACGCGTTGTTGCTAAAGGTCAACCTGGAAGACGACGTGATCGCGTTCACGGAAGTCACAGCCACGGCGGCCAGCGCATCGACGGCCGAAGGCGAGCAAGCGGCCGAGAGCTTCTCGGCGGCCGACGCAGCCTCATCATCGCTGACCGTTGGCGAGACCGCTGCGGAAGGCGAATCGGTGGCAACCGCAGCGGTAACGATGGCAGATGTTTTCGTGCCCGATGCGAACGCGGTTCACGGCGATGACGGCACTCAATCGAGTTCTCTATCGCTGCCGTTGGCCTCGGAAAATGACGCTTCCAACGTCGATATGAAGGGTGAAACGGAGATTTTGTCGGAAATCAGCTCGATTTCGGCTGAAAGTCCTGAGATCACCCCGTTGTCCGCTGATGACGCGATGCAGGACGTTTCACCGCGACTTCGCTTGATTGCTTCGGGGGGCGACGTGGTTGCCGAATCGGGCCATCAGACGAGCATTGACGAAGCGGCCGTGGACGCAATTCTGACGAGCGAATTGCCCTAAACACGGGGTTTTTCGCGTTTTCCTGAGCGACGACCGCCTTTCTCGGCCCAACTAAACCTGCTGTTTGGCGGTCTCATGATTTCGCAAGGATGTATGCGATCGGGGACGCCGAAGGGGCCTTTGATCAACGGATCTGTGCGGGGGCCGTTCGCCTCGAATCGAAAAAAACCCCGGAATTCGTTAGGTTTTTCGCGAGAAGCCGGGTTGCATAGATCCACGGGCGAACATAACACTTTGGCCTAAGACACGACGTGGATTGTCGTATCCCGTTCACCATCATTTCAAAGACAAACAGAAAAGGTTCTCGCAAATGGCTAAAGCCCCACTGAAAGCGCCTACAAAGACGCAGATTCTTGCGAACATCGCGGAAGAGACGGAGCTGTCGAAGAAGGACGTTGCCGCTGTTTTCGATGCCCTGACGAACGAAATCGCTAAGGCACTCGACAAGAACGGCCCAGGGCAATTCGCGATTCCCGGGCTGTGCAAGATCGTCAAGAAGGACGTTCCTGCGAAGCCAAAGCGTAAGGGACGCAACCCTGCCGACGGCACGGAAATCTGGCTGAAGCCAAAACCGGCCAGCAAAAAGCTGACGATTCGTCCGCTGAAGGGCCTGAAGGAAATGATCTAAGACCGTTCGCGGTTCTCGATCTTTTCATCAGCCAGTTCGACCGCCGGCCCATCGTCCCCCGTGGCGCCGCCAGCAAGTCGATACTACTGAACGCAGCTTGACGACTCGGGTTGCCACAAGTTCAAATTCGGATTGGATGCGACACCTCGAAGCCACAACAATCCTTCTCGCCGAAGCGGCCTGTATCCCTTGCAGGTCGCTTCGGTTCTTTTCCCACCAGCAGCGCCTCATCGCAGCCTGACGAAAGTCGCCTCGCAGCCATCTTACGCGGCCCACAATCATCCTGCGGCCCTGCTCATCACGCGGCCCTGCTCGCTCGATGTTGCTGATCAGGATACATCACTGATCTGGCTGCATCACTGATCAGGCCACGACTCTGTTCGGGCCACGACACTGTTCAGGCCACGACAGTGTTCGGGCCACCCAATGGGCCCACGCGCAAACACTACTCCGTGATCGACGAGATGCGTTGCGCATCGACGCAATGGGTCGATACGCAATATGCGATGAAACCGGATTCAATGATGCGATCCCGGGTTACGTGCCGGTGGCGGCCTCTTCCGCGGGCGGAGACGCGACCTTGTCGATGAAGGCTTCGATCTTGACCGCCTTTTTGCCTTTGAATGCTCCGGCGCTGGCACTGAATTTTGGCACGTCTTGAACGGCCAACTCGAGCGGATCATTGACTTCTTGTTCGGTCGTGATGACGTCACCGACGGACAAGTCCAACAAGTCGCCTGTCATGATCTTTGAACGGGCAAGCGTGACCACGACATCGATCAGCGCACGATCGACGTTTTGACTGATTTTGTGTTTCGTGATCGCGGTCGGTTTCCCCTTGCCGTATCCCACCCAACCGTTGCGAGAGAGTTTGGTATTGAACGCTTCGATGGTGTTAAACGGCACACACAGATTCATCATGCCGCGGTTCTTTCCCAACATGATTTCAAAGCCAACCAAGATCACGACTTCGTTGGGTGGCACGATCTGAACGAGTTGGGGGTTGCTTTCGATGTTGTCAATTTCAGGGTCAAGCTCGACAATGTTTTCCCAAGCGCTCTTGAGATGTTTCAAGAACTGTTCGACGACGCGAGACATCAAGCGGGTTTCGATTTCCGTCAACGGACGGCGGATCGAATCGGTGGGCTGAGGGTCACCGCCCAACATGCGGTCGATCACCGCATAGGATAGTGCGGGCGCGACATCCAGAATCCAGTGCCCTTCCAAGGGCTTGGGGTTCAGCACGGTAAAGCAACTCGGGTTGTCCAGACTGAAGACAAACTCGCTGTACGTCAATTGATCGACGCTCAACAGCTTGACTTCGATCATCGTCCGCAGCATGCCGGAAATCGACGCCCCGAAATTTCGTGCGAGGGCTTCGTGCAGCGAATGAATCGCTCGCATTTGGTCTTTGCCGACTCGCTCGGGCCGTTTGAAATCGTAGGCCGTCACGCGGGCATTTCCGGTGCCGGCAAACCCTGACCCGGCGGCACGTCCGCTGACGGCTGGACTGCTTTCGCTGGAAAATTTGGGCGGCCCTGCTGGTTTGGTCGCCGGCGCGCCGTCGACCGTCTCCATCGCCTTTAGCAGGCTTTCGACTTGATTCTGGCTTAGCGATTCTTCTTCGGACATATCCATTCGTCCTTGTTTGAACTTCCCTGTTCAACGGCACAATTGCCGTCAATATCGTATCCGTGTTTCCCTACTCGCGAATCTGACCATCGCCGCGAACGATGTACTTGTAACTCGTCAGCTCACGCAGACCGCATGGTCCACGGGCGTGGAACTTATCGGTCGAGATTCCGATCTCGGCACCTAATCCGAACACACCGCCATCGTTAAAGCGAGTGCTCGCGTTGACCATGACGGCCGAACTGTCCACCAGCGTCGTGAACTGATCGGCGGCTCGCAGATCGCTGGTGATGATCGCATCGGTATGATGCGAGCCGTATCGATTGATGTGCCTTGCCGCTTGCGACAATGAGTCGACGATGGCGACGCTGATCGTCGGCCCCAAATATTCCGTCGACCAATCATCTTCGGTGGCCGGCAACGCCTGATCCACCAAGGCCGCCGCCTGATCGTCTGCACGAATTTCAACGCCGCGTGAGATCAACCGAGCCGCGATTGCCGGAAGCGCCTGAGCGGCAATGTCGCGATGAACCAACAGTGATTCACACGCATTGCAAACGCCCATTCGCTGGCACTTTGCGTTCTCAATCACTTTGACCGCCATGTCGACGTCGGCCGATTCGTCCACATAAATGTGGCAGTTACCGTCATAATGCTTGATGACCGGCATGGTCGCGTTCTCTGACACACGCCGGATCAGACTTTCACCGCCGCGAGGAATGGTGACGTCGATCAATTCGCCAAGGCTTAGGAACTCACCCACCGCGGCACGATCGGTGGTCTGGACCAGCTGTACCGCGTGTTCGGGAATGCCGACGCGTTTGCCCGTTTCATGCAACACGTCCACGATAGCACGACTGCTATGGATTGCCTCTTTGCCGCCGCGCAGGATGACGGCGTTTCCGCTCTTGACGCAAATGCCAGCGGCATCCGCGGTCACGTTCGGGCGACTTTCGTAGATAAAAAAGACCACGCCCAGGGGGACTCGACGCTTGAGGATTTGCAGGCCGCCCGGACGAGTAAATCCGTCCATCACCTCGCCGACCGGATCGGGCAACATGGCAATCTCGCGCAGCGCGCCCGCGATACCCTCGATTCGTGATCGGTCCAGCCGCAAACGATCGACACCCGCGTCGGTCAATCCGAAGCCCGGGGCGGCATCTAAGTCTTTCGCGTTGGCGGCGATAATCCGGTCCACCGCATCGACCAGTGCGTCGGCCGACTCGCTTAACCATTGATTTTTGATCTGCGAATCAAGTGAAGCGAGCGTGTAGGAGGCTTCTTTGGCGTTCTCTGCCGTCTGGCGACAGTATTCTGCGATTTCGGTGCTGCTGAGGGTCGAAGACATGGACAGGGTGTGAAACCAGGCAATTTTGGGAAACTAATGATCGGCTGCCGATTCTCGACAATGCTCCCCGGCGGGTCAACGTCGATCGTGGCGGATTGCGCGGCGAGCGCCACTGGCCTATGATAGCTATTCGGCCACCGTCACGGACAAAACCCTTGCCCGCTGATGAATCGTCCCAACCGTTGATGATTGACCCGGCGAATGCGAATCCTTTTTCTCGGCGATATCGTTGGCAAACCGGGCTACTCTGCCGTCTTAAAACTGGCCGGTGATCTGAAGACGGATCATCGATTGGACGCGATTGTCGCCAATGCCGAGAACGCATCGGACGGGTCCGGCATGATGCCCCGCCAATTCAATCGCTTGATGGAAGCTGGCGTCGACGCGGTAACGATGGGCGACCACCTATACAAGCGACGCGAAATCATCGCGATCCTGGAAAAAAGCGAGCGGATCGTCAAACCCGCCAATTTCCCTGCGGATGCGTCTGGACGGACGTGGACGATCATCCCGACGAAAAGCGGTGAGCCCCTGGCCATCGTTTCGCTGCTCGGTCGCGTGTTCATGCGGCCGGTGGATTGCCCGTTTAGCGCGGCCGACAAAGTGCTTGCTGAAATCGGCGACAGAGCCAAGCATATCCTGGTCGACGTGCACGCCGAGGCAACCAGCGACAAACAGACGATCGCTCACTATCTGGACGGACGCGTGACGGCGGTGCTGGGGACCCACACACACGTGCCCACTGCGGACGCGAGAATCCTGAGGGGCGGAACGGCGTTCCAGTGCGATGTCGGGATGTGCGGCCCGTACGACAGCATCATTGGTCGCGATATCCATCGCGTGACCGAGACGACACGCACGTTTGAGCCGAGTCACTTTCACGTCGCGACCGGCGACACCAAACTGTGCGGAGCCATCGTCGAATCCGGCGAGGATGGTCGCGCGACGTCGATCAAGCGTTTCGAACTGGATGTGCAGTAACCCGTTGCAATGGCCGGTTAAAATTGCCCGTTGAAATAGCCAGCCCGAATGCGGAACCGGATCGCTGTTTCCGCAGTTCCTGTGGTCACTCTTGCAGCCCTTCTTCGACATGGGGCAGGTCTTCCAAGCTTTCCAGCCCAAACAGCGTAAGAAATCGCTCCGTCGGATAGTAATGCGGAACGGCACGGCTGCCGTCTTCGGGTTTCTCGCGTCGCATTTCCAAAAGCCTCCGTCGGACCAATTGGTTAAGCAATGCTCCGCTCTCCTGGCCACGTTGATCCTGGACCAACTGTGATGTGATCCCTGGTTGATACGCAACGAGCGAGAGGACTTCGATCGCGGACTGGCTCAATCTTGCTTCACGCACCTTGCCCAAGAACGAACGCCGAATGTTCTCGACCGCCGGGGCGATCGTCATTCGGTATCCTTGATCATCCCGCACGATTCGGATGGCTTGATCAGCCTCTTTGTATGACTCATTCAACTGGTCAATGATCGAAACAACTTCATCGGGTTCGATGCCGCGCATCAGTGAAGCCAATCGATGTTCACTGAGACTCTGATTCTCTGGATGACCGACAAACAGAGCGGCTTCCACGATCGACTCGGGCGTGACGACCTCGTCTTGGTCGTCCTCGGCAAGTGAATCCGGCTCGGATTCAGAATCGGTTTCGGACGCTTCCGGTTCGGGCTCGTCCGGCTGGTGGGCAAACGACTCGGGATCATGTGCAGCAGCGGCGCGCGCGTAGGCGGCTCCCAAATCATCCAACGACAATTCGTCCCCGTCGTCCAACGACAATTCGTCGGAATCATCCAAGGACAATTCGTCCGAAGCCTCTAAGGGCAATTCGTCGTGATCATCCGGGTCACCGTTGCTGTCGGTCATACCAGTTTCCGTCCATGTGTCGCGTGAGTTAGACCCACTCCTGCGTGGTCGGCTTGATCACGACTTCGGGGACGTTCGCTCTCGGCGGCAGCCGACAAATCGTGACCACGACTGACGCGATATCCTCTGGCTGCAGGATCGAATCTTTGTGTTCTTGGGTGACCGGGACCGGTCGGTTTTCCAGAATCGGCGTATTCACCTCGCCTGGGTAGACGTTTGTGATCCGCACGCCTTCGTTGCGAACTTCGTTGGACACCGCCGTTCCCAGGGCGGTCATCGCGAACTTGCTGGCACAATAAACAACGCCGCCGAGACTGATCGCCCGCTTACCGGCGACAGAAGAAATGTTGACCACCAAACCATCGCGACGCTTTCGCATCTCTGGCAGGACTTCGGTCATGCACCGGTAGGCGCCGGTTGCATTGATCTGCAGCACTCGGTCCCACTCGAGAGGATCCATTTCCGCCATCGTGCGTTTCTGAATATTGATTCCCGCACTGTTGACCAAAATATCGACTTCGCCATCGGCATCACGGACGGCACTGAAAAATCGCTTGATGCTCTCCGCGTCTGCAACATCGATCGTGTGGGTACGCATCGGATGTTCGCTCGATACGCTTGACGCCAGTGCTTGCAGCGGTTCTTCGCGGCGGCCGCCGACGGTGACTTTACACCCGGCCTCGGCGAGTCCTTTTGCGATGCCCGCTCCGATCCCAGTTCCGCCGCCAGTGATCGCGACGACTTTGCCTGCTAGTGAATCCAAAATGCTATGCTCATCATGCTCGGAAATGTCTTGTCAACCCAATCGGTTTGGGTGCGCAATGTACCAGAGGAAAGCGGGATCAGAAATCGGGACATCAAAGCACGATTGCGTCACCCAAGCGCGGCATCGAACGCCCTAGCCCCTTGAAGACCCAAAAAAAACGCGCCGGCCCCTGAAGGCTGACGCGTTGAGCTGGATTGACTGAAATTGTCACCTGAGCGACCGGCGATCGACTTAACGGCTTAACGAATCGGCGGGCAGCGTGGCGACTTGAGGTACCGGTGTGTACTGCGGAACTTCCGGCTCGTGTGCCCGGTCGACCACTTGGACCGGACGATGACGAGCAAGGACATTGGCGCTGCCCATCAAGCTGCCGCCGATACCATCGAACCCGACGGATTTCTCCCGCGTTTCCACAACCGAACCGCTACGGAACGGGCCGATGCCTAGCACGTAGGTGTCCTTGTTGTGTGACAATGCCGACGAGTTGCCACCGGATCCGAGCGATTCGCCGGTCTTGGCGTCATAGCACACCAATCCGATTTTGGCGGTTCCCATTTGCGTGTTTCGCGACAGAAACTTCACTTCCGGAATTTCGATGGGCAATCCCGGAACACCGAGTGCTGGAATTCCGACATAGCTTTCTTCCAGGTCCGTACCGACACCGCCGCTGCGTGGTTCTAACACCAAGTCGGCTGCGTCGGCTGCCGCGACAAGTTTACCGCCCCCCTGCAACACGCGAGCGCGCAGTGTGCCGACCAGGTATCCCTTGTCGACGGTTCCATCAAGGTACTGCGGATCGATGAAGACGCTGTATCCGGCGAAGTCTTCGAACCGGACGTTCGACAACGATCGATCGATCGCCGACGAAATCAACAACTGTTCGCTGCCGGTCCGCGCGGTGTTCGATGTGGTCGTGGTCGCGCACCCGGTGAATGCGGCCGCGGCGACCGCTCCGGCCATACACAGTTTCGAAAGGTGCCGCCGCAGTGGACCTCGAGTCGTACCGGTCGAGTTTGAATTGTAAGACATACGATGAATCCCAATCTGAAGCATGACTAACGATGCCACCGCTGGCGGTGACCTACCTAACGCAAGGTTGTTCTAGGAAACAAATTCGACGGTCCGATAGGCCGAGATGTACTGAACGAAAGTAAACCCGGAAATAATTCCAAAACTCCCTTTGTCACCACCCTGCCCCAGGCTTCCTGACTTCGCGACTCGGCACGCTCAAAACGAATAAAGCGGGCCGTTATGTCATCAGGCAGACGGCGAATCCGATCCGAAGTGTGTGCGAATCGACTAAACTAGTGATCCCGCCACTTCCAACGCTGACGCAGCACCCACCGCCGCAAATTGAACACACGCTCTGTGATACGACCGATCATTTCGTTCCTGGCCAGGGCATTGTCGACGCAAACTGGCTTGGTCACATCCACCAGGGTCACCCGGATCGTCGCGACCACCGTCACCCTGGTCTTTCTGATGACTTGGTCGATGGGCAACGGTGCCATCTCGGGCGAAGTGGACTTCGTCCGCGATATCCGTCCGATCCTGTCGGAAAACTGTTTTTTCTGTCACGGTCCCGACAGCGATCAACGCGAGGCGGATCTGCGACTGGATACGCCCGACGGCGCCGCGACCGTGATTGTGCCATCGGAAAGCGAAGCCAGCGAATTATTGGCTCGGTTGATCACCGATGACGACGACCTCAAGATGCCGCCGCCCGATTCCAACCGCACGGTAACACCCGCCCAAACCGAGCTGATACGAAGATGGATCGATCAGGGTGCGTCCTGGCAACAACACTGGTCGTTTCGCCCGATCCGGCGGCCATCGGTTCCGAATTTGAATGCAGACAGCGAGGCTCCCTTACACAACCCGATCGACGCCTTCGTTCAGGCTCACTTTTTAAAAACGCCACTGCGTCCTGCTCCTCAAGCCGATCGACGCACCCTGATTCGTCGGTTGTCGCTGGACTTAACCGGACTGCCACCGACACCCGACGAAACCGAAGCGTTCGTACACGATGATTCACCCCGTGCTTACGAAAACTTGATCACTCGGTTGATCGATTCGCCCGCCTTTGGCGAGCGAATGACTTGGGATTGGCTTGACGCTGCGCGATACGCCGACACCAACGGATACCAAGGCGATCGTGAGCGTACCATGTGGCCATGGCGAGACTGGGTCGTTCAGTCTTTCAACAACAACTTGCCCTACGATCAATTCACGAAGTGGCAGGTTGCCGGAGACATCTTGACGGACCATCGGTCGAACGACGACGCACGTGCGAATTCAATCGACGAACAAGTGTTAGCGACGGGCTTTTTTCGAAACCACATGATCAATGGCGAAGGAGGACGAATCGCCGAAGAGAATCGCGTCGAATACGTCATGGATATGGCCGAAACGATGGGAACGGTCTGGCTTGGTTTGACCTTGAACTGTTGCCGTTGCCACGACCACAAATATGATCCGTTGACGAACGAAGATTACTACCAGCTGTTCGCCTTCTTTAATCAAACACCGGTGGTCGGCAACGGGGGCGACGCGCAAACCGCACCCGTGCTCGCAACACCTTCGCCGCAGCAACGCGAGCAGTTGGCCCGGATCAACGCACGGATCGCGGCGCTCGACCGCGAACTAGTCGATGTCGCAAAACGCTACGCCGATGGCGTCGAAGCGTGGCGGCAACAGCAACGAGAACGAATTGCCCAAGACGCAAAATGGGAAGTGCTTGAGCCGGAAACACTGTTTGCCAGTGGCGCCGTTCTTCGAAAGCTTAGCGACAAATCAGCGTTGGCTTCGAACAAGAATACCGACAACGACACCTACACCATCCTGGCGCCAACAAAAACACGCCGTCTGACCGGACTGCGGCTGGAAGCGCTTCCGCACAGCTCGCTAAACCGGAACGGACTCTCACGCAGCGAGAGTGGCAATTTCGTGCTGACGGCCGTTGAAGTCTCGATCGTTGGCGATTCCGATTCGAGCGACCCGATCCCCATCACGATCGAGTCCGCGTCGGCGACTTTCGAGCAAAACCATCACCAGATTTCCAAAGCGTTTGACGGCGACAAAGACACGGGCTGGGCCGTGTACGACAACGGCAAGGTGCATGGTCCGCAAACCGCCGTTTTCCGGTTTGATGAAAGCATCGAAGTCTCGGATGATGCCAAGATTAAAGTGATCCTAAGGCATGAATCCAAACATGCGAAACACAATATCGGCTGCTTTCGCTTAGCGGTCACCAGCGATCCGGCGCCGAATCTGCCGCAGCTTCCTGACGATCTGTCTGCCGCCCTCGTTTCCGATTCAGAAAAACCCAATGCAACGCACGATCGCGTCATCGCCAAGGCGTATCGCGAATCGATTCCCGAATATCGATCGCTAAAAAAGCAGCGGGACGAAATCGTCAAGCAACGCACAGCGATTGAGTCGGGCGTTCCGAAAGTCATGGTCATGGCGGACCGCGAAGAGCCTCGGGAGACTTTCGTTCTGCAGCGAGGCCTCTACAACAAACCGACTGAACAGGTGCATGCGGCCATTCCAAGTTTTCTTTTGGCGGACAAGTTAGCCGAGACGCACTCGGATGCTCCCCTTGTTCCCGACCCAGCGTCTGATCGCGCCGCACTTGCGCAGTGGTTGGTCAGTGACGCAAATCCATTAACGGCCCGAGTCACCGTCAATCGCATTTGGCAACAGCTCTTCGGAATTGGATTGGTAAAAACAGCAGAAGACTTTGGCGTCCAGGGTGAAATCCCGATCCAGATGGACTTGCTGAATTGGCTTGCCGCTGAATTTCGTGAAAGCGGATGGGACGTCAAGCATTTGATTCGTCTGATTACCACCAGCCACACGTATCGCCAGTCTTCACGGATCACTCGAGCGGCCGACTACGAGTTCGATCCCGCCAATCGGTATCTGGCACGTGGCGCACGGTACCGCATGCCATCTTGGATGATCCGTGACCAAGCGTTAAAGGCGAGCGGTTTACTATCGCAGAAAGTGGGTGGGGAACCGGTCAATACTTACCAACCACCGGGCATCTGGGAAGAAGCATCCTTCGGTAAGAAAACCTACGTTCGCGACGAAGGAGAAAAACTGTATCGCCGCAGCCTGTATATCTTTTGGCGCCGGATCGCCGCACCGAGCATGCTGTTCGATAGCGCGTCGCGACAGAATTGCACGGTCAAGATCAGCCGCACCAATACGCCCCTTCACGCGTTGCAAACCCTCAACGACGTGACCTATGTCGAAGCGGCTCGCTGCTTGGCCCAGCGAATCTTGCAGGACGACGACCTTAGCGGCGATCGACAGCGACTCGACTTGGCCATGAACTACGTGCTTGCCCGACCGTCCAGTGACGAAGAAGCGGCAATCTTGCTTTCAGGCCTGCGTCGATCGAAACAACAGTACCGCAGTAACCCTCAGGACGCGCAGCGTGTGCTCGATCAGGGTGAGTCAACGCGAAATCAACACTTGGACGCGATCACGCACGCGAGTTGGACGGGCCTCTGTCTGACCATCCTGAATATGGACGAGACTTTGAACCGCGAATGACTCTGCGCAAACTCAATCAAGGACACCGAATCGCATGAATCCAATCGGCGAATGGAAGAATCAATTCAACCGTCGACAGCTATTCGGCCCACTGGCGACTGGAGTCGGCACCGCTGCGCTGGCGAGCCTGTTGGGCCAGGATGCACTGGCTTCGGAGACGCCGCGTTCCGATCGCGTGGGTGGACTAAATCATTTGCCACATTTTCCGGCCAAGGCAAAACGCGTTATTTATCTGTTCCAAAACGGCGCGCCGACCCACGTCGACCTGTTCGACTGGAAACCGAAATTAAAGCAGCTTCACGGCGAACCGGTTCCCATGTCCTATATCGGCGACCGCCGATTCAGCACCATGACGGGCAACGCAGACGGCAAACTGTTGCTTTCGCCGATTGAGCCGTTCGCGCAACATGGTAACAGCGGTGCGTGGGTCAGCGAACTAATGCCATTCACGGCAAAGATCGCCGATGAATTGTGCTTTGTCAAAAGCATGCACACCGAACAAGTCAACCATGCGCCGGCGATCTTGTTTTTGCTAAGCGGCGGCGAAATGCCAGGCCGTCCGACGATGGGCGCCTGGCTCAGTTACGCTCTCGGTGCCCAGACCGCCGAACTGCCCGCGTTCGTCGTCCTGACCAGTCTGACAAAGGACAGCACCTGCGGCCAACTGTTCTATGATTTCTACTGGGGCAGTGGTTTCTTGCCGTCACGATTTCAGGGCGTCAAATTTCGCGGCAGCGGCGAACCCGTTCTCTACGTGTCCAATCCCGACGGCATCAGTCGTGAAATGCGGCGAGGATGGCTAGATGACCTGGCGCAAATCAATGAATTGAAACGTCAACAACAAGGCGACCCAGAAATTGCCACGCGTATATCTCAATACGAAATGGGATATCGCATGCAATCAAGTATTCCTGAACTCGCAGATCTTCGATCCGAGTCACGCCAAACCCTCGACATGTACGGCCCCGGCGTCGAAACACCGGGGACGTTCGCACACAATTGTTTGATCGCTAGGCGACTGGCCGAACGCGGATGCCGATTTATCCAGTGCATGCATGCAGGCTGGGACCAGCACAACTCGCTAACAACAGAGCTCTATAACCAGTGCCGCGACACTGATCAGGCAAGTGCCGCCTTGGTGATGGATTTGAAACGCCTCGGACTGCTGGAGGATACGCTGGTCGTATGGGGCGGCGAATTCGGGCGAACACCTTTCTTGCAGGGTGATATCAAGAATCGTCCGCGATGGGGCCGAGACCATCATCCCTACGCATTCACCACGTGGATGGCCGGCGCGGGCGTCAAGCCGGGCATCAGCTACGGCCAAACAGATGACCTAGGAATCAACGTGACTGAAAATCCAGTCCACGTCCATGATTTTCAAGCAACGCTGTTACACCTGCTTGGAATCGACCACGAAAAGTTGACTTACAAATTCCAAGGTCGACAGTTCCGCCTGACTGATGTCCATGGACATGTCGTCAGGGACATTCTTGCGTAACACCGTCTGACAGTGCATGACACATCGCGTGACCGATAGCGGACCGCTAACGGGTCGAACGCCGCGTCTGCGACCGTCGGCCAGCAACTAGGCTGCTCGCCGGTCCTGGTGGATGCGCCTACTGGCCGACTCGATGCGTTCGCGAGGCTGTGCATGAGGACCAACCTCAGACGCTCGTACCTCGTGGTACCAGCACCGCTTGGCGATGGAATCCAAAATTGCATCCGCCGTTTCCACCGCTCTCGCACCAGCGTGCCCATCAACGGCGGGAGATATTCCGGTTTGGATACTGATCACAAAGTCATGCAGTTCGTCCAGAATCGCATTACGCGGTTCCAACTCGGTCGTCTTGCATCGCAGCTTGCTGCTGAACAATGTGTCGGCGTATCCGAGCGGATTCTCCGTTTCATCGGACAAGCAGAAGCTGCGATCAACAATCGCATCACAAGGTTGAACCACTGACAGCGTGGGCGTTCCGAAATCGATTTGGGCGAATCCGTTGACACCATAGAGTTGCATATCACGCGCAGGCGCCGGGCTAACACGCGAGGCCTTCAAATTCGCAACAAGGCCGTCTTCAAATTCCAGTCGGGCCTCCGCGATGTCTTCATGATTACTCACCACCGACAACCCGCTAGCCGAAATTGACTTGACGGCTGAATCCGTAAAGGAAAGCACCAAATCCAGATCATGAATCATCAGGTCGAGCACGACGCCCACATCAAGGCAACGGCCTGGAAATCGAGAGGCTCGAACCGCTTCGACGTACTTCACATCGCTCGCTAAGGCGTCCAGGCCGGTGAAAGCTGGATTGAATCGCTCGACATGGCCAACCTGCAACGTGACCCGCTTGGCCGCGGCCAAATTGGCAAGTCGACGAGCGTCAGCACCAAAGGTTGCTAGCGGCTTCTCGACAAGCAAATGCTTACCGGCCTTTAGCAAGTCCGTTGCGATCGACGCGTGAAAATCAGTCGGTGCCGCAATCACCGCGGCGTCCACCTGATCAATCACGTCGCGGTAATCGGCGTAAGTCGACACCGAAAACTGCTTCTCCGCTGCCGACCGCGCCTCGTCGACCGGGTCGCTGATCGCGACAAGCTCTGCGCCGTCGACCTGGCCGAGTAGCTTGGCATGAATGCGGCCCAAGTGACCCGCACCGATAACCGCAATTCGCAATCCGCTCACGCTGCTTTCTTCTTTCTTCGATCGCGGCCGCGACCGTGATGGCCGCCACTGCTGTAGTCAAGAAACTCGAACAAATGTTTTAGTACCGGACGAATCGGACCGTTTTCCAGCAACTGCTCTCGTGCCGTTTCGACGCCCGCTCGTTGGCGATACAGGATCCGAAACGCATCGGTCAACACCCGGATATCGTCTGCGGGAAAATCGTGTCGTCTTAGACCAACCACATTCACCGCACGCGGCTTGGATGGCTGGCCATCAACGATCATATAGGGCGGCACATCGTGCAGGACACGGCTCATCGCACTGACAAAACTCATTTGACCGATCGATGCAAAATGCGAAACGCCAACACCGCCAGCCAAGGTGACGTCGTTTGCGATACGCACGTGCCCACCCAACATGCCGTTGTTCGCGATCACATTGCGATCGCCAACATCACAATCATGGGCGATGTGAACGCCTGCCATGAAGTAATTATTGTTACCAACGCGGGTGACGCCTTCTTCCTTCTCTGTCGCGCGATTGACCGTGCAATGCTCACGGAACACATTACCGTCACCAATGGACACTCGCGTCGGGCTATCGCGATAACTTGTATCTTGCGGGTGAGCACCAATGATCGACCCGTGAAAGATATGATTTCCTTCACCGATGTCACAGACTCCGGTGATGACGACGTGGTCTTCGATCACCGTGTCATCGCCGATCACAGCATCGGGCCCGATGACGCAGAAGTGACCAACCCTAACGTTCTTGCCTAATTGTGCTTTTGGATTAATTACGGCCGTCTGAGCGATATTCACACTCATGGTTGCTCCGACATTTCAGTGGCAAGTGGTTAGTGTTTTAAATTCTTTTAGTTCGCAACAACGCGCTGCGACTCGCAGATAAACCTGGATGACGGTTACGCCGTTCGATCATTCATTGACAGCCGATTAGCGTCCGTTGGCGAAACTACGCTCGGCGGCGGCGAATCCATCAGACCTTTTTCGACCGCAAGTTCAAACAATCGCTTTGCCATACGACCGTTCAACGAGTGACCGCCGCGGTGCGAAACAAAACGCCCGGCCAACTGGATACCTGATACAGCCAAGTCGCCAATCAAATCAAGAGTCTTATGACGCGAACATTCGTCTTCGAAACGCAATTCGTTTTCGATCGGGCCATCGGCACCGTAGACCAGCAAGTCTTGATTGGTGACGTGCGAAGCAACGCCTTGCCCGCGAAGCATGTTTGCCTGCGTTTCGGTGACGAACGTCCGTGCGGGCGCCACTTCGGCAGCAAACGCGGCTGGCTCTAGTTCAAAGCCGAATGTCTGTGAGGGTATATGGCAAGGTCGATCAAACCCGAGCCGGTATTCGAAATACGCTTCACTGGCTTTTGGCGGACTCGCCTCAATCCAACGGTCGCCGGCCTCGATTCGTATCGCGCGATCGACAACCAAAACCGGACACGACTCGGTTTGCGAAACGATGCCCGCGCCGGTGATAGCCTGCACGTATGGCAGACAACTCCCATCGAGCCCAGGAAACTCCTCGGCATCAACTTCGACTATGCAATTATCGACCTGCAACGCATACAGCGCTGACAACAGGTGTTCGACCATCTGAAACGAAGCCTCGCCGGAGCGAAAGTTCGTCCGCAGCTGGGCGTCCGAGCGATTACCGCTGGAGACAACACAGCCCGGCGAACCGGGCAAATCGGCACGAACCAACCGCACACCGGTACCGACGGGCGATGGATTCAGGACGACCTGAACACACTCGCCCGACCAATAACCTTGGCCGCTGAGACGACACGACTTCGAGATCGTTTGCTGATTGCGACTTAAATTCACGCCTCGGCCTCCCTGCCGAAAGTCGCCCCATCCATGAGGCAGCGCGTGGTTTGTTTAAGAGACAAGCACTCGCCGCGACAGAGCCATTTCCTTATGGCTTGATCGCGGCGACGGCGCGAGTCTCGACACTACTTAACGGGGCTGCCGGTGGTGGCAACTTCTGCAGCAGGGATCGTCTTATCCAAATACTGCATTACGCCTTTGGTCATATTCAAAGCATCGTCGTGATAAACAACGTTCTTCATCACGCCACGGATCACCGAATCGCCTTTTTCCAGGTCCATATCTTCGCTGTTGTATCGCAGCACAAGATTGATCTTGTAGTGATTCGCCAAGAACTTCACTCCAGCGGCGATGCGTTGATAGTTCTCGTAATAAATACGAGCTTCCGCGTCCGCCAACTCTTTGCGCTTACGCGCCATGTCCAAACGGAGCTTCGAATCCATCGAAGCGACCTTCTCTTCTTGCGCGATGTAATCTGGCGAACCAGGCTTAAACGCTTTCAGTCGCTCAGCTTCCGCCTTTAGCGCATCGCGCTTTGCAGTCAGTTCGGCGTCGTAGTTCTTCAGGTTGCTCTCAACCGTCGACACCTGAGACTTGATACCAGGATGGTTCTTAAAGATATAAGCCACATCAACAACCGCAATGCGGTGGCCTGCGTGCCCACTTTCCTGAGCCGTCGCCGGCGCCGAGGTGATGACACTAAACGTAGCCAAAGCCAATACGGTGGCTGCCTTGCCGATAAATCGCACGTTCGCTCTCCTTGCGTGTTGGGTGCGCGTCCAATTCACCGACGACCTTCCTTGGGAGGGCAGATGAGTGTTCAACATTGGCATCCAGTTACCGCAGTCGATTCACTCACGACGGTGTGCCGAGCATAGCTCGGCGTGTACGTTTCGAGTTGGATTGTGTCAGTCAGACGTGAAGACGTAAAGGCGAATATTCGCGTCCGACCGGTCCGATATTATTTTTTTTGTTCACAGTGATGTCTTCGCCATTGATCGTAAAAAGTTCCGTTGATCATGACGATGCCAATCGGCGTTTGCCCGCGTAATGGCATGCTTGGTGTGTTCATTAGGTTATTCAGATTCGATCGCTTCACGCTCGTTTGGCCTGCTGCCCAGCTTCACCGATCGCACAATCCTCGCTCCGTTTCGAATCAGCTGGATTGTGATCGTGTCGCCCGGTGAATGCTGTCTTAATGTTTCTAAGACTTCCGAAGTTGTGTGAATGTAGGTTCCGCCCATCTTTTCAATCGTGTCACCGACACGCAGGCCCGCCGCTTGGCCCGGCGCACCCGCTGTCAATGCCGAAACACGAACCGTATTTCGAATTCCTGCCAGACTCACGCCCAAATAAGCGGTCAACTGACGGCGGATTCGGACTTTGTTGTTCGTCTTGGCATACACCGGGACTTCCCGGCCCGTCGCAAACTCCGCAGCGACATCAGAAACCATATCGGTTATCCGGGCCATGCCACCAAAATCGATTTTGTCGAAATCATCAGTTGGACGATGATAGTCGTTGTGCAGCCCCGTAAAGAAGAACAACACCGGCACACCCCGTTCGTAAAACGATTGGTGATCACTGGGCCCGTAACCGGATTCCACTTTATAGAGATTGAAGCGATGACGCACATTGACACGGTCGACCAACGCGTCCATCCCGACGCCACTGCCGGTGCCATATAACGTCAATTCGTTGTCTCTTAGGCGACCAACCATGTCCAAATTGATCATGGCGACGGTCGAATCGAGGGGGAACCGAGGCGATTCAGCGTAATGCTTGCTTCCCACCAGTCCGCGTTCTTCACCGGTGAATGCAATAAAGATCACTCGCCGCTGATCCTCCGACTCACCGAGCCGACGCTTTAACTGATCCGCAGTCGCTAGCAACACGGCGACTCCGCTAGCATTGTCATCGGCACCGTTATGCACGGCAACGGTTCCCGGTGCCAGCGATGCGAAACCGCCCATACCGACGTGATCGTAATGCGCACCGATCACGACGGATTCGTCCGCGAGCGAACCGCGACCAGGCAGCACCCCGATGACGTTGGCGGTTTGTGCGGCAGTCGGCTCGAGCTGAACGGATAGGCTGACGCGCCACCCGTCCAGCGGCATACTGCGCGGGCGAACCGATTGGTTGATTTGACGCTCAATCGCCTGAAGCTGTCGACCGGTGGATTGTTTCAAGATCCGACTGGCCAAGTCGCGCGAGATCGAGAGCACGGGAATCCGTTTGTCCTTTTCGGTACCGTTCCCGGCCTCAGCGACCGCAATCAAACCGGTTTCGGCGACATTCAATTCGTTCTCGGCGGCACCGATCATCGATTCGACACCCGCAAGCTGCTTTGTCATTGATTCGCGACTGTTCACGGCGTTTTCGGGCAACGATTCGATCTGTTTCTGCAAGTTCTCTTTGCGATCTCGCTCTTGCTGTAGCCGTTTTTGCTTTTCATCGACGCTGGCCAATGCGCTGGCTTGATCGTTGATCAAGATGACCGCCGCGGCGTCGTGCGCTAACGCATTGCTAATCTTGGTCGCAAAGAAAGCGTGCCTGGTATTTTTGCCACCATTGAAAACAGCATCTCCCGACTCGCTAGTCGGTTCCTTTCGCAGCATCATCACCGCGCGGCCGGCAACGTCCTGGTTGGCGTAATCGTCATAGCCAAGCTTCGGTGCGGTGATGCCATAGCCGACAAAGGAAACGAGACCGTCGAAGTCACCTTCGCTAATCCCGATCGCCAACGGATTCATGCCACTGCCCAGCGTTGCGGACAATTTTCCCGCCAAAGATTGATTCCGATCGCCATCCTCCGGTCGCGAATTCTCCGAATTCGATTGTTTCGTCGAACCGTCGGCAGGCGACTGCAAACTGTCGCCCGGCGGGAAGAACGTGACATGGTTTTCGCCGACGCTTCCGGCACGGGCCCCCAGAGGAATTTCGACGCTTTGCATTGGCGAACCGTCGAACAAGTCGGTGCGCAAGCCGATGGACTTCATCCGGTCGGCGACGTAGTTAGCCGCCACGTCAATCGTATCGTCGGTGACACTGCGGCCTCGAAGTTGCTCACTGGCCAGGAAGGCCACATCGTTTCGCTGGCGGGTCCGCGACGTTTCCACACTCAACGACGAACCGGGCGACTCGGCCAGCAACAAGGTCGGGGCCGACGCCGAAAAGAGCGCTGCAAGAAGAACGACGAACGCGAGGTCGCGTGTCAAGATCAACATAGGCTTCGCAAGGATCGTCTTGGTGGATTAAGCAAGCGTGGCAGTCATGATCATGACAGATCCGCACCGCGATCCCAAGTGGATCCTTCAACGTTTTCGCATGCGACCCGGCGCGATAAGTGAGCAAGGGGAGCCGATGGCCGCTAGGCGTTGAGCAAAGAATGAGCCCGGCCGCGTACGCGTCGAATTAACACCGGCATTTAAGCTGGCCCGGCCGCTTACGCGTCGCGGCACATGCGATTACGGGCAAGAGTGCTGGCCCGGCCGCTTACGCGTCGCCGCTCACGCGATTACAGGCAAGAGTGCTGGCCCGGCCGCTTACGCGTCGCGGCTCACGCGATTACGGGCAAGAGTGCTGGCCCGGCCGCTTACGCGTTGCGGCACATGCGATTACGGGCAAGAGTGCTGGCCCGGCCGCTTACGCGTCGCGGCTCATGCGATTACAGGCAAGAGTGCCGGCCCGGCCGCTTACGCGTCGCGGCACATGCGATTACGGGCAAGAGTGCTGGCCCGGCCGCTTACGCGTCGCGGCTCACGCGTTCATTCGTTGGTTAGGCGACCTTTGGCTTATCACCTCGACCGACCAACCACAGCAGGATCGGGCTGGCGACGAACACGGAACTGTACGTTCCGACCAAAACACCAACCACCAGGGCGAACGCGAACGCGTGAATCCCTTCGCCACCGAACGCGTACAACAACACGACCACGATCAGAGTGGTCACCGATGTCAGCAACGTTCGACTAAGCGTTTGGTTGATACTGGTGTTCACCATCTCGCTGGTCAGTTTTGGCGCCTTGCCTTTTGTCTCGCGGATGCGGTCAAACACCACAATCGTGTCGTTCAACGAGTAACCGATGATGGTCAACAGCGCGGCAACCACTGTCAGGCTGATCTTGAACGGATCAATCAGCAAGAATCCAAGGGCGTCGGCCAGCCAATAGCTGACCGCAATTGCACCGAGCGTGATCAAGACGTCGTGCAACAGGGCGGCAACCGCCGCCAGGCCGTAGATGACTCGTTGAAAGCGGAACCAAATGTAAGCAATGATGCACAGCAAGCTAGCGAACAGTGCTCCCAGTGCACGACCGATCATATCGCCGGCAACGCGTCCACCGACACTACTGCTGCTGATCCAGACCGGGTCACTGCCCAGTGAATTCTTGATTTGCTCCATCACCTGATCGGCCTCCGAAGCGGCCAACGGCATCTTGACTTGCCATTTCGAGAAAGGCAAAGAGGAATCGCTTTTCCATTCATCCGCACCTTCGCCGAACGGCTTTAGTTCCAAACTTCGGGTCGCCAGCGGAACGCCGGCGGCCTTTGCAGCATTTTCCAGCTCGGCGATCAGGGCCTTGCCGTTTAACTTTGCGCCGCCTTCGTTGCCCTCGATACCGAGTTCGATAATCGCTTCGCTGAAGACAAGATCGGGCAGACCGCCCGTGACGCCGTCGGCATTATCGGACTCGTCGGCCGCATCGGTTTCCGGCTCATCCGCCTCGGACTTGTCGATGTCATCAATGTCGGATGCATCGCCGTTTTCAGCCTGGGCCGCGACCAACATCACACCGTTACTGTCCAAGCGACTCTTTTGTGGACCAAAGCGTCGCTTTTGAATATTCCTGGCGTCGCCGGCAGGCCGGATATCGACTTGATACGTGACCAATCCCACGGAATCGCTGGCCTGGAAAGCTTGCGAAATCATTTCTTTCAGGTCGTCGACGCGTTCAAACGACGAGTCGACTTTGTAAACCGTCCCGTCAGGCAAGTCTTCCATGCTGACACCGTTGATCGTGAACTGAACCGGATCCGCCGAGTCCGACTGAACCGCGCTCTGAACGATATTGCGGACGACTTCCGTTTCGGTCGGTTGGTCCAATTGGAATTGAACCGAAGAACCACCGGCGAAGTCGATATCGAAGATTCCACCGCCTCGCATAAAGATCGAACCCAAGCCTACGCAAACCAGGATCGCCGAGATGAACAACGAGAACCGTCCTTTGCCGACGAAGTCGAAGTTTCCGCCGCCAGCGAACATCGACCGGATCGAGTTGACTCCATCGGACATGCTGAGCGACAAAAATCCATGTCGTTCGGCGAAATCAAAGAACGTTCGCGACATGTAAATCGCGGTGAACATCGAGTACAAAATCCCCAAGATCAACGTGACTGCGAACCCGCGAATCTGGTCCGTACCAATCGTGTACAAGACGATCGCGGTGATCAGCGTCGTCAGGTTGGCATCGACAATCGTCACGGTTGCCTTGGCGAAACCGTTGCGAATGGCCATCCTCGCCGCGGCTCCTTTCTTTAGCTCCTCGCGTATCCGTTCAAAGATCAGCACGTTGGCGTCGACCGACATACCAACGGTCAACACCAGACCGGCCAAACCGGGCAAGGTGAGCGGTTGGTTGATCAACACCATCGTGGCCAAAATCATGGCCAAGTTCATCACCAACGCGACGCACGCGATGACGCCTGCGAATCGGTAATAGATCAGGATAAAGATCAGAACCAAAATGATCGATGCGCCGATTGCGTAAACGCCTTTGGTGATCGTGTCCTTACCCAATGTCGCGTCGATTTGGTTCTCGGCGATCGGCTGTTTCGTCAATGCAGCAGGCAACTGCCCGGCCTTGAGGATCTGCACCAAGCTTTCGACTTCTTCGCGAGTGAAGTTACCGGTGATGCGGCCCTCTTTGCTGATCGGCTGCTGCAGGGAGGGTGCCGACAACAAGCTATCGTCCAGCACAATTCCTAGCTGGCGTTGTCGGGTACCGACCGGTGCGTTGTTCGTCGTCAGTGCAAAGAACTTTCCGCTGCCTGCGTCGGTCAGCGTGAACGCCACTGCGGGGCGACCGTTTTCGTCAAACGTGCTGGCGGCGAACGCCAAGTCTTCACCTTTGACATCCAACAATGGGTCGACGACCGTCAACACTTCGATGCGTGACATGTCTTGCTGCTGCATCCACTGCGCGATTTTTACTTCGGCGTTGTCGCCACGTACCGTTGGTGGCAAGTTCAAGATCGCACCCGATTCCGGATTTCGAACGATCGAATTGCCGACGTTCACTCGCAGCGGACGCACGCCGCCGACCGTCTTGTCTTCGCGATCGATATTGGCCCACAGCCCGAACATCGACTCGCCGCCGGGACCATCAACGTCGTAAACAATTTCGGATGTCCGTTCGCCTTGCAATTCTGACTGAGATTGCTCGATCGCAAGGTCGATGATTCGCTGGTGATCGGATTGGTTGGCGACGATCGCGAACCGCAGAATCCCGGCCTCTTCGACCAGTTCCTTGATGCGATCGACTTCTCGCTGATCCACCTCTGGAACGATGATTTCGATTTGCGACTCGCCATACGGTCGGATCACAATTTCTTGCGTGCCGCTGGGGTTGATTCGGCGAATCAGCGGCTCGATCAAGTCCTCTGAAATGATACGCTGCCCGGCTTCGCTATCGGCTTGCCGATTTTTGCTGGGATCGATCTCGTAGACCAGAATCGTTCCGCCCCGCAGGTCAACGCCCAGACCAGGCAATTTGTTCATCAACACAACCACGCTGGCGATGATTGCCAACAAGATGCATCCGAATCGCGTGCCGTATGTTGGCATCTTGAACGCTTTGGCCAAGAAACCGCCCAAGATGAACGGAACAATCAGAACGGCCAAACCGATCGCGAGCGTGAGATATTGCTTCCAAGAAATCCCTTCCGAGATCTCTCCGGCAACCGCCGAGGAGGCTTGCGCAAGCGGAGCGGCCCATGAAACAGCAAAGGTCGACAACGCTGCGATCGAATCGAGACAGCCAGCGAAAAGGGAGCAGTCCATCGTTAGTTTTCGGAATCAGGGAATAATGGGGGACGACCAATGCAGTCCATCGTGGATTGCAGCAGCCGAATGGAAGTCGGTTGTTCGTTCTCTGTATCTTTTCTTATCAAGTCTTGTTCGCCACGCGGCACGCTTCCTTGGAAAGCAACCTTGCCGGCGCACTAGTCTTTTGAGTCTTTGTTCTCGCTCGTGTCACTGACGACCGTTGCGATCGCGCTGCGGTTGATTTTGATTCGCGTATTGCCGCTTTCGTCGATCTTCACCGTGACCACCTTGCTTTCCGGCGAAATCGCAACGACGGTGCCGTGTATCCCACCAATGGTGACGACGCGATCGTTCTTTTTGAGCGAAGCCATCAGCTGTGCTTCCTGCGCTTTCCGACGACGCTCAGGCGCGATGAACGTCACATAAAACAGAAAAAACAAACCCAAAGGCAACACGAATGGGCCGAACAAAATACGCTGGATCGGCGACATCTCTGGCGCGGCGTCGGCGCCGGGGTTGGCTCCAACCGCATCAGCCGGAGCGCTATCTGCCGCCTGGGCAAGCAAACTTGCCAGCAGCGTGACGCCTCCGTCGATCGAATCGATAAGCAGAAATAAGGTGGAATCAAACAACGATCTTGGCCTAAATACCGGTACGCGAATTGCTGAATCGCATTTCTATCGTATTATCTGTGGTCGCGGCGATTCCCGATGCGGAGGGCCCAAACGTTTTGGGTGGGCAGACCGGGGTCGCGAGCAGAGAATGCGGCATGATATGGAAGCGAAAAAAGCGTCACAAGCCCAGCGACGGGCTAGAATCTTAACTTCGCCCCGCATCTGCACTCATCTAACGCCCTCGGCTGACCTCGCGACCGGACCCCTGCACCGATGAGATTCACCTGCCCGACCTGGCCACCGGACTGGCCCGAGATCGAGCGGTCGATCAGCGAGGCTGTCCAGTCCGGCGATTGGGGACGATACCGCTCGGCAAATCACGATGTTTTACGAGCTGGCCTGGCAGATATGTTTAACTGCCGGCACGTCCGACTGGTCAGCAGCGGAACGGCCGCCATCGAACTCTGCCTGCGAGCCGCCGGCGTCGGACGAGGCGATGAAGTCGTTGTTGCCGCATTCGACTATCCCGGAAACTTTCGCTCGATCGAACTGGTGGAAGCCTGCCCGGTGCTGCTGGACATCGACCCGACGACATTCTCTATTGCCCCCGAATCGCTCGAAGCCGCAAAATCCCCCAAAGTGAAGGCGGTCGTTGTTTCACATCTCTACGGCCATGCGGCGCCGATTTCCTCGCTTCGCATGGTCTGCGATTCGCTCGGCTGGGTGCTGATCGAGGACGCTTGCCAGTCACCTGGCCTCAAAGTCGGTAAAACACCGTTTGGCGCCCTCGGGCATATGGGGGCACTGAGTTTCGGAGGCAGCAAGCCGCTGACCGCCGGATGCGGCGGCGCGGTCCTGACCAATGATGATCGACTGGCCGCTCGAACGAACGGGTTGATTGATCGCCCCAGTGATGCCCTGGCGATCAGTTCGCTGCAAGCCGCAGCGCTGGCACCACAGCTGGAACGACTCGCGGAGATGAACCAAGTGCGTGACCGTACGGCCCGAGCGATCGGCCGAGCCGCTTGCCGATTCCCATCGTGGCTGGCTCACCCGGTAACGAACCCGGACACCACGCCGGCGTATTACAAGCTGGCATTCTCGGCAGCGAGCCGAGTACAACGTGACCGGGTGATCGGCGCGGCCGAGTCGTTCGGACTGCCGATCGGCGCAGGATTCCGATCCATGCACCGGAGCAGCGTTCGGCGTTGCCGCAAACCGGGCGATCTCCCGATCGCCGAAAAGCTGGGTGACTCGGTTTTCGTTCTCGACCATCGCGCCTTGCTGATCGATGAGCCGCAGCACGCGGAATTGATCGAGGCGCTCGCAGCGCTCCACGACCAAACACAGTCGGACCCCGCGGCGAATTAGAGCCAGCTTGCAAACGGCTAAGGAACGTTCAATACGATCTTGCCGCCGAGTGCGCCGGAATCGCCAACGGTGGCGTCTTCCTGCAAGCGATGCGCTTCGGCAGCCTCGTCCAATGCGAATCGTCGAGCGATATTCGCCTGCAACTCGCCGCGTTGATGCCACAAATTGATCTCATCAGCGGCGGTGCGCATTTCGCTTGGCGACGCCTTGAACATGACAAAGCCGTGTATCGAACACTCTTTGACGTAAAAAGGCCCGACGGGAAAAACCGGTCGCGCATCACGACCGGCCATCAGCACCATACGCCCTCGGGGTGCGAGCAAGTCGATGGCCACGTCGAAATCGGGTTCGCGCCGCGTTTCCCAAAACACATCCACTCCCTCAGGAGCGGCCTGCCGCACCGCATCGGCAATCGACTCTTTCGTGTAATCGATGACGACGTCCGCCCCCAGCGATTCAGCACGCTGACATTTTTCTGCGGAACCCGCAGTTGCGATCACTCGGGCGCCGGCCGCTTTGGCCATTTGGACCACCATCGCGCCCACGCCCCCGGTGCCGCCGATCACTAACACGGTTTCGTCCGATTGCAGTCGTGCGTCTCGAAACAGTCCCAAGTGCGCCGTGACGCCAACCAACGCACAAGCGGCCCCCGTCTCGAACTCGACATCGTCCGGCAACGGATAGCACCAACGCTGGTCTACGTAAATCTGTTCGGCAAACGTTCCTTGTCGCCCGAGCATGCCCTGATTAGTCAACCAAATACGATCACCGACCTGAACATGCTCGACATGCTCGCCGATAGCCTCGACGACGCCGGCCGCATCACATCCGATGATGTACGGCATCGGCAGATCCATCGCGACGGCGCCGCTGCGGATGTAGGTGTCGATGGGGTTGACGGAAACCGCCTTTACGCGGATCAGTGCGTCGTGGACACCGACGATGGGCAGCGGCAATTCGCCAACTTCGATGACGTCCGGCGAGCCTGTCTGTTTGATGAATGCAGCTTTCATGCATTCCGTTATCGTATTGGCAGACTCGAATTGCAATGGACAGCACGGGTCAACGCCAGCGAGTTCTCAGCGGATCGACCTCATTTGCCCGGATAAGCCGTGAATCAAGCAAACTTGACCATCGAGACGAGGTGAAACAGTACAGGTGCCCAACGGAGCGGAATATGACCCCGAAAGGCAATGCAGCGGAACGCGGTCTCGAAAGCCTCGAACCACAACTTGCGACGAGCCCGCACGTGCTCATTCGCGATTGCCCTCCCACCGGGCACAGCATTATCGCCTTGGGGGACCACCGCCGGATCGCCGGTAACCGCCTCCGCCGGGCGATGGCGGCCCATCGCCCCAACGACGCGAAGGCGAAAGCTCTCGCAAGATGTCTTTCGGCGACAACAGATCGATCCGCTCGCGCTCCGATGGCTCCAATTCCAAGTATCGGTCCAGTCGACTCTCGTCACTTTCGCCCTGATCATAGATTTTACGACGAATCGCCTCGTCTGCCCAAGCTCGAAGCACGAGTGCTTCGTACTGGGGATCGCCAAAGGTCAGCTCGAAGAATTGATTGTCCAGCACTTCGTCAGGCAACATCAGCTTGATTTGCAGTAGTTCATCATCCGAGACCGGTGGCACATGAATCCCGCCGGACGGACCTCGACGAAATCGATCCGACCGCCAGTCATCGCGTGAAAGCATGCTGCGGACGACGGCGAACTGAGCCATCTCTTCGCCCATCGCATCGGCCACCCCGTCCACGATCTTGCGCGTGCTTTCATCGAGATACGGCATCCGCTGATTGGCAAGTCGTTTCAAGACAAACAGAATAGGTTCCATCGCAACGTGTGGATCCTCGGGCAACATATTGCCGCTCCGACGTGACACCTCTGTCTTGGTAAACTCAATCGCTTTGTTGATCGCTTTCTTACGAGCGATGACATCATCGGTTTGCAAATCCTCGCGCAAATCGCGAGGCAAAATCTCTTGCCAAACCGAATACGTCTGCATGGTCTTGATCAACGAATCGGGATCGGGCTGAACGGCGACTTCGGCGGCAGTTTGAAGGACGCGCTGCAGGTCTTTTTCGGACAACCGTTTAAACCGATCCCACCGCGATGCCAATTGCGTCCGGCTCTCGACAGACATTTCGCGGATCGCGTCTTCGCGTTCGCGGAGCGGCACCTTGGCGACCGACGTATCCAGATCGACTTGCAAATTTCCGACCGCACGCGCCGAGGCAACCATTTCGTCCCAGTTGGGATTCGAAGCCAAAGCCCGCATCAGTTGCAAATTACCGCCGATCGCATAGGCATCAAGGTTCTCAGCGATTTCCAAGTCACGCAGCTGGTTTTTATAAGCCCGCTCGCGCGTCAGGGAAATTCCGGCCCAAACGACCGACGCGGATAAAACACACGCGGTGGCGATCGCGATCGGCCACTTTGCCGCCGGCATCCATGACTTGCCGGGCTTTGCTTCGGGCTTGTCCAAGTCGGCGACGACCAGTTCCAAAGTCGATTCAACAAGCTTCTCGCTCGGTTCGACTTCCGGTAAATCATCCAACCAGTCCCAACCCGTTTGCAGCGCCCGCAAACGACTGCGGAGCTCGTTGTCGTCCATCAGTCGCTGTTCGACGCTGCTGCGTTCCTCACCGTCCAGCTCGCCGTCCAAATAAGCAACCAACAGTTCATCGTCCGGATCGAGCGGTCGATCGTCCGAGATGGTATCCACACTCATTCGTCGGACTCCTTCGGCAGGACGCCCGCATCGATATAGGGCTGCAGCACTTCTTTTAAGTTCACTCGCGCACGGCTGAGCAGCGACTTGACCGCCTTTGTACTTAGCTCCATCGCTTCGGCGATTTCGATGTAGCTCATGTTCTCAAACCGCGACAACATCAGCGCCATTTTCTGGCGTTCACCAAGCGACTCGACGGCGGCACGAACGATTTCGGCGCGCTCGGTGCCTTCGACCAATCGCGTCGGCATCATTCCGCTGGCATCCAGTGCGGTCGCACTGATGGTTTGCAATCCGCTGGGCGCATCGGATTTTCTCGGCGCGTCGACTTCGTTGACTTCGCGGCGTCGTCCAAGAGTCCGGGCGGCGTTGCGAGCGACGTTGCCTGCGATCGTGAATAACCACGTCGAAAATTTCGCCCCCGGCTCGTAGCGCTTACGCGCCCGATACACCCGCAAGAATGTTTCCTGAGCCAAATCCTCGGCCATGTCTCGTCGCGGACCTATTGTGTGCATCAACCGGACCAGCCTGGCCTGATACCGCCTAACCAATTCCTCAAAAGCCCCTGCGTCGTCCTCTTTGACGCGCAGCATCAAGCGCACGTCCGGATCGGACTGCTGATAACGCATCGCGGTCGATTCACTGACAGCCAAACGGCGATTTCTTCACAAGGGCAAACGAAACTGGTTTCTAGGGCGATACCGGCGAGTCTGTGCACGGCGTCTCCCGCTGTCACCAATTCTAACTATTTCAAACCGTGGGCGAGACCACTGGTTTCGCGATAACTTCTGAAATTACGGGCAGACTCACACAAGCCCGGTGGCCACGACCGTCAAAACACGAACTATCGAGCCGCAAAGTCGGTCCGAATCAGAACCCCGTAGACTTCCACGGTTTTCCCATCATCATCCAAGATGGGCTGACCACGCATGATCAGTTCTTGATAAGCATCGGTTGCACCACGTTGCCGTACACGAATTTCGTAGGCCGCGCCGTCTTTGATGGCTCTCTGGATCGAAACGTTCATCTTCGATCGATCCTCGGGGTGAATTTGTTCGATGTATTCTTCGCGCGTCGGCACACCGTCGGCGGGCGACCGACCGGCCAAACGAAACGCCTCGTCGCTCCACTGCACCTCACCGGTCCGCACGTCGTACGACCACGTCCCGATACCGGCGAGTTCTTGGATTTCTCGCAAACGCTGACGGCTCCGCTTCAGCTCGTTCTCGGCCTGCTTTCGCGCCGAGATATCGCGGAGCGTTGAAAGCACCATCTCTTCGCCGTTGATGGTCGTTTGCCGACTGCTGATCAGTGCCTCGATGCGTCGACCATCACGAGTGATGAACGGTGCTTCGAAGTTTTCAACACGCCCGGTTTCGGTTAACTGCTTGACGAAATCGACACGACGCTGCTCGCAAGCCCACAAGTTCAAATCACCAAGCTTGGTGCCGACGATATCTTCGTTGGCGAAACCAAACACCTTTTCGAACATCTCGTTCGCTTCGACAATCGTTCCGGATTTGGTGTCACCCAACAGCCCGGCTTCGGGCAACTGAGAAAACAATCGCGAATACTTTGACACTCGCTCTTGGCTCGATTGACGTTCATCGCGTTGGCGACGAATCCGGGCGGCGGCTTCGGAATCGGATTGGCCTGCCGCATCGTACATCGACAGTGCCAAATCGAAATCGCCTTGCGCCGTCGCCGCACGCGCAAAATCCAGATAAAGCTGACTCATCAATGGCTTGGCTCGTGGATTCTCGGGCCACAAATCCAACGACTCTCGCAGCAATGTGTCCGCGACTCGGAAATCCTCGTAGCGTTTCTCTTCGGTCGATTCCTCCAGTCGCTCGCGGGCGCGTCGCACCAATCGGTTGCTCTGTTCGTGTTGTCGCTGGTCATCCAGTGCGCTGACGAAATCGTCGACCGATCCGTAGCGCTGCCGAGGGTCGGTCGCCATGGCCTTCATGGCGATGTCCATCAATTCGCCCTCGACACGCGTCGGTCGAATCTCGTTGTTGGCGGCCGCATGAATACAGGCCAGCAAACTTTCCCCATAGTGCGGCGGATAACCGGTCAAAACTTGAAATAGAACGGCGCCCAACAGATAAACATCGGTGTGAAATCCGACGGCTCGGAAGTCACCTGCGGCTAGCTCCGGAGCCATGTATGCGGGCGTCCCGCCGATTGCTGTTTCGGCCGTGATTTTGTTGACCGAGTCGTCACGCTCGCTGTAACTGATCGCCAGCCCCCAATCGGCCAACAACACTTCGCCGAACTTTCCCAACATCACGTTTTCGGGTTTGATATCCCGATGGATCAAACGACGTGAATGAGCGTAGCGTATCGCGTCGGCAACGCTCCGCAGTGTTTGCAAATTCTTGCTAAGCGACATGTCGGCGATCTGTTGATCCCAACTTGTCCCGTCGATCCGTTTCATCGAATAAAACAGCCCGCCTCGATCATCGACCGACAATTCGTGCAGCGCGATCACATTGGGATGATCCAGTCCGCCGATCATGCGCGCCTCGGTCAGAAACCGACTTCGCGAAACCGGATCGCGGGCCAGTTCATCTCGCAAAACTTTGATCGCGACTTCGCGATCAACCGCGCGCTGGTGAGCCTGATAGACGATCCCGGTCCCGCCGCTGCCAAGTTTACCGACCAACCGGTACTCAGCCGCATCGGTTTTGCCTTCGCCCAGGTTGGCAACCCGTCGCTGCGGTACAAAACCCTCCGCCGCGACGCCCTGCAACTGTGCCATGGCATCGGCCGAAAGCTCGACCGTCTCATCGGAATCCAATTTCGGCCGCAGTCCAATCGCTTGTTCCCAGCCCGGATGTGAAAAGGTCGATGCGTCACCGTCAACGGACAGCGCAACCGTCTTTTCATCCGCAGGCATCACGCCCAGTCGGTCGCGCAGATCGGAATCGGTGAGAATCGTCTGCAACAGACTGGCCGAGACCTGATCGCGCGTGCCCTTGGTTTCGTTCGCAACGTATTTCATATGATGATTCGCGAGTCAGAAGGTCGCGTTCCTTTTTCCGGACGATCGAGCACGGCACCGACAATCGATTGCTCAGGCGCCGTAATGCTCGGGCGCCGTAATGCTCGGGCGCCGTAACGCTCGGGCGCTGCAATCACTCAGGCATTCGATTGCTCAGGCGTTTGATCGCAATGATCACGTCGGAACCGCATCGGTCGACTAATCGCCTTTCGTTCGCTGCAAATGATGCTTTAAAAACGAACGAAGCTTTCGGCTGCGTACATGTTTGGCTTCGGTCAAGTTCAATGTTAATCGCACGTGAGCCTGGTCAATCATCTCGATCGGCCCGTCCACGTCCATCGGAGGCAGATTTTCCAGGTCAATCGCCTCGCGGGGCCCGGCCAGCGTGACCTTCAGCGATTCCGAAGTCTTCGTTTCCACTTCGGCCCAGGTATCCTTGCTGCCTTGAGGACGCACATTGACGCGATCGGGTTCGTCAAAGGCCAGGGAGTCATCGCCGGCTACTTTTTGCAGCAAATCTAACGTCTGATCGGCCAACTCCAGCGGCCACTTGGGACTCTGGCCGTTGGGGAATCCTTTTCCTGTGCTGTGCCAGCGTCGGCCGAGCACTTGCCATGGCGACTTGGTCACCGCCGGGCCGCTTTCGGCGTCCGCCTGATCGGCTGTACGAGAACCATCGGGTTCGCCTCCAGATTCGCTGACGTCATTGGGTTTTTCGTCCAAATTCTTGGATTCAGCAGTCGCGGCCTTTCGGCGTTTTGCCTTCGCTTTCGCAGGTGCTTTGCCCTTGGATAATTTCGATGGGGAAGACACGCCTTCGATCACATCAGAAATTCCATCGATCGCTGCCGCCTGCTCAAGCGCCTCGGCGAGATACGACGCGGTCTCCGAAATGACACCAGCTTGCTTTTTCCCACGTTTCTTTTTTCCACGGGCAGGGGCCAGCGCTGCAAGGTCTTCCGGCCGCCCCGCGAATACGAGCTCGCCGCCGTTGATCCCTGCCCCCGGCCCCATGTCGATCACCCAATCAGCACACTTGATCACATCCAGGTTGTGTTCGATCACGACGACCGAATTGCCGAGATCAACCAGTCGCTGCAGCACATCGATCAGTTTAACGATGTCATCGAAATGCAGTCCCGTCGTGGGTTCATCCAGCAAGTACAACGTATTGCCCGTGACCGGACGCGCGAGTTCCGCAGCCAACTTGACTCGCTGTGCTTCACCGCCGGACAACGTCGGCGCCGATTGACCTAGCGTGACATAATCCAGCCCGACGTCGCAAAGCGTTTTTAGAATTCTCGCAATCTTGGGCTGTGCGGCAAACAACTCGGCCGCGTCACCGCACGGCATCGCCAGGACATCGGCAATCGATTGCCCATGAAATTTGATTTCCAAGACGTCTTCGTTGTACCGCTTTGAATCGCATTCTTCACACGGCACCCATACGTCGGGCAGGAAATGCATTTCGATCTTTCTTTGACCGCTGCCTTCGCACGTTTCGCATCGTCCACCTTGTACGTTAAAGCTGAACGTACGCGGAGTGAACTTTCGCTCGGCCGCTTCCGGGATCATTGCATAGAGCTGGCGTATCAAATCAAAGGCACCGGTGTAGGTCGCCGGATTGCTGCTGGGCGTATTACCAAGCGGCGACTGATCGACTTGGATAACTTTGTCGATGTAACGAATGCCTTCGATTTTTTCGTGACGCCCGGGCCGTAGTCGCGCACGATGCAGACGTCGGGCTAACGCCGGATACAGAATGCCATCGATCAGCGAACTCTTGCCGCTACCGCTTGGCCCTGTCACGGCGGTGAACACGCCCAGCGGAATTTCGACGTCGACTTCTCGCAGGTTGTGCTCGCGCGCGCCAATAACTTTCAAGAAATTCACGTAGGGCTGGCCATTCTTACCGACCACGGGTCTACGCGAGGCGGGAATCGCCACCTGCTTGCTGCCATCGACGTAGCCGGCCGTCACCGATTGTTCATAAGGAGTCACGTCCGAGGACGGACCTTCGGCAACGATTCGTCCGCCGTTCCGCCCCGCGTTGGGACCAAAATCGCACAGGTAGTCGCTGCTGCCAATCACATCGCGATCATGCTCGACCACCAGCAACGTGTTCCCCTGGTCTCGCAGCCGATGCAGCGCACCGATCAACCGGTCGTTGTCGCGCGGATGCAAACCGATCGTTGGTTCGTCCAAGACATACAACACGCCGCACAAACCACTGCCCAGTTGCGCTGCCAGCCGAATGCGTTGTGCTTCCCCGCCGGACAATGTTGCCGCGCCGCGATGAAGCGTTAGATAATCCAACCCGACGTCCAGCAGGAACTTAGTGCGAGATTGAATCTCGCGAAGCAATTCACCAGCGATTTTTTTCTCGCGGCGATCCAGTTTCCAGCGATCGACGGTTTCATGCAGCCGGTCCAGAGGCATACGAACGATGTCCGCAATCGTGAGCCCTCGGAAGCGCGACGCCGCCGACTCTTCGCGCAGCCGGGCACCATCGCATGAGGAACAATCGATCTCGTCGGTATACTTTTCCAGCTTGCCACGCAGGCCGGGCGTCAGACGAGACGCTTCTTCCAGTGCCGGATAAAAGCCTTTGAACTGGTACCGGAACAAGACTGCCTTGGAACGGGACTTGGGCGTCGCATCGGACTGCCGTACTTCGATCCAGTTTTCGCCCAATCCATGGAACAGAATCCGGCGATGTGAAACGGATATTTCATCGAAGGGGACGTCAAGCGGCACGCCGGTCTGTCGCGACAATGCCCGCAGCATCCACATCGAAACGGACTCGTTCACGTTGGGCCACAACAGCGACGCACCGTCGGCCAGGGTATCTGACGGTGATCGCACCAGCGCCGCCGGGTTCGTGCCGGTCTGCAGCCCCAAACCTTCGCATTGTGGACACCAACCGATGGCTGAATTGAACGAATAGTGATGCGGCGACAACTGGGGAAACGACCGTCCGCAATCGCCACACACCAGGTGCTGGCTGTGCGATTTGATTTCCCAATTCGGCTCTTCACGCTCCGCATCCGCGATCGCGACTTCCATGACGCCGATGCCAAGCGACAAGGCTTGTTCAACACTGTCCGAAATACGAGATCGATCTTCGGGTTGAATCTCAACGCGATCGACAACGACTTCAACGGTCTGTTTCTTTCGCGGATCCAAGGGCGGCGCGTCGTCCAACGTAACGGTCTTTCCGTCAATCCGCACACGCTGATAGCCCAGACTGCGTAGCGATTGCCACGTATCCTTGGATGCCTCGCCGGCAACCACTTCGATCGGCGCCAACAACAACGCTCGCGTACCCTGCGGCATCGCCATCACTTTATCGACGATCTGATCGGCCGTTTGCGTTCCGACGGGAATGTGGCAATCGGGACAATGCATCGTCCCCAGACGGGCCATCAAGATTCGGATGTAGTCGTAAATCTCGGTGACGGTGCCGACGGTACTGCGTGGCGAATGGCCCAGATTCTTTTGCTCCAGTGCAACGGCCGGCGACAATCCTTCGATGCGTTCGACACGCGGCTTTTGGACTTGGCCGATAAATTGCCGCGCGTATGACGAGAGTGATTCAACGTATCGACGCTGGCCTTCCGCATAGATTGTATCCATCGCCAGCGAACTCTTGCCGCTGCCGCTGGGGCCACAGAAGACGGTCATCGCGTCTCGCGGTATCGCCGCGTCAACCGATTTCAAGTTGTGTTCTTCGGCCGCTTCGACAACCACATGGGTTCGCGATTTTTCCGAAGGCTGAACGATATTTTTGATCGCCGCGGCTTTGGGTTCGCTCCGCCGTTTGATCCCGATCACTTTTGCAAGTGCCGAACCGGTGTAGCTCTTTGCCGCCTTGGCGATTTTCTCCGGTCGCCCTTCCGCGACCAGCCTGCCCCCCCCTTCGCCACCTTCGGGACCGAGATCGATGATCCAATCGGCTGTTTTGATGACATCGGAATTGTGTTCGACGATAACAATCGTGTTTCCGCGGTCGGCCAAACCGTGAATGACTTTCAACAACAAATCGATATCGGCAAAGTGCAAACCGGTCGTCGGTTCATCGAGAACATACAGCGTTCGCCCGGTTTCGCGTTTACTTAGTTCGCGAGACAACTTGATGCGTTGTGCTTCGCCGCCTGACAATGTGGGCGAGGGTTGCCCCAGTTTCAAATATTCCAGTCCGACATCGATGAGCGTCTGCAGCTTTTCGGCGATCTTTGGAACGTTTTCGAACAGCTGATACGCTTCGGAGATGTCCATTTCCAAGACATCGGCAATCGACTTTCCTTTGAACTCGACCGACAAAGTCTCCCGGTTATAACGCTTGCCTTGGCACACAGGACACTTGACCCAAATGTCGGCCAGGAAGTCCATTTCTAGCTTTGTCGCCCCGTTACCGTCGCACGCTTCGCATCGCCCGCCGTCAACGTTGAAACTGAACCGACTTGCCGTGTATCCGCGCGTTTTGGCTTCGGTCAGTTTTGCATAAAGACTGCGAATTTCGTCAAACACCTTCACGTACGTGGCAGGATTGCTGCGGGGCGTTCGCCCGATGGGCGATTGATCGATCGCGATTGTCTTGTCCAGGTGCTCCAGTCCCTCGATCGAGTCGTGGTCACCAGGCTCGTCTTCGGCGCCATTGAGTGCATTGCGCAGCACAGGCTGGACGATCCCACCGATCAACGAACTTTTGCCGCTGCCCGAAACACCGGTGACACACGTCACGGTGCCCAGCGGAATCGAAACGTCGATGTTTTTTAAGTTATGAAAACGAGCGCCGCGGACTTTCAGCTGCTTCGTTTTGTCGATCGGCCTCAGCTCGTCGCGAATCGCAATGGTGCGCGTTCCCGCCAAAAATTGGCCAGTCACGCTCTGCTTGTTCTTGGCGACGGCCTGGACGTTCCCTTCGGCGATAATTCGGCCACCTTTGACGCCCGGGCCGGGACCGAAATCGATGATCCGGTCGGCCGCTCGCATCGTGTCTTCGTCATGCTCGACCACGATTAGCGTGTTGCCGGCATCCCGCAGCCGCAGCAGCGTCTGAATCAGCCGATCATTGTCGCGTGGGTGCAAACCGATCGAAGGTTCATCCAGGATGTACAACACGCCAACCAAGCCGCTGCCGATTTGCCCGGCCAAACGGATGCGCTGAGATTCGCCGCCCGAAAGTGTCGGCGCGGTGCGCCCCAACGTCAGGTAATTCAGTCCGACGCCCAGCAGGAAACCGACGCGAGTTCGAATCTCTTTGAGCGCCTCGGCCGCGATCGTCGCATCGGTCTTGTTCAACTCGACCGAAGAAAAGAAGTCCGCGAGACGATCGACCGACAAGTTTGTCAGTTCCGGAAGCGATAGCGACGGCTGTTCGGCGAACGTCTCGTTTCCAGTGGTGATTTTGACCGCGCACGCTTGAGGATTCAGCCGCTTGCCGTGGCAGTCGGGACAATCCATCGTGGACATGTACTTTTCGAACTGGCGCAACTGCATTTTGTTGCGAGTCGTCTTGTATCGATCCAGCAACTCGGGAATGAATCCGTCAAAGCTGCCCGAGTACGTCTTGGCCCGGCGACCGCCGCGCCAGGTAAACTTCAACGCCTCGTCGGTTCCCCACAGCCACACCCGCCTCGCCTCATCAGACAGCTCGCTCCATTTGCCCTCTAACATCGTGCCGGGTTCAAAATCAAAATGCTTGTCCATCGCCGCGGCCACACCTTTGTAGATGTGACGGCGATAGCGGCCCATGTCGCCCCACTTTCCAAGCAACGCGATCGCACCTTTGCGAATCGACAACTTTTCGTTGGGAATCAGCAATTCGGGTACGAACGTATACAAACGCCCCAAGCCATCGCATGCTTCGCACATGCCCTGCGGACTATTAAAGCTAAACAGTTGCGGCGTCGGCGGTTTGAAACTCTCGCCACAGTTTCCGCAGGCATAGCGAGACGAAAAAAGAACGTCCTCTTTGACCGGTCCAGCGGAATCGTTGTGTTCGTCCTGCTCATCGACCAGCGAGACGATCACACTGCTGTCGCCCAGCTTTAAGGCATGAATGACCGCTTCGGAAATCCGCCCTCGATCACGATCGTCCGGACTGATGCGATCCACAACCACTTCGACATCATGCCGGCGCTGTCGATCGAGTGCCGGCGGATCGGAAAGCAGGATCGTCGTCCCGTCGACGCGGGCGCGACCGAATCCTTGTTTCCGCAAGTCCTCGAACAAGTCTTTGAACTCGCCCTTTTGTGACCGCACCAACGGCGCCATGATCCACAATGTTGCTTCCATGGGCAGTGACCCAATCCGCGACGTGATGGCATCCTGTGTTTGCGCAGTGATCTGGCTGCCGCAATGACAGCAGTGACCGGTCCCGACGCGCGCGTACAGAACTCGCAAAAAATCATAGATTTCGGTGATCGTGCCGACGGTGCTACGCGGGTTATTGCCGGTCGATTTTTGGCTAATCGAAATCGACGGACTCAGCCCGCTGACCAAATCCACATCGGGCTTGGGCATTTGCCCCATGAAATGCCGCGCGTAATTGCTCAGGCTTTCGACGTACCGACGCTGACCTTCCGCGTATAGCGTGTCAAACGCGAGCGAACTCTTTCCGCTGCCGCTAACCCCAGAGAAGCAAATCAATTCGCCCCGAGGGAGGGTTAAACCGACATCGCGAAGATTGTGCTCGCGAGCACCTTTGACCGTAATTTCCGTCGTCGTCATGCCCTGTTGCTGGCCTCATCCAGAAAAGCTCGACCCCATCCGTGTTCGTCACAATAGAGCCTATCGTGCTGACAAGTAAGTAGCGAGCGGGCGGGAAATCGATCGAAATGAGCCCCGGGAGCGAGAAATCCCCTGCGCGGTTTTGTTTGGACAACCGTCGAGCGATCGACGCGCCGTCGTTTGACCCAATCCCAGACCTGTCGACGGAAAAGCCTTCCTGGACGCGCTATGGTTTCAAACCATCCGCGGTGCCTGCGTCCAACCTGGAAATCCCAGAAGCGTGAATTCCAGAGGCGTGCATCCCAGACGCATGGTCTGCAGCCTTGTGAACACCCGATTTGTGAACATTGTCGAGTGCCCGCGCAGAATCCACATAGCGGCGAAACGCGCCTTCGACGTCACGACCGTCAAATTTCGAACTCAGCTTTTTAAACTTAGCCTCCGTCGTGGCCAATAGATCGTCAGCATATTTCTGGCTTGCCGCCGCATCGCCATTGGACGTGCTCGTACGCCGATCCGCGAATCGCTTCACCAACATCGATTCCAGCTCGTCCGCCGCCGCATCGATTGATGCATCCAGCGAACGAAACTCACTCTTGTTCCTGACCGACATGACGTCGGACCACACGCGATACCGCACCCGCTTCATCTGTTGGCATGTGCGTTCAGACTCCGATGCCGGCACGGGAATCGGACGCCACGCCCGCGACACAATGTTTGCGAACTCCTTTTCCGCCTCCATGATGCCCGTCAGCACGTTTTGCAGCGAACTCCCCACCAGCGACCGGTTCATGATCAGTTTGCCGCATGATTCCCTAACACGCTCATTGAGCCGCGGAAGTTCGCCGTCGAGCATCTCACCCAACGACGAATAATCATCTTCGGCCTGTGGTCCGATCGCGATTGCGCGGATAGCCAAATTGTCATAGGCATACAGATATGCTCGTAGATTTGCTAAGGCTTCATCCCGAGTCGCCAAGTCTTCAATCGAACCAACACGCTCTACCAAACGGTTGACCATCGCGCCATGATCGCCAAGGACGTCAATGGGCAATTCTTCCTTCGGCAAGACACGATCAACCCACTGGTTGCGAATGGTTTCACGCGCGGAATAAACAGCCGACCCGACGCCCACCAAAACCGCCGCCAACAGACCGATCGCAACCATCCCCAGCAACGCATTCCGTCGTGCCCGGATGGATCGCAACAACGACTTGAAGTAACGCTTCCTGGGTGGCAAGACACGTTCGTCATATTGCACCGGAGCCGGCAAGTCGTCGAATGCCGACCGCGTGCTGGACGCCGACGATGCGTTGCCAGCTTCGCCTGACGCACTCGCGGAACTAGCGACGGCGCGATGCGACGGCGATGATACTCGCCGCTCTTTTCTGGCGATTTCTTGGCCACAATGCGGGCACACGAATTTACCTGCAGCGGTTGCCTGACGAACGTCAAACCGCACCGCGCAGGTCGGACACTCAAGAGAGTCGATTAAATCATTCATGACACTGGGTCTTCGATGAATTGACAGAACGCGACCCATCTTAGCGTTCGAATTTTCGATCACTAGCGGCGTGAAGAAACGATGAATCTCGCACGAAAAACGTGTGACCACGACTCGTGACAAAGCTGTTGATGCACCTTTCAAGCGGGAAGCAGTGCACGATGCTCGGTCGACCCAGCGCTGCCGGTTCGCACCGGTCACATCGAAACAGCAATCTATTTCGTGTCCTGCTTTAGCGGTCGATACCTTGCCCACCAGTCGGAAAACCCGATGGCGTGCAGCCAGCCTGCCTGTTGGACTGGTTCATCGTTCCCACAGACTTGCGATGCGGCATCGTCGGTATGAGTTAAGTTGCGGTCCGCAACTGTGGCACCTCGGTCACTCTCGCATTCATGGGCAACGTCTTTTCCTTGTTCACCCAGCAGCGTGTCCAGCGGGCTGATCACTTTGGTATCCCCTCGATTGAGAACGTGCGTATAGATCATCGTCGTGTTCAAGTCGCTGTGCCCCAACAGTTCCTGAATCGTTCGAATGTCCGTTCCGTCTTGCAGCAGGTGGGTCGCAAATGAATGACGAAACGTGTGCGAAGTGATGTGCTTATTGATGCCCGTCGCCAGCACCGCTCGGCGCAATTGGTCCGGAAACGTGTCTTGGTGGATGTGATGACGATGGCGGTTTCCGGTGCGTGGGTCACGAGAAAAACGTGACGAAGCAAACAGGAATTGCCACTTAAATTGACGATGAGCATCGGGATACTTTCGGTCCAGCGCATGCGGCAGCCACACCGACGCTTCGCCAGAGGCCAAATCATGCTCGTGAACCATTTGCCGCGACTGGACCAGAGCTCGCAGCGGATCGACCAGATGTTTCGGCAGCGGAACCAGTCGACTCTTGTCACCCTTGGACCGGTGAACCTCGATGTACATCATGTCAAAGTCAACATCTTTGACCCGCAACCTCAGAGACTCGCTGATTCGCATACCACAGCCATACAACAGCTGACCGATCAACGCATACACGCCGGTCAGCTGTCCTAGCACCAGTCGCACCTCGCGCTGGCTCATGACCGAAGGAATCCGCGGCCCTTTGGTTGACCGAATTGCGTTGATCTTTCCGAAATCGCGTTTGAAAACGTGTTCGAATAAGAACAACAGCGCATAGAACGCTTGGTTCTGCGTCGAGGGCGCCACATCACCGTCGACGGCCAAGTCGGTCAGATGTGCCTCCACGTCGCGACCTCCGATTGACGCGAAATCGTCGAGACATTTCAGACCGCGAGCGGACATGAAGGCGCGAACCTTACCGACGTAAGCCTTTTCGGTGCGAAACGCCTTTCCCTGCAAACGCATCTGGCGGCGCAACAGTTGGATCACGTCGGGTTCGCGAGGATTGATCTTGCCGACCACATCTTCAATGGGAATCTCTTGTTCGGCAAGATTCTCAAGCGCCGCAATCTCTTGCAGCTTTGCTCGAATCGACTCCAGGCGTGGCTGAGACGTCTGCAAGACGCGGTCGCGATACACGATCAAGGCCTCCACCATCTTCAGCCGTTTCCACGCCGGCGTCTTGTCTCGCAACTTGGACTGCAAGAACGAAATAACATCGCGTTCACTGAATCGATAGGCCGCGGTGTCCGTCACGCGGTGATGTCGGGCGAGTGCGAAAAACCAGATCGTTGCCCAGGTGTCTGCCTGTTCTTGAGGCGACAGGCTGGAATCAACAACGATCGAGCTTAGTTTTGAGGCGCCGCTGCGGTTCCTTGGGCCGCGATTCGCCTCGCCGGGCGTCTGCTCCTTTCGCGATTTCCGAGTCTGGCCAGTGCTCCAATCACTTTGCGCCGTTTGGGTTGGCCGGTCTTTCGAACTTCGTTTTCTACTGCCTGTCATGACGACGTTTCCTCGCACCGCTTTGGGATCGAGTCACCGTCTTGATGGGCACCGCCGGCTTTAAACAAGCGCCGCAGCGGCGGACGCACCACGGCGCGACAACGGCCGACAGCGCAGCGACGACCGCGACACACCCGTCAAACGAATACGGTTTCGACTCAAAGCAGAAATTAGCGCAGTCACCAGAGAGATGACACGCGATCGGTAATATGAAACGGCCCTATGTGACCGACCTTCACACGAAGGTTCACTCCCTTCTCACCCGATCATGGTTGAGGTACGCGTCCAACACGCGTGCAGTGAAACTAACAGTCCAACACGGATTGTCAAGCAACAGGCGGAACATCTTTTGCTGGCACAAACGAGCGGCGCCACCGTGTGTGCCGACGTGGCTGTCGCATTTCGCATATCGTGGCACGACAAGAAAGTTGTGGGGACCCTTGAAGTGAAAACGTTGCAGATTTGCGTTTCTTTTGCCGTCCTCGCCCTGCCCTCTTTGCACATCAGCCCGCTGGCCTGCGCGATTGATCCGAATTCCGGTCGTGCAAACGAGGCGGCAGAAACAGATCCGATCGGAAAACTTTTTTCCGGTCCGCCAAGGGAGAATGCGAGCGACGATCCAGCTGAACCAAGACCGCATCTGGACAGGCCTCCGACGGACGGATCGGCAGACGGCGGGTTCGTTGAACCGCGACCGGGCGACCGTCCTCCGCAACGCGGCGGATGGTATCTAGGCGTCTACGGCCACTACTCGCCCACCGGGTTGCTGCTGACGCAGGTGTACCCCAACACGGCGGCCGCAAGAGCGGGACTGGAAGTCGGCGATCGCATCGTCGCGGTCAACGGACATCAGATCGGTGATGTGCTGAACCGTCGCATCGCAATCGATTCCGCCCTGCAGACGAGTCGCAGCGGACGCGTGCGACTTTTAGTGCAGGACCGCCGAACGCATCGCTTGGTCAACCTCGACGTGCAATTGACGAGGGGTCGACTGCACACATAGCGTTCCAGCAGTCCAAACCCAAGATAACGCTCTAGCCGGCTCGGTTAGAGCGTTAATAACAGCGTTGACAACAGGATTGATAAAAACAAAGGCACGCTGGGCCGATCAAGCAGCCCTGGCTTCGGCGTTGGGATCTACCTTGCCGTTCTTTTCTGCGACGGTGCGGTAGTCGACGACGTCCCAAACCAACCCACAAGCCCGCAACAATTTGATCGCTTGCCAAGTGATATCGAATTCCCACCACTTGTGACCATGCTTGGCCATTCGTGGGTAGGCGTGGTGATTGTTATGCCAGCCTTCACCGTACGCCAGAATCGCAACCAACCAATTGTTGCGGCTGTCATCGGTGGTCTTGTAGTTCCGGTAACCCCACATGTGCGAAGCACTGTTGACCATCCATGTCGAGTGCAGAACGCCCACGAGTCGGACGAACATTCCCCAAACCAGGAATGAAACAGCCATCGGTGTTCCGCCCATCCAGTATCCCAAACCGTACAGAGCAAACCCAACCATGATGTGCAGCGGCAAGAACATGACGTCAAGGAAACGCATGCCACGTTCCTTGTACAAATCGGGAACCCAGCGTTGCAGATAGGCCTTACGGTCACCGTTGTGTGTGTGATAGGCAAGCCAGAAAATGTGGCTCCAGATCCCGCCGTCGTTCGGCGAGTGCGGGTCGCCTTCGAGGTCACTGTGAGCATGGTGTTTGCGATGGTCGGCAACCCAATCCAGCGGTGAGCCTTCACCAGCAAGGACGCCAATGGTTGCGAAGAAGTACCGGACCCACGAATAGGTTTTCATGCCCGTGTGCGTCAGCAAACGGTGATAGCCAAGGCAAATCCCCAGACTGCCGGTGATCCAGTGCAACACGATCGTCAGGACCAACGCTTGCCACGTGAACGTGAATGGCGCGGCAAGCACGACCAAGTGTGCCAGCCCAAGCCAACCGACGGCCCACCAGGTGATATTGTCGGCCCGTTTTCGCTCGCTCGCCGTCGGATGAGCATGTTTACTGATCACGGGGGTGACCGGGGCGTGATCCCGCAAATCTTGCGGATCTGCGGCGTTTAACGGTGCAACACCATCACTGGGTCGCTTTGGCTTTGGAGAATCCTTAACGTGATCTGGCGTGCTGCGAGTCCGCTCGGTGTGGGGGACCCGTGTTCGTGTGGGGGCTTCGGTGCCAGGCGCCATAATGACAATTCCATAATCAGGTGGGTTTCGGCGTAGTGAAGCCCGCGTCCGCGGCAGGCTTTCCTTCGCAAGGATTCTATCGAGATTTCCCCTGGCGTCTGTCACGACCAATAGCAAGCTGTGTAACAGCGTTGTAAAAGTCCGAAAAAACGAGGTCGGACAACCGCGACAAGATGCTCAGACGCCGCGTTATTGCTGCGATTGGATCATTTGAGCCTTTGCCATGGCGTCTTCGGCCTTGGCAATGTACTGCTGATCTTGGGTGCCCGCCCAGGCTCGCTGGTAGGTCACGCTCATCGCAGTGAAATTGAACGGATCGGCTGGCTCCAGCTCACAAGCCTTTTCGCCATGCTGGATCGCAAGATCGTGCTGGCCTGTCTTTGTATAGACACGGGCTAATGCGAGGTGCGCCAGCACAAATGAGTCATCTTCGCCGACAATTTCGGTCAGACCGGCGATCGCGTCTTCAAACTTCTCTTCGTCGATCAGTTTTTCAACGTCGTTGTATTTCGAATGAACGTCGGACATGGGTTTGTTTTAGCGAAGGTGATTGGCAAGATTGCCGCGGGCCGAACATCATTTCGGCCCACGGCATGAGAGAGACTGACAGCGCGAATTACTTGTTTCGCAAAGCCGCTTGAGCTGCGGCCAACCGAGCGATTGGCACTCGGAACGGGCTGCAACTGACATAGTCGAGTCCGACACGATGACAGAAGTCGATCGAGGCGGGATCGCCGCCATGCTCGCCGCAGATACCCACCTTTAACTTAGGCTTCGTACTGCGACCTTTCTGAACACCCATTTCGACCAGCTGGCCGACGCCGGTTTGGTCCAGCGACTGGAATGGGTCGACATGCAAGATGTCTTCGGACAAGTAATCAGGCAGGAACGTATTGATATCGTCACGGCTGTAACCGAACGTCATCTGCGTCAAGTCATTCGTTCCAAAGCTAAAGAAGTCGGCATGCTCTGCGACATCATCGGCAGTCAACGCGGCTCGAGGAATCTCGATCATCGTGCCGATCAAGATGTCCAGCTTGCCGGCAAACTTTTTCGCCGTCACGGTCTCTTCGATTGTTTCCTCGACCTTGGCACGCAGCGTCGAAAGCTCGGCCTCGGTACCCACCAACGGAATCATGATCTCGGGCTTTGCCTTGATCTTTTTCTTCGAGCAATTGATTGCCGCTTCGACAATCGCACGCACCTGCATCTCAAGAATTTCTGGGTACGTGACGCTCAACCGGCAACCACGGTGGCCGAGCATCGGATTTGATTCATGCAAAGCTTCGGCCCGCTTGACCACTTCCGATGGCTTGATATCAAGCTCTTTGGCGACCGTTTTCTGCGCTGCTGCGTCGTGCGGCAAGAACTCGTGCAGTGGCGGGTCCAACAAGCGAACCGTCACGGGCAACCCGTCCATCGCCTTGAAGATGCCTTCGAAATCTTTTCGTTGATAGGGAAGCAACTTTTTCAGTGCCGCGCGTCGGTCCTTTTCGTTTTCCGACAGGATCATTGCACGCATGTGAATGATTCGCTCGGGCTCAAAGAACATGTGCTCGGTTCGACAGAGGCCGATCCCTTGAGCGCCAAAGTCGCGGGCTCGCTTGCTGTCGGCGGGCGAATCGGCGTTCGTGCGAACATCAAGCTTGCGATACTCGTCGGCCCACTTCATCAGCTTCGAAAAATCGCCCGACATCTTAGGTTCTTGCGTTTCGACTTCACCCGACATGACTTCGCCGGTCGTACCATCAAGACTGATCGTGTCTTTGACGCCAAAGGTTCGTCCGCCGACTTTGATCTTCTTGCCCTTCTCGTCGATTTGGATTTCGCCGGCCCCGGCGACACAGCATTTCCCCCAACCACGAGCGACCACCGCGGCGTGACTGGTCATCCCGCCGGTGCTGGTCAGGATACCTGCAGCGGCGTTCATGCCGTCAACGTCTTCCGGACTGGTTTCTTGACGAACCAGAATGACTTTTTCACCGGCTTCAGCACGCTCACGAGCTTCCGGTGCACTGAAGGCGAGCTTGCCGACCGACGCTCCCGGCGAGGCGGGCAAGCCACGTGTCAACACATCAGCGGCGTTACGAGCGGTGGGCTTAAAGCTTGGCAACAACAACTGCGTCAAGTCGTTGGCCGGGACTCGCATGACCGCTTCTTTTTGATCGATCAGCTTTTCTTTGACCATGTCGCAAGCGATCTTTACCGCGGCGACACCGGTTCGCTTACCGGTTCGCGTTTGCAACATGTACAGCGTGCCGCGCTCGATCGTGAACTCGATGTCCTGCATCTCGGCGTAGTGATCTTCCAAAGTCTTCTTGATCGCCAACAGCTCTTTGTGAACCGCGCGATTCCACTTCGGCATTTCCGCGACCGGCTGTGGGGTTCGAATGCCGGCCACGACGTCTTCACCCTGGGCATTGATCAGAAATTCGCCAAAGAACTTGTTCTCGCCGGTGTTCGGGTTACGAGTGAACGCAACACCGGTCCCCGAGTCATCACCCATGTTGCCGTAGACCATCGATTGGACGTTGACGGCGGTGCCGAGCAACCCGCGAATGCCTTCGATTTCGCGGTAGCGAACCGCACGAGAGGTGTTCCAGGAACCGAACACGGCCTTGATCGAAAGCTCGAGCTGTTTCAGCGGATTTTGCGGGAACTCCTCACCCGTCTGTTTCTTATAAACCGCTTTGTACTCGTCACAAAGTTTACGAAGGCCTTCCGCAGGGACCTCGGTGTCCTCTGTCACCTTGTACTTCTTTTTGATTTTGTCAAAAGCTTGCTCGAACATGTGGTGGTCCATGCCCATCACGACGTCACCGAACATATTGATCAGACGACGATACGCGTCATACGCGAAACGTTCGTTCTTGGTGGCCTTAGCCAGCCCTTCGGTCGCCTTGTCGTTGAGACCCAAGTTCAAAATCGTGTTCATCATGCCGGGCATACTGACAGCCGCACCGGAGCGAACACTGACCAGCAGCGGGTTGCTGTCGTCGCCGAATTTCTTGCCGAGTTCCTTTTCCATGATGGCGACGGCCTTGTTGACTTCGTCCATCAAACCCTTAGGAAGCTTCTCGCCAGACTTGTAGTAGGCGTCACAAACTTCGGTCGTGATGGTGAATCCCGGAGGCACAGGCAAACCGATCTTGGTCATTTCGGCCAGGTTCAATCCCTTTCCGCCGAGCAGTGACTTGCTCTTTCCTTTGCCTTCGGTTTTTGTCTTGCCGAAGTAGTACACCATTTTTGCGGGAGCAGCGTTCTTAGCCATAGTTGTTCTCTAGAGAAACCGTCTTGAGTATTCGGGAGGAGTGTGAATAAACGTATGCGATAGGTCTGTCTTACAGTCTGCGCATCGAGCACAGCTCTGCACGTCATGCGCAGTTCGGTTGCGATTTTGCTTGACCCGAAGGTCAAATCCTTAGCCGCAGAAGTCTTTGTCGTTGTACGCTCGGCGAACAGGCCTTGGTTTTGCCCGCTCCGCGAACACGACGATCCACGCTTATTTCCGCAGCGCGAAAAGCGACCAAGTTCACCAGTCGCAACAGAAACGTGCTCTCGATATCCGAAAACGCGTCTTTTACGGGCAAGAATGTATTTGTGATCGACGGTCAGGTCAATCGGGACCGGCCCACAAAGGCGATTGCAATCGACCTGCGGGCCGCCATGGCCCGATCGGTCTCCTGCGTACAGGAATCCACGCCCCTGGATCACCGGTCACGGCAGGACGCCATCACCGTGATCCAATTCGGCATACATTCGCCGCGATGCCAAGCCGCCAAAACCAAGCCGAACGGCGAAATCTGCCGTCGATCGGCCACCGCAACACCGAGAATATCAATAGGGCTGACAGGAATCGAACCTGCACTCCCGAGGGAACTAGATCCTAAATCTAGCGCGTCTGCCAGTTCCGCCACAGCCCCGAGTGATTCAGCGATCGCTCGCCGAGAACTCGTCTATTGCTCTATTCGCCTATCGTGTTAATCGTGAAGTGGAAAGCACTGCAAGTGCAAAACCTGCGCTGAAAACGCTGCACTGAAGCCCCTGCACTAAAAACGCTGCACTGAAAGCGGTTCACAGGGAAACACTGCAGCCAGAACGGATGTCCTGACCGCAGGATTAACGGAAACCCGATCGGTCGCTAAGCGCCCGGCTCTGCGTCTTCGGCCACGGCAGTCGGCACGACCCAGACCTTCAGGCTTGCGTCCACTTCGCTGTGCAGGTGCACCTTTACGGTGTACAAGCCCAGCTCTTTCAGAGGACCTTCCAAGCGAATCTGGTCTTGCGCCAGCGAGAAACCGGCCTGCTTGAGCGCGTCGACGATTTCGTGCGGACCAACGCTGCCGTACAAGTGACCTTCGTCGTTCGCATTGGCTTCGATCGTAATCGACTGTGCCGCCAATTCGTCCGCCAATTCGCGATAGCTCTTTAGCTTTTCCAGCTCCATTGCACGCAGCTTTTCGCGGTGCTTTTCGACCATACGCCGGTGATGTTCCGACGCGACGGTCGCCAAACCTTGAGGCAGCAAGTAATTCATCGCGTAGCCATTCTTGACTTCGACGATATCACCCTGCTTACCGAGGTGTTCGACGTTGTGGATCAACAGCAACTGAACGCCGCCATTTTCGCCGCGAGGCAATCGTTTGTAGGGACGTTTAAACTTGCGTCCAGTTGTGACTTTGCTTGGCATGGTGAGATTTGAAATATGAGATTTGAAATCTGTAATGTAAATAATGATTAAAAGGGAATGTCGGGGTCGTCGTATCCGGGACCTTCACCGGTCGGCTGAGCTTCACGGTTTCCCGGTGGTGGCGAGCCGGCCGCTTGGGTTGCCGATTCCGGCGACGAGGAAGCGGGTGTCGCGACGTTTTGCGGCCGGAAATCCTGACCTTCACCCCGAGCTCGGCTTCCGCCACCGCCCTGCCCGCCGCTTAACATCTGCATCCGTTCGCCGACGACTCGCAGCTTACTTTTCTTTTGACCGTCGGTTTCCCATGTATCTAGTTTCAATCGCCCCTCGACAAGAATCGGCGATCCTTTCCCCAAGTATTCGCTGGCGACTTCTGCGGTTCGGCCCCACAGGGTCACATCCACGAATGTTGTTTCGTCCACCCATTCGCCGTTGGCCGACTTGCGTCGATCATTGACAGCCAGCCCGATATCGGTGACTGCCGTTCCACCGGTGGTGTACCGCAATTCGATATCGCGCGTCAGGTTTCCTACTAATATGACGCGGTTGTAACTGGCCATGGATCCAAACCCTTGCGTCCTCGTTCTGTCTTAGTGCTGGCTGCCGCAAGGGGCGCCCGTGCTTGATTCGCCTGTCGGTCTGCGACGGACGCCGAGGGCAACTCAACCGATTCGATCATCGATCGCCCCCCTGCCAATCCCGAGACTAAGCGCCTGCGGTCGCTTCGACCTTCGCTTCTTCTTCGACCGGTGCTTCTGGCTCTTCGTCTGGCTTGACGGCTTCACCACGCGCGTTGGCCAAAATCGGCTCAACCAATCGTGGTTCCAGCTTCAGCGTCAACTCTCGGATCACTGGTTCGGCCAGCGTAAAAGCACGCGCGATGGTTGGCAAATTCTCGCCTTCCATTTCGAAGTACGTCAGCCAATACGTGCCTTTTTGATGCTTATCGATCGGATAAGCCAACTTTTGCTCCATCCACACGCGGCTGACGAGCACTTTGCCGCCTGCTTCCGTGATGATGTCGTCGATCTGCTTGGCGACGCCGCCTGGATCGCGTGCGTAATGGTTGCTGTCCAAGATGAACAGAGTTTCGTAGGTACTAATGGCCACGGTTACTTCTTCTTCGGTTTCGGTTGCTTTGAGATTTTTGGGTCTGGATTATACAAATTTGCGACAAAAGCGGTATCGTGAATTGCCCAGTCCAGTGCGGCCTGCGCTGCCCACGAGGTTGATTCCTCAATTGTGTCTTTTTCAGAGCTGGAAAATTTCCCCAGCACATAGTCGGTGACCTCCCAACCCTCGGGCGGTCGGTCAATCCCGATCCGAAGCCTAGCAAAAGACTGCGAACCGAGGTGTCGAATAATGTCAGCCAGGCCTTTCTGGCCGCCTGCGGAACCGGAAGGCCGAATCCTCAGTCGACCGGTTGGCAAATTCAAATCGTCACAGATGACTAACACGTCGTCCAATGACAGCTTGTAAAAATCAACTGCTTTGCGGACGCTCTGTCCACTCGCATTCATGTAGGTTGTCGGGCACAACACCGCCAGTTTTTGGCTTGGCAGATCGGCCGACGCTCCGCCGGTTCGACCACCACCGCGAATCGTCGCTTCGGCAATTTCGCCGTCAAAACGATCACGCGGTGAATCCGCGAACACTTTGGCCGCCAACTTGGCGGCCGTCATAAAGCCGACATTGTGTCGAGTCTGCTCGTATTTGCGACCTGGATTGCCAAGGCCAACGATCAGCTTCAACCCTCAGCTTCCTTTTCACCGCCACCTTTGGCGATCACTTCGGGCTCCGCACCTACGCCGTCAGCCGCCTCATCCGCATCACCACTCTTCTTGGGTGCTTCGATGTGCGTGACGACCGTTTCGGCCGGAGTTACCAATTCGACGCCGTCAGGCAATTCCAAGTCGCCAGCGGTCAAGTGCTCGCCAACGTGCAATTCGGAAATGTTCAGTCGAACCGATTCCGGAATCGAGCCGGCGGGACAACTGATTTCGACTTCGTGCAGGTTTTCCAACAGAATTCCGCCTTCGCGGAGACCGATCGGATCGCCGTGCCCTTGAATCGGGACGGTTACGTGTACGCTTTCGCTCAAGTTCACTCGAATCAGGTCCAAGTGCAGCACTTCGATCCCCAACGGATCCCACTGCATGTCACTGACCAGAGCGGTGTCTTTCACCGCCCCCTTTAGCTCGACCATCTTGCCGTGGTGGCGAACGAGCGCCTTCACGTCTTTTTGGGGTACCGCGAGATTCTGATTATCTTGTCCGTGTCCGTACAGAATGGCGGGAACGAGCCCGTCACGACGCAAGCGCCGAGATGCCGCTGAGCCGGTCCGCTCGCGCTTCTCAACTTCTAATACGTCAGCCATGGCTGGATAAACCTTCCAGTCAGATGTGGTGTTCATGTAAAATGACACCGGAAATTCTCTGAAATTTCCGGTGCCATGCCGTTAGAGAAGCGGGTTAGTATGGCGGATCAATCAATGCACGCAAGCCCAAAGAGGCTTTCGGACGCTCGCAGTACCGCTGGGCTGATCGGAATCGAACGATTGATTCGTGACAATCTTTCCACACGGTAATATCAAATCCGTGCGGTATACTTCATCACGCGAGTATCGCTGCCGTAATTTCCCCGCCAAAAACGGGATTTTACCCACTTCAAAGATGCAATGCGTAGCTTCCCTGTTCGTGACGATTCCACACCGATTGCCGCGCGTATGCCCGCTAGGTCACCTGCAAAATTATGTTTCGCCCTGCTGGGATTCGCGGTGTTCGCCGCGGGTGCGAGCGAAATTTTTGCACAAGAATCATCGATTTCCACCGCAGAAACAGACCTGATCCGTCGGGGAAAAGCGGTCTACCGCGAGTCCTGTGCCGATTGCCACGGTGAGGCCGGCCAAGGGGCCCCTGGGACGTACGAATCACCGCTAGTGGGTGATGAAACCATCGGCCAATTGACCGCTCGGATCACCGAAACCATGCCCGAGGGCGATCCCGAGGCTTGTGTCGGCGAGGACGCCGCCGCGGTTGCAAACTTTATCCACCATGCGTTCTACAGCGCCGCCGCGAGACTTCGAAATCGGCCGCCGCGAATCGAACTGGCGCGACTGACCGGCCAACAATTGCGTCAGAGCTTGGCCGATTTGTACGAGCATTTCTACGACGACGCCTGGATCGACGATCGACGCGGACTGGACGCCCATTATTTCAACGACGGCCGCTGGAACCCTAAGAAACAGGTTATCCAGCGCATTGACCCAAGTGTGCACTTCGATTTCGGCAACGAGGGCCCCGGCCATGGAGTCGAACCCGAGGAGTACTACGTTCTGTGGAATGGGTCGCTCAAGGTCAACCGAACAGGTCGGTACGAAATCATCCTGCGCAGCACTTGCTCATGCATGATGTACTTTGGAAATCAAGAACGTGAACTCATCAACAATCACGTTCAATCCGAAGGACGCGAAGAGTTCCGCCGAACGCTGCGATTGGTCGCCGGACGTGTGTACCCGATGAAGATCGAGTTCACGCAACGAAAACGTAAAACGAAACAGCCACCGGCAAAAATCTCGCTGCGTTGGAAAACCCCAGGCGGTGTCGAGCAAGTGATCCCAACGCGCCATCTGATTCCGGCGGCGTACCCGGCAACGTTCGCGTTGCAAACCAGTTTGCCACCTGATGATCGCAGCTATGGATACGAACGCGGCACCGACATCAATCGTCAGTGGGATGAGTCCACGACGAATGCCGCACTTGAATTCGCGCAAGCGGCGGCCGACGAACTTTGGCCGCGCTATCGTCACCAACACCGCAAAGAAAAGCACAACGGCCGCGAATTGCTCGAGCAATTCCTTGCCGAACTGGTCCAAACGGCACTGCGCGGCCCGGTCAATCAAGAACAGCGAGTCAAGTACATCAACCGTTCGTTGCAATTGCACTTGGACGACGCCGAAGCGATCAAGCGATGCATGCTTGTCACACTGAAGTCGCCCACCTTTTTGTACCCGTCACTCGATACCCAGCAGACAGAGTCTCGACGGGTCGCCAACCGTTTGACGCTGGCCTTGTACGATTCACTGCCCGCCGAGGAATGGTTACTCAAGCGGGCGGAAAAGAATCAGCTGCAAAGTGAAAAACAAATTCGAGAGACAGCCGAGCGCATGATTCGCGACTATCGTGCGGCCGGAAAAGTCGCTGCGCTGATGCGGCAATGGCTGGACATCCCGGATGACGCCACAATCACCAAAGATCAACAGCAGCATCCCGGTTTTGACCGCGCACTTGTGGAAGACCTGAAATCGTCGCTGGATCATTTCGTCGATGACATCGTCTGGAGCGAGTCGAGCGACTTTCGCGAATTGTTGACCGCGGACTGGACCTACACGACAGACCAGTTGGCGGATTTTTACGGCCCGTCTTGGCGGCCAGTCGAGGATCAGGGCCCAACGTTACGCCGGAGCGTCGGCGACGCTAAACATCGTCATGGAATTTTGACGCATCCGCTGTTGATGAGTCATTTCGCCTATCATCAAACGTCTTCACCGATCCACCGCGGCGTGTTTCTTGTCAGGCACGTCTTGGGACGGACACTAAGACCGCCCGACGCGGCGTTCTCGCCACTGAACCCCGACCTGCATCCGAACCTGACCACACGGCAACGTGTGGCGATGCAAACCAACGAAGTGAATTGCCAAGTCTGCCACGCAAAGATCAATTCGCTGGGATTCGCGATGGAGCACTTTGACGCGACCGGCTGTTACCGCGAGCAGGAACGAGGCCAACCTATTGATGCGAGCGGCAGCTACATCGACCTTACAGGACAATTGATCTCGTTTAACGGTACCGCCGAACTGGCTGAGTACTTGGTCGATAGTCGCGATTGTCATCGAGCCTTCGTCGAAGCCGCCTTTGAACACATGATTAAACAACCCATTGCTGCGTTCGGATTCGACCTCGCGGATCGGTTGACCGACCAATTTGCGGCGAACCATTTCAACATCCGTCGTTTATTCGTCGAAATCGCGGTCGTCGCGGCAATGGCCGCAAAAGATCACGAGAACACGGCCGACAGCGCCTAAATTCGACAGGCTGATATACTACGTCCAGGTGTGACATCCGCGTGATTTATTTCCGCCGAGATTTCAATCCACCAATACAACCCGAGGAACTCAATGAGCCGTTCTTTTAATCGACGCGAGTTTACAAAGCGACTCGGCATCAGCGCGGCGGCCGCTAACATGGTGCTCGCCCTGCCCAGCCTGGGCTACGCCGACTCGACCCGTCGCAAGCAACGACTTGTGTTCGTGTTCAGTCCAAACGGTGTCATCCCCAAACACTTCTGGCCCGATAAAGCCGGACGCGATTTTGATTTGAAACGAATCCTTCAACCGCTAACGCCGCTGAAAGATCACGTCCTGTCCCTGCAAGGTGTTTGCAACAAGATCAAAGGTGACGGCGACGGGCACATGCGAGGCATTGGCTGTTTGCTGACTGGCGTCGAACTCTTTCCGGGCGACGTGCAAGGCGGCAGCGATACGCCCGCCGGATGGTCTACAGGAATCTCGATTGATCAACACCTCAAGAATCAATTGCAAGCCGACGAGGCGACTCGCACACGTTTCGGTTCGCTTGAATTCGGCGTGTTGGTCCCCAGCCAAGCTGACACATGGACACGCATGTGTTATGCCGGGCCGAACCGGCCCGTCGCTCCCATTAGCGACCCGTATCAGATGTTCGACAAACTGTACGGACAAAAACAGAACCGCAAAATGCTGGCCAGCGTTCTGGATGACTTGACCGACGATCTGAAGAAAATTCAGCAGACCGTTGGCATGGAAGACCGCCAAATCCTTCAACAACATCTATCGATGGTCCGCCGCGTCGAACTCGATCTACAAACCGAACTTGCCGCACCGAAACGCGACAAGCAGACCGCCGCGGACATCCCCAAGCTGCCGCCTAATGTTGCCGAAGACGATGACAACATGCCTCAGATCAGCAAAATGCAGATCGAAATGGTCGTCAACAGTATGGCAGCCGATTTCACGCGCATCGCCAGCATTCAAATGACCAAGAGTGTTGGTAACGCCAGGATGCGTTGGCTGGACATCGACGAAGGGCACCATTCGATTTCACATGAACCAGACAGCAACGAATCCGCATACGAAAACTTAATCAAGATCAACACGTGGTACTGCGAGCAGGTCGCGCACCTGGCGAAACGTCTTTCCGAAACACCCGAACCGGGCGGTGAAGGAAACCTGCTGGACAACACCACCATCATTTGGACCAACGAGCTAGGAAAGGGCAATTCGCACACTCGCGACAACATCCCGTTCATCATGGTCGGCGGCGGACTCGGCTTTGATACAGGTCGGGCCATGAAATTCGACAACGTCCCTCACAACCGACTGCTGCTTAGCATTCTCGAAGCGATGGGTTATCCGCAAAAATCGTTCGGCAATGCGGACTACTGTGGCGACGGGCCACTGACCGGGCTATTCAGCTGACCGGACTGCAGGGCTGACCGGGCTATTCAGCTGACCGGGCTACAGAGTTGACCGGCGACCAACCGGTTACTCGCGAGTAACATGGCACCCGCGGGTAATCCTGCGCCCGCAGGATTACCTGCACCCGCGACGAGCTTGGCTGACCTGACACCCAGGTGAGTCAACAAACGCAAATTCGGTTTCCGCGGCCGTTGTCGAGTCGTTTCAGCGTCTGATTCCTGCCATCGCGCGCATCGCTGATGCCGATGCATCGTCAGTTGTCTTTCAATCGCTTTCGAATTTTTTGCAGCCGTGTTTTTAGCTCGGCTTCGTAGCCACGATCGACGGGCTCGTAGTAGGTCCGGTCGACGCCCAAGTATTCCTGCGCGGCGATCCCATCGTCGGTGTCATGTGAGTAGACGTAGTTTTCGCCATGCCCTAGCGATTTCGCGCCAGAGTAATGCGAATCTCGCAAGTGCTTTGGTACCGGGACGATCTGTTTCTCGCGAACATCTCGCCGAGCCTGACCGATTGCCGTCGTCGCCGCATTACTTTTCGGGGCCAGCGCCAGATAGGCAACCGTTTGGCTAAGCGTCAATTGGCATTCCGGCAACCCGACAAACTCACACGCCTGCATCGCCGCGACGGCCAGCGACAATGCGTGCGGGTCAGCGTTTCCCACGTCCTCACTGGCCAAAATGACCAGACGCCGACACAAAAACCGAATGTCTTCGCCGCCCTCGAGCATGCGTGCGAGCCAATAGACGCTGGCGTCCACGTCGCTGCCGCGAATGCTCTTGATCATAGCGCTAATCAAATCGTAGTGATCGTCGCCGGTTCCATCGTACCCGGCCAAACGGCTGCCCAACGATTCCACGGCGGCATCGCGCCCGACATGCTTTGCGTCACCACTGCTTCGAACCGCGATTTCGAGGGCGGTCAGCGCACGACGCGCGTCGCCTTCGCACGCTTGTGATAAATACTCGATGGCATCGTCATCAACGGCCACACCATCGGTGCCCAAGCCTCGACCTTTGTCCGCAACGGCACGGCGCAACAGAGAATCGATGTCGCTCGGCTCCAGCGATTCGAGCTGGAACAGTTGGCTGCGACTTAGCAGTGCGGAATTGACTGAAAAGTGTGGATTACTGGTCGTAGCACCGATCAGTGAGACGATGCCGGCTTCGACATCCGGCAACAACGCGTCTTGCTGCGTTTTACTGAACCGATGAATTTCGTCGATGAATAGCAGCGGCGTTGGATCACCGACGGACACCTTGTCGCGCGCCCACGACAAGATCTCGCGAACGTCTTTCACGCCACTGGAAACCGCACTTAAGGTTCGTAACTCGCTGTGCGTTTCAATGGCCAGCAGATGGGCAAGCGTTGTCTTTCCGGTACCCGGCGGACCGTACAAGATCACCGAACCCAGGCGGCCGGCGTCGATCATCCGCCTCAGCAGTTTCCCTTCGCCTAAGATGTGCTGCTGTCCTATGTATTCCGACAGCCGTTGTGGACGCATCCTTGCGGCGAGCGGTTGCGCCCGATCGAGATGATCCGATTCGGCGGCTTCGAAAAGGGACGGATTTTGACTCATACCGATTGCCAACCTAAGTGACCGGAAAACACGACGCATGATCGGATACATCTTCCTGGCGATCACCGCCGCTATCATCCTGGCGATCTGCATGCAAATCGACAACTGGCAGCGAGATTGGACGACCAATTTTGCCGAAACCGACGCTTCGGACGCTGATCCAGATTTACATCCCTGGATTCTGAATCATTCATCGAGGGACGTTGCCGACAGAATTTCCGAATGGACCGCTTCGAAGTCGGGCTGGGAACTCGTTGGCGAAGAAGAAAAGCCCGACGATTCGATCCGTTTGCACCTGACGCGGACCACCCGAGTGTTCCGGTTTGTCGACGACATCCACGTGACGATCGCCGCAGAGCGTCACGGCGAAGACAGCGATCCCCATCGATCCATCGTGACGGCGTCCAGTCAGTCGAGGGTCGGCAAGGGTGACCTCGGCCAGAACCCTCGTAATCTAAAGCAATTGGCGACGGTCTTTTCGAACTGGTAATCGGAACCGAGCGGTCACGACATCCAACGCAGACGTTTGCAGCATGCACAGTCAACCATTCAGCGCTAACAGCTCAGGGTCCATCGATCGACGTCGCCCGATCGGAGCGGACGGGCGAGAGCAATGGATCCGCGCCATCGTGCTACAAGAGGTTTGCCGGTGCCAAGGTTAGTTTCCGAACCCGGGTGGCAACCCTCCGCCAAACCCTCCTGGCGGCATGCCGCCAGGAGCTCCGCTTGATCCGGCTGCATCGGCTTTACTTTGAATCAACTCGGATCGCTGAATTCGCAGATCGCTGTACGTACTCTCGGGAATCACATAGTACCAATCGGCAAACCTGGCGTTCAGCTCCGCGACACGGCGTTTCGCAGCGTCGATCTTGTCCTTACGTTCGTCCAATTTCCGCTGGTTCTCTTTGGTGATCTTCTCTTGCTCGGCTTCCAAACGCTCTTGTTTTTCTTCGTCCGTTAGCTCGTCAAGCTCACCGACGGGCTCGGACTTGTCCATCGATTCATCGGGATCCGCAGGTGCCTCATCCGCGGATTCCTTTTTCCCGTCTTCAGCGGCGTCATCTTCAGCCGTTTTGTCTTCGGCCGTTGTGTCCTCCGCATCGTCGGGCGTCGACGATGCATTTGCTTTGTCGCCTTCGCTATCGCTACCACCGTCGTCCGTGGTACCGGAATCTTTCTCTTCGGACTCGCCAGACGAGTCGGCATCGTCTTGGTCACCAGATGCATCTTCGTCCACATCTTGAGCCCCGCCACTGACCGTCGCTTCGCCCGATCCCGCCGCATCAGTCTCGCCGGATGCTTCTTCGACCGCGTCTTCCGCTACATCGTCAGCTTTGGATTCATCGGCCGCACCTTCATCGACAGCCTCTGTCTCGTCGGATGATTTCGCGTCTTCTGCATTGGCATCATCCGCGTCTTTGGATTCGCCAGCATCCTTCGGTTCATCCGCCTTTTCCGTTTCTTCTGAGCTCGAGGCGGAATCCGACTCGGCTTCCTCGCCGCCAGCCATCTCTTTCTTCGCTTCCGCCTTGCTATCGGCATCAGGATCGTTCAATTCGGCCGGCAAGTCCTTTGTCGCTGCACCATCGAGCTCGCCAAGTAACGCCTCGAGGTCTTCCAGAGTCTTGGGGACTTCTTGCAAATCCGGCGGCGGGAACTTTGACTCATCAACCAAGGTGGTGACCAGCAGGTATCGATTCAGGCCGTCGGACGACTGATCTTCCTCACCTTCCTCAGGCTCTTCGTCGCCTTCTTCGGTGAGCCCCGAAACGTTACCGAACCGCAAGACGTACTTCACACCGTCCTTGAGTCCCACCGTCATTTCACCGTTGGCCGATAGAATCTCGACTTGACCGCCGCTGCCACTGGCGGGATAGAAACCACGCTGGGCCAACGAAGCGACGGCTTCGTTATCGGAGACGAGTTCTTTGTCGGCACGCAAATTTTCGCTCATGCCTTTTGGCTTACGCACGACGTCTGCAATCTTAAGATCATCAAGTGCATTTTTCAGATCGTTCAGCCTCGTCGTGTTCAGCTGCTCGTCGTCGCCCAGTTCGACCTTTTTCGGATCGGCGTTGGGATTGTTTTTGTCAAACTCGGACAGTTCGTCCAGTTTCCACTGTGAACCATCCATCGACACCTTCGCATTGTAGTTCCGGCTTAGCGATAGCCCACTGAGCCCGAGGGACGCGTTGTAGTCTTTGATTTCGACATTCTCGATATCGATGCTGCTGAGTTGCAGCAAGTCGTCTTCGATCCACGCATTGAACTGGGTCGTCAGTGGCGAGTCATCGAGCGAAACAACGTAGACTGGATCTTGTCCGGGCTTGCGAACATAACGTTGGCCCTCGCGATCCTTTACCGGGTCGCCGATGATCAGCGAAGCGAGATTCTTTTGCGATGCGTCTTTAAACGTCACCAGTCGTCCGACACCGGTATCACCGACTTCCAACTCTTCTAGTTTTGGTTCGGCGACGCCCAAATCATCGTGGTCTTCGGCGTTCTCGGTTTGCACGTCCAAGATTTTCAGATCGACCAATGCGTTCGCGGCATCCTTCATCTGCTCGACGGCATCGGCCGGGTAACCATCCCGCGAGGGTATCGTCCAAGCGCCCGATTCTCGGTCCTTGCGTACTTCGAACGTGGCAAGTTTTCCTTGCTCTTCGTCAAAGGTCACAATTTTCATGCTGGCAGCGGTCAACGGATCTTTAAATTCTGCGAACAGATCCGTATTGATCAGCGGCGCAACACCGCCGTCGTCACGCGAAGCCGATGGCCATGCGACCGCAGCAGCGATCGCAAGCGAAACGCCAGCAGCCACCCAAAACAATCCAGTTTTCTTGGTTTCGTTCACCGATGCACTCTTCTAAAACTATTTCAAACGACTTTTGCTGATATTCTCTCGCTCGCGCAACCTGCGCGAAGCGAAAACGATCACACCGATGATTAACGGTGGAATACACGGCAGCGCGACGGCCGCCGCTTTGACTTGGTTTTGAATCTTCGTCACTTCTTGATCGGCTTCGCGTTGGATCTCTCTGACATTGCGATCTCGTTCGCGGCCACTCTTGGTGACTTGTACGCTTAGCTTACGCTGCAACTGTTCTTGCATCGTTTGAAAACGTTGCGCCTTTGCCTGCAGTGCCGCGCGGGCGTCGCGACTGACCGCTCCGTCCTTTTGCAGTTTTTCGATTTCCTCGCGAAGCGTTTTCAGTTGCGCGTCCATTTCTTCTTGCGCCAAACGTTCTGCTTCATCGAATTCGTCTTGAAACTCTTGTGTTCGGCGGCGGACCGCGCTGCTGGCTTCCTCTTTGACCGAATCGATCATCCGCAAACTGGCAAAAATCGGCTCGTGTTTGCGCACATCGATGAAGTCACTTTCGCCGGTCAGCCAGTCGACGGTATTGAGCAAGAAGGTGACGTTTTGGAACTGGAACCGCATATCCATTGCCTGATCGGGTTCGGCACGAATTTGCAAGAAAACAGGCAGCATCAGATCCGTGTCGGCCACGTACACAACTTTCATCGGACGGGCTGACGATTCGTTCTCTTCCGATTCGTCCTCGGTCGAATCGTCGCCCGATTCTTCGTCAGATTCCTCTGCGTCGGCCTTCTTTGCCGCAGGCAGCTCACCCTCAATCGACATCGCGATTGTTTGCATCGGGTTCACACCCGTGATCTCGCGTGAGAGCGAAGATTGACCGGTCAAAATTCTGCGAACCTTGTCATCGCTAATCAGACCGCTTAGCGCTCCGGTCCTCAACAGCGGCGTGTGCTTCAAAGTGGTATCGCCGCGCGAGCGAACCGAACCCGTGTAGAGTCCCAGCACTTCACGAAGTCCCGATGTGATCGGGCTGTCCGCACTCAACGCATTGTTGTCTTCCACGCCTGGAGCATCTTGGTCGATGAACACCCACATTTCATCGACGTTCATTTCCATGTTCGGGTAAGGATTGTACTGTTGCCAAACCAAATCGGGACTCAGGTATCCCGGACCGGCTTGGGTCGGCATGCCAGGTCGGCCGGGCGACTCGATTTGCAGCACGTCCCACAAAGTGCGGATATCGCCCTTGGGTTGCGGCCCACCACCGCCACCGCCAAACATGCCTCCGCCGGCGGCCTGCTTCGGTGCACCGGTGCCGGGCAGGTCTTGGCGGGCGTAGGGCAACGGGTCTTCAAAGATCGCGACTGGCACGCCGGACTTCACCGCATCAATCAAACGATCGAACTGCGGCGGGCTGAGCGACGAGGGCTGAACAGCAATCAATGCGTCATAGACATCCGCCGACACAGGACTGTTCAAGTCGACTTCTTCGACCTCGTACTGCTTGGCAAGCTCGTCCACGATGGGGTGCTTTTCAATCCGCTGGAACGACATGCCTTGCATCACGCTGCCGCCCATCAAGTGATAGTCGGTCGATACGATCCCGACGCGTTTGCGTGAGCCGCGAGCGACCGTGTTGATACTTCGCACCAATTCGTATTCGACAGGAATCCCGTATTCAAACACGGGAACGGTCACCTTCTCGAGGCCCGATCGAAACGCGGCCCCCATGATCAACTGTTTCTGCTGGAACGATCCTTTCTCGCGGACCATTCGAGTGACCGGCTCGATACCGAATCGTTCGGCGGCCAGTGCAGCGTCTTCGCTAAAGAGTTCGATGTCGTCGTAGAGGTTGACTTCGATTTCACGACCGCGTTTGGAGCCTTCGCTGCGGAATTCCTTCAGCAGGTTGACCAGTTCGTAGCGGGTCCGTGCATACAGTTCAGGAATGTCGCTGCTAATGAACGCGTCGATCACGATCGGTCGATCGGATTCGAGTTCACGGATCAGTTTCTTCGTTGCCGGTGCGAGCGAGCTGACCTTGCCCTCGGTTGCGTCGTAACGGAACAAGTCCATGCTGCGGAACGAAATCACCGCACCGACAGTCAACGCAATCAAGGCACCGATGCGTGCGATGTAATGCCAGGCCATCGCGTTGCCGTCTTTGCCACCGGTCCAGTGGCGACGACCGATCAGCACCATGCAAGCGTACAGGGCAACAACAGCAACCAGCACAAAGTAAACGATCGACGAGGTGCTGATCACACCGCGACCGAAATCGTCAAACGGGCGAGCGATTCCGGTCGACGCGATCCACGTCGCAATTTTTTCGGATGGGCTGACCGAATCGGCCAGCGATGCGAACGCCAGTGGCGCGTTGAACAGAGCACCTAAGATAAAACCCACCGTCAGGTTTCCGGTCAAGAACGATGCGACCATGCCGATCGCGATCATGGCAAGACCGACAAACCAGTATCCCAAATAGGTCGTGAAGATCAGCCCGGTGTCCAATTCGCCTTCGGTCAAGATCGCCAAGGTGATGAACGTGCTGAGTTGGCTGAACAATAGCGAAGCGGTGAAAATCGCAGCCGCCGACATGTACTTACCGATCACGATGTCAAAGTCATCCGCCGGCAACGTTAGCAACAGCTCGTCAGTCCCCTGCCGTTTTTCTTCGGCCCAGATACTCATCGTGATCGCTGGAATAAACACCAGCATGATCAGGGGATACCAGTAATTCAGCTGATCAAGCGTTGCTAGATTTTGATTAAAGAATTCGTACGGCCAAAACGCGGCCAACGAAGTCAAGAACACAAAAATACAAAGGAAAACGTATCCCGTCGGATTACTAAAGTAACCGACAAAGTTCCGTTTCATCACTGCGAATGCAGCGCGTTTTGTCCCGGCAAGGAGCGCGACAATCGCCAACAACACGCACAGGAATAGTGCATCGAAAACGATCAGACTCATCAGAGCAGTGACGACGTGGTCTAGCGTCATGGTGTGTTAGTTGCTTGGTGGGGGAGTAAGTGTAAGCGTTGTCAATGAAATGAATCGAGCGAGGCCAAGTCGGCTGGTGCGGCCAAAGCCGGACGCAATGCCTTCGCGTGGTATCCTGAAAATCGCATCCCGAACATCTTTTTCAGCTCGATGGCGATTGCGTTGTAATCGGCAGGTCAGTCGGCCGCCGGAAATTCGTGTGTGCGATTCCTGCGGCATCCTGCATCTCCTGCGGCATCCTGCATCGCCTTTAAACGGTCGCTTCGGCTTGCGTTAACGCGTGGAACGCTTCGTCCAGATCGTCGTTGCCACGCTGCTTTAGCCCGGCGACGTCGCCGTCATACACGAGTCGACCTTCGTTGATCATTACAACGCGATCGGCCATCGCTTCGACTTCCTGCAAGATGTGCGTGCTGAGCAAAATGGTTTTCGTCTCGCTTAATCGACGCATCGTCTTGCGAACGCCTCGAATTTGGTTCGGATCCAGTCCAGCCGTGGGCTCGTCCAGAATCAATACGTCCGGTTCGTGCAGCAACGCCTGGCTCATGCCGACCCGCTGCTTGAAACCTTTGGACAGCTTGCTGATCGGTTTGTACAACACCGTCGACAGGTCACAAATGTCCACGACCGCTTCGATACGATCTTTCTTTTGTGCGGAAGTCATGCCTCGCGCGTCGGCAAAGAAATCCAACATACTGGCCGGCGTCATTTCCGGATACAGCGGGCCGTTCTCAGGCAGATATCCAAGCCGACGACTACCGGCGATGCGATCTTCCATCATGTTGTGACCAGCGATATGGGCTTCGCCTTCGCTGGCAGCGATGTACCCGGTCAGCATCTTCATGGTGGTGCTTTTGCCGGCACCATTGGGACCGAGAAAAGCGACAAGTTCGCCTTCGCCAACGTCAAAGGAGACATCGCGGGCAGCAGCGAACGGGCCATAAAACTTGCTCAGCCCGATCGCCCGGATCATCGGCCGACGCGATTCGGTGCTGTGATTTTGTTCGTCGTTCATGTGGTCTCGAGGGGAGATCCTAATGGAGTTGCAATTTAGATCACAGATTACGCCGCGATCGCAAAATCGGTTCGCGACGCCTGAAATTTTTTTTGAATTGATCTCGGGAAAACGACCTGGCCTGCCAATCGGAAGTGCCGAGTCCCCCAGTCATTCGAGTCGCTGTCATTCGAGTCGCTGTCATTCGAGTCGCTGTCGGTCGAGTCGCTGTCGGTCGAGTCGCAGCCAGTCAAATCCCGACCACTTGGCGGGCTCAACCGGACGGATGCCTCAACATCGTCAAACCGGCAGAATTCTCTCGTCGTTTCCCGTCACCGCCCAACCGCATCGGCAGCCGCACGGTGAACCGGAATGGTGAATCAAAACGGTGGTCCCAAATCAGTGAACGCAAGTCCGTCCATCTCGAAATCAACTGCGATCGGCAAGCCTTGTCCTGCAACACAGCCGGTATGCAGCCCGCGGATCGCCTGCGGTCACGCCAGCCGCTGGGGGCGATCGGCCGCTGGGGCCAACGCTTGACTTGGCCGGTCCTTCCCTTGGGCCAATTCCTACCTGGCCCCGAAACTTCCGTTGTTCGTTGCTCGGCCGGCCGGACGCCTTGGCCCCTACTGGGCGCATCAAAACGCGGCATTCCCAAACAACTTGGCAATCAACGCTACCGCAACGTCGCTGTTAGCTATTGAGGCCTTCGCGGGCGATGATGACATCGGCTCCCGGCGTCAACTTACGCAACTTGCGAACGACTTCGGCCTTTTCCATCGTGCCTTTCTTTGCTCGCTCGAGCAGCTTTGCAGTTTTCTTGCGACGAGTTCTCAATCGACGAATTTCACGGACGCGTTCGATTCCAGCCATGGGGTTCCTAGGTAATCAGTAGAGATATGAAGTGGATAGGGTACAGGACTTAGGACTTCTTTTTGGGGACGCCCTTCTTCTTTGCTTTGGCGGTTTTCTTTTTGGCGGCTTTTTTCTTAGTCGCTTTTTTCTTGGTCGCCGCCTTTTTGGTTGCCTTTTTCTTAGCGGCCTTCTTCTTCTTCTTTCGCTTGCTCGGCCCCTTGGCGGCTCGCTCGGCTAACAAATCGAGCGCCGCTTCGAACGTCATTTCCTTGGGATCTGAACCGCGGGGCAGCGAGGCATTCGTCTCGCCATCGGTCACGTAGGGACCGAAACGGCCGTCCAAGATCTTAACTTCGTTTTCGGTCACCGGCGACTCGTCTGGAAAAACCTTTAAAGGTTCCTTCGGGGCGGCGCGGCCGCGCGTCTTGGGTGCTCGCAACAGCGTGATCGCTTCCTCCAGCGTCACTTCCAATGGCGAAACGCCGGCGGGCAGTGACCGTGTGTCTTTCTCACATTTGACGTAGGGTCCGTAGCGACCGTCGAATGCCTGGATCGGCTGTCCGTTGTCGGGAAAGTCGCCCAACGTTCGCGGCAGCGTCAGCAACTTGGTTGCCAGTTCCAGCGTCAGATCCTCGACCGCCATGCCTTTCAATAATGACTGATTACGCTTGTCCGGATCATCCGGTTCGCCCAGCTGGATGTAGGGTCCGAATCGGCCAACCTTGATATAGATCGGCTTGCCCGTTTCTTCGTGGACCCCGATCGGCTCCTCTTCGACTTCGCTGGCGGCCAGCAGCTCGATCGATTTTTCCAGCGTCATTTCATCCGGCGGCATATCGTTCGGGATACTGCCGCGACGTTCGCCCTGTTCGATGAACGGGCCGTATTTACCGACGCGCACAAAGACTTCTTCGCGATGCTCGCCTTCCTCAGGAATACCCAGCGAGAACCGAGCCGTCTCGCGTGGATCGATCTTTTCCAGCTTGTCAGCCAGGCGAGATTGCAGCCCAACGTTGTGCTTGTCGGTGGATTCGTCACCGAAGTAGAACTTCTTGAGATAGTCCAGATAGTCGGCTTCTTTGCGACTGATCGAGTCCAGAAAGTCCTCCATCTCGGCGGTAAACTCGTAGTCGACCAACGTGCCAAAGTGCGTCTCCATCAAACGAGTCACGCTGAACGCTCGCCACGATGGGACCAGGGCGGTGCCTTTCTTGTAGATGTAATTCCGTCGCTCGTCGGTGATCGTCCCAATGATTGACGCAAAAGTACTCGGCCGGCCGATGCCCTTTTCTTCCAGCGTTCGCGTCAACGAGGCTTCGGTGTATCGCGCCGGCGGCTGAGTGGTGTGTGTTTTGGGTTCGATTTCCTTGGCCGACAACGGGTCACTTTCGGCGACATTCGGCAGGATCGTTTCACGATCGGCCAATGCGGCCTGCGGATCATCGCTGCCTTCGACATAGGCTCGCAGGAACCCTTCGAACAGAATGCTGGTGCCGCTGGCGGTAAACACCGCACCGCCGCCTTCGATTGTGATGCTGATGCGTTGCTTCTGTGCGTCGGCCATCTGGCAAGCGACGGTGCGTTTCCAAATCAGTTCAAACACGCGGAACTGGTCTGAATCCAATTCGCCACGAACGGTCTCAGGCAAACGAAAGGGTGTTCCGGCCGGACGAATCGCCTCGTGAGCCTCTTGTGCGTTCTTGACCTTGCCCTTGTAGACACGCACATCGCCGTGCAAGAACTTTTCGCCGTACTCGCTTCGCACCAATTCGCGGGCCGCGTTGATGGCTTCTTTGCTCAGCGTCGTGCTGTCGGTACGCATGTAGGTGATGTAACCGTTTTCGTACAGCCTCTGCGCCGCACTCATCGCCCGCTTGGCCGTAAAGCCCAGCTTGCGGTTGGCTTCTTGCTGCAGCGTGCTGGTCGTAAACGGAGCACGCGGACGCTCGACAAACGGCTTGACCTCGACCTTGGTGACTTTGAAGTCCGCCGAACGTAATCGATTGGCAAGTTCTTTGGACTGCTGCTCATCCATCTGCAGCAAATCGGTGTTTTTCAGCAGCCCGGTCGTCGAATCAAAGTCTTTACCACTCGGGATCTTTTTCCCGTCGACCGACGCCAGCGTTGCCGACAATGATTCAGCCGCCTGGGTCTGAAAAATCGCTTCGAGGTCCCAGTACGTCGAACGGACAAACGCCATTCGCTCGCGTTCACGCTCGACGATCAATCGCACCGCCACACTCTGGACGCGGCCAGCGCTGGTACCCGTGCCGACTTTTCGCCACAGCAGCTGGGACATGTCGAACCCGTACAACCGATCCAGAATCCGCCGCGTTTCTTGAGCGCGGACCAACCCGTCATCGATTTCGCGAGTCGATTCCAAGGCGTGCTGGATGGCCTCTTTGGTGATCTCGTGAAAGACCAACCGGTGAACGGGCACCTTGGGATTAAGAATTTCCTGAAGGTGCCAGCTAATCGCCTCACCCTCGCGGTCTTCATCAGTCGCCAGGTACAGGCTGTCGGCGTCTTTGAGGGCCGACTTCAGCTTGTCGACCTGCTTCTTCTTTTCGGCAGGCACAATATAGACCGGCTCGAAATCCTGTTCGATGTTGACGCCTAGATAAGCCCAGGGCTCTTTCTTCCACTTCTTGGGCATATCTTTGGCACCGCCGGGCAAATCCCGCACGTGCCCGATGCTTGCTTCGACCTGATAGCCCTTGCCCAAGAACTTCGAAATCGTACGAGCTTTCGCAGGCGATTCGACGATGACCAGACTCTTGCCAGTGCTTTTTGCCATGCAAACGGACGAAGTATGAGTGTGTCAGAAGTGGGTAATCTGGACGTCAGCGGCGATCTCGCCTTGACCCTGTAAAACAGCCGGCGATACGCTTTCGGTTTACCAGCATGTCGGTCAAGGCGTTCGGCGGAGTGCAAAAGGCTTGCCAAACAAGTTGCTTGCCCCCTGGACGTGACCAATTGCTTCACAGAGAGTTGGACGATTGAGCTTCGTTGTCAAGACGAGTGCCCAAAAGATTCCTTGCCGAACACTCGCCGGACAGACCTTACCGCGCAGTCGCTGATCGAAGTGATGCATGGGAGGACCGAAGCGTCAGTGATCGCAATCTTTGTCGACGCAGGCCCGAAATCATCGTAGCGACAATCGCCAAAACCTACATAATAAAGCTGCAACACACCAACGAAAACTCAAAGCCCATGCGACCGGCCACCATCATGACTCGTTCGTAAAACGCGGTGAGTTCTGTATAGATACACCATTGGGTCGGCAATCGCCAAAATCACAACTTGGCTGTTTCCACCTTCACACTGTTCCCCCTTCACACACTGTTGACCGTCCGTTCACCGCCTGAGCACGATCAAGGTTGATCATCACCGGACCGGATCACGCCGAAAGTTTTCGCACATGAGCCCATTTGAAATATTTCGTCGCAATTTAAAGCCTCTGATGGTCTTTTTGACCGCCCTGGCACTCTTCGCTTTTGTTGTCCTGCCAGCGATGGACAGCTATATGCGGCGTGGTGGAACCGGCGTGACCGACGCCGAACTGGCCAGTTTTGACGGGAAACCACTCAAGCGAAGCCGAGTGGAATATCTGACGCGAAATCACCAATCCACGGTTCGCTTTCTGCGCGAACTAGCAGAAGAAACGATTCGCCGCGGCGGAGCGCCCCAAACGCCCGGATTTGTCTACGACTCTCAAAATCGCCAGATTCAATCAATCGGCATCAACGAACAACCCAGTGAATTGGGCACCGTTCGTACCATCCAATTTGCCAACGAAGCAAAAAAATCGGGTTTCGAGCTCGATGACACGGCGATTTCATCTTGGCTGTATTCCTTTACCGACCAGGGAACGGTTCCGGAAAATGAAATGCTGGCGATGCTGATGCAAAGCACTCGCAACCAAATGGGCAAGTTTCATTTGTACGAGCAATTGCGAAGCCAACTGCTGGCCGGGTTGTACCAACGCGGCAACATTTCGGGACTGGTCGTCAATCAGCAGATCCCCGTCGTCACGCCTGTGGAACAATGGGAAAACTTCCTGAAGCTGAACCGCCAGGCCACCGTGAATACCTATGGCGTCATGGTCAGTGACTATCTGGATCAAACCAACGAAACCCCGACCGAATCGGCAATCCAAGAAACGTACGAAGCCGGGAAAGATCGTTACCCCAACGAACAGTCCGCCGATCCGGCATTCCGACGACGCGAAACCGCGACATTCCAGTACGTCGTGGCCGATCAACTTGCGTTCATCGAACGCGAAAAGAAAAACATCGACGAATCCGCTCTTCGCGCTGAATACGAAAAACGATTGGCGGGAGGCGATTTCCAAATGCCAACCACCGCCAACGATATCCTCGGGTTCGGCGATGAAGAAGCCATGGACGACGACGCGGAAATGACAGAACCCGAAAGTAGCGAGGCGTCTGAGACGGAAGCATCCGCCACGGAAGAAACAGCCCCTGAAGAAGCTGCGACCGAGCCAACCGCCGACACTCAACCGAGCGGCGACGAGCAAGCCGACAGCGAGAAAGCGAGCGATGAAGCGAGCGCTGAAGAATCCAACGGCAGTGAGCCTAGCGAAACCGAATCTCAAACGTCTGACGCCGATGACGATCCGGCAGACGACCAGTCGAGCATCCAACTAGGTTCCGCCATTCGCTTGGTTGCGTTCCAAGACGATGAAGCCGGTGACGCGGACACGGCCGATGCCACCGACGCCGAAAAACCTAAGAACAAGAAGGGCAAAGACCAAAAAGCCAACAAGAAAGATCGTCCGAAGAAAGACGATTCCAGCACATCGGCCGACAAGAACAGCGAAGCCGATTCGGACAACAAACCTGCCGACGATAAACCTGCCGACGATGGAAAGCAGGATAAATCGAAAGAGCAGGCATCCAACAAGGATAAAAAGGCCGACAAAGCTGACGATGGCGATGCAGAGAAGGACAGCGCAAAACAGGAAGACACAAAGCAGGGCAACGCTGAAAGCAATGAAGCTAAAGAAACTAAAGACATGCAGGTGGATTCTGACGACGCGTCCGAAGACGACACTGCCGCTGATCAATCCCAGGAAACCAAGCCAGCTGACAAGAGTGCAACGGTCGTCGACGAACCGCAACAGAAAGAGCCTGAAGAGCCTAAGGTTGAATCCTTCGAAGACGTGCGAGATCAAATCGCATCGGACCTTGCCGCACCCGAAGCACGCCGCAAGCTGACCGAAGGAATCAACGACATCGATTCGCAGATGCGTCGCTACTTTAACCTCAAAGCGATTCACGAAAGCAACTTGAAGATCGGTCGTGATAGCGAAGCGCCGACGAAACCCGACCTAGCGGCATTGGCCGAAAAGTACGGCATGCAACTGGAAACGATTGGACCGCACGACATTGCTTCGCTGCGGAATGAACCGATCGCACAGTCGTCAGAACTCAGCAATAACGTCAGCCAACCCGGCCCGCCCTTCACCGCGATGATGTTTGGCGTTTCGAACAACCAGGGAACAATCCCAAAGCAACAGTTGTTCTTCCCGCTGAAAACCGCCGACATGAACACGGGCAAGGTCTATGTGTCATGGAAAACGGAAGAGAAAGACGCCTACACGCCGTCGCTTGATGAAGTGCGCGACGAAGTTGTGATGGCCATCCGGATGGAAGAGGCGCGTGACTTGGCGCGAACCGAAGCCGTTCGCTTGGCTGACAAAGCCAACGAAGGCGAACCGCTGGAATCACTGATTCCCGAAGACAAGAAATCAAACCTGAAAGAAGCTCTTGGTCCGTTCAGCTGGATGACCTCATTCGGCTTCGGCGGCGCCTTCCTAGGCAACGTGCCTGAACTCGACTCGGTCGGCGAAGAGTTCATGGCCGAGACGTTCCGGACCAAAGAAGGCGAATTTGGCGTCGCTGCGAACCTACCCGAACGTGTCGTCTACGTCATCGAACCGACTGGATTTCAACCATCAACCGAAGAACTGAAGCGCCGATTCAAACAGCCGCGTGAGCGCATGATGGCGATGCTGATGGGTGTCGAAGACGTGCAATCGGTGATCAACGGTTTCTATGAGTCGATCGACAAACGAACCGGATTCAATTACGTCGCACCGGAAGAAGAATAGTCGGTGCGGGCCCGCCGCAGCGGTCGGTCGATCAAGTGAACTTGCTCGGCTGCGCAAGTGTGCCGAACGCTTGGGCGGCCAGCATCCCGACGGGAGCTCTATTCAGCCGGAAGCCCTATTCCAACGGAAGTCTTATTCCGACGGAGGCTCGGTGGTAAGAGGTGAGACAACGAATCGTCGAGCCGTGATCGGCACGCGAACTTCAACGAACAAAAAAAGGGTAAGCCACTCGGCTTACCCTTTTCTTTTTCATTTACATGTCAACGTCGACATTGGTCATTGAATGACCAAACCGTTGACGGATCGATTAATAGCGACCGCCGCGATCACCACCGCCGCCGCCGCGATATCCGCCACGATCACCGCCGCCTCCGCCGCCGCCACGGTAGCCGCCACCACCGCCGCCGGAACGCGGCTCGCGTGGACGAGCTTCGTTAACCGTCACACTGCGCCCAGCAATATCCTTGCCGTTCAAATTTTCGATTGCATCCGCTGCTCCGTTCGCATCGGACATTTCAACAAATGCAAAACCGCGCGACCGTCCCGTCTCTCGATCCATGATGATGTTCACCGACGTTACATCACCATACTGCTCGAATGCCGAGCGGAGATCATCATCGGTTGCCGAGAACGATAAGTTCCCTACATAGATATTCGTCACAAAACTTACCCTACTAAACGCCACCAACGAGGCACAGTTACCTCTCGCGCCGCACAAGGTCGCCTCGAAAAAACGATTTTCGACACGGTGCCATGCCCAACGTGGTGCTTCAACCACCCAACATGTTGACCGTGCACATAGGGGATGTCAACGCCCCAAAAGGACCGCGTGAACGCATGACAACTTCACCAAGTCATGATTTCGTCGCGTCCATTGTGCGGCATTGCCACTAGGTCGCCGGCCAGAACGCCGCAAAGATCCCGCCAGCGATCAGTGAGTACGCAATGGATTCGATCACATGTCCGACCACGCGATTGCGGAACCAAATCGCGTGCTGGATGATCGATGCGCTAAACGTCAACAATGCGATCGTGGCGACGAAACGAAACACGGTTAGCGAGTCTTGGCCTCGGTCGAGCGCAAAGCTGGCCAGATAACCGAACGTACAACTGCAAACGAAAAAGAACAGCATCGTTAACGCAAGATTCTTTCCCATCTTCGCTTCGGGCAAAACCGCCAAAATTCCGCGCGGTCCCGATTTGTACTTAGCTTGATAGGCGGGATCGTTCATATCACCGGACGGCCCCACACCGGGAAACATGTAGTTGCCCACCGGCACGTTTAGCTCACGGACCTTTTCAATCAACTGATCCTCGGCTTCCATCTTGTCCCAGTCACGGTCGTGCAATTTCACCACCATCCAGGATAAGAAACTCGCGAAAAACAGCGCGATCGTCGTTACCAAGATGGGCATCCAGAGTGCGACCATGGCGGCGGTTCCCTAATGGAGTAAACGGGATTGGCGAGGAAGGCAAGCTAAGTAATTGGACAAACAAGCTAGGGCTTTGGCACATAACGGTACATGCCCTGATTTTGCTCGGCGATCCGTCGCATACGACTTTCACCTTCCTTGCTGTGATAGCTGATCGTATGCACGATGCTGATCGGGTCGTCATCACCAAAGAGATTGACGATTCGATTTTCTTCTTTCAATAGATCTTCGATGCCCTGCGGAAATTCGCCGTCGGAAAGCAAGAAGATAACATCCGGTTTTAACTGCAAGGCAAACCGTAATGCATCGTACGGTGCTCGCCCAAGATCTTTTTGAATCCGCATCGCCCAACGCTTCAGTGCGTCGCGATTGACCCGCGACGCCTTCACGCTGCGGGACTCGTCAACGTTCGGATCGCTCAGTCGCATGTAGTCCGATTCGGCATCAAAAAACACGACATAAAATCGTTGCTCTGGTTTCAGCAAATCGATTGACCGCAGCAACTCGGCCCGCGCGGATTCAAACGCATCGCCCATGCTGCCGCTGCTGTCGACCAGGTAAACGAAGTGGTTCCCGCCACCTTTGACACCACAGAACTCCATCGTCGCATCGGAATTCGGCTGCATCGACATCGATGACGATGCAGCACTCGAGCGTTTTGACATCGCGGCCATCGACGAACTGGGCGGCGCCGGCGGCGCATCGGAAATCAAATCCGAAGCGGAGATCTCGCCAACCGGACTCAGCTCATATTGAACTTCGCTGGGAGCCGGTTCGTTGGGTTGCGGCTGCATCTCGGGCTCGGTCGATTCGATTTCAAACGTCTCAACCGACACAGTTTCGGCACTCGGCGAGGCGGTTAACGCAACTTGATCCTTGGGTCGATGCTGGGTCAGCCCAACCGCGGCCAACAGAACCAGGATCGCGACGTGGATCAACGCACTGACCAGCCACGCGGCCGGTCGCGATCGCACAGTGGTCTCTTCCTCATCCGTTTCGACCTCCGCATCGATTTCGATGTCACCTTCGCTGGACCTGTCATACATGACCGCTGTTTCCGCGGCCTGGACCCGTGAAATTTCCAGACCCGCGCTCTCGGCCGCGACCATCTTCGCTTCGCTGACCGCATCGGGTTTCGCTCGCGACGATGCCCCGCTGGGCGAAGGTGCGATCGTCGGTGACCCCGTTTCGTGCGAATCGCTCTTCGGATCGGATTCGAAATGATGTCTTGCAATGCGGTGCGCTGAATCAGTTCGCACGAAAGAACCATCACTTATCTCGGACGAAGATGCACTTATCTCGGACGAAGATGCACTTATCTCGGACGAAGATGCACTTATCTCGGACGAAGATGCACTCGACTGGTCGCGGGTGCCAGTGGCGGAAGTGGCATCAAGACGCACATGCATTGCCTCGCGAACTTCGTTCCATCCTTGAAAAAGCGGCGGCGAGGAACCAACCCGATCAGTCACCCGCGATTGAGAGACTGGCTGTGACGAAGAATCCGCAAGGGGCTCAGTTGCGGAATCACTCACGACTTGCCCATCCGCCGAAACACTGTCCGCTAAAGCACTGTCCGCTAAATCACTGTCCGCGGAAACATCCACAGCCGAGTCATCGACGAACGTTGCGGGCGCACTGAGCCGACGGATCATCAACTCCACTTCGGCTGCTCGCGCCTCGAGTCGCGCCGCGGAAGCTTCGCTGCGAATCTTTTGCAGCTGCAATTCCAGCTCGCGCCGCTGGGCCTCCCGCGAACCGTTGAGTGGTCGTTCACCAGACTCGTGCATCGAATCTAGCCGAAAAGGCTTCGGTTGATGCGGCCCCTCGGGCAAGCCGCGTCGGTCGTTCGTTCCATCATCACTCATCACATTCTCACACCCCAGCTCATCGCTCCGTATTGCTCCGGCTCATCGCTCAATCTTGCCCCGGCTCATCGCTCAATCTTGCCCCGGCTCGCACATCCAACTCGCTCAGAAACGCCACTCACCGCACGTTGCGATCCACGCAAGGACAAACCGGTTCGAAAACGAGCTTCCGACGCGTTTTCTGCGAGCGATCCCGCTGCGGCATGGCCGACACTGGGCCCGCGAATCCAGCCGAATGATTGCATTGTTTGCGGGCCAGATTCGATTGGCAACCTAAATCGATCGAAAAACCGACTTCCCAGTGAAAAACGCTCAAGTGTCGTCACTTGATCACCCTTGCCGTCACAGCCAAAAAACTCGTATAGCTGAAATCCTCAAATGGAACGCTTGTCTCGCCCAGGAACGGAATCGATGCGTCGACTACTGAACCTATTCTTTATGTTGGCTGCTATCTCGTCGGCAGTGCCTGCTCAAATCGCGCCAGCTCAAGGATTCAAATTGCCGCCCGACGCGGCAGCCAATTCGCCAAACGCTGGCAATAACAACGCGTCAAACAACTCCCGTGCCGGCGCCACTCCGCCAAGTTTGCAACAAAATCCTTCGACGCGTAACAACCAGAACTCCGCGAGCGGCCGCGAGTTGCCGCGAACGGCCGGACAGGAACATCGCATCTATGACCTGCGACCCTACACCGGATACCTGACGAAACACGATCATCCTGAACAAGCCGTTATCGACTGGATCTTGCGAGAAACGGGAACCGATGTGTGGTTCACGTCGCCCTTTGGGTTCTTGAGCGCAGATCGTGATCAGCTATCGGTTTATCACACACCGGAAATGCACGGTGTCGTTTCGCAAATGGTTGATCGTTTCGTTGCGGGCGAGAAAGACCCCCAAGTGATGAGCCTAAAGGTAATGACGGTCGGCAATCCGAATTGGCGCAGCCGAGCACATTTGCTGATGCAGCATGTCACCGTTGACTCACCCGGCGTGCAAGCCTGGTTGCTAAGCAAAGAAAACGCCGCGCTCGTCATGGCCCAATTGCGAGCCCGAACAGATACACGACAAGTGCAAGCACTCGATCTGATCACCTACAACGGGCAAACCGAAAAATTAGCTAGCACGCGTGGCCGCAACTATGTCCGAAACATCCGCCCCGCCCCGACCGGATGGCCCCCCTACGAACCCGAAACGGGCGAAGTCCAAGAGGGCTATCGCTTGTCGCTTAGCCCATTGCTGAGCACCGACGGACGAACGCTGGACTGCATGATCAAAGCGGAAATTGACCAAGTCGATAAGCTGAAATCGGTCGAACTGGACCTTCCGCTGCCCAATAACCAAGTTCATCGTGCCAAGATCGATGTCCCGCAGGTGGTCAGCTGGCGACTTCACGAACGATTCCGCTGGCCGTCCGACATGGTCCTGTTGCTTTCCTGTGGGGTCGTCGCGAGTCCAGAACGCAACCAAGCCGTCATCCCGATGTTGAACATGGAAGTCTTTACCGGATCGACCGCAGGACGCGCCGACGCCCTGCTATTCGTCGAGTTCCGTGGCCGCGCGTCGGAAAACCTTTCGACCACGCCGCTGGCACCGCAAGTCGCGACCGGCTTGGGCGCACCGAACCGTGGTCGCTATTAGGCCCCAACCTTGGTCGCTATTAGGCTCGAAACGTGGTCGCACTTAGGCCGAAACCGTGATGGCAATGCGGGATCGTTACCCAGGGCCGACGCAGCACCGAGGGCCGATGCAGCATCCCAGCGGAGACAACGTTCCTGTCAATCCCATCGAACCAGCTCGGCAAGCCTTGTGTGGAAGTCGGCTCCATCGGCGGGAAACGATCGCTCTAGCAACCACGGCCGAGCATGAACACCGAGGCCCCCTGCCAGGATTGACACATCGCTATAGCTTGATGTCGGCGTCCCCGACCGCGGGTGAAAATCCGTCGCCCTGCACTGAGCCCGGTAAAAACGCATTTTTCGTCGATGGGGAATCGAATCAGGCCCCCCTCTAAACTGAACCCTCCTACGCGTAGAATGTCGCGGCCATGCGGCAGCCCGGCTGACGCGTCACAAGAAACATCTTTCAGACACCGGGGTTGCCCGGTCGCCTTTCATGGAACAAAGCTCGTCACGTCGCGTCGTCATCACCGGACTGGGTGTGGTCAGTCCGCTGGGCAATTGCCCTGATCAATTGGTCGATTCGCTTCGAGGATCGATTAGCGGAGTCGGTCCGTTCACGCAGGTGCCGCGGGGTGTCCTGTCGACCGATTACGGTGCCGAAGCGACGGAGTTCACCGGGGACATCAAGGACTACGGCCCACTAGAGAAGACCTTGCAGCGCACGATTCGCAAGGGCAGCAAAGTGATGTGCCGCGAGATCGAAATGGGTGTCGCCGCCGCTCAGTTGGCATTGAATCACGCCAATTTATCGATCGACCAGCGTGACGCGACCCGCACCGGTGTGGTTTACGGATGCGATTACATCATGTCGCTGCCCAGTGAATTCGTTTCGGGCATCGGCAAATGTCTGGATGAAAATGGCCAGTTCCAATTCGACCAATGGGGGACACAAGGCAAGCCGGAAGTCAATCCGCTGTGGTTGCTGAAGTACTTACCGAACATGCCAGCGAGTCACATCGCGATCTACAACGACTTGCGCGGCCCCAACAACTCCATCACCGTTCGCGAAGCCTCCGCGTGCAACGCGATCTACGAAGCGCATTCGACATTGCGACGGGGACATGCGGACGTCTTGGTCGTCGGTTCGACCGGATCACGAATCCATCCGCTGCGAACGCTGCACGCGTCGATGCAAGAAACACTTGCGTCCAATCGTGATGATCCGACGACGATGAGCCGCCCGTTCGACAGCGGTCGTGACGGCAGCGTTGTCGGCGAAGGCGCCGCAGCAATCATTTGCGAAACCCTGGAACATGCCCAATCGCGCGGCGCCAGTATCCTTGGCGAAATCGTGGGCATGGCAAGCAGTTCGGCCGGCCCTTCCGCCGGCGACGACTTCCTGAAAACCGCATTGACGAATGTCTATCGCGCGGCACTTGGCGACGCAGAACCCAGCTCGATCGGTCACCTGCACGCACATGGCCTCGGAACCGTTGGGTGTGACCGCCAGGAATCCGACGCGATCACAGAAGTCTTTGGCGACACGGCAAGCCAACCACCGGTGACGACAGCGAAGGGCCACTTCGGTAATCTGGGTGCCGGCGGCGGAATGGTCGAAATCGTTGCCAGTCTGCAGGCACTCGGCGGCAACCTGTTTCCGATCCTCAATTGCGATTCGCTCGATAGCGACTGCCAGATCAACGCGGTGCGAGACGACAAGACTCCCGCCGGCGACAACTTCATCAGCGTGAACGTCACACCACAAGGTCAAGCCTCGGGCGTGCGCATCCGCCGCTTCGTCGCGTAACGTTCCAGCGAGACGCGCAACGTTCCGGCGAGACGCGAGCGCGGCTTGATCGTCGCAACTGAAATTGATCAGGCTGGACGTTGCTAACGGTGGCCCCCGTAACGTCAAAACAGGTACTCTTACCGTCAAAACGGATACCCGTACCGTCAAAACGGGCACTCTGGCCAAGACGTGGCCGTCACGCATCTGGCGGCTGCGAAGACAACAACGGCTAAGACAACAACAGCCCCTGCTCGTCGGTGTCTTCCCACTCGCGGCGAACCTCTCGCAAACCATAAGCACACAGCTCGAACTGTTCGCTCAGTCGATGCAAGAGCTGGCACGAGGGACGATCTTCACCGCCTTCGATTTCGGCGGCAATCGCATAGGCTCGTTTGCCCTGGCGACAATAGTCCAAGAATGCATCGGGCGACTGGTGCGCCTTGGCGCGTCGCAAGCTCTCTGGATACATCCCCGACCAGAATAGCGTGAAGTCGCCGATGTGGCGGTGAACCTCGCGGCGGGCAAGCCCGATTCGCTGTTCGGCCTCGCACAACATCTGAAAGACTTCCGTCGCCGGCTGACCATTGGTTCGCCGGACGCGGTGCAGTGAATCCATTCGAACACTTCGCAACAACATGTCGCTTAGGTATTCGATCAGCTGGACGTCGGCGACGCCAAGCTTTGACTGAAAGATGTACTCACTCAGTCCGCTAAAGAAGCGTTCAATCGCAGTTTGCTGCGGTTGCTCGTGTTGATCTTGCTCAGGTTGCATCGACTCCTCCGCATTCATGCAATCGGACGACGGGAATCCCTGAAATCCACAATTAGTAAACGGCGGACACCGAGTCAAGAGAAAAGCAAACGCAAACTCGGCGCCGGAACCGTTCCGCCTGTGAACAATTCCCATTGCATTGTACGCGTTGACGAACTGTCCCGTTCGTTCAAGCAACTCATTCAAGCAACCTTCTTTCCACCGGGGGCACGCAAATCAAACAGCCCAAAGATCTCGTCACGCGTTAAACCGCCACCCTTGGTCGGGGCCCCCTGCTTTGCGAACAGTGCGTCAAACATTTCACGTTTCTGATCCAAGACGGCGGCGATGCGCTGCTCGATGGTATTGATCGCCAACATTCGCGTGACGGTAACGGCGCCTGCGGCACCAATACGGTGCGCACGATTGATCGCTTGATCTTCGATTGCCGGATTCCACCAACGGTCAAACAGAAACACGTACTCGCAAAATTGCAAATTCAAACCAACGCTGCCCGCACCGTAACTCATCATAATTACGCTGCAATTGGGATCGTTTTTGAATTGATCGATCACCCCTTCACGCTTCTTGTGCGGAATGCGTCCGTGGTACTCGATCGCCCCAAACCGCTGCATGGCAGGCCGCATCTTTTCAATGCTGTTGACCCACTGACTAAATACGATTGCTTTTTTTCCGCTCGCAGAAACCTCTTCCATGTCGGCGACTAAACGGTCCAGCTTGGCGCTGCTGCCGGTCGGCGGATCGAAGTTGCAGATTTGCTTTAGTCGCAGAACCAATTCAAACACGTGCGTGATCGTGAGTTCTTCATCAAGTTTTTCCAACTGGATGACGCCTTCGTTTTCGGCCGACTCGTAGGTCGCCCACTGCTCTGGAGTCAAATCAAGTTCGGCATCGCGATAGAGTTTCGGCGGCATGTCGTCCATCACCATGTCCTTGGTGCGGCGCAAGATATAGTCGCGTGAACGGTTCGCCATTTCGGTGATCGGCATACCCGTTTGCAAATACCCGGGCGACAGATAGTCGAAAATCCCAACGAGATCATCGGGTGAGTTTTCGACCGGGGTCCCCGTCAAAGCCCACGACCGCGTGCGGGGTATCGCCCGGATGATTTCACTGGTGGTGCTGTTGCGGTTCTTGATCCGCTGTGCTTCATCGAGCGCGACAAGATCGAAATGCAGACCGCTGTCCAGAACGATATCCTTGTCGCGCAAGACAACTTCATAGTTCGCGATTTTCACTGGCACTTGCGGCGATTTCCACTGGAACTCGCGGGTCGCGGCGCTGCCCGAGATTGCCGAAACCGGCACTTCCGGCGCCCAAAGTGCAAACTCGCGAATCCAGTTGCTGACCAACGGCTTGGGACAAACCATCAGCACGTTGCGTACTTGACCACTGCACAACAACAATCGGATCGTGCTGATCGCTTGCATCGTTTTCCCCAGCCCCATCTCGTCAGCAAGCACACCTGCGTATCGTGGAAACAGAAACGCAATTCCGTCCAGCTGATAAGGAAACGGCTCGAAGGGAAAATTCAGTTGGCCGCTGCCGACCAACAAATCAAGCGGCGGCTGCAAAAGGTAGTACAGCCGATCTTGCAACTTGACGACGTCGCCCGGCGGTTTGATTCGATGATGTTTGGTGGACTTGCGTTTGGGCTTCTTTGCCGCGACTACCGCCTTGCTCGATTCATCAGCCGACGGCAGCTGTGCCGGTTTCCATCGACTTGATTCGGGAAACAAGAATCCAGAAGCGCTAGCCTTGATTCGGGGCAACCGAATTGGCAGCGAACGAGGCTGAATCTTCTCCAGCTGTATTTCATACACGTCGCTCGGCTGCAGCGATTGGCAGGTCCAACTGTTCGCCGCATCGATCTGGACGTTCAAGTGCGCGGAAGAGTGGTTCGGCGACATCCGATGATTTCCCTAGAATTTTAGTGGTCGACGACACCGATTGACCTGACCAGGATCACGCGTGCAATCAATTTTGCGTGCAATCAATCGTGACCCTACGGCCAACGGTCGCCGATGACCCACGACATGCTTGCTTCGGTTCGGTGCAGCCAGCTTTTTAGCAGCTTGTGGTGTTCTAGCAGTTTGTGGTTAGACGCTTGTACTTGTTCGGCATTTGAACTTAAGCGGCTCGGCGAACCGCCTCAGTCGTGGTCGTTGGAGTCACTTGTGCGCGAGCGATTTGTGATTGAGCCTCCTTGATTGCTTCGCGAATTCGTTCGAGCGGTTCCACGCCATCGGGCAGGTCGGCAAAATGCGTGGCAAGTTCGCGGACGCGGGAGACCTGTTCCATTGGGACGCGCAAGGTCGCGCCAGCCAAGTCGACTTCGCCAGAGCCGATCAACATATCGTCGGTGATGGGGCCTTCATCGGTTTCGGCGGCCTGAGTTACCAGGGCGACGGGGCACTTTGCGACGGTCGCCAACTGCAACGCTTCGGGCTGGTCGCAACACAACAACGAAATGGGCGTTCGGCATTTCTTGATCAACAAAGTGCCAATGACTTCACCGATCAAATGATCGCGCAAGGTCGGCCCATACAGAATCTCGTGCGCTCTCGTAGCCCGAACCGGCAAGGTGCACTGAAATTCGAGAGGTCGCCCGCCGCTGTTGAGCACGAGCATGCCTCCGGTCCATCCCGTTCGCTCGTCGTTGGTCACGGTGTAGTAGCCGATGGTCGCAGCGTCTTCGTTTCGTTGCATTCGTGTTTTTAGGCCAAATGTTCAAATAGTGTCTGATTGATCACGTACCGCGCGGGCACGTTGTGAGCTTATCTTCACCTGCTTTCGGCGTATCGGTTGTGCGGACTTTAGTGGTTGATCTGCCGGCGTCAGGGTCGAGTCAAACCGGGAAAAACTTGAGGAAAATATGGAAGAACACTGTTGACGGTCACTAAATTGGCCGAGGCCGCCATGATTGCTCGACAAGGTGAATTTTTCGTGGTTATACTCGGAGCGACGTGGCAACCGCCGAGGCGAACGAGCCGCGTTCAGAACACGATATCCACCGAGATTCATAAGCCGACACAGCAGGATTCATCGCGCATGTCTTACGACCAGGAACCTATCTCGCCCATGTTTCGAATCGACGTCTCGGCTGACGCGGACGCCGAACCGGCCGCTAACGAGACACCGGAAACTCGCGAGCACTTGGCGGTCGATCTGCTGCGACAATTGGTCATCGGCCAACAGCAGCAAAACAAGTTGCTGGATCAACTATGTCAGCAAAACGCAGCCATGCAGCAACAACGTGCCAACGAATTGCAGCAGTGGAAAGCAGCCAACCCTGAACTGGCTCGTTCTTGCCGTGAAGCCGCCGAAACGCTCAGCAAGGTCCAAACGCAATTCTTGGACAATTTGACCGAAGAAATCACGTTTCACGAAGAAAACCTGCTCGAAGGCGAATTCATGATGAACGAATTCGTCGACCGCTTCGGCCCACGCCTGGCTCATCTCAACGGCGTTCTGCAGGTTCTCGCTCAACTGGGTGCCGCCGACGCCACGCAACAATAGCGGCGGGAACAAAATGATTTCTGTTTGTCGCAAAATGTTGGCCAAGTGAACCTTTCGCGAAATCAAACAGTCCGCTAATCTGTGCGGATTCCGCTTCCGAGGAATACTACAAGTAACGGGGCGTGGCGCAGGCTGGTAGCGCGTCTGGTTTGGGACCAGAAGGTCGCAGGTTCGAATCCTGTCGCCCCGATTTTTTTCTCAGTCAAACAAATGCCGCAAGTTGTTTCCCGTAAACGACTTGCGGCATTTTTATTGCGCCAGCAATCTGCTAGCAAACTGGCAATTCTAGGGGTTCAACGATAAAAAAGGGTTCAACGAGGGGTTCAACGAGAACGCGAATCAAAAGCAGAGAGCCGGCACCGTGACAGCGTACGAATTGACTTGGATCAATGGCGGCAAAACCAAGGGCGGCAAGCGCCGTCAGGGCCGATGGCGCAAGAAGCACCGCAAGCAGCCGGCCAAGTACTTCTCGCTCTTGCCAGGCGAGACGAAGGCCTCGTCTTATCAGCGATGCCTGCGAGAATGTCGAAAGTGGATGGCGGAGGTTGATGGGCGATTGGATTCGCAGAGCGCAACCGCTACTCGCGATGCATGGATGCCGGTCGCGACCGCTCTCCAGGATGCGATGCAGAGCATCATTGATCGGCACGGTGACACAGAGCAGACACGGCTCATCTATCGAGACCTCAGACAGACGTTCGGCGACAGGCTCCTCGAGGCCTCGATCGCCGGCGGAGTATCACCCGGCGATGACGACGTCGAGACCATCGTCGGCATGATCGCTGATCATGCCGATAGCCTCAGCCAGATCCATTGGCAGCCACCGGTTAGCGGCGACGGAAATCTAGTATCTGCACCCGAGCTAGCGTCTGGCCAGCCTCCCTGGGAATCGGAACCAGATCACGACAATACGCTCGCTGCATTAGCTGACCGTTTTGCAAACGGCATCAAGGTTGAGCAATCTCTCCAGCATGCGCATGAAACCCGCAAGCAGATTGCAAATTTTCTCGGCTGGCTCCCGGCTGGCTGCGGTGTCGAGGAGGCGTTCGGCGGAAGCACGCTCGAGTCATATCGGCAACATGTGCTAGGCTTGGACCTGGCCGATAAGACAAAATCGAACCGCATCAACCCGGTCAAGCAATTCGCTCGATGGCTATACCGCATCGAAGCGATAAGCGAAATTCCCAGAGCGATCGTTACTGACAGCTACGCGATCGAGGTCGGCGACTCGGAAGTGAAACCCTATCGCGACGAGGAAGTCACCGCGATCCTTGCCGAGTGCAAGCCGAGAGAACAGCTCTACGTGCTTCTTGGCCTGAACTGTGGAATGCTGCAGGGTGATGTCGCGGATTTGAAGCACAGCGAAATCGACTGGCAGGCTGGCACAATCACGCGACAGCGCAGCAAAAAAAAGAAGAAAGAGAATCTACCGACAATCTGTTGGAAGCTCTGGCCAGCGACGCTCAAGTTGCTAAGCACGTCTCGGTCAGACGATACTGATCGAGCGCTGCTGAATGCGCAAGGCCGGCCTCTCGCTGAGAAGAAAGAGGTTAACGGGAAATACACCAAGACAGACACCATCGGCAAGGCGATGGGCCGCATCCGTGACCGGATGAAGCGAATGGACCCGCCGGCTCGAACGGAACCGATTTCGTTCAAGCGATTTCGTTCAACGGCAGCGAGCAAGCTCGGTCAACATGAATCCTATCGCGCATACGCGCAGCACTTCCTTGCACACGCGCCGACGAACGTCGCCGACAAGCACTATGTTACGCCGAGTCAGGATCAATTCGACCGCGCCGTCGCTTGGCTCGGCGAGCAGTTCTTGATTCGCAAGTAATGCAATACTCATTGCACTACTTGCACTCATTGCATCCTCCACCAATCCCCGCCGAAAAAAAGGCGGGATTTTTTTTTGCTCTTCTCTCCGCAATCTGCTAGCAGAGCGTGCTAAGTGTTGCGCCCGGAGTGACTTAGCATCGCTTTTTGCGATGCGCCGCCGATTAGGTGCGCCGGTCTCACCGCGTTAAGTTCTCGGTTCGTCGGACCAAAAACACCAAGCAGCAAAGGAAGAAAGTAATGGATCTCAACTCACCACCCATGGCGCCCGGAGCCGAGCCGCTGAGTCCCTCACAGATCGCGGAGCGATGCCGCGTCCGGGCGCAATCTGTCTACTACTGGCAGGATCGTGGCTTGTTGACGCCTGATGGCGATCGGTTGCGACTGCCGTTCAGCCGTACTGGCACCCGCCGCTATACGTCGAGTCGCGACCTGACAGCGTTCCTGAAGCGATGCCAGTGGTGATGCCAGTGGTAGCCCAAAAAATAAACCCGGTCAGCGTGGACAGCGCTGACCGGGCTCAAAGTCTCAAACTTTTCTCTAATCACAAAAAGCGATACGCAAATGTTACTGCAAATGGCAAGCATAGACAACATCCCTCCGATGCACTTTTCGGATCCTAGCCACATCCCCGCCGAACTCCGCGAGCGCAACCAATGGATCACTTGGGGCTTTCGCCACAAGACCACCAAGATCCCGATGACGATCTCGGGCGGGTTCGCGAAAACGAACAACCCCTCGACGTTCTCTTCATTCGAGGAAGTCAAACACCTCGGCAAAATCGCGTACGTTTTCCAAGCGGACGATCCCTACACCGGCGTCGATCTCGATAACTGCATCGACGAGAACGGAAAGCTTCGCGACTGGGCCGCGCCGATCGTCTCTCGTCTGATCGGCGTAGGGTACGGTGAGATTTCGCCCAGCGGCAACGGGATTAAGTTCACGCTGCGTGGCGCCAAGCCGGAAGGGTCAAGCTGCGTGCATAAATTCGGCGATGATAAGCAGCAGGTAGAGGTCTACGATTTCAATCGCTATTGGGCGATGACTGGCGATTTGTATGCCGGCAGCCGCGCGATCGCGTCGGACGAAGCCGGGCAGAAGGTTGTTGATTGGATTTGCCAGGAGTATTTGGGTGCGGCGAAGGAGATGGAGCCAGAGCCGGAGACGACGAGCCTGACGGTCGACAACGTCACTGTTTCGGCAAGAGGCGTAAGCCTGGAAGGTTTTTCGGCGTACGACTATCCGGAGATGAACTATGATCAGCCGAGTCTGGCTAGCGATCTGCAGGCTCGCGCGACTGCGTATATCGATTCGATTCCGACCCCGATGAACGGAAACAGGAACAACACGGTTTTTAGCGTCGCTGGTCATCTACGCTCGCTTGTCGACGAGAACGATAGATCTCTGAGTGAGCAAGAGATCACCGATCTGATACTCGGATGGAATCGCCAATTCGTTGAACCACTCGACGAGAGAGAGGTCCGGCAAACGGTTCGCAGTTCAGGTAGGAACGGGACGCCTCGCGAGCGCAAACCGCCGACTGCGTTTGATGACTTCGGTGAGTACTCGACATCTTTCGTATCGCCGGCTCTGTCGAGTGATGCTGACGCTGACGAGCTGCAGGAGTGGATGCAGGGCGTTCTTGATTCCGCCCTTCAGTGGGCTTCGGTTCGCGATAAGGACCGGCACGAACGTGCGATACTGCTCGCAAACATGTACCTCTTCACAGACGAGGGCCGGCGGTCGTGCATACCGGTCGAGCATGCCGAAGCGTTTGTTTCCAAATGGAACAGCGCGTTGCCCAATCCGCTACCGGCCGACGAGATCAGTTTTTGCACAAAGATTGCAGGCGAGAGCAACCCTGATTTCGTTTCGAGACTTCGCAAGAACATTGCCCAGCGGCCGCCGGAGATCAACGAGCAAGATATCGTCGACGGCGACCCAGACAAGAAAATCATCGAGCGATATCCGCGCATGCCAATGCACCTCCTGATGGCTCCTGGTCTGATCGAGACGGCGATCGAGTACGTCACATCGATGCAAATCACACCACAGCCGGAACTGGCGTGGGGTGGATTTTTGGCCGGTCTAGCAACCGTGACCGGTCGTGTCGCGGAGGACGCTTCCATGTATGGAACGCGAACGAATATCTATACTCTCGGGCTTGCAGAATCCGGTGGCGGTAAGGACGGTTCGCGAAAGCTAAACAAGGCCTTATTCGAGGCGATTGCCGGACACAGTCAATCGCGATTTCAGGGGCCTGAGCGGCTGGCTTCTTCAGCTGCCGTGAACTCCTGGGTAGCGAGTCATCCAGCCTCGCTTTTTCAACTCGACGAGGTCGGAGAATTACTAAAAAGCACATGCGAGGGAAAAGCACCGCCACACAAACGTGACATCCTCGCGATTCTCAAGCACATGTATACATCGAGCGATGGCGTATACACGTCAGATGGATACGCTGATCTGAGCAAGGTGCATGACATTCACAATCCGCATGCGTGCATCTGGGGCACGGCGACGCCTGAAAAAGCCTGGTCTGCGATGAATCCAGACCAAGTCAGTGATGGATTCATCGGGAGGCTGTTTCTGCTGCTCGGGTGGAACACGCCGCCTCGGCAAGTGCCGAGCACGAAGCCAGCCATTCCGCAGGATTTGATCGATGGGTTCATATATTGGGCGGGTAAGCATCAGACGTCGCCCAGAAACAACTTAGCGCCGCCCGTAAACACCATCCCGTTTTGCGCTGGAACGCAGGCGATGCTCGACAAGAGGTACATGGACATCGCGAAGGCGGTATACAAGAGTCGGGATTCGGCAGAGCGTGCGATTTTGAATCGATCAACCGAGAAGATCGCCAAACTCGCGATGCTGTTTGCGATCTCGCGAGCCACCCTGGGTGGCAAACTCCAGATCGAGGATTGCGACGCCGATCTCGCAATCGCGTTTGTGGATTTTCACTCAGACCGTCTGCTCGGCATGATTCGCGAGAACATTGCCGAGAACGAGCACGAGCTGAACCTGAACACGGTCTATGCCGTGATCAAATCGTTTGGCAAGAAAGGTGCGACGACTACTCAGGTCACCCAAAAAACAAGGAAGCTAAACGGACGACAGCGCCGTGAAATCCTCGATCAGCTGATCGAGGAGGGCTCAGTTTGCAGGGGCAAGATTTCGACGAGCGGGTCTAAATTCTTCGCGATGAAAACGAAGAGGTAGTTTTGCATTTTAGGCCTGCAAAACTACTGCAAAGCTGCTGCAAAACTACCTGGTTCGGCCCACTGACAGCGTAAGTTTTGCAGAGTTTTGCAGGCTGGTTTACAAAACTCGTGCAAAACTTCCTGATGACAAAAACACCGTAAATAACGACAGATATAGAGATAAATACTACTAATTACTCCTAGTTTTACAGTTTTACAGGGGGGGAGTCCCTGGACTCTATTTCAGGGCTTTTTTTTCTCTCTTTTGGGACCCCCCTGCAAAACTGCAAAACTAGGCCGCTTGCACCCCAGAGATAAGGAAATCTCGATGCCTGCTACACCCCACCGTTCGCCCAAAACCCGCTGCCCAGACTGCGGATCCCTGCACAGCGATGTGATCGATACGCGCGGGCGAGCCGCCGATCGAGTCCGCCCGGACCGAGTCGTCCGGACTCGATGTTGCCGAGAATGCGAACGCCACTACCGAACGATCGAGCTGCCACTCGCGATTTTCGATGAGCTCGCGCGACTGGCGAAGGCAAACTCACTCTATGGGCCGACCCTCTCCGATAACGCGGCGTCGTTCCTGTCGCGATAGTTCCTAGATCTAGATTCGTCGACGTGCATCCAGCGCAGGATGTAGCCAAGCGCAACCCAAGATTTTCTCTCAGCAACTCGCAGGAAGCGAGAGCAATCGAGATGGAAATCGAAAAGGGGAGCCGGGATGGCGATTACATTCGAAGAACAGTGGGATGAAGGCGGCGAAGTCGAAGGCCTCAGTCCTGACACCTACGAAAAGACACTGCGTTACTACGCACACTGCACCGACAACGAGACGTACAGTGATGTCCGCACGGCTGCAAAGGCCGAGCTGCCGACGAAGTATTTCAACCTGGTTCGAACCTCGGTCGCGGTTCCGCGACGAGTCACGTTCGACACGGTATTTGAAGTCATCCTCGACTTTCGGCACCCCGGCGTCCCGGGCTGGGCGGCGCCCAGTTTCGTTGATGACATCAAGCTGACGATCAGCAGCTCGGGCGAGTCCGGGCAGACGATGAAGTTCTCGAAAGAGGCTCAGCAAGTTTTTCCGGGATCGACCGCTCCGGTCGACCTTGATGAGGACCACAAGCGAGCGATCAAAGTCGACAAGCATGGTGAGGTTGAGGGCTGGCCCGTCGACTCGACCTCGATGATCGTCGAAGTGGAAACCATTAAGTCTGGCGATGTCGTGACGCCACGATACCTGATCGACTGCGCGAAGTCTCGCGGCAAGGTGAACGAGTACACGTATCGTGGATTCCCTCGGGGGTCACTGCGGCTGATATCCTTCAGTGCGGTTGAGCAGGTCAATCCAGGCACGTCCACAGCAACGGACGAAGTGGATGCGCCGAGCTGGACGCTCAAATTCGCTTTTGATTTCCGGCCGGAAGAAACCGGCAAGATCAAGATGAAGCCGTACGAGGGAGCGTCGGTCGAGGTTGATTATCGCCGCGAGGGCCACTGGCTGCTTGACGTGTTCTCCAGCCCGTCGAAAGCGGAGGTCAATCTTCCGCCTGGCTCTGGTTCCACTGCGATCCACTACCACTACCCAGTCATCCGTCACGCGCTGATCCATCGGCTTTATGACTACGAGGATTTCGAGACGCTGCTGCAAATCTGAAAGATCCTAGATCTAGGGATGCCGATTGGCTTTCGCGCTGATCGTTGCGTCCGGAGCGATGAGAATCATAGCAGTCGCAAGGAGGCGACTCTCATGAACACACAAGCCGACCTTCAGCAAGCCGTCGACCGTCTTGCTCGAGCAGACCGAGAGGCAGAAACCCTGCCGAAGCTAAAGGCTGACCTCGCGCAAGCGATTACCGATTTCTCAGAGGCGGAGCGGCGCTTCGAAAAACGAAGCGATGAGCTGAATAACGCAGTCGACCGCATCAAAAAGGAACAGCAGTCTGCATCGGAGTCGCTGAAATCGATTCGGTATAGCTTGCCGATGTCGGCAGCGATGCAGGCCGATCTCGATCGGCTGCGAGCTCGACTGGCTCAGACGCGAGCTGAAGCGGCAGAGGCTCACAAGACTTTGCAAGCTCGCCGGACTGCATGCCACGCAGTATTGCGTGAGATTAATCGGCAACGGCGGGCGCATCCAGGCGACGGTGACTGGCTCGCTGAGCAGACGAACTCCGTTGCCGAAGCGAGCAGCCGGTTGGATGGGCTGCGGAAATCGATTCCTGAAATCGAGCAGCTGATCGAACAAATTTTTTTAGCAAACGCAAACTCAATCATGGATGATAAAAATGAGTAGAACACGACTCCGCGACCTATCGGTCATCGAGGCCGCAATCGGCATCAATAGCGGCCTATCTGAACAGACACTGATGAACGCAGCTGCTCGCAATGGCGATGACATCACCGATGTGATCTCCGATGCAAGCAGTAGCAGGCACAGCAATGCCTCGCTGGGCGATTGGCTCGCCGCGCGAGTCGAGGTCCTTGACCCGACATATCGCGGGCCGTGGACGACTCCGGCGCTACTTCGCGAAAATGCCCGAATCGATGCCGAGCTAGGGGCCGAGATAGGCGCGTCTGCCGGCATGTCGACGATGACAGGCGTTTCGGGCTTGCTGTCGAATCTCGCAAACAAGCATCTGGAACAAGGCTATGCGAACTCGGGTGCAGCGAGTAGCTTGAAAAAGCTGGCGAAGCGAGTACTCGTTAAGGACTTCAAGAAGAACACCGCGCTGCGTGTCGGTCTTGGTGACTTGCTGGGCCCCCTGGGCCCAGGTGGGGAAGTGAAATCCACCACGCTCAATGAGGACCAGACCGAATTCAATATTGGCATTTTTGCCCGGTCGCTGACGGTCACCGAAGAGGCGCTCGCAAACGACGATCTCGGAGCCATCGAGGGTGCGGAGGTGATGGGAGCTGCTGCGAGCCGAACCGAGGAGCTGGAGGCTGCCTCGCTCTTCTCGGAGGCTGCCTCGGCTGCCGTCAGTGGTCAGCCATCGAGCGGTGAGTTCTTCTTCGGCACGAATGCAGCGGACGGTCAGCGTGCCAATTATCTGACCGGCAGCACGTCGGCTCTATCGATCGACTCGCTGTCCGCCGCCTATCAGAAACTCAAGGGCCAAGTCGACCGATCAGGCGATCCTGTTGACTTGCAACCGACTCACCTGATCACGACTGGTGCGAATGAAGTCCTGGCACGCCAACTTTGCACGGCAACTGAAATTCGTCCCTCAGGTGCAACCGATCGCGACGCGCCGATTAGCAACCCATTTGCCGGCAATCTCGAGCCCATCGCCAGTCCCTGGCTACAATCGGCTCGAATCGTGAATCCACTACCGGACGGCGCATGGTTTCTCGCTGCGGTCTCGCGAACGACCGCGCCCGTGATCTTGGCTCATCGAGTTGGCCACGAACGTCCAACTGTTCGAGTCGGACCAGCCGCGCCGAATCAGTTGGCCATGAATTTCATGGTTCGTCTGGACTTCGGCACAGCACTACATGACAGACGGTCGATTGTCTGCTCTGCAGGCGCGTAGGCAGTGACTCGGCTCCAGTGCATCGCCTCGCTTCGGTCACAGCAGGCATGGTGGCAGGGCGGTGCACTGGAGCGTCGGTTAGTACGCGAGGAGCGGAAGAGAAATCGCCGCAACCTTGGGCCTCGCGTTGGGCCCGGCACTGGTCACCCCCTGGTGCCGGGCTTTTATTTTGACACCCTAGCCGCTCAGGCGCCCCTCCCCGGCGGTTCGGGTCCTTCCGGACCCGGGGGGGGCCGGACGCCGTTGGGGGAACAACCAACTTATCGAATGGACATAGCAAGCAGCGATTTTTTTTGAGGCTGGGGATTTTTTTTCAGGCTCTTGGTGACTGCATTGAAAAAAAATTTCGCCTGCCCGGTCGATCGCGAGTGTTACGTTTCGCTTCAGAAAAAACTGGCGTCCCACCCCGAGTTTTCCCAGGGCCTGGAAGGCTGAGATTTTTCGTCTCGCCAGCGTCAGTTGAAGTCAATCCGAAGCTGGCCCAGCTCGCCAACTGGCCCGGCGGGCCGCTGACTGATTAACGATCGGCCGCCATTCGCATGGGGGTTTGGGGGCGGTTTGCGCGATCACCGAACTTCTGACGTGAAAAACGCCGACGCTTGGACTGGCGTGCGTGGATGCCAGCCCTGCCGTCATTCGCTCGCCGAATCGGCGGGGCAACCTGGATCCGCAATTTTTCTTCTCGCCGCCATGCCACCGGCACAACGCCACCGCAACTGATTAGCACTGCGAGACTTACGGTCCGGCGATTTTTCGATAGACGTTCGATAGCTAGCAGCGCATCACCAGATTGCAAGCTTGCGGCCCTTTTCCGTGCCCGGTAGTTTTTTGAACTCACCTATTCTTGACACGCACACAAACAAAAGGCAAGCCGATGCACTGGAGTAATCGATTCACACTTTCGCCCGGCGAAGAGATGTTGCAAGAACTCCATGCTGCCGAACTCGGGCAGTCTGACTTGATCAGCAGCATGGAAGGAATGACGCTGTACTATTCAATGCTGCGAATTGCGTTGGACCTGCTGGGCGTGCCGGCTGATCGCGAGACTCGCTGGTATCTTGTCGATTGGTGGTTTGAATATGTCGCCGGCGGCGAGGCTGATGTGTCGGATTTTTTGCGAGAGGCTCACGCGTGCTGAGAATCACCCTCCTCGGCCAGAAACAGATTGACCGGGAGGCGCGATACGTGCGAAACTAGGGATATCATCGTTTTTTGATGTCCTCAACACGTTCGCAAGGGAAGCTGCAATGAAACGTCTACTATTGCTGGCACTGTTCGTCACGTTCGCCGCTACGGTCTCCACGCAACTGCCTGCTTTCGGTGAAGCCGAAAGCAGCAAAGAACAAGAGCAGGTCGCTGCATCCGATTCCGTCGTGCAAACGGAGTGCAAGATAACGCATACGCTGGCAAATGGAGACGCCGGCATGATCGCTTCGCCGACTATACGTTCTTTCTCTGGGGTGCCAGCAACCGTTGAAATCGAAATTGGCGATGGGCAAAAACTGAAGCTCGAATTGACGGCGAATGTATTGGCTGAGGCTGCCAGGCCATAGATCGATTTTCGACATGCTACGCATTGCACCTGAAGTGCAATGCGATCGAAGAACCCCATTTCAACCCAAAGGGCATCGCAATGCAACTGCCGCGAATCGTTTTGCTTCTGATTGTCTTCTCGCTAGCGTTCGCCTCGACCGAAGCTGACGAGCCAAACACCGTTAGACGAGACACAGCCGTCGTAGAGCGACTTGACTCGATTCTGAAGAGACTCAATGAGATCGAGGCGCGTCTGTCGAATGTCGAAGCGGACCTCCGTCCGATTACGGATTGGTCGATTGACGATCTAGGCGTGATGCGACTCCCGAGTGGGCGTGCGATTGGCTTCTGGGGAATCGACGGAGCGACGACCATTCGCGCCGCCGATCGTCGCCGGTGAGTCAACCGATACGCAACCGAACACTGAACCCCAGGCCCCATCAAAGGAAGCTGTAATGAAGTCTCCATTTCTAACCGTTGGCATTGTGCTAGCTACCGTCGGACTCGCGCTAGATGTTCGGTCCGATGATCCGCAAGGTCGTCAAAAGCAAATGCAACGACAGCGCCTTGCCGAACTGGGCAATACGCTGGTTGACACGCTTGCTCTGAGCTACAAGCAGCGCCTAGTTGAGTATGAGGACGGCCGTTCTCAGCCGGACCGGCTGATTGCAGTTAACCGAGAGCTGTATGACGCGATGCGATCGGTCAGTGGCCAGGACAGGCGTGTTCATGCAAAGGTTATCGGCGAGTTCATCGCAAGGGCGAAAAGCATCGAGGCTGCTGCCCAGGCGAACCTAGACAATGGCAGAGGAACGTCGATGGACCTGCTTGACGCAAAGAGTGCGCGATTGCGGGCGGAGATCGAACTCGCGCGGGTTTCGTATGAGCTCGGCGGGGCCTTGGGTGAATAGGCTAGGCTATGCGTTGACACCGGAGCGGGGCGAGTTGACGTTTGGCAATGGTTGGTCTAACGCGCCCGCCCGCATAACGCTACCGTTATTCGGCAAATCGTAGTGCCTCATGACTGACGATAAAACTTTCCTGGCCGAGTTCGAGGCATGTCGCTGGCCTCTCAGCAAATGGCACCATCGAGACCATATCAAACTTGCGTATCTCTACCTTTGTCGGTATTCGTTTGATGAGGCGCTTGCAAGGATACGTGGCGGCATCAAGGCCCATAACGCCGCCCATCAGTTGCAGGACTTGCCGGCAAGTGGATATCACGAGACGGTTACACGCGCGTGGTTGTCCTTGGTGCAATTTGTGATTGGTGAGTATGGGCGATCTGTGAATGCAGATGATTTTTACGAGAGCCACCCGGAGCTATCGCAGAAAAAGACGCTCCGTTTGTTTTACTCACGCGAGCGAATCATGTCGCCGGAGGCGAAGGCCTCGTTCTGCAAACCCGACCTTACCGCATTCCCAGTCGGCAGAGATCGAAAGAACGGCAGATGACAATTGCGTGAACCGGAGCGACGAAATCTGAAAGCCAAGAGCGTAGCATCGCCGCCCGGTTACGCTTGTCGATCTCTGAGCTGGGTGAACCCTTTTCGCGAAGCTTGTGTCCCCATCGAGTGGAAACCTTCACAAACGGACTGCCGACGTGCCTGAATCAAACACCTCAACAGTGACGCCACGCGTCGCCGCAGTGCAGTTTAAGATGCTGCACATTCAATTCCGTGCGTTAAGAATTGGGGAGGACCGTGAACGACTTAACTCGCAAACGCTCACGGACAACCGTGACCAAATCAAGCAGATGCGCAATGTGGCGTACGGCTTCATTGACACGATGGTCTGCATGGAGCATATCGTCGGCGTAATCAATGACATCCTTTCGACGTCGGAACTCCGCGATAAAATGGATCGCGAGATATTGACTGTGCTGAACGCGTCCAAGAAGGCCGCTGAGAAATGGAAGCCCGTACGAAATCGCGTGGGAGGGCATCTCTGTATTGACGTATTCGAGTCGTTCTGCACCGAGCACAACTATCAAGGCGTGTTTCTTAGCGACGACCTCGAGGCCGATCTTGGGCTGCTTAACATGCTTGCAATTGGCAGCGCCATTAACGACGCTCGCAAGACGTGTGACATTTTTCACCGCGACATCAATATTATGCATATGCCCGATATGAGAATACTGGTCAATCAGCTTAACGAAGACTGCACGACCGCACTGAGCTATTTCGATCCCGTCAGTCGATTCATGTACGATGTAGGGAGGGAGGAGAAGCTTGCGGCCGCTCATCCCGACGATACCGTCGGGATTGTTCAAGGAGAGTGATCGGATAACCAAGTCGCGCACACGAAGGCCCGCATGACGCAATTACAAATGCAACCACATTTACGGTCCGTAAATGTGGTTGCCGTTATCGACCGAAATCTAAATCGATTTAATTCCTTCATGAAGTTTTCAGTCTTGCTCGTTGCGAATGCGATTTCGTTGGCTTTGATCGGCTGTGGTCCGGCTGGCGATTCCACGTCGGCCCGACTGCCTGCGTCGAACAATATGGACGTTGTGTCTCGCTTGCTTGATTGTGGGTTCGCTGAGTCCAAACGCTGGGATGCACTTGGAACACAGTTCGTTGAATACAAGCGAACAGATGGCGAAGCATTGCTTCAAGCGACGGTTTGCGAGAAATGGACACAAATTGCTGTCATCGTACCTTCGGCTGCGGGTGATGACGTTGACCGTATCTCGTCCGCGATTCGATCCGCCGAATCTGTCGTTGAATTAATGGTCGCCGACCCCATGACGATTTCGCGCTTGTACGACGATAAAAACTTGATTCTGACCGATGGCGATGGAGTGCCACGCAAATCGTCCGAGGTGATCTCCGGGCCTTGGACTGTCAGTGCAACTCACTACATGTCGGCATTGCGTGGTGCCGACATTCAAACGCTCGCCATGTTTACCCTTTCCTTGAACTAGCATTGCCCGGGCCACAAGATTAAGGAGAACCACGCGCTGCCACCGGAGCGACTGCGTTAGCCGGTCTGCCCTGGTTTGGCAGATCCCCACCGTTCCGCATATCGCTACAATGGTCGACTAGAACCAAGAAGCCTGACCAAAGCGACACGAGACCGCAATGACACCTCGCATCATGCGTTACCGACTGCGAACCCTGCTCGCTTTGCTTGCCGTGATCGCTTTGCTTCTGGCAGCAATCCCGCCAATCTACCGGTGGTACAACTCTATTCCGCTTTCCTCCGTGGTCGCTGCATTCAATGGTTCGCATCATGAACACGCCATAACGGAAGCTGAAATTACCGCTGCGATCAAATCCCAGCTTCCCACGCTTAGAGCCCCCGCGAGCGTGAGAGCAACACTTCGCCAAATTGCGAAAAGCAGAAGGGTTCCGCTATCGACGACCATCAACCGTTTTCGTGACACGCCATCTGCGGCGACAGGCGAATACTACTGGGTCACCAGCCTTGACTTCATGACTGGGCCAAAATCCGGCTTCGCTATTCGGGTGCGCGAAACTCGAAGCAATGACTGACCGCTGCTCTCACTTAGGCGGTTACGCAGGTGATTGCGTCAGAAAAGGATTGAAGCGTCCTGAGTTTTCACTGAGGACGCTTCTCGCGCTGATGACAATCGACTCGGTCTGTTTCGCATATAGAAGACTCGGGCGCATTTGGCCGTTCGCTCTTGCGGAGCCCGGAATCCGTGTTAACGTCGATGGGTCAGGGCGACTTTGCTCCGCGATCATCTAGCCCACCTTCGTTGAAAGATCCACTAACAAAGGAATTAATTATGCCTTCCGCCAATTGCATTGCCGTTTCCACGCCGGCGCGCATTCTGGATTTGCTCTATCGCCAGCGAATTCGAAAACAAAACGTGCTGCGACGATACCAAGACGTCGAGATAGAGTGTCTCATCGATGAGATCGACTGCGAGAGTGTCCACGGCCTACTGTCACTCGCACTCGATATGCTCGGGGTTGTCGACGCGGACGAAATCCGCCAAGACGCGATCGAAGATTGGTACGATTTAATCGAGACGCGCTACGCACACCCGGCGGTATCGGAGGCGATCATCAACCAATTTTTAGAATCACTTGCGTCAAAAAGAACTAGCCCGACCTAGTGACCAGACGTGTCACCCTCGCTCGCCTCGGATTCGTACCGAACGATCTAACGATCATTTAGCAGCGGGATTGCCTAGCTCAGGTGAGGCCTCGCGTACCGCCTGAAAGAAAAAAAGGGTTCACAAAAGGGTTCAACGAAAATGCGTTTTACCGGGCGAATAACGCCACAGCGGCTCATTCGACACGTCATCTGACAGGTTCGAATCCTGTCGCCCCGATTTGAATTCAAAACAGCTCGTCACATTCATTTGTGGCGAGCTGTTTTTCGTTTGGCGGCATCGACTTGCGGATCGGTTACACCCCACCCTGGTCGGTCCAAACTGAAGACCCGCTGCGGGCGGAAAAGGCGGAGCCAATCCCGCAAGCCAGCGGTTCGAGCAAACCACTGTCGAGAAAAGAGTGGTGCGGGGCTCAAAATTGGTCGCCACTTTTGCTACAGGAAAACGCACGAAGAGTTGCGGCACTAGCCGGACGCCGTGAAAGAGCGAGTGACGGCATTTGCATTCGCGGCCGCTGGCGAATCCGACAAGGTTATCGACGTCCTTGCGCTCGAGGCAGCATCGGCGCATTCCAGACGCCATTGGTCGACGGACAATAGCCCTTGATGACGACCGGATGCAGAATTGCTTTTCAGCGTAGTGGACGAGGCGAGACGACCTTACCTACGGCACATCGCAGGGACTCGTAACTTCGTCCGAAAAAAATTGTTGGCGATGCCCCCCATCACTCCGCCACTCATCCGAAGCGTCTGCCGATGGGTGATCGCAACGATGAAAATCCCAATGCAGTTGAGAAAGAGCTTCGGAGATTGACGCGATGTCGTCTTGGTAAACCAAGCCGTGTCGGCGGCCGGGGACTCGTATTGGCATGACCGCGATGGCTCACTTGCGTTTACCGGGCTTAGGCAAGCGTGCTCGTTGTTCTTTCGTTAGAAGATTCAGTACGGCTGACTTGAACGTCGCGTAGTGCTCCTGTGTCTCGCGAAACGCATCGCGTTGCGGGTCGGTGAACCCGCCACGTTTCTGAAGCTCGCGATAGAGCTCATCTCCTTTGAGGGGCGTTTTTTTAAGTTCTGAGTACACTTCGTCGCGGCGTTTGATCGTATCCTGCGTGATCCCCGCCTCTGCTCGGATTTTGTCGATCCGAGTTCGGAGCGCGCCACTGAGTTGATTGAATTTTGAGACCTGCTCTGGCGTCACGTTGACGGACTCCATTCGCCGCCACAGCAACTTGGCGACGAACAAGTGTTTGACGGGTGCATCACTGGAATTGACGCCTGTTTTTGGTGTGTTGATTGCGAACATTCGGACATCGTCAAGTCGCACCTGCCGGCTGGCCGAAAAACGAATCAGATCCTTTTGCGGATGATCCATACCGGACGATGCGAACGATCCAATATCCTCGCCGTCAAGCTGGACAGATATCGTGTCGCCGATGATGGTGACGATTGCCGTGTGCCACTCCTGCAACTTAATCGGATAGTCAAATTTCGTTCGAAAATTCTTTACATCGGCTTTCTGCTCGTCTGTCGCCGTACCTAACTTCACCGCGTCTCGAAACGCCTTGTTCATCCGCCCCGACTTGAGGTCCTGCATCTCGACACCGTCGGCGCGGAAGAAGACTTTGCAGATGTGTCCCGCGTGAACTTCTTTGCATTGCATATCAGCGAAGTCGATGCCAATGTCATCCGCTTGGTCGTCCAGCTGGAACTTCAGCTCAACGCGGCAATCCTTGTAGTTTGCAGGATGAACGATTGACACGGAATGGTCCGCAGTCTGATGCCGATCGACATGCAGCACGCCATCGACGAGATCGACCTGCTTATTGCCGCCTGCGCGTTTGTCGCTGTTCGTGCTCCAGCCGTTGCCAGGTTCATCGATGACTTCTTGGGACTCACGCCGCTCAAAATCATCATCGAACAGTAAGGTTTCGTTTATGATCTTGAGCCGTGAGTTGTCGGATACGGCGAGCTTCTCTTGAGCATCAAGCGAGCTGCCACAGAGAATCGTAATCGCGATAAAGAACACGACAGAATCACGCCAGCATACGAACCGTACGCCGTAGGGTACCGGGTATTGCGTCGTACGTTCCGGAACGAACGAAACGCTTTCGGTGGCTCGGCCGCTCACGCATCGTGGCTCTCGTGATCGATGGGGTGTATGAGACATTTCACATCCTGTCAGAAACGGGTTTGCCCGGCCGCTGACGCGCCGCGGCTCAGGAATAAAATCGAAATTAAATCGCGTTACCATCGCTGGCCGCGACCCGCACGCGCACCTGATCGCGAAGTGCTCTGCTGAACCAGCGGAAACGCATCGTTCGACGAGCTCTGCTGAAGGCGTCACGGACTCGTCCTCTAAGTGCGTGCGGAACTCGGATTGGGGCCGATCGCGGGCGGAGTCGGTGCGAGGATGCCCATGACACTGTCCTGGATCGCCGATACTAAGAGATAAATCCACTTCCAGCGTAACAGCCTTGCTCCCCCCTCTCGAAAACAAAGGATCAAGTCACGCTCGAACGGGCCTAACTCAACCGACCGTGGGAGCGTGCTCTGAAACCGCGCGTCGCCGGACGTTCATCTTGCCGGCCTTGAGCGTCAGCCAGCTTTGACTTCGAAAGAGGCCTCGCTTCCCAAGGAAGCAGTAACAATGCCTTGAACGGGATCGGCGGAACTTGCAATCGTCGTGTCGTGGTCATGCATATCACTGGCGAGCCAGAATCCAACACCAAGCATTGTTAGAAAAGTCGCTGCCAAAGCGAGCATTGCGATGCGAGAAGACGCAGTCGACGAAAACAATCGTATAACTGAATCGGGCGATCTGAGCCCGTTCATGTGTTTGCGTCAGCTCGAGTTGTCATCTCAACTTAAGTTTTCAATTTCCAGTATCGTGTCGATGAAGTCGAAACACTTTCGCTGCCTGTCGGGATTATTGTGCAACCAATGATCAAAAGTCCGAGTGCCTTCGTCTGCAGAATCTTGATTGCGAACGGCAGCAGACAGACTTATCAACTGGGATCGGCATAGGTCAGACACCCGAGGATTGCTCTCCAGCGCCCGTTAAACTAACGTGAGCCGCGACGCGTGAGCGGCCGGGCCCTACACATTCCCGGTCACCCAACACAAGCCAGCACGAAATATCCGAGGCCTCACGGCCAGCGGCTCACCGCCGGAACAAAACAAAGTGAGCCGCGACGCGTCAGCGGCCGGGCCCTACACATTCCCGGACACCCAACACAAGCCAGCACGAAAAGCCCGAGGCCTCACGGCCAACGGCGCACCGCCGGAGCGAAACAACGTGAGCCGCGACGCGTCAGCGGCCGGGCCCTACACATTCCCGGTCACCCAACACAAGCCAGCACGAAATATCCGAGGCCTCACGGCCAGCGGCTCACCGCCGGAACAAAACAAAGTGAGCCGCGACGCGTCAGCGGCCGGGCCCTACACATTCCCGGACACCCAACACAAGCCAGCACGAAAAGCCCGAGGCCTCACGGCCAACGGCGCACCGCCGGAGCGAAACAACGTGAGCCGCGACGCGTCAGCGGCCGGGCCCTACACATTCCCGGTCACCCAACACAAGCAAGCACAACATGCCCGAGGCCTCACGGCCAGCGGCTCACCACCGGAACAAAACAACGTGAGCCGCGACGCGTGAGCGGCCGGGCCCTACACAATCCCGGTTACCCAACACAAGCCAGCACAACATACCCGAGGCCTCACGGCCAACCGCTCACCGCCGGAACAAAACAACGTGAGCCGCGACGCGCCAGCGGCCGGGCCCTGCATAATCCCAAACTCACAAGACAAGTCAGCACAACATGCCCGAGGCCTCACGGCCAGCGGCTCACCGCCGGAACAAAACAACGTGAGCCGCGACGCGTCAGCGGCCGGGCCCTACACAATCCCGGTTACCCAACACAAGCCAGCACAACATACC
>CAXBGS010000011.1:0-238597 GCA_963975425.1 uncultured Pirellulaceae bacterium
AGATTTCAGATTTCAGATTTCAGATTTCAGATTTCAGATTTCAGATTTCAGATTTCAGATTTTCGATTTTCGATTTTCGATTTTCGATTTTCGATTTTCGATTTTTTGACGCAATCTCGACTTCGATGATTTTTCGGATCGCAACGGTGCAGACGATGCAGAGACTTCGCGGCGCGTTTTCGTCCCTTCGATTCGACCGTCTTCTTTCCGCCGACCCTGCGTCGAACTCGCCTCGACCGCGAACGGCAGAGCAGCCGCACGAACGGGCCGCAGCAACACAGCGCGCGGCGACCGAAGACGACTTCGTCGCGGTTCATTTGGACGCTGATTCCGCGCACGCAACCCAGGCGACAACCGAGCAAAACGGGCGATGGAGCGGTGATTTAGCCGCTTTGCCAACGTCCGATAATGCCTCTTATGTTGTATTGCATGTATAAAAATCACGGGGATTGAGCCATTTCCCGTGATCTGTCATTGCTCTGCGACTTCTGCGACTCTCGCTCGCCTGCTGGTTTGGCGAACGGCTTACCACAAGAAAAATCACAGGCGAAAGATCACGGGCGACGGTACGACGATGGCTGTCCGTAACCGGGTTGATTGTAGGCTGGCTGGCCGTAGCTTGGTGGCACGTTGCCCGGTTGGCCATAGCCTGAATCGCCACCGTAGGATGGCTGCCCATAGGCGGGCTGATCATAGGATGGCTGGCCGTACGTTTGCGTCGCCGGCCCGGTGTAATCATTCGCTGGCGCCGATCCGGCCGCCCATGGCGGAGCCGCATTTTGGCTCAGATTCTGGTTTCGCGATGCCGTGTTCCAGAACGATTCTGGCAACCGGTCCTGCTGGGACGACGATGGGTCATTGAGCACCCGATCGGCGATCCAAGGCAAAACGCCCCCCGGCGACATGTCCTGCCCGGCATCTTGCTCGCTGCCATTGAACCGCTCGTCAAAACGATCCAAGTACGGACGGACGACTTCATGAATCTCAGGCGGAATGACCGATTCGCTCTGATCGAGCACCTGTGCGATATAGCGACCGCTTTTGCTAGCAACAATCTTAGCCCTCAGACTCTCGCCCAACAGCGTGACGGCAAACAGGGTGATCAGCGTGCAGAACAAGGCTCCCTTGGCCAAACCGAAGATCGCACCGACGTGGCGATCAAATTCTCTCAGCTTCAGCCGATCAATCGTGCCGCTGATCATCCGAAAGGCGACCCAGATGACCAGCGACGTGCCGACGTAAAGAATCAGCATGGCCAAAAAGCGATTCCACGGCGGTTCCGCCTGAATCGACTGACTGAACGGTTCGCGAAAATGATAGGCCACGATATAGCTGACGACGATCGATGCGATCGACGCCAACTGCCACGCGAAACCCTTGATCGCACCGAACAAAGCCGCACCGACCAGCACGACTAACATCAAAATGTCATAGATCTCCACCGTCGCAATTCCTAGCTTGGCGAGTGTTTTAAAAAGTTGCTAGCAACTGAACACAATTGCTAGCACCACCGGCGGATGCACGGATTTCCATCCGGTGGATCAATCCTAAGCCGCGTTGGTGCTGCCGCCGAGTCTAGCGACCCGGCGCGCTGGGCCGAAGAGCAATCATTCACCGTGGCGACGCCGGACCAAAATTGCCTATGAAAATGTTCGGCGCCGCGCGCGTCACCTTGGCAACTTCATCTCACACCCCCCTGCCCTTGCCACGCCGTGGCCGATTTCAAAACTCACATCACCGCCAGCACCGCAGCCGGAATCGCTTACGGCTACTGGGGCGTTACGCAACAAGGGATGTCGATCGAGAGCGGTCTGCTCGCCGGCGGACTTTGCAGCGTCTGCGGTATGCTGCCGGACCTGGACAGCGACTCGGGCGTTCCGCTGCGAGAGACAAGCATGTTCGCCGCAGCGGTTGTGCCAATGTTGATGCTGGAACGCTTTCGCGACTACGACCTTTCCCACGAGGCGATGGCACTGGCGGCGATGCTGATCTATGTCGCCATTCGATTCATCTTGGTGGAAGTGTTCAAGCGTTTCACGGTCCACCGCGGCATGTGGCACAGCATTCCCGCGGCGGGATGCGCCGGTCTGATTGCGTATTTAGTAATGCCATGCCCAAGCGAAAGCATGCGCGTGTACAAAAGCGCCGCGGTGGTGCTGGGGTTTATGGTTCATTTGATTCTGGATGAACTATGGGCGATTGACATCGCGGGATTTCGACTAAAGAAATCTTTCGGAACGGCTCTGAAATTCTTTGGCAGCAGCGCCGTTTCGAACATCACGATGTATGCCAAGCTTGCTTTGCTGGCGTACCTGGCTTGGGGCGACCATGGCGTGGTCGAGCGCATTCGAGAACGCGCACGATTCGATACTCAATACATCGCTCGACCATCACCCGGCCCGTTGCCTTGGGATCGCTGGATGCCGCATCGATAAAAATCATTATCGATAGAAATCATTGCACGGCTTGCCGCGTACCGATGCGCGCCATCGCGCGTATGCGAATAGAGCGTCGTGCGAGGCTGAATCCGAGATCGGTTCACGCTGATGAACCGACACGTTCACGAACCATTCACGGTCGCTCTAAGATCATGGTCACCGGTCCATCGTTGACCAGTGAAACTTTCATGTCCGCCGCAAAGACGCCTCGTTGCACCGGAACCTTGTGTTCGGCAAGTAATTCGGCGAATCGCAGATATAGCTGGTTCGCTTTTACGGGATCACCCGCATCGGTAAAGGCCGGCCGCCGACCCTTTCGACAATCGCCCAATAAAGTGAATTGGCTCACAACCAACGCCTCGCCACCGACATCGATCAGCGACCGATTCATCTTGCCGTCTTCGTCGTTAAAGATTCGCAGCTGCGCCGCCTTGTCGGCAAGCCATTTCGCTTCGGTTTCACCGTCATCGTGGCCGACGCCCACCAGGATCAACAGACCGTGTCCGATTTGCCCGACGATTTCGTCATCGACACGCACGCTTGCTTCGCTGACTCGCTGCAGAACAATTTTCACAACGCAAATCCTTTTCGATAAATAACGCCAGCCCGATGGACTGCTTTGCGGCCGCCCGTCAGGCACCGGCGAGCCGTTTGGTGGACCATGGTTGGCGAAACGCCCACCAACAGACGGTTCGCCGGTGATATTAACTTCGGTGGCTTGTTCTTGGTTGAATTCTAGTGCGGCAAAATTGGTGGCCCGACGAAATTTGATCCGACTCCCCTGCCCTGCCTCGCTCGGACGAACGTAAAATAGTCGATGACGGCCCTGACTGCGTTGCCGCCCCAACATCATTCACTTGATTGCCGCCATGTCTTTTCTGTTTACCTGTCCGCACTGCCAAGCCAAGACGCAAGTCGATGACCGGTACAGCGGCCAAGCCGGCCAGTGCGCTGTTTGCGGCGAACCGATCCAATTGCCGACCATTGCATCGAGCGTCGATCCGCCGACGAAACAAAGTACGGGCATTCGATCGCTTGGATGGCTGGTTTCGGCGTGTGTGCTGTTGGTCTTGCTGCTGTGTTTGTTGTTTGCCGTGATTCGGTACGGCGGATCGACATTGGCCCAATTGACCAACAGCCGACAACGCACAACCTCGCTGAACAATCTGCAGCAGATCGCGGAAGCACTCAACGCGTATGCCGCCGATCACGGCACTTATCCTCCTCCGGCGACGGTTGACCAAAACGGCGTTCCTTTGCATTCGTGGCGCGTGCTGATATTGCCTTACCTTGGCGAAGACCGGTTATACAACGAGTTCGATCTAAGCTTGCCATGGAACCACGCGGATAACCTGAACGTGGTCTACCAAAACAGCCCTCCGACGGCGCTGATTCATCCCAACGCAAACGCCAACGGGTTGAGCCAGCAATCGGGATACCATCTGGTGGTCGGCCAGGGGACGCTGTTTCCGCCGAGTGGTCCACTTTCACCGGACCAAGTGACCGACGATCCGGCGTTGACTCTGTTGGTAATCGAAGCGGCGCCCGCATCGAGCATGAATATGTGGACCGAACCGGTGGAACTTGATTTCGGAACGATGCTGGGACGAATCAACGGAACGGCCGGGATCGAACCCGGCGGGATGCTAGACGGGGGCGCCGCCGTGGCCACGGTCGATGGCCGTGTCCACTTTGCCAAAGAAACACTGTCACCAAACATTGTGCGATCACTGATCACGCCCACCGGCAGCGAACCGCTGCCCGATGACGCATTGGATTGACCGACCGTGGCGGGAACACGACGCCGCTGTTTTCATTCAGCCGACACGTTCGTCCGCCGTGCGTGTGCCGCAACGACGTTGGCGTTGCGTTAAAACTTGCGAGGTTAAAACTTGCGAGGTGTGACGGTACCCTGGACACGACTGGGCAGTCCATGGATTCGTAAGAATCCTTCGGCGTCGTCTTGGTTGTACGATCCGCCACCTTCCATTGTCGCAATTTCTGCATCGTACAAGCTGTTCGGGCTAGCCTTGGACTCAACCGCGATGTTGCCTTTGTACAACTGCAACGTGACTTCGCCAGTGACGGGTTTCTGCGCTTCGCGAATGAACGCCATCAGAGCATCCATTTTCGGCGTGTACCAGAATCCGTAGTAAACCATTTCGGCGACTTCGGGCGCCATTCGGTCTCGCAAGTGCATCAGATCACGATCCATCGTCAACTGCTCGACGTTCATCAGCGCGTTGTACAGCACGGTCATGCCTGGTGATTCATAGACGCCGCGACTCTTCATGCCGACAAAGCGGTTTTCGACCATGTCGATGCGACCGATGCCGTTGCGACCGGCGATCGTATTCAAGCTTTCGACCATCTCTAGCGCGCTGACGTCGGAACCGTTCAAGGTTGCGGGCACGCCGGATTGGAAACCGATGGTGACCGATTCGGATTGATCGGGGGCTTCTTGCGGACTAACGCCCATGCCGAAGTCGACCAATTCCACTCCGTTGACCGTCAAGTCCTCAAGCTCGCCGGCTTCGTAACTGATGTGCAGGACGTTCTCATCGCTGCTGTACGGTTTGGCGGTCGACGCTTTGACGGGAATCTCTTTGGCGGCACAGTAAGCGATCAGTTCGGTACGTCCCGGAAACGCATCTCGGAACTCTTTGATCCGCCATGGCGCGATCATTTCGATTTTCGGATCGAGTGCTTCGGCGGCAAGTTGGAACCGACATTGATCGTTTCCTTTGCCGGTCGCACCGTGCGCGTAGGCCGTCGCGCCGACTTCGCGGGCGACTTCCAGACAAACCTTGCTGATCAGCGGGCGGGCGATGGAGGTGCCCAGCAGGTAGATTTGTTCGTATTTCGCTTGCCATGCGAGGACAGGAAATGCGAAATCGCGACACAATTCCTCTCGAACATCGACCACTCTTGCGGAGACGGCACCACAATCGCGAGCCTTTTTCATTGTCGCTTCGCGATCTTCGCATGGCTGGCCTAGATCGACGTAAACCGCATGGACGTCGTACCCTTGATCCTGAAGCCAACCGAGGATCACGGAGGTATCCAGACCGCCGGAGTAAGCCAAAACGCAACTTTTCATTATGATGTTGTCCGCAGAGAATGAGAGGCCGCAGCGTCACCGAAACCGCTAAGATTTCTGGTTCGCCATCTAAGCCGAAGAATAATCTTTTCCCCGTTAAACGCCCATGCCCCCACGCCACCATCTGCCCCAACCCGATGTGCCCCGCGGCAGTCCGCGCGGCAAGGATTCTGATTCCGACGTTGCTCAAAAGACCATCGCCGGGGCAACCGTCGACCTGGGCCGATCATCCCGTTGTGGGTTTGGCGAAGTGATTTACGGCGAAGGCAAATCGGCTGACTTGGTCACCCGGATCGCTCGCACCCAGCTGCACGCACGCCAGGACGTGTTGATCACCCGTATCGACGCGGCAACGGCAAAGCAGGTTCAAGAGGCATTTCCGCGGACTCAGTACAATGGCCTGGCCCGCACGCTGCGGATCGGCGTGAGCAATGTCGCGCCCGCTCAACCGCTAACCGAATCGGCGGCGCGTGAGCAGTGGCATGCTGCGGTCGTGACGGCGGGCAGCACCGACGAGGCGGTCGCAGCCGAGGCGACCGAAACGCTAGCCTGGATGGGTGTCCCCTTTCAATCGTTTACGGACATCGGCGTTGCCGGGCCGCAACGATTGGCGGCCGCCGTGCCGCGTTTGCAACTGGCGTCGGCCCTGGTCGTGATTGCGGGAATGGAAGGGGCGCTGCCGGCGGCGGTTGCCGGTTATTTGCCGACGCCAATCTTTGCCGTACCGACAAGTGTGGGCTACGGAACAAGCCTGGGCGGACTGACGCCGCTGCTGGGCATGCTGAGCAGTTGTTCCGCGAGTGTCGCCGTCGTCAACATCGATGCGGGATTCAAAGGCGGCTATATGGCCGGACTGGTAGTCTCGCAGCTGCAAGCTTGCCGGGCGAAGCGGCCAAAATCATGAACCAGCCCCCGTTGAAACTGGCCGCCCGAGAGTCCGATTCGCACAAGGGATCGTTCGGACGCGTGACCCTGGTGGGCGGTTCACGAGGCATGAGTGGTTCGATTTCTCTGTCATCGATCGCGGCACTGCACACCGGCAGCGGGTTGGTCAGCGCGGCGGTTCCCGATCGATGCTTGGAAACGGTCGCTGCGTTCCACCCCGCATTGATGACGATTCCGTTGCCCGACGATGATCAAGGACGATTTTCGCTGGACGCAACCGCCCAGCTTGCACCACGACTTCGCAGCGCTGATGCCATTGGATGTGGCCCGGGCATGACCGTCGGCAACGGCAGCCTGCGCATCGTTGAACGATTGTTGGTCACGACTCAAACGCCGCGCGTACTCGATGCCGACGCCATCAACTGTTTGCCATTGCTTGACTGGCCGAACTCGCTTGCCCTTGGCAATCAAGCGTCAGCGTGCCCACACGCAAACCTGGTATTGACGCCCCACCCGGGCGAACTTGCGAGATTGACCGGTGTCTCACCGAACGAACGAGAGCAGCAAATCAACGCTGCCGCCAAGTTGTGCGACGAAACGGGTGTCGTGATTGTGGTCAAAGGTGGACCGACAGTCGTCGTGAGGGCCGCACAGCAGGATGCGAAGAGCCGCTGGACGAACTCGACGGGGAATCCCGGCATGGCCAGCGGCGGCAGCGGCGACGTTTTGACCGGCGTGATCACGTCGTTGCTGGGCCAAGGACTGTCAGCCTGGGACGCGGCACGGCTTGGCGTTTGGGTTCATGGGCGGGCCGGCGATCTGGCCGCGGAACGCTATGGTGCGATTGGGATGACCGCGAAAGAAATCCTCGGCGAGTTGCCGATGGCGATGCAAGATGCCCTCGCATAGCTGCCAATCGTCGCCGTGCCGGTGGCGATCGAGAGGAGGCCGTTGGGGCGGCGATGCCTGCCAACCTGTTACCGCCGGCGAATCTGGTCCATAATCTGCCGTTTTAAATTCCATGACGTTTTGCCTTATCCGCTGCCGTTGAGATCGCTTGCGAACGGTGGGCCGGCGACTGTCTGTGCCCGTGACAAAATTGCCCGTGACTGAAATTGTTACTCTCGCTCCGTTGACCGACCGCACGTCGGCAGCATCCGAGCAAATACGCGGAGGTGTGATCAGCATTGGCAATTTTGATGGTGTCCATCGCGGCCATGCCAACTTGCTGAAAAAAGTCTGTCGCGAGGCCAAGCGGACCGGCGGCCCAGCCATCGCGGTCGTGCTGGATCCGCATCCGGCGACCATCCTGCGTCCCGATCGTGTCCCGCCCAAACTGACATCGCTGTCGCAGCGAGCCGAACGAATGTCGGCGATGGGAATTGATTTCCTGGTGGTATGCGAGACGACGGTCGAATTCCTGCAATTATCAGCCGAGTCGTTTTTTCAATCGCTGGTCGTCGATCGACTGGACTGCCGCGGCGTGGTCGAAGGCCCCAATTTCTTTTTCGGACGCAACCGAGGTGGGAACATCGATTCGCTGAAATCGCTGTGCCAGCAAGCGGGGATTTCGCTGGATATTGTCGAACCGTCGGTGATCGACGATTCAATGATCAGCAGTACACGGATTCGTGAATTGCTCGAACGCGGCGATATCGAATCGGCAAACGAGCTGTTGGGCCATCACCATCGGTTACGGGGAACCGTGATCGCGGGCGACCGGCGCGGTCGCGAGATTGGGTTTCCGACGGCTAACTTGGCCGATATTGATGTCGTGATTCCCGCAGGAGGAGTTTACGGGGGCTACGCGTCCATCAACGGCAAGTCCTTCGACGCCGCCGTACACGTCGGGCCACGGCCAACGTTCGATGACCTCGCCGCGGCGAAAGACAAAGAAGATTCGATCGGCCACGGTTCCGAGGCCAGCAAAGTTATCCGCGGCGCGCTAACATCGCGCGTCGAAGTTCACGTATTGGATTACACTGGCGATCTTTACGGTCAGACGGTGTCGGTTGACCTCGTCACGCGGGTGCGTGATGTCGCCCGATTCGACTCGGTCAAAGCATTGACCGATCAGCTCGCCGCGGACGTGCGAACCGTCCGAGACAGACTCTCGACGAAAGAAAAATAGGAAATGGGCGTCAACTGGAAAGCGTTTGTAAATCAGATCAACCACTATGACTCGTTCATCCTGGTCAGCCACATCCGCCCGGACTGTGACGCACTGGGCAGCGAGCTTGCCATGGCCGAGGTTCTGCAGGCGGTCGGCAAAAAAGTGCGAATCATCAACGCGCACCGGACACCACCGGCGCTGCAGTTTTTGGACCCGGCCGGCAACATCGAAGTCTTAGGCGACAACGTCGAGGCGGAAGACATTTCGGCCGATTGCATCATGGTGTTGGACACCAGCGCCTGGGCTCAGCTCGGAGACATGGGCGATGTCATCCGCGCGGCCAGTTGTGACAAAGTCGTCTTGGACCATCACGTCGGCGAGGACGATCTGGGCGCGACGATGTACAAGGACTATCAGGCCGAAGCGACGGGCCATCTTGTGGTTCAAGCCGCCGACGCTCTTGGTGTCTCGCTGACGCGAAAAATGGCCGTCGCTGCATTTGCCGCGATCGCCACCGACACCGGATGGTTCCGGTTCGGCAGCGTGACCGCGGACACCTATCGGGTCATCGCGCGACTGATCGATGCGGGCGTGGTCCCCTGCGAGGTCTATGGCGATCTGTATGAACGCGACACGCTGGGGCGGCTGAAACTGCGAGGATTGATTCTCTCGCGCACCGAAGCTGAACTGGACGGCGCACTGGTTCACACCTACGTCAAGAAAGAAGACTTCGAAGCAACCGGCGCGTTGCCCAGCGATACCGAAGATGCCATTAACCTGACCATGACGGTCGAGGGGACCAAGGGTGCTGTGATCTTCGTTGGTCAAATGAAGGGAGGCTACAAGCTAAGCTTCCGAAGCCGCTGTGACATGGATTGCAACGAGATCGCCAGAATGTTTGGCGGGGGCGGACATAAGGCAGCCGCCGGAGGATTTATCGAAGGTCCGCTGGACGAAGTCAAGCAGCGAGTCCTGCCGGCGGTACGCGAAGCGATGGAAAAAGCGCTCGCCACCAGCCACACCTCGTAAACGCCAGAGCCAGCGTCGCTGCAGAAATCCGCGTCGCCCCGAGAGCCACTGGCCGTCGATAGACCGGCCGCCGATATTCGATTCTCCGGCCGTCGATGCACTGGGCATCGATACTGGCGGCAAGCCCTCACGCGCCAGCCCGCCGCATGAAACGGCTCGTCTAACAACTCGTCTCTTGACGAGCGTTTACTTCAAGAAGAACCCGGACATCATCCATCCGTCTTCGGTCGTTTCGATATAGCTTCCGCCTTCGGGCAAGTGCTGTTCGATTTCCTTTAGCGGCGGCAGCTTGCTGGCGTTCAGCGGGTCCGGCTGGCCACCGTCCTCTTCTTCGTCGATGCGCCTGAGCAATTTGAACAACACCGAGTCGCTGTCCTTGAGTTGACCCTGACGGAGCAATTCATATTTGACACGCAGCGTGTGTTTCAGACGGACCAAACGGTCGTACGCGACCTTGTCGGCTCCCAAATCTTTCATGGCCGCGGCGACGCGTTTTACTTCTTCCAGCTCTGAGAAACCATCCTCGGAACATTGCTGGATACGCTTGGCGGTTTGCACCAACAAATCCGGATGACTGGAAAACACCAGGTACGGTGCATCGGAACATGAGCCTTTTTCGACCAAGGCGATTGCCCAGTGATCCAGTAGCGGTGGCGCCTCGTCGATCTCTTCGTCAAAACTGAAATCATCTCCGCCGAACAGGTCCTTTTCAAAGTCGTCTTCGCCCTCACCACGCTGGACACGCCAGATTTCAACACCGGGCAGAACATCCATTTCGCTGGCATCGGGCTCGACTTCCATCGCCTGGCGGATCGCTTTCTTGATGGCGGCTCCGTCTTTCACTCGAATCGCGACGAGCATTCGCTCCGAATCGATTGCGGCCGGCAACGTATTGTCGGTCAGCAAGATGACTTGATCGTCCAAGTTAGGCAGCACGTCCTTGGCGATATCGATTTGCGGGCCTTCCTCGTCGTCCCGGATGCCTTCGATCATTGGACGGAAGATGTCGTCGCCAAAGGCCTCGTTGATCAATGTCTCGGATGCCCAAAACGCTTCTTCGAGTTTCCAGTGGATGCGATTGAAACTTCCCACATCCGCATGCACCCAGCCGGGAACCGCTTGCATCGGGACATCGGCCAACTGCAACATCCGAGCGGCCAGCTCGTAACGCTGCTCGCCCCGGGCGGTTGGCGGAGCCAGCACGAACCCGCGGTGCAGAAAATCGATTTCCTTGCCCGCGACGGCGGCGGTTCCTCCCACGGCCTTGATCGCATCAAAGCCCTGCCCTTGCAGCAATTTCAGGATGTCAACTTGGTTGCCGCGATCGACTTCAAAGACTTGACGCAGGATGCGGCCCATCGAGAAAGGCCGGGCGAACCACTCGAGCGACACGACGGCCTCTTGCTGCTTTGCCGCATCCGCGATGGCGTCGTCGGATCGTTTTCGGACCACTTTGTAATCCGGCAAATCGCTTAAAGGTTCCGACGACATGTTGCCGGCGATTGCATCCAACAGGTCCGTGACGACGCGTTGACGATCCGCGGCGATCACACGAGTCTCGTCATAGGTGATCGCGATCTCGTCGATCTTCAACTGGCCCGGTTTCGGCTTGGTCGTATACACGCGAACGGTATGTCCCAAGTGCGTCACGTCGGCGCGAGTCGCACCGCCCGCTTTCAAATCCTTATCGACTTGGTCAAGCGCCTTATCCGCCTTGGCCTTCAAACCGCGAATGTCGGCAATGACACAGGCCGAATAAGGTCGACGCTTGTCCTTTTCGAACGACAGCCACGCGGCGACGACTTCGCCGGACGCGATGTCATACAAGTCTTGCGGACGCAATCCGATCGAACTGTCGATTGAATCCAGGTAATTTTCCGCGCGAGTCCTCTGGGCTTCGATGAACGGTTGCATCGAGGGTTCATCGATCAGCATGCCGATGTGTGTTTTCTTCCATGCGTCACAAAACTCCGGAAGATTCGGAATCCGCATCACACCCGCCGTTGTGTCGGGCAACAACGATATCGCATCGACATATCCAGCGTTTGCAGCAGCTTGGCCGGCGTTTGCAGCAGCTTGGCCGGCGTTTGCAGCAGCTTGGCCGGCATTTGCAGCAGCCTGACCGGCATTGTCGGCGGCCTGGCCGGCGTCAACCTCGTCTTGCGCAGCAAGTGATTGCTCCGAGCCAACCCCGAACAGGACAATGCCCATCAGGATCAAAACGGCAGTACAAAAAGTATGAGCGACGCCCGTGGTGCGATCCATTCGCGTCTGATTTCCGATCAAGCAAGACATTCAAAATCCGGTTGCAATTGTGGTCGTGTCCGGCGACACAGGGCCAACCCTTGTGATACCACGAATTGCGGCGTTGAGGGCACCCGGTATGTTACTGGAACTCAGTATGTTATCGAACTCGTTTTGACCCCGAAACGGCGCGTCATCAGCCCCCATCGCAACCGCCTGTCCAGAAATCATGCCCGACACCGACGCTAGTGTGTACCAAAACCCGCTAATTCAACGCTATTCCTCCCGTGAGATGGCCCTGCTGTGGGGCCCCGAACGCCGATTTCAGACGTGGCGACGCCTCTGGGTGGCTCTGGCCGAAAGCGAGAAAGAGCTGGGACTGCCCATCACCGAGTCGCAAATCGACCAGCTGAAAGACTTTGAAAATCGCTTAAATCTCGATGTTGCCGTCGACTACGAGAAAAAACTGCGGCACGATGTGATGGCCCATGTCCATGCATACGGCGATCAGTGTCCCGACGCCAAGGCAATTATCCACTTGGGGGCGACCAGCTGTTTCGTCACCGACAACGCTGACCTGATCCTCATCCGCGAAGGATTGCGTTTGGTGGCTCGGCGGTTGGCAGCGACGATCGACGTGTTGGGACGGTTCGCCGCCGAACATCGTGCCCTGCCCTGCCTCGCTTTTACGCACTTCCAGCCCGCCCAGCCCAGTACCGTTGGGAAACGAACGTGCTTGTGGACCTATGACCTGGTGCTGGACTTGCACGAGATCGAACACCGCCTGGATCAACTCTGTTGCCGCAGCGCCAAAGGGACAACGGGCACACAGGCAAGTTTCCTGGAACTATTCGGTGGCGACCACGACAAGGTTCGCCAGCTGGAAACACTAGTTTCCGAAAAACTGGGGTTTGATCATACGTATGCCGTGACCGGTCAAACGTACCCGCGAAAGATCGATGCCCAGATTCTGGATTCGCTTTCAGGGATCGCGCAAAGTCTGCACAAAACGGCGACCGATCTGAGACTATTGGCCGGCCGCAAGGAACTTGAGGAACCGTTTGAAAAGCATCAAATCGGCAGCAGCGCGATGGCGTACAAACGCAACCCGATGCGAAGTGAACGCATCTGCTCGCTCTCTCGGTTTGTGATGAGTCTGCAAAGCAGTCCGGCCATGACGCTGGCGACCCAGTGGATGGAACGAACATTGGACGACAGTGCGAATCGCCGGTTGGTCATTCCGCAAGCGTTCTTGGCCATCGACGCGTCATTGGTCTTGATGCAAAACGTCGCCGACGGGCTGGTCGTCTATCCGAAAACCATCCAGCGGAACTTGGCCGCCGAACTACCGTTCATGGCAACCGAAAACATCTTGATGAAAGCGGTGGCGGCTGGTGGTGATCGACAAGAACTGCACGAACAGATCCGCGTCCTTAGCCAAGAAGCCGCGCGACGTGTCAAAGCGGAAGGCGAAGACAACGATTTGATCGACCGGTTACGCAGTGATCCGTCCTTTGCGAGCGTCGATTTGGATGCCGCAATGAACCCACTGGATTTTGTCGGTCGCGCGCCCGAGCAAGTCGACCAATTCGTTGCCGAACAGGTCGATCCGATTCGGGCACGCTACCGCGGCGACGAAGGATTGAGCGTCGAAGTGAACGTTTAGAAACCCAGCGGTTCTCCAGAAACGTGTCTCTAACGTGTCGGCCCGGCTAACAACGCGGCCCGGCAAACAGCCATGGCTTAGCAAACAGCTATGACTTAGCAAACAGCTATGACTAAGCAAACAGCCGCGGCTCAGCAAGAATCAGCACGGCTTCGCAAAGCGGCGGCGGGCGTCGAACGGTCCCGATTCACCCTGCCCTGCTGGTTTGAGCATCGTCACGATGGATCTTGTGGCTCGTGTGTTTCGAATGTCGTTCGCAGGTGTGCTTGCGAATCACGCGACATCTCGACGGCGTGCTCATAGAGTTTGCGTTGGGCGCGAAACGGTTCTGCTCCTTCAGCCGGTTCGATACGTTGATACTTACCACTCGGCTGCATTTGCCATGCGTTTTGGTTGTCTTTGAAATAGGTCCTTAGGACGTTCAACAGTTTTTCGCGGCACCCTGGACTGGCAACCGGGACCATCAGCTCGACGCGTCGATCCAGGTTGCGAGGCATCCAGTCGGCGCTGCTGATAAATAGCTGATTGTCGCCGCCATGACGAAAATAGATGATTCTGGCGTGCTCCAAGAAACGGTCCACGATCGAAACGACTTCGATAGTCTCGCTGAGCCCGGGAACGCCCGGACGCAGGCTACAGGCGCCGCGAATATTCAAGCGAATCTTGACACCCGCGCGGCTGGCTTGATACAGCGCATCGATCATTTCTGTATCGACCAACGAATTCAACTTGGCAACGATTTCCGCCTTTTGGCCCGCCAAACAGCGCTGCGTTTCCGCTTCGATTAGCTCCAACAGCGTCGATCGGAGCGAAATCGGTGCGGCCGCCAGCTCGCGCAGCTGTCGCGGTTGGCTTGCACCGGTGATCGCATTGAAAAAGCTTGTCGCATCGGATCCCAAGACTTCATCGCACGTCAACAACGAGACGTCGCTGTACAGCTTGGCGGTCGATTCGTTGTAGTTTCCGGTGCCGAAATGCACATATCGCATGAGACCTTGGGGTTCCCGGCGCAGAATCACGCAAATCTTGGCGTGCGTTTTCAGGCCACGAATGCCATAGATCACCTGGACACCGGCGTGTTCCATTTCACGCGCCCATTCGATGTTTCTCGCTTCATCGAACCGGGCCTTCAGTTCCACAATGACCGACACGTATTTGCCGTGTTCGGCAGCCCGCATTAGCGCCGCCACGATGGGGCTTTTCTTACTGGTTCGGTACAGCACTTGTTTGATCGCGATCACGTCGGGATCCACGGCGGCTTGCTCGATGAACCGGACCACAGGATCAAAACGTTCGAACGGATGAACCATCAACACATCGCCGGCGGCAATCGTCGTGAACATGGACTCGCTGGGATCGATCTCTGGCGTCAACTGAGGCGGCCAAGCGTCATCTCGGAGCGAGTCAAAGCCCTCAAGTCCGTGCAACGCAAACAGACGTGTCAGATCGAGTGGTCCGTCGATCGGAAACAAATCTTGGTGCACGATGTTTAGGCGTTCCGACAGAAAAGTCATCATCAAATCGCTGGCCGTCGCGCCATATTCCAACCGCACGACGCTGGACAGCCGGCGGCTCTCTAAGACCTCTTCCATTCCGCCCAACAGGTCACCGGCACCGTCTTCGCGAAGTTCAATGTCGGCGTTGCGTGTGATTCGAAACGGAATGCACTCGATCACGTCACGACCGGGAAAGAACTGGTCAATGCGATGCATGACCAGATCTTCCAACATGACGTACGAGTGACCTTGTTCATCACTGGGCAAAGTAATCATGCCCGGCAATTTCTTGCCCAGCGGAATGATCGCAAAATGCCAAAGCTGGTGATCATCGACATCCGACTGGTCGCCCAATTCGTGATCTGGATTGACGGCGATGCGAACACACAAGTGCACACCCGAACCTTGCAGCGTCGGAAACGGACGGTCGGGCGACAACGCATGTGGCGTCAACACCGGCAAGACTTCGTGCCGAAATCTTGCTTCCGCGGCGGCGGCGCTGGCTTCACCACAGCGATCAAGATCGATCCGACGGATGTTGGCGGCGGTCAACTGGGGCTGCAGCACTTCTCGCAGCAATTGATACTGTTGCTGCATGAACCGCTGGCACCGAACCGAAACGGCTTCGAGCTGTTCGGCCGGAGTCAGCCCGGCAGGATCACGCACCATCGAATTGCGTTTGAACTGGATCTTTAATCCGCCAACGCGCACCATGATGAACTCGTCGAGGTTCGATGCGGTGATCGCAAGAAACTTGACGCGCTCAAGCAGCGGCATCGATTCATCAATCGCCTGCTCGAGGACGCGTTGATTAAAGTCCAGCCAACTGAGTTCGCGGTTGATGAACCGATCCAGAGGCGGCGGCTCGTGCTGGCGAGTGAGCTTGGCCGATTTTTTTGACAACGCCTGCTTCGCGTCGCGTGGACCACCGTCGCTGGGAACGTCGGCCGTCAGCGGGCGGCTCGCTTTTTGTGAGTGCTTGGTCTTACCTGCACCATCAGCTTTCGCAGCGGGCCCAGTTTTCTCTGGGCGCTGGGCCGTCGATTTGCGTTTAGATCCTGGCGTTTTCTTTTTCGACACGTTGATTCAATCTTTATTGAAATGCGGCAAACATCCCCGGTGCACCGCCCATTGTCCGGAATGCCCTGCCTCGCACAATCTCTCTTGTCAACGCAAACGCACGTTTGCTCGCTGAACAGATCACGGAACGAAAGTTTTCTGCATGATAACGTGCTTCGGCAGGAACATTTTTGTCCTGACCAGTGAGCGAGCCCGTGCCGCATGACTGACTTTCTTGCGATTCGGCCTGAGATCCACCAAGACGCAGCGGCTTCGTCGCCACTGGCCCCACGCCGGCAAACAGGCCTATTCCGCGACCTTGGCTTCGTCCGCATCGGCTGCCTGTTCGAGCGAGGCCTGTTCCGCAGCGGCCTGAACCGCCGCTTCGTGCTCCTCTTCGGTACCCATCAGGATCCGAAACGCGCGGGGATAGAAATCGGCCCCAAAGCTCAACTCCCCACCCTGGTGGCCAACAGCACCGACCATGCCGGCGACGACCAACAAACCGATTTTCCAGACTCGATTCAACTTGTCACTGTTGCTGCGGACGGCACGAATCGCAATCAATGCAAAGACCGCAGCGACCACCGACACGATGACACCGCCCCAACGGTGCCAGAAAAACTCATTGTCGAAATCGACTTTTGACCACCCCGGATAGCCTCGTTCGGTCGCAAACGCCCATCCCATTGCGGATGCCGCAATGGCCGAGACCGCACCCAGAATCAGACACGCCAACGGTACCTGCGTCCCCACAGCCGGCCATTTCCACCCCAGCACCACAAACAGTGCACCGACGGTAAAGAGCGCCACGGGAAAGTGAACCGTCGCCGGATGGAAGAATCCCTGAAATGCCCAGACGCGCTGGGGCAATGTCTTTGCGGGTACCAAAATCTCTGCGACCGTCGGGATTGGAACCTCGGTGACGGTATCGCCTTCGGGCCAAATGGCACCTTCGTTGATCCACACGCGGATCAAGGCCAGTTCGGCTGCGGACAACGGGCCACCGTGCGAAGCGGGCGGCATCAACATATCCGGATCATCGATTGTCAGGTAATCGACATACATCGTGCTGGATTCCCAGTCACCGGCTTCGATGTAATCCATCAGCGATTCTTGGTCGTCCACACGAAAATCGTTCTTGGCGTCTTCGGGACCGTGACATTCCAAGCAGCGTTCACGGAGGATTGGCGCGATGTCGCGTGCGAATTGAACGACGCGTCCGTCATCGCTCAACGGTGCCACCGAGTCCTGCGCCCTCAGTCCGCTGGCAAGTAACAACACGGCACCGCAAACAATCAGGGCGGCGCGTGAGAAGACGTGACTCATTTCACATGTCCTTCGGAAACAATTCGGGATGTGGGTACGCGTGAGAGACCGATGGCCTTAGACACCAAGCCCGTCGAATGCTCGCCCCAGACCGAGCGAGTTGATTTCTTTCTTGACCGCATCCGGGTCAGGCGATTCCAGCGTCTCGACGACTTCGTCGGCGATCAACTGTGCAAAGAGCGCCCTTGCTTCGGCTAGCTTTGTGCCGACCGTCATGACGTCGAGGTCATGGGACGTGTCGATGGCCCGACCGTTCTTGGCCAGCTGTTTCTTCACGATTCGAAACAACTCATCGGGCAGGGCTTTGGGGTTATCGGTGGCGGACTTCAGCACGGTGTAGGCGAACGTTTCGGGGTGGGTGTGCTGATGCCGCTCAAGGGCCCGCCAAGCTCTTTCAAGCAGACAGTCTCGCCAACACTGCAGCCATGTCTTGGAATCGAGCTTGATCTCGTCCAAGTTCAAATTCGGACGCTCGGCTTCGGGTATCTCGGCCACACGTGCTTTCGCACAGGAACGAACGCCGCGAACCAAGAAATCTCGCAAGCGACCACGCCGGTGTTCGCCGAATCCAGCAGTGACCAAGTGCGACAACAACAGCTTCAGACTCTCATCGGCTTCTTTGGTCGAGCCCATGATCTCAGTCAGCTGGCGCCTCATCGGCGTCAGGTAGCGTAGAACAAAACCGGCCGCACTGTCTGCTTCGGTCCAGGAATGTGACGACCGGACTAAGTTGACAGAACTGTTAAGTTTACCGTTTTGCTGTGAAGGGTCGTCGGTCATGGGGCCAGTATAACTAAACGAAGTCGGCCCCGAAACAATACGGCACCGCCAGGGCTTGCCAAACCGTTGCCGCAGCGGGCATCCTTTCTGATTGGGCGGCTTCCTGATTGGCCCGGCTTCCTGACGGGCACGACTTCCTGGCTGGCACGACCTCCTGGCTGGGCTGATTTCTGGTTGCCCCGACTTTTCCCATACGCCGATGAAAGTTGAACTGTCCCTTGAACCGAATCTCCATCGCCGAACTGTCCGACGGTCAGCAAATCGATCAAGCGTTTCGTGCCGCTGACAAACAATTACGCGTCAACCGGCAAGGCGGTAAATACATCCTAATGCGACTGGCCGACCGAACCGGCACGATCGCAGGGATGCAGTGGAACGCCGACGAACGCATCTTTGAATCGTTCGATCGGGGCGACTATGTTTTTTGCCGTGGCCGAACGCAAATCCACAATGGCAACCTGCAAGTCATCGTGACCGAAGTGCAGCGGATGGATCCGTCGGAAGTCGATGCGGCTGACTTTGACCGGTTCGATCAGGCCGAATCCAACCGGCTGATGACGCGACTGCGCGAATTGATTGCCGGGATTCGCAACGCTTACCTGCGCCGGCTTGGCGAAGTCTATTTGGCCGACGACGCGCTGATGAAACAGTTGGCCGTCGCCGCCGCGGCGGTATCGAATCATCATGCGTATCCGGGTGGGCTGCTCAGGCATACGATCGACCTGATGGAAATCTGCCAATGGCTGGCCCCACGCTACCCGCAACTCGACGGCGATGTCCTGATGTTCGGCGCATTCCTGCACGACTTGGGTAAAGTCGAAGAATTGACCGGCGGCGGCGAAGCGACTTATACCGATCGCGGACAATTGCTCGGACATCTTGTCATTGGCGTACAAATGATCGGAGAAAAAATCCGTCAGTTGGAAGAATCAAGCGGCGAAGCGTTCCCCGCGGAACTGCGACTGCACCTGGAACACTTGATCGTCAGTCATCACGGGAATCTGGAATACGGCAGCCCCAAAGTTCCGATGACGCTAGAAGCGATTACCCTGCATCACATCGACAACCTGGACGCCAAGATCACTTCCTTTACCAGCCTCATCGAGTCCGATGTTTCGGGCGATTCCAACTGGACCAATTACCAACCGTCCATCGGTCGAAAACTGTGGAAACAATCGTGAACGCGCCGAAAAACAACTCGAACCCGAACGCCGTGGTGTTGCTTTCCGGCGGCCTCGATAGCGCGACATGTTTGGCCATCGCGCGGGACGAAGGATTCGTGCCACACGCCATTAGCTTTCGCTATGGACAGCGTCACGAATACGAACTGGAACGTGCCCGCCGACTCGCGGATTCGCTGTCCGCAGCCTCGCATCGAGTGGTCGATATCAACTTGGCCCAGTTCGGTGGTTCGGCACTGACCGATCAGTCGATCGACGTGCCCAAAGGCGATTCGGTTGAATCGATCGGCGATGCAATCCCGGTCACGTACGTTCCGGCAAGAAACACAGTGTTCTTGTCGCTGGCTCTGGCATTCGCCGAAACGATTCACGCAAAAGATATCTTCATCGGCGTCAACGCGCTGGACTACAGCGGCTATCCGGACTGTCGCAGCGAATACATCCAGGCCTACGAGCGAATGGCAAATCTGGCGACGCGTGCCGGCGTTAGCGAAACATCGCCGCTCGTGATCCACGCGCCGCTGATTAACTTGACCAAAGCAGAAATCATTGCAAAAGGCTTGGCGCTGGGAGTCGACTATTCGATGACGCTATCCTGTTATGATCCCGACCAAGATGAAAAGCCTTGCGGGAAATGCGACGCTTGCTTGCTGCGCAGCAAAGGGTTCCAAGAGAATGGGATGACGGATCCGGCGCTGTCGTGATGCGGCGGTCTCAAGATGGCTGTCGTCCGGCGATGACTGTAACAGGCCTCTCGCTTAAAGATCGTGGATGACCGATTCACCCCAATACCGACGTCGACGTGCCGTCTGGCGGATTCTGCGACTGGCAGTCGTTGCCTATGTTGCGATCCTGATCTATTTGGTCGCGATGGAAACGCGGCTCGTCTATCCCGGCGCATACTTCGACCATCCGCTGAACTTGCACGGTGCCGGCGACGACATCGAAACCGTCGATGTCCACCCTGATTCAGACATCCGGCTGCCGGCCCGGTTGATCCGCAGGCCACAACCTCGCCGCTATGTCTTATTCCTGCATGGCAACGGAATACGCGCGGCGCAGCTTGATCATTGGACCCGTCGACTTGCTGACACATTCGATGCGACTGTATTGACGGCCGAGTATCGAGGATACGAGGACGATCGGACGCCCGATGAAACAGGGATCATCGACGACGCACTGATCGCTCACGACTATTTGGAATCGCAATTCGATCTGTCACCGGATCAAATCATCGTCTACGGCCGTTCACTCGGAGGCGCCGCCGCCGCTGCGGTCGCCCATTCACGCGGCGCGCAAGCGCTGATCCTGGACCGTACCTTTGACGCGATCTGGCGAGTCGCCGCCGCAAAATACCCGTTCGTCCCCGTCAAACTGTTGATGCGCAACCGATTCGAATCGGCCCGGCGGCTGGCGGACTATCAGGGCGCTGTGATTCAAGTCCACGGAGTGAACGACACACTGATTCCGATCGAACGCGGCAGATCACTCTTTGACCAGTTATCGACAAAGAACAAGGTGTGGATTGAAGTCCCTGACATGGAGCACAACGATCGCATGCAGGACCGGTGGCTCGAGCGTATCGCCACAGAAATCGAACGCCTGAGTGATCCCCGTCCGATTGTGAGTGATCCCCTTCCGGCTGAGTGACGGACACGTTTGGCCAGTGCCGAGCTCACACCTCGCACGATTCGCTAGAACAGCTGAAAGTCGCCAGCGGCTTCGAACGCGGCTTCATAGTGTTCGATCTTTTCGGGTTCGGGCGTTTCGCCGGGCCACCAGACAGCGATCACATCGAATCGACAGGGCATACCCAATAAACGCTTTCGCTTCAGGTACCGTAGCGCCGCTCTGGTTACCCTGCCCTGCTTCGCTTGATCGACGCGCTCGGCGGGATGTCCGGGCTTGGTGGTCGAATGCGTTTTGACTTCGACAAAGATGATCGTCTTACGCTTACGGTCGACCGCGATCAAATCTATTTCACCGGCGCGATCTGATTCGCTTTCAGCGACGACAACCAGACCTTTGCGCCGCAACCATCTCGCCGCCGCTTGCTCGCCGCGTTTGCCAACGGACAACCGTGGATCGATCGCACCGTACCGCCAGCCGAGGTACGACTGGCGGAAACGATCGATGAAAGTTTTCACGGAAACACCCCGCGTCGGCAGAGCGAAACGCTGCCTCATCGAATGAAGCCTGAGATCTTGAACTTCAGATCTCAGACTTCTCAAGTTTCAGTTTGCAACGCGTCTAAGCGTTTCTAAGTGCCTATGAGCGACGACGCTCTTTCAGGCGAACGGCCTTACCGACACGATCTCGCAGGAAGTAGAGTTTCGCTCGGCGAACCACACCGCTGCGTTTGACAACGACCTTGTCGATGCGTGGGCTATGGACCAGGAACTTACGTTCCACACCTTCGCCACCAACGATTCGACGAACGGCAAACATTTCGGTCGGTCCCGAGCCGCTGCGGCCGATGACAACACCGGTAAAAACCTGAATACGCTCTTTCGCGCCTTCGAGGATCTTCAAGTGCACGTCGACGGTATCACCGATTTCAAACTCGGGCGCGTCGTCTTTAAGGTTGGTCTTTTCGACCAATTCCATGATTTGTTGACTCATTTTTCTGTCTCACTCTTACAGTTTTCAGATTTAGTTGTTTTCAATCACAGCAGGTCGCTGCGACGTTGTTTTGTTCGTTGTTGGATTTGATCTTCTCGCCATCGTGCGATCGCCCCGTGGTCCCCACCGAGCAGAACGTCTGGAACGGTGTGACCCTCGAACTCTCTCGGGCGTGTGTACTGTGGAAACTCAAGCAATCGATTTCCGCGACTGAATGAATCCTCCAAGCTGCTGTTCTCGTCGCCCAGCACGCCGGGCAAGAGCCGGACGACCGCGTCGACGATCACCATTGCTGCAACTTCGCCTCCGTTTAAGACAAAATCGCCAATACTGACTTCTTCTGGTTCCAAAATATCGATGACCCGTTGGTCAAACCCTTCGTATCGGCCGCACAACATCAAAACGCGATCATTGTGCGCCAAATCCTCGGCCATCCGTTGGTCGAATCGCTTGCCTTGTGGCGTCAGCAGAATTCGCCGGGACGGCGCGTCTGCCATTTGCTCAACCGCTCGGACACAGTTCACTGTCGGCTGGACCTGAATCAACATTCCCGGGCCACCGCCGAAAGGTTTGTCATCGACCGGACGATGCGGCGTATCAGGTGCCCAGTTTCGCAGGTCGTGCCTGTGAATCTGGACCAGATCACGCTTGATCGCTTTGTCGAGCAGACCTTGCGTCAGGTAACCATCAAAGATCGCAGGAAACAGAGTGACGATATCGAACCGCATGACTTATTTCCGGCGAACTTTTCCGAGCGTTAATCTCGGTCGATCGGCCAACCTCACTCGCTGGCGGCTTCCTCGGCGGCGGGTTCTTCCGCAGCAGCTTCTTCGGCAGGTGCCTCAGCGGCAGCCTCTTCGGCTTTCGGCTCTTCTTTCTTTTGCACAGGCTTGGCCGGCTCAGGTGGGGCCGGCGTGTACTGCTTGCGTTTGGCAAGCCGCTCGAGCGCCTCTTTTTGCGCTTCCAAGTGCGTGCCTTGAGTGCCGTACTTTTTGATAAATGTGGCCACGCTTTGGCTCGGCTGAGCGCCGACACCTAACCAGTAATCCACGCGATCTGACTTCAGTGAAACCCTTGCATCGGTTTCGGGGCACATCGGATCGTACGTTCCGAGTTCTTCGATCACGCGGCCGTTCCGAGGACTGCGTTGATCCATCGCACAAACGCGAAAGTACGGACGGTGGGTCCGTCCCATTTTTTTCATTCTTAAACGAACTGCCATTTAAACTCTGCTCCAAAACTCTTTTCAAAGGGTTTTACTTCTAGTCAGACTTCCTGGGAGCGAAGAAACATCCTTCGCTGCCGGGTCGGTGCCGGTACGTTCCGGCATCTGTGTGGTCATCAAAATATTTGCTCTCTCTCACACATGTGAGAGAAATCTGGATTATTAAGTTTCCGATCAAAAACTCAAAAACCCTCGTTTACTTTTTGCGTCGTGCTTGACGCAGCATCTTTTCACGCTGTTTCTTTTGTTTGGCTCGCTCGGCCGGGCTCAATCGCTTTCCCGTGCCTTTCTTGACTTTCAGCCCCGACATGCTCGGGTCATTCATGGCACCGCTGGCTTGCAATTGCCGCATCATCTTCATTCGGTCGCCGGCACCCTGTCCGGCCATGCTCTGCATCAGCGGCTTCATCACTTCAAACTGCTTGATCAATTGCGTGATCACGGGTGACTGCACGCCGGCCCCGCTGGCAATCCGAGTGCGGCGATGGGCGTCGATGATTTTCGGATTCCGACGTTCTTCCATCGTCATGCTGTTGATCGCACCGATGGTTTGCCGGATTCCGCCAGCGGCTTCTTCGCTGTCCAGCATTTCTTTGAACTGGCCCATGCCGGGCATCAGGCCCATCATTTTCCCCATCAGGCCCGGCTTGCTGACTTTTTCCATCATGTTTTTAAAATCGTCGAGCGTGAAGTCACCGGCAGCCATTTTGGCTTCCATCTCTTCACGTTCTTTTTCGTCGACGATTTTGTGGGCTTCGCGGGCCGCGGCGACCATGTCGCCCATCTGCAGGATGCGTCCGGCCATTCCTTCGGGGCGAAACGGTTCCAGTGCATCAAAATGTTCGCCGGTACCGATGTATTTGATCGGAACACCGGTCACATGCTTGACCGACAGCAACGCCCCGCCGCGGGCGTCACCATCCAATTTGGTCATGATGACACCGTTCAGTTCCAGCGCCTCGTTGAACGCCCCTGCACTGTTGACGGCGTCTTGTCCGGTCATGCCGTCGACAACCAGATAGACTTGATCGGGACCGACTTTCTTGTCGATCTTTTGCAGTTCGGCCATCAACTCTTCGTCGATGGCCAGTCGACCGGCGGTGTCCAGGATGACCACTCGCGCGCCTTCGGCTTTTGCCTTGGCAACACCGTTTTGGCAAACCTTGACCGGATTCTTGTTGTCCGGCTCGCTGTACACCGGAACATCAAGCTGTTTGCCGATGACGTGCAGCTGTTCGATTGCGGCGGGCCGCTGCAAGTCGGCCGCGACCAACATCGGCTTGATGTTTTCTTCTTTCAGCAGCTGAGACAGCTTGCCGCAAGTCGTCGTTTTGCCGCTGCCCTGCAGACCACACAGCATGATGATGGTCGGACCATCCTGCTTTAGATGCAGCGAAGAATCGACCGGCCCCAGGATCGAGATCAACTCGCTGTGGACGATGTTGACCAATTCCTCGTGCGGACGCAGGCTGAGCAGAACGCGTTTGCCCAGGGCACGCTCAGAGACTTGCTTCATGAAGTCCTGAATCACCGGGTAGCTGACGTCAGCTTCCAGCAGCGATTTCTGCACCAGGTCCAGGCCTTCGCGCATATTGCTCTCGGTCAGCTTGCCCTTACCGGACAAGCTTTTGAACGCACCTTGCAGGCCATCTGAAAGCGATTCAAACACGAAAACAGCGAAAATGAGTGGACAAATGGGGACCGGCCACCAGCATGGCGGGGGCCCAGGCGAACTCTTTATCGAGCGCAGCCCGGCAGTTTACGCGAAAACGTGGCGTTTTGTAAATGCATGACGCGAGCGATTTGAACGCCAAAACACGGTTTCGATCAAGTTCCAGGCTTCAGCTTGCAGTCCGCCCCGAATCAAGCATCGCTCGCTAGCCGCTGAAGCACGGCGTCGTGCAGCCGGCCATTGGTACCAACGCCGTCGCCGCCACGCGTGGTCGCTGCCCCGGTCCAGTCGGTGAATTTGCCGCCGGCTTCGGTGATGATCGGCAAGATGGCGGCGACGTCCCAAGCGTTGCATTCGGGATCGATCATGATGTCGGCTCGCCCGGTCGCAACCATCAGGTAACCGTAGCCGTCGCCCCAAGACCGGGCCAACCAAGCATCCTTTTCGATCCGCTTGTAAGCCGATTCGGCACCGCGGCCATCAAAAGAATCGACCTGGCTGGTGACAAACACGGCCTCGGCAATGTCTGATTTGGCCGAGACATGTGCTCGCTGCCACGGGCCATCATCGGCCGATCGATACCAACTGCCCTGCCCCGTCGCAGCGACGATCATTTCGGCGCCAGCAGGGATATAAATCACGCCACCGAGCGGATCGCCATCACATTCCAACGCGAGCAGCGTCGAATACAGCGGCACGCCACAGACGAACGACTTGGTTCCATCAATTGGGTCGACAATCCACCGATATGCACTCGTGCCGGTCTGCTCGTCGAACTCTTCGCCTTGAACCGTGTCATCGGGAAACAGCTCACTGATCCGTTTGCGGACAAGCTGCTCGGCTTGGCGATCCGCAATGGTCACTGGCGAATCGTCACTCTTGGCGTCGACCACGAGATCGTGATTGCGAAAGTACTTCAGCGTGTGCTGGCCGGCTTCGTAGGCGACACGGATCATCGCGCTAAGTCGGCCGCCGTGCTGATCAATGGGCGGTTCGCTGTGCTGATCACCGTGCGGTTCGCTCCATGCTGCAGGAGGCTGATTAGCGAATTGGTTCATCAATTTGGACTCTGCTTGTCGTCGTTGCTCGTCGATGGCTGCGGCTCAGGCCCAGCGTTTCACACTTCTTCCGCTGGTTCGTCGACTGGCATAAAAAACGACTGCCACAGCAACATGCCTGCGCCGACGACCAACAGCGAATCGGCAATATTAAAATTCGGCCATTTCCATTGGTCGCTGGCTTGCCACAAAATCCAGTCGCGCACGCCGCTTTTCCACTCTGGCGGATAACCGTCTTGCCACCACATGCCCAGTCGGTCGTACAGGTTACCGATGATTCCTCCGGTGATCATCCCCATCGCCACGGTCAGCCACCAAGAACGGGCGGCGCCAAACCAGAACAGCCACACCCATATTCCGATGGCTGCAACGATCGAAAGCGCCGCAAACAAACCGCCCTTGCCCGCCCCGACGCCGAACACAGCACCGATATTGACCGCCGTTTCGATTCCGAAATAGCCATCGATGACCCACCAAACATCTTTTTGTCCCGGCAGTCCACGCCAACGGAAAATGGCTTCCTTTGTCCACAGGTCAAGTCCGCCGCCGATGACCGCCAACGCAACGTACGCGCCCCAGCGACTGATCGGAACGCCACAACACGCGTTCGCTGATGGTTTATCCGTCGATCCTTGTGCCACGGAGACATGTTCGTCGACCGTGTGCGTTTGCCCGTCCATTTACCAAAGCCTTTCACCGCTGCTGCGATTCACTGGTTCCGCACCGTCCCGGACGATCCGGCGAAGACGGATCAAGCCCATGAGCCACACGTTAGAATCCTTCGCGGAACTTGCCCAGGCGGATTCTGGCGGCAATTCGTCTCGCTTTCCTTGTCCTTAGATGCGAAAAAGCCGCAAAGCTGCTCCTTTCGCGTGTTGGTCGCGCCCGGGCCAATACGATTCCGAGCCCAATTCAATAGCTTCCTGTCCCGGTTCTAACGTAGAGGTTACGCCATGTCATCGAATCCCTTCGATTCACCCTCGGAAACTTACGTTTCGCCGTCGGACCCGCCCAGCCAAGACGATCGCAACTTGGCCTTGATCGCTCACCTCTCGGGTTGTGTCGGCATCGTGGCCGGTGGACTGATTGGGTTTGTCGGACCGCTGATTATTTATCTGTTGAAAAAAGACACTTCCGCGTATGTCGCCGAGCAGGCCAAAGAAGCCTTGAATTTTCAGATCACACTTTTCCTGATCGCGATCGTTTGTTTGGTCATCACGGCAATCAGCTGTTTTGTCGCTTTCCCGATCATGTTTGTACCGATGGTCTTGCAGCTTGTCTTTGGCATCATCGCCGCTTTGGCCGTGCGAGATGGCACCGACTATCGCTACCCATTCAACATGCGATTGGTGCAGTAGCAAGTTTGGTGCAGTAGGAAGTCGCGATTGGTGCAGCAAGCACCAGTGGGGCGCCGGTCCGCCGTGATGCCGTTAGCGGAACAGGAACCACCGCCGGGTTGGTTGTCGCGATCGACACTGTCCCGCTACATTGCGTCTATGAGCACTACGATTCAACTTGCCGTCCACGGCGCCGCAGGACGTATGGGACGCCGCGTCATCGCGTTGGCCGCCGAAGATCCCGATTTCGAAATCGTCTCGGCGATCGACCATGTCGACAACGCACACCAAGGCCAAGACGCGGGTACCGTTGCCGGATTCGCCGCGATCAACGTTCCGATTTCGCCCCAGTGGCCGAACTTTGCCAATGTCGTGATCGATTTCTCGCTGCCCGAAGCGGTCGATGCTTGCGTAGCAAACTGTGTCGCCGCCAAAATACCTGCGGTGATTGCCACCACGGGACTGAGCGAGGCTCAAAAAGCGGCACTCGGTGAAGCGGCCAAATCCATCCCGATCGTTTGGGCACCCAGCATGTCGATGGCCGTGAACCTGACGATGAAACTGACTCAACAGATCACCGAAACACTGAAAGATGTGGCCGGTGGAATTGATATTGAGATCTTGGAACGACATCACCGGTTCAAAGCCGACGCGCCCAGTGGAACGGCACTCAAATTTGGCGAGCTGATTGCGGAAAAACTGGACGGAGAAACACGCCATGTGCACGGACGTGAAGGTGCGACCGGACAACGGAGTCGCAACGAAATCGGCTACCACGCGATTCGCGTCGGGGACAATCCGGGCGAACACACCATTGTCTTTGGCATGATGGGCGAACGCATCGAATTGAACGTCGCCGCCAGCAACCGTGATTGCTATGCATCCGGTGCACTCGCTGCGGCAAAATGGATCCAAGACAAACCGCCCGCGATGTACAACATGTTTGACGTTTTGGGCATTGCTTAAACGCGGTCGCGGCTCCGTCCGCAAAATGCAATTGGGCCGTCGCTAGCGCCGCGAACCTTAACGTGATGATCGTGGCACGATCAACGACTACATCCAGTGATGACGATGGCAAAGTGCGACGAAGGCTATCTGTGCGAAGTTTGCGGCGATGATGTATCCAGCATCGTCGACAGCGACTTGTATCTTCGCTATGTCATCGGCGAACTTGACCCGGAGGTCCTGCACACATCACCAGAACGCCATATCCGGTGCAACCCCGTGCTCGCTCAGTTTATCCAGCACGACTCATTTGCCACCGTTGTGGTCGACGGCGACTTTGGCCAAAGCCAGCTAGACGCCGCTTACAACGCAGAGAGGACTCGGCTGGTCACCCGTGGATATGAGCGACTGTTGGAAATCGCGGCGACCGAAGGCGACCGTGATGTGACCGAATACCCGCTACCCGAAGCGATCCAAAAGTATCGGTCTTGAAGAAAGACTTCTTGAGGGTTGACGTCGATTTGCTGGCCAGCGCGCATTGCGGTTACTTTCCAGACAGAATCGCCAGCACCACCGCTGCCGTTAACACCGCCGCCCCCGCGGCCCGCGTTAACATCACCCGGCTGCCCAACTCTCGCTCGGCTCCGCCCCAAATTCTGGCGACCGCCCATGCCAATCCGACGCCCCATAATCCACGCAGTGCATACACAACGTTCACGCGGGCCGCATCGCCAAAAACGCCCACCGCAACGACAATGCACAACGCCTGCAGCGCGACCAACAGCGAACCGAAAATGAAATACCATCGCAATTTCGGATCCGACAGTTTCGCCCAATCGACCCACCGGATCATCGGCAACGACAGCACACCTACGATCCAATAGACAATCGGTAAAAAGCGACCGGCACCCCATTGCGGTGCCCAGCGCTGAACCAGCACGTCGAATGTGGCAAAGCAAGATGCGGCTGAGAGCGCCAATAACACCGTGAATACCACGCGATGAGGATGCCCTCGGCCCGTCCACTGGATCAGCGCGATCCCAACGGTTGCGAGTCCCGCCGCATACCAAACGCCGACTGGCAACTGTTGCCGACCGACCAGCGTCAGTAATAACGCGACTAAGACAACTTTGACACCAAACACGGGGGTTGCTATGGATACATCACCAAGCTGGATTGCGGCATAAGTAAAGACCAACCCGCACATGAACAATAGCGCAATCACCAGCGGCTGCCAAAGCATTTGCCACGGCTGACCCGGACCACCCATCACCCACAAAAACGAAAATGCGATTGCCGAGAAGATGTTTGTCAGAAACAACGTCGTCACCGGCCCGGCGCCCGCAGCATTCGTTCGTTTGACCAGGATCAACCCGCACACGAATAGCAGGCTGGCCAGCAATGGAAGCAGAAGATGCATCAAAGCAACATACACTCTGCTAAGATTTTGGCTCACCCCACGTAAGATCTCTCGGCCGACGGGCTCTCTGCCACTGGGCTCTGGTTCATTCGACGGGCTGTGCCTCGACCTGATTAGCCGACACGCCAATATGAAACGGATTCCGTGAAAAGCAATTTACTCAAACGCGGCTTTCTGAGCTTGGTGGCGTCACAGTTCTTTGGAGCCATGAATGACAACATCCTCAAAGGGGTTTTGACGTTCATGGTGATCAGCGGCGTATGGGCCGGCAGCCTGGGCGAAGGCGGCCAAGGCATCATCGGCATCTGCTTCACGATTCCGTTCATTCTGTTATCAGGTTTTGCGGGCCAAGTCGCCGATCGTTATTCGAAACGGACGGTCACGATTTGGGTCAAAATCATCGAAATCCCGATCGCCGTCGTCGCCTGTATCGGTTTCGTCACCGGCAATCTGATGATCACAATGTCGGCTTTGTTGGCGCTGACTTGCCAAAGTTCGTTTTTCGGGCCGGCCAAGTACGGCATGATTCCCGAACTGGTCGACGATTCGGATCTGAGTCGCGCAAATGGAACGATTAACATGATGACCAACTTGGCCGTCATCTTTGGCACGATCGCGTCGGGATTTATCAGTGATGCCTACTTCCCACAACTCGGCGACGGCCAGCCGGGCTTGGTCTGGTTGCCCGGAACGGTCCTGATCGTTGTCGCCATTGCGGGACTCAGTGCCGCGATGTTTTTGTCGCCGCTGCCAGCGGGCGACCGCAACCTGAAATTCGACTACAACCCGCTGACGACTTACATCGGCGCGGTGCGCGAGATGTCAAAGTCTCAATTGCTGATGGTGATGCTGGCGTGGGGTTACTTTTATCTGCTAGCCGGGATCGCGCTGTTTATCGTTCCTGAATACACGATCGTGCTGGGCATCACAAACGCCGAAGCGAGCGTCTTGATGGGCGTGTTGGGGATCGCGGTTGGAATCGGATGCGCAGTCGCCGGATTAATTTCCGGGCACCGTATCGAACCTCGACTGATTCCGATCGGCGCGGCCGGGCTAATCCTGTTCTTTACGTTACTGGCCGCCGTACCGCCCTGGGTGCCGAATTTTGGCCCCATGGTCAGGATCGCGCTCAGCAATGTGGCGTTCTTTATCTTTGGCGCTGGATTCTTCGCGGGCTTTTATATTATCCCGCTGCAGGCTTTGCTGCAGAAGCTGTCACCCGACGACGAGCGCGGTCGGTTCCTCGGAACGGCCAACGCAGTATCGTTCGCTTTCATGACAATCGCCGCACTGCTGTACATCTTGATCCGCCCCGCGTTCGGCAATGAACCACAAAACATTTTCTACGTCAGCGCAATCTTGATGGCGGCCGGCGCCGCATTCTTCCTGTGGCGACTGCGTGGGACAGGGCTCTTGATCGGACCAAAGCCCGAACCGGCGTGAATGCCGACCACGAGCGGTCTAGAACACACCGAAGGTCTCCGGCAACCAAGCGACTGCCCCACTAAGGGTGCGACACTCGCGGTCAGATTCAGGTGGTCAGATTCCGGTCAACTGATGCCGGTGAACGGATTCCAGTGGTGGTGCCATTCACTCGGCCGTTGGCAATCCGACAAGCTTTTTGTCTTTTGCCATTTGGCGGATGTCTTCGGTGATTTTCATCGAACAGTACTTGGGCCCGCACATACTGCAAAAGTGGGCACTCTTGAAAGTGTCTTGCGGCAGCGTTTCGTCGTGATAGCGCTGAGCCGTTTCGGGATCGAGCGATAACCGGAACTGCTCGTTCCAATCGAACTCGAATCTAGCTTTGGACAGCGCGTCGTCGCGATCTTGGGCGCCTTTGCGTCCGCGAGCTACGTCCGCGGCATGTGCTGAAATCTTGTACGCGATCACACCTTGCTTGACGTCCTCTTCATTGGGAAGTCCCAGGTGTTCTTTGGGCGTCACGTAACACAGCATCGCAGCGCCGTGCCAACCGGCCATCGCCGCACCGATCGCACTGGTGATGTGGTCGTAACCGGGCGCGATATCAGTCACGAGAGGACCTAAGACGTAAAACGGCGCGCCTTCGCAAAGTTCGATCTGCTTTTCGATATTCATCTGGATTTGGTGCATCGGGATGTGTCCCGGCCCCTCAACCATGACCTGCGTTCCGTTCGCCTTGCCACGCTTGGTCAGCTCGCCGAGCACTTCCAGTTCGGCGAACTGGGCGTCGTCCGATGCATCGGCAATGCTGCCTGGTCGCAACCCGTCGCCCAGCGACCAAGTGACGTCGTACTCTCGCATGATGTCGCAAAGATCATCAAACGCGTCATACAACGGATTTTGTTTATTGTGAGCCATCATCCATTTTGCGATCAGCGAACCACCGCGACTGACGATTCCGGTGACACGGTTGATACTCAGGTGCAAGTGCTCAAGCTTGACGCCACAATGGATTGTCATGTAGTCGACGCCCTGCTTGGCTTGGTGTTCGACCATGTCCAAGAAGTGCTGCGCGTTCATGTCTTCGATATTGCCGCCCAGCTCTTCCAGCATCTGATAGATCGGCACGGTACCGATCGGGACGGGGCTTTTCTCGATGATCTTTTTGCGGATGTTGTCGATGTCTTTGCCGGTCGACAAATCCATCACGGTATCGCTGCCGTGATGAACCGCCGTGTGCAATTTCTCAAGCTCTTCGTCGACGTTACTGGTGACCGCACTGTTGCCGATATTGGCGTTGATTTTGCATTTTGCGGCGATACCAATGCACATCGGTTCCAGTGCACCCGCGGCGTGGACCTTGTTGGCGGGAATCACCATGCGTCCGGCGGCAACCTCGTCGCGAATTGTCTCGACTGGCAGGTTCTCGCGCTGAGCACAAAACTCCATCTCGGGGGTGATTTCGCCAGCTCGTGCAGCCAGAAGTTGTGTTTTGCTCATGCTTTGTACTCCGACGGATCTTGACGCGAAAACGCGAAAATCTCCCCTGTGTTAACTTGATTTGACCGGTCTTTTATACGCGTGGGTCGCCAAGTCGAGTAGGTGTCAGAGAAAGTATGGGTTCACGACATGGACCGTTAAAGCCGTTCCACGACCACTACAGCGTTTTCAGGTACTCAAGCACCGCCGTTTTCTCGACTTCGCTCAATTCCGATGGATAGTCGTGCCCCGCGTTACTCTTACCAAAACGTTTGGTATCAAAGTAACTGCGGCGAACGGCGACATCAGGTTCAGCCAGATCCACTTTCGCAGCCACCTGGATGCGAAATCCGACACGTTCACGGTCGATTGCCTCGCCGACTCGTCGCCATACCGCTGGTCGCTGGTCCGGGTGCAACACATGCCACAACGTTGGAACGCTGCCGTTGTGGAAGTACGGCGGGCTTGCCCACACTCCGCTCAGCGGTGGCGCGACGTAGCCGTCGGGATCGACAATCGTTGCGTGTTGGTCCGGTTCGCCGGCATGCGCGAACCAGCTGCGAGCATACTTTTCACGGCCGGCGACTTGCAGCGATTGCAATCGCACCGGATCGGTGCCAATCTCATCCAGTGGCACACGACGGTTCGGATAGGTCGGATGCGTCCCATAAGTCCCATGGCACCGCGCACAGTGGTCGGTGAACACCACCCTGCCCTGCTCTGCTAAGTCCGCGTCGATCGGCCCATCGTACTGCGGCGGCCGCAACGAATCCAAATACGCATAGACATCACGGAAGTCCTCTTCTCGCTGACGAAAGAAATCGGGTCCGTTCTCTGGCACCAGCATGAATTGCATCAAGGCACGGTGACCTTTCTGAGCGAACCCGTCGATGTACAAGTAGGGCCGTTGATGAAAATGCCACCAAGGCGGCGCATCCATGTCGTGATGCACAAACGTTGTGGGAACGTGATCGACCAGATTCAATTGCTCGTCACGAGCCTGCATCAACCCTTGACCAAAGACAACCGCATTGGTTGTCCCGTGCGTCGTCCCCAGTGGTATCACGACCGACCCGAGATCCATTCGGGTCAGCGGCTCACCGATCCGGAATTTGGTTCGCCGCAATTCCTCCGTCATCGTTTGCAATGCGAACCGATTGTTCGGGGCTCCGGGATAAGGCGTGCCGTAAACGCTGCCACCATGACACGAGAAACAGTTCATCGTCCATGTGCCGTCTTCACCGATAACGTACTGCAGTGGCTTGCCCGATTGATCGCCGGGTCGAGTCGTCAGCCCATAGCGATCGAATGCCATCCGCCGACGCTGCGCCGGAGACGCCTTCTCTGCCTCCTCACGCAGCGGTTTCGGCCAACTGCGCCAGACCTCATCAAAGACGCGCTGGGAAAAATCCGGCGGCAGAAAGGACACTTCGGTAAGCAGTCGGTAACCGCGATCCGGATCACCCTTGTCCGACGGCTCCGATTGTGCGGGCAACGCAAACTGGGCGACAATCAGAATTACAACAAAAGGGCGCATGGCGAAGCAAACATGAACGAATGAAACAGGCGACACATTCATCATAGACCGCTGTCCACGGCGGAAGACAACCGACACTGCGGGTACAGCCTGGGTAAAGTGCAGGCTCATCACGGTGACGCAGCACGGTCATGTCATCGTTCGTCAACCGCCAGCGGAATCACCATCACCGAGACTCCGCCGAATCCGTGTACTTCGACCGCGTCGGGATCGATGTATTTTCGGTCCATCGCTTTGATCGATGCCAAATCCTGTTGATCGGCAGGCCGGCGAGACAGAAAAACAAATCGTCGCTGCTGCGCTGGCAAGGCTTGAACGTTGATCAACCATTGAGACCGAAATCGAGCGTCATTGTAGATATGCGACTTCAGCGAATTCGACGTCCTACCGATCGGATGACACAATCGTGTCTGGTATGGACCGGAGACGGGCAGCGAAAAATACTGTTCGTGAAAACTCGCGGGCTGCCAATTCGGAGGATACATATGAGGAACCCAACGCCTCTGTTCGATCAACCCGCTGTCCAGAAACAACCGATCACTTGATGTCGTGTGTTGATTGATCCAGCGGATCGCGCCACGCCAATCTTCGCCACGAACGGCGAGCCGGGACGGATCACTGGCCGCCGTCTGCATGACTCCCTGCGAATAGGTCAGCCCGACGATCAACGTCGCTGCCACCACAAATCGAGCGACTGGGAATCTGAAGTTCGAAGTTTCAAATCGCCCCACCGCAGCCCCCACCAACGCCGCAAACATCGGCAACAGGGCCACCGCATATCGTCGGTGCCAAAGGTGGACCCAGTCCAGGCGTGACGCCAACCAATACGCGATCGCCGAAAGCAGACACGCGGCGCCGACCAACGCGATCGCGATTTTTTGTCGGCGCGAATAGTCGCCCGTTAACCAACGTCCCACGGGGGCAAAGACCAACAGCATTGGTGCCAGCCACAGCCATCCCCAGTTCCAAAGATTCGTAGCCTCGATCCCCGCGGGTGCTGTTGCGAACGAAGCCCAGTTGGACCGCAAGCGCCACGAAGCCGCCAAAGTGTTCTGCCACAACGTCCAACCGACCGCCAGAATTGCGGTGGCCAGCAAAACGTTAGTGATGCTGATTCTTGGCCGGATGCGTCCGATGGCGACCTGATAGACCGCAAGCAAGACAAAAAACCATCCCAAGACCCCGAGCGAAGTCGGCTGACAAAGCGCAGCGAACATCGTCAAGAACACCAACCCGATCCACGAGCGGCCTGAATCATCGGCCGATCGATGCGACATCAGTTGAATAAAACAAAGCACCACCACCGTGGATGCCAAAATCACAAACGCATAGGGCCTTAATTCGGTGCCGAAAAAGATGGCGTTACTTTCCGCGGCTAAAACCATCCCCGCGGCGACGCCGGCGATCAGACTGTTTGACCAACGCGCAATCCCGACTGTCATGATCGAAGCGGCCAAAGCGGTCGCCAGAACACTGGTCATCCGCAGTGCAAGTTCGCTCTCGCCGATCGCGTTTTTCCACCACCAAAGTCCGGCGAAATAGAAAGGTGTTTGATTGCCGATCTGCGCGCGAGGAAACACGTCTTTCCATTCGCCCCACACGGTCCACGCCGAATGCAGCTCATCGACCCACAAGCTTTCCGAGCACGACGGAACTCGCAGTGCGATCGCCATCAAAAACATGACGATCGCGGCAGCAGCAATGGGGGCATGCCGAAGCTTTTCTTTGATCATCCAATTGTCGCGACGGATTCTGCGACACGATTGATCGCTTCGCACGCTTGCTTGATCTGCTGGTCCGAGATGTCCAGGTGAGTGACAAGACGAACCGCGTGCGTGTCGATGTCAAAGCAATCCACACCGCGGTCTCGCAGTTGCGACACAAATTGCTCCGCGCTCCCGCTGCCAGGTTCCATTTCAAAGACCACCATGTTCGTATCGATTCGGTCGCCGCGAATGCTCAGATGCGAATGCTGACCAATGGTTTGGCCCAGCTGTTGAGCGTGTTCGTGATCGGTCACCAATCGCGGCCGATGATGCTCAAGTGCGTGAAGTGCACCGGCGGCGACGATTCCGGCTTGGCGCATGCCACCGCCAAACAATTTTCGCCCGCGGCGAGCTTCGTGAATGAAGTCTGCTGAACCGACCAGCATCGAACCGACCGGAGCGCCGAGCCCCTTGCTAAAGCAGACGTTGACACTCTCAAACGGCTCCGCGAGTTCTGCTTCGCTGACACCCGTTGCAACGGCCGCATTCCACAACCTCGCACCGTCCAGGTGCCGGCTCAGCCCGACCGACCGAGCCCAATTGCATAGTCGGCGGACGTCGTCGCTGGGTTGCACGCGGCCACCCCAACGATTGTGTGTATTTTCGATGCACAGCAATCGGGTTCGCACACTGTGGTCGCTATTTGGGTGAATGATGCCGGCCATCTGCTCGACCTGCATCGCACCGCCCTGCCCCGGTACCGTCTGTGCGATCAGTCCCGAAAGCGCAGCGAATCCGCCTTGCTCGTACTGGTAAATGTGGCAATCTTGCTCGCAAATGAACGCTTCACCGTGACGGCAATGGACCCGCAGAGCGATTTGGTTTGCCATTGTGCCGCTGGGAACAAAGACCGCCGCTTCTTTGCCCAGGATTTCTGCCGTTATTCGTTCCAGCCGTTCGACGGTTGGGTCGGTATCGAAGCAGGCGTCGCCGACTTCTGCATCGGCCATCGCGCGACGCATCGCGTCCGTCGGCCGGGTGACGGTATCGCTGCGGAGATCAATCATTTTCGTGCGGCCTTGGAAACTGGACGGCTAAACAACCCGATTGTAGCTGCCTATGATGTGCTGCGGACATTGCCAAAATGATGTGTCGTAACGGAATGATTTCGCCAATCGAGACTCCATTACACCCGACCAAGATGACGTCTGAAACAAAGCCCTTGAACATTCGACGCGTCGATGCTCGCACCGGTTCGGCTGAGATCTTAGACCAGTTGCGTGCCAAACTCAGCCCCCAAGGCGACGTGGTCAGCCCGCGTGGCCGCGCCCTGACCGAAGAAGTCTTTGGCAAGCCACTGACACCCATCGAAGTGGTCCACACGATTTGCAGCGACGTCTGCGCCGAAGGCACGCCGGCACTGCTGCGATACAACAACGCCCTGGACAAAGCAAATTTGTCGGCGGAACAGTTGCGCGTACCGGCGGAAGATTTGGCGGCCGCCCATGCCGCCGTCGAACCCGAACTGCTGACCTCGATCCGCCGCATTCGCGACAATGTGGCAGAATTCCAGCGCGCGATTTTGCATCGCGATGTCACGATCGAGCCGAAGCCGGGCGTGCGGCTGACTCAGCGATACTTGCCGCTGAACCGCGTCGGCGTTTGCGTCCCCGGCGGCGCCGCGGCTTACCCGTCAACCGTGCTGATGACCGTCGTCCCGGCACAGGTCGCCGGCGTGAACGAAATCGCGGTCGTCGCACCTCCGACGCCGTTCGGCGCGTACAACACGGATATGTTGGCGACTTGTCATGAATTGGGCGTGACGGAAGTGTATCGCATGGGCGGTGCACAAGCCGTTGCGGCACTTGCGTACGGATGCGACGTGGTCCCGCCTGTCGACAAGATCGTAGGCCCGGGAAACCTATTCGTCGCGTTGGCAAAAAAACACGTTTACGGAACCGTTGATATCGACTCGTTTGCGGGACCGAGTGAAGTCATTGTCATCGCCGATGAGACCGCCCGCGCAGATTTTGTCGCCGCGGACCTGTTAGCCCAAGCGGAACATTCGCCCGGTTCGGCGATCTTGATCACTTGGTCCGAGTCGCTGATCGATGCGGTTTACGATGAACTGGTCTCGCAGGTCGCCCAACTCGATCGAAGTGAATTGACCGTTGACAGTTTGGAAGCGTTTGGCGCGTTGATCTTGGTGCGTGACCAGCAGCACGCCTGTGAATTGACGGACGCGTTTGCACCGGAGCACCTGAATATCGAGACAGCCGATCCGCATGAGTTAATCGCCAAGATTCGCAACAGCGGTGCGGCGTTCCTGGGCCATCACACGCCGGTGGCACTAGGCGACTATGCGGCCGGACCAAGTCATGTGTTACCCACAGGCGGGACTTGCACATGGGCGGCCGGATTATCGAGCAATAGTTTTCTGCGCAGCGGCAGCGTGACAGAATTCAACGAATCGGCATTGAAAGAAATCGCACCGGACGTCATTCGACTGGCGGAAAAGGAAGGTCTAACGGCACACGCCAACAGCGTCACGATTCGCAATTCGACTGGCAAGCAGGGTTAGCAAATAGAGTTCGCAAGCTTCGCAGACTCAATTCGTGCTTTCGCGTCGCATCGATGATTCCGCGACCATGTCGGGGATGGCCCAATCAAAGAACCCTGGCACCCAGCTGTTTGCCGCCGGGTCGATCGTGATTCGCACCTTCACCTCGAGCCCTGGTTCCATGTCTTCGATCGACGGCGGGATTGTTTCCACCACCGCATCGTTGATCGCAAACAGAGCCAACTCTTCATTGACTCGGTCCAGCACGTCATCGTTCGTCGCCGTGGGACGAATCGCGATACGTGCCCCTTCGCGCGTCGCGTGAGTCGCGCTTTGTTTGACCAACATCATACGACCGAGTTCAACCAGACCAAATGTAAACAGCAGCATGATCGGTGCGACGACCGCGAACTCGACTGCCGCGGTGCCGCGTCGCTTTCTCGGTCTTGTTTGATAACATTTCATGTCTAAGTCTCTCGCGGTGGTTGAATCACGTTTGTCTTCGCTTGTGGCTCTGGTGTTGGTTAGCAAGTCATCAATCAACCAGCATGACGGGGGCAAATAGATGGCTGCTGGATTGATTGCCTGTGTAGTCGATGCGGACATTGCGAGCGACGACGTTGGCGGGTTGGATCGTCAGGTGCTTTCCGGTTTTTTTGCCGGTCAGCTTGACATCAAGAATACGGACACCCTCAAACCGAACGATCGTGTACATCGCGTTGTTTCCGTTGCCGGCCACCTGTGTATAGATCGGTATGATTCGAGTCTGGCCGATGATCGATGCAAGTTCGTCTTTAACCCCTGCGCTGATCCCAGTATCACCATTGAGTTCCAGCTCGCCGTTGGCATCAAACTTGAGCGGCTTGCCGAGATCTTGCATGTCTTGTGCTGAGATCCCGTACACGATTTGTCGCGCGATATCGTTGGTGCTGTTGTTGTTGCCCCCGATGTCGACGGTTCCTCGATTTCCGGGGCTTCCGGTACCCTTGGGATACAAGTTTGTCTCGCAGACTCCGTCAGACCCGCTGGTCACATTGCTGGTCAACCCGTTGTAGTTGTCATCGGTGTTGCCCGCGATCGTGTCCAGCCAACTGGGCAGATCAAGTGCGAACGGCAAGATTTCCAAGTTGTCTTCACCAGCCTCGGGAGCGTAAAACCCTTCGATGGCAGTCAACATGGCGGCCGTGGCGACCGTTTGCAGCGACTGAGTGTCGCGCCCCGTGATACCGCCAAAGAACAGCGGAAGCTCGCCGTTGGTCGCGGCCTGACGACGCAAGGTCACACGCACCGCATTGAACGCGAGTGGATTGGACTGATCAAATACGCCCGGCTGGTGGGCTCGGTAGGTTCCCAATTCCACGTCGCCGACGTCTGCTAAGGTCAACGCGTCGTTACCGACCAAGTTCATTTGAGAAAAGCGATTCGCTTCGGAGTGGACGAGCGTTTCTTGAGGAAACACCTCTGATCGCCCCTTCTTTTGTTCAAACAGATCCCAACACCCTGCCATCGCGGCTGAGTCGGCGGTACGCATCATCTCGGTTTCGCCGACGTGGATATAGCTGAAATCTAATGTGATCGCGACCAGAACGACCAGGCTGACCATCAGGATCAATCCGAAAACGGCGGCCGCGCCGCGTCGCCGATCGGCTGCGGCAAGCCGAGGACGTCGGCGAAACGGAACCTTGTCGGCTGTGTCCTGTTGATCAATGCGATCTAGCGCAGTTGACTTAACACATGACATGACGGATTACCTCAGCGTGAACAATGGAAAACTTTGCGATTCGGTATCAACAGAATGGTCCAGACACACTTGGCCACGGATGTCTATCCGAATCGCGATTCGTGCCGTCGACCTATCAAGAGCGTCGACCCGAGCTTAGCTCTGAGGCGGGTCGGGAATCGTGATCGTGGCAACACCGCCGACGGAATCGAACATCCGAACACGCTTTAGCTTGACCGACGAGACACGATTGCCGCCAAACCCGATGTCCGTCGCTGCCGAACTTTGAGTGTGCGAGTAATTGGCAAAGGTCTGAGTCGCCAGCGCCGGCATTTCCACCAAGTATTCTGGACCGCCGAAGTCGCCCCAGGATTCGCAATGCCCATCTTTAACGGCGAACAATAATTTGTTGTTCACCACCGCTGCGACGCTGGTCCAACGGATCACGTCCCCGTCGGTAGTCAATAAAGACTGGTTCTGGCTGCGTGTTTCGTCGACGATTTCGTCGCCGCGGACCGCCGCAACATGAAATCCACCGGCGGAATAATCCTCGTCGGCGTGATAGTTCATTTGCAATTGGAAGTACGTGCTACCAAACAGCGACGATGGCGTGACAAAGAAAGTAACTTGCGGGGAATTTGTGTTGTCTTCGGGCTCGTTGATCACTAGTTCCCAGTCTTCCTCGACCTTCCAAATCACGGGACTATCCGCGTGACAACGTTCAGAGCTGATCGCGAACCAACCGAGTAAGATTCCCCCGATGACGGATGCGGTGGGCGCACGCAGCACCCCAGAATTTGAACGTATCATCAGTCAGTTCCCATAAGAGGCAAGACAAGTAAGTCGCGGTCGCACTTCAGTGGTGTCCCTCACGGCAACCTGGCGATCCACCGCGAAGTGAACCCATGGCTTTGCGTCCCGCGCTCACGCACGGTTTGCCTTTATCGCAAGAGATAAAGTGAAGCGGGGGAACATCAAAAACAGATGCGAGTCGCTAACCTAAACCCTATGCTCATTTTTGCGGGGGGGGTACAAACGACGTGCAAAATTTAACGAGAAAAGATTGTGATCATCGCGAACCCGTAACGGTTATACCGCCTCACTTTACGGCCTTGGTTCTGGCCTGCTTTTCATGTCAAGACATTACGGACTAATATCGTGTTGGTCCTGATGACGTCCGCCACCCTTGCCGTTGACCCTGCCCCTTGTCTGATTCACTTGCCTTTCGCCCGGCCCTTTCGCGGATGAAGCCCTACACGCCCGGCGAACAGCCTCCGCCGGGTAAGTTCATCAAACTAAATACCAATGAAAATCCATACCCTCCGCCGCCTGCGGTGGTCGATGCGATCTGTGCGGCGGCCAGCGGCCCGATCAACCGCTATCCCGATCCCGTCGCCACAGCGTTTCGACGCGCTGCGGCAAACGCGCTGAATCTGCCCGGCCCCGACTGGGTACTGGCGGGCAACGGCAGCGATGAAATCCTGACGATTTTGGTTCGTGGATTCGTCGGCGAGGGACAGCGACTAAGGCTGCCGTACCCGAGCTATATCCTGTACCGCACCCTGGCTGACATCCAAGGGGCATCGTGGGAACAAGTTCCGTTTGCCAGTGATTGGCAATTGCCCGCCGCTTTTGGCAAAGGCGACGAGGACCTGCGCCTGGTCTTGCTGCCCAATCCGAACAGTCCCAGTGGGACGATCGTCCCGCCGAATGAAGTCCAACAAATCGCCGAGAGACTGCCCTGCCCTTTGATCGTTGACGAAGCCTATGCCGATTTCGCAGCGACGAATTGTTTGCAGCTCGTTGAGCGAAACGAAAACATCATGGTGACGCGAACCCTCAGCAAGTCATACGGCTTGGCGGGCATTCGCTTTGGCTTTCTTGTCGCACAGCCACACGTGATCGCTGAACTTGCCAAGATCAAAGACAGCTATAACTGCGACGCCCTGTCGATTGCCGCGGCCACCGCCGCAATGGGTTGCCAGGATTGGCTGGCCGACGTCGTTTCGAAAATGAACGCCACACGCGGCCGGATGGAAAGCCGGCTCGGCGAACTTGGCTTCGACGTCACACCCTCGCACGCGAACTTTGTCTGGTGCACTCACCCCAGCGGCCAGCACCAGCAGATGTACCAGTCCCTGAAACAGAGTCAAATCCTCGTTCGTTACATGGATTATCCCGACTGGGGCGACGGGCTGCGGATTTCGGTGGGCACGGACGAACAAATCGATGCATGTATGATGGTGCTGCAGCGTCTGCTGCCCTAACCCGTGGAAAAAAAGTAGGCTGGGACAAGCCGTGCGCAGTCCTGGCACATGCCCAATCGGCGTATCGTCATTCATGCCGGGACTACGCACGGCTTGTCCCAGCCCCCAAAAAACAAAACACGAAATGAACCGAACCGCCACGATTAAACGCAAAACCGGTGAAACGGACATCCAACTTTCCGTCAATCTGGATGGCAGCGGCGACGGGACGCGTTCATCTGGGATCGGTTTCCTGGACCACATGCTGGACCTGTTGGCCAAACATGCATTGATTGATTTGGACGTCAAAGCCGTCGGCGACCTGCATGTTGACGATCACCATACCGCCGAAGACATCGGAATCGCACTCGGTCAAGCCATCGACCAGGCACTGGGCGATCGAGCGGGAGTTCGTCGATACGGACACTTCACTTTGCCGATGGACGAATGCTTGGTGACCGCGGCAGTGGACATGGGCGGCCGTTATGCGTTTGAGTACAATGCCCCGATCGCGGCGGCCAAAATTGGTACGTTCGACAGCGAGCTTGTCGAGCATTTTTGGCAATCGTTCGCCGCCAACGCCAAGTGCAATCTGCACGTTCTGCTGCACTATGGTCGTAACGGCCACCACATTTCCGAATGCGTCTTCAAAGCGACCGCCAGAGCAATTCGCATGGCCGCCGAAAGTGATCCCCGCAGTGACGCCGTCCCCAGCACCAAAGGTGTGCTGTAGGCGTTTGAGTTCTCGCAGGCAAAACCCGCTAGTCGTTTGAATGCTTCGCATTCGGATTTCGGTCGCGCACGAACAAGCCGGCCGACGCCAGCCCGATCAAGCTCATCAGGACCGAAAAGAGCAACCAATTCGAAAAGACAGCGATCGATGTCAGCACGACGATCGCGACGGTGGCGGCCCAGCGTGGCGGCAACAGCCATAGCCCAAAACCGCAAACCGTTTCGACGACGATCACGTTTCGGCTATACCACATCGCGATCTCTCGCAGCGTTTCCGCCGGAAAGTGGTCCCGCAACCAATTGAAGACCCAAAAATCCCTCTCGACGAAGTAAATTTGGTACAGGACTTCGCCCGACCAATATTCCCCCGTCCATTTCCCTACCGCTCCGCCAAGCAGAATCATGGAAATGATGACGCGGCTGAGAAAGGCCGGCCGGCGCAAATCGGCTTCGCGGCCATGCACATGGACGTAACTGACAAACCAGAGAGACCACAGGCTGGTCCACCATGCTGTGGTGAATGTTGCATCATTGTAACTCGATTGATGCAAACACAGGATCGTCAACGCACTCAGCATCACGACGCCGCTGATCCATCGCACCGCATACTTTGTGAAAAAAAAGCTAACGCAAATCGCGATGAGTGTCAAAAGAAACGCAGACCGCAAAACATTGTGGTCACGAAAAAACGCGGGAAAAAAATCGTCGTCAACCGTAAGCGACGCATAGACCTGATCGGCCACGAACAGGAACGACCATTTCCAAATCAGCGATACAAAAAGCCCAAGCAGAACCAGTCGATGCACCACGAGCGGTCGATCAATTGGCGGTGGAACAGGTATGCCGTCCAATTCACTCATCGCACCGATTCCTGCGCGTCGAGGCGGTGAACGACATGCTTTTCGCCGACACGCTTTAGATGCCAATGGCTTTCTAGACTTCGCCCGCGATAATCGGATCGCAGCACAAACCAACGATCCTTTCCCTCTCGCAAATTGTGATACCGCCCATCAGCAAAGGTAACCACACGTGCCGAGAAATGATTCAAGTAGCCGTCTTTGTCTGGATCTAATATTGAATCGACCAAGTCGGGTGGCAGCGAACGCATCTCGTACTGATTGGCAAAGTTGTACATTGCCGGAATCGGGAACTGCATCGCCCATTTCGTGAACGACTCGCTGCCCAGATGAAATCGCCGCATCGTTGCCAGTGAGACCGATGGCACCAGCGGCGTCAACAGCAGCCAGACCACAACGACACCGACCAAAATCATGATTGCGATAAAGCCCAGGTCTGTTTTCTGTGTTGGACTTACCATGACTCGCTCTTGCCAGACGCGTTCAGTCAGTTTCGTTTAGGCGATTTCGTTCAGCCGATTTCGTTCAAGCCTTTTCTTTCAGGCCGTTTCGATCAGACGCAATAACGTCTCGCGAACCTCTTTGGGATTCGCATTGGGGTTCTTCTTTTTTGATTGACCGATCAACGGCCCGAGCGCTTGAACCTTGCCGCCGCGAACATCTTCGACGACTTGTGGGTTTTCGGCCAGTAATTCTTTGCAAAGCGATTCGATCGCGCCGGTATCAACCGCTTCGATACCGAGTTCCTTGGTCGCGTGATCGACCGTGACGTCGTGCTGAAGCAGGTACGCAAACACATCTCTGGCACGTGCGTTGTCCAGTTCGCCGTCGGCAACGCGTTTTAACAGATCGCCAAGCTTGTCGGCATCGATCGGGAATGCATCGACGCCGATCTGCCGATCATTCATGGTCCTCATGACGTCTTGCTGAATCCAACTGCTGGTACGCTTTCCATCACCGGACTTGGTCGCAACGGTTTCAAAGTACTCCGTCATCTCACGCCCCTGGCTCACGATCACGTCGGCATCGTATGGCTTGATTCCGAATTGATTGACGAAACGTTCGCGAGTGGCCTCGGGGGTTTCGCCCAGTGACGCACGCGCAGCCTCGACGCGCTCACGAGGAATGCGAATGGGCAATAAATCAGGGTCAGGAAAATAGCGATAATCCGCCGACTCTTCCTTCTCGCGTTGCAGATAGGTGACTTGGCGTTCGTCGTCCCACCCACGCGTCGACTTTGAAAAGTCTTGTTGCACGTAGTCGACTTTTTCTGCTTCGGCGTACTGCCGCTGGACCTCGAACTCAATTGCTTGCCCGACCGCACGAAAGCTGTTCATGTTCTTGACTTCGACGATCGGCGTCGCGACTTTTTTTCCGTCGACGTTCAAGTGCAGGTTCACGTTCGCATCGACCCGCAAACTGCCTTGCTGCATCTCACAGTCCGAGACACCGAGGTGCGTCATCAGTTCTTTCAGCTTGACCAGGTAGGCATTGGCTTCTTCGCCGGACCGCATATCGGGTTCACTGACGATTTCTAACAAGGGTGTACCGCAGCGGTTCAGATCGATGCGAGATTCCGACTTCCCCGCGGTCTCGTCATGCATGCTCTTTCCAGCGTCTTCTTCCAAGTGCGCACGCGTGACACCGATGCGGCGAGTTTGATCGGGATCGGCCGGATCTTGAATCTCGACGTAACCTTCGGCGCAAATCGGCAAATCGAATTGGCTGATTTGATATCCCTTGGGCAGGTCGGGATAGAAATACTGCTTACGATCCCATTTGGTCATCGGTGGGATCTCGCAATTGATCGCCAATCCGCCTCGGATCGCCAAATCAATCGCGTGTTCGTTGATCACCGGCAATGCGCCCGGCAGCCCCAGACAGACGGGACAGACTTGCGTATTGGGTGGCGCGCCAAACTGAGTGCTGCATCCACAAAAAAGTTTTGTCGCCGTGCTCAACTGCACGTGAACTTCCAGTCCGATGATGGTCGTTGCGGTGGGTTGCGTGCTGCTCATGAGTGGCTTGCCCAAGAAGAAGGTCGTTGTTTGTGGTGCTCGGTGACGGATTGAAAAGCGGCGCCGGCAAACATTAAGCGCGACTCTTCCAAAACGGGAGCTTGCAATTGGATGCCAATGGGCAAACCGTTTTCATCCAGCCCGCCGGGCATCGACAAGGCGGGAACGCCGGCCAGGTTCGCACCGACGGTGAACATGTCGCAAAGGTACATTTGAATCGGGTCATCAATCTTTTCGCCCAGCTTGAACGAAGTGGTCGGAGTAACGGGCCCCAGCAGCAAATCGACGTTGGCAAACGCAGCGTCATAGTCGCCCTTGATCAATCGGCGAACTTTGAGAGCTTGGTTGTAATAACGGCCGACGTAACCGGCGCTCAATGCATAGGTCCCGACCATGATCCGCCGTTTGACTTCGTCGCCGAACCCTTGACCACGACTTTGGCAGTAAGTCGAAACCAGATCACCGCCGGTTGATCGGAATCCATAATGAGCACCGTCGAATCGTGACAAGTTGCTGCTGGCCTCGCAGGGCGCGATCACATAATACGTTGGAACCCAGTACTTTCGGTGCGGCAAATCGACTTCGACAATTTCGGCCCCGAGCGACTGAAAGACTTTGATGGATGATTCCAAGGAATCTCGAATCGATGCCGCCACCCCATCGGCCTGGGACGATTCACGCAACACGCCGATTTTGATGCCGCGCAAGTCGCTGGACTGAGTCGCCATTTGATACTGTGGCACATCGACATCCAATGAGGTCGAGTCTCGCGGTTCAAAACCGGCGATCGTGTCCATCAACAGTGCACAGTCTTCCACCGACCATGCCATCGGTCCGACTTGGTCAAGACTGCTTGCGAACGCAACCAGCCCGTATCGGCTGACACGTCCATACGTCGGCTTCAGCCCCGTGATTCCACAGAACGCGGCCGGTTGGCGGATCGACCCGCCGGTGTCGGTACCGAGGCTCAGTGGAACCGTGCCCGCGGCGACACATGCCGCCGCGCCACCGCTGCTGCCACCGGGCGTGCAGTCGGTATTCCAAGGATTACGGGTGACACCAAACGCACTGGTTTCGGTGCTGGCGCCCATGGCAAACTCGTCCATGTTCGTCTTGCCAACGATCACGGCATCGGCGGCACGAAGTTTTTCGACCACCGTGGCATCGTAGGGCGGCCGAAAATCACGCAGCATCTTGGACGAACACGTCGTCGGCATGTCCTTGGTGCACAAGACATCTTTCACGGCAACGGGAATTCCAGCCAAGGGACCGAGTGATGCACCGGACGCTCGTTTCTGATCAACCGCTTTGGCCGTCGCCAACGCCAGTTCGCGGTCGACGTGCGTGAATGAATTGTGCACCGGCTGTGACGATTCGATGTTGGCGATCGCGGCTTCGGCGATTTCCAATGCGGACATTTCTCCGTCGGATTGCCTTCGAAGCAATTCGTGAGCGGAATCGAGCATGATCGGGGATACCAGCAGAATTTCGTAACTTGGGCGGAAAGTCGTCCGAATTATCGACCATAAGATTTATTGCTACCATGGGGCTACGATCTGGCGGCTTGATATCCATCAAGGAACGAAACGCACCATGTCAGGCACGAATCCGAAGTCCGGCACGAATCCGAACGATGAACCGCCGCCCCCCAACCCCGCTGGGACAGGTGCTTCCTCAGGTTCTGGTGCCGAAGGGCCCCGTTCGGACGCGACCGGTTCAGATGGGGCCGGCAATCCTTATGGCGTCAACAATCCGTATGGTTCCAATGCATCAACGCCTTCACGATACGCCGAAGGTGAAATCCGCCTGCCGCCGAATCAGCAGCGAGGGATGGTCGGACAGGTTCCCATTGTCGGCGTGCTGATGATGGTCCAAGGTGTCTTGATGGTGCTGGTCGCCGTGGGAATCGCGTTGTACGCCGTGTTCATGCCTCAGTTCTTTGAAGAGATGCGACGAGACATGGCGGCCCAAGGCAATGGCACGCCGATGCCCGCGCAGATGGGAACATGGTTTTCGATCGGAACGGGCGTCGTCGCACTCGTTCTCGGTTGCATCGCCGGCTTGACGATCGTGTCTGGATTCCGACTGTTGAAATATCGCGGACGAACCCATGCCATCGTCATGCTTTGCTGCGGAATGCTTTCGATCGCGACGTGCTATTGCTTTCCGACGGCGTTGGCACTTGCGGTCTATGGCCTGATCGTCCTACTTAGTGGACCCGTCACGCTCGCGTTCGATCTAAGCGAACAAGGCTATGATCCCCGCGAGATTCAAAAAGCTTTTTTGATGCTGCCCTAGGATTCAATCATGAACCCCGATCCGGAAAACCCATCAACGGACCAACCAGGGCCGCCGAACGATCCTTCACGAACTGCCTCAGCGACCAACACAAACGCAACGAGCATGGACCCGTATGCGGTTCAACCGCATCGCGCGTATGTCGATGGCGACGTATCGGTGCGGCCGACGGGACTGACGGTGATCGCAGTGATCAGCCTGCTGGCCGGAATTGTCGGGTTGTTGTCAGGGTTCTTTGGAGTGGCAGGATTGTTCCTCGGGGAAATGTTTGCCAACGTGGTTCAGCCTGCAGGCCCTGGGCAGGATCTGCAGCAAGCAATGCAAAAGGACATTAACGCCGTGACTCAAAAGTATTTTTGGGTCACGCTGCCATTGCTGTTGGCCGGAATGGTCGTCAGTGGCCTGATGGCCACCGGCGGGATCGGCATCCTCGCATCAAAATGCTGGTCCCGAGTTCTGCTGCGTCGGGTCTTGATGGTCGCGATCATCGTCGAATGCTTAAAAGCAGTGACACAGTTTTTATCGCAACTGGAAATGGGGCCGATCATGCGAGAACACATGGGCAAGATCGCCAACAGTGGCAACAGTCCTGGCGGCGAAGCGATGGGCCAGATGATTCAGGTGATGACTTATTTTGGCATCGCATTCATGGCCGTTTGGACGATCATGAAAATCGCCTTGATGATTTGGGCGAGGGTTTATCTTAACCGCCCGGCCACCAAAGAGTTTTTTGACAAAGTGGCAAACTAGCGTTCACGCGCCGGAATGATCGGCGATTGCCATCGTGACGACACATCCGGTCGGACCGCCTGCCAACGTCACGTCGCCGTGATGCAGTTTCGCAATGCGATAAGCACGGCACAGCCCTAACCCCAACCCGCGCCCGGCTTCTCGGCCGCTGAAATAGGGATCAAAGGCGTGTCTGCGAGCATGATCGGTCAACCCTGGACCACTATCGGCCACATGGATCAGCCATCGTTGTTCATCTCGTACGATCGAAACCACGATCGTGCCTTCGCAACCGATTGCGTCGATTGCGTTGCGGACCAGCGCCCGCACCGCTTCGGAAATCATGACCCGATCAACGATAGCGGTCGCGTGCAGCGGATTTCCGGTAACGGGATCTGGTTCGGACCGGATTTCCAGTCGGATCGCTTGCCGCTGCGTCTCTTCGGCAAACCCTTCGGCAACTTCACTTAATATCTGGCGCAGATCGGCGGTTCGACAGTCCGGCTGTGGTGGATTGGCGAAAAACATCAGGTCGGCGATCATTTCGTGAGCACGATACACCTGTTCGACGATGCGCTGCAGGACGGCGACACGCGATTCGTCTTTTTCGCCCCGCTGTAACTGCTGTGCGCGCGTGGAGATATTGGCCAGTGGATTGTTGATCTCGTGGCTGAGCCCATAAGCCAACTGCTTCAGTGCACCCAGTTTGCTGCGTCGCAGATGGTCATCAAAGGATTCCTGCATTGACGCTTGCCGCTGCATCATCCTGGCCAACGGCTGCAGCATTGTCGTGTCATCATCCGGCGCACGATCAGGAAAATCGTCGACGGTAATGGTCGGCCACTGTTGTTTCCACGCGTCCGGCACGCGCGGGCCAGCGACTTCTAACCACAGCGGTGCATCGTCCAGCCATTGCTCGATCGGCAATGTTTTGTAGTGGTCACGTAGTTTTCGCCAACGAACGCGATGGGCGTCAGAGATTTTGGGCGCACCAAAGAAGGCGTCGCCGCTGGCGAAACGCCCGACCAATTGATGTGCTAGGGAATCGGAGATTTCAGCCGTGGTCGCACTTTGCTCGGTAAAACAGAGTGCGGCAAAGATCATCAAAGGCGGATCGCTGCACAGCGCATGATGCAATCGATGCCGCGCCCCGACATCGTTTGCGTCGCCGCGACCGACCGCCAGAATCAGTTGTCCGATCGCTTCGGTTGTGGACGTGGAAAGCGGCAGCCACCAACGTTCGGACCCACGTCGTAAACACGGCAGCAACCCCATTGGGCCGTTTCTCCCACTGGCTCGTTCGCCGTTTTCAACAGGAACCGACAAGGCGGTCAGCGAACTCACGCTAGTTCGCCACGCCGCGCTCGATCTCCAACAAGTCGCATGACCGTGCAATCAAATCTTCGATTGCAAACGGTTTTTGCATGAAGTCGTTTGCGCCGGCGGCTTTGAGTCCATCGACCTTACTGTGTTCGACCATGCCCGAGATGCACAGAATTTTGACCATGTCCAGCGATGGATCACTGCGCACACGTTGGCAAACTTCTTTGCCGTTGATATCCGGCAGCATGACGTCCAAAACCACCAAGTCGGGCCGAAATTCTTTCACGCCCATCCCGGCATCGAAACCGTTATTGGCGGTCCGAATATCGAAACGACCGTCGCGTTCAAAGCCGTCTTGGATCAATTCGACCAAATCCTGATCGTCATCGACAATCAGAAGCTTCTTTTTGCCGCTCTCCAGAGCGTCGGTCGGAATCCCATTGTCCTTCATGAACAAATAAAGCTGTTCGCGAGGAATACGCCGAAATTTGCTGCCAGGAACTCGAAAGCCCTTCAACGATCCGTTGTCGAAACAACGAATGATTGTCTGCTGGCTTACTTTGCAAATTTTCGCCGCTTCGCCTGTTGTAAAGACCGTTTTCGTGGCCATGGCAGAAACCATCCTCCCTGCATGACGAGCCGTTTCCGATTGATTTGATTGTTCAACTCCGATCAAACACCCGTCATCATTGATGCTTGAGTTTGACCGATTTTGAACGGACCAAGGTGAGCAACATTCAGCCAATCTGAACGCTACTGATCGAGACACCCGTCACGCGACATCCGTGCGTAAGCTGTCCTGATCTCTTCACCGAGAGCCCTCCTTTAGCAAACTGCCCGTTCTTCCGCACTAGCACATTACCGCGTTAAGGCACATTACCGCGTTAAGTTCGCAATGCAGCACTAATTTACGTGAAGAACGCAAGCAGCAAGAAGCTCCAAGCCCCTCTGCTTTACCAAGCTTGCCTGTTCCGCGAATTCTATCGATTTCAATTAATAGGTCAAGATCGATTTGCATCACGCAAGTGACGACGGCTCTTGGATTTACTGCAAAGTGAGCATTCGCTGCGAATAAAGATCGATTTCCCAAGCACTCGCGCGCACGAATTTTTCCGGCCGAATTTTAGCGGCCCAACCCACCGCCACGGATGCTTTCAATTCGAACTCGGATTGTTCACGTGATTGGCTCGAATCCTTCACGTGTTTCAATTGAAAGCCAACGCGTCGAGCGGGCGTGGATCACTACGCTTCTAGATGCGCGAGCACTAACGCGATGTCGGCGGGGGTGATGCCGCTGATGCGTTTGGCTTGATCGAGATTCCTGGGACGGATGCGCGTTAATTTTTCGCGTGCTTCGTTGCGAAGCGGCGTGATGCGAGTGTAATCGAACGATTCGGGGATCCGCTTTTCAGCCAATCGATGTTGTTTTTCAACTTCCATTTTTTGGCGCGTGATGTATCCCTCGTATTTGATGTCGTATAGACATTGCTGTGCCGCCTCGGAATCGATTTCGCGAAGCCCATCGACGTGCGATGCGATCACGTCCCATGTCACTTCGGGCCGTCGCAGGTAGACATCAGCCGAAACGTTTTCGATTCGCGCCGCGGTCAGCAATTGCATCGCCCGCTGGATGTGACTGGTTTTCTCGGCAAAACGCTGACGACGTTCCGCGGTGATCAATCCCAAGGCATCGGCAGCTTCGGTTAGCCGGCGGTCGGCGTTGTCTTGCCGCAATAACAATCGATATTCGGCGCGACTGGTAAACATACGGTACGGTTCGTCCGTACCGGCTGTTACCAAATCATCCACCAAGACACCGATGTAGGCTTGATCGCGAGTGGGCAGCCATGGCTGCTGGCCGGCTACTTTTCTAGCGGCATTGAGTCCGGCAATCAGACCTTGCCCGGCGGCCTCTTCGTAGCCTGTTGTGCCGTTGATTTGCCCGGCCAGAAACAAGCCGCCGACGGCCTTGGATTCCAGATGCGACCAAAGCTGTGTCGGTGGACAGAAATCGTACTCGACGGCATATCCGTAACGCATGATCGATGCGTTCTGTAACCCGTCAATCACTCGGAACATCTGATCTTGAACGTCTCGCGGCAAGCTGGTCGAGATGCCGTTCACATAGACTTCTTCGGTGCCACGACCTTCCGGTTCCAAGAAAAGTTGATGGCTGGACTTGTCGGCAAAGCGAACGACTTTGTCTTCGATCGATGGACAATAGCGAGGACCAGTCGAGTTGATTTGCCCGCTGTACATCGGCGCGCGATCTAGATTGTTTCGGATCAGATCATGAACCGCCTCGTTGGTGTGCGCGATGTGACACGGCATTTGTTGAAGGTCAAGCTTGCCGGTCAAGTACGAAAACGGCTGAGGGTCGTCGTCGCCGGGTTGTTCTTCCACTTTCGAATAATCGATCGTGCGCGCGTTCAGCCGCGGCGGCGTTCCCGTTTTGAATCTTTCGATTTCGAAACCGAGACGATGCAGGGCGCCGCTGATTCCTTTGGTCGTGCCCTCCCCTGCCCTGCCACCGGCGGTCTTGGCATCGCCGGTGTGCATGATCGCTTGCAGGAATGTGCCTGTTGTTAAGACAACGGTCGGTGCGCGATATTCGGCATCACCGCGGACGGTCACCCCTTGAATCGTGACAACGCCATCGACTTCTTTGGTGATCAAGTCTTCGACCGTTTCTTGGCGAAGGTCCAAGTTGGCTTGTTGCTCGATTTTCCACTTGATGTGATTCTGGTAGGCCTTTTTGTCCGCCTGAGCGCGGGGGCTGTGCATGGCCGGCCCTTTACGACGGTTCAACAACCGAAACTGGATGCCGGTTTCATCGATTGCCTGCCCCATCAATCCGCCCAACGCATCGACTTCGCGAACGATTTGCCCCTTGGCCACGCCACCGATCGCAGGATTGCATGACATCTGGCCGACGGTGTCCAGGTTCGTCGTCAGCAGCGCGGTCTTCGCGCCCACACGTGCGGCGGCGGCGGCGGCCTCGGTGCCCGCATGCCCGGCACCGATCACGATGACGTCGTAGCGATAGGAATTCGTGCTCATAAAGCGGGAATTTTTTGGTTATGTCGATTAATAGCAAAAGGGCGAAACGACCGAGACGAGCGTTTTTTTCAAGGCAGCCCCTGATTCTGCCGACTCGTGACGAATGGGACTAGTGCTGTCACAACTCGTTTTTTGCCTTCCAGGCCCGGTCGACCTCATGCGATTTGCCAATCAATCGACCTATTTCGCCGCTCTCGTCATGGGAGCGACGCTTATTCTAGTTAGCGCTCGCACCGCAACGGCTCAGCAACCCGGTCGAAATGCGGCGGTGGTCCGCGTGACCGATGACTTGCCGTTCGCCCCGAGCCCCAGTGCAGCGGCACCTACGAAATCGTTGGCAGCCGACGAGATGCCATCACTGTTCAAAGGGCTTTCCAAGGACACGGTGATCTGGCCGACTCGCACCTTCGCGATCCCCTTTCACGTTGAATCGGTCGACGGACAAGCGGTCCAGGTCCAGTTGCTGGTCTCCCGCGGGCCGGGAAACCAATGGCGGCTCGTCGATCAAAAACCGTCGACCGAAAACGAGTTTCCGTTCCAAGCGACCGACGACGGCCTGTATTGGTTCGCGACGCGGACACTTGATCAATCTCAGCTTGACCAATCCCAGCCAGCCTTGGTCGAGCCCGTTGCGGCGCAGCTGAAGATCTTTGTGGATTCGACCAATCCACAAGTCGACTTGGTCGCCGACGCGGATGCCAGCGGACGCGTGACCGCACAGGTGAGACTTGATGACACCACGCCGCTGCGCAGCGTTCAATTGCACTATGTCACCGACACCATCCGGCAATGGCAGCCGATTGATGTCTCCGCGCTCGGTGCCTCTGGAAATGTCGTGTTCCAACCCCGTGAGTCCTGGCAACAACTTTCACTGCAAGCCGTCGTGGTAGATTCAGCCGGACACCAAGAAATTGTTTCGAAGTGGTTGCAACGCCCGCGCGTCGCCGCAGCCCCACGGACAACCGATTCGCCCGCATCGCTCGCGTCTCAAACCGCACAGTATCGAACGCAATCGGAATATGCCGATTCAACGAGCTTGCAAGTTAGACCCGCCGCAACCGCGTTGCCGTCATCGGATACCGAAGCGGTCGGTGCGGTAACACCAAATACCGCGGACGCCGCAATTGACACCAAGTTGAACGTCGAGGAAACCGAGGCCGAACCGAGCGAGAGGATCGCTGCAAACCCGTACCGATCGTCGGCCTTGATGAACGGATATCGTGGCGTAACTGCGGCGGACCATCCCGTTGCAACGAATCCGGTTCAGCTAAACCCGTACGGTTTGGCGGCCGGCCGCGTGCCGCCATCGCTGGCTCCATCCTTAGCCCCATCACCGGCGCGGCCAATGCCTCCGGCCACTTCGCCACCGCAAAGTGTCGCGTCGCCGCAAAGTGTCACGTCACCGCAGCACAGCGTGGGCGGGACAGTGCCCTGGATGACGGGATCATTGCCAGCACCCGCATCACCGGATCAAGTCACTCAAGGTTTTGCCGGACCGATCACCAAGCCCGCAACCACCGCGCCACCGCGCAGCGACACATCGCTGGGTTCGGTCAAACCGGAATCGGCAAACGGGACGGCCCCGGCCGCGCGACCGCGCACGATCGCCGACGCGATGCGGCCGATCTCAGAAAATCCGATCTTGGTCAAGACTCAGGCCGACACGATTGAAACCATCCCGACCCCGGAAACGGCGCAGCGCGATCCTGATGCAGGATCAGCAAATCGGTCGGACGCTTCGAAATACGATGCCCGCAAATTGTCTGCACCCCAGTTCGACCCTGGCATGTGGGACGGGCGGGTCGTGACGCGTTTTAGTGATTCGAACCGTTTCAGTTTGGATTACGAACTCGAAGCGGTGGGTGCCAATGGCGCCAAGGCAATCGAGTTGTGGGCGACCACCGATGGCGGTAAGAGCTGGGACCGCTGGGGCAGCGATCCGGACTTGGCCAGCCCGTTTGACATCGAAACCAAGGAAGAAGGCGTCTTTGGGTTTCGCATCGTCGTGGTCGGTCAAAACGGTCTTACCACACCACGGCCCATGTCGGGCGAGACTCCCGATATCGTGATCGTGGTGGACCGAAAAAAACCCGATGTCCGCATCACCGGTGCATCGTATGGCGAAGGCGACCGCGTGGGCGCGTTGGTCATCCGTTATGCGTGCACGGACTTGCACTTGATGCCGCGACCTATCGCATTGTCATTCAGCGATACACCAGACGGTCCGTGGACCACGATCGCTGCGGGTCTTCAAAATCACGGCGACTACGTGTGGCCCGCCGATCCGCAACTGCCACGCAAACTGTACCTGCGAATTGACGCGACCGACCGGGCCGGCAACGTCGGGTCCTACGTTTTGGACCGCGCCATCGACGCCCAAGGCTTAGCACCGCGGGCGCGAATTCGAGGATTCCAAACCCTCAGTGGCGCCGCCCCACCGATGGCAAACCAACAGACGGCGGAACGCCCTCGCGCCACATTTAAATAGCCTGGCCACATTTAAATAGCCTGGCCACATTTAAATAGCCTGGCCACATTCAAATAGGCTGGCCACATTTCAAGAGCCTCACCCCGCTTCAATACACTGGGCGATACTTCAATCGCATGAGCGAAATCGCAAACGCTTCAACCGCATTGACTGCGTCACCGGTTTGTCAACGACCGCATTGACGCAAATATTGGCATTGTCCATCTCGCCCACTTGCCAACCCAACCGTTTATGGCGTGCAATACATCCTGTTCATTGGAATAGATGACCAGGAATATCGATGCCGATTTCACACGCGTTTGACTTTTTGACTGCGACCGATCATTCACAGCCTGCTGTTGCGGCCGTGTTTGGCAGCGATACGACGCTGCGAACTTGGTCAATCGCCGCGTTGACCGAAGCGGGCGATGTGACGCAGGTCGATGGTGAAACGACACGCTGGTCGGACCTGCGGGACGACTTGGCGACGGCGTCACTGTTCGACATGGGCGGCAAGCGAACCATCGTCATTCGCGACGCCGACAAGTTCGTCACCAACCATCGGCCCGAACTGGAATCCTTTGCCGCAAAACCAGGCTCAGCTTGCCGATTGGTTTTAGACCTCAGTTCGCTCGCATCGAACACCCGCTTGTACAAAGCGATTGATAAAGATCATCGACTGGTCGTGTGCAACGCATCCACTGACAAAAAGCTGGGCATCACGGCGGCGTCACGGCGAAAGTTCTTGACCGGTTATGTCGCCGGCCGGCACCAAGCGAAACTGGCCAACGCGGCGGCCGATGCCCTGATTGAAATGTTGGGGGAAGAGATTGGCATGCTGGATACCGACATCGCGAAGCTTGCCCTCTATTGCGATCCCGGCGAAACAATTGACGAAGCCTTGGTCCGTGAAGTCGTCGCGGGTTGGCAAGGCAAAACGGTTTGGCAAATCACGGCCGCGATCGCATCGGGCGATGCAGCGGAAGCGCTGCGACAGTTGGACAAGCTGATGAGCGGAGGGCAAAAGCCGATCGCGTTGTTGCCACAGATCGCCTGGTCGCTGCGGCGGCTGGGCATGGCCACAGCGGTTGTCGAACATCGCGAACGCGGTGGGCGTTCCTGGCAACTCGAAGACGCTCTATCGGTGGCCGGCATCCACCGTCCGTCGGACATCCAGCAGGCGAAGAAACAAATGAAGGGACTCGGCCGCGAGCGAGCGAGACAGTTGCTGCCTTGGCTGCTCGATGCCGACTTGCGGCTGAAAGGTACTCACAGCGCTGACGGACGCGACCGTTTTCTCTTGGAACAGTTCGTGACCAAATTAGCCAAGTCTTAGTCGCGACACGAATCAGCGACCGAACCCGGATCACATGCGTGTGCTGGTTCCCTTGGTCAGCGCCATAAAGGCGGATTCCAGGTCCAATTCTTCTTCGGCAAAACGTTTCAACGTCACCCCGCCGTCGATCAACAATTTAGGCAGTTCGACATAGTCATCCACGTTGGGTTTCAGGATGACACGAACGGCATCGTCACCTGGTTCACAAGCCTGAACGATTTCATGTCCGCTTAGCAGTTCCGAGATCCGCGGCAACTGGTCACGTTGGCCCGGCTGGATCACCAGCACCGTGTGTTCCCGCACCATCCGGATGACTTCCGCCTTGGTCGCGTTCTGTTTCAGTTCGCCCTTGTCGATGATGCCAACTTTGTTACAGACGTCCGCTAATTCGGGCAGGATGTGACTGCTGACAATGATAGTTTTGCCCATTTCACCTAGCCGCCTTAACAAATTGCGCATCTCGATACGCGCCCGCGGATCAAGACCGGACAGCGGTTCGTCCAGCAGCAAGACTTGCGGATCATGCAATAGCGTCCTTGCCAATCCTAGCCGCTGTGTTTGTCCACGCGACAACGTGTTTGCATAAGCGTCACGCTTAAATTCCAAGTCGACCACATCTAACATTTCGTCTACGCGATCTTTCCGCTTTTGCCCATTGATTCGATACGCCGCGGCAAAGAATTCCAGATATTCCACTACGGTCATGTCGTCATAGACACCAAAGAAATCGGGCATGTATCCGACCAAACGGCGAATCTCTTTCGGCTGAGTGTGAACGCTGTGGTCGCATACATAGGCTTCACCCCAGCTTGGTTCTAGCAGTGTGGCGATAATCCGCATCGTCGTCGTCTTGCCGGCACCGTTGGGGCCGATGAAGCCGAACAAGTCGCCGGGTTTCAGGTCCAGATCGATGCTGCGGATGGCAAAGGCGTCGCCATACTTTTTCGTCAGGTCAACAGTTTTAATCACAAGAGCGAGTCGCGTAGGAATGAACGGCTGAGTTAAAAAACGAGAACGCGAAAGTTATATGATCGGTCGAATCTAATAACGGTTGGTTCGTTGGACGGGCATGATCACGCGGATGACGGTCAGGGATTCCCCTGCGGCATCAAAACCCGAATCATGGGCCCCCGATAGAACCCGCTGAGTTGCGGGCGAGGCAAGTCGCCCGACCAACATGCATCGATCTTCTGTCAGTGCGTAACTGAGGTCCAATCCGCCCAGCGGGTCGTGTCGTAAACGCGTATAGCGTGTGCCGCCAACGGCATTGTGAAACATCAGCATCTCTGTCACACGTGGCAAGATGCCAAAGTCTGCGACGTTCCAGTCTTCGCCTTGGCTAGAACTTTCCAATGCTTTTTTTCGCGAGAGTTGCCAACGAAAGTTTTTTTGCCGAAGCGTATCGACCGATGGAATCGACGCGCCCGATGGAAACCGAGTCGGCAACAAGTAAACCCAATTTTGATAGATCAACATTCCGTCAAGCAAATCGACCGGCAGCGGGTTCACTAATTCGCCGGCAAGCAAATCGCTGCCCGGGCGACGACGGATCACGTCCGGATCGATAGGATCGGATCGAAAACGAACCTGAGTCGCCAACGACTTGCTGCTGCGTGGGGCAAGCGGCATGCCTTGCACCTTGGCGTCGAAGGATTGCCGCGTTGGAATGAGCCGTTGTTCAGAGCCGTCACGATTGGATGCGTCGCCTTGCGCGGATGTCATTGCGATCCGGTACGCCGGCATTCGCAAATCTTCGCCCGCGATTTGGATTCCGCCAAATGTCGTCCCCGGGTAACCGTAGGGAAACGTGATGGCGGATTGAAATTGGCTGCCCATCCGTGTCAACGATTCGCTCGGTTGAATATCCACATCGAACCGGTTTGCCGGGTGTGAATAGATGACGTTCCAAGAGAACACGCGACCACGCTCGGTTTCGGTATCGATGTCAACAATTTCCAGCCGATTCGCTGCACACCCCGAAGTACTTGGCGGCACGTCTGAGACCGGTGGACTGGCCGCCGCAGTGTTCGAATCACTCGGCTGATTGCCTTTCAGTTGTTGGCTGTCTGCCCGCGGGGTTGCCGAGTTTGCCCGCGCGGTTGCCGAGTTTGCCCGCGCGGTTGCCGAGTTTGCTTGAGCACGCGACTGGTACACCAACAACGCCGACAGACCGATGGCGACTAAGGGGAACGTCAACCAACCGAGCAGCGGCTTTCCGAACACGCGGTTGATCAACAAGTAATCCAGCGGCCCAATCAGCGCAACCAGCGAGAGCACGATCAGCGAGATCACCGAAAAACTGAATTTACGTTTCATCGGAAATTGGTCCAGCGTTGAACGGGCTTGCCCCGCCAAATCCGTAAACGCGGTCGCTCGACTGGCTTGAAATGCTTGGTTGTCTGGCTTGGACAACAAGTTTCCGGTCAACAGCGTGATCAAGCCAATCCGGTCCGGCCAATCCGCAAACGGCTCGTCGTTCAAGTCCGCCGCGACCACGGTGACTTGGCCAAAACCGAATCCGTATCGAACTGCAATTGGCGTGCTGATCCGGCGAGTCGTCCGCCCGGTGACCAGTGTATTGCCGAGGTCACGCGGCAATTTCGCGCCACGAAAGACCTTCAACGGAACACGAGTGGACGTATAGGTTTCCAGTGCCGATGGATCAATCGAAACGAGCGACAATTCATCACGATCGACCGGCAACCACTGCAACACCCAGGGTGCGTCTTTCTGGAACGACTCAGTCGATTCGCCCAGCGTCAGCAAGACACGCCCGCCGTCTCGTAACCAGTCGGTCATCGCGGTTTGCTGGGCCGGCAGCATTGCCTTCAGAGTCGCGTCACCATCGCCACTGATCACAATCAAATCGACGCCGTCATATCCCAACGACGAATCCGGCAGTTCCGATGCATCCACCGGTTTGGAAACAGCAACGGTCGCATCGCGACCGAGCAGTTCGTTCGCGCCAATCTGATCGATCCCCATCGGATCACCGATCGCCACGATCCAAGGCATGCCCGTCGGCACCATCGATTCGCCGCGAGAGGGTGAATCGAGTACTGGAAAACGAGTCGACTTTAAGATCGAGCCGTTCTCATCGGCGCTATCGCCGACCACACGAACGATCAGCGGTGCCGCTTCGCTGCCAGGAATCGCGTACACTCGACGGGGCGACGACGTCGGTTCCTGTTGGGCGTGCTCCGATGTGGCATTTTCTTTTTCGGCGACGACTTGCTGATAACGAACGCGCACGCCGTCGCCATCGATTGTCTCGATCGCAACCGCCGAACGGGATGAACCAGAGGCGGCAATTGCGTCTTGCATGATTGCCGGTGACAATGTGACGGCTGTCCATCGACCGACGCGATAGTGACCGGTGATGCCCACGACCAAACGATCACCCGCCAAAGCCGACCCCGCAGGCGTTGCCACCGCGTCGGTGCCGGCCACAGCGCTGCTTTGCACCATCACGTCGCTGCTGTGCACGACAACGTCTTCGGAGCCGTCTTGTGGTTCATCGGCCAACGTCGGAAACGCCGCGCCCGATAGCGAAAACCACAAAGCCACCGTCAAGATCGCTTGGAACCGATAAAAATGTTCGCGAGCGATCATTAGGGTTTCTCGCTGTTGGGACATTCACAAACCAATCGTTGACACCCCGGGCATCCGCTGCCGTACTTCGCGACCAGCGCCGCGTTCAAATCGATGCCAGCGACATTGGCGATCGTCGCCAGCCAAGCGATCACATCGGCAAATTCTTCCGCCAGATTTTCGCGATCATCACCGCGCAGTGCCGATGCCAGCTCGCCGACTTCTTCCATCAACCACATGAAGGTTCCATCGACGCCGCGGGCGACATCCTTTTCAAAGTACATCTGGTGGATGTGACGCTGTAAGTCGCCAACGGATAACTCGTCCGCTGGCGGAGACGGTGGTGACGGCGACATGGAAAGCAATCGATATATGCGAAGGAAGACACGGCAATGAAGCCACGGCACGGGTAATCCCGAATCACGGGCAAACCCTGACAAGGCGGATTTTAGTCTCGCGGACCCGAATCCGAAACGAGCCTGTGACAACCAGAGTCATGGACCGATCGGCGATCCCCCCGGCGATGACGCCTGTAAGTGGGCTTTCGCGGACAGGATGCATTGGCTGGACTTTTGATCGTATCGGCAGGCTCTCGCTGCAGAAGCATTCGTAAAGTACAGTGTTCGCAGGCATTTGGTTCCCGCTGATCGTAAAGTCCTGGGACAGAAGTCCTGAAAGCCTGGGCCGCCGCAGCATCATTGTCGACGAATCGTCTTCCAATCACCGATCAAGCCAACACGTGGAATCCGGCAAGTTTCATCGCTATCCGTTCTATTCGCCGCGGTTCTGGCACGGAATGCGGCCGGTGGCGTGGTTCAAGCTGCTCAGTCAGGGAGGATTTCGTATTCACCCGAGCAGGATGCCGGCCGTCATCGGCATCACGCTTGCAACCCCCTTCAACACCGCACTGGCATTGTTGCAAAAGGTGCTATTTCGCCGCCGGCTGGCAGCAGCCGAATTGCACGGTCCACCTGTCTTTGTGGTCGGGCACTGGCGGAGCGGCACGACGCTGCTGCATGAATTACTGGTCAAGGATGAGCGATTCAGCAGCCCGTCGACATTTCAATGCTTCGCCCCCCATCATTTCCTGGTGTCGGAATGGTTCTTTCGCCGGTTCGCGAATTGGTTGCTGCCGGACAAGCGTCCGATGGACAACATGGCGGCGGGCTGGGATCGACCGCAAGAAGACGAGTTCGCGCTGCTGAGCTTAGGATTGCCTTCCCCGTACCGGCGGATCGCGTTCCCCAATGAGCCTCCGATCGATCTGGACTATCTGGACCTCGACAGCGTTTCCATCGAAGCACAGCGCACTTGGCTTGACGGGCTGCGCCGGTTCCTGCTGAACGTCAGTTGCGTGACGGGGCGGCCGCTGGTGATCAAAAGCCCCACGCACACCGGACGCATCGCTCAGCTAGCTCGTGAGTTCCCCGATGCCAAGTTCGTCCATATCACGCGTGACCCCAGAGCGTTGTTCCCATCGACTTGCCGACTTTGGCAAGGACTCGATGCCGTGCAGGCCTTGCAACAACCCCACGACGAAAACATCCCCAGTTATGTTGTCGAATGTTTGCAGCGGATGTACGACGCCCATCATGCCCAACGCGAAACCGTCGACCCACAACGGTTCATTGACGTTCGCTACGAAGACCTGATCGCGGACCCCGTTGGCACGATGAAGCAGATTTACGAAACCTTGCATTTGAGCGATTTTGATTCGGCCCAACCGGCGCTCCAAGAGTGGGCCGAATCAGAACACCGTTCCTACAAAACCAACCAACACGTTTTGTCTCCCGATCACGAAGCGTTGATTCAAAATGCGTGGAAAGATTACTTTCAAAGGTACGGCTATGAGTGAGAATCCCCATGTCCGAGCGTCGTGCCTGGCGGCGATCGCGTTGATCCTAACCCTGCCGCTGGGATGCCGAAAATCCGCTCCGACAACGGCCGATGTCGATGTTGAAAAAGCGACAGAAGTTCCGGAAACGTTCGAAGCGCTCTCGTACGAAGTCACCGGTGCCGAATTGTTGGCGTCCCGCCTTGAACCCGAACAGGCAGCGGACGGATGGATCCGCCTATTTGACGGGCACACCTTGTTCGGTTGGGAAATCACTGGCGAAGCGAATTGGCATATCGAAGACGAATCAATCGTTGTTGATCGCGGCCGAAAATGCTTGCTATGCACATCCACCGAGTGGCAAGACTATGAATTGACGCTGGAGTTCAAGGCCGGTAAAGAAACCAACAGTGGTGTCTTTTTGCGAACACAGCTCGATCCCGAAAGCGTTCAAACGGACTGTTACGAGATCAACATCGCACCCGATGACAACCCTTTTCCCACCGCCAGCATCGTCCAGCGACAGAAAGTCGACACGGACAAAGCACCCGAACAAACATTCGACACGTGGCGCCGCATGACCATGCGTGTCGACGGCAAAGACGTCCAAATCACGATCGATGGCCAAGTCGCATGCGAATACACCGATCCGGTCATCCTGGCCGCCGGACGAATCGGACTGCAACACAACAGCGGCCGAGTCCAGTTTCGCGACATTCGGCTGCGCCCGCTGGGGCTGGAAACCCTGTTAGACAAAAAGCTCTCGAAGTGGAAAAAGTATCCGGACATGCCGGGCGAGTTCACCACGACCCAAGAAGGCGCATTGCACGTCAAAGGTGGCAGTGCCCAGCTAGAGACCAAAGACAGCTTTGATGATTTCGTTCTATTGGCCCAATACAAACTGCCGTCCGCTGAGATCAACTCTGGTATTTTCTTTCGGTGCATCCCCGGCGACAAAATGATGGGATACGAATGCCAAGTCAGCAACGAAATGAAAGACGGCAAACCGCTGAGTCCGGCGGACTGTGGTACCGGTGGTATCTTTCGCCGCCAAGACGCACGAGTGATTGCAGGTGAACCTGACCAATGGGCGACCGTCGTCCTGACGGCACGTGGCCCAACGATCGCCGCCTGGGTCAACGGCATCCAAGTCAGCAATTGGACCGACACGCGTGAGCCCCACGAGAATCCTCGCAAGGGCATGCGGCTGGAACCGGGAACCATCATGATCCAAGGTCATGACGAAACCACCGACGCCACGTTCGGTAAGCTATCGATCGCAGTCATCGACAAATCGCTGGTGGCCGAGTGAATCGTGGAGCCCGTTTTTTTGGCCACCATGATTTCAGAATAATAACGTGCCGATCCAATCCCCGTCACGAACGAGCTCGTCCACCGTTTCTACGTGATCAAGCCGACCATGCTCGATGAACTCGCCTGATGCCTCGGTCGACTGCATTCGCGCCAGGTAATTGACCACGGACAAGGCGTCCCCCGCCGTCAGTACATAATCGTTATTGGTGTCCATTTGCAATCCCGTCGTCGGGGCGTTCGCTCGTCGCGACGGCATCAGACCGTCGCTCCGCTCCGGACGGCGGGACAATGCGTTGACGATCACTAACGCGTCGGCAGCCGTCACGCGGCCATCACCGTTCGTATCGAACGGTAAATCCGCGTTGTGATACATGTTTTCAAGCGAGGCAGAAGCCTGGTTCAAGAGGGAGTGACCGGCTTGGTCGGAATAGTGCACCACGAAGCGGCCCAATCCGCTGACGAAAAGAAACTCAGCGTCGTCCTGGCGGATCTCGATTCCGGCAAGTGTCAAATCGGACGGCTCAACGCCATAAGTCGTTATCAAAAATTCTCGCGCCGCAAGCGATCCATCAATCTTGATTGGGCTGATCGCTTCATCGGCTTCATCGAAGTATGAGCCAAACTGCTGACTTGATGCGACTGGATTGGCTTCTTCGAGTGGCGTCGTGAATAATTCGTCATCGCTGATGGTCAGCAGCGCGCCTTCAACAACGGCCGAGTGCCTGACGACGTCTTCACCGGAATGGTTGTGTGTGGCAAGCGGCGAGATACGGTCAAGCGGCTTTTCTTCGGAATCAATGCGAACCCAGGAAACGGCATCGCCGCCGGACCAGCCTCGGCGCTTTGACCATCCGAAAGTTCCCGTGTCCATGCTCACAGGGAATGCCAGCACCGCTTCATCGTCGAACCAACGAAATGGATTCTCTTCATTGCCTACCGCACCGCCTGTGGAGCCAACGGTTCGAATGCTATCGAGCAAGGTCGCTTGACCGGACGACAAATCGTATAACGCGACAGAGCCTGAAAACGTGCGAAAGAGAGGCATGAAGTCCTCTGATCCTGAGGCTTCAAGTCCTTCGCTTAATCCATTTGTACTCCCAGCCGCGAGCAAGCGATCATCTGAAATGAAGTTCAGGTAGGTATAAAACCCGTCGAGGATAAGGTCAGCGGTTCTCCGTTTCGGCTCCGCAGGATCGGTCAGATCGACTGTGCGAATCACCGTTTCAGTGGGGATCTCATACCGGTTCGGATCGCTGACGGCACTGTCCGCAGGTATCCCTTCTTTGAAATTGCGGTGGGACACAATGAATAGCTCGCCACCATGGAACTGAGTACTTGTCGCTTCGCTTCCCAGATCAATGACCGTTTCGGTGGCGATCAGCTCGGCTCCCTGCTGCTCAACTACAGTAACGCCAACTCTTGAGTTTCGTCCGTCGCTCACGACAAAGTCACGGAGAAACAACTTACCGTCGAAATAGTCGGACTCCGAGGCACTGTAAGCGCTGGTCCAAGGCCCGCGGCCATCCAACCGAATGTTCCCATCGGGTTCTTGCAAACGGAAACGGAATATTTCGTTCTCCTGGTCGCCTCTGCCGACGATGAACATACCGTCAGTTGCCGCAAAAACGTTTCCGGCCTTTGCAGTGATTCCGACTGCGGACCCGATCCCCGGTTCGTCGTCCAGAAGATTGATCGTCGCGACGCCGGTCACTTCCTCGTTAACGCCGGACAATACAGTCAACCGGGTCGCATCCAGGATTGGGCCGCCGCGAATTAGCGAGCCGGTGCCATCGGTGCTGAGATAGTGTGGCATGTGTTCGTCGACAATCTCGGCGAAATGATCTCTCACACTCTGAGCAAACTCTTGCTCCGTTTCGTAGCGCACACCCACATCGTCAGCAACAACTCGAAGATCCGGCACAAGCTCTCTGCTTGACAAGAATGCGAAGGCCAGCTGGCTACCGTGCAGCTGTGCGTGCGAGACTTCTCCGTCGATACGAATCTCTTGCACCATCTTCGGATGCTCGCCATCAGATACATCGAGGACCGTGATTGCGCCTTGGTCGGTGTGGTTCGAGACAACGGCTACGCGATCCTCGACCAAGAATAGCGACACATGCTTGCCGGATACCAAGGTGCTGGACAAAACCACCGGCTTGCCTTCCGCGTCAACGGAACTGATGACCAATTCCCCACCACGCAGGTGATACGCATAACGATCGTCATTGACGGCTAAGTCGCGGCCGCCCAATTGTGTTTGTTGATCGGAGTCGCTGGCGAACTGAAGATTGGTTGTCGGAGGGTCAATCTTTATCGCCGATGGAACACTAAGACCACCGCCAATTATGAGTATTCCGCCATATGGCCCGTAGTACGTATTGTTACCGCCGAAGTTATAAGGAAACGTATAACTATCTGAGGGCTCTTTGTAACTATAAAGATACTCGCCGAACGAATCGCGATGTTCAGCCGTACCCAGAGCGACGAACAATTCGTACAACGACGAAGCTGACTCCTGTTCGCCTTCGGCGATCGGACTTGATGAACTCGCAAGAAAATGTTCCGCGACAATGGCACTCTCGCCGGGGGCTGCCAGCAACAGCCTATTTTCCAAACACTCGAAACGGCGGATTCGACTCCTCACGGCAGTGTACCCCGGTGCAGCGACTTGCTTTTACAGATCAATTCTTGTTGCCTTCAAGAGCCAGATCATAGATCACGCCACCCCAGGCTGCAATGATCAAGCGGGTAGCCGGAGGGGCTTTCCGTTGTGCGTTTTTCCCGAGGGCTGTGCATTTTTCCCGAGGTGTATTGCTTTGAAACACGCCGAGCCACATGAATTCACTGCTGATAGATGACCGACACCGGTTCAGTCATCCGCATCGGCCGCGTCTTTGATGACGAAACGGGCTCGCAGGCGCGCGACCTCTTTCGCCAGCCCCGCGTCGGAGACGCTTTTCAGGACTTCGTCAAAATCTTTGTAGGCGTCGGGCGCTTCGTCCTTGGGATATCGCCGACAATTGGTCAGGATGTCGGACTGGTCGAATGAGTCGTCGATCGACTGCTGGTCCAATTCCTTGATCGCGCGGCGGCGTCCGAGCCGCCGGCCGGCGCCGTGATTGACGCTATACAGACTTTCCTCCGCACCCGGCAACGCCACCATCACCGCTGAGCCTGCTTGCGGGTTACCCGGCAACAGGATCGGGTGCCCGGTGTGCTCGAACGGTGTTCGGCGCAGCGCGTGATGTCCCGCCGGGAACGCCCGCGTGGCTCCTTTGCGGTGCACCCAGGTTTCTCGGTTGCTCACGACTTCTTTCCGGGCAATGTTGTGGCTGATGAAATACACCAACGAACCGGTTGTCCCGGGGATCACTTCTTGAAACGCTTCGAGCACCAGCGCATTGATCAACAAATGATTGACCGTCGCAAAGTTGGCTCCCATCGCCATGTCATTCAGATAGTGGTCCGCTTCTGTCGTCCCCAGCGGCGCGTAGACCAACTGCTTGTCGTTCCCAGGAAGCGGGATGCCCCACGATGCAAACTTCGCTTCGAGAGCCTTGAATTGACCGCTGGCCAAGCGGTGACCGATCCCGCGCGACCCGCAGTGTGACAGGAATGCGACACAGCCATCGCGCAGCCCGAACACTTCGGCCGACGCGCGTGCATCTACTTCGTCGACCACATCGACGATTTCGCATTCACCAAAATGGTTTCCGCCGCCATACGAACCGAGTTGCTGAACCGTGTGTCGGAACTTAGTGAACGTCTTGCCTTGTCGCAGATCGTACAACCGCTGGCGGAGCGCATCGATCGAATCGTCATGTCCTCGGTGAAAGGCATCTTCGCAGCGGTCCGCCCAGCTTGTTGGAACACCCAGGTTTGCGAGCACTTCCGGCGCAGCACCTTCGGTCATCGCTGCCGAGCCGATCTTTTCATCAATGCGGCGGCCCTTAGGCACGTCACGAGAGCCCTTGCCCATTCCGGTTGGAATCCGACGACAGATCGCATGAATGATCTCTCGGCGGGTTGTCTTGTCGACCACGGCATCGGCGGGCAAGTCAGTTTGCAACAGGCTCATTGAACACTTGATGTCAAAACCGACCGGTCCGGGATAGATATGCGTCGGCGAAGCAAGCACACAACCAATCGGCGCACCGTAACCACAGTGCGCATCGGGATTCAGAACGACTTCGGTTACCCCGGGCGCGCAGCGCGAGTTCACCGCTTGTTGCAAGCAGAGTTCATCAAAGGTATCGCGGATCGCTTCGGTACCAAAGACTTTCACGGGCGAATGATGGTCACCCGCCGGCAATATCGCCGTCGCGTCGCCGGTCGGAATGAGTTTATGTGTCATGCGCGAAAAAAACGTAGTAGATGTAGTAGATGTAGGCCGGAACAAGCCGGGCGCCGTTCCGGCGTTGCGCAACCATACGGCTTACTGGCGACTCACGCCGGAACGGCGCCCGGCTTGTTCCGGCCTACAAAAAGTTGATGATACATTTAGACGGCAGTGATGATTTGGGGTTCACTAAAATACGAGCTTTCAAGATGTCTGACTATCGCCGCAACTTCGTTCCCGGCGGTATGTACTTCTTTACTGTCGTGACATATGGACGTCGACCAATCTTAACAACCGACGATGGACGAAGGTTTCTTCGCAATGCGATCCACAAGGTTCGCAAGCGTCGCCCCTTCGAATTGTTTGCGACGGTGCTACTGCCCGACCATTGGCACCTCGTGATGCAGCTGCCTAAGGACGACAACGACTACTCGACACGCATAAAACGCATTAAAGAAGAGTTCTCGGCATCGTGGCTTCGTAAGGGTCTCCCGGAAGCATCGGTGAGCTCTGCACAGGCGAACAAGGGAGAACGCGGAATCTGGCAGCCCCGATTCTGGGAACACACGATCAAAAACGAAGACGATCTGGAACGATGCGTGGACTACCTCCACTGGAATCCGCGGAGACATCAACTCGTCAATCGAGTCAGAGATTGGCAATGGTCCTCGTTTCACCGATTCGTGAAACGGGGCCAGTACGAAATCGGCTGGGGTGGGACCGCGCCGAATTGCATCGCCCAAGAAATCGATTGGGGCGAGCCGTAACATGTAGGCCGGATCAAGCCGGGCGCCGTTCCGGCATAATGCGGCGGTGATTCACTGCCGGAACTGCGCACGGCTTGTTCCGGCCTACGCTTATTCTTCGAGCAATGATTTCCAAATTTCTCGGATCAGGTTCAGCCTGCGCTCGACCGTTCGCTTGGCGCAGCCGATTCTCTCTGCGATTTCGTCGACGCTGTAGCCTTCAATCCGCAGCAGCGCGATCGTTTGCAAATTATCGTCTTGAAGCATATCCAATAGCACCTGGCATTCGTTAGCGAACTGCGCGATCGTCGCCGGCGACTCCGCGTCCCCGGCGACTTGATCGATCCCGGTGTCGACCGAGTCATGTCCCTCTGATTGGAATATTGATTCTCCGACGACTTGCCCGCCACCTCTTTTCTGGCGAGTTTGATGTCGAAGGTATCCACCTGCTTTGCGTCCGGCGATACAAAAGAGCAGCTTCCAGAGTTCGTCTCGGCCCTTAATGTCTCCGAAAGCCCCCTGCCCTGCCCCGAGGCAAAAACTCTTAAACGCTGACAATGCAACATCTTCCTCGTCGAGCACTCGTCGCATGTGCTCGGGCAGCTTGCCGCGACAATAGCTAAGCAATCGAGGGAAGCAGTAATTCCAAAGTTCCACCGAAGCCGACACATCTCCTTCTTCGAGCCGGCGAATGATCGCGGTGACGTCTTGGTTGCTCGGTTCGTCGTTGGACATACAGGCTTGTTGGATTACTCGAACAGTCGCAGCGCTTCGGCTTGTAGCAGATAGGCATCGGATTGTGGACCTCTTGCATCCTTCATCAACTTTTCCGCGTCACGAAGGTTTGATTCCGCCGGAACCGGATCGGTGGGGTAGCGTGCCAGACACATTAGCAACTCTTGCGCTGCCGAACGGGTGCCCTTTTTCGCCGCTTGCAGCGTCTGGAGAGCTTCCTGATGCCGATCGTTGCGGATCAGTGCCAGTGCACGAGCGAGAATATGGCTGGTGGGTTTTCTGGCAATCTGCTTTGGGTCGGTGCCCACCGATTCGGTCCACCGCAGCATTGTTTCGGCGGGCGGCTCGCGTAGCAACCCCGACCAGTACGCCTGGTCGATTCGATACAAGTCAATTTCCGGATAGCGTTGGGCCGCTTCCGCATACCGATCCACCAAGTGCCGCACGCGATCTTGCGCACGACGGACGATTTTGTCGCGTCCCATGTCGTCGGCCCGATCGAGTTCCCAAGCGAAGTGGATTCGTGTCGTGATGCTGTTCAATTCCGCATCGCGATAGCGTTTGAGTGTCGGTTGAAGCTCGACCAACTTGCGATAGGCTTCGCAAGATTTCTGGATGAACTCCTCGCCGACGTCAATCCTTTTTCGGCGATATAGGAACGTCGAAAAATTGGCCGACGTGAAGGCAACTCCCTCCAAGTACTTCGTGGCGTCCGGGTTCTGCGTGGCAAGTTCTTCGTAGTCTGCGATGCATGCTCGAAACCCAGCTTCGGCGGCTGGAAAGTCCTTCATATGAGTTGAGGACATGGCGACATTCATTTGTTGCCGAGCAAGATCTTCTCGATAGGCGAGCAGTTCCGGCTGTAGCTCACACGCACGTTTGGTTAATTCGAGAGACTTCCGGAACGAATCGTCGCATTGTTTCCACTGTTTCTTTCCCCAACCTTGAAGGATTCCAAGCGAGTTGTGCATGCGACCGAGCTGTAACGCGTACTCGGCATTGTCCGCATGTGCTTGTTGAATTTCCGTTCCCACTTCAATCGCCTTTGACAACATTGACTTGCTGCGCGAGTGATCTCGCGTGTCATACGCAGCCATGCCGATATTTTGGTACACCTTGGCGAGTTCAAATCGATCGTTCGTGTTTCCTCGGATGGCAACCAACTGCTCCAAATCGGATTGTGCTTGTTCGAATTCCGAAAGTGCATCGGCATGGTGGTTGGCAAAGGCATGCCAAAGGCCGATCGCGCGAAAAGCCTGCGCGCGAGCTTCCAGAAAATCTGGATTGCTCGGCGAATCGCCCAGCACCGAATCACAGATTTCGATCACTTTGTTTTGATAATCGACAAGAGTTTCACCGCCGGGGTCCAGGACCATCTCGATTTCGCCCAAACGCGCATACGCCTTCGCCATCTCAAGCTGCATCTTGGGATCGTTGTCCGATTCGGCTAAGAACGTTTCGTAATAGTCGCGGGCCTTCTGCAACAGTTTTCGGCGTACCGGTTGTGCCCCCGGCGCGGTGGCGAGCAGGCCCTGTTGATCGGCGACTTCGGTAAAAAATTCGTCGACGACGGACTTGGCTTGATCGAAACGCTCATCCGCCAACGAGAGAGCTTCCTCCGCTCGTGAGTTGGCACGTGTTGCTTTTCGCCACTGGGAAATGGCGACACCCGAGCCGATGACCGAAACGAGCGCGATTGCGGCGGCGGTTTGCGTTTGCAGTCGGCGGCGCCGGCGATCTTCGGTCGCCCGCAGCGTCATTTCCCGCTGCTCCATTTCCGTTTGTCGCGCACGTCGCTCGGCACCGGCCAAGTAATCCGTAATCGTTTTGGAAATCTTGTTCGCATCGCTTGGACGCCGATCGGGATCGAACCGCAGACAGTTTTCGCACACCGCACGAAGGTCCTCGTGAGCATCACAGCTCTTCAGCCGATCGACCGAATCACTGAACTGACCTGTCGCAGTACGTGCAATCGATTCTGCGATCGACCTTTCTCCGTGCAAACGTTGCCCGGTGAGAATTTCGTAAAGAATCGCTCCCAAAGCAAACACGTCGCTGCGCGTATCCAATCTTTTGACTTCACCTCGTGCCTGTTCCGGTGACATGTAAGCCGGTGTGCCCAAAACGTCGCCGGCCGCGGTGAGGCTATGGTTCAGGTCTTCCCACGAATCGTCTTCACTGCACGGCAACGTGTCGATCGCCGACGGTGGCGTTTGGCCGCCGCTCGACCAGGCATACTCATCATCATCGACTGCGTCACCGGAACCGACCCGCTTGGCCATGCCCCAGTCCATCACTTGCACTTCGCCAAAGTCACCCACCATGACGTTATGAGGTTTCAAGTCGCGATGAATCACGCCTTGCGCATGAGCGTAGGCGACGGTCTGTGCAATCTGTTCAAAGATTCCGAGATGTTGTGATAGCTGATTCGCATCATTGTCATTCGATGATTCTTGATCACCGGATGATTTCTTCAAGATGTTTGCGAACGTCTCGCCCCCAACCAGCTTCATCGAAAAGAAACTCGTGCCATCGTCAAGCTTGCCGCGGTCATAGATGGGGGGAATACCAGGGTGCTGCAGTGTGCCGGTCAACAGCGCCTCTCGCCTGAGTCTTTTTTCGGCCGCCTCGTCGCCGCGGAGTCGCTCGCGTAAGAATTTAATTGCGAGCGTACGCTGGCTCTCTCGATCAAAGATTCGCCACACGTCGCCGTTTCCGCCACGACCGACGCTCTCGATAAAGTCATACCGTGACGATCGAGGTCGCGGGCGGGCACTGTGCCTCACTTCGTCAATGATGGCCGCAATCGACCGTGGCGGCATGATCGGACTACACCGGCTCCCTAAATATTCATAGTCGGTGACCCGCGGCGGCTCGTTTCGTTTCAGACACAACTCGACATCAATCGCGACCAATTCACGAAGCAGGTGCGCGCGTTCATCACGATCGATCTCTTCCAGGAAGCCGGCGATCGGCTGGCTTCCTTCCGCAGACTCTTCCTCGAATCGAGAGCAAATGGCCTCGATGCGTCGGAGCGTTTCGATCGGAAGCGTGGGCATTTCGGTCGTGGAGACTCAGCAATTGAAAGCCGTAGGCTGGGAAGAGTTACGTTCGGAACTATGTTGCCAACCCGTCGATTCATCCGCCAAATTTTCGATGGAAGTTCTGATAATCCTCACGTTGAACAACGCGAGATTCCAACAGTTATCCAATTCTAGTCGATGGTTGGATTGAACGACGAACGAGGCATTGACGAAGCGAGGAAATTTATGGGGGTCGAATCCGGAAAAGCGGAGCTCGTGAAATTTTTTACTGGGATTGGCCGAGCGCCGTCTCGACCGGACTTGTTTGCAATCCATTGTTGTTTGGTTTCTGGTGACATTCGTTTACAATAGACGGCTCCTGATGGCCACTCACTCGGAGGCATCTCTATGCCCGATACTCCTATCCCTGCTGACATTCGAAATCTGTCGATCGCCGATCGTGTGGAGCTAGCCACCAAGATTTGGGAAAGCGTTGCCGACGACGCCAAGACGATTGGGCTGACGGAAGAACATAAGCGCGTTCTCGATGATCGGATTCGCGAAGCCGACGAGCATCCTGATGCGATGATCCCCGCAGAAGATGTTTTCCGCGATTTGATGGGCGAGCGTTGACGTATCGAGTCGTCTTCACTCCGTCGGCCAAAGAGGACCTGCGAGAAACGAGAGACTGGTACGACAAAGATGGTCTTGGCCTCGGCAACGTTGTGCTGAACGAAATTCTTGCCTCCACGAATCGCATCGCAAGTAACCCGAAACACTTTGCGAAGGTATACGGCGAGATTCGGCAATTAATGCTACCTCGTTTTCCGTATGTCATTTCGTTTCGAGTTCGCGGCGAGCAGGTCGAAGTATTGGCGATTCTTCATGGACATCGCAACCCAGACGTTTGGAAACGGCGAAACTGAATCGTTTCGGTACGTTGTTCCAAGCTTCGATACCTGATTGATGCTGAAGCAAACAGTACAATATTAATACCTTCTTTCGGTCTTATCTCTACTCCGCGCTGCATGGTGACTCATGGGTTTTCGCGTTCCACGCAGGCCAGTCGCAGCCGTTTGCTGTGCAGCATGCAAAGATGGACGCTTCCATTCACTTCCCGTCGTAGAGATTTCCGTCCTATACGCCTTGATGGTGTCGATCGGCTGCCAAGATTCACCCACAAAGGCATTGGTTTCCGAACCCGAAACATTGGAATCTCAATCTAAAACATTGCTCTACGAGTCAAAACCGTTAGGCTCCGAATCCGAACCGCTACTCTCCGAACCGGAACCGTTGCGCTCGAAACCCGAGCCGTTGGTCTTCGAAGTTGATCCTGTCGACAAAGACCAACCAACGGACTGCTACGGCGATCCACTTCCCTTCGCTGCCGTCGCGCGCCTTGGCACGATTCGCTTCAGACACCACGAGCAAATCCGTAGCGTTGATTACACGCCCGACGGACGATACATGGTTTCGGGAAGCTTCGATGGAAGAATATGTGTTTGGGATGCGATCTCAGGGAAGAAGATGCGGTCGAGTCAAAATCCGGCAGAGTACGTTTTTCGTTCGGCAATCTCTGCAGACGGCCGGTTCATTGGTGCTACACGGCGGGACATGAAAAATCTTTGGGTGGAGAATCTGGCGAACGGCGAGCGTGTCTTTGAGGTTTCCCAACGCGTCACGAACGATGCTCTCGCACTCTCTCCCGTTGGAACAGTCATAGCGTCGGCGTTCTGGGACCAAGAGCTACGGGCTCGACAGCTACGTGTGTGGGACTTCGAGCATAACATCCTGTTGCATACATTTCCGGCCACTCCCCATTCGTGTGAGTTCTCACCCGACGGAAAATTGCTGGCGGCCATAACGCGGAAAGAGGGGATGTTTGTTTGGGATTTAGAAAGTGGTGACGAACGATGGAGTCGCGCGTATGGCGATGTTCCGGATCGTGTCCTTGCATTCGCACCCGACGCTCAGACGCTGGCGTTAGGCAACTTCAAGGATGTGCGTTTGCTAGATATCGAATCAGGGAAACTCCTCCGAACGATCGAATTTGAGAATTGGTGGGGCCGATACGCCGTAGACACTCTCTCTTTTTCGAGTGACGGCAAGCGTCTAGCCGTTGGCGTTCGAGTGGAGAAAGGAGACGCAAAAATCGCCATCTTCGACGTCGGTTCAGGAGAGCGGGTTAGTTTTCTTTCCGGGCATCATAAGGCAGTGAACGAGTTGTCATTTTCTCCTGACGATCAGACGCTCGCGTCATGTGGAGGAGACAATCTTGTCCGTCGGTGGGACACGAAGACGTGGGAGGAGAAAGCAGCGGTGGTCGGATATTCGATGCCCGTCTCGTCGGTAGCGTTTCACTCTCACGATCGAACACTTGTGTCACGGAGTGATGACGGCAGCGTGTGGAGGTGGGATCTCACAACCGCTAAAGTTCAGAAGAAGTTCGGCGAACGCCCGCTCGCGTTTTCACCGGATGGTTCGATCATGGTCAAGGAAGACAAAGGACTGCGGATCTGCGACGCAATCACCGGAGCAACGATTCACGACCTAGGTTGGTTTCCAGGATTGTCTCTGGGCGCAAGCGCCGTCGCTTTCTCACCAGATGGTGAGTTCCTTGCTGTAGACGTACTTCGCGGACAAGTGAAAGTATGGAACACGGAAAAAGGCGATCTAATCCACACGCTATCGGGTAACCGAAATGGCATTTCTGACCTCACGTTCTCACCCGATGTAACGATGCTGGCCGCCGTGGGAGGAGCCTACGACTCGAATGCGCACTACGACGACACGATCCAGGTCTGGGACGTGCTGTCGGGTCAACTCGTGCAATCGATTCCGCAAAATGAAGCAGGCAACTGCGTGTGCTTAACGTTCATACCAGGCAGCAAACGAATAGCAGTCGGACGAAGCGCGAAGCGGGAAACCATTGAGATTTGGGACGCGCAATCAGGAAAACTTGTCAATCAAATGCGAGGTAACCCGGGAAGCGTTCAAACGATCGCGGTTTCTCGCGATGGCACCACACTTGGATCGGCCGGATCAAATGGGGCGATCGAATTTTGGGACTGCCAGCATGGGCATCGGCTGGCGGAGCTAAGCGGTCATTTAGGTGGCGTTCAATCGTTAGCGTTCTCCCCTGACGGAACGGAACTTGCTTCAGGCGGCGATGACACAACGGTGTTGATTTGGAATGTGACGCAGGCATTGTCACGCCAGACACGATCGGACTAAGCACTCTCAATTATCGAAAGTCCAATAGCCATGTCGCGACGTTACCTCTTTCAGTCCATCTCAATCGCCGCTTTCGGTTGCCTGTTAACAGCCCAAACGATTCTTGCACAGGTCGACCATTCGCCAACGGACCGTGAGCAAATCTCTCTGAGCGACACCGTACCTCCCGGCGCCGTCGCGATGCTGGGAACAACTCGATTTCGATCTCCACACGTGATTCGCAACGTCAAGTTTTCACGCAATGGTCGCTGGCTAGCTTCCGTCGCAGGACGGAACATGGTCTGCGTTTGGGAGGCAGCGACAGGTAAACGACTTTTGCTGGACTTGGGAACTGAGATCGTCCAACCAAAGATATCCTTTCCCTCGCACGAACGTGGGATTGGATTGATGTCCGGATCCAGTAGCGGCGGCAAATTTTCGTATTGGGATTTACCGACATGTAAGCAACGTTGGCAAACCAAGTATGACGTTTGGGATTTCGCGTTTTCTGCGGACGGTTCTTTGGTCGCCACTAACGATCGCAAAGTAAGTGTTTGGGAAGCGGAAACCGGCAAATCGATCAAAAATTACTCCGACGTGGCGATCGCGATAGCGTGTGCCCCAACGCAAAACATTTTGGCTTCTGCGGACTACGATTTTTGCACATTTATCGATGCGCGTACTGGCGAACGAGTGAGACAATTCACCGTACCGGATGAAGTGATAAGAATATGGTCAATCGCCTTTTCGCCCGACGGCAATCTCTTGGCAATGAGAACCGGCAAGATGGGCACTATCCTGTTTGACACTTCCACGGGCAAGAAAGTGCAGACAATCGTTTCGCAACATGGGGCATACCGCCGATTGGTTTTTGCGCCGGATTCAAAAACGCTGGTCGTGGTAAATACCACACGACAGGACGAAGGAATACAGATTTGGAACTATGAGACAGGCCGACGAATGCAAGGACTCAATCGAGAGATCAAGGATTGCCATGCCGTGAGTTTTTCTGCGGACGCCCAGCAGCTTGCGGTTCGCTCTCGTTCCGAAAACGTTTCGATCTGGGATCTTGACACACGATGTCAACTGAGAGAGTTACCGATAAAAGACGTACCGGTAGCCTACTCGCCAGACGGCGAGACATTTGTCGCGGGCGACGGAAACATGCTACGTCGCTGGAACGCCGCATCGTGGCAACCGCAGAAGTCGATCGCACATGAGTTTCCGATTCGCTCAATCGCGTTCCACCCCGCTGGAAAACAGGTTGCATCCGTTGATCGCGGCGGATTCGTCAAACTGTGGGATTTGCCAACATCGAAGGTCGTTGCAACATTCAGCGGAGCAAACTCGGTTGCGTATACGCCAGACGGAATACTGGTTTCCGACACGGATGCCAACACGGCTTCAGACAAGCACCGGGGCGCTCTTCATCTCTGGGACCCCGATCGGCTGATCGCGCAAAAGGGGCAGTCTCGACTAGCAATGCTGTCATGGGCTCCGGACGGCTCCATCGCTGCTTGTTCGCCAGGCGGATCCTACATGGCGACTTCCGAAATGCACGGCTGCGTCAAAATATGGAACGGATCCACACGTGATCTGATTCACACCTTGAGGGCCGATTCAATTTCGGACCTTGCATTTTCGACGGACGAAGAAAAGCTTGCCGCGATTTGTCACGATTTGCAGGCTGACAAGAACGATCCGACTCTATTTGTGTGGGACACTTCCTCGGGTGAGCTGCTGCATTCGGTTGACCGTATGACGGCTGGAATTGGTAGCTGCATCGCGTTCGTTCCCAAAAGCGACTTGATCGCAATTGCACGTAGCGAACACTCCTATAATGCCGGAAAGCATGATGGATCCATTGTCGTGCTAAGTTCAGCCACCGGAAAAACCGTTCATGATTTTCAACTCGAGACCGGGTTCTGCAACGCCCTCGCGTTCTCGCCAAACGGATCGGTGATGGCGTCCGGTGGAAGTGACGGCGCAGTCACTTTCTGGAGTTGGCCGCAACAGCAGCGACTCATGAGAATCCACTGCAACCAAGGCGCATTGCGTGCGATCGCCTTCCACCCGAATGGCCGATATTTTGCGACTGGCGGTGACGACACGACCATACTGATATGGGACTTAAAGAAAGCCCGCGATCTTCAGGATTCAGATAGAACGGTCGAACGATGAAGGACGCAACCTCTTGGACCATTTTTGGCTTTTTGTAATCCCGACATCACCTTCCTCCGGGATACTCGGCGATCAATGGAGTTCCACCAAAGGATGCTTCCTCGAATCGAGAGCAAATGGCCTCGATGCGTCGGAGCATTTCGATGGGGAGGGTAGTCATGCGAAGCTAGGTGCTCTCGTAGTGGCGGCCGGTTGTCGACGCGCATCGACCCTATGTTGCCAACTCGCCCGTGCACCCGCCAAATATCACGTGGATTCTTGGGACCACCCAAAGCAAGGGATGAAAAAATCCGTCTTCTAAGAAATTGTATCCGATCGACGCCCTGATTCCCGAGTATCAAATCTCCGGAGCAATCAGACTCATGGCGGTCAAATGAGAAAAAACGCAACAAAGGATTGAGGGCGGGCTGCTTCGAATCCGCAGGTTCGTAAAGTTCGTAGGCCAGAACAAGCCGTGCGCGGTTCCGGCGTGAATAGTAAACGATTTCTCGATGCATGCCGGAACTGCGCACGGCTTGTTCCAGCTTACTCAAGAAGCTCCGACTTTCGGTTCAACATGATTCGCACCAAACGCAGACCTCGGCCGACTCGAAACCAACGTCGCATGTCGATGGAAACGCTTGAGCGGCGACAGTTGCTGGCGGCCGATTTCATTGTGGATGCCGGCGGAATGGACGTGGAACTACAGCGTAGCGGTGAGTTTATCCAGGTGCTCGACCGCACCGACGACTCGCTGATCCGCCAGGAAGACGTCGCTGATATCGACTCTCGCGAAATCAGAATCGCTGCCGGATCGCTGCTGGTCGATTCCAGCGTTGATCTGGACATCAACTCGCTGATCGTTTCGGCGAACACGATCAACATCGTCAGCGGGTCCATCGAAAGCGACGGTCTGATTTCGTTGACCGCCGAAGAACAACCGTCACTGCTGGGGACCGTGGTCGAAGACGTTGTGCTGCGCGGACTTCGATCGACGCGGAACCAAACGATTCGCATCGACGACTCGACATTGGACGGACAAGAAGTCGTGATCGCCGCAACCGGTGTCACGTCCACCGGATGGGACGAACTTGGTGCGCACCAAGATGGAATTGCGGGCGAGCTGTTAACGCAGCTCGAAGCGAATCCGCAATTGGGACTTAGCGCTGTCAGTCCACTATCCGGACAAGCGAAATTCCACACCGCCGTCGCTGAGGTCACCATCAACAACGCGGTCATTCAAAGCCTGACGACGGTCGACGTGATTGCGACCGCCGCTGCGGATTCGTCGCTGAATGCCATCGCCGTGACGGGGCTGAATCCGAGTGGGTTGCCGGCGACGCTGAGCGTCGGATACAGCCATTCAGATTCCACCGCGACGATCGACGTGATCGGAACGTCGCAGATCAACGCCGGCGGGAACGTGAACCTCGATACGAGCGCGACCAGCACAGCAATCAACACCTCTCGCAATGAAGCGAACTCGCGACTGCGCAGCGATAGTGCGCCGAAGGTCAAGTACGCCGTGAACGGTTCGTTGGCGTATACCTATGAAACTTCGAAAATCAATGTCGCAGCCGGCGCAAGCATCGACGCGGGTGGCGCGGTGTCGGTCGACGCGGTCGGCGATGTGAAGAACGAAGTCGAAGCGACCACGGCAATTTTCAAAGACGGAACTGCCGGATTTTCATTCGCGGTCGGCGTCGATAACGCGGTCGTGACAGCGGACGTTCACGGCAGCATCACCAGCAGCGATAGCGGAAACACTGCCCTGCCCTTCCCCGGCAAGAACATCTTTTCCGGACGCGAAGGGATCCTGGTGCCAGGCGTTCCGGCCAATAACCCGCTGCGCGTCGGCGAAACACTGACTTACGAGCGATTAAGTACCTCAGGCGACCTGGGTCTGATCGATGGCGAAGACTATCGAATCCACGAGATCAACAGCACACGAGATCCCGTCGGGGATCTGGTGACGCAGGATATTCGCGTGATCCGCGCGCCCAGCATTGCCATCGACAATCACAGCGTGGCCGCCGACAGCACACACACGCTGACCAAGCTGGGCGTGCTACGATTCGATTCCGCCGACATTTCCAGCGAGGCCGGTACCGGAGACGGCCGCATCACGCTAACGGTTCCCGTGGGCGTGGACCGCGTGACGTACCTGGGTCCGGACAGCGACGAGGACGGCGAGCTGTTTGCAGCCGTGGGCGGGCTAACTCAAGGCCAAAGCTACGAAGTGGTTCGTGACGGCGGACAGATCAAGCTGCGTTTGCCTGGCTCAACCGCGTTTGTCGACTTCACAGCGCCGGCATCCGGATCCCACGGCTTTCGTATCGACGAAGCCGTTCAGAATTTCACACCGGCAACCGCCGTCATCGGCGAATCCGATTGGATCGAGTTTCCTTCGGACCACGGATTTCAGACCGGTGATTTCCTGCTGTACCAAACCGATCCGACCAAGTCGGTGACGCGGGAAGTATTCGAATTTGATGCCGACGGAAACGAACTCGGAAGTCTGGGCGAAACAACACTTCCCGACGCGCCGATCGACGGGCTAAACAGTAACCACGGTTATTACGCCGTCGTCGACAAGAATAATCCCACACGGCTGCGTCTCGCCGGATCACTGGCCGGTGCGCTCGCGGCCGAAGTGGTCGACGTGACCAGTGCGCTGGGTACCAACCATCGATTCATTCGCCAAAACGTCGGCGGAATTTTCGTCGGCGCGACGCTAACGGCAAGCAACAAAGCCAAAGCCGGTGTGAACCTGAGCAACGGCGAGCAACCCTGGACCAGCGTCTTGGAGGGCGTCGCGTCAGGACGTATCGAGAGTATTGCAACGACCAACCTAGCGTTCTTCAAGAGCCTTTCGGAAGGATTCCAGGAGAACGGGCTTGCATCGGCCAAGAGCGACACCAACACGGGCGTCAACCAATCCGCCGGTCCGGACGGAAAATCGGGAACCGACTTTGCCGGGTCGCTGGCCATGTCGTTCTTTCACCACGACGTGCGGGCCGAAATTCATGATGGCGCGGTGCTGACATCCGACAGCACGATCTTGGTCGATGCGGATATCGTTCAAAGGACCAAAATGGGTGTCGTCGCCCAGTCGACTCGCAACGCATTGAACGAACCGGACGAGAAAGACAAAGAGTTTGCCGCCGGCGTCGGATATTCTTCCCATGACAACCAGGCTCACGCGATCGTCGGTGCGGCAACGCTGAACGCTCGCGGCGAAACCCGAGTCGATTCCGATGTGATCGTGCCGTTCTTGGGAGCGGACGACGACGGCGTGAATGGTGTCGTCGAGACCGAAGACTTGGGTTTATTGAGCTTCGAGTCCTTTCTCGACGGCACACACGGACTGGCCGGACTCATCAATGTCTACTCGCAAACACTGGCCGACGGCAGCCGGAGCCCGCTTTCGCTTGCCGCCGGTGTCGTCGTTACGGACACCACGAACGACGTCCTAGCGAAAATCAGCAACGGTGCACGGGTCAACCAAGACGCGGCCATGCGTACGGCCGACCAATCGGTCGTCGTGGACTCCCTGTTAGATGTGTTCGTGATCGAAGCCGGGCAGATGTCATCGCTCAACCTGAGCGCGCCGGGGCTTGCAGAAGCGTTGGTCCGCAACAAGGGGCGAAAAAAGCCGAGTGTCACGGAGTTCCTGAAAGACATTGCGAACCCGTTTGGCGTTTCGGGAAAAAATGCCGCCGGCGGGACCATGCTGCTTGCGCTGGGAACCAATTCGACCGTTGCCGAAATCGAACCCAACGTGGAAATCGTGGCGAGCGATTTGTCGGTGACGGCTAATAGCGACCTTTACAACTTGGCGATCGTGCAAACGGGCACGCAATCGTCGCAATTCGGTTTCAGCGCCGCGATTGCTGCTGCCAACATCCAAACCAACACGCGTGCCAGCATCGCCGAGGGCACGACAATCATCGCTGATTCGTTGCACGTCGGGGCCGATGATAACCTGGACCGCATCAACATCGCCGGCGCATTCTTATTGGGCAAACAAGTCGGTGTCGGCACATCGATCGGCGTCAACATCATCGATCAGAACGTCGCCGCTCGCGTCGGCCGCGCCGACACGATGAGCCCAGGCGTGGTTCCCACAGAGAATTCATTATCGATCAGCGGCCCGATCGATATCAAAGCTGCTGCGGACGGCGATCTCTTCTCGCTGGTCATGGCCGGCGCACTGCAGGGACTCGGCCGCGCCGAGGCCAAAGCGAACGCAAAACCGATCGGCCCGATCGCGCTGACGATTCCCGTTGCCGTCAACAACGTCACCAGTGATGTGCAGGCGTATCTGGACAGCCAGCACGCCTGGGCATCCAGCGTTGACGTGGATTCGTCGGCCGAGACCGACGTTCAAGCCGTCGTGGCGGGCGCGTCTTTCGCAATCAGAACTGCAAGCGCGTCTCCGGCCGGCAAGCTGAACTTAGCCGGTGCCGGTGCGGTGGGCGTCAACACGGTCGCGCAGAACGTGGCCGCGTTCATCAAAGACAGTGACGTGCAATCGGCCGGTGACGTGACCGTTGGCGTCATGGACAAGACGACCGTCGAATCCGATGCCGGTGGTTTCGGTTTCGCAGCGTCCGCATCGCCGCAAACGCGCGCAGCCCTGTCGTTCGGCGTCAGCGTCGCGATCAACGATATCAGTGGCACCTCCGCGGCAACCATCGAGAATTCAATACTCGTCTTGACCGGCGGCGATTTGCTGGTCGACGCAAAAGGCAACTCTTCCGCAAAGGCGTTGTCGATCGCCGGTGGCGTTTCGGCAAATTTCGGCGCGGGCGCATCGGGATCGTTCGGCGGCGCCGGGGCGGCCGCGATCAACGACATCACAAAAACGGTGAAAGCGGAAGCGATCAGCGGCAGTGCGATCGCGGCAAGTTCCGGCAGCGTGACCGTTTCAGCGCTGGACGACAGCGAAATCATCGCCGATGCTGGCGGCGTCGGCATCGGCGTGACCGGCGGATCGGGGGGCAGCATCGCCGGCGCGGTCGGGATTAGCATGGCGATCAACCAGATCACCAACACGGCTGGCGCGGCCGTCGACACGTCCACCGTCACGGCGTCCGAACCGATCACTGTCAGCGGGACAACCGACCAGGCCAAGATCAGCGCACTGACCATCGCCGCATCCGCGGGACTGGCGGGCAGCGCGGGCTTCGCCGCCAGTCTATCCGGCGCCGGTGCGGGATCAGGCAACACGATCAACAACGTCGTCACCGCAACCATCACCGACAGCACGGTCACATCCACTTTCGCGGGCACCATCGAAATTCCCGACGGGATCGCTGTGCTCGCCAGCGACACTTCGGAGATCATTGCAACGTCGGTTGGCGCGTCACTTGCCGCGGCGCTGTCAGGCACCACGGGCGTGTCGGTCGCGGTCGGAATCGCGGTGTCCAACAATGAGATCGGAAACAAAACAACGGCGTCCATCGTCGGCTCGACCATCGACTCCGCATCGGGAATCTCGGTCGGGTCGGACCAAGTCGCCACCATCACAGCAACGTCCGTCGCGGCATCCCTGGCCGTCGCCGGCGGAAGCGTCGGGGTCGGTGTCACGGGCGCAGGGGCGTCGGCAAACAACACGATCAGCAACCAGACAATCGCGTTGGTCGACGAGAGTGTCCTGACGGCGAGCGGTGATGTGAGCGTCGATGCAATAGACACTTCGACCATCGACGCGACGATCGTGGCCGCATCCGTTTCTGTCGCTGGTGGTGCGACCGGAGTCGCCGCCGCCTTCGGTTTCTCGTCGGCAGCCAATCGGTTCGGCAACGCAACCACTTTCCTTGACGACCCAACCGCGGACCGCGCCGACGGTTCAGCCTTGGTCAAAGCACTCGTTCACGGAAGCCAGATCGATACCGACGGCACGCTATCGGTCAACGCAAAAGCGACGGGAACCATCGACGCAGAAATTATCGCGGCCAGTGTCGCGGCCGCTGCCGGCAGCACAGGCGCTTCGGTCGCGGGAACGGGAGTCTCATCGACCAACGACATGGAAGTCGAGATCATCGCCGTCATCCAAGACTCCATCGGCACGGGAATCGATGCCGGCCTCGACGTCATCGGCGGCGCGGTCAACGATTCGACGGTCCGAACGTTGGCCCTCGCCGCATCGGTCGCTGTCGCGGCCGGCGTCTACTCCGGCGGCATTTCGGTCGCGGCATCGGTCGCCGAAGCAAAGATCAAGAACAAAGTGCAATCGCAGCTTCGTCGGTCCAACGTTTCATCGGGCGGCCGCGTCAGCTTCTTCGCGGGAGACACAACCGATGCAACCGTGACGGCACAAGCCGCTTCGGTTGCCATTGCGGTTGGAATGGTCAGCGTCGCCATCGCGGGTGGTGGAGCGTCTGCCGATGGTGAGAACACTTCGATCGTGGACAGCCGAATCCAAGACAGCACCCTGGATGTGGCCGGATCTGTCAATGTCCAGTCAAACCAATTATCCACGTCCGACGTTCAGACCGAAGTCGCCACCGAAGCCGCCGGAGTCATCGGCATCGGAGTGAGCGGTTCATCGGCAACCAGCATCATCACGCCCAACACGACCGCCAAACTCATCGGCAGCGACGTGACCTCGCTCGGGGTGGGATTACTGGTTTTCAACAATCCGGTCGCCACCGCCGACGCAGCGGGTTTAACGATCAGTACTGGTGGCGCGGTCGGTGTTTCGGTCGCGCGGGTCGAACTTGGTGGTACGGTGGAAGCGATCGTCGATAGCGCGGGTAAGCGAATCGAGACGGTTGGCGAAGTTTCTGCGTTGCTGTTTTCCAGCAGCCCGACTCCTTCGCGCGCCTTCGCTCAAGGGTCCGCTGGCGGAGCCTTGCTAGGCGTCGATGCCACCGTGACATCCGCCGCCGACACGACCAAAGCCAAAGCGGAAATCGCAAACGGCTCGGTGATTGTCAGCGGCGGCGATGTGATCGTGGAAGTCTCACATGGCTTCGATCTGTATGCCGATTCCAGCAGTCTGGCAGCCGGATTGATCGCCGCGGGTGTCACCAAGTCCGCTGCGGAAACGGACGCAGAGATCATCGGTCGGATTGGTTCGGGCGTCGATCTTCAGGCTCGAGACCTTACCGCACGTGTGTTTTCACGACCCAAGAACTTTGCCAACACCGTTGCGGGCGCCGTCGGTGGAATCAGCGGAGCCGTGGCGATCCCCAGCACTCGGGTGATCACCAACGCGGCCGTCGAAATCGGCGAGGATAGCAATATCGATCTCTCAGGCGACGCGTCCCTATTCGTTCAGCACGATGGAGCATTCGACACGACGCTGTTGGCCGCCTCGGGAGGATACCTATCCGGCGGCGGCGGCGATCTGGACAACGTGATCAGCCCTACAACGCGGATTGATATCGGGGATCGAACCACGATCAATAGCTCGTGGCTCGCGGTGAAAGCCGAAAGCATACTCGACAAAAACAGCAGCAGCAGCGCATTGGGCAACGTCGACGCTACCGCAGGTGGCCTGATCGCCGGTGTCGGGGTCGACAGCGTTACTGACTTGACGATTCGTACCACCATCGATGTTGGTGCGGACGCTCGAATCGCCGCTGACAACTTGAGTGTCTCCGATGCACGGTTCGAGGCCAGCAACCGGATCGACGCGATCGATGAGTTGACTTTGCGTAGCGGCGGAGTTGCCGCCGGTGGCAGCAACAACTCGACGATCCGCACGCTTGCTGACGAAACAAAGATCACGTTCGGCCCACGAGCCCAGCTGACAACCACAGGTGCGCTGAATGTCTACACCGGCGGTGGAGGCGACATTGATATCCAAGCCAATTCGGAAACGTTCGGCGCCGCAACGATCGGCTCGGGAGTTTCGACGATCGATATCCGGCCTAAGAACTACATCATCTTGGCCGACAGCGCGTCGATCGAAACCGGTCGCGACTTGAACCTGTCCGCGGGAACGGACACGAATTTCAACCGAGACGAATACAACATCGATTCACGAGTCGACACATTTGCCGGCAGCCTGATTCCGATCGACGTCATGGATGCCCGGGCGAACCTGATCCAAGACAATCGCATCACTGTGTCCGCCGGTGCCGCCGTTCGCTCGGCCGGCGATCTTCGCATGCACACCGATCGATTCGGCGACAACAACGTGCTCGCCCAAGTCAAAGCCATCAACTGGACCACCGGCGTTACCGGCGCGATCGACGGATTGGTTGGCGCCGGTGGCGTCGAACAGTTTGCAGGGACGGCGGTGTCCGAAGCGACCGGCGTTGTTACCGTCGATGGGACCGCTCAAACCGGTATCTCGAGGAATCGCGTGCTGGAGATCACGAGCATTGAACGCACCGCCCCGCCGAACAACCCCAATGGCACGCCAGGTGAGGAAACGCCGGACCTCTACACGGTGAATTTGTCGGACCGATCGACCGGGGACGTCGCCTTTCAAAAGCGTGTCGCGCCGGTCAATTCCGCACTCGACTTGGCTCTCGCGCAGGCCGAACAACAATTGGATCTGTACAGCGACAATGCGACACTGCGAAACTTCTATCAAGCGGAGGTCACTCGACTGACCGCGGAACTGGAGGCACAAAATCTGCTGGAGACTCCCGAAGGCGCCGACCCAAGCGTGCGTCAACGTATCGTTCGCATTGGGCTGACCATCGATGTCAATCCGATCTTCGCCAAGGCGGGATCAATCGACGTTCGAGCCGATAACTTCTCTCGCAACGGAATCTTGGACGCACCCGGCGACGCGAGTGTCGAAATCATCAACCAAAGCCGAGCCAGCATCGAATTACAAGGCATCGAAATCCCCGAAGACAACGGTGGCGTGTTCTTCAACGGAAACCAGATCATCGGTGGCCTAGACGCGAGCGGCGAGCCAAGCATTTTGGTTGACAACACTTACGTCGTCCCGTCAGGCAACAACGCGATCACTTGGCCCAACATCACCGTCGCCGGCGCGGTCACAAACCTGGGTGGCGACATCACACTGCAAACCGTCAAGAGCGGTGCTGGAAGCATCACCATCAATGCACCGATCAGTGGCAAAACACAAACGATATCGGCAGGAAATAGCGGTGCTGTCGTGATCAATTTGCCCAACACCGGCAGCATCTACGAAGCCGGTGGCGCCGAACATGCCAAATGGAACGAGCTCACGAGCTACACCTACCTCGGGATTCCTGTTGGCGGTAAAGGCACTAATTCCGCTGATCCGCTGCCGCCCTCGCACCCATTTGATTTCACTCGCGAGCCCAACCCGGCGGTAACGAACTATCTGAACAGCACGCCGACCAACATCAGTCTGACTGGCAGCTCGATCTACGTTTCGGCCCAGTACATCAACGTCAACGGCATCATCCAGAGTGGCAAACCTGAGTATCAACTCGTACTCGGACAAACAATCGCCAATAAAATCGCAAGCCTTAAATCCGGTGACTCAACCGGCGTGGTGAACCTCGGCAAAATTGGCGACGGCGATTTTTTGGTGCAGTACGACTTGGATCGGGATCGCATCGTTGTCGAAGAACTTCGCGTCAGCGGCGGCTACGTCGACTTGACGGGGCACGTGACCAACACGCACAACGGCGAAATTCGTGTACTGAGCGACTATGCCAAGATCAACATCGACAACCAAACCCCGTACGACATCGAAGTCAAGCGTCTGGACGTCTCGCGCCGTGGACAAGGCACCGTCATCATCAAAGACCTCAGTGACGCGACCGCCGATGACCCTCGCGTTTCGATTTATCAGCGCGAAGACGATGTGATCCGCGTCGAAACGCCTGACACATCGGAATTTGTTCCTAATGGAACCGACTTTGTTTACCAGCCCAAGAATGGGCTGCGATACGGATGGACGATCGCCGAAGAAGAACTTGAACGAACAACGACGGTTACCGGAACATCGTCGTGGCTGGGGCTTGATTTCATCGCGCCCGATCCGGATGACGTGGTTTCGACAAAAACACAGCGTATCGGCACCCCGACCATTACCGACGCGGGACCATTCTTTTACACCAGCACAGCCAACACAAAACGATACGAATACAGCTCGCGTGAATATCAGATCAATTCACGAAATCGTACTTGTTGCAACCGTACCGAAACCAATTGGATTGGCACCAAGACTTACTACCAAACCTATATCAGTGAGCGTGGCACTCGCACGCTGCATACACATACGATCGAGGCCGACCGGCCGATCGACATTCGCTTTGAAGGATACACCGAAGGCGAAATTCAGATCGAATCCGATGGCAACGTCTTTATCGCCGGCGCGCTCGTCAATCCAAATGGCATGACCACGATTCACAGCGACAAGTCGGTCCTGCAAGGTTCGATCGATGGCGTTGTCGGCGGGGTTAACGTTCGAATCAATGCCGAGGGGGCCATCGGGTCCGATGACGTCCCCTTGCTGACCAACGTCGTCAACATCATTCCGTTCGACTATCAATCGGATCGACTGATGCGAGTGGGCGACCCCACACTGGCGATTACCTTTGTGGACCCGGGAATCCTTGTGAAAGTTTCGGAGGGTCACACCGAGGGAGGTGAGATCGGTGCGATTTATCGCTACGAAGGACCGAGCGGAACAGTTGCACTGACCCGACAAGACTTTGCGGACACCCAACGTTGGACAAAACTGACCGAATTCGCTGACATTTCCAGTGTCGGTCTGCAAACCGTCGACGGAAATATTTCGATTCGTGAAGTCAGCGGTGACCTGCCAATCGAACGAGTCTGGGCGAATCGCGACGGCAGCAACCACGCCGATGGCGATGTTTCGCTGACCGCCCAAGGCAGCATCGTGCAGGGCCGATCCTCCGCAGACCAATTTCATCTCGGGTATGTGGATGGAAATTCCATCAACCTTGTCTCTGAAACCGGCAGCATCGGTGAACTCGCGGGCGAGAACGGCGACGAAGACCGCGCCCTGCCCGTGGACGCCGGATTCTTCAACGCGATCAAAAACCCCAATCATCGATTGTCGGCTTCTGCTGCAAACGATATCTACATGCACCACTTCACCAGCATGATCTTGGACTCCGTGATCGCGGGCGGTGATGTGCGAATCGATTTCGTCGAGGGCGGAACGCTAATTGACGGAAACGCGAATGACCTGCGAGACGAGCGTGCAGTCGAAGAAGTCGCGGCAACGGTTTGGGATGACTTGCAGTTGACCGAAGATCGCGGCGCGGGCGACAAACGAGACGAACGCATCGAGGCTCTGGTTGCCTCGCAATCACAGTCCTACAACGCCTATTGGAATTTCCGCGAAACCCAATCCGACCCCACCGTCTACGACGCGAGTCATCGCGTCACGCTTTCGGATCAAGAGCGAGATTTCTATGGCGACGATGCCGCGATCAACGCGCTGGAAGACAGCCGCACCGCCCAGTACCACGACCTGCATGCAAAGTGGGGGCCGCTGGGCGACTCGCGAATCGACGACTATATCTACGAACCAACAACGGCGGACCTCGAGGCCATCGATGCGTCGATGAAGGTCTGGACCGAGGAAGAGTTACTGTCGCTACGCAGTGTCGAATTCCTGAACGTCACTGACACCGAATTCGTGATCGAAGAGCCAAACATCGTCGCGCGAAACGTGACACTGAACGTTTCCGAAGGCATCGGACGATACCAAAATGGCACGACCATCGACTTGCGCTCTGCCGATCAGACCCCCGTCGTCTTGACGCTGGACGAGCAAGCCAGCATCACCGCGGCCGAGCCGGGCGACATTGTGTACCTGCAACAAGCGCCAAGCTTGGTCTTGGCACGCATTCAAACCAGCACAATCGAACTTGTCCAGCAAAACGGCGAGGACACGGTTTGGTCGGACCTGGGTTTTGCCATCGGCCAATTCATCTACCTGGAAAGCAATACCCGCGACACGACCGATGACGGTGCCTTCCTGGAAATCACAGCGCTCGACGGCGTCCAAATGACACTGGATGTTTCCGGCTTGGAATTAGGCGAATTACAAGTCGACCAACCGCGGAACATTCTGATTGCTCCCGCCGTGACCGATCCAGCCGATCACGATACGGCACCGTTTATTCGAGTCCTCCGCCGCGAAGATATCGATATCGAAACACGCGGTGACGTTAATGCAACATCGACCCGCCACATCTTCATCGGTTCGGAATCCGACTTACAACTCGGCCGCATCCAAGCGGGAACGGACCAACGAGTCCAAATCAAGATCGAAGGTGACTTGACCGCAGCGTCATCGGGCGAGGCCAATATTGTCGGCGGCCGGATCGTGCTGGAATCCGGTGGCGGCAGCATCGGAAGCATCGCGATCCCGGTGGGCATCGAAGCCGGCGCAGCCGGTTACCTGATCGCACGCGCCCAGAACGATGTGGTGATCAGTCAACACAACGCAACCGGCAACGCCGCCGACTTGAGGATCAATCAGGTCTTCTCCGAAACCGCTCTGGTGCAACTCGAGGCCGACCAGTCAATCATTGATGCATTCCGAACCGGCAACACCAACATCCAAGCTGTCGACATCGTCTTGCGAGCGGGCGCAACCATCGGCAGCGCCATCGACTTTTTGGACATCAACGTGGGCGAAAACGGCTCGGTGACGGCAACGGCCGATGGCGGCATTTGGCTTTCCGAAACGGTTGGCAACTTGAATCTTCGCCAGGTCCTTTCGCAAAACGGCAACGTCAACCTTCGTGCCGACGCCTCGATCCTGGATGCCATCGACGTGGCGGATCCCTACGATCCTCGCTCGGGTGATGCTGCCGTGATCGCCGGCAATCCACGCGCCGATGTCATCGGCAACTCTATCAAACTCGCGGCACTCCGAGGCACGATCGGCTCACCAGGCAACGAAGTGGACATCGATAGCAATAATCGTCCGGCGAACGGTCAGTCCAGCAACGTACGTACATCGAGTACCCAAAGCACCTATCTGATCGAGACCCGTGGCGATCTTAGAATTGCAGCGGTCGAAACCGATGAACGGACGGCCTTCCTTGCCGCCCCCAGTGGCGTGATTCATGTCGGCATCGACGACAATACCACGGCTCGAGCGATCGACATCCGTGGTGGCGACAATATCTTGCGATTCGATCTTTCCAACCTGCCGACCGATGCAACGACCGTGCGTGTCATTCACGACCGAGCCGACCAAGTGCAATACGGTGACGGATGGACGGTCGCCTCACCTCGGCTGTCCGAAGGAGAGTTCGTGCACGTGTTGCGGCAGGGAGCCGTCGAAATTGAGGTCGAAAACGATGCGCCGTACGCAAACCCGCTGCAACGATTCGACATCAACCAGAGCCGAAATGTCACCGTTGCCGATGCGTTAACGCTGATCAACGCGCTTAGTCGAGCCGGTGGTGCCAACGGCATCACCCTGATTGATCCGACATCACCGGAAGACCTCATTGGATTCCGATACCTGGACCCAAGCCAAGACGGCCGAGTCACCGCCATCGACGCACTGATCATCATCAACGCGCTCAGCCGAGGTGCCATCGAAGGTGAAATGTTCCGGTCCTCGTCGCTGGCACCGACGAAACGTGATGAGCGTCCCGAAAGATCGGATGAGCCGCAAGAACCGATCGAAGTGCTCCACGGGTTCCCCGACCTACCGGCAAGTTCATCCTCACGCGGCAACCACGACGCGTGGTTTGAATACTCTCGCGATGACGCCAACGCCGCCTTGGATTCGGACACCAAGGATGAACGCGAGAAACTGCTAACCGTCTTAGCCACAGACACTTTGAGAAATCAGTAGAAAAACCAGCGGTGCGTGCGGCGAAGACCTTTGACGAGACAGAAGACTTTTAAGCACCGAGGCACATGGACTCGCGATCGTCTGGAGTGTCTCGCATCGATTCCCGGAGGCGTACCGTTCTCCACAGACAGCTAGTCTCCACAGACAGCTAGCAGTTGACCAATGTGATCTGCTTTTGTCGAAAGATGCCGCTTGCCACAGTTTGGCTTTTTGGGTTCAGACCTATGCCACCCATGATGACGCTCGTTGAGGTAGGCCGGAACAAACCGTATGGTATCGAGGACCAAAGCGAATAGTAAACAAGCGTTCATGTTAGGCTGCGGTCATGCTCGCATCGGGCCGATGCTGGAAAACAAAGCCGACTTAGCTTGCGTCTGCGAACAGCACGTGTACAGTGGAGTTTTTGTATCGGGTCCGAGGAGCAGGGCGTTCGTGGCCGACAAGATAGTAACTCTCTCTCAGGAATTTATGTGACGATGACAATGCCCATCAAATGTTTTCGATTCATTCCTTTATGGATTGCTCTGTTTTCGAGTGGTTCGTTGCTTTGCCAACCGGCATCCGCCGGTACGCTCGTCTCCGGCGGATTAACGATCGATGTCGATGGTGACGGAGAGTTCAACGATGTGTTCGTCAACGGAACTTCCGTCGACGACTCGAGCTTCGTCCAACGCCTTTATTTTAACGGCAACGATTTCTCTTTATCCAGTGTCGTTAGTATTGTTGGCAATACGGCTAGCTATACGAACACATTGGGTGGTTTCAATTTCACAATCACCGGACAAGCTTTAGGGAATCTTGGCAGTCTTGGAGCCGGTTCGGAAGTATATGAAGAGACGATCACTTTCACGAATCTGTCCGGCATGGATGCGCCCTTAGCAATCGTCAGTGGCATTGATCAGGATTTAGATGGCAGCGGTGGATCCGCCGCCGGTGATGTCGTCGCATTTGATCCTGTCACCTCCGCCGTCTTTGCGGTCGATGATCCAATCTTTTTTGCGGCAATCGGTCAAGCCCAAGGGTTGTTCGGGTGGGAAGTCGAAGATTCCGCGGCGGAACCCAGTACTTTTCCGCTCGCGAATAATTTAGGGCCACTGGGCCCAGGCGACACGTCCGTGGGCCTCGGATTTGATTTCGGCGTGATTCCAAACGGGGCGAGTGGCGTTGCAAAATTCCGTTACCTCTTCGACATCAATGGCACATCATCCGTTCCGGGCGACTTCACATTTGGGGCTCCTCCGGTCCCCGAGCCCGGATCTTTCGCGATCTTCGCAACCGGTGCCATTACGCTACTCGGATGCGGCACCCGTCGTCGCAAACGTTAATCGCGTTTCGCGTTGATAGTCTTTAGCGCTTCGGTCGCTCGGTCAGACGCGGCGTGAGGCGCCCGCGGTTTCAACACCATGAGAACAAGCGGCCGCGGGTTCACTGCCGTGATCGCCGCGTCTCATGAAAGCGTCTACTACTTCGTTTGCTCCGTCCCTGCAGCAAACGCTCTGAGTGGTTTGGGAAGTGGGAACTGCACGTTCTCTTCACGGATTTGTTCGTGGTGAACTTCGGCGCCGAATTTCTCGACCAGCCACTGGACGGTTTCCTGGACGACGGACTCTGGCGCGCTCGCACCGGCAGTGATTAGCACGGTGTCATCGGCATTAAAATTCTCCGCTCGCAAGTCTTGTTTGCCGTCAACCAAGAATGCTCGCTTGGTATCTTCCGCCGCCAGTTCGCGCAGTCGCTGAGAGTTGCTGCTGTTCTGGCTGCCCAGTACGACCACGACATTGGCTTGCCCGGCCAGCAGACGCACGGCCTCTTGTCGGTTCTGGGTCGCGTAACAGATGTCTTCTTTGGGTGGGCTCTCGATGTTGGGAAAACGTGCTCGCAATCGAGAAATGATCCGATTCGCGTCATCGACACTCAGAGTGGTCTGTGTCAGATAAGCCAGTTTTGTCTCATCAGCGATCTCTAACTTGTCAACGTCGTCCTCCTCTTGGACCAAGAGAATCGCCTCGGGAGCCTCGCCCATCGTTCCGATGACTTCGTCGTGGCCGTCGTGACCGATCAACAAAATCGTGTACCCGGCCTTGGCGTATTTGATCGCTTCCAGATGCACTTTCGTGACCAACGGACAGGTCGCGTCGAGTGCGTTCAGCTTTCGCGCGCGGGCGGCTTCGCGGATTTCAGGCGATACACCGTGGGCCGAAAACAGCAAAACGCTCTCTTCGGGAACTTCCTCAATCGAATCGACAAATACGGCGCCTTTATCACGAAATCGGTTGACCACGTACTGGTTGTGTACGATCTCGTGGTACACATAGACCGGTGGCCCGAACTTTTTCAGCGTCAAATCCAGCGAATCGATCGCCATATTGACGCCCGCGCAAAAACCACGGGGGGCGGCAAGTATGATTTTCATTGGTTTTCCAACAGTGTTTCGTTTTCCAGCAGCGGGCTGACCGGTCGCGTATTCTCCGCCGGCGTCATGCGAACTACATCCGTAACATGACTTCAGCGTAATGCACGATACTTCAGTGACATGGCTTCAACGTAATGCACGATACTTCAGTGACATGGCTTCAACGTAATGCACGATACCTCTGTGCCATGGCCTCAACGTAATGCACGATACTTCACTGACGCACCTCCAGAATAACCGCAGACCCGCGATGGCGCCTAACGGTATTGATCAGCCCACCGGTATGGACTTGCCGACAGCGGAGCGGTGGTGTCGGCGTCTGGCACGTTCGCATTACGAGAATTTTTTGGTCGCCAGCGTCCTGCTGCCGCGGATCCACCGCCAGCCGATGTACAACGTTTATGCGTTTTGCCGGACGGCCGACGATTTCGCGGACGAATCGACCTCGCCAGCGGTCGCGACCGAGAGGCTCGATCAATTGCAACAGCAACTTGACGCGACATTCGCCGGCTCGCCACCGGCGAATATGTTTCTGGCGCTCGCCGATACGATCGAGCGCTATGGGCTGACAAAACCACCGTTTGATGACTTGCTAGCGGCGTTTCAACAGGACCAATACAAGAACCGATACGAATCTCGCAGCGATTTGCTGGATTACTGTCAGTGCTCGGCCAACCCGGTGGGGCAGTTAGTGCTGCAGATCGCAGGCTGTGACGATGACGCGCGACGATCGTTGTCAGACGAAATCTGCACCGGTTTGCAGCTGGCAAACTTTTGCCAGGACGTCGCTCGGGACTACCAAATCGGACGCATCTATCTCGCTCAGGAAGACTGGCCGGGGCATGGCGTGACTGAATCGATGTTTGCGGAATCATCGACACAGCGTCCGCTGAGAGATCTTGTCGCAGAATACTGCGACCTGGCGGAATCGATGCTTTGCCGGGGCTTGCCACTTTGCCAACAGGTTCCGAATTGGCTGGCCAAAGATATTAAACTGTTCGTCCATGGCGGACTGGCGACCGTCCAGGCGGTTCGCGGCATCCAACACGACGTCATGCGGACACGGCCCACGGTCGGAAAGTTCGAGCAATTCAAATTGCTCGGGCAAGCGGTTCTGGGTCGGCTCCATTGATGGTTAGGGTCGAAACGGCGCGCCGCGGAATCTGTCAGCCTCGCCGGCCCGCTATGATCATGACATCCTTGCAAACGCGATGATCGATGCATCATTGCTGAAACGACAATCGCTGCATCGCCCCGTAAACTTGCCTCATCCCTTGAACGCTCGTTTCATCCCTTGAACGCTGTTTCATCCCGTGAACCACTGTATCCGCGTGTCTTTGTGCTGAATGTCGACCGATGTCTCGATTGCCGATAGCTATCGCCACGTCCGCCGCATCACACGGCGTAGCCGCAGCAATTTCTATCGATCGTTTTGGCTGCTGCCCAAGCACAAGCGTGGGGCCATGTACGCCCTGTACGCTTTCGCTCGGATCACGGACGACCTGAGCGACTGTAACGAACCGGCGTCTCTGCGTACTCAGTGGTTAGACTGGTGGCGAAAAACAACGGCTTTGAATCTGATCGCTGATAGCCCACGCGACCGGGTCGTATTGGCCGAGGGACTCGCCGAGAGTACCGCCAATTGGCCGATCGATCTGCATCGACGTGCTGCCGAAATCATGCCGGCGCTCAGTGACACGACGCACAAATTCAACATCCCCACACGCTATCTGCTAGAAATCGTCGATGGTGTCTTGGCGGACCAGCAAAAGACGCGATTTGACACTTACGAACAACTCGAACACTACTGTTACTTGGTCGCCTCTTCGGTCGGCTTGGCGTGCCTGCACATTTGGGAATTCGAGGAACCGTTGCCACTATCATCCGCCGTTGATTGTGGCCTGGCGTTTCAGCTGACGAATATCCTGAGAGACATTTCCGAGGACGCCGGTCGTGGCCGCATTTATCTGCCGCGGCAACACTACGAACAACACGGGATTTGCGAGGACGATCTGTTGCATCCGCGACGAGATGACCGGTTGCACTGCCTGATTGCGGATGAAGTCAGGCGAGCCGAACGGCTGTTCGATTCTGGGTGGGACGTCTGGGAATCGCTCAGTGACGACGGGCGTCCAATGTTCAGCATGATTTGGCGAACTTATCGGCGTTTGCTTCAGCGTATCGGGGAAGACCCGACCGCCGTCACTCGCAAACGCGTCTCCCTTTCGTATGCGGACAAATTCGGCATCGTTTCACGTCACTGGATTTCGCCTCTGTTTCGCCGCTTGCCCGTGCCCCCACTGGAAGTGCAGCGACCAACGAAGTGGGCAGGCGGTGGGAACTGAAACGCCAGCGACAACCGTGGATCGTCCACGCATTGCCATCGTTGGCGCGGGACTGGCAGGATTGTCGGCGGCCGAGGCGCTGTTGCGGCACCATGGCAGCGAGATCGATATCGATCTCTATGAAGCGAAACGTTCGACCGGCGGACGTGCTGGGTCGTTTCAAGATCCTCACAACGGCGAAACGGTTGACTATTGCCAACACGTCGCGATGGGCTGCTGCACCAATCTGATCGCGTTGCTGCAGCGATGTGGATTGAGTGCCGACTGGGACCGCTACTCGGAACTTGAATTTCGCTTTGCCGGCTATCGGCCTAGCCAATTTGCCCCTTCCGCAAGACTGCCCGCTCCGCTGCACCTGGCAAAGGCCTTTGGTGCAATCAAATACTTGACGCCACGACAGAAGATCAGGATCGCAACCGGAATCTGGCGATTGATCCGGACGCCGACAAAACAACTGGCATCCGAAACTGCCTTGCATTGGTTATCACGACAGGGGCAAGACGCGGTTTGTCGCGAGCGTTTCTGGGACGTGATTTTAGTTAGCGCGCTTGGCGAAAGTACACAAAAGGTATCGATGGCCGCGGCACGAAAAGTCTTGGTCGATGGATTCCTGAGTGCTCGCGGTGCGCCGGACGTGTGGGTGCCCGCAAAACCGTTGTCGGATTTATTCGGCGTTCGACTGACAACAGGCCTGCAAGATTTGGGTGCAACCGTTCATACGGGGCGATTGGTCGATCGTTTGCATCGCCGAGAAGACGGACGAGTCGATCCCATCGTCGCCGGTGCCCCTGGCGACACGGCCGACCATGTGATCGTTGCGACACCCTGGCATCAATGTGGTGATTTACTCGCCAATCATCTGCCACACGAGTTGACTCGGTCGTACCGTTCGATTCCCGCGTCACCGATCACCGGTGTTCATCTTTGGTTCGACCGCGAATTCACGGACCGATCCCACTGCGTTCTTGTCGGCAGCGTTTCGCACTGGCTTTTTCGCCGCCGTGATTCCCAAAGCGACGATCGGCGAAAGGACAGTTCGCAACCTCGTGAATCAAACGACCGAGGTGTGTATTACCAAGTAGTCATCAGTGCTTCGTCCGAGGCAAGAGCGATACCCAATGACATGCTGGTCGAACGAGTTCTTTCCGAACTGAAGCAATTCTTTCCCGCGGCGGGTGATGCAACATTGCTGCGATCTCGTGTGGTCACCGATCCGCGGTCGGTCTTTTCAGTTCGACCCGAGATCGAACAGATTCGTCCGAATACCAGTACTGCCCTGCCCTGGTTGCACCTGGCTGGCGATTGGATCGATACCGGTTGGCCGGCAACGATGGAGGGCGCTGTGATTAGCGGTCGTCTGGCGGCGAACAGTGTCTCGCTGCAACTGAAACGAGGAACCATCCCAATCGACGCGGGACTTCCACGTGGGTGGTTGGCGGGTCAACTAATCAAACCGTAACGACTCGCTGGTTGCCGAGGCACTAAAATCGTACAATCGACGATCGCAATACGGAGTTTTTCAGAGTGGACCGAACGCTTCCCGACCATCTAGCCGAACGCATACGGTGGATGGTGCAACCTGAAAACGGGTCGACGCAACCGGGTCACTTTGTACTGTATTGGATGCACAATGCATTGCGAGCGCATGAGAACCCTGCGCTTGATGTTGCAATCTGTTTGGCGCGGCAAAACGGTCTGCCGTTGCTGGTCTATCACGGCCTTTCCGAAGATTACGCTTGCGCATCGGACCGACACCACGCGTTTATCTTGCAAGGCGCCAGGGATGTTCAGCGCCAACTAACCGACCGTGGCATTTCGGCATGCTTTCATGTTCAGCGTGCCGGAAATCGGGGCCCACACCTTCGCAGTCTCGTACGCGACGCGGCCGTGTTGATCACCGAAGAGATGCCGACACAACCGATCAGTGGTTGGCTAGAGCGGTTGGTTCAAATTACGGACACGCCGATCGCTTGTGTCGATTCATCGTGTGTCGTTCCCACGCAATTGGTCGATGGAACGTTCACTCGAGCTTTTCAATTTCGCGACGCGACCAAATCACTGTATACCCAACGGATCGAAAACGCATACCCCGAGCAAGTTGTCGATTGCGAAATCTATGACGGTCCCCTGCCCTTCCAACCGGTCGATCTTCAAGACCAGTGCTTGGCGAAGCTAATTTCGCAGTGCCGGATCGATCATGCCGTCGCGCCGGTGGCAGAAACCACCGGCGGCAGCCGCGCGGGCTATCAGCGATGGAATCGGTTCTGCCAAGACGGACTGGATCATTACGAGCATCGACGCAATGACGCCGCGATCCGAGGCGGCACCAGCCGCATGAGTGCTTATCTGCATTATGGAATGGTCAGTCCATTCCGAATCGCAAGAGAGGCGTTTGCGCGGAATGCGACAAAATTTCTGGATGAACTACTGATCTGGCGCGAATTGTCGTTCCACTTTTGTTTCCACCATACAGACCTTTTGGATTCGGTCGAAGCCTTGCCGGACTGGGCTCGTGAGACACTTGAACAGCATGCCAATGATGCGCGACCCGAAAACTTATCGTGGGAAACGATGGCGCGCGGGCGCACCGGCCAAGCGTTGTGGGACGCATGTCAAAGAAGTCTGCTGAAACATGGTGAATTGCACAACAACGTTCGGATGACTTGGGGAAAAGCATTGATCGAATGGACGCGATGCCCTGGACTCGCGTTGCATTGGGTGCGTGACTTGAATCACCGTTATGCCCTCGATGCGCGAGACCCTTGCAGTTATGGAGGCATCCTCTGGTGCTTTGGTCAGTTCGACCGGCCGTTCCACCCTGAACAAGAGGTATGGGGAAAGGTTCGAAAACGACCAGTCGATGCACATCAAGAACGAATCAACATGAAGCGATTCGAAACGATCGTCGACCGGCCGATCGCCGCGGATTTGCCACGCGTTGCAATCATTGGCGCCGGCGTCGGCGGATTGATGGCAGCGCGCACGTTGATCGACCACGGCCTTGAGGTGCAAGTATTTGAAAAATCGCGAGGCGTTGGCGGACGACTGGCAACACGGCGAATCGATCAAGATCAAGGGTTCGACCACGGAGCGCAATACTTGACTGCCAAGGACTGTCGATTCGGAAAATACGTCAAGAGTTGGATCCAAGATGGCATCGTCGCGCCATGGATGGGCCGAATTGTCGAACTTTCCACCGGCGGAAGGATTGTTTCAGACAAGACGGACACGCCTCGCTATGTCGGCACGCCGTCTATGAACCAAATCGCTAAACATCTGGCGACCGGCGTTCCCACGCGTCGCGAAACAGCGATCGCTTCGATTCGCGGGGGTGCATCCGCAGCATGGGACCTGATCGATCAGGATGATCAAGTCGTCGGATCGTACGACGTGGTCATTTGCAACGCACCGCCTGCACAAACACTCGCTTTGATCGACGGCCACTGCAGTTTTGCGGCACAAGTCGCCGAGATCGAGATGCGTCCTTGCTGGTCCGCCATGTTGACGACGAACGCAATCAACGGGATCGATTTTGATGCCGCCTTCATCAATGACAGCCCTCTGTCTTGGATTGCAAGGGACAACAGTAAACCGGGACGCAGCGACGGCAGTCGGCAGGACACACGATGGCGTTGGATGCTTCATGCAGAGGCGGAATGGTCCAAGGAACACATCGAGGATGACGACAAAGCCATCCGGACGGAAATGGTCGCTGCACTGGAACACGCAATCGGACAACCGGTTAATCCGATCGGTGATGTCATCACGCATCGGTGGCGTCACGCGATCCCCGCCAATCCGATCGATCAGGAATGTTTGTGGGATGCGACCGCCGGCATTGGCGTCTGTGGCGATTGGTGCGGCGGCCCGCGCATCGAGGGTGCGTTCTTGAGTGGCGTGTCGGTCGCTGGAACGATCCTGCGGCATTACACGATCGATCGCCCGCCGTATCTCGAGCCCAAGAAACAAAGCCAACCATCGCTGTTGGGTTAACACATGGTCAACGTCGAGAGAACCACGCGAGAACTGACGCCCAGAGTCACTGGCATTTCGTTGATCGCACTGGCCGCAGTGATGTGCATCGTCCTGCGATGGATGGGACGAGTCTGGTGGTGCGAGGCTGGCGACCTGGTCCCGTGGTCTTGGGATGTTTGGAGCCAACATAACTCACAGCATCTGGTCGATCCCTATTCGCTCTCGCATATCGAACACGGAATTGGCCTGTCGGTGATTTTGGCCTGGACCGTCGGCGCAAAAACAACCGAAGCGACCCGCACGATCATCGTTGCTTTGATCGAAGCCGTTTGGGAGATCGTCGAAAACACGCCGATGATGATTGCCAGATATCGCGAAGCGACGATTTCGCTGGACTACTTTGGCGATAGTATCTTGAACTCGCTGTCGGACTACGCGATGTGCCTTGGCGGCGTGTGGATTGCACGAATCACGACGTGGCGAATTGCAATTGCCATCTTTATCGCCATGGAACTGGTCAGCACTTGGTGGATTCGTGACAGCCTGTTGCTAAACATCCTGATGCTGGCTTGGCCGATCGATGTCATCAAGCAATGGCAATCGGCCGGAGTCTGAATGCGTTTATCCAACAGCGTCGGTTCAGCGAATTCTTTGCGTCAACTCGGCAACCAGATCGTCAATTTTCACTCGGGATTGTTCCAGCGAGTCGCGATCGCGGACCGTGACGGTCCGATCGGTCAGTGATTCGCCGTCGACCGTGACACAGTACGGTGTTCCCGCTTCGTCTTGGCGGCGATAGCGTCGACCGACCGCTCCCTTGGCGTCGTAAAAAACGTTCATGTGCTGTTTCAGCTCGCCATAAATTTCCTGAGCGACTTCCGGCATGCCGTCCTTTTTGACGAGCGGGAACACAGCGGCTTTGACAGGTGCCAGTCGTGGATGCAGCTTCATTACCGTCCGCGTTTGCATATTCCCTTTTTCGTCCGGTGCTTCGTCTTCGGTATAAGCTTCGCAAAGGAAGGCAAGCGCAGCTCTGTCAGCACCGGCGGAAGGCTCGACCACGTGCGGAACGAATTTTTCGTTGGTCGCTTCGTCGCGGTAAGTCATGTCCTTTCCGCTGCCGCGATATTTGGGTTTTCCATTCTCGCCCAGTTCAACTTCCATCGGACTGGTCGCCGGATTCAATTTGCCTTCCATGTGGCTGCGAAGATCGAAATCGCCACGGTGCGCGATGCCTTCCAGCTCGCCGTACTCACCCTCGGGTAAGAATGGAAACGCGTACTCGATATCTGCGGTTCCCACGCTGTAGTGCGCGAGCTCTTCTTGGTGATGTTCGCGCATGATCAACAGGTCATCCGACAGGCCAAGTTCCTTGTACCAAGCCAAGCGGCGATCACGCCAATACCGATACCACTCTTGTGACTGATCCGGACGACAAAAGAATTCGATTTCCATTTGTTCGAACTCACGCGAACGAAACGTAAAGTTTCGCGGCGTGATTTCGTTACGAAAGCTCTTGCCAACTTGCCCGATTCCGAATGGGACGCTGACGCGGCTGCTGTCGAGCACATTTTTAAAGTTCACAAAGATGCCCTGTGCCGTTTCCGGACGCAGGAACGTCGTGTCGTCTTCGCCACCAAGTGCACCGAGTGTCGTCTTGAACATCAGGTTGAACTCGCGTGGCTCGGTCAGCGTGTCCAACTGTTTTGCATCAGGTGCTAGCACGTCGGCCGTCGAATCGAGTTTGTCCAACGTGATGGACTCGTCACCGACCGTAAGTTTGTCAGCGTCTTTGTTGCGAAGCTTGAAAAATTTCATCCCCCGCCGTCGAACTTCATTCAATTCTTCTTCGATTTCCGCAAGCGTCGATACGAAAATCTTTTTTTCGCCGTACTCGACCCACCGGCCGCGAACCTGATCGAATCGGTATCGCTTTTTCGACTCGCGACAGTCGACCATATGGTCATGGAACAAGTCATAGTGGCCGCTGCACTTCCACACCTGCGGATGCATGATGATTGTGCTATCGAGTCCGACCATCTCGAAGGGTCCCGGCGCGCCGGCCGGCGCTGCGAGCTCGTTATGGCCGCTGATCATGTCGTGCCACCAAGCGTCCTTCAGATTTCGCTTTAACTCGACCCCCAGCGGTCCGTAGTCCCAGAAGCCCTGCACGCCGCCGTAGATTTCGGATGACTGAAACAAGAATCCACGCCGCTTGCAAAGCGACACGATTTTTTCCATCGATTTCATGGTGTGATTTTGTTGGAGAACGATTTTTGGATTGATGGGTGACAGGGTAAAGACTGCACAAAATGTAGATACTCGCGGCGATTTGGGCGAGGACGGATCGATCGCCCCATCCACGGGAGCGCAATCGCCGAGCTTATTTACCCGCGAACGTTGAATAAACGCGACAAGGCGTTGGCAAAATAGAAAAGAAGTTGCCGTGCTCGCAACAGCGATGAATGTCGGGGGCGGCAAACCGTACGGTTTGATGTTCGCCCCGCTGATTTTCCGGCGTCGCCACGGTCACTTCCTGTCGTCGCGGTCACTTTTCGTCGCGGTCACTGTTGGTCGTCGCGGGTCCAGTACGGTGCCTGATAGACAAACGGCGGCTTCAGCGTGTCCGGTGGTGTGCCCCAGCGACCGTACATCACGTCAATGTACTTCTTGACGAGTTCGGGCGATTCAAGCTCTTGTCCGGTGTCATTGGTGGCGGTGATCCATTGGTCGACCGCTTGTCGAAGCTCGTCGCGAACCTGTCGAATTCCGGGCTGGCTGGATTCGGCAAGGTTATGGATTTCGAACGGATCGTTCTGCAAGTCATACAGTTCTTCATCGGGCATACGCGGTTTCATTAGCGCCTCTGCGGCCGGGGACAGTTTGCCTTGCGGATGCAGTTCACGCAGAAGTCCGATCACGGGGTACATCGCATCCTTGTGTCCGTGATAGAACAGAAACGGCCGCTCGGGAATGTAATTGCGAATGTATCGGTAGCGATCGTTGCGAACGCTGCGAATCCGCTGGACGACTTCATCGTGTCTATCGCGATGCGTGAAAACGTATTTGCGAGGCGGATCGGATTCCGCACCCAGAAACACTCGACTGCGCGGCATCCAATCGGGTTTCGGAGAACCTGCGATAGCGAGCGTCGTCGCGGCCAGATCCAATAGACTGACCAACCGAGCATCGACACCGCCCGTTGAGTACTGCGGCGGTGCTGGAAACGATTTTGGCCAGCGGACGATCAAAGGCACATGATTGCCTCGGTCGTAACACCATCCGATCCCACGAATTTCGATGCGACCTTGGTCGGAAAAGAAAACGACGATGGTATTGTCGGCCAGTCCGTCGGACTCGAGCCGGTCAAGGATTTCACCAACGCGACTGTCGAGCCCACAGACACAGTCCAAATACCCGGCCCAGTCTTTTCGAGCGACCGGATGATCGGGATAGTACGGCGGCATCTCGACATCAGCCGGATCGATCACGGCCGGGTGCACTTGATCGCCAAACGCCGGCGCGTCTTGCGACCCCACCCAACCGCTGCCCGGGCCACGTTCGCGACCGGGGCGTTCGGCAATCGGAAAATTGATCTGAGCAAAAAACGGTTGGTGATTCTTTAAGTCGTTCCACTGATCGGTGTGGTACTGGCGAATTTCGTTTTCGACATCCAGGACCCGCGAGTCCACCGTGTTGCCTTCGGGTGCCGCCAGTGCATCTTGTCGACGCTTACGATCGGCATCCGTTTCTCGCAGCGGTGAGCCGACGACTTCAAAGTTCAAGTCGACTTTGCACGTCCCCACCATTTTGTCGCCCAGCAGGCGGATGTTTGCCGTGTGGTAACCGTCGTCGGCGAGCAATTGAGAAATCGGCCGGATCCCATCAGGCAATCGATAATGGTCATGCCGATGCGATCGCATATGTTGGGCGTCAATGCTGATCGCGTGACGCCCCGTCATAAAAGCCGAGCGGCTAGGCGCACAAATTGGCACCGTGCTGAATGCTTTGGTGTACCGGAGCCCTTCGGCGGCCAGCTGATCAATTCGTGGGGTTCGAACGAGGGGTGTTTTGTAGCAGCCCAAGTCGGGCCCGATATTGTCGGCAATCAACCACAAAATGTTCGGTCGTGAAACGCTTGCCCGTGACGGTGCATTTGCATCACCCTGCTGGGCCTTCGCCCGAGAAGTGAACAGATTTGCCACCAACGCGCAAACGATGAACCCCAACACCAACAATCGTTTCATAGCCGCATCCCTTAGATTCGTCTTCGAAGCAAAGCAACGTGGGACCAACCTAACAGATAGCAAGTGGCATCGTTCGCGTGTGGCGGACGAGTCGTTTCGTTTTTTCAATCGCCCACTGTTGGTTCGCCCACGATTGGCTTGTCCGCGTTTCGCCTGCGCCTTGTCAGTGGCTCGCTTCGCACCAGTCAGATTTGCAACAAATCAGATTCGCAACGCGCCTTATACGGCAGTCCGCACAACGGGCCAAGATTGTTGATCGGCCATCGACGCGGTGCGATACAATGAAGACGTGTTCGGACCCAACCAGTCCGATGTCGTTTCGATTGTCTCGATCGGGGGTAGCAATTCGATGAACGCGATCAATGTACGACGCCGAGCATTCTTGGCGTCCACGGCCGGTGGATTGGGGCTCAGCAGCGTGCTCGGCGCGTTACAACCACTTGCCGCCGATGAAACGAAGTTAGCCGGTGGTGTCGCGCCGCTTTCTGATGAAATTGAACCGCTTGTTCAGTTTCTCGAAAGGACACCGCGTGATTCGATCATTGGCGAAACGGCAAGACGAGTTCGAAACGGGTTGTCGTACCGTCGTTTGCTCGCGGCTTTGTTGCTCGCCGGCGTCCGCAACGTTCAGCCGCGGCCTTCGGTTGGTTTTAAATTTCACGCGGTGCTTGTGGTTAACTCCGCACATCTGGCGAGCCTAAGCGGAACGGACGAGGAACGTTGGCTGCCCATCTTTTGGGCGATCGATAATTTCAAACAGTCGCAGCAGCGCGACATCGAGGAGGGAAACTGGACGCTTCCGCCGGTCGAAGTACGCGCCGTCCCGGATGCCGGCGCGGCGATCGAAGCGTTGACCGGCGCGCTGGATCGCTGGGATGAACCGGCCGCCGATGCGGCCATCACCGCAGTGGTCCGCAACTTCGGCTCCGCGGCCGTGTTCGATCTGCTGGCTCCCTATGCGGCGCGTGATTTTCGCAGCATCGGGCATAAAGTGATCTACCTTTCCAACGCCTTTCGCACTTTGCAAACGGTCGGTTGGGATTATGCCGAACCGGTCATGCGATCGCTGGTGTATGCGATGCTGAACCACAACGGCGAGCCGAATCCATCGCAGTCGGATCTGGCACCGGATCGTCCGGGCCGGCAAAACCTGTTGCGTGCGGAAAAACGGCAGGGTCCACTTGTGATCGGCAAACCCGATACCGGTGCGACCGGCGAACTGCTGCGTGCCCTGCACACGGCAACTGCGGACGAGGCAGGCGAACAAGTCACGGCTATGCTGGACGACGGCGTCTCGGTCGCTTCGCTTTGGGACGCGGTCTTTTCCGGTGCGGCGGAACTGCTGCTGCGCCAACGCGGCATCGTCTCCCTGCACGCGGTCACGACGACCAACGCAATCCGCCAAGCGTTCTCGGCTGCGTCCAGCGACCAAACGCGCCGCTATTTGCTAATGCAAAACGCTTCCTTTCTGACAATGTTTCGCGACGCTGCCCAAAGCCGCGGCGAATTGTCGGATGATCGGATCGACGAAATGAAACCGATCGAACCGGAAAACGGGCGTGCCGAAATTGCGAACGTTTTCGCCACGATGGGACAGAGTCGTAAAAAGTCGGCTCAAGAGATGCTCGGTGCTCTACAGAGCGGGACCGAACCGCGTGAGGTGGTCGATCACGCGCGACGTCTCGTTTTTCTGAAGGGAAACGACTCGCACGACTACAAGTTCAGCTCGGCGGCACTGGAGGACTATCGCGTCATATCCGCACCTTGGCGGAATCGTTTTCTGGCTGCATCGATGCAACAACTGTGCAGTCCAAACGAAAAGACGCGTCCCCTGGTCAAACAGATCGAGCAAGCGCTCGTGCGGGGATGAACCCGGCTCGCTGTTCAAGACCGGATTCCTGCCGAGGCGCGGAATCATCATCGCCTCAACATCACATTTCGTTTTGAAGTTGCGCATTTCATAGCCCGGAGGGCGGCACAAACACTGCCGGTGTCGTCAGACACCGGAATTCAACTACTTTTCAATAGCTAGCCCGGAGGGCGACACAATTTCTGGTGGAAACGAATTTGTGCCGCCCTCCGGGCTAATGGACATCAATTTCAGGTAAACCGGTGCCTGACGACACCGGCATTTTCTGTATCGCCCGCTGGGCTGAATCAGCGCAACTTCAAAACCTAGGCGTCGGGTAATCAAGTTTTTTAAGCAGCATGGACTTAGTTCCAGCGGCACTAGTAACGCCTAGTAACGTCCGTTGCCATAGCGAAGTGGCGTGGCGATTTGCGTTCCGCCGTTGGCCAGGCTGGCATCCAGGTTGGCATTGAGTTGACGGCTGAGAGCGGCAACCCGTTCGGCCACCATGGGCTGCGTGTTGTTCAGCGCCAGAGCCCGCTGATAGTTCTGTAGCGCCTGCGTCAAATCGCCGGATGACTCGCGAAGCCTCGCCAGTGCAAGCCAAGCGCGTGAATTGTTGGCGTCTTGCTGGACGGCGTCTTCCAGGTATTTCAGTGCGGTCTGAGGCTCGCCGTGCTCTTCGTACAAACGTGCGATTTCGATCCGCGGTTCGCTGTAGGTGGGATTTTGAGACGCCCAATTCTTCATCAACGCGAACGCTCGGTCGGCTCGGTTGGTGTCGACCAACAGAACGGCCAACCCGCGATGGCACTCGACGTGGTTGGGATCGTGGTCGAGGCATTGGTTGTACAAAGCTTCGGACTGGTCGATCAGATTTTGGTCGCCACGCTGAAGGCCCAGCCGGTGGGTCGTTGCGGCCAAGTTGTAGTAGCCGTCAGCGTTTTGCGGATCGGTCGTGATCACTTTTTGAAATTGTTGCAGTGCCGCGGTGTACTGGCCCTGTTCGTACAGCCGTGCACCCGTGGCATTTTGTCCACTCGCGGCCCATTGGCATCCGCTCGCCGATGCGACCAGCATCCCGGCGACGGTGGCAGCGAGAATCCAGCGGATCGGGCGTCGGTCGGTGTGAAAAAGCTCTGCATTTGCCATAAGACCAGTCATCCTGACGCGGGTGGCTTGTTTTCCGCTCGAAAGAGCCACGAATCACGCATTCCTTGAGTGTTCGATCAGATTTCGACTCCTGTCGCGTTAGCGGGGACCGTAGCAGCCCTGCGCGAAAGCTCGCAAGAGAGGAACTTTGGGACCCGGAAAACCGTCCAAGTCGCCCGGGAACAGGAAGATCAGTTGGCGTCGGTCCAGCGAGCGGAACAACGTTCCGATCGCCGGGTTGCCCAAGCCATCGATCGGAACGGCGAAACGGATTGGTCGACCGGTCGGTCGACGGAATCCTGCGCACAACCGGTGTAAACAGACCTAAACCCCGTCCCACAGGCGATTTTCGTTGCGTAACGGCAAGGTCCAACTACACTCCGAACCAAGTGTCTGCACACTTTGCGCAGACGTTTCTGCTTATCGAATTCGAGTTTTCGTCGGTCTCGGTCCATCGCGAGCCGCTAAAGGTCTGAACCCTGTGGGGTTTGGATTCGCGGGCGGACGGGCCGCTGGCGAGAAATGACCTCGAATTAGCAAGCGGACAAGTTGCAAGCACTACTTAGATCCATTTAGACGTATCAACAGCCACCGACGTGGCGACTCGACGAGGCCCCTGGATGACGCTCCGCAAACCTCATATTTCCTCACCACTGGATCAGTCCGCATCGGGCCAGTCCGCGCCTGACGAGCTTATCTCGACAGGTCGGGGAACCCGTGGTGAAAAATCTCGCCTTCGCGATCGGTTGCGGCGCAAGCGTCGCGAGAACCGACACGCTTTGATCGAGAGCCTGGAGACTCGCCAATTATTGGCCGGTCCCGACTTGATCGGCATTCAGCCCAACGAAGGCTCGCTGCTGCAGGATGGCACGCAACTGACGGTGTCACCTCGCGAATTGGTTTTCCAGTTCGACGACAACGCAAACATCGATCCCGATACATTGTCGGCGCTTCGCATCACGCGTGCCGGCGAAGATCGCGTCTTCGAATCGGCCACGGCCACCAGTGACTTGGGCACCAGCAGCCAGGTGCTATTCGAATTCCGCGCTCAGGCCCAGGGCAGCGTCGGTAACGGCATTCAGGTCCAGTTCGAAGTCAGTGATCGGCCCAACAACCCGACTCCGATTATCACGGTGTCCGATCGCATCATCACGATCGACGTCAACAGCAGTGACCTGAGCCCCACGCGGGCATCGGACCTCGTTTCGGCCGTCAACAACAATGATGCGGCGAACGATCTGATCGAAATCATTCAGGTAAGCGGCCCGTCACAGGGCGTCGTGGGCAAATCGGTTCAGGACGGACTGGTCTTGACGCTCGATGGTGCCAACGCCGCGCAAGCCGTCACGGACTTTGGAACCAACGGCGCCGTTCAAGTGCGTTTGGTATCACAATTGCCAGGCGCTGACGGACGTGGCATCGTGGTCCAAGTCGATCGACAAGATTTCGGCGGCCCGGCCAACCCGGTCATCGTTGTCACCGACCGAAACATTCGTATTCAGCTGAACCGTGCGGTGGGCAACGAAACGACGGCGGCCCAACTGATCAACGCCATCAACAACAATCCCGATGCGTCATCGTTATTGAGCGCGTCGTTGGAACAAGGCAGCGGCAATACGCTGATTGGCAACCGCGGCACCAGCTATTCGCCACTTTCACTTAGCGGTGTCAGTGATGTTGTTGTCGAACCCGGTTTTGTCGGCCTTGGCGACTCACCACGCGAAGTCGTATTCCGCTTTGCCGAACCACTGCCGGACGACAATTACCAAATCGATATTCTGGGCAGCGGACCACTGGCGCTGCTGAATGTCGATGGCGAAGCGTTCATGGACGGCGTGAGCGAAACGCTTAACTTCTCGATCAATCTTGGTCCGCAAGTCTTGGCGGTTGTCCCCGAGCCTGTGCGACGCAATGCCGACGGATCGCTGAGCCCGGCGACCGGAAAAATCGAAGTCCACTTCAACGACGACGACTTGGAACCATCGCTGGCAACGAACCCGGCGTTTTATCAACTCGTTTACACCCGCGACACCGTCAGCAACGCGGCGACGGCGACCGCACCGGCGGATGCCGTCGTGACGCCAACCTCGGTTCAATACAACAGCATCACAAACATTGTCACACTGGACTTTGGCCGGCCGCTGTCGCGGATGCCGGACACGGTGAATCCTGGTCAGTTCTTGACCGGTGCGGCCCGCCTGCGCGTGGGCACCAGTGACGACCTGCCCGCCCCGCCGACCGAGATTGCGATCAGCGTCGATGCCGGGGACAGCTTTGACACGTCCGTCGGTATCGACCTGACCAGTCAACAATCGGTCAGACTCAGCGGCGAGATCTTCAACACATCACCATTCGAACTGGAACTGCCGGGGCCGAACCTGCCGGGGACTCGAAATATTCGTCCCGACGATCCGACCCGGCTGACGCGATCGGTACCACTGGATTATTTGCGAAACGCCGCAGACACGGTCGATGGCATTTCGGTCGTTCAATACAACTTTGCCTCATCGTGGCTGGGTGATGACCCCAGCCGACAGGGCATTGTTGCGGACACGACGTACACCAACGTCATCACCGAACAACAGCGCCAGCGTGTGCGTGAAGTGCTGACGCTGTACAGCGAATATTTGGGCATCAACTTTGTTGAAGTCGAAGGTTCGCCAACCAGCGACGCTTTCTTTTCGATTGCCGTGGGCGATTTGTACGGCGGCGACGAACGAGTCGATAGCGGACAGGGCGGAATCGCCGTGGTGACGCGGGACCGCGACCTTGACGGAATCGACGACTTGGCGGTCATGGATTTCCAAGACTTTGACGAATCCATCGATGACCAATTCGGTGGTGAGTTCTTCCGGGGTGCGATGTTTGCCGTCGGGCAATTGCTCGGCTACGGATACGCCGACGACTTGCCACAACCGGTTTCGCAAAGCACCGACTTTATTTTTACACCGGGCAGCGATAACGAAGCGTCGTTCCCGAGTCCCGCCGACATCGTGCATGGACAGTACTTGTATCGCCCTGACAGCACGGACATCGATCTGTATCGATTCACGCTGCAATCCTCGGGCAAGCTGTCGGTCGAAACAATTGCCGAACGGTTGGGTGCGCCCAGCTTGCTGGACAGCGCACTGCGACTGTACCGCGAAGACGGAAACGGTTCGTTCGTCGAAATCGCACAAAACGATGATTACTTCAGCAATGATTCGCTGATCGAAATGGACGTCGCCGCTGGCAACTACGTCATCGGCGTCAGCGCCAACGGCAACAACAGTTACGACCCGAGCATCTCGGGTACTGGATTCGGCGGACGTAGTGAAGGCGAATACGAACTGCGAATCGATTTCCGTCCTAACGTCACCAACTCGATCACCGATACGACGGGTGTGGCGCTCGATGGCGACGCCGATAATCGACCTGGTGGATTGTTCGATTTCTGGTTCTTGCCGGCGGACGCGAACAACACAATTTATGTCGACAAAGCAGCCAGCGGTGCCAGCGGCAACTTGCTGGGCACCATCGGAAATCCTTATCGCGAGATCGACCAGGCCATCGCCGCCGCATCACCGGGCGACACGATTCGAGTGATCGGAAATGGTGGTGCGGACGGACGTATCGAAACACTTGCGGACAACTTGAGTTACCACATCGGATTCGCCAGCAACGGCGTGCCGCTGGAGGACGGATCGTCTCTGGACCTGCCTCAAGGCGTCCACATGACCATCGACTCCGGTGCTGTGCTGAAGATGAGCCGAAGCCGCTTAGGTGTTGGCAGCGTTTCGCCATTGATCGACGCGAGCGACACGTCGCTGCAGGTGCTCGGCACTCCGACGATCATCGGCGCCAACGGGCTTCCCGCACGCGACAGTTCGGGCGAAATCATCCCCGGCAGTGTTTACTTCACCAGCATCAATGACGATGCCATCGGGGGCGGCAACGCACCTGCGTTCACCCCGGCCCCTGGCGCGGGCGACTGGGGCGGCATCGATTTCCGCGGCGATCTTGACGCGGCCGACGAGCAGCGTCGCAACCGGGAAAACGAAGGCGTCTTCCTGAATCACATTCAATTCGCGGACATGCGTTACGGTGGCGGCAGCGTTTCGATTGGCGGACGTCAAGTCGTGGTTTCGCCGATCGATATGGCGACAACACGTCCGACGATCATCAATTCTTCCATCACCGAAAGCGCCGATGCGGCGATCGCGGCCACACCGGATTCGTTCGCCGAAACGCGATTCACGAGTTCGTTCTTCCAAGGCGGTGGTGAATTCACGCCCGATTACAGCCGCATCGGACCGGAGATTCACGGCAACCATGTCACCGGCAACAGCATCAATGGTTTGTTCGTTCGGTTGGTCACGCGAACCGGTGATGTCTTAGAAACGATTACCCAGTCGACTCGTTTCGATGATACGGACATTCCTCACGTCTTGACGGAAAATCTGGTCATCGAAGGCACCGCGGGCGGTCCGATCATCCAGTCATCGGCCCCGTCGTCACTGTTGGTGCGTTTCACCAGCACACCGACCGGCAACGTCCCGGCGGGCACCTATGTCTATCGTCTAACCAATGTCGACCAAAATGGCTTGGAATCAGCCGCCAGTCAGGCCACGGTGCCATTCACGTTGACTGACACTGGCGGGATTATCCTGAACCAGTTGCCGACCGTCGGCGCGGGAAATGATTTCACAGGACGCAACCTGTATCGCGCGACCGTCGACCCTGCGACTCAGTTGCCGGGACCATTCACATTGGTCCAGAATCTAAATTCCAGCGATACAACCTTCGTTGATCGCGCGTCGGCGGGAACGATCCCGTTGTCGGGTGACGGTGCCGTGCTGCGAAGCCGGCTTGACGCAAGTCTTGTCATCGATCCCGGTACGGTCATCAAAATTGACGGGGCCCGCATCGAAGCTCGATTCGGTGCAAACTTGATTGCCGAAGGTACGCCCGGTGTGCCAATCATCTTTACCAGTTTGGAAGACCAACGATACGGCGGCGGCGGAACGTTTGACACGAACGAACGCGGCGGTCAAGCGACCACCGATCCGAACGAAATCCGCGGCGACTGGGGTGGCATCTACGTGGGACACGGTTCATCGGCAAGCTTGGACAACGTTGTTGTCGCCGGCGCCGGTGGAACGACACGAATCGAAGGCGGCTTTGCCTCGTTCAACGCGATCGAAGTTCACCAAGCCGAACTGCGACTGGCCAACAGTACGCTCGAGTACAACGCGGACGGTCGTGGTGATCCAGCCGGCGACCGAGTTGGTCGCGGCGAAAACGCGGCGGGCAGTGTATTTGTCCGAGCTGCAACGCCTATCATTGTGGGCAACAACTTTGCCAATAGCGATAGCGCCGCGTTGACGTTTGACCTGAACTCGCTGAACTCGCAAGAAGTCAACGATCCGGGTCGCAGTACCGGTGGACTTGACCGCGTCAATGTGGTCGGCAACACCGGCCCGTTGATCCAGAACAATTCGCTGACCAACAACGCCATCAATGGCATGCAAGTCCGGGGCGGACAACTGGTCACCGGCGGTGTATGGGACGACGTCGATATCGTTCACGTCGTCACCGATACGATCGAAATCCCGAACCAACACATCAACGGCGGGCTGCGACTACGCAGTGACGCACGCGGCAGCTTGGTGGTGAAATTCGAAAACGGCGAAGACACATCCGCTGGGATTGTCGTCGGCGGATCGTTGTTAACCGCAGCCGATCAGCTTCGCGACATCCGCGACCGCATCGGTGGATCGCTGCAGATAATCGGCCATCCCGATTTTCCTGTTGTTTTGACCGCGTTGGCCGATGACACAGCCGGAGCGGGCTTTACTCGCGACGGCCGCCCCCAAGTCGACACGAACAACGATGGAATCGCCGGGACATCGCTGGGCGATCAATCCGAAGCCGACGGTTTTGCACAACTGCCAGCGGGCCCAGAGGTCGATCGCGGCCTGACGATCGACAACGATGTGAACGTCAATACGATCGGGTATTTCGAAGCGACTCCGCAAGACGGTCATCTGACGACGTCCACCGGCGTTACGGTTCTTGACAGTACGACCGGACAAGTCGCAGTAAACCAAAATTACTTCTTTGACTTTGCGACGTACGTCTTGGTCGGAAACACCGTGACGCGATTGTCGGCAACGACGATCACGCAGCCGGCAACCTTGGTTGGCGAAGACATCGTCGAAAGCCAGGGAACGTTTGCCGGTCAAAACGGAACGATCAACTGGACCGCACAGACCACGTTCCGAGACGGCGTCGCTGTGATGTTCTCATCGCTGGAAATGGAATCCGCGGATGGATCACCGCTGGGTGATGTCCGCATCGCCAACTTCTTTCACCCCGATGTCGGCATCCCTGGGCAAGAGAACCTGTACCTATCGGGGACGCCAGGAAATCGCGATTTCCGAGCGGTGACCTACCAAATCGATCAAAGGTTCGGGTTCGGGCACGGTGGTTATTATGTCGATGATGGCCAGAATCTAGTCAATGCTACCTATCTGGGTTTCGCAGCCGACACGTTTGCCAACTTGGAAACCGACATTGCCGCCGATGCGATCAACTACACCGTCGCCGGGACGATCGATCAAGTCACACTGCCTCCGATTGTCGACCCCAACATCGGACAGGTTTTCGGCACAGGCGATGTGAATACAGCATTCGCATGGCAAGTCGATGCGGACAGCACCTCGGCGACGGTAACTTCGTTTGTTGAATTGATCGAACAAGCTTCGGCCATCACAAACTCCGTCGCCCTGCCTCAACCCGGTGCCTACAACGGCATCGTTATCCGCGAAGCGGCCCACGACCGAAACGTGGCGGCGATCGCTGAGCAAGAACCAGTTCGCACCGCAGTCGTTAACACGAACTCGATCCCAAGCCAGTCACAGTTCCTCGGTGAAATCGCACCGAACGAACAATCTGGCGATGAGAATCGACGACTTGGTTTCATCGTCGATGGTGCCATCACGACCAAGGACGACATCGACGTCTATTCGTTCGTCGCCGAAAGCGGCACGGAAGTTTGGCTAGACATCGACCGGACCGGTAACAGCCTGGATAGCGTGATCGAACTGATTGACGCTAATGGACAAGTCCTTGCCGCATCGAACGATTCGCTGTTGGCCGAAGACCCCAACAACCAAACGGCCGATGGACGCAACCTGGCGATCTTTGCCAACACCGCCCGTGGCTTGAATCCAGATGCGGCGCAGCCGCTCTCGGTTGTTGCCGAACGTTTGGCAGCACAACAGATCACGATCAGCGGATCGATCGCCAATGCCACCGGCGGCAACCTGACACTGTCGATCGATGGCGAAACCCAATCAATCACGGTTCCCGTCAATACGTTCCTGTCCGATCCCGCATCGGCAATTGCGACGGCACTTGAAACGCTCAGCAGCCAAGCCGACGTTGCCACCGATCTAGGCAATATCACTGGATCGCTATTGCGACGAAGTGCCGGCGGCGACTTTGTGATTCAGTTGCAATTCGATCCGGACCTGTTCGTCGGCCGTCGAGTGCCGACGATTCAAATCAGCACCGTTGCCATCACGGGTGCGACGGCCACGTCCTCGGTCGAAGACATTCTGCTGGGATCGCAAATCCAAGATCAATACAGCAGCAATCCGAAAGACGCCGGAATGCGGATCGTACTTCCGGGTGAATCCAACACCCGGAACTTGTATCACATTCGAGTCCGCAGCAGCAACACTCGCGACGGTCTGGACCTGAACGCGTTGGTCAACGGAGATGTCCGTGGTGGCTTGACGTCGGGTCGTTACGAATTGCAAGTTCGATTGCAAGAAGACAACGAAACCGCCGGCACGCAAGTCAGTTTGGCTGACGTTCGTTATGCGACGAATGGAATTCAAATCATTGGGCAACCGTTCCACTCACCGCTGTTGGGCGAAGAGTATGAAACGGATGCGGCAAATGACAGTCTTGCAAACGCACAGCCTTTGGGCCCGTACGGTCTGGCCAACGATGCCGCGACCGTCGCCGCGATTGCGACCGCAGAAGCAGACATTCTGGCAGCACAAGCCGCGATTGCCGCCGCCACAACGACGGCACAGCTTGAAACGGCACGACAGCAACTCGCCGTGGCTCAAACGGCACTGCTGGACGCGCAGGCACAGATCAGCCCATTGCAAAGCGACCAATTGGCCAAGTCATTCGCGGGCGTCATCGACTCCGCCACCGACGTCGATTGGTATCGTTTCGAGATTCGCTATGACAATCTGACGCGCGACAACGCGGCGTTGTACCTATCGACCGTATTCGACCTTGACTACGCCGACAATTTCGCTCGCAGCGACATGGCGTTGTACGTCTTCAATGCGGCCGGACAATTGATCTTGGTCGGCGGAGACAGCAACATCGCCGACGATTTGCCGGGCAGCGCAACGGGCAACGACTCGGCAGACCTTAGCCGCGGTAGCGCCGACACGGGCGACCCGTATATCGGTGCGGCGGAATTGATCGAAGGCACATACTACGTTGCCGTTTCGAACCAACGCCAAGTGCCTCTGCCGCTTGATCAATTCTTCAACGCAGGTTCGGCCAATCCGCTATTGCGACTGGAACCGATCGATTCGGTCACTCGCATTGCCGAAGATCACATCAACAGCTTTGGCGGTGGCACGGCATCGTTGCCAATCGTCCCGGTCTTGTTCGACGAAAACTCGATCGTCGACTACACACTGGGCGATGTGAACCTGTATGTGAACACCGGCACAAGTCTGGTTTCGGTCAACCCGTTCACGGGCGACATCAATGGAACGATCGGCAACTTCTCGGACGAAATCGAAGAGATCGCTTTCCGCAGCAACGGCGAATTGTTTTCCTATAGCGGTTTCGGACAACGCCAACAGAACGACACCAACTGGTTCTATTACCGAATCGACACCAGCGACGCATCGCTCAGTGCTCCACTTTCCGCGGGTGCGGGAATCACGACGTTCGAAGCTGTTCGCAATGTCGACCCAACGACCGGGGTCGTCACGACGCAAGTCGTGCCTGCCGATACTGGCTATAATGTCGACGCCATCACGATTGCGGCACAGGGCGGCCTAGAAAGAGGCTTCTTTGTCGGTGACCGCACGTTGGGGTTGAGTTCGGACGCTTTGCAGAGTGGCGCACGGTACGACGACAATGTGCTGTACGCGTTCGCACCCGAAAGCGGACTTGCCACAGGACCAACCGTTGTCTTCCAGAACGGTGTATCGGGCGCGGCCACGAGTCCACGCGAAGTAGGAAAGATCAATACCGATCCTGCTGACGATCCGAACGTGCCGCTCGGAACCGTGCTAACGGAACTGCCGAACGTATTAGGATTCGGCTCACCGGCAACCTTGGCAGCCAATGGCATCCAAGTCCCGAATCTGGTCGACGGTGACCGATTCATCATCACCGAAATCCTGGCCGATGGAACGCCCAGCAGTGTGACGTTCGAGTTCAACAGCGGAATCAACTTGAGCGCGACCGGCAGCGGTGCGCCGATCATTGACGGTCAAACGGTCACGGTTGACGGTAATATCTTCGAATTCGAAACGGGCCAACGATTGGTCCTATCGGACGCATCACCACTGGGCGCCCTGGGCAACGGTTCGACCGTTCAAATCACAGGCGACAACGGCGAAACCGTCACCGCGCAGTTCGTCCAAGCCGGAGGCGTCGCATCGACCGGCAACGTAGCGATCAGCCTGGTCGACGGCACGGGTGCTCCGCGCACATCAACCAGCTTGGCATCCGAACTTGCCGGTGTCATCAACAGTGCGGTCAGCGGTGTACAGGCCATCGGCTTCGGCGGTGAAGTGCTATTCAATGGAACCGTCACGCCCACGATCGCGGTTGCCGGCGGTGGCATTGCAACGGCCGGTAACAACGGGACATTCAACCCAGGTGCGATCGCGATTGCGATTCCTGACTTTGTCTCAGCCGATCAACTGATTTCACAACTGGAAGTCGCGATTCGCGCCGAGAGCATCGCCGCGACCGCAGCTGGAACGTTGATCGCATTCCCGCTATCGGGTTCGGTCACCCTCGGTGCTGGCCCAGCCTCAACCGCACTACCGCCGCTTTCGGTTGGTGGCGATGCAAGTGTGGCACCGGATAACGTGGAGGTGTTCTTCCAACCCACCGACTCGACACTGGTCATCGGTCAGCGCATTATTGACGCGATCGACAACGATACGACTCTGTTGAACGTCACGGCGGGTCGAGTATTGAACGCGACTCGGTCGATCGAAATCAACGGTGCTTCGTTCAGCGGCCAATCGGCCAGTAACGGTGCACTAACGCTCGGCGGAAACCGACGTGGTGGTCAGGTCACCGGAATCGAAGTCGTCAACGGCGGCAATCTGTACGCGGTCACGGACGCTGGCGAACTTTACGTGGTCCCAGGCGGCCAGCTGAATGGGTCAGGTGCGCGAGGCATCGGCACATTGGTCGACAGCGCCACGGACCTCTTGGGGATCAACTTCACCGGTCTTCGCAGTGGCCCGATCAGCTATAACGATGGCGAGCTTCGCAGCATCTTGTTCGGCATCACTGGCAATGGCGACATCTATGCGTTCAATACGCTGGGTGAGCTACAGCCGATTTTCGCTGGCGGTCAGTCGATGATCTCGACCGGCATTGCGGGCGCCCAAGGCTTGGACTTCAGCACGCTGGGGTACAATCTGTGGCACACGACCAACCAACGCGGTGACGATCCCGGCCACGGCATCAACGCGCTGCCAAACGGTGCACGCGGCGGCGCGTCGGGCGGCAACAGCCTTGCGTTCTCATTCGAAGGCGGTGCGTTCAATGGAAATTACCCGTCGAATGTCGAACGGCCGAGTTTCTTTGCCCGCCAAGACGGAGCAGTCCTGGAAGACACGTACAATCTTCCCGGCGGTGCGAAGGGTGTGATCGAGAGCAACAACTTCTCGCTCGAAGGTGTCGCCTCTGGCGATCAACCGACGTTGTACTTCAACTACTTCGCCAATAACGATGGAACCAACGACCGGCTCCGCGTCTACGTGATCAACGAAGCCGGCGTCGAGCATCTTGTCGCCAGCAACAACACGACGCGACAGGCCGGACTCAGCGACGACGAATTCGACGATCCGAGCCCGGTCGGTGCCTACGCCGATGACATCGATGTCGATGTTCAGCAACTCTTTGACAACACCGGTACCTGGCGACAAGCTCGAGTTCCGCTGGGCGAATTTGCTGGCGAATCGAACCTCAGCTTGCGAATTGAGTATTCCACCAACGGCCTGACGGAAACGCAATCGACGTCCATCCGTACCGTCGCTGGTGACATGTTGGTCGAAGGCCAGCAATTGGTCGTCAACGGCGAAGTCTTTACGCTCGACTTTGCACCGACAATTGCGGTACCCGGCGGAGTGGAATTAGCCGCCGGTGATCCCGCGAACTTGGCAACGATTGTCGTCAACGACCAAGACTATGTTCTGACTGCGGGTCCGCAAACGGTGGGCGCCGGACAGATTGCCGTCGACCTGCTTGACGGTACCTTCCCCGGCACGACGGTTGCCGAATTATCAGCCGACCAAGTCGCCCAGACACTCGCGGCCGCGATCCGCCTGACACCGCCGCCAAACCCCGTCGTCACGGGCGTGTTCTTGTCAGACGAACAAGACGACCCGGCTAATACCAGCGGCGGTCGTAACGACTTGATCTATCAAGCCACACCGTTGCCATACGAAGGCGGCAACCTGCGTATCGAAGGCACCGGTCGACTCGGAAACGTTGATCTGTCGGGCACAACGGTCAACATCGACGATGTCGACCTGTTGCGAGTCAATGTCCAAGCGGGCACAACCATCGGTGTCGATGCCGACTTGGTGTTCAACGCATCACAATCTGCCGCTGTCCGATTCTTCGACGCCAACGGCAATGAACTGATTAACAACGTAACGGTGACCAACGGACGCGAAGTCCTGACTGTCGCCGAAGACGGGTTCGTCTACATCGGCATCAGCGGTCTCGGAAACGAATCATACGATCCGCGCATCGATGGCACCGCGCAACCGGGTCAAGTCGACAGTTATACGGCGACGATCGATATCAACGTTCCGTTGAATATCCTTGTCGACGGCAATGCAATCGAGATGGATGGCATCAGTTCGGTCGACGCGACGCCGGATTCGTTGTTCCAACTGAGCGGTCAATCGCCGATCCAGGGCACTCCGATCTCAATCAGCCGTTTCATGTCAGCGGCCGAAGTTGCTGACCAGGTCCGCGGGGCCTTGGCCGACCGCTTTACCGGTGGTGACGACTCGTTGCTGCCTGGCAACGGATCGACCGTTCGTCTTTCCGGACTGACCCTCAACAACCCGGGTCCGTTCGCGGATACCGGCGAACGCTATGGCGACCAATACGGCGTCAACGACAACACCCGAGCAGCGGTTGCCGCCAGCGGCAATGATTTCGAAGGCATTTACCTTGATGACTTTATCATCGGTTTTGCCGAGCGTGGCGAACTGGCGACGTCGTCCAACGCGGTCGTCGACGCATTCGTGGCTGACGAGCGACGCCTGTTCCCACAGCCAGATGACCCGATCAGCAATCTGACGACGGGTTCATACCAGGTCGAAATTCGCGATGCAAGCGAATACGTCGCGTCGGGCGTGAGTTCACAATTCCGTACGTTCGACACGAACCAGCGGCTGACCGATTCACGCAGCATCACGGCCCGTGGCGCCGCCGAAATCCAAGACGGATTGACCTTTACGATCAACGACGGACGATCCGTCGTGACGTTCGAATTCGATTTGGTCGAATCGGCAACCAGTGTTCAGCCCGGCAACGTTCAGATTCCGTTCACGTTGCAATTCGCGGATCCGGTCACGGGTCAACTGCGTCCTCAAACCGCCGCCGAAGTCGCCGTCAACATTATCGACGCGATCAACCGAGCCGACGTGCAATCGGTGATCGATGTTCCGGCGCTCGCCGCCAGTGGTGTCGACACCAAGAATGATGCGACCATCAATTTGTTCGGTGAAGTCGTCATCACCGACCCGAACAACTCGCTGGCGTCGATCAACCGCGAGTCACTGCGTGGTGACGACAACCGCGACCGTGACGGACAAGGCGTCATCTTGATCGAAAACAGCCGATTCCTGTTCAATGACCAATACGGTTTGAACATCAACCACGGCTTGACGGCCAACGTCGATGGCACCGACACCGAGACGGCCCTTCGTTATCCGCGCAACCTGGTGGAACTGAACACCGAAAGTTTGGTTCCGGGCGTCGTCGTGCAAAGCAACGTGCTGGCGTACAACGGGCTTGGCGGTCTGCAAATCGAAGGCATCGATTCGACTATCAGCGAAACGATCAGCGACCCGCTGCCGTTTGAACGGATTGTCAACAATACGATCATTGGCGGTACGGTTTCCCGCGGAGCCGAGTCACCGTCAGCGACCTTTGAAGGCATCTTGTTCGATCAGGGTTTGATTTCGTTTGCCGACGTCGTCACCGATTTCCAACCCGACGCCGGTGGCAGCCCTCCATCGGTCATTCACCAAGACGCCAGTACCGCGTTGGGTGCGCCGGATTGTAACGGCCGCGGTCCTGAACCCGCCGATGGACAGTTTTCTGTTTCGATCGGACTGGGCGGATCACTGACCGTCCAGTTCACCGACAACTTGCTGACCGGAAGCGGTGATTCACGTCCCGACTTGATCATTTTTGAAACCGGAGCCGTTGAGTCGGTCCGCGTCGAAATCAGCCGCGACGGCCTCACGTTCTTTGATGTCGGCATCGTCGGCGGTCTGACGAACACAGTCGACTTGGATGCTTTCGGATTTGGCAGCGAGTCACGGTTCTCGTTCGTCCGCGTGACCGACCTGCGTCAAGGCGATACGACCGGCGCACCGCTGGGCGCCGATATCGATGCGATCGGAGCACTCAGCACCGTTTCGGTCGAGAACTTCACCGCCGGCGGAACGGGTATCAACATTGTGGGCAATGCCGCACCGGCACTGCTGAACAATGTGATCGCCAACTCCGAACAAGGTATCGAAGTCGACGCAGCCAACGACACATTGCTGCTGGGCGGAAACGCGTTCTATCGAAACACCAGCAACGTCCCCACCGGTGTCTCACTGGGCGAATTCCCGCTAGTGCTGACAGATTCCGAAGCGGTCTTTGTGTCGGCATCCGGCCTCGTCTTCGCACCCGCCGCAGGCGCTAGTATCATCGACAGCTCGATCGACTCGGTGGAAGATCGCCCGAGCTTGACCACGGTCAAGAATCCACTTGGCCTGCCACCGTCGCCAATCCTGGCACCGCGTCTGGACGTGAACGGACAGCTGCGAGTTGACGATCCGAACGTGGAAACGCCTAGCGGATTGGGCGAACGAGTCTTCAAGGACCGTGGGGCATCGGACCGAGGCGATCAAACCGGCCCACGCGTGGTCTTGCTGTCACCGCAAGCACCGAACTTGGGGCTGGACGCTGGCCGCGTCACCGTCCTAGGAAGTGCACCGGATGCGTTCGAGATTCAGCTGATCGACGGCATCGCGCCGGCGGACATTACGCCAGGCACGGGCATCGACGACCGATCCGTTTCCAGCCAATCGGTGCTATTGCTGAAAGACAACCTGCCGCTGATCGAAGGCGTTGATTACCGCTATGGGTATAACCCCAGTACCAATGTCATACGCCTGACACCGATCGCCGGCGTCTTCGAAGAGAACTCGACTTATGTCATTCGCATGGTCGATGCGAGTGACGCAATTGTGTCCGCTTCCGCTGGCAATTCCTACGTCGACGGGTCTCGCTTGAACCTGATCGACTTGTCGGGCCAAACGACGACGTTCGAATATGAGACCGGCTTGGTCATGACCATCAACGCGGCCACGACCGGCGAAACCGCGGATGGGTTCACGCTGGACGTGTTCGACGGATCAAACACGTTGTTGTTCGAACTGGACAATAATGGCAGCGTCGACCCATCGCGAATCGGCATTTCGATTCCTCAACTTGGCGATGCCGATCAGATCGCGTCGGCGATTGCAAATACGCTTAGCAATGCGGCCGGGTTGAACCTGACCGTGAACGTTGATGGCAATCGCGTCCAACTGCTCGGATCATCACCGCTGGCAACCGTTGCGACGAATACCACATCGATCACGACCGCTGGACAAATCGGAACGTCGATCGGATACGGCATCCAGATTCCTGCCGAAGGTGCTCGACCTGCCGCGACGATCCAAGATGGGCAAACCTTTATCGTCAGCCGTGGCAGTGCCAGCTCGGTCACATTCGAACTGGACACCAACAATCAAGTCGATACGACCGGAGCAACGGCCGTTCGGTTTAGTGCGAATGCAACGCTTGACCAAATCGCCGACGCCATCGTGCGAGCCGTCGGCGGCGCGGGTCTGGGGCTGGCCCCATCTAACGTCGGATTCGGCCGAGTATTGATCGGTGGTGACGCAAACTATTCGATCGACTTGACCGGTTCCACGCTGCAGCAAACCGAAGTCCCCGGGGCAGAAGCGACGATTCCTGTCGTGATCCCGATCGACCAGGATGCGAGCGAAGTCGCCCAGACAATTGCCGCCGCGATCGGCACGTCCGGCTTAGCGGGCGTTGCGACATCGGTGGTCGATACACGAGTCTTCATCGAAGGTACCGGCGGCGTCAGCGGCACAGGTGCGGTTGACCTGATCACGATTCGTGACGAAGTCGGCAACGAATTGCAGAGCAACCAAGCCAACGGACGAACCGAACTGACGATCTTCGTCGGCAGCGGCTTTGACTACGGTGACGCACCGTCACCTTACGCGTCGCTGCAATCACAGGGTGGCCCACGTCACGCAGTCGATCCGACACTCTCGTTCGGTCCAACCGTGGACGCCGATGCCGATGCAGAAGTGCTTGACGGTGACAACGACGATGGCATCGTCGTCGCCAGCGTGCTGCAAGCCGGATTCAGCACCAACGTCTCGATCAATATTAACGCCGATGCGGGCCGAACATTCTACGTCGACGCATGGTTCGACTGGGATGCCGACGGACAATTCGAGGTCAGCGAGCGACTGCAATTCGGTTCCGCCGGAACAGGCCGCAGCGTGCTGGGTGTGGGCACGAACACGATCTCGGTCAATGTGCCTGCATTCGCCGCCAATGGCGAAACGTACGCACGATTCCGCCTCAGCGAATCGGACTCGACCGGACCGACCGGTGACGCGACCAGCGGTGAAGTCGAAGACGTTCGCTTGCTGATCGGAAGCAATCCGTTCCAGAACCCCGCCGGACGCTTAGACGTCAACGGCGACGGTAACGTGACACCGATTGATGCGTTCCAAATCGTCAACGCCTTGAATCGTGCCGGCGGAAATATTGATCTCAGTATCACGCCGACACCATCCGGCTTGCCGCGTTTCCCCGATGTCAATGCCGACGGACGGGTCACGCCAAGTGACGCGTTTGCGGTCATCAACGCACTCAGCCTGGGAACCATTACTGGCGGCGGAGCTGAAGGCGAACAAATCGCTAGCAACTACGTGCCGACAGCCAACGGCGTGTTCGCATCCAGTGCCACCGTGCTGGGTGATCGCTTGATGACCCCGTCCACAATCACGTCAGACCCGGTCACGTCAGACCCGGTCGCGACGGCGCAGCCAGAATCAACCATCGATGACGATGAAGACAAATCGACGAGCGTGTTTGATCACGCTTCGGTTGTCCAACTCGAAGGCTTGATGGATGACTTGGCAGCCGACGCGGTACAACGACAAGACGACTCCTCTGAAGACAGCACCAGTGTGTTGGACCGACTTTTCGCCCAGCTGTAATCGATGAACCGAAACGACATGACGCTTCAGGAAAAACGGGGGGTCCGCCAAGGCCCCCCGAGTTTCCCCAATGCTGAATGACACCTTGCCAAGCGCGCACACAACGCTCGGCAAATGCGAATCGCCCGACAACAGTAAATTGCACGAAAAGAGCAGTCGAGCTCTCAACTCGGCAGACGTGCGAGACGTGGTGACGTACGGGCAACGACGACTCAGAGCAAAATTAACGATCAAAACGTTTAGAACGATCGTCGGTGACCTTTCGTATTGTTATAGGATCAGGAGATCGAACGGACGATAGATCGACAATGATGCGTGTTCTCAATCCGCCCCGACGCTCTTCACCCAACCGCGCGCAACGTACGCTGCGGGTGCAGCAGCTTGAGGTTCGGAATCTATTGACCGCAGCGCCGCTAGGCGCAACTCCGCTCGATACAGGCGAGTTCCTGCTCGGTCGCGTGGTGGTCACTCCCGTTCTGCTGGAAAGCAATGGCCAGATCGACAGCCAGACGCAGAACTGGTCCAGTGCAGAAGTCGACGCGATGCTGGCCAAGGTCACCGAAGGCGTGAACTGGTGGAGCGACACGCTGGATGCGTTGGACACCGTCCACACGCTTGATTTCGTGATCGACTCTTCATTTGCCAAGGACGCCGCGACCGGTGAAATCGCGACGGTCTCGACCCCGTACGAGCCGATCGACCGACCGAGCAATTTTTATTCGACCTACGTCGGCGACTTCTTGACCGATCAGGGCTACGGCAACGCGGGCTCGATCGAGAACGCGATCCGGCTGTTCAACCACGACAAGCGCATCGAGTACGACGCCGACTGGGCGTTCACGATCTTTGTGGTCGATTCCTCGAACGATACCGACGGCCAGTTTGCTTCCGGTGGGGACTTCGGTTCGGCCTTTGCATTCGCCGGCGGCCAATTCTTGATCACGCCTTCCTCTCGTCCGGCTTCGACGATCGCACATGAAATGGGGCACATCTTTTGGGCTCGCGACGAGTACCCCGGCGCAGGCAGTTACACCGACCGGCGCGGATATTACAACGCGCAAAACCTAAACGCTGCCAACAATCCCAACGGCATCCAAGAAGCCAGCATCATGCGAGGCGGCACGCCGCTGCAACTCGCTTATGACGGAAACTTTAGCCCTGAATCGACGTTGGCACTGGTGGGCTGGCGCGACAGCGACGGTGATGGCGTGTTCGACGTTGCCGATGTTCCGCTGCAACTAGATGCGGTTGGTTCGTTTGATTCCGCCACGTCGACCTATCGCTTGACCGGAACCGCATCAGCCGTCCCGCTGATGAACAAGAACTCGTCCGGTCTGCAGAGCGACATCACGCTGAATCGAGTTAGCGAAATCCAGTACAGCTTGGATGACGGCGCCTGGATCACCGCGGCATCACCCGATTCACAGGTCGCGGACATCGATATCGCCGTCACGATCGATGCCGCCTTCGATTCGATCCGCTGGCGAGCCATCGACCAGCAAATCGGCGTGACGAGCAATACCGTCGAGGGCACAGCGTTGACACCCGCGATGGCGGAATCGTCGTTGATGGGGTTTGCATTTCTTGACGCCAATAGCAACGGCTTGCGAGACGTCGGCGAAACATTATTAGCCGACGCCCAAGTCACGATCACGACGTCCACCGGGGAATCGCTGCCATCGGGATCGATTGATGCGAACGATTTCGTCGACGGAGCAATTCCTGGTGTTGTCGACGGCGCGTCGGTATTCGCCGATGGCACGCTGCTGGCCGCCGAGATCGCATCTTTCGAAGTATCGGACCTGGGCGACGAACGGTTCTTTCATGCTTTCAATCGCCAATCGAATCGGTATCAGTATCGGTGGTCCGACCGCGCATCCTTTGCGGCAAACTTTGAACAGTCCGTCAGCCATGTGGAAGTCGACATGGTCGGACTGGACCAGGGCAGCTATGGTCGCTTGGAAATCTATGACGGCTCTGGCAATCTGATCGATCGAGTCACATCGGAACTTGTCGACGCGCAACAGAAGAAGACGTTGACCATCACTTCCCCGTCGGCAGACATCGCAGCGATCCGCTTCTTTGGACATGGGCGCACCGACGTCGCGCTATCAGCGGTCCGTTTCTCAATTGACGCACAGACCACAACCGACGCCACCGGTGCTTGGCAACTGGACGATCTGCCGGCGGGAAATTACCGCGTCACGTTGCAACCAGAAAACGTGATTCATCAGTTTGCGTCGGCCAGTTTTGATGTGCAGGTCACCGGCGCGACCGGAACACTGATCGCGTCAGCGGTCGCTCGCGTGGACAGCCCGCGGTACAACGCGGCATGGTCGGTGGATACTAATCGTGATACCGAGCTTACCGCGCAAGATGCCCTGCTGATCATCAACGATCTGAACCGCAGCGACGCCAGGTTGCTGGGCCAGGACGAAACGTCAGGACATGCCATTGACGTCAATAACGATGGCTGGATTTCGTCGCTGGACGCGTTGCTGGTCATCAACGCATTGAATCGCCAATCGATCGGCGAGGGAGAACCAAGCGGACAGATGCGAACGGTCTTGGCCACTGACGATTCAAGTGATTCTGCCTCGTCGACAAACCAAAACGAGAACGAGGCCAGCACGGAAACTCAAGCCGTTTCGAAACCCGTATCGACGGCACTTGCGTCATTCGCCCTCACTTCCGCTGCGATATCGAAGGCATCCGCCGCCGATCATGTGTTCACGCGGTGGTCTGGAGTCCAGGCGGGTCAAATCGTTGGTGACGGCACGCCGGATTGGTCGGATCGGCGTGACTCTGCCGATCGCGGAACAGATGTTGAAGGCAACGCTGGCATCAATGCCGATAGTCCAAAGGCGCCAGGCGGTAAAGAATCGATTGGATCTGGAGACGACTTGCGGTCCGAAAGGACGCTTGCCTCGGAAATCGACGTCAATCTTTCCAGCCCGCTTGACGGCATTTAGAAGCACATAATTGGAGATTCGATGCTGAAATCCAATAAATTCGGTTCAAAATGGGGGCAACAAGCTCAACTCAGGTGGCGGAATCTCTGGAACCTTTCGGGTGATAACGGATCTAAGGGCGAGCCGAATCGTCTCTCTTGCCAGAATCTTCGCCAATCATTTGATAAACCGGGCTAACCAGATAAGATAGGGCCACTATTCCCGTTTTTCGGGGCCTTAGGGCCTCGTTGGATTGAACGTCACCGGAACACCAAATCCTTCGTGGATTGTTGGTGATTTCGGTCACAGGCGTTCACAGACATCCGTCAAACCGGCGGTAACGAAACGATCAACCGCACAAGCTGTCAGCACTCCACAAACTCAACTTCATCGTCCCGAGATTACTGATGAAAAAATTGCGTCACCTACTCCGTCGCTCAGGATGGCAAGCTTCGAACCAGCGCCGGAGTCGTCCGCAGACTTCCTTGGGCGATCCTCGTCAGGGGAAACGTCGTCTTCAATCGGAGACGTTGGAGAAACGCCAGTTGCTCGCCGGCGATATCGCACTGGCGCACAACTACGTGCACAGCTTGGACGTGGATGACAATTACCAGATCACGCCACGCGACGCCCTGATCGTCGTCAATTACCTGAGCCGTCACGGCAGTGGACAAGAAATCACTGAGTTTGACGAGTCGATGAACTTTGTCGACGTCAACGGCGACGGGATGGTCACGGCCAACGACGCTCTACGCGTCATCAACGGACTGCAAGCCGGCGAAGGGGTCGGTGAAACGGTCGAATTGGTACTCAATGCACGTACGACGGACGACGTGGAAATCACGCCCGACGGCAGTGGCGACATCAACGTCGGTGTCGGTGAAATCTTCCATCTTGAACTCGGTTATCAAGACCTGCGTGGCGCGTTCAATCAATTGGGTGTTGCCAAGTACATCGCGGACATCGGCATTAGCGCCGATGGCGTGTTGATCCCGGCACTGACCGAAACGCAACAACTCGGATTCACCGAAGAGATCCTTGGCGAAACGCAGGGCACCGTCACGTTCTCGCTTGCGGGTTCCACGGATACGGTCGACGTGCCTGTCTCCGATTTCTTGGCATCGCTTTCTGCGCCGGCGACTCAAACTAAGAATGCGGTAGTGCAGCTAGGCGGTTACGACCCTGATGAGATCTCAGCGGAATTCTTGGACCTTCGCCAAAACGATCCGAATGCTCCTGCCGATGACGATCCCGATTTATTCGTGCAGGTTCGTTATTTGGGCGAGGACAATATCGACGTTGACTTCCCAATGCTGCAGGTCACGGTCACGGGCACCGCCCAGACGATCTTCACATCCGAAGAAGAGTTCAATCCACGCAACGGTGACGGCACCATTAACGGCGCGGCGGTTCCGTTTAACATTATCGCCGACAGTCGCTCGGTCGCTGCGTCGCCGGATTACTTCGGCAGCATTCCTACCGGCGGTTACAGCGAGACCGGTGGCTTTGACGATCTGGGCGGCGTGAACTTTGACGGCCCGCCCAATGAGTCGCCATACAATGCCGACTTGAGCCAGCCGTTTGACGCGATCAGTATTCCGGTCCGAGTGATTCAAGAAGTTCAAGACTTGGTCGTATCGCTGAACCCGTCCAACGACGAGGCGGCCGACATCGGCGATGAGGGCATCATCCTGTGGCGCGACAATGATCCGATTCCCGTCGACCAAATCCTGACCGTCGCTCGGGCATCGATCACGATCAACGCAACCGCCGCGGCAGGTTTCCAGGCTGGCGACAGCACTCAAAACATCAACGAAGACGACGCGAACATTACCATCGACTTGTCCACGCTGGTCACCGGTGGAACGGCGGACACCTTCGCCATCACAACCAACGGCACGCTCGGCAACGCCACACTTTCCGGAACAACGCTGACGTATGACGTCAACGCGGATGCCAACGGAACGGACACCATCGTCTACACCGCGACGTCCGGCACCGACAGCGATACCGGAACCATCACTGTCAATGTCGCGCCGGTAAACGATGCACCCGTCGCCAATGGCGATTCGGTTGCCACAACGGTCGACACGGCACTGACGATCCAGGTTGCGGACCTGATTGCCAACGACACCGACGTCGAAAACGACACGCTAACGATCACCGCTGTCGGAACCCCGGCGACCAGCGGCGCGACGGCCGTCTTGAACGGATCGACAATCACCTACACTCCGGCATCCGGGTCGACCACGACCGATACGTTCACTTACACGTTGAGTGATGGAACCGACACGGCAACTGGAACGGTTACGGTCACGATCAATGCACAGCAAGTGGATCCACCGATCGCCGACGATGATTCGCTGGCGGCAACCGAAGACACCGTTGCCACACTTGATCTGTCAACGTTGCTCTCTGGCGGCGCATTCAGCACATTGGCGGTAACGACTAACGGTTCCATCGGATCGGCGTCCATCAGCGGCACGACCCTGACGTACACGCCTAACGCTGACGCCAACGGTTCCGACACCATCGTCTATACCGCAACCAACGCCGGCGGCAGCGACACCGGCACCATCGCCGTAACGGTCGCAGCGGTCAACGATGCACCCGTTGCCAACGCGGACAGTGTCAGCACCACGGTCAACACTCCACTGACCATTCAGGTTGCGGATCTGATCGCCAACGACACCGACGTCGAAAACGACACGCTGACGATCACCGCCGTTGGCACCCCATCCAACACGGGTGCGACAGCGGTTCTAAACGGGTCGACCATTACCTACACACCGGCAACCAATTCCAACACCAGCGACTCGTTCACCTACACGCTCAGCGATGGAACCGACACCGCCACGGGAACCGTTTCGGTCACCGTGTCAGGCGTTGTTACGGCTCCGATTGCTGGCGATGGAGTGATCAATACCAGCGAGAACACGAACGGTTCGATTGATCTTTCAACCCTGCTGTCGGGCGGAACATTTGATACGTTGTCAATCACAACCAATGGAACCAACGGCACGGCGAGCATCAGCGGCACAACGCTGACTTACTCGCCGAATGCGGATTTCAACGGTACCGACACGATCGTCTACACGGCGACCAATGGAATCGGCAGTGATTCGGGAACGATCTCGGTCACGGTTAGCGAAGTGAACAACCCGCCGACCAGCGGACCTGTTACGGTGGCTGCGACCGAGGACACACCCGTCACGTTTGATGCGGCGACCATCCTGGCCAATGCCTCACCGGGCAGTGGCGAAGCTTCACAATCGGTTACGATCACCGGTGTAACCGCGTCGACATCGCAAGGCGGTACGGCAACGATCAACGGCAGCGGCGGCATCGATTATGCACCAGCCGCCAACTTCTTTGGCAGCGACACCTTCACGGTGACGATCACCGATAACGGAACACCGGCCGAGTCGGTCGATTTCGTTGTGACGGTCAACGTCGCCAGCGTGAACGACGCACCCACCGCAGGCAACGATTCCGCAAGCGTGCTGTCGGGCTCATCGGTGCAAATTACCGTCTTGGCCAACGACAGTGCCGGCCCGGCGAACGAGAACCAGACACTCACGGTGGTGTCGGCGACTTCATCGCAGGGCAGTACCACGATCAACGCGAATGGAACGCTCACGTTCACACCGAACGACGGCTTTGTCGGCACGGCGACGATTGCCTACACGGTCGAGGACAGCGACAACGCCCAGGCATCCGCAACCGTGACGGTCGACGTCCAAGACTTCTTGCCATCCACGGTTTCGGGTTCGATCTTTATCGATCTGGTCAACAATCCTGCCGACGTTCCGCCGCCCACGAATGCGGACCCCATTCGTGACGGCATCAAGAGCGAAAACGAAGACGGTCTGTCGGGCATCCCGGTTCGCTTGGTACCGACCGGCGAAACCAGCGGATCGACAACGACCGTTTACACGGACATGGACGGCGGCTATCTGTTCACCAATGTCGCACCCGGCACCTACAACGTCGTCTACGACTTGCCTGCGACGGTCGTCTATGTCGGTGCCACCACGACGCCAATCAGCATCGGTGCTGCTGGCGGCGAGTCGGCATCGGGCGGAAACGTGGGATCGCTCGGCCTCAGCGGCGGACTGACCAACCTGGACATCCTGGTCAGCAGCTACATGCGGGCCAATCCTGATGTCTCGGGCGTTAGCAACGGCGGGCTTCAAGGCGGCAGCGTCGGTCTGAATGCCAGCGGAGAGCAAACGTTGTTCAAAGCGGCAGAAGGATTTGAAGATGTCGATTTCGCCGAACTGACGCTGAACGAAAGTCGCGATTCGGCACTGCTGACCATCATCGAGGACGGTGTGGTCAAGTCGGCCCAATTGCCCGAAGAATACTTCGTTGTCAGTCGTGACGGGACCGCCGTTCAGTTCTTCGGTGGCAAAGAAGACTTCGATTTCTCCGAATCGCTATCGGACTTGATCACATCCGAGTACGAAAACTATCGCAACGCAATCGACAAGGTCTTGGGCGGTCAGTAATCGGCCCTGACATCGATACAGCACGAACCCCGGTCGATTCCACCAATCGATCGGGGTTTTTCTTTGGCATCGGCCTGACATAATAAGCCGGATGCACATCATTCGACTGAAACACCCCTGGAACAAGCTGGCAGCGAATGCGATGGAGCCATCGCGAGTCAACGTTCCGGAGATCGCCATACACGACGACGCGACCGAAGAACCAATCCCTCAGGCCACCTACACGCGGTTCTTTAATTGCCCCTCAGGACTGGACCAAGACTCAAAGGTGTTGCTGAGCATCGGCGGGTGGCAAGGCCGGCTGGAATCGATTTTGTTAAACGGTGAACCACTGGAGCACGGTAATGCACGTGCCGAATTCGACATCACCAGTCGCTTGAGCAGACGAAACGAACTAGCGATTACCCTGGCATCAGAGACCAACACCGAGTGTCGGCTCAGCGGTGAAGTGACCTTGGTGATCGACGCACAGGTTGATTAGACACCGAAGAACGTCCCAGCGAGCATGGCAGCTTCTTCATTCTGCTGAGCTTTTTCTACACTGTGGACGACTACTACACACTGTGGACGACTATTCGACGGTGTGGACGACGACCATGTTGTGTGCTTTCTCGACGACTCCGGTTCCAGTGACAAAGACAATTTGATCACCTGTCTTTAGGCTCATGTGCTTGCGGCCCCATCGGCACATCTCGTCGATGAAGTGCTGAGTGTCGTCCAGTTGGCTTGCCTGAATCGGCTTGATGCCCCACATCAGGTTCATGCGACGCAGGGTCTCTGGCGTGACGCTTGCACCAAGCGTTGGAATCAGGCTGCGACTGTTACTTTTGACCCACGCGGTGCTGCCGCTGCGCGTCGCGATGACGATCAGTCTGGCCTTGATCGATTCCGCGATATCCGTTGCCGCTTCGGTTACCGCACTGGTGATCGGATGCACGCGGTTGGTTGATAAATGCATTGCCGCGTGGTCGCGCAACATCTCTTTTTCGGTGGCCTTCATGATGCGGCTCATCATCTTCACCACTCGCACCGGGTGATCGCCGATGGCCGTCTCGCCGCTTAGCATGCAAGCGTCGGCACCATCGAGAATCGCGTTAGCCACGTCGCTTGCCTCGGCACGTGTGGGACGCGAATGGTGCTGCATCGATTCCAGCATTTGCGTGGCAACAATGACGGGTTTCATTTTCGCTTTGCAAACGCGAATGATTCGTTTCTGAGCGACCGGGGTTTCAGCGACGTCGATCTCGACACCCAAATCACCACGTGCCACCATCACCGCGTCAGTTGCATCGACGATCTCTTCTAAACACTGTAACGCCTCGGGTTTTTCGATCTTGGCAACAATCAGTGCCGACGAGCGATGCTGTTCCAATAGTTCTCGCAATTGCACGATGTCCGCGGGACTGCGGACGAAAGACAGACTGACGAAGTCGATTGCTTTCTGTGCCGCCCAAATCGCGTTGTCGATGTCTCGGGGCAGCATTGCCGGTACCGAAAGCTTCGTGCCCGGCAAGTTGATGCCCTGACGACTGCGGACGATGCCTCCTGCGGTGACTCGGCAGACCGCGTGATCCGGCGTCACCTCCTCGACCACCAACTCCACCGTGCCATCGGCGAGCATGACTCGGCCGCCTACTTCTAATTCGTCGACCAAGCGATCGTAGGTACTGGTCAGTGTCGTCGGAGAATCCGAATTGTTGCCGCGCACGAATTTCAGCGTCATGTCGTCTTCGCACTGCATCGGATCGGTGACCAATTGGCCAAGCCGAATTTTGGGGCCGGCCAAGTCCAGCAATACTCCCGCGGGAAATCCCGACTGCTGGGACGCAGCACGGATGTTTGTTAGTGTCTGTTCGTGCTGCTTACGCGAACCGTGTGCAGTGTTGATGCGAAACACATCGACCCCGGCATTGATCAACTCGGCCAACTGATCAGGCTGGTTGCAGGCGGGACCAACCGTCGCCACGATTTTCGTGCAAGCATCGTCAAACGAAGGTCTCGACATCAGTGGCGCCCGTATGTGTGGGGTGGGAAGGTGAAGATGAGTGTCCGTGAGACAACAAAAACTGTCTGGGGAACCGAATTTAGAGTTTTCAGACTCCGATGCGAAGGCTGCTAATTCGATGCACAGTGAATCGCAAAGCAAATCCCCCCGTGAATCAACACCTGAATCAACACGTGTCGCCTTGATCACCGGCGGTTCCTCGGGACTGGGACTTGCGATCGCTCATGCGTTCGTTCGAAGCGGATATCGAGTCGTGATCGCCGGGCGAACCGAAACTCGTTTGGAATCGGCGGCGATTGAGCTGCGACGACATACAAAGTCCGACAACTGGGTGACGACGATCGCGGCCGATGCCTCGCGCGACGAAGACGTCACGAAAATGATGGATGAAATCCAGGCGACGCTCAGGCGGCTGGATGTGCTGATCAACTGTGCCGGTGCCAGCGATCGAGGATTGATTGAAAATCTGCAAGCGGACCGGCTGGAAGCGTTGATCAGGCAAAATGTTATCACTGCTCTGCTGTGCAGCCAGGCGGCCACGCCGATGCTGGAGCAACAGTCAGGCGTGATCGTCAACATCGGTTCGCTGGCCGGCAAAGTTGGCGCACGGTACATCGGCGGCTATGCGGCGGCCAAGCATGCGCTGACCGGCATGACCCAACAAATGCGTCTGGAACTGCGATCTCGGGGAATCCATGTCGCGTTGGTCAGCCCAGGGCCAATTCGTCGCACTGATGAAGGCAACCGTTATCGGGCGATGGTCGACGAGTCGCTGCCGGAACAAGCGTCCGCGCCGGGCGGCGGAACGCGCATCAAAGGGTTGGATCCGGCAGCGGTTGCCGCAGCGGTACTGCGATGCGTCGAGCGTCGTTCACCCGACGTGATCCTGCCCGGGCACCTGCGTGTGCTGGTCGCGATCGGACATCTGATACCGAGATTGGGCGACTGGTTGTTGTTGAAATTCACGTCGACCAAACACGACGCGTCAAAGCCGCAAGAATGACCGATCAAGTCGCTGATGTTTCTGCAATCTTCTTTTTCGCCCAAGCGGCGGCGCCGATCGCACCGGCATCATCGCCCAACTTAGCCGCGACGACTTCGAAACGATCGCGGTATACGCTCATCACATTCTTGCGGGCGGTTTTACCGACCGTCCCGACAAACAAATCTTCCATCGCTTCGACGAGTCCGCCACCCAATACGATCTTATCTGGGCAAAGCAGGTGCACGATGTTGACGACGCCGATGCCAATCGTTTCGGCCGCTTGATGAACCAAGGTGCGAATCGATGCGTCGCCGTTTTTGATCGAATCGGCAATCGCGCCACTGCGAATGTTCGCTAGATCGGTGCCTGCGTCCTTGAACAAAGCCGGCGCGTCACCACGGTGAGCCGCTTTGGCAGCTTCGGCAGCGATGGTCAGCCGACTCGCTTCGGCCTCTAGCGTTCCCGGCATATCGATCCCACTAGCACGATTGCTGCTGCTGATCCGTGTGTGTCCGACTTCCATACAGCTGATGCCGGCGCCAGTCAAAATGGTTCCTTCGTAGACGCAACCGCCTCCGATTCCCGTCCCTGGAAAGATACCCACGGCACACCGCGATCCCTTTGCGGCGCCGAAGGTGTATTCGCCATAGACTCCCGCATCGACATCGTTCATGACGACAACGGGACAGTCGAAACGTTTTTTCAGAAACGACGCCACATTCACATCGTCCCATCCGAGGTTGGGCGTAGTCAGGATCATGCCCTTGTTCAGATCGATCGGCCCGGGACATCCGATGCCGATGCCGGCGATGCGATCGGCGGTCAAATCATTTTCGTTTAGCAATCGATCGATGGTTGAATCGATGCGATGGATACCTTGCTCGGAACCTTCACGGCCGCGCGTTTTGCGCCGGCGTCGGCCGACGACTTTCCATGATTCGTCATAGGCGATCGCGAGCATCTTGGTGCCACCGAGATCGAAGCCGATCCATATATCTTTCGTTTTCGCTGCCATGGGATGTTCGTCGAGGAGAGGTCGCGTTGTGGTCTAGCAATGCCAATGGACACGGACGACGCAAGGGTCGATTAAGATGTGATTCCGATGAAGACGGATTCGCTCGGCAAAGCAGACCGCAACGCTCTAGCTCCATCAACCCGCCTTGCGACGAAAGGGCGGTCTTTGTGGTCAAGGGCCCGCGTCCTGAATACGTACCGCGATAATGTAGATTGTAGCGCCCCTGCCGCGGGACATCGGTGGCGGAGGCGGAAAACCGCCAACCCCATCGAATACAGGCGTTTCCACTGCGTCGCGTCAGAATCCTCCGTCATCGCTCCGTCATCCCAAGGCCTCGGCCGATCGGTAAGACTTTGGTAGCCCCACACCCCCTGATCGGTCACGATTGGTCGAAACCTTCATCGCCGGCCCGCCAGATTGGCATGTGAAATCAGGTGCGTCGTCTTTCAGATACACAAAAAGCCTTCAATCCACTGAAATAACCACCGGTCGCGGCGCATCCTAGCTGCTGAAGACTCAGAAATGGGTGAATCTCTGCCTGAAAATAATCGCATCAACGACAACGCTGAGCACGATTGGCGAGCCGTTTATGAATTGTGCCAAGGCGGACTTCGAGCATTTTTGAGAGGCCGTCTCAATCAGGAGGCTGACGTCGACGATTGCCTGCAAATGGTGTTCGTCAAGATGACCCAGCAGGCAAGACGAGATGATTCGGATGTGGAACCTGTCGCCCGACGCGCATGGTTGTTCCGGGTCGCGTCAAACGAGGCGGCGTTGATTTGGCGTAATAAAGCGACATCCAACCGAGTCATCGAAAACAAGGGACGACAGAGTGCGACAGACGACGACATTCTTCCCGACACAACTGACAAAGTCATCCTGACCGAAACAACCGTCAAGCTTCGCCAAGCGATCGAGAAACTGCCCGATCATTATCGCGAAGTGGTCCAGATGCGAATCGACCAAGACAAGACATTCCAAACGATCGCTGACGAATTAAGCATTCCGCTCGGCACGGCACTGACTCGCATGCGTCGAGCCTTGGAAAAACTGCGGCAAGAATTTGAACCTGAAATCGATCCAACGATCGAAACCGAATAAATCCAACGAACCTACGATGGCAAACGCACCTAAACCTGAATCGCAGACGTCGCGATCATTGCCAAGCGATGTCGACGATACGTCACGAGAGCTGTGCCTCCGCTACTTGCTTTGCGAGTTAGATGCAGAACAAACCAGCAAATTGCTGGATCGGTTGGCATTAGAACCGGCACTTGCGAATGAGTTGGAAATCCAGGCACAGCTGATCAGTCATCTGGGAACGCGATCCAGCGAATCGACGATCGTCGCCAAGTTTGATAGCGGCAATACGAACCAAAGCTCTCAAACAAGCATCGCTCACACACTCGCCGATCCGATTGCGACCGAAACCGGGTCATCAAGACTTGCGATGTTTGCCGCAATCGCCGCCAGCCTTCTGGTTGCATGTGCTGTTTGGCTGGGACGCGCTGGCGCACCACAATCGATCGCCAGTAAAACAGCGAACCGATCGAATACTGACGTCGCGAATCAAATCGAATGCGACCAATCCCACTCATCGGAAGAAGAACTGTTGCTGGCCCGAGCTTGGGCTGACGGTCCTCTCAGTCTTGTGCTTACCGTGGATGATTTGCTGGACCACGATTCACTAGCGTTGCAAAGTGACAACGAACTGGAGGACACGGACGATGAAGAATCGCTGGACCCGAGCGACGATTCCGTGCTGCACTGGATGGTGGCTGCGGTCCAGGCGGGAGAAAATCATGACGGCTAAATCCACCAGGCGATTATTCGCGTGCTTGTTTTGCGTCCTCATTCTCAACGGAGTGAAACAGAATGACGTGTTCGCTGCCGATCCACCCAACCGTACCACGTTCGCTCGAGTTCGGGTGATGGCGGACGCCGGCCCGCAGTCTCGCCCGTCAGAGAAAAGCAAACAAGAATCAACGTCACCGGACGCGACGTCCAAACGAAAAGCCACCGAACGCACCCGAACAGCAGCCACGCCCAGCGTCGATTCGGCCACCGAGCAACGTGTTCAGCAGATGGTCCGCGCACACTTGCCGGAAATCGACCAAATGCTGCGGCGTCTCCGAGAGAGCAGTCCTGACGCCTACCAGAGAGCGGTTCGCGACTTGGCAAAATCGGTTCGCAAGTTGGAACTTGCCAAGAAGCGGGATGAGGCATTGTTTGAAATCGAAGTTCAACTGCTAAAAGCGAGATCCAATGTCAATCTGTTGACCGCTAAATTGAAATTGCGAGACACCGACGCGGATCGAAAATCACTTCGAAAAGCTGCAGAGCAATTGCATCGATCCGAGATCGCACGCGAAGAATACGAAGTCAAGTTTTTGCAAGAACGCATCGAGCACAACCAGCGGCAACTGGACACACTAAAAAAACGCATCGCTGCGCAGAACAGCAATGCGGAAACTCTCTTGAGTAAAAACTATGTCGGCTATCTGCGACGAGCAGGTTTGCAGCCCGACAATGCCAAGCCAAAAAAGTCCGCGAAACCGCGGAAGAAGCCCTAAAACGGCTTCGCACCCGACGCCCCCCTTTCCTCGTGCGATTGGTTGATTCATGAAACGACACCTTTCCATCACGCTGACGCCGGCAACCGTAACGCTTGCCGTCATGGCTGCGACTTGCTGGATCATTCCTCCGGCATCTGCCGAGCCGATCAATGCGAGTATTTCCGCCAGCGGAGCGCAGCATGCGATGCCGGCGGCTCCGATTAGCGAACGGTTTGCCGAAGCGAACACCGATGAGTCCCCCGATTTTCAAAAGCACGTCGTGCCACTGTTGGGCCGATTGGGCTGTAACGGCCGCGCGTGTCACGGTTCATTTCAGGGACGAGGCGGTTTGCAGCTCTCGTTGTTCGGCTACGACTTTAAAGCCGACCATGAAGCACTGATGGACGAGAACACCGGTCGCGTTGATGTCGATGACGTTGATGAGAGCCTGATGCTTGCCAAACCATCGGACGCCGATCTGCATGAAGGCGGAAAACGATTTGATCTCGGCAGCTGGCAACATCACGTCCTGCGACGATGGGTCGAAGACGGGGCGAAGTTCGATCCGAATCAGATCAAACAACTATCGAAACTGGAACTCAATCCCGCAGAAGTGCGCTTCACCGAGGACGGTCAGTCCGTTCAATTGACCGCGATCGCGCACTGGGAAGACGGTACATCTGAAGACGTAACACAGTTATGCCGTTTCCAATCGAACGATGATGTCGTTGCACCGATCGATGAAAACGGTCGCATCACCGCCGGTGACGTCGGTGACACACACGTCGTCGTGTCCTATGACAATGCCGTCGTCCCTGTTGCGGTCCTGAGGCCAATCGCCGCCCAAAATCTGGCCGACGCCGCGCCGTCGTATGCCCAGCCAATCGATCGCCTGGTCAAACAAAAGCTGGATAAACTGGGAATCGTCGCGTCGGACCTTTGTACCGACGAGGAATTCGTCCGTCGCATTTCGCTGGACATCACTGGCATTTTGCCGTCGGGCGAAGCCGTGCGAGCTTTTTTGAAAGACGGCTCACCCGATAAGCGGACACGTCTGATCAATGACTTGCTTGATTCACCCGGCTACGCCGCATGGTGGGCGACACGATTTTCGGACTGGACCGGCAATAGCGAAGAACAGTTGAACAATGTGCTGCCGATCCGTGGCGCGGCTTCAAGACTTTGGTACGAATGGATCCGCAAACGATTGGACGAAAACGTTCCCTACGATGAAATCATCGAAGGGATTGTCACGGCCGAAAGTCGTCATGACGGTGAAGATTACACGGAATACTGCGAGGCGATGACCGAAGCCTGCAAGCCCGGTAACGCAGCACAGTTCGCCGAGCGTGATGGTATGCCGCTGTTTTGGGCCCGACGCAATTTCCAAAAACCAGAAGACCGGGCGATCGGTTTTGCTTACACGTTCCTGGGCGTTCGCATCGAATGTGCCCAGTGCCACAAGCATCCGTTTGATCAATGGAGCAAGAACGATTTTGAAGAGTTCGCAAAGCTATTTTCGCCGATCCGCGTCAATCAAACCCAAGTCGCCGCTGACGCCAAAAAAGATCGTGACCGTCTGCTAGAAGAGATCACCGGCGGCAAAGAGATGAAAGGCGGCGAGCTGCGCAAAGCGATTTACTCCGCGGCAAAAGATGGAAAGACCGTTCCCTTTGGTGAATTGTTGGTCAATGTCCGCAAAGTCACGGACAGAGAAAGAAAGGCACGCGAAGCGGCGATCAAGAAAGGTCGCAAGCCTCGACCACTGAACGTCTCTTCCGGAACGATCTTGGGACAAGACCAGCCGACGGTGTTAGACCACGATCCACGATCACCTTTGATGGACTGGCTGCGCAGCAAGGACAATCCTTACTTTGCGAAAGCGATCGTGAATCGAATCTGGAGCAATTACTTTGGCGTCGGAATCGTTGACCCGACCGATGACATGAACCTCGCCAATCCACCCAGCAACGCACCGCTGCTGGACTACTTGGCCACAGGATTGATCGATCATGACTTCGACTTGAAATGGTTGCATCGCGAAATCACCAACAGCGATACGTATCAGCGCAGTGCCAACACGAATTCCACCAACGAGATGGATTTGGTCAATTTTTCGCACCACGTTCCACGTCGATTGCCGGCGGAGGTCGTTTATGACGCGGTCGTCTTGGCAACCGGTTCCGATGATAAGGCCAGCAAATTGCGTGGAGAATTGAACGAGATGGCGATCGCCGAAGGCAAGCCGCGTTCACGCAACCGTGGCGATTATGCCTTGGACGTTTTCGGACAATCGATCCGCGAAACCAACTGTGACTGCGACCGCAGCGATTCACCGAGTCTGTTGCAATCGATTTATCTGAGAAACGATTCCGAGATGCATGAGCGTCTGGCGGACAAGAACGGCTGGGTCGCGCAAGCCTGTAAATCGATCGGAGTAGCCGGTCCGACCGGGGCGCCGGACCCTCGACGGGCGGCCGCCCTACGCAGTGCAAAGTCTCAGCAAAAACAGTTCATCACCCGACTGGTCAAATTCAAACAGTTGCCGGAGGAACGACAGCGGAAATCGCGATCACAGGTCGAACGTGATTACAAACGCCTCGGTGGAAAGCTTGATCAAATAGGTCTCTCGATGCCGCCGCTGCGGAAATTGATTGCCAACCCGCATAGCTGGAAAGATCTCGAGCCGAAAGTCGATGACAAGCCTGCGACCACGACACTCAATGACTTGGTCGAAGAAGCTTACTTGCGAACACTGAGCCGATTCCCCGATCCAGACGAAGCCGATACGGCCATCGCATTCATCGAAGAATCAGAAACGCCTGCCGATGGCGTTGAATCCCTGATGTGGGCATTGGTCAACACCAAAGAGTTCATCATCACCCACTAGTACACGTCACAGAGTCGCCATTCACTTTACTTTCACGATTAAGAGTTCTTTGCCATGAAATTTCATCGCACATGCGACGGCGTAAAACGTCGTGATATGTTAAAAGCCGGCGCCCTGACCGTCGGCGGTCTGACGCTGCCCGATTACATGCGGATGGCCGAAGCCGGCCAGTTGCAAACCGGACGGGCCCAACGAGCGATCTTTATCGAACTCAACGGCGGTCCATCGCACATGGACACGTTCGACTTAAAACCCAACGCGCCCGACGAAGTTCGCGGATCATTCAAACCGATCAAGACAAACGTTCCCGGTATTGAGATCAGTGAGCACCTGCCAAAACTGGCCGGCGTGGCGGACAAGTTTGCCATTTTGCGAGGCGTTAGCCACACGCTGGCGGCTCACCGGTTGGGACGCGAGTACGTCAATTCCGGCAGCAAGCCGATCCCGGCGCTCGAATACCCAAGCTATGGTGCCGTGCTGTCGAAAGAACACCCGGCCGATCCCGACATCCCAAGCCAAGTGGCGGTTCCGCGTTCCGGACATGGCCCTGGTTTCTTGGGCATCAAGTACGCCGCACTGGAAACCAATGCGACCCCAAGCTTCGGCGCCCCATTCTCGGTCCGCGGCATTTCGCTGGGCCGTGGCATTGGTATCGATGAAGTCAAACGGCGGCAAACGCTGTTGAAAAAACTGGATCGTCGCTTTGCCCATTTGGAAAAGAACGACCAACTGCTTGACGGACTGGACCGCTTTGGCGATCAAGCCTATTCGATGATCACATCCTCGCGGGCCCGCGAGGCGTTCGACATCAGCAAAGAACCGGAAAGTTTCGCTCGTCAATTTGGCGAAGAGTCATTCGGCCAAAGCTGCTTGCTGGCTTTGCGACTGGTCGAATCGGGTGTGCGGTTGGTCAGCCTGCAATTGGGCGGTTGGGACACGCACCAGGACAACTGGACCAAACTGAAGGAAAACAACTTACCCAAGCTCGATGCCGGTCTCAGCGGGCTCCTGAGCGGGCTGGAGCAGCGTGGCTTGCTCGATTCGACGGCTGTCTTTGTCACCGGAGAGTTCGGGCGAACACCAAAGATCAACACGCGGAGCGCCGAAGGCGGTCGCGATCACTATCCGCGATGCATGTTCATGTTGATGGCCGGTGGCGCGGTGCGAGGTGGTCAGGTGATCGGTGAGAGCGACGACACGGCATCGGGACCACGCCACGAAGGCATTTCGCCCGACGATGTTGCCGCAAGCTTTTACTACAATCTTGGGATCGATCCGACGTTGGAATATGACACCAGCACCGGGCGCCCGATCACACTGGTTCGAGACGGCAAGATCATCGATCGATTGTTTTCGTAAAGACGCTTCCGTTTTCGCAAAGACGCTTCGCGTTCTTGTAGAGACGCTTCGCGTGGCGGCGAATGCCGCCCATCGACAGATATCAAAAAGAACAGCCGCCGTAGTCAAGACTACGGCGGCTGTTTGCGATTGGAAGCTCTAAGTATCACCGGGCGGGATCAACGCCCTGTGAAAGAGAGGGGCCATGGTGAAGCCCTCCCTGCCTCACCACGGCCCATCATTGCTGAAACGATGGCACCGATCGTTCCACCCTCCCAATCCATGGTACTAGACATATCGGCTGTACCCTTTGACCGGCTAAAGTGTTTCCTAGGTCCCCGCAAATTTTTTTTACGGGGATGTTTTCGATCGAGCCAACTCGGGCGAATTCGTCTTTCGCCGCATGGTGAATCAGTCACACGTACCCACGGTGGCGTCGCAACCTGGCTTGGCCGTATCGCAATTCTCTGCGGGATCGTCACAAGCGTCGCGTTTGGTAAAGTTAAAGAAACGCTTCGACCGAGTCGTTGTCGATGGAACCGCACAAACGCGGGGCTCGCAAGGTGCCACGTCGTAGACGACGGTTTCACAATCCAGGCAGCTCAGACGTTTCTTCTCGAAACAGTCACATTCGCCGCGAGTGTGCTTGCTGGCGGAACAGCAACGGTTCCGGAAACCGTCCCAAACGTTGACGTTGCACGCGTCGGAACGGAAGTACTGGATGAATGACGAGGACGGCAAGCTGGGCTTTTGGTAGGGGATGCACGTCTCGCATTCCTGGTGGTGCCCTGAACCGCAGCGGCCGCTCGCGCAGCCACCCGAGACGATCCCGCCTTGCGGGCCGCCACAGTACCCGTTGTCACATCCGCCGGCACACGAATCGCAATCTTGAGCCGCAAATGCTTGTCCGAAATTCACGTATCCGTTTTGCATCGGGGCCGGTGCAAGCGGTGCCTGGGCGAGGGGAGCCTGTGAAACAGGGCTTTGCGTGATCGGACCTTGAACGATCGATTGAGCCATTGGCTCGGGGGTAGGCGCCGCGATCGTTTCGACCGATGGCGGCATCGTTAGCGTGTCGGCCGCTTTCGCCGGTGCGGATTTCAACGTGTCGGCGGTTTTTTTGGCTGCCTCGTCAAGTGTCAGTGCTTCCGACGCGGCCGGCGTATCGCCGAACGTCAAATCGCCTAGCAGAGCATCAAAGTCATTGCCTGCGGAGACCGGGGCAACAGAAATCAAAAGTGCGGCAGCGGTGCCCAGAAATGCGGTGTTGCGCATGATCAACATCCATGTGTGAGAAATGGGGAGGAAAGTTGTTTGTCCTCGCCGGCGACGAAACTCCTGCGCCACCGGTTGAATGTCAGACATCACGGTCCGATCGAAAGGGATCTTGGACCAATGAACTCTTGCCGCGCCGGCGATCAGATGCAAATGATTCAGACAAAGATTTATCGCAAGATGCGTGCGCCGCGTCCTGCGACCACGATGTCCGCAAAGGTCTCACTCAGCCGTCTGACCGTCGCAACGGTCAAGGTTTACGCAAACGCCGCCGAAGTGATCGTCGATTCCAATGGCCGAACGATTGACGACGTCCGCCGGCAAAAGTCGTCTGCCGGCAATGGAGGATCACTAGTCGATCACATGCAGCAGACTTTGACGTACCTGCTGCTGCCGTTCTTCGCTTTCAATCTTTGAACCATCCAACTCAGTCACGTAGAACACGTCAGCAACTTGGTCCAAGTGTGTGTCGATCTTTGCAAAGTTCAAAATCACTTTCTGTTCGGCCAGTGCCGAGGTGATGCGGTGCAGCAGCCCGACTTGGTCGTATGCAAAGAATGACAAGATGGTGTATTGGTCCATGGTCTCGTTGTCGAACACCACTTTCGAAGGCAGCACGTTGACCGAGTCGGGTTCGCGAGTCTGTTGATCGCCCCATGTGCGTCGATACGGTGGGACCGGTTGGTCAGGATTGTCGACGAGATTACGGACACACTCGCACACCTGATCAATGCGAACTTTCGGTGGTTCACCTGGATAATCTGGATCTTGAACCCAAAAGTCGTCCCACACCAAGTTGTCGTCGATGGTCGCCACACCGGCACGCAAGATTTCGGTTCCGCAAATGGTCAGCGCGCCCGTGACACGTGCGACCGTTCCCACCGGCAATCGTTCTCGGCAAATGATCGTGTAGCAAGTCGACGAAGTCCGCGGATCATATTTTCCGGTACACAAGGTATGATCATCTCGCTGAAACATCTCTGCGACCGCAAGCAAACGGTCGCACATTTCGTCAGCGGGATAACGCCGCATTAATGACAGCGGAAACGATTCCAACAGATCCAGGCATCGCTGCGGTGCGGCACGCTTGACCAACTTGCGGCGAATCTTTTCGCGATGTGCATCTTGTTGCGAATCGTCTTCGCCCGGCAAGTTTCCAGACTCAAAGTATCGACGGGTTCGGATATATAATTCTTCGATCAGATTCAGTTTCCAATCCGTCAATGTTCCTGGGCCGACGGCAATCAAGTCCGCAATGCCATGCACGATCAACAGTTCCAATCGCCGAATCGATCCCACTTCCTTTGCAAAGGCCAAAACGATTTGTGGGTCCGACAAGTCGTGTCGCAGCGCGACCGTGTTGACGACCAAGTGTTTGAGGACCAGCCATTCCAGAATTTCGCTTGAGGCCGGGTCAAGTTCCAATCGCTCCGCAGTTTCTCTGGCGATCCGCGCGCCGACGATACAATGATCTTCTTCGTATCCTTTGCCGATGTCATGGATCAACAGTGCCAGATGCAACAACGGCTTGTCTTTTAGGCGACGGTACCTGCGTCCCATCGCCGTCTCTTGGTCCTGCATTTCCGTCGCCGCTTCGACCGAACGAATGCAATGTTCATCGACCGTAAATTTGTGGTACGCGTTGAATTGCAGCAGCCCACGCGTCCGCTTGAACGCGGGAATCAATTGATCGATCACGCGTAGTTCATGCAGTCGTCGCAACAGCGATGCCAGCCGACCGGGCTTGCTTAGCAAACTTAAAAAAGCACCAATCGTTTCGGGACCCGGCTTTGTCGGTTCACGATCCTGCATCGCCAGGCGGATCGCTTGCCAAGTGCGATGCGAAATTCGTCGGCGATGTTGGTTGGCGAGACTCATCAGCCGCAAGACATCGGGCAAACTGGTCGCAAATTGTTCCAACGATTTCTCGGTGACCCAAATATGCGTCGGCCCCATACGGATATGATCGCCGATCGCTCGCGAGCGGACGGTCTCGACAAGCCAAGAAAGAACGGGGCGTGTGCGAGCGTCGTCGGTAAAAAAAGCTGACGCGTACCGGACGTTTCGGGTGTTGTCGAAGTAATCCTGCATGAACTGTTCGACGGGCAACACACCTTCTTTCCCGGTATATCCCCACGCGTCGGCAATTTCTAACTGCGTCGGCCGATCCAACACGTCCTGGCTGCGACGGGCACGGAAATGCAGTTCATTGCGCAATCGCAGCATGAACTCGTATGCTCGTCGCAGAACACGAAAGTCTTCTTCGAACAATGCCCCAAGTTGGACCAAGCGATCCAATTCGACTTCGCCGGTTCGCATGAAACCGATCCACCGCACCAACTGGATATCTCGAAGCCCACCCCGAGACCGTTTGACGTTGGGGCGCAACAGATAATTTGTCTCACCCCATTTCTGGCGTTCTTCGCGTCGTGCCGCGATGACCTGCTTGATCAGGCTATTGCGGCGGCGCATCGCGCCCTGACGTAGCATCGGAAAGAATCGACTGTAGACAGCCAGACTGCCGCCGAGCAGTCGCGATTCGGTCAATGACGAAAAGATGACCGCGTCGGCCCAAGAAAGTTTGCAGGCTTCGCTCGGTCGACGAATGGAAAACCCGACTTGGAACCCGACATCCACCAAATCGCGGGTCAACGTGCCGGCGATTTTTTCCGCCAGCGGTGTCGACTTGGATGTCGTTAGCAACATCAGGTCGGCGTCAGAATAGGGCGCAAGGTCGCGACGCCCGAACCCGCCATGAGCGACCAATGCCAGACCGCTCAGCTGGCTGTCACCCTCATACTCGCTAACGGCTTGGTCCCAAACCTCGAGCACCAAATCATCGTATAGGTCAGCCATCCGAGTGCTGACCTGAAACCCCATCGCGCCGTTGTCGTGTTGCTCACGGCACTTTTCGCGTCCTTGTTGCAAACGTTTGCGACAACGGACGACGACATCACGCATTTGGCTGCCGGTGGGTGCGCTCAAAGAGCTTCCTCACCTCGTTCACCTGTTCGAATGCGAATGGAATCTTCCAGATCGGTCACGAAAATTTTGCCGTCGCCGATTTGTCCGGTCTGAGCGGTTTGCAAAATGGTATCGATCACCGTTTGCAAGTTTTCGCTGGTGCAAACGACTTCGATTTTTACTTTTGGCACAAAGTCGATTGCGTACTCCGTGCCACGGTAGATCTCGGTGTGCCCCTTTTGGCGTCCGAAACCTCGCACCTCGCTGACCGTCATTCCGTGGATGCCATGATCGGTCAGGGCATTCTTGACGTCTTCAAGTTTAAAGTGGCGGACAATTGCTTCGACTTTTTTCACGATGAATCCTCGAATCTGGTGGCAAGCAACGCGGCCGGCCCAACGAAATGTGCGAGCCGCTGGACAATCCGTCGTACGATATCGGTCAACTGTCAACAGAATCATCGGCACACGGACATCGGTGCGGCAGCCGGTATTGTACACTCGTCATCAACGCCAACCAGACGGGACGGACGAGCACTAAAAACTTCCCGAGAAGCTGTTTTGGGGCCCCGCTGTCTTTCGAAGCCGAGCTGGCTGGCGGCAGACGGCGGGTGGTGTGCATCAGGCGGTGCCAAAACACAAGCCGCGGGCCGCACGGAATCAGGCAGCTTCGCTGGGTCCCGTTGATTCCGCTTCTTTGGGGCCCCCCGATTCCGCCATGCCCCGAGCCACTGGTAAGGCCCCGAGTCACACTGGTAAGGCCCCGAGTCACACTGGTAAGGCCCCGAGTCACACTGGTAAGGGCCCGAGTCGCTCGTAAGGGCCCGAGTCGCTCGTCAGGGCTCGAGTTACTGGCGAGGTTTCGTGCGGGCCTCCTACTTCGGTTTTGACCAGCCCACATCCCCGACGCCGGCCGTCGCGTTAACGGCTCGTGAAAGCACGAACAACAGATCGCTTAGACGATTCAGGTAAATCACCAAGGCCTCGGCCAAAGAATCGCGGGAGACCACCGCCAAGGTAACCACGCGGCGTTCGGCGCGGCGACACACCGATCGGGCCAGATGCATCGTCGTCGCGGCGGACGTCCCGGCCGGCAGGATAAACTGCTTTAGTGGAGGCAGAGTCGATTCATATTGGTCGATCCACTGTTCCAGCCTGCCAATGTGATGTGATCCGATCACTCGCAGGTCATGACGTTCCGCATCGGGTGTGGCCAATTCGGCGCCCAGCGAAAACAGTTCGTGCTGGATTTGCCGCAATTGATCATCCATTGGCTGCTCGATACCAATGGAACGAACCATGCCGATCGTCGCATTCAGTTCGTCCACGGTCCCATACGCCTCGATGCGGGCGTCGTCTTTGGAAACCCGTCCACCGCCGAACAGACCGGTGGTGCCTTCATCGCCCGTTCGCGTGTATATCTTCATCATCCGTCTCTTTAACTCTCGTGAAGCGAATTGACTGTGAAGCGGAATCCCAACGAGATCGTTCGTGCCGCCGGCATTGTGCTGGTGACTCGTCAATCATCACCATCGTTCTTGCTGATGCACCATCCCCCCAACAAGAAATTTCCCCAGGGGCGATGGGACCTGCCCAAAGGCCACGCAGAAAACGACGAAACGTTCCTCGAAACCGCCCTACGTGAAGCCGAAGAAGAAACCGGAATCTCACCCGACGACATCACGGTCGATCCCGAATTCCAATTTGAACTTACCTACCCCGTCACGTACAAGAAGACCGGCGATCAAGTCTTTACGAAACAGGTCCGTTATTTCTTGGGCTATGTCGACTCGCCGCGTGAACTCGTTCTGACCGAACATGAATCGGCGGAGTGGTTTCCCTGGGATCCGCCACACGACATTCAAGAGGAAACGGTCAATCCGCTGTTGACCGCGCTGCACGAATATCTCAGCGGCGAGTCGTGATCAAAGCATTTGCAGCGTGACTATTGGCTTCCTCTGGAAATCCAAGCACGAGGAAGCCTGTCTGGTCAGGCGGTATCGAGTGCGGGATTTAGTATCGAGTGCGAGATTTAGTACTGTGCTTTGAGCACCTGGATCTCGATCTGACCAAGCACATTCAACATCGGGGAAAGCGCATTGTATTCGTCACCACCGCTCAGATTAGAAGTCACCAAGGTAATCCGATCCGGTGGCGCAGCCGATCCCAGCGTCGCATCAAGCGAAAGCCAGCGGCCGTCAACATAGGCGAGCGTCCACATGTGATAGACCATCCTCGGTTTATCGTCACGCGTCTTGGCCGGTTGATAGACAAGCCCCGCAGCGACGCGTGAGGGAATGTCCTTGGCCCGCAACAGGGCCGCCAACAACACGGCCTGTCCGTTACAGTCTCCCTCGCCATCCTGAGCGACGGCCGACGCTTTTTTCAGGCCGTGTGAAAGATTGTTCACACTGATCAGTTGCTTGACAGTCCGAGCCAAGTCGAGTGCAACGTCCTGGTCAATCAGATCGATACCCGAAACGGCCGCATTCGCCATGCGTTTGATGAGCGGATCCCGAAAATCAACGAGCGCGTTGGGTTTCAGATCGTCATCAACCAATTCCAAGTTCGCCGAAACGAATCCCTGCTGTACGTTTTCAACGACCCGGCTGATCAGGATCTGGTACGAACCGTCGGGTCGGGCGCGAATGTATTGATCGGGCGCCGGCGAAATCGCGACCGCATCGTCGGGATTGCGAACCAAACTGCTGGGCGTGACTTGGAACGCGACGCGTTTGGCTTCTTGCGGTCGATTCAGTTTTCCTTTGACATCGATTCCCGTGGCTGTGATCAATTGTTCTGGCTTGATTGCGTTTTCAAGCGCGGAAGACTTGTCGGTGCGATACGCGATCAGCTGCAGCGCCGGCGTATATGATTTTTGCGTATTTCCTTCTTCGTCGGTCCAGATGACGGTTTCGGCAGTGGTTTCTTCGCCGATTTTTAGCCGCTGGTTGATTTCGGTTAGCTTGCGATGCTCACCGTCCAACATGGGAACGGCCGCCGATCCGCTGCACGACAGTGTGACCTCGGCGATTTGGTAACGACCGGGCATCAACATCTTGAACTTTCGCACTTCACCACGCTGCATCGGTCGGCGCCTGAGTGACTGTTGAACGGCCACCAGCCCATGCGTTGTCGGCTGCCACTCGATTTTTTGGCTACTGGTCGAGCTGCCGCGAATGGTATCGATCGTCAGTTCGCTCTCGCCGACTTGTCCAAAGAATTGGTTGTTGACGGGACCGACTCGCAGCTCGGCCTCGAAATCGATCAGTCGCCCGTCTACTTTTTCAGTACTGCTTTGGGTCAGGTGCTGGACGACGACCGATTTACCGCGTCGAACCTGCAATTGGTCTTCGACGGTGTACTGGATCGATTCTTCATCAAATTCAGTTGACCCATCGGACAAGGTGGCGGTGACGTGGCTGTATCCGACTTGATTGCCACGAATGAAGTACGCATCCCAGGTTTCCCAGTCGCCGTTGTACTCACCGATTCCTGGATCACTGAAATTTTTCGGGGCCGAGGAACTCTGGTTCGCCGCAAGGGAGCCGTCTTTCGTGCGATCTTTGTTTGTCGGCGATAGTGGCGGGCGTGGCGGGATGTCACATCCGATCACCGAGGCGACCAAGACGGCGAGCGACCAAAAGCGAATCAGTCGAAAACGTTGATGAGATTTCACGAACAAAGATTTGCTCTACGACTTGGTCGGTTGATGGTCATGGCGATTGCCCCGCGACAAGTTGTCCTGGTGTGGGCGAACCCTATTTTATACCTGATTTGATCGCTGTCTCGAATCGGTCCTCTGGATGGACCATTCGGCCCAATTGTCAGCTTGATCGCGTTGGTTCTGTTCCAGATATGCCGGTCGTACCGGTTGCGTCATCTTTCCCTTGCATCGATCCCGCGGATTGACGTCCCAGTGGACTGAAAAATGAACACCGCTCGCGACGTGACCTAGCGTTGGGTGTACAGATTGTCGGCCACGAGGCCGCTGACGGCGAACTTCGCCAACTCAAACAAGCAAAACGATAGTCAACACACCGGGTTGATCCATGGGATTCCTGAAACGCATCCTTCGCAGCGGCACCACCGACGAACAAGTCCGACCGGTTACACCGGGAAGTTTCGAGACTTTGACGGACGAAGAGCTGCAAACACACATGGGAATCACCACCTACGGTGCATTCGAGCTGACCGACGCCATACGTCCCTCCTATGATTTGCAAATCACGCCGCGACAAGGATTTCGTTTCGACGAATATGTCGATGAAGCCAGCGGATCGCGGACTCCCGTCATCATGGCGGCGGCGACCAAACATCGTTTGATGGAACTGTTCATTGAACTGATCGAGCCTTTGGGTTCGGTCGTCGATGTCGTGCTGGAAACGAGCCACCGAGCGGGCAACGAGCACGAAGACTTGTACCGTGAACACATCGATATGCCGGTCCTGATCAGTACGCTGTGGGAATTCGAAGATTTGATGTTGAACGATGGATGCACCGGAATCGCCATCATCAACCCAACCAAACGACAAGAAGTTCAACTGGACGAACATAAGTTGCTGATCACCTACGGCAACCCATTGGATGATTTCAAGCAAGTTTTGATCGATGGCGATGTCTATCCCGATGATGACATTCAATTCATCACAGAAGCCGAACATGTTCACAGCAGCAGTGAACGGTTCTTTGATCAATTCAACGTCCTGAAGAATCGTTTAGGCATGGACGCTGAGTGCGTGGCCGGCGACGGAATGGACGGCGTTTGGTAAACGGACGACGTTTGTTAAGCTGAGCGGATCGGCAGATGTGGTCCGGCGTGTGTGGCACCACAGTCTTTGGCCGAAACAATTCCCGCTACGCCCGATACCGCCCATGTTCCTGGTTCTCAGCACCAGTTTGCATCCGAACAGTCGCAGCCGAATCTTGGCCCGAGCGACGGTCGATCGTCTGACATCGATCGGTCGCGATGTCGAAATCTTTGATCTGGCCGAAACATCATTGCCACCCTGTGACGGGGCGACCGCGTACGGACACGAGAACGTGAAGTCGCTCGACAAGCTGATCCTCGCCGCCGAAGCGGTTCTGATCGCGTCGCCGGTTTATAACTACGACGTCAACGCGGCGGCAAAAAACGCCGTCGAACTGACGGGAAAAGCTTGGACGGGCAAAGTTGTTTCCATGATGTTGGCCGCCGGAGGACAAGGCAGCTATATGTCAGCGATGGGACTGGCCAATAGTCTGATGCTGGACTTCCGCTGTTTGATCGTCCCGCGATTCATCTATGCCACGGGCGATTCATTCGAGGGTGATTCGCTAGCCGACGAGTCGATTCAGCAACGAGTCGCACAGCTGGTCGACGAAACCGTGCGGCTGGCTGATGCGATGAAACCCTAGCGGATTTCACTCGCTCTGGCGGTACAGATTCTCCGCCTGAATGAACGCTTCGACCGACCGAGGTGTGCGGAAGCGGATGCTTCGACCGCTGGCGAGTCGTTCTCGCATCTCGCTGCTGGAAAGTTCGATCACGGGCATCGCGATCACGTGTCGACGGAACAGCTCGATGCGCTGCGGTGACACGAAATCCTTCAGTATCGAAAAATCGATCTCGTCTTCGCCACCCCGCTGCACGACTGCCGGAATTACCGATTCAAGCAGTTCTTTTGGCCGATGCCACTGCGGCATCGTCGCCAATGAGTCGCTGCCGATGATCATGATGATTTCAGCATCGGGAAAATCCGATCGCAGCTCGCCGACGGTATCAACCGTATAACTAATCTCGCCTCGCCGAATCTCGCGGTCATCGATGGCGTGACCGTCGACCGCATCGAGTGCTAAATGCAACATCCCAAGGCGTGCCTGATCCGCCGCGATCGGTCCGCGTCCCTTTAACGGTGATTGGGCAACGGGAATCCACCGCAACTCGTCCAGGGCAAGTGTTTCCATTGCCGCTTCGCCGATCCATAAGTGTCCGATATGAATGGGATCGAACGAACCGCCGTAAATTCCGATGCGCATGAGACGTAAGGTGGAAGGAGAAAGACAAAAGGAATCAGGAAAACCGGTGAAAACTCGCGATTGCTTTGACCAGACTTGTCCACGGTCACGTGAAGAATCTGGGCGACCTTCTTTGATTGCGAGAATCCACTATGGTGACTGATAATAGCCCGTCGACCAATCCGTACCCGTTTGTCCCGCATTCTGTTCCTCTGGATCCGATGTCCGAGCCACAAGAATCATCTCATCACAATGTGGATCCGTTAGCGGGCGGATCGGCCGAGAAGCGTTCTCATCAGGTCGAATTGTTTGAAACCGCACCGCCCCCATGGGAATTAGCGGCCGAAGAAGACATCGCGGTCGCTCAGGTCGTTTTCAGCGAGGCTCCGCACGGTCCATACGATTATCGAATTCCCGACACAATGCGCGAGGACCTGCAACCGGGAATGCGAGTCCATGTGCCACTGGGACGTCGAAAACGGCCCACGATCGGTTGGTGCACGCAAGTCCAACTGGGATCATCGGCGGGCCGCAAATTGCGTGACGTTGCGGACATCATTGACGATGAAGCCCTCTGCGATGCCCCGCTGGTTCGACTCGTTCTGTGGATGAGCCACTATTACCAGGCGCCGGCCGGACAAGTTTTTGACACGCTGATCCCCAGCAGCGTTCGCAGCAATGCCGGCACGCGCGAAAAAACGTACTTCTCGCCCGATCGCAATGCGATCGATGATGAATTGATCGAAGCGCTGCCCAAAAAACAGCAAGCCGTGCTGCGGTTCTTGCTGGCCGCCGGACAACCAATGACATCACCTCAGCTGATGGTCGAAGCCGGATGCACACAGGATCCGATTCGGCGATTGCGAAAAAAAGGACTGCTTTGCGAAGACGTTCGGCGAGAGTTGTCATCGGGCCAGTCCACACGCTGGCAGATCGATGACGGTGAGTCCAAGCAAACCCACGAATTGACCAGCGATCAGAACCAGGCGCTTCAGCGGGTGGTCGCCGCCATCGATTCCGCCACAGGTAAGACACTGTTGTTGCATGGCGTGACAGGCAGCGGCAAGACGGAGGTCTACATCCAGGCGATCGAACATGTGGTGAAGTTTGGCCGCGGCGCGATTGTGATGGTTCCCGAAATCAGCCTGACGCCGCAGACCCGCGGACGATTCGAGCAAAGATTTCAATCCGTCGCGGTGCTTCACAGTCAAATGACGCCGGCCGAACGACACTACCAGTGGCAGCGTATTCGCCGCGGAGAGGTTCAAGTCGTTGTCGGCCCGCGCAGCGCCGTCTTTGCCCCGATGCCGCGACTGGGGCTGATCGTCATCGACGAAGAACACGACGCGTCTTTCAAACAAGACACGCAACCGAGATACCACGCAAGGCGTGTGGCGTACGCGCGGGCCATGTCATTGAAAATACCTTTACTGCTCGGTTCCGCCACACCGTCACTGGAATCGTGGCATGCGACATCGACCGGACATGCCGAACTGATCCGCATGCCCCATCGCATTAACCAGCGACCGATGCCCGATGTCGAGTTGGTGGATCTGCGTTCGGCCGACAATCGAACCGCCGGGGCAATCAGCCGGCCACTGCACCGGTCGATCCAAGAAACGCTGGACGAAAAAGGACAGGTCATCTTGCTTTTGAATCGTCGGGGCTATGCGACCACGATCCAGTGCCAAGCGTGTGGTCACGTCGTCGCGTGCCCGGAATGCGACATGCCTTTGACGCACCATCGTGATGGGGGCAAAGCGGTGTGCCACTACTGTGAATATACGATCGCGACGCCGCCAGCCTGTCCGTCATGTTTATCCGACGGAATTCGGTACGCCGGACAGGGCACCCAGAAACTAGAGATGGAAGCCAAGGCGCGCTTTCCCAACGCGAGAATCGCGCGGATGGACAGCGACACGATGCGTCGTCCCGGCAGCCATCAGCGTGTGCTGTCGGCGTTCCGAGCTGGTGAAATCGACTTACTCTTGGGCACTCAGATGATTGCCAAGGGCTTGGACTTTCCCAACGTGCTGTTGGTCGGTGTGATCAACGCCGACTCTGCCCTGCACTTTCCCGATTTTCGTGCCGCCGAGCGAACGTTCCAACTGGTCACCCAGGTAGCCGGACGAACCGGCCGTGGCGATCGCGGGGGCCGCGTCATTGTTCAAACGTTTTCGCCCGAACACCCGGCGATCGAAGCCGCATCGCATCACGACTATGAAACGTTCGCGAACGACGAAATGATCAATCGCAAAAAATTTAACTACCCGCCGCTGGGAAGTGTCGCGAGGATCATCATTCGTGGCACCGTCGAAGAGGTCACCGAAGCGGTTGCCTGTTCCTTGCGAGACCGGTTGGAATCAGCGAGAAAGTCACTTGATGTCAAAGTCCGAATCCTTGGCCCTGCGCCACCGCCGATGGCCAAACTGCGTGGCAAGTATCGTTTTCATATCATGATGCAGTCGATCAATGCTGCCGAACTGGGCGAAACGATTCGACGGGCCACCAGTACATTCACCATCGCTGAAAAAGATGACGTGCAGTACGTCGTCGACATCGACGCAATCGACATGCTGTGATGCTTGCCGAGTACCGGCGCGTGCCACCAATGTCACGTTTGCTCGCCGCCGCGTTGAACCGTTCGACGTGAATGAATAACAGCCGAACAAGAATGTCCGGGCGACAATGGCCGACCCGGCGACTGCATATCAGGCACTGGGGTAAGAGCACTGAGTCAGAAGCACTGGGCCTGAAGCACTGGGCCTGAAGCACTGGGCGTTAGGGCGACAATGCGTTAGGGCGACAATCGTTCGATCGTCCAGTCATCGCCGTCGCGGCGATAACGGATTCGGTCATGCAAACGATTCGGACGCCCTTGCCAAAACTCCATCAATATTGGTGTGACCTCATAGCCGCCCCAATTATCCGGGCAAGGAACGTCGCGGCCGTCGAATTCTTTGTCTAGCTGCTTCATTCGCAACTCTAGTTGCTCGCGACTTTCGACCACGGCAGATTGTTGGCTGACGTGTGCACCCAACTGGCTAGCACGTGGGCGCGATTGGGCATACTGAACAGAGACATCGCGTGGCGTCGGATGCACTGCTCCCTCAATTCGGACCTGTCGCTCGCAATGTGGCCAAAAGAAACACAATGCGACGTTGGGATTACTCGCCAACTGTCGCCCTTTGGTCGATTCATAATTCGTAAAAAACCGCAGTCGACCTTGTTCGATTCCCTTTAACAAAATGATGCGTGAGGTGACGCGACCGGCATCATCGCAGGTCGAAAGCGTCATGGCGTTAATCTCCATCCAGTCAGGCAAATCCGGTTGCTTTGCCTGCTCAAACCACGTTTGAAACTGAACCATTGGGTCGCGATCGACGTCCTGATCATCAAGGCCGTGCAACTCGTACGACTTTCTCATTTCTGAAATTGACATCACTAAGTCCTGTCGATCATTCCTATAAAAAACTGTCGATCCCGCGGCCGGCAGAGCCCCCGCGGATCGTTTTGCTCAGTGCGTGATTCCGATAGCTGGCAGTCGCACCCTGACGGCATGACTCGGCGAAGGTATTGAACCGTAGCTTGAACCGACGTGCCGCCGTTTTGCTAACTGAGGGGCTGGACCAATGTAGTTCACACAAAACACTTGCTATAGCGGCCCAGTAACGATTCGGGACGCGGGAATTGGCGCGGGAATTGCCTTATTTAAACATCAAAAACCCATCGCTGCCATTTTGGCAGTCTGTGATACTATTAAAGGTAACCCATGTACGAACCGCTCGTTGGAAAGTTATTGGTCGCGTCGTCGATCATTGACGACCCGATTTACAGCCGGGGCGTTTGCTTGATTGTTCACGACGACGAAAACCGCACCATTGGGGTCATGTTGAATCGGCCAATGCAGCCGAGTCCCGAGTCGCTGATGCAAATGATGGGTCGCAATAAAGACCAAACCGATTCGCCAGAAAACGCGAGCCAGTACGAGTCCGAGTTCGAATCTTCCCTGGATGAAACATTGGATTCTGACACATCTGGGTCTCAAACCAATCGGCTGGAATCCGCCATGCCGTCCGCCGAAGACGAAGAAACGGTCAGGAAAGCCAGCAACTCGCTTGGTTTAGTGCATTTTGGCGGTCCACTGTCCGGTCCGGTGGTCGCAGTTCATGGTTCCAGCGATCTTGCCGAGGCGGAAACCGGCCAAGGGATTTATGTGGCCGCCCAAAAACAGAATTTAGAGGATTTGGTGCGTGACAAGCCGACGCCTTACCGTTTGATCGTCGGGCACCTTGGGTGGGAACCTGATCAATTGGCAAGCGAGATTCGGTCGGGCTATTGGCATCTGGTACCCGCCACAGCGGATGTCGTTTTTGACAACGATGTCGATATGTGGGCACGACTGGTTCGCCGAGCGACAGCACATTCAGTCGCACATTGGATTGGGACTCCTGATGTTCCCTTTGCCCACCAGCTAAACTAGCGGTCTGACGTAGTAAAACCTTACCGAACCATTAACGATCAGACCTACCCAGCGTGCCAAAGCCCAGCGACGACGATTCACCGCAGAAGAAATTTCACATTCAACGCAAACGGCTCGGTACCGTCAAATGGGTTCAAGAGAAGGGTGAGTTCGGATTTATCGATGCAGAAGATTTTCGCGACGACGTCTTCTTTCACCATTCCGCCTGGGAAGACACCAGCGGCAACGCACCGACAGGTCCCAACGCTTATAAGCCGCGGTTAAGTCCATCGATTGTTGATGTGTTCGTCGAATTTGAACTTGATGACGAGTTGTTTACCGTCGAGAAAAAGTTGCGTGCAAAGCTGGTCCGCGTGACCGAACGGCCCGAAGGCCGCAAGCTCAAGAAGAGTGATGCGACATTCGAGATGCCGCGTCACCATCCCAAAGCGAGAAAAAAGCGACCCGATTGGCGAAAGTAACGATGCACAGAGTTTCGTCGTTCCGCCGTGGTCTCGGTTGTTCAGTTGCCCCGGCTTAGTCCTCGACTCGCCCGATTGCGCGAACACGGTTCTTTCGCGCGAGGAGTCTCCAAGAAATCGTATTGCAACGGATCGTTTTTAAACCACATCATCGACCATCGATCGGCAGTTTTCGCTTGTGAACGACCATCTTAAACCCGACGACCACGAAAACGATTTTCGACAGGCAGGTGAAGAAAAGCCGATTTCGTTGGTGCGAGAATTCTTGATCTTCATCAAGGAAGAAAAGAAGTGGTGGATGATCCCGATTCTGTTAGTGTTAGCAGTCTTGGGAATCGCTGCCGCACTCACATCCACCGGCGCGGCGCCTTTCATCTACACGCTTTTCTAGATCAACCAACCGACGTGCGAACGTCTATTTGGCGGCGGGTTTCTTGTTTGCTTTATTCTTGCCCGGTTTCTTTGCGGCTGGGGCGTCGGTCGCACCGTCGGAATCCGTTTTTGTCTTCTTGGGCAATTTACCACCGTTGCGTTGGGCGGTGACGAGATCCTTTTCTAGCTCGGTAATGATCTTGCCGTTGATGTGCTTGGACAACATGTCGCGTGTCGCCGAGAACATGTTCTCAACCTTGCGATACTGATTTGGATTTTTTGGTCCGATTAGTTTCAGAAATTCCGTTTCTTTGGTGCCCATATCGTTGGCCAGTTTTTCATTGGTCGGCTGCTCGCGCAGCGCGCTCAGCAAATCTTCCGCTTCTTTCATCTGACCGTTTTCCAGCCGCAGACGAACTCGAGCGGCGAACAGTTCACGGATCGCTACCAAATCGATGATGGCATTCTGGACGCCCCGGATATATGCCTCGGCCTGCAGACGCATGTCGTCACCGCCCAAATCAGCAACGGCCATCTCGGACAACCCGGGCACGATCGGCAGGCGTGCCAGCACCGCACCGCCGTTCTTGACATAGAACAGCCGCAATGGATCCTCGGTTCGGGTGATCTTCATGCGCCCATTCCAATCGGTGCGTCCGATGAACGTCATTTTCGGCGACTCAAGTTCACGTTCGTAGATTTCGTAACCGATCAGCGGAAACGTTTCGTCGCCTCGAGCGTGCAGCCGAATCGTTGTTTCGTCGCCGGGCGGTCGGACCCTAAGCGCGCGGCGAAAGGTTCGCTTGTTCTGACGGCCCTGCAGCCCGCCGGGACGACCGGAGTGATAATCCATCTTTGTCTTCACGCCGTCGGTTTCTTTCACCAACAAGTACGACCAATCAAGCGGTCCAATCAGAATTGGTTTGCCGTTGCGATCGTCCTTACGAGTCATCGGAATCAATACGTCGCCCGGTTGGATCAGTCCGGGCGATTCTTTGCCCAGAATCAGTCCACCAGCGCGGAGCAAGCCCGATGCTGTTTTTTGACCTGCATTTTCGATGCGGATCGTGGGCGAGAATGCGTATGTGATTGTGCGGCCGATCGTATCGATCAGTTGGTTCTCGCCAGTGATTTCACGACTGGAAACCGGCCCGAAGTAATGCATCAACGGTTCGTATTCCACAACACTCACCTGCGGAGGCGAAGCAAGTTGCTGCACGCGGACGATGAAAACTTTGTCGAATTCCTCAATCGTCTGAGACACCAGCCCGTCGATCGGCAACGCGATTAGTTTGGCTTCTGGTTCGTCCAGCGTCAGAGCGACGCCGCGCGAAACCAACAGAGCCTCGACTTCGGGTCGCGCCCACATGCGATGCAATTCGATTGCATCGGTTCCGACCGCATCGAAACGATCGGTGACGCCGTCCATCCTCGGATTACCGGCCGATTGTGCGCGCTTGCGAACATCATCAAGCCGTCCTTCGGTCGCCGCGACGCGGCCGACATATTCTGCGACGTTCGAAGCGACACGGATCCGAATCGCATCGGGGTGATTCTTCTTTACGGCAATCAATGGATCCGACGCCGTGATCGATTCGTAACTGAGGCCACCCAAATTTCGACGCGCCGCGGTTGCGACAGCCGGCGGCGCATCCGCAATCGTCGTTCGCCAGATCGAGCGAAAATCGCGGTCGAGGTATTCTCGCAGATCGCCGTCAATCGAACCCGCGTTCAGCTTTGGATCATCCGACACGATCCAAATCAAAACACGATAGGGCGAAAAATCCCATGGCTGTTCGACCTGCGGCTGTTCGTTGCCCTGCTCTGTTGGGCTAGCGGGCTGTGCTGGGTTGGCGGGTTGTGCTGGGTTGGCTGGCGGCTGTATCGCAGTGCTGGTGTCACTTTCGATCGCAAAGCTTGGTGATGCAAAGCCAGAGGCGATCGTCACCAGGATCACCAAGGCCAGCGTGGTTCGCGTTCGCCGTCGTTGCCATCGATCAAAAGAAAACATGCGGTTGCGATTACCGATCATGCAAGAAGACATGCTCACGAATCGCGTTTGCCACTGAGAATCGGTCACCAGACTACTCCAATCGCCATTTATCGACGTCTTGGTACAACGAAACGATCCCTCGGCCGATGCCCAGAATTTCTTTGCGATAAGCATACGATTCAACCAACTGCCACAATGGAAGCACCGGCAATTCATGATGCGCGATGCCGTGCAAATCGATCAGACGATCGCGTACTTCTTTCCAATTCTTCGCTTCTTCGATCCGTCGCAGGCCCAACCCAACCAACTGGTCCGTGCTGCCGGCCAGTCCCTGGGGCCCGAGCAATCGTCGGGCATCGATGATCGGCTCCCACACGGCGACGCTTGAATAGACGATGTCTGCGGTGCCTTCCTCGGGGAACGTCCGACCAACAGGCAGCTCGACCAGCTCGACCTGCAATCCGAGCAACATCCACTGGCTTCGAATGGCCTCGCACGCGACACGCGAGAGGTTGTCGGCGGGAAACGCTAAGCGAATCGGTTCCAGCGGCGGCAACGCTTCTTTTTTGCGTTGCGCGGCAGCCTTCATCTGGCTTTCCGCCAGTGTCATCAACAGCTTTGCAACGCGGGGTTCGTACGATCGTGGTTCGATACTTTTGTCGTAGGCGTATCCCAGCGGGTCGTTCAATTCGACGCCAGCGGGAAAAGGCCCCGAAACGACGCGGCAACCGGGTGATTCGAGTCCCTCGAGCAATTCACCCGAAAGAATGTCTTCACGATTGATGCCATAGACCAACGCCCGCCGGAATGTACGTTCCGCCAAATACAAATGGTCCGAACAAGGGATCAACATGTGTACGGTCGGCAATGGATAATTTTCGACCTGAACAGATCGTTTGTTTTTTAATCGGATCGCATCGGCGGGAAAAAGTTGATCTAACACGTCGACTTCACCCTGCAGCAACATGCTGACCGCATCGGATGCGGACTCGGGTCGAATTTCCACAATCTCGCGAGGCTGGTTTTCTTGCTTTGGTGGCGCGGCCAGCACGAATCGGCTGAGTCTCGGTTCGCTCGAGTCCAAGCGATATTCACCGGAGGGCGATCCCGGCTCGCCGCCAAACCAGCTGCCGTCGACAGGCACCTGCAACAAACAGGTTGGCAAAACATGAGGTCGCCGAAGTAAACATTGCATGCGTCGCGGACCACTGAGCCCGATAGCTTTCACGGCCGCAGCCCAAGCCGAAAAATATTCCGGCGACTCCGGCCTCGCACGGTCCGCCAAGACATCCGCGATGTGAAATCCGCTGATACCATCGAGCGGCGGAACCAGCTTTTGGTCTTCGATAACCAAATCCAGATTCAAACGGTCGGGGCTCTGTTCGACCGAACCGAATAGAAAGTCGTATTCGCCGCCTTCGGGGCCTGCACCCTGCATTTCGAACAGAACGCGATACTGCAGCCGTCCGGCGCGGCGCGACGACCAATTATCGATTCGTGTCGGATCGAACACCGACGCTGACTGCAAGACACCGACGTTCACCAGCGGATAGATCTGATCGATCTTTTTCACCAAGGCTTCACCGCCGGCAATTTCCGGCTTCAAGTTGATGCTCTCGCGAGCCAACTGGCGTGCCGCTCGGTAATCCTTGGCATTCACCGCTTCGATTGCTTCGTCGCGTTTGGCGGTCGCCATTTTCAGGAACTCTTGGTTCCACTTTGGGATCGATTTCAGTCGAACGGTCTGGTAGTCCTTTTCAAGTCTCGCGAGCAATCTCTGCGCGTCAGCCAAGCGGTTTTCGTCCACCATCGACTGCATCAACCGATCGGTGGTCAAGTCTATTGCGGACCGCACGCTTGACGCCTTGTACTCGGGCGCGTATCGCAGCAACTCTTCTAACATGGCCAACGTTGCTTCACGTTCACCACGTTTGGCGCGCGTGATTGCGTCGGTCCACAAAAAGTCGCTTCGCAGCTGTCGCAATCCCGGCCGGTCGGGAAAATCACGAATCAAAATCGACAGAAACGGATACGCGCCTTTGAAATCGGCCTTTGCGATTCGTTCCTTCGTTTCGCGTTCCAGGCGCGTTTCCCAGAAATCAATCGTCTCGATATCACTCCACTTTGATGTGAAGTCTTTTGCTTCGATATCGATAATTCGATAGATCAGGGCGCCGCTACGATCAATCGGCATTTTGCGACCGGGCAAGTCCAGCAAATGCACTTTGACCCATCCGCCGCCTGCCTTTTCGGTGAAATAGATAATGTCGTGAGGCTCTTCCTGCAACAGTTCCAACCCGGACTGTGCCGGATTGCCTGATTGCGCATAGTTGATGATCTGTGCGTGCGATTGGATCGCAGTGCCGAATATGCATGCTGCGGCAAGACACGACATCCGTATCAGACGCGCTGCCGCTGACACCCACTGGGCGCGAGTGCTGGATTTGAGGCATCTCGATAATCGTGAACGCAAACCACTATCCATTCGCTGGGACTTCTACCAAGTAAATCACGCCCTCGCCGCCGGGAACCAACAGCTTTGGTCCGATATTCAACGGAGTCGCCGAGATAGGCTGGCCGATGTTGGTTGTTCCCAACAACGCACCACTGGTCGCATCGATGGCCACCACCCAGCCGGTTCGGCCACACAACACGATGTTATTTTCGATCATCAATGGTTGACCAATCGGTGATCCGGCAGGCAATTGGACTTGGAACTTTTGCTTTCCGTCGTCGGCAAAGGCCCGCAGCACTGAGTCATCGGTTTGCATCAAACAAACGTCTGCCACCGAAACAGGTCCCCATGTGACGCGCCCGTCCAACAACGTCTTGAATGATTCCTTCAGTCCGACCATGTCGAACCCGACCACATAGTCCGATGCCGGGCCACTGGTGGTCGCAACAAACGTATTGTTAACGGCAGCACTCGGGCCAAGCAAATCGTAGTCAAGTTTTGATTGTGCCAACTCGCGGAGTTGTTCTCCGATTCGCAAGCGATAAATCTGCTTGCGACTGTCAGCGATCACGATCTGATCGGCGTCGTCCGGCAACGTGACGGGCTGGGACCAAGAAACCGTACCCGTCGGATCGCTGGCGGGTTGGAACGGGCTGCCGGCAACAGCGCCGGTTTGAAAATTCATCAACGTTGCTCGACCGGAATCCAGCGGCAAGAACAATCCTCCGCCCGATACGATGGCTCCGCCGGCCTGTTTGCCGCCCGGCAACAACAGCGTGATCAATCGCAGCTTTTGGGATTTTCGCGACGGGTCGTAAACCAAGATTTGTCCCTTGGTTGCCTGATTCAACATGAGGCGTCTTTGTTCATCGACGACCAAGGGGTCTTCAAAGCGCATCGCGATCCCTTTGCCTCCAGGATTTTCGATCGGGCCTTTCGACGAACCCGTTTGCAGGGCATCGCGATCGAGTTCATACAACGTCCCCTGGCTGGTCACCGCATGGACTCCCTTGCCCTCGGGTGCAGGCACCAGCATCGACACCGGCACGCCGACGTCGGTTTGCCAGAAAACCTCACTGGTTTCTGGATCAACGGCGGCAACCCGAATACCCGACGTGCCGCGCAAGACACGTGCGTGGACCAGGGCATCGCGATTGGCGTATGGTTCGCCGATGAAGGTATCACCTGGGTACTTGACCCAATCGGGAACGACCCGGCCAGTGTTGATCTGCAATTCGTATCGACCGATCCGCGTCCCCGAAACCCACATCTGACTCTTACCGATCGCCATGCGCGTTGCCGTCGGTTCGTCATAGGTTGCCGGCTGGGTGGCCGCCGTTGTGACCTGTTCGCGTTTCTTAGCGGTCGGTTCAATGTCATAGACCACCACTTGGCCACGATCGGTCAAGATGATGATTCGGCGGTCTTGCAATTTCGGTGCGACATGAACATTGCCGTCCAACCGGAATGGCGGTTGAGCAGGCTTCAAACCTTCGCCGTTTTCGTCGACTTCGAGAACATGCACGAGTGCAAAATCGACACCGGCATTTTCGATCACAAACACGTGACCAAGCAATGGAACCGGTGCAACGGCGACGGCACCTTTGTTGTGTCCAAGGTAATAGCTTTCGACACAGGAACCGTCACGCGAGTTGAGAACATAGATGTTGCTGTGATCGCCGGGGATGTAAGCACGGCTGTTGTTGACATCGACTCCCGGCCCGACAACCAAAGACTGAGGAAATTGCTGGACCCATTTGGGATCACCGGTTTCGGAGTCCAACGAGATCAATCGCCCGCTATCGGCTGCCACGTAAATATCATCGCGGACGGCGATCGGCGCTCGGAACGGTTCGCCGATGACGACTCGCCAGCGGACGGTACCGTCGGCGCTATCGCGTCGCTGAACTTCGCTAGTGAGTGATTCCGTCAGCAACACGCCGCTGCCGCCGTTGAGACGAATCGGTTCGTGGGCGTGATCGTATCCGACAAACTTTCGCCACTTGAGCGTTCCCGACTCACCGTCAAACGCCAGGACGCTGCCACGTGCACGCAAGTACAACGTTTCGTCGCGTAATCCCGGCGCCCCGCGGCCATCATTGGTGACCAGAACGATCGACCGCATCGCGTCGTTGTCGCTGGCGCCCTGTTCGACTTTGGGCAGCTTGGCCGACGGTATCACGAGGGTTTGTTGAATCTCGCTGGCCTGCTGGATTAACGATACCAATCGCTGATCGTTCGAGAGTTCGGGAAAATCACGCAACAGGTCAAAGCGAATATCGTACGATTCTTTGGTTTTCTTTGCCTGCAGTGCTGCGGTCATCGCCGCGACCGATTCGTCCAGTCGTTCGTTGCGATTGATCTCGCGTTGCACGCGTTGTCGATCTTCGGTCACTTGGCTAAGCGGCCCGGCCAACGTCGGCCGCATCGACGAAGCGACGTAATTGGGATTGTTTGTCAGCTCGATTTGTTCGTCCAACTTTCCCAACAAACGTTTTTTCTCTTCGGTTTCTTTCGCTTCGCCCGCCGCATCGGCAATATTCTGTGCGATGTCGACTAACAGCGCGGCCAGATTGCCGCGTTCTTCGTTCAGCCCGGTTTCTTCTTCAATTTTTGGCAATAATTCCTGTGCCAGGGCGAGCGCCCGCGTCGGATCGCTCATTTCTTCGGCGCGATACAGTTGGGTCATTGCGACGCGAGTCCGCGCCAGTGACGCGTATTGCCCGTCCGGAAAACTCTCGAGGAAACTCAGATAACGTTCTTGAGCGTTGGTGTAGTTCTGTTGTTCGTAAAGCTTGTTTGCACCGATGATTAAATCATCTTCGTTGCCACGGCTGAGCACCCAATAGAGGCCGCCACCGGCCAACAACAGCATGGCGATGATGCCCAGGAATCCATAGATCTTGAAGGAGTCCCAGACGCTCTTGTTCTCGATCGGTTTGGGGCGTTTGCGCTGCGGGCGTCCCTCGGTCGAGGAATCGACCGAACCGACGTCCATCATCGACGCCGAATCGGCAGTCGTTTCCACCTGAACCGGTTCGGCAAATACATCATCGACCGGTTCCGCCTCGACAAACGCCTCGGTGGAATCCAGCCCTTCGTCGGCCAGATCGATGACATCTTCTGACGCGGCCGCACCCAGAGGCGATTCGCCGGGCAAATCATTTTCACCCGACCGAAGCTCTCCGATCAATTTCGTCGCTTGAAACCGAGTCAGTTGGCCGTTGTCCACTAACAGCTTTGCCACCGCTTCGGGAGTGATCCGTGTCCCGCCGGATTCAAGCTGTTCGCGCAACGCTTCGATGATCTCCTGATCAAGCAACCCAAGCCGCTCGATTCGATCGATCAGTTCATTCGCAAGCATAGAGAAAGATATAAGGTTAAAAGGAAAAGGTAACAGGTGGCCAACAGCGGAAGTCCGCGACAGTTGCACGATGGCATGCGGTAAAAAGTGCTTAGTCGAACTCTTCTACCTGCGTGACTTCGACTTCGGTAAAGCCCGCGATGGTTCCGGCATCCATGGCGTCAACGAGCGCCTGGAGTTTCGCCAGCTCGTGGACCTTGATGGCAAGCCTCATCGCATCGCTGCCGGCCGTCATGGACTCTTTGAGCGCGGTAATCAAGTTTTGTTTGCCGGGCGTTTCTTTTTCCCAGTCAGCGGCCAGGACCAGAAACGATCCGAATTCATCAACCTGCAGTTCGACTTGATCCAGTTCTTCGGGGTCTTCATCGGTCGTCGATGTGCTAGGCGCGTCGGTCTGTTGACGAGGCATCTCGATCGATTTTTGCAAGCTGAACGAGGCCGTGACCATAAAGAAGATCAACAGCAAGAACGTGACGTCGACCATCGGCGTCATATCCAGCTCGTCTTCCTCGCGTTTGCGACGAACCGGCATCGCGTCGTCGTCAAAGTCGTCCATGGTGGACGTTGTGATCGACGCGGTATTGAGCGGTCCGGCAACAACGGGCTCTTCGTCCAGCATTTCGATCTCCGCATCGGGGATGATCGCGAGTGCCGAACCCGTTTGTTCGTCGGCGTCACCGTCCGCATGGTCCTGCGAGCCCGCCGGGTCGTCGACGGCCTCGGGGATGTGGATCGCGGTGGAACATCCGGGACAGCGCACACGCCGTCCCGCTAACCGATCATTGACCCGGTGAGTGGCGCCGCACTGAATGCACTGAACTTGAATCGACATAAGTCAAACTTCGCTGGCTATTGTTCTTTCACCGCGATGTACGTTGAATTGATATCCTCGAACGCATCCCCGATGATTTTTTGAACGCGTGTGACTTCGCCGACCTTAATGTCGGCGTCGCCCATCAGCATCACCTGGTTCTTATTACGGTTGATCGATTTTTCGAGTTCAGCCGTGATGTATTCAACGATCTCCGACGCCTGTGTCGCCTCATCACTGCTAAATTCGCTGCCATCGAGCCGGGTCAGCGTGACGGTATCGTTGGGGCCCGGATCGATAAAAATCACGGCCGAGTCTTTCGCGGATACGGCGATACCGTTCTGTGCTTCGGGGATCACACCGGTTTGCGTGGGGTCCATTTTGGACGCAACGACAAAAAAGATCAGCAACAAAAACGTGATGTCGATCATCGGGGTGATATCCATCTCGTCTTCGTCACGCTTTCGGCGTGGAAGTACGAATTCGTCTTCGGCTTCTTCGTCGTCGATCAGCAAGGCGGCTTGGTCGTTATTCACTTCGGCTCCGGTCGGTTTCTTGCGAGAGCAACTACTGCGGCGACTGCATCGTGGCCGCCACCGGATCCGACGCGCCAGCGGATCCCGATGATGGTGGGGACTTCATCAACCCGATCTTGAACGCTTCAAAGAAACGCGTGAGCCCCGACCCGACCAGGTCTTCCATCTTGGCGATACGAATGTTGACCGTTGCCACCAGAATCATCAGCGGAATGGCAATGGCCAGACCGCTGGCCGTGGTCACCAGCGCGACTTGGATGTCACCGGCCAGTGCGGATGGTTCGACGGTTTCGGCGGTGGCCAACGTCTTGAACGCTCCCATCATGCCGAACACGGTTCCGAACAGTCCGATCATCGGTGCCGCCTTGATTACGGTACCGACCCAACTGAGTCGATATTCCAAGTCGCTCATCACGTCACGCTGAAAACGGTCCATCATGACTTGCTTGGCGCGTTTGAATCCCAGGCCGCGATTCGCCACGGCCAGTTGAACCATCTGAGGAATCGCGCGGGGATCGCCTTCGCAATATTCCTCGGTTCCCTCAAAGTCGCCCGCGACCAACATTTGCTCGACGTCGTCCAAGAACGCGTCTTGCTCTTCTTCGTTCTTGAACCGCTTTTGGCTGACTCGCGTCCAGACCGCGACGATGCAGTAAATCCCCCAAAGTGCGACGGCCGCGAGGGCACCGTAGGTCGCGTTTGAGATGATGTCGAATAAAGAAAGTTCGGCAATCAACATCGAGGATCTAACCCTTCCAAAGAGCGAGGTAGTGACAAGTGTTTGCGTGTGTGAAGAACGATTCGGAAACTGTCGCGATCATTGCGACGTAATTCGATCGTGACGATTTCCGTCGATGACCGGTTGCCCGACCGGCATCCGGCTCCGATCCGAGGTATCGAACGGCAAGTTTGGGTCGATGGTTTACAGTGATAAGTTACGTTGTTGGCCGTGGCGTTACCACCATCTCGCCCGTGAGCCAAGTCTGGTTCACGTTCAAAATCGTCGGCGACGCGGGGGCGTGCGCCGTTGGTAACCAAGTATTCATGACCACGGTCGACGTGATCACGAGCTTTCGAAAAGGTCTGGGGGATTTCCTAATTTAGCCAAAGACTTTCCGCGTCCCGACTGTCAGCCGCCTGCCGCCCCGCCAAGCCCGATCCGATGATCGGCTCCCACGCGGGACTCCCAACGCTTCTAGCATATTCAAGTTCGCCGGCGAACGGATCGGTTTTCGGCACCCGCGACTCTAATTTTAACGCCTTCGTGCCGATTCGTCCGGCCTTTCTTAACGCGCTGCCCCGCGACGACGTGACTCTCCGCGACGACTTGGCTCCGCACAGTGCCCAAACACCCAGCGTCATCTAGACGCACAAGCGTCAAAAATTCCCGATCCGAGCGTCTGGGAGGCGCCCCCATCGCGGCATCCCGCCAAGACAGCGACACACCAGCCCCGGCCTCCAACGCCGCGCCGCAACGACGGGCAAACGAGGCTTCCCGGACGCAGTGCCGCTTACTTCCCTTTGCGGTAGCGTTGTTCGATGACCTCGAACACATAGCCGTCACCGCCACCCTTGCTTTCGAAAATGGTTTTGGCGATCTGCTTTACCGATTCATAGCCCTTTTCTTTGGCGTAATCCAATTCGGTATGAGCCAACTGATTTTCGAGCTCGGCCGGAACGAACTTCAGCATCTGTCGACCGGGCAGCGGCACACCGGCCTGCTGGATCAATTGCTGGTCGTAGCGCATCAGCGGACTGGCGCTTTTCCACATGAAATACAAGCGTTTTTCTTCTTCGCTGGGTACGCGACGACTCTTGGGGCTGCTGGCCAAATTGCTCACGATATCGACGCCCTGAACGTCGCCGCCGACAGCACCGAGTTCGATGCCATAAAAATCCAGCTGACCGGCATAGGAACGAACGTTCTTTGCTGAAAACCGCAGTTCCCACCGTTCAAAGCGCGGGATGATGTCGTCGCCTTCACCTTCAGGACCTGGCGGCCGACTGTCGCCGCGGCCGGTCCCCTGCGTGCTGGCGGTGGCGTTGGTGTTCATGGAATCGAGCGTCGCAGCGACCGAGCTGACCGCGTCGGTTACCGCCTCGATCGTGTCCTGAAGCGTCGGTTCTAATAACTCCTCGACTTCCTCGGCACCGGGTGGCTCAAAGTCTCGCTCGAACCCTTCGGCATTGTCGCCGCGACCGGCGGGGTTCTCGATCAATGGCGCAAGGGCCCGTGGCTTTGGCTTGCCACCGAGCATCCAAACGATAAACAACATCAACACAAACGTGCCGATGAAAAAAATCAGCGCCAGAAAAAAAGATGTCACGACGTCAAACTTGCTGATCCGCAGCTTTTCCCGCTCGAGACGTCGTAAATCCTGCTTACCGACGCCTTCGGTCGACGTGTCACCGGCGGATGATTGCTGCGGACTGCTAACAGAAGACATACGTACTTGGCGTGAATTTAGGCGGCAAAAGCGGAATGTATAGCGAATGGCGGCACAGCCGGGGCAACCATCACAGTGGAATCGTTAGAAACCGTCGTCCAAGAATACGTACCCGGGTCGCATCGTCGTATACCAATCCCGCCATTGCTGTTGTGCGCGGCGGGCCTGCGCTTGGCTGGCCTTATCAGGCATACCGAACCCATCAAACTTGCGACTAATAAATCTTAATCCATCTCGGGCGTATCGTTTGACGGACGTATCGGGATCGCTGAGTGCAAAGATCAGTGCTGGAACGACGCGTAATTCATCGCTTTTGCCCAACAGCCTGGCGGCGACGCGACGTGCCTGCCACGAACTGCTGCCTCGCAGCAAACGTTCCAGTCGATCCATCTGTGCCGCACGTGCAGTGGGATCCGTTTCAAGTTCCAGGTCTTCGGGCAGCGATTTGCCTTCCAGATTATCCGTGCCGTCCTCTTCCAGGATGTCCAATAGATCATTCACGGCGGCTTCGACCGGGCGGCCTTTGATCGAACCGCCCTCGACCCGGATGTTGGTCGTGTCTTTAGGCAATCCGTAGCCGCCACGAACGGCACCGGTATTTAGTGAGGCAATCGAACGCTGGGTGCTGCGAATCAGAAATAGGATGGCGAACGCCGTACTGGAACCCGCCCCGACCTTGTTTCGGTCGGTCTCACCGAACGCGCCTGACGGGCTTTGGACGGCGCGAAGTTCGTCGACGCCTTTGTTGTACCAATCGGGACTGCTGTCTTTTGAATTGCCAGAGGCGATCTCGATAAAGCTGTAGTACCGTTCCTTGGTGTACATCAGATAGTAATACCAATCGCCGGGCGCCCGCTTGTAAGGACTCTCTTTTCGATACTTTTCGTTCAAACCGATCGCGCTAAAGATGGGCTGCTTGGAAAGCTTGACCGTTTTTCGTCGGTCAACGTTGGTGTCTTCCTTATAGAACCGGACCGCTTCGGGCATCCCTTCGATGCCGGTGCCTTCTTCCTCGACCGTGTTTCCCCAAAGACGCAGCGCATCGCCCGCGATCAAAATACTGCTGCCTCCCGCCAACGCCATGGATTCTGTCACACCAGACTGCCGGATCAATGGACGGCCTGGACCGGGGTCGCTTCCTTTATAGGGCCACCCCCCGGACATATTCTGGACCCGCAGCAACCATTTCAGTGCGTCGGCAACCCGCTCGTATTCCAGCGGGAATCCTGATCGATCCAGCGTCCAAGTGGCCAACAGGGCGTACTGGGTCTGCGAAACATCACCAATCGATTCGCCGCGATAGCCAAAAGCACCGTTGGGAAACTGCGAGTCGAACAAATCCTTTTGCAATAGTTCCAACTCGGGCGTGTATTGATTCTCGCCCAACTCGATAAACAACAGGATTGAAATCGCCAATTCATAGGTGATCGAGTGCCGCTGATGTGTTTTGCCTGATTGGACGGCAGCCACAATTCTCTTTGCCGCAGCAATTCCCTTTTTCACGACGGGACTGTCGGGGTCATGCATCACCTTCAGATGAGCGTATGCCACCAAAATCGGCTCGCTCTCAGGCATGGTGTACTTCATATCAGCCCCGGATTCCAAGAAAGCGATGGCCTTGTCGACCATTTGCACGACCACGGGGTCATCCGGTGTGTACGCAGACGCTTTTTGCAGGCCGCCAAAAATCAGGAAAGCCGCCATGACCAACTGGAGGCCCATCGTTGGTCGAAGAGCCACCGCTGGGGGAAAAAAATCAGCGGCGCGGCCGATCGACTGGGCGGCGCCACGGCATGGGTGGAATTGGCCGGGTGACTGGGTCATCCAAACCACCTTTCAAGAGTTGAGCGAAGAGACGAAACTGGTGCATTGACCAATTCACATAGCATAGCGTACGATCTCCCCCGATCCCATGCATTTGCTTTTCGATATGGCCTGAAACAGAATGGCCCGGTCGCAAAAAGCAATCGGCATGTGATGGTCAGGTAGCTCAGTTGGTAGAGCACGGCCCTGAAAAGGCCGGTGTCGGCGGTTCGAGCCCGCCCCTGACCACTTCTTTTCGCCCTCCCTCGCCTCGGGCGCGTGCAATCGTCGGACAGGCCTGAATTGAAAAGCCCCTGTTTTTCCGACGTGATCTCGATTTGACGCGATGTCGATTTTCCCGGCACCGATTTCAGGACCGGATCCAGAACTCGGGCATAGCCGCATTCCGGCAGACATGCGGCCCGGCAGAGATCGAGTGCTGGCCAGCGAACTCCGCACCAGCTGATTTGCACCGGCGCGATCGCATCAGCTAGCCCATCACCGCCGCTTTCTTTTGGCTGGCCTCTTTGGTCCGGCAAACTCTTTTCGTACCAGTCGGTTACATTTCCGGACCGATTACGCTTGGTTCATCGAGACTCATGTGCAAAGTCTCATGTGGAAAGACTCATTTGCAGGGACTCACATGCAAGAACTCCTATCACGGCTCGCAAGATGGGCACTTATGTGACGTGATCGGCCTGACGAATCCCACCGAGAACTGCCACCCCAGACGCCGCGATATCGCCCCCTGCAGCGGGTTTATCATCCCAGCTGGTGTCGATTTCTGCGCATGAAATCTTTAGGTTGTGAAAGAACACTTCTTTCGAATGAACATTTCCCCTTGCTACGCCGGCCCGAAATGAATGCCATCCGAATTCTTTTTCTCATTTTCCTGACCGCGGTCGGGACCGTCGGCGGACATCACTGTTTCGGCCAGACCGATCCCACGGTGCCCGAAACGCAAGTTCCCGCGGCCCAAGCGGAAACCAGCGACGACCTGGCTGCCCCGACCGCATCGGACGCGACCGAAGCAGAGCCCCAGCAGTCTTGGATTCAAAAAACCGATGCACTCTTTGGCAAGCACGTCGTCGGCAACGTCGCCAAGGTGCTGTTCTTTGACTTCGGCACCGAAGCATTGGTCGGAACCAAGATTCCATTTGTCGTGATTTGGCTGTTGCTGGGTGCGATTTATTTGACGATTCGGATGGGGTTCATCAACATTCGGGCGTTTCGTCACGCGGTCGACCTGACGCGAGGCGTCTATGACACGCCGGGCGAACCGGGCGAAGTCTCGCACTTTCAAGCACTGTCCGCCGCGCTGTCGGCAACCGTCGGCCTGGGAAATATCGCAGGTGTCGCCATCGCGATTGGGACCGGTGGTCCGGGTGCAACACTGTGGATCATCCTGATCGGATTGCTGGGCATGACGTCCAAGTTCGCCGAATGCACGCTCGGTCAGCTGTATCGTTCCACCGACGAAAGCGGGCATGTGCTGGGCGGCCCGATGCGTTACTTGCGACTGGGTCTGAAAGACATCGGACTGGAACCGCTCGGACGCGTCTTGGCGACCTTGTTCATGGTGCTGTGCATCGGTGCCAGTTTCGGTGGCGGGAACGCTTTTCAAGTCGGCCAGTCACTCGAAGCGATTCGCGGCGACGTGCCGATCTTGCAATCCCAACCCTATTTGTATGGCATCGTCATGGCGGTCGCCGTCGGCATCGTCATCATCGGCGGTATCAAAAGCATCGGTGCCGTGGCCAGCCGCATCGTTCCGTTCATGTGCGTCGCATATGTTTTGGCCGCCTTGTACATCCTCGGCACACGGATCGATGAAATTCCTTCAGCGGTCTCGTTGATCATCAGCGAAGCATTTCGTCCACAAGCGGCGTACGGTGGTTTCCTGGGCGTGATGGTCATCGGCATTCAACGAGCCGTGTTCAGCAACGAAGCCGGTGTCGGCTCTGCGGCGATCGCCCACTCCGCGGCGAAGACGGATGATCCGGTCAGCGAGGGTATCGTCGCGTTGCTGGAACCGTTTATCGACACCGTGCTTGTTTGCACAATCACGGCATTGGTCGTGGTGGTCACGGGCGCTTACTCGGCGCCGGAAATGAGCGACGCGATCGCCAGCAGCCAAGGCGCGAAGGTCACGCTGTACGCGTTTGCCACCGGCGGGCACGATTGGTTTCGGTATATCCTGTACGTCGCCGTCGTGCTGTTCGCCTACTCGACCTGCATCAGTTGGTCTTATTATGGCGAACGATGCTGGGTGCAACTCTTTGGCGCTCGCACATCGACGATCTATAAAGTGTTGTTCCTCGTTTTCACCGTACTCGGCTCGATCATCACTCGAGGCAACATCTTGGACTTTAGCGACCTGATGATTCTGGGCATGAGCTTCCCGAACTTACTGGGCGTGTTCTTGCTGAGCGGACTGGTCAAACGAGAACTGGATAAGTACTGGGGCAAATATCAACGCGGCGAGGTTGCACGAGCCGATCAGGTCGACCCAGACGCATGAACCGAGTTTGCATCATCAACGCAGTCGGGTTAACGCCCAAGCTGCTAGCTCACGCGCCGCGCATCGCCGCTGCGGGTATGGCCAAAGCCTGGAAAAGTCCGTTGCCCGCGGTGACGTGTACTTCACAAACGACAATGCTGACCGGACTTTCACCTCGCGATCACGGGATTGTCGGAAACGGCTGGTACTATCGTGACACTCAGGAGATCCGCTTTTGGCAGCAGGCCGCTTCGCTGATTCAAAGCGACAAATTTTACGACCGATACGAAACTGCCAAAATGTTTTGGTGGTTCAATCAATCCTCTGGCGTTCGATACAGCGCCACCCCAAAACCGCATTACGGCTGTGACGGCTCGAAGGTCTTCGACATCCTGGATCACACCGAGTGTGATTTGGTCAAGAAACTTGGTCCTTTTCCATTCTTTAGCTTTTGGGGCCCCGCAGCGGGACTGCCTTCGTCGCGGTGGATCGCCGACGCCACGGCGATCGTGATGAAGGAAAAGCAACCTCAAGTGACACTGGCATACTTGCCGCATCTGGATTACGACTTCCAACGCTTACCCACTCATGACCCGGCTCGTGTCGCGGAAGTCGACGCATGTGCCGGGACGATTATCGATGCAGCGAACCAGATTGGTGCATCGGTGGTCGTTGTGTCGGAGTACGGATTGACCGCGGTCGAGACGCCCGTGCATATCAACCGCGTGCTGCGTGATGCCGGATTGCTTGGCGTCCGCAATGGCCCGTTCGGCGAAATGCTGATGCCAGGGGAATCGAAAGCCTTCGCCGTCGCCGATCACCAATTGGCCCACGTGTACGTCCGCGACGCGAACCAGATCAATCACGTCCGGCAACTGCTCGAATCGACACCGGGAATCGCCAGTGTCCTGGACCCAGGTGACATTGAACTGGATCATCCTCGCAGCGGCGAACTTGTGGCACTTGCCCAGCCGAATGCGTGGTTCACTTATTATTACTGGCAAGATGACGCGCTTGCCCCAGATTTCGCGAGGACCGTCGACATTCATCGCAAACCGGGATATGACCCGGTGGAACTATTCAAAACCAGCACGGCCCGAGCGATCGCGCGTGTCGCGCAAAAGAAGCTCGGCTTTCGCTACAAGATGGATGTCATCCCGCTCGACGCAGGACTCGTCCGTGGCAGTCATGGCTTGCACCCGTCCGATCCCGCCGATGGACCGCTTATCATCGGGCCGGCCGACCACCGCGAGGCACCACCAACGGACATGCGGCAATTGCGAACTTATCTCGATTCGCTATTAGCGATGTGATCTCTTGCCACCGATACGTGTGGACTATGCTAGACGGCTCGGCCTTGATTCCGCCGGAATTTCCGTCCCACCTTTTCGCCTCGCCCACCACCGGAGCCTGACGCATGCGTCGCCCTATGTCCCTCGGCCTCACTCTGGCAATCGCCGCCTGCCTATCCGCCGACGCACCCACCAAAAACGAAACGTTATTACGCGATGATTTCAAGTCTGCGGACCATCAAGACCGCGCCGCTTCGCGTGGCGACTGGAAAGTATCCGGCGGCGTGATTTCGGTGACGCAGGATCCGGTGCTTTACGAAAAGTATGCAAACCATGGACCTTTGTTGGCCTATGAAATCCCCCATGATGATGCGGAAGCTCGCGTGCAGTTCAAACCGCAGGGGTGCAAGACGGTGGTGTTTACGATGGATGCGGAAACGGGTCACGCGTTTCGAATCATCCTGCGCACCGACCGTCTCGGCAGCATTTATGGATACGATCCTCAGCCAGGTGCAGACCGTCCCAAAGCGAACCCTTTGTCTCGCGAAATGCCGATGCTCAAGGACAACGAGTGGACGTCGTTGAGCGCACGAGTGACGGGCCAGACGGCGACCGTGATCGTCAATGGGAAAGAATTCAAAGTCACTCACCCGTCAATCGATCAAAACAAAACAACCGTCAAAATCGGATTCGCGTTTGGTTCCTTCGCGGTTCGCAGCTTCGAACTCGATGCGATCTAGTCGGCCGCCTGCAACAACTCCATCGCTGCGGCGGCCATCGTTTGGATGCCGGTGCGCAGCGCGGGAACGACGTCCGGATAGTAGACCGCCGAATGTAGTGATGGCGGCGGTATTTGCATTTTCTCAAAGCGATCCAGTCGCTGACGAGAGACCGATCCGAGTCGGTACATGACGATCGGAACCCCCGCACGACCATATCGGCTGAAATCCTCGCCGCCCATCGATGGCTCGTCATCGGATACAGCATCAGCGCCAAGTTGGTCAATGAACACTTGCCGCAGCCGCTTTGTCAGTTTCGCGTCGTTCTTCAGTGACGGCGTTCCTTCGCTAATGATTATCTCGGGTGCGGGTGCGTCATAGCCGGCGGCCACGGCGTTCGCTTTGCGTTTGATAGCTCCCAAGACTTTTTGACGCACTTCGTCGCTGTAGCTGCGCACCGTCAGTTGCAACTTGCAATCATTGCCAATGATATTGTGCTTCGTTCCGCCGTGGATTGACCCAATCGTCACGACGGCCGGCTCAATCGGTTTGACCTCACGACTGACGATCGTTTGCAGAGAGACGATCAGCTCCGCGGCCTGCATGATGGGATCGATGGTGGTATGCGGAGCCGACCCGTGCCCTCCCCTGCCCTTCACCGTGATGTCAACGCTATCCACGTTGGCGAGCGCATATCCCGGCATCACGGCGACCGTTCCCGCCTCAATTTCGCCATGAACATGCAGAGCGACCGCGAAGTCGGGTTGGGGGAATCGTTCGAACAATCCGTCTTGCAACATGGCGGCCGCGCCTGCCCCTCGTTCCTCGGCGGGTTGGCCGACCAACATCAGCGTTCCCGACCATCGCGATTTGTGTTCGGCAAGGTACTTCGCGACCCCGATCAGATTGGTCATGTGAAGATCATGTCCACAAGCATGCATCACGCCAGTCGTGCCACCGCCTTCACGCTCGGTCGTGACGGTCGACGCAAATGGCAAAGGCGTTTGTTCCGTGACCGGCAGTGCATCGAGATCCGTGCGAAGCATCACAATCGGACCGTCGCCATTTTTTAATATCCCGACGATTCCGTATCCGCCAATCTCGGTCGTGACATCGTATCCCGACTCACGCCAAGCGCCCGCAACAAATGACGCTGTTTCCTTTTCTTCAAAGGAGACCTCGGGATGGGCGTGCAGCCATTGATACGTTTCGATTAAGGCCGGCATCTGCGTATCGATCCAAGAAACGATCGGCTTGTCCGCGCACGCGACCGTGGCAAACGACATTGACACCAACATCAAGTATTTATGCATCATCTCATCTCATTCAGCGGTGGCATTACGGGATCGTCATCGACTGTTTTGCGATCGGAACGCTTCGTAAGAAAGTAATTTTCCTTCAATGGTCCCGCAGTCATCAGGGGCCGTGCGATCAACGATCCAGATTCGCATCAAGGTCTCGCAGTGTCAGCTCGGCCTCGGCGAGGGCGAACATGGCGAGCCCCACATCAGGATACTGCAGCGCCAGCCGGTGCCAAAACCTCGCCACGCGAGCGAATGTCCGTTGACCTTCCTCTCGCTGCCCAGCCTGCAGCTGTGCTTGAGCCTGAAAATGCACGAATAAGGCGTGCCACATTCGATAACCGACCGCATCGGGATGCTGGTGTTCCAACATTGCATGCTGTCGGCCAGCGGTGCGAAACGAAAAGACGGCCTGCTGTTTCAGATCATGGAAACGCTGTCGAGACGACGGATCGTTGTGTCGATCGATCACGTCGGCGTATCGCTGCAACAATACTCCCAGCTTGAAGTGCGTATGTGCGCAGGTGTTCAAGTACGCGGGCACATTCGGATTCGCAGCCGCTAACGACTGACAATGTGCGACGGCTTCCTCCAGCCGATCAATTCCCCATTCCAGTTGCGTGGGGCCGATCCGCGGCTCGAACACATTCAAGTGTGCCAGCGAGGTCGCCAGATCATGCTGAATGATGGGGTTCTCGGGATGGCGTTTGACCAGCTGTCGAAGAATTTCATTCGCTTCATTCTCCGCTTGCAATTGTTTGGGTGAGGCGCCGACCAAAGAATCACTACGCAGCTCGTTCAGCGCCGCTGCCAGCCATCGCGCGTATCCGACTTGTTCTGGATTTGATTCATACAGCTCGCGAAAGAGTTGTTCGGCTCGCAAAAGATGATGATTGCGCGCCGGATCATGCTCTAATCGTTCTCGGTCGGGTCCAGGTCCTTCAGCGGGTCTGCCGTCACGATGTCGCAAGAATTCCAAGATGGTGATTGGCGGCAACGTCTCCGGCCCCACGCCCGGTCGCAAACGCCGTGACAGAGCGAAATGTGTTTGGGCTTCGCTAAACCGAACACGATCAGACGACTGAAACACTCCGTCGGCGATCAGTTTTTGCAGCGCCTCAAAGTGTATCTCATCGGCTTGCTCATCTTTGCCCAGCATCCGCCACGCGAATCCGATTCGATTCATCAAATCCGTCTCGCGGATGATACCGTCAATATCTGTCGAATCGATTTCGGACGAGAGGTCCGTCGAACGGGCTTGTTCGGCGATGCATGCTTGTCGAGAGATTTCGAACGTCTTGATCGCACGCTCGTACTGGCCCAATTGATGATAGATTGTGCCGATAGCGTACCGGGCATCGGCCGCGGACCGACTCATCTCATCGTCCAATCCATCTCGGGATGCCAGATCGTCGTAATAGCGAATCAGTTCTTCCAGCAGCTCGGCCGCTTCATTACTTAACGTTGGAGCCGAGGCCAGTGAAGCGTTCAGCGTCGAGGCGTTGTCACCGGCGATCGCGAACCGCTGGAATATTTTGTCCAGGGCGCCCGATGCGATTGCAGCATTCTGTTCGGCCACACCACGCAGACGCGTTTCGTTCTCGAGCGTGTTCTGCGCCATTTCCGCTCGTCCCCACGCGAGCGCAGCGATGCCTAACAACAGCACCGCCGTGGCGGCCGAAAGAACGGCGACGGCGGGATTGCGTTTCGCCCAACGGACGAACAACTGTGCCTTGGACGGAGGAACGATGCGAATCGGCTCATCATTGAGAAACCGCTGCAAATCGGCTGCCATTTCGGTCGCTGTTGCATACCGATCACTCAAATCGGCTGCCATCGCGCCGCACAGAATCCGTTCCAGATCCTTAGGAATTTTTTTGTCGTAGTGCCGGACCGGGGGCGGCGGACCGGCCGGTCGATTGGCGACGATCGCGTGTCGAATCGTCGCATCATCAACGGCGGGACGACCGGCCAATAATTCGTACAGCGTGCACCCCAAACTATAGATGTCGCTGCGCGGATCCAAGTCGCCGCGAATCTGTTCGGGCGCCATATAGCGAAGCGTTCCGACGACTTCACTTGACTGGGATGCCTCTTCTTCAATGGCCTTGGCGACGCCAAAATCGGTCACCCATAAATCGAGGTCATCGTTAACGATGAGGTTGGCCGGTTTGATATCGCGGTGAAGTACGTTCTGATCGTGGGCATACGCCAGCGCGTTGGCCGCCTGCAGCCCGAGATGAGCGACTTGGCGAGGTGTAAAAGGCTCTGTTTGGTCGGCAAGCACACGATCCAGCCCTGTGCCTTGAATCCGTTGCATCACGTAGTAATGGAACCCCTGATCGCTGCCGACACCGAACACGGGAACGATATTCGTATGATGCAGCGATCCGGCCGTGCGTGCTTCGCGCTCGAATCGATCGAGTTGCTGTTGATCCTCCAGCAGCGATTTGGGCAACACCTTGACGGCTACTTTTCGATCAAGCGACTTCTGCACCGCTTCAAATACGACCCCCATGCCGCCACGACCGATCTGACGAACGAGTTGGTAATCACCTAACCGTTCCGGTCGCGACGATCCCAGCGAGGCAAGCCCTCCTGGACGCTGGGACTGACGTTTGCGAGCCTGTTCGAGTCGCTGGATGACCGGCAACAGATCGCGAATTTCGGTTCCAAGCTGCTCAGGGACTTCTGCAACGGGCTCGATCGCCCCATGGTGTCCGCGGCGCAAACGCTGGATGTACTGCGTCGCAATTGTCTCAAGCGGATGACGATCGGTTCCGTCATCGGGATCGACCGTGGGCGAATCGTTCATAAGCGAACACCGTTAAAAACTGATTCACCACGACGCATTTTCATTTGATTTCCGAAGATGAATTCTCGGGCGAACTCTCTTGCAGTATTTCTCGCAAGCGGCCCAGCGCACGGACATACCGATTGCTTGCCGCCGTGATCGATAGGCCCAGAACCTCTGCCGTTTCGCGATTGGTCAATCCTTCGAAATGACGAAGCGCGATCGTTTCCTGATCGATTTCGGACATCGTTTCGATCGCAGCCGCCAATTTCTCAGCCGACTCGTCACGAACAACCACACCACTGGGTGATGTCTGATCGCTGATCAGGTGTCCGGCCAGTGAGACCGATGTGGTTTGCGGAAAACGCGGGCTGGCAATCGAAACCTCGCGACCGGCATCCCGCATCTCAGTACCCATGTGCCGCCGGTGAACATCAATCAGTGTCTGCGCAACGATCATCCGAAGCCACACGAATAAACTAAATGAGGGATCGCGAAGGTAATGTTCCAAGCGTAAACCTGCCGCCACAAACGCTTCCTGCAGCACATCGTCGACGTCAACACGAGCGGCAACGCGATGATGCATTCGAAACGAAACCAGATTCCAAAATCGCTCGCGATGCGCGGTAAAAGCGTCGGCCAGCGTCTGTTGAGCGTCGGTGCGAAGCCGCTCGAGAACCTCGGGCGTCTCGCCCAGAGGTAACTCGGATTCGCTCGCGTATTCGCTAGACGATGTGTCTTCATTCATAAACGCTTCTCTTGACAATGATCCACCGTTTTGTCGCAAACCTTATTTTTTGCACAACCCGTGTCATTTGATAGTCTAGATGGGTCTGCCTAATGTGGAAACGAAGGACACGGTTTTCTCGCCAATCGCCCCATATTCTGTACTGTATTCTGCACTGTGCTCTGCACCGTAGAAGTTCGCGACTGTGAAACGTCGCCCATCACCGACAGATCAAGCATCGCCGATCGCACGTGAAACCCGAAACGAACCGTCAACTGCTCAGCAAACACCCATTCGGCTGGCAAATAGCCGCTCGTCATTCGCTTTCTGCAAACGAAAGTCATGCCGCGGCAACTGGCGCGGGTATGATTGATTGACACTCACGCTCATCGGCCGCGCGTCGAATGAGAGCTCTGGGTATCCGACAAGCATCCTGTGCGAAAAAATCGTTTGTCCGACAAGCTGCGCGTGCCAGCCGACCGTCTGGCAATTAGCCAAAGGAAACAATCTGCTGGGCATCAAATTCTTCGATAACCGATCAACCGGACTGCTCGCCATCATCCTGATCGCCGGCATGTTTTCCCATGCGCGTGGCGAGATTTTCTTCGACGCCGACCACCATGCCCGTGAACGTCCGTCATCGATTCGCTTCGTTTCGCAAGATCACTCGGTGTCGATCCGCAGCGATTTTCGCGGTGGTCGACTCAGTCGTTGTGTCGAGATCGCTGATGATGAGTTTGATTTGCTGGTCAAACCTGAACGCGAACCGATCAACGACAGCGCATGGTATGCCTTTCAGGTTTACGCGACCAAACCGATGTCGATTCGGATACGCTTGCGTTATGCCGGAGGCACACATCGATATCGGCCGCTGATTAGCCGTGACAAAAAAACATGGCAACGGATTGGCAAAGATCGTGTCACGGTTCATCCACAAAAAACGCAAGCCGTCTTTGATCTGCGGATCGATGATCGCCCGCTGTGGATTTCGGCACAGGAACTGTTAACCGGGGACCTAATATCACAGTGGTCGGAATCGCTGCTGCAGTTACCCTTTGTGACGCAGCAGGAGATTGGTCGTTCGGTCCAGAACCGGCCGATCCACCAGCTGAAAATTTCCGAAACAACATCACCCAGCTATCTGTTTATTCTCGGTCGCCAGCATCCCCCCGAGGTTTCTGGAACCATCGGCATGATGCGATTCGTGGAAGCGATCACATCTCAGAGCAAGGTTGCTCGCTCATTTCGGAAACAGTTTTGTACCGTTGTTGTCCCGATGTCGAATCCCGATGGGGTCGCACGCGGTTATTGGCGATGCAACGCGAACGGTGTCGACTTGAACCGTGATTGGGGGCGGTTTTCTCAGCCAGAAACACGTGCGATTGGTCAGTCGATTTTGGACTGCCGTGCGGCGGGGCGACGGTCGTTGTACCTGTTGCTTGATTTCCACTCGACTTACGAAGACGTCTTTTATACCGCTGCCGATGTCGACGACGCGTTTCCTGCCGGCTTTGCATCGTCATGGCTGAGCGCCATCGATCAGCGATTCCCGCGCTACCAGGTCAACCACGACGCCACTCACAACGGTAACCGCACGACGTCGAAAGCGTGGGCGCACGAAACACTCGGCGTCGCCGCGGTGACCTACGAGTTCGGTGACACCACGCGGCGCGACCGAATCGAAGAACTCGCTCGCGGCAGCGCCGAAGAAATGATGCGTCTGTTGCTCGACCGAGTCGACCAGACGAAACACGCTACCACGTTGATCAAGAACTGAACCGGGCAGTCGCCGCTCTTGATACTACGGGACTCTACAACCGTAGATGTTCGCGAACATATCCATGCCTTTGTAAATGCGACGTTGAACAAGCGGCATCGTCTGCGTGGGACCTGATTCGCCGATGTACAACCGAAAACCAGCGTCATGCAGAATCGATAAAACCTTATGCAAGTTCTGGTCCTTTCCCGCATATGAGTGACATTCGACGAAAATGTTCTCAACGGTCGGCAGCAAATCCTCGATGGACTCAAGCACTTCCAGTTCTGCGCCCTCGATATCAAGCTTCAACATGCTTACTGGTTTCGACAGGTATGGCCGCAGTGTCGTGACCGCAATGTCGATGGGCTTTGAATCTTCGGCTGGATTATCGGTCAGCGGATTACCAACCACACTTGCCGCCGTCGACTGTTTGTCCTCGACTAATTTTAGCGTTGTATCACTGGACCAAACGCCTTTTTCGATGACCCGCAGATGGTCGTATCCGCTATTAGAAAAATTCTGTTGGACACACTTGAACGTTTCGGGGTGCGGCTCGAACGCGATCACTTCAGCGTTGGGATATTCACGCTTTACAAATAAGCTCATCAACCCCACATTCGCACCACAATCCAAGACATAGGGCACCTCATGTTTGGTGCGAAACGCGTAGCATTGCTTGATAAAGATCTCGCGATACAAAATGCTGAATATGTGATTGCTGGGAAACGTCACTTTGAATCCCAAAATATCAGATTCGCAAACGGAATAGTCGGGCAGCGACTCTAAGCGCGCAAGCTCGTTTTCTGCAGAGCTGGCGCGGTCTCGACCCGATATCTCTACGATGTCGTAACCGCACCAAGCCAGCGCCCGTCTCACCAAGTTTTTTAAGATCGAACTCATATCACTCGAGTGATGGGGGGACGTCTGTCGCGCGTGTGGCGTCTACAGACTTAGTACGTTTTTCGATAGATCGACAACGAAATCCCAAGTTGATGATGTCGTTGCCGTTGTTGCGGTCAAGAATTCCCAGAAAGCAGTTAACCAACGGATAGACTAGAAACCCCAGATGACCAATCAAGCGAGCCCGGCTGATAACCCGATTCAGTTTTAATCCCAACAACGATAAATCGGTCCCGTGTTTGGTTATCTGACACGCTTGAAGTCCCGCTTTTTCTAGAAGATAAACCATCCCGTATTGCGTGTATCGAAAATAGTCGTGTGGTGCTTCATGCAGTTCCCACGCTTGGGGAACGGTAATGAGAGCCGTGCCGCCCGGCGATAAAACTCGATTGATCTCACGGAGCACCGCTAGCGGATCAGGCACATGCTCAAGAACTTGCAGGCATAGAACGTGATCGGCGCGATCGTCCGGCAAAGGAGTCGATTCGGCCCCACATTGAATATCGGATGCACGATTATTCTCATCCGCATCAAGTCCAATGTACTCGGTAACGGAGTCCGGACAGAATTGACGATACGGCATTTGACCACAGCCGAAATCAACGATGCATCCCGAACAAGATCCCAAAAAATCGATCACATCGGTGGCCAGCGGATAGAGGTGCAAATAGTCTCGATGTGTGATTCGAAGCGAGCGTTTGATCTGCTCGCCCGTCCGGCGAACCATCGGATTATTGTTGGCCACAGATGTGCTTTCATCGATTACAGCTAAGAAATTTACACTTACAATCGGCAATGCTCTGCCAACCAGCGGACTGCCACGACCGAGCAGATAGTCGCTGAAATGCGGAAAAACCGACGCGTTTCCTCGGACGATTGTTGCATTTTATGCTGGCGAGGGCCATCGGATCCTATGCTGGTGCAGGCTGCCGTGGTTTCGGCCGCGGCCCAACTCGAATTTCACAGAAGTAAAGTTAATTTAGAAGGCGTGGTGTTCCGTGTTCGCTGAATGGGTTTGAGCCCCCTGCCGAGTTTTCACACGCAATATTTCTAACTCGCAATATTTCTAACTCACAAGAATCCCGACAACACAAGCACTTACCCGATTGGAGACCGCGGTACGAGTGTGTCACAAGTTTCCAGTGTCCGAACTGCAAAGCGCTTCCATCATCTCATCCGCAGGCCAAAGGCACAGTTTGTCATCCCCACTTACGATCGTTCAGCCGCGAGAAAATGTACTTACGGAAACATTTTTGCGAGCTCAAGCGAGTCGCCTCCCAGCCGACGCCACTGTCGTTTACACCGGACCCAATGGAGTGCCCTGTGTCGACGGCACGCCGGTTCTCTCACAAGCGACGATTCCTCGTACGATGCGCCGCCTCGCACAATCAATCCTTAAACGGGACAGCCAATGGGATACCACAGCGGCGTACATGGCCATCTTGCGACGGACGAAAGCCCAGGCCGTCTTGGCACAATACGGGCCGATGGGTGTCGCGGCACTTCCGGCCTGCAAGAAACTGAACGTGCCATTGATTGTTCAGTTCCACGGCGCGGATGCGAGCAAACATGACATACTGGCAACCTATCGCGATTCGTACCGTGAATTATTTGCCAAGGCCGATGCGGTCGTCGCCGTCTCGTCGGCGATGCGTGAACGACTAATCAGGCTGGGCGCAGACAAACACAAAACGATTCTGAATATCTATGGCGTCGACACCGAAGCGATTCGGCCTCAAGAGAATCTGCCATCATCACCAACGTTGCTTTCGGTTGGACGATTCGTTGAAAAGAAAGCGCCTTACCTGACGCTGATGGCGTTTGCCCGCGCGCATCGACAAGTGCCAGAAGGGCGACTGCGAATGATCGGCGACGGAGTACTGCTGGGGCCATGCATTGACCTTGCGAAGGCCCTGGGGATCGAACCATCCGTTGATTTCCTAGGCAGTCAACCAAACGATGTTGTCACCAAAGAACTTGCCCAGGCGCGCGCATTTGTCCAACATTCGATTGAGGCATCCGATGGTGACTGCGAAGGGACACCGCTTGCGATCCTGGAAGCCGGCGCGGCGGGCTTGCCAGTCATCGCAACGCGTCACGCGGGGATTCCTGAGGTCGTCGTGGATGGCCAAACCGGTTTTTTGGTCGCTGAAAAAGACATTGATGCGATGTCACGCCACATGGTCAACTTATTGAGCGACCGCGACCAGGCCGCGAAAATTGGCAAAGCTGCGAGAGAACGGATTGAGGCCGAATTTGATGTGCGGGTGAGCGTGTCAAACCTTTGGTCCATCATCGAAAGGTGCATGCATTCGCACGTAAACAGACGACCTTGATGACAGACACGAAAATCAACCGCTCTCTCGAATCCGCCAGCGTGTCCGTGGTCATCCCATGTTTCAACGCTTCACGTTTTCTGAGTGAAACGATTCAGTCGGCGCTCGATCAAACTCATTCTCCGTTGGAAGTCATCGTGGTCGACGACGGTTCGACGGACAACTCGGCCACGATCGCAGACTCATTCGGCCCGTCGGTTCGGGTCATTCGGCAAAGCAACCAGGGCGAATCGGTCGCTCGAAATCGCGGCATCGACGAAGCCCGTGGCGACTGGATTGCCTTTCTTGATGCCGATGACTTGTGGCTGCCGCAAAAGCTTGAAAAACAATTGGCCGCGATCGACTCGCCCGAAGTGATAGCCGTTCATACGAACCTTGAATTCTTTGACCAAGCCCGTTACATCACTGAAATTGAATCCATTCCGGCGGCCGTTCGTTATCGTGTGGAATCAGTCGCGATCGAATCGCCGTTCTATTCACCTTCGGCTTGGATCGTCCGCCGTCAACTATCACTGCGTTTCCCGACTTGGACTCAGGCCGCAGAGGACCTGATCTATACGATCGGACTGGTACAGCTTGGTGAGATAAGACTCGTCACTGAACCGCTCACGCGGCACCGACGGCACGTGGACTGTCAATCACTCAGCACGAGAAACATTTGGCCTGCCAGACACGAATCCATCCGACGTTTTCTTCGCGAACATGCGCCCGACCTTTCCGAAGAGACAAAGGCCGACATTCTGCAGGGGTGGGATCGACGCTTGGTTTCGATCGCCGAACACGCTTGGCGAACGCGTGACTGGGACACCGTGAACGCAATTCGCGAACATCTCTCGGCGATCAGTCGCGACATCGGATCGATCGACCATGACGACCGCAGCGTGGGACATTTTCTTTCGCGTCGGCCCTATCCGCCTTGGGTCTATCGATGGACGGACCCTATCAAACGTCTTCTGCGGCCGGTCGTCTCTTGGCTGCGAAAATGAATGCTCCATGAGCTGGTTTGTATCTGCAGGATCGGGGTTAACCTGACCGATCAAGCTGAACTACAATTGGATCCTTTGCTGAAGACTCTGAAATCAAGTGATTGAGTGACCGAAACACTAGTACCACGCGATGAATTAGCCGTTGATAACGTGCTCGGTCCACCGAACCGGGTTGTTATCACAGCTGATTCGGCTCAATCATCGCTGAGGCTAAGCGAACTGCTGGAATATGCGGATCTGTTCCGTTTCTTCATCTGGCGCGAAGTCAAAGTCCGTTACGCGCAGAGCGCACTTGGCATCAGCTGGGCCGTATTTCAGCCGCTGGTGACGGCGTTGATCATGATGGTTGCGTTCGGTTACTTCGCGAAAATCCCCACCGAGAACGCTCCACGATTCTTGTTTTACTTTTGCGCCCTCGTACCTTGGACTTTTTTCAGCAGTGCCGTGACTGATGGGACGGCAAGCCTGGTGAACAACGCACAGATGCTGGGCAAAGTCTATTTCCCACGCATCATTTTACCGCTGGCTTCGATGGTCGCCCGGTCGATCGATTTTCTGATCGCGTTTTTCGTCTTGATCGTATTGATGTTGTTTGACGGCCTGATACCGACGCCGAAAGCATTGCTGATCCCTGTCTTGTGCCTGGTGATGCTGACCGCGGCGGTAGGTGTCGGCTTGTGGCTAACCGCTTTGGCAATCCAATACCGAGACGTCAAGTATGCGACGACGTTCATGGTTCAATTGATGATGTTCGCATCGCCGGTGATCTATCCGGTTTCCGGCATCCCAGATCGATATGTCCTGGGCGATTTGACCGTGAACCCGCAACACATCTATGCGCTGAACCCAATGGCGGGTGTTATCGAAGGTTTTCGCTGCTCATTACTTGGAACCAGCAATATCCCTTGGACGATGATTGGCATCGGCAGTGTCTCGGCAATGTTTGTTGCGGTGACGGGCGTTATGTTCTTTCGTCACAAAGAACGCATTTTTGCCGACGTGGCCTGAGCAATCTTCCCGCGGACCGAAAGCAACAGTCGACTACGCATGCCAACGCCGATTATCCAAGCCGAAAAACTGGGCAAATCGTACCGACTGGGTGTTCGTCAAGAATTGCCCGACACCGCGTTCGGATCGATCAAGCGAATGCTGTTGTCGCCGTTTCGAAATATCAAACGACTGCGTGAACTCGATACCTCTCGCGCGTCGGGAAACAGTTCCGAAGACCTGTTTTGGGCATTGAAAGACGTTTCCTTTACGATTGATGAAGGCGAAGTGGTCGGCATCATCGGCCGCAACGGCGCCGGCAAATCAACACTCTTGAAAATACTTTCGCGAATCACGTCACCCACATCGGGGTCGGCCACTTTAGACGGGCGAGTCTGCAGTCTGTTGGAAGTCGGAACGGGCTTTCACCCAGATTTGACCGGACGCGAAAACGTCTATATGAACGGCACCATTCTCGGCATGCGGAAACGTGAAATCGACCGCAAGTTCGATGAGATCGTCGCGTTCTCGGGCGTGGAATCGTTTCTCGATACTCCGATCAAACGGTACTCATCCGGGATGCAAGTTCGATTGGCATTTGCGGTCGCGGCACACTTGGAACCCGAGATTCTGATCATCGACGAAGTGCTAGCCGTGGGCGACAACGAATTTCAAAAACGTTGTCTCGGCAAAATGAAGGATGTGGCAAGAAGCGGCCGCACGGTCTTGTTTGTCAGTCACAACATGCACGCGATTCGTACGCTGACGCGGCGCGCGATGTTGCTCGATCAAGGCCGATTGAAGTGCTTTGATGACACGTCCAACACGATCGACACGTATCTTGAAGGTGTGACCGACCATGATGATCGACCTCACCCGATTGATGTTTATCGCCAGCGTCCCACCGAGGATTCCCCCGTACGGATCGTGCAAATTTGTGTTGCGGACCAGTCCACAGGACCGGAGACCATCGCTTGCATCGAGTCCGCTTCGAATTTGGTACTCGAGCTTCAAGTACTGGCAGTCACGTCGGTCGCTGGTGTCTATATTTCAATAAGCTTGAACCGCGAGGGTCAAACATGCGTGGGGACCGCGTTCTCGGGCGACCAAGACTTGCGGATCGAACTGGAGCCTGGACTGCACACGATCACTTGTGATCTCGGACCGATTCCACTGTCACCGGGACGCTATCTCGTCACGGCAGGACTGAACCGATCGACATCATCACTGGCTTACGACCTCGTCGCGGACTTTCCGGTTTTCGATGTCAATCTGCCTGCCCTCGACCGCGCGGAACTGGGATGGCCACAGCGACCGTGGGGGGCGATTGACCTGAGCCGCTCGCAGTGGGCAGTACGACAAGAATCCGATCGCTCAGGCCCTTGATCGGCTTGGTCGACATCAATCCGCGACCGCTATGTCGACTTCGCTAGGTCGACGTCGCTGCCGTCTCGACGGGAAAATATTCCGAAACAACGCGGTCGAATTCTGCTTTCGTCGAAACCTTTGCAACGTGCGTGCGAAAGAAACGCGCCCCACGTTTGCCTTGGGCATAGCAGCAGGCGTACTTGCGCATCAACACGGTGCCCTTCTCTTCCCCGAATCGTTCGACCACCAGCTTGTAGTGATGCAGCATACAGTCGCGCTGTTGCTCTAACGTCGGCTCGGGCGGAATCGGTTCACCGCGCAGCGCCGCCGCGGCTTGGGCAAATAGCCACGGTCGCCCCAGACAAGCCCGTGCGATCATCACGCCGTCGACGTTGTAGTTTTCAAAGGCAGCCACCACTTTTTCCGCACTGTCTAAATCGCCGTTGCCGATCAAGGGAATGTTCTGCAAGTGTGATTTGATTTCGCTAATGGTTTCCCAATCCGCATTGCCGCGGAACATGTCCTGTGCGGTACGTCCATGTACGGTCAGCGCAGCGGCACCGGCTTCTTCGACGACTCGCGCGACCTCGTTACAATTCACATTGTCGCGCGTGCAGCCGAGGCGAATCTTTGCGGTCACAGGCGTGGGGCTGCAGGCCTGGACAAGCCGGTTGATGATCTCGAACATCCGGCGTGGTTCACGCAGCAAGTAACTTCCGCTGTGCGCCTTCTCGGTGACTTGCCGGACCGGACATCCAAAGTTGATGTCGACGATACTCACCTGGTATTCCTCGACCAGCCGCTTTCCGACCTTCGCCATCGTATCGGGATCGTTATCCCAGATTTGGACCGCCAGCGGACGTGGTTCATCGGCAACGCCCCACAGCCGATCGGGATGTTCGGCTTCATGCTCATCAAGCCAAACGAATCCACGTGCGTTGACCATCTCGGTCGCCAACAACCCAGCCCCGCCGAACTGGCGCACGATTTCACGAAACGCGGCGTTGGTAAAGCCGGCCATCGGTGCTTGCAGAATCGGCGGATCGACGACGAGATCGCCAATTTTCAGGGAAGGTGCAATTGCAGACAGGAAACAGGATCCGGTTGGCGAAAGCGAACGAGTCAGAAACGGGCATTCACGAAGTGCAAGCCACCTGTGATTGTTAGCAAAAAAACCGTTTCCTTCTACCTGTTCCCTTCCCGCTTTCTAAAAAACCTTGGACCAGCTGCCGATGATGGCAAAATCGGTTTCCAGCTGAATGCCGTGCAGGTCTTGCCGGATCGTTGGCACCACTTCGGCATTCAGATAATGTCCGTTCAAGTTGGCCTGGGCTCCGAATCCCATATTGTACCAATAGCCGCCGCGAAAACTTTCGACATTGGTGCTGATGAGTGCGTCGTTGGTCGCCGGGTCAAAACCGTCGTACTCGTTCTGCCACACATGTTCGCCCCGCCACGAAACAGACACTTTATCGGACAACAAATAGCTGCTCCAAGTGTTGATTCGGAACTCTTCGCCAACGCTGTATCCGCGATAGTTGCGACCGATCGGCAGGTCGGTTTGAAATTGTGCGCCCCAGCTCCAACTATCCGAAAAATATTTATAGGTCAGTCCTGGTCGAAAATTGAACGTGCCGCTCCCTAAACGCATCGGGTACGGCAACGCCGTGGGACTTCCGGTCGGGATCGAACTCTCGCGATAGATGTCGCCCGTTGGAACGGTGCATCCCAAGTTAAAGATCAAGTCTTCGTTGTCATCGCTGGCCAAGTTCAGCAGAGCGCCGAACGCGGTATCGCCGAAGCCGCTGTTGTGAGTCGTAAACTCGGTGAAGTTGGCGCGAGTATGGTCCATGGTCAGACTCGGCAACATCAACATCGTATAGACCGTGATATCTTCGGTCGCACCGTACATGAGATGCGTCATGTGCATCTCCATGGTCATGTTCGTCGGTGTAGCACCTTGGTTGGTCGTGATGCCGTCGATGGTAATTCCCGGTCCGGGTGGACCGACGGGAGTGCTTGTTCCGAGGGCGGTGGCATCACTCACGGTCGTCTCGCCGATCCGATTGTCATCCATGTACATGTTCATGTACTTGTACTCGACCATCCACTCACCGACCTCGTGCAGGTGGTCCCCCATGATTCCGGCGGGTGCGTGCTTATCGGCCAGCTTTTTTCGGCCCGAGTGATCCGCGCTGGCAACGGTTGAAATCGTCGCGAGTAAAGAGAGTGCAATTACGTAACGCTGTGACATTGAAACTGGATTCCCTTCCGGCCGCGTCAAAGATGATTTTCTATCATCTCCGTCGGCACTCAATTTGAGCACGAACGCAAAATCGCAGCCTTCGGTAACCAGGCGAAAAATCTGTATCTTTTACCCAGTCGACACATCAAGCACTGCCGCTACGAAATTCCGTTTCCGCATCCGGCTAGGCGTTCTGGGCACCCGACAGTTCCAACCACTTTTCTTCGGCATAGGCCAAATCCACGGAAATCCGTGTTTGCTCTTCGTGCAATTTCGTGGCTCGCTCGGGATCGGTTTCGGTCAGCAAACGTTCATTGATCGACTTTTTCTCTTCGTCCAAACGTTGAATCTTTTTCTCAAGATTCTTGATCTCTTTCTCGATGCGACGATTCTCACGTTGGGCCTCACGATAGTCGGTCGACTTCATTTTCGGTGCTTTGCCCTGCCCTGTTTTTTTGCCTTTGGACTTGGCGGGCAATTGTTTTCCGGCGCGCAGTCGTTCGCCGTCGTCGACTTCTTTTTCAACCGCTTCTAGATAAGTGCTGTAATCACCGAAATATGTTTTTACGGTGCCGTCGCGAACTTCGATGACACTGGTCGCCACACGGCGGACGAAGTGACGATCGTGGCTGGTAAAAATCACAGTGCCCTTGTACTGCTGAAGCGCCTCGGCAAGTGCTTCGACCGTTTCGACATCCAAGTGGTTGCCCGGTTCGTCCAGGACCATCACGTTCGCCGAGCCCAACAACAGGCTGGCCATGCAAACGCGTGCCCGTTCGCCACCGCTCAACACTTTGACTTTCTTTTGAATTGCCTCTTCGCGGAACAATAAAGTCCCCGCCATCGCCAGCAAGTCTTGCCGCGTCGTTTCGGAATCAGAACTGTATTCCAATTGTTCCAGAACGGTCTGTCGTTCATCCAAACTGGTGTAGACATGCTGGGCATAGGTTCCGATGTTGACACCGTGCCCCCATTTGACCGAACCGGCTAGCGGGTCGAGCGAATGAACCAGCGTTCTGAGCAAAGTCGTTTTGCCTTGCCCGTTGTCACCGACGATCGCCACGCGTTGCCCGTGCTCGATTTCAAGCGTGGCATTCTTTGCGACGGTGTAGTCCGGGTAACCGATGGACAGATCGGTGCAACGTACCGCGGTGCCCGATCGCGGTTCGACTCGGGGTGCTCGAATGCGGACAACCGGTTCGTCGACTTCGATTTCGGTCGTCTGAAGTTTTTCGAGCTGTTTGGCTTTGCTGCGCGCCTGACTGGCGGTCGACGCGTTCGCACGATTTTTTTCAATGAAGCGCTGCAGTTGTTTTTGCTTTGCCGAAACGGTCGCGTTGACACGACGATCGTGTTCGCGGCGTTCCTCGCGATATTCCAGAAACGCGTCAATCTTGCCGGGAAACATCGTCAGTTTTCCGCGCGACAATTCCAATGTCTGCGAGCAGGTTGCTTTGAGAAAATCACGGTCGTGGCTGACGATCAACGCGGCTTTGTTGAAATCACGTAAAAAGTGCTCCAGCAGGATTTGGGTCCGGAGGTCCAAGAAGTTGGTCGGTTCGTCCAACATCAACAGGTTAGGATCATGCAGCAACAACGCGGCCAGCTTGACCCGCGTCTGCCATCCACCAGAGAGTTCCTTGACGGGGCCCTCCAGATAGGGACCTTTCAGCTCGAATTGTGCCGCAACTTCGCCACACCGCCACTCGGGTGCCTCGCTGTCACGCATCAAGAATTCCAGGGCCGATTCGCCGTCGCGAAACGGATCATGTTGCCGCAGATAGCCGATTCTCAGGCTGGGATGGTGGATCACCTCGCCCTTTTCGAGCTCTTCATCGTGCAGCAGCACCCGCAGAAGTGTCGACTTGCCGGCTCCATTTCGGCCGACAAACCCGACCTTCACGTCGTCGACGAGGGAAAGCTCGGCGGCATCGAGCAGAACCTGGTCGCCGAATCGCTTGTGAGCGTCACGGACTTGAATCAAAACAGCCATATTTGGGGTGCAGTTGCGCGTCGCATGGTGTGGGAAATTTAAAAACTTACCAAGACGATCCGCGAGAACAAAGGTCGCCGTTTTTCGTGATCGATGCCGCTACCCATGGGAATCCGGATTCTCTAAATTGCGCATAGCGGTTTTGTCAAACGGTATCTTCGAGATAGGCTGGTTCCAATCTCGGCGGCCGGAGTGTGGCGAATCAGCGTGAGCGAGGCGAATCGGTACGGGCAGCGTTTTAGTGATGTCAGAGTTGCTGGCCGGTTGTCTCCATAATATGGCCGGTTGTCTCCATAATATTTGAACGCTTCGGCCAGAAACTTTAGCCGCTTTGGCAACATTCGATCGCCTCCGTATTATCCGGCACCCCGGCTACATCAGAGACGCCCCGTGACAAACGACGTCTAGCATCAACGTTATTGCCCGCCCCTATGAATAGCTATTCTCTGGACTACATCGACGATTTGTATGTCCAATACATTCGAGACCCCTCCAGTGTCTCGGATACCTGGCGTGAGTACTTTGAACAGTTTCTCGTCGGTGCCAGCACCAAGCCAGCCTCGCGAAATGGCGATGCCGCATCCGCGGCGGCCAAGCCGGGCACGGACGGATCGGCCCAGTCGCCGACCGGGCGCGCGGGCTCGACCGGCGACCAAGTCACCGACCAAGCCCTGTGGATGTCCCGGGTCCAAGATCGCGTGAATCAATTGGTCCGCGAATATCGTGTACGCGGTCACTTGGCCGCGAAGCTGGATCCGCTGATCCCATTTCGCGACGAAAGCCCGCAGCTAAGCCCACGTCTGTATGGGCTGAGCGACGACGACTTGCAGCGTCCGCTCGACAGCAGCGCGCTGGAATACGTATCCGGAGGAACGCTGGATGTCGTCGTTCAAAAGCTAGAAAACACCTATTGCCGCAGCATCGGCGCCCAATTCATGCATATCGACAATCGCAACATTCGCGATTGGTTGCAAAAACGCATGGAGACGACCGAAAATCGGCTGGACCTGTCTCACGAAGTCCAACGCCGTATCTACACGCGACTGGCCGACGCGTCGATCTTTGAAGAGTTCGTGCGGCGAAAATTCGTCGGCGCCAAGACGTTTTCACTCGAAGGCGCCGAAAGCCTGATTCCCATGTTGGATCTGGCGCTCGAAAAAGCGGCTCAGCACCACGTCAAAGAAGTCGTCATGGGCATGGCCCACCGCGGCCGGCTCAACGTGATGGCAAATATCCTGAAAAAACGGGCGATGAACATCTTCTGGTCGTTCGACGACCCCGATCCAGAACTCAGTCGCGGCGGCGGCGATGTCCGTTACCACTTGGGTTACAGCAGCGACTGGACGACGGCATCGGGCGACAATGTTCACATTTCGCTGTGCTTTAATCCCAGCCACTTGGAATTCGTCAATACCGTTGCCCAGGGACGCGTGCGCTGCAAACAAGACCGGCTGCACGACAAAAAACGTCAAGAAGTCATGTCCATCTTGATTCACGGTGATGCCGCCTTTGCAGGCGAAGGCGTCGTGCAAGAGACGCTGAACCTTAGCCAACTGAGCGGTTACCGGACCGGCGGAACGCTGCACATCATCATCAACAACCAAGTCGGATTCACCACCGAACCCCAGGAAGGACGCAGCACGACTTATGCGACCGACGTCGCCAAGATGCTGCAAATCCCAATTTTCCATGTCAACGGCGAAGACCCCGAAGCGGTCGCGCAGGTCGTTTCTTTGGCGATGGATTTCCGCAAGGAATTCCAACGAGACGTCGTGATCGACCTGTACGCGTACCGACGTTGGGGTCACAACGAAGGTGATGAACCGCGGTTCACTCAGCCTCGCATGTACGCCGAGATCGATCGTCGTTCCAGCGTGCGCGAACACTATCTGCAACAGCTGCTGAAACTGGGAAAAATCCAGCAGGACGAAGCCGAAGAGATCCAGCAGAATCGAACGACAAAGCTGGAAACCGAGTTTGAGGCCAGCAAGCACGAACAATTCATTCCGGACACGCAAACCCTTGCGGCCAACTGGAGTGACTATTTCGGCGGCCCCGAACCGGTCGAAGAAACCGACACTTCTTACCCGATCGAAAAGCTGGGTGAGCTGCTAGATAGTATCACCCGACTGCCCGAAGGGTTCGCGTCGCACAAAAAGCTGAAACGGCCGATGTCGCAACGACGCGAGATGGCTGCGGGAAAACGCCGACTCGATTGGGCCAGCGCCGAGGCCGCCGCCTTCGCGTCCCTGCTGGTCGAGGGTCACCCGATTCGGATGACCGGCCAGGATTGCCAGCGAGGAACGTTCAGCCAACGCCACGCGGTGCTGCACGACGTCAAGAGCGGCGACACCTACACGCCGCTCGCACATCTCTCGCCCGATCAAGCCCCACTGGAACTTTACAACAGCCCGCTCAGCGAAGCCGGCGTGCTCGGATTCGAATATGGCTATTCACTGGACTGTCCCGACGGGCTGGTGGCTTGGGAAGCACAGTTCGGCGACTTTTGGAATTGTGCCCAAGTGATCGTCGACCAATTTATCGCCAGTGCCGAGGACAAATGGAATCGGCTCAGCGGGCTGGTCATGTTGTTGCCGCACGGCTTCGAAGGCCAGGGACCGGAACACTGCAGTGCCCGCGTCGAACGTTTTCTGGCGATGGCCGCCGAAGACAACATCCAAGTCTGCCAACCGACGACCCCGGCACAGTATTTTCATCTGCTGCGACGCCAAGTCCTGCGAAAGTGGCGCAAACCATTGGTCGTGCTGACCCCCAAGAGTCTGCTTCGCCATCCCAAAGTTGTCAGTCCTTTACGAATTCTGGCCGACGAGAACTTCAAGAAGATTCTGCCCGATCGCAAAATGTCACTGCGAACGGCACGGCGCGTCCTGCTGTGCACCGGAAAGGTTTACTACGACTTGCTCGAGGCACGAACGAAACGTGAAATCAAAGGCGTTCCGATCATCCGACTCGAACAGCTTTATCCTTTGGGAATCGACGAAGTCTTCGCGGCCCTGGACGGGCTTTCCGACGGCACCGACTTGGTTTGGGTGCAAGAAGAACCCACCAATATGGGCGCGTGGCCGTATCTGAAACTGAATTTTGGCGACGAACTCGCCAAGCGTTTTCCACTGCGAGGCATCACGCGGGCCGAATCAGCCAGCCCCAGCACCGGCAGTATGGCAACACACAAGCTGGAACAATCCGAATTGATCGACAAAGCGTTCGCTGATTTAGATTAAAGAGAGAAAAGGTCCAGGCGAAAGGTCAAGTGTTGCAATCGCAGCACCTGTCGCTTTGATCACTTTCCTTCCCTCAGCCGATTGAAGTAATCGGTGGCATGTTCGCGTTCGGTCCGCGGCAGGGTTTGGTTTTCCAGCGGATCACTTTCTTCGCTCAGCGCGCTCTCGACGGCATTCTTGACGTCCTCGTGCGAGATACCTTTTCGATTGGGACCGTCAGCGAATCCGGCGATGATCGCTTTGCCTTTCTTGACTTGGCCGCGCACCTGCGTTTCGTAGCTGTTGGTGTCACCTTCCTCTTCAGGACGATCGCCTGCTCCGCTGCCACGGCCAAGGCCGTCGCCTTCGCCGTCACCGAAGCCAAATCCCATACCACCCTGGCAACTCGAGCATCCTCCGCCGCCGCAGTTTTGGCAACGCATTTGGCTCTTGGATTGCGAAAGGTCGTCCAGCGCCGACTGTAAATCTTCCAATTCGGACATTTCGGCCTGCATGTCGCCCAATTGTTCGGCCATTTGCTCCAAGGCATCAGCCGCTTCGGCGGCATTCCCCTGCTCCATCGCCTGAGCAGCCTGATTCATCGCTTCGGCCATCTGTTGCATTTGTTGCATTTGACCGTCTTTTTGCTGCAGCTTGTTCAGCTGTTGCTGCAATTTCGTGGCTTCTTCGCCTTTGCCTTCCTTGCGTGCTTGATCGATTTGCCGCTGCAAGTCTTGTTTCTTCTGCTGATGTTCGGCAACGGCTTTCTGCATCTGCTTCTTCATCTGCTCGACTTGTTTCTTTAGCTGTTCCTTTTCTTTCTCTGACAGCTTGCCGTCACGAATCTTGCTGGCCAGTTGTTTGACCATGTCCTTGGCCTGACCGAAATCACCCTTCTCGATACTTTTGGCAACCTTTTCCGCCGGCCCAGACTGCAACCCTTTCATTTGCGAAAGTGCTTTGCGCATTTGTTCGGACGACCCCAACTGTCCGCGTCGCTCTTCAAGTTCTTTTTTGAGATCATTCATTGCGATCATCGCCTCTTTACGGCCGAGGTCTTCTCGCTTGGTGATCTTGTCCAAGTCGGCTTCCATCCGCTCGAACAACTCTTTCGCGTCCTGCAAGTTTTCTGAATCGGCTTTGCGACGTTGTTGTTGAATCCGTTTTTTCAACTGCGCGGCGACGCGTTTGACTTGCGCGATTTCATCGGCCGATACCTTCGTACTGCTGGCGGTCGATTCGGTTGCCGGTTCAACCAACAGCAACACGATTGCCAACACGGGTACAAGTGACAGTGGCAGCCAGCCGATCTTGGACGGTTTGAGCGCAAACCTCTCGGCGACCTCCAGTTGTCCGGCACGCTTTTCAGCATCCGCGGTCAGGGCCAAACCGAAGTCAGTGTCGCGATCATCCGATGGCAATGTCAGCGAACTGCTTAGGCGTTCGCGCAGTCCGAACCGCTTGTCGACTTCTGCGGCGACCTCTTCGACCGATGGAGCGGTCGCGATGGAATAGATCGCGGCGACGACAAACGCCACGACAACCGCACCTACCAACCAGCCATAGACCCAAACGGTGAAATTCACATCCATCGGCTGCAGCGCCGGGACCGCGATCGCGATCGTCGCAATGACCAGAGCCGCAAACATGGCGATTGATAAGACGCGCCCAAAACCACCCAGAATGATTCGACGCCGCGCTTTTCGTACTTGGCTTTCGATACGGTTCATGGCCGATGCGCCCTAATCGAATGGACTCGAGGGAGAGAAAACGTCAGCAATTGTGAACTGCCGTCCTTCGTCACGGTTGGGTTAGTGACGTATGATAAGTATACGGGCTGTCCGCAGCGGAGTCCTACCGAGATCCATCGGTTTTCGCCGGGTTTCCCTTCCATTGACGCTTCTCACAATTGCTATTTCCTCGTGCTACGCCGCCCCGAATTACCGGATCCTGACGGAAAAACCGCTGCCAACGGTACGACTGATGTCGTGATCTACGATGGCGAATGCAATTTCTGCCTTGGCCAAGTGCGGAATTTGCGACGTTTGGATTGCTGTGGCAATCGGCTGGCGTTTCTGTCGCTGCACGATCCCCGAGTCGCAGAGCGATACCCAGACCTGTCGCACGACGATTTGATGCAGCAAATGTACGTGGTCGACCACAAAGGTCGTCGGCACGCAGGTGCCGACGCGGTGCGATATCTATCCAGACGATTACCGCTGTTGTGGCCGGCCATGCCAATGCTGCACATCCCGGGCACCGCAGGCCTATGGCGCTGGGCGTACAACCAAATCGCCAAACGACGTTACAAGCTAGCCGGCAAATCGTGCGAGAACGACGTCTGCGAAATCCATCTCAAGTAACAGTAAGTTGAACGAACGGATTCGTTGATTCGGATGCCAATTCACAACTTGCAACGCTTAATGAAAGTCTCTGGACCGCAGGGTCAATCCTTCGACTTCTTGGCTGAGGTCGGTCAATCGACCGACGATGACGTGGATGACTCCCTTTTGGTTTTCTAACTTACCGTCAACCAGCCAGGCATTGCTGACGCGGGCGATCTTAAAGAACCGCTGCCAGACGGCTTGAAATAAAACCAAATTGATCGTTCCGGTTTCGTCTTCTAGCGTGGCAAAGGTGATGCCTTTGGCGGTGCCAGGGCGTTGACGCAGCAAAACCAGTCCGGCGACTCGCACGTGACGGCCATCTCGCAGACCCACAAGTTGGCTGGCCGTGACGACTCGTTTCTTTTCCAGCTCTCGACGTGCAAACGACATCGGATGTGCCTTCAGACTTAACCCCGTCGTGTTGTAGTCGGCATAGACTTCTTCCAGCGGCGACATCGGCAGCAATTCATCGGGCAATGTTTCTTCCTCGTCAACACCGTCGAGCAGAGGTTGATTGCCGGCATGCTTTTCCTGTGCGAGCGATTGCCATATTGCGGCACGGCGATCACCGGCAATACTGCCAAACGCATCGGCGTCCGCGAGTGTTGCGATGACCGATTGGCCAAGACCGGTACGTCGCGCAACGTCATTGACATCGCGATAGGGGCCGCGCACGTGACGTTCAGCAACAATCCGTTCGGCCGCCTCGGTGGGCAACCCGCGAACCGTATGCAGACCGAGTCGGATGGCGACAGAAATTTGAGATTCACGGTTGAGCTTGTTTCCGCCGGCCCCCGATCGCCGAACAAGAGCATCCTGTTTATCGGTAGGCTGTAACATCGATTCATTTTCACTTTCGTTGACGTCGACGCCATAGACTTGCACGCCGTGTTCTTTCGCGTCGCGGATCAACTGGGCCGGTGCATAGAAACCCATCGGCTGACTATTCAGTAGCGCCGTGCAGAACGCGGCGGGATAATGGCATTTCAGGTAACACGACGCGTACACCAGCAACGCGAAACTTGCCGCATGCGATTCGGGAAAACCGTACTCGCCAAATCCCTTGATTTGATGAAAGACGTTTTCGGCGAACTCGCCTGTTAATCCATTCGCTTTCATTCCGTCGAGCAATTTCAAGCGAAACTTTTCGATCACGCCCGGCCGTCGCCACGCCGCCATCGCTCGGCGAAGTTGGTCCGCTTCGCCTGGCGTGAATCCGGCGGCAACGACTGCCAACCGCATCGCCTGTTCTTGGAAAATCGGCACGCCCATGGTTTTTTCGAGAACGCCGCGGATCGCTTCGTTGGGATAGATGGCGGCTGCCGGATCCTCGCGTGCTTTTAAAAACGGATGAACCATATTGCCCTGGATCGGACCGGGGCGCACGATGGCCACTTCGATCACCAAGTCGTAATAACATCGTGGTCTCAATCGCGGCAACATGCTCATCTGCGCGCGACTTTCGATTTGAAAAACGCCGATAGTATCGGCGCGGCAAATCATGTCGTACGTCGGCGTGTCATCTTGCGGCACGGTCGCCAGCGTTAGCTCATCACCGTAATGATCGCGAACCAAATGAAAACAGCGGCGCAGCGCCGACAGCATCCCCAGTGACAACACGTCGACTTTCAGAATGCCGAGTTCGTCAAGATCATCCTTGTCCCACTGGATCACCGTGCGATCTTCCATTGCCGCATTTTCGATCGGACAAAGTTCACTCAGATTGCCGGCCGTCATCACCATCCCGCCGACATGCTGGGACAAGTGTCTGGGAAAACCAGTCAGGGTTTCGACAAGGTACACAAAACGTTTGCCAATCATGGAATCCGGGTCGAGCCCGCCGCTTTGACAGCGCTGCGAAAAATCCGCACCGCTGCCGCCCAATTTGGCAATGGAATCGATCGCGTCGGCAGACACGCCGAGCGCCTTTCCGACTTCTCGGATCGCGCTTTTGGTTCGGTATGTGGTCACCGTTGCGGTCATACCGGCGCGATCGCGGCCGTATTTTTCGTACAGGTATTGCAGCACTTCTTCGCGACGTTGATGTTCGAAATCGACATCGATGTCAGGCGCTTCGTTACGTTCGCGGCTGACAAATCGCTCGAACAACAAATCCGTCTGACTGGGGTCAACATTGGTGATGCCCAGGCAATAGCAAACAACCGAGTTGGCTGCCGAACCGCGTCCTTGGCATAGAATGTCACGCTGACGAGCGAACCGCACCAAATCCCACACGGTCAAAAAATAGGCTTCGTAGTGCAGATCTTCGATTAAACGCATTTCATGGCGGATCGAATCGAGTACTTTGTCTGGCACCCCACTTGGCCAACGTTGCTTGGCGCCTTCCCAAGTCAGACGTTTCAAATGCTCGATAAGTGTCATTCCCGATGGCGCGATCTCTTCGGGATATTCGTAACGCAGTTCATCGAGAGAGAAATTGCAACGATCGGCAATCTGGATCGTACGTGACAACAGTTCTGGTGCATCGCGATACAGATGTTTGATCTCGGCCAAACAGCGCAAATGATGTTGGCTATTGGCAAAACGTTGCTCGTGCACTTGGTCGATCGTCGTGCCGTTGCGAATTGCGGTCACACAGTCATGCATCAACATGCGCGCCGCCTCGTGATAGTGCACGTCACCGGCGGCGACCAAGGGCACATCATTGCCAAGTGACAATTCCTGTAAACGGGCAAGTTGTGCAGCATCATCGACGCCGCGATGCAGCTCGCAAAGCAGATACGCGCGATCATCGAAAACTTCACGGAACTGGGTGCGCAAAAAACGCGCAAGCGAAGCTTGTCTGTTCTTGAGAATCGGTACCTGTTCCCGCCAAGGTTCCGTCGGCTCTGAACTCTGGTGAGACGCGTTGCGGCCGTTATGCTGGGATCGGGATGAGATTTCATCTGGCAGCACCGCCGCAATGATGCCTTCGGAAAGTTCGACGATGTCGTTCCAGCCGAGATCACAACTGCCCTTTTCGGCTCGCAACCGCCCGCGGGAAATCAGTCGGCACATCCGCCCATAGGCGGCCCGATCGGTCGGCCACAACACCATTGCCGGCGCGTCATGCGGGTGAACTTCTGTGCCGACGATATATTTCAATCCCGCGTCTTTGGCCGGCGCGAATCCACGCACCACGCCGGCGACCGATTCACGATCGGTCAGCGCCAAACCGCGGTAGCCAAGTTCGGCCGCCTGCTGGACCAATTCGTCCGGATGGGAAGCCCCACACAGGAACGAGAAATTGCTTTTGCAGTGCAATTCGACATACTGCATGGGACGACACGACCTAGATTTGACGACAGTGCATTTTTGTTCACGTTACTGATTCCGGTAGGCGGCATCAAGAGGATTCCAGCAAAGAAGCCAATAACTGGTCATGTCCAACGAACACTCTTCCATGCACGCTACATCAACGACCTTTACTGACGCACCGATCGAGACGCCCGCGCCGACCCACCCAGTTTTGGTGGGCTATCTGTTTTGGTTGCTGGGTATTTTCGGGGCTCACCGCTTTTATTTTGGCAAACCGCTGACCGGCGCGCTGTGGTTCTTTAGCGGCGGCGTGTTCTTGATCGGCTGGATCATCGATCTGTTCTTGATCCCTCAAATGGCCGAAGAAGCCAACGCAAGATTCAAACCGGGGCGAATCGACTACACGGTCGTTTGGGCATTGCACACGTTTCTGGGACTGTTCGGAATCCACCGCTTGTACATGGGCAAAATCTTCACCGGCGTGCTGTATTTACTAACCGGCGGTCTGCTGGGTGTCGGATTCGTCTACGACACCCTGACACTGAACGAGCAGGTCGAAGAATTGAATGCGGGCCAGCGATAAGGCCCCGGCGAGTCCGGGCTGGCCATATGGACCGGCGTTTAGAATGCTGGCGAGTCCAGCGATGTTGCGGGGTCGGGACTTAGACAGGGCGGACGATGACTTTCGCGCCTTGCTTGCCGATCACTTTCACTTGTTCGCCTCGGTCGACAAAGTCGCCTTCGGTCACGACGTCGACACTGAAATCATCGACGATCATTTTACCGCTGGGGCGAAGCGGTGAAATCGTTTCACCCATGTCACCGATCTCGACTCGTTGCCATCCCGGCAAGGTCGGGTTTGATGCGTCCGTCGCGAATCCGCCGGGACCATCCAGTGCCACTTGCGGTTTCAAAGTCAGCCGGCTGAATCCAGGGATTTCGCCGATATAGTTTGCCAGAAAGAGCATGGCGACAAGGAACCCGGCGAACGCGGCCATCACGGTCAAGACATCCATCCCCAGCCCCGTGAAGTCCTCACCGTACTGCGGCAACAAGAAACGTCTTGATGCCATCACCAGCGATCCCAGCGTCAAAGCCAAACCACTGACACCGGCAATCCCGAATCCGGGGATCACAAACATCTCTGCCGCAATGAAAAACAGTCCGACGACAAACAGCGTGACCTCAAGCCAACCGGCGGTGCCGCCGAGAAAACGGCTCCAGAAAAACAGCCCAAAACAAAGCGTCGAAACGAGTCCGCCAATGCCCATGCCCGGTGCGCCCAGCTCGATCACCAAAGCGATCATGCCGATGACCAGCAACAGAAACGTCATCGGCCCTGAATTCAAAACGATAATCAGACCGTCGACCCAAGTGCGCTGGAGCACCGGAATCGGCTCGCTGACACCTAACGTCTCGGCCAGTTCCTCACGGCTGTCGATCGTCTGATCAATAAAACCGAGTTCTGCGGCCCGTCGACCATTGGCCGTGAAAAACATCTCTTTGCCGGCTTCGCGAATCGGTTTGCCGCGTTGCCATTGATCGGTGTCCTCACGCGAAAGCCACTCTTTGTCAGAAAAATACCGTACCGTGCCGTCCTCTTTATGGGTTGCCGCGAAGACGACCATATCCTTGTCGGTCATTTTTTCGGCGAGCGCGACCGGGCGCCCGGTCGCTTCGGCGGTATCGCGAACTTTTTGCGCCAGCACGCTGCGGCTCTTTGCCTCGGTGTAGCGAAACGCGCCGTCCTCGCCCATCACAATTTCGCCCGAATCACCAATGCGGGCATTGGGCAGCATGATGATTTTATCGCAAGCCAGCGACACCAACGCTGCTCCGCTAATCGCATCGCGTTCGATGAATGCGACCGTTTCAACATCCTTTGCATCCAAAATCATGTCCATCAGTTCGAACGTCACATAGGTAAATCCACCGGGACTCTCGATATCAATGATGATCACGTCCGCGCCACTTTCGACGGCCTCGGCGAACTTGCGTTTTAGAATTGCGCCGCTCAGCGGGTTGATGTCTTCGGCCAAGGGGATGATCACCGCCGTACGGTCGCGAGGCGTGACGGTTGGTTGCTGCGCCGCAGCCGGCGCGGCCGCCAGTCCGGTTGCCACGACGCTAGCCAACGTCGCGGTCCACACCAGCATCAATGGCGAAACAAGCGAAAACGCAAAGGCACGGCGAATGCTTCGACTGAACGAATCCAACTTGGTGATGACGTCCACGACTTACCTTGGTGAAATTCAGAACTCGGAAATCTAGTTTTCATTCGGAGCGATCCCGATGAAATCGCCTCCCACGCCGCGATGGCATCGAAATCGTCTCAGGCCGGATTGCCCTGGCTCATTCTAGCACCCGTACAAATCCGGGCTCGCCAATCAGGGCTCACAAATCAGGGCTCAAAGCCGCATCAAACACGGCGCCAAAACGTGGGGAATATTAAAACCAGAATGCTGAACACCTCCACGCGACCTAGCATCATCAGCCAGACAAACAGAATTTTTGCCCCCTGACTAAATCCGGCGTAATTCTGCGTCGCGCCTACGACTCCAAAGCCCGGTCCGATGTTATTTAGCGTCGCAGCAACGGCGCTGGCGCAGTCCAGCAGTTTTTCGTCCAGCGTACTTGATGCCGTCGCCGCGCCCTCGGTGTCAATCACCGAATCCCACGTACTGGTCGGCTCGAATGTGATCAACAGCAGCCAAGAAAAAACGAAGATCGCCAAGATCATGGAAAAATAGACGACGATCCCGTGGGCCAGGTTCGGATCGTCGACAACCGCGCCGCCAACCCGCAGTGAGCGAACAACACGTGGGCGATGCGCTCGTTCGATTTCTTGTCGCAGAATCTTATAGAACAAGACATGCCGAATCACCTTCATGCCGCCGCCGGTGCTGCCCGCACATCCGCCGACAAACATCAACAGCAACAAGATCCCACGACCGAAGTTATTCCATTGGTCAAAGTCCGCCGTGCCGTAGCCGGTCGTCGTTAATACCGAAACAACTTGAAAAAGGCCGTTTCGAATTGCGTCCGCCAAATCAACAAAACCTTCGTCGCCAGCCCGCATCCCAAAGAAGACTACGCCGCCGGTCACGACAAAGATCGTTGCAATATAGGTTCGGTGCTCGATGTCGCCGAATAAACGCTTTGGTCCGCCGATCAGCGTGAGATAGATCAGCGTAAAGTTCGTGCCGGCCAAAATCATAAACACGATTGTGGTCGACTCGATCAGCGGGCTGTCAAATCCACCGAGGCTGCGGTTGTACGTGCTGAAACCGCCGGTCGCCATCGTGCCAAAGGCGTGACACAGACCGTCAAACAATGACATGCCCTCGATCATATAAACGATCGTCAGCAATACGTTAAATCCGACATAGATACCTGCGAACACCAATGCGGTATGCTGCATCCTCGGCATCGCGCCTTCCTTGGACGGCCCCGGCATTTCCGCGCGCATCATCGCCTTGCCGGCCGAACCTTGCCCCAAGATGGCGACGAACAACACGACGATACCTAGCCCGCCAAGGAAATGAGTCCAAGACCGCCAAAACAAAATGCAATGCGGTACCAACTCGGGTGTTTCCAAATCCGTCAGTACCGTAGCGCCGGTCGTACTGAACCCGGACTGCGACTCGAACATCGCTTCGATAAAGGTCATCGGCTGGCCTTCGCGAATACTGACGCCGGCAAAGTAGTACGGCAGCGCACCAAGGATCGTCGCTAAGACCCAACTAAGCCCCACGACAGCCATCGCCTCTTTTTGAAACAGCGGCCCGCGGCGATGCCGACGCCCGGTCAACATCAGCGCCGTGCCCACCACCATGCTGATCGCCATGCTAATCAGCAGCCCATCCGCCCCGGCCCGTTCGTAGGACTCAGCGGCCGGCAAATGAGTGCGATCCGCCAGCGCAGGAAACGCGAACGGCAAACTGAAACTCATCGATCCGCCGATCAGCAAGCAGACGATGCCAAGAACTCGACTGAGAAGCGGGTAGTTCAATGTTTGCGGACTGTAAAGCGAATGTGATGGCGGCAACGATCGTGGATGAGCTTACCAACAAGTCCGAACCGCTCGTAGGCCGGAACCCACGGCAATCCGTCACCGACTTTACTCATAAAATCGCGTCTTCGCCCTGGCATGCAGGATTGGCCCACGAATTGCAACTCAATCGCATCTCGATTCGCGTTCCGAGCAGAAAACGAGCGTAGTCATTCCCCTGGCCACTCTCGCGGCACTCGCAATCACGGGTCGATTTCGGCCGGTGCGGGGGGCGGGCGTCCGAGGCGCATCCGCTTCCCGCACAGGCTCGCTGGTGGGTCGGCCCGGCATCGCCTGTGGCATTACGATACATTCTTAGCGAAATGCAACATCGCGCCGCGACACCGCAGCGTGTGCCCAACGCCGAACGCGCGACAATCCAACAAGGAAATCCAGCAGAACCGTGTGCGGACGATTTACCCTGCGGACGCCGGCAGCCAGTTGGTGCCAGATGTTCTTGATTGACATCGATGACGCCCAGCAGGACGTCGTCGATCGTGGCCCCCGATACAACATCGCGCCGACCCAATCGATCGATAGCGTCATTCAGATTGCCGGCCAGCATCGACAGGCGGTCAAGTTGCGGTGGGGATTGGTTCCGTCGTGGGCGAACGATTTGTCGATCGGCAACCGCATGATCAATGCGCGCGGCGAAACGGTTGATTTGAAACCATCGTTTCGAAAAGCCTTTGCCCAACGTCGTTGCCTGATTCCCGCCGACGGGTACTACGAGTGGAAGAAAGTCGCTGATGGAAAGCAGCCGTACCTGATTCATCGCGACGATGACGCGGTGATCGCGATGGCGGGATTGTGGGAAGAGAACAAAAAAGCGAATTCCGGGGACACCATTGTTCGCTCCTGCACGATCATCACGACAAACGCGAATGACACAACCAAGGAAATTCACGACCGCATGCCGGTGATCTTGCAACCAGCCGATTTTGATCGCTGGCTTGACCCAAACTTCCACGATACCGATCGACTAAAATCAATGTTGAAACCGGCACCCGATACTCTGCTTCGATGCGACGCGGTCTCGCGCCGAGTCAATCGCCCGACAAACGACGACGCGTCTTGTATTGAACCGCCCCCCTCTGACACGCTCTTTGACTGAAGGAACCCAACATGACAAAGCCACTGAGCCGACGGCGATTCCTGGGCGCCGCGACGGTCACCATCGCAGCCCCCGCAATTATCACCAGCAAACGTACCGCGGCGCAAGGCGTGATTGGCGACGGCGATTTCCGATACCGATGCGAACACATGTGGACGCAACTGCCGGACCAATACGATTGGCAAATCACGCACAATGTCGCCATCGACCCGGACAACCACTTGTACGTCATTCATGAAGGCGACGCGGCGCGTCCCGATCATCCATCGATCTTTGTCTTTGACGAGCACGGAAAGTTCGTGCGGGCCTTTGGTGAACAATTCCAGGGTGGCGGCCACGGGATCGAAGTTCGCGTGGAACAGGGAACGCCCTATCTATACGTCGCCGCCTATCAACAAGTAAAAACCATCACGAAATGCTCGTTGACCGGCGACGTGGTTTGGCAAAAATACGCGCCGGTTCAATGTGGAAACTACGCAGACGACGAAGCCAGTAACCCGCAACAGACGTGGGGGCGCGATCGGTTTATGCCGACCAACTTTGCGTTCTTGCCGGATGGTGATTTCTTGCTGGCCGATGGTTACGGATCGTTTTTTATTCATCGCTATGACAGCGATGGGAACTGGAAATCATGTTTTGGCGGCCCGGGCGAAGGCGAAGGAACGTTCAAAACGCCACATGGATTGTGGGTCGATCAGCGAAGTGGCAAGGACGCCGAGATTGTGGTCGCTGATCGCGCTCATCATACGTTGCAAACATTCACGCTCGATGGCGAGTACAAAAAGACGGTCGACGGGTTTGGGTTGCCGGCAAACGTTGACACTCACGATGAATTGATGATTGTGCCTGAGCTGATCGCACGGGTTTCGATCCTGGACCGTAATCACAACACGCTGGCCACGATCGGCGACGACCAGAAACGTCTTCGGGCCGACAAAACAAAGTCAATTCGCAAAGACCCGTCGAGCTGGCAACAAGGAAAGTTTGTCCACCCACACGACGCCTGCTTTGATCGCGAAGGCAACATCTTTGTGGCCGAATGGGTCACGACCGGCAGAGTGTCAAAACTGACGAGAGTCTAGTCAGCAACGGATAGCACCAAGAGACGCCCGGGCGGCGTGATTTCAACATCTATTTCGGGTTACCCGTGCTGAAGTCACTTTGCGCGAAAGATTCGTTCGCGTACACCGAAACCCTGAGGACAATCGCTTGGGGTTATTCCAGCAGCGTGTCGTCCAATGCCGATTCAATATCGGATTCGTCCAGGGTGACGTATTCCGCGGCGGTGGGCGAGTCCGTTTCTTCATACGTGGCCGGCGTGCCGGGCGAATTCGGCAGCGAAATGACCGCGGTGATGTTGTCTTCTCCGCCGGCTTCGTTTGCCATCGCGATCAGGCGCGTACAAATGGTTTCCGGGTCCGGCCCATCGGTAACCACTCGTGCGATCGCTTTATCGTCGACATGACGTGTCAGACCGTCGCTGCACAGCAGGATTGCGTCTCCGCGCTGTAACGTCGCCTGCCTGACTTCGGCAACCAGATCGCCACCGGAGCTTCCGCCAAGCACATTCCACAACACATTGCTCCAGCGACTGCTCGCTTCGTCTTCGGGCCGCATGCCACCGGCTTCGACCATTTGCCGCGCCAATGTGTGATCGGTCGTCAATTGCGTCGCTTGGCCATCGCGAATCAAATAACAGCGACTGTCTCCTGCGTGGACGACATAGAGATTTGGCCAGATCATGTGAGCCATTGTGACGGTCGTGCCCATACCTGACTGATCATGATGCGCCGCCGCTTCGTTGAGAATCCGGCTGTGGGCATCCTGCAAAAGCTCTTTCAGGTCGTCGACAAAATCTTCTTCGTCCCGATCATCTTGCTCGTGATCGGTGCGAAAGAACCAGTGAATACTGTTCAGTAAGCGATTGATGAGATGATCGACGGCCAAACTGCTGGCCTTTTCGCCCGCGGCGTGCCCGCCCATCCCGTCGGCGACCATCAAAACCTGACCTTGCACACCACCATAAAGCCGAGAGTACTTGTCAAGTGGCATACTGGTCGACGTGACCAACATCGATTTGTTCAGTTGCGCGACCAGGAATTGATCCTGATTGACGCTGCGTTTGCGACCGATATCGGTTAAACCGAACGCAACCGGTGTCTTGGTGGGAAAAAAATCACTGGCGTGCGAGTTCGTACTTTTCGCTTGGCTATCCACGTGTTCGCTTCCCTTTCATTTCAACTGACCGTATGCTCGAACCGGCGGTTTTCAGCTTGATGTTTGTTTTCGCGGCTCGTCGCAAAAACAAACGTCGTCTACCGAAGCCCATCATTCCTGATTTCGGTCCACCATGTCGATACGAACGCGTTTCCGCAAATCCATTCAACTGCTGATCGCGATCATCGCGGCCATCGTGATCGCCATTGTAGTGAATGACCGTAAACATGTGTCACGCCAGATCGCGGTCGAACCGGCGGACGCGATTGCGATCGACCCAACCCATGCACTTGAGCGTTTTCAACGTGCGATCCAGATCGAAACCGTGTCGGCGGCAAATCCTGCGCGGGTACAGAAAACAACATTTCTCGAGTTCGCAAGTTTTCTGAAGGATGCGTTTCCGACAATCCATGCCGAACCGATCTCGCGGATGGCGGGCGATGACTGGGACGATCCCAGCAACCTGACATTGCTTTACCAATGGCCGGGGTCCGATCCCAAGCTGGACCCGATTTTGTTGATGGCCCATTTTGATGTTGTCCCGGTCGACGCGGAGACGCGAGAGAAGTGGACACACGCACCTTTTTCCGGCGAAATCGATCAAGATTTCGTTTGGGGCCGTGGAACGCTAGACGCAAAAAACAGCGCGCTGGCGATGATGGAAGCGATCGCGCATTTGCTGCAAGAGAACTTTGATCCACGCCGCACCGTTTATCTTTCATTCGGTCACGATGAAGAAGTCGGTGGCCAGCGCGGCAACGCGCGCGTCGCCGATTGGATGACGTCACAGGGCGTGCGATTGCAGTTCGTTTTGGACGAAGGCGGATGTATCTTCCGTGACTTTCCTGGCATGGACCGGCACGTTGCCCTGATCGGAATTGCGGAAAAGGGATTCGCGAATATTCGCCTGACCGCGACCCTGCAAGACGGCGGCGGACACGCATCCATGCCGCCAACACAAACGGCGATCGAAGTGCTGGCCGCCGCGATCGATCGCCTCAACCACACTCCCCTGCCCCGCCGCATCGGCCAGGCGGGCCAATTGATGCTGGACTACCTGGGCCCAGAAATGAAATGGCCCAATCGGACGGTGATCGCGAATCGCTGGTTGTTCACCCCGCTGATTCGTCGGCAACTCGGTGCGACTGAAAGCGGCAACGCGATGTTGCGCACGACGATAGCGCCGACGTTGATCCGAGGCGGTGTCAAGGAAAACGTATTGCCCAGCCAAGCGACGGCAACGTTGAATTGCCGCTTGCTGCCCGGTGATCGCCTGAGCATGGTTGTTGATCACATTCGACATGCGATCGACGATTCGCGTATCACGATCGAAGTCGACGATTCGGCGCGGGAAGCCTCACGGATTTCTGACACAAATTGCACCGAATTCTCAGTTCTGCACCGGAGCCTACAAGCCATTTATCCGGATGTGGTCGTGGCTCCATTCGTATTAGTGGGTGGAACCGATTCCTACCATTTCCAAGACATCGCAAAAAATATCTACAGGATCATTCCTGCCCGGCTAGATGCGAATGACTTGAAGCGGATTCACGGCGTCGACGAACGAATCGCCACGAGCGACTATCTGGATCTGATCCGGTTCTACGTCCGCTTGATCCGAAAGTCGGCTGCCGGATGAAATTTCGCCGGTAACAGACTCTCGTTTTTCACGCTCGGTCAAAATACATGCCGTTGGTCCTGATCGACGCCCCAAACCGGCCGTTGATTCGCTCGATCAGGCTCGGGAAAACCAATCGATCTTTGATCCGGTGAGATTGCGTTCAGTCCTAACCGGGGAATGCAATTTTTGCAGGGAAATCCGGGTCGAAAGTGGCTATGTTTAAGAACAGCAACGTGACCATTTCTACATCGATTGAATTTCGTCGAGATGCATGATGATCAGACCTGCACCTACACGCATTCGTACGTCACACCGGAATCGAAAGCGAACTCGTCTGCTCGGCCAGCTGTTGGAAAGACGCTTGATGCTGGCCGCCGATCTGAACGTCACCTCGTTAACGGCACCGGCAACAGCGGTCTCGGGCGATACCATCCCGATCGGCTGGTCTGTCCAGAATTTGGGCGATCAGACGGCTTCGAGTGATTGGTTCGATGGAATTTATCTGTCACAAGACGAGACGTTTGACACTAACGATACGCCACTGGTGTCGCGGCACGCCAAATACCAATCGCCCCTGGATGGGTCGGCCAATTACTCGGCCACTCGCAGCGCGCTGTTGCCGTCGATGGCGGCTGGCGAATATTACTTGATTGCGGTTACCGACTCATCCGAAAGCCAAGACGAGGATGACGAAACCAATAACCAGCTAACGCGACCGATCACAGTCACATCACCTGACATCGACCTGCGCGTCACGGCCATCGACTTCCCAGCCGCCGTCGTCAGTGAAGATTTCTTATCGATCAGTTGGACGGTCACCAACGACGGCATTGAAACCACAAGTCGATCATGGAACGACCGAGTTTACCTTTCTGCGGATGACGTCCTGGACGATGATGATCGAAACCTCGGCGGCAGTTCATCCGTGACGCGGTTGGCCGCCGGCCAATCGTATGATCAGTCGGCAAACATTCGAGTCGGCGCGATGACGCCCGGCGAGCAATTCATTCTGGTCCAAACCGACACCAGCAATCAGCAAGCCGAAGACGACGAGTCGAACAACGTGCTCGCGATTCCGGTCTTGGTGCAGGCAGGCGACTTGACTGCTACGAATCTGACGGTGGTTGATTCTGGCGGCAGCACGAATCCGGTGTCCGGCGGCAGCATTGACGTGTCGTGGACAATTTCAAACATTGGCGATCACGAGGTGGTCGGATCGACGAACCAGAGTGTGATCTATTCGGTCGACAACGTGCTTGATGATGGCGACAGAGTTCTGGCGAACATTAACTTCAGCGCCACCGATGGGCTGCCACCAGGATCCAACGCTAACCAGACGACCACCGCATCGCTGCGCAATGTACCAGCCGGCGATGGGTATATTTTCGTCTCCTTGGATCAACCTGGCAATCGCGCCGACGCAGACCGCGACAATCAGACGACCATGGTGCCCGTGTCCGTCGATGCAGTTGATGTCGAGGTGAGTTTGGTCGAAGTTGCCGGCAGCGGAACACCGACAACCATCATCGCCAATTCCGAGACAACGATTTCGTGGACAGTCACGAACGTCGGTACGTCCTCGATCGATACCGGCTGGAGCGACATCGTTTATTACTCAAGCGATAACGTTCTGGATCCGCTGACTGATCAAGCGATTGAGTTTCAGCAAAGCCCGTTCGGTCGACGCATCGAGCCATCGGGCAGTTACACGCAAAGCATTGAAGCATCGTTTCCAAACTTACCGGCGGGCGAAGGATTTTTGTTCGTCTCGGCCGCGATATCAGGGTTCGCAGAAGATTCCAATCCTGCCAACAACATGCAATCGATTCCCATTTCGGTTGTCGCCGCCGATTTACGAACGGATTCTCTCGACGTGCCCTCGGGCGCGATCGCCGGCACACGCACTGATGTCGAGTGGATGGTGACCAATGTCTCTGCCGCCACCGGTGCGCCCGGGTACTGGGCGGACCAACTCTATTTATCCACAGACGATGTGTTTGATGTTGATGACATTCTCGTCGGCCAAAATTCTCGTGGCACATCGTCGACACTGGCTCCCGGCAGCACCTATCAAGCCGATAGCGAAATCATCCTTCCATCGGTCACGCCGGGTTCGTACCACTTGATACTCGTTGCCGACGGCGAGGGCGCACTCGGCGACGCCGAAACAACCAACAACGTGCTTGCATCTCCGATCGACATCGTCGGCAGCGATTTGTCTGTTAACACGTGGGACACGCCTGCTGCTGCTATCAACGGCGAAGTCATCAGCGTGTCATGGTCGGTCCAAAACAATTCATCCTTGCCAATCCGAGGTGGAAGTTACGACCGCATCTTTGCATCATCCGATAACGTATTCGATCCTGACGATCTGCTGATCGATTCGACATTTGTATCGCTCAACGATCCTTTAGAAGCCGGCGCAACTTACCAACGCAGCACCAATGTCTCACTGAGAGACCTGTCGCCTGGTCATCGATTCTTGATCTTGGTTACCGATGCGGTTGACACGTATTCTGACGTCGACCCGACCAACAATATTTCGGTTGCGCCGATCAGCGTTGCAATGACCAACCTGACCGCAAACGCAATCATGGTTCCCACGACGATTGCGACGGATCAAACCCTGACCGCCAGTTGGACCGTTGAGAACACAGGCGCCAGCCCGGCGATGGGGTCATGGAATGATCGTGTCTACTTGTCAACCGACGAGCTCCTGGACGCATCGGATCGGCTAATGACGTCACGAGGTGCTTCTGGATTTACGCCGCTCGATGCGGGAACCACTTACACACAGACCGCGGACTTTTCGATACAGCGAGCAGCCGCGGGCGACTATTTCATCTTGATCGTTGCCAACGCGGACGCCTCAATTGGCGAAACGAATGACGGTGACAATATCGCAGTGGCTCCGATCACGATCACCGTTCCCGACGTCGAGGCGACATCTCTCGGGGCTCCCGATGCAGCGACGCTAGGTGAGACAATTACGATCACCTACACGGTGACCAATGTTTCCAGCGAAATTGCTGCGGCCAATTGGACGGACCGGATTTATCTTTCCAACGATGAAACGGTCGATGCGATTGACGATGTGACGCTGGTCAGTGTTTCGGCTAGCTCGCAAACGCCGCTGCAACCGGGTGAGTCGTATTCTGTTTCTCGCGAAGTCCTGTTGCGGCCGTTTGATACCGGCGATCAATTCTTGTTACTTCGGGTTGATGCCGGAAACGCTCAGATCGAAACATCGCTTGCCAACAACACACTGGCCCGACCGATCAATTTGTCCGCCCCTGATCTAACGGTCAACGATTTAACGGCACCAAGCATCGGAGTGGTGGGTGGGACCATCGACATCAGTTACATCGTCGAGAACCAGGGGGCCGTTCCCGCCTCTAGCAATTGGCGAGACTATGTTTTTCTATCCGATGACATGATTCGCGACCTGAACGATCAGCAAATCGGAAACTTCACCCGACCAAATACGCTAGATGCTTCAGAGACCTACACCAACGCGCAATCGGTTTCGTTGTTTAACGCGAGCCCGGGCGAGAAGTATTTGATCATCGAAACCGACGGAAACAAAATCCAAGGGGAAACGGACGAAACCAATAACACCTTTGCCATCCCGATCACGATCGCGGTACCCGACCTAAGCATCACGGATTCCAGCGCACCGGCGACGGCAAATCTGCATGAGGATATCGACATTTCATGGACGGTCACCAATGGCGGTTCGGTTGAAGCACCAGCGAGTTGGACGGATGTCGTTTACTTGTCGACGAACAACCGGCTTGACGCATCCGACCGTCGACTGACGACCGTTTCGACGGGAACCGATACGCCGCTGATCGCGGGTGCAAGCTACTCGCGAACGGTGTCGACGCAAATCACCGGATTCAATATCGCATCTGGCGACGTTTTCCTGTTGATTGTGACGGACGACAATCAACGCCAGCTTGAATCGAATGAAAACAATAATATCACCGCGATCCCCATCACCATTGCCTCACCGGACTTGGTGGTGACCAACGTTTCTGGTCCCTCGGAGGCGAAACCGGGTGATGAAATTGAAGTCTCCTGGACGGTCCAAAATATCGGGGACGGCCCAGCGCTGGCTGACTGGTCGGACTTCGTTGGAATCAGCGACGATCAAGAACTGAGTTGCCCGTTCGAATGCGGTGAATTTGATTTGGACGTCGTCAATGCGGATGGGTTCACACCGCTTGCGGCGGGTGAGTCGTACACGCAAACGATGACGTTCACCGTTCCGCAGCAAGCCTCGTTCGGATCACAACTGACCGCAGGTGAGTATTTCCTGGGCGTCGCTGCGGATGAACGGTTCGGCAGCGATCAGACTGAATCGAATGAATCGAACAACCAGCGATTCGTACCGATTACCATTTTGCCGCCCGACGTTGACTTGCAAGTGACCGCGTTTGACGCCCCCACGTCAGCCGTGGTCGGCGAGATGATTTCGGTGGAAGTCACCATCATCAACAACGGCACCGAACCGGCAACCGGACAATTCGGATTTCTAAGAGACTTGATTCAATTGACGGATGATTCGGCGGGTCTCGCCCGTCTGAACACCATCGCGTCTCGAAACACTTCCGACGAACTTCCACTTGCGGCTGGGGCCAGCTACACGTTCACCATCGACGTACAAATTCCTGCTTCCGCGAATGCTGGCGATCAATATCTTGTTGCCAGAGCCGATGGTTTTAATAACCAAATCGAGACCGATGAAAGCAATAATTTTGCAATCCGCGAAATTGCTCTTTCCGCGCCCAACCTGATCGTCACGGACTTCACCACCCCCGCGACATCAGTCGTTGGCGGCACGTTCAATGTGGCGTGGACGGTAAAGAATGATTCGACCATCGCGGCGCTGGGTGACTGGTCCGATTCGATTTATATCTCCGACAACAATGTGTTGGACAACGGCGACCGAAGATTGACCATTCAGGACGTCTCGGGACTCACTCCGCTTGCGGCGGAAGAAGCCTACACCGCCAATCGCCAAGTGACACTCAACAATATAAATCCGGGTAATCGATTTCTGATCATTGCCACCGACACAGGAAATGCCCAAGGCGAGACAAACGAGAATGACAACGTGTTTATCGTCCCCATCACGATTGCGACCACCGACTTAGCGATCAGCGACGTCAGCGGTCCGACCGATTCGGCGACCGGAGAAACGATCCAAGTCGAGCGTACCGTGACCAACACCACCGACGCGGCGGTGTCGACCGCTTGGACCGATGCGGTGTTCTTATCAACCGACCAGGTGCTCGATCAGGATGACATTCGTATCGGCACCCAGTCGTCGTCTGACTTCCTGCCACTAGCCGGCCAGGATAGCTTTACAGCACCGATTTTTGCGACGGTCCCCGCCGTGACTGGTGGTGACTATTTCTTGATCGTCCAAATCAATGCGTTTGACAACGTGTTCGAGTTCAGCCGTAACAATAACACCCAATCGATTCCGATTTCGATTGCCGCACCAGACGTCTCGCCGTCATCTTTGACGGTCCCGGCCACGGCCATCTCGGGTGATACGATTTCCGTTGCTTTTTCGGCTGAGAACACGACAACCATTCCTGCGGTGGCCGACTGGCGCGACGCTGTATTCTTGTCAGACGATGCGGTCTTGGATGCCACCGACCGAAAACTAGCCAGCATTGCAAGTGTGTCAGCATTGGCCGGTGGCGAAACCTACGATTCGACCGTCGATGTCGCTTTGCCCGGAGTCGACGCGGGCGACTATTTCATTTTGGTGCAAATTGACGATGAGGGTGACCAACCCGAGACGGATGAAACCAATAACGTGATCTCGCAACCGATCACAATCGATGCACCCAACTTAACGATGGTATCGACCACCGCACCCAGTTCGGCAACCGTTCACGAGACGGTCAACGTTACTTTTCGCGTCGAAAACGAGGGAACCGTTCCGGCACTGAACAACTGGAGCGATCTGGTGTGGATTAGCGCCGACGAATCTCTCTCGCCAGACGACCGACTTGTTGGTGCTGTCTCGCAGTCGACAAGATCACCACTGGCGCCGACGGCCGTCTACGAATCAACGATTCAAATCAATCTGCCGGGTGATGTTTCGGGCGATCAGTTTTTGTTATTCCAAGCGAACGGATCGGGAAACCAGGGTGAGACGTCGCGCGACGATAACGTGCTTGCCCGAGCAATCACAATCGCGGGGCCACCCAACCTGTCGATTTCTGACTTGTCAGTGCCAGCGATTGTTGCCGCCGGCGAATCGGTGCAGGTCGAATACACGGTGACCAACGTCGGCGATTCCGTCGCATTCGCGTCTTGGTCTGACCTGTTCGAATTGTTTGAATCAGAAACCGCACCCGATCGCCAGGCGTTTGTGGGTGTGCGTAGCCGCGGAAGCCAAACACCCCCACTAGCGCCCGGCGAGAGCGAACGTGTCACCGAAACCATCGTGATCCCTCGCGCAAGCGGCGACTTATTCTTTGCCGTCACGGCGAACGGTAACCAATCCCAATCCGAAACGACTCGCGATGACAATCAATTGCGTGTGCCGATTTCAATCCAAACGCCAGACATAACGATTGCAAGTGCGTCGTCAGTGGCGACGGGCACACTCGGTGAAACGATCACGTTGGATTTCACGATCGATAATCCCTCGGGTGTCGTTGCCGCGTTTGACCGGATTGACCAAATCTATCTATCGACCGACAACGTTTTCGACGCGAGTGATCTGCCACTGGTGCCGGGAGGAATTGAGACGACCCTGCCCTTGGCTGGCGGAGAAAGCGTTACGCGAAGCGTCGCGGTGACGTTACCCGCGTTTCCTATTGGCGATCGTTTTTTGTTCGTCCAGCTTGACCCATCCGACTTCCAGCCGGAAACCGATGAGACGAACAATACCAGCGACGCGATTCCGATCGAGCTGATTGCATCGGACTTGACCGTCAGCAACGTTAGCGTCGCGCCGCAAGCGATTGCGGGACAAGCTTTTGTGGCAACGTGGACCGTATCCAATACGGGAAGTGCTCCGATATCAAATTGGATCGATCACGTTTTCCTGTCGCCAGATAATGGGATCGGCAATGACAGCCTTGTCGGCGAATTCCCGTTCTCAGGGACGATCATGCCGGGACAATCGATCGTACGAAGTCAGGGCGTGACGCCACCCATCACGGTTTCTGGTGATCGTTTCGTCGTGGTACGAACCGACGGCCCGAATGTGAAACCGGAAATCGATGAACTGAACAATGCGGCCCTTAGCGATGACGACGTCACGATTCAGTCCGCGCCGACCCCGAACCTGCGCGTCCGAGAAGTCACCACACCGATCGCGGAGGTGGATTTATTACAAAACATTCAAATCGATTTTGTCGTCGAAAACGTCGGTGATGGACCAACGGATGTCCCGTATTGGCGCGACGCCGTTTATTTGTCGACGGACGAAATCTTTGACCCGACCGATGTCTTGATCGCCCAGCGATACAACCCATCGTTCCTGGATGCCGGCGATGCTTACAGTTCGTCAGCAAACGGGATTGTGCAAGGCGTAAGCGACGGTCTGTTTTATGTATTGGTTGTAACCGACGCGCGCAGCAGCCGAGTGACGGAAATCAATGGCGAAGGCGATAACGTCACCGTCGGACCGCAGATTCGCGTCAACTTACCGCCGCCGCCGGATTTGGTTGTCGAGCAGATTGTGGTCCCGGCGTCTGCGTTTTCGGGTCAGTTGGCCAACCTCTCTTGGATGACGACCAATCAAGGCGATGCGACCGCGTTTCCAGAGTGGAACGAAGAAATCTACTTATCATCCGACGATTTCTTCGATGAGAATGATGTTCGATTGGCGACCGTCCGTTATACGGCCATCCACGACATCGTCCGCACGGTCACGTACGCCGGTGACTACGAAACTTGCTTTGGTGTTCCCGCACCCGCCCCGACCGAGACGGTTGTGTTCACTTCTAGCGATTTGCTCACTGCATCGCGAGCGAATTTCAACGTATTTGCGTCGATGGGTGGCAGCCGAATCGTTTGCACCAGTGGCGGCACTTTCGTCAGCGAAATCACATCGTTTGAACTTCGCAGCAGTCAGTCGCGACTGGACCCCGGCGAATCAGTCGCCAGATCGGCGACGGTGCGATTGCCCGAAGGCATCAGCGGAGAGATGAAGTTTGTCGTCGTCACCGATTCGTCCAATCGCGTCAACGAGTTTGCGTTTGACGAAAACAATGCAACGGTGGCTGAGAACGCAACCGACGTCCTGCTGACTCCGCCGCCGGACCTGACGATTCAAAGCGTAATCGCGCCCGATAACGCACTGGCCGGGACTCGCATTGCGGTAAGCTACACCGCCACCAATGACGGAGCGACAGCGACGTCGTCGAACCGATGGTTTGATGCGATCTATTTGTCCCAAGACGATGAGTTCGATCCGGCAGTCGACACGAAAGTCCGAGACTTGCGTATTCAATTCGGAACAGGTTCGGTCGAAGTCGGCGAGACTTATACGTTCAATGTGGACTTGGATATCCCCGATGGGATCGGTGGTGATTTCTATCTGTTTGTCGTCGCGAATGACTCGGCCGATCAATTCGAAGCCGATCGGTCCAACAACGCTTCCTCGGCGACAGGCCCAATCACGATCGCTCTCGATCCGCCAGACTTGATCGTCCGCAGCATTTCTTCCGATACCGAAGTCCTGGCCGGCGACACACTGGCAGTTCAATGGACCGTGACGAATGAGGGTGTCGGCCCGACGCGAAAGTCGTCGTGGAACGATTTTCTGTACCGCCGGCTCGACGACGGATCATTGCAATTACTAAAGCGCGTCCCTCGACGCGCGGCGCTGGAACCGGGCGAGTCTTATCAGGTGTTGACGTCGGTTCAAGTTCCGCCCGATGCTTCAGGCACTTGGGACCTGATTGTTCGCACCGACGGCAGCCAACAAATTTTAGAAACGGGTGGTGAAGGTAACAACGATTCGGAAATCCAGATGACCGAAGTTGTCCTGCAGGCCTCCGATTTGCTGACATCCGGCGGCACACTTGCCCTGAACGATGGTTGGTTGGATTTGGCCTGGACCGTAACGAATGACGGCGCCGGCGGAACCAACGTAAGAGCATGGAGCGACGGCATTTTCCTGTCCCGCAACGACACGTTTGGTGACGGCGACGATACTCGGATCGACACGGCATATCATTCCGGTCGCTTACTCGTCGATGGCACATACGACGTGACGCACCGAACCGAAGTCCCCTTTGGCGTCGAAGGCGACTTTTACGTCTTCGTCCGGGCCGACGTGTTCAATCAAGTCATCGAATCAGACGACGATACCAACAACGTTCACTTGATCGGCCAATTCAGCATCGATGACTTGCGTGTTCGCCCCGATCTGATCGTGACGGATATTGTCGCCCCGAGCGAAATCACGGCGGGCGACTTGGTCGAGATCCGCTGGACGGTGCAAAATGTCGGCGACCCAATCAGTACCGGCGACGAACTGCGATTCGAATACGATCGCGGTTTCTGGCGTGACAGTGTCTATCTTTCTCGTGACCAAATCCTCGACCCGCAATCCGATTTCTACTTGGGTCGTGTCAACGGCGTCCGCAGCAATCTTTCTGACGTGGACTTGGGCGGTCAGATCGTCCAGCAGTACACGACCGACGGTGTCTTCCGTGTACCACGTGGATTGACCGGACCGCTGTACGTGATTGTGGTAACGGATCGCAACGATGATGTCTTCGAACAATCGATTGATGGGCGTGGCGAGTCGAACAACTTACGCGTTTCTAACGATGTCTTGACCGCCACGCTGCGAGACCCGGCCGATTTGGTGGTCGGCAACGTGACTGTGCCCGAGTCCGTCGCCGCGGGCGGTCGCGTCGACATCGGATACAACATCGCCAACGACGGTGCCGTACCAGTACCCGCTTTTTGGACAGATCGTTTTTATCTTTCCACCGACGAAACGTTCAGTCTGGACGATATTGACATCGGCGTAATGATTCATCCGTCCGGCGAAGGAATCGGCGTGGGTGAATCAAGAGACTTTAACGTTTCACGATCGCTGCCATCGATCCTGCCCGGTGACTACTTTGTCATCCTGCGCACCGATGTTTTCGACGTTGTCCGCGAATCCGATGAATCGAACAACTTGTCGGTGTCGTTAGAAACGTTCAACATTTCACTGCCGACGCTAGAGCTAACGGGGCCGCTATCGACCACCGACTTGACCGCCGAACTCGCCTATCGCCAATCCCAATCGTTTTACTTTCAATTCAATGCCGCCGCCGGTCAGTCCGTCGCGATCGACTTGACGGGCAACGACATCCCGGGCGATGCCGTTCGCAACAGCGTCTCGGAGATCTCGGTCGCATTTGAACGTGCACCTTCGGCAACCGATTATGACCAGTACCAATCGCGTGCGCTGGTCGCAACGCTCAATACATTCGAAGAGAACCGGTTAGTGATTCCGCGGACCCAGGAGGGAACGTATTACCTGCGGGTCGACGTTCGTGACCGGCGAGGATTCGATCCGCTTGCCCCATCGACCAGCACCGAATCAGCCACGCTGGCGCTATCGGTCTTGCCTTTCTCAATCTTTTCCGCGGCCCCCGGTGTGATTGGCAATACCGGTCCCGCCACAATCGAAATCGAAGCATCGGGCATCAACGCGTGCTCGAGTGCAGAGTTACTGCTTGATGGCGAATTGGTTGCGTCCAGTACACGGATGCGCACGATTTCGCCGACCGTCGCGCACGTCACCTTTGACACCGCTGGACTTGCATCGGGCGAGTACACCATTGCACTGCTCGATCATGACGGACGTGTCGCCGAACATCCACTGACAATCACTGACGGCGTCGGGCCGAGAGTGGGGGGCAGCATCAACGGCCCAAGAACTGTTCGTCGCGGAACAAGTTTGTTTTATGCGAACTATGGCAATAACGGTGATGCCGACGCGGTTGCACCTCTCTTGCTGGTTCGCAATTTGCGCACCAACACGATCGCGTTGACTCAGCCGGGCCTGGGACAAAACGCCGAAGCGGGCCGCGTGTTGCAGCTGATGGGAATTTCACTCAGTGGCGATGCCGGTGTGCTGCGGCCCGATGAACTGGGCAGCGTTCCTGTTTTCTTTGACGTCGACTTCACCGCCGGCGATTACGAACTGGAAGTCGTCACGGCCGAGGATCCCCGACTGTTTCCGTTTGATGCTGTGGAATCATTCTTCCGTCCTGACGATATCAGCGATGAAGATTGGTCCGAACCACGGACGCGATTGCAGCAAATGATCGGTGACACCTGGGGCAGCTACGTTCGCGCCTTGGCCGACGTCGCCACACGGTTGGGTAATATCGATTCCCGCACCAGCGACGTCAGAATCTTGATCGACGACTTGGTCGACTTGGCGATCGACCCGGATCAAGTGCGGCTAAGCGGAACCGTCGCCTCCGGTGCGATCTGCACCGCGATTGCCGATGCAACCATTACAGCTGTCGACGATTCCGGCCATCAACATGTCGTCAGCAGCAACGTCGAAGGCTTCTTTTCGTTCTCTAACATTGGCGATGGCCCATTCGATCTTGTCATCGATGCCGCCGGTTTTGCTCGCGAAGTCATCACCGACGTCGTCCCTGCTGACCCCGCGCAGAATATTCTGGTCGAACTGGAACAGGAGTCGATCATCACTGGGCAGATCGAACTGCCCGCCGGTCAACCCAACACCGGACTGGTGCTGGTTGGCGCGACCATCGTCGGTTCGTCGGATCCGACGGAATCGTTCACGGTGGCCACTCGCGATGACGAATTCTCATTGGCGGGTCTGAAAGCCGGCGACTATGTGGTGACCGTATCTCAAGTTGGTCTTGTCACACAAACGTTCACGGTGTCGATCGGCGCTGGTGAAACAGTTGATATCGGCAATGTGACTTTGGCAAACTCGGCATCGGTCGCGGGCACGGTCGAGACGGCAATCAGCGGCTTTGATTTTTCATCGGTCAGCGTAGGCGCATTTCAAACCGGCGACTTGATCGCGACCGGATTCATTTTGGACGACGGAACGTACTCGATCGACGGTCTGGCGGCGGGAAACTATACGATCCAGGTGATTAACTTGGTCGATCGATACAGCACCCGTATTGACGTCAGCTTGGCGGCGGGACAATCGCTCGCGAACGCTGCACTGGAGATATTACCTGGATCGTCCGTTACCGGTGTCGTCCGAGACGAAAGCGGCACGCCGTTGACCGAGGTCGCCGTATTGCTGACAGGAGGCGACGGCAAAGACTTGGTTGCGTTCTCCGACGACAGCGGTATCTATCGATTCGATCAGCTTCCGGCCGGACAATACCGTGTCGCGTTGCCCGGCAGCCCAGCGACATCGGTTGAATTGGCTGACGCCGATGGCACCATCGCCACTGCCGACCTGATGCGTATCGGAACGACGCGAATCACCGGCATTGTTCGCGATTCATCCGGATCACCGCTGGTCGGCGCGGTCGTGCAGCTGCGACACGACGATCAATTTGTGATCGCAGGCAGAACCAATGACGAGGGCCAGTACGCTTTCTTACTCAACAGCGGCGGATCATTCGACGTGGTAGCGTCCTACGAGGGTGCGTCGTTCGACATTGCTCAGAACGTTGCCGTAGCCGACGACGCGACCACGGTTCATGATTTCGAAGCCGGATCAGGAGCCGTCCGTGTCTCGGTCACCAATGCGACCGGCGATTCGGTCAGCGAATTGGCCAGCCTGAACCGAGTTATCGGCGATACGCTTGTTCCGGCCGGTTCCGCATTCGTCGGCCCCAGCGGCGTGGTGCTGTTCAACGGGCTGGTCGACGGTGAATACGAACTTAAATTAATTCACCGGGACGGCCGCGGTGCACGAGCCTCCGTCATCGTCAGCGGCGGTGCCGTGGCGGAAATCACGACGGCATTCGTTGAACGATTCACGGTCTCGACGGTGATCACCGATGAGACCGGCGCCCCGGTGCCGGGCGCGAGGCTGCTGATCTACGACGGCCCACAGCTTCGATACACAGGCATCGCCAACGCGGATGGAAACGTGCTGATCACGGGCGTTTTTCCGGGAATATATACCACCGTCGTCATCGCCGATGGATTCCAAAGTCAGATCGAGGAAACCGTAGAAATCAACGACGATTTTTCCAGCGATGTCACGATGACGGCGTCGGTGGAATCGACGGTCGGTCGTATCGTCGATGGCGACAGCAACCCAATCGGCCGCGGGCAAGTCGAACTGGTAAACGCTGACGGAATGACCGTCGATTTCGCAACGGTCGACGTGGACGGAACGTTTTCATTGTCGGGTACCGACGCAGCGGACCAACAGCTTCGCATCATCAGCGAGGGCTACGCAGGACAGTGGTTGACGGGAATCGACACGACGGCGGATTCCATCGGTGATGTGACACTGATGTCGGTCGGAACGATTCAGGGTGTCGGATCACTTGCCATCCCGGACCTGCCGCCAACCAGCGAAGGCGAACAGAGTCAGGCTGAAGGAATTGGAACGATCTTTACCGAGATCCAGTTCGGCATTGCAAATTATCTGTTCGGCGACGGCGATTTTGCCCCGCTGGATGATGAACCAACGATACTCGATTTAAGTGACGTCGAAGACTGTCTCGGTTGCTCGTCCGAGCTTGTCGGCGCGCTGCAGTCGGTCAACTTGATGAGAGTCATCCGCGATGCGGCGGAAGAACTTGACGGCGACGTGAATTACCAACGCGGCATTGTCCTGGGGATCGTCGGACTCGAAACGGCCGTGGTACTGGGCGCCGTCGCAGCTTTCATCGTTGCGATCGAAGGTGTCGTTGCTGCGGCCGCAGGCACCGCCGCCATCGGTGCCGGGGGCACGGCCGTTACATCGGCCGGGGGCGCCATCGGAACCAGTGCCGCATCGTCGAGTGCACTGACGATTACTTACGAACTTGTTCAAGTGGGCCAATCCGTCCTGGCGTTCAAGAACATCATACTCGCGGTCGTGAATTCACCTGATGCCGCAGCGGCCGCGACTTCGGCAAACACGGCGAGTGATTTTTTCGGCAATCTCTCGCAAAGCTTAAATAGTCTGGCTTCGGTCATTATGGAGGCGTCGCTGAATGGATCGAACGGACAAGTAGGTGCGACCAACGTCGTCAGTGCGGCCTCGGCCATCGCAACATTCCTTAACGCAGTCCAGTTCACCGAAACGCGCAACTCACTGAATCTGCTTGCAAGCATCGAGGAGCAACTGGCGAATTTCAAGCAGATGTATTTGGACCGAGTTGATATCGCGAACGATAAAATTGAAGCGTACAACGAGTGCGCATCCGATCCCGAGCAGTGTGACCCCGATGGCAACGGTGGAAGCGGCGGCGGAGGTGGAGGTGGTGACGGACCATCACCGGGCGATGAAAATCCCGACAATGGTTCGGGGGATCAACCGGACGATAATGCGGACGATACCTACCAACCTCAACTGGTCGCATCCAGTGACCCCAACGACATTATCGGTCCGGAAGGATTTGGCGAACCGAATTGGATCGGCGTCGACAGTGATTTGGTCTACACCATCCGTTTCGAAAATATCGCCGAGGCGACTGCGGCGGCTCAACGGGTCACGATTACCCAGCAGTTGGACGACGATCTGGATCCTCGGACATTCCGCGTCGACGATTTCGGTTACTCCAACACCGTGACCGAGCTTCCAGGTAACCAACCGTTTTTTCAAAGCCGACAATTGCTCGATGACGGCACGGCGCTGGACATCTTCGCGACCGTCGACACGATCACGGGGCTGCTGACTTGGGTATTCCAAACGATCGATCCGCTAACCGGATTGCCGCCGGCTGATGCCGCTGCCGGTTTCCTGCCGCCAAACGACGAAGAACAAAATGGCGAAGGATTCGTTTCCTATCGCATCCGTCCGAACCGGGATATTGCCTCTGGTGATCGCATCGACGCGGAAGCCACCATTATCTTTGACGACAACGAACCGATCGACACGCCGCGAATCTTTAATACCATCGATGCGGTCCACCCGGTCGCCTCGATTGATGCCCTGCCAGCAACCACGCCGAGAACCGATTTCGAAGTCCGCTGGGCCGGCGATGACGATGTCGACGGCAGTGGGATTCGTGACTACACCGTCTTTGTTGCGGTCGACGGCGGCCCCGCGGCGGCTTGGCAATCGAATGTCGAATTCGACTCGGCCACGTTTGTCGGCACGCCTGGTCGCGACTACACCTTCACGGTCCAGGCCCGCGATTTTGCTGGAAACGTCTCGGAAACGGACCCGGTCGATGCCGCGACCACACGCATCGCCACCAACGCGATTCGCTTTCCACTGAAATCTGCCGACACGGCCGTTCGTCGCGGTGATGATCTTGTGGTCGCCTATGACGTCGCCACCGACACGGGTACGTCTTTCCCCTTGTCGATCGAATTTTACGCGGCAACCGCTGACGGAACTTTAATCCGCCGCATCGGAACGGACACGTTCACCGAGAGTGACTCGCGCGAACTGGGCAAAACGATCACGCTGGCCGGCGCAGCGACCCAGTCACCTCGATTCGTTGTGGTACGCATTACCGGCAGCGATGGCAATCTGGAAGGCCTATCGACGCCAACGCAGACCCAGACGGATCAAGAAATCCTGGCATCCGGCGGCAGCCCATGGCAAAACCGACCGAACCGATTGGACGTCAGCAACGACGGAAAAATTGGTGCGATCGATGCCCTGCGCGTCATTAACGAACTGTCGCGCCGGGTCGGCACCAACGATTCGAATCTCGGTCCACGCGACGAAGCGATGACCGACAACTTTTACGACGTTACCGGTGACGAACGAATCACGCCGCTGGATGCATTGCGAATCATCAACGCACTATCGCTCAGTCGCGTTTCCTTTGGCGAAGGAGAACAGCCGGCAAACTCATTTGCCGCCGCCGTCGATGTCGTCTTCGGAAACATCGACGACACAGACGACGAAGAAACCGCAACGCAGTCGCAACTGTTTTAACAAAACCGTCGCCACCGGTATCAAGTGACGTGCCGATCTACAGGGCGGGTGGATTCCAAGGCGGGATGCCCTGCTCTGCTTTTTGCTTGTTATAGGCTTCCGTATACGGTTGTGTCGGCGACATCGGCGCGTCTTCGTTGACCATCAACGGCACGGTCGCTTTCCACCAAGCGTCATACTCGGCTCGCATGGTTTTCACGATCTCGGGATTGTCGTCAATAATGTTGTTGGTTTGTCCCGGGTCGGCCTGCATATCGTACAAGGCCGAATTATCGACGAACCGATACTGCTGATTGCGAACGGCGAAACCCTTCCACTGATATTTGTTCGGGTCCTCCCCTGTCTTCCAACGCCCTTTGTGAGTGAACAAGTAACGATCACTCCAATCAGATTTAGGATTTTCGATCAGCGGCAACAGGCTGCGGCCTTCGACCTGACCCTCGGGCAACCTCGCATCGGCGAGCGCGGCAATCGTGGGAAAGACGTCAATGTGTGCTGTGATGCGGTCGACGTCTTGTCCGGCTTTGATGTGACCGTCCCAACGCACAAAGAATGGCACCCGTACGCCGCCTTCGTCGGTCGATCCTTTTTGACCTTTCATATTCGCGTTGTACAAGAACATCTCTGTACCATCCGCCATTTTCCCCAGCGGTCGGCCGGGGCGCCCGCTGCCGCCACCAGTCATACCGTTGTCGCTCATGAAAATAATGACCGTGTTATCAAGCAAGTCCCACTGCTCGCACTTGTCCAACAGCTTGCCAAAATTCTCGTCAATGTTTTCAATCATGCCGTAAAAACCGGCTGTCTTTTCCTCGAACCCTAGGTCCGTAAAACGTTTGGTGTTCGATGGTGGGGCGATAAAAGGACCGTGAGGTGCATTGGTGACCACGTAGGCAAAGAAAGGCTCTTCGCTGTCTTTGACCTTCTTGATCCATCCAAGTGCGGCGTCGAAAAACAAGTTGGTGCAGTAGCCGTTCGTTTTGACAAACGTACCGTTATGGCGAATCGCGGGATTGAAATACTCGTTGCCCGGCGCGTCTGCACAACTGCACGCGTAGGATTGGCCGATCCCCCCCGCGCCGTGAATAAACTCTTCGTCAAACCCACGGTTCCGCGGCTGATACTCGTCTTCGTCACCGAGGTGCCACTTGCCAAAAATACCCGTCGTATAACCCGCCTCTTTTAAAACTTGCGGCAGCGTCACGGTGCTCAGCGCCATTCTTTCACGCTCGAGAATCGTATGCGTGATCCCGTTACGCATCGGATGACGACCCGACATCAGCGCAGAACGTGTCGGTGAGCAAGTCGGCGCGACCAACATGCGATCAAATCGCATGCTGGTGTCATACATGCGATCTAAGTTTGGCGTTTTAATCCAAGGATGCCCGTGCCGTCCGACCGGACCGTAGCCTTGATCATCGGTCATCATCAGAATCACGTTCGGCTTCGATCCGGATAACGACTCGGCGTTCACCGCCAATGGCAAGGCGATGACGTTCAGTAATACCAAGCACAAAATTCGATTCATGGTGCAGCTATTCGTAAGGGAGAGAAATAGGAAGGAGGGCGCAACGCATCGGCCACGGATTCACCGATAAGAACGACCGAACAAGTCGGCCCCGCGTGGGACATCGCATAAGTTAGTTTAGCAAATAACTAATGCGCACGTATGTGAAGAATGGCTTGAGCAAACGCATCGCCGATGCGCGCAAACGTCTTAGCGCACCCCAGGTAATGGTATCCCGCGTTGGAAGCACCTCGGCGATACATGTCGGCTTCGTCTGCAGAGATCAGGTTCGCCTCATATTTGGCAACAAAATCTTGCTGTTGCTCGACCGTCATCTCGCCGTTTCGGTTGGCGTGATCCTTGTGCTCGGTCTTGAGCCATCGCCGCATCTGTCGGACCTTTTCGTACTTGTCGGTGATTCGCGAGAGCGGCTCGTCCCAGTACGGCCCGGTTTGCACCGCGACGACATTGCGGCGAAATTCGGGCAACGATGCCGGAGCGGCCATCGCTTGACGAAACAGTTCGTTGCTTTCGCTGGGTCGACTGCCGCCAACGCCCATCACTCCAATCACGAACGGCAGATCAGGCGAGCCAAATTCGGTACGAACATCACGAATCAGATGCCCCAAAAGCTCACTGTAGCGATCGAAACGATTTCCGTTTGACGATTCGGGATAGGCATCTCGGTTGACCATATCATTGAAGCCCTGAAACCAAACAAAACCAGCGAGTTCGTATCCGTCCGCAGGGTCGTATTCGGGACAGACTCGCTGGATATCGCCAAGCACGTGGTGAACATGCTCGGTCATCAATCGGTAGTTGTGACCGGCCGTCTCTGGCGAATTCTTGCCTTTCTCTCGATCGCGTGCCGTTGGCTGATAAGGGCCCGCGCTGGGTGGACGAAAGTCATAAAACAGCGACTTCCCACCCCACGCGGTCTTGATGATCAACACGGGTTCGTCGAAAGCTTCGTCCATCGTGATCCCAAAGGTAAACTCCGGTCCGATCTTTCCACCGTCCACTTTCGGGTCACGCCGAGCGCCGTATCCGGCTGTCAATTGACCAAAGCATTCTCCGTTGCTGTCGGCAATTCCGGTCAGGTAAGAAATCCAAACTTTGTCCAGCACACGTGGCTCGCCATGGGAGGTGCGCATCTTGGACAGCATCGGAGCCGTCGCTGGGTCATCAGCCAAGTAGTCGAACGTTTCGACTTTCGCGTGTCCCTGCATATTCGATTGGCCCGCCAATACGAATACCTTCATTGGCTTTGCCGATGCGTTTAAGACAGCGAACACAACTCCGCAAGCAAAGAGTGTTATGACTCGCACATGACTCGACATCGCAGCACCCACCCTGATTCGCATCGAATCGTATAATCCACGAACAGTCGCGACGCCTAAACTAGGCGCACACGTTTACGCCTGACTCGCAGGCCACATAGCGAAAGTCCGGCCAAGAAGACGACCGACGAGGGCTCCGGTACGGCGGCGATCGAGATAAAAGGTTGGCTGCTGATGTAGCGTGCGACGTCCTTGCCTGTGGTTTGTGCAACCAAGTCGTCGTAGCTCCAGTGAATTCCCAGGTACACACGGCTGCGACCGTTCTCTGCCATCGCATCGGACAGTCGATCAAAGCTGCGTACCATTCCGCCAAGCTCTTCGCTGCTAAGTTCAAAGCCGATTTCGTCGGTCCCATAAAAATCTTCAATCGACGCGAACAATGCGCCGCCAAATGTCGCGTGACCGGAGGTGTAAGTGGGAAAAGGAGGTGTGAAATTTTGTCCCAGTGGTTCGGGCGCACCAAGAGGCACCCAGTCGGGATCGGCCTCGGTCAGTGGATTGCCATCGGTATCGGCTTCGCGGATACCGGTGACAGGACGCCAAAGATCGTATTCAAATTTTGCATTCCACGCGACAATTCCGGCATCAGCCATGGCCACCGCGGCCTTTGCAAACATCTCTGCGTTTTCTTCGGTCGTGTTGCCTTGTTGTGCCGCAATGTTTTGTAGCGCCTGGTTGTAAAGTCGCATCGGAGTCCCCATGCCCAAACGGTCATAAGCCCAGAAGTTTCCGATATCCGTTTGCTCTTGCGTACGTACGGTACTGTCGATCGCACCAAGTGCTTTCACCTCGTTAAAAGCATCGGCGTACTGCTGACTGGTCAACGCCGGCGGCGGTGGCGGCATGAACGAATCGACCGATTGAATCCGAAACGGTGTGACGTTTCCCCATGATGGCCCCCACGCCTCTTGCGTCGGATTCAATGGGTCAGGTTGCCAATGCCCGGGTTCGTCGGTGGGGAAATACTGAACCATCGAATTGTAGCCATCGTTGGCACGATACTGAACGATCGATTCTCCGATCTGCTGTCCCAGTGTCACGCCCGCCTGTTTTGCTGAACCCGAGGTGATGGCGGACAAGTTATCCGCAAGCTTTGCATCGAGCGAAGCTTTTTGGTCGGGATAAGTCGCGGCCAAGACGGCGTGTGCGGCGGTCGCGGCGGCGGCCACCCCGGATGCCGTCGGTGTGCGCTGCGCACCGCTATAGCGATAGAAGGTCGCACCGTCGGTGCGTGTCATTGCCAGACTGTCATAGATCGCCAGATTCATCATCGCCATTGCGCGCGATGCCATTCCAGGATTTTGCAACTGGGTGTTCGCAGCGAGCGCATCACAGGCGATCGCGTTCCAATCCGACACGACCTCTGCACGCGAGGCACGGGGCAGAACCATGACCAACACGACGGCGAAACAAAACCGATAGACCATAGGACGTTACGTGCGGCTTGGAGGACGATTTGATGAGTGATTGCCCGTAATCCGAAAGGCCGGACCGAGCCATCTAATTTAGACCGACTTGGCCCAGTCACCAGCGATCCGACGGCCAAAAACGTGAACCGCAGATCTGCATTGGACCACCGCGAAACTAGTCGCCCGCCGAGCCAAACGCAAATAGTGGCACACCCGTTCACGTCGGTCGCCCCCGGCGCTCGTCTCGATGGTCCCGCGCTCAGCCACGTCTGCCACTCTTGCCGGTTTTTCGCAAGGGCACCGGTAACGTCTCTGGCACCGGCCTTCGGCGGTTCGGATGCCCCACCTGGGTCGTCGAAACGGCACGCTCTTGTTGTGAAATTGTGACACGCCGGTCGGGATCCCGAGGCGTTTTCGGTTCCGCCCGGATATTTCTTGATTTTGGTTTCAGGAAATTTGGCGGCAATTACGCCTGAGTCTCTTGGGTCGCTAAATCGATCTCCGCCCCACCTAAATCCTGCACTGCGAAATCTACGCGCCAAACCACGCCACGAAATACCTTGGAGAGCCTCATGTGCCGCCGATCCTTGCCTTCTGCCTTGCCCGTCATGGTCACGCTGGTTGCCCTGTTCGCTTTTGGTTCACCTAACCTTAGCGCACAGGGTTTCGATGACCATCTGCACTCCAGTCATTCGCAACGGCTAGACCATGGATACTGGCATCAAGACGTACACGTGCCCGATGTGGTCAACCTTGATCACTACTCGGATCAGCTCGCCAGTATCGCTCGACACTTGCACGAGGACGCACACAAACTGTCACAGGATTACGAACACTCCGAATCGATCGAACGACATGTCGACAATGTGGATCGACTGCAAAGCCACATGCACCAGATCCTGCATCACGCGGTCGAATCGGGACGCCAGTCCATGAGCCTGACCGCTCACGTCAGCGAAGATTTGCGGCAAGTTAAACAACTGTTGACATCCCTTTATGGCGAACTGCAACATCAAGGTTTTGATGGGGCACGAACGCAAGACTACTACGCGATGAATCACATGCGGCAAATTCTTGCGCAACATGCTTTTCCGCTTGTTCGCCAGATGGAAATTGAATTATTTGGCTACGCATTGGACGGACGCGGCCAACATCATTTCGCTGGCAATGGCCACGGTCATGCTGAGCATGGTGGTCATCCATGGATGCATCCCCAACACCAGCCGACGTATCAGCAACAAACGCGTCGCCCTGTCCAAGGTCGCCCATCGGTTCGAATCCCGGTTTCGCCGATTCAAAGTATCTTGCGGTCGGCGCTTCGCAGCATCCGTTAGTCCGACGAACGCGTCGGATTTTCGTACCAGACCAGATTTTGACTGAAATGACCTGCGATCAACAAATCCAGGTCGCCATCAAAGTCCATATCGACAGCGCGAATGTCATACGCCCCCTGGTCGTTTCCAATGGTGTGTTTGGTGAAACTGGCGGCACCATTGTTCTCGTACCATGCTGCCGTACCGGTCGCCTCATAACCACACGTTGCGATGTCAATATCGCCGTCACCGTCCAGATCAACGGTTGATAGGCAATGCGGTTTTTCAATTTGCGGATCGATCTCGATTAGCTCGAACGTTGGACCCTTGAACCACAATACGCCACGACCATGGCCGCGCGTCGCGACAAAGTCGACGTGGCCATCGTGATTCACATCGATGGGATGAATATTCGTGGCACCAGGTTGATGATCTGCCAGCAAATGTTTCGTCCACCGCTGGGTCGGATCGACCGGTTGTTGCCACCAAGCAAACCACTGGCCGCCCTCGAAACCTTCGCCGCCTTTCGCGGCACAACTGATATCGGAGCGGCCATCGTCATTGACGTCACCGAAACCGGTATAGTGCGAACCGCCCGGCGCGTCTCGATCCGCAAAGACGTGTCGCGTCCAGTGATCTGCGTCTTTGAAATCGTTCGGCACTTCTAGCCAAATCAGAGAATCAGGAATCGTCGTCGCGCCGGATGAACGCCCAGAGTTCGCTATCAGGTCGACTTTGCCGTCGCGATTCACATCTCCGGTAATCAAACAATGTGTACCGAGTATTTCGTCGTCGACGGTTCGATACTGCCATGGTTCAGCGAATGGATCGCTCGGACATTCCAGCCAAAACACGGTGTTGTTCGATCCGCAAAAATCCTGGTCGCCATCGCCATCGACATCCATCAAGCAACTATGGATACAACTGGTGCGCGGCTTTGTTCTTGAATTCGATGCGTCAAAGACATGAACGGTGTGTGGTACCCAGGCGGGTCCGCGCAGCAAGACGACGCGCCCTTCGTACGACGTGATCACATCCATCTGCCCATCGCCGTCATAGTCATCGGCCATAGCCGAGTTGATCATCGTAGTAGAGTTCTCAACGACGGTATGCTTGGACCATTGCTGCGCGTGCACTGCCGCACAACAAAAGACCGAAAACAAGATTGCCGAACTTCGCGGAATTCTGGCACACCTAATCTGAACCATCGACGAACGCTCCTGAAACAATGGGATACGAACCAACACCGCCCGCAAGTGTGACCGCTACAATACTCTGAAATTCGATGACGATCTGAAACTTGATCGCCCGAGTGTCGTCATCACGCTTGACATAAAATCGCTAGCCGAGTCCATCACGGAATCCCTGTCATGTGCCCCCAGTCCTTGCGTCCCCAAGTTCTTGAATTGCTGGTTTTGGTCGTCGCGGTTTTCGCGTTTCATGATTCAAAGATCGGTGCCGAAGACCTGGCTCCCAGCGACGTCATTGAAAACGTGATTTGGGCGCCAGCCGATTCGGTTCGGCGCGACGGACGTGGCGGTGACAACTGGCCAATCACCTGGGCCGACGATGACAAACTGTACACGACCTATGGTGACGGCTGGGGATTTCAACCGAAAGTAAAACAAAAGCTAAGCATGGGGTATGCCCGCATTATCGGCGACGCAAATGATTGGCAGGGTGAAAACATTCGTTCGGACGATGAAGAACTGGGTGATGGCCGTGCCGGCAAGAAGGCGTGGGGAATTCTGTCGATCGATGGCACTCTGTTCTTGTGGATCGGACACGCCGACCGAAAAGGCGGACAATCGCAATTGGCTTGGTCAACCGACCATGCAAAGACGTGGACGCACGCCGACTGGAAATTTGCACCCTTCGGACTCATCGGCTTCGTTAACTTTGGCAAAGACTACGACGGTGCTCGCGACAACTACGTCTACGCGTATTCACACGACGGGCCGCGTGCCGACCAGCCCGCCGACGGTTTCGTCTTGATGCGTGCGGACAAAAATCGATTGGTCGACCGCGACGCTTGGGAATTCTTTGATCGACTTGACCACGACGGAGAACCGGTTTGGACTCGCAACATTGAACAACGAGGTGTGATGTTAGTCCGCAAAGATGCAGCCTTGCGTTCCGCGATGACCTATAACGCCGGACTCGGTCGATATCTTTGGTGGATACAAACGCCTGCGCCGATCGGTTCTAACGACCGAGGTGACACTCGATTCCAAGGCGGATTCGCAATCCTGGATGCCCCCGAACCCTGGGGTCCTTGGACGGTCGCCTATCAAACCGACCAATGGGATATCGGGCCGGGAGAACACGCGGACTTTCCGGCCAAGTGGATCAGCGCAGACGGCAAAACGTTATTTCTCGTCTTCTCGGGTGATGACGCTTTCTGCGTACGTCAAGCGACACTGCAGCTGCGCGAATAGCTGGAAATGGCGTGAAAGTCTCAGGGCCGATCGGCCCCTTGCTGAGCCAGGGTCAGACCGTCACCATCTAGGCCTGGACAAACGCTACCCATTCATGGTTGGGCATCATGCTGGCACGTCTGAAAACATTCACCCTTGTCGGGATCGAAGCGATGCCGGTCGATGTCGAAGTCGACTTGTCGCCGGCGGCGATGCCCAAAACGATCTTGGTCGGGCTGCCCGAAGCCGCCGTGAAAGAATCCACGCATCGCGTCGAGCGAGCGATCGTCAACAGTGGTTTCGTTCGTCCGCAGGATCGAGTCGTCATCAATTTGGCGCCAGGTGATTTGCCCAAGCAAGCGCCGTCCTTTGATCTGCCGGTGGCGCTCGGTGTGCTGGCGGGCAGCGGTCAACTCGCAGCCGATCGCCTGGACGACTATGCCGTGGTCGGCGAATTGGCGCTGGAGGGAATCACGCGGCCGGCCAAAGGCGCACTCTCGATCGCGATCGAAGCCGCTAAAGATAAGAACCTGCGAGGCTTGGTGGTTCCCGCCGAAAGCGCTGGCGAAGCCGCCGTCGTGGAAGGCCTTGAAGTCATTCCGGTCGAAAGTCTGGCACAAGCCGTCGGTTTTTTTGCCGGGCAAATCGAGATCGACCCCGCCCCCACTCGGCTGCAAGAACTGTTCGAACAATACAGCAGTTATGACGTCGACTTTGGTGATGTTCGAGGACAAGAATCGGCAAAGCGAGCCATGACCCTCGCCGCCGCGGGCCGCCACAATTTGATCATGATCGGTCCGCCCGGCAGCGGCAAAACGATGCTTGCCAAACGCATGCCCAGCGTGTTGCCACAACTAAGTGCACCAGAGTCGATCGAAACGACTCGCATTTATAGCGCACTCGGGCAGCTTCCGGCCGGACAGCCGTTGTTGGCACGCAGACCGTTTCGAAGTCCTCATCACACCATCAGCGACGCGGGACTCGTTGGCGGCGGAAGCCCTCCATCACCAGGCGAAATCAGCAAAGCGCACAACGGAATCCTCTTCTTAGACGAATTGCCCGAGTTCAATCGAAAAACGCTTGAAGTCATGCGACAACCGCTCGAGGACGCCGTCGTGACCATCTCACGCGCCCTTCGCTCGACAACGTTTCCTGCAGATTTCATGCTAATCGCGGCCGCGAATCCTTGTCCCTGTGGGTATCGGTCCGATCCACGACGCAGTTGTAACTGCACACCGCCACAAGTCGAAAAGTACATGTCCCGAATTTCAGGACCTTTGATGGATCGCATCGATATCCATATCGAAGTGCCTGCGGTTCCGTTTGAAGAACTTTCCGCAACGACAACGGCGGGAACCTCAAGCGAAACAATGCGAGTCGACGTGATCCGGGCCCGCGAAAAACAACAAGAACGTTTCCCGACGGGTCCCGTTCGATACAACGCGCAAATGAGCAGCCGGCAAGTCCGTGAGCATTGCGAGCTGGACAAAACTTGCCAAGCGATGCTTCGTCACAGCGTCGAGGAAATGGGCCTTTCTGCCCGTGCCCACGACAAGATATTGCGAGTCGCCAGAACCATCGCTGACGTCGCCGATGCCAGCGATATCGGCCAAGAACACTTAGCCGAAGCCATCGGGTATCGCAGCCTCGACCGTGACTTGTGGGTCTGACTCCAACAGTACAGCAGCCGCCCCCTTTGCTTGATCGTTTCACGTCGCGAGGGATACCGGCCGCAGCGGCCGCAACGAGGATATCGAAAGAAGACCTCGGGCATGTTGACCTTATCCAAAGCCAGAATGCACTTGCCCCTTTGCGTTTGCAGAAGTAAAGTTCATCTATGGGACGATTTATTCTTGCAATCCTGCTGGCCACCAGTTTGTTGGTGTGTCCACTACGTTGCTATTCCTGCCAAACAGGTGTGGCGCTGGACGTGGATCGCGCAGTGACCGCATGCCCTTGCTGTCACGACTCTGGGAATTCAGGCAAAACCGAAATTCCAGCAGATGCGCCGAGTGAGGATTGTTCGTGTCCCAACTGCATCTGCGAAGGGGCTACCATTCAGGCTGGTCCTGAAATCCCAGACCATGTTCCCCAGTTAGTCTGCTTTGTGGACTGGTCAGTTTTGGTCAACGGTGACGTTCTCAGAACAACTGTCCAGCGTTCTCGAAGTGCTGGCAAATCACCGCCGTGCTCTCTATACGGTCGCGATGCGCTGATTGCGCATCAATCTTGGTTGATTTAGACAACATTTTCTGCGGATCGCTATCCCGCGATCACTAGATCCGAATTGTCGCCTATAGCTTTCGCAGCATCGGGTGCTAGCCGGCTCGTGCAATCCGTTTGCTTCTTGCGCGGATTTAAACGCCTGTCCAATAACGGCACGCACTGCGCGCCTCGATGAAGCATTCGCTATCTCGCGTGCCGACAGGAATCGATTGAATGAATGCGTGTTATTTTTCGACGATCGTGAAATATCGACGATTGTGAGACTGGTTTTCTATTACCCAAAAAGGAGTTCATGAATGTTGAATATGAAGAATCGGACTACTGCATTCCCCACCTGTGTTGCCTTGTCGACTGCTGCATTGTTTTGTTCGCCCGCACCAGCGGCAGAAACACAGAATCGGAACACCGTGATGACGGTCGGCGAGATGTGTGGTGGCTGCGTGAAAAAAATCACGACCCGTTTTGACGATGTCAAAGGCATTGCCAAGCTGGAATGCAGCATCGAGAAAAAGTCTGTGACGCTAGTCCCCGAAAAGGGAGTTCGGCTGAGCCCCAAAGCGATTTGGGTAATCATGGAGAGCATCGGCAAGACACCGAATAAGATGGTCACACCCGATGGCACATTCACGTCAAAGCCAAAGAAGTAACACGTGTAAATAACGAACGGGGAAAGTAAGGGGCCTGTAAGAAAGATTGTGTCAGCTAGCAACATCGCTTAGATTTTGT
>CAXBGS010000012.1:0-222181 GCA_963975425.1 uncultured Pirellulaceae bacterium
ATCAAGCCGGAAGCGGACTGGCCTACAACGAAGCCTTCACCGTCACGGTCGACAATGTCAATGAAGTCCCCACCGATATCACACTGAGCAACAGCAACGTCAACGAAAATGCTGATGGCGCTGTGGTCGGAACCGTCGGCGTGGTCGATCCAGACAGCGGTGACACGCATACCTGGAGCGTCGACGACGTCCGCTTCGAAATCGTCGGCGGACAGCTGAAACTGAAAGCCGGTCAAACACTCGACCGAGAAACCGAACCGACCGTCAGCCTGACCATCACCGCCACTGATCAAGCCGGAAGCGGACTGGCCTACAACGAAGCCTTCACCGTCACGGTCGACAATGTCAATGAAGTCCCCACCGATATCACACTAAGCAACAGCAACGTCAACGAAAACGCGGACGGTGCTGTGGTCGGAACCGTCGGCGTGGTCGATCCGGACAGCGGTGATACGCATACCTGGAGCGTCGACGATGTGCGATTCGAAATCGTCGGTGGACAGCTGAAACTGAAAGCCGGTCAAACACTCGATCGAGAAACCGAACCGACCGTCAGCCTGACCATCACCGCCACTGATCAAGCCGGAAGCGGACTGGCCTACAACGAAGCCTTCACCGTCACGGTCGACAACGTCAATGAAGTGCCCACCGACATCACACTGAGCAACAGCAACGTGAACGAGAATACTGATGGCGCTGTGGTGGGAACCGTCGGCGTGGTCGATCCGGACAGCGGTGATACGCATACCTGGAGCGTCGACGATGTGCGATTCGAAATCGTCGGTGGACAGCTGAAACTGAAAGCCGGTCAATCGCTGGACCGAGGAACCGAACCGACAGTCAGCCTGACGATTACGGTAACCGACCAGGCGGGAAGCGGACTGGCCTACAACGAAACATTCAGCATCACGGTCGACGACATCAACAATGCTCCCACCGACATCACGCTGAGCAACAGCAACGTGCGGGAAGGTTCCAGCGGAACGATTATTGGAACGGTCGGTGTTGTCGACCCAGACGCCTTGGATACCCACGCCTGGAGCGTCGACGATACTCGTTTTGAAATCATCGGTAACCAGCTGAAGTTAAAACTCACCGAGAGTCTTGACAGAGATGTCGAGCCGAGCGTCGACATACTTATCACCGTCACCGACAATGCCGGAACGGGATTGAGCTATACCGAATCGTTCACGATCACCGTTGATTCCGCCCCGATCGCGCCCATCGTGATTCCCTCATCGCCGCCACCCACCACCGGCGGTGATGGTTTGGATGACACAGGTTCGACCGACGACGACGGCACGCCGGAGGAATCAGAATCCGACGACGACAGTTCGGACAGTGAAACCACCGATACAACCGCGGTCGGGCCAACCAACCGAACCCCAGGATCTGGTGGCGAGACAAAAACAGGCGGGACAACCGTAGTTCCGCTGACCGGAGCCGCTGCGGTTGCCGAAATCGAAGCGAAAACGGTCAGTCGAGACATCGCGGCGTTCTTGGATGTCGCGTCGCAGTCATCCTCGTCACAGAATTCGATCGAAGGCACCTCGTACGCGTTCGATGATTCGTCGTCCGAAAGCGCGGAAGTGGCCCGATTCCGTCAACAGCTTCAAGCTTCGCTGCAAGCGGATTACGTATTGATGACGCGTCCCGGAAAGATGTGGGACCAACTTGACCAGCAAAAGAATTTCGTCGAATCACAGATCCAGGGCGACTTGATCATGATCGGTTCCACGGGCGCCGCGGCTTCTGGATTCACGGTCGGTGTCGTCGCGTGGGCGCTTCGAAGCGGGTTCTTGGTTTCGGGTTTGATGGCCCAGATGCCGCTGTACCGTGCCGTCGACCCGCTGCTAATCATGGGCGGCCACTCGGCCGTCGGCGGAGGCGAGACGCTGCAAGAAATGATGGATCGCCAAAGCAAAGAACTGGACGTCTAACCCAACAAATCGACCCTACCACAAACACCTTCACCGAATAACCAGCGACGACTCGTTATTCACGCACGGGCTACTCGGACACGATGAATATTCGCAGACTATACGACCGCATCCCGATTCGGCTCCGCATCTCGTTTGGACTCGTCGGGATGATGACCGGTACATTGTTACTCGCCAGCGGGCTGGGATTTTTCCCGAACGAACAGCGAGAGATCCTGCGCGGCCGAGCGAAAATGTGCGAAGCGATCGCGATCAGCAGCACCGCCATGGCGTCCTCGGGAAACGTCAGCAGTGTGCAAGTCACACTCGAATCCGTCGTCGCGCGAGACAAACAAATTCGATCGATGAGTTTGGTTCAGCAAGACGGCGAATCGCTGGTCGTTGCCGGACCTCACGGCGAAGCATGGATCAGTGATGTCGATCAAAGCATCAACCAAATGCGAGTGCCCGTCTTTCGCCATGGCAAAGAATGGGGCGAATTGCAAGTCGCATTCGAATCAACTGCGGGGTTCGCGGGATTGAATTACTGGGCTCCCGCTTGGTTATTGATCCTGATGATCCCGGCATGCCTGATTCAGTTCTCATTCTTTCTGCGCAAAACGCTCGAGAGCCTTGACCCCAACGGTGCGGTCCCCGACCACGTTCAGGGAGCGCTCAACACGTTAACGGTCGGACTGCTATTGATCGACGGCCGCGGCCGCGTGCTGTTTGCCAACCAAGAATTCGAGAATGCCATCGACGTCAAATCCGGCAACTTGGTCGGGACGAAGGCGTCCGGGGTGAACTGGATTTTGCCGTCCGAGGAATCGTTACTGCCGTGGGAGCACTGCGAGCAAACCGGCGAAATGGTCCATTCGCAAATCCTGCAATTCGATCGCGACGGACGCCGACTGACCTTTAGCGTCAACTGTGCGCCAATCCTGGGCCAGGGTTACATGGTGACGATGGAAGACATCACGATCCTAGAAGAAAACAAAGCCGAACTGGCCAAGGCTCGTGATGCCGCAGAGCAAGCGAGCGAATCCAAGAGTGCGTTTTTGGCCAACATGAGTCATGAAATCCGCACGCCGCTGAATGCCGTTCTCGGATTCACCGATGTTTTGCGCCGCGGATTGGTAACCGATTCGAACGAAGCGGTCGACCATCTGAATATGATCCACCGCAGCGGCGCACACTTGCTGGAACTGATCAACGACATCCTTGACCTGTCTAAAATCGAAGCCGGTCGCATGCAGGTCGAAACGATCGAGACGCACATCGACGAAATCGTCTTGGACGTCATCGACGTCTTAGATGTTCGTGCGAAAGAAAGCGACCTGCGTTTGGTCCACGATTTCAAGACGCCGATACCTCGGATTATCCAAAGCGACCCGACCCGACTGCGCCAAGTCATCACCAACTTGGTTGGCAACGCGATCAAATTCACCAGCGAGGGTGAAGTCAAGGTCGCGGCAAGTCTGATCGAGACGCATAACGGCGTCTCGGTCAAGCTGGATGTGATCGACTCGGGCATCGGGATGACGCCGGAACAACAATCGAAAATCTTCGAGGCATTCTCGCAAGCCGACGAAACAACCACTCGAAAATTCGGCGGAACCGGACTGGGGCTCTCGATCAGTCGGCGTCTGGCCGAAGCGATGGGCGGAGAACTATCAGTCGCCAGCGAACCGAACGTGGGCAGCACGTTCAGCGTCACGATTCCCATCTCGGAAACCGAAGCCAGCAACCTGATCACGCCAGAGGAAGTGCGAGAGAACGCCGAACGACGCGCCGACGCGGCGGCGAAATCTGACCTGACACGCCTTCCGGCGAAGCACATTTTGGTCGTGGACGACGGAGACGCCAACCGCCAGCTAATCGACTTGGTCTTGACCCGTGCCGGTGCCAAAGTCACCACGGTCGAAAACGGCTTGGAAGCAATCAAGGCTCTCAGCGAACAAGACTATTCGCTCGTATTCATGGACATGCAAATGCCGGTCATGGATGGATACACCGCGACCAGCAAACTGCGTGAATGCGGCGTGAAGACTCCGATCGTTGCGCTGACCGGAAACGCGATGAAAGGCGACCGCGACAAGTGCATGGCCGCCGGGTGTGATGATTTCTTGTCCAAACCGGTTAACCTGGATGCCTTGCTAGAGCGCACCGCACATTACATCGGAACGGGAACGCCAGCGGACGTTGACCCAAACGCAAATGCGAAACCGCGCACCACGGCGATGCCCGTCAATCAACGGGCAACGTCCACGCCGACAAGTGAAACAGCATGTGACACCCACGGTGCAGAATTGATTCAATCGACGCTTCCAATGGACGACGAAGACTTCCGACAAATTGTTGCGGACTTCATCGACCGGCTCGACGGACGACTCGATGAAATCGAACAAGCGATTGGGCAAGCGGACTTTCCGACGCTGCAAGGCCAGGCTCACTGGCTTAAAGGTGCTGGCGGCACCGTCGGCTTGGGTGTCTTTACCCAACCTGCTAAGCAGTTGGAAGACGCAGCGAAATCCAGCGATGCCGAGCAAGCAGCACATATTCTCTCGACCATCCGTGAACTGCAATCCCGTCTCGACTACCCAGGCCGAGCGACGGATCCACCCGACGAACCGATTGACGAGCCAATCCCTGCAACGACGGCTGATTCCGTTTCGCCTGAGGCTGATTCCGTTTCGCCGGCGGCTGATTCCGTTTCGCCGGCGGACTGGGGGCGTGATCAGGCAAGCGGACTGCACCAAACGCAGGACGCGACGCACCCGATCGGCGAGACGGATGTGATGAGCGTGGCGAAAACCGTAACGTCGAACAAGGCCGCTGGGACGGCAACTGCGAGCAACGTCGACGACGGTCGTTTCCACACAACGTTACCGGTCGACGACGCTGACTTTTGCGAAATCGTTATCGACTTTATCGCGAGACTGGATGACCAATTGTTGGAAATGGGTCGGCAACTTGAGCAACGTGACTTCCAGAACTTGTCCGAGCGGGCGCACTGGCTAAAAGGAGCCGGTGGTACCGTTGGGTTCCCGCAATTGATGGAACCCAGCCAAGCGCTGCTGCTGGCATCACGCGGCAAATCCTTCGACGACGCAGCGAGGCACATGCGAGACATCCTTGCTGTGCGCGAGCGGATGGTCATTCCAGAACGCGTTCTCGCAGCGAACGCGTAAATCGTTACGACCGATACAGTAAGCAAGAATCATTAGAAATCAAACGTCGGCGACGGCTCGCGTCCGGCGCAGTGCGTTCCCTGAACCAACGTTTATATGCACTCATTTTTTGCGATAGATTCAGGCAACAGGCTCACCTTTGTCCATCCCTTCAAATATCCAACCGGCCGGTCATCCGAGCGCCAATCCGGCGGTCTCGGCAACGCATGTCCTCGGGCCCCAAGCTTTGCCGGGTGCCGTCAATGCGTCACTAGCACGGACTGACAAGATTGCACCGCGTCTTGGTAAGATCATGATCGTTGACGATGAAATCGCCAACGTCCTGGTGGCCAAAAAACTCTTGCAGCAAGCCGGGTACAGCGATTTCGAAACGACGACCGACTCGGCGCAGGCCTACGGAATCGTCCAGGCAACACGGCCTGACGTCGTCTTGTTGGATATCAACATGCCGGAAATCAGTGGCGTTGAAATCTTACGGATGATCCGTTCGAACAAGTCGACACGCCATTTGCCCGTCTTGATCTTGACGGCCAACAGCGACTCGGACATCAAGCTGATGTGCCTGGAACTGGGCGCGACTGACTTCCTGGTCAAACCAGTCGATCCGATGGAACTGGTTCCGCGAGTTCGAAACGCTTTGCTGAGCAAACAGTACCAAGACCAACTCAGCAACTATGCCGCTAATCTTGAAGAGAAAGTTCGCCAACGCACACACGCTCTCGACCGATCCCGTCGAGAAGTCATTTACTGCTTGGCTCGCGCGGCGGAAATGCGAGACAACGACACCGGCAACCATGTGATCCGAGTGGGGCGTTACGCAGGCATCATTGCAACCAACATGGGGCTGCCCAAAAGTGCAGCCGACGATATCGAATTGGCCGCTCAACTGCACGACGTCGGGAAAATTGCGATCCCGGATGCGATCCTGCTGAAACCAGACAAGCTGTTGCCAGAAGAATTCGAGATCATCAAGAAACACGTTCACTACGGTTGCCAGATCGTCCAACCGTTCGCGGTAGATCAATCCGAGGGACTGCAGAGTCAACTGGCGATTGACGGTGACACGCTGCGTGACGGCAGTCGACTGATGCGTCTTGCCGCCAACATTGCGCAGACGCACCACGAGAAATTCGACGGCACCGGATATCCGATCGGGCTGGCCGGCGAACAGATTCCGTTAGAAGGACGGATCACGGCGGTTGCGGATGTCTACGACGCACTGTCAACCGAACGTCCCTATAAGAAAGCGTTGCCGAGCAAAAAGTGCTTTGAAATTCTCGAAGAAGGACGCGGAAAACACTTTGATCCGGACGCGCTCGATGCGATCCAAAAGGGCGTTGCCGACATCCTCCGCGTTCAAGTTGAATTCATGGACGTCTAGTCAAGTTCGTGAATGTCGCATTCGTGAACGTTCACTGTCCACCGCACCGAGAAGGATCATGAACCAGCCACGCCGCCGTGAACTCGTGTCGACGATCGCCCTGATCTTTCTCAGCGGGTGCAGCGGCCAGACGCAGACCATCGAGTCGTTCCGCCGCATCTCAAATCAAACCGCTAAGCCGGCGGCGACGGATTCCGAACCAAGTCGAGTCACCGCGCCTGACCAAGCGTTTGATGCCAACTTCCCCGATCGAATCGACCCGTTCACATTCCCAAGTGACGTCGAATCGGACAAGCCCAGCGGCGATCACTCGATCAAGTCGGCGGCACAAGTCGACTTGATTGGCTTTGCGGACGTCGGCGAACCACGCGTTTTCCTGCGTGCCAGAGGTAAAACCCACTCCTTGACCGTCGGCGACACGGTCTATGGCGTCGAAGTGACCGAAATTCGTCCTCCCGCAGTACGAATGCGAATGGGAAGCCTGGCCTGGACGGCTACCATGTTCGACCCCGTTGCCTCAACGCCGTCACGCTAAAACCCGATTCTATAATCTGTTATCCTCTGGCTCGCTTCGGCGAAGGCACATTCGCCTTTGAATCGATTCGGCCAGATGTTCAACCAGATTTAACGAGCAAGAGCGATGAGTAATGCGGTTTGTCGGTGGGGATTCTTAAGCACAGCGGCGATCGCCCGTAAGAATTGGAAAGCAATCCGACTGAGCGGAAACGGAGTGATCACGGCGGTTGCCAGCCGATCCGAATCGCGTGCACAAATGTTTATCGACGAATGTTCCGCGGAGGTGCCACAGCCGAACCCGGTCGCGGCGCTCGGATCCTACGAAGCACTGCTCGCTCGCGATGACATCGACGCCGTCTATCTGCCGCTGCCCACGGGCATCCGCAAAGAATGGGTGATCCGTGCCGCCGAAGCGGGCAAACACGTGCTGTGTGAAAAACCGATCGCAACCAACGCGTCGGACGCGAAAGAAATGATCGATGCATGTGCCTCGGCCGGCGTTCAGTTCATGGACGGCGTGATGTTCGAACACAGCTCACGTCTGCCCGCGTTGCGCAAGCGTTTAGACGACGAAAAAGTGATCGGACGGCTACGGCGCATGAATACACATTTCTCTTTCTGCGGTGACGATTCTTTTCAAGAATCCAACATTCGCGCCGATCACGATTTGGAACCGCACGGTGCCCTCGGCGATTTGGGTTGGTATTGTATTCGATTCATGTTGTGGGTCATGAACGATCAACTGCCAACGCATGTGTCGGCACGTACGCTGCAATCGATCGGCAATGATTCGTCCGATGGTCAGGTGCCCGGCGAGATGTCGGCCGAGTTACGATTTGGCGATGACGTCAGCGGCAGTTTCTATTGTTCGTTTCAGACGGAGAATCAACAGACCGCTTTGCTTTCGGGCGACAAGGGCTATGTCTTTCTGGATGATTTTGTGTTGCCTTTCTACAATGCCCAGATCGGCTGGAGCGAACACGCACACCAACTGGAAATTGACAACTGTCGCTGGAATTTTAACCGACGGTCATCCGGTCAAGCCGTTGATGAGTACGCATCCGGTGAAGCGAACGCACAGGAAGTGAACATGATTCGCAACTTTGGCGAAATGGCGATTTCTGGCGAGCTTGATCCGCGGCACGCTGAAATAGCGTTAAAGACGCAACAGGTTCTCGATGCCTGTCGTCGCAGCGAGATCGATGACGGTAAAATGATCGCCCTCTAGCCATCTCGGCCGGTCCTGGCTGTTAGAATCCCGCCAACCTTCATTCCAAACATGCGCGTGCGATTCGAACGCGCGTGCGCCGGATCGTCACTCAGGTGTGCACATGACTCTGATCACGTTTCTATTTTTCACCATCTCTGTCGCCGTTTTGACTTGGTGGATCACACGCGGCACGGATATCGACACCGACGAAGGTTACTTCTTGGCCGGTCGCAGTTTGACCGGTGTGTTTATCGCCGGTTCCTTGTTACTAACGAACCTATCAACGGAACAACTGATCGGTTTGAATGCGGGGGCCTTTAACGAAGGCTTATCCGTCATGGCATGGGAAGTCGTCGCCGGCTTTTCGCTAGTCGTGCTTGCGTTGGTCTTTCTGCCGCGATACCTAAAGTCCGGTATCGCGACGATCCCACAATTTTTAGAGGAACGCTACGGCAGCGGTGTGCGAACGCTAACAACCACCTTGTTTATTGTGGCGTACATGTTGATCCTGCTGCCCTTTGTGCTGTTCCTCGGTGCCCGCGGATTGTCGGGCATGCTGGGACTGGAAGAAGCGTTTGGCATGACCGACATCCAAACGATTTGGGTCGTGATTATCTTTATCGCTTTCATCGGTGCAGGTTACGCGATCTGGGGCGGGCTAAAAGCAGTTGCCGTTTCCGACACGTTCAATGGGGCCGGGTTGCTGATCGGCGGACTGATGATCACGTTTTTTGCGCTCAAAGCTGTCGCCGGTGAAGAAGGCGGAATCATGGAAGCGTTCGCCAAGATCAAGGAGCACAATCCGGACGCCTTTCAATCGATGGGTAAAGCAGGTGAGGACGTGCATTGGCCGACGCTGTTTACCGGCGTGCTGCTATTGAACTTTTTTTACTGGTGTACCAATCAACAAATCATTCAGCGGACCTTTGGGGCGAAGAACTTGGCCGAAGGACAAAAGGGCGTTCTGCTGGCCGCGTTCTTTAAGATCCTGGCGCCACTGATTTTGGTGCTGCCCGGCATTATCGCTTCGTATCTGGCCGCCAAAGACCCCGCGTTTGCAGAACAAATCGGCGGAGCCGCCAACAAGGCTTACGGCGCGTTGGTCACCAAAGTTTTGCCTGAACCGTTAGTCGGCTTCTTTGCCGCCGTGGTCGTCGGATCGATCCTGTCGACGTTCAACTCGGTTCTGAACTCTAGCGCGACTCTGTTCTCGTTGGACGTGTATAAGAAATTTATCAATCCGGATGCCACGACCAAGCAAATTGTTGTTTCGGGACAGCTTTGCAGTTTCGTTGTTGCGGTATTCGCCGTCGTCGCGGCGCCCAATTTCTTCTATGGTCGCGAATCGATCTTCGGGTTCTTTCAAAAGCTGAACGGCGTCTACTTTATCCCGCTGTTGGCCGTCATCCTGGTGGGCATGTTTAACAAAATGGTTGACGGAAAATCGGCGATGATCACGATGCTGGTTGGACTTGCGGCAATGGCAGTCGGCACTTTCTTTTCCGGGGCTTCGGAAACATCGGACGGTTGGGTGATCGATATTTTCAAATCCGGCTACCACTACATGGGCGCGGTGTTTGTATCGTTGATCATTTTACAATTGGTGCTGGGATCGATCGGTATGCGGCGGACAGAACCCTATGTCCAGCGCGACGCCAAGGCGGTCGACCTGACGCCATGGAAGCCTGCCCCGATCATCGGAATTGGTTTGATCATGTTTGCCGTGGCGATCTATGCATTCTTTTCGCAAAGTTAGGTGCGCACTGTGCGACTTTGCACGCACGGTTCCTAGCCTCTTTGCGCTAAAGTGCTTCGAACTTTGCGTGAAAGCGTTCCGCAGAGACTCGCCGGCGGACTATAATCGAGTCGTGCGTCGGCAAATGCATCGACGAGTTTGGCGGATTATCTGATGGCGATCTTATCCAATGGGCGATCACGACGACTTGCCGCTTCCGCGACGGTCCAGCGACACACAAGTGCGTCGCCAGGGAGATCGAGAAACGCATCTGGGTGCCGGGCCGCATGCCAGACAACCGTCGCCGGTGAGTGTCGGTGACTGTTTCGGCGATTTCCGGCTGGAAAGATTCTTGGGCGAAGGCTCCAGTGGATACGTCTATCGGGCGCTCGACTCGATCACAAATCGGCATTACGCGCTCAAACTGATTTGCAGTGAGCCCGCCGAAAATCTTGTGCGAACGAAACTCGGTTTTCGCCGCATGATGCGGATCGAGCACCCCAACTTGGCGCAGGCCGACCGGATCCACCGTGTCGGAAATCAAATTGCTTTGTCCATGGAAGAAATCCATGGCGAAACCCTCGCGAAATCGATTCGCGCCCTGCGTACGCTGTCGACAGACGAAGCTTGCAATCGGCTTTTAAGTTTGATGCGAGACTATGCGTCGGCGCTAGCGGCGATGCATAGCCATTGTCTGGTCCACCGCGACATCAAACCGCAAAACCTGATGATCGACGATAACGGAAACGGCCGAATCATCGACTACGGCTTGGTGGGCACTTTCGACGCCGAGATTGATTCAGCAAGTCAGCGCAACTATCTGGTGGGAACGCCCGGTTACTTTGCGCCAGAAGCCTTGTCGAAACAGTCCTATTTGCCCGCAGGCGATATTTACGGACTCGGTTGTGTCATCTTGGAATCGTTACGAGCGATTAGTGCTGAAGGGATACTTCCATCCGCCAATCCCACACCAAAAATTTTGGATTCCGACAGCGTCGATCCGGATCAAAACAATGAAGATGCGATCCATGCGGCGCTCGAAGATATCGCCAACTCTGTTCCCGCAGTACTGTACGACGCGTGCATCGAAATGCTTCAGCCCGCGCCCGGCGATCGACCGACCGCCATGCAAATCGCTCGTCACGGGCTGAATCAGTCCGTGTGCCTGGCGTGGTCGCCCGAGAAACCGATGCACGGTCGGACGGCCGAATACGAAAAAGTGTGCGATTGGATCAGGACGATCTATGCCGGTGACCAGGGCCGATTGCACCTGCACGGCCCGTCGGGGATCGGCAAGACACGCTTGATCGATGAAGTCGAAAAGTTTTTAAAGACCAAGCCCTACGGACAAGTCTTTCGCGCTCGTTGCCGCCCGCGCGAGGACCATCCGTTGCAAGCCTTCGATCAAATCGCAGACGAAGTTGCCAATCGGTACATGAAAAACGATTTACAGCGTTGCCGGCTCGATCCGGTCAGCGCCGGAATCTTGCACGAAGTATTCCCTGTGCTGAAAAATGTGGTCGAAGTCAACATGGAATACCCCATTCAACGATTGCCGATCAATCGCCATGATGCGTTGGAGGCGGCAGCACGTATGAGCGTCGAACTTCGCAAGAACGGCCCGCTGATTTTGATCATCGATGACGTGCAATGGGCCGACCCGGATAGCTTGGCCGTCTTGGACCGTTTGCGAGAATCAGACGGTGGATCGCTCGGCATTATCACTGCTTCGCGCACAGTAGAGAGCAACCAGCAGCGGCCAGCCGATGTCAATCTTGAGCTGCAGCAATTAACCGCCGAAGATTCGCTGTTCATGTTGGCCGAAGCCGCCAATCGATGGTCAACGGAAATCGATTTGCCTGATCTGGTCAAACTGGCTGAAATGATGGAGGGAAATCCGTTCCGGCTATCCGAATTGGCCGAAGAGTTTCGTCCCGGAGGACTATTGGCGAGTCCTGATCATTGCGCCGAGCTGGCACATTCGATCTCCCAAGGTGAAACGCTGAACTGGCTTTGCCATCGACGCGTCGAACGACTGAGCCCCGAAGCGAGGTTGATACTGCCTCTGATCGTCGCCGCCGCTCGACCGGTGTCGGTCGAGCAGATTGGAGCGGTATCGAAGCTTGGCGAACACATCGATGCGCCCTTGTCCGAACTAGTACAACATCGCCTCGTCACCGATGAGGCACAAGGCAATGAGTGCGTCAGCGTCGCCCATGACCGAGTGTCCGATGGACTGGTTTCGATTCTAGACACGGCGACCATCAAACGATCTCATAAAGCGTGGGCCGACTGGCTGTTGCAGCAAGATCAGCCCCATCTTTCTGCCGCCCGAGTCGCCGGGCACTTGTTTGACGCCGACGAACCCAGCCGAGCGATTTCGTCGGCTGTTCTTGCCGCCAAACAGTCCGAGAAAATCTATGCCTATCGTGACGCCGGCAAGTGGTACGCGAGAATCGCGCCACTGGTGTCTGGGACCGAGCGCATCCAATGCCTGCGAGACGCCTCGCGGTGTTTCGAAGAAGCCGATCTGCCGGTCGATGCGGCGCAACACTACAACGAACTTGCAAAATATGTCGATGCCGAAGAACGAATTCGGTGCCAGGTCGCTGCGGTTCGTCTATTGATTCGCAGTGGCCGATTCGCCGAAGTTCGGATTCAATTGCGCGACCTGACTCGCGAATTAGGATTACCGCGACCTAAGGGAAAATGGCATGGGCGGCTATCGATCGCTTGGCAATTGGCCAACTTGGAATTGCAGCACCGACGACGTCGCAAAACAATGATCAAAGCGGCCCGCGGTAACAAAACACCGTCGCCCAAATCGTCAACGGGACGCGATCGAGAGCGCATGAATCTTTGCCTTGCGATGGCGCGCCCCCTGTCGATGTTTGACAACTTGCACGCCAGCGAATTGAACTTGTATGCGGCGCGACTGGCCCAAGCCGACGATGACGTCAAGACACAACTTTATATCGCGATCGGGTCAGCGGTCTTCTCGTCCTATGATAGAGGCCCCGCTCGGATCCGAGGTGAAACTCTGCTACAGGACTTGCGGCCACGTGTGGTCGCCCTGGGCGACGACGAACTGCTGGGCGACTACTGGGCAGCGAACGCGTTCACGCACACGTTTTCATTCCGATGGCATCTTGTCTGCGAACGAGCTGAAAAGAGCATTTACTATTACAACAAATTAGAACGCCCGCATCGATTCGAGATTTCGCACACTCGAATGAATAACATTTGGGCACATTGGCACCTCGGCCGCTGGACTGAACTTGCGAAGCAGCACGATACCCTGATGTCAGAGTCGCTGCAGCGAAACGATATCATCCAACGTCTGCAGGCAACATCGGGATTCTGCGCCAGTGCGTGGCTGGCGCGTGACGAGCCCGACGAGGTCATTCGGGCAGCGAAACCGAATGCCGATTGCCTTTCTCAGCAAGTCGGTGCTCAGATGTATGACCACGAATGCTGGATCAGCTCGGTCCAGCACGCCATCTATTGCGGCGACTGGGATAGGGCTTCAAAGATAATTGCACAGTACCCGCGGCTTCGAAACCGTTCATCGCTGAAACAGTTGCAATTGTTCCGCGTGACGTACTTGCAAACCGGCGCGCTGGTTGCCTTGCACCGCATGCAATCCGACGGCCATTCAAAATGGTACGCGGCGGCCAACAAATTCATCGCGGCACTTCGCGGCGAACAGCTCGAATACACCAACGCCGTATCCGGCATGCTTGACGGCCTTTGTCAGCAGTTGGCTGGCGATCCAGACCAAGCCCGACGGCACCTGCAAACGGCGAACACCTTGGCCGCAAAGCACCGCCTGCGTCCGATCCAGTGCGCGACCAATGACGCGTTAGAGAAAATTGACACCGGGATATACGGCGATTCGCTGCAAGAACGCATGCAGCACCGAGGCGTCGCCAAACCCGATCTATTCGAGCGTCTTTATACCGTGCGTGTCAGCCGCTGAGAATTTCAGCGGCTGATAATTCCCACACCGATTCAGCCTTCGACGTCGATGCCCATGCTGCGAGCGGTGCCTTCGATCATGCGAGCGGCTTGATCGATGCTGCGAGCATTCAAATCAGCCATCTTCTTTTGAGCGATCTCTTCGCACTGGGCGCGGGTGACCTTGGCGACCTTGGTCTTGTTAGGAACTCCACTGCCTTTGGCGATTCCGGCAGCCTGCTTTAGCAGCGATGCAGCCGGAGGGCTCTTGGTGATGAAATCGAAACTGCGATCGTTATAGACCGTTACGATCACTGGAATCGGAGTGCCGTTGTACTCTTTGGTACGGTCATTGAACGCTTGCACGAACTGACCAAGGTTCACGCCGAATTTACCGAGCGATGTACCAACGGGAGGAGCCGGGGTTGCCTGTCCGCCAGGAACTTGAAACTTAGCCTGACCGGTTACTTGCTTTGCCATAATGGGAGGTTAAAGGTTAAAGGATGAAAGGTGACAGGTAAAAATTGACGGGTGCAGAACAGAAGGCAACGCAAGTGAAGGCCCTGTTACCTTTCACCTGTTACCTTTCACCTTACAACGGTTCGACTTGCCAGTGTGAGAGTTCCATTGGGACACTGCGACCGAAAATGTTGATGATCACGGTGATGTGACCGCTCGCCTCGTCGACGCTATCGACGTCGCCTTCCTGGTTCTCGAAATTCCCTTCCTTGACACGCACGCGGTCACCGACCTTGAACGGAATCGCTGTCTTGATCGGAGCCTCTTCTTCGCCCTCTTCGACAGGACGATTGATGAATCGGTCGACGTCCGACGGCTCCATCGGCATCGGTTTGCCGGCCGCGCCAGTGAAGTCACTGATCCCGCCCGTTTCGCGCACCAAGAACCAAGTATCATCGTTGATGATCATATTGACCATGATGTAACCGGGCAGCAATTTACGTTTGCTGATCCGGCGTTTTCCGTCACGGGTAAACGTTGCAACGTCTTCGGTCGGCACCACGATGTCGCCAAAGAACTCTTGCATCCCTTCCATCATGACTCGCTTGCGCAAGCCATCGGCAATCGAATCTTCGCGGTTGAATGCGACTTTCAGGATGTACCAGTCCATCTTGGGACCGTCGCCATCGGAACCGACCGGTTGAATCGTGTTACCCGGTTTCGAATCACCAAGGTATACGTCCTCTGCGGCTGGACTTTCGGCGGCCTCCGCCGCCCCCGCGTCGTCGCCGGTCTCATCCGATGCTGCGGCAGCTTCCTCGGCGGCAGGAGTCTCATCCGCCGGCGCGGCCGAATCAGCCGCGGATTCGGAACTCGCCGGATCGCTGTTTTGATTGTCGTCGACGACCGGTTCGTCCGGGTTCAGCTTTTCGTCGTCGGATGTGTCAGCTTGGTTCACAATTTCACCGAATTCGGCTGTGTTACACGATGGAAAGATAGTTAGGTGACGCGAGCACCGGGCGGGCAAGCGTCGACGTCGGTCAGCGATTGCCCCGGCCTGTGTCGATCGACTTTAGCTGGTCACGCCCAGAAAATTAAAGATAAACTGCCAAATCACGTCAAACATGAACAATGAGACGGCGAGAAAAAAGATGGTAAACATCACCACGACCGAAGCCCTGATCAGCTCATCCTTGCTGGGCCAAGTGACCTTGTTCATCTCCGCTTCCACGGCGATCAAAAAGTCTGCGAATCGAGGCCAATTGACCAATCGGTAACCGATCCACAACCCTGCGATCAGCAAGACGCCGGGAATCGCGGGAATCAAATACGAACCCGCTTCCATCGATCCGCGGAGCGTGCCGTACAAACGCCAGCAGCCCAGCGCGACGACAACCCAGATCGCCAGGGCGGTTAGTTGGCGGACGATCCGACCTTGGTTTGGCTTGTAAACCGCAGCGTGAAAAAGTTCCGCAGTCAGCGGAGGACCATTTGATCCGGCAAATTCTTGGGACACCGGTGTGCTCCTGTTGGATTCTTGCGAATGGTTTTGACCGCCTTCCGTTGCGGACAAAATGATTCATGCGACTGGCGTTTGCGTCGGAATGAATCAACGAAATCTGATTGTAGCAGGGGTGGAGGGACTCGAACCCGCAACCGCTGGTTTTGGAAACCAGTGCTCTGCCAATTGAGCTACACCCCTGATCGAAAGCTGAAAAGTCTAAATTTTTATAACGTTGGTAAAACGGGCAATGACCAACGGAGCTTTGGCAAGCACCCGTTGGTCATCCCGATTCAATATCAAGTATTCGCTTGTGACTTGAAAATCTTACTCGACAATCTTTGTCACAACGCCAGAACCAACGGTACGGCCGCCTTCGCGAATAGCGAAACGGACACCATCGTCCATGGCGATCGGCTTATGCATTTCGACCGTCACCTTGACGTTGTCGCCGGGCATGCACATTTCGGCACCGATCAGGTTTGCCGTACCCGTCACGTCCGTCGTACGGAAGTAAAACTGTGGACGATAGCCGCTGAAGAACGGCGTGTGTCGACCGCCCTCATCCTTGCTCAAGCAATAAACTTCTGCTTCGAACTTGGTATGCGGGTTGATGCTTCCTGGCTTTGCCAAGACTTGTCCACGCTGGATGTCTTCACGCTTTACGCCACGGAGCAGACAACCGACGTTGTCACCACTGCGACCTTCTTCCATTTCCTTGCGGAACATTTCCACGCCGGTGCAGGTGGTCTTGGTGGGTGTGCTGGTCAAGCCGATGATTTCGACTTCTTCGCCAACCTTGACCACACCGCGCTCGATACGACCGGTAGCAACCGTTCCACGACCTTCGATCGAGAACACGTCCTCGATCGCCATCAGGAATGGCTTGTCGTCTTCACGAGTCGGCTCGGGGATGTTGGCGTCCAACGCATCCATCAGTTCCGAGATGCACTTGCTGGCTTCTGGATCGGCAGGATTGTTGTAAGCCGGCAGCGACGAACCGCGAATCACGGGCACGTCGTCACCAGGGAAGTCGTACTTGTTCAGCAATTCGCGAACTTCCAACTCCACCAATTCCAACAACTCTTCGTCGTCGACCAAGTCACACTTGTTCAAGAACACAACGATGTAAGGCACGCCAACCTGGCGAGCCAGCAGCACGTGCTCTTTCGTTTGTGGCATCGGGCCGTCAGCAGCCGACACCACAAGAATGGCACCGTCCATCTGGGCAGCACCGGTGATCATGTTCTTGACAAAGTCGGCGTGCCCCGGGCAGTCGATGTGGGCGTAGTGACGATTCTCGGTCTCGTATTCGACGTGAGCCACCGCGATGGTCACGGTCTTGGTTGCGTCACGAACCGTACCGCCCTTGGCGATATCGGAATAACCCTTTGCTTGGGCCAGCCCCTTGGCAGCTTGCACTGCAAGGATTGCACCCGTGGTTGTTGTTTTACCGTGGTCAATGTGGCCAATCGTACCGACGTTGACGTGGGGCTTAGTCCGCTGAAAAGTTTCCTTGGCCATTTTTCTAAATCACCTACATTTGACTGGTTCGTAACTGCCCGAGGATACGCCTCGACCAGCCCGTTATGTCAGCGACCGTGTTCACACCCACGGTGACTCGCCAGCACTCCGGCCGTCCCAGTATCAGTCGTTTATCAATAAAACGTAACGAAACGATCTCACTTTCCACAACGGAAAGCGTTTATTCTTAGTCATGTTGTGGCGAAATGTGCTGACGCTTGCAATTGGCGATCGTCAAAATTCACACACTTGCCCTTCATTCCGCAGCCGAAACTGCCATTGCCCAGCCAAAGCTGGCATTCCGCAGCCGAAACTGCGATCCTCTTCGGATTCGAAAGCTGCTGATGGGATTTGAACCCATGACCTCTTCCTTACCAAGGAAGTGCTCTACCCCTGAGCTACAGCAGCAAGGAAGTAGGCTTTAGCGATAAGGTGCTAGCGATCAGGGGAAAACCGAGCCCACCAAGACCTAACACCTTATCGCTAATACCTATCCCAAAGCGGGTGAAGGGAATCGAACCCTCGTATTCAGCTTGGAAGGCTGCTGCTCTACCATTGAGCTACACCCGCAAAATCAGGTGTCAGGTATTAGCGATTAGGGAGAAAACACTGTCGTCCTCTCATATTTCCTAAGACCTAAGTCCTAACGCCTAAAATCTTCTACCAATGGGGGCTACAGGATTCGAACCTGTGTAGACATAGTCAGCGGATTTACAGTCCGCCCCCTTTAACCACTCGGGCAAACCCCCCTTATTCTTCAGTCGTTCTGTGTTGTTCGTCCCGGTGGCGAAACCCTTTGCTTTGTGAACTTGATCTGTTTGCTTATCAGCTAGTTTTAATGTCAGCTGGATCGTTCCACGACCCAACCCTTCCAATTCATCGACCACGAACAAGAGCCAACGGAGGGATTCGAACCCACGACCGGCTGATTACAAATCAGCTGCTCTGCCAACTGAGCTACGTTGGCGGCACCTGCTCTCACCAGAACCCCCGAGTCAGTTGACACGGTGTGCGCCGGATCGATCCATTCGCATCGAACAATTTCCCACAGGATTCGAGCCGTCGGCCCACGTTTGAACCGGCTACCCGCCATGAGGAAAATTAATATCGGCCAAACCCCATGAATTGGGGCGAGTCCGAAACGGCAGAGTGTAGCGATCCGTCGATTTGCGACAAGACGGAATTGGCCTGTTTGCCTCGCATTTCGTCGGGAAATCGAATTTCGTCTTCAATCCGCATCTCCGCAGCCCCCGGCCACCCGATGCAAGGGAAGAGGACAACCCGCGAAAAAGGGTTCGCCGAACCCGGCGCAAGCCGCAAAAACAACCCAGCGCAAGCCGCAAAAACAACCCAGCGCAAGCCGCTAAGACAACCCAGCGCAAGCCGCGAAAACAACCTGCACAAGCCGCTAAAAATCAACAACCTGGCCGTCTTCGGCAACCGTGACCTCGCCATCCACTTCGCGGCCGATCGACTCGATCTCGACCGAGTTTTCGTCCATCTCTAACGGATTGACGTGCGTGATCAGTGTTTTGCGGGGACGACTTCGGCGCACAACGTCGATCAATCGGCTCGTCCAGCAGTGCCCCGTCTTTTCGGCCCATGCCTGACCCGAGTCGCGAAAATAGCATTCGTGCATCAACAAATCCGCCTGCCCCGACCAGCGAACCCCCTCGTCACTGACGTCCCCGGTCGTGTCGGTGGCATACACCAATCGCTTGCCGGGCTGGCCAGAAACTGAATCCCAATCGATTCGATACGCGACCGAACCACCGGGATGCTGCTGCGGTCGCCAAGTCACCTTCGCAGGCCCGCGTACCAGCGGGCTTGCCGGATCGTCTGGCGAACCGATCGGTTCGGATGCGCCAATTTCGAATTGATCCAGCGAGTCGATCTCGCACCATTTCGCGCCCAGCTCGGTTTCCAACTGAACCGGAAAAATCAGCTCGCTGAACAGATGCCGCCTGACCGCTTGAATTTTCTCCGCTTCACCCCAAATCCTCAATTGCTCAACGGGCCGCCCCTCGCATCGCAACTGGTACAGCATGTCCAACAAGAACGTCAGCCCCAGGATGTGATCCAAGTGCGCGTGGCTGAGCAAAATATCCAGCGATCGGGTCTGCACCAGCGGGGTGATGCGAAAGATGCCCGAACCTGCGTCCAGCAAAATGCCCGATTCAGGCAAGAAGTAGCACGACGTATGGCGGGTCGAGTTGGGGTGATAGCCGGCAGTGCCCAGGCAATGAAGTCGCATTTCGAAGCACTCCCTGGGAACGACGGCGGGCGGAATTCGAATAGTCTGACGCATCACAGAACCAGACTCAAGCCACAGACCTAAGCGCCAACGTGGCGAGCACCTCGCCCCCGGGGCTTCTCCCGATACACAGGACTGCGCCTGCGATGGACACGAACGCGCCAACAACCGGCGAACCATCCTTGCCATCTTGAAAGCGAACCGATATTGTTGGACCTTTGTCGTTCTCTGCAAGCGACATGCTCCGCCGATGTCCCTGCGTGTGATCACCAGTGAACATCGGCCGGCAAACCATCACGCGGATGTGGCGGAATTGGCAGACGCGCTAGATTCAGGTTCTAGTGGGGGTTAACCCCGTGGAGGTTCAAGTCCTCTCATCCGCACTAATTTCTCTTTTTCTCTTCGGCGCCCGAGACCTTTCGGCGCCGCCGAGACCTCTGGTTTTCGGTAACGCGATGGGCTGCTCAGCGGCGGCCTGAGCCCCGTGAAACGCCTCCAATTCGCAGGCACAGGACTTCGTAGGCACCAAGAGCTAAACAGGGCGTTTTCGCCTTTAGCTCTCGCAGACCGATTCGGCCCATTGGCAACATCGAATCGCTTCAATCGCGATTCCCTGCCGTGGTAAGTGGATCAATGCCGCTGTCGGTTCCTGATTCGCGGAAGCCAGCATCCACTGCGGTAACAATTCCAGCCGCTCAACGCTTTCCCGTGTGCAAGTCACAATTTGTTTCTCACACAGGATTTGGTCAGATGAAAAAGGCACTCAGTTTCTTAGGGCTGGCGGTTCTCGCCGCAGGTCTCTTTCCATCCGCGACCGTGCGTGCGGATGACCCAGAAATCACGTTCAGTAACGGCGTCGTGTACGTTTACGGCAGCGACGTCGACGACGTGTGCGATGTCACGATTGAACTGGACAGCGACATCGAAGACATTCGAATCAAAATCGAAATTGATTCCGACGAAGGGGATCAGACGGAACGATTTGAATTGAACGAAATTCGCTATCTCGTGTTCTACGGTGGAAACGGCAACGATCGATTCACCATTCACGATTTGCCGCTGATGGACGTGTTTGACGTTCGGTTCCGCAACTACCTTTACGGCGAAGCAGGCCTTGATGCACTAAGCGGCGGCCTGGGTGACGACTTCATCTGCGGCAGTGGAACCGACGCCAACCTTGATGGCGTGAAGGACGTGCTGACCGGCAACGCCGGCAAAGACATCTTCGTCGCCCCCTACCGCACGACCTATATCAATAAGTTCCTCGGCGGGCGATGGCGACAGATCCCCGTTCGATCGACCGAAGATCGCGTCAACGACTTTACGCCTAACGAAGGCGACGAAATCTGGAAGCGAGATGTGGAAACCGGCAAAGTCTCGGTCCTGCCAATCAGTGGCTAGCGGGACACGACACGCCAGATCTTTTGGCAGCTATTTCCAAGCTGACCGCAGCATCGCTGCGACATCGCAAGAGATGGCAATGGCCCCGCAGCTGGCATCCACCGGCTCGCGGGGCCTTTGGACATGCATCGATTCGCGACATCACCCATGAAACCATCTTTCACGGCATTATCGTCTGTCCCATCAATCTCTTGGGCCCGGATAAGGCTCGCTAAGAGGATAGGGCAGGTGCTCCATGCGAACCGTATCTCCCGTTTCGTTCATCCAGTCATCAAGCTTTTTTGCCATCTTTTTCACGGCATCTGCGTACTCACGACGGCCGGCCAGATTGTTGGTTTCTGCAGGGTCTTTGACGACATCATAAAATTCGACCGCAGGTCGGCGATGAAACCGATCGATGACATCCTTGGCGTGACCTTGCGTCTTGGCGGCTTGTTCCCATTCAGAAAAAAACGATCCATGGGTCGGGCGACGTTCCATATCGGTGTGAGTGGTATGCCAAGCGTCAGGGTGAATATTGCGGATGTACTTGAATCGCGAGTCGCGGACCGCGCGGATCGGATAGATATTCATTTTCCTGTCGCCGGAGTGCGCAGTAAAAATGAAATCGCGATGCTGATCCGTTTCGCCTCTCAGCACTTTGGCGAATGATTTCCCATCGATACCGTCCGGCTCTTTTTCGCCCGCCAAGTCCAAGAAGGTGGGAAAGATATCGATCCAACTGATCATTGCATCGGTGCGAGTATTGGCGGTGATCTTGCCAGGCCAACGAGCATGAAACGCTACTTGCACGCCCCAGTCGTAAAGATTCCATTTGCCGAATGGCCAAGCATGTCCGTGATCGGACGTGTAGATGAATAAGAAATCGTCCGTCTTGAAGTGGTCGCGAGCCATACGATCAATGTTGCCCACCGTTGTGTCGACGTCGGTGACTTCGCCCAAGTAGTTTGCCCATAGCCGACGTGCATCTGGCGTGTCGACCCAGCGTCTCGGAATCGTCACATCGACCTCGTCGTACGTGTCATGTGGGTGCCATGGAGCGTGGGTTCGCGTATCGCCCACGATCAGCAACAGCGGTTTAGACGATTTTCGCATTTGCAAATAGGCGTTCACGTCTCGTTCGAGGTTTTTCCGATCCGGACTGGCAAAGTCGGCACCGAGCCAATTGATCCACTTTGAGTGGTGAACTTTCCCAAAGCAGGCCACTTCATACCCCGCTTCTTGCATCCGTTTCACCATCGTCTGCGTTTCCGGTCGCGGTGGCTCATGGTTATGCTCGGCACCATTGTTGGCGGGCCAACATGCAGACATCAACGCCGAACGACTCGGGCCACAAGCGGGCGAAGCCACGAACGCGTTATTGAATGTGAGTCCCTCGGAGGCAAGCTTGGCCATACTAGGCGTGATCGCATCGCCGCTTGGGTCGTACACCGAAGAGTCGTTACGACCGTGATCGTCCGCGATGTACAAAACAATGTCAGGCTTCTCGGATGCGGAAAGCTCGACAGCCAGGACCGCGGCAAAAGCGACCGACGCGAGGATCGAAAGCGTGTCTCTGAACGGCAAGGGGTTTCGCATTTGTTGAAAAGGAATGTGAGGGGATGAATTGCTGGAATACAGGCCTAGAGACCAACATCGCAGAAGCATTACGTAAGACACAACTCGACACACGGCAAAGTTCTAGGCAACACAAAGTCTTACCAAGGATGCGCATGATGACATCAAGATTGGCCCGGGTTTCCCATGCCATCGTAAAATGGAATACATGACAAACGCCCGCCAAAATTAAACATCATCATTTCACGGCAGACCGTGGAATTGTCATCCGCGACCAGCTTAACGATGACATGGTTGCGATTCAAACAAGACTCGATGAGGTGACATCGCCCTAGCCGAAACGCTTCTTTCGCAAGCCATAACGGGTTGCACCTGCCCCCAATAAAACCTTCCATACCGAGTGCGTGTGTCCTGTCACAGGACCAGTGTTTGAGTGTTCATTTCGCAAAACCTTTTGGCCGATCGGTAGCGAAAAACGTGCAACTGCGAGCATCTGGGCCAAACGCACCATGACTTGGGAATCTAGAGATCCGACAGCGACGCGATCCGCTACTGCAAAGCTCCCCGCCCGATGCAAGGATTCCACCCTATCGGTCGAGCGGCTGAGGAATCACGTCAATTGTGAACAGGAATCGGTTATGATGGGGCGATGAGTGATGCCCGCCCTCGCTTCCCACCTCTAGTGCCCACCCTCCTGATCAGCCTTGCCGTCGTCACGTCGGCAGCAGGTGACGATGCTTACGTGAACGACGTGCGACCGTTGCTGCAGTCGAAATGCGTGCCCTGCCACGGGTCTTTACGAGCAGAAGCCGACCTACGACTCGACGCAGGGCAGCTAATTCATGATGCAGGGGTAATCAACGCATCGCATCCCGAGTCGAGTTTTTTACTTGAGCGTGTCACGGCTGCCGATGATGAACGCATGCCTCCGGCGGACGAGGCGGACCGGTTAAGTCCTGCACAGATCCGCGTTCTGTCCGAATGGGTTCGATCGGGTGCTCGATGGCCCACGGATGAAAAGGTTCCCGATGGCCCGGATAAACATTGGGCTTATCAACCGATCGAGAGACCGCTTGTTCCGTCGGCTTCGAAACACGGGAAGCAAACGCATCCGATTGACGCTTTCTTAGCAGTAAAACGCAGCGATGCGGGTATCGAAGCCGGACCGATGGCAGAGCGAACATTGCTCGTGCGGCGGATCTACCTCGATGTCCTCGGATTGCCTCCGACGCCGGCCCAGCAGCACGCCTTTATTTCTGGGCAACAGTCATGGAATGAGTTAGTCGATTCACTGCTTAGTGATCCAGCCTATGGTCAACGTTGGGGCCGTCACTGGATGGACGTTTGGCGATACAGCGATTGGGACGGATTCAAACAACAAGTCCGAGGCAGCCAGCGGCACATTTGGCGCTGGCGAGACTGGATCATTGAATCGCTGAACGACGACAAACCCTACGACCAAATGATCCTGGAAATGCTGGCGGGTGACGAGGTGGCACCTCAGGATCCGCTCGTCTGGCGCGCCACCGGTTTCTTGGTTCGCAATTTCCACTGGAACAATCGCAACATCTGGTTGGATGCAACCGTCGAACATACGAGCAAAGCATTCCTCGCAATGACAATGGATTGCGCTCGCTGTCATGACCACAAGTACGATCCCATTTCGCAAATGGACTATTACAAATTGCGAGCCGTATTCGAACCGCATCACGTCCGCACCGAACGTATTGCGGGTCAACCCAAGCTTGTCCTAGATGGCATTCCTCGCGTTTATGACGCCGACCTTGACGCTGCAACCTTCTTGTATCACGGCGGTGATGAGAAACGTCCCGACAAAACGAATCCGATTGCACCGGCAGTCCCGGACAGATTTCATTTGCCATTGAATCCCGTGCCGGTCTCGCTGCCGTTGACAGCCAGAGTTCCCGACTTGCGCCCGTTCGTTGAAAAAGAGTCTCTCGCAGCGGCGGAAAACGCTTTGAGGAAAGCTGTTTCGAATGCATCAAAGTCAAAGACAGAGCTAGCCATCAAGGCGAGAGAGGTTGCCCGGAAAAATCTTGCCGCACTTCGAGCTCGTTGGCAAAGCGATCGCGCCATCCACGAGTGCGAAAGCACGAATGCCAATCCCACATCCGGCCAACAATCCGATGGCGACCACCCGAAGCTGGCAGCCCTGCGCGACGCCGCGATCGCTGCCGAGCATGCGTGGCGCATCGCACAAGCAGAGGCAAAGGTCATTCAAACCAAGGCGGATTTCGCCGCAGTCAAAAAGGCAAATCCCGAGCCCGACCAAAACCGCAAGGCCGAAATCCGAAAAGCAAACGTGGCGTTGAATAAAGCCATCAAGGAAGTCGACCAATTACGCGAGACGGCACCCAGCACGTACACGCCAGTTGTCAAAACCTTTCCGTCACAAAGCAGCGGACGTCGACTGGCATTAGCGAAATGGATCACACATCCGCAGAACCCTTTCACAGCGAGAGTCGCCGTCAATCACATCTGGCTCCGCCACTTCGGTCAACCATTGGTCGAAAATGTGTTTGATTTCGGATTACGATCGCCTCGACCCAAGCATGATCAATTGCTGGATTGGTTGGCGGACGAACTGATTCAGTCACGATGGAGCATGAAGCATGTGCATCGCTTGATACTTTCCTCACACGCCTATCAACTGGCTCCACCGACCGCTCATCCCGATGCCAAGACCCAGCGGCAGCGTGATCCTGACAACGAATTCTATTGGCACTTCAAGCCGAGACGTCTCGAAGCCGAAATCGTGCGAGACAGTCTGCTGCACGTCGCGGGGAATCTGGATCTCGCGCATGGAGGCCCCGAAATTGATTTTCAGAAGGGGGAAATCGAAACGCGGCGCAGTGTCTATTTCGGACACGCATATGAAAAACAAATGACGATGCTGGTGACCTTTGACGCGGCCAATCCGACGGACTGTTATCGACGCAGCCCCAGTGTGATTCCGCAGCAAGCCCTGGCAATGTCAAACAGTCCGCTTGCGATCAGCCAGTCGCGGTCGCTCGGACGCCAATTGAATGCGCAATCCGATTCAGACACCCTTTTCATCAAATCTGCGTTTCGCAGCGTGTTAGCGCGAGCACCGACAGAAATGGAACTGCAGGCATGCGAAAGTTTTCTGGCCAACCAAACATCGAAACTGCAGCAATTACGACGCGTTGCGGTGCAAGGCAATGCCCCACAAGCCGGCGCAACTGAGGCCAGCACAGCACAGGCCAGCGCAGCAGAGACCAAACCAAACGCGACAGCGTCCGTCCCCGCGGCAGACGATCCGGCCGATCGAGCCAAAGAAAACTTGATCCATGTGCTGATCAACCACAATGATTTCGTAACGGTGCGTTAATGAGCTATTCACCGATTCAACGTCGACAATTTCTGCAACACATGGGAATGGGTTTCGGAAGCCTTGCGGCGACTGCGATGCTGCAAAACGAAATCGCATCGGCCGCACCGATCGCCCGCGCCGCCGCAAAAGCCAAGAGCGTGATTTGGTTGTTCATGATCGGCGGCGCCAGTCACATGGAAACCTTTGATCCCAAGCCAATGCTTAGCAAGCTGGCGGGAAAAACCATTGAAGAGACACCCTATGCCGATGTCTTGAAATCGCCCTTCTTGGAGAACGAACGTGTTGTCGCTTTCGATCCGAACAATGGATTCATTCGCAACGAGTGCTATCCGCTGCAGGTCGGATTTCGACGTCGTGGGAATAGCGGATTGGAAATCAGTGATTGGTTTCCGCACTTGGGCGATTGCGCCGACGACCTTTGCTTGATCCGATCGATGTGGACCGAAGATAGCAATCACGGTGCGCAGCTGCAGTTCCACACCGGTCGCCATCGCGTTGATGGTTTTTTCCCGACAATTGGTGCTTGGGCCAACTATGGCCTTGGTTCACTGAACGATAATTTGCCGCAGTTTATCGTTATGGGCAAACCGGTCGCCGACTGCTGCGGCGGTCGTGAATGCCACCGCGCAAATTACCTGGGACCGCGTTACGACGGCGTCCCGCTCAACATCGACCCCGCTTCACCGCTGCCTTATGCCAGCCCCGTCGCAGGCGTGCATGCGAAAGAGCAAACCGGACAGTTTGAATTGCTGCGGGAACTGCACCAAATCACATCGTCGGTGCATCCCAACGATGCAGAACTCGAAGCACGAATGGAGTCTTATGAATTGGCGTTTCGAATGCAGACGGCGGTTCCCGACGTGGTCCGATTCAACGATGAAAGCCAAGCCACGCAAGACATGTATGGCCTGGGCCAAAAGGAAACGAATACGTTCGGTATGCAAATGCTAACGGCCCGGCGCCTCGTCGAGCGTGGCGTACGTTTTGTCCAGGTTTACCACGGCAGCAACGGAGGCGCCGGACAATGGGACAGCCACAAAGGCCTGAAAAACAGTCACACGCGGCTCTGCAAAGAGACCGATCAACCGATCGCGGCGCTGCTAAAAGATTTGAAACAACGTGGCCTGCTCGATGAAACGCTGGTCGTCTGGGCGACCGAGTTTGGACGGACTCCCGGCAGTCAGCACGGCAATGGTCGCGACCATCATCCGTACGGCTTCAGCGTATGGATGGCCGGAGGCGGCATCCGAGGTGGCGTGGCGCACGGCGCGACCGACGAACTGGGTTTTCATGCCGTCGAAAATCGACATTATGTTTCGGACATTCACGCGACCGTCCTGAATCAGCTCGGACTCGACCCCAAGTCATTGGCAATCCCCGGACGCAAGAGACTCGAGAAAGAAATCGGCGAAGTGATCGATGACATCATCGCATGATGTTCGGCAAGAATCTCGCTGAACAACTCTTCGCGTAATACCTCGCAAGCTGCGGGGACAATGCCACAGCAGCAGATCCACTTGATCGCACAACCTGGTTGGACGGTTCGCAGGAAACTTGGCTCCGAAACTTGTATCCATACACACCGAATCGATCTCCAACGACGTTTCCGTTGCCCACCGTTGGTGTACCGCCTTGAGGCGGACGCTCATAAAACTTTAGGCGGACGCTCTTAGGACGAGCGTTTTCGGCAGCGCAGGTGGCTGACGCCGAGACACCAACGACTTGCTTGTGCGGTTCGTACCTGAAACTTTTGTTTGCTCTTGGACAACCCATTGCCTTATCCTGACAGGTTCCGATTTCTTGTTTCAATTCCTTATTCCGGGAACACCGAAAATGGTCCAGTTAAGCAGCGGCATATTGGGTTTTGCGATGGTGCTGGTGGTATTTCCAGTGGTCGGGGTTGCTGAAGCCGTGGAAGACAAAGCGACCACACAAGATCGCAAGCGAATCGAAGGGACCTGGACCGTTGCGGCACTCACGACCAACGGTGGCAAAGCGAAAAAGCAGGACTTAGAGAAACTGCGAGTGATCAACGACGGGGACGGCAACTGGACCCTGTTGAGCGAAGACAAGATGATTAGCAAAGGCACCAGTACGCTCGATCCTAGAAAAAAGCCCAAGGCGATTGACTTCACGGTGACCGAGGGCGAGGGCACTGGCAAGCAATATCGCGGGATTTACAAAATCGGAAAGAAGAATCGCAGAATGTGCTTCGCTCCATCCGAGCAAGATCGTCCTAATGAGTTTCGCTCGAAACCCGGCAGCAATCACATTTTGGTCGTGTACGAGCGGCTCGCATCCGCCGCAAATGAGACGCCCAAGGACATCTCTGCGTCTGAGCAATGAGATCACTCGGCATCGAGAAACAAACCCGTGCCGCTACTTCCCCATCGCTTCGCGTAACACGGGCTCGAAAATTTCGGCCTGTCGCATGAATCCTAAATCGCTAGCGTGAGAACCATCGGTCGCACCATCACCATCGGTGCCGTACAGGGCATCACCGGGAATGTAATACAGATGGGCGACCGATTCTGATTTCAGCGTTTGGTACGCTTTCCTTAGTGCCGCATGGTTGGCGGTATGATGCGCATCACGAGCGGGCATGATCCAACTGTTTGTATTGCGACGGTCTTCGACCAGAACGATCGGAGTCTCCGGTTTTTGCTGTCGAATCTGTTTCACCAACGGCACACATTTCTCCGACACCATCTTTGCATTCATGTTTGGCAGGCAATCGATGACATACACGGCCGCATCAATCTGTGTCAGATAATCGCCGACGGCCGCGTCCATTTTACCGTTACCAGAGAACCCTAGATTGACGACAGGCATGTCGAACCATCGCCCCAGAATTGCTGTATGAACCATCCCTGGACGGCTCGCGCACGCACCGTGAGTGATGCTGGTTCCGTAGAACACGATCGGCTTGGGACGCGGACTGAGCGTTTGGAAATTGCTTTCCGGCGAGACCCCGATACTCAGAAACTCGACACCGTTGTACAGGGGCAGGTACGCCGCGAATTCGCGAAATCCGTCCGCCAATCCGCTGACAAGTTGAACCTTAACCTCTTGCGAGTTCGGTTTCGTCACTTGCACCCAGCGCCACTTGCCCTTTTCGTCGCGTGCATAGAGATCGATGCCACTGACGCCGGTTGCCGGCATGTGTGGCATCGCAAGGTTGGCATCCATCAACTTGTAATGAACATGAATCGCGGTGGCATCGGTTTTGAAACGAACCATCATGCCAGCCGAATCGCGACTCAGACTCCAAACTCGGTCCGTTACTTTTCCATCGGCACTGCCGGGGAATCGATCGAACCAACGCTGACGATCTTGATCAGGCAGAATGCGACCTTCGACACCCCACGTTGTTACATCATGCCAGACCAGCCCGTCATCAGCCTTCTTCGCGTCGGCCATCTCAGGGTCAAGCTTGCCGATCGACGGTGTCACTTGCGTCGGGCGTTCTTTCAGCGTCGCAGTATTTTGGGCCGCAACGGGTGCTAGGCACGCCAGGAACATCAAAGCGAATGGCAGGATGTGATTCATGTTTTCTCGTCGATGCAGGGTGAGGGGGGAGATCATGGCAAACCAAATTGTAACAGCCACCACGGCACCACTTGGCAAGTTCCTCAAACTTCGCACGGCGAATTCGATACTGGTCCCAATCCCGGGAATCAAAGTACCGCGATGAATATTGGTCAACGGGAAACCCTTTCGATTCCATCATGTGACTGAGTCGGTACCGATACCAGTGTTGGCAACACGAAACGGATTTCGACATACCCAACACGTTGCAATACAGATCTCCAGCCGGACCAGTTGGCATCAGGAATGTCGGCATCTAATCTCGTCGCAAGTCCACATCCGGCCGGTCGCCGGTTTCGGTTCGATTGCCGACGAGGCAGTAAAACGCGTGGCTTTCATCCGCTGCGCATCAAGTAGCGTCCTGCTCGCCTTTTGTGGAAGAGCAACGTCTAACGGCGCTTCCAACTCGGTACCGTCCACGGCCACCGTGGGACGGGAAAATTTGTCTTGGATTCCCGTTGGTGCATGAGCGATGTTTTGTTCAGACTTTCGACGGTCTCACAAAAAACGGGCTCACCGGATTCGAAGTAGTTTCCGATCGGCGATTCTTGCACTAGCCTCGAGCGATGCGACATCATCTGGCAAAGTATTCGCGGAACGCCAAAGGGCGTTCTTCGGCTCCAACCCGGCAAATCGTTTGCACCGGGTTGCCGAGGTCGATCTTGCCATTGGCGATGTCAGACGAGTCATTCTATTTCGGCGGATCGACCAGATCGGCGATCGCCACCGCCGTCTCCATCAAACTCATTCGCTGCAGATTGGCCATGATAGCCACGCATTTGCCGGAATCCGGGTACAGCAACAAGGTGGTTGATGTTCCCGACTGGGCGCCGCCATGCCAGACGGCTCTGTGTCCCGACTTGAGTCCGACGCTCCAGCCCAACCCATAGCTTGTCTGGTTTCCATCTGACGTGCTCTGTCGAGTCCACATCTCATCCAGCGTGCTATCCTTTAGCAGGCTGCCTTGATTCAAGGCGACAGCGAATCGCACCAGGTCCGGCGCCGTCGATAATAAACCGCCGCCGGGAATCTTCATGCTCGTATCGTGCAGCGTTGAATTGTACAACGTGCCTTCGACGAAATTGTGACCCTCAGGTGCCATCGTCAACAAAGACTTTGTGGCGCGAAAATAGCCACGCGATCGATTGGGAATCACGGCAAACACATCATCGGCGACGGTGTGCTTCATGCCGGCTGGTTTCAGAACCTTCTCGGACAGCAAGTCCATAAAACTCGCTTCCCCTGCGGCCTCCGCGACCGACCCCAACAGATTGTAACCAAACGATGAATAGCGATATTTCGTTCCGGGCTCATGCACCAAGGGATCGTCCGCGAACGTTCTCAGCGCGGAATCCAAACTAAAGAAATGTTTCGTCGACGAGGATTCTGCCGTCGACTTGTAATGTCGAACGCCGCCAAGATGTCCGAGCAACTGACGACTGGTAACGGGCCATCTTTTTTCTGGAAACTCCGGCACGTACTCTTGAACGCCTTGATCGATATCCAACTTGCCTTCTTCCATCAACGACAACACAACGGCTGCCGTCATCGGCTTGGCAATCGAAGCAGTCCGATATCGAGTCATTTCGGTCGCCGGGACGGAATGCTCGACATCAGCGAACCCGAATCCGTTCGCATACACAAGTTCGTTGTTGCGGGCTATTGCAATCGACATCCCCGGCACGTCGTGCTTCTGCATAAAAAGCTGGACGACTTGATCAAACGGATCCGTTGGTTTTTGTTCGGCTATGCCTTTTGATAAGTCTTTTTCCTGCGATAAAACGGTGCCGCGGATAAAAAACAATGAGACGATGACCGCGGCAATCGCACTTGCTGTGGCTCTTGGGGCCCCGTGACCAACCAACGATGCCACAGAATTATTCTTGAAGTACTTCATAGGGAAATTCTTACATCTAGATATTGAACCGCGAATTCTCTGACCTAGAAACGGCCTTTCCGAATCACCTTTCCGGACAAATTGCCCAACCATTGGGCGTCTTCGACCACAAGCGAGCCGTTTACAATGACGAAATTGATGCCTGTGGCGAATCGATGGGGATGGAAAGCATCGGATCGATCAGCGATCGTTTTCGGATCAAAGACGACGAGATCGGCCACGTTTCCAACTTTGATTTCGCCCCGACCGGACAAGCGGAGAATATTGGCGGGCAGCGATGTCGAGACTCGAATAGATTCTTCGATCGACATCAAGCCGCGATCGATGGCGTAATGCCGAATTTTTCTTGGAAACGCGCCGAAAAATCGAGGGTGTTTCGGTGGGTCGTGCGGCAAGGCGATCCCGGCGTCACTGGATGTCGCGGTCCATGGCGTCACCGCGAACGCTTCGACGTCCTTTTCTGCCATCGAGAACGCGCGTAGCCGAGCACCGCCCCGCCGCGCAGCGTCACCGTCAAGCTGAAGGCGGATTGCAGCCTGGACGTGCGATTCTCGGTTTATCGATGCGTACTCCGCCAGCGATTTGCCCGCGACCGCGGCATCCTGATGTTCGACGATCAGAATATTATCGGCGCCGCCGCGGCGCGTGATCTCGTAGTCGATGTCACGTCGCATTCGCTCGGCGGCATCTTGATCCTCAAGCGACTTTCGCAGCCGAGTGGCAAAGTCGACTTTCGCAACCTCGTCATGCAATTCACTGTCGTCTTCGTCACTCGTTTTGCCGTCGAAAACCCAGTCCGGAATCAGCACGATGCGGCCATCGGAACCGCTAGTGTTGTATGGATATTGATCTGCATAGATCGGCAGACCTTGTTGACGTGCTTTCCGAATTAGCGAATTCATCTGCTCGCTTTCGCCCCAAAAGTCGGTCCCACGAGCCTTGATGTGCGTGGCGACTGTGGTCACGTTGGTCTGAGCAGCGATTTCGATCAGTTCGCGAATATTGTCGGTCATCGACGGTTGCTCGCTGGAATCGCGACTGGGCAGAAACCACATCGGCCGGCGACCGGAACTGCGTTCATGGACGATGTAAACACCATCGAATTCCGCAATCGTTTTTGCGAGCGTCGCCAATTCGCGAGTTGAACTCCAGCGACCAGGAACGTACTCGAGCCCTGCTGACATTCCGAACGCGCCGTCGGCGAGTGCGGATCGAAGCAATTGCTGCATTGATCGAATTTCGGTCGGCGATGCCGGACGCTGGAAATCGTCACCCATCACTTCGCCACGGATGGTTCCATGCCCAATGGTTTGCACGACGTTCAATCCGACGCCAAGCCGCTGCATCGACTTCCGCTGTGCCCGCAAATCAAGCGGTCCGCCACCATCTTGATTGACCACCACCGTTGTAATGCCTTGCGTGATCAAGTTCGGCGCACTCCGGCGTGCCGGATCATCGTCAACCAATCCCTCCTCGGCGTGGCTGTGCAAGTCAATGAATCCGGGGCTGATCAGTTGTCCCTTCGCATCGATCATCCGCGCCGCATTCGCATCGGCAAGGTCGCCTATCGCCGTGATGCGATCATCTTTGATTCCAATGTCCGCGAGAAAACGCCGTTTACCGGTCCCGTCGATCACTTGACCACCGTGGATGATGATATCGAATCCAAGACCACCCTGCCGCGGAACTGGCGAGGTAGCATCCGATTCGCCCAAAGAGCCGGAGAAAGAATCCAGAATCATCGATAGCAGTTTGCCGAATTCTTTCTTCGATACCGATGTGTCTTTTTGATGCGTATTCACACGGTGACACACGACGAGATCCCACTGTGGGACGATCAACAAATAGTGACCACGATAACCGCGTGCCGAATAGCAACCCTCTGGCAAATCCACACCCGGAAAGTGCTTTCCGTTGACAGCCACCCACCACATGTATCCGTATCCGCCCGAATCGCCAGCGTCCGAATAAGAAGTCGTGCTTTCGAGAATCCACGACTTAGGAACCAGTGGTTGGCCATCCCATCGCCCATCCTGCAACATCAATTGCCCGAACTGTGCGAGGTCGCGTGCGCTCAGTTGAAAAGGGTACGCGGGATAAACCGAGTCGCTTCCGGTAACGTATTGCGTATCTCGGTCACGTCTGAAATCCACGAACCCCAAAGGTCGTGCCAATCGCGACTCAAATTCTTCAAACAAACTGCGACCGGTCTGGTGCTCGAAAATCGCGCCCAGGGTATTGAAGTCCCAGTTGTTGTAGTACCAGAACGTGTTGGGCAAATGCGAACCTCTCGGAGGACATTTCGCTTTCATCGTCGCGGACTGATACAGCGACGGGTGATAAATTCCTGAACGCGCCTTCAACAGATCACGAACCGTTGCGGATTTTTCGATGTCGGTGAGCGATGGATGGTTGTCATCGATGCCGAGTTCAGCGAGCGTCGCATCCAGATCGATGGTTCCCTCAGCAACGTGCCGACCAAACAGTGCGCTCAGCAGACTCTTGCGGACCGAATGACATTTCAGCGGTAAAGCAACGGCGCCCCACTGATCGATCAGTTCACCACGGTGAAGAATCACAACGGCCGCGGTGTCGATCTTTTCCGAGAATGCTTTCGCCTTGGCAAGTTTTTCGGCGGACCAATCGGCGGCGGAAGGCGACACCAATACGAAGGCAAGCCCACACGCACAAATCCATCTTTGACATCGCAACATCTCAAACCTCGTAGTTAGGCACTGTCTCGTCACCATGAGCCGCGACGCATAAGCGGCCGGGCACTCTCTCGTCACCATGAGCCGCGACGCGCAAGCGGCCGGGCACCCTCTCATCACCATGAGCCGCGACGCGCAAGCGGCCGGGCACTCTCTCGTCACCATGAGCCGCGACGCGCAAGTGTCCGGGCACTGCGCGCTGCCCTGCACCCGACGGCCCACGGCTGACCGAAATGCGAAATGAAGTCAGCATTGACACCGTGCCTATTCCGCCACGTGAACTTCATAACGGCCCGTCGAATCGGCGGCGGCGCGGGCCATGGACGGTGTATTGAATCGCATCACGATTTGACCGTTGTGACTGACGGCGATGATGCCACCTCGGACGCGTCTTGATGTGTCTGACAGGATTTCCTGAGCCGCGTCTTGAGCTGACATGCCAAGGTATCTCATTCTAGCCGTCATGTCATACGCGACCGCATGGCGGATAAAGTCTTCTCCGATACCCGTACATGAAACCGCACACGTCTGGTTGTCGGCGTACGTACCGGCGCCGGCGATGGGTGAATCACCTAACCGTCCGAATTTTTTATTGCTCAGGCCACCGGTCGAAGTCGCCGCGGCCAAATTTCCATGCATGTCTAAAACAACGCAGCCGACCGTACCGGTGGAATCCGACTCGCTTTGTCGTTGCTGGGTCTCGATCCGTTGGAACTGGGCCCGACGCACATCCGTCGAAAAGTAGGTATTGGGAACACGTTCAATCATCGGATCGTCGGTGAACAAATCCGCAAAGCGTTCAGCGCCGTCGGTGACAAGCAATACGTGTTCGGTATTGGTCATCACACGCCGAGCTAATGAAACGGGATTCTTGACGGTCCTCACGCCGCCGACTGCACCCACGGCCCGATCTCGACCGTCCATGATGGTTGCATCCAACTCGTGAGTTCCCGCCGCGTTGAACACGGCACCTTTCCCCGCGTTGCAGTGAGGCGAATCCTCCAAAATTCGGACGACCGCTTCGACCGTATCCAAGCCGGATGATCCCGACTTGAGCATCGCCACGCCTTTCGCCAACGCTGTTTCCATCACGGCGGCTTTCAGACGGCTTGCCGCCTCGGAACTGGGTGCTTTACCCGCTCCGCCATGAATAACGATCGCGTACTTCTTCTCTTGTTCGCCCGACCTCGCATCCTGAACAGGAACCAGCAGGATCAGCAAGAGGCAGCATGCAATTTTTAAAACCATTGGGTCACTTTCCCCTGAACTAATTTCCGCCAACTCGGCACACGCCGTGATCGGTCAGTGCGATACCGCTGCCAAATCGCTCACTCGGTTTCGCTTGTCCGTCGACAATGGATACTCCCTCGGCAACATCTTGAGCCAGCAATACCGCTCCATCGAGGTCCGCGTAATCCAACAACGGCAGCAATTGAGCAGCCCCCGAGATACCGACGCTGCTCTCGACCATACAGCCCACCATTGTCTGCATGCCAAGCCCGCGAGCCTCTCTTAGCATCCGAACCGCAGGTGTCAGTCCGCCGCACTTACAAAGTTTGACGTTCACACCGTGAAAGCGTCCGGCACAACGGCGAACATCCGATTCGACCAGACAACTTTCGTCGGCAACGATCGGCAATGCGGATTCTTGAAAGACGCGCTGCTGGTCTTTGATCGCGGCATCTGCGGGAAGTGGCTGCTCGATGAATTCAACACCCAATCTCTTTAGTTCGTGCGAGTTGGCGATCGTTTCATCTGCTGTCCAACCGCAATTGGCATCCACGCGAAATACCGCATCAGTAACTTTCCGCAGGGCCCGGATGATATCAACATCACAGTCGGTGCCGAGTTTGATTTTATAGATATTCCAGTGAGGTCTCGTTTGCAGCTTGGCGATCATCTTGTCAATCGCGTCGATGCCAATCGTGTAACTCGAATCCGGAACATTCGACCAGTCAAGCCCGAACACCTCGTACGTTCGCTGGCCACGCAACTTTCCAAATAGGTCATAAGCTGCCAGATCAATCGCAGAAAGCGCGAACGAATCGTTGACAAGCCGATTTTGCAACTGCTGCCAAAGTTGCTCGGGACGACCAAACACAAAAGACTCGATCGTGTCCCGACACTCCATGACCGAATCGGACATCGAATCCAATGTGTGTCCGTAATAGTCATTTTCGGTGGATTCACCGAAACCATAATGCCCCTGATGCTCGAGTTCCACGATCAGCGATGCCTGTGTTGAGGTTGATCCGCGCGCGATCGTGAACTCAAACTCAAGTGGCAAACGAAATCGGTGAAGTCGCAGCTTCATGAACACAATTCCTTCTGCAAGTTCAACACCGCATCGGCCAAAGGTCCCGCACCATCGCGATAGACATCGCACACTGGTAAACCGAACTCATCGGCGACACGCTTGCGTTCTTCGACGGCTTGCTCTGCGGACACTTTGCGACCGTTCATCGCGATGCCGATCACTTTGCACGGCTGACGAAGCGATGCCGCCATTTCGTAGGCTTCCATCAAACGGCGAGACTGCAACAGTGGAATACCGTCGAGTCCCTTGACTTCTTTGCGGCCGACTTCGTAGCAGAAAATCAACCCATGCGGCGCACAACCATGCAACAGCCCCATTGTCACAGCAGAAAACGCGGGATGTGAGATACACCCCTGACCCTCAATGATCAAAAAGTCATGCTGTTCGTTTCGGCGGACAAGGCCTTCAATCGCTCCGTTGACAAAATCAGCCACCACACAGTCGGCCGGGACACCCTCGCCAGCGATCATGATCCCCGTTTGACCGGACGCCAGAAACTTTGCATCCAAACCGCGTCGGGCGAGTTCACGTTGCACTTCCAGCGTTGCGACCATCTTACCGACACTGCAGTCGTGTCCGACCGCATGAATTCTTAAACAACCGTCGCGAAAGGGCGCGGCGGTGGCCGTTTTCTTCTCCGTGTTGCGGCGGACGTCGATCAAACGAGCGTCATTCGCTTTCGCAATCGCCACGAACTCGACATCGTCTGAGAGAAAGTCATGCAAGCCAGAAACAATATCGATGCCTTGTCGCAGCGCATCGCAAATCACGGTTCGCCAGGCCGCCGGAAGCTTTCCACCGGGCGGAGCAATTCCAATGAAGACGGCATCCGTCGCCGGCGGTAATGCAGCAACAACGGGAATCCCCTTGCCGATTCCAAACACTTCGCTTGCCTGTTTACCAGCGTGATCTTGATCCAAGACCGCCGCGATATCGTCACCCCGATAGCGGATCATGCTAATCGCGGTCTTCGCCAAAAACGGTGTCGAAAACCCATCGGTCAGCAGTACGATGCGACGATAATTTTTCAGGTCGGAAGTATGGTTCACGAAGTCGCTGTTGATTGATGCCAAGTTGACTCTTCATGCTCGCGCCATCGTGTGCATACGCAACAATCATGGCAAAGCGAAACGGTTTGACGTCAATTGTAGCCGCGAACCGACTCCTTGGTTTGTACCGTGGCGTCAATCGGCAACCGCAGCGTAGACCACGGTTCATCCGTTCCCTACCGATCGCCCTCGCAAGCTGTTCGAGTCGACTTTCTTCCGGGCAATCCTGTGCCTGTCAATCGCGTTTTGCCGGCAAGACGAACAGTTCGAATTCGACGACGACTTCTTTCAGCTGGGGCGACAGGCAAGCGAATCCGAAATCCGAGAAGCGTCACCAAGCGTTGACGTTTCCGATAATCCTATCGACGCAAATTTCCCAACAAGCATTTGATGCCGCGGAACCAACCGGAGACGACGAATCCTCGCGTGAGTTGTCGGGATCGCGTTCCGCTTGCCAGAGGTTCAGCGCTGGGTAAAGACGGCTGAACCACTCACCGTGCCCGTGACGACCCAACGTTTGCCCTGCTTGGTCGCCGCGACAGGCTTGCCATTCTTTAACACGACCTCGGTACTCGCGGATACAGGCAATTCAACGTTTGCCGACACGCCTTCGGGAACGGTCAACGACAGCGTAAAGTTCGACTCGTCGCTCCAGTCGATCTCGATCGGTCCACGCGGGGTTGGAACCCGACCGCGTGCGTGCTTGAGACCGCCTGAGCAGGGGCGAATCATCACGGTTGACCAGCCCGGGGCAGTGGGCTGGACGCCTAGCACGCAACGCGGCAACAGGTTCGCCGGGGCCGCGCCCCAAGCGTGATTCCAATCCTGGTTGGGTTTGTATTTCAGGTCCCAGGCTTCCCAACTAATCGTTGTACCACTGCGGACCATGTGTTTCCAACTGCGATCGCCGTCGGCGATCATCAACTCGATGGCTTTGTCGTCGCTGCCACTTGCGAACAAAGCGTCCATGAAATACTGAGCCGCGTAGGGACTGCAATCCATGTCTTTTTTCCCGAGCCAGGCGATCACACTCGGAACATTTTCCTTAGGCACCAAGCCGAACGCTAGAGGGAAAAAGTTGGCGTGGATACTGTTGTGGTCGGTCCCCACGCCGTCGCGGTAGACACCCGAGTCTTCGTCAAAAAGTTTCGTCTGGAAAGCGTCCCGTGCCCGTTTGGCGTGTTCATGAAAAAACTCTTCATCGTCACGGTTTCCCAAAGCGTGCGCCATTTCAGCCATCTGTTCGACTGCTTTGATGTGAAACGCATTGACGACGGTATTGATCTCAGTGAACACATAGCCGTCACGCTCTTTTTGCGGCCAGTCAACGATGTCATGTCTTTTCCGATCCATCTCATCGCTACGCACCAGACCATCGACGCCGACGCGGTGCATCAGCGTTTTTGGCTTCAATAACTCATAGCGATGTTCCAGCCATCGGTTGTCACCCGAGTACATCCACTCGGCATGTGCCATGAAGACCATGTGCGGTGCCCATTCAGTAGGCCACGTGCCATTTTCGATCAACCAGTCAAAAGTCCTTGCCGCCATGGTGACATTGTCGTCGGTCGTGTAATGGCTTAGCTGATTCAAATACGCGTCGGCTTCGTACGGAATTCGCTCGCGATCGCCATCAACGTAGACACCGGCAAATGTCGTTGCTTTGATGCTGTATTTGCAGAGTTCCCAGATCCTGTTCAGTGTCTCATTAGAGCAATGGAACGAACTCGCATCGTCATTCCAATCATTCGCAAATGCGGCGCGCCGCACGATGTCATCGGGCTTGAATTCGCCTTGCCAACCTTCGATCTCAACCCACCGGAATGGCATCACTGGCAACCAGGTTTTCGGTGTCAGTACCGCAGGCGGGTGAGCCCGAACAGCGCCGGCCTGTTCGGTGTTGCGCACATCAACCGGTGTGGGAATGATCCAAGTCCCTACCTCACCACTCGACTTTCTAAACTCGCTGGCTCCATAGCGAATGGTTCCCGGTGGCTGACGATCGATCCGGCCATCTTTCAGTTTCTCGCCAAAGTGGACGGTTCCAGTCCCTGATCCCGTGCGTGGAACTCGCATCGCGACGTTTCCGAATGCAACTTTACCGAAATCAACAAGCATGACTTTGTCGTCAATCTTCGTGACCGATACGGGTGCTTGCTCGATCAGTGAAACGGATTGCTCGGCAGGGATATCGGGCAACTCTTTGATAAAAAGATTGCGAAAACGATATGTTTGCCCGTCTTCACCGTGGTGCTGGATACCGATGTAACCCGAGGCATCGACCGTGTCTCGAAAGGTCGTCGTTTCAACGCCATTGACTTCGATGCGGATACGATCCTCGATGCAGGTGATGACAAAGCGATTCCAACGGTTCCGATCCAAAGCGTTTGCGATCTCTGGTTTCGCGAACGCCGCTTTCGATTCCTCTGCATGCGTCAAATACGCTTCGGGTGAACGCCCTTGAGTGCTGGGCCATAACCAACCACGACGACCTTCGTCGTACAGTCCGCCGGACCAACGTCGATCCGAACCGTCACATTCGGCCTGATACCCAAAGACCTTCTTCTTTGCTGCGTCTTCATCGACGTGACAGCGGAACATCACTCCCGAGTTGGCGCTGCCTTCGGGCAAAAGGATCTCGACGCTTAACCGAAAGTCGGAGTACTTCTTTTCGGTGACCAGAAAGAACTTTTCGCTGGCCAGCAAATGGATTTCGCCATCGACGACAGTGGCCTGCCCGTGTGAATACGGATTCCGCCACCCCGTCAGGTCATTCCCATTGAATAGTGGCACATAACCGCGACTTAACATCGCGTCGAATCCTGCTTGCCCGTGCAACGCAACGGCCGATACCGAACTCGACGACTCTTGATTTACCTGTGCGAAACCAGACGCCAGCGACAGATGGCATACGACCAAGGTGATCGAAAGTCGAAACATCATGGTGCCGAATCGAGTCAAAGTCATATGAAATAGCGCTAAGTTTCTACGATCCGATAAAAAGTGTTGCACGCTCCCGCGCAACGATACATTCGTGAGTACGTTTTTTTTAACCGACGTGACGATGGAAGAATCCGCCACTCGGCACAGCAAAGCCGAGTTCGCCGTAGCCATACACCAATTCAGAACCGACGGGTTCTGAAAGAGTCTCATTGGCGCCCAAAGTTACCGCCGACGGGCGAGCGTTTGGTATCTGCCACCACTGAACGACCGACAGGAAACGTCAGCACTCCGTGCAGATGATTGACCGAGCCGATCGCCATGCGCGAGACAGCGTGACGCTCAAGACCGGCCGCATCCATTCACACCGCTTCATCCCCAAACCCGCTGGTCTTGATACTGCGCGGTGTTGCTTACGTCATTGTGCCCGGTCTGCTTGATTACATTCATTGCCAAACAACGAAGGATCAACAAGAACGTCACGCATCACGGTCCTGTGGCCGCGTCTGCAGCGAACCGCCAAAAAAGGTGAAAGCGTTTCCAATCACCTCATTTGGCGGTGCCGATCAAACGGGCCATTGATAGACCTTACTCGAACCATCCACCGAGCATCTGCCCGCGCTTTGCTATAGCTCTTCTTCGATCGTTTCTTTGCTGGCTCGGGTGCCGAGAGCACCCCACAAACCAAATGGGCTTTCAGAGCCTGGCGCGATGAAACCCGCACCGCGTCGCACCTGAGCACTTTCCTGGTTCCCTGCTTCGATCGAATCGGTGATGAACTTCACCGCTCCATCACCCATCAAGACGTGTACCCCGCCTTGGTGCCGACTGCTCGGCGGGGCAACGGCTGGACGCAGCGTCGGACCACCGCCGGTGCCGTACACGCCGGTCAAGCAATAGCCTTTGTTGGGTGGCAAGATCGTGGTCACGACATTGTGGACGGGACGTCCACATGCCCACTTGTAACCGCGTCGATACTCAACGCCGGCTCCCCCATCAAAGAAACCGGTGCCTTCGGCGGTGGCATCGTAAAACTGGGGACGCAAAGGATCGGCCCACTGCTCGCAAGCGTTGGAGTTGCCTGCATCCCAAATGTCTCCGCCGGCAAATCCGGGATGCGTTCGACGATCGCGATCCCCAAGGTCCGTCGCGATCTCACCCGCCGCGATCGTGTTGGAAAGGCCGTCCAAAGTGTCGCGAAATTTAGAGGCTTGCCTTGGAATGAAAAAGCCTCGGCAAGCGGCACGTGTATTCTGGGCGCGACCGTTATTCACGTCGCCGAAATCGTTGGCCGCGCCGGTGTGAACTTGATGCGACGAATCACCGAGACAAGCCGCATAATTCGTTCGTCCTTGAGCCGGCAGCCCGGTACCGGGATCGCTGGGACAACGCAACGTCGGGATCTGAATCAGCCACGGTTCATAGCGATAGTTGTTGTGACCGTTCATCCCGCCATAAATCTTGGTGGGTGTAGGTCCCATCGCTTGGAAAATCAGGCCAGCGTTGTTGAATCCGGCGGGAATCTGGAGCGGATTGCTGATTTGCTCCCATACCGCTTGTTGCTCCATAAACGGAGTCAGTCCCACCAGCCAGCTGAGATTCAGTCGGTCGGTTCCCGTGGGCGCAATCTGTGCGGCCGCGCCGGTGGTGCCGACGGTGCGATTAGAACCGCCCATTTGCACGGGCAATTGGTTGTAGGCCGAGTGGTAGTTGTGCAGAGCCAAGCCGATCTGTTTGAAATTGTTGCTGCAACTCATGCGACGCGCGGCCTCACGAGCAGCCTGTACGGCCGGGAGCAGCAGCCCCACAAGCACACCGATAATGGCGATCACGACTAAGAGCTCAACAAGCGTGAACCCCAAGTTCTTTGAATGTCTGGACACGAATAAGATCTCCTAAGCAGGGATGAGAAAATAAAAGCGAAACAGTGAATCGATGGACGCGCAACGGCGCCACGCTCGATCGAATGCAAAAACGTGAATCACTTGAAAGCCGAGAGAGGCCGTCGCATGCGAAAAACAGGAGTCAGACGCCCCTTATTGGCTGGGCTCCTCGTCATCCTCTTCCACCATGTCGACGTCCGCGTCAGGATTTTCGGCTAAGAATTTTTCGATCTCACTCTGACCGGCAACCGCCTCGGCGGGGCCGTCGTCGTCCCCACAGCCGACACAAATCAGCGCGGCCAAAGACAATGCGACAAGAATGGTCTTGAGCGTCAGCTCGGGGGCAAATCGTGGCATGGAAATGTGTCTCACTTGAAATTTCGAGATAGAAAGAAAAATGGAAAAGGAAAGACTTCAGAAAGATGCAGCGGAAAAAAGAGCTGCGTTAGAAATAGCGGCCCGGTAGTTAACCCGGCCTTGCACATTTTTTTCGCGCGCGTTCTGGAAAAAAAATTGCGATTCCCAACCGGCGAAGACGTCTTTCTCGAAAAAAATCAAACAAATGATCGCAAATCCCAAGCTGACAAACGGGTAGGTAACTGTGACGGACAATTTCCGATCGCGTCACGATCGTGCTAATGCATGGCACGATCGTGCTAACATGTATCCAATGGGATGCAGCGCGTTCCCCCCTACTGCGCGGGCCAAGTCATCGAAACGGAACCAGCTCAAGACGACTTTGTGCGACTCCTTGCCATGAACTCGAGCAAGCTGATGTCGTTCATTCGCATCATCACCATGAACCAACAAGATGACGCCGAAGAGATATTTCAATTGACCTGCATGGTGTTGTGGCAAAAGTTCTCGCAGTTTGACTCTGGGAACTTCTCAGCTTGGGCCTGTCGGATTGCGCACTACGAAATGCTGAAACACCGAGAATCGAAACGAAGGTTTAAATTGCTGAGCGATGAAGCGATCGAGTCCATGGCATTAGCAGCAATGCCGATCTCCGCCGAGATCAGCGAGCGACGGAGCGCGCTAACAAACTGCCTCAAGAAATTGCCCGCTGCCGATCATGACTTGGTTCGCCAAAGATACTTCGAAGGAATGAGCGTGAGCGAAATCGCCAGTAAGGTGGAACGTTCGACTTACGCTATCTACCGTGAGTTGAGCCGTGTTCACGGACTGCTTTCGCGCTGCGTCGAACGATCCATCAGTGAGGGAGCACTATGAACTCAGAAAATCAATCTCTTGATCTCTTGCGCACATTGATCCTGAAGTCTCAGAGTGAACCTCTAAGTGAATCAGAGATTGCCCAGCTGAACGATTTGATCCAATCGGCAGGGGGCGCCGAGGAGGCGGCGGCCTTGATCGACCAACTTTGCGCTTTCGCGGATTCGACATTGATGGACTCGATGCCCAGTACAAAAGCAACGGCCAAGACCGATGTCATCCAGGACGGGATCGAGTCGGCGTGCATTTCGTCCGCGGGGAATTCTTCCGAGGGGACCGCATCGGCGGGCAACATGGCGGCAAGCACTGGGTCAGCAAGCACTGGGTCAGCAAGCACTGGATCGACACCTCCGATCTTGGCGATCGGTCCGAGTGATCGCGGGCGACCGAATTTGGCCAACGGCATGCTCTCCGCTGGTCATGATGCGACCGACGCCAATCCACCATCAGTCGCATGGGGCTATTGGCTGTTAGCTCTCGTGGCCAGCAACTTAATTGTTGCCTCGCTCGCCTACTCGCTGGCGAAACCTTTGCCTGGACAGCAACCGACAGCAGCATTCACGCCGGAGTCAAATTCCCCCGAACTGGTTTCTCCGCAGCTGGTTTCGATGACCGCGTGCGTCTGGCGATCCGGTGAATCAGACCCAGAGGTCGGAAAACGAATCCAAACCGGTGAGGTTCTTGATTTGCTGGAAGGAATTGCTGAATTAAAAATAGGCGACGGAACTCCACGTGAGGCGTTGGTGCGTATCGAGGGTCCGGCGAGCGTTTTTATACGCGATGACGGTCAACTTGGCGTTCTCCGTGGCTCTCTGACACTAAAGTCGCTGGGAACCGGCAGCGAAAATGTCGTTGTGGACACGCCAATCGGCGAGGTCTTTGTCGATGGCCAAAGCTTTATCGGATTGGTTTCGAACACTGCGGTGAATGAGGTGCATCTATTCTCAGGGCGAGTCGTCGTAAGTCATGCCCACGGGGCGGCCGGCTTAACGCAGACTCGCTTAGAAGAAGGCGAAGCCGTTCGATTTACATCCACGCCGGAGGATGATCTTGGTTTCGTCATTTTTGATGCGTCGCTTTCAAGTTTCGTTTCCGCTCGTTCATCCGGATTCGATCCTCTGAATGTGGGTGATCGATACGAACGTGCTGTGATGGAATCTCGGCCCAACATCTATTGGCGGTTTGAAAGCGTCAGCCCAGATCGCCCGCACGTCGTAGAAAACCAAGGCAGCGAAGCCAATATGAACGCCGCGATCATCGGCGAGTCTGGCTGGCGTCGTTACGGCGATAACCGAGTCGCCGAATTGGGAAAAGCGGGAACGCATACCGGGTTTCGAAGCACCGGCCTTTGGCCGATGAAACCGTTGAAGGAATACACCATTGAGATGTGGGTAAAGCCAGAGCTGTACCACAACGGAACGACGTTTTGTATGCACGAAAGCCGTCAAAAGGAGGATGGTCGTTACTCTCATTCGATCATCCTTGAAACATCATCGCGTCATTGGCACAGCGTGCTTGAAAACCTTCAACCCAACCGATTTCGGTTCCTGCATCGCACGCCCGCGTCAGGCGCGGTTACCGAAGGCAGCAACCTGATGGGTGCAAAGCCATACCAAGTTCGCACGTGGCATCATCTTGCGGCACGAAAAGAAAATGACCGACTATCGCTCTGGGTCGATGGAAGAATGTCTGCCGAACGTACGGACACAAGCCTGCTGAACGAAAACATGCAGATTGTCATTGGCCAGCTCTACGTAACGAGAAACGAACGTCGCTACATCGGACAAGTTGATGAAGTCGCCATCTATGACCGTTGCCTGAGCCCACAAGAGGTGCGACGCCACATCAAGGCTGCGGGACGATCTGTGGCGAACGAAAATTTCGACCCATCGGTTACCCCGTAACGCGTGCGTTAAATACTGTACCGGTCGAAACCTAGCTCGCGTTCGCGGGGACCCTCGCCAGCGGTTGCAGTGGTGTGAAGAGCCATGACGGCTGGCAGCGAGCAAACCGCGGATGGTTCCAGATCACCCCGCCATGCGCCGCCGCCATGCGCCGCCGCCATGCACAGCCTGATTCTTATCGGCGACAATCGTCCGCCGGAAACCTTTTGTTCACCACGGCACCTTCTTTCGCCGCAATGCACGATGCCACATGCATCCTTTCAAGTGCGCCGCTAAAACCGAGTAAACTGGTGACCCACGTTCGCCAGTTGCCGTCAGTTCCGCCACCGTTGCAGGCGGCAAGGCAACACGCAAATGCAGACCCCTTGGACGAGAATAAAGCCACGATGAATCGATCGATCTTACTCGCGGGATTGTCAATCTCACTTGCGATGTCCGCCAAGGCCGATGTGCCGCAGTCACCGAATATGCGGTCACCAAATATCCTGTTCATCGCAGTGGACGACCTGCGGCCTTCGATCGGTTGCTACGGGGACTCGCTGGCGAAGACACCCAATCTGGACCGGCTCGGATCACGTGGTGTGATCTTTGACAACGCCCACTGCCAAGTCGCGGTTTGCAATCCATCGCGAGCGAGTTTGATGACCGGTCTACGACCGGACAAGCTTGGCGTCTGGACGCTTCCGATTCACTTTCGTGAAGCAAAACCGGACGCGGTCACGATACCGCAGTGGTTTCGTCAATTCGGATACACGGCGGTCAGTCACGGCAAAATCTTTCACAACCCAACGCCGGACCCGCAATCTTGGAGCGAACCGATTCGCCGCGGTCCAAAGTTAGCATCGGCGTACCCCGACGACACGCCCCAGCGGATCAAAGCGGCACAACGACAGCTTCCCAAGAACGATTGGCGTAAGAACAATCTGCGCGGACCAGCAACGGCATCACCCGATGTCGCCGACGACCAGTTGGTCGACGGTGCGCGTACCGAGATGGCAATCGAAGACCTTCGGCGACTCGCGAAGTCCGATACGCCTTTCTTTTTGGCAATGGGCTACATTCGTCCGCACCTTGCGTGGATCGCGCCGAAGAAGTATTGGGACATGCACGACGCGGCGACGCTGCCAGTCATCATCGATCAAAACGTCACTCCCAACACGCCGCCTTACGCACTTTCCAACAGCTACGAACTGACTCACTACGTCGACCAGATCGACTTTCCCAAACCCTGGGACGCCCAGCGAATCAGCGATGCCCGGGCTCGCCAATTGATGCACGCGTATTACGCATGCGTCAGCTACATCGATGCCCAGATCGGTCGCTTGCTTGATGCGTTGGATGACGAAGGAATTCGCGACAATACAATCGTCGTGCTTTGGAGCGACCATGGCTGGAAACTCGGTGAGTTCAACGGTTGGGGAAAAATGTCGAACTATGAAATCGACACGCGAGTCCCTTTGATCATCGCCGGACCCGGGGTCGACGCGGCGGGACAGCATTCACAGGATCCGGCCGAACTGTTGGATTTGTTTCCGACACTTTGTGAGCTCGCCGGAATTACGGTTCCAGAATTTGTTGACGGCACAAGCCTGGTGCCTAACCTGAAAGACACATCGGTGCACACCCAGCAGGCCGCTTTTAGTCAGTACTATCGCAAGTTTGACGACCGTGAATACATGGGCTACGCCATTCGGACCAACGACTACCGCTTCGTGCAATGGCGCGAGTTCGGTTCCGGTGACGTCACCGCACGCGAATTATATGATCACCGTACCGATCACTCCGAATCGTCCAACATCGCAGACTCGGCCGACGCAGCGGTCATCGAAGAATTGACCGCATTGTTACTCAAAGAGCATCCGCGCAAAGCATTGCGGATGATTCCAGCGGTGCATTCCAATCCGAATCCGGATCGTTGGCAAGCGGCAATATCATTTGCGAATCGGCTCGAAACCGACGTCATGATCTATCCGATCACGACGGCCGGACGTCGCGGCCGGGTCCGCTTGATCGAACCGGGAAACGAGGCGACGATCAATGCTCGAATTGGCGGCGTCTATGTTGCCGAGAGTCGTGACGGCAGCGTGCACGAAATCCATTCACCGTCCATTCCAACTCGCACGGTTGTCTTCGATTGACCAAGCAATAGCAGCTTGTCCGTCCACACATCTTTTCCACCAACGCTGGTGAGAAAAACCAGCGAGCCGAAAGTGAACTACCCAAAGACTTCTTGAATCACTTCGCCGCCAAAAACGGTGGGTATCTCGTCGCGGTTGTTGTGGTTCCAAGATAAACGATGTTGATCAAGTCCCATCGCGTGCAACAGTGTCGCGTGCATGTCCGCGGGCGAAAGCGGACGCTCGATCGGCACGTAGCCAAGTTCATCGGTAGCGCCAATGATCTGGCCGCCTTTGACTCCGCCGCCGGCAAGCCACATCGTGTATCCGGCCGGGGAATGATCGCGGCCGCGCGACTTGCCTGTTTTTGAACCTTCGATCGTGGGTGTCCGCCCGAATTCGCCACCCCACACAACAAGCGTACTGTCGAGCAGTCCGTGTTGCTTTAAGTCTTTCAGCAAGGCGGCGATCGGTTGGTCTGTGCGTTTACCCCCTTGAGTATGATTGGTCAGCAAGCCGCTATGTGCGTCCCATCCGCCATTACGCAGTTGAACGCAGCGCACGCCTCGCTGGACCAACCGACGCGCGAGCAGGCATTGTGTCCCAAATTCCGCGGTTTCTTTTTGATCGAGGCCATATAGCTCACGTGTGTGCTGCGATTCACTTGACAAGTCAAACACCTCCGGTGCAGACGCCTGCATTCGGTAGCCGAGTTCGTACGATGCGATACGAGCTTCCAGTTCTGAATCCGGCCCTTGCCGATCGAGATGCCTTCGATTCAATTCATTGATGAAATCCAGTTGCTTCCGGCGGTTCGCTTCGGTGTAACCGCCGGGCATTTCGGTGTACGGAACGCCTTTTTGTCCATCGACCAATGTACCCTGGAAACGGGCCGGCAAGAAACCAGCACCCCAGCCGGGCAATTGCGGTGGCGGACCGCTGACGTTCGACAAAAACACCATAAAGCCTGGCAGGTTCTTGCACTCGCTGCCCAGGCCATAATTCACCCATGCGCCCATGCTGGGACGATCACCCACGCCGGTACCCGTCAGCGCAACGCACTCACCCGGCCCATGCACCGGCACCCGATGGTTTAGCGAACGCACCACGCACAGGTCGTCGACCATTTCGGCCGTATGCGGATACAAACTTGATACTGGGATACCACTTTCGCCGTAGCGCGAGAAACGAAAGGGTGATGCAAACAATCGCGAGTCCACACCCGCGCGCGGAATGTTCGGAACCGTGGCTGCAATCGAGTCGGGAACACGCTGGCCATCAAGCTTGGTAAGCGTCGGCTTGGGATCAAAGGTGTCCGTTTGCCCTGGTCCGCCCGACATGAAAAGAAAAATGATACTCTTCGCGGTTGCCTCATGATGAACTCTTGACTGCGTCTGGGATGCAGTCTCACTTGCTAGCGCATCGTCGAACATCATGGACGCCAGCGCCAGTGAGCCAAATCCCAGCGAACTTTCCTGCAACATCCTGCGGCGAGTGGTAAACATTTTGTGACCCAATCAGCTGAAAGTGAGATGTTCGAATGGTTTCGCAAACCCCATCGTCCCTCGGAGAAGGCGGGGCAACTGGGCGGCATAAAACTGTGATGCAGGTGTGATCTCTTGCAAGCGTCCGGTTCAAGGATGTCGACCTGAGCGATCTTAAGAGTGTTCCTAGTCGATGGGATGCAGACGAAGCCTAGGGGATATAAACGAACTCATTCAGGTTCAACAGCGCGTGACAGAATTGCATCAACGAAGATACGCTCGAGTCGTGTCCGGCGCTCTTGAGGATTCTTTCGGCAAGCTCGCGTTCTCGGTCGTCGGGCAGTCGTGAAAGCGTGCGGCGAAATGCGACATCAATTTGCATGCTCACATCGTCGCCCGCTTCCTTAATAACCGCGTTAGCCAATGCGTCGGCGCGACGGGCCATGAATTGACTGTTCAGCATGAACAGCGGCTGGAGCGCGACGGTCGACACGGCGCGACGCGAACAACTCGCGATTCCTTCGGGTGCATCGAACATTTCCATTACTGACGGCATGCCGCTGCGTTGCTGAAACAGATAGATCGTTCGTCGCGGGTCCTGTTCCTCGCGTTCAGGCGGGACACTGACACCCCCAACTTTTCGCTCAAGTTCGCCAGTTGCCACCAGCACCGAATCGCGAATCGCCTCCGCTTCCAAACGACGTCGCGGCCAATTCCAAAGCAGCTGATTGTTCGGATCGAGTGAAGCGTTGCGTGAATGAAATTTCCGCTGCTGACGATAGGTGCTGGAATGAACGATCAACCGATGGATGGACTTGGTGCTCCAGTCATTCTCAATCAACTCTGACGCCAACCAATCCAGCAATTCCGGGTGCGTCGGCTCGGCCCCTTCGACTCCAAAATCGCTAGCCGTTGCGACGATGCCGGAACCGAAGTGATACTGCCACAAGCGGTTCACCCACACACGTGCGACCAATGGATTGGCGGGATCGGACATCCAGTCGGCAAGTTCCGAACGAGGCTTCTCGCCTAGAGAGATTGGAGTCCTCCCCAAGACTTCCGGCCATCCCGGCTGGACTTCGTGCCCAGGACTGCCTGCATCGCCACGTATCAACATTCTGGCGCGAGCGTCTTTTAATGCACTCGGTCGCCATTGGATCGGCTTACGATTGACGACCGGTAATCGCTGGATACCCGAGTCACCGGTCGCGGCCGAAAGAAACCCCCACGTGTGCGGCTGGTCCGATGGTGCGTACATTTTTTTACGCAGAAGCGTTTTGACTTCCTTGGTGTAAAACGCAAACGCCGGCTTCGGAATCCATTGCGCAAGATCGGTCGGGTGATAAACGTCAGGATCACGCAGCGAAAGATTGCCGAGTTGTCCGCGAACGAAAAACGCTTGCAGTCGATAGTAGTCTCGCTGGCTAACCGGATCGAATTTGTGGTTGTGGCACTGCGCACACTCCATCGTCAGACCGAGGATTGCGCTGCCAGTTGCGTTGACGATGTCCACCAGCACATCGTTTCGCTGAATTGATTCGTCCTCCTGATTACCGCTGATTCGGGCCGCACCCAAAAATCCGGTCGCAATCAAATTCTCATCGCGATACGGATGCAGTTCATCGCCAGCTAATTGTTCCTTCAAGAAACGATCGTACGGTTTGTCGTCATTGAAAGCGTCAATGACGTAATCGCGATATCGCCAAGCATACGGACGAACAATGTCGTGCTGATACCCTTGGCTTTCGGCCCAGCGAGCAAGGTCCAGCCAGTATCGGCCCCAGCGTTCACCATAGTGTGGCGAATCGAGCAAACGTTCGACCAAGTCGTCGATAGCCTTCGGTGACGTGTCGCCCAGGACCGCTTCGAGTTCCTCCGTTGTGGGTGGCAGGCCGATCAAGTCCAGATACAGTCGACGGACCAGCGTTGCCGTGGAGGCTTCCGCCGCGTGTTCCAGACCAGCGTCTTGATGAGCCCGGGCAACGAACGCGTCGACGGGTGTCTTTACCCAATCGGTGCACTCGACGGCCGGAATCGGTGGCCTCGTGATTGGCTGGAATGCCCAGTGATCAGATTCACGTTTCGGGGGTGGCAACAACGCGTCGTCCCACTTCATGCCTTGATCGATCCACGCGCAAAACATTGCAATCTGGCTATCGCTAAGCGGTTCCACCCCATCGGGAGGCATCCGTTCGTCAGCGGATTCCGCAGCAAGTACTTTTATCAAGCGACTGTGTTGACTGCGTCCGGGTTCGGCCAGTACTTCGCCGGTGCTGTACCCCAGTAGTTCGCGGTAGACGTCCAGACGATAGCCGGAATCTGGATTTTCGCCCGCGTGACAGTCAAAACATTGCGACTGCAGCAGCGGAAAAATTTCGCGTTTGAAGTCAACCGGCTTGTCCCAAACGATTCCGTTGAATCTATGCGGCGCGGTGGCGACGCTTTGTGCCGCCGGCGTATCCAGCACACTGTTCCACGAGTGGCCCAGCACAAGGTTACGAATCAAGATCTGATCGGTTGCCTCGGTCTTTAAGCCAGTTGATGCACCAATCCACTGGACCATGCTGATGCTCTGCACACCCGAGACCGTAGCATCGGGTGAGGCCAGATCGGAATTATTGGGATTAACCCACAAGTCGAATCGATCGAAATCGGCTCGTTGACCCTCGGAGGTCTTTTTCAAACGTCCGACGACTTGATAGGTACGATTGTACTGCAGCTCAACATTGCTCCACGCCGTTTGCCCGCCACCGATGCGAACCATAAAAACGTTTCGACCTTGCTTCGGACCCCGGTCCGCCTGGTGCACACCAATGTTGGGCACGTTTGCCGAATGCGTCGAGCGGTCGCCGCCTTCCAAGCGATCGAGCCACAGAACGAAAAATTCCGGATCGATCTCTTTCGTATTTTCCGATTCAGGAGCCAGATAATGCAGATCGAAACGAACGAACACTTCCGGCTGCGTTAGCGGCGTTTCGATCTCTCGTCGCAGCGGATTGTTCCGTGCACCGGTGCCTTTGATCAGTACGCCACGTGAGCTGGGCAGAGGAACATCTGCGCCGGTCGGAGAAACATCTGCGCCGGTCGGAGAGACACGCGGTGGCGAAACACTCGATTCAGGAAACTCGGCGATCGAAGGCATGCCGACTCGCGAAGTTCGCCATGCACCTTTCCAACCCCCGCCTGCATCGGCCTGGTAAAGCGACCCCAGCGGGTAGTCCAGAGTCTCAAAAGCGATCACATCATCCGGTTCATCGCCCAGAACGGCAACCGGCGCGATCACGAGAATCGCCAATAGACGGATCAAGACGATGCAATCAACCTTCATCAGCAAATGCTATGGAGAGTCGTGCGGGCGGGAAGGCGATGTTCAGTGGGATGAATGAACATCAGGTTCGGCGAGCACTTCCAGGCGGATGTTCCGGAATCTCACTTCCGTTTTACCACCGCTATGAAGCTGAAAAGCAATGATACCACGATGAGCACCCTCGGGGTCTTCTAAATCAACACATTCTTTGCCGTTGATCTTCGTCTTGATGTGGTGGCCGGTCGCGACGATCTCGTAGGTGTTCCAGTCGCCCAGCTTGACGTGCTGCTCGCCGGACTTATCCCACAAGAGGGCTCGTCCGTGCTCTTCGTACAGCTTGCCCCACCAGCCTTTGCCGATATCGGCCTGATATCCGCTGACCTTTCCATCCTGTGCGCGGCTGCGAAATTGAATCCCGCTATTGCCGGCGTTGTTCACCAACTTGACTTCCAGGGTCAGATGAAAATCCTCTGCGGACAGGTCGCTGACGATCCACTCGTTGCGTTTGAGCCCATCGGTGCGACCGACGAGTTCACCATTTTCGACCGACCACAATCCTTCCGCACCGCTCCAACCGGCCAAATCCCGGCCGTTGAAAATGGTGGCAACGTTTTCGGGACTCGCCAACATCGGCGTTTGCTGCTTTGCTTGCAGGTAGGCGATCAGCGAGCGAATTTCGTGTGGACTGAATTGCTTTAACTGGTCGTCAGGCATCATCGACTTCTCACCCTCACGACGTTCCTCGATTTCGGATTTCGGAATGACAACCAGAGCATCGGATGTTTGCAACGTAACGCTATTGCGATCTTCGGCCTTGACCAACCCATTCGCGACTCGCCCATCATCGGTAAGGATGATCGTCGGTAAGTATTCCTTGGCCATGACTGCGCTGGGGTCGACGATGTTGCTAAGCAGATAGTCAATGTCGGATCGGTTCGAACCGGTCAAGTCCGGACCAATCTTAAACCCGGTGCCATACAGCATGTGGCACTTCATGCATGTCTTTGCAAAAATTGCTCGACCGTGTTCCAAGTCCGCCGGCGGATACTGATCCGAGTCAACGAGCAACTTCATCTCGGCAATCAATTTCAACTTATCCGCGGCCGATTCTCGCGCGGTGCCCCAAACGCTTTCCAAGAGCGAATCGATCTGTTTGTTTTCTAGAAACTGCAACTGTCGCACAAGGTCTGCGGTCAAGTCTGTCCCAGCGACACGGTCGGATTCAATCGCCTTCAAGAGTGCCACCCCCGAAGACGCGCGTGCGCATAAAGTCCCCAATGCCATGCGTTTTTGATCCGGTGTCAATTCGGAATACACATTTAGCAAAGCGGGCGCGACTTTCGGATCGTTGTACTGCGCCAGTCCACGAATCGCCGCTTCGCGCAGCGGCCCGTCACTGGAAAGCAACGAACGCAGCGTCGGCACAAGCTCAGGATCACCCGCATCTAGCAGCGAGTTCAGTGCGACGAGTTTGGCTTGGGTATCGCCAGCAACCTTTTCGATCTGAGAACGCATTGCGGCGAACGCAGTTGGATCACCAAAGGTTACCCCGAGCGCGGTCGTTTGCAGCCGAACGTCGACATCATCACTTCTTAGCAGTCCGGCGGAAACCGTTGCCCACTGTTTGGGCGCCACCACTTGTCGGCGCCCGGCGAGTGCCGAACGAATCGCACCTAAAAAAGTGAGTTGCAATTTGGGCGACTCGGCACTTCCCAGGCCGTCAACCAACGCCGCCATCGACGATTCTGCACCGCCACTGCCGATCCGCCTGAGCATGAATTCCTGAATCAGCGGAATGTGATCGCCGGCCGACATTGCCAGCGCAAGTGCTCGGCCCGTATCGACGTCGGCCAGTGGTTCCGCTGCATACCAATACATCAGTGGAAGGTTATGGTCTTCCGCATCGGCGGCATGTTGGGTCAGCGCGGTCAGCAAGTCCCAACGCTGATTCAGCGGAATCTTTTGTGCGGCAGACGCTAGGTACAGACGGACGATTGGTGATTCGTCCGTGCGGGCGAGTTCGACAAAACGTGGCAACCACCCCCGCAGGTCCTCACTTCCACCGAGCACTTTTGGGCTCACGTCTTCCATCACCAGTTGGATCGCCCACCCGCGAACATGCGGGCTGGGATCGGCCAACATCGATTCGATGGTTTGTTGGGAAACGGCACCGATCACGTGCATTGCCCATGCGGCTCGCAATCGACGAGTGTCATCTGAATTGTCGGTCAGAACCTCGCTCAGGAACGCAACTGCCGCCGCGTCGATCGATCGGGATGCGGCACGCTCTTGCAAGTTGCGTCGGGAATGCCGCACGTACCAGTCGTTTTCTTCAAGCACGAGACTTGCGAGGTCCAGATCGCTCATCGCGGCAAGCGGTTTCGCCGGCGCGGACTGGGTTGAATCGCCGTAACACACTTTATAGATGCGCCCGTTGGTTCGGTCATGGATATCCGCTTCACGGCGATGGCAGGCTTGCATGTCGTACCAATCGATCATCCACGCATTGCCATCGGGGCCGTATCGAAGATTCAGAATTTGCGATGCCTTGTCGCCTGTCATCAGAAAATCAGGGCCGTGGCTGCCGACGTATCCCGACCCGTTTGGCTTTAGCAGATCCATGTTCAGTCGTTGTCCATGGATATTGTTCATGAACAACTGATTTCGATATCGTTTGGGCCACTTGTCGCCGAGATAGATCATCGCTCCGGCGTGTGCGTGCCCACCGCCGGCCGCATCGGACTTGCTGTTACCGCCGTGTGGTGTGGCGCCGAGGTAGTGCAGGTGATCGGCAATCGTCGATATGTCTCGGTAGGTATAAGGATTGAAGTGCCGTCCACCCTGGCGCTGGTAACGGGCACCATCGATGACGTGGTAAAGGTGAGGGATCACGCAAGCGGTGATAAACGCTTGACCGTGATCGTTAAAATCAACGCCCCAAGGGTTACTCGTCCCGTTCGCGAATACCTCAAATTCATGCCGCACCGGATGATACCGCCACACTGCGCAGTTCATCGGCACGCGTTCTTCATCGGCAGTCCCGGGCTTGCCAACGTTGGAATGGGTGAACACGCCATGGCAACCGTACAGCCATCCGTCCGGCCCCCAAATGAATGCGTTCAGCGTTTCGTGGGTGTCTTCATAGCCGAAACCGTCTAATAAAATCTCTGGCTCAGAATCTGGTTCATCATTGCCGTCACGATCGGGAATGAACATCAAATACGGCGCTGCTCCCACCCAGACACCGCCGAAACCAACTTCCAAACCACTGACCAAGTTCAGTCCTTCGGCGAAAACTTTGCGACGATCCAACGTTCCGTTGCCGTCGGTGTCTTCGAATATCAAAATGCGGTCGCGCCCTCGATCACCCTTGGCACGAATTGGGTATTCATAAGCTTCCGCGATCCAGACTCGGCCTCGATCGTCAATCGCCATCGCGATCGGTTGTTGCACGTCAGGCTCGGCAGCGCCGACGGTGACCGAAAAACCATCGGGCAAGTCCATCGCCGCAGCAGCCTCCTGTGCCGAAAGCCCCGCATGTGGATACTCGTCGGTCGTCAACGCGATCTTTAGTGGCGTTACGTTCCCGGGCTTGACGTCATGAAGTCGGAAATGATCAAAGTTTAAATGCCCCCATCCTTTGCGGTGATTGTCGACCAACCGGATCATGATTTCCTGGCCGATGTGCGGACGCAGATCCACGACGATTCGCCGCATCGTCTCGCTCTTGGTACCCGTCATCGTATAGAACGCCTTGCCGGTACTCTTGCGAACGAGTTCGACGCGTGTGGATTCACTGTCGCCACCGTTGGTCAAGAACGTGGCGTATCGACTGGAAACGACAAACGGCGCGGACGTCAGCGTGCCTGTTCGCCGGTCGCCGAATTTTTCGTAGCCACCGATCCAGTAGTCACCCTGGTGATTGCTGGTCATGCCTGGTCGGCGGGACGCGACGGTATCGCCCTTGACCGGCTGGCCCTCCCACGCCTTACCCTCGGCCGTCCAGTCGTCAAGCGTGCCGGTTTCGAAATCAAGATTCAATTCACGACCGCTTAGCGACTTTGGTTTGATGCCGCCCGGCGCCGCGGCAAGGGGAATGGATTTGACGGCTTGCCCCGCGACGAAACTGCCGTCCGCTGTCCTGATCCGCAAGTAATCGAGCGCGAACATGTACGACTTTTTAGCCTTCGGATTTGCACCAATGACCTGCACGTCCAACGTGTGTTGCTTTCCGGTGACCGCGATCTTCTCAAACGTAAGCACACCGGTCGTGACGACGTCGGAACTGTAGAGGTCAATCGGCTGACCCAGCGGAGCGCCATCGATCGACAGTTGCACGATGCCGTAGTCGCGAGCGCAGGTGAGCACTATCTGCAGATCGACCGTACCGCTGAAAGGCGGAAGCTGCAGTGAGAGCTTGTCAGCAGGCTTCGCACCGGTCCACCAAAGCTGCGCCCCGTTGCTCCACCGGTCCGACTTGAAACGCGACATGTCCTGAGGCTTCACGGCGCCGCCCGTTGGCTTGCCGGTTAACGTCTCCCCTTCAATCGATCCGCGAACGTGACCGGTGTTCGGATTGATCCTTGATTTGGGACCGCGGCGAGCGTCGGCGCCTTCGGCACGGGGAAGTGCCGGACCGGTATAGACCTTTGGCTGGGCCGCAGCGAACTCGTTTTCGCTAACCCTTGTTACTTGGTGGGTTAAAACATGAGCCCCGATCATTCCGCCAACGACAATATCGAGTCGTTTGTCGTTGTTCACGTCGACGACCGAGACCTGCCGTCCGATCCCCGCCTGTCCGTCGGCTTGATAGGGAATCCAATCGACGCCGTCGCGGCCACGAACCAGCTTGAACCAGTACACGACCGCCCCGGCGTCCCACTGCGGACTTTTACGGTGATGCGACCAGTAAGTCTTGCCGGTGACGATGTCTTTTAATCCGTCCCCGTCCATGTCGGCCAACGCGACCGAATGCAGTTCGCTGAACACCACCCCATATTTGTTTTCCGATGGGTGTTCGCCCATGATCAAATGATGCTTGAACGTCGGCTCGGATCCTGTGTCTTCACCACGGATTTGTTCGTACCAGCCTAAGCCAAACTCGTGGGCTCGATGCCCGGTGATGATGTCGTTATCACCGTCGCCGTCGACATCATAGGCGTACATTTCCGCACCACCATTACCTTGCGAAAAGGACGCAGCATGCGGAATCCATCGCGAGGTGAGTTGATGCGTGAGCGGTTGCTCGAACCAACCTTTGGAATGAATCAAATCCATTCGTCCATCACCATTCACATCGCCGACGCCTAACCCGTGGCCAAACTTTGTGGCGGTGATTTTTTCTGATATCGGATGAAATTCCCACGCCTCGAACGGGTGTTGCCAGTCAACCGTCGCAAAGCCAAAGAAGCCGTCTCGGGTGCAGACCAGTTCTGGTCTCTCATCGCCCACGATATTGGTCAGTTGGGGTGACTCGTTCGAGACCCAATCGAAGACTTGATGTTTCGTCCAATGCCCATCAAATTTGCCCGAGCCAGGATTCTCGTAGACATACGCTGGCGTGCCGGGAAAGCCAACAACAAAGACATCGTTACGTCCGTCTCCGTTGAAATCGTAAAGCCAAGTAAAAAAGTTGTCGGCGTAACGATCACGGTTTTGCGGCACCGGTTCATAGATTTCATGCTTTGTCGTATAGGCCGGTCCTTCGAACCAATACGGCCCATAAACGACATCGGGTACGCCGTCGCCGTTGACATCGCCAGCATTTGCGCCTTCGGAGAAATAGTCGTCGGTCAGTTGTTGTCGCTGAAACGAGTGGAGTTCGAATTCGGCGGCGCGTAACGCAGCGGTTGCCGCAGAGCAAAGCAAGAAAACGAAGCACAGGATGCCACGATGAAGCATTGGGAACCTCGAAAGAATCGGAAGGGAGGCAGAGGCGGGCAAACCGAAGTGCATGCACCGGCGGTTCTGGCCGTACCAGCGTATCCGAGACGAGGGCGCCAAACAATAAAACGAAACAATCAATAGCAATCAGCTGTACAGTTCACCAGGGTTGGCGACCTGAACTGGCGTGATTATTCGTTCTATTTTAGAAAGGGATGTCGCAATTCGGGGTTAGGCGATCAGGTCAGTGATGACGTGTCCTTTGACATCGGTCAGTCGCATATCGCGGCCGCCAAATCGGAATGTACTGCGCGTATGATCGACCCCCATCAGATGCAGCATCGTCGCATGCAGGTCGTGCATCTCGAGCCGATTTTCGATCGCTTTGTATCCCCATTCATCCGTTGCGCCATAAACCGTACCAGCTTTCACACCGCCACCTGCCATCCAAACGGTGAACCCGAATTGGTTGTGGTCGCGGCCGTTCTTACCCTGAGCAAACGGGGTACGCCCGAACTCGCCCGCCCAAACCACCAGCGTATCCTTGAGCATGTCGCGCTGCTTCAAATCTTTCAGCAACCCGGCGATCGGTTGGTCGACGGCGCGAGCGTTATTCTCGTGGCCTTCTTTCAATTTTGAATGCTGGTCCCAGCGATCCGCACCAACGTCCGGGCACGTCAATTCAATGAAGCGAACCCCACTTTCGATCATTCGTCTTGCGATCAGACACTCTGCCGCGTAGATGCGTGTTGGTTCGTATTCGGATTCCAAGCCGTACATCTTTTTGATGTGCGTCGGTTCCTTGTCCAGCGACATGACGTCGGGGACAGCCATCTGCATGGCGTAGGCAAGTTCGTAGTTGCGGATTGCCGATTCCAAGCTGTCGTGTTTGCCGAAATGGTCTTCCGCAAAACCGTCAAGTTGGCGTACCAGATCCAGCTTTGTGCGTTGCTGTTTGGGCGTCGATTCCAAGCGATCGATATTCGCAACGCCGGTCCCGGACGGTTTAAACACCGATCCCTGATAACTAGCCGGCAGAAATCCGCTGCCAAAGCAATCCAGCCCGCCCGGTGGAATCAGGCCACCATTCATCACGACAAATCCCGGCAAATTATCGCACTCGCTGCCGAGGCCATAATTCACCCACGCGCCCATGCTGGGCCGACCCTGCAACCCGCTGCCCGTATGCAGAAAGTAATTCGCGAAGGTGTGTTCGGGAAACTCGGATGTCATGGACCGGACGACCGCCAAGTCGTCCGCACAAGTGGCGACGTGTGGAAACAAACTGCTAACGGGAAGCCCCGATTCGCCATGCTGCGAAAATTTCCACGGGCTAGCCAACACCGTGCCGTTGTTGTTGAACTGGGTCGGTTCGACTTTGAAAAAGCTGCCGGGGTCTTTGCCGTTGTACTTATCCAGCATCGGCTTCGGATCAAAGGTATCGATCTGTGAAGGCCCACCATCCATATACAAAAAGATGACGTTCCGCGCCGAAACATGATGGTGCGGGCCGTGCAGAGCGTTACCTAAATCGTCGGTGCTGGTTGCGAAGGAACGATCCAGCCCAAGTGCAGTGAGCGCGACAGCACCGAATCCGCTAGCCGAACGCGCAAGCATTTGTCGCCGAGAAACCGGTTGCGGTCGATAGCGTTGACAGGGAAAAGAGTGAGCCATGGATTGTGCTTACCTAAGAAAAATGAACTCTTTCGTATTGATTAGCGCGTGCGCAAAGTCTGACCATCGATCCACATCAGGATTGTCGCCGAGAAATGCTAAGGCGACATCGCTTTCACTTTGGCTTGGCAATCGTGCAAACGCTGTCAGAAACATCCACTGCACCCGATCGCTGGAATCTCCTTTGCGCTGCATCGCACGTTCGGCCCATCCCCGCGCCTGCTGTGCGACGAATGGATCGTTCATCAAAATCAGCGCCTGGGCGGGAACATTGGACACATTGCGTCGCCCCATCGTGCTGAAAGGCACGGGAGTATCGAATGCCAACATGAAAGGCGATAAGAAATTACGACGCACGGCGACGTAAATGGATCGTCTGCCATCACCGTCCAGCGGACCGCTCGCTTTTGGCCGACCGCGGCCGGTCATGAAGGACGTCAAATGGATCGGCACCGGCGGGCCGAACAGAGCCGCGTTGATCTTCCCCGAAACAGCCAGCAGCGAATCACGAACGGCCTCGCCTTCGAGTCGCTTGGGCGGTCGGTGATGCCACAGCAAATTGTTGGGGTCCGCTTGCACGGCAAATTCATCCGGCTTGCTTGACATCTGATAGGTACGCGACAGCACGATGTATCGGATCATCCTTTTCATACTGCGGCCATCGTTGAGAAACTTCGTGGCGAGGTGATCCAGCAGTTCCGGATGCGTCGGACGTCTTCCCAACACACCGAAATCATCAGTCGTTGGCACAATGCCACGCCCCATCAGGTGATGCCAAATTCGATTGACGATCACACGTGATGCCAGAGGATTGGATGGATCGTTGATTTGCCGGGCAAGTTGCAATCGCCCGCTGCCGCGATCAATGCTCATCGGTTCATTGCCCGCAACGGCGGTCAAGAAGTGACGCGGTTCCAGCGGTCCAGGATTGGACGAACTGCCACGGATGTAAACGTGCGCGTCTTCACCCGAACCATCCAGCATCGCCATCGCCAAGCGAGATCGCTTGACGATTTGTGCCTGCAGCTTCTCGCGTTTCTTTGCCCATTGGGCTGCCAATCGCCGCAGCCCATCATCGACCTTTGCATACGCTTTGTCTGAATCATCTTGCCGCGATTGCGCCGTGCCCAATAACAACGTGTTCAATGAAAGCTGCAATGGCATCGTGTCCGAACGCAATGTTTTCAGCACCCGCTTTGTTTGCCCTCGCGAACCTTGTGCGACCCAGACGATGTGCAACGAAGCGTTTTCGGCGGGGGTGAATTCCAGGTGGATGCGATGCCCCAGGTAACGAGACAGATCCAAGACAACCGAGTTCGAATCGGGCTTGATTTCGGCGATGGTTTGCTTGTGCAGAGGCCCCGCGACCAGCCGATGTGAATCAACACATGCAACCACGTGGCCCTGACCGTGCACACGACAGACGACGTTCTCGCCGGTCAGTTCGAACGTGGGTGTTCTCAGCGTACGCCCGCTGCGAGGGATTTTTGATAACGCGCTGCGACTGGTAACGTTCGGTTGAGATTGCGAGACAAGCCCATTCCAGATCGGATCGTTCACCGCCGCGCCAGCGGCCGCGATCCGGATTTCGGGACGATCACCGCTGGTATCCAGCCAAGCATCACCGGCACGCCGCGGACCGTCACCAAAGATGTAACCGTCCTGAATGAATTGATCCTTAGAGAGATGTTCATAGTCAAATACGATCGAGTCGGCGATGGCATCTGGCAGAGATTTGGGTTCGGGCAACACCAGTTGCTGATCGTCGAGCAGTTTCTTTACTCGCTGGCGAAACGCGGCATCGGTACGAGCGATCTGGTTTGCCACGTCCCGGTTCGATTGCATCGAATCGAACCGAACTTGTCGATAGTCGCTGCTGTGCAGAAACCCAGTTAGCGAGTAATAATCTGCCGTCGAAATCGCATCGAATTTATGGTCGTGGCAGCGAGCGCATGAGACAGTGACGCCCAGAAAGGTTTTGGACATCACATCAATCATATTATCGAAACGGTCCGATTCGTCTTTGAGAATATCAACGGGTGAGTGAACCCATTCACCCAGGAACCAAAAGCCCGTCCCCAAGACCGATTCGTTGAAACCGGCTTCGGGATGCAAACGTGGTTTGTCGATCAGATCCCCCGCGATATGTTCGCGAACCAATTGGTCATAAGGAACGTCGGCGTTGAACGCGCGAATGACATAATCACGGTACTGGTACGCGTTGACAGCGTCGTCATCAAACTCGTGCCCGCGAGATTCGGCATAACGAACCAGATCTAACCAGTGACGCCCCCAACGTTCGCCGAAATGATGCGACTCAAGCAGCCTGTCAACGACTCGTTCAATCGCAACCGGCGACGTGTCGGCTAGAAAGCGACTCGTTTCTTCGGCGGTTGGCGGTAAGCCGATGAGGTCCAGGTACAAACGTCGCAGGATCGCCGATCGGTCGGCGCCGCCCACGGGCGACAGATCATTTTGTTCCAGTTTGGCCAAGACGAAATGATCTAATTCGGATGTCGGCCACATTGTGCCCTGAACCGATGGGATCGCTGGAGACCTGACAGGTTGCCACACCCAATGTTCGGATGCCCGCTGTTGTAAATCGAAGACCGGACGATCAGCGTGCGGCGACGGAGGTTCCTCTTGCGGCCAAGGAGCCCCTTGTCGAATCCATTCTTCCAGTGTCGCCACATCCTTGTCGGACAACTTTCCATCAGGTGGCATTTCATACGACTCGTAACGCACCGCCTCGATGAACAGGCTGCCGCTGGGATCGCCCGGAACCACCGACGGTCCAGAATCACCGCCAGCGACCATGGCGCTGCGACTGTCCAGCATCAATCCCGCCTGCAATTTCTCCGATTGGGCACTGTGACATTCATAGCAGTGTTCACTCAAGAGCGGCCGAACGCGTTTTTCAAAGAACTCAAGCTGGTCACGCGTGAACTCGGCTGCCTCGGCGCGTGCTAGCCCCGAAACCATCCCAAGAAACAGAAAAGCGATGACGGCGCTGATTCCGCTATGTATTCCCAACAGGCTGCGTATTCCCAACAGTCGGTTCAACAAGGCGATAACAAGCACAGAGAAAACCTTCTTGGGATGTTGGACGACACAGTCCGTGGCGCGCGAGGGCAACATATTGTCCGCCGCAATGACATTGGTGTCGAGCATGATTTGGTTGGCGAGGACCGCTAAACGCGACAGGTAAACCGTTAAATGAGGTGGGGAATATTCAGCTTAGGCGGCAAGCCGGACTTCATCGACAATCGGCAGCGAGAAATCCAAAAGCGCACAACGCGCACAAACGTCTACCAAGCCCATTGTAGGTTACCTGAACGGTTGCTGCGATTCTCGACCAAAACCGAATGTCTAGCCGTTAAAATAACAACCGAACGGAACCCGGTGGCCGCGGTGAAGCTGCGAAACGCTTCGCGATTCGCCTGATCGCCTGCCGCGATTGAACGAAATTTTCGGTCACTCGGAGTGTTCTGCTCGCCTACCAGGACGCGGGGCTATTGAGAACTACAATAGAGGTAGCTTTATTCTATCCGCCGCCGCCCGCGACGACGATTCGCTGATCGACGACGCGACTAGCTTGATCAAGCAGCTTGATCCGTCCCGCCACTCGTTGTGTGTTTCCATGTGTTTTGTTTGCGGCGAGGTGACGGTCGCCTGCGTGTTGCGCTGCCCTTGAGGGGCTCGGGACGTCGGATCTGCCACTGCCGCCAGGAAAGCAGCCATGATCATGTGTAAGTTCCGCCGTCGATGCGTTTTAGGATGAGATTAGATGTCGGACACCGGACTTAACGAAGAACTCATCACGCGAATGCAAGCGGGGGAGGAACATGCGTTTGTAGAACTGTTTTCTCGACATCGCGATCGTCTGAAAAAGATGCTGGAATTCCGCATGGACCATCGGCTGAGGGGCCGCGAAGATGCATCGGATATCCTGCAAGAGGTTTACATCGATGCTCATCAGCGGATGCGGCACTATATCAAACGCCCCGAGTTATCTTTCTATATTTGGCTTCGACAGCTCACCACGCAGCGATTGATTGACGTTCATCGCCGACATCTCAAAGCGGAGAGGAGAGACGTTAAACAAGAGGTAGGAATTCACCGCCGAAATTTTGCCGCCACGTCGGCTTCGATGGCGATCCAGTTGGCGGCCCATTTGGCATCGCCCAGCCAAATGGCCATGCATGCAGAATTGGTAGTCCAAATCGAAAAGGCTTTGGAAAGCATGGATGAAATTGACCGAGAAATCATCGCGCTGCGTCACTTCGAAGAATTGCGAAACGGTGAAGTGGCAGAGGTGCTGGGATTAAAGCCCGCCGCGGCTAGCAATCGTTACATGCGAGCTCTGACGCGGCTTCGTGAAGTTCTGGAAGAAATGCCCGGATTTATTGACGAAGTCTAGACCCATGAATCATGAAACCGAGGATCGAAATCCCGTTGAGTTTCTGGGCGAAGAGTTTCTCTCGCGCCGACGTCGCGGCGAGCCGGTGACGGCAAAAGAATACATGCGAGACTATCCGGAACTAGCAGACGAAATTCGTCGGCAATTCCCAATCATGGTCGCGCTGGAAAAGTTCAAGTCCTGTGCTCTTTCGTCTTCGGATGAAACGGTGAATCTAGACGTCGGCACAGTTGAGGAACTTGGTGACTACCGCATCATCCGCGAAATCGGTCGCGGAGGTATGGGCATCGTCTACGAGGCAGAACAACAATCGCTGCGTCGGCGCGTCGCCGTCAAAGTGTTCCCACGCCAATCGCTGTCGGAATCACGCCAGCTAGAACGATTTCGTCGAGAAGCTCAAACAGCGGCCGCGCTGCATCACACGAACATCGTCCCCGTCTTTGGCGTTGGCCAAGACCATGGCCTGCACTACTTCGTCATGCAGCGAATCGATGGAGTCGGCCTGGACGCGGTCGTCAGTGAACCGGATGGTACCTTCGCCCGCCATCATGCGTTTCAAGAAACGCTCCAAAAGCGAATGCAAAGTGGCAGCACGGCGAAGAATTCCTTCGGCAGCGAACACGGTTCGCGGTCCGCGTCATCGACTGGACCGTTGGACGTCGATACGGCGAACCAAATCAAGACCGATTCACCGGGCACCGCCAGATACCGTGATGATCGTCATCCACCTGCCTCCGAAACGATCGCGAATCGAATCGCGGTGCCGGACGCGTTGCCGGACGTGGTATCGGACGCGATGTCGGACGCGGCAATCGCGCAAGAGGCCGCGGATACGCCGGACCCGATGACCATCTGTCGCGACTATCGATCGCTGGCCAACATCGGTGTCCAGGTCGCCGATGCTTTGGCCTATGCGCACAGCCAAGGTGTTCTGCATCGCGACATCAAGCCAAGCAACTTGATGCTGGATGCCGGTGGTACCGTGTGGGTCACCGACTTTGGCTTAGCCACCATGATGATGCAGTCAGAAGAAGAACGGCAAGGCGATGTGGCGGGCACACTTCGATTCATGGCCCCTGAACAACTAAGCAGTCGGCATGACGCGCGCAGCGACATCTATTCGTTGGGAGTGACCCTTTACGAATTACTGATCGGCAAACCCGCGTTCGATGACCACAGTCGAGCTAAAATCATCGACCGGATTCTGAAAGGAAGTTTCAAGAAACCGAGAGCGATCCGCCCAGAGATCCCGCGGGACCTGGAATCGATTGTCCTCAAAGCCATGGCTTGCGATCCCGACCACCGCTATCAGACAGCCAATGAATTGGAAAAGGACCTGCAACGCTTTATCGATGCCCGTCCGGTGCAATCACGCCGAAACGGATCGTTACGCAGAACGCTGTTATGGACACGACGGAATCCTGCCGTCGCCTGCTTAGCCGGCATCTTGTTCGTCGGCGCATGTACGTCGATGTATCTCATCAGTTCGAAATGGCGCGAAGCGGTGGCCGAACGATATCGAGCAGAAGGCAACCTCTCGCTTGCACTGGAATCGATGGACCAGATCCTGAATCGGTTCACGACCAGCTGGATGGCATATCCGATCGCTCCCGACACCGAGTCACCGTCAGCCACAGACTCGGATGTCGAGTTCCAGTTTGTCGTTTCAAACCATAGCGCCGAACTGATGCAAGACGCCCTCAAGTTTTACGATCAATTCGCAGAACAAAACGCGACCAACCCGAGATTGCAACGCGACACGGCCAAGGTTCATCAACGTATCGCCGACATATACCAACGACTTGGCCAATACAGAAAAGCCGCTTTCTCCTATGCGAAAAGCTTGGCAATTCTGGATGAACATGGCAGCGGTCATGATGTGTCATGCCAGCTAGAAAAGGCGAGCACGCTAAATCAGCTCGGGATTTCGTTTTATGCGATGAGCGAATTCGAGAAGGCGGAAGAGACCCTGCTGAAAGCACGTGACGAGCTTGAGCAAGGCCCGTTTTGTGACGACCCGATGTGCCAGGCAGAACTCGTCACGACCTATCGCAACTTGGGTCAGTCGCAATGGCGATTGCGGAAACACCAAGGGGCCAAAGAAAGTCATGGCAAGGCAATCTCGATTTCAGAAAGCTTGGTCGAACAACATCCCGACAACGCAACCTTCCGCTTGGAATTGGCCCGAACCTATCGTCATTACTATCCATACGCATCCAGCAGAAGCCGTATCGAATCCGAGCGTATCAAGTCCGCCGGGATCGAAATTCTGGAACAGCTCGTCGCCGATCACCCCAAGGTCCCCGACTATCAATGCGAACTAAGCGAATGGCTGACAACGACCGACTATCGATCCCGATGGAAACACGACTTGAGTCGGCACATCGCACGCTTGCAACGAGGAACGGACATCGCACGCGAACTGACTCACTCGCATCCATCGATCCCTCGGTATCGCGCCGTGCTGGCCAAAGCGCTCAAGCAACTTGCCTGGACGCTCGAGCGTTCCGAACCGGATGTGGCTTCGGACTACTTCAATGAATCAATCTCGATCTATCGTGCTCTCGCAAATGAATTTGACGATATTCCCGTCTATCACTTTTTTCTCGCGATGTCTCTGAAAGAGTACGCGCAAGATCTTCGCAGCAACGGCCAGCTAGCCGAGGCACGGCAAGTCGCTGAAGAGGGTATCGAGGAACACAAGCAGTACTTGAGCCTGCGAATCGGCAGCCAGTTTGGTTTTGTGATGCTGGCGAGACACTATGAAGAGCTGGCAAGAACTCTATCGCAGCTGGATGAGCACGACGAAGCCAAGAAAGCGAACGACGAGGCGAGTCGCATTCGTGCGATCTACGATATGCGGAATCTCAAAAGCTCTTAAAGCCGATTTTGGCACGCATGCTTCCGCCGCGCTCGCAATTGAGCTGCTCTGGTGAGAGACCGATCGCGATTCGCACCAAAAGCGGCGGGCCATTGCCATCACCGTTGGTCATCAACATCACCATTGGCCATCACCGCGGTCGGGCAACAGGTAAAAAAAATGGCTGCCGTGATCGGGGCAGTAATCACGGCAGCCCACACGCGTACGCGCCGGAGAACCTGCGCGAACGGTGTCTTGTTCGTTTCAAATGCCAATTGCTATTTTGGCAGAAAATCACCCCTGTTTAATAGAGCAGAAATCGCTCATCAGTGAGCAAACAGCAACTCATTGGGGGGTGTGATACCAGTATATCGCGGTTTAGGTCAAGTCAAGTAATCGAAAAAACGAAAACTTCCGCAAAGGATTGCAGGCCGCGAGTTGGTGCAAACTTGGCTTCCCTACGTCTAATCTCGGCTTGTCCCTTGCCGCCCGCGTCTTGAATGCACACCAGCATCCGGATCAACAATACCAGCTAAGGACTCACAAATACATCCTAGGGTAAAAATCGGGGACCGACCGGCTCTAGCCGGCGTTGATTGACAATTTCATCCGCTGTGCTCGTCACAGACGATACCTGCGTGACAATACCTAGCCCGGATAAACCCAAGTCGGGTCCTCAACATTCAAAACACCGCGGAGGGAACAGATTTTGACGAACTTGCGGATCACCATTTGGGGTATCGACTTTTGAAGAGACTGTGTCGTCTCGGCTGCGGCTCATTTTTTTTCACTTCTATCCCTTCCCGCCTTTGTTCCCGCCGGCACGTCCGTTCTGCTGACGCGATCGCCTCGCTTGCGAACGTCGCCTTTTCTGCCTAGCTCGATCTGCCATGAACCGATGTTTACCCTGCTGTTGCGCAATCCTGCTGGTGCTGTGCTTTTGCGGTTGCCAACGAAATGATGTGCGACCGGTTGTCGCGAAGAAGCCTCGACCGGTCACCGTCAAGACGTTACGCCGCGAACCGCCGCCCAACGGAGCCTTGGTATCGGCATCTGTTGCGTCGTGGAAAACGGAAGAAATCGGATTCGAAGTCGGTGGACGCGTTGAATGGGTCGCCGAACCAAACACCAGCATCGAAGGCCGCGTGATTGACGGTGATGGCAATGTGATTATCGAAGGCACACCCGTCGCGGCCATCGAAAGCGAGCGTTACCAGTTGCATGTCGATTCGGCAAAGGCGGAACTGGCGCGCGCCAAGCAGAACGTCGAGGTGGCGATCATCGAATTAGAAAAAAGTCTGCCGTCGCAATTGCGCGCCGCAGAGATCGAACGAGACCTTGCCCAAACCGAACTGAACCGCAGCCAGCGACTGAAGGATCAAAACGCCGGATCGCAGGCAGATGTCGATCGCGGCGCAGCGAATTACGAAACGGCATTGTCTCGAATCGAACAAATCGAAGCGACGCGCAAGGCCAAGGTAGCGGACATCGAGTCGCTGCGGTTTCAAGTCAAACAAGCCGAACAAGCTTTGCGAGACGCGCAGCGCAACCTCGAAGACTGCACACTGTATTCATCCTTCCGTGGTCAAGTGGCCAATATCGCTGTTGTACCAGGCAGCGTCGTCACATCCGGCCAACCGGTTGCGACCGTGCAAATGATGGATCCGATCAAAATCGAAGTCGAAGTTTCAGCAGAAGACAGCCAGCGACTTAGCAAACGCCAGCGTCTGACGTTACTGGTCAAGCATGCTGACGGCAGCGTTCAAATGCACGACGGTTTTTTGTATTTGGTCGATCCCGTTGCTGATCTTTCGACACGGACGTTTACGCTAACTCTGTTGATGTTGAATCAAAATACGCGTCACAGTTCCGATGCGGGCAACAACGAATCGGTTGCCGTCACGGACCAAGCATGGCGAACCCTTTTCAGTTTTTTGCCGGGTGCCGATCAGGGCCTGACGTTCGCAATCGAAGAAGCGATTCACGCCGACGAGTTGGGTCCGTTCGTATGGAAAATTGAAAACTTCCGCGTGGGTGAATCGATGCCCAAGGATCGACTGGCCAAGGTTTCAAAATTGAGGGTAAGACTGGGCAGCACAAAATTGCCGTTCTTGGGCAACTGGCTGTTCCAGCAAATTGAGTTTCCCAATGATGAGTTCGATGCCGAACAGGATTTGATCGCAGGCAAACTGTCTGGCATCGATGGCCCGGTATCCCAGTGGGACGGTGACGAGATCCTGATCGAGCGCAGCAGCCCGTGGCTCGTCCGACCGGGTGACATCGTTCAAGTCGACCTATCGGATGAAGACGCCGAACCCGGATTCTTTGTTCCCATGGACGCGATCTCGCAATCGGGCGACAAACATTACCTTTTCGTGATCGACAAGTCAGCCGATCAAACCATTGCCAGGCGAGTCGAAATCGTTCTCGCCGAAAAAAGGCAAGACTCCAGACTTTCTTCACTGCTGCGAATCCAAGCGGCGGACGATGCAATTGATCTGGACGGGGTTCAGTTTGTCACTCAAGGCACCCATTACTTGGTCGATCTAGAGCCGGTAAATGTTATTGCCACATCGCAAAGCGGAGCAACACGATGAATCTTGCAGCGGTAGCGATGCGGTACCGCCCTGTCGTGTTGACAGCCGTGGTCCTCGCGACGATTTGGGGCGCAGTCACGTTCTTTACGATGCCCCGGCGCGAAGATCCTGAATTCACGATTCGTACCTGCGTGGTCTCGACACAATGGCCGGGTGCCCCCACGGTAAAAGTCGAGGAATTGATCACCGACAAACTGGAAGAAGCACTGGACGGTATCGAAGAGGTCGAACGAATCAGGTCGACATCGATCAACGGCCTATCGACGATCTATGTCGATGTCGAAGACCGCGTCACGGCCGGCGACATCCAAAACGTGTGGGACAAGGTCCGCGCCAAAGTCGAACAGGCGCAGATGCCCAACGACGATATTCGTCCGCTGGTTAACGACGACTTCGGCGACACCGCAATCTTAGTGCTGGGCGTCTATCAGACGCCGATGCCGGGTCAATCAAAGATTGATCCCAAAGTCGCCTACTCACCCCGGCAACTGGAAATCTATGCGGATCAAGTTCGTGATTCGATTCGATTGCTTCCGGGCGTGGCCAAGGCAACCAAATACGGCGTCAACGAAGAAGCGATTTACATTGAAACGGACCTCGGCACGTGGTCTCAAATCGAGCTAACGACGGGATCGCTACGTCAGTTGGTCGAGAGTCGAAATATTGTTTCACCGGGCGGAAACATCGACACGGACGAAGGCCGATTCGCCGTCAAACCGGGCGGCGAGTTTGATGCGGTTGGCGAAATCGAATCCATCTCTGTTGCCGGCGTTCGTTCTGGCGACACGTTCAACTCCGTCCGGCTGCGCGACCTCGGGCTACATGTCAAGCGAGCCTACCGCGATCCACCGACCGTGCTAAGCCGGTTCACTGATGATCGCGGCACCTTTCCCGCCGTGATGGTGGCGGTCACGATGAAGTCGGGCGCGAATATTATCGATGTTTGCGAACGCTGCATCGACCGCGTCAATCAACTTGTCGTTGTCGAACAGGCCCTGCCTCGCGACCTGACTGTTAAACCTGTTTCCAATCAGTCCGATAATGTTTCGCGAAAGATCGACGACGTGATCGGCAATGTCGTATCGGCCGTCGTGATCGTCGTGATCGTGGTCCTGCTATTTGTCGGCGTACGCACGTCTCTGGTGATGGCCGCCAACATCCCCATTGTGGTGTTGTCATCAATCGCGGTCATCGCATTATTCGGTGTCCAGCTAGAACAGATTTCACTCGCATCGATCATCATCGCACTGGGCTTGCTGGTCGATAACGCGGTACAGGTTTGCGATCAGACACGCACGAACATCACCGCAGGCATGACGCCCAGGGATGCCGCTGTGGAAGCCGCCCGGACACTGGCCTTCCCGATGTTGTCGGGGACGCTGACAACCGTCGCCGCGTTTTTTCCGATGTTGTTTTCGCTGCAAGGCGGCGGCAAAGAATACGTTTACAGCCTGCCGGTGACACTGTCGACGACACTGCTGTTGAGCTGGCTGTTGGCGATGACCATTTGCGTGATCCTAGCCGCAGCTTTCATCCGCGCCCCCAAGAACCCCGACGTCCCCGGCGCGCCCCTGCCGTGGATTGGATGGATAATCGGTAAAGCGTGGCGGCGTGTGATGCATCAAATCACCGGCCGCCGCGGAACACCGGCAAACGTGGCCGAATCCGAATCACAAGACGAGAACATTTTCCTGCGCATATACGACGTGACGGCACACGCGGCGCTGCGAGTCAAATGGCTGACTTTGGCCTCCGCGATTGCGATGCTTGCCGCGTGTATCTCGTTGCCAATCGGCAGCGAGTTTTTTCCTCAAGACCGCCGCGATCAGTTCTTTGTCAATGTCATCCTGCCAGAAACGGCAACGATTGAACAAACCAGTCACGTCGTCGGGCAGGTCGAAAACGCGATTCGCAAATTAAGCCGCACGCAAAACGAATCGGGCGAAACGGTCGAGCGTCTCAGGGCGATGCGATCGATCATCGGGCAAGGCGGATCACGGTGGGCCTTGGGAGTCGATCCGCCAAGCCCCAACGCCAATGTTGCCGAAGTATTGGTCCGCACGACCGACGGTGAATTGACCCCTGGACTGATCAATGACCTGCGCCGCGTTAGTTCTCAAGGCGACGACTCGCTTGGCCTAGCTCCCATTGCCGGCGCTCGCGTGATCCCCAAGAAACTGTCACTCGGGCCACCCGCACCGCCACTGGTCATCCGTGTTTCCGGAGACGGCTTTGCCGACATTGACGAATTGCGAACGATCATGTCCGACATCAAGCAATTGGTGCGAGACCAACCCGAGACATGGGACGTCAGTGACTCTTGGGGCATCGATGGATTTGAAATTACGTTGGACATCGACGACGAGAAAGCCAACTTGGCGGGCGTAACCAATGCCAATGTTGCCGATACCTTGAACGCGTACTTCTCTGGGCTTCAACTTTCGACGTTTCGCGAAGGCGATCATCAGGTGCCTGTTTTGTTCCGACTCGCGCCGGACGAGCGACGCGACCTTTCAGGCATCGATGCCGCGTTTGTCGAAGGCAAGAACGGCAAGCTGCCACTGAACTCTATCGCCACGGCCGTGCCGACTTGGCAACCGGCCAAGATCGAACGTCGGGATTTGAACCGCACGATCGAGATTCGCAGCGAGATTGAAGACGGCACATCGGGTAACGATGTCGTCTTGCGAGTCATGGCGACGGACGAAATGAAAGAGATACAATCCAAATTGCCAAGCGGATACCTGATCGAAATTGGTGGTGCTTACGAAGAAAGCCAGGACTCGTCGGCGCAAATGCTGACATCGTTCGGCATCTCGTTCCTCTTGATCGTGATCATCCTGGTGGTCCAGTACAACGGATGGACGAAAACACTCATCATCTTGGCGACGTTGCCGCTGGCGACGATCGGCGCCCTGTTTGGGTTGTGGATCACGGACAACTCACTTGGATTCATGCCGCAGCTTGGATTGCTGTCACTGTTCGGCATCGTGCTGAATACGGGCATTATCTTTATCGAGTTCGCCGACATCCTGATTCAACAGCGAATGACTGAAACCGATGGCGCCGGGCCGATTTCGGGGCTGGACCGACGAGAATTTCGCGAATGCTTGGTGTCGGCCGGCAAGCAACGCATGTTGCCGATCTTCTTAACGACCGCGACCACGATTGGCGGCCTGCTGCCGCTCGCCTTATCGGGAGGTCCGCTATGGGAAGGCATGGCGTGGCTGATGATCTTTGGTTTGATTGTCGCAACCCTTCTAACGCTGTATGTCGTTCCCGCACTGTATGCGATCGCGGTCGAGACATTCAGGATCCATCCAATCGCCGACGCGTAACCTGCCCCCGTGCAGGCTCATCACGCGATCCTCGCCTTACCTGCAACACATCCATGCCCGATCGCGAATCGTACGTCAGAAAGATCGCACCGCGACGCCCGCATTCGCGCATGACGGAACGATACAGCATTCGTTCGTTGGGCCACGGGTACGCATAGACCAAATCAAATTCGTCAAGCTGTTTGCCTATTTCGCCGTACGCCGAATTAACGTTTCGGATGGTGCGACCCGTCGCGGAAGTCACGGTTTCATCACCGACAAATTGATCGGGAAAGAAACTGCCCATCGCGAACACGGCGCGCGGGGCGTAAGCCCGAGACAGTTCGCGAGCGTGTTCGACCAGCCCCGACTCGGCTTCGATCCCGCAGGCGTCGAAGCCCATCCGGTTTGCCATGATCGTGACGACTCCCAGTCCCGATCCCCATTCAAGAAAGGTCATCCCCGTGCCGCACAGGGGAAGCAGAGCGCGATAGACCGCCAGATAGTCCGCGCTGACGTACCCTGAAAAGGCGGGCGTGTCTTGATAGCGATCCCAGATCTTTTGCGCATCGGACCACAAGTCGCCGAAGTCGACCAATAGATTACTTTCCAGCGAGCCATGGGACGCAGGAGGGTTTGTCTTACTTTGCTTCACTGCGGTTCTCGCTCTTCCCTGAGATCTAGCTCGCCATTTTGGCGGTCGAAGCGTTCGATACGAATGATGATCGATTGCGTCCAGGCGATTCCGCGTCGCATTGTTGCAAATGATCAGTCCGGCTGGCCGGCATTTAGTGGGTCCCGGCGGCCCATGCTTTTGGTGGGTTCCAGCAGCCTGTGCATTCACTTTGCACATTCCGCCCCACGGACCGTCGCCCCCGGATGTGATATGAGTCGAGTGCGATATGCGTCGAGTGCGATGAAATGCGCGAGCAGTGTTGGGCTGGGCAATGTTCGACTGGTCCGTGCCCGACGGGTCCGTGTTGGACAGGTCACTGCTGGGCAGTGCCCGACGGGTCCGTGCGGTGCCTTGCAGTTTCCGGCAGCGCTGGATGCACCACCGCTCACACGTCGCGGTTCACTTTCTCGGGACCGTGACTAGAGTCCCAGCTCATCTTCGTCCCCCTCACCAAGAATGTCGTCGTCAAGCAGATCGTCATCGGACAAAGCATCATCGGGCAGCTCATCAGCAAGCAGGTCCTCATCGAACTCTTCCACGTCGCCTCGATCAAGCAGTTCGTCGGGTGGCACATTCCCATCGTCGGGGATCCACCGAATCGTTGGCCGCGGAGGATCGGACAGTGCTTCATCACATTCGATTGCTTTCCACACGGTTTCGCCGGGACCGTCGGCGGTGTCACCTTCGTCGACGTCCATGTCGCTGTTGAGCATGTAAAGCGACGCGCTGCGCAAAAATTTCTCGACATCGGCCGGTTCATAACGACTTGTGTCGTAAACGGCTTCCAGGTCAGGCAAGTCGAATTGCCCGTTACCGACGGTATCCATCAGCGACCACGAATCGGTTGCCTTGAACAGCCGGACGTTGGTCCATACGTCCAGCGGCGGCAATTCGTGATTCCATGCGTAATTTAGCCCACGCCTCAGTCCACCTTCATCCCGCAGGACTTCACCGCCCGGGTTGAAGTAACAAATGGCTTCGGGCATTTCCAGCACGGCCGAAACAGCGCGCGTTAGAAATTTCATCTCGTCGATCACGTCATAGTCGTCCGGAACCAACGGCATATCGTCGTCATCCGATTCGCCGTCCTCGCCGCCAAGCACGTAACTGATCAACAGACGGACGTGGGCGGTGTGTTCCTTGATGGCTTCGGCGCCTTCTTCCCAACCCCACGATTGCTCACTGGCGCGTTGCAGACAACCGGGAAATGCGAGCGGCCCAAATTGTCCCAGTGACCAGGCAATGAATCGTTCCGGGGACTCATCCGGGTCACCCATATCATCGGGCCAGACAATGTTCGACGGCGTGACCAACAGATGTCCGCCTGTTTCCGCGCGGTAGTCCATCACCAGGGTCTCGGGCGACTCGACATCTTCCATCGACTCGTGCCGGCCAACCACTTCGAACGAGCTGAGACGTGACTGCAGATCGTCGATCGAAACAGGTTTGCGCATCAGGACACACATTCCCTGGGTGAACAAACCTTTCGCCATGCCTTCCTCGTATTGCGGAAACTATTGCTGATAGCTGTCGTTGTAACCGACACCGCGGCCACTCACGAGGGCGCGAACGAATTAAGCCGCTCGGCGGACCGGCGGCACACCCGTTTCCTGGTCCTTTTCGCTTTGGGAATGCGTTTCGGTTTCGCCGTGATCCGCATCCTTGCGGCCATGTAAGGGCGATGCTGCACCGACATCGGGCCAAGCGAACCCCAACCAACGGCCCAAGCGTGTTCGTCGGATCATCGCTTCGTACGAAAGCAGACTGGCCAGCATTGTTGCTCCAAAGGCCAATGCCGTTTTGACGACCGGCGCGGTCTCGGGCAGCAACCACTTTAAATCCAGGTGAACGATTCCCAATATCGGATGATGGACCAAGTAGACCCAAAAGGATGCAGCCGCCAAGTATTTGACCTTCGGACTGACCGACGGTATTCGAGCAGCCACACCGATGCCCACCAACGTGATCATCCATGCGGACGCAACGGTCAGCGACGCCAGCGTCATTGCCGCCAGGTTCCCTTCGCCCCCGGCCAGATGCCATCGCCCCATCGCCACCGCGGCAAAGCCCAATAGGACCGCGGGCCCGATCAAACGACCGACGCGTTGCCGAAGCCACAACAGTTGCGGGTCGCTGATCGCAATCCCGATGCCACCGAGAAAAAACGTGCCGCTATAAATCCACTTGCTGGGAACCGGCTCGAATGCATGCTGGAATCCCCACACCACGTCGGGGCGTAATACCAAGGTTGCGGCCGCGACGACCATCAGGCCGATTGCAGCGATCGCTGGGCGAGGCCGCAATCGCTGCAACGACGGATAGCGTTTTACGGCGGCGAAACAACATGCCGCCGCAACCACATAGAGAAACAGGTACTGCAGGAACCACAAATGACTGAGTCCCCACAGATCATCACCCAGCGGACTGGCGATTTTCAAACTTTTTAACTTCACGACCGGGATGAGGCCTTCCGCGACCCAGCCGAGCAACCAAGCGTACAGGTCCATCGGCAAGATCACGACGATGCCGAACAACAATGGCCTGAGCAGCCGGCGTGTCCGACCGCGAACCAACGCAAGCGGACCGCGATGCGACAAGGTTTGCCACGCCAAGAACCCTGCCAACACCAAAAAAACGGGCATGATGAATAGTTCGATCGACCAGAACAGCAGGTCGACGCAATTGCTTTGTGAATCGCGAACCGGCCAAGCGAGTCCCGGCATCGGATGCCGCAAATAGGGCACACAAGCGTGCAGCAGCACAACGCCGATCGCGGCCATGGCGCGCACGGTATCGAATCCAGGAAAAACCGTCCGAGGCGGCAGTGACACTTCGGCGGCGGTGCGAAAGGGAATCACGTTCATGGTATTCGCAGGAATACCAAAACGCCCAATCCGAACGAAAGAGCAGGGCAGCCCGAACGAAAGAGCAGGGCAGCCCGAACGAAAGAGCAGGGCAAGCCAAAGCGAAAGAGCAGGGCAGTCAGCGTGAAACGGCAGTGCCGCCACGGTGAAACAGTCGGGGCAGGATCGCGACGCTATTTCTGCTTTGCCGAGAACGATTTGGGCCGCACCACGTCTTTGGCCAGTCCCATCATTTCCATCAACTGGATCACTCGCCAGGACATGTCGAATTCCCACCAGCGGTGCCCATGCGCGGCGGCACGCGGTTCGGCGTGATGGTTGTTGTGCCAGCCTTCACCGTGCGACCACAGCGAAACAAGCCAATTATTGCGGCTCGCATCGCGTGTTTCGTAATTGCGGTATCCGAAAACGTGCGCCAATGAATTCACGGCCCACGTCCCGTGCAGAACAAACATCGTGCGCACCGCGACCGCCCAGACGGCCCAACTGGTTGCGTAACGCAGCGGACTGTCGCCCACGGCCCATCCGAACAATGCACCCGCGAGCGTGATCAGGACGGCGTGTCCCAAGAAGATAAAGAACCACCCGGCGCGTCGCTCGAGGTGCAGATAGAACGGGTCTCGCAGCAAGTCGCGAACATAACGCTCGTAATGGCTGGTTCGATCCAAGTCGCGGTTACGGCAAACGACCCAGCCCACATGCCCCCACAAAAAGTCGACCAGTGGCGAATGGGGATCCGGCTGGTGGTCGCTGTGTTGATGATGCATGCGATGGATCGCGACCCAGCGCGCGGGACTATCCTGCAGATTGCACATGCCTAAGATTGCCAACCCGCGTTCGAGCCATTTCGGGCAAGTGAACCCACGATGCGTCAGCAGGCGATGGTATCCGATCGTGATCCCCATCATGCCGAACACAAAGTGACCTAGCACCGCCAGCGTGAAGCCAGACCACGTGAACAAGTACGTGAACGTCCACGGCAAGAACGCCAGGAGCGCAACGAGGTGGACCAGCGACAATACCGTGACGGTTTCCCAAAGAATCCGAATCGGCTGAGTCTGTTCGGGCTTGGGCAAGCGCTGTGGGTCGATACCGGTTTCGCTTGCCGGGGTGTCGGTCACATCGGCGACTTCGATCGAGGGTTCGTCGATCGTCGATTGCATCGGAGAGTTCATCAGTCTCGCACGGTCACGGAGGTTCGCAGGAGGGCGAAACACCTCGCCAAAAAAAAACCGATCGGGTGCGAAGCGCACACTCGATCGGCTATGAAGAGTATTCGCTTCACCGCGTTGTATCAGCTTGGCCGATTTCGACCTAGGCGAATCGCGGTGAAACCAGATTACTTCTTGGCTTTGTCGTCGTCGTCGGCCTTCTTGACCTTTTTCTTCTTTTTCAGCGAGACCTTGACCACGCGTACTTTTGGCATTCCGACGATACTGGAATCCTCGTCAAATCGATCCAGTTCCTTCAGACGTGCGACGCGTTCGGCTCGCGTCATGACATTGCGTGTTTTGATGGCCCCGGCTTTCACCTTCAGGCTGCGATCCATGGTCATGGTCGTATCAGTCTCATTAAAGCGGTTTGGTCACAGATTAATCATCACCGGCGGCGGGTTCTCGCCCGGCGGTTGTGTACGGTTTGGCCCCGCAAAATATCGACTTTGTTGATTCTTGGCAAGGTTGAGAGCAGGAATTATCCTGCCTGCCATGCAACCTCGCTGGAAAACCATTGTCGTCGCGGCCCTAAAATTCTCAATTCCGGCCGCCATCATCGCATTTCTCCTCTGGCGGGTGGAGCCCGAGCAGTGGGAGGCGCTTTCGCAACAGCCCAAGAATTACGGGATGTTAGCCGCCGCGCTGGTGGTGGCGCTGGCCGCCATGTGCATCTCGTTTGCCCGCTGGTGCGTGCTGGTTCGCTGCCAGGGCATTGAAATGACGATGGTCGAGGCGTTCCGACTGGGCTCAATCGGATTCTTGCTGAGCTTTGTCTCCGCCGGCAGCGTGGGCGGCGATTTGTTCAAAGCCATCTTTCTGGCCCGCCGCCGTCCCGGGAAAAGGATCGAAGCGGTGGCCTCGGTCTTGGTCGATCGCGGGGCCGGCCTGTACGGCCTGTTGCTGTTGGTCGCGGTCACTTTAATGGTGACCGACTCGAAAGGCATCGACTCGGCGGCCGCCAAGCTGAACGCAACCACTCAGGTGATCGAAACGCCCTCGTTGGACGCGGCAGCCCCGCTCGACGCAGCCTCCGCGGCAGACTCGCCATCGCCAACGGACACAGCTGAGAATCCGCCCGCTGGCATTATCGACATGCAGCGGATCACGTGGGCGACCGCGATCCTGGTCGGGATCGGAACCATCGTGCTTTCCGTCTTGGTGTTAGGCGGCAAGGGCGTGGATCGGCTGATCCAGTGGGCCGGCACGTTTCCCTTGGTTGGCCCGTTGGTGCTCAAGATTGGCGGTCCGCTGCGAATGTTCCACACACATCCGGTCGCGTTTGTGTTTTCGATCGTGATGAGCTTGGGCGTCCACACGATGCTGGTCTTCAGTTTTTACTTGATCGCGCGTGGTTTGTACGCCAATCCGCCGACCTTGGCCGAACACTTTGTGATCGTTCCCATCGCGCTGATCGCATCCGCATTGCCGGTCACACCCGCCGGCGTCGGAATTCTGGAAGCCGTGGTCGAGGCACTGTACCGCATCGTGCCGGCCATCAAGACCAACGCATCCGGAACACTCGTCGCGTTGGTGTTCGAGATGGTCAAAGTCGTGATGTCGATCATCGGAACCGTTTTCTACTGGACCGCCGGCACAGAAGTCCGCGAGTCACTGGAAATCGCCGAAGAAGAATCACACCCGGCGCCGGCAACCGCTTAACAAGTGCCGACGAACCTGGGTGGTTGATTCGTCGCACCGCTGCGACCACAGACCGACTTGGGTTATTGGCCCAACTGACCGGCCAGTTGCTCGGCGCCATAGATGGATCGCAAAGCTTCCTTGATCCCGACCGCAGACACGCTGACGGCACGGCCTTGGACGTCCGAATACAGATAGTCACTCGTCAGACTTTGGATGTTCCCGTCAAAAATCAAGCCGACCAATTCGCCGGATCGGTTGACCACGGGTGAACCGCTGTTGCCGCCGATGATGTCCGCGGTGCAAACAAAATTCAGTTGCGTGTCCAAGTTGACGCGGGATTTGGCCGTCATCCAAGATTCCGGCAGATCGAAATCGGTCTGACCGGCATGACTGGCGGCATGTTCGTATGCGCCGGCGAAATTAGTGGTCGGTTCGATGTGTTTGCCGTCCTGCTGATATCCCTTGACCAGACCGAACGCCAATCGCAACGTGAATGTCGCATCGGGATACCCGCCGGTGCCTTCGATCGTCGTTACCGCTCGTGTGATTTCTGCGTACGCCTGTCGCTCGCGTTCGTCCAGCGATTCGTTCTTGCTGCGTATCCGTCGGTACTCGGCCTCTAACATTTGTGCCAACTGAATCATCGGATCGTCCGACGACGCGATCGCGGATTGGCCACCATCGACGAGTGCCTTTCGCACTTCGACGTCATCCAACTTTGAATTGCTGATTAGCTCCGCGGCGCGATCTCTGGGACCTTTTCCGTCAAGCACTTTTGCGATCAGTTCATCATCACCGCCACGCAATTCGATCAAGCGAGACAGTTCGTCGGCCAATTTCGCTTGTTCCAAATCGCGATAAATCGGCGCGGTGCTAAGCAAATCTTGCAAGAATGATTCTCGCCCCGCATCGGTGTACTCTCGCAACCTTTCGTCGTTCGGCTTGGCGTCTTCTGCGGCCAACAGAACGAACTCCATCGCGAGGTCAAAGAAACGGCTACGCAGACTGACCGTTTCGCCCAGCATGTCCGCTTTTTCTTCCTGGACCGCAGAAACTTCTTCCCAAGCGGCGGCCAGTTCAGCTAGTTCAGGATTTTGTTTGACGGCGTCGAGTAATTCTTGTTCGCGCCGTTGCTTTTCGAAAATCGTTTGCGGATTCTGCAAGCCTGCCAACATACCGGTGTAGGCCTTTCGAGCGTTCTGAATCCCGAACAATTCGTCACGTGCCCGGCGAGTGGCCTCGTTGCCTTCCAAGCCGAACTGCTGCATCAAGATTTCTTTTCGTCTCAGATAGTCCAGCACGTAAGGGATGCGATCGTCGCGCAGAAATTTCAGCGCATCGACGGTATAGATTCGCTGCGTACGTCCGGGATTGCCACTGACAAACACCAATTCGCCTTCACCCAGCGGATCATCGTTCCACCGCAAAAAGTGATCCAACTTGGCCGGCTTGCCGTGTTCGTAAACGCGCATGATGGTGGCGTCGAGGTTGTATCGCGGGTACTCGAAATTATCGGCATCGCCGCCGAAGAATGCAGCCTTGGTTTCGGGCGCCCACACCAAACGCACGTCGGTGAATTTCTTGTATCGATACAGGTGATACTTGGCACCGCCGAACAGCGTCACGACATCGCTGCGCAGCCCCGTCTCGTCCAGTGATTCCTTTTCAATTGTGGACATCACGGCACGGCGCTGCTTGGCAGCTTGATCGATCGATGCGTTATCGTCGACGGCTTCATTGACGCGGTCAGTGACGTCTTCGATCGCGACCAACTGGTTCAGTTCCAAATCGGGCGCCTTTAACTCCTCTCGCGTCGTTTTGGCAAGGTAACCGTCGTCGATCAAGTTTCTTTCCGGCGTGCTTAGCTTGTGAAGCGTGTCACTGGCAACGTGGTGGTTCGTCAAAACCAGCCCGTCACTGGACACGAACGAACCCGATCCGCCACTGTTGAACCGCACCGATGAAAGCCTTAGATGATCAGCCCACTGTTGCGTGGGAGTGAATCCGTATCGCTGCGACAGCAATTCCGTCGGCAAGTCGTTGAACAAGTACATCCCTTCGTCACCACGAGCGGGCAGTGTTGAAGACGCGCTGAAAAGAAGGGCAAACATGAGACCGTGAAAATGATAGTTTCGATTCATCGTTGTTGGCTGTCGTATTCTGGAAGTTGCTTCATGCCGGCGGACGAAGTCAGATTCAATTCACTTCGTTTTCAATTCACTTCGTTATTTGACACGCCGCAAGTAGCCTTTCGGTGCCACGCTGATCAACAATTTATTGTCAATGGATTCATCAATCACGAAGTCGTCACAAGTCTTCAAGAACTCATGCACAGCGGACTGCGGACTATTGCCCGGTCCCCAAGATCGATCCGGATACATTTCGCCAGGCAATTCTTCAACGATCGTATCAAAAACCACACAATAGCTGTCGACGGTCGTCAGCGAAGCGTAGGCCTGCAACTCGGCCAAGACATGTTCGTGGGTATGGTTGCTATCCAAACATACCAAGACCCGTTCTTTACCCTCGGCAAAATTCTTGACCTGGTCAATGATCTCGGGCGCGATGCTGGAACCTTGAATCATCGAGATGCGTTTCGACATCGGATGTTCTTCGATCGCCTGGCGATTGTGCTCGCGGATGTCGATGTCGACTCCTAAAACGCGCCCGCCGACCGAACCACCGCACGAGGCGATCAGTTCCAACATGGATGCTGAAAAAATCAGCGAACCGCCATGTGCAATTCCGGTTTCGATGATCAAGTCGGGCTGAATTGCCCAAATCAGTTCTTGCATCGCCACCATGTCTTGCGGGTACTGGATGATCGGGCGACCCAACCAGCTAAAGTTGTACGAGTACTTCGGCTCGGTACTGGCGCGGACGAACGCGCGACCAGCTTCGGCGATCGGTTGTCCGGCGTACGAAGCGACGCGTTCTTGACATTCTTGCTCGAACGCCTCGATGGGGTCTTTGTCATTCATCTATTGATATCTCTCGATGGATCGCAGTACGGAATTGTCGCCCCAAAAGGCGAACGGTTCGTAGTCAGGATATGGGTAATGCCCTAGGTTCAAGTCGATCGTCGCACCGCGACGCCGAATATGCTGTTCGACGAGTCGCCGGACCGAGATCGGCTGGCCACTGCACACGTTCACAATGCCGCCGAAATCGCGTGAGCGGATTATCATCGCTAAATAACCAGCAACTTGCGAGACCGGCAAGTAATCACGCAGTTGTTCACCGCCGGACATGTTGAACACGTGATCGCCGCGATCGATTGCCGAGTCCAGCTGGGCAAGCAAACTTTTGGGGTTTTGCCCGTCACCAAACATATAAAACAGCCTGGCCCACTGCAGTCGAAATCCGATGTGGCTTTTCAACATCTCAAGGTGCCGCCGCAAAGAATCTTTCGCGACCCCGTACGGATTTGCCGGAACCGTCGCCGCGGATTCTGAAAGTCTGCCTTGCTGCATGCCGTATTCAAAGCACGTGCCGGTAACGAGCACCTGTGGGCACCCGGAATCGACGAAGGACTTGATGAATGTGTATGACGCCGCAAGGTTTTCTTCGAGATGAAAGAGATCGCGATAATTTGGCAACCCCGGCCAAGCCAAATGCACCAACGCGTCCACTTCGCCGACGCCGGCCACGCATTCAGGGATCTCTGTCCCGATGTCTGCCGCGACGAACTTTACCTGATCCGACCATGGCATTTCGCGAAAACGTGCCTCGTTTCTCGCGATCGCGGTGACGCGGTGACCTTGCGAAAGTAACGCCCCAACCAGATGTCCGCCGATGAATCCGGTGGCACCGGTAACGGCGACATGCATCGGCATCGTGTCTGCCTGCGGCGGGCGTTCGTCGTCGACCGTATTGGCGTCGTGCGACAAGATCACGCAGCCGTTCGAGTGACCACGCGAAGATTCAATTGCTCATGTCGCCGATCCGCATCCGAGATGACCGACACTTCCAGCGGCCAACGGATCGCAACATCGGAATCCGCATAGTGAAATCCACGGGCCGAATCAGCGTGATACACCTGGTTCATTTGGTAAAAGACTTCGGTGTCGTTTCGCAATGTTTGAAATCCGTGTGCGAAACCCTCGGGAATATACAGTGACTCACCGTTCTCGGCGGACAGTTCAAAACCTCGCCATTGGCCGTAGGTTCGCGATCCGTCTCGCACATCGACGATGACATCGAAAATCGCTCCGCGCGTGCAACGCACCAGCTTTGCTTCTTGGTGCGGCGACACTTGATAGTGCATCCCACGCAGCGTGCCACGTTTACGATTGTACGACGTGCTGCATTGCACCAATCCGTCCGATAGCCCCTGTGTCTTGAATGTTTCTTGGCACCAAGTGCGCGTGAAGAACCCTCGTTCATCCTCATAGCGTTGAGGACGAATTAGCCAAGCGGTGTCAAAATCGGTCGGAACAAATTCCATCGGCCTAGACTTATGCGACGCGGACTTCAGGTACAGGAATGATGAACTTGCCACCACCGGCTCGGTAGGCCTGTTGCTGTTGCATGATTTCGTCGGCGAAATTCCAGGTCAACAACAAACAATACTCCGGCTGGTCATCCACCAGTCTCGAAGGATCACAAATCTTCAGGTGGGTTCCCGGAGTAAACCGCCCTTGTTTGACGGTACTGCGATCGACGACGTAATCAATCATTTCTCCGCCGATACCGAAGTAGTTCAGCAGCGTACTGCCTTTAGCAGACGCTCCATACACTGCGATTCGGTTGCCGGTCTGTTTCAGATTCGCAAGGTGTTCGGTCAGCGTTTGGCGTAACGCTTCGACCCGATTGGCAAACTCGGTATGGTGTTCACCGCAGTGAACCCACTCGGACTCTTCGTCTAACAAATCAGTGACGGCAGCGGCGACCGATTCGGTGCCGGCGTGCGCCGCGAAAATCCTTAACGAACCCCCGTGAATCGCCAATCGTTCGACATCAACAATTTCTAAACCATGGCGGCGAAAGAGACTGTCCAGCGCCGTCAACGAGAAATAGCAAAGGTGTTCGTGATAAATCGTATCGAACTCGATCTTATTGATTAGATCACCCAGATACGGGGCTTCGACCACCACGCGACCGTTGGGCTTTAACACCGTCTGGAAAGCCTTGACGACACCATTGAGATCTGCGACATGAGCCAAGACATTGTTGGCGTGAATGACGTCTGCCTTGTTATTCTGTTCGGCAAGTTTTTCCGCGACATCGATTCCGAAGAACTCACAAATCGTCGGCACGTCTCGCTCGGCGATAGCCACTTTGGCGATATTCGCAGCCGGTTCGATTCCCAACACGGGAACTCCCGCCTTGCGATACCACTGCAACAGGTAGCCATCGTTGCTGGCGACTTCCATGACTTGGCTGGTCGCATCCAACTTGCGTTGATCGATCAAACGTTCGGCGATTGATTTCGCATGCGCAACCATCGTGTCTGAAAACGACGAAAAATACGCATAGTCACGGAATAGCTGTTCGGGCGGAACCGTTTCAGTGATTTGCACCAACGAACAATCTTCGCATCGAACCAATTCCAGCGGCCACTGCGGTTCGGGCTGTTGCAATTCGTCTTCGCTGAGCAATGCGTTGGCCAGCGGCGTCGTGCCGAGCGAAAGTACTGGACTCAGGCGGCTTTGACCGCATGATCGGCAACTGCTGGTGGTTGTGCAGTTTGCGTCTGCTGGAAGTAGCGGGTGTACCATTGAATTGTCCTGGTCAATCCTTCGTCCAATGAAAACAGCGGTTGCCACTTTAAGACTTCACGTGCCTTGGTGGCGTCTAGATACTGATGTTTGATTTCGTTGTTTGCTTCGCCCAGCACGACCGGCTTGATCGAACTGTTCATCGCTTGCAATGTCTTTTCGACCAATTGCAACACCGAGACTTGAATTTCGGTCGAAAGATTGAATGCTTCGCCCGCAAGTTCGGGACGCTCTGCCATTTGCTCGGCCAAGTGCATGTAGGCTGCCGCGCCGTCTTCGACGTAGAAATAATCGCGAACAAACGAGCCGTCGCTGCGGATCACCGGCGCTTCGCCACGCAGTACGCTGCGGATCGTGCCGGGCAAGATTCGATTCCAGTTCAAATCACCGCCGCCATAGAAATTCCCGCACCGGGTGATGGCGACGGGTAAGTTGTACGTGTTCGCGTACGTCTGCGCGATCAAGTCGCCACATGACTTGCTGACGTCGTAGGGGTGCATGCCGGCGAGCGGCGTGTCTTCGGTGTACGGCAACACATCAGCATCGCCATAGGCTTTGTCGGAAGATGCAACGACGATTTGCGAGACCTTCGGGCTGCGGCGACAAGCCTCCATTAATTTCCACGTGCCGCCGATATTGGCTTCGAACGTGGATCCGGGATTGCGATTGGCGATTCCCACAATCGTTTGTGCCGCCAGATGCATGACCGTTTCAATTTCGAACTCGCCCAGCACACGTTCCAAACATGCTTGGTCACAGATGTCGCCGCGCACAATAGTGACGCGGTCCATATCACCGCTGCGAACGATTTCGGCGTTCGGATTCCAATCGCGAACCAGACAGACAACGTCGGCTTGGACTTCCAACAGTCGCTTGACTAGCCATCCACCGACCAGCCCGGTTGCTCCGGTGATCAAGACGGGTCGGTCACGCCAGAAAGAAAGATTGGGTTGCAAATTCATCGTGAAGCAGCTTTCGAATTTTCGGCAGAGTTACTTTGCGAGTGGGGCGGCCAGCGGCGTGGCGGCACGCACGGGTGCCGCGGTTTGATGACGGGCAGGTCTAGGCGGCTTTGCGTTTTTCCGTTGGCATGACGCGCAGGCGGGTTTCGCAAACGTCCTTGTCCCACGATCGCCATGGTGCGGTACCGTCGTCCCACATGCGTTGCAGGTAATGCTTGTCTCGCAGCGTGTCCATGCATTGCCAGAACCCGTCATGGCGAAACGCAGCCAGTTGGCCGGCCGTTGCAACGCGTTCCAGTGCGTTGGCTTCCAACGAACACGCATCGGATTCCAGGTACTCAAAGATTTCCGGTTCGAAAACCAGAAAACCGCCGTTGATCCATCCTTCGCCCGAGACGGGTTTTTCGGTGAAACGATTGACCAAATCGCCGTCCATCACTAGTCCACCGAATCGGGCCGGCGGGCGAACGGCAGTGACGGTCGCGAGTCGTCCGTGAGAACGATGAAAGTCAAGCAGCTCTATGACATTCACATCGCTGACGCCGTCACCGTACGTCAGAATGAATGTGCCGCCGTCGAGATATTGTTTCAGTCGCAGCAATCGGCCGCCGGTCATCGTGTGCAAACCGGTATCGATCAGATTCACTTTCCAGTTTTCTGCTTCGGCTTCGGCACGTTGCATCATGTTGCGGCCAAAGTCGATCGAAAGGTTTCCCGCCAAATTGTATTGGTCTAAGAAATAGCCTTTGATGAAATCACCCATGTAACCACACGCGACATAGAAGTCGTCTTGGTCGTAATGGGCAAAGTGTTTCATGATGTGCCACAGAATCGGGCGTCCACCAATTTCCACCATCGGCTTCGGACGAGCCGTCGTTTCTTCCTGTAGTCTTGTACCCAGGCCGCCTGCAAGAATGACCACTGGCATCAGATTCCTCCCTGAATCAACCATGCGAATCATCGCCGTGTCGTAATCATGCCCCGGCGAGTGCGAGGAAGGTTATCCGGAACGGCAAATCCCCGCAATGGAGAAATCTCAGGCGGCGGCTCGATCCGACGATCCAGTCGACGGTGTCATCCCGTTAGGGAATTCGACCGCGAGATCAAACGCCCGTTTCCAGGCTTGGGTTTGACACGACGGGTGGTTGGCCGAAAGTCTGCGGCGAATCCAAATATTGGTTTGGTCCGACGAGATTCGATCGCGCAGCAACTGAATTTGATTCCATAGATTCCGGCGAACGCGATGCAGACCCACGGTTCGACCGTTATCACGAAGCATCTTCTCGCCGGTCGGGCCGTAGAGCTCGTCCAAAATTTCCGTGGCTTGATCGATCGTGCAGGATGCCGATTTCGTCATTAGCCGGCCAAGTTCGTCTGCGAACCGACGATACAAAGCCTGCTGAACCGCCGGGTCTTGGACCAGCGGCAGCCGGCGGTGTTCGTTGTCATCGTGCAACTGAAAAATCATGTGCAGGACCGGCAAAACCTTCAGCTTGCCGGCCAGCATTCCGATCTGTCCGAGCATCAATTCCGGATACACCCGAGCCTGATCGTATTCGCTGGATTCGTCCGCAGATTCCCACGCATCGCGCAGGTAATCGGTTCGATGGACCGCGTAGAACGTGGAAAACCATCGAGTGGCCAGACTGCGAAAACGCTGCAGCGGATCCGCATGGTCAATCGATCGGCACTTGGATTGGTGGCAACGGCTATTCTTGGCCGAGTTCAGCCAGACCCAGCTGCCCATCGCTGCGGCATAGTCGTCGTGATCTCGCAGAAAATTCACGCACGCGGTCGCTGATTCGGTGAACAAAAAGTCATCGTCGGCGCAGAAAACGGTGTATGGCGTTTGAACTTTATCCATCGCGTAGCGGCACTTGCGAATCAGTCCTGCTCGGTCGACTCGATGCACGATTTGCAGCGATTCGCCAAACCGCTCGATCGTTTGACGATTCGTTTCCAAACGCTCGTGATCACTTGAATCGACAATCAATAGCGGCGACTGCAAGGAAGCCGATGACAAGTACGTCAGTAAGCGATTCAAAAACGCGGGCCGATTGTGTGTCGGCACAACAACGGTCAGTTCTTCGTTCATCTGTTCTTGTCTCTCGCAGGTCAAGCGGCAGCCTTTGCCAGCTCACGTCTCAGAAATAACATGTCACCGTGTCGACGGGGAACCGACATGGGGACAAACCCTCGCTGTTCTAGGTGAGCCTTTAGTTCGTCAAACATCACGCCGCCTTGGTAGTAAGGCACTGTCGAGACTTCGGCGATCACGGCATTGGCCGACGCCACCGTTTTTTCCGCTCCGCGCAGAACCAGCAACTCTGCGCCCTGCACGTCGACGACCAAGGTGTCACAGTTGCCCTCGAATTCGGTTCCGCTCAGAACCGAATCTAGCGTTCTTGTGACCGCCGACTCGGTTCGCCCGGTCTCGGTCACTGCGGGCCAGCGACTGAGTGATTCTTCGGTCGGTGCGTAGATCGAACTGCTCATGCCGTCATTGCTGAACATGCGCAATTCGATTTCCTGATCGTCGTGGTCGGCCAGCAATCCGTGGTATGCGTGATGCCTTGCCGGGCCTTGATGGTCCGCCAAAATCTTGACCAATCGCTGATGGATCTCGGCCGAACCTTCGATCCACAGGATATTTTCATAGCCGTGTGATTCGTAGTGCGAACGTTCTTGGGCGATATGTGCGCCGACATGGACAAGCGTTTTCAGCTTTGTCGTGGGCGGGGCAAGTTTGCCAAGCAAGTCGATCGGATCGGTCTTGCGGCGTAGATACTTGACGACAGATTCGAACATGGCTGGGCTCCGGACGGTTCTTGATCAGCCACGGACATTAGCGATTTGCCGCCGGAGTGGAAAGAGAAGTTCAAGCCACCCGAATCCAATGCGCGGGAATCAGATCACGGTCGTTCGTCGATTCGTCGACAAACCAATGGACCGGCGCGATCGTCAAACCGTCTTGCGAGTCCGCCAGCCAAGCACCCCACCAACTGAACGTGGAATTAGCGATGATGTGATTACGGGCGTGGGTCATCAACCAAAGATCATCCAGCCCACGCCGAGCCCGATCCGATTCGGCAAAGATCAAGTTCTTCACGGGAGGCAAGTTTTCTTTTGCCCAGGCCAGGTCGTCCGAAAACACATAGACCGGATCATCGCCTGGAATCCGTTCCATCGCATTTCGGTAATAATCCATTGTGCAAGTACAGAACGTTCCACTGGCGTTCTTGTTGGTCACATAGTCGCCCCGGCGGACGTGCAGCGACGTTGCACCCGAATCACGAATCCGCTGACCTAGCTGGCGAATCTGGTCATCGACCGGTTCGGGACAGCGCAAATCGCCGCGGATCGTCGGCGCCTGATCGTTAAAATAGCGTTCGGATTGAAAATATCCATCCAACACCACCGGTGGATTCAACTGCGTTAATTGCGGGTCAAAGTGGAAGTGTGGTTCGCGATAACCGTCCGATTTTGCGACGAACTTGCGTACCAACTTGCTCAGCGTGCCCGAGGACAAGACACCATCGGCTTGGATCGGAAACGCATCCAATTCCAGGTCACGATGTCGCCGACTGCGATAAAAGGTCGTATCAAGGATCAATCGCGCATCGGATCGCAATGCCAACGCGCGAGCGGCGGCGTATTGAAACAACTGGTTTCCCAACCCGCCAGAAAGTTTGACCGTAACGCTCGGCCGTGAATCCACGTTGCAACTCATGCCGCGCAGCGAGCTTCCGATGAGGACGCGAACGGGATCGCACCATGCACATTGCACGATTGACGTGCGAGCAATCGCCGGCGTACCGATTCGCGTTGTTTCTTGATCATCCGCCGAATGTCGATGATCGGCCCGTGACGGAACAGTCGTCCCGCGGAGGTGTCGCGTTGCAGTGTGGTTCCGAAAGCATCCGCCGCGTCTTTTTCGAGAATATCTTTCTGGATGCAGGCCGCTGGATTCAGTTGCAGGATCCGCAAGGTCGACGAAACGGAGGAAAGTGGATTGAACAAAACTTGGTCCGCCGGATCGGAGACGCGTTTTTTGATCTCCAGCAACCGTGCGGCACACTTGGCGGTAATCACGTATCCAGCAGCACCACCGTGCCATGTCAGTAATTGTTGCAGCGATTCGCCCGAATCGATTCGCTGTCCCTCACGCGAACACACGACGCGTCGTAATGTGGTTTCCAGCTTGATCACGTCAAACTCATCATGAAAGTGATCAATTGCGTCAAAGGTTGCTCGGATCGTCGGCGACAACACAACGTCGTCTTCAAAGACGGCGGCATGCGGATGACCGCTTTCGACCAGCTTTTTCCAGGCAAGTTTTTGACTAGTGAATAGAGCGATCTCGCTGATATTGAGCGGTTGAAACTCAAAGTCCGGGCTGGAGAGTTCGCCCAATTGCGATGGCGAAAGTGTACGACCATCGACGGCCGAAACCCGCTCAATCTCAATCCCGTAAGAACGTGCTTGATCCTGAACGAACTGCAACCTTTCCGGCGAACGGTCCAGGTTAATGACATAAGCGTGCATAAGTAGTTATCTCACAGGAGAGACGTGGGCGCGAGACACCGTCACGGCGTCGGTCCCGGAAATCCCGTTTGACTGAGTCTTGCCGAGATCGATTTCACGGCGTCGATTTCAATCGTTTCGCGTCGCAACAAAGTTTGTGGTTCGGTACTGCTCGTGAACTTCTTTGTACTTACGGATTCGCGACAGGTGCCCGGAAGGCGTGATCCGATAAACGGTCATCCCCAGTTCGGAAAAGAAGTCCCAAAATTCGCGAAAGAACGTACGCGTGTCGATGTTACATCCGCCAAATTCGAACGTGACCATGTCGATCGCCTGCTTAGCGAACATGTCTTTCGCTCCGGCAAAGGCATCTAGTTCGTGACCTTCGATATCGACTTTCAGTAGATGGATATGATCGATTTGGTTCGCGGCGCAGTAGTCGTCGACCGTTTCCAGATGCACCTGTTCGGATTGATCGAAGACGATCCCACGGTATTCCAGCTTTCTTTTGGTCAACGAAGCGTGGCCCGATCCGGGCGCGTCATAGTAGAGCACCTGATCGCCGCGAGACTTACCGATCCCAAAGTTGTTCAGCTTGATGCGCGGGTCTGGTTTTCGCTCGTTCAAGACTTTGAAAGTTTCGCATCCCGGTTCGAAACAGTGGATGGAATATTCGGAGCCCGACATTGCCGCCATCGCCAACTCGAGAAACTGCCCCTTGTTTGCGCCAACGTCGAAGACACAGTAGGGCGGTTGATGTCTTTTCGCCATGAGGCGAAAGACAGCCTTTTCTCCGCTGCCAGAAACGCCCGCACCGGTCCCGATTCCCATCAAACCTTGGGAAATGACGACATTCTTTTGCAAGATTTGTTGAAACACCACATTGCCCGTCATGTGGCCCAAGACGGTCGTGGGAAAATTCTTTAGCACGGACACGGGGCATATCCCATTGAGAGTGACAGAGCCGTGGTCAGCTCGGTTGGATCAGTTGAATCAGGGTCCAGGACAAACCTGTGACATGAATGAACGGTAATGCTGCGGCGAAACACTTTGCGCCACCGCCGCCGCAACGTCGGCATCGGGAAAGGTCGTGGCAATCGCTTCGTCCCGCTGGGCCGCCAACAATTGCTTATCCGAAACGACTTGCTTCAGTCGATCCAGCACGCCGCGCTGGCGGCTGTCGGCTAACTGGTTCAGATCCAGCGTCTCGGGCGTTGCCTTTTGCAGCGCGGCCTGACGTTTGGCGTATCGACTGGACGGATTGTCTTGCAGCGCGTAATTGCCAAAGCCCATGTCCGACTTGAGATATTTCAAATGCCAGTACAGAAACCCAGCGAATCGACGTTTTTGGCCGCCACGCTGAAAACGTTCGAACCGCCGATCGTGCGTAAACAGCGTTTCGGGCGTGACGCGGAAGAATCCGATGTCACCGCCGCCAGAGATCGGATCGCGTTTTAGTATCCCAAGTGATTGATCGGGTCGCTGGAACAGGTTCAGTCCCGAAAAGCAATTCATCGTGGCGTCACCGGCGGAACCCGATCGGATCGAGTCGGTCACGGCCTTGGTCGTTTGCGCGATCGCCAGATGGTCATCGTCCAACTTGGTCGCGAATGTAAAACGCGTGGCCGACAATGCAAAGTTGTAATAGTTGACCAAACTGTTGGGCGAGTTTGGGTGCGTGCGCGCGTGACCTTCGCTGCCGGGCGGAAACACCGGATCGGTGTAGTGGATCACTCGCAGTCGTTCGGCACCGAATTCCAACTGTAACCGCGTCAGAATATCCGGGGTCGCGTCGGTGCAGTCATTGTAGACGGCGACGATCTCGTCAAAAAATTCGATGTGGCTGCGGATCGTCAGCTCTAAAAAATCAGCACCGTTTCGGATTCTCATGAACGCGCTGATGCCTTCGTCACGTTCGCCGACACGTAAATCGGCCGGCGTGAACTGATAGCCACTCGTCGTTTCAGGCTGTGGTTGAAGGCAATGCAAACGATTCATTCTTTTCGCATCTGCAATAAAATCCAGCTAAATTTGCGTCGATCCGGCGAGACAAGTTGGACAACGGTTCGCGATATCCCCCGGATGATCGACAAGGACGCAAACTACTGATTTTGCAATCATGAGGGCAAGAGAGATGTCGACGCTGCTCGCCGCTGATACGGCGTTAGGGCCAAGATTCGGTCGAAAGCGGGCCACCCAACCTGGCAATCTTGCCGGCAATGGATCACGACCTTTTGGGCTTTGACCGGTGTTACAATGATCAAGTTCATCTCACAACGCCGAGTCTCACGATGCATGAAGCGCTTCTTGATCGAATTCGCCCGGTTACCCGCCGGTTTCAGCGTCACCGGTTGATCTGGCTGTGGATCGCGATTGCGATCGTCGCCTCGGCCGCCGGCGCTGTACTGCTTGATTCAGTCCGGGCAGGCAATATTCAAGGATCAACCGCCGCCGGTGCTCTGGCCGCCGGAACCCTGATTGCATTGGTCGTCGCCGCTCTGGTCACCCGGTTTAGCTATCGAAATCCACGTGTCGTTGCCGCCCGGATCGAAGAAAAATTCCCCAGCCTGAAACAGCGTCTGCTCACGGCGCTCAGCCAAGCGTCCGATGGTCAGCACCCGACCGAGCTTGGCTATTTGCAGCAACGTGTGATCACAGAAGCCAGCCTGCACTCGCGTACACACCGATGGATCGAGGCGGCGCGACCGAAACATTGGTTGCTGGGGCGACTCTGCAGCTGGGCGGCCACAGCGTGCTTGGCCGCGGTGCTGGTTTTGTTGGTCACATCAACAGATGATTACGCGCCATCGACTGCTTCGCGCACTCAGAGCCGCATCCCACAAGTGATCGTCGAACCCGGTAACACCGAAATTGAACGCGGCAGCAGCCTGGTTGTTTCCGCTCGGTTCGAAAACATCGACCAACCTGACTCGGCCTTCTCAAGCGGCGCGCCGGCCGATGGCGAATTGCAAATGGTCGACGACGACGGCACGACACGCGTCACGACGATGACCCGCAGTTTGGATGACCCGGTGATTGGCGGTTTTGTCGCATCGGTCAACGAATCGTTTCAGTACAAAATCGTGACCGACCGCTGGGAGAGCGAAACGTTTCGCATCGAAGTATTCGAGTATCCAGCGTTGGTGCGATCGGACGCGCAGCTCGACTATCCGTCTTATACGGGTATGGATGACAAGACAATCGAAGACACCGTTCGCGTTTCGGCAGTAGAACAGACTGAGATCACGTGGGTGCTGCACCTGAACAAGCCGGTCGAGCAAGCCGAGTTGCTGTCCAAGGACGGCGAACAGATATCGCTGATCGCCGACCCCAACCGTCCGCAAACTTATACAGCAAAAATGCGGCCGACCGAAACGTTGCGGATGACGCTGCACTTGCGCGACGCACAGGGTCGAGAAAACAAATATCCGCCCGAACTGGTGGTTCGTGTTTTGCCAAACCAGCCTCCTAAGCTGAAAATGACCAGTGGCGGCGACGTGTCGGTCTCACCGTTAGAAGAGTTACCGCTGGCAGCCGAGGTGCAAGACGATTTTGGAATTCAGCGAGCCGGCATCTCGTTCACGTTTGCCGATAAACCCGCGGAAGAGATTGAACTTGCGCAACCATCCGGCCGCGGCGAGAAACGCGTACTTGAACACTTGATCGCGTTTGAAGACCTGGATGCCGAGCCCGATCAACTGCTCGCGTACCACTTTTGGGCAGAAGACACCGGTCGCGACGGTGAACTGCGGCGTACCGAGGGCGATATGTACTTCGCCGAAGTGCGGCCTTTTGAAGAAATTTATCGTGAAGGGGAACCACCGCCCGGCGGACCGCCTGGACCACCGAGCGAAACCGCTCAAGGCGCCGAAGAGCTCGCGGACCTGCAAAAGCAAATCATCAGCGCCACCTGGAATGTGCTCCGCAGTGGTGACGCTAAAAATAACGGCGAAGGCTTTCGCGACAACGTCGGGCTGATCGTCCAATCACAAACCGATGCGATTGGAATGCTGGACGAACTTGCCGAGAAAATTCAGGACGAAAAATCGGCCGGATACGCAGACACGGCACGTACACACATGCAAACCGCTGTCACAGAGCTGGAACAAGCGATCAGCGAGACGAAAACACTGCCACTGCGCGAGGCGCTGACCGCTGCGCAGTCTGCGTACGCGAATTTGCTGAAACTGCGAGCCCGCGAGTTCCAAGTGACTAAGCAACAGCGCAACCAGCAGCAAAGTTCCAGCAGTTCGTCGCAGCAACGTCGACAGAAACAATTGAACGATCTGGAATTGGAACAAGACGAAAACCGGTACGAAACGCAGCAACAGGCCCAGCAAAGCGAAGAGCAGCAACAACAACGCGAGATCCGCCAAGTTTTGAACCGTCTGCGCGACCTCGCACGGCGACAAGCTGATCTGAATAAACAGCTGGCGCAGTTGCAATCGGCTTTGGAACAAGCGGAAACGAAAGAAGAAAAGGAAGAGATCGAGCGACAGCTGAAACGTTTGCGAGACCAACAGCAAGAATTGCTGCGGGAAACCGACGAACTGAGCGAACGGATGCAGCAGCCCGAGAACCAGGAAACAATGTCCGAGGCAAGCGAGCAACTGGAACAGACTCGCGAGAATGTTCGGCAAGCCAGTGAAGCTCTGCAACAAAACGACGCCTCCGATGCATTGGCATCGGGCAAACGGGCGGAACGCGAGTTCGAAGAAATGCGTGACAAGTTTCGGCAACAAGCCGCCGGACAATTCAACGAAGACGTGCGCGAAATGCGTAACGATGCGCAAGAACTGGACCAACGACAAGAAGAGCTTTCCCAGCAATTAGCCGAAACGCAACAACGCGATGACAACTCACCGGGACTTCGCCGCAGTGACCAGCGCGAGACGATCGAAGAATCACTGGTGGAACAAAAAGAACGCCTGGAAGACTTGCTGGAACGGATGCAGCAAACCGTCGAAGAGGCCGAAGTGGCCGAACCGCTGCTCGCCCAACAGTTGTACGATTCCTACCGCAAGACTCAGCAACGCCAAGTCGATCAGCGTCTGGAACAAACCGCCGAATTGTTGGAACGCGGATTCGCCCCCCAAGCACGCGAAATGGAACGCACCGCGGGCGAAGGTATCGATCAATTGCGCGAAGACTTGGAAGAGGCAGCGACGTCAATCCTGGGTGACGAAACCGAGGCGCTGGCTCGTGCACTCGCCGAACTGAATGAGCTGGAACGCGCACTCAACGACGAGATGCAGCGAAACGGACAACCGCAAGGCGGCGATTCACAACCCGGCCGCCAACCGAATTCCGCCGAGGGACAAGACGCTGAGCGAGACGAAGATGCAGACGGTGAGAGTGACGAAAATCGCCGTGGCGGCGGGACAACCACCAGCCCACAATCGTCCACCGAGCCACAAGAGCCGGCTGAATCACAATCACAGGGCGAACGGTCTCGGCAACAACAAGATGCGCAAGGGCAGGGCAGAGCGAACGAAAACGAGTCAGAAGAGGACCAAGAACGTCAGCAAGGCCAGCCCGGCCAACAGGGACAGCCCGGTCAACAAGACCAGCCCGGTCAGCAACCGGGTGAGAATCCGTCAGAACAACAGGGTCAGCAACAAGGCCAAGGTCAGGGCCAAGGACAACCTGAGGGCGAAGGCCAACCGTCGCAACCACCCGGCCAGAATCAACAACCTGGCCAGCGACAAGGCCAACAACAGCCCGGCCAGCAACAACCCGGCCAGCAGCGTCCTGGATCACTTAGCCAATTTGCGTCGGACAATCCGAACGGGATCGCCGCTGCCTCGCCAATCACCGGAGAAGGTTTTCGTGAATGGTCGGACCGATTGCGTGACGTCGAAGAAATGGTCGAGGATCCCGATCTGCGAAGCGAAGCGGCACGGATTCGCGACCGCGCCCGTGACATGCGAATCGACCTACGTCGTCATTCCAAAGAACCGAAGTGGCAATTGGTAGAGGACTTGATCGCCAAACCACTGCGTGAACTCAAGCGTGACGTGCAGGAAGAATTGATTCGCCGCTCGGCCGAAAAGAATGCGGCCGTCCCCATCGACCGTGATCCGGTTCCCGACGAATACGCCGGCGCCGTCCAGCGGTACTACGAAAGCCTGGGGAGCGGGCAATAATGCCAAATCTCGGGCCAATCAATCTCGACACCAGCCAGTGGATGCTGGGGTCGCCGGAGTGGGCTTTGCCCGGACTTGCCATCGGTATTGTCTTGGCCGGCATCGTGATCTGGAACTATTCCACCGCTCATTCAACCGGGCTGCTGCGGATGCTGGCCGCCGCGTTAAAGCTTGCCGCGATCGTATTGCTGCTGGTGTGCCTGGTGGAACCACTGCAGACCGGCACTCGGCCACGACCGCAAGCCAACGTGCTGCCCGTCGTCGTCGACAACAGCCAAAGCATGCAAGTCAAACCGATCGGAGCGAAACAGTCACGCGGTCAAACGGTTGCCAAACTTGCCGACGACAAGGCCGACTGGAAAGTTCGGTTGGCCCAAACGTTCGATGTACGCACATACGCCTTCGACACTCGGCTGGAAAAAATTGACAACAGCGAAGCGTTGTCGATGAACGGATACGTTTCATCGCTTGCCGGAAGTCTGCAGTCATTCAAGGAACGATTCGGCAATCGTCCCGTGGGCGGCGTGATGCTAATGACCGACGGCAACCTGACCGATCCGCCCCAAGCCGATTTTGATTGGTCAACGCTAGGTTTTCCCGTCTACCCGGTGCTGCCGGCAAAGGATCAGGAGGTTCGTGACATGCGAATCGCCGACGTCAGCGTCCGCCAAACAGATTTTGAGTCGGCACCGATGACGATTCGCGTCACGATTGATTCGCAAGGCATGGACCGTCACAAGGCGTTCGTTCAGTTGCGCGAGATCGCCACGGGAACGCTGGTGGAAGAACGACCCGTGGCGACCGACACGAGTGGTCGACCTTCTGAAATCACATTCCGTTTTCGCCCCGAAGAGTCGGGGGTTCAGTTCTATCGAGTCGCGGTGCTCACCGATGCGGATCGAAAAGTTTTTGATCGGGGACTGAAATTCGATTCCGTTTCAGAGGCGGGCGAAGCGACCTTGGCGAACAATCACCGGATCGTTTCGGTGGACCGGGCACGGGGGCCCTATCGCATTCTTTACGTCGCGGGACGCCCCAACTGGGAATTCAAGTTCCTGCGCCGCGCGCTTTCGACCGATGCGGAAATCGAATTGGTCGGCCTGCTGCGGATCGCCGACAAGGAACCGAAGTTCAGCTTTCGTGACCGCGGCGTGAACACGTCCAACCCGCTGTTTGCAGGTTTGGGAAAAGACGAAGAAGACATCGCGCAGCAATACGATGAACCTGTCATCATTCGTCTTGGTGTGAAGGAATCCGATGAGCTTAGCGATGGATTCCCCAAGAGCGCCGAAGAACTGTTCGGATACCACGCGGTGATTTTGGACGACATCGAGACAGGTTTCTTTAGCCAAGACCAGATGCTGCTGCTGCGACGGTTCGTCAGCACGCGAGGCGGAGGAATGCTGATGTTGGGCGGGCAAGAGTCATTCGCGGACCAGGGCTTCGCCAGTTCGCCTCTGGGTGAACTGTCACCGGTTTATGCGCCTCGGCAGTCGACACCGCAGCTTCGCGGCCCGTTCCGTTTACAACTGACCCGTGAAGGTCTGCTGCAGCCCTGGCTGCGACTGAGAGACAGCGAACTGGATGAACGCAAACGTACGCAACAAATGGCGCCGTTCAAAACACTGAACCGGACAGGCGACATCAAGCCGGGTGCCTCGGCGCTGGCTCGCGTTGAAACGGCTGACGACGACGCGGCAGTTGCTTTGGTCGCCCAGCGATTTGGCCGCGGCCGAACCGCAGCGATGACGATTGCCGATTTTTGGCGATGGTCGATGCGACGCGACGACGATCATCGTGACGACCCGGCGCAGGCTTGGCGACAGCTGGCACACTGGCTGGTCGGCGAAGTTCCGCGGCGTGTCGAAACTCGCACCGAAACGCCCAAAGACCCCAGCAAACCCGTGACGATCACCGTCAACGTCCGCGACGAAATGTATTTGCCGCTGGACAATGCCAAAGTCGACCTGCAGATCGAACCACTCGGTGGTGAAGCCTTCACGATCCCCGCACGCAGCGAAGGGTCGACGTCGGGCGTTTACACGGCGACGTATTGGTCGCGCGAACCCGGCGGCTATCGAGTCACGGCGAAAGTCAGCGATGCCGATGGCAGCGAAGTTGGCAACGCGGTCGCAGGCTGGACCGCCCAAGCCAGCATGGCCGAGTTTCGCAACTTGCAGATCAATCGAGACTTGCTCGAAACGATCGCAAAGCAAACCGGTGGCGAAGTCATCCGTGATGATCGCCTGGACGCGTTCGCCGAAGACCTGCCGAACCGAAAAATTCCGGTCACAGAAACCTGGGTGTATCCGATCTGGCATCGGCCCTGGGTCATGATGTTGGCGATGGGATGCTTGTGTTGCGAATGGGGACTTAGGCGTTGGAAGGGACTCGCATAATGCGAAAGTATTTCAGACTGATTCGGCGGCGACCAACCGAGCACGTCCCAACCGAGCACGTCCCGTCCGATAACACCCCATCCGGATGCCCCCATGTCCTGACGTGCCGGCGAGACCGTATCGCCATTGCTCATGTGATCGGTCGATCGATCACCCCAGTGATACTGATGCTTTGTTTCGTGAACGCAGCACTCGCTGAGACCGCCACGGAAATCATTGTGGTCAAAGGTGCGTCGGGAACCGAAGAGTACGGCGAAGAATTTTCAACGTGGACACAACATTGGCAACGTGTCGCCCAAGAATCGGGAACATCCATCGAAGTCGTCGGCGAATCGTCGACAACGAACGATCGCGACCGTCTGAAGTCGTTGGTTGAGACGTCGTCCACCGCATCCGATTCGCCGCTGTGGCTGATCTTGATCGGACACGGGACATATGCCCGAGGCACCGCAAAGTTTAATTTGCGTGGTCCCGATGTGTCAGCGAAAGAATTGTCACAGTGGCTTTCAGCTCAAAAACGTCCGCTTGTGGTCGTCAACTGTGCATCATCAAGTGCTCCGTTTATCAACGCACTCTCTGGTCCCGGACGTATTATCGTTTCAGCAACCAAAAGTGGTACCGAACAGAACTACGCGCGATTCGGAAAATACTTTTCCGAGGCGATCCTGTCACCCAAGTCTGATTTGGACCACGACGATGCCGTCTCGGTTCAAGAAGCGTTCCTGCGAGCCAGCGCCGACGTCCAAGCGTTTTATGACAATGAGGCTCGAATCAGTACCGAACATGCGTTGATCGACGATAACGGCGACGGGCGAGGCACGCCGGCAAAAATGTTTCGCGGTGTGCGTGCGATCGCGTCTGCCAAAGACGGCTCGGCACTCGACGGGAAACTGGCGGCAAGAATCACGCTTGCACCGACGGAGAACCAGTTGCCGCTGACGCCACAGCAGTCCCAGCGGCGAGACGAACTGGAACAACAACTTGACCAGTGGCGCGAACAAAAGTCGCAGCTTGATCACGATCAGTATCAAGCAAAAATCGAACCCGTGATGATTGAGCTGGCCCAGATTTATCAGGCCGCCGAACGCAAAGCAGACCGACCCGGCGACAAATCAGCCGAGTGACCATTCGCCCGCATTACAAATCAGCTGTGCAACAAATCAGCTGTGTAACAAATCAGCTGTGTGGTGAATCAGCTGTGTAACAAATCAGCTGTGTGGTGAATCAGCGCAGTGAACGACTGGCGAACCGAAACGCGGATGGACCAGTCACGCCGTGCCACCGCCGGTCCTGATCACTTGTCTTCCAGCATCTGCACGATCTCGGTATGACCACGGCTGGCGGCAAAATCCTTGGCGGACTCGCCATCGACATCGACCAAATCCTTGTTGGCACCTCGCTTTAACAACAATTCGACAACCTCTTTTTCGCCCAGTGCCGCGGCTGTCATCAGTGCAGTAAAGCCTTCGCCGCTGTCCACCAAATCGATGCCCGCGTCCGCGTCCAACAGCGTCTTCACCGCTGGGGCAAAATCTCCGGACGAGGCGTGCATCAAAGGCGTTTTCCCTTCCGCGTCGCGGCAATTGACGTCGCCGCCTGCCTTTAACAACATCTCAACGACTTCGCTGTGCCCGTTGTACGCCGCCATGTGCAGCGCGGTGTGACCTTGAGCATCGGTCACCGAAACATCGATTCCCGAATCGATACCCTGCTGCACCAACTCTGCCTTCCCGTCATGCGCTGCCAAACGAAACGCGTCGCCGCTCATCTTGGGTGCCGGAGGCGTTTCGGGCTCTTCCGATGCTTCCGGTTCCGGCCGATCTTCGATTTCTTTGATCGCATCGGCAACGATTGTTTCGGTCTTGTCTTCGTCCGTGATCAGTTCGGATCGACAGCCTGACGCAACGACGACAAGCGCGACGGCGATCACAATTCCGTTTATCGATGAACCCATGCCTACATTACCGCGGTGATTGGTTTTGAAAATCAAAGCGGACAGTGTAACACCTGACTAGAAACGTCGGTACACCTCCGTCGCAGCGGCAGCTGAACGGGCGCATCGGTTGCGCCACGATCACCGCAAACACCGACAGATAGTGATTGCGTTCAATACTCGTTGCCCGTCGCGTCGGAATCGACCGCGGCGGCGGTGAACGATCCCTTGACGGCTTGCCGAACGGTTCGGTTTTCGACCTCTTCGGTCAGCCGAGCGATCGCCTGGGCGGTGGGCATCGACCCCAGGTCGCCTTCGATCCGGTCTCGCAGTGCGACTTGTCCCGCTTCGGCTTCCTTGGGACCGACGACGGCCATGTAATTGACCAGGTCCAGTTGCGCGTTTCGAATTTTGGCTTGCACCTTACCGCCAGAGGAATCGACAGTGACTTTCAGACCGGCCTCATCGAACTGCTTGGCGACTTGAACGGCATAATCGATCGACTTGTCACTTAACGGCAACACACGAACTTGTTCGGGCGCCAACCACATCGGAAACGCACCCGCAAAATGTTCGATCAACACACCGATAAAACGTTCCATTGAACCGAACGGTGCTCGGTGAATCATGACCGGTCGGTGTGTCGCGTTGTCGCTGCCGTTGTATTCCAGCTTGAATCGCTCGGGCAAGTTGTAGTCCAGCTGGACCGTCCCCAGCTGCCACGACCGGCCGATACAGTCACGAATCATGAAGTCGGCTTTGGGACCATAGAAGGCCGCTTCACCGGCCTCTTCATTGAATTCAAGCCCCGTCTGTTCCAGCACCCCGCGAAGAGCCCGTTCGGCACTATCCCAATTTTCTTCGCTGCCGACGTACTTGCTGCTATCGGGATCGCGCAAGGACAACTGCACGCGGTAGTCGTCCAGGCCGACCGACTCTAGCACAAATTTGGTCAGCTCGATCGTCGCACGGAATTCCTGTTCGACTTGATCAGCGGTGCAGAAGATGTGCGCATCATCTTGCGTGAATCCGCGGACACGTAACAGCCCGTTCAATTCGCCGGTTTGCTCATGTCGATAAACGGTTCCGAATTCGAACAGACGTAACGGCAGCTGGCGGTAGGAACGCTGTGCCGCTTTAAAAATCTGACAATGATGCGGACAGTTCATCGGCTTGAGCAGATAACGTTCGTTGGCCCGCTGCCATTCGTTCAGCACTTCGCGTTTCTGTTCGGCCGACGCGGATGGCTTGTAATTGGGCAGTTCCACCCCGAGCGTTTTGACGGCTTCGTAAAGCTTTTCTTCGCCCTCGGCGTCGATCGTTCCCGATTCCAATCGCTGGGTCCATGCGTCCAGCAGTCCGCCGACTTCCGTTCCGAACAGGGGCGCAAACTGGCTATCGCGATAGTACGGAAAGTGACCGCTGGTTTCGTACAGTTCGACTCGCCCGATATGGGGACTGTAGGCAGGATCGTAGCCGCGGGCGAGCAATTCCTTGGTCAAGAAATCTTCCAGCGTGCGACGGACTCTTGCGCCCTTGGGCATCCACAAGCACAGCCCTTGGCCGACTTCGGGACTGATCGAGAACAAGCCGTGTTGTTTGCCGAGGACACGGTGATCGCGGCGCCGTGCCTCTTCGATTTGCTCGAGGTAAGCCTTCAGTTCTTTCTTGTCAAAGAATGCCGTGCCGTAAAGTCGCTGCAGCGACCGTCCCGAAACGTCACCTTTCCAGTGAGATCCCGCGACGCTCATCAGCTTGATCGCTTTGATTTTGCCTGCGTCGGGAATGTGCGGTCCGCGGCACAAGTCAATGAACTCGCCTTGACGATAAAAACTGACGGTCGGTTGGTCAGCCAACCCCGTTTCGATGTGTTCGACTTTCAGGTCTTGGTCGAGATCATCACACAGCTTTCTGGCTTCCTCACGATCGAGCACCTGACGTTCGAACGGCTCTTTGTCCTTGATGATCTTCTTGATTTCGGCTTCGATCTTAGGAAAGTCGTCTTCGCTGATCGTTTCCGGCAAGTCAAAATCGTAATAGAATCCGCCTTCGGTCGTCGGCCCGAATGCCAACGACACGCCCTTGTATAACCGCATCACCGCTCGGGCCATGACATGCGCGGCCGAGTGGCGCAGCACGTCGAGCGCCTCTCGATCACGACTGGTCAACAAACGCAGCGAAAGCGGTTGGTCGGATTCGGATAGTTCGCCGAGTGGCCGGACCGCGTCGACGATTTTGCCGTCGACTTCGGCCGCGATCACGCTGCGCGCGAGTCCCTCGCTGATACCAACAGCAATGTCCATCGACGTTGCGTCCGCCGGATGAGTGGCGACGGTTCCATCGGGAAGCTGGACCTGAACGTTCGCGGCGGATGCAGTGCTCATGGAAAGGTACTAGATCACAAGAGAAAGGTTACAGATTTTGAAATGATTTCGGCGGCGGCGATCGCGTCGAAATTGAACGACACCCGAGTCGCCTTGTGGGTTCTCGTCTAAAGTTCCAAGAACAACCTCGCCGGCTCTTCGACCACATCTTTGATCGTGCGTAAGAAGCCGACGGCTTCGCGGCCGTCCACGATGCGGTGATCGTACGTCAGTGCGACATACATCATGGGGCGAATCACCACGTTTCCGTTTTCGGCGACCGGCCGTTGCTGGATGGAGTGCAATCCGAGAATCCCGCTTTGCGGCGGGTTAACGATTGGCGTGCTGAGCAGCGAACCATAGATGCCGCCGTTACTGATGGTGAACGTTCCGCCGATCAAGTCGGCCGGCTGCAATCGATTCTCACCCGCCTGTCTGGCAAATTCGGCAATCGAGCCTTCCACATCCGCAAACGACATGCGTTCGACGTTGCGCAGGATCGGAACCACCAATCCCTTTCCGCCACCGATCGCGATTCCAATGTCTTGGTAATTGCGATAGACGGCATTGTCATCACGGATTTCTGCATTGACGGCCGGGAAAGCTCGCAGCGCTTCCACCGCCGCTTTGGCAAAAAACGACATGAAGCCCAACTTCACGCCGTGCTTTTCGGCGAACTTGTCTTTGTATTTGCTGCGAATCGACATGACCGGTTCCATGTTGATTTCGTTAAACGTCGTCAACAACGCCGCGGTCTGTTGGGCCTCGACAAGTCGTGCCGCGATCGTACGACGCAGCATACTAAGCGGTTTCACTTCTTCGCTGCGGTGCGGCGTGGCATCGGTCATCAATGACCCCGTTGCGGTCGGCCGGGACGAAGGGGACGCGATCGCCGAAGACGGTGCGGCGGGTCGAGTCGGACGACTGCGGATGAACGCCTGAACGTCTTCTTTTAGCAATCGACCGCCCGGCCCGGTCGCGGGAACGTCCGAGGCGGCCAAGCCGTGTTCGTCCAGCATTCGCTGGGCGGCCGGCATCACCGCGCCGCGGACCGCGTTGACCGACGGGGCAGGAGGCGCCGCGGGTGATGCAGCAGGTGCCGCCGCCGGCTGATCGGCGTTCGAAGCCGATTCCGCGGGGGCGGGCTGCGAATCGGACGGTTCGCCGGCAGGTTTTTCCGCGACACGAATCGAGGCAATGACATCCCCGACGGCGGCAAACTCTTCTTCGGCTTTGCTGATATTCTCGAGATAACCGGCTGCAGGAGCCGGGATTTGCACCGATGCTTTTTCCGTTTCGATTTCGACGAGGTCCTCACCCGATGCGACCCATTGGCCCTCGGATTTCAGCCATTGGCCGATTTGTACTTCGCTGATCGATTCGCCGACGGTAGGAATTTCGACGTTAATTGACTCGCTCACAATCCCGCAATTCGTGTTGGAGTGATGGGGCTAGAAGTGTTAGTGATCGTCATCTCAAGATACCGCCGCGCGGCCAAGGTGTCAGGAACGGTCATTTCGGTTTATCACGATCGTGCCGTCTGCGGGAAACCACCGGTTTGCGAGGATTTGGCGGCAAACCGCTTGAGCGCGACCTGGTTTCTGGTCGGCCCCCCTCACGAAAATTGCGGCAACGATTCGATAACGAAAAAGAGGAAATCCTCGGCGCTCGGCGAATCCGTCTCGTCGGCTCTACGAGACCGGCTGTCTCGATCGACGTCGCGACGATGGCTTCCACGAGAGACTTTCGGCTGCATGGGGCCTGTGCAACGTGCGACTGGCCAAATGCTCAGATGGCAGTCCAACCTTCCGGGAGGGTGGGGCAACGTTCTCGGAGGGCAGTCCAACGATCCCAGAGGGAGGCGGCCCAACGTTCTCGGTGGCCTGTCGAGTTCGCCGAGGGCAGGCCATCGATGTCGGCGTGGTCGCTGATGTTTCGAATGCCCGCAATTGACACCTGTTCGCCTTTTCCGTCCTCCGGCACGACAACAAGACAAACCGATGTCTGAATACGAACGTCGAAGCCCGCTCGCCACACCGCTAGTCGTCCTTGCGCTGGTCGGTGGAGGATGGTTCTTTTTTCAAACCTTTCAAATCGAAGGGCTCGATCAAGTTTCGATCTACAAGAAAGGACAAGTCGACGTCCAGGAATTCGTTTCCTATGGCGATGCCCCCACATTTGCGATTGAACCGGTCGGCCAGAGCCAAGCGGATGGACAGGTTCGGGCAAGTGTGACGACGGGCAACGTTTCGGATAATCCGTTCCGAGCCGCGGCGTCGAGCACACTTGGCTCGATGGCAGCGCCGGTCGTCGGTCCGGACCGACGCGATCGAGCCCGTCGTCGACGTGTTCCCAATTTGCGAATCGGTTCGTGGGCACTGGACGGATTCGATAACGCAAAACTGGCTGACGATGCCACTCGCCGCAACATCGTGCGGATCGTACGCCAGTTCGATCTGGTTGCGATCCAGCAAATCTCTTCGCTGCAAGCAGACGTCTTGCCCCTGCTGGTCGATGCCACCAACGGCAATGTGGCACCCGGATTACCGCCGCGATACGACTTCATCCTCGGCGAACCGATCGGCCCCGCCGACGCGCGCGAACGGCTGGCGTTTATTTTCGATACGGACCGCGTTCGAGTCGATCGAAGCCAAACGTACGTGGTTGCCGATCCTGAAAACCAAATGAGCTACGAGCCGCTTGTCGCCTGGTTCCAAACCAGTGAGGCCGACCCCAGCTTTGCCTGGACGTTCTCGTTCGTCAACGTGCGAATCGACCTGGGTCGCGCCCCCAGCGAAGTCGCTTTGTTGCCGTCAATGATGCACGCGATTCGCCGTGATGGTCGTGGTGAAGACGACGTCGTCGTCGCGGGGCTGTTGCAGGCCGACGATGCGTACTTGCTGCCCGATGTCATGGGCGACGATGTCCGCGCCGCCGTCCGCACCGACTCGACAGATCTGTTGGGCAAACACCAAACGTGCAACATTTTGGTCGATATCGATTCGACCAGCGAGTTTGTGGGACGCGGCGGCGTCCTTGATTTCTTACGCGTCTATAATTTGACGCTGGAAGACGCCCAAAAGGTTTCGAAACACTTGCCCGTCTACGGCGAATTCACCGCGACCGAAGGCGGCCCGCTGCGTTAGCTGCAGCCCGTACCGATTCGATACCCGTTGATCGCACTGTCGATCAGATAACTATCGATCCGATATTCGTGGGTCGTTTTATCGATCCTTACGCAACGACAATCCTTACGCAAAGAATCGCGACACGCCCACGCCCACGCCGATCGATCAACGACCATGGGCCTAGACGCCGGCGACTTCCGCAGCCTTGTAGACGACGCTGCTGCGTTTGAATCCCAGTCGCTCGTACAACCGGATCGCCGCGGTGTTGTCCGTTGTCACTTCCAAATGCATTCGACGTAACCCGGTCTCGCGAAACCCTTTCGCTGCGCGAGACAACAAAATCGAACCGAGACCGAGGCCGCGGTGAGAGCGATGAATGCCTAGGTTTTGAATCGCACCCCAGTCGTCCATCCGGATCCCCTGGACCGTACCGACCGGGACGCCACGGCCGCGCGCACCGCCGCGATGACGCACCAACCAGGTGGCTTCGGGAACAAAGCCAATTCGCGACGTGATCTCACGCATCAGACGCAAACAACCGTCGCGGCGGCCCAGACAAGGGAAAACGCTCGTATCTAATTCCTCGCGAAAACTTTGGAATTTCGCCGCGGCATGATCGCGAACCAAGCCTTCTGCATACGGAATCAGTTCATAGCCTTCCGGGACGGACACCGACTCGGGCATCGGCCCCGAAAGGTCGAGCTCCATGCGGAATCGTTTGAAATACGTCATACCCAAGGCGCTAACCCGGCAAACCGTGACCAAGAGAAATAAACAGCCTGTTCCGAAGTCCATCGCAAACGAAACGCAAGCAAAGCAAGTCGTCACGAACACTCGATCAAGTGCTATCTAAGATTAGCACGAATCGAGTGGACTAGTTTTTGGCTTACCAAACAATTATGTTGGAGACTCCGCAAATAGTTCGCATTACACCGTTTGGGAACCGCTTGACGGGGGGATGACTGCAATATGAACCAACACGCACCACGAAAAACGGACCCGCCGCACGCGGTTTCCAAAGCATCTGGCATTTCAGACTGGCGCATCTTTTTGCCGGTCGTCGCGTTGGTCATCCTGTTGTGGGTCGCGATCCTCGTCGCCGGCTGTGATCGCGGCAAGGGTTTGCGCGGGGGTCCTGCGGCCGATTCGCAAGGCGATGGAAAGCTGGACATCGTCACCACCACCGGCATGATCCGTGACATGGTCCAGGCGATCGTCGGCGACGATGCGCGGGTGCACGCGATGATGGGCGCCGGTACCGACCCACACCTTTATCAACCCAATCGCGGTGACATCGTACGCGTTTTGAACGCCGACATCGTCGTCTACAACGGGCTGCATTTAGAAGGCCGACTGGGTGAAGTGCTTGAGCGGCGCAAATCGTCCGGTGACACGCTGATCGCGGTCGGCGAGCTGCTACCGCCCGGTCAGTTGCTTGACGCTGACGCGGGGCTCCACGATCCGCACATTTGGATGGACGTCTCACTGTGGCGTCAGGCAACCGAACTGCTGGCGACCGAACTGGAATCCTCTCTGGTCGGTGACCAACAAGCGATGGCGGCGCGGGTCAAAGCCTACCGTGACGAACTAACACAATTGGATCGATGGGGCGAAGCGGCGATCGCATCGATCCCCGAAAACCAACGCGTGCTGGTGACAGCACACGATGCGTTTCGCTATTTTGGCAAGCGTTACGGTATAGCCGTGCACGGTGTCCAAGGCGTCTCGACGGTTAGCGAATCGGCGATCAGCGATGTCAATCGTTTGGTCGAATTGATCGTGGACAAGAAAATTCCGGCGATCTTTTTCGAAACGAGCGTTCCGCAGCGACAGATCGAAGCGATCGTCGAAGGCGCACGGCAAAAAGGCGTCAATGTCTCGAGCGATTGGACACTGTTTAGCGACAGCATGGGCGCCGACAACACACCCGAAGGAACTTATGTGGGAATGATGAAACACAATTTCCGCACCATCACCGAAGCACTCGGCGGCGATCCGGACGTTGCGTTACCTGCGTCAGAAGCGGCCGCCAAGATAGAAAAGTCAGCGGCGCGTGGGCCGGGCAGCCCAAGCGGGCAAAACTTTACCAACGGGCACAGCTTTATCGACGGGCACGGCATCCCGATCGAAACCGGGGCAACCCTCACTTGGCAAGTCGAGGCATCCGGTTGAACGATCTACTCGTGGCAACGGAATCGAAGCCACCGCCACTGCAAGCCTTTGACGTCACGATCGCCTATCGCAGCACTCCGGTGCTTCAGGGCGTCAGCTTTTCAACACCGCCGGGCACCTTGACCGCCATCGTCGGCCCTAACGGCGCCGGCAAAAGTACGCTGATCAAAGCATCGCTGGGACTGATCGCACCGGCCTCGGGACACTTTGAATTCTTTGGCCGTTCGTTTCGCGATGTCGATGGACGCGTCAGCTATGTCCCCCAGCGGACCAGTGTTGATTGGGACTTTCCGGTCACGGCGCTGGATGTCGTCTGCATGGGACTGTATCGAAAGATCGGTTGGCTGCGACCGATCGGACATCGTCATCGCGCCCAAGCAATGGAAGCCCTGGCCAGCGTCGGCATGCAAGATTACAGCAAGCGTCAAATCAGCCAGTTGTCCGGCGGCCAGCAACAACGTGTCTTTCTGGCGAGATCTTTGGTGCAAGGCGCCGAACTGTTCTTGATGGACGAACCGCTTGCGGGAGTCGACGCGGCGACCGAAAAAACCATCATCGACACGCTGCGTGGATTGCGTGACGAAGGCCGCACCGCCATGATTGTCCATCATGACTTGGATACCGTTGCAGACTACTTCGATCGCGTCTTGCTGCTTAACGGACGCATCATCGCCGAAGGCCCGGTTGCCGACGTGATGAAACCGGGGCCGCTCAAAGAAGCCTACGGGGGCAACCTGTTGATTTTCGAGTCAAGCGAGTCGTGAGGTCATGATCGTCGGTTCGGCACTCGAAACGATTCTCGCTTACAACACGCTGGTCGTTCTCGCCGGAACCATGCTGCTGGGAATTGCTGCCGGCATCACGGGAACATTCCTGCTGCTGCGTCGCCGGGCGCTGGCCGGCGACGTGATCGGACATGCGGCATTGCCGGGGGTCGCATTGGCATTTCTGATTCATGCGGCATTGGCGCCCGAGGCCGGCAAGAGCCTGCCGATCATGCTGCTAGGCGGTGCCCTGGCCAGTGGGTTGGCCATGTTGGCGGTCATGTGGCTACGGCGTGTGGGACGACTGCCCGATGATGCGGTACTGGCGGTCGTCTTAAGCAGCTTCTTTGGCGCCGGAGTGGTATTGTTGTCCGTCGTTCAGGCTTCGCCGACGGGCAGCCAAGCGGGACTGCGCGACTTTATCTTTGGGCAAGCAGCCGCCATCCGTCGCAGCGATGTTGAACTGTTGGCCGTCATTGCAGCGATCACAATTGTCACCAGCAGCCTGCTGATGAAAGAATGGACACTGATGTGTTTTGACGAAGGCCTCGCGCGTGTCCTCGGCTATCCCGTGGGCTTGCTGGACCTGTTGTTAATGACCCTGGTCGTGCTCGTCTGTGTCGCCGGCATGCAATCGGTTGGTCTGCTGCTGATCGTCGCACTGTTGATCATTCCCCCCAGCGCGGCCCGGTTCTGGAGCGACTCGATTCGTCCCAACATCTGGATCTCCGCCGCCATCGGTGCCGTCTCCGCCACGTTGGGCGGCGTCGCTAGTGCGTTGGTCCCCAAACTGAGCACCGGCGCCGTCATCGTTGTCGTCGCCGCAATGCTGTTGCTGCTCAGCATGCTCGTGGGCGCCAAGCACGGAATGATTGGTTACTGGATGGCCAAGCGACGACTGGCCAAGGGACGTCTGGCCGCGGGGAACCCTTAACGCAGGGCACCGTTCTGAACCACGGCCCCGGCAATGGACTTGAGGGCGTGGGTACGGCGAAATCGCGGAAATGCCTCAACGATTGCTCGATAAGATTGCTGAGAGAATCGCCAAGCACAGGGGCGCAAGTCGCATGGGTCGGTGTCGATCGCTTGCCTCATCGTTAAACTGCAAATTAATCGAGGCGGTTCAAGCGGCCTGCTGACTTCAAGTACAACACCGACGAACGAGCCAGACGTACCAGACATGCAAGTCGATGACGAATCGGAACACGACGCCAGGTGCTTTCCGTCGCTGGCCGATCGCGCCATGGTGTTGACCGGTCCGACCGCGTCAGGAAAGTCATCGGTTGCCCTTGCATTAGCCCAGCGAATCGGGGCGGACATCATTTCACTGGATTCGATTGCCGTCTATCGGCAGATGGATATTGGGACGGCAAAGCCGACGATTGACGAACAGCGGATCGTCAAACATCACTTGATCGATGTCGTTGATCCGAACGAAATGTTCAGCGTGGCTTGTTATCTGGACATGGCACATGCCGTTCTAGATGACCTGGAACGGCAAGGACGTAAGGCCATTTTTGTGGGCGGCACGCCGATGTTCCTCAAAGGCATCCTGCGTGGTTTTGATCCTGGGCCACCGGCGGATTGGGATTTCCGTCAGTCGGTCGAAGACGACCTGGCACAACATGGCATCGAAGCGCTACGCGATCGGCTGAGACAGGTCGATCCCTTGGCCGCCCATCGTATCAATGAAAACGACACAAGGCGGATGATCCGTGCACTGGAAGTTGCACGATACACCGGTGTGCCGTTGAGCCATCGTCAGACCCAATTCGACCAAACCTTTGCGGCCGACCAGTGCCAAGCATTTGTGCTGCAAATGCCGCGAGAACAATTACACCAGCGAATCAACCGCCGCGTCGAAAGCATGTTCGAACGAGGACTGATCGACGAAGTCCGCGGGTTGCTGCAACAGTATGACACGTTATCGCGTACGGCCTCGCAAGCGGTCGGTTATCGCGAAGTCATCGAGTGGCTGAAGCGCGGTGGCGAACAATCACAGCCCCGAGAAGACGTCGCTGCCCATACTCGCCGATTGGCTCGCCGACAAGAAACATGGTTTCGATCGTTTCGCGAACTCACGCCCATCGAAATTGTCGACGGTGCCGACCCCGAACAAGTCGCCACCCAAATCGAAGCCCACCTGTAACCCGCTACCTGTCACCTGTCACCTGTCACCTCTAAACATCCATCGTTCCGGTGCTGGTCGCAAAGCGGTCCACTTCCAGTCCTGTTTTTTGCAAAACGGAGACGAATAGATTCGGCAGCGGATAGTTGTTGTTGGTGTCAAATGCCATGTGGCGACCGTGTTTGAAGCCACCGCCGGCAAACAACACGGGCATGTTGCGGTTATCGTGGTTCGACGCGTTGCCCAGATTGCTGGTCAACAGCACCGATGTGTGGTCTAGCAGCGTCCCCTCGGATTCATCCGAATTCTTCAAGTCACGCAGGAACTCACCCCACTGTGCAATGATGGCCGATTCCACCAAGGCCAATTGCTCCAGCTTTTCGTCATCACGTCCGTGGTGACTTAGCGAGTGATAACCTTCCGACACGCCTTCGATGGGAATCACACCGCCGGCACCGGGAATATGCAACGAGATGAACCGCGTCGAATCGGTCTGCAGCGCCAACTTGACGATTTCGCACATCGTTTTCTGACGCCCAATCAAGTCCGAGGGGTCCCCGATATCGACGGGCGGTCGCGCGTCGACTTTCGGCTTGGGACGCTTGGCCCATTTCTCGGTTTCGGCCATGCGTTTTTCCAGATCACGCACACTGGTGAAGTAAGCGTCTAAACGTTCGCGGTCGCCAGCGCCCAAATCACGTGACAGTGACTTGGCGTCATCACCGACCAAGTCCATGATGCTGCGACCCTGTCGAACGCGATCGGCTTGCAATTGCCGTTGCTTGGGCGAATGGTCCACGAACAACTGGGCAAACATACGCGACGGTGAATCTTCGGGAGGAATCATCGAGCCATTTTCGGTGTACGACGGGCTGGTGCTGCCGTCGGTCGAAAGAACCAGCGATGGAAACCGGGTCTCATCGCCAAGATACTTCGCCAACAACTGATCAATCGAGATCGTATTGCGTGCGCCGCCGGAAGCCGTCATTGGCTGAGCGGTCAAGATACTCGCTTCGGCCCGGTGCCCACCTTTGACCCCGGGGTGGGACGAGCCAGAAACAACGGTCAGTTGATCGCGTAGATCGCTCAGCGGCTTCAGGTACGGCGACGGTTCGTAGTCCCGGCCCGCGGTTTCGGGGACAAGATTTTCCGCCACCAATCCCAGCCCCAGCGTCATCGCAACAAATCGTTTCGGCGACTGCTTCACGGGTGCCGCTCCCAACGATCGAGACATCGCACTTAACCACGGAATGCCCATCGCAACGCCAGTGCCTCGCAAAACACGGCGACGATTAAGTTCACGTCCAAAGTTGATATTCATCATTCGTTTCTGGGTTGCTGGTTGTATGACAATGTCTCGAAAATCCGATCACGCCGTGCATGGTTATCGCACGACGATGATGTTCGGTTCATCGACGGTGCTTACTTGTACAAAAAGATATCGCTCACAATCGCTTGGTGGATTAAAGAGCGAAGTCCATAATCGTCTGGTTCGGTCGCCGAAACGATTCTGTCGATCTCGTCGCGATCGGCAAACTCGATCGGGCCCCCGGTCGCGTAAGTCAACAGTTTTTCGGCGAAATTTCTGGCGAGCGGCCGGACGTCTTCGGAAACGATTTCTCGAAACGTGTCAAAGTCGTCGAACGACCGCCCATCGGGCATTGAGTAACTGGGGTCGACCGGCGATCCGGGTTTCAGTTTTCGGCCAACGACCTGGATGTAGCGATCACGCCAACGACCCGCCGCGTCAAAGTTTTCAAGCGCGAATCCGGCTGGATCAATCTTCTCGTGACAACTGGCGCACGCGGTGTCGCTTCGATGCTTGGCCAACATTTCGCGAATCGTCGTGGCGCCACGGATATCGGGCTCAATCGCCGGCACGTTTTCCGGCGGTGGTGGAATCGTTTGCCCCAAAATTCGCTCACAAACCCACACACCTCTCAGGACCGGCGATGTGTTGGTCCCGTTGGCGGTCACTTTGAGAATCGATCCGTGTGCCAACAGGCCACCACGATGGTGTTTCTGGTTCAACGAAACTTTACGCCACTGGTCGCCCGCAACACCATCAATCCCATAGAACCGCGCCAAACGACTGTTCAGAAAGGTAAAGTCGCTGTCGATCAGTTGCTTGGCCGAAACGTTGTTTTCGATCAGGAACTGCAAATAGCGACGAGTTTCGTTCAACATTCCGTCTTGAACAACGATGTCAAAATCATTGTGCAGCCGACGATCCGGATCGGTGAAATCGATATCGACCAAATCCAACCATTGATCCGCAAAGTCTCTGACGAATTGACTTCCGCTTTCTCCATCGAGCAGTCGCTCGACTTGCGCGTGCAATTGATCGGGATCACTTAATTCGCCGCGTTCGGCCAAGCCCCGCAAAGCGTCATCGGGCATCGAACCTGTGAACAAATAACTTAGCCGCGATGCGATCGCATCGTCGTCCAACTTGCCCGCCGGTTCGACAAAGTACAAGAACCGCGGCGAACACAGCACCGCGCGATAGGCCTTGCGAAGAGCCTCGATCGGATTCATTCCCGCCGCTAAGTCTTGACGCATCGATTCCACATACGGCTGAATCTGCTCAGGCGTCACCTCACGCCGAAACGCACGCTGTGTAAAACGACGTAATTGTTGTGCCATCCGCTGGGCATGCTTGCCATCGGCAATGACCAATTCGCCTTTCTTGCTGACGGTCACATCCAGATCACCGAACAGCGACTGGCGAACGTCCGAAACAGAGCCGCCGGGATGGATCTCTTCGATCACCATCGAGTGCAGCGCTAGCCCAGGAACGTTTTGATCTTCGCATTCGCCGGTGCCAACCTGACCGCCCTGAGTCTTGGCCTGTCGCAGCGTTTCATCGCCTGGCCGAAATTCCAACATGTGATCTTTGGGGATCCAGGCCGTGAATGTCAATTCACGTGGCTGTTCGGTCGCCTCGAAGGAACCGATCCAGTTCATCAGCGGCGCACCTGAATTACATCGACCGCTGCGTACGGTACACCACACGCCGTGATCATCGGGTTGATTCACCGCCGAGGCTTTTACGGTGAATGTGTACCACCCGCTTTTTCGCATCGTGGTCGACGTGACGCGTCCATAAAAAATCAGCCGATGAGACCAAACGACGGCGAGCCCATTTCGCATTTCGGGATCACGACAACGACGGCGCGGATCGCTGCGTGCCAGTTCACGCGCGGTGTACTCGCGTCGCCAAACGTCCGAATCACTTTCGGCGGCCCTGGCGAATGCGGTGTCCAAAGCCGTATCGACCACATTCAAATGAGACGCCAACTGGAAATGTGACATCGCCTGTGCTTCGGCGATATTGTTGAATCCGTGTGCACGCGGTTCGTCGGACATCATTGCGGCCAACGGAACGTCGATTCCAAGCAAATCGTGCAGCGTGCGTTCTAGCTGCAAGTTGGTCAGACGACGCCCGCGGACACGTCCGAAGCGGTCATGCTGATCTCGCTGATACTGCTTGATCCAGTCGCCGGTAGTGGAAAGAAATTCAAACGCTTCTTCGCTATCGACTTCCCCCGCATCCTCCGGTGGCATCTCGCCGGCATCGACCCGGTCCACGATTTTAATCCACGCGTCCAATGACGCTGGGTCGGACAAATCGTGTTGCAACGACTCGATATCCAGACCGGCTTCGGAATCGGTTCCCGTGTGACAGTCCAGACAATGATCGCGCAGAAATACATTCGTCGCGTCATCAGCCGTGGCGGTCGAAACCAAGGCGATTAGCAGTACCGACAATGAGACAGATTTCAAGACAATCGCCATGCAAACTACGGTGATTGAGGAAGGCGGGACGGGACAAAGGAGGGACCGCGCGGGTGGGGGGGAAGGATGTCTTCAATTCGGTAAGTGACATCATCCGACGCAGCACCACATATTCTAGGCAACTGCCGGAACTTTGACGAGCCGAAATCTGCCGCGAACGTCCGACAAAACGCCCGCGTTTTCGGGGCTAATCCGGCTAAGACGCGGCCCAAGCCGGCAGGACGGCGGCAGCGAGTCGTCGGTGACAGTCGGGCGACGAGAACGTGAATTCAGGTCGTGTATTCCGAATTGAATGTCACGTAGTTGGTGGTCAGGTCGCTGGCCCAGCGAGTTGCGGTTCCATTTCCTTCGCCCACGCATAAATCGACTGCCACTTCCACTTCGCTTTTCATTTTGCGACTCAATTGCGCCGCGTCGAAGGCGGCGGGGACGCCATTTTCGTAAATCGTCTCGCCGCAAAGTTTCAGGGTGGTTCGGTCGGGAGTGATCGCGGCGTCGGCATAACCGGCTGCCGAAACGATGCGTCCCCAGTTGGGATCGCCGCCCGTGATCGCCGTTTTGACCAAGGGGCTGTCGCCAATCGTTTTCGCGATACGGTTGGCCTGTTCGACGCTTTGGGCGCCGTGCACATGAATTGCCATGAAATGCTTCGCCCCCTCGCCATCGCGAACCAGTTGCTTGGCCAAGGCAATCGAAATTTCGTTTAGTCGGTCGGCGAACTGTGCAAGTGCGGTGCCCGAAAGCGGTTCACCATCGCCGCTGGCCATCAACAACAAGGTATCGTTGGTGCTGGTGTGCTGATCGACGCTGACGCAATTGAAACTGACGTTGACGGCATCGGACAACAAACGCTTCGCGTCCTCGGGACGCAGCGCCGCGTCGGTCATCACCACGGCCAACATGGTTGCCATGTTCGGCGCAATCATCCCGGCTCCCTTTGCCATTGCCGCCATCCGAATCGACTGGTCGCCGCAAGTAAACGACGTTGTGGCAACTTTGCGTCCGTTGTCAGTCGTCAAAATCGCATCGGCCGCCGATTTAAAAGCATCCACGCCACCCGCCAAGCCGGCGCAGGCTTTGGTGATCCCGCTGCGAACCGTATCCATCGGCAAGTGATGGCCGATCACGCCGGTGCTCATTACCAATACGCCTTCTTCCGCACAGCCGACTTCGCCGGCCACCATTCGGCACATTTCCACGGCGTCCTGCATACCTTGGTCACCGGTGCATGCGTTGGCATTGCCGCTGTTGGTCACGACCGCTCGGATCGATGCACTCGGCGTCCGCTGGCGACACAACACGACGGGTGCAGCGACGATTTGGTTTTGGGTATAGACCCCGGCGACGACGAGCGGTTTATCGGCAACAATCAAGGAAACATCGGGCTTGCCACTCGCCTTGATCCCGGCCGCGACACCGGCGAACCGGAATCCGTGGGGAAGCGTCTGGTCGGTCGGTTGCATGGCGAACAAAGTTTCGGGTTTTGACATGGGAAATTAATTCGGCACTGGGTTTCGATGCGGAAACGGCGTGTTTCCTTGAAGAATCGGAAAGCGAATCGTCAAACGAGCGCGATGGTGGCAGTGGTCGGGCTCGTATCGTGCCTACACTCGTTCATATCGATGAGTGAATGAATTGATGCAGGAAGCTTGGAACTGAAATTTGAGTTTGGACAACATAACACTCCGCGAGGCCGCCTCCGATCCGGCATCCACCAGTGAGCCCAGCGCGATCGTTCGGACTTGGCAACTGTCCAAGCGTTACGGCGACTTCGACGCATTAGCGGACTGCTCGGTTCGGGTACCACGAGGTGAAATTTTCGGACTTCTCGGTCCCAACGGTGCGGGAAAGACCACCCTGATTCGGCTGTTGCTGGGACTGCTGCGTCCGACCGCCGGCCGCTGCGAAATCGACGGTCTTTCACCTCAAAGCGATGGGGTAAGTTTGCGTGAAAGGGTGGCATACCTGCCCGGTGACGCTCGCTTGCCCCGACACCTAAGTGGCGCCGGCGTCATTCGTTTCTTCGCTCGCATGCATCCCTTGGGTGACCAAGAACGCAGCTTTCAGATTGCCGACCAGTTGGAACTGGACACCAAGCGGTACGTCGCGTTCATGTCCACCGGAATGCGTCAAAAGCTGGCACTCGCCGTTGTGCTGGGTCCACGAACGCCGCTGTTGATTTTGGACGAGCCGACGGCAAATTTGGATCCGACGATCCGTGGCAAGGTTCTCGATTTTGTCCGCGAGGCGCGCGAGGACGGTCGCACCGTGATGCTTTCTTCGCACGTGATGAGCGAAATCGAAGAATCGTGTGATCGCGTCGCGTTTCTTCGCCATGGACGATTGGCGCACCAATTGATCATGGACGACTTATTTCAACGGCATCGCATCTCGGCCACGACAACGGGGCAACCGATTGAAGTTCCCACAGAGTTTGTGTCGTACGTTCAAGTTCGATCCGTCGCTTCGCCGCCGAACCAGTCACCGGACCGTCTATCGCGAGTCCAGATCGACACCGCAGGCGACTTAGAAACGCTGCTGCCGTGGCTGAACTCGCTAAACCTGCAGCGATTACGGATCGAACCGTTGGGACTGCGAGCGGTCTATGACTCGGTTCACGCGTCGGGACAAAGTGGCAAATCCGCGGCGGAGCCGTCGACATGATCAACCGGATTCTGATTCAAAAATACATCAGCCAATCGATGCTGTTGTTTCTGTCCTGCGGAGCGGCGATGTTCGCGTTCGCTTGGGTCCGCGTCTGGGTGGTCAGCCTGTTGGACATGGGACAGTTCCAAACGATCTTGGACCAATTTCGCGACTTCGAGAAGTTTGCTCCGATCGAATTCGATTCTCTTTTTACTTACCCCGGTCGTGTCGGCATGACGTTCGACGAACCGATCGTGATCCTGTGTACCGTGATCTGGTGCATCTCGCGTGGCAGCGACGTCGTCAGCGGAGAACTCGGGCGTGGCACGCTTGAAATGCTGCTTTCACAACCGATCAGCCGGCGGACGTTACTGTGTTCGCATACAGTCGTCTCGATTCTTGGTTTGGCGTTGCTGTGTTTGCTGGTGTGGGCGGGCATCGGAGTCGGCGTATATGCGACGACCGTCAAAGAAACCGTGCCGACGCCGACCATTCAAATTCCGATATTCAACATCGATGTACCGTTGGTCGCTGGCGAACCTGAAAAATTGAATGTTCCGCTGCGAGACCGTGTCGATGTACGAACCTACGCGGCGGCGACCTTTCACCTTTTTTCGTTCGGTTTCTTTCTGCTGGCACTTTCAACAATGCTCAGCAGCTTCGATCGGTATCGCTGGCGCACCGTCGGTGCGGTTGTGGCAATCTATGTGATGCAACTGGTGATGTTCGGACTCGGCAAGGCGGCCGAGTCGCTGGACGGATTGTTGTCGCTAACGTTCTTTAGTTGCTACAAACCGCAGAAAATGACCTCGCTGGCCGTCAACGAAGGCCTGGCCGCACCATGGAACCTCGCAGCCCCCCTGGGGGACTTGCCGCTGCCGCCACTTGTGTACCCGCTGATTCTTTGGGGTTTTGGCATGGCATTCTATGTGATTGCGATGTGGCATTTCTCGCGACGCGATCTGCCAGCACCGCTATGATGGTCGGCAATGCCTGATATCTGGATACGTGCTTGGGGCGCTTGATTAACCATGATCGATTACACGACGTACAACACCGGCGAAAACGACGAAATACTCGTCTTGGAATTGACCGGCCGGCTGGACGAGAAAACGGCGACGTTTTTATTTGATTGCGTCGACGGCCACATCAAACATGGTCGCACCAAACTGATATTGGACTGCAGCGATCTCGAACACATCGTCAGCGCGGGGTTGGGCACGCTGGTTCGCATTCATTTTCGACTGAAAGAACAGGGCGGACAGGTTCATCTTGTGGGCGTGCAAGGCGTCGTCGCGGACATCTTGCGACTGGTGCACTTTGAAAAACTATTCCACATGCACGACTCGGTTGACGAAGCCGTCGAAAGCATCAGCTAGACGTCTTAAAATTTACACTGCGTAAAGATTACGCGGCGCATGCGACGTGACCATGTCGCCGACAAACTTGCTAGGGTATCTCATACACCGCGTACGTTTCGTTCGTCTCATTGCCGCGGGGGTACAGTTTGACCAACGGCAAGTGCTTTCCTGTCACGCGGCGGTCAACGATCATCAAGCGGGCCCCGTATCTTTTGCGAAACTCGCGCAGTTGCCGGTACTGGATCGTGACCCGAACGGTCCCCAATCGCCTGGGAAAGACGTCACGAAATCGCCGGTACCATTCTCGCAGCGACGTGGCATCCTGCGGAACGTCCTTCCAGTTGACCACTTCGCTGCGCTGCGAATACCACTTGAACGTTTGCTGATGACGTGGCGTCAGAAACACGGCGTCATGGGGTGTTGCCGTTTCAGCCCAATCGCACACCGCCAACCAATCGGCAAACACGGCGCGCTGTTGCTCGGGTGATGCATCACCGTCCCAGCCGAGCAGTCGGTTGCTGACCGACGGCGGTACACCGAGTCGTCCCCGATCAAACGCGCCAGCGGCCACCAACCCTATTGCACACACCAATCCGATCGTGGCAACGGACCGTGTGACCGCGTCACGATCGGCTAGCGATCGCATCACCAAGAGTGCAAACGTCAGCGGTACAATTGCATCGGTCAATCGGAACCAATAGTACCGTAACAACTTTGCGCCCAGGTCCGGTGCAATCGACGGCAACGTTCCCACGCCCAGTCCCACGACGGCGATTGCGACGGCACCTAAAGTGAACGCGTATATGCGATTCCATGAATCGGAACGTGAACGGCGATAGAAATAGAACGTCAATCCAGCGGTCATCGCAATCAAGACCGCATGCCGGACATACCATGACCACAAGAAATTGGCTGGCAGCAAATGATGCTTGATCCGAAAGTAAGCATAGATACGCGCCGCCGCCAACGAATCCTCGCTGCTGGCACCACTGGTCAGCCACAACGCCGGCAGCAAACCGAACAGCGCGATCGATCCGCCGGTGAACAAGGCCGGAGTGAAAAACCGAGGACGGTCCTGTCGAGGAAGTTCCGTCAAACACCAAGTGATCATCGCCGCGATAACGGCCCAGCCACCCGATAGCACGTGAAACGCGGATGCGGCACCCAATAAAATCCACACGCGGCCCCAGTGACGCTGAGTCAATTCTGACAACGCCATCAGCACCAATCCGTATGCAGGCACTTTCGCTTCGATGCCGCCGACGACCCACTCACCGGCCAGATTTCCGTGTTCGATTCCCGCCATCCAGGCGACCGCGACACCGAGACACGCCCAGGGTCTTGGTATCAAACGCCACGTCAATTGGCGCAGTCCGACCGCAAGCATCAACCACCCCACGAATCGGCCAATCCATGCAGTCGACTCTAGGGACAACACCAGCGTGGGCCATCCGAACAGCGCATAGAATGTGGTATGCGCTTTACCCGAAGCGGCAAACAAGTCGTTGGCGCACCACTGCGGATTCCAAAAATTCTTGGCCTTTACCAAGTAGTGCGCCTCGTTGACCATCGGTGGCGGATCACCGGCATAGACAAAGAACAGCAACATCAACAATGCGACTTCGGTCGTACAAAGTCGCCACGACGCTGCGGGCACATCGGTTGCGATTTTGATCGCTGGTGAGTCGCCGGTTGCTTCAATCACGATTTACCGCACAGGTCCGTTGCCATCTTGATCGCGGCCAACATGCTTTGCTCGCTCGCTTTTCCTTGCCATGCCAAGTCCATCGCTGTGCCATGGTCGACACTCGTCCGCACGATCGGCAATCCGAGTGTGACATTCACGGCATCATCGAACGACAATGCCTTCAGGGGTATCAGTCCCTGATCGTGATACATGCAGACGTAAACATCCGTTTTCGATCGCCACGCAGGTGTGAACGCGGTATCCGGCGGCAGTGGACCAACAACCTGAATGCCATCTTTTCGTGCTTGCTGGATCGCCGGCGCGATGATGTCGGATTCCTCACCGTGACTGAACATTCCATTCTCGCCAGCGTGCGGATTCAAACCGCACACCGCGATGGCCGGTTCACGGCGGTGCTTGCGTCTGGCGGCATCCGCACTCAACCGGATCGTACGAAGCACAGCTTCTCGCGACAATTGTCCTGGGACATCGGCCAAGGGAATGTGGATCGTTACCAACGCGCAAGAAATCATGTCGCTGGTCAACATCATGCAGTGGTCGCCGGCACCGGTTCGATCGGCAAGCAATTCCGTATGACCGGCGTAGGGAATCCCGGCATCGTGCCAAGCCTCTTTTTGAATGGGGCCGGTGACCACGGCGTCAATCTGGTGATGCATGGCCGCGTCGATTGCGGTCGTGACGGCGAGGAAGGAAGCCTTTCCGGTCTGCGAGCTAAACTGTCCCGCCCGAACTGTATTTCCCAGTAAATCGCCGCAGTTGACGATGCACGCTGCGTCAGCCGTTGCCAGCGAGTCCAGACCGATCGTGGCAGGCAGGGGCAATTGCAACCGCCCAGCGATGGTGGTCAAGACCTCGGCCGGGCCCAATACAATGGGAATGCAGCTTTGTAAGACTCGCGAATCCGCGACGCAGCGGAGTGCCAATTCGGGGCCAACCCCGGCCGCATCGCCCACGGTAATCGCAATGCGGGGTAAAGGATGCGGTGATGAACTTGGCTGGGCCGGAGTCGACATGAGGCTGGGGTTTCGATTGGTATGGCGTTACGGTCGCCCGTCCGATGATGATGATGGCTGGTCACGATGATGATGGGTAACACGGTCGCTGGCCGTCCGAGGTTCCGGTCCCACGTCCTGGGCCAACGCCACGACCGACGTCGCAGCACAACCCACCCATCGTCTCGACCGTTCCGCGGTGGCGACGGCCGCGAAATCCGATCGACGATCGCAAATTGACCGTGAATCGATCCAGACAACCGCCCTACAATGGGGCGCAAGCTTAACCGATGAACGAGTGATTCTTGAATGGCATTCAAATCCTTGACAACCCTAGCCACCGGCTTCCTATTGGTGGCGGCAAATTTCGGATCGGCGGCCGAAGTTGAATCTGCGCCGGAGAACACCTTGGGCAAAGGCGTCATTGTGGTCTGCCCACCCACTTTTCGCGAGGCGCTGCAGCCGTGGGTGCGGCATCGTCAAGTCGAAGGAATGTCGATCGCCATCATCGACTCCGCATCGGACATCGACTCACTTCGCCGAAACGTCAAACGTACGGCAAACGCGGACACCAACTACATCGTCCTGGTCGGTGACGTTCCGGCGATCGGGACTCGCTGCGACCCGCTGCGTCAGGTGCCGACTTCGTATGCCGCGTCCAAGGTGACCGCGGCTTGGGGTTCGACACCGACACTGTTGACCGATATGCCCATTGGTGATTTGGATGGTGACAAAATTCCTGATGCCGTCGTCGGACGCTTGCCCGTGGATCGGCCTAGCCAGCTGAGCAAGCTTGTTCAGCGAATCATCGCGCAAGACAACAGCACGGACTTTGGCCCCTGGCGCGGTAACGTCCAACTGATCGGAGGCATTGGTGGGTTCGGTGCATTCGTCGACGCGACGATCGAATCCGTCACGCGGGCCGTGGTCACCAATGTATTACCACTGGAAACCCGCACGTCGGTCATTTACGCCAGCCCGGGCCATGCCTTCTGTCCCGTCAATCAACCGTTTACCGACGCAGTCCTGCGCCGGTACGAGAACGGTTCCAGGTTTTGGGTGTATGCCGGACACGGACAAATTTCAGAATTGGATCGTGTGCCACCCACGGCCGATGGGATTCCGGTGCTCGACGGCGAGAGCGTTCGTCGATTGAATTGCCAATTGGGAAACGCTCCGATCGGAATCATGTTGGCATGTTACACCGGAGCGATCGATGCACCACAAGAGTCACTGGCCGAACAAATGTTATTGGCCGATGGAGGCCCGATTGCGGTGTTTGCCGGCAGCCGCGTCACAATGCCATATGGAAACACGACCGCCGCGGTTGGGCTGATCGAAGGTGTCTTTGACAACAAGTTGCCTCGATTGGGTGACGCCTGGCTTTACGCCCTCAAGCAAATGCATCGAGACGATTCCACGGTGAACCAGCTTGACGCGACCGGGGCGTCGAAGAAGTCAAACACGCGCATCATGATCGACGCGTTGGCGTCCGTGGTCAGTCCCAGCGGTGCCGATTTGGTGCAAGAACGCCGCGAGCACATGGGGTTATACAACTTGTTGGGCGATCCCACGCTACGCATGCATCAACCACACACGCTGTCGATCCGTGTCGATCCCGCACATGATCCCGGATCACCCATCACCGTCTTCATCGATTCGCCCATCGCTGGACAGCTGTCCCTCGCCTTTGACAAACCACTGGGCGGGATCACGCAAGGCGATCCGAACGAAACGACAGTCGCGACAATCCAACAGACCGTCACCGCCGACCGAGCGGTCAAGAACAAGGTCACGCTGCCGATTGACATCGTCGGCCCGATCATCGTGCGAGGTATCGTGACCGGCGAAACCGCTTGGGCAACCGCCGCGTCAAGAACGCTCGTGCGCGCGATGCCGAAAAAAGGCCAATGACGGCTGGATCCGTGCATTGGCCTGGAATTCGACATGAATCGCTTGACGAGACCGTGCTGAACTCAGGGACGGCCCCAAAAGACGCAGCGCCCAAGATAGTGCAGGGGCAAGACAGTGCAGGGCCCGTGACAGTGCAGGGCCCGTGACCGTCTAGGATCGAATCAGTTCAGGGCCTACTGATCGGCATCCACTTCTTCGCCGGTATCGGCTTCTGCGTCGACGTCCGGATTCTCCGCAAGAAAGGCCTCAAGCTCACTTTGGTCGGTGATCGTTTCCGGTGCACTTCCGCCGGTATCACATCCCGTAACCGCAAAGCAGAACAGCAGACCAAAACACGCACCAATGAATCGTGACACAATCATTTAAACGTCCTATAGGTGTTGCCACCGACTAACGAGACCACCCCGAACGCTATCAGCGGTACGGAATGAAATTTCCAGCCGGCAAAGGATAAAAAAACAGCAGTCACTTGATCGGTATCGATTGTGGGCTGCCTCGATCGCTTTCCCCACGATGAGCAATCGTTGAGTTTCCATCGAACGACGGTCCCGTCAACACGCACACCAACCAGATCAAAGATGACAAACGAAGCCTCGCCCGATCACAAGACCGGGCGAGGCAAGTATTAGAAATGAGTCGATCGTCACGCGAACGATCAGAACTCATCGTCAATCGTTTCGCGATTCGCCCTGGTACCGAGTGCTCCCCACAACCCATAGGGGCTCTGCATACCGGGAACACTTGTCGGCTCAATCGAACTGCTAGCCGTCGACATCAAGCCCACGTATAGCGTCGGGAAATGACTATTACCCGCTTCGATCGAATCCGTGATGAACTTCACGGCTCCGTCGGCCATCAAGACGTGACAACCACCTTGGTGCCGGCTGCCCGGCGGAAGGGTTCCTGTACTTGCGTTCCCTGCGTGCATCACGCACTCTCGGTTGGGAGGCAAGATCGTCGCCATCGACCCATAGACGCCGTGTGCGTGCTGCCACTTATAACCACGCATCCCGACGCCGTTGGGTTGAATCCCGACGGAGGCCATTGCACTATTGGGAATCGTGGGATCCCAAAACAGAGGTCGCAATGGATCTTTCCATCCCATCGTCTCGGCGATACCCGGATCGTCGTATACGCCACCTAAATTGCCTGCCTGCACGTATGGCGCGGTCCGCACATCGCGGTCACCCAAGTCGGTTGGGATCTCTCCGGCCATGATTGTGTTGGACAAACCATCCAGGATGTCTCGGAACTTCGAATTTTGCCGCGGCACAAAAACGCCTCGGCACGACTCACGTGTTCGCTGATAACGGCCGCTGTTATCGCGACCGAATTTAGTATTCAGCCAACCGGGCGCGCTCATCGCCGCGTTTCCAGTTGCGTTGTATGCTGGGGCACCGGCATTGGTATAGAACATCGCGTCACCGACGCAGGCCGCATAGTTGGTTCGGCCATCCGACGGTAAACCGCGCCCCGGATCGCTCGGACAGCGGTAGGTAGGAACCTCTGTTAACCAAGGATCATACTGGTGCGCAATGTGACCGTTCGCCGCATTGCCGAGTGGCTTCGACGGACTCGGTCCCATCGCAGGGAAAGCGGGCCCGGGTGTTCCGGGCGTGACGGTCGTGCCTTGCGTCGGCACAAAGGGATTGCTGATCTGCTCCCACAGCGCTTGCTGCTCGACAAACGGCAAGATGCCAACCAGGAAACTGAGGTCGTACTGATTGTTGCCTGTGATCGGCTGATGTTGAGGTCCACCGGTGTGATGATAAACACTCAGCGTGCCCGTGAAGTGCGTGGGCAGTTGAGCGTATGCCGAAGCATAATTATGGACGCCAAGTCCGATTTGCTTGAAATTATTACTGCAGCTCATGCGCCGGGCGGCTTCGCGAGCAGCTTGGACGGCCGGTAACAGCAGTCCAACAAGAACGCCGATAATGGCGATCACGACCAGCAGTTCCACAAGTGTGAAACCGGGACGTATTCGTTTCGTCATTGATACACTCCAAAATGGAATAGCGAAAGAAAAAGCGGCATGGAAGAATTCCATCCGATAGGTAGAAAACGGAAAAGAATTCGCGTTTACACAGCTGCAAAGCGGAAGATTGCACCTTCCTTGCTGAAAAATGCATCCGGCGTCGCATTCAAGTCTGTCCGCACCCGACATGATCGCGCTTGAACTCGACCAAACCTAAACACACGCACACTGATGAACGTGTGCGCGTAAAGAACTAGCCACGATCTATCCAGCACGCGCCTTACCCGAACGCCGCCTCGGGGCAGTGAACAAACGCATCCATCCCAGGTGCTGCCGTTGCCCAACGCTCGCGAGAGTCGCTCCCTCATCAAGTTGCTCGGCTCGCAGTGCCAGGTGCTACGGCAAGGCAACAACCAGACCTCGAAACAACTTTCCACTCAGCCGATGCGAAAGTACGCCAGATGGAAAATTGGCAACGAAGCAGCGTTTTGAAGCTCACGGCATTTCAGTTCGCGTTTTATGCATCCCATCAGCTCAGATCGCGTACACTTAGTCTTGGGCGCCCGAGGCTCACCATCTGGGTGGCTTCATCGAACGCTCGCACGTTCGGAGACTCCGACTGCGAATGGCATTCGGTTCTTCATTCCGTATTCGTTTTTTTTCCTTCTCATGATCGGAATTCCAATGCGAAAACTGTTTCTTTCTGGGTTGTTTCTCTCGTCGATGTTTGTCTTTGCTGGATGTGAATCCGAGCCAACGGAAGCTATCGATGTGACCAAAGACGAAATCGCTGAATACGAAGCGATGCTGGCTGAGGAAGATGCTGAAACTGCGATCGCAGAGGCAGCAGCAGAAGAAGACTATTAATCCTGCCTGCATCCCGCGGCCTTCTGCTTGATGCACAGAATCGTGCATCAGCCATGTCTTGTACCGTCGCCGTTTTTGAACCGCGACATCCATGCGGGTGAACAGACAGGCGGACAACACCGCCGGTGCCTAAACGTTCGCGACACCAGAGCCGTCGCGGGGCAACGTGCGTATGGAATCCTTCATTCGCCGCAAAGCGAATGAAAGTGTGGTGCAACTGTATCGTTCGCGCGAGCGACATTCGATCTCGGACTTGGATACGTATGTGAAATCGATCCGCGAACACGATAGTGATGAAACTCAGGTTCGGCGAAAGCCGGATTTCGATCTTTTAGGCGAGTTATCGCCAGTTGTTTCTTACTTGTTTCGGAGGTTCATTTTATGTTTCGGAAACATTCAGTTTCTCGATCAGCATTCACATTAGTGGAACTGCTGGTCGTCATTGCCATCATCGGCGTCCTGGTCGGCTTATTGCTGCCAGCGGTTCAGGCGGCTCGCGAAGCGGCTCGCCGCATGAGTTGCAGCAACAATTTCAAGCAACTTGGCTTGGGAATCCACAACTACCATTCGGCGTACCAGCAGTTGCCGCGGCATGGCACAGGTGCAACGAACGAGACCGACAACAATGCCATGACGTCGCGGCTGCCCGGTACCGTACCGACGCCGGGCGGGTTCACTCGACACGAACTGAGTTTTCTTGTGGGGCTGTTGCCGTTTATCGAGCAACAGGCGCTCTGGGAACAAATTTCTTCGGCTTACGAGGATGACGAGGGCGAGTACTGGGCGGCGATGGGCCCCAGACCCGACACGATTCAGTACGATCCATGGCGAACCGAGATCGCAACGTTTCGATGTCCCAGTGACCCAGGCCGCGGGCTGCCCGCTCTTGGACGCACCAACTACGCCGCTTGCACCGGAGACTCGATCTCTCGAAACAGCAATGGCGGTGCCGCCTATAACGGCATGCAAACAAGGTGGTTTTACGGCGACAATAGTGGCATGATGCAACAAACCCGAGCAGGGCAACGCGGCATCTTTGTACCTCGCGTGGACATGAAATTCCGAGATGTTCTCGACGGCCTTTCCACCACCGTCATGGCTGGTGAAATCCCAACGGACCTGGGCGACCGAGATAAACGAACCGTCGCGGCTCGCCAGGTCAGCGGAACACCGAATTGGACCAGCGCGATCACCAACAACCCGCTCGCCGCCCGAGACGCGATGCACATTGATCCGTTGCGACCACAGTTTTGGTGTCCGGCAACGGGAGGAACCGGAGGATGTGTTCCCCCCGACCTTGCCGCGGCAACCAATTCACGCGGATATCGCTGGGCGAGTTTCTTTCCGATTTACTCGCAAATGAATACGATCCTTCCGCCGAATTCAGAGTTGGTGGCGTCCGCGACCGCCCAAGGTTGGCTCCTGGCACCTCCCGGCAGTCGACATCAGGGTGGATGTCACATTTTGATGGGTGACGGCGCGGTCAAATTCATTACGGACTCCATCGAAGCGGGCAACAGCAATGCGCCGAACGTATGGCGACAAAACGCCATGGCCCAAAGCATCAACCCGCCGGGTTCGCAAAGTCCTTATGGACTGTGGGGAGCCCTCGGCACGCGAGCCAGCAAAGAAGTGATCGACGACGAATTCTAGTTTCGCTTCTCCGCATCCAAAGTGCGTTGACAAAATAGCCCTACTCGAAACTATCGGGTCGGGCTATTTCTTTTTGATAAACGAAAGTTCGTTTCTTCCAACTCAGGATGAAAACTTTTCGCCAGCGAGGCCGAACGGTTCTTGATGCTACGATCATGTGAAGCGATCACAGCACATCGACTCCACAAAAAGAGCCTCGCTCGACAAACGTCGAACGAGGCTGACTTGTTCACTCACTCATTGCGGACCACAACGATCATTGACACTGGAAACAAACAGTGCCGAGTAATCAACTGCGACCGATGAGTTTGCTATTCGTCACTTACGTCTTCTTCACCCGTATCCGCTTCCGCGTCAACGTCTGGGTTCTCCGCCAAAAACGCTTCGAGTTCACTTTGATTGGTCATCGTTTCAGGCTCGCTGCCGCCCGGATCGCAACCGAGAGACGAAAGGCACAGGGACAATGCCGCACAAGCGGTGAACCACTTTACAATCTTCATGAAATTACCTCATTGGGGACTACAAAAACGATTGGCCGGCAACTGAAGCACGACCATTTTGACATCACATATCGGGAAACTATCGGCTGACCTTTCAAAACGACTAATCGGAGGGATCGGTCGCTGACGTTCAACCACACATCCTGGTTCGCCACGACTCGGTGACGGTCCCTTTCGGAACCGTCACCAGTGTGACTTGGTGCTCATAAACATCGCCCGACCTAGTTCGAACGAGGTTTTACTAATTCACTCGGTCTTAAGGGCAATCAAAACTCGTCGTCAATGATTTCTTTGTTCGCGCGAGTGCCAAGCGCACCCCATAGCCCGTAAGGACTTTGCATGCCGGGTACGCTTGTCGGATCAATCGCACTACTAGGTCCGCCACCAACACCAACATAAACCGTTGGAAAGTGCTGATTTCCGGATTCGATCGAGTCCGTGATGAACTTAACCGCACCGTCACCCATCAACACGTGCGCACCACCTTGGTGGCGACTACCAGCGGGCATCGTTCCGGGTCCGGCGTTGCCGTTGGACATGACGCACTCTCGGTTGGGTGGCAAGATCGTCAGCATTGAACTGTAGACACCACGAGCATTATGCCAGCGATACCCACGCATTGCCGTGCCGTTGGGCTGGATGCCGGTTGACGCCATCGCGCTATTCGGAATCGTGGGGTCCCAAAACAAGGGTCTTAGCGGGTCCTTCCATCCCATCGTCACGGCGATACCTGGATCATCAAACACGCCACCAGCGGCTCCGGCATACACGTACGGCGCGGTACGCACATCGCGATCACCGAGGTCCGATGGAATTTCGCCGGCAGCGATCGTATTGGACAACCCGTCCAAGATGTCGCGGAATTTGTTTTCGGACCGAGAGACGAAGAAGCCGCGGCACGATTCGCGGGTGCGCTGAGCCGCCCCCGAAACCGGTCGCCCATAGGGCGCCGGATAGTTGATCCAACCTGCGCCCGAACCGCTCGGCGCGCCCGTCATGCCGTTGTACGAGCGTGCGCCAACATGGCTCCGGTTCATCGCGTCGCCAAGACAGGCTGCGTAGTTCGTTCGACCATCCGATGGCAGACCACGGCCCGGATCACTTGGACAGCGCAGCGTCGGAATCTCCGTGACCCAAGGATCATATTGATGGGTCACGTGTCCATTCGCACCGCCGAGGGGCTTAAAAGGACTAGGGCCCATCGGCGGGAACGCCGGATCCGTGGGGCTTGGCGGCACAGAAACACTGCTTCCCGTTGTCGGAACTAATGGGTTGCTGATCTGTTCCCACAGAGCTTGCTGCTCAATGAACGGCAGGATTCCGACCAAGAAACTAAGGTCGTGTTGATTGTTACCCGTTACCGGACGGTGTTGCGCACCGCCGGTGTGATTGGCAACGCTGATGGTTCCCGTCCCGTGGACGGGCAATTGATTGTAGGCCGAATGGTAATTGTGAATGGCCAGACCAATCTGCTTGAAATTGTTGCTACAACTCATGCGGCGAGCCGCTTCGCGCGCGGCCTGCACCGCGGGTAACAACAGTCCGACGAGAACGCCAATGATGGCGATCACGACGAGTAGTTCCACCAAGGTGAAACCGCTTTTAAAAGTTCTCTTCACAGTATGTGACTCCAAAAAACAAAACGAAACAAAACGAAACAAAAAAAGCGTGCCGCCCACGTCACCATTCGACATTGATGAAGTGGGTCGAAAACGAAGGACAACTTCGTCCATCGCGGCAATAATTAAGCACCGTTCTAAGATTTTCGATGAAAGTAAAGAATCAGACGCATCTCACAGGACGGAGAGATAGCGACTGGCGTGATGTGCAAAGGACGCGCATTCCTTTTAGGACATGCGTCTGTCGAATTAGCGATAATGCGTTTTCGACCGAGCGATGAATGAAATGCGGTCTTCATCGGACAACACAGGAAAAACAAGTTACTGAAGCAGGAACCGGACCCACCGATGCGTTTTCGCAAAACGATCGCGTTGAGACATGTCAACGCGTTCAGCTGCGTCGACGGCAGTCCCGATCAATGCCCTTTTGCGAACTGGACGCTTGCGCAAAAGCCGATCTTGCATGCGGCCGAAAATGAAATCATCCCCGGCCTCGCTCAACCTTGGTCGAGCGAGGCTTAGGCTACTGACGACTTAACGAAAAGATTAAAACTCGTCGTCGATGATTTCCTTGTTGGCCCGAGTGCCGAGTGCACCCCACAGCCCATAGGGACTTTGCATACCAGGTACGCTTGTCGGATCGACCGCACTGCTGCTCGCCCCAGCAATGCCGACATACAACGTGGGAAAGTGTTCATTGCCTGCATCAATCGAATCGGTAATGAACTTGACGGCACCGTCACCCATCAAGACGTGAGCACCACCTTGGTGACGACTTCCTGCCGGCATCGTTCCCGTGGATGCGTTGCCCGCATGCATCACGCATTCGCGGTTGGGAGGCAAGATCGTCATCATCGAACTGTAGACTCCGCGAGCGTTGTGCCAGCGATATCCGCGCATCCCAGTGCCGTTGGGTTGGATTCCGACCGAAGCCATTGCGCTGTTAGGAATCGTAGGATCCCAAAACAGCGGTCGCAGCGGATCTTTCCATCCCATGGTCACGGCAATCCCCGGATCGTCGTACAACGCACCGTTGCGTCCTGCTTGGACATACGGGGCGGTGCGGACATCCCGGTCACCCAAATCCGAGGGAATTTCGCCCGCGGCAATCGTGTTGGACAACCCATCGAGGATGTCGCGGAATTTGTTTTCCGACCGCGAGACAAAGAATCCGCGACACGATTCACGGGTCCGTTGGGCCGCACCCGAAACAGGTCGTCCGTAGGGCGCCGGATAGTTCACCCATCCGGGTCCCGATCCGCTCGGTGCACCGGTATTCATGTTATAGGAACGCGCACCAACGTGGCTCCGGTGCATCGCATCGCCTAAACATGCGGCATAGTTGGTTCGCCCGTCTGATGGCAAACCACGGCCTGGATCACTCGGACAACGCAGCGTCGGGATCTCGGTGACCCACGGATCGTATTGATGCGTCACGTGGCCATTGGCACCGCCAAGCGGCTTGAACGGGCTTGGCCCCATCGGTGGAAACGCGGGGTCCGTGGGACTTGGCGGCACGGAAACACTGCTTCCGGTTGTTGGGACCAACGGATTGCTGATCTGTTCCCACAAGGCTTGCTGCTCGATGAACGGCAAGATCCCGACTAGAAAGCTAAGGTCGTGTTGATTATTGCCGGTGATCGGCCGGTGCTGCGGACCGCCAGTGTGATTGACCACGCTGATGGTCCCCGTGCCGTGGACGGGCAACTGGTTGTAGGCCGAATGGTAGTTGTGAATGGCCAAACCAATCTGCTTGAAATTGTTGCTACAACTCATGCGGCGTGCTGCCTCACGAGCGGCCTGGACCGCTGGCAACAGCAGCCCGACAAGAACGCCAATGATGGCGATCACGACGAGCAGTTCCACCAAAGTGAAACCTCTTCTAAAAGTTCTTTTCATAGGATCAAACTCCAATAAAAAAGGGATAAAAAACGCCGTTACCGACCTTTCACCAATCAAGAGATTGTCAGCAGACCGAATACTTTTCGACGCCCTCATCCGTCGCGGCGATAATAAGGTGCCACACAGAATTTTTATCGAGGTTGCAAAAGTAGGTTGCGTTGCAGGTGGGGTGACGGCAGGAGCAAAGTGAGCCTGCAATGAAGCTCACTTTGAAGCACCCCCCGAAAACCGCGGGGCACTACACGCTATTAAAGCAAGAACTAGGCGATCTTTCTACTCATTATTCGCATGAAGGCTTCCTTCTTCGCAAACAATCGCGGAGCGATTGCATGCAAAAAGTTGCAATCATTGCAAAACAACCCCAATCAATGAACAGATGCACACATCGCATCGCAACGTGCCTGACAGGAGCGATTGCACCTTTGATCGCGGGACAACCCGGGTATTGGATCGAAAGGAAATCACAGTTCGCAGGGCATGACCGCGGCGGCCCTGATGATGTGACCACGTACGCACACCAAACAAACCAAAAGCCTCGCCCGGCGGATGCCAAACGAGGCTGATTGGTCGTCAATAGGAACTGAATTCAAGATTAGAATTCGTCGTCAATCGGTTCCCTGCTCGCTCGCGTGCCGAGCGATCCCCAAAGCCCGAACGGACTTTGTGATCCCGGCGGAAGCACGCTGTTCATCGCCATGAAGTTCACGTAGATGGGCGACATGCTCTGGTTGCCGGCCTCGATCGAGTCGGTGATGAACTTGACCGCTCCGTCGCCCATCAAAACGTGACAACCGCCTTGGTGTCGGCTGCCCGGCGGCAGGTAACCTGGCGCCGCATTCCCGTTCCACATGATCACTTCGCGGTTGGGCGGTTGGATCGTGGTAACCGCACCATAAACACCGCGCGCATTTTGCCATTTGTAACCACGCCCACCGGCGCCTGGTGCCTGGATACCCGGCGAACCCGCGGTGGTCGAATTCGGGATCGAAGGATCCCAGAACTGCGGACGCAGCGGGTCTTTCAGATTGTTCGTCAAGGCATAGCTTGGATCGTCGTAGAGAGTTGGATCCGTAGCCCGAACCAAGTAGGCCGCGGTACGAACATCGCGGTCACCAAGATCGGTGGGGACTTCTCCCATCGCGATCGTATTGGACAGCCCGTCGAGAACGTCACGAAAACTACTTTTGTATCGTGGCACAAAGAAACCACGACATGACTCGCGAGTTCGCTGGAACCTGCCTGAATGGTCGCGTCCCCAAGGCGTGTTCAACCAACCGGGCGCCGACATCGCGACATTTCCCGTTGCGTTGTACACCGCAGGTCCGGCATTGGTCACATGAATCGCGTCACCCAAGCTGGCGTGATAATTACTCCGCCCATCGGCCGGCAGCCCGCGTCCAGGATCGCTAGGACACCGAAACGTTGGAACCTCCGTCAACCAGGGATCGTACTGATGAGCGATGTGTCCGTTCGCTGCGTTGCCCAGCGGCTTGAATGGACTCGGTCCCATCGCTGGAAATGCCGGACCGGGCGTCCCCGGGGTGACGGTCGAACCTTGTGTCGGCACAAACGGATTACTGATTTGTTCCCACAACGCCTGTTGTTCAATGAACGGCAGCAACCCAACGAGCACACTTAGATCGTGCTGATTGTTTCCCGTGATCGGTCGGTGTTGCGGACCACCGGTGTGCGCGGTGACGCTGATTGTTCCGCCACCCTGAACTGGCAACTGTTTGTACGCCGAGTGGTAGTTGTGAATTCCCAAGCCAAGTTGCTTGAAATTGTTACTACAACTCATCCTTCTCGCAGCCTCACGTGCTGCTTGGACTGCCGGCAACAACAGTCCCACAAGCACGCCAATGATTGCAATCACGACCAGCAACTCGACAAGCGTGAAGCCACTGCTATTTTTTCTACGCATTGGTAAAACCCCAATAGATTGAAACAGAACCGAACGAAAACTTGCGTTCTGACAAACACCTTCGAAACGCGGATCGTTCGTTAGAGAAAACGATGATCAAGCGTTGCAAAACGTTTCGTTGGACGTTGTGCAACGGTGCAACAACGGCGCCATATGACTTGGCATGCCGTTGATACTTCGAATGAAAGACTTGCACGAAGCGACGGAACTATTCCTCGGCTTCGATTTCTTCACCGGTGTCGATGCCTGCTTCGGCATCCGGATTTGCTTCCAGAAAGGCTTCCAGCTCACTTTGGTTGGTCGTCACCTCGGGTGAGCTTCCGCCGCTGTCACATCCGACAATGCAGAACCCGAGAAACAATGCTGAAAAACTTAACGCGAATTTCGAAACCATGACGAAACGCCTCGAATAAATGGGGTGGGAAGTGGGGTGGGATACTCCGAGCATTTAAGCACATGTGAAATCGCGCCGCAAATTTTCGTGGCAAGTGGTGCACAAACACTACCGTAAGTTCAATGGCCTATGCTTCGTGCATGCGTCTCACACTCAGTCAGTTCTCGCACATCCAAAACGCTTCAATGCTCGGTGTAGCTTTAACGATGGTGGGTAAACACAAGAGCCTGGACCGCTTGGGTGCATACGTCGCGCATGGTCGACGCGCCCGAGATGTTCGTCAGCCGCGTCCATCAAACCACATGCTATTTCACCGCTTGCGCATCCTTGCAGAGAGCGAAACGGAATCGACACACAAGGCCATGTCGATGCTGCAGTACTTTGCGAGCCGCCTTGTGCTTTGACGAGAATTTCTTAACACCCAGGACTTGACCGACGCTTGCACCCGAGCCACGAATCCGCCTATCGCGTACGCTCACCGGTTGCCGCTGCCGCTGCCAATCATCACGAAAAAGCCTCGCCCGGCGAATGCCGAGCGAGGCTGATTGGTATTCAACGGGAACTTGATCCAAGATCAGAATTCTTCGTCGATGGTTTCCTTGCTGGCTCGCGTTCCGAGCGCTCCCCAAAGTCCGAATGGACTTTGTGATCCCGGCGGAAGCACGCTACTCATGCCCATGAAATTCACATAGATGGGGGACATGCTCTGGTTGCCAGCCTCGATCGAGTCCGTAATGAACTTGACCGCGCCATCCCCCATCAAAATGTGGCAACCACCTTGGTGTCGGCTGCCTGGCGGCAAGTAGCCTTGCGCTGCATTGCCGTTCCACATGATCACTTCGCGATTGGGCGGCTGAACGGTGGTAACGGTACCGTAGACACCACGAGAGTTTTGCCACTTGTAGCCACGCCCACCAGCGCCTGGCGACTGAATACCCGCCATGCCCGCTGCGGTCGAATTGGGAATCGACGGATCCCAAAACTGCGGTCGCAGCGGGTCCTTCAGATTGTTTGTCAAGGCATAGCTTGGATCATCGTAAAACGACGGATCCGTCGCACGAATCAAGTAAGCGGCCGTGCGGACATCGCGGTCACCAAGATCGGTCGGAATTTCTCCCATCGCGATCGTGTTTGACAGCCCGTCCAGCACGTCACGAAAACTGCTCTTGTACCGAGGCACAAAAAAACCGCGGCATGATTCGCGGGTTCGCTGGTATCGTCCTTGAGCTGCTCGTCCCCAATCGGTATTTAACCAACCGGGACCCGACATCGCGGCATTCCCGGTCATGTTGTACGCCGGAGGCCCGGAATTGGTTAAGTGAATAGCATCGCCCACACTGGCGTGGTAATTACTGCGTCCGTCGGCGGGCAATCCACGTCCTGGATCACTGGGGCACCGGAATGTCGGCACCTCGGTCAACCATGGATCGTACTGATGGGCGATGTGTCCGTTCGCCGCATTACCAAGCGGCTTGAACGGACTTGGCCCCATTGCCGGAAACGCCGGACCGGGTGTCCCAGGGGTGACGGTCGTGCCTTGCGTCGGTACGAACGGATTGCTGATCTGTTCCCACAAGGCTTGCTGTTCCACAAACGGCAGCAGCCCAACGAGCACACTTAACTCGTGCTGATTGTTGCCGGTCAGGGGACGGTGCTGCGGACCACCGGTGTGAAAGTCGACACTGATGGTTCCCGCATGGTGATACGGCAACTGTTTGTACGCCGAGTGGTAGTTGTGAATTCCCAAGCCAAGTTGCTTGAAATTGTTACTACAACTCATCCTTCTCGCAGCCTCACGTGCTGCTTGGACCGCTGGTAACAGCAGTCCGACGAGAACGCCAATAATGGCGATCACGACCAGCAACTCCACAAGCGTGAAGCCGCTTTTCGTCTTCCTTTTCATTGGAAATACTCCAAAAGGCAGAAAAAAACAGAACCGAAAGACAACTTGCTTTCGGAAAAAACACAATCGATATGCGAATCGTTCGCTAAAAAAATTAAGACTAAACGTTAAAAAAGGGTTCGCTGAATGTTGTGTCGTGCTCTAACAGCGGGTCCGCTGTGATGTGGCATACCATTGGTGCTGCCGCTGAGGGACATACACCAAGCGCAGGGACTATTCGTCGGCTTCTTCTTCTTCACCGGTGTCGATCCCTGCTTCGGCATCCGGATTCGCTTCCAAGAACGCTTCCAGTTCACTTTGATTGGTCGTCACCTCGGGCGAACTCCCGCCGCTGTCACATCCACCAATGCAAAACCCGAGAAAGAGGGCCGAAAGACTAAGTGCAAACTTTGAAATCATGACAAAGAACCTCGAATGAAAGAGGGGAGAGTAAATACTCCAAAAATTAGAACACACGCGCGGGTGAACCGCAAAAATCCGCCGCAATGCCTATACGGATGTCACCCGCCCGCAAGTTGGCCTTCAATCGTTGCAAAGACTCGGATTTCAGCGTCTTTGTCCGGCTGAGCGTCACATCACGGCTGTACTGGACCACACCGTGTTCAGTCGCCAATTTGTTACGTTCAATGCAAAACCCCCGCGAGTCTGCAACGCATGCGATCGGCAACAACTAAGATTTGCCGAACTCCGAAAGCATTGCCGGGCAAGTCGCCTCGCGGACGCTCCCTCATCAATTCCACCCCGAAACTGTCCTACCGTTTGAAGATCAACATGTCGCGAACAATTTGTACTACCTGTCTTTCCATCATGATTTTGATGCAGTTGCTAGCCGTCGGTTGGGCAAATGAACAACCACCCAACGTCGTTGTCATCTTCATCGATGACATGGGCTATGCGGATATTGGCCCGTTCGGTGCACAGCAGTACAAGACGCCGAACTTGAATCGCATGGCACGCGAGGGTCGCAAGTTCACCGACTTTGTCGTCTCGTCGGCAGTCTGCTCTGCGTCACGATCGGCCTTGATGACGGGCTGTTACCACCGGCGCGTCGGTATCAGCGGCGCGTTGGGACCGAAATCGAATATCGGTTTGAACCCGAGCGAAACGACGCTGGCGGAAGTGTGCAAGTCGAAAGGCTATGCGACCGCGGCATTCGGAAAGTGGCACTTGGGTCACCATCCAAAATTCTTGCCAACCAACCAGGGCTTTGACGTCTATCAGGGCATCCCGTACAGCAACGACATGTGGCCACTGCACCCCAAGGCCCGGGCGATTCGAGAAAAGGACCCCAACGCACCGATCCCATGGGCGGCGCTGCCGATGTTGAAGTCATCCGAGCCCAACTCGGTCAAAGTTCTGAACGAAGACATGCAGCCGGAAGACCAAGCCGAGATGACGCGTCAGTTCACCGAACTTGCCGTGGACTTTATCAAATCGAGTGTCGACCAACCTTTCTTTGTCTATCTGCCCCACCCGATGGTTCACGTCCCGCTGTTTCCGGGCAAAGACTTTTACGGAAAGAGCGGCGTGGGGCTATTCGCCGATGTCGTGATGGAACTGGATTGGTCGGTCGGCGAGATCATGAAAGCGGTCGAAGACATCGGTGCCGAAAACAACACGCTGGTGATCTTTACCAGCGACAACGGACCTTGGCTTTCCTACGGCAGCCACAGTGGCAGGGCGACGCCGCTGCGCGAAGGCAAAGGAACCATGTTCGAAGGCGGATACCGCGAGCCGACGCTGATGTGGTGGAAAGGAAAGATTCCTGCGAATACGACTTGCGATGAACTATGCAGCACCATCGATATCTTGCCCACCGTTGCGAAGCTGATCGATGCGGAATTGCCCGACCACAAAATTGATGGAAAAGACATTCGTCCATTGATGTTTGACGAACCCAGCGCCAAGTCGCCGCATGAAGCGTTCTACTGCTATTACAAAGGCGGCGAATTGCAGGCGGTTCGAAACGAGTCGTTCAAGTTGATGTTCAAGCACAAATATCGATCGTTGGACGGACATCCGGGCGGATCAGGCGGTTTGCCCATCAGCTATAAAATGTTAGAAATCGATCAGACGCTATTCAACTTGGATGACGATGTCTCGGAAACCAAAGATGTGTCCGCGCTGTATCCGGACGAAGTGAAAAAGTTGCAAGCAGCCGCCGAAACAGCCCGCAAGGAACTCGGCGACAAGCTAACCAAACGTGATGGCGATGGCATTCGACCGGCAGGGACCATGGACAAAGACGACGAAAAACTACCTTTGATTTGGCGTTAATGCAATGAATCGATTTCTGAAAGCCGCCATCGAGCAGGCAGAAAAAAGCCGGTCCGAAGGCGGCATTCCGATCGGCAGTGTGGTCGTCATGGACGGTGAAATCATCGGGCGTGGACACAACCGCCGTGTCCAAGACGGCAGCGCGATCTTGCACGCTGAAATGGATGCGTTGTCCGATACCGGATGCCTGACCGCCGCCCAGTATGCTGAATGCACGCTCTATTCAACGCTCTCGCCCTGTGACATGTGCAGCGGCGCGGCGTTGTTGTATGGAATCCCGAAAGTTGTGGCCGGCGAGAATACAAACTTCCAAGGTCCCGAAACTTATCTACGCTCGCGAGGCGTCGATTTGCAAATCGTCAACGACCCGACCTGTATCGAACTGATGCGCCAATTCATCGATCAGAATCCAGTGCTCTGGAATCAAGATATCGGCGTTTGACTTGGCGGTATGCTTCCCTGGACGGCGAGATCGAGATCACAGCTTGGCACTTTCGAGATCACAGCTTGGCACTTTCGAGATCATCGATTCACCGCCGATGGCGCCTGACGCCTTGGCGGCCTGAGAATGGGGCGAAAGCCCAACGGGGTTAAGATTGAAGCTTGTGCCTCATCCTACTGACGACTCTCCTTGCGCACTCGATTCTTTCGTTTCCTCTCCCCGTCCATGAGCACGACGCTCTCAAGGGAGAACCTTGATCATCCCTCTGACAATCGCAGTTAGCAGCACCGCCCTCATCATGCCTGAAGACAACCAACCTTACGATTCTTTTTTGCTGGTCTCCTTCGGAGGCCCTGAGGGTCCTGACGATGTGATTCCGTTTCTAGAGAATGTCCTGCGTGGTAAACGAGTCCCACGCGAACGAATGCTGGAAGTTGCCGAGCACTACAAACAATTCGGTGGCATCAGTCCGATCAATCAACACAATCGCGAACTATTAGCGGCGATCGGCGATGAATTCAAAGCGGCGAATATCGATTTGCCGGTTTACTGGGGCAATCGCAACTGGCATCCACTGCTTACCGAAACGCTTGGCGAAATGCGAGACGCCGGACATAAACGCACGCTCGCGTTCTTTACCAGCATGTTCAGCTGCTACAGCGGATGCCGACAGTACCGCGAGAATCTTATCGCCGCTCGCGAGGCCGTCGGAACCGGTGCACCCCAGGTGGATAAACTGCGCATGGGTTTCAATCATCCCGGATTCGTCGAAACACTTGCCGAGAATGTGCAGTCCGCCGTCGACCAATTGCGGGATAAGGATTCGGAATTAAGCCGCGATGACGTGACGATCTTTTTTACCGCTCACAGCATTCCAACGGCGATGTCGGACAACTGCGATTACGTCATGCAGTTGAATGAAAGCAGTCGACTTGTTGCCGACGCAGTCGGGATCCGCGACTGGCAATTGGTTTACCAAAGCCGCAGTGGCCCGCCCCAGCAACCTTGGCTGGAACCAGACGTCTGCGACTCGATCGTCTCGCGCGATGAAGAAAAGAAGATCAAAGCGCTCGTGATCATGCCGATCGGATTCGTCAGCGATCACATGGAAGTGATGTTCGATCTGGACGAAGAGGCAGCCGCGATTTGCAAAGCGAGAAACATTCCCATGGCCCGAGCAGCCACGGCGGGGACGGGACCGAAATTTGTCCGAATGGTGCGAGAATTAGTCGAAGAGAGAATCGGACGCATCGACCAGCGACGAGCGGTGGGAAATCTTGGTCCCTGGCACGACATCTGTCCGGCGGACTGCTGTACCTACACACCAAGTCGGCCGCAAAGACCCGCTCAGACTTAAGATTTGAAGCGCTGCACTGATTTCTCATTGTCTTCACGATGACGTTCTTCGGCTTGCCTTTTCCATTTTTCTTCTCGTTGCTTTTGCAATTCCGCTTGCTCTGCGTCGAATCGCATTCGCCGTTGTTTGCGTTCGTATCTCTCACGTGACTGGTCGTTCAGATGGCGTGGGCCTTCGATATCACTGTTTTGCAGACTGTTGGCCCAGCCCCGGGGTTGTCACGAGACGTTTTCGAAGTCCGATTTGAAACTTGCAATCTGAGAATTCAGATCGGCAACGTCAGCCATGCGGTCCATCACGCAGAGCATCGATCGCGCTTCGCCGGCAGATCCGAGGGGAATATAGATGAAGTGAAGCAGTTCTTTCGTCGTTCCGCGTTCGAAGCCTTCGGCAAGGCTTGTTGCTGATCGAGAGTGTGGCACGGCGGAGTTGATTGGCGAGATCGCCTTTACCGCGAAAGCTGGAGTGTTGTGACCAAGCAAACATCTTCGCCGCGAGATCCGCCGACTTTTGCCAAACCGGAAGGTCCTCAAAACGTTTGTATGCAGCCACAAGCCGTTCCCCACAGTTCAGATTTCAGATTTTACAATTTTTCGTCCAACTTGCGTGCTTCTAATTCTTTGACGACTTCTCGGACTCGTTCTTCGGCATGCTTGGGGGCGACGAGAGTTGCGTCATCGGTGTGGACAACGATCATGTCTTTGACGTCGATCGTGACGATCGTGTGATCACCGTCGCTATGCACAATCGTTCCCTTGGTGTCGATTCCGATGTGCGAACCGACGACCGTATTGCCGTGTTCATCGGCATCATGCAATCGAGCCAACGCTTGCCAACTGCCGACGTCGTCCCATGGGAACGGCGCCTCGACAACAACGACGTTGTCATAGCGTTCCATGACGGCATAATCGATCGATGTGCCCTCGATGGCTTCGAACTCGGTTTGCAAGACTGCTTGAAAGTCGTCGCGGCCGATCGCATCCCCGATCGTTGCAAGACGAGCGTGCATCTTTGGAACGTAGGACTTCAGGGCATATAAGATCGTCGAAGCACGCCACAAGAAAATCCCGCTATTCCAATAGAACTTTCCTGAATCAACGTATTGCTCTGCCGTATGGCGGTCTGGCTTTTCACGAAATTGCTTGACCGCAAAAACAGAAGCGTCCTCGGCCGAAACAGCAGAACCAACTTCGATATAACCAAACGATTCCGCGGGATAGTTTGGCTTGATACCGAACGTAACGATCCGACCGGGGTCTTCATCGATCAGCCGATTGCCGATTTCGATTGCTTGGCGAAACTTCTCGGCGTCTTCGATGACATGATCCGACGGCATCACCACCATCGTTCCATCGGGGTCTTTTGCCGCAACAATTGTCGCGGCCAGCCCGACGCACGGAGCGGTGTCCCGCTTGCAGGGTTCGCCGACGATGTTCCCTTTCGGCAAATCGGGCAACTGGCCAGCAATCGCGTCGGTCAGGATTTGGTTGGTCAGCACCAGCTGGCGATCCGGCGGCACCAGCGCCCCCAAGCGGTCTGCGGTCGCCTGGATCATCGTTTGCTCGCCGGCGAGAGCGAGCAATTGTTTCGGTTTTAACTTGCGGCTGGCTGGCCAAAACCGCGTGCCGCTTCCACCTGCCATGATGACTGCATGTAGCATTCTTTAACTCGATCGTGATGTGATTGCGATGGACGTGAAGCGGATTCCGAAGCGTGCTGCCTGCGAAAGGTAAACGACGGACGTCGACAAGAAAAGATCACCAAGAGAATAGCAAATCGAGTCCTCTCGCGAACGTTTGCGGCCATGGTCGCTGATCGGATGCGAATCAATAGATCTCGATCGATAAATCGAGATCAATACCGCCTAACAAAACCCGAGAACGCCAAACGCAGACGCACAGCGTCTCTCTCGCGTGATCTTTCTTACTACTCGGCCAATTTTTCTTTCAGCAATCGTACGGCGGTTTGAAAGATTTCGACGTCGGGTTCCAGCTTGACAGCCATTTCCAATTGCTTGAGTGCTTCTTTGTTTTTTCCCGACAGATACAACGCCAAGCCGTACCGATATTGAATATCTGCGTTGTCCGGCGCAAGCGACGCGTCGCGCGCCAGCAACGGCAGTTCTTGCTCTCGCAGCTCTGCTGCTCGTGACAAGTACTCTGCGGCCCGTGGCGACCGAGTCTGCTGGGCGACGCGTTCAAGTGTGGCAGCCAAATTGGTTCGCGGACCGGTCATGTTGGGTTCGACCCGAATCGCGGTTTCATAGGCTGCAATCGCTTCGTCAAATCGGCCTTGCTGTTCGCTCAGCATCGCCCATCCCATGTGTGCACCGGCGCGGTCCGACGCAACCATCAGACCTTCCTTGACCTCTTTCATTGCTTGATCGACTCGCAATTGATCAGAACTGTCCAGTTGCGAATAAAGCCCTGATGCGACCAAGACTCGTGCGGCTTCGACTCGGACCAATCGCGACGGATCATCAAGCAACGGAATCAATGTCCTTCGTGCGAGCGACAAACCCGTACGCGTCGGCGGCGTGGCCATGAAGACGTTGATCGCGGCGGCACGCACCATCGGCGATACGTCGATGTCCTCAATGATCGCTTTGGCCAGCGGCACGGCGTCACCGACCCCCGATTCGGCCAGCTCGCGCAGTCCCGTTGCCTTGGCGATGTCGGGAACCGCATCGCGAGGCCGTTGAATCATCGCCACCAGATCGTCGATCGAATCGGGTTCGCCGTTGCGGAACGCCGCCAGTGTCTCGGCGAAATGGTACGGCTGTTGACGTTGCTCGCCGTACCAAGTTTCACAGGCTTCGTCGCACCAAAGGTTGGTCGTTTCGATGGCCTTTGCGATCGACTCTTCACCCGCGTCTGCGGCAATCAACCAGTCGGCGTATTCTTTTTCGGCAAACGTCTCTCGTGTTGATTCGTCAAGGTTTGGCAATTGGTCGGCGACGTGGCAACGACTGCAAGCGTTCGGCGTGCCCAGCTTGACCGACAAATCCGGCCGAGGGACACGAATGCTGTGGTCACGCCGCGGGTCGACGTGCATATACGTCGTCTCGGGCATGTGGCAATTCACGCAACTAGCGCCAGGCGTGCCGGGTTTGTGATGGTGATGCGAGGGAACATCGTATTTCCCCGCGGCGTGTTGATGGCACGACGTGCAAGTTTCGTTGCCCGGATGTTTTAGCTGCAGTGAATGTGGATCATGGCAATCGGTACAGCGAATGCCCTTGTGGTACATCTTGCTTTGGATGAACGATCCGTACACATAGACTTCGTCTTTGATTTGCCCATCAACGTGATAGGTGTCGCGGCCGAGCGTTTCCAGGTTGTAGTGATCGGTGTAACGATCGCCCCCGTGAAAAGAATCGTTCAAAACGCCGCGACGGCTATGACAGGGCGCGCAGGTCTGCAACTGTGGCTCGGAATCGGATCCCTTCAATTCCGCTAGACCGTATCGATAATTTCGATCCCAAAACAATGACTTGGTGTTAGCCAATTCGATGTGCAGACTGCCGGGACCGTGGCAGGCTTCACAGCTAACATCGATTTCCGAAAACGTGGTGTGATACTGATTCGTTTTTGGATCAAAGTTTCGTTTCAGGTTCGTCGAGTGACAATCGGCGCACATCGTCTGCCAACGCTGGGCGATCCCAGTCCAGTGCAGCGGATCGTCCGGTTGCAACTTTTCCGTGACATCGGGCGGTCGCAGATAGAACCAACGTTTCTTTTCGGTGTCCCAACTGATCCGCAGGACTTGGACTCGGGGCACTTCCGCTGGATCCATTTCGGGCGTTCGATCGAATTCGACCATGTATTGCTGCAGCGGCGTGACACCAAAGACATACTTCACATGAAAGTCTTCCATTTCGCCAGTCGGTCCTTCGGTATGGACCATGAACCGGTCACCGTCGCGGAACATTCGGCTGACGATGCCATCGTGCTCGATCGTGGCATCATCAAAATCACCTAAAACGGTTTCCTCGGTCGCCAAATCCATCGCCAGATCGTGATGCGATCCGTGGAATTTCTGTGACTCCTGTTGGTGGCAATCGATACAGGCAGATCGCCCTACGAAACTAGGTTGAATTCCTAGCGGCTTGGCGTTCCAGTAATCGGCCAGCACACCACCGGCAACAATGAAAGCGATCGCAGCAGCAATCCAACCACGGCGCGAACGAAAAAGGTTGGCAGCGGCAGCGCGAGAGTTCTTGGTCAAAACGAGACAGGCGGGATAATGGAGCGGGGAAAGGAAAAAGCAGAAAGTGAGAGTCTACTCGGACAATAGCCGCACTGTTTCGCGACGCATCTGTTTCACCAACTGGCGGCGAGCGTTATCGAGAGGTTGGACTTGTTCCAACAGCCTAGCCGCTTTCAACAATCGTTCGGCGGCCAATGCCCGGTGTGATGCCGGTGCGAGACTTCGATCGCCACGATCCGCATCGCTTGCTGATTCAGGCAAGGGTTCAAGCTTAGGATCGAGCGGCGATCCGTCCAGCACGCTGCCTTGTTGACGAATGACGTTCAAAACGTCGTCCAAGATGGGATCATCCGAACTCGGCACGGCCGAATCGTCATGAAGCGCCTTGCGAATCGTCTCGACCACCTTTGCATCGGCCGGTTGTGCCGGCTCGGTCACAACGGAAGAGTCGAAAATATCCTGAGCGATCACGGACGCCCACAGGGACGCGGCACACAACACGACTAAAGTGATCGTGGCGACAGCAACGCGATGGATTTCAAACATGAATCGTTCCTCAACAGAGGGTTCAAACAGCGGCAGAACCCGAACGCTTGGTCATCGTTCGTGCGGCGGTGACAACAGCTTTACCGTATTCTACCGCGAAAGCACAATCTTGCTCATTGGGTTTTTGGACCGGCCCATTTCAGTTCAAACCCGGATCTATTCGTTTTTCGGCGGTGCCGGCGGTGTTCCCGGTTTCACATTTTCTGGTGGGCGAACTTCCGGCGCCGGATTCATTGGTTTGGGGTTGCCCGCTTTGGGGCTGCCTGTTTTCGGGCTGCCTGCTTTGGCTGGGGGCCGCGTTCTCGCGACCGGGCGACGCTTGATCGGCGTCAAAGCATGTCCCGCCTGATGCGCGACCTCGGCAATCAGCGAATCGACACGGTTACGACAAATCGCGAACGCGGCAAGCGCCGGAATCGCAACGACTAGCCCCCCGACGGTGGTCACGAGCGCTTGATAAATCCCCTCGGCCAAATCTCCCGCTCCCGCCGCGCCGCGCGTTGTGGCAACTTGCTGGAACGCAAAGATCATCCCGGTGACGGTCCCCAGCAGCCCGACCATGGGCGCAATGTTGCCGATCACAGACAGGTACTCAATTCGCCGCATCAATCGCGCCGCTTGTTCGGCCAACGAATCCTCGACGGCCTTTTCGACCTCACGCCAACCGAGATCCATTTCGGCCAATCCACTAAGCAACACCACACTTAGCACACTGGGTGAGCGTCGACACGCTGCGTCCGCCTCGGCTTGTCGAGCCGTCAGCAAGGCTTGGCGAACCGTGTCACTGACACCTTCGGGAATCACTTCACGGCGGCGAAGCGTCATGACTTGATCAAAGACCAAATACGCCGCAGCAATGCTGAGCGCCAACAACACCATCAGGATCACCACACCGACGATGCCGCCGCTGAACAGGATATCCATCATCGACGCAGGCTGGGTGCCGGCCGATTCACCGTTGGCCGCGGGTGCGGATTGTGCAAGCACCATCAATCCTGAATGCATCATCCTTGAAACGATCATGATGGTTCCGTCCAATCCCCGTCGCCGGCGGACAATAAGAACTCGGCGTCGGCCAACAGCGGATCATCCCACTGCAAACGCAAGACGCCGTCTTTCTGTAATTGATGAATCGATTCTTCGTGCATCGATCGGATGCGTGACTCGGCGCGGTCGACTCGCGACCGGCTCTGCGCGACCGATAGGATCAGCATCGCAAACAGAGACGTGGGCAAAATAGAGACGATCAGACTGGTCAACATCATGGAAAAATCTGGTTTCGGAAACGCATCAAGGTCGCCACTAAAGTCACGCAGCGTTGTATAGCTGGCATCAAAGTACTGGCGATAAAGAGCGACAATCGGGCCGGCCATCAGAAACCAGAAAATCGCGGTTCCGATCACCGCACAAACCGTCGCCGATCCACGAGTCATGGAAACTCGCTGGACTTCGGATTCAAAAATGTTTTGCGACTTTTCTTGCAACGCATCGATACCGGCCAGGAACGCGACGCGTGAGCGCGAGCCATCGTCGATTCGTGATTCACGTTCGCGCCTGGACGTGTTCGAACTGCGCAGCGAAGCGATTTCGTCGCGAAACCGATGGGCCAGCGGTTCCAGCCGATCGGTGACGGCGGCCGCACTGCGTTGACGCAATCCGTCTCGCACGTCTTGCTGAGCGTCGCGCGTGGACGCCAAGTTTTTTGTGGTGGTCCAAACGGTTCCCACCAGCGATGGCAACGACCCCGATAGCGACAACAGGACGCGGTCCCATGCGCCGTGGGTCAAATTCAGCATTCCCAGCAGACTGCGAAAGGGAAACCAAATCGCGGCGGTATCCGTCAGCAACGAAAGCCTCAGCCGTGATCGCACCGCGGCGCGCAGCGGCCCGCCGGCGCCAATCAGTGTTTCCGCGACTTCGCCAGGCAGTTTGGTCGCCTCGTCGTTCAGCCGAGTGACGGCCGATGTCAGGCCCGGCAACTGGTCCGACAGTACGCTGTGCAGCGCGGCGCGAAACCGCCCATCCAGCGCCGCCAAGCGAACGCTGCGTCGGCGGTCACCTTCCCATGACAGGCCGAGTTCTTCGCTTAATCGTGCCGCAATCGATTCGGTGGCTTGGCGACTGACCTCGGTCTCGCTGCGGCTGGCGACTTCGAAGTCATCAATGATGACGGGCGAGACAATGATGCTGGTCGGTGCAATCTCACGCATGTGCGATACGAAAGCATCGATATCGGCGCCAAGCCGATCATCTTTTTGCCGAACAGCGTTGATGACGGGAACCACCAGCGTGCCTTCGCTTGCCTCGGCCAACATACCGACCGCTTCGCTGCGCAATTGGTCGCGTCGCACGACCAACAAAATGACCGATGCGAGAGACAATGCCCGCGATGCTACCGCTGCGATTGAGCGACGATCGTCGGTCGATCCCGGTGAATCGACCAACAGGTACGGGGTTCCGATCGACTGCATCTTTGATGATTCGCAGTGCAAAAACTTTTCGTGACGCGTGTCTAAATCGGCGGGTGGATGCGGCCCGATCCAAAGCAACTTTTCGGTCGCTTCGTCGGCATTGTTCCCGCTGCGGATGGAACCCGCGACCTGTGAGTCCCGAACCAGTTGGCGTATCAACCACGATTTCCCTTGTCCGGTCGCGCCCACCACCGCAATCACGCTCGCGCCACCGCTGCGATCTTGCAAAATCATCTGGCGGGCTTCGTGATGATCATCACACAACGCTTCGACGGCCCGTCCTGCCGCGCCGTTACCCAGGACGTTCACCGCCGCAGCGCGAACGCGGCGCAAGAACTGTTCACCCGGTTTCGAATCGGCGAACGTTCGTTGCGACGAGTGCGCCTGATCCGACGATTTCGAAGTCAAGTCCAACGGGTTCGGGTCCATTGAGGTCAGGTTCATTGAATTCAAGGGCCGGCGGATCCGTTTCGAGGGATAAGTCGATGCAATTCTTGCCGAAATTCATCGCGTATACGATACACCGATAGCGTCGGACCAATCGCTTCGCGACGAACGATCTGAGATACCGGCAGCGCTTCTTTGCTGCCGGCAACAATGATGGTCGGCGGATGTTCGATGCGCGCGACGCCAAAGGTGTCTGACAAAACGGCTTGAAAGTCCGCCAACTGCTGCCGCGCCGCTTGCTGGCCCACGTTGCGCGTATTTTGTCCGCCGGCCCACATGGTCGACAAAGTGGTCAGTCCCGCCGCGGCTAACAGTTCTGGAATCGATGCGGCGGCAATGAAGTGCGTCGTGCCGAAATCGATCGGGATCATCAATACGCCGCCGAACGTCGCCAGTAGTGCCGCCAACGGAGTCAAACCCGCGGCAAGCTTTTTTCGCATCGGAACTTCTGCCCACATTTGCCGGACCGCTTCATCAAGACGCCGCGGATCGAGCGAAGTAAAGTCGTCTCGTTCGAACCGGCTGATCGCGGCTTCGGTCGCTTCGTCCCAGGCCGCGCGGTCGATCAATCCGTCGTCGGCGTACCAATGAGGCAGCACCGAAGCACCGCCATGCAGCTCAATCGCATTCTGAAGTCGCTCTGGCGTCATCAGGCCGCCGTATTCACCACTCTTGAATTTATCTTTGATCTCATCCGCGGTTCGCCGGGCCATCGCGGTCGGCGTCAACTGGCGAATAAAATCGCCCGCCCCGCCAAAGATCCGCCTTGCCGCCGTATTCATCCGCACGCCCCACCTGGCGTACCAAGGTGCCGTGGCCGCGAACGATTCCGAAAGTTGCCGAACGATTCGTTCGCTTTGATGCAAACGTAATTCGGTCACGTCGCCACCGATTTCGCGATGAGCGAAAAAGTCGAGTGCGGTCTGCAACAAACAGTCTTGTGCCTTCGCGGTCCGGGTTCGCGATTCGTCGGCGTTTTGGTCGACCGTTTTGAATCCCAAATCCCACACCGCGGTTCGCAATCCGGTTTCTAACGCCACGCGAAACTTTTCAAACAGCTTTCCGCGATCCAGTTTTTGTGGCAACGCCGACAACAGTCGGTCCGCGTCGATTGCTGCGGGCGGATTATCATCGGGGTCTTCATCCACCGAAAAAAAGACCGGCAGTGGATCCGCATCCGGCTGCAGCGCCGCAGCAACCACTTCATCGGGCGCGGGAATGTAGGGTCGACTTGCCGGCACTTCAAAATCGTATGCCGCGTACACCGTTTCAATCCCGTGACCACGAGCCAGCGGGCCGAACGTTTCTAAGACTTGATCAGGCGTTTGCCGAGGCCGAATTTTGTTGACCGCCAACAACCGGGGAATCCCCGGCATCAAATCCGCGGCGATTCGCATCAGGTTGCCCAGCGCCGCATCGCGTGATGATTCGGCGCTGGTCACCACCAAAAATGCCGAACACAGCGTCGACGCACGACCGAGCAATTCGCGACGGACTTCGGGTGACCCCAAACCGAACGCTTCATCCGAAACGATGTCCGGGCAATCGAGCAGTCCGATGCCCGCTTCGTTCAAGCCATCGTCGGTCGCAACCAGTGGCACTCGCAGTGTTTCGGCCGACCCGTCGCGATTACTGTATTGGCGATGCGCGTCGGCAGGATCGTCGGCCAACATTTCCGGCGGCTGCCCCAGCGCGTCACCGATCCGGCTCATCAACAGCCCCCACAGGTCACTGTCATTTCGCCACGCCGACGGCAACCACAATACGAATCGGTGCGTTCCCTGATCGTTGTTGTCGCCACGCAGCGTCCGCCGGCGACCTTGCTCACTGAGAAATGTTGCAACCAGACTTGTCTTTCCGCTGTTCAGCATTCCGGCGATGGCAACGGTCGGCCAGTTGACCAGCTGCGCGGCGGAATGCAGCCGACGACCTGCCGAGAGAACGTCGCGTTCGATATCCGGACGGATTCGTTTGAGTGCGCCGAGAAAACTTTCGCGGCTTTCGGTGGGATAGGACCATTCGACGAACGCGCGGCGGTCGTCGTCTTCCAACAACGATTGCAAGCTCGACCAGTCGATGGTTTCCGCACGATCGCCTCGACCCAAGCCGAACATATTCACCGCAGGTTTAGTGTGAGAGGATATTGGTCAGTTGCTTTGATTATCCGCGAATCGGGCAAGCGCGTCACGGGGACAACCGACGCCCCACTCGGCGGCGACGCCGACGATCAACGTGAACCAAAAAAGTCGTCCCACCATTGCGATTTGTCCGATTCCGCCCAGCGATCGGTGTCGATGCACTGAGACAAAGCATCGGCCAGTTCGACCACAGATGAAGGTCGATCGTCGGGATTTTTTCGCAGACAACTCATCAAGACATTTTGCAAATCGTCGGGCAATGGCTCACCGACGATCCGTTCGGGGCGTTCCGGTTCATCGTTTAATTGCTTCACACACACATCCGCCGCCGAATCCGATTCGAACATTCCGCCCCCGGTCAACAAAAAATAGCCGATCGCGCCGACGCTATATAAGTCGCTTCGCATATCAACTGATGACGCATCCCGAATCGCTTCGGGAGACATGAATTGCGGCGAACCGGTAATGGCATCCGACTGCGTCAACTGGACCGTCTCGCGATTGATTTGCTTGACCAAGCCAAAGTCGACGACTTTGACCAAGTCATATATCCCGGCCCGAGCCGTGATCAAGACATTGGCCGGCTTGACATCGCGATGAACGATCGATGCAGCGTGCGCCTCGGCAAGCGAGCGGCAGATCTGGACCAACAAGTCGATCACACGCCCGGGCGGCTGACGACCAAATTGCTGAACCAATTCTTGCAAAGAAAGACCATCGACGTATTCCATCACATAATAAAACGCACCGTCATGGCTCCGACCGTAGTCGTAAATCTCGATCGTGTTGGGATGCTGAAGCTGGGACGTTAACTGGACTTCACGCTCGAATCGTGACAGCGTTTTCGAATTGACGTTCTCTCCCTCGAGCACTTTCACGGCCACGTCGCGACGCAGCATTTGATGCTTGCCATGATAGACACTTCCCATCCCTCCGCTTCCGATCAGTTCGCCAAGTTCGTATTGGCCAAGTCGGCGATGGTCATCGAGACCGGATCGGCTGGACGTACCACGCAGCAACACGTTCGCGAGCGCCAGCATCGACGCGACACAACCGCCCAACAACGCGAACAAGCCCAAGAACGAATTTCTCAATAGCCGCATCGGCCCGTACGCTTCGGCGACATCCATCTCGGTTGCCACACCGAAATTATAGGAATGCAACCAGCGCCAAGCGCCCACAACCGGCACGCCGCGATAGCCGTTGTATCCCAGGATATCTTCTCCCGTCGCACCGCGCGTGGCTTGGTCCGCCATCAACGTCATACCGCGCGGTTGCCAGTCGGTCGGCAGCGCCTGTTGACGCGTTAAATCAACACCGGGATCGACCAAACGAACGTGCAGCGGACTGGTGACCTGTGGATCGCTAGGCAGCACTCCCGCTGCGCGTAACTGACTTTCGAAACGGCAAGTCGAAATCATCATCCCCGCCCGATCGAACGCATAAGTTTCATCGGTATCACCCGTATGCGCCGACGCCAGGATATGACTGAACTGATCGGTCGGATCCAAAATCACGCCCAATGCGCCGACCGGCCGGACACCGCGGCGGACCGGCGCGATGGCCAACATGATCGCGTCCCCTTTTTGAATCGGTTGACTCGAACCTGCAATGGCGACGGGGCTCGCCAACGGACGACAAACGGTACTTTCACCTGTTTCGATGCGGTGAATCGCGTCCGACGGAAAGGGCAACTGCTGACCAACCAGCGCGTCTTCGGCGGACGCAACCACTTGGCCGGAAAAATCGACCAGCACCCAGCCGAGATATTGCGGCGACAACCACTGTTGCTCGATCGCCTTGCCCAGTCGTGCGACCATTTCGGATTCCGCTGGACTGTCCTCAACAGCCGCGCCGACGTGTTCGTCCCGCTCCAGCATGTCGACGCATCGCCGATTAACGTCCGGATGCGCACATAGCTGCTCGGCATCGTCACGTCGCTCGCCCAACCACGATTCGATCGCGATGACGGTGGTCGCCAGAGTTGACTTGAGTGATTGGCGAGTCAATTCGCGGATCGACTTTCGAACTTGCCAGCCGATCAGGATCGTCCCCAAGACCGCCAACACCATCGTGACCACCGCGACGGCCGATAGCCAGCGATTGCGTCGTGCTTCGTCACGTACTTCCTCACGCGGCCTCGCCACTGCCGACGGATCGGGTGCCGGAAAAATTCCGGATACGTGAGAATCGGCGGGCAGGCGTTCCGCCTCGTGTTCAAACAAACTCATAGCTCCACTATGGTCGATCCAACCACGTGTGAGTAGCCGATTCAACCTACGAATTCGGATGTAACCTCGATTCGAATCGGTCTTTCCCTCCGATCCAGCGTGGCATGCCGATCAACGGACAATCCGCCCCAACACCACGCCAGGCTGACATTGCTCACTCGCATCGCCAGACAACGACCGACGGGGGCATGTTGCGACGGATGATCGCCCCGCGGAATCGATTCGTGGCCACGCGAAAAAGACTTGCGGTGCGCCGCCATCGAGGCAACATTCAACGGATTGATTGCCGCCAACAGTGTCGCGCTTCCTGCGCCGTCAATTGCTTGTGCAAGCATTCGCTCGTAGATCCCCATTCGCCGGCATTCCTTTTTGACTCGCGCCGAGAACAACCAGCACTGGTCATCGCGCAATCGATACAGCAAACCCAATTCAGGCTCGTCGAATTCGCCGGTGGCGACCCAGACCGCGCCGACGGCGCGCTGGTCGACGCTGGCCAAATAAGCGATGCGCGCAGGCTGATCCAGGGCACGGCCGGGCTGATCCAGGGCACGGTCGGGCTGATCCAGGGCACGGTCGGGCTGATCCAGCGCAGGGTCGGGCTGATTAAGCACAGGGTCGGGCTGATCTAGCGCCGGGGCGGGACGACCAGGGATACCGGGCGAGCATCGCGGCTGCCATCCGGTTATCTCACTCGCGATCTTTATTTCATCGGCACGGCTGCAGCGATGGACGACGATGTTCCGTGACGCGAGCTGACCGGATGCCTCGATCGAAAACGAATCAAGTCGATACACATGAAAATAGCGAAACCGAAACAGTCGCTCGGGCACGACTCGGTTGAACAGAATCGCCAGCGAGTACAGCCAACCACGCTCCGCGAATTTGGCATAAAGATGCGACACCGTGTTCCTTTTCGAGCGTTTTGAGAATAAATCGGATTCAACGATCGGTAAGAAAAACACGGCACAATGCCGCTTCGCCCCACTCGCGGCTTGCCGCCGCAATCAAAACGACAGCCAACCGGGTTGCTCGCCGACGTGACACGGTTTCCCAATGATTGCGATCCCAAATCATGATGTGGCCCCCGAATATCGTACACCAGCCCCGCCTTACAACGACGGCATGGTTTCGTCACAATTTGCCTGTATTTGAATTCTTGGTTCGAGCTTGGATAACCATTCGTGAATTACTTTGTCGGAGTGGATGTTGGCGGGACGACGTCGACGATTTCAATCGGTGATCCGGATCAACGACTCCGGTGTATCTCGAAACAATTTCCGACGCGTTCCCTGGACGGCCCCGAAGCAACCGTGGCCGACATCACCAACCAAATCGTGATCGAATCCGAAGCACTCGGCCTGAACGTCGACCAGCTGCGACAAGTCAGCTTGGCAACGCCCGGACCTGCCACGATCGACGGCGTTCTATTGTCAACGCCCAATTTGGACGCAAGAAAATGGAATCGTTGTCCAATCCGTGAACTACTGCAACAGTCATTGCGTCGGCTGAATCCTTCGGTGGGCGTCAAGTACATCGGTGACGGCCAGGCCGCTGCGCTTGGCGAGTTTGCGATTCGCACCGGCGCGATCCAGTGGGACGAAAAACCACTCAATGACGCCGACAGCGCAAACCTTACGCCAACCCCGACCGATGTGCACACTTTGTTTATGGTCGCCGTCGGCACCGGACTGGGTGGCGGCGAAGTTCGTCAAGGCGAAACGATCCGGGGCCGGGAAGGGCGTGCCGGGCATGTCGGCCACCTGATGCTGCCGGTCGACGCGTTCCGTTACGAGTACGATCGATCGCTAAAAGTCGGCAACGCGTTGAACACCGCTGAGTCCGCCGTATCGCTCACCGCGTTGACCCACCAATTGGGATATCGACTCACGCTGGGTCAGTGGCGTGACCACCCGCTGAACCAAGCCGAAGGCAGCATTCGCGACAAGGCAAAAAAGCTACGCGAACTGGCCGCTGCGGACGACCCGCTGGCGGTTCAGTTGTTCGACGACCAAGCCAACGCGCTGGGAATCACCCTGTTGATGGTCAATTACATCGGTGATTTCGACTTGCTGGTGATCGGAGGCGGCGTATGCGATCTGTCGGCATCGATGCGAGAAAGATATTTGCAAACAGTCGAACAGGCGTACCACCAGCATGCGCTGGACGGATTCCGCGAATTGCCACTTATTTCGTTTTCGGTTTGTGGCGATCAAGCTTCGGTGATCGGCGCGTTGCTGGATGCTTACCGCTGATCCGCTGAATTTTCGCCGATAAAATCGACACAGATTTTCATCGCGGCCGCATCTTTCATCAGAAAGCTGTGCAGGACCGGTAAACGATAAAGCGCCTCGCGCCCTTCCAGTTCCACCTCGTCCAAGCTCACGATAAAGTCGCCATCACCGGCGACCAAGGGATTCTTAACAGGCTTGTCCGAGACGTCGCCCGCAACGATCACGAATGGGAACGGCGGAATCGCAAGTTTTTCCGCGAACGCGTCCCACTGGGGTCCGAGTTCCAACCCGCCCTTGCCGGTAATGATGCCATAAAGACCAGTCGGTGCCAGATTCCTTGCGATCGATGCACCCTGGTTTGGCGGACCTAGCATCACCATCGACTTGCAACGATTCAAGATTTCACACGGGTCATCGTCACGCTGCAGATCGCCAATCATTCGCCGCACGACAATGTTGCCCATGCTGTGTCCGACAAACGAAAATGTCGCGTCGGCAGGCAAGTCTTCCATCAACTCGCGCAGCGCCTCAGCGTGATCCCCCATCGACGAACGAGTGCTGGCGTAGGAATACCGAATCACATTCGGTTGCCCGGACTCGGCAAGAGACTGTTCCAGCGGCAGCATGCAGCGACTGGTCCGCATCAATCCATGGATCAAGATGACATAGTGCGGCGACTGTCCGACGGCGGCCGCCGGTCGCAACTGATCAAGCTTTCGCTGGCATTCGACTCGGTTGCCCCATGCGCGTCGGACATCGTTCTTATCCAACACCCGCCAGTGCCGGGTCAACGCGTGACGCTGCAGACGATAGCCGTCACGAAAACGATAGTCGGTCCAGACCTGACTGCCGCCGATAGTTTTCAAGGGAACGTTGAACGGCATATATCTTCGGCTTGTTTTCGTAACACTTATTGTTCTTGTGACACTTAAATCAGGTTCGGTCTCGTCGGCGACCGCACAACGACGGCCGCCCAGTGCCAACATCGCTAACCCAATCACAACCGTCACGGCTAATCGTTGCATCGTTATTTGCCAAACTTGTTCCAAGATAAAAGCGAAGTTCACGCCCATCAGGAACAAGAGCCCATGACCGCGTCGATGTTTCGTCAATTTTTCTTGGTCGTTTGGTGCATGGGATCCGCTTGCGGATCCCATCACGGCGCCGGGGCGATGACGAGCGACAGAAATTCGTCCTCACTGAGAATGCGGATCGATTGCCCGGACGCTCGAAGCGTTTCGGCCGTCTGCTGATGGGGATCGCCGCCCGCGTCCTCAGCCCCGATGACCAGCATATTCGTTTGACCGGTCACGGCATCGTCACACTGACCGCCCAGTCGGCTAGCAAGCTGCAGCGCATCGTCGCGAGAAAGTTGTTGCATCCGACCGCTGAAAACAACGTGTTGTCCGGCCAACGGCTGAATAAAGTCCGCGCGAATCAACAGTCGCTGGATGTCGACCTTGGGTTCCGCGGGCGAAATTTCGTAGCCGCTCTTTTGCTCTGCTGCAGCACCAACGCTCTCGCGGCCAAATACGCCGTCTCGACCGAAAGCGCCGAATTGGCTGTCCGAAATCGCTGTGGACGAACGTGTCGCTGCCGAATGACTTCTCGAACCCGACCGACTCGAGTTTCGGCCCGCTGAATGACCCGCTGATCGGCCGGACGGTTTCATCGGGCCTTTCATCCCCCAGTCGCCCGCTCGTCCGCGCGTCAGCCTCAATCGCGATTCCAAATCCGGCAACGACGCTGCCTCTCGGGCGATGCCTGCCGCGATCAATATTTTTGCGCAAGCGACGGAATCCTCCAGTGCATCGTGATGCCTAAACTCCGTCCCCAACCACTCCGATAACGGCTTCAGACCGTAACGGCGCCGCTGCGGCCAAGTTCGCCGGGCGATTGCGCGGGTGCACGTGTAATGCAAGTCCGGAATCGGACGTCGTGACTTTCGCAAACACGCTAACAAAACGCCCATATCAAAGCTGGCGTTGTGGGCAACCAGACAATCATCACCGAACCGCTGTTGGACTTCGTCCCATAAATCACCGAAGGTTGGTTCGTCGCGAACCTGTTCAGGACGGATGCCATGAATTCGGATATTCATGGGGCTAAAGTACAACGGTTCAGGACGGATCAACCACATCGCTGAGTCCACGATTTTTCCACCGCGAACCTTGACGGCTCCCAATTGACACGCACTGTCGGACCGGCGGCTCGCCGTTTCGAAATCGATCGCCGTGAAATCGGCAGCAAAATTCATGACAGGCGTCGGCCCTGGTTGGCTGGAGCTCTCCAATACATCCATTCATGCTAAGACAGCCGAGTCGGCGATTCAAGAAGGGCAATCGCGGCAACGACGTCCATCGGCGTGTCAGACATTGCATAAGATGTCAGCCCAATCACCAATAAATAAAGCCAGTGAACACGACAGCAAAAAACATTAACCGGCCAAGCATGCGCGGCCCAGTAAAGAATGCCTCATGTAAGTAACGTTCCAGCGCAGAATCGATAGAATGGCAGCTTGGCACACCGGGCAATAGAACAACCGAGACAAATGATGAACGATATAACGAATCACGTGACACAACTTGTTCTGTTAATAATCGCGATCGCAATCGTTGATTTATCGCCGGCGGTCGCCGACCCACAGCCGCCGAATCTGATTGTCGTGATGGTCGACGACATGGGCTATGAAGGCGTCAGTTGCTTTGGCAATCCCTATTTCCAGACGCCAGAAATCGATCGGCTCGCGGCAGAGGGCATGCGGCTGGTCGACTTTCACTCGTCGGGAACCGTATGCTCACCGACTCGCGCCGGATTGCTGACGGGCCGGTACCAACAGCGTGCCGGAATCGAGGCCGTGATTCATCCGGTCTCGGATCATCCGGAACATCGAAAAGGACTGCAACTGTCCGAAACAACCTTTGCCGAAAAGCTAAAACAGGCCGGATACGCGACCGGTCTGATCGGCAAGTGGCATCAGGGATATCCGCAAAACTCAGACGACTACCATCCACAAAATCATGGATTCGACCAGTTTATCGGGTACCACAGTGGTAATATCGATTTCGTCAGCCACGTTGGCGATCACTACAAACACGACTGGTGGCACGGACGCCAGGAAACTCGCGAAGACGGCTATTCGACCGAACTGATCAATCGCTATGCCGTCGACTTTGTTCATCGTCATGGGGCGGACAACCAACCCTTTTGCTTATACGTGGCACACGAGGCCATTCATAATCCCGTCCAGGTTCCCGGCGATCCGGTCCGCCGAACCGAAGAGAACTGGGATCGGTGGAACCGACGTGAAGTATCCCAGCAAGAACGAATTGACAAATACAAAGGCATGACGATGCCGATTGACCAGGGAATCGGTCAACTGCGCCGGACCCTCGACGACCTTGGAATCGCGAAGAATACGTTCGTCCTGTTCTTTTCCGACAATGGTCCCGCCGGCGAGTTCCCCAGCGGAAGCCCCGACCTTCGCGGCGGCAAAGGCTCCGTATACGAAGGCGGTCACAAGGTTCCTGCCATCGCGTGGTGGCCATCAAAAATCGATGCCGGCACCGAGTCCGACCAACCACTGATTTCCATCGACGTGATGCCGACACTGCTCTCGATTGCCGGAGTCGACGCTTCCGATTTAACGCTGGATGGAGTCGATTTCTCGGACGTTGTGTTGCAAAACAAAACGTTGAATCCTCGACCGTTGTTCTGGGCCTCGCTGGGCAACAATGGATCCCGAAGCGAAGCGATGCGAGACGGTCTCTGGAAACTGGTCGTACAGCACCACAAGGCCAAACCGGGTTCGTTCGAGAACGAGAGCGTTCAACTGTTTCAATTGGCCCGCGATCCACAAGAGCAACACGATGTCGTCGAGGAGAACCGTGCGCGAGCAGAAATGATGCTCTCGCGTTTGAAGGCCTGGTATGCCGACACTCAGGAAACCGCCACCAAGCAACCGGGTGGATATCCGCAGTAATCGCGGCGGTCGACACACAGGTCGACACACAGGGCAAAACAGCGCACGACTCACACATCCCCCGGGCATCTAACCGTGTCTGACCAAAGGCTTTGCTACTTCATGTGAAGAACGGCACGGACTAGTTTTCCATCGCATCCAACAGATTCGCGGGATCAAGGGGTCTGGGAAACCAGCGGTCGACGCCATGGACGCCGCCGCTTACACCGTAATCATCGGGGGTTGCCCCGCTTACCGCATATACTTTCAACGGCTGATGCTCACCGCCGCGGATTGTGCGAATGGTCGATGCGCCGTCTAGCCGCGGCAGCATCATGTCGAAGCAATAAGATATCGGGCTGCTGGCTGCCTTTGTCTGTCGAATATTCGATCGCGGTTTACCCATCCCCAACGCATACAACGTCGTAGTCTTGACAACGCAAGAAGCCGACGATCAATCTTGCTTCATTCGGAATGTCGTCGCGACCAACGGATATTGTCCTGATGCAGAGAAATCCTAGCGAGGCGAACGCCAGCAGAAAGCACAAGCAGATTCGTACCTTCCCGTGGGTCGTCCTGTTTCTCGTATCCGCGGTTGCGGTCTACACGGTCTATGAGATCAATCGGGCGCGCATCCGGCGCGTCCTGATCGAAAAGGAGTCGGGCAAGCTGCAACTGCTCGCGCATGAACTGAATCACTTTTACGCGCCGCTTGTAAAGAACATCGAATTCTTGGCAAAACACGATGGCGTCCGCCAAGCGCTCGTCGAACCTCGATTTCTGCCAGTTCTCGGAAAAGACTGGAAAATGATTGGCAGTGCCATCCAGGGGTACGATCAGATCCGATTGTTGGATTTATCCGGCCAAGAGATCTTGCGGATCAACGTCCATGGTGACCGCGCCGAATTGACCGATGCCGACACGCTTCAGGACAAGTCGGGACGGGAATACTTTGGGGACGCTCGCAAACTTGGCCCCAGTGACATCTACATCAGCAGTATCGATATCAATCAAGAATTCGGACGCGTCGAATTCCCACTCAAGCAGGTGATTCGATGTGCAATGCAGGTGTACGACGATGATGATCAGCCACTGGGAATTGTCATCACGAACTACATCGGAGAAGGCTTCCTGCCGAGTCTAAACGGTCCGGCGGACGAACCCCACAACTTATTGGTCGGCCACAACGGAGTGTTCATTCAGTCACCGGATCGATATCCACGGTTTTCGAATCTGTTGCTGACGGAGCCGCCGAACCGATTTGACCATTTTTTCCCCGGCGTCTGGGACGCGATCCGAGACCCAAATACGCCATGGCCGCTGATCAACGATCAAGGCATTTTCTTTCGTGAGACCATCCAACCTCCCAATCGGCCCGTTGATGCAAAACAGGCGATGCACCTGGTCGCCTATATCCCCCAAGTACATCTAAGTGCAATCGACCGCAGTCAGTTACTCACCAATTTGATTGCTCCCCTCATCGGGGTTTGGACCATTCTGGGGCTGCTCGGTTTCGTTACCATCAAACTGGATGAACAGCGACGAATCACCGAACGTCAAACACTTTTGTCCGAACGCCTGTCCGATCAGGCAGACGAGCTGCGGCGCAGCAACGAAGAGCTGGAACGGTTTGCCTTTGTCGCCTCGCACGACATGCAGGAACCGCTGCGGACAATATCGACATGTGGAAAGCTATTGCGTAGCGATCATTGCGAGTCGATGGACACAGAGGCCACCGGGTACATCGACATTATGGTCGACGCGAGTGAGCGGATGCGTGAAATGATCCAGGGGTTGTTGCGGTACTCTCGCGTCGACACGCCACGGACCACACAGGAAAGCACTAACAGCGCTGAAGCCTATCAAGAAGCAATCGAAATCCTTTCGACGGTCATCGACGACACGAACGCCGTCGTCACCGCCGAAACTGAATTACCAGTGGTGACAATTGCCAAACCCCAACTCGTTCAGCTGTTGCAGAACCTGATCGGCAACGCAATCAAGTATTGCGAACAACAGCCGAAGATCGCCGTCAGCGCGCGACGCGACAGCGGTGATTGGCACTTCTGTATCGAAGACAATGGGATTGGGATCGAACCACAGTATGCCGATCGAATCTTTAACCTCTTCACCCGACTGCACAACCGCAGCGATTACCGTGGGACGGGTATCGGCCTGGCAATCTGCAAACGAATTGTCGAATGCAATCACGGCCGAATCTGGGTCGAGACCTCTCAAAGCGGTGGCAGCGAATTTCATTTCACCCTGCCCGCCGTTTCGGATGCAGTGACGTCGACGAACCAACATTCAACGGTCGACGCATAGCGACAGAATATCGGACCGCAACGAACGCCAGCGATCAAGGCCGTCCTGACATGCTTGACCGGCAAGGACGAGTCGTGAAAGGTTTACGTTCGTTACGATACGTCAACTTGACTAATGAGCCATCCACGCGTCCAGTTGCGAAGGCATCCTGGTCGGCGTTGGAACAGACAGCGCGGGCGTCTGAATGATCTGACCGCCCGCGGTTGGATGCGTTTCGATGGGACTTGCGACCACCGGATTTACCGCAACGGAAGGTGGTTGAACAATCATGTGAGGATAAACGGCAGGTGATGCCACTCTGGGCTGGACATACGGGCGCGGCGATACGTACGAAGCGTGTACGCTCTTACGACGCGTTGTCGTCCGTTGATGATTCTTGAGATTGCTCGTATAGAACGCACTGCCTGGCTTCTGGTTCAGCGGCTTGGACCAACGCCAGCCGTTTCCAGCGTCAGCGTCGTTCGCGCTACCAACGCCGGCGATGACAGCAATAACGGCGACGAAGACGCACTGTTTGGCTGTAAATTTCATGGACAAGCTCCTGGTACTCTGGGGCAATAACGTGAGGGCAATAACGTGAGGGCAACGGCCGGTCACGACGACCTCCGCCACAACATTGCTCGGCCGTCACCATGCAAAGCGGGATGCGTGGAAATGTGTTACACGATTAGATTCAAGTCTAGCGAAAATCGCCCCTTTGCCGCCTGCTCTCCCAACCGTCGCCCTTGGCACCGGCTGGATGAACAACGCTTAAAGCCACCGATGCCCCGTCAAGAATTGATCGGACATGGCATCGAAGCAAGTGATTGCCCCAATCCAAGGCATCCTCGGTTAGATTGTTTAGCCATCAGTGCAGGCGAAGAAAAGGGGAAAGGGGCAATCCTGTTCGGCCCGAGATTTGCGCGATGAATTTCCATTGAATCTGGCACGACTTTTGCGCTCGCAAGTCAATGACATCCGAGCCTGCCAAGTTGTCATCGTCAATGGTTCTCGACCGTGCAAACGCCATCACGCAAACCCAAATCCCCACCGAGGAGACGAAAACGCGTCTCGTCACACGCTGACGATGAAAAGACGCAAGATGCTGACGTCAGGAAAGACTCCCAGGATGCCCCCAGGGTAAAAAACCAAGACATTCAAGGACTGAAATACTTCGACATGCTGCTCCCTTTGCTGGAGCGTCTTCATCGCGAGAAATGCGAGCGAGACAAAGCAAATAACCGTGAGTTGCACTTCGACAAGTACTGCATGCTCGCGCTGCTCTATCTGTTCAACCCGACCGTCTCCAGCCTCCGGGCCATGGCACAGGCGAGCGAGTTAGCCAAGGTGAAGAAGAAACTCGGCTGCAAACGCACTTCGCTCGGTTCACTCAGCGAGGCGTCGCGACTCTTCGATGCCAGTCTCCTCAAAGAGGTCATCCAGGAACTGGGAGAGCAAGCCGCCCCGGTCGGCCGTGACGCTAGGCTCAGTGAGATCCACCAAACCATTACCCTGGTGGATGGTTCGATTGTCTCCGCACTTCCCAGCCTGTTGCAGGCTTCGATCTTGAAGCAGACCGAGGGTAGCGGCTTGGTGCAATAGCGATTGCACACACACTTCGAAGTGGAGCGCTGCATCCCCACGCGAATCGATGTAACACCCAACGGTGGTGGCGAGAACGATGAACGAGCGGTCGCTCAGCGGACGATCGAAAAGGATCACTTGTATGTCATGGATCGTGGCTACGCCAAGTTCACGCTATTCAATCAGATCGTGCGTAACCAAAGCAGCTACGTTTGCCGACTTCGTGACAACAGCGTCTATGAAGTGATTGAGCAGCGAGAGCTATCTGAAGCGGCAGTCCAAGCCGAGGTGCTGAGTGATCAAGTCGTGCTCCTCGGCAAGACGAGCAAAAACTCCGATAAACCAGATCACCCGATTCGACTGATTCAAATTCGCTGCACGCCGCACCAGAACCGAACGGGCGGAAAAGCAAAAGGCTCGACGGCTCCCAACAGTGACGGCATCCTACGGATTGCAACGAACCTACTCGATGTGCCAGCGGAGACGATCGCCTTCATCTATTCTCAGAGATGGATCATTGAAATTTTCTTCAGGTTCTACAAGCAGTTTCTTGGCTGCTCGCATTTGATCAGCCACAGTCAAAACGGAATTGAGATTCAGGTTTACTGCGCGATCATCGCTTGCCTGCTGATCAATCTCTGGACCGGCCGCAAACCGACCAAACGCACCTTTGAGATGATCAGCTACTACTTCACGGGATTGGCGAGCGAAGAAGAACTGGTCGCTCATCTTGAAAAGCTAAAACAGCACGACGAGACCAAATCGGCCACGCCGTAAAGACTGACCAGAGAGCATTGCAATCCATGCTCGCCTGCCGTCGCTGCTGCGCGGTCATCAACTCCAATCGCAACGCAATCCGTCGTACTCATTCAAATAGCGTTCTAACCATGCTACGATTCTCGATCACACGACGCAAAGTAAGCAGAGTGCCGAACACGATTGCCCCTTTTCCTTTCATAAAACCCCTTTCCCCTTTTTGCTCACAAGCGCCGAGGGCATGCCGGCTTTGACTACTGGCGACCGGTTGCGAAATTCGGCAGGAATCCTTCGGCGAAGTCGGTGAAGTTGTCGGAGCCGTCTCCGTTGTTGTCTAAGTCGGCGCGGAACCCTGCATCCCCTTGAGATGTTGCGAATGCGGGTAGGAATCCGCTAGCGAAATCGGTGAAGTTAGTGAATCCATCTCCGTTAGCGTCTCCGTAATGACGAAAGAAGTTGTCGTTGTTGGGTTGGCCCGCCGTTTGACCGCCGAAGATATAGTCCGCTGCCATCGCGGTGCTTGTGTCGCTGCGGACGATCTGCGCCGCGGCGATATCCAGTCGGTAGTTACCGTCGGCGAGCGAGTCGCCCAGCACGCCGGTTCCTAATCGGTCGAACGTGGATGAACCGCTAAACGTCAGCACGGCTGTCGTCTTGCCTCCGCTGTCGGTCGCGGCGATGGCGATCGATCCAACCGGCGTGTCGTTGTCGATGTTGGTCAATGCGAATGCGGTCTGCAGCAAGGTATGGTCGACTTCTTGATCGAAGACGACGCTGACCGAAGTGACCTGTGAACGCGAGTTCGATCCGTCATTGATTGTCACACCCTCCACTTGAGGCGCAACGTTGTCGACGAGATATGTTTCGTCGACCGCCGGTTCGGTGCTAGGCAAGGCTTTTCCGAACAAATCGGTGATGTCTTGTGTCGGCGAGAGATCCAGACCGACCAGACCGTTGAAATCCCCCAAGTCTCCTCCGGAAACAGTGATCTCGTAGATCACTTCACCGGTCCCTTGAACGGCAGCGACGCCGGTGATAATGGAACTCGAATCACCTCCGACCGCAAAATCGTTTTCGTCGACGTTGCTGACTTCTTCGTCGAAGGTCGCTCGGAAAATCAGCGTGTCCGCACTGGTGACCGAAGTTAGCGGCAAGTAACGCGTGAAGCTATTGAGTACCGGCGGCGATTCCAGCGTTTCAAAGGACCCTCGGTCCACGCGTCCGCTTTCGACTCGGTCGAAGCCATCGCCTCGTTGATCGGTGATCAAGAGTGGTGAGAATGCGTTGGGATCAAAACTTGGGTCACCCGAATTGATGGCGGGACTCACCGGAAGCAAGGCGTGCGTCCGTGTCGGGCCCCCATTGTCGGCCAGAGAGTCGAGCCCCGGATTGATGCTGCCCAGCCCACCAGAATCACCGATCAGATTCCCATTGGCGTCGGGCGTTTGCGACTCGATCAGGGTGCTACCCTCGCGATCTCCTACCAAATTGTAGCGAAAATCGAGCGGTCCTCCGGAAGCAAAAATGAGGTCGGGTGCGTTACCCTCGGCCGTGTTTTCAGCGATGATCGAGTTGTGAATTTCAAGAATGCGGGTCGCGTTGGCATTGGAAACAAGAATTCCACCTCCAGCGCCTCCGGAGCCATTCGCCCCATTGGTCCTGGAACCTCCGGCACGGGTACGATTGTCGGTGATCGTACTCACTTCTACTGAGAGATCATCACTGGCGAAGATTCCGGCCCCGTCACCTCCGTCTCCTGCTGCCGAGAACCCGCCGCTTCCCCCGCTTCCGGTTAAGTTTCCGCTGATTGTACTGTTAATGATTGCCAGACTGGCCGTCGCATAAATGCCACCACCGTTGCCTCCATCGCCTCCGCTTTCGGATAGGATCGGGATGCCGTTGCCGGGGCGATTTCCGCGACCGGTTTGATTGTCCGCAATTAGGCTGTCTCGAATCGTCAGCGAGACATTGCTGTGGATTCCACCTCCGGTTCCACCGTTTCCGCCGTTGCCGTTTCGCGTCCCGGTCGAACCCGAGCTGCCTACGCCGGAACGATTGTTTTCGATGGTCGTTCGGACCACCGAGGCAGGTGGACCGTCCAGGAACAATCCTCCTCCCTTGCCGCCGCTTCCCCCCGAACCACCGCGATTTCCGAAAACACCCGCGGGCGTTCCGCCACCACCGTTTCCGGCCCGATTGTCATCGATCACACTCTCGGTGATCGTGACGACTCCGGTACTGAAGATGGCTCCGCCGAATCCACCGGTTCCTCCACTGCCACCATCACCGTCCGCGCTCTCTGAGGCGAGCGAACCATTGCCTCCGAATCCTCCCGCTCCACCGGCGCCCGCCCGATTACCACTGATGGTCGAGTTGAGAACGGTAAGCGATGCGTTGCTCCAGATCGCGGCACCGTTGCCTCCGTCGCCACCAGGCCCCCCGGGGCCTGCGTCGAAGGTGAACGCGGTCGGCCCCGCGTTCCCGCCGGTTCCTCCCCTGCCTCCATCGCCCGTCGCATTGCCCGAGAGGATGGCATCGACGATGGTCAGGTTCTCTGTCGACCAGATCACTCCCCCGTCGACACCGTCGCCACCCCTGCCGCCCGGTCCTCCGGGGCCGTTTCGGAGTCCGTCGTAGCCCGTCATGCCCGTGGCTCCATTGGCTGTGTCGCCGCCCGTCAAACGCATGCTGCTAAGCGTGACTTCAATCTCGCCAAATTCACCATCGTTGATCCTGAAGATTCGGAAACCATCACCGGTCGCAAACGTGTTGTCGTCCCCGTCGCCTGCGTCCAATGTCAACAGCTCAGCGCCGGGGCCGGTGATTGTCAGGTCATCGGTGATCGTGGGTAGCTGCGAATCGAGAAGGATGGTTTGTGGAGAGTCAAACAGCGAGCTAAACGTAATGAGGTTCACGCCACGAACTTGATTGGCGCGCCCGATCGCTTCACGGAGTGTCGTGGTTCCATTCAGGATGTCGCCGTCATCAGTATCAGCCGTATCGTTGACGACCGTCGGTTCCAAGTTGCGACGCCAGACTCGTCGATTGTCGCCGGCCGATACATACGAGACATCAAGATTGCCATCGCCGTCGATATCGGCGATCGCCACATTCTCGACGCCTTGGGCAGACGTCGTCAGCGTGTGTCGAGTGAACGACGGAGCGGTTGCACCATCGTTTTCGTACCAGGCAACCGTGTCGCCGCTGGAACCCGCGGCCAGCAGGTCCAGATCACCATCGCCGTCCAAATCACCTGCTTGCACATCGAAGGCGCCGGGCAAAGAGCTGTCGATCGTCGTAATCAGTGGGATGCCCGCCAACAGGTTGCCGGTCGGACTTGTGTTCTCGTACCACAGCAGTTCTCCATCGGCTTGTGATGTGGCGACGATATCTTGATCACCGTCGCCGTCCAAATCCGCTGCGATCAAATTGCCCGGATCGTTGATCAACACGATGCCGCTGGTCGTGCCGGTCAGCAAGGTGATGCTGTCGTCGGTCGCATCTGCCGCAAGGACGTCCATCACAGCGTCACCGTTGAAATCCGCGACATCCAGATAGCTGGTCGCGAAGACAAAGTTGCCCGCCGTCGAAAACCCACCAAAGCCGTCGTTGCGGTATCGATCCACCCCGTCGCCGTCGGCGATCACGTCCAAGTCGCCGTCGTCGTCGAAATCCGCCAACGCGACCGACGCACCGACGCTGCTTTGATCGGTGATAACTTGTGACGTCCCGAATCCACCTGAGCCGTCGTTGGCCCACCACTGCACCCGGCTGTTTGAAATGGACGATGCGACCACGTCCAGATCGCCGTCGCCATCGATATCACCCACGTCAATGTCGCGAACGTTGAACCCCACGACCGCATCGGCGATTTCTTGTTCGAAGCCGAATTGGCCGAAGCCGTTGTTTTCGTACCAGAACACGCCGTCATCGCCGCCGACTTGATCCAGGTCGCCATCGCCGTCCAGGTCAGCCATCACAATTAGGATGTCCGACGCTTCATTCGTATCGATGACATTTTCGGGGCCGAACAGGGTGGCGGTCAAAAGGCGGCGCGACTCGAGTCGCTCGATCCGTAAACGATTCGAATTGCGCGACCGACGCGAAGCTCTTCGTCTTATTTGCGAAATCATTCAATGCACTACTTGTCGTGACAGCTGACATCGTCGGCGAAGAGCCGGCAACGTGAAAGGTCACAGGATTGGTTGCTGAATTAATGAAGGACGAAAGCTCGAGTGACTCCGTCCGCGACGTCGAGTGCTATGGTAGCCACTGAAAAGGTCGACGTCTTTCGGCGACGGTCATGAACGGACTCCGTTTTCAAACAAAGCTCGACCCGAACAACTGGACAAACATATATGTTCCTCAACATCGTTTGCCCCGACATGCCGGCAGCAACATAAGCAGCAAGGACCACCGATCCCAATGACCTGGAAGAACCAAAAAGGGGAAAGGGGCAATCCTGTTCGGGTAGAGATTTGCGCGATGAATTTCCATTGAATTTGGCACGGCTTTTGCGCTCGCAAGTGAATGACACCGGAGCCTGCCAAGTTGTCATCGCCAATGGTTCTCGACCGTGCAAACGCCACCACGCAAACCCAAATCCCTGCCGAAGAGACGAAAGCTCGTCTCGCCACAAGCTGACGATAAAAAGCCCCAATGTGCTGACCTCGGGAAAGACTCCCAGGATGCCCCTAAGGTTCAAAGCCAATACATTCAAGGACTGAAATACTTCGACATGCTGCTCCCTTTGCTGGAGCGTCTTCATCGCGAAAAATGCGAGCGAGACAAAGCGAGTAATCGTGAGTTGCACTTCGACAAGTACTGCATGCTCGTGCTGCTCTATCTGTTTAACCCGACCGTCTCCAGGCGCCGAGTGTTCGCAATACCAAGCCACTCACGAGAGCGTCCGGCTTAGGAAAGCAACATCGCCAATCGTTTCGTGGCAATCGATGCAGGCTGGAGTAAGCCGTGCGCAGTTCCGGCATGGACGACCGTTTGATTGCACTTTGCCGGAACTGCGCACGGCTTGTTCCAGCCTACAAATAAGCGGCTTACCGGCTTTGGTAAAACAAAGAGGAAGATTTTTTTGTAATCACTATCGCATCCGGTTGGCAAAGTCATTTTGAAAGCCTGCACGGTAACGGTTGACCGCAATCATCAGATCCACCTCTTTGGACTCACTCATTTCGTGCAGTGCCCTGTACTGAAAGCACTCGCCCGAGGTAACCATGCTGCCGATACCATTCATGATCGACGACACGCGGCAATCAACGCCGATGCGTGCCCCTCACCCCACTTGCGGTCGCATGGTGACCGTCAGAATCATTTCGGAAAAGTACCGACAGAGCAATCATTAGCTGTGCAATACAGCAAACTTGCACTCAAACGATTTTTTTCCCGAACCGCGAGCCAGTCAGGCACGCATTTCCGATGCAATCGAAATACCTCGATCGCAACGTGAGACGTTCTGGCCTCATAGTTCCTTGCATCACTTGGGCGTGTCTTCAGAGCTTCGACGAGTGCATTCGGGAAACCGATCAGTCGATCCCCAGCGAAGCGTCTCTTACGCAAAGCCTTATCCGAACAAATCAGGGCCTTATCCGAACACTTATCCGAACACGCTGTCCTTCAAGATATGCTTGAAAGCCCTGGTTTTGGCGTAAGTCCAAGAAAAAAGACACTTTGCGACGATTCGCAAAGTGCCTTTGAGTGGAGGATAACGGACTTGAACCGATGACCTACGCGCTGCCAGCTAAACACGAACCAACGAAAAACGCGAGAATCCCAGTGTTCTAGCACGATCACTGTTCCAAGCTTTCCATCGATTGCACGCGGAAAGCCTACGTATCGTGCATCGTTTCGTGCACTTCACTGGGAGTGGACAGTTGGAGAGCCAGAGCTGATATCGACCGCTCAGGGAGAATCCCGACTACGTCCCGAATGGAACTTAAAGACCCAATAATCATTGCTTTTGCGGCGTTTTGATGGTTCTGAGTTTCCGCCGCGCTCACTCAATCCGCCGCTTTGCTCCTCGTTTCGTGCATTGAAAAACGTGCATGATCGTAAGTCGGACAGTTTGGTGATCCTCGGCCGAATTAAATGATTATCCGCGTCCCCTGCACCCCCCAGTGCGGACAAGCTCCCCAAGATCACGCGTATTTGCGGGGATTCAGGCATGTTTTCTCTCCAAGAATCGCACGCAGTCGCATCGTTTCGTGCGCGAAACGTGCACTTTTCCCGATTATGCCTTTCCGTTGGGCGTTCTGTCAGCAGCGAAGCTTGAAGTGCTCTCATGTCAAATGCTGACCTCTCTGAATGAGGTGTATTGCCGCACCCTTGGGCGTGGGGGATCACCTGCTACACTTGGAATTCTAGCTGAGTAAGGCAGTGAAAAACTCCTGCTAAGAATCTCGACCACTTTCAACCCGGGGCGGATAGTTGTCAGCAGGAACCGTCAAGTCATCAAGACTTACCGAAAACTGCAGCATTCACGTGATTGAATGCGTGGAATTGCTTCTTCACGAGTGCCGTGGACAAGAGCACCTCTACTACGATTTGCTAGCGGAAAAGCAAGTGCAACTCGTGTACGATGATTGGGACGGGGGAGAGGTTTACTCCGCACTCAGATTGAATTGCGAGGAGCAGGCAAAAGAGCATTACTACGTGCAGTCTTCCGTTGTCCAACTTTTCCGTGATTATTTCGAGAAGGAATTGATACAGGTTGGTGTGAAGAAGCGTTCTGCGCCGATTTTAAGTGCAAGACTTGCCGGGGAATGTCTTGACGCCGCATACAAAGAACATTGGCCATCGATGTTCAGGGATTTTTGGGGTTATGGAGATATGGAGATTTCCGAGGGAATGCTGATCCCTGCTAAGTGGTTGGCTTATGATTTGTTGCGTGAACAACGCGAAATCGGGTTTCGTCGCGTTCGCATTGAGGATTACCTCGACAGACTATTCTACGTGAGATTGGCACCAGCATTGCCGTTCGAACTAACTCTCAGCCAACGGTTTGAGGGATGCCTGCGTGAGGTTACTCGTATTGACCGTGCCGTTGTATCCGTGGTTTGCACGCCGGACGTCGACTTCGAGCAGCTACATACTCAATATGCGTTCGAATCGGATGATGACGGATTCTGGGGTGTGCGTCCACTCGACTCCTTTTTTTCAAGTGATGATTTGGTCGACGGTGTCACCGAAGCAATCAAAAGAGGTTCGAACATTGTTGTTTGCCCCGAGCTCTGTTGCGACGAGAGCGGTTGGCGTCTGATTCGGGAACGTCTTCAGCTCATCGCTGACTGGAGGATCGTGGTTGCGGGTTCTGCTCATGTTGATATGCCGGGCACTAACCAACGCGAGAATCGCCTGATGGTCTTTCTGGCAAGAGAGGATTACGCCAACGGAAGCCCACGGATTGATTCCATACAGCACTCGAAGTTCGGAGATTTTCGATTCAAACGGCCGGGTGACCGCGAGCCGCTCAGGGAGGCAATTAGCCGCAAACGCAAGTTAACGGCGTACGTGGTGGACGGTATCTTGGTTGCATTCCTAGTCTGCAAAGACATTCTCGAGCACAGCATTCTCGACGCGATCCGAGCTTTGGGGATTCGCGTGCTGGCAGTGAGTGCTATGTCACCAAAAATCGAAGAATTTCTTTGCCATTCCGAACATTTGGCTGTTACCGCGAACACCTTTTCAGTTGTTGCTGTGTCTTCCTCAGAGGGAGCGGCATCGGCAATTGTCGGAATGCCGTCGCGTCACCGTACTGTTCGGGATCAGAGCCCCGACGACGGATCGCGAGTCACATTATTCGACTGATTCATAACCCTCGAACAACATCATGCTTGACAATCCGAGACGCCCCCCCCATTGTAGTGTCTGATCCAGAAAAACACACGACGCATGGAAGCGAAGTAACAATGAATACGGATAGTAAGAGTGAGTTCATCCGCATGCTGAAAGCGCCAGAAAAGCGTGGCTCTGCCGCACGACGTGCCGAGGACGATCCTAAAGTTTCGCTTCCTAGAGCAGCTTCACGATTGGCCTTCGCGATTGCTGATGGAGATCCATCCAGTGTCGAACAGAAACGAGCTTGGCATGATGGAGTCGAGGACAACAAGGATGCGCACCAGCTTCTTTCATGCATGATCGATTGCCTAGCAGCATGCTTCACTTGCAAACAAGAAGTGCCGAAGTGGTTCTCCAGATGTTGGGATGATCTTCGGAAAAAGACTTCGGTGGGTGCGATTCATGACAGTATTCGATCTCGCAATTTTGATTGTCTTGCAGAGGAGCTTACGACAATTGCATTTATGAGAATGGAGCTGCTTTTGTCACGGCTCAATTCATCGATTGAACACGGCAGTACTGACGACAGTGTGGCCATTTGTGTTAAAGCGTTTTGCGAAACGTTTGACCGCATTGTCATGACCCGGGGTACTTGGCCAGCTGTGCAATCATTCATTAAGACGGATCCCGAGGCGATCAGTCGCGTGAAGCAATATGGTCTTCGCAATGCTGGTGACGCACGAGCTGACGATGCTCTGACAGAAGTCTCGCTTTCAGAGCCACTTTTCAGCCGCGAACTTCTCGTACTATCAAGTCACAGGTTGATTGATTTGCGTTTGGAAGAAGGTGGGCTGGAAGTAAAATTGACCGCCAACGGTTGCGCCACCACTAAAGAAGCCGTTGTAACTACCAGGCCGCAAAGCCCGTTCGTACCATCCGCAACATCCGCCTTGCAGAACGATTTCACCTTGGGTATCGCAGCATTTTGGGTTCCGATTGGGCGCCCATCAAGTCGGGTGCAGACGAAGCTGACACCTGGTGACAGTCGGAGCAATGGGCCGTCTTGACAGTGAATGTTCTGGAGGGCGACGCCTGCTCAGGCCGACTGCAGTATCTTCCGTTTGCATTGCTGCTAATCTATTTCGATAATCGGCATAGCTCGCGCACTTGCCATCGGAGCGAAGAAGAATCAAAGAAGGGATTACTTCGGGTTGTACAAAACGTTCGAGACGTGTGCTGTTTGCTTCGAGAGGAAGCCGATGCACGAGCGAGAATCAACTCTACAGAAACGCTTCCTGAATTTTTCTATCAAGTTCTCCCACTTGTCGTTTTCGGCGAATCTGACGATGTGTGTCTTGTTCCGGTCGAACTCGAATCTATTCCCAAGATTGCCGCAAAGCTGCCCGAAGCGACAAGACTATCGGTGCTATTCCAGCCTGAATTGGATTCCCGAGAAAAAGCAATCCGTGCTTCAGGATCAATTGCCGTCAGTTCATTAGACTTCTGCTCGCCATCATCAGACATTGAAGACTTCAGTCTGAATTGCGGTACGGAATCTTTCTCATCATGCATAATTTCTCACCTCTCACTAAATGCCCATACTGAGATTGGTCATGGTGGACGCCTTCTTGAGGCAACAATTGAATGCATCGCGCGGACGATTCCTCCGACAGATTCAGCGCAACGATTCCGCTTTATGGTATTCGACTCCCAGGGCTCGGATGACATCGTTCTATTCATTTTGACAAACGATCCAGAAGAGGCATTTGGTGCAGTAGAAAGGTGTAGAACACTTCGTGTCTGCGACGTTTTCGATCACGCTAGTCCCAGCGTAGCAACACTTGGAGACCGAATCTGTGACGAAAGATTTGGAAAGCTTCATTCGATGATAGGATTTACAACTGATGCGTCGAACCATCTATTTGCATCCACACATTCGTCGTGGGCCGTTCCATATAAGGCGATATTGGATCCGTCTGTCGAAGTCCATGGCTCTCTTAGAGGAAGGTTTGTTGTCAACATAAGCCCAGGTCACTTGCATGAAGTGAATCAACTTTTGAGTGAAGTAAAAAGCGTAAGCGTACCTCAAGGAATCCTTGAGCTAGGGCAAGGTGACCTGTCCATTGACATCGCCGAATCTGAGCTGAGTGAAAACGGACTAATCAAGGCGAGAAGATTTCTAGATATCTTTCGCGACGTCTACTTCAAGATTACTGTTTCCGAACAATCGCAAGAGTCAGGGATCCTGAGACTGATGTCTCAATTGTCTTTGCCAACCAATGCTGTATCACACGAACATGAGAGTAGTGCCACGTCGGGACATCATTTCAACTGGGTCGAATGCCTCGAAAAAACTTCGTTAAACGCGAAAAGAAAGCTGTTGCGCGGTGAGGGGTATGATGACTGGTCAAGTTGCATTTCTGCCGATATCCCTAGCTCAATAGCTATTGGGATCGAACGGCTCGTCCGCGAATACTGTGAACTGCTGAGGGACTCCTCAAGCATGACCGAGGTTGTGGACCTCTATGAATCATTTGCTGCCGTAGGAGAATTCCTAAAGGATGTGCCACCGTCGTCAGGCTATGAATCCGTAGTTCCAATGATCGAGCGATATGCAGAGGCACTTCAGTCAAGCTTGAGCGACCGAGTGTCCATCGCCACCGCCTCTCGTACGCTCCACGAAAAGCACCTTCATCTCCGAGGAGGGCTGACCAAATTCATGGGCGCGTTTGATGCTGTGATGAAATCTTCACTTGGCCTTTACCGAAGAGCCTACTGCGATGTAAACGAAGCGAATCCAGAACGCTTCGGTGGAATTTGCTCTACCGCTTTCCAGCAACCGATCGAAAGCATGAATGCTAAGCGGTTCTCCGGAAAAGAAGCGAACCGAAGATCCAGCCATCTTCTGCTAAACGTTCGATTGGACTTAGAACACTTGCTAAACCCTGAGCGAGTGTTGGTGTTTTTCCATGAGGTTGGTCACGCAATCTTCGAAGCTCAATTTGCAGCAGACGAGGTGGAGTTTGCTGATTTCTTTCAACGCAAATTCGCGGAAGTTGACTCGAAGCTGGAGGACGCGCGTCCTTTTAGTCACGAGTGCTATCACCGATCCATGGAAATTTACGCTGAGTTGCTCGTCCATGCCCTCGTATTTGGCTCCGACACCAACCTTTACTGCAGATACTGGGTCGCCACTTTGCGAAAGTTGAGCCAAACAAAGGAAAGGAAACGGGTCCGTGGTGATGAGATATTGGAGAAGCTATACCAGATTTTTATGGTATGCAATGCCGTAGAATTTCGGTCAAGTGGCGGCGATGATTTGCGATTGAGATGCAAATCTCCAAGGCGGTTTCGCAACGGACTTGCAAATGACGAGATTGTACATTTGATGCTATGCAGATTTGCCAGTTTTACACGCTGGGCGTTGACCGCGTTGCTTCCAAGCAATACCAGTATCTTCCCAGAAGAAAGCCTCAGCGATCGACGAACAAGTGAGTTCTTTGTTGAGCGTTACAAGCATGATTCGTACCTTGCGGAGTTATTCCTGGATACCGCATTGGACGCAGTTAGTCTCGCAAGAGCACCTGTGGAACAGTTTGAGCAAGGTGGCTATACCGAGCAGCGTGTTAAGCTGCATAGCGAGGTGTCCAACGCTATTCGAGACGGACGTTTTTTCAGCCGAAAGGAATTCGCTATTGGCGCATCTGGTCGACCGCTCGATGCCTTGGATACCATTTCCGTCTTGCTGTACGAATACTTGCGTTGTCAATACGGCCAAGACCGCTCCGTGATTGGGGCGAAAAACTCCCAGCCTTACTACAAGAATGGCGGCTCTGCAGTGGTGCCAAGCGTCCCCTTTGCAACTCGATTCAAGAGTCAGATTGCCGTGTACAAGACGTTGTGGGATGTGGCAAGTCATATGAAAGCCAGAAGAGCCGAGAAACTTCTGAATGGCGGATAGAGACATCAAGCGTCCTCTCTCCCAGTGTATTTCATGACTGGGAATTGTGAGACGAACTTGATGTGAACTCAGCGTGTGCTGCCTCTCTTGAAATTGGAAATCTACCTTCGGTGAGTTATTTTCACCATTGGAGGATTTACCATGACACGAAAACGACGCTCTTTCTCGGCTGCTGACAAGGCGGCCGCCGTTCGCAAACACCTGGTCGACAAGATTCCCGTCTCCCAAATCGCTGATCAGATGCAGGTCCAGCCGACGCTGATCCACAACTAGTGCCGCAGGAACCAATTGGTATTGCTTGGAATCGGTGAGTTGAGCAAGCTGTTCACTCTCACCAACTTCACCGGAGGATAAGCGATGCCAGGGAAGGCAGCAAAGGTCATTGTGACCGAAAAACAGCAGGCGATTCTTCAGACATTTGCAAAATCCAGGTCGGCAAGCGTTGCGCTCGCCCAACGCAGCAAGATCATTCTTCTCGCGTTCGACGGCCACAACAACGAAGAGATCGAGGATCGGCTTGGTTTGCAGCACGATGCCGTCGGCCGTTGGCGTCGAAGGTGGCGTGACAACTGGGAGCGGTTGATCGATATCGAGTGCAGCCAAGAGAGACATGTCCTTGAAGCCGAGATTATAACGCTGTTATCCGACCGCAAACGGAGTGGACGTCCACCACGCATGACTGCGGAACAACAGGCCGCGGTCTTCAAGACGGCCTGTGAAGATCCCAAAAAAACAAACGACCGATTGCCAGATGGAGCGGAAGCGAGCTCCGTCTGCACTTGATGACGGAGAAGGTCCTCGAGTCGATCAGTGGTCGCTGGATTAACAAACTTCTGCGGCGTGCCAAGATCAGGCCCCACAAGAACAAGTACTGGCTGACAAGCAAAGACAAAGCCGATCCTCTCTACGACCAACGCGTCGCATCTGTTTGTCAAGCTTATGCAGAGGCGATCGAAGCCTATGAGCGGCACGGCATTCACACGATTTGCATCGACGAGCAAACCGGGATTCAAGCACTGCAGCGGATCGCGCCGGACCATCCCGTTTGCCCGGGAATGCCTGCCATGCGTGAATACGAATACACCCGCCATGGAACGCTCTGCTTGTTCGGCAACTTTGATGTTGCAACAGGTCAAGTCCTTTGTCCGATGATTCGCCAAACCCGTACCGAAATCGACTATCTCGAGAACTTGGAGAACCTCATCCTCCAGGATCCGAATGCAAGTTACCGAATCATCGCGGATAACCTGACAACACATTGCAGCGAGTCACTGGTTCGTTACGTTGCCGAGACCTGCGGAATCGTAACCGTACACCAGAACCGTTGTAGGCGCGTGGTTTAGGTTCGTGGGTTTTGACTTGTTTCCCGTATGGAGAAAACCCATGACCCGATCCGAAACCGCCAAGCTCTGGGCGGAGCGTTTGCGACGATTCCAGCAGGCACAGATGACCGTCGCTCAGTTCTGTGCGGACGAAGGTGTTTCCCAGCCCTCGTTCTATAGTTGGAAGCGGAAGCTGCAATCGCCCCAAACCCAAAACGCTCTCACAACCGCTAGGTTCATGCCGGTCGCGTTTCAGGCAAAGCCCGAGCAACATCGCACGCCGGCAACCCACGCCAAGGCGACCATCGAATTGCCAGGCGGCATCCGAATCCGCGTCGAAGTGCCCACCGAGAACCAACCGGCACCATTGGGACAGGTTCAACCATGATCGGACTACCCGATGGTACGCCGATCTACCTTTGCACCGAGCCGGTCGACTTTCGCAAAGGCTTTGACGGATTGACCGGCATCGTCACTGGTTCGCTCGGCCGGAGCGTCACCGATGGCTCGTTGTTCCTGTTCGTCAATCGAAAGCGAGACCGTATCAAAGCTCTGTGGTGGGAGACCGGCGGATTGACCTTGTGGTACAGGAGGCTTGAACGGGGAACCGTCGAGTTGCCAAAACCACAACGTGATCAATCGCACATCACCATCGATTCGGTCGAGCTTGCGATGTGGATCGCCGGTGTTTCGCTCAGCTCGGCAAAGAAAAGAAGAAAGCGAATGAAAGTCGCTTAAAAACATCAAACACTTTTCATCCATGATGCGTACAATCACGCATCATGGATGCGAAGGAATTCTCTGGCGACGGGCTTCCCGACGACCTCGAAGCTTGCCATCGGCTGATCGCAACGTTGCAGTCGCAAGTCGACAAGCAAGCCACCGAGTTGTCACTCAAAGACAAACTCACCCAAGAGCAGGCCCACTCGGTCCTTCAGCTCAAAGCCAACAACGACAAGCTCCAAGAGAAGAACAGCGAGCTGACGCTGAAAGTCGAAAAGCTACTTCAGCAACTCTTCGGGCGCAAGAGTGAACGCCGTACCGACGGTGAAGGCCAGCTCTATCTTGACCTCGGCGAAGAAGCCACACCCGAAGTGGTCAGCGCCTTGGAAGAAGCGGTCCGCGAAGCCGAACAAGTGGTCGAGGCCGCCGAGCAAGACAAGAAGAACCGAAAACCGAATCGTCCTCGCCAAGACGATCGCAAGTTCCCCGAGCACCTGCCACGCATCGAGCGGATCATCGACCTTCCAGAAAATCAACGAGAGGGCTTGCAGTTCATCGGCTATGACGAAGTCGAAACGCTCGAGTGGATTCGGCCTGAGCTTCGAGTGCGTTTGAGCAAGTACGCCAAGTATGTTCATCCGACCGACAAGACCCAAGGCATCGCCAGTGCCGATCGTCCCACCGGACTGGTCGAGGGTGACCGCTTTGACGCCTCGGTCGCAGTGGAAGTGGTGGCCTGGAAGTATTTTTATCACTTGCCGTTTTACCGCCAACAAGACCTGTTTGCCGGCAGCGGATGGCCCTGTACGTCGTCGTGCCCAACCACCGGATCGAAAACCAACTCCCCTTGCCCGAACAGCAGGTGCTCATCGAGTGGCTTGGAGGGTTCTACCGACTCCTGCACATTGTGAAAGCTGCGATAGACCCATGCGCCCGTTAGAATGTTGTTCACGATCCAATGTCCCCTGCGAAGTGCATTTCAAGCGGGACCAAGTAGAGACTCGAAACCCAATGCAGGCTACGGAAGTCGATGGGAACCGAAGGTGAACGAAATTTTTTGCTATGCGTTTAAAGCAAACCAGTTCCGCGTTCAGTAGCCCGCTCCGATGTCGAGCTCACTCGGCAGCAGGCGCAGAGTGTTGTAGTTTTCGACGCCATCATCGGAGAATTCGGATTCGAGCGATTCAAGCTGTGACTTCATTTGGTTGTGGGCGTCGATAAATTTTCGTCGCACTTCTGCATCCTGCAGGTCTTCAAAGGTGTTCGTAAAATCGGTCATCAGCTTCGTGTACCGCACTCGTGAAGTCGCCATCGCGACGCAGGCGAGTGAACGCCATTCGTCGACGCCATAAGCGCCGCCGTCCTTGGGAACTTGCACCTTGTTGATTCGTGGATCGAGCGCTAGACGAACGCCGGAAGTTCCGTAGACTTCGTGTCGAATGATTAAGTGATGCATCATGTCGGCGATGAATCTTGCCAGACCCGCCCGCCTTTCCAGTTTGTCAAACCGATCAGGAAGCGGCTGCACATAGGTCGCCGCAAGATTGGCGAACAACACCTGCACGCACTCGTCGGTCGCGACATCAGCGTCACTGGCATAGACGGCTTTCACCAAAGTCGTTGCATATTCCAGCCAGATCGCGGCGTATCGCTTCTCCCAAACGAGGCTTGATCTTGGCAGGACTTCTTCCAAGGATTGGCCTTCTCGATTAGTTAGCAGTACATTCTCACGATGATCGAAGTCTTCGTCATTGGCCAACTCGTACTCGCCAAACCGATCATTCAAATGCCGCATCAAGGACGCGTTGGTCGTCGCGAATATCTGAGGGAACACCGCCTTGTCCTCCAGCAGGTTCTGCGTCGTTAGTTCTTCGGCCAATTCGTGAGCAAACAGATGCGGGTACAAGGCCAGTCGCACCGAATGAAACCACTGTTTTTTAGCATCGAATGAATTGAACAGAGCGATTTCGACCAGATTCAATCCCATGTGGATTTCAACGAGATGCTTGCCGCTGACGACATGAAAATAGACAGTGGCCAAGATCATGTCTTCGGCGTGTCGGAACCTGGCATCCGATGGATCAACGGCCAGCTCGACATCCGACTGTGGAGCCTGGACAGCTGTCAGCTCTAAGCAACGATTCGCGTCGTCGATCTCGAAGTATGCCTTGCCGCCATAGGGTTCATAATCAGACTTGGTCTCGTATTTCTCAAAGAACGTTAGGTCCATCACGAAGGCTTGTTTGCCATCTCGAACGACCGGCTGAATAAAAGTTCCCGCGATTCCGTACTCAACCAGAAACGCCAGTAACTGGCCTCGACTGTAAGCGTCGATCGCCGTCGGCGGCGTGCGCTGGAAACCTGGGCCACGAACACCGGACTCGATCGAAAACCAACCGAGCGTCGGAAGGTAGATGCGCTTGAGAAACTGCTTGGGCCAATAGTTGCTGCCATCACTCCAAGGCTCCATCCTCGGCTTGAGCCTCAACGGCACGTCGATGTTGGCGATGGGAAAAACACGATTGACGACGCTGGCCGCACCGAAGGCGAATTTGACCAATTGCGTAATCATCCCGAAGGCATGCACCTTAAGCGTCAACGCTTCGTCTAAACACGGAACACTAACTGGATGCGTCTACGCTAAACCGCTCGGTCAAAACCTGCACTCGACACCATTTCGTCGTGAAACTCGTGATCTCACTGCTGACTACGTCAAGTTCAGCGGTTTCGGCTTCGGCGCCCACCAGCAGCCCGTTCACCTTGAACCACAGCGGATGAAAAATGGCCGGGTTGAAGTTGCCAATGACAACGATCGAGGCCCCTTCGAGATCCGGCTTGATTGACATGACTTTCCTGGAAATCACTGTAGTTTCAATGGTTTTCGTCATTCACTAGCTTACCAGTCATTTGGGCTAAAGGTGAGTTGTTGCACCGCCACAAAAGCCACGCCCACACACTTGTATCGGCTTAATCGTTAGAATCCGCCTTAGCTTTATCGGTCGGATTGCCAGATCTGCTTGTCAACGCTTCCAATATCCTTAAGGCTGCCCAGTCCAATGCCAGGTTGTTGATCTCAAACTGTCCCTGCCCAGTTCAGCGTGGGGAAAGAAAAGGTGCGCGCAGTCATTTCCAGCGAATTAAAGGTCGACCTGCAGTGCTCCGGCGGCCGACACCGGTGAGAATTGCTGAACCACTTGGTTGCCAAGGAAAGCTTGTTGAAAACAATTAGGCAGCGATTTGCCAGGCGTCCGCGCCGAAATTTGGAGTCATCTTTGATCACCGCGCTGCGAGTCACAACCGCTTGGATGCCATCGTAGGGCAGGGAGGGCGAGGTTCGCGGGCCGGCGGCGTTGTTGCGAGGTTCACGCGTTTCTGCCCGGTGTGTTGGTGCCCGTTGGTTTCCTGCTGATCACGGCACATTAGCGTGCACTGCGGGTTGCCAGTGATTTCGACTCATCGGGAGTAGGGGGCTTGTACCATCTTTGTATTCCTATTGCCAAAATTCGGAACGAGTGCGAACGGGAGTAGGGGCGGACGATCGGAGTAAGTCGATCAGCTGTGGATAAGTTCGCGTATTGGCTTGCGCTGATTTCAGCCGGCGCGTACGCTGATCCGTGACGCCGCACTTGCGGCAGCACGGTGAACCATGATCTATGCTTTTCTTTCTCAAAAAGGCGGTGTCGGGAAAACAACGCTTTCCATTCACACCGCTGACGAATTGTCTCGGCGGCGCCGCCGGGTGCTGCTCGTCGATGCCGATCCGCAGGGCAGTGCCCTGTCATGGTCAAACGGTCGCGAGAAGGCGACGTTTTCGGTGATCGGAATGCCCAAGGCCACACTGCACAAAGAGATCGAGTCGATCGCGGCGGACTACGATGACGTGGTCATCGATGCGCCTCCGCGGGCCGCCGACATCGCCAAATCCATCATTTTGGCCAGCGACGTGGTGGTCATTCCGCTGCAACCTTCGCCGCTGGATGTTTGGGAAGCGACCAAGACACTCGATCTGGTCCGCGAGGCGCAGGTGTACCGTCCCTCGGTCCGCACCTGCCTGGTCGTCAACCGCAAGATCGCGAACACGGCCATCGGCCGCGATGTTCGACACGCGATGAAGGGTTTGGATACGCCTCTGCTCAAGGCGGAGCTTGGACAGCGCGTCGGGTTCGCTGAGACGGCGGCGAGCGGGTCGACGGTACTGGACAAACGGTTGTCCAAAGCGGCGCAGGAAGTCAAGCGATTTGTCAACGAACTGAGGAGGCTGAAATGAGCAAACGAATTCAACTGAGCACGCGCCCGGCCGAAGCGAAGGAAGCCGAGGGAGCCGATCGATGGGTGGGATTGGACGAGCCGTCCTCTCCGGCTGACAAACGAATCAAGCCCGTTCGGCTGACCTTCGATCTTGATCCGGAGCTGCACAGGCGATTGCGTATCCATTGCTTCACGCTCGGACAGCCGATCTCCGAGTTTCTTCGAAACCAAATTCAGTCCGTCGTCGAGGTAGACGCGTTTCACAAGCCTTGAGTGTTTCCTTGATTCGAACTCTTGGACTTGGGGATTGAGACCTAAAACTGGATTTGAGCGCTTCCGCACCTTCGGCGATAGACGCCGGTGGTAACGATCGTCGTGATGCAATGCCTGCTACAGATCGCCTAAATGTCGTTCGTATCTTCGACAAGCGTCTAAAGATGCCTGGCAGATCGGCCAGCGAACCTGCAATTTACTTGAGAGTTCATGGCTCGATCCGAATTTACGAAGCCGAGCATTCTTCTTCCCAGTTGCGGCCACAGCATTTAACCTGTCGTTTACTTTCATCGGCCTGGTTTTTTGATCAACGCTTCGTACTGAATATCGTGGATTAGGTTCGGCAAGTTCTCTCGCCAATTCTCCATCGGCCTTCCGTATTGCTTGTGGTAATTGGCGACCTCGAAGAAATGGCAATACAAGCAGAGCAGAATCGCCTGGCTATTCAGTAAATTGCTCGTCTGATCCCTCGGCAATTCCACCTAAGGCCTTGAGTAGTTCCACAGAGATCGAATCGGTGACGAAACGGACGCTTCCGTCTGCGAGAGCAATGTTGAGTCCTCCAAAGTGTTCGCTTCCGGGCGCCTCGAAGTGGGCTTTGTTCGGTGTGAAGCATCCATCGCTACATGTTGAAAAATGCGTGGAAGCGCCACCGATAGCCCAGCCATCGTGACTTGTCGTTTGGTGCAGTCCGTCATCCATCCGTTGTAGCTCGCCCAACATGACGGTGTGAGAAAGGCCGTCGAGTACCTCAGCAAATCTGACACCTCGGTTGACGGCGTGAAACATTCCTTTGCACTCTGCAAGCGTCCGATTGTCGTAGTCAGTCTGCCAGAACTCATGCGAGCCGCAGTTGTGGTAGCCGTTACACGCTCCGAGGCAACCACCATAATCATTTCCGCCACTGATCCATTGTTCAAACATGATCGCGGGATTCGTGACCGTTCCCCGCCGCGATGGGCAGTAAAGTAGCGGCAAATCGAGTTCGGCTAGCTTTCGATTTCCCTTGACACTCGTGTTGAAGTTCCAAGACTCGAACAGGGAATTACCTTCGACAAACGGCAGAACTTGAACAATCCAACTCGTACCGTGATGACCGCTTCCAAGGCTAGCCTCATAAGCAACATTCGCCGCCTTGAGAATTGTACTGGACGTGCAAACTGGAATGGCCGCGTCGGGTCGCGTCATCACGACTGCTGGCGGCAGGGAGCGATGGGCCGCGTGATAGTTATGGATTCCAAGCGAAAGCTGCTTCAAGTTGTTCTGACACTTTGCACGTCTCATTGCCTCGCGAGCAGCGCCGATCGCGGGAAGTAACAGCGAAGCAACGATTCCGATGATTCCGATAACGACCAGTACTTCGATAAGTGTAAAGCCGCGACCGAGTGTGCGTGCGATAAGCGCTGTCGGCTGGAATTTAGTAACGACAAATCTTTCCTTGTACACCATCACTTACCCCGAGTCGCTGGCGGACTTTGACTGCTGAAACAACCACTCAATATACTTGTTCGGCGTGGTCCGCACGTTGTCCCAACTTCTGTGTCCGACGCCTTCGAGAATTGATAGTTTGGCGTTTCCGCCAGCGGAATTGACGGCATCGAACATTTCCTGGCTGCGAGATGGAGCGACCACAGTGTCTACGCTACCGTGCACTGCCCAAATGGGAACACTCGCGAGTTGGGCCGCCGTGTCTAGTTTGCCACCTCCTGCCACCGGAAGCAGCGCCGCAAATTCTTCATTGCTGTGAGCTCCAAAGTGCCAACAGCCGAAGCCGCCCATCGAGAACCCTACCAGATAGATTCGAGATGCGTCGATTGCCTGAGTCAGCTTTAGTTCGGTAAGCAATGTCGCGAGGGTGTCCTGCATATCAAACGGTGATTCACTGTACCATTGCATCCCAGGCGGACACTGGGGAACGACGACGTAACAGGGGTGATGCTCCTGGAACGTCTCGTCCACAAAATCAGTCCCAATAAAGCTCATCAGACGACGAGGATTGTTGCCACGTTCGCCCGACCCATGAAGGCAGAGCAATAGTGGAAGATAAGGTTCATCCGATAAATCTGGCGAATGCAACAGGTACTTAAGCTGAGGTGCGCTCGCTGAGTTTGGTTGGCACGGAAATTCGTGAACCGTAAATTGGTCCATCGCTCGGTCGAGCCTGCGTTCGCTGAGTGTCTTGCGGAATAGAGAGTAGGCTTGCGGTCCAAACCAAAGAGCAGTGTTTGCCGCAATCCAGATGCCGACGAGCCTTACCCATAACGGCAATCGCGTGAACCATGGTTTTGTCGAGGCCGATGGACTCATTGCTCGCTTACGGGTCGGCAGGTGTCCACGCGCAGACTTAGACATCGGCGGAGGAAGAGACAAATCCAGAGGCAAACGCAAACGACCCCGGCAGCAAGAATCCCTATCTGGTAGTTGCGAACTCGGTCGTCGACAGTCACTTCAAACGTAGCTTCGCCCGACGCTGATGAGGCAAGTCGATCGTAGGTCAAGCCTTGCTGTACTTCTCCAGACGTAATTTCGCGTCGACTCAGATCGGAGCGTACGATCCACTGGGAATCCTTAACGTCATCGATTACCCATGCGCCTGGCACATCAATGCGAGTCGCAGAATCAATCCGTTTTTCGAATTCAGTCGGCAAATTTTCTATCTTCATGACCGATGAGTGCGAAAATGCCTGTACAGGGCGTTCGGCCGTTTCTTGCGACACCACCGTCCAGCCCGATGGAACGAGTCCGAATCGCTCGTCACTCTCGTAGAAAATGTCGATGAGGACGTTTCCAAATCGTGAAGGAGTTGGTTGCCCATAAACAGTCAACTCCTGTCGGCTTGGCATTCGTACGATTCCCATGAATCTGCGCACCACGAACTCGGATAACGGATCGATCCAGAAACGCCGCTGATGCTCGGAGTTCGTAGCACGTTCTTCGATTACGAGGCATTCATGGCCGTGAACGGCTTGTTTCTCAGGTAGTAGCGAGAGCGAGTTCCGATCCAGCCCGATGGTCACAGAATCTATTCGGCGCAAAGCGAGGAGAGCAGCTTGCAACTCAAGACTGTTTACCTGGTCAGCGACATCACGTTCGGCGACTAACCGAGTCCAAACCAGGGAACCTGGTATAAACCTAGAACGAATCGTGATGCGGTCAAAAAGATTGTCGTCGCCGTACCAACGATCCACAATTTTCGAGCCATCGAGTGCTCGCGAAAACTCTTGGGTTGGCCGGAACTCCAACTCCGGTCTTAGATAGCCCATGCTGTGCGCGTATAGGAAATCACCTTCCACCGGTGCGGAGCCCATTCGTTGTACCAGAGGCGAATACTGGACCACCGGTCGGGCTTCCGCGTCGTTGCTGATTCGATCCCGACAGTGATTCCCAACGGCCCATCTTTCAGATCGATACAAAAAGCTGTTGGCCTGAAGCTCCAAGGTCGACATGCTGTCGTTTCGTATTTTCGTTTCCTGATTGGGAGACAACCAAGTTGTTCGATAGCGGGAAAACCTAGCGATCGGATCAGGGCTTAAAGTCCAGGAGAGCTTGAGTTCACTCAAACGAGATGCCGACTCGGTCCACTTCTCAACCACGTCTTTGACACTCGTTGGTAACAACTCACTTAAATCCTCTGAGTTAACAAAGGACTGGATGGAAATCACGGTGCATGCAAAGATCAGAATTCGCACTAGTCACTCGCATCCGTTGCTTTGGAAACACCGTTGCCGGCTTCCCGGTAGAGAATGCCTCGGAATTGCGGGCGACTTTCGAGTCTTCCGACAAGCCCGAATCCAATCCAGTCGTATTCGTCGGTGGTCGACAATAAATTCCACCCGTTGATGCGAACCAGGAATTTCCCACGATCAACCAGTAGCTGAACGTGGTTCCAGTTGTTTGGCCTGAGCGTTGCCTGCGCGGCGAGGTCGCCCACAACTAGAAGTTCCCCGCTAGATGAATAGAGTGCGGATTCTCCGACAATCGCATCCCGAATCACAAGTCGATGCTGGGCAACTTGGTCATGTGAATGACCGTCGCGTAAAGCGAGTTCAATGTGGTTTCGGCTGGCGCAACGAAAGTCAAATCGCAACTCGAACTGAGCAGTCGTTCGATTGCAAGCGAGTAGAGAGTCCCGACCTCCTTTGGATTCATCACACTTCAGGATCAAATCCTCGCCTGCCACTTTCTCTTCCGTGACTTGCCAATCAGCCTCACCAAATTGCTTCCAGTGCTCCAACTCAGGATCGATCAGATTCGTGAAACGCGATCTCTTGTCTTTTGGTGACTTCCTTTGACGCAAGAGCCATTGATACATCGCCGGATCGCGAAAGGAAAAATTCCAAGCGTCGTGAGATCCTTGGGCGTATTCCGTACAGGTTGCATCAAGACCACGGGATACCAGGCGTCTACGCAGCACTCGGTTTGAGTTGACGACCCTCTCTTTGTCACCTCCATTGTAGAATGACCACAGCGCAATGCTGTTTACGGATAATGCATCGGCAGTTTTTTCAATCAGCGAGCCGCCGAGGCTCGCTGCGATGGGTACAACAGCGGCGAACCTTTCAGGGTATGCGGCAGCCAATTCTAAGGCTCCAGTGCCTCCAGCAGAAACGCCGGTGACGTAGATCTTATCCTGATCAACCCTGTAGTCTTCGGTGACCTGATCAAGGATTTGCAGGGCGACTCGAGTGTCATTGCTATCTGCCTGCCAGGAGCCGTCGAGACTACACTGCGGCATCACGCAAAGAAATGGGAAGCTGGCTTTCATTTCCCAGATCTGACGTCCGAAGTTGTTCGAAATCTGATTAGTTCCGTCGTCTCCATTCTCACCGACTCCATTCAAGAAAAGTAGAACCGGGTTGCCATTTCTCTCAGATTCGGCGGATGTGTGTGGAACAAACACCATATACCGCCTTCGCTCACCGTTTTCGCGAAACAGGACTCTTGGCACAAAACCGTGACGCAATGTGGATTTTGCGTCTCGCCATTTTGCGAAGGCGGGTTCGATCACAAGCCACAAATTCGCAGTAAGGCTCGTAGCTAAAACCGTAAGAATGACGATGACCGTGGTACGCTTCATTTCGACGTACCTTTGCGTTCAAGTCGCACCTTGGCTAAACCGGCCCTATTGTCGACGCGTCGACCAATCGTCGAGTCTAGTGGTTCAGCTTGAAAACTATCGTTTCGAATCCCCAGGCGTTGAAACACGCCCAGGTTTTCGATGTCGGGAATTGGTTCTGATGGGTCGGCGCCGGTCATCGATATGGTATTCACGAAGTCGATCCCGTTACCAACAAATCGAACAGATCCGTCGGCCAGCAGGAAATTCGCACCGTTCGGATGGTAGCTGCCAAAGCCATTGCGCGATGATTGACCTGGAGGCACCGTTAGATTGTTCTCCGGTGTGACGAACACGGGGATTTGTTCAGACGCAAGTTGAATGGTTGAAGTGGGAATCTCGTTGATTTTCCAATAGACGCGTCCCAGGCATGTACCCGTGTCTCCAGAAGCAACACCTCGGACGTTGCCAATCCCAACCCACGATGCGCCACCCTGAAACCATGCTCTTTCTCCAATTGCGATCGTGCTGGATAAGCCGTCGACAATTTGTCGCCTGTGAACATGGCTAGCAACGTAGAACAACCCATTGTTCTCGCCTGTCTTAGTCCTCAGCATCGCTTGAGGTGTCCTGTTCGACACCGAATAGAGAGGATGGTTCAATTCGAAATACCCGCCGCTACCTACATAAGACGAGCTACCGCCCGATGGCGAATCGCTTCCTCGATCGAGTCGTCGGTCGATCACTCTGAATGTGGGTCGCAAGGGTGACGAAGCCATCGTTTCCCCAGAACGGTCGCTCGGGCAGCTGAACACGGGAAGTTTTTGCTCAACCAACGACCACCGACTTCGATCTGAGAGAATGTTAGACAATCCCGCGTCATCGACGCGCAAATCTGCGTAAAGCTCGCCGAAGTCCAAAAATGGCAGCAAGAACGCGGCCCAGGAATAGGACGGCTCGTTCGATCGCCATCGAGAGGTGCCATCGGAGAGCGTTGTGTAGTCGGCGGGAAAATATCCAGGCGGGAATCCAAGATGTGAGTCATGGTAGCTATTCAAAGCGATACCAATGCGGGCTAGATTGTTACCGCAGCTCCGAGCCCTTGCGTTTTCCCGGTACGCCTGGAGTTGTGGCAATAACAGCGAGAAGCCGATCAGCGTGACGCCAATGAAAAGCAAAACGTCAATCCGCGAAATGCCGCCGTTCAAGCCACCACGCATACAAACTACTCGCTCGTCCCTGTCTTCACTTGTGTCTCGCCGAACCAGCGCCGGTACATCGCACGTCCGATCCATGCGACAAGTACTAGATCAAAGAGGACAATCACCAGCGTAAGCCAATTCATGGGCGACGCCGCGACACCTGCAAGCCAGCGACTGCGGTTGCCGGCAAGCTCCGATCGCAGTGCTCCTGAAAATTCTTCAGCGGTCAAGATTCCATCTTGATTTTGGTCGTGTTGCTTGAAGTTCTCAGATCGACTCTGGCGGACTTCTGCGGACCTGGCGTTTCCAATGAATTCCTCCTCATCAAGGCGACCGTCCCCGCTTTGGTCCCGCCTCGCAAACACAATTGCCGGAGTTTCGGAGTCGCGTGAGAGGTATTCGTTCAAATCAAGGTGATTGTCACCGCTAGCATCAAACGCGCGGAAAAGTTGCTTGCGTTTTTGTTCCGATTCTGCCGGATTCGATGTCAAGAACTCCTTCATCGATATACGCTTGTCGTCGTTCACATCGAGCCTAGCGAAGGCACGCTCATCGGGTGGAAGACTCTGAATTCGCTTACGATTGACCGCCTCTGCATCTACTTGCGTCAACTCGTCCAACGACAGAGCCCCATCGGCATCAGCGTCAAAGCCCTCGAAACTTCGGCGAAGGTTCTTCTCGGCCGGCTTTCCTTTTTGCGGCCCAACAAACTCTTCGATTGTTAGTTTGCCGTCGACATTGTTATCCAGCCATACGAACCGGAGCTGAATGTCATCCCGAGGAACGAGCGAAAGCTCGCTCGCCGTTAAGTGGCGGTCGCGATCCTTGTCCTTCGCCAGGAAGATAAGCCGCTCTTGCTCCATTTTTGATTCAATTACCGGTTCGAGGTACTCCTGTTTCGAGATCTTTCCGTCTTGATCGGTATCAAGCTTGGCGAAACGTCTTTTCTCCTTGGGCAACTGACTGATTGCTTTTTGTCTAGCTCGCTGAACTCCATAGGTTGCGAACTCGCTTACCGTCAACTCTTCGTCGCCATTCTTGTCGTGCTTCTGAAAAAGTTCGGTGCGAGTGTTGACCCAATCCTCGTTCGAGCGGGCTGCGGTGAATTCTTTGAGGGTGACGATTTGGTTGAGGTCTTTGTCAAGATTCTGAAACTGTATCTGCGGCGTATCCAACGCCGCCTCTCTATCGGTAAACTCATCTTCGTTAAGCACATCATCGCCGTCTTTGTCCAGAGCACGAAACAAGTTGGTCTCGTAGGTGAGTTCCGTTCCACTCAGGCCGACAGTAAATTCCTGTAGCGTCACGTTTCCATTTTCGTCCCGATCCTGGTTGGCAAACAATAGCCGATGCTGTTCGCGTCGCTCCGAAGGATCCTTCCCCCTTCGCTCTTCGAATTCTTTGATCGAAAGCTTGCCGTCACCATCAAGGTCACGCTCATCGAATTGCTGATCGCTCGCTTCGCGCATCTTGCCAAGAGCACCAGCAGCAAACTCTTTCTTGTCGAGCGACCCGTCCTCCGAAAGATCCTTCATTCGAAAAACCTCCGGTCGGTCAACTCGCTGCTGAGCAATCAGATCTTCGCTATAGAAGAAGACGGTTGCGAGACAAAGGAACACTGTGGCCCTATTGACATCAAAATGCACCGCAATGTGAATCATTAGGCACCCCCGAAATCTCATTTTTCGAAAACGCAAAAATAGTCCTGGCTGGATCGATCGGATGCATCTCAGCGCCATCGTGCGTCAATTAGTTGGTTCAGGTCCGTGGTACGATAGCACTGCCAACATCGCCAGCAGGCGGCGTTTCTCGCAATCGTTGACAAGCGTGATAAGTGGACCAGCAACTTTAATCAACATCATGCACTGTAAGCCACTCCATCACGCGGGTCGAGCACTGCCACACGAATAATTCTAATTCACTTGCTCGAAATCGATCTCGCTTTGGCGAGCCGCAACGATCCGCGGTACCAAGACTTTTCCAAATTCCATCGATGAATCCAAGAATCAGGGCCGTCGTATTTGAATTCGCAGACAATTGCTGCTCCGTCTCAGGCGTGACCGATATGTCATTTGAAGCGATCCAGTTTCACACTCAAATCCAGTCCTGGCTTGTTGGTCAAGCTAATTGCGTTTCACCGCGCGAGCAACTGGTATCCAATCAGGCGATTGTCAACGCGATCCTCGCGCTGCGCTCGAAATCAAAGGTGCTGTCAATTGTTTCGCAATCTTGCACGACCGTGGAATGCCTCACGCAACACGCAAAACAAAGGCGTCAGAGACAAAAATCGTTGCAAATTCGCTCACCTTGCAGGTCTTGCCAAAAGCCGGTGGCTGCAACTCTGGCGCAATTTACCCATCGAGAACATACCAGATAGAACCGCTCCATATGATTGTCGTGATGCGTCGTGATCGAATCGGCATCAAGCCTATTGACGGAACCTGCGCTGGGGGATATCATCGACCCCTGTTGGTAACGCGTAGCTCCCAGAATTTCTCTCCCCTATTCAGGCGGTGTATTGATGTTCTCAAAAGTAATATGTCAGCTTTCCATCGTACTCGCAGTGGCCTGTTCTATGCCAATCGGGGCAAGTTCGTTCACGTTTAGGGGTGGGGATCAGGATGACTGCTCGGCATCTAGCTATGGCCAGAAGACGTGTGGCAGCACCACGGGTAACACTTGCACCATAACGAAACTGAAGTGTTCAGGGTGCGGAACCGACACATTGACCATGATTTGCTCTGACGGTAGCGATGCTGCTTGTTCTAACTCACCGTATTGCCTCCAGGGCGAGAAGAATGCGTCCGTCACTTCTAACTGTGTTGAAACCGATTGCCCTGAAGAAGAGTAGGTTTTGGTGGAGCGGATCAAGCTCTTCGTAACGGTGCTCTGCTCTTGTTATCGGCGCTGCCCGTCCACGCCGTCGGCGAGAGGAGTTTATGAATCGCAGTTCCGGTATTTGGGTTGTTCGTTTTCTCAAAGCGTGAGCCATCGGAATAGGTGCGCGCCCAGCGTTTTCACATTTATAGAATCGCCGCGCCGGTGTTCTACAAGCTGCAGAGAAATTCCGCTCGTCCGTATCAAATATTCTGGATAGTTGTCGTGCCTTTACTCTCGGCTCACTACTTCGCAATCGTGGTTTCGGTGTCCTCGATGGGTGCCGCGTTTGCAGCGGCGGATACGGCGGCCGACCCGGTGGACTCCGCAGAGTCATTGACAGATAAGCGAGTCGTTTCTCGTGTCCGAGAAGCGTTGGCAAGGTTCGATTCCGTGCACTTGAGTGCCGTTGCGACAGTGAGCGATGGTAGTCGTGGTCAGAGAGAGCGTATTGAGATCAAAAAGGGTGGTGTACGCACAAAGCTGTCTAAGAAGATCATCTTTACCGGCGGCGAGGCTGTTGATCGGTCGGTTAGTGGTGTCTGGCAAGATATAATAAGCTATCGAGATGGTGACGTTATGTTTTTCCAGACAGATACGGATGGTTTGTCGAACCAAATCGACCGTAATTTGGGATTGCTGCTTTTCAGCGATCGGATAGCTGGCTCGCAGAAGTTTGACTCGGAAACTCTAATTCATTCTTTGAATGATGCAGCTATTGTGGTTTGGAATCTAGGCGACTTCCCCATCGTCAAATACTTAGATAGTGCGGACTTGGTAAGTGTTTCAAGAATGGGGCGGATCTCCGAAGTTGTTGCTGAAGGCATCCTAGGGAAGCTGATGCTTCGGGTAGATTCTTCTCATGGTTGGCTTCCAGAATCTTTCGAGCTGTTAAAGTTGCCTTTTCATAGAACTGCTAATGGGACTGTGTCGTCTGTATTTGGTGACAGCGTACCCAAAGTTGAATGGACGGGAGCAATAAGTTCGTTCAGCGGAAGTTCGGAAAGCGGCTACTTTCCAAGTGAGCTGAACGTTACACGTTTGATTGCGTCGGCGGATGAGCGTTTGGAAACAGAGATTAGTATTGAGCAGGTCGTTTTTGACCCCGAACTGTCCGAATCAGACTTTCAAACCAAGATCCGTATTCCTGTTGGGGAGCAGGTTCGCGTAGATGAAGCCGATCATCTGCCGTACATCTGGGATGGAGAGCGTGCGGTCCCTGGCGTAGTGAATCGAGCAGCAAATCCGTCGCAGTTCCGGCGTGGCAACGGGCATTTTTCCCGTCTTGCGGTAATGGGTTGCACAACATTCGTCTTGGCACTACTTCTGTTCTACGCTCGGCGTTACGCTGCTTGACACGAGGGGCCGAGGTTATGTCTTTTTGTAAAGAGCTTTGTCGATCCGCGAAAGCTTTTATCATATTGAGGGGCCTGCGATGTGTTTTGTGTGGGTTCGTCAGCTTGTTCTCCGGCGGTCCGATCGCTGCTGAGGCTGCAGTCTCGGTCGTGAGTCCAAATGCCTTACGTGATTTCTCAGGCGTTTTGCCTTCTAGCCCACCGTGGGAGGAGGACACTGCGGGTCCGTTCTGCGGAATCTACGCGGCGTGTGCAGCGCTACGCGCTTCCGGTATCGCAGCTGATCCCGAAGATTTTATCGCTACTAAGTACGTCGGTGCGTGTGGTGGAAGCACTCCTGCGGAACTCTCGCAGTTGTTAGCAGATGCTGGTTGCGATTCAACGGCGATCGCGCGGCTTTCTTCGTTCGATTTATGGCTGGTAGGCCAGCCACTCCTAGCATTCGTGCGACGCGATTCTGCAAGCACGCGGTTTAATCATTGGGTGCTGGTTGTCCCAGAGTCTAATGGGGTGATGACCGTCTACGACGGACCGGACGAAGCGTACGAACTTACTACCGCTGAATTTCTTGGCATATGGAGTGGGTTGGGGCTGTACATTTGCGATGGGTCTATTAATCCTTTGGCAATTATCTGGTCAGGAAGAATTTCCTTGCTTTTTGGAGCGACGTGTCTCGTTCTTCTTCTTATCACAGTTTTTAGACGCTATCTCAGTCGAGTGTTTACCACAAACACCAGAATCGTATCTGGCTTACTCGCAGCATCGACGATCCTATGCGTATCTGGGAATACAGTATTCGGCGACTTATCCAACCACAGTCGAGGTGTTCGCGTCGCTTCGGGACCCTTTCATAAAGCAATACGCAAAACAGGAACACTGTATGATGCGGAGCGAGCTTCCAAGTCTTCATCGATGTTGTTGGTAGACGCAAGACGAGCACGTGATTTTCGCTTAGGCTCGATAGCCGGCTCCGTTAACATTCCCGTATCGGCATCGACTTGGGCCATAGCTGAATACGTACAAAAACTTGATCGCAATACGCCTATTGTTGTGTTTTGCCAAAGTGCGTATTGCCCTTATGATGACGAAATTGGAGCTAAATTAGAATCTCTCGGTTTTACTAATGTTACAGTCTGTAACGAGGGCTGGCTGGAATACAACACCACGTGGTCCAGCAGAAATGAGAACTAAATTGAATCCGCTGGTTGAAGGGTGGCAGGATTCAGCAATTAGGCAGACTTGCAGGCTTTTCTCCATTGGTATCGCATCCGTCTTGCTGTGGACGGGTTTGATCCACCTGATTCAGCCATACTTATTCACCCACGCGGTCGCTTCATATCGCCTCTTCCCAACATCTATCGCTGGATTCATAAGTATATGGATTCCCTATCTACAAGTGATCCTTGCTGTCTGTCTAGCAACGAAATTGGTTGAGAAGGTCGCGCTCTACACATCGGGCGTTGTATTTGTTTCGTTCTTCATCGCACAACTCAGTGTACTTGTAAGGGGACTAGATATTGACTGCGGTTGCTTCGGGTTTGGTACGTCGAAAGTTACGCCCTTTTCGCTTTGCCTGCCAGCGGCCTTAGCATTTGTTTGCTTTATCGTTGGCGCACAACTTGCGAGAGATGCCACAAAAGCCCTGAGGTAAGGGATGAGAGCGGGATTGTCGCACGTTTGTTCTGTGCCAAACTCGACATTTTCCGTTTATTCGGACTGGGATTATCCACGCGAGTTATTGTCGAAAGTCGACGGGGCGGCAGAGAGTCGAAGATGTTGGTTGGATTTGATTTTGACATCGGGAAAAACTTGGATTCGCTTACACGGCGGAATACGGTGCTGAGGAGCGTTTTAGTCTTCTGACCACGCAAAGTTGAAAGTGGATTCTCTAGCGATGTGAGGAAGTCATCGGTGGTCTGTCTGAAAACAACCTCGAGTAATTGTCAAATCTTGTGTTTTGAGATTTTGAGTTAGGCGGCGATTTCATCCTGCATGATTCCGTCTTTGAAGGAACGTCCTTCGATGACGAGGGTGATCTTCTCGTGGCAGTTCAGGCGTCTCCATTTCTTTGAAGCTGATTGAGCGAGCTTGAACATCATCGTCAAACTTGCACGGCGTGTGCCGCTGCCTTTGGTTTTTCGATGGCGAAGGCGAATCGTTGCGAAGGTCGACTCGATCGGGTTGGTCGTCCGCAAGTGGCTCCAGTGTTCAGCTGGGAAGTCGTAGAACGTCAGAAGCACGTCACGGTCTTTCTTCAAGCATTCGCACGCCGCCGCATACTTCGCACCATATTTTTCGACAAAGATGTCGAAAGCCCGATTCGCGTCGGCCTTGGTCTCCGCTTGCCAGATTTCGTGAAGATCGCTCTTGGCTTTAGGCTGTACACTCCTGGGCATCTTGTTTAACACGTTCGCCGTTTTGTGAACCCAGCAGCGTTGCTCCCGAGTTTCGGGGAATACTTTGCGGATCGCTGCCCAGAAGCCGAGAGCTCCGTCGCCAACGGCGATCTTTGGTGACATCGTCAGCCCACGTCGCTTCAGGTCGATCAACAGTTCGCTCCAGCTCTGTTCGCTTTCGCGGTAACCGTCCAACACCGCAATGAGTTCCTTTCGCCCATCGGACGTCGCGCCCATTAACACGAGGAGACATTGCTTTTTGTTGGCATCGTCCTCGAGCCGAACCTTGGCGTGAATACCGTCGGCCCAGATGTAAACGTACTGCTTCTCCGACAGATCGCGTTTGCTCCAGTCGTCATATTCACTACGCCACTGATCTTTGAGTCGGCAGACGACGTTGGCGCTCAGGCCCGCCGCCCGCTCGCCGACGAGTGACTGCAACGCCTCGCTTAAGTCACCTGTGGAAATCCCTTTGAGGTAAAGCCACGGGATCAGCTCTTCAATGGCAGTCGTTTTTCGCAAATAGGCTGGCAGTACGCTCGGGGAGAATGTGATCCGTTTGCTGGGATCGGGATGGTTATCGCGAACCCGGCCCTGTGTCACCGGAATCGCCCCAGCGCCGGTGAGAATCTCTCGCTGCGGTAAACTCCCATTCTTGACGACCTGTCGCCTACCTCGCTGGTCGGTGCGATCGGCATGCATGGCAATGAATGCGTCCACTTCGGCATCGATCGCGGACTGCAGCATTCGCCTGGCTCCTTCTCGGACGATTTCGTCGAGCGGACTTCGCTGATCGAACTGGGCGCGGAAGGAAATAACTTCAGCATCGACCTGTTCGTCCACTGGCACGTCGGTTCGGTCTGTCTTAGTCTTGGTCATGGCGTATTCCTTTGCCCACTTCGGGCCGTTGGAGGGTGATAGTTCCAACAGGATGCGCCACCTTTTTCAATCACTCAAGAACACGACTTTCGACAATACCTCAACAACCTCGGCAATAACCCCTTGCGAGGGTAGTGGCCGTCAAGTTGCGCACATTTGATTTCCAGCCTGACTCTGGAAATTCCATTCTTTGGCCACGTGGCCAAAGAATGGAATTTTCTCGCGTCGTTAGTCGGTACTCTCCTCGGGTTGGTGTAAGTGATCCATGTCTAGGTAGCGGCGTGTGCCCCATTTCGTGCCGGAGATGTGACGCAGCCTAGCCGCGACAAGCATCAACGCACTCTTCCCGTCAGGGAACGCTCCAACCACACGCGTTCTGCGCCGGATCTCCTTCATGATCCGCTCAAGCATGTTGTTGCTACGGATTCGCGTCCAATGTTCACGGGGGAATACCATGTACGAGTGGAATGCTCGTAAGCGCCCAAGGCGACCATTCGTGCCGGCGACTATTTTTCGAGGCGAGCGAGGCGGCGGCGGAGCCGGTCTCGTTCGCGGCGGATGTTGTGCTCCTCCCGTTGCTGTTGACGGTGGCCGCGGATTGAGTCAGGGTGAGACGCCGCCCAAGTATCCGGTCGAAGTGATTCGTAGTCTCGATTCCCGGAGAGTAGCTCGTTTAGCAGATCCTCCAAGTAACTTCTTACATCCAGGTCGTTGCGGATCGCACTGCTGACGATCGTCATCAACGTCGCTGTCCGGTATCCTGAGGCAAGGCTGCCAAGGTGAAGCCAGTTCTTGCGACCCAGGGCAACCTGCTTGACGAATCGTTCACAGAACCCTCCTTGTTTCCGTTGTTTGCGGGTATTGATTTCTACCGTCTATGACATTTTTTCTGCGGGATTTGTCAACGAAGGTGGCATCGGAGCACTGCCATTGGGCTGGTGCGCTGAGAGTTTCTTTAGGCGGTTCAGTTCGACTTCATTCGCCCAATAGATCCTTCGGTATCCTAGCTTGGACGATTGAATCCAGCCCCGACGGTGCCAACCAGTTAGCGTAGACGGTTTAATCCCGAGTTCGCGAGCAAGGTCACTCGAACGCCAACGGGGCTTTGCAACAGACGGTTTCGAGCCGATGAGGCTTTTGCGCCGCAGCACGCGAATCAAGGCGTTGATACTCGACAACGTAAAGCGGTCCTTGCGCGCCGGGCGGAAGCCTTCTTGGTTGAGCATCGCCACCAGTTCCTCGCGAGGACAAGCCGAGTTGTACAGTTCAGTTGCACGACGATACAGCGCATCGCAGTCTTCAAGGTCATCGAATGTCGCAACGGTGCGACGTGTCTCATGTTGACTCTGGAATCCGCCAGACCAATGAATCGTTACGACAAGACGTTCCGAATCGGGGACCACTTCAACGACGATCTTCTCGATTAAAATCCGAACCAGATCCTGCCGGTCTTTGTTGGTTGCTTGCGCTCAGTCACAAGTATCGTTGCGACCAGATCGAACAAGCCTGCGAGATCGCGTGGCGACACGGTGACTTCCATCTGCGAACGATTCGCAGGCTGATTGATCGATCCGGTCCGGTTCAAGAACTGATGCCTTTCTTGGAAGACCACGAACTGATCCGGCCGCTGGCGGACTATGACGCCTTCGTTCACGAGTATGTTCAAGGCCGCCTGACTTCCTAATTCTTGACCCTAACGTTTCATGGAGGAAACGACCAATGAATGAGAACTTATCAAGAACCCTGCGCGAACTCCGACTCGGCGGGATGGCCGAGACGCTTGAAGTTCGGCTACAAGAGGCGACAGCGAGCAAGCTGACGCATTTGGAATTTCTCGAGTTGGTGTTAGCCGATGAATCGCTCGTTCGAGGTGATCGTAAGATCGAGCGAGGCGTTCGTCGGGCGAGCTTTCGCGACGTGCGTCGGCTAGAAGATTTCGACTTTTCATTCAACCGCAGCATCGACCGAGCGAAGGTGTTCGAGCTGGCCAGCGGTCACTTCCTTCGCAACGCCAAGGACGTGTTGATGTGTGGTCCACCCGGAACGGGCAAGAGCCACTTGGCTCAAGCGATCGGCCACGCCGTGATACGCTCTGGTGCGGTGGTTTACTACCGCAGTATCTTTGACGTGGTGCGCGACTTCTTGCACGACGAGGCGATGGGTGGTGAGGAGAAAGTGTTGGCGCGTTACCTCAAGCCGGACTTACTGATCATCGATGACATGGGGATGAAGCAGCTTCCCAAACGCAGCGGCGAATACCTGTTTGAGATCATCATGCGTCGCCACGAGGTCCGCAGTACGGTGATGACAACGAACCGCCCGCTGGAGGATTGGGGCAAGCTGATCGGCGACGTTCCTAGTGCGAGTGCGATCCTGGACAGGTTTTTGCAGTCCGCCGAAATCATGAAGATTACCGGTCGTAGCTACCGTCTCAAGAATGCGGAGAAAACTTCAAAAGGGACCAAAGCGCCCCCCGGCTCATCCGCCGAAGAAGACATATAGATCAGGCGACTCCGCCCGATCCTGAACCACCAATTTCAAAAGGGACCACAAGCGCCCACAGGTGGTCCCTTTTCAAGCGCCCCGCGACACGAGTCCCGAAAACCCCTTTCTCATGTCGGCCGGTTTGCTGTAGAGATAGATTCCGCTGGTGGTCGGAAGAGCGATCACGGGTTCGCCTCCGCATCGCGCGGGGCGAGTCGGTCGACCACCAGCCGCAAGCTCTCGGTATCACCGGCGTTCAGTTCGATCTGAGTGCCACAGGGAAAGCGGACCTTGACATCGCGAGCCGCACTTCGGTCGGTGACCTCGACGGCAAGGAACTCGCCTCGCGATTCGGCTTGATTTCGGATTCTTCGTCGCCACTGGTAAAACGATGCGGTGGAGATGCCGTTCTGATCGCAAAAACCAGCGATCGTCAGGTCAGACTGTTCGTAGCGTTCAATCAGTCGTGACCACCGTTGGTGAACGGCTGGATTTGGTGAGCGGGCCATGTAGACCTCCAGGCTGAGAGAGTGAAAACCCACCAGCCTACGCCACGCGCCAACAATGGTTCCCACGTGCGCTTACGCTTCTTTCGCGTCATTGGAATCCTCCTGGGGTGGTGAAGTTATCTCACCGAAGGCAGATTTCCAATTTCAAGAGAGGCAGCACAAGATCGAAGGCCCTCGCACCAGGATCGTCGCCGACGAATTGTGCGTAAAATGCTACGTGAATCAATTTTGAGCGATCTGCAAACCGGCACCGACGAGAGAAAAATCCGGCGCCGATTCGAACAGCTGCTCACCCTGGCGGCATGATCAAAGGCAGCCTTAAGACAATTCACCTAAAGTGCAGTGATGTAAGCAATCAATTAAATACCAGAGCCAGGGCTGGCTCTCAAATGAGCGCAATAATCAGGACGTTATCAACGCGATATTACTCTGAAGAATCTATAGGCGAAAAGCGACGCGGTTCTTTGAGTACAAATATATCGATAGACCAGCCGATTGTATCTATAGGAGTTTGACCAAGGAAGATTGCAGCGGATGGTATCGTGCTTCTAGGATCAATGGAACGAGCTAGACGATCCCGACTAATTGCGTACGTGCCAGCACGCAAAACCTGCTGTCCCTGCTGATCAAGAAAATCGAAACGTTTTGGCATACTTACCGAATCAATTCCGATGTCATTTGGGTCGAATCCGGAAATGCAGTTGATATACACAGAACCGGTGGTTTCTCGTGAATCTAGCCAATGCTTGAGACAAAGCAGATCCTGGCCCCAGTCGATGTTACTGTGCAATAAATACTTCGAGCCATTCTTCGGGCCTCCAGCAAGCTTGTTGAAATACGACAGGCAGTGGGGATATACAAGTAGGCTGCTCGTGATCGCATGAGCAACCGCAACGAACGCCGCGGATATCAGTATTTGACGGCATCTCAATCGCCTGAATTTTTTGGGCCACAAGCGGCACCGAGCATGGTTTGCGAGTCGATCGCACCCCGCCGAAACAGCGATTCTTATTTCAGTATCGGCTCTGGAGCACCTTAGATCATCCTGATTCCAGTTCGCAAACACAGAGAAGTTGCGTTCGTCAAATATCGTATTTTGTGCGAAAACGCGTCCAATCCAGATATAGATGAAGGGAAAAACTGGCAACACGTATCGAAAATGCTCGTTAATGCCCGTTTGGGAACTGACGAACGAAAAGATCGCTATCGCAGGTGTTAGCAAGAATACTTCGTCTCGGATCGGAGATGGCGAGGAGTGGAACTGGTTCCCGACCGCAAACGAAGGATTTCCAATATTTCGCATATGACCTACGAAAAAGGTCAAGCATGCAAGAAGGAATAATATCCACGTTCCGATTGGAACCTTAACAGCGGCAGCATAAAGATAGTAGTACCACCATCCCTCTTCCGACCATCGCCCGGCAAGAAAAAAACGATTGTGATAAGCCTCAAAATCCCTGCGCTGCAAATCGATGCCGATGATGTAGTGCTTAGGAAACGGAACAGGTATCATCCCAAGCCATGAGTCACTAAACCGATTCTTAGTGCGAAGTGAGGTATCAAAGTATCCTATTGCAGCTTCTTGACTGGAAGCCACGTAGGCTCTTTCGGGCTTCGGCAACGAATCTTCGGAAGCGGCGAGGGCTGAGCTGAAGAATTGATAATCCTTTAGTGGCGTAAAGGTTCCCTCAAAACCGTAGACAAAATTTACTATAAAGACACTGAGCAACATTCGAACTAATAATTGTGCCGCTTCACGCGACCAGTCCTTCAACCTCATTTCATGCCTGAACGGAGGCGAGGACTGCTTTCTTGGAGCGTTGACAACTTTGTAGCACGACAAGGAAGCGAGTTCTCGCCTCCGTTCAGTCGAAAAGGAGTGGACCTCTGACAGCCGATACGCTAACCATACTGCTGGCCAAAGCGGATAGAATATGATCAGCGTGGTCTTTGCAGACTCAGCAAAGCCGAGGGCAATGCCGCTAATCAATGTTGTTCGAAAGTTCGGCTTTTTCAACCAATGCCAGAAAGCGTAACATGAAAAAACGCCAAGTGAGGCAGACGCCACGTCGGACGTGATCAATTGCCCATGTGCAATAACGTTCGGGCAAAAGCACCAGAGTGCCATGGAAATCAATCCAGCCCGTGTTCCGTACAGCCTACTTCCCCATAAGTAGCAAGTAACCGCTCCGAAAAGGCTAAACGGCAAGCAAATCCATCGCGAGATTCGTGACAGCAACAGGATACGGGGTCCATTGGCCCTGCAAAAATCTCGGCCAATTTGCATCTCATCTCGATTACCTGGCTCATGTGACAGACTATTCCAGTCTGTCTCGCATCCAACGATAAGAACGGGTAGGGCTGCTACTAGCTTTACCAACGGTGGATTGACAGGGTACAAATCGAATCGCTGAAATTGCCAGTAGCTAACCCCTGCCGCAAGGTTGGCGGGTTCATTGTAGGTCGGGCTATGAATAAAGGCGCCGTACGCCAGTAGACCAGTGTGAGTCAAAAGCAACGCGGCAATCATAAGTGGGGCAGCGACGATTCCAGAAATGCGAATGTAACGATCGACCCTCGCTTTCATCGTACGCCTCGGTATCAAAATGTCGCTCATCGATGCGTAGGTGACCCTGGTAGGCTCCCGTTTTGTGCACAGGCCGTTATGAAAGATTGCGTCCGGAAACAGGAAATGGGCTTTTTACCAGAGGATGTTGCCCAAACGGCATCGATGTTGCGAGTGGATTACAAAATCGTAACGCCGTTTGAACGGCAACGACTTGGTACTTGTCGTTGAATATACTATCACACGAATGGGATGAGATTGAATCCTTGTCCCTCCCGAGAACTCGATCCACTGAACACGTTTTCACCTTGTTCTTTCACAACCTGGTCGATGACGTAGAAATTCGGTCGCGAATGTTACCGAGCTCCGATGAATTGTCTTGGTTCAACGGGAATTGGAATTTGCAGCCTGGCGAGTTGAACAAAATGGCGGCGTCGTGCCGGTAGTTCTGGCATCCTGCCAGAAAGGTTTTTCGCATTGCGGAAACATCGAAGGGAAGAGGGCGGCATCAAGCGACACCGCCGCCCTTCGACGTTTCACTTGGCACGGCGCTCGGGTTGGTCCTCACCAGAGCCCTATCCTCCGACCAAGCTGACTCAGTCTCTCAGATCAACTCGCCAGTGCAAGTGATTTTTCATTTGATTTGGCTCGACGTCGAACGCGAGCTTCTTCAAGTTTCCGATCCCGCTCGGCGTGAATTTCATCGTCCAGTCCACACAGGCAGTCGGCTGGTGTGATGTAATCAAGTAGTAGAACGTACCACCGACGTTGATATACGAAATATCGACACCAATGAGCGTGCGGTTTTTTCGGCTGCTTGAAGCCATTTCCCTTGGACGAGGAACCGGGTGACTGACGGTCCAGTCGGCCCGCGGCTTTCAGGACGCGATAGACCGTCGAAGGACTTACCGCGACAATGTCGTCATTTAGCATCATGAACGTCAGCCTTCGGTACCCTTCCAGTGGATTGCGGTCGTGGAAGTCGACGATCGCTTTGCGTTCCCAATCTTCCAGCCACCAATCCCGTGGAATCTTACCGTTGTGTTCGTTGATTTGTCCGTAACGTTGCTTCCAGTTCTGAAACTTGTTCTCCGCCAAGCCGAGCCAGGCCAGCAGTTGCTTGGCCGACAACTCGCTCCGCTGCTTCCAGTACTGGATGTAATCGACGATTTGGTCTCTCGTGTCATGGGGAACCCAGCGACCGGTCAGAGCTCCCCATTTTCTTTTTTTGAGCGGATGTTTTCCTCCATCAGCTCGGCGATCACTTCGTTCTTAGAGTCGAGCTTCTCTCGCAGCTGCTCGATCATGGCGTCCTGCTTGGAAGCCTGGGCCTTGGCTGATCGTGGAGAGCCAAACAGGTGCTCAAGTTGAGCCAGCGCTGTGTTGATCCAGTTGTGAATCATGGTTGGCTGGACATCGAGATCATTGGCAATCTGAGAGACCGGAACACCGTCCTTCAAGTGCCTGCGGACCGCGTCGGCTTTCTGAGTGTCACTGAACGAACGTCGCTTCTTTCGCGTCATTGGGATCCTCCTGGGGTGGTGAAGTTATCTCACCGGAGGCAAAATTCCAATTCCATGAGAGGCAAGACAAAAGGAAAGCTTGTCTTGTCTTCGGAACCGAGGCTTGGGGGTTCGAATCGGAAAATTTTGTAAGGGTGGCGGCTCTAACGGAGCTTGCGTCGTTGACCGCACCGCGAGCAAAACGGTTGATTTCCCATAACATATATTATCACTCTCTATTAGCGATTCAAAGAAACTTCAAATGTGTGCGTCCCGACACTCGCCCCAATCTTAAGGTTAATCTTCGGCGCCAGTTGCACCTATCCTCAGGTTCGTTTCTTGCGTTCGATCTTGAACGAACCGCTGGCACTAACCTTAATGACAGTGCTGCCACGAAACTTATCGGCCAGCAACTTGGCGATACTCGATCCGGAGCCTACCGGGCTCGAGGTGGGACTGGAACTATTTTGAATGCCGCTGACGCGCTGAGCGAAATGAGTCAAAAAGTGAGAGTTTGCACGTTTGCGGATCACATGGAGGCCATCGGTTTGCAGCAGGCCAGCCAACGGTAACGGATTAAGCTGTTCAAGAGCACGGATGATTCTCACGTTGGCTCGCATGGGCTCGACTTGCAGGTCTCCACCTGCTCCCCCGCCGCCACTGTGTAGCAGATGCTTATCGAAGTTTTCGGCGTCGTCGTCGTGCAGAAACAGCAAGAGGCTGCTTTTTTGGTCTCGCAACAGAATCGTGATCGCTTGTTCAACTCGTCGAGACACGGGCATCGATTGTGACCGTTGTGTGAGCGCCTCGCGGGCTTGTTCTTCACCTATGACTGATGGTTGTTTGATTTCAGCCACGTTGCCCACCAAGATTTTTTGCAAATGGCACCGAAGATTTTCTCGCGGCCTTGGTAGCCATCGAAAGCCGTCGAAAGTCAAGACGAAGCGATCTTCGTTTTTCAGGCTTGATCGCAGCTTTGCATGGATCTCGACTTTACCTTGGCTGCCCTGAAGGAACACGCCGCGGTGGTGGGGCCCGTTGCGAGAAAAGAAGCTTTCCAACTGCGCAAAAAGAAGACCATCGAGATTGAAAACGGATTCCTTTTGCAACAGATGCGTCAACAATCCGGTCTCTGGATCGAGCAACAATGCCAATTGTGGCGACTGGCTCAACTCGGCCAGATTTCCGGCACTGTCTTCAAAGTCAAACGTAAATGGTGTCCACGAGGAAGGGCGACACTTTGTGCGAGAGCCTTCACTAACGGGATTCCCTCCCTCGCCGTTATGGATAAACTCATCCAAAAGTGAGGCGACAGGATTGAGGTCGGGGGGCGTACCATTTTGCTCTTCCTTCGGCTCGCGATAAAGACTCGTGGCTTCACAACATTCGTCGATCCAACGATCGCGGTGAACTCTTGTGTCTTCGTCTCGAACCTGTGAGCCGTCCGGCAGATAAGCCGCCGCCGGAATGAAGACAGTAAAATCAAACGGAGTCCCCTCAAGGGTTCGATTGGCCAGTCGCTTACAGAGTCGGACTGCGCTGAGCATTACGCGATGGAATCGCGTCGTTTCATTGTTCTCGACCGCTTCGCTACTTAGTTCGCGGCACAAGCCGTCGAAGATCGCGTAGTTTTCTTTGTTCTCAAATTCCAACCTCATTAATTGCCGGACTTCGGAATCGGGTTGAACTCCCCAATGGTTCCACGCGGGTGTTGGTCCGGAACGATCCCGAGCGCCTCGACGTTCACCGAATTGAAAGCCCGCTTTGCGACGCAGGGTGATAGCGCCAAGCAACTTTTCGCTCAACTCTCGATAGGTTGCGATGTGGAAAGTGAAGTAGCGCACCGGATCATGGGCATTGTCGGATGCCGGATCGCCTGTTACGTCCTGTTCGGCTACTTGACCCCGATCCTGCCATAGCAGGAGGCTTGATCCGCCACGGTCGCGAACGAACTGAGCGATCGCCAAGGACCACTCGAGTGAGGCGGTCAGTATTCCCGACTTCGCCTGCATGTTGATCTCTCGCTGCCGCTCGTCATCGGCAAGCTCTGCCCAACGCTGCAACTGAATGAGGCATTGAACGACAGGACCGCGTCCAGCGTTGGTCAGCAGGTGCCGAAGTCGTTCCGTCGTCGAGACTCTTTGAGAGGCACCTTCGGTCTTGGGCCCCAGAATCAACAAGGTGCGGCACTCGATATGTGACGACGGGTCGCTAGTGATCGAAATCACAAATTCCGACAGCGAGCGGGTGCCATCTTCTCTCGGAAATCCGTGGAACAAGTTCTGCGCTAAAGCGTCGTGCCGCGTTTTATCGTCCTGGTTTTCCCGGTCGACGGTTTCATTGATCAGGAAGGGAAAGCCGTTGAGCCCTTTGAAACCTTTTTGCAGCAAGGTTACTTTTACGTCTTCGTGTGCAGTGATTTCGGGGTAGATCAACGGCTCAGATTCCATGCCTCGCAGGGATGTCAGGATTCGTTGTCCAATCCGCGAATGGAACACATCGCTAGAGTCGCGAAAATCATTCAATGGCAGGATGTAGGTGCTGCAAGCTTCATCATGAAACGTCTTCTCCTGCTGAACGGAGGAAGCCTTACCCGGTGACGTTCCATCGCCAGACGTCGACGTATGAGTCGACTTTTTGACTGTTTTGCGTTTTGCCATGAGGTCGCCCCAAGTTCGCGATCAATGGAAATGTCTACGGAGCGTTTATGGCCTTCGCCTATGCTGAGTTTTCGGCTCTCGACGATTTTCGGAATCTAACCTTGATGGATCGTTTCCCGTCGTCTCGTAGCTTAACGCTCATGATTCGATAAAGCTCCGATTGCAATGACATCACGTCACGAATCTTGGTCCAGTCGATTGGTTTAGATTTTGGGGTGCCTGATAGTTCTGCGCCGGTTGGTCTTTCGAACAAGCGTCGCTGGGGAGGAAAATACTCTAGTTTTGCAACCAAAGCGGAATCTACTTCGGTTAACGTAATCGCTGGTGGCTTGACCTGAATTGGGTTGGGCGACCGAAGCAAATCCCAAATGCTCTCGTTCATTGCCAGAAGCAAAGCGGTGACCGGTTCCCATTCGATCTGGACGATCGAGTCAGCGAGGTCCGGTCCGCCATCACTGGCGTTGGTCAAGTCTGGAACGATTGGAACGGCTAGTCGACCACGCACACGCTGTCCAAGCTGTATCAATTCGACGATCGAGCTGACCAACTCGTAGAATACTTGAGCACCAAAACTGCTTTGAGTGCCTTTGCTGGCGATTTTCTCTGATTCCGCGTCAAGCGTAACAGAGTCACTCCAAAATTCTGGTCTTTCGTCAGGGAGCCTGCTGTTTAATTGGCGGTTGCTTGCCGGACGGCCATCTAAATCGAGTTGTTGCCAAAATGCCGGCAGCAGTCCGTAGACGCTTCGTTGGAGCGGATGAACTTGCGAGTTTCCTTCCCAGTAGTCGCCGGACGTAAGCCGCGTGGCATCGCTGTAACGTCGGAGGTACCAGTTGTCGACTACTCGATCGTCGAGTAGATCGTCCGATTGGCAAGCATTGAACGCGATGCAACCGACGTACTGATGGATCGCGCGAATAGAGCGACGCTTCGCAAGTTGCTCGTCACGATCCTGACACTTATCAGCAAAGTCTTTGAGAAACTTGCTTCCCGGCCGGTCGCTGATAACGAACAGGTTTTCGTCGGAGCTGCTACCAGTGCTCTGTTCAATTTGCGCGAACGCATCACGAATGTTTTGATCCAAACGTTCTTCATCGGCCGCTTCGGGCGATCCATCTAGTGAGATGGCAAGGATCGGGAGTTTCAGTTCGCGAGTTTCATTGGCAAGGTCTATGGCTCGACGGAGCGTGACCCACTCCGATCTTAGGTCGTCACCTGAATTCGCCAAGGCCTGAAGTTGTTCGCAACTATCGGTCCAAGCCTTAAGAGCATTGGCATCTAAACAATGCTCAACCCCGTTGGATGATTTTGCAGCCGACAGCGAAACCACGACGACATCGACAAAACGTAGGGCTCTCTCAAGTGCCCACACATCGCCATTAATGAGAAACTGCACGCACTGAGCAGCGGTTCGAATAATTTCGCGTTTTCCTTTACTCAGAACTGGGTCCGCCCGGCAATACTCGATGGAGCCGGATTCGAGAACTCGTCGGTCGAAGAATGCGATCGCAGCTTCGTCAGAATCGTCCAAATAGGCTTGCAGACACTCTGCGCTCGGGCACGCACCGATCAGCAACGCCTGTGGCGAGATAGTTGCGGGCTGACTCATGCTGCATCCGGCGGGGGAGACGGGCTTGCAAAGCACCTATTCTGCCGAGTCCTCCCAATTCAATCAAGCTGGCTGAAAAGTTTCAATTTGCTCAGCTTCTGCTGTCTTGATCTCAAAGTCCGGAGCAATTCGTTTGGCTCGCGATACTACGCTCTCAAACATTTGGTCTTCACGACTGCCACTCTCTTGAGGTATGAGCCCACGAAGGTCCGTAACAACCTGCGGCAAGTAATGCGCAACGTATTCACGGGCCGAGTCCGCCTCGGCATCGAATGCATTACGTTCGTCTGATTTCGCAGTTAAGCAATCCACTTTGTCCAATTTGTTTTTCAGTGTCATTGCCAAGTCGATTGTTCGAGTAGCCATGCAAATCGACCTCAATAGGCCGCCATACGATCCTATTGCCGAACCTTTGCCGCTTTTCGCACGATTTAGTCGGTGAATGTGGCGTTGAAGAGCCGAATGATTGAACCAAATCGATCGCGTCAATTGTGCAAGAATCCGACCACTTAGAATGGTCCACGCCTCTTCTTCTCGAGGGCTCATCTCGGACGAACCGCTCATGTTGGTTTGAATGGACCGCGCGAGGTAGTCCAAGTACTTGCGACAACGATCGAAACGATGGCTCGCATCCAGAGCATCATCAGCGAGCGTACGCCGGATCAATTCGCGCAAGTTGTCGCGGAATCTTTCGTGTTTGGCAGACCACCGAATCTGGATCAGCCAATCATTGCTGACTTCCAAACGATCAAAGTGAAAGACGTAAGCGTTATCCAGGGCATCCAAAATGTCGCCAAGCAACGATCCCCATGCCGAAACCGACAGCGATTCATCCTTACAGATCTCGGCGTCGAGTCCAGCAATCAAATCCTCGAGAATCTCTTTGTAGGCGGTGCGGTATCGTGAGGACCGGTTTGGACCCTGCTCGCCCCGAACGGGGGTTAAACTATCACTCATTATAGCTTCTCTCGGGAACTGTTTGTGTGATATCAATCCGTCCGAGATTTGGTGGAATCATGATGGATTAACCACCTCCCGAAAAGTTGAACCATCCACCTATCACGACTGGATTTCAAATGGGGGCTGATTTGTAGGGCACATTACCCACACCAATTTTTCACGTAAATTTTGGAGTCATCCGATAGTTCTGCGGGCTTCGAGTTCTTTTTTTGGACGACGTCGAGATTGGGGAAATCCCTTCAAAATTGCGAACTTATTCGTTGCCGAATCCCACCTCGGCAGTATGCTTTTAGCGTTTCGAGGGAACGTAGTCTACCTAGTTATCGCCTCAAATGCCCGTAAGAATCCAGCCAAATTATCCGTAGTTACTGTCGGAAAGGAAAGGGGGCAGTGTTATGGCTAGTAATCAAGGCAGGGAAGGCGCCGGCGCTGACACGTCTGCGGCTGTTGATACGCCGTTAGCGGTTTTGCCGCAAAATCAGTTGGGACAGCTACGTGAGCTCTGTAAAAACTGTCGACTCGGGAAGCATAAGCACTTTCGCGCCGCTGACCGAAAGCAGCATTTGAGCGAGCTACTAGGTTACTTCTTGATCATTTCAAGCGGAATCATTTCAGCTTTGCTGTACTTCCGCCTGCTGGCCAAAACGGCACCTGATTGGCTGACAATCCCAGCCGTTTTTCTTGCAACACTCGCTACGATACTTTCAGGAGTCCAGTCATTTGCGCAGCTCGCAAAGAGAGTCGAAACGCATCGCGATGTTGGAAACCGATATCTTTATATTTGCAGAAAAGCCGAGCTAATTATCGCGGAACTACTCGACCGAACGTTGGACCCCAAGGAGTCAGCATTGGCAATCCGTGAGCTGATCGACGAATACGACGTCGCGAACCGTGCAGCTGAGGCTGTGTCGACTTCTCAAAACGACTTTCTGTTCGCCAAGGCTCAACTTGTGAATGCCGAAGTGTCGCCGCCACACAGCTAGGCACCGTCCCGCAAGTGGAAACCTATCGATGAATACAACGAGAACAACTAGAGCAGAGTAGTGGTTCGTCAGGCATGAAAATTAGCGTTGCGTCGAATTGAAAAATCGACGCTGATTCACGGAACCAGCTGCAGTCAACAGAGTGTTTCGTGATGAGCGAGAAGAAGTCCATCGTTAGGTCGTCCGAGTCGCAACGCAAGGTCTGCACGGACGTGATCGGCAAACTCAAGCGAACCGCCCAAAAAAAGGTCGTCAAGCCCAAATGTTTCTCAAGGCCGATGCCGACGGCCCAGCTTGGACGGACACTCAATTCGCTGAAGCATTTTACTGTCGCACATAGACTGTCGAGAATGTCAGACAACGAATCGTTGAGATTGGCTTGGAACGGACGCTCGTCCGAAGAAAGTCGTACACTGCCGGGGCAAGAAATCTCCTCGACGGAAAGGAAGAGGCGAAGATCATCGCGATGCGGCTGCGTTCCCGCCAGTAGGTTACAGCAAGTGGATACTTCGTCTGTTGGCTTGAAAAGTCGTCGTGTTAAAGGTGGTCGAAAAGATCAGCCATGAGACGGTACGTCAAACGCCAAAGAAGAACTCGCATGACCAATCGAGCCATCGACTACAGGGAGATCCCACTGCAGTACGACGCCGAATTCTTAGCGCACATGAACAATGCGATTGAAAGCTACGAAAAACCGTGCGATCCGGCCCAGCCGGTGATCTGCATGGACGAGCAGCGCAGCGTGGAGTGGCGAATGAAAATCGACGACGCAAAATACAAACTTAAGTCCGTCTACCCTAAAATTGATGCCTGACGAACCAGTAGTCTGGTTCTATTGGATACCGTTCGCCGAACCGAGAAATAGCGGATCGGGATCGCGGCAGCCCGTCATCGTGTCTATGGACATTCCCCTCGAATCGCTCTTGGCGATGCGAACTCCATGTGATGAGAAAATCAAGCTGGCTGAAAAGTTTCAATTTGCTCAGCTTCTGCTGTCTTGATCTCAAAGTCCGGAGCAATTCGTTTGGCTCGCGATACTACGCTCTCAAACATTTGGTCTTCACGACTGCCACTCTCTTGAGGTATGAGCCCACGAAGGTCCGTAACAACCTGCGGCAAGTAATGCGCAACGTATTCACGGGCCGAGTCCGCCTCGGCATCGAATGCATTACGTTCGTCTGATTTCGCAGTTAAGCAATCCACTTTGTCCAATTTGTTTTTCAGTGTCATTGCCAAGTCGATTGTTCGAGTAGCCATGCAAATCGACCTCAATAGGCCGCCATACGATCCTATTGCCGAACCTTTGCCGCTTTTCGCACGATTTAGTCGGTGAATGTGGCGTTGAAGAGCCGAATGATTGAACCAAATCGATCGCGTCAATTGTGCAAGAATCCGACCACTTAGAATGGTCCACGCCTCTTCTTCTCGAGGGCTCATCTCGGACGAACCGCTCATGTTGGTTTGAATGGACCGCGCGAGGTAGTCCAAGTACTTGCGACAACGATCGAAACGATGGCTCGCATCCAGAGCATCATCAGCGAGCGTACGCCGGATCAATTCGCGCAAGTTGTCGCGGAATCTTTCGTGTTTGGCAGACCACCGAATCTGGATCAGCCAATCATTGCTGACTTCCAAACGATCAAAGTGAAAGACGTAAGCGTTATCCAGGGCATCCAAAATGTCGCCAAGCAACGATCCCCATGCCGAAACCGACAGCGATTCATCCTTACAGATCTCGGCGTCGAGTCCAGCAATCAAATCCTCGAGAATCTCTTTGTAGGCGGTGCGGTATCGTGAGGACCGGTTTGGACCCTGCTCGCCCGGTGACACGAGGATGTTAGGCACTTGCTCGACTCGATCAAACACGGCACTAATGAAAGCGCGTACGAGCGGGGTTGGCAGGGGCATTGTCGATCTACCGCCGACTGAAAGTCGAACCGTTGGCGTAGCTCCCACACGTCCGATCGATCGATTAAAATGCTCTGCGTACTCGATCACGTTGTCGTGTTCGTTCCGCATTAACGCGTTAACCATTGTAGAAATAGTTTCTTCTAAATCCATGTGTTCACATTGCAGGCACAATATGCACTTTGTCAACCCCCTTTCCTATAAAGGCTTGCACGCCTCTTTCTTCTTGAAAGTCTTTCTACGTAGTTGTCTTCACCTCCGCTTCAGACCTTACGCTGCTCTGCAAACGACTCCGTCAATTTGCGACCGTAACCGTACACCTGAACCAGTTGGCGGGTGGGGTTGAGTACTTGGTCCGTCGGCGGCGGGTTCGTTTGCGGTCGGCTGACTGGCGGCGATCATCCACGCCGTACGTTCGAATCGATTCCGGGTGTTCGGGCTTCTAGGCATACGGTACCAATCTCAGCCAGTACATTTCCCCAGTAAGCGATCCCTCAAGCTCATCGAGCAGGTAATCTCGCACGTCCAAGTCGTTGGGGACCGTGCTTGTGATGATCGTCGTCAAGTTCGCCATACGCTCACCCGCCTCGACCGACCTTTGAACCTCCAATTGGTGCGACCCAACACCATACGACTCATCATTTGCTCGCAGTCGATTGGGATCGACGCAACTTCGGTTAATCGATTCAGCGCCTCTCAATGACTAAAGACGTAAGCGGCGGATTGCCCGAGATTGCTTTTGGGTAAAACATGACGCGGCGACGTCGCTTCGCTGTCGAGGTGCTCATTGATCAAGCCGAGCCCCTGACGCGACACACTCTTCGGACGCATTCGAACCTGCGAATCATCAAGCATTTTGATTTGGTCTTCGAAATCGCAGAGCATTCGAATCAGCGACTCCAGTTTGGCGACCTGCATCGGGAAACCGCCACGGCACGCAAGCAATTCATGCCTTGTTCGCCGAATGAACCCAACAGAGACACTCAACGTGATGATGGAAGTCCCAGGGATCGTCATCGTCGACGAAACGAGCGATCACGCAAACAACCTTGCGAACTGGCTCAATCGAAGTGGCTGTCCACCGGCGTTACGCGTCTCGACACCGGAGCGAACCGGTACCGGTTTCATGGTGACAAATCAGATGACCCGCTAATTCGGTAGAGCTGCATGCCAAGTCATTCTCGACAAAAACGAGGCGGGTTGTGATCCAGCCCATGGGTGACTGGCGACTTTCCATAACATATAGTTTTACACCGATGGGACTGAGGCTGAGCCGCTTGCTTTCGTGTGCAGATATCCGTATCTCATGATTACGAATTTCGGTCCTTAAGTCAAACGAATACGACCGCGTTGTTTATTTCGCTGTCGACTGTCTGGAAACAGAGGGCGTCGATATCGCGGATGAGCCGGGACGCGGAATGCTTTTCAGTCCAAAAAATGATACCACAGTGCTCGTGTCCTTGGTTCGCTAGCCGCAAAAAGTCACGATCACGTGTTATGAAAACTTTTCGATTGACTCGACAATGCGTGAGTTGTTCCAGGTCGCTGACGCCTCTCAGTTCAGATTCGGATGTCGTCGTACAACTGCGACCGAGCTGGCGAAGTCCGAAAGCAACGCGTCCTGGAACGCATTCATCAAGATGAAACTGGAGCGTCTCGTCTCGCATCAAACCTCGCTAGTAGCGGCCATTCGAAAAGCGTATGCGAGCCTTGTTTGACCATGTCGCTTACGACCGCATCGTCATCACGTATCGCCTGCTGAACTTCATTGCGGTTTTCGAAGTAGAACGCCAATGCCGCATGCACCTGGGCCAACGTGAGGTTCTCGTAGTCCAGTGCGATTTGTTCGGATGAATGACCGAACCGTTGGTGATCGATCACGATGTCCTGGACTCGCAGCCTCGTTCCACGAACGAAAGCACGATCCTGACCAGCTCGATTCTTGCGAATGTCGATGTATGACTGCATATCAGTGTTCATCCTTCGACCGTAGCACGAAATTCTCTCACATGTCAAACAAACGAATGGGGGGGCAGCGAACGGTCACTGTTGACAGTTGGGAATGACTGCGCTATCGATCATCCATGCTCGTTGATGACCGCAGCTTTGGAATCGTAATCGCGTTTGTGATTCCAGGTTGGATTGCACTGTTGGGGCTTGCGCCGTTCGTGCCGCTTTTCGACCAGTGGTTGTCGGGGCCGTTGGACGAGAGTCCTACCGTTGGTGGATTTCTCTACTCGCTTCTTGCATCGATTGCCCTTGGGATCTTCGCGAGCACGCTGCGTTGGCTTGCTGTTGACTCTTTGATTGCGGTTTTTCAACCCACCAAGAGAGCTCCTGACTTTGGAAAACTTCGCGACGCCCATGACGCGATGAGAGTGATTATTGAAGGTCAGTACCGATTCTATCAATTCTACGGAAACGGGTTCATCGCGATTTTGGCCGTCGCATGTGCGCGATGGTTTCACCACTCGTTCGATTGGTCGGAGTTCGCACTCTTTGCTCTGATCGGGATCATACTCTTACTTGGCGCCCGAGATACAAAACACAAGTACGACGTTCGCCTCGCGCAATTGCTCCCGACCACGATAGAGGATCAAAAAGTCAATCAGCGTCGCGATCGTAGTCGCAACTCGAATCGGGACACGAAAGCGGCCAAGTCGGTGTCCAGAGCTAGACAGAACGTCCGCAGTTGAATGACGTCGAGGCGTAGCTCGCCTCTTTCGACCTTGCTGACGAAGGATTGAGTCTCACCGATGCGTTCCGCGAGCGTGGTTTGCGTGATCCCAGCATCCACCCTAACCTGGCGTAAAACAGCCAGGAACACGGCGTTTTCCTTGGTGGCGATCGATTTTTCCATAAGCCCTTGCTCGCAGGTGAGCCGAAGCCTATAGTCAAAAGCGGAATAGTCAGAATTTGACTATCGCGTCCATCGCCTCATTTCCCAGAGCAGTGCTATGACAAACGGAAACGGAAACGGAAAACACCACGACGACGATGAGAAGAATGACGGTGCGGAATCCCCTGCTACGCTGCAGCCCGCGGCGTCTGATCGGAAGCCGTCTGAGACTCGTCAAGAGAATAGCGCGTCGACTGAAAATGTAACCGCGAAGTCCAGCTGAATACCTTCGTGTGTGAACGTCGAAGCTGCAATCGCTTCGAACTTGAGTTTGTCGATCGGCCTGGGGAGGCGCCGCCCCAACCGAGCGCAACGCCGCTTGCCTAATGCAACCTTTCTTTCGTGGCCGCGCTATCGAATGCGGTGGGAACACGTCGCGATATTTCTGCGCAGCTAGTATCCAAGCCTGCATCGTTCGGAACAAATCGGGCTCAATCCGATGACCCCGGCTCGTTTGTGGATGAAAATCGTCCTCGCTCCCGCAATGGTTGAACGCGCGCTGCGAATCTGGCTGACTGAACCTGCCTAAGGCTCTGCTTAGGAGACAAGCCTATCCAAATATTTGACCTATTTTACGGTCATCCATATCGTTCAGTATGCTCATCGCCACACAGTCAAAAAGCGTTGTTTCGACGCAGCAATACTTCAATGAGGTCCTGACACAGGGTGACTATTACCTGGGTCAGGAGGTGAACGGCCATTGGCGTGGTCGTGGAGCCGATCTCTTGGGCCTGGGAAATGGGTCGGTTGTCGAAAAAGAAGACTTTGCAGCACTGTTGAAAGGCCGTTGTTCCAAATTTGGAATGAAGCTCAGCCAACGCGACCGCAGCGACCGCCGACCCGGCATGGACCTCACGTTTTCCGTGCCAAAAAGTGTTTCACTCGCGTGGGCGATCAACGATGATGAGCGGATCATCGATGCGCTTCGCGCCTCCGTGCATGAAACGATGACACGCGATGTGGAGCCGTTGATGCATCGTCGCGTGCGTCAGGGCAAACACGTCCGCACCCAAGACCGCAAGCAGACCGGCAAACTGATCTACGCCGACTTCTTGCACAAGACATCACGTCCCGTCGATGGAAGGCCCGACCCTCACCTGCACGTCCACGCATTCGTTGTTAACTGGACCGAGGATCAGGGAAAACACTATGCCGCCGAGCTCGGCGAGATCGTGCGGCAACGCCCCAGCCTCCAGGCCAAGTTCGAAGCACGTTTGGCAAACCGGTTGAAGCATGAACTCGGTTATGACGTCGAGCGATCCCGGTACCAGCAGAGCGGTAAGACCAAGCACGGTTGGGAGATCGCCGGCATCGACCGCACGACGATCGAGAAGTTCAGCCGTCGCACCGGGCAGGTCGAAGCGGAAGCAAAGAAGCACCATGTCACGGACGCGTCAGAGAAAGGCAAGTTGGGTGTCAAAACCCGTGAAGGCAAAGACAAGACCTCCTCCGTCGAGCAGCTAAGGTCCGAGTGGCGTTCGCGGCTGACAGAGGCCGAGCGTCATGATTTCGGCAAGCTCGGAAACCGGCAGGAAGACCGAGAAACCGGGAGTATCGAACAGATCGCCAGGAAGTCACTGGAGTTTTCGATCGACCATCATCTCTACCGACAATCCACTTCGGAAAAGCACACCATCGTCGGCACGGCGCTAGAGCATGCCGTGACCCTGACGCCCGAGCAGATCGAGAAAACCCTCGGTCAGATGGATGTCATCGAGAAATCACGTGAGGGTGACGGGACGAAGCGGGACCACATCACGACGCGCGAGGTCCTGGATGCCGAAAAGCAGATGATCGACTTCGCCCGCGACGGACGGGGAACCCGTCGATCGATCTCCCGTGATCAACATGAGTTTGAGCGTGACTGGCTCGATGACCAACAGAAGTCAGCGGTCAACCACGTGTTGCAGTCGCGCGACACCGTCACGGCGATCGCCGGCGGCGCGGGAACGGGAAAGTCTTCGCTCATGGAGGAAGCGGCCGAAGCCCTGCGGGGCAATGGGAAGGAGGTCTTCGTCTTCGCCCCCAGCACGGGAGCCCGAGAAGTCTTGCAGGAAAAAGGTTTCGACCAGGCCCAAACAGTGGAGCATTTGCTACGTAACGAACAACTGCAAAGTGAACTACGCGATGAGGTCATGTGGATCGACGAAGCGGGGCTTCTCGACGTTCGATCGATGAACGGCCTGTTCAAGATCGCCGAGCAGCAGAACGCCCGCGTTATGCTTTCCGGTGACACGCGGCAGCACGCTTCGCCCCGCCGGGGTGAAGCGATGCGACTGCTGGAGAAAGAAGCCGGCCTGGACATCGCTCGCGTTGAGGCCATTCAGCGCCAGAAAGGGGGGTATCGCGAGGCGATCGAACTGATCAGTCGCGGTCACGACGTGGTCGACCACGAGTCCGGGAAAACAGGATTGGTTGCCGGGTTCGACATGCTCGACCGGATGGGCAAGATCAAAGAGGTGGCCGAGGAAGAACGCCATGAACGTCTCGCCTCAGAGTACCAGGAAGCCGACGCGAAGGGAAAGTCATCCATCGTCGTTGCACCGACCCACGCCGAGGCGAAATCGGTCACCGAAGAGATCCGAAAGCTGCGTCGCGAGGAAGGCACTCTGGGCGAGGAAGAACAAACAATCACAAGGCTGCAGTCACTCAACCTGTCCGAGGCCGAGAAGTCCGAGCCATCGACCTACCTGGATTGTGATGGGGCGATCATCCAGTTTCATCAGAACGCCAAGGGAGGTTTCCGGCGCGGCGAGAAGTATGAGCTGATCGGTACCGACGAGACAGGCATTAAGCTCCGCCCGGCGGGTTCCAAGGACGAAGACCAACGCGACATCGAGACTCCGAAACGACTTCCGCTCGATGCAAGCGAGCGTTTTGAAGTCTACCGGCCGGAGGAATTGTCTCTGGCCGTAGGCGACAAGGTTCGTTTCAGCCTGGGAGGGACGGCAGCGGATGGTAAAGGCCGGATCAGTAACGGACGGCTCGACGAGCTTGAGGGGTTCGACCGCAACGGCGATCTGTTACTAAAAAGCGGCATGACGGTTCGCCGTGATTACGGTCATGTGGATCTGGGCTACGTTGTGACCAGCCATGCCAGCCAGGGAAAGGACCGTCACATCGCTATGGCCGCGATGGGCTCACAGTCCCTGCCCGCCATCAACGCGAAGCAATTCTACGTGACCGCTTCACGCGGTCGCGAAGATGTTGCGATTTACGTCGACGACAAGTCGAAAGTGCGGCAGGCGATCCAGCGGAGCGGCGAACAGTTATCGGCGACCGAACTGGTGCACCGGAGCGAACGTCAGAGCCAGCCCGACAACGCACATTCGATGGAGCGTTACTACCATCAGGCAAGCCGGTCGGTCGGGAACGCCCGTGACCGTTTGATGGACTGGTGGCACGGGCAAAGCGAAGACCGAACTTCCGATCCCGCGAGACGAGATGATCACCAGCAGGAGCGAGGTCGCGAGATCGGCGGACCCTCTATCGGCCTCGGCGGGAGTTCTTGACGATGAGCAAGATTGCATCAACCTTCGATCATCACGGCCGCGATCACTTGTTTCGGCCCGCAAGTGAGGCTCCAGAACCAGCCAGAAAGGTTGAGTTGCCGTGGGTGAGCATTCATGCAGCGGGGCGGCCGCCGCTAATGTTTGATCTTGCGTTCCGAGATGGGGCCATTGTGAGCTTTAGTTACAACGACATACGCATGATCGACTATCGAGATGCGGGCAAGTTGCAATTGGTCGTCGGCATGGATCGCACCCGAGTTTCGATCGAAGGTCGACACCTCGCAGAATTGCGGGCACATTTATCTCGTGGCATGCTGCTCTCCGTGCGAGAATCTGACGACGACACGATCTATGGGGACGAGGACTTACCTGCGGTCGAGCGGATTGTGGTCGAGCCGTCGCCGGTTGGGCCCTGAAGCACGGGGTTTGTTGTTCCAAATTTGGAACGAGCATGACCGCGGGCGGCGAGCCTCCCTCCCGTTACCTGGCAAACGTCGTGTGAATCGTTATCGACGCGTGGGCGAAAAGCCGCTGCGGGCGGGGCAATGGGAAGGAGGGTTTGATTAGGAGGGTCGCCGAAATGGGGCGTCTCATCGGATCAAAGCTCGGCGGACAGCTCGTCGTGCTCCTCCGCTCCGGCTTGCATCTGTTCGAAGATCCAGGTCTTGGCTCTCCGGATCAGCTCTTCCTGAACACAAAGATCCTCCAGTCCGAAACTGTGGGTCCGCTTCCAATCATCGCCGTCTTTGTAACTGCGGTCCATTTGAGCGTTGTAGAGAACCTTGCCGGATTGTGTGGTGTTCTTGAAAATAGCGATCGAATTGAAGCCGACGCGAATGCTATGAACGGGGTTGTTGGACATGTTGAATTTCCTTTCATTGGTTTGTTTTCACTGGCTTGAAGAACAAGCTGCTACTCAACGCGATAGCACGGCGAAGGACCAATGCCAATCATTTTCGAAAATCCATCAACAGGTCGTTGCCGAAGGGATTGCTTCGAAGCCGACCGAGCAATCACAGCCGACTTCCGCAAAGAAACTTAGAGACCGTAGGATCGCAAGTATGTTTCGATACGATCTGCATCGTCGGTCGCGTGCTCGCTTGAATTGTGGCCGTTGTAATACAACCTAAGTTCGAGCTCTTGATCCCAGTCCGCATCGATTTCGTCGTGATGCAGCGTTTCGGTGATTTCGCCGATCCGACCGGCGGCTTCGGCGATCCGTGGGCCGATGATGCTGATTGATGCGTTGACTTCAATGCCGAGAAGTTCCGAATGTGTGGCTGTGTTGCTTTCTTGTTTCATTTCGTGGTCCCTTTCCGTGATTGCAAAAAGAGGGGGCCTATTGGCCGCCCTCCTCCGTGTTGTATTCGTCTGACTCGGCGGCTTCCTCCGCTTTCAGTTCGATGATGCGAATGGCGACCCGATCGGTGAGTAACCTTAGTTTCAGGTTGTCGATCTCGCCGAGCGATGACGTTTCTTTCCACCCTTCGTCCGTCTTGTAGCCGCGTGTGTACGTGACGCTGAAGCGTGGCGGTCTCCCGTCTTTTCCGGGATTGGCCCAGATGGTTCCCTTGAGTGATCCGTAGCGTACTGTGTCGGCGGGTTGGTTTGAGTTTGTTTTAGTCATGGTCATTTTCCTTTCTTGGTTTGGTTGACTTGGTGCGTGGTCAGCCAACGCGGAGCGTCCGTCTGCATGGGGTGGGTGCGGCACGCAGGCGGAGCCGAGTACACGGCCCCATTGCGGATCGGATACTCCGCGATGGCAGCGTGCCGGGTAGTCAATCCAAACAAAGAAAGGTGAATGTTCTGTCTTATCAACGACAAAGTCAGGCCGACCCGAAGACCCGAAAGCTGTTACGATTACCGAGCGGTTTCACTTGTGCGCTCAACCCTTGGAAAAACGACCCGTCGCCTTGGTAAACGGTGTCACGTATAGGCGCGACTGCAAAGATTGAACTCATCGGCGCACGTCATTGCTTGGCGAGATCGAAAAGGTGAAGTGGGCTAGCTCGTTCGACCGGGTTGCCATTCGCATCATCGAGCTGAAAGACGAAGATCGTTGAGCACACAACGAAATCACGTGGGCGCCACGAACTCTACTCTGCATCGTCACGGGCATGAGTGCCGAAATCAGATCGGTCAAACTATCGGGTGTAAAGACGCGTGCAGGTGAGAAAATCCTCAAACGCCTGGCCGCGGCTGAAACCGGCTTTGTCGCCGGCATAGTCGATCAATTCCGAAATCGGCTTGCTTGCCGCGATGAAAAATTGTTCTTTGCTCGTGCCTCCCTACCTTTCGGTGGCGGCGGTCGCTCCTGTGTCATGTGACTGCCCTTCTCGCTGTTGGTTTTCATATTCGTGCACGTTGCGGCACAGATGGATGCGAAGCGCCAACGAAAATCGTCAACGCTTCGTGATCTAAGTTAGACAACGGTGTACTCCGCCTGAATGCGGGCGTCCCACTTGCCCTGCAGACAAAAGACGAAACCGCTGGAGTAAGCCGTTGCCGTCGAATACACCGACAAATGGCTCACGTCGTAGCGGCACTGCTCCTGAAGAAGGGCTTCGGTGTCTTCGCTTAGAAAACCGCAGGGAACATCCACGTCGACTGTTCTGATGAACGGGTTCTCGCGGATCACTTTTTGCGCGGCTGCGATCTGATCCTCCAACATCGGCGAGATCGTTGCGGTGATCGTGTGTTCCCATTCGCAAAAATCGCCGTAGAACGCTTTTTCGAGTGTGATAGTGGTTTTGGTCATGGTTTGTTTCCTTTCTACTTCCGTTGATCGTCGTGCTTCAAATGCCAAGCAATCGCTCAAGTCGCGTAACCGCGTACGAGATGCGGCTGACGCTCTGCTCTCCATCAAAATACAAGCGAATTTCAAACTCAAAGCTGTCGGCATCTATTTCGTCGTATCCTAAGCTGTTAAGTAACGGCGACAACGTCTCCATCGTTCTCGCTTTATCTTCGGTGACGATGTTGATGTAGGCGTGAGTTTCTAGTTCAGTAATCTTGTCTTGTCGTTTAGTCATGGTGTTGTCTCCTTTTCAGTTGAAGGATCAGGGCATGATTGCCCTAATCCGTTTGGTTTAGTCCTCGGTTTCTATCTCGAGCCCCATACGCTCGCCCGCCAAGCGGCAAAACTCTTCAAGGTGAGCTCGGATCATCGTGCCCATCTCGTCGGTTAGTCGTTCGTACGTGCTCAAATCAGGCGTCGAATAGCCGACCTTTTTCACGAGCTTGGTCAGATTGAAGCGGCACACGAATGTTTGGTCTTTTGTTGTCATGGCTTGTTTCCTTTCGTCATGAACTGCTTGGGGCGGGATTGCCCCAAGCAAATCGGTTTAGTGTTCGCTCGGCAGATAGAGCGTCCAGTGTTCGCCGTCGTTGCCTGCGCAGATATCGATCGATGACAAGGGGAAGTCAGTAAACGGGATGGTTTGCACGATGAACGCGTCATCAGGACTGTCGGCTTTAGCGCGCAGCGTTGCCGCGTTGTCCTCGCCTACGGTCAGCGTCCAGGTATGCCAGTCGTTGATGCGGTCATCTTTCGCGGCTGCCTCATTGAACGCATCCGAGCCGTACCAGGATGCGATTGCATCGATCAGCCAATAGGCCTCTCCCGCTTCCGCAACGTGCCGAACGCCTGGCGTGTAGATCACCTTGCGGTTCAGCGGGTGTCTGTACCGAACCAGATCACCTATGAACTGATTAAGGTCGTTTTCCTTAAGTGTTGTCATGTCGTTTCCTCCTTTTTGAAATTAACATTGGGGTTTGTGGTGGAACGTGAAGCCGAAGGCGTAACGTGCCGTCCATAAATCCCATGAAAGCCCTCTTAAAAGCGGGGGAGACTTGGCCATGAACCGATGGCAGCGGAGGGGGATCACCCAGATTTGTCACACGGCCGGCATCGGCCGTCGGCAAATTTGGGGAGACCGCTGCCGAGCCGCAGGGGAGCGAAGCGACGGTCTTGCCAAGACGGGGGCAAGGCCCCCTTTGTCATTCAAGAAGTTTGCGATGAGTTGGAACGACCCGTGACGCCTTCAACCCGGAGTGACGTTTCATGGACAGTCGATTAGTCACCACGAATGCGACGTTGTACTCAAGGGTTTACGCATGCGATCGCCCAAAACGTAACGCAAGTGACGTGTTGCAGAACGGACCTTGCTAAAGCGACCACCACGTTGGCACCGTTCCATTGTCGACGCCAACGAAAGGGGAAAACCAACCGGCGAAAAAATGCTTGACTTCTTACTTCTCGGAACCGAATGATTGTTGCATGGATCCAGCAGAAAGATTTAATTCGATGATGGAGGCGTTTAGCGGTGGTCGATATGCGGACGCAGCGGATCACGCCAACCATCTAGCCGACTGGCTTAACGAGGGTGGGTTCCCGCCAACGCTTCGGGTTAGCACGCCGGAAAGGGCCGACAACGGTTTTATCGTGGGCGACCAACTCGCCCGAGAATTCTGCCGGGCATCTTGCCGTCTCGTTCTCGATCAGAACGAAGCAGGCAGTGCTCCCGCCCCATGACGCTGACGGACAGTAAGGGGCCTGTAAGAAAGATTGTGTCAGCTAGCAACATCGCTTAGATTTTGT
>CAXBGS010000013.1:0-188299 GCA_963975425.1 uncultured Pirellulaceae bacterium
ACCACTGCTGACGGAACCACTGCTGACGGAACCACTGCTGACGGAACCACTGCTGGCCGGCTTCACCGCCTTGGCCGACTTGGCACTGCTTGAATCTGCTAGCACCAGGTTGCCAATTCCTTGTTGCGTCAAAACATCACCGGCATTGTCGGGATGTTTCGGGAGATTCCCTTCGCTTGATCGTGTACCGTTAGCCAAGAACGACTCCGTACGTTTTCGTAAAGGCTAGAACGCCAGATGCATTCGCCCACAAGGATTGATTGAGGAGAGCCGCGCGTAAGCGATGAGGCCGGTCAAACCGATGAGGCCAGACAAGACGCAACAGCCAAACAAACCAATGAGTCTGCTATTCTAACTAATCAAACGGATGAGATTTTGATCTGTACCCACATTTCGCGCTTCGCGAGAGGGGGGACACCAGAGAAATCGATACGTACCTACCTACCTTCCTACCCCCATCGTGAACACCATGCACTTTCCAACCAGGTTAAACCCGCACTGCAGCGGGGTTCTTTTGATTCTCAGCTCTTTCGTCGTCATCGCGATGGGTGGGCAAGAAAACAGCTTCGCGGCGCGGCCGAACATCGTTTTGGTAATGGCCGATGACATGGGCTGGGGGCAAACCGGTTACTACAACCACCCGGTGCTGAAGACACCGAATTTGGACGCGATGTCCGAGAACGGGCTGCGTTTCGATCGATTCTACGCCGGTGCGCCGGTATGTTCACCGACTCGCGCGAGCGTGCTGACGGGCCGAGCGAACGATCGAACCGGCGTGGTGCAACACGGTTATGCGCTGCGTCGTCAAGAAACCACGATCGCCCAGATCTTGAGTGACGCCGGATACGTGACAGGCCACTTCGGCAAATGGCATTTGAACGGTCTACGTGGACCCGGCGTCCCAATCTTGGAAAGCGACGATCATCATCCCGGACATTTCGGCTTTGACCACTGGCTCTCGGTCACCAATTTCTTTGACCGCGACCCGATCCTCAGTCGTCAGGGCGAATTCGTCGAGTTCGAGGGTGACTCATCGGAGATCGCCGTCGATGAAGCGATGAAATTCGTCAGCGATCAGGTCAGCGCAGACAAGCCGTTCTTTACGGTCATCTGGTACGGCACCCCACACAATCCATTCAAAGCAACCGCCGAGGACATGCAGCCGTTTACGGACTTGGATGAGGATTCGCGGAATCACTATGGCGAACTGGTTGCGATGGATCGCAGCATCGGAACACTGCGGAGCCGGCTGCGCGAGCTGGGTGTCGCCGACAACACGCTGTTCTGGTTCTGCAGTGACAACGGAGGCCTGGGAAATATCACGCCTGATACGGTCGGTGGATTGCGCGGCAACAAGGGCAGTGTCTTCGAAGGTGGCCTGCGAGTCCCTGGGATCATCGAGTGGCCGTCGCGAATTCAGCACGCTCGCATCGTCGACCACCCGGCATCGGTGCTGGATATCCTGCCAACGGTACTCGAAATCCTAAACATTGATTATCCGATCGCCGATCGTCCGCTCGACGGGATCAGCTTGGTTCCTGTCATCGAGGGAACCGCGACAGAACGACAGAAGCCGATTCCCTTCCGATACATGAATGCTCTCGCCATCGTCGACAACGATTACAAACTGTTGCGAAGTAAATCGTCAAGAGGTGAGTTCGAGCTCTATCATCTCTCGAATGATCCCACCGAGTCGACTGACCTTTCAAAGGAAAAGCCCGGCATTGCCAGACGGCTGAAAAAACAACTCCTTGCCTGGAACGATTCGGTTGAGGCAAGTATCCAAGGCAAGGACTATCCGGAAGGTCGCGTCGATCCGTCCGAACCAGAATCAAAGTTCTGGATGGAAGTCAAAGAATATGAACCCTACTTCGATGAATGGAAAAATCGCTGGGAATACGCATCGCGACTTGCGCCAAAACCCAAGCGAGCCAAGAAGTAGGCCTCACGGCAGTTTGCGAGTTTATCACGGCGGATTCCGACGGGCTGCGTGCAAACCTGCTCCGTTGGCCACCACGCCGACGCGTAACATTCTGTTTCAGCGACAGAGCGGGGAACTTCAGCGACAGGGCGAAAAATCTAGCGGCGATTCGGTGATCATGATGTCGACGCCGCGCGAGTCAAGCGATCCATGATCGCAGCCCCCAGGCCTGTCGGTTCACAGACGTCGCAGTGAATTTCGTCGAGTGATAACCCGTCAAAGCGACGCAGTGCCGAAAAAAGATGCTGGGCAACTTCGCGCAAGTCGCCTGTCTCGCTCAGCACGGCAACGGTCGCATACATCGATGCTTGCCGGTCGTCGATCGCACGAAAGGCGATGCGTCCGACACGCATCCCTGCTGGGCAGTCGTGGGCTTGATGCAACAGCACCAATCGCGTGTTCGGAGAATAGTGAAGTTTCATCATTCCGGGCGCAAGCTTTGCGGACTTTTCTTCCTTGTCGTCGGAACCAATCGAAAGCGAACACCCGATCGCTGCGAATTTACGGCGCAATTCCTCGGCGGTAATACCACCAGGCCTAAGCAGGACCGGTCCCTTGGCGCGGGCGGAAATGATCGTTGACTCGACGCCGAATTGGCAGGGTCCACCATCTAAGATCAGTTCGACCGAAGCACCACCGTCGGCGCCTGGCCGAAATCCATCGGCGACGTGCCGGGCCGTTGTCGCACTGACATAGTTGGACGGATTCGCACTCGGCGCGGCAACTGGGAACGGACACTTACTGAGCAGTGCACGCACAACCGGATGCGAAGGAATTCGCACCGCCACCGTCGACCGTCCGGCGGTCACGATGTCCGGTATGTTCGGCCCTCGCGCACAAACAACGGTCAATGGCCCCGGCCAGAAACCAGCGACCACGGACATCTGTTCCGCGATCGAAGGATCGACGGGACTCGCAATCGCATCAGCAAGGCGCTCGACACTGGCAACATGAACGATCAACGGGTTGGTGGCGGGACGGTTCTTAGCCTGAAAGATTTTGCGGACCGCGTCCGCGTCCCAGGCATTGGCAGCCAAACCATAAACCGTTTCTGTTGGGATCGCGACCAACTTTCCCTGTGCCAGCAATTCGGCTGCTTGTGCGATCGATGACTCACTGGCGGCGACGATACGTGGATCGGGATTCTCGGAACGTGCGGACACAACGGGATCAATACCCACGAATGAACAAGACGCGATCGTTTTCTGAATCCGCAATCAGCAAACCCAGTGTTGGATGATAAGCGATGCCGTGAGGACGCTTCATCGACAAGGTCGCCTTGGCCCTACTGCCGCCAAGAATGGTTTCCAGCGATCCGTTGGAAACATCGATGCGGCGAATCGAATGGTTTTCCGTATCGACAATGGCTAGCCCATTTACTTGGTCCAGCACGATTCCTTTCGGTCCGTTGAACATCGCATCGGCCAACGGACCTCCGTCGCCACCGTCCCCTTTCTTACCCGAACCGGCGACATGGTGAATCGTATTGGTGCCACGATTGATTCGCCAAATACTATTGCCTTCACGCAGAGCGATCCAAATCGAATCATCATCGACCGCGAGTGATCTCGGCCCGAACAGTGGTGATGTTGATGCATCGGCGCCATCGGTCGGCAGCAAGCGTTTGCCAGTACCGCAAACCGTTTGCACCACTCCCGACTCAAGATCGATGCGGCGAATGCGATGATTCTTGGTATCGGCGACAAGCAAGCCGCCATCTTGATCAAGTACGATACTGTGCGGGTTGTCGAACTTGACTTGACTTCCCGACTGGCCGTCGCCTTGGAACCCAGATTGTCCGTTCCCGGCAAGCGTGGTGACGACTCCCGTTTCTCCGTCGATACGCCGAATGACATGATTTCGCGTATCAGCGATAAACAGGTTGTTCTGTTCATCGGCGCGCACTTCGTGGGGCCAATTGAACTCGGCCTCCGAGGCGGGGCCATCGTCGCCGGAATACCCAAGCTTTCCGTTTCCGGCGACCAAGGTTAGCCCCGCGTGGGATGAGGCGTCCTTGCCCGCAACCGTGTGAAAGACACGATGATCACCGACGGTGGTGATCCAAATGTCGTCACCTCGCACATCGATGCCGAAGGGATTTGTCGAACGAAATTGGGTCCCAGGTTCGTCAAATCGAATGAACTCACCAAAATTGGGGTCATCGCCAGCGGCATACGGTGCCATCAGAACGGGAAACGCCCCAAAGGCCAAGACGGTGCAGGCGACGAGCCACCGGCCGGCGAACATGCCCTGAAAAAAGTGCCTGGTTGTCCGTTCGTTTTTGTCAGACACTCGAATTTCCCGTTAGAATACTGCGTCATTAATCTGGGTCACGCGGCATCCCCGCTACGGACCCTGCCGCCGGATCGAGCCTGCAAATTACCGCGTGAATCGGTAATGTAACTGAAAAAAAATACCGCACCAATCATTCCTAATTCAGGGGGGGCAGATGATCGGAACCATCTTTATTGCGGGCACGCCGCCGCCATTTTCGCGTTTCTGTTTGTCGGGCCCGTGTCGGAACCCTTGATTTCCGTTTGGCTCGCCCTTTTCGATTAACGCCCCGCCCACTCTCTCAAGCAGACGTTAGGCCTTCTATGTCGCCAATGACACAAGACAATCTCGCTCAGATTCCCCCTGTCGCCCCCGTGCAGCCGAGCATCCCTGACCGCAAGCAATCCGATCGATCGCTTGCCGACCTCATCGATTTCATCTGCCGTGACGCTCGTCAGAACACTTCGCACTACTTGATTCGCAGCAACACTTCACATGACGGGGAGTGACCGCCCGGCGGCGTGCGAGCAGATGTGATGAGTGCCACGCCGAAACCAGCCTCTTACTTTGCTGATCTATCTTTGCTGATCTATCATTTGGCAAGTTCGACCAACATCTCGATCCCCGCTTGGATCGTGGCGTCGGGTGCCGCAAAGCTAAGGCGAAAGTGCGTGTCGCGATCGCTGAAAATATTGCCTGGAATGATCAACAAGCCACGCTTGATCGCGGTTTCGACAAATTCAGCCCCGCTGGCGATTGGCGCCTTTGCGAATAAGTAGAACGCACCGCCCGGCGTCGTAAATTCGTAGTGATCCTTGAGACCGTCAACGATCATGTCACGCTTGCGGCGATAGTCATCGATATGACCGTCCAAGTTGACTTCCAACGCGCGCAGTGCGCCCCACTGTGCCGGTTGAGGTGCACAGACAAACGAGTACTGCTGGATCTTTAGCATGGTCGCGATAATTTCTTGCGGCCCATGCACGTATCCGACCCGCCAGCCGGTCATCGCGTGACTTTTGCTGAATCCGTCAATCACAATGGTTTGTTCATTGAAGTCGGCTGGAGTCGAAAACTGGCCGTCGTAGAAAAAGCGACTATAGATTTCGTCAGAGACTAGCGCGATATCGTGTTTTGCCGCCAACAAGGCGACCGCTTCCAACTGCTCTCGCGTGGCCGTCACGCCGGTCGGATTTGCGGGACTGTTCAACAATATCATTTTCGTTTTCGGTGTGATCGCAGCCGCGATCTTATCCGGGTCCAAATGAAAATCAGGATACGAATCAACCGGCACCGGAACGCCACCGCATAATTTCAGCAGCGCGGGATACATCACGAAATAGGGATCCAGAAAGATGACCTCGTCACCTGGATTGACCATCGCCATCATCGAGAGCATCAAACCACCGCTGGTCCCGCTGCTGATGAAAACATCTCGATCGGCGTGGCCGAATTGTTGATCGACACGATCTTTGATGGCCTGTCTTAGCGGGCCGATTCCCTGTGTGGGCGAGTAAGCGTTCTTGCCGTTTTGGATCGCTTCGATTGCCGCAGCTTTGACTTCGGCAGGAACATCAAAATCGGGCTGACCGATCGAGAGGTTCACGGGGTCCTTCAGGTTAGCGGCGAGATCAAAGACTCGCCGTATCCCGCTGCTGTCGAATGTCGTGGTACGATCGGCGATCCAGGGGTGCATAATGATAATTAATTCGGCGGCGAAAGTTTGTAATCGGAATCAAAGATGGCACAGCTTGAACTGATCGAACCGGTTGTGCGCATTTGCGCCGTCATCTCACGTCACGAGTCGGCACGCGATGCAGCGGTCAGCCAACTTACCGCGTTTTGGGGCGAACCGCTACGCAGCTGCGAACATCCGTTCGCGGCTGGCGGGTTCTATGAGCCTTCGATGGGCGGCGACTTGGTCAAACGGTTGGTTGCGTTTGCGTCGTTGGCCGATCCGGGCGAATTAGCCGACTGGAAGATCCAGACCAATCAACTGGAAGCCGCTTGCGCGGCCGACGAATCATTCAAAGAATCCCGTCCGCTGAATCTTGATCCCGGATATATCTCGCAGGCCAAACTGGTCCTGGCGACGACGAAAGATCGCGATCACCGCTTGTACCTGCGTGACGGAATCTTCGCCGAGGTCACGCTGAATTACATGGGCAAAAAATGGATCCATCATCGCTGGTCTTACCCCGATTTTCGGACCGAGGCAGTCGCAGACTTTGCAACGGAATGCCGAAACTATTTGCGTGAGAACCTACATCGCACCGGCCAATTTCGGCACCGATCGCGATCAAGTGGTGCCGCGGCAAACGATCACTGAAACGGATCGCTGGTGCCAAACGGATCCGCCATGTCTCCACCGCCATCGGCCGGCGCAAAGGGATCGTCCCCGCCGGCTGGTGCAAAGGGATCGTCGCCCGCCGCGGGCGCAAAGGGATCATCGCCTGCCGGTGCGAACGGGTCACCACCTGCCGGTGCAAACGGGTCACCGCCTGCGGGAGCCATCGAGTCGGGCGACGTGCTTCGGCCGGAACTCGGATCCTCATCGCCCGCCTCGTCATCACTCTTAGCGCCCGGGATCGGACGCATCAACATATTCAGCGTTGGCAGGTCCGCTCCCGCGGGACGGAGACACTGCATCGTCCCATTTTCGCTGAGCAAGTACAGACGATCGGTTTGCGAGTTAGTTAAAAAGTGCAGCGGCTGCATCTCGAAAAACGTTTGAATCGTCTCGCCCTCGTTGATGTCGATCACCGAGAAATGACCGCTCAGCAAGCGAACATAAAGCCGGTCGCCGAAGACACCGATCAATTCGTCAACGTTCGCGATCGAATCAGGCCACGTCATGAAACCATCTTCGGTCGATAATGCGAACAGATTGCCGTAGGTCGACCGCAGGAAAACTCGGTCGTCGTAAACGATGGGCGAGTTATAGAACGGATCGGCGTACGGACGACTCCATAAGACTTTGCCCATGCGTGTTGCATGCACGCCGTAGACTTGCCCGTTTTCACTGCCGAAAAAGAATCGATCACCGTTGACGGCCGCGACCGAGGCACTGACGATGCCGTCGGTATCCAGTCGAAACAACACCGATGGCGTTCCCGAAAGTTCCATCACATAGAGGAATCCACGGTTGGTGCCCCAGGCGACACGGGTGCTCCCCGGTGCCTTTGAGGGCGGTGCCAGCGCCATGCCGTCAACCATTCGCGAAAACGGATACTCGGTCGGGTCCGCTAACGGATAGCCCTCGACGCCGTTCATGATCGTTGGCACCAACGCGTACTTTCCGGCGTTGATTGATCCGTACAGGGGAACATGATTGGTGTTGACCGACTGCATTTGTTCGCCAGTCGTCACGTCTACTTTGACCAAATTGGCGCCGTTGATCAACGAAAGAAACTCGTCATCAATGCCCATCTTGGCGTAGGTTAGCGACGGATCGCCCACGCTCGATCGCCATACCGGCTGACCTGTTTCCGCGTTTCGGCAATCAATCATGCCGTCGTCGGACAACGTGTAAAGATAAATGCGGGGGACGGTGGTTGATCGTGATGTCGCGGTCACGCCACGCCGTTTCAACCGGCGAATTTCGTTGGTGGCCAACCGATTCGCTTCGGCCTCGGCAGCTTTACGATCGCCCCTGTCGAGCTGATCGATCGAGATGCGCGAAAGGACACGCCCACTAACCTCTGTCACCGCATCAGCACCATCGGCTGGAGCATCACCCGTAACGATTTCGATAAACACATGAGGATTCGATTCGTGAACAACGATTTGCTGGTCCACGATGGACTGTGCACCCGCGGGAACGTACAGGTGGCGGATCCAAGCTTGTTCCAGCCCTAGCTGCGCAGCGACATGAGGCGGCATGAACTCGTCAGCCTCGGCTCGTTGGCCGGTCGACATGATGCCCAGCACCAGAATCCCAACGGCCAAGATCGCCGAAACCGGGTGCTGCGAGACGCGAAAACGCGGATTTGAAACTGCCACGGATGAAAACCCGAAACGAGAGATAGGAAAAGACCGGTGCTGGGGCGTCCGAATCAATGGCATCCGGGCCCATCCCCATCTTAATCAATCAAATCGCTCGCGACGAATCGGATGGCCACATTGACGCCGCCGCCCGAATCGATGATCACGGTTGAGCAGCCTGTGCGGATATTTATCGCCAGTTTCGCTGCTCAATCGCTCCGCCGGTTCGATTCTTGGTCCGATTCCGAACGGCGGTGTATTCGGACATTTTTGGAAGGTTTACTGATGAGCGAAAAAAAGATCCTGATGCTGGTAGGCGACTTCGTTGAAGACTATGAAGCGATGGTGCCGTTCCAAATCCTGCTGACAATGGGCCACGATGTCCACACGGTGTGCCCCGGGAAATCCGCTGGCGAGAGTGTTGCCACCGCGATTCACGACTTCGAAGGCGACCAAACCTACAGCGAGAAGCCCGGACACCGGTTCGCCATCAACACGGATTTCGCGGGCCTCGACGAAACCCGCTATGACGCACTGGTGATCCCCGGCGGACGAGCACCAGAGTACCTGCGGCTGAATCCGCGAGTGCTGGACATCACGCGGCACTTTTTTGAAGCCTCCAAACCCGTCGCCGCGATCTGTCATGGGGCTCAGATACTCGCGGCGGCAGGCGTCTTGAACGGCCGGCAATGTAGTTGCTATCCCGCCTGCAGCCCGGAAGTCGCGGCGACTGGCGGCACTTACATCGAGCCGTCTGAGTCGATGGATTCGGTCCATGTCGACGGAAACCTCGTCACCGCCCCGGCATGGCCGGCCCACCCCGCCTGGATGCGCGAGTTCCTGAAGTTGCTGTCGATCTAGACCGGGCGAAGCCCTGCTTCCACCGAAACAGGGCTTCGCCCAACTTTCCATCGCTGGAGAGCCACAAGACAGGCAGCCCGAACAATCTGCACAATCTGAGCAAACCGCGGCGACAAATGCTTGCATGCCGCCCCCGATCCGCTTATTTTAACACCCCCACATGTGGGATGCTCTTATGGCCCTGCCATATGGTCATTCGGATCGATCAATACATCATGCAAGAGTCAAAAGAATGTCACGAAATTTGTTTCGACGCGTTGCCGCCTGTTCGGCGAGTCTACTTCTCCTTGCCGCAATCAGCGTGAACGCACATGCGGCCACCATCTTGCTGGACTTTGAAGGGTTAGCTAACGGTGAGGCCATCAACGATTTCTACAATGGAGGCCTTGGCAGTCTGGGCAGCGGTCCGGGCGTGAACCACGGCGTTACTTTTTCCACGAATGCACTCGTATCGATTGATTCGGATGCCGGTGGGAGCGGAAATTTTGGTGGCGAGCCATCGCCGGACACGGCGATGTTCTTCCTCACCGGAGTCTCGGCGATCATGAACGTTCCGGCCGGTTTTGATACCGGATTCTCGTTCTTCTACTCAGCAATTCGAGATCCAGGCAGCGTCGATGTGTTCGATGGTATCGATGGCACAGGCGCCTTACTGGCAACGCTCACTCTGCCAACGACACCCAACAATGGCGCGCCGGATCCCACGGGGACGTTCAGCCCGTTTGTTCCGATTGGTGTGGCATTCGCTGGCACCGCTCGATCGGTGTCTTTCGCGGGGGTTCAAAACCAAATCGGATTTGACAATGTCACATTCGGAAGCGCCAACCCTGGCGGCCAAGTGCCAGAGCCGACGTCGATGGCGATGTTTGCCTGTGCCGGCATTGGCCTGATCTTTGGCCGACGACGAAACAAGCGCTAGTACATCGCTGGACCCATATAGCAGCGACGGACCGAATGGTCCGTCGCTCGCTCAGGCGCATCAAAGCCAGCGGGCCGCTCGCAGACGCATGGTTTGCCAGAAGCTAAGTTTGCCAGAAGCTAAGTTTGCCAGAAGCCTGGTTTGCCGGTTAGGCGGTTTGCCGTCAAGCGAATCGATTGCTGAGCATTCGGGGCGGTGTCGCCTTCCATCCCCGGCTTTTCGATACGCGGCTTACAGCCGAACGGTCTGGCCGGTCTTCGCACTCTCGTAGATAGCTCGAATGACTTCGACGCTGCGGCGGCCTTCGTATCCGTTCAAGACCGATGGTCGATCTTCATCGATGGCCGCGACGAGCTCTTCGAACATTTGCGTATGCCCGTCATGGCTGATCGCGGAAGGGTCCGCGGCGCCGCCGCCGGACTTGGTCTTGCCGGCCATACGCTCGCGAATTTCATCATCTTCGGGCGTCTCGTTGGCAAACTGCCACGTCACGATGTCCTCCTCGACCAACACAGCTGTCCCCTCGCTGCCCATCACTTCGATTCGTTTCAGAGCACCTGGGTAGGCGGTGGTCGTGGCTTCGATCACTCCCATCGCGCCGTTTGCAAACCGCAGCGTCGCCACCGCAACGTCTTCAACCTCGATACGCTCATGCGTCATCGTGTCGGTCATCGCGTGCAACTCTTTCACCGGTCCCATTAACCACACGAGCAGGTCGACGCTATGAATGGCTTGGTTCATCAATGCGCCGCCGCCATCGATTTCCCAGGTACCACGCCACGCTCCGCTGTCGTAATACTCTTGCGTGCGATACCACTTCACGTACGCGTCGCCCATCGTCAGCTTGCCAAAACGTCCCTGATCGACCGCCTGTTTGATCAGCCGACTGGATTCATGAAAGCGACTTTGAAACGCGGTCGCCAGTTTAACGCCGGCGTCTTCACAAGCCTTGATGATGTCATCACAGCGTTCGGTGGTGATCTCGAGTGGTTTCTCGACAAACACGTGTTTACCGGCCTTCGCGGCCGCGACGGCGGGATCACGGTGAATGCCGCTGGGCGTGCAAATGGAAACGGCGTGAATTTTTTCATCGGCCAGCATTGCATCAAGTGACTCGTATGCCGCACAGCCGTGCTTGGCGGCAAACTCTTGCGCTGCTTCGAACGGCTGGCTGACACACCCGACCAAGTGAGCACCATTGGCGTCCGCGATCGCCCGCGCGTGGAAATTCGCGATCATCCCGGTTCCCACTAGACCAATTCCAATACTCATACGTCTAAACCCTTCGTCGAAGCCTTTGAAATACCAGTAAGCTCTTGAATTTCCTGCACGACACGAATAGCCCGATCGATTCGACTTGCGACAGAATCTTGAAGTCGCGGCCGTCTCGATGGCGGATCTGTCGATCATGTCCATCATTCGTTGGAACGTCGTGAGCCGAGGGATCGATCCCGGTGTTCGCGCACGACCGCCAACACGATACGTTCTTTTTTGATTCACACCACCGCCGGCTTGGGTTTTTGTGGCCAACACGACCGCCCCCACCGCAAATGAACTTCGCGATCTGCCTCGTCTGCTGGACGAGTCGGCCGGGATTGGTGCGCGCATCGAGCGTCTGCGAATCGGCGAACGACCGGGTTTCGCCGGCGTGTGGGGCAGCGTCCGGGCCTTGCTTGCCGCGAGTATTGCCCGGCGGACACCCAACATCTTGATGCTGCTGCCTCAGGCTATCGATGCCGACATCGTCGCGGGCGATGCCGCGGCCTTTGGTCTCGAGAAAGCCTTGCCGCTTCCCCTGTCTTCGGCCACTGGGACCCAGGCGATCATTCGCGACACCGATTACGCCCAGCGCCTGCAAGTCCTGCAACAGCTTCGCGAGCGTGACGCCGATTCGATCGAGCCCATCTTGGTGACCGCGTACGTCGGTGCGGCCATGCAACTGGTGCCAACCCCTCAAGTTCTAGAGGATTCCACTCGAGAGCTTTCCGTCGGCGATGAGGTCGCTCCGGAAGAAATTCGCCGCTGGCTTGCCGAAGCCGGGTTCGTTGCGACCACCGCCGTCGGGCTGCCCGGCGAGTTTGCCACGCGAGGCGGGTTGTTGGACGTTTATAGCGCCGACCAGCCTTTGCCGATTCGTATCGAATGGTTTGGTGACGAGATTGAATCGATCCGGCGATTCGATTTGGCAAGTCAGCGGAGTGTCGAATCGCTCAAGCGAATCGAAATTGCCGCCGTCGGCGTCGAACCCGAGGATCCACTCGCGGACGATCCGAACGCCGACCCGTACGCAGACCCAGAACCGACAACATCTACCAATCCGGCCCCCGAGAACGATTCGCTTGGATTGATCACCGACTATCTGCCCGATGACACGCTGGTGATCCTGGTGGATCCTCAGGACACGCGCAAAGCGGGCGAAGCGTTATACGAGCGCACGCGGGAACACGACACGTTCGCCGAGTACGAAACGCTGATCGATGCGCTGGGTCAGTTTCGCACGGTCACCGCGTCGACGATCGCCGAATCGTCCAGCGAGGAAACGATCGACGTGCAATCGTTGACTGCAGACAGCTATGCGTTGTCGTTGGATGAAACACGCAAACGGATCGATACCGCGGCGGCCGATCACGACATCATTCTGGTTGGTGACACGCCCGCCGACGGTGAACGACTGGGCGAATTGCTAAGCACCAGCGAGGCCGCGACACACGGACGGCTGCACATCTGTGTGGCAGAGCTGAGCGGCGGTTTTCAATTGACGCAGCTGCAACTGTTGGTCCTGACCGGTGCGGAACTGTTCCACCGCAGCCCCGTGCGCCGCGGCCGAACCCGCGCACCGGGCAAACCGATTTCGAGCTCGATGCAGCTGTCGCCCGGCGACCTGGTCGTGCACCTGTCGCACGGTATTGGTTTGTACCGCGGCCTGCAACACATCGAAAAGAACGGCCAACACGTCGAACACTTGATGATCGAGTACGACGGAGGGTCCAAAATCTATGTTCCCGCGTCGCGAATCGGCTTGGTCCAACGCTATGTCGGTGGCACCAAGAACCAGCCGCGGTTGGCCAAGATCGGTGGCAAGTCGTGGGCGCGTCAACAGAAGGCCGCCGAATCAGCTGTCACCGATATGGCCAGCGAATTGCTAGAGATGCAAGCGACTCGCGACACACGGCAAGGCATCACATTCGACTTTGACAATGAGTGGCAGCGGCAATTTGACGCCAGCTTTCCGTACGTCGAAACGCCGGACCAGGTCACCGCAATCCGTTCATCCAAGGTCGATATGGAAACCGGCAAACCGATGGATCGCCTGATCTGCGGCGACGTCGGTTTCGGGAAAACGGAAGTCGCGATGCGAGCGGCATTCAAAGCGGTCGCAAGCGGATACCAGGTCGCGGTATTGGTTCCCACCACGGTGCTGGCAGAACAGCATTTCCATAACTTCAAGAATCGGATGGCAGAGTTTCCGGTCGAGATCGCAAAGCTCAGCCGGTTCTGCACCGCCGCCGAGCAGCGACAAACGGTAAAGGACCTGCGCGTTGGAAAAGTCGACATCGTTGTCGGCACCCATCGGTTGGCCAGCAAGGATGTCGACTTCGCACGACTTGGCTTGGTCGTGATCGACGAGGAACAACGTTTCGGCGTCGCCGTCAAAGAGCGACTAAAAACGCTGCATAGCAACGTGGATGTGATGACACTGTCCGCCACACCCATCCCGCGAACACTTCACATGGCGCTGGTCGGTGTGCGCGACATCAGCAATCTGGAAACACCACCAGCAGAACGACGGGCTGTTGAAACGAAAGTCACGCGTTGGAGCGATCAATTGATACGCGATGCCATCGTGCGTGAACTGAATCGTGGCGGGCAAATCTTTTTTGTCCACAACCGCATTGGTGACATGCCCGCGGTGGTCGAGAAAATCAAGCGGATCGTCCCCGAGGTTCGCATCGGCATTGGACACGGCCGCATGGGTGAACACGAGCTGGAACAGGTCATGGTTGACTTCATCGATCACAAGTTTGATTTGCTATTGGCGACCACCATCGTCGAAAGTGGTCTGGATATTCCGAACGCCAATACCATCTTCATCGACGACGCGGATCGATACGGTCTGAGCGATCTGCATCAGCTGCGTGGCCGAGTCGGTCGATACAAACATCAAGCGTTCTGCTATTTGATGATCGCCGAACACAAACACCTGTCGCCGGAAGCGACGAAGCGACTGCGCGCGATTGAAGAGTACAGTCAGATGGGTGCGGGGTTCGCCATCTCAATGCGAGACTTGGAAATTCGCGGTGCCGGAAACCTGTTGGGCAGCCAACAAAGCGGCCATATCGCGGCGATCGGCTACGAGATGTATTGTCAATTGCTCGAAGACGCCGTCCGTCAAATCAAGAAACTGCCGCCCAAGTTGACCGCCGACGTAGACGTCGACCTACCGGTCGAGGCTTATCTGTCGGAAGACTATGTCCCCGACCTGCGACATAAAATCGACTTGTATCGGCGGATCGCCAAAATCGACAACGCCGTTCATATCGACGAGATTCGTGACGAACTGCAAGACCGATTCGGACCGCTGCCGCCGCCTGCGGAAAGAATGCTGGAACTCGCCGAGCTTCGCCTCGATGCCGCCGCGTGGCAAATTGCGGCGATCACGCATGACGCCAGATTCATCGTGCTGCATTTCACCGATCGCCGGCGTATCGAACATCTGGCGAGCAAATCGCCCATTCCCGTTCGCATTGTCGACGACCGAAAAGCCTACATACCGATCGTGCCTCAGAAACGCCCCGGCACCAAAGCACCGCCGCCTAAATCCCATCCGGGCATCGACATCACCAATCCCACGGGCGAAGGTTGGTTGAAACTTGCCCGAACGGTGCTGCACTTGGGATAGCCGCCAACCCGTTGGCATGCCTGTGACCGCGCGAAGAAATCGCGGCGATTTCAGAATCGTGGCGTTATAGAAAACGCTGCTTAGCGGCGCGGGGTGCGCCGATAAGCGATGTGAGTCATTCAACGCCAGGTAGCTCGCCGTGTTCGTCTTTCTCGGTGGCGACAACCGAGCGACAATGCCCGCCGCACTATTGGCGTTCGACCCAAGGATTTTCGTCGTCCGAAATCGTTACGTTTTCGGTGATGAATTTTACGATCGCAGGAATCACTGACGAGGACTCCTTCAACAGCGCCTGACCGCTTAGGCTTGTTTTGACCGTCTTCAGTTCCAGCCCTTGCGATTCGCCACGTGACATTTTTTTCTTGATGACGTCCAAACGTTTGTGGATACGCGTCGTTTCTTCGGCTTCGGGACTGGTCGCGCCACCGACCAGCATGATGGGCAATCGAACAAGATTCTTATCGGATAGCGTCGAGTCCAGTGGTACACCTTTCACGACTTTCTCGGGCGAGATCATGATCAACGCCTTCACATCCTGACCTTGCTTGACGTTGCCAACGCTGGGAAATTTCCAATCTCGGACCGCCCAGTGAGCCGCCATCACGCAACCTTCTTGCACGCCGATGACGACCAATGCGTTCAGGTTTAATAGCTCCTCGTTATTTTCATCTTTCAGAAACTGCTTGGCCTCTTCGAGATCGTATTTGATGATGTTCTCAACATCACGTTTGGACATTCTTGCGATGTTGAACGACTTCGTCGCGCCGCGCGAGTCGACGTACTCACGGCTGCCACCGTGACCGCGATAATCCGGAATCAAAACGGCACAGCCTGCCTGTCGAAGCGATGCCGCCAGTTTGGCGTAGGGCCCCATCTGGCCTTCCCATTCGTGAACAAGTAAGACGGTGATGCCTTCCTTGCCCTTTTCCGATGGAAAATAGGCGGCCCGCAGATTGACTCCGTCTTTGGTTTTGAGCGTGACCGGACGTGGCTTCAGTTTTGGGTCTTCGACTTTGCCTCGCGGCTGGGCCGACGCCGCTTGCATCGTCAGCAAGATGACGGCGGCGACCGCAAACAGGTAAGCCAGCACGCTGGGCAAACACTCGCGTGTCGATGACTGTGCAAGTTCCAGCGGTGCAAGATTCGACTGAGCGAGAGTCGACTGAGCATTATTTCGTAGAGGTGCCATCTTTTCTCGGGGAGGTGCCATCTTATTCATAAAAGTTTTCCGTCGCTTCCAAGACTGTTGCCGCCGACGAACCACCACGACGGGCGATTCAACCGGACAATTCGATACAGAACCTCGGCATGATCCAGCGCCGATTTACAGACGCGCCGACGATGCCGATGATATCGAATGTCAACTCGCTGCAGATGAAACGAACACGCTGCAGCGCAAACTAACCATTGTTATGAGGTTAGACGCGCCGCCTGCCTCGGTCAAACAGTCACCGCGGCCGAACCCTTTTCTGACCGATTCGTTTGCGATGACTCTATTTTCTCTCGCGATCTTTCACCCTAGGGATCGATTGGCCAATCGGCAGCCGCCGCATCTGGGCTATAATCTTTGCTGATTTCGCATGCACGTCATCCCCGCCCCCTTTCTCACCCAGCTTTTCCCTGATGCAACCCAAAACACTGATTGCCCGGCGTCATCGGCACGCCTGGCTGTGCGGCATTCTTGCACCCTGCCTAATGATAATCTGTGGCGAATCGATAGCCCTGGCACAGCGAGATTTGACAGACATCCCCGAACCAGACCCGACGTCAGAAATGGCAGCGATGTCGCTGGACGAATCCGCATCGGTCAATCTGTACGCAGGCGACCCGGCCATCCGCAAGCCGATTCAAATGAATTTCGACTGCACCGGTGCCTTGTGGGTCGCCAGCAGCGAGGTCTATCCGCAAATCAAACCCGGCGAAATTGCCAATGACAAGATCATTGTGCTGCGAGACACCAATCACGACGGCGTTCATGATCAGCACACCGTGTTCGCCGACGGACTGTTAATCCCAACCGGCGTCGTGCCAGATGGCCCGCATGCCGCGTACGTTGCCGACAGCACACAACTCGTTTACCTGCGTGACACCGACGGCGATGGCCGAGCGGACGAACGAAACGTGATCTTCAGCGGGTTCGGCACCGAAGACACACACCACTTAGTCCACACCTTGCGATGGGGGCCGGACGGTTGCCTGTACTTCAATCAGTCGATCTATATCCACAGCCACATCGATACGGCGTATGGAACACGGCATTTGGACGGAGGCGGCATCTGGCGTTACCGGCCCACGACGGGACGGTTAGAAGTTTTCTGCAAAGGATTCATCAATCCGTGGGGTCACGTGTTTGATCAGTTCGGTGAATCCTTCGTCACCGATGGAGCGTATTTCGAAGGCATCAACTACACGTTTCCCGATGCGGTATTTGTAACTTCGCCGGGCGCGCAACGTTGGCTCAAGGGCTTGAATCCGGGCAGCCCCAAGCATTGCGGAACCGAAATATTGTCGGGAACGCACATCCCGCCTTCATGGTCGGGTGATCTGGTGGCCAATGACTTTCGCAGCCATCGCGTTTGCCGTTTTACGGTTCGCCCGGCGGGCAGCAGTTACCAGAGTCGTCAACAGCCTGAAATCATCACAACGAGCCATGTCGCTTTTCGCCCCATCGACGCACGTATGGGGCCCGACGGCGCGCTCTATATCGCAGACTGGTACAACCCGATCATTCAGCATGGCGAGGTGGACTTTCGCGACGATCGACGTGACCGTAAACATGGTCGCATCTGGCGAGTATCGTTTCCAAACCGAGAGCTTGATCTTTGGCCCGATTTTCAAACGGCCTCGGTTTCTGAACTGGTCGACATGCTGGAAGACCCAGCGTTGCCTGTTCGACAGTTCGCCCGGCAACAGCTTTGGAATCGTGCCGATACCGAAGGCGAATCGATCCGAAGGGTGATGCAAGACTGGGCAGACCGCCGCGACGCACCGAATGACAATACGCGGACGCTCGAACTGCTTTGGATGGACGAAGTGTTCGGCGACGTCCGGCCCAACCACCTTGCCATGATCGATCTGAAAGCAGAGTCGCCCGTGACCCGAACGGCGATGCGAAGTGCTTGGCGAAACCGGCACAATATCGCAGCGGACGACACAAGCTCTAGCGCCATCATCAAAACGATGCTCGAACAAACCGATCACCCCGATCCACGTGTGCGGTTGGAATCGGTCGTGATGAATGGCCAACGAAACGATGACGATTCCGCTGCAGAGAATTTGATCAAAGCGATCTCGGCCGACCGTGACGATCCCCTGGACTTTGCTATTTGGCAATCGGTCCGCAAACAGACCGATGCACTGGTTGGATTGTCCGAATCAGGCCAGATCGATTGGACCGGCCGCGAAACCGAACTCGCTTATGTGGTTTCGGCGATCGGTACGCCCGCAGCCGCTGAAATCGCCATCGGGCAGATTGGCAAAACGGAATCCGATCCTGAAACCGCCGAACCACTGATCAAGGCCGCTGCCGACGCCGGCAACGCGGACCAATTAGGACGCTTGCTGGACACCATTCTGGCGCGCCCCCAAAACGAAAGTTTTGGTGACGCGATCGCTCCTTTGATTCAGCGGACCAAACGCGACGGATTGATTCCCCAAGATGCCGGGCCTCGCTTGCGAGATGCGATTCAAGACAAGTCCGTCCTGTTGGCCAATCCCGATTGGTCAGCACAGATCGCCAGCGCGGCGGCACAGTGGAAGACAAATGAACTGGATCACGATTTCGCAGACGTAATTGGCGACGCGCCGGCCACGCTACGATCACAATTGATCGTGGCACTGGGTTCGTTTGACACGCCCCATGCCAAGCAAACCGTTAGCGAACTTGCCAATTCATCCGACCCGACCGTTCGCGTCGACGCGATCCGCGCGATGGCCACGACACAGCCGACCGCGGCCGCTGGCCCGATCATCAAATTACTATCCGATTCATCCACCGCTGATGCCGGTGTTGACCTGTTTGTCGATTCGCTTCGCAGGAAAGGTGCGCCGTTCCAGCTCGCCAAGAGATTGGCGAAGACACCTTTGCAATCCGACATTGCGCGAGTCTTGCTGCGCCGAATCAAAACGGCGGGCGGTAATCCCACACTGGAAACCGCAGTGATCAAGGCCGGACAATTGGATGACGTCTCGTGGAAATTGACGCCGCAATTATCCTCGCGAATACTTTCCGCAGCGAAATCAAGCGGTTCGGCCGAACGTGGCGAAGCCATTTACCGTCGCGCCGACTTGCAATGCATCCTCTGTCACGCAATCGGTCCTGCCGGTGGAATCGTGGGTCCGAACCTGATCAGCCTGGGCGGCAGTTCACAGCCTGACTACATCCTCGAATCGTTGCTTGATCCCAACGCAAAACTCAAGGAAGGTTATTCATCGATCAGCGTGTTGACCGAAGACGGTGACCTGATCAACGGTATTTCGGTCGGCAAGTCGGACGATTTCTTGACGCTGCGATTGGCCGATGGGAAGGAAAAGTCGATCGCGATTGATTCCATCGAAATCCAGAAACCCGGCAAGTCTTTGATGCCCGCCGGTATGTTGGATCAGTTGACCGAAAACGAATTGGTGGACTTGGTCGCATTCCTTTCGCAGCTCGGACGCACCCCTGCGTATACTGTGTCGACAGAGCCCGTGGTGCGAACCGTCGAAACGTTGATCTACAGCCCCGAAGCAAATCGCAGACTGAATCGAACCAGCACCGACACGGTCGCGAGCGATGACCCGCTGATGAAATGGCGCCCGCTGACCAGCCGCGTTGATGGGAGGCTCACCATCGACGAGATGGACCCGTTTCGGCAACACAAATCGACTCCGCCCACATCGTTTCTTCGAGTTCACGTTTCCTCTGCAAACGCGGGAGCCGCAGGAATCGAATTCCCGACCGATGGCATTGAGTGCTGGGTCGATGGCAAACCCACGCCAAATTGGGAACTGAAAGACCGCATCTTGCAGGCGGGCGATCACACAATCGTTCTGGCCATCGATCGAACGGTTCAAGAAACGCCATTCAAGATCCGGCACGGCGACGTGTTTAGTCCAACGACCAAATAGACTTACAAACGGACCAAAAATTTTGGTGACGAACAACGTCTGCTTTGTGTTGACGTGCCCAATCAATCACCGCGCGATCATCACTTATCCATTCCGCCGAGAAGGCCTGCAAACATGAATCGATTTTTCTGCGTATTTGGCGTTCTCTTCATTTCGATGGATGTCGGTGCAGCCGATCCCGCTGTAGCCGAGTCGGCAAAGAAGATTGTTTTCACCGACGACTTCGAATCCGGACATGATCGTTGGCAAATACTCGATCCCGAAACATGGAAACTGCGAACCGACGCTGGCAACACATCGATCGAAATCACGGAGCGTAAAAGCAAGTACTCGCCACCGGTCCGCAGTCCTGGCCACGTCGCGCTCATTCGCGATTTGGAAGTCGGGCGCTTTGACATCACGTTTCGCGTTCGCAGCACACTTGATACCGGCAACCACCGCGACTGTTGCGTGTTCTTTGGCTATCAGGACGATCAGCATTTCTATTACGTCCATCTCGGCGCAAAGCCGGATCCGCACAGTGGCCAAATCATGATCGTCAATGAAGCACCACGACTTGCGCTAACCGAAAATGAAACCCTGACGCCTTGGGATGACCAGTGGCACACCGTCCGAGTTTCACGGGATATCGAGGCCGGCGACATTCGTATCTTTTTTGATGATCTGGAAACGGCGCATATGCAAGTTTCGGACAAGACATTTGGAAAAGGGCGTGTCGGCATCGGGTCATTCGACGACAAGAACGAATTTGATGATGTGGTCGTCCGCACCTGGTGAACATGCGACAACTCGATTGGCTTGCGCGCACCTAGTTCAAGAGCGTCAACTGCTAGGGCGCATCAACTGTACGCGCATAGCTGCCTGGCAATCATCTCACGCAGCAAAGTGTCTTGCAGGACCGTGCTGCCGCCAAAGATCGATACTTGACTTGTTTTCGAAATCCGGGCGGGACGAGGAAGCGTTTCGGGGGTCCGATCGAGCTGGCCGTCCAAGGCTTCCCATCGCCGCTGCACGCTTCTGGATCGAGACGAAGGACGGCCGGTTGATTTGATGCCAATGGAACGTCGTGTCATTTGAGAATCCTTTTGTGACGTGGCTTCCATTCGAGACGAATGAACGCCGGTTCTGCATCCAGTGTGCCAATCCAGTCCACTAATTTTCGCGTGGTCATCACACGCAATGTTTTGCGGCGTTTCCGCTTCGCTTTGGCTTGAACACGATGGCGCCGGCGCGTCGCCGGTGTCGTCAACCTTTCAACGCTGACGTCAAATTTACATCGCGGCGGAAAGAAAAGGGTTAGAATGTGATGGTGTGCTATCCCTGATTTTTTTCCAATCGGGACTCGACTGCCAATGATTCACGGTCAATCCGTTCGATTTCGTCAAGCCTCAAGATTTCCCCAAGCTATTCGACTTTGCATCGCGGTCGCGCTGTGCAATTCCATCGTAGCGGTTGCTGCTGAAGATCAATCGCAGCACGAGGCGTTCTTTGAGAGCAAGATCCGACCGACACTCGTGAAACATTGCTACGAGTGCCACAGTCTGAAACATGATGCTGCCGAGGGTGGCTTGACCCTAGACACACCCGCTGGCCTTCTGCAGGGCGGCGACCGCGGACCGGCCGTCGTTGCGGGACGCCCGGATGCGAGTCTGATCATGACGGCGATCACGCACGCGGATCCGGATTTGACGATGCCGCCAGACCGCGACCCGTTATCAAGATCGATCATCGGCGACTTTCGGCAATGGATCCAACAAGGTGCACACGACCCGCGCAGCAACGACGTTGCCACCGATCAAATCGCTAGTGTTTCCGGCATGCAAGCTCGCCGATGGAAGAACGATCGGGACGAATTTTTGCATTGGGCCTACCGTCCGATCCAAGCAACCCCACCGCCATCGATCGCAGGGCAAGGCTGGGCGCGATCCGAGATCGACGAATATATTCTGGCTCGTCTGCAGTCCAATGCGTTGAGCCCATCACCAGACGCATCGCCCAGCACTCTGCTGCGCCGCGTGTCTTTGGACTTGATCGGATTGCCACCGAATGCGTCACAGCGTCATCGTTTCTTGCGTGCGGTACGGAACAGTGATCTGGACACGGCGATGCGAGACGAAGTCGATCGATTGTTGGCCTTGCCCCAGTTTGGCGAGCGTTGGGGAAGACATTGGTTAGACGTTGCACGCTATGCGGAATCAAGCGGGAAAGAGTCGAACTTGACGTTTCCTCACGCGTGGCGATACCGCGACTATGTCATTGATTCTTTCAACATCGATAAACCATACGATCGCTTTCTCGTCGAGCAAATTGCGGGTGATTTGCTTCCCGCAAGCGACGAACAACAACGGGCCAAGCATCTGATCGCAACCGGCTTTTTGGCGATTGGGCCAAAGAGTCTCAACGAGATGAATCCGCGTCAATTCAAAGCGGATTTGGTGGACGAGCAAATTGACACCGTCTCGCGTTCCATCCTGGCGACCAGTCTGGCCTGCGCGCGATGCCATGACCACAAGTCCGATCCGTTTTCGATGGAGGACTACTATGCGGTCGCTGGTGTTTTCTACAGCACCGACACTCGTTTCGGCTCTTCGATTGGCCCCGAAAGCCAGATCGATAGTGACTTCATTCGTTTGCCGACTCTGCCTCAACAGAGCATTCCGAACCACTCGTTTTCCGAACGCGAGTTCACCAAATTGATTTCGAAGGTCGGCGAACTGAAATGGGAAAAACGCCTCCGCATGGCACAAGCGTTTTGGGCACGATGGACCGGCAAGGAACCGGGCATGTATTACTCGCTGCAAGACGCGCTTCGTATTCGCTGGTCACTGGGCAATCTGGATGCAAAGTTAAAAACGGTTGATGACGATGGACAGGCACTACCCTTAGCAATGGGGACGGTGGACGGTCGCGCGCCTCGCAATGTCGCCGTGCTGCGGCGAGGCGAGTTGTCGATGCCGGGTGACATCGTACCAAGAGGATTCCCTGCGTTTTACGATAGCGGCCATCGCTACGTTGTCCCCGAGAATCAAAGTGGTCGGCTGGAACTTGCTCGTTGGCTAACGGATCCCGCCCATCCACTGACGGCACGCGTGATCGTCAATCGCATCTGGCAACATCTTTTCGGTGAGGGTTTGGTTCGGACGGTCGACAACTTCGGTTCTGACGGCCAGACGCCCAGCCATCCGGCGTTGTTGGACCACTTGGCGACACAATTCGTCGCGCACGATTGGTCGATCAAGTGGCTCGTTCGCGAAATCGCACTTTCGCGCTCTTACCGGCAAAGTTCCGACTATCGAGACCAAGCATTCCAACAGGATCCGGAAAACCGACTACTTTGGCGCGCCAACAAACGACGACTTGATGCCGAGGTGATCCGTGACGGAATGCTCGCACTCGCACACCGACTCGATTTCTGCCGCCCCGATGCTTCGCTGGTTGCCAACATCGGAAATCGCCCGGTTTCGATCATTGGTTTCGATAAACGTGTCGCCGCCGATCTGGACGGATCGCGGTATCGTTCGGTGTACCTGCCGGTGATTCGCGACCGCCTGCCTGACGCAATGGAACTTTTCGATGGAGCCGAACCCAGCTTGGTGACCGGCAAACGGCAAACGACCAATGTACCGCTGCAAAGCCTGTATTTGCTGAACAGTGAATTCCTGATGCAACAATCGGACGCTCTCGCTGCACGCATCCAGCGATACGCGAGATCGCAAACGGACCGCATCACCCTGGTCATTGAACTTTGCTTTTGCAGGGCTGCTGAACCGGACGAAATAAGAATCGCCAAACAGTTTCTAGGCAAACAGCCGGATGTTCGTCGATGGTCCGAGTACTGCCAAGCTCTTTTGTGCACCGCGGAATTCCGCAACTTGGATTGAATAAGAATCGACTGCAAGTTCTCACTTTCGCGCAACGATCATGAACATTCCGAACCTAAGCAACGAACTTCAGCACACTGTGTCACCAGCCCGAACGCATCTGGCAGTCCGGGATGGTGACGCACTCATCTCGCGGCGGACGGCGCTACAGTCTGTTGCGGCAGGACTGGCATCGATCGCGACGACGACGCTGCTGCATCAACAGTCCGCCTCGGCATCGGACGTCACAGAGTCGCCCGATAAAACCCACCACCGGGCAACGGCAAAACGCGTGCTCTTTCTTTGCATGCGAGGCGGGCCCTCGCACGTGGACCTGTTCGACCACAAACCTCACCTGCAGTCGGTCGGCTCGGCGCAGGGGAATCGCCGACTATTGCCTTCGCCGTTCAAGTTTTCCCGCCACGGCGATTCGGGTCTGTGGCTATCCGAAGTCCAACCGCACCTTGCCCGACACGTCGATGACGTGTGCATGATTCACAGCATGCACACCGATCTGCCGAATCATCCGCAAGCGTTCGGACAGATGCACACGGGCAGCTTTCAGTTCGTGCGTCCCTCGCTCGGCGCCTGGACTCTGTATGGCTTGGGCAGCGAAAATGAAAACCTGCCCGGCTTTGTCACCATCAATCCTCCGGCCGATTTTGGCGGGGCTCGTAATTACGGCAGCGCATTCTTGCCGGCAATCTGTCAGGGCACAAAGATTGGCGCCGGCCAAATTCCCGCACTGTATAAGAACCTGTTGCGCAAAGAGGCATCCAAGACTCCGCCTTTGCCACACCTATCCAATACCCGGATGACGCCGGGACAACAGCGTGAACAAGTGGACTTGGTGGCAAGAATGAATCAAGCCAAACTGAGACGCGACCACTACAACCCTGAGGTCCAAGGAGCGATCGATTCCATGGAACTGGCCTTTCGCATGCAGCGAGACGTTCCCGATGTCCTCGACCTTGCGGACGAATCCAAGGAAACCCTCGACGCGTACGGCATCGACCAAGGACCAACGGACACGTTCGGGCGACAATGCTTAATGGCGCGGCGGTTGATCGAAGCCGGCGTACGTTTCGTGGAAGTCACCGCGCCGGCGAACTGGGATCACCACCGATTATTGAAAACTCAATTGACGTCCGCCTGCGAGACGACGGATCAACCGACGGCCGCTTTGCTGCAAGACCTGAAATCGCGAGGCCTGCTGCAAGATACGCTGGTGATCTGGGCGGGCGAGTTCGGACGGACTCCTTTTGTGCAAAGCTTTGACGGCCGCGACCACAATAACCAAGGCTATACCATCTGGATGGCGGGCGGTGGCGTCAAAGGCGGCATTACGTACGGCGAGACCGACGAATTTGGCGAGAAAGCGGTCGTCGATCGCGTCCACATTCATGACTGGCACGCGACGATCCTTCACTTGCTGGGATTTGATCACACCAAGCTGACGTACAACTACGCCGGGCGCGACTTTCGCTTGACCGACGTCCATGGCGAAGTCGTCTACGGCATCATCGCATAACGGATCATCGCTTAACGGATTATCGCATAGCGACCAGAGCGGGAACCGTTTGGTCACCGCGCACAAGTTTTCTGCAGACGAACATGCTGCACATGAACCCACGCGGACTAGGCGATTCACCTAGCCGCGAGATATTACTTTGACCATGGTTCAGTTACGTTGACCGCGGTTCAATATCCTACGCGTTGATTTTCCAACCTTCGCGGTATTCGCGTCGAATTTGCGCATTCAGGTCGGGACGTCCCGGAACTTCCATGTTTTGGCTATCCCATTTCAAAGGAGCTTGCGAGTTCCGCTGTGCCATCACGCCCAACAGGATTGTCTCGGTCATCGGTCCGGCCAAACTGAAATTCGATTCCGCTTGCGGAATACTTCCCGTGACCGCGTCATACCACTCGCGATAGTTGTCTTCGCCATTGGCGCGGGGCATCGATTCTTCTGGCCACTCAAAGCCATCCAGGTCCGGCGATCCTTTCAAGATCCAATTGTTTTTTGCGCGATGGAAGAACAATTTACCTTCATCGCCAATGATGACGCTGCCGTATTGCGAGAAATCAACGCCTTCAAGGACTTCTTCGCTCGGGTGATGGTACTGTTCGCCGTTCTTGATCAGTTTCCAACTGTCACGATCAAAGTGTGCGTCAACGTATCCGTCGTACCAATGATATTTGAATCCATCTTTCGCGGAATATTTGTTTGCAGCAAAGTCCCAAGTGATGATCGAGTTGATGGGAGGCGAGAGTTCCGTCGCGCCATTCTGCTGTGCTTTGACACTGACAGGTGCCCCCGGGTCCATCGCCCAATATCCCATGTCCATGATGTGACATGCCATGTCGCCCAGTGCACCGGTCCCGTAATCCCACCATCCACGCCAAGCAAAAGGAGCGATCAACGGGCTGTATTCGACGAACGGCGCAGGCCCGATCCATTGTTGCCAATCGATTCCCGCTGGGACCGGTTCTTTCGCGGGCGGTTTGGCAAATCCTTGCGGCCAAATCGGCCGGTTCGTCCACGCATGAATTTCTTGCACTTTGCCCACGACGCCTGCACGCACCAGCTCGACACACCGGCGCATGTGACTGTTCGCGTGGGCCTGATTGCCCATCTGAGTCTTGACCCCCGTTTCCTTCGCAATCTTTGCCATCATTCGCGCTTCCCAGATGCCGTGAGTCAGCGGTTTCTGGCAGTAGACATGTTTGCCCGCCTGCATCGCCATCGACGAAGCGTGATAGTGGTGATGGTCGGGCGTCGAGACCGTGACCGCATCGACCTTGTCACCCAAGTCCGCGAGCATTTGTCGATAGTCGGTAAAGAACTCTGCGTGAGGAAACTCGTCTCGGATTCCGCCGAGCCGCTTCATCTTGCCTTCTAGCCTGAAAAACTTGGACGTGTCGACGACGTCGCACAACGCGACCACTTCGAAACCGGCTTTATTAGCACCGGCGACGTCCGCCGCACCTTTGCCGCCGGCACCGATCGCTGCCAACGTCGGTTTTTCGATTTTCTTTTCCGCTAGCGCTGGAAAAAAGTGAAAGCCGGCAGCCGCACCAAACGCGACGCCAGCCGTTTTCGCAAACTGGCGTCGGTCAACAGAGTGAGGCTTTTTAACATCAGATTTTGAACTTGGGCTGCTGGAATTTTGCTTCGTCACGGCGGGCTCTCATCGGCGAAGTGGCGGGATTGGAAAACGATCCGCGTATTCTACATACCAGGCCACGGGCTGTGTGGAATCGCCAGGCCACCGGCCGTGTGGAATCGACGAAACACTTCGCGGATGATTCAGCGTCGCTTTTCCTTCCTGCCCGCACCCTCTAACTGACCCGCGAGGGTTCCGTTTCTATGAGTACCACCGTTGAAACACGCAATCGTTGGAGCCCAAATGATGATCGGTGCTCGCTATTGTGTCTGTGGCTGAATTCTTTGGTTCGATTGGGGATCGATCCGCCTGCCGATGATCCAAGTCGACGCGGTTCAACCGCAGCGAGCGCAGCACACCGATGTTGTCGAAAAGGTCGGGCCGCAGCAACTGCACCACGCTGCTGGCAACGGCACGATTCGCTTGCGGCAGCGCAGGCCGATCGGACGTCCGACGGTGCAACATGTCTCGCATGCTGGCATTCATTAACCAGGCAACCGTGCGTCGCGTTTTACCATCGCCATAGTCTCGTGATTCCTTCGCGTAAGTCTGTGCACGCACCGGATCGATCGCATATCGAATTTCATTGGGTGCCTGGATGTACATTCGGCCCAACAGCGAATCGGTCCACCGTTCGACGCCACGACGCAGCCGGTTCAATTTCACCGCTTCGGGCACACTGATGCCCCGCCCACGCAACATCAATTGCTGAACACGGTTGGTCGCTTCCATGTGCGACAAGAAAATGGCATGTGTGACTGGAGCCAGTTCGTCATCGGAATGCTTCTCATCCAATTCGGCGGCGATTGCTGAGATAACCCTCGTCAAAATCTGTGACACCAACACTTCCTCCAGGACCACAAAGTGGTCCCCCCACCATGCTCGCAACCGTTGATGATCACCGGTCGATTCAGCCATGCGGTATCTCGCCATGGCTTGGTGCCAGAGGTCAAAGCGTTTTCGCGATGTGACCCAGTAATGTGTCATCGCTGCAGCGGGAACCGGTTCATTTCGGTAAATGATCGACGGACCATGCTCGGACAAGACGGCGGCAATGTCGGCGAGGTAGACACAGTGCATGATGCGGGCACTCCGGAAGTGAAACATGATCCATCGAAATCGAACCAAATTCACTCATGCACGCGCTATGCCGCGACCGCAACTGCCAACACGCCAAATCACCTAACCCCATGCCTCATCACGCCTTAACGACAGAGACACGCAGCCACCGCGATCCCACGATCAGTGGCACCATGTTGCCAAAAAACAACACCCGTTTCATAAAAGAATCAGCCCCCGCGCCAAAAAGGGGAAACCGCGCCAAAAAGGGGAAAGGGGTTTTATTTGGTTAATTCACTGCCGCTGGCGGATGAACGGTTAGCTCTCGGGCAATTTGCGAGGGCGTCCTCGTGGTCGTACTGTTGACCACGTGCCCGTTCGTTCACACGTCTCCTCGACCCACTCTTCGCTGCCGAAAGGTCGACCCCGTGAGACGCACGTGCGGATGGCTTCGAGTTCTTTCTGGCTCAATGCCGCGTTGGTGCGTTTGGTCCAGCCCGGAGGTCGCCGGATCGGCCATTTCGAAAGGAGCTTCGGTTCGCGATCGCAACGTTGGTGCCATCGATACAGCGATCCAAACTGCCAATCTTCCGCACGTTTGACCAGCTTTGCGCGTAGCGCGTTGCGTTCGACGTAACGGCATACCGTTAAGAAATGAGCATCACTTTGGATGGGAAAGCTTTTAAAGGGGCCCTGATAAACATGACCCTCGCCCCTCGTATGATGGTGAGCGTGATATCGCAACGTGTGAGTTGAAGCCAGCCATCCACAGAACGTACCCATCACGCCATCTTTCTGAGGACGAAGGATGAGATGCCAGTGGTTCGGCATCAAGCAGAACGCGAACAGATCGATGGGGTACTTTTCGAGCCCTTCAAAAAGCAATGTCAGGAACGCTTGATAATCTCCCGCCTTGCGAAAGATCTTCTGTCGTCGATTACCTCGATTAATGGCGTGGTAGATTCCCCCCGCCTCATCGGGCCGTTTCGTTCGCGGCATCGCGGCACCCATCGTTAGATCTAAGGTCTCAACAAACCAGGTGCAGAGTATACATTCTTCAACCTCCTTTAAAACCCCCTTCCCCTTTTCGTTCTTAAAAACCCCTTTCCCCTTTTGGGGTGGGTGATTCTCCGCAGTCTTTTAGGAACTGATTTAGAAATTGGTGCATGAATTCCTCTCGCTGCTGGGCGATCTGACGCGCGGGCTCGGTGTTTAGCAGGGCGCGCAGCTTGAACAGTTTTTCATGGAAATGCCCGATACCAGATTTCGAATCGGGACCAAGATTGCCGGGCTCATAAAATGGTTGCCCCTTGACGGCACCGTATTCGATCGTGCGGACGATTCCGATCGCGCCCAACGCATCAAGCCGATCGGCATCTTGGACGATCTTGCCTTCTAGCGACAACGTTTCCGGGTCGATGCCTTTGCGAAACGATATGTTGTCGACAATCTCCACGACATGATCGATGGTCGCCAATGACGCGCCGAGTTCAATGAGAATGATTCTTGAAAATTCGGCACTGCGTTCGACGCCATCGTTGAACTTCGCATCACCAATATCGTGAAGCAACGCGGACAGCTCGACCACCAAACGATCGCCACCGATCTGTGCTTGGATTTCGCGTGCCGAATTGACGACCCGCCAAACATGGTCCAGTCCGTGTCCGGCCTGCTGCCCACCCATCCGCTGCACAACATGCAGCCGAGTTTGTTCGACTAATTGTCGCTCGCTGTCATTCATCGGCGTGTCATCCTTCATGAGTTTTGTCCCGTCATGGTTATCACACTTTGTTATGATTGCGAACCAAACATCGATGCTGATTTAATCCTCAGACGGGAACATAGCCTTATGCCTCGCCCTCGTCGAATCCTCGCGTTCTGCGGGTTCGTCTTTCCTGCTATCTGTTTTGCGGCGGAATCGACAAATGATCCGAGGGACCGACGTCCGCCCAATATTCTGTTTCTTGCGGTCGATGACTTGCGTTGCGAACTCGGCTGCTATGGGGTCGACGCAATCATTTCGCCCAACATTGATCGACTTGCCGCGTCGGCGGTTAAGTTCACACGCGCGTATTGCCAATTGGCGGTTTGCAACCCGTCGCGCGTCAGCGTGATGACGGGAATGCGCCCTGACACCACGATGGTTTGGGACTTGCGGTCCAAGTTTCGCGAGACGATTCCCGATGCAATCACGATGCCTCAACACTTTCGCCAACACGGGTATCACGCCGTTTCCTTCGGAAAGATTTTTCACAATCCGTGGCCCGATCAAGTCTCTTGGGACGAACCGCATCGTTGGCCGCAAGACGCCAAATTATGGTCCAAGGAATCTCAGCAAAGGCTTGCCGAATACCGCCAACAAATGCGAAAGGAGGGGAAGAATCACGCACAGATTCAGCGAATGCGTGCTCCTGCAATCGAGGTCTCGTCGCTCAGCGACAGCGAACACCGAGACGGTGCGATTGCCGATCAAGCGATTTCGGCACTCGATCGACTGGCCAAACTTGAGCAACCGTTTTTCTTGGCAACCGGCTTCGTACGCCCGCATTTACCGTTCGTCGTTCCAAAGAAGTACTGGGACCTCTATCGCCGCGAAGACATCCGTCTGGCTACCAATGGTTATCTGCCCAAGAACATGCCGGAACTTGCGTTCGGATCGAGCCCCCAAGGCGGATTTTACGAATTGCGTGACTACATGGACTTTGCCGATGCGGTGTGGCCGCTGGACGGTTCGCTGACACCTGCACAGCAGCGTGAGTTGAAACACGGCTACTATGCCGCCGTTTCCTTTATCGATGCCCAGATCGGTCGACTGCTGGACAAACTTGACGCGTTGCACTTGACCGATGACACGATTGTCGTGCTCTGGAGCGACCACGGCTGGAAACTCGGCGAGCACAACGGATGGTGCAAACAAACCAATTTTGAAATCGACACACGCGTCCCCCTGTTAATTCGTGACCCTCGAATCAAATCAGGTGGTGCCGTTTCGAATTCGCTCGTCGAACTGGTCGATCTGTATCCGACGTTGTGCGAATTGTCCGGCATCCCATCACCGGATTTCTTAGAGGGCGCATCGCTTGCCCCGATCCTTGCGGAGCCCGACCAAACAGTAAAGACAGCCGCCATCAGCCAATTCCCACATCGGCGTGGGCGAGAAACGTTCATGGGGTATTCACTGCGAACGGACGAGTTTCGCTACACGGTCTGGATCAGCTCAACCAGTGGAGCTGTTGCTGCTCGCGAACTGTACGATCACCGCGTCGACACCCAAGAGAACGAAAATGTCGCGGATGCCCCGCAGCACGCCGAACGCATTGAACAACTTGATTCTCTGCTTTGGGAAACGATTCCGAATCCGATGGCGGAATTCAATGCACTGCTGAAATCCGCATCTTGATGCGGATTTACGGCGACCATGTTTTTTACGGTGGATGAACGTGCGCCCATCGCTCGCGTCCGCTAGAATCTTCCTGGCCTAGACCTGCCCTATTTTCTTCCTTTCCTCAATGAATTTCCGATATGAAAACCGCTTTCGCTCTGCTGCTGGCATGGCTGTCGCTTACCCAAACAGGAAACGCTTCGCCGCCCAATATTGTCTTTTTCTTTACTGATGATCAGACGATCAGCACGATCGGTTGCTATGGCAACGAGGTCGTTCAAACCCCGAACATTGATTCGCTGGCGAAGCGTGGCGTTCGGTTCGAAAACGCGTTCGTCAGCCACTCGATTTGCTGGGTCAGCCGTACGACGATTCTCAGCGGTTTGACCGGACGAACTTACGGGACGATTGGCAATCACGAGCAAGCACGAGCCGAAGCCGTCGATGAATTGTATTCGGACATTCTGCGTGACAACGGCTACCGCACGGGTTACTTCGGAAAATGGCATGCGAAAATGCCAAAGGGATACAAGCCAGAAGATCACTTTGACGAATACGAAGCGATTTTCCGCAATCCGTTTTACAAAAAGCAACCCGATGGCAGCCTGCGTCACACGACCGAACTGATTGTCGATCGCGGGATCGACTTTGTGAAATCCCAGCCCAAAGACAAGCCGTTTGCACTGAACATGTGGTTCAACGCGTGTCACGCCGAAGACGGCGATCGGCGTCCGGGGATAGGCCATTTCCCCTGGCCGCGAGCGGTCGACGGGATGTACGACGATGTCGAAATTGCGCCGCCCAAGCTGAACGCCCCCGAGATCTTTGAAGCGTTGCCGGACTTTTTGAAAACGACAATCAATCGCGAGCGGTTTTTCTGGCGTTGGAATACCGACGAAAAATACCAGACAAACGTGCGAGCTTATTATCGCATGGTCACTGGAATCGATGGAGCGATCGGGCGTTTTATGGACGCGTTAGCCGAAGCCGGATTGGCCGACAACACGATCATCGTGTATTCCGCCGACAACGGATACTACATGGGTAATCGTGGACTCGCCGGCAAGTGGACGCACTATGAAGAATCACTGCGTGTTCCGCTGATTGTTTGTGACCCCAGAGTCAAGGCGTCCGAACAAGGCAAGACGACCAATGCGATTGCACTGAATCTGGATTTGCCTGCGACATTCTTGGACTGGGCCGGGGCGGACGTTCCGGATCGTTACCAAGGCCACAGCCTTCAGCCAATCGTCACCGGTGACGAGCCATCGGATTGGCGAACGGAATCGTTCCACGAACATTTCGCCGTCCGCTCGAGGATTCCGGCGTTCGAAGGGGTCCGAAATGAAAACTTTAAGTACGTCCGGTACATCGATGATGACAACTACGAATTCCTTCACGACCTGAAGAACGACCCCGACGAATTGATCAACTTGGCCGGTGATCCCAAGCATGCCGAAACACTGCGGGCGATGCGGGAGCGTACGACGGCGCGCGTCGACGAACTCGGCGGCCCGCTTGAACCGTTAAAAGGCAACTTCACGGCATCCACGCCGCCGCACCCAGTCGCGTCCGCAGCAGTGAGCCAACGCGCCGATGAAGACGGGTTCGTCTCTTTGATCAACGGCAATCGGCTGGCGGGTTGGACCGGGGACGAGAAGTACTGGTCGGTTAAAGATGGTGTCCTGACGGGTGTGACCGATGGCTCGCTAAAGATGAACCGTTTCATCACGTGGAAACATTCGACGATCAAGAATTTCGACTTGCGAGTGAAGGTACGGATCAGCGAAGGTGGCAACAGCGGACTTCAGTATCGCGGGACGTCGCGTCCGGACCTGGGACTGGATGTCGTGACGGGTTACCAGTGCGATGTGGTGTCCAATAACCCCAACTACAACGGCATGTTGTACGAAGAGAAAGGTCGCCGAATTCTTTCTCATACCGGCGAAAAAATTGTGATTGACGAGAATGGGCAACCCTGGATCGTTGGGTCCATGCCGGTCAAAGAGTTCGAACCGGAACAGTGGCATGATTACCGCGTCTTGGTCCGTGGCAATCATCATCAACATTGGATCGATGGTCATCCGACAGCCGACGCGATCGACCTTGATGCCAATGGCCGAACGCTCGAAGGCGTCTTAGCGGTCCAGGTTCATGTCGGCCCGCCAATGAAGGTTGAATACAAAGATTTCCGAATCAAGCACCTTCCCGACGACATTCCATTGCAGACCGCCGCGGATCATCCGATCCCCAACGGTTCCAAGGGTGTTCGTCCCCAAGGAAGGCTGCCCAAAGATTGGAAACCGCCGGTTTACTCGAGCGATCAATAGCTTACTCGAGCGATCAATAGCCGCGGCCATGCAACTCGGTTCGGGCCGTCGGAGTTAATTCACCGCGAGCATGCTTGCAGCAATGCGGGCTTGCCTGCAACGCGGGTCAGCCGTGCAGGCCTGCTAGCCGTACGGATCCTAGATCCACTCATGCCGGGACTGCGTTTGTCCCGGCATGAGCGCTATTTCGGTTCGATCGATGCAAGGCTGCAACTTACGGCAGGTCAATCGTTCTCAAGGACAACGATTGATCGCTATTTTGAACCATCACGATGGCCGTCGTTTCGCTTGCCTTGTCAAGTTGCACGACGCCGTCGAGCGATTCGATCGTTTCATAAGGCTGCCCCGCGGTTCCGCCGCCGGAAACCGGTTCGGTCAAACCATCGTTCGCGGCCAAGTCATCGGTGCTGATTTTCATCACGCCACGAGCACTATTGGCCATCAACAAGTAGTCTTTGCCACCTTGGCGGTACGCGATCATGTCCAGCGGCTTGTTGCGATTACCGAGTTCGGCGACCGTTGTCCCGCGCACCTTGCTGGTATCACCAAGTTTCTTGACAGGAATTTTCACCAGCGGCGTGCATGTGTAACCCGCAAGCAAGCTGGGTTCACCATCGATATTGAATGGGATGAACGTCTGGATCGCGGCGGTGTCTTCATCGCGACCGTGCGCGGCATGAAAAATCTCGACTTGGATCGCTTCGGAAGATTCACGAAACGGAAAATCGAATTCGATCACGCTGCTTGGCGAATCGGCGGCCGAGAGTCCCGAAATTAAGACCCGGCCGCCCATGTACGCAACATCCGTGATCGCTTCGGCTCGAGGATTCTTGCTGCGTCGGCCCATCTTTACCACTTTGTCCTCGGGTGGGTTCGGCAATGATGCGGTGGCATGACCGATCTTTTCCAGATTCAGCTCTTCCACTTCGCCGCCGGACGTGACCTTAGCGATGAACGGTTGTCCCGCGGCATCGCCGGAGACGAAGACGTTGCCGGTCTCGGGGTTCACGGCCATGTCTGCGATCGTCACTTGCTTTCCACCCATCGCCGCCATGATTCGAGTATCCGCGTCGGCGATATCGAACGCACCGCCCGCGGTCCCGGTGTCTTCGGTGTTCAGGGCATAGACCTTTGCGGCCTTGGCGTCCCCGATGAACAGCACGCCGGATGGACCAAACGACATTGGACCGGCCGATTGCAGCTGTACGGTCCCCGGCGTCAGCCCGTACAATTCGGCAGCGCCAACCGACGTGACGCCAAGCGCAACGCCGCAAGTCGTCAACAAACAACTCGCAAAGCGGCAACGCAAACTCTGTAGTGACATGAGACGCATGACACGAATCTCCAAAAGCATTGAGTGAAAACGAAAGAAACCCGTAGCGCTCGCAGACGCTCGACCGAGTCGTCCAACGAGGTTCAGTTTACGGTTTTCAAAGTGGGGCCACATGAGGTTCTTTGCAAAGTTTGCAAAAAAGGTCATTAGCAAAACGGACGAGACAATCCGCCAGAAAACAATGCATTTGATGTGTGCCGCTGGTGCCACTGCGAATCGCGAACATGTTAAATTGCCTACCTGGCCCTCTTATTTCGCCCACCGCTACAGAGATACCGCCGTGTTTCGATTCAGTCTGTCCAGGTTGCTCACCACGCTATCGCTTTTCACTGCGTTGACGGTTGCCGCCCAGGCTCGCCGGCCCAACATCATCTATGTGATGTTGGACGACGCCGGCTATGGCGACTTTGGTGCTTTTGGATCGCCGCACGTCAAGACGCCAACATTCGACCGGCTGTGCCGGGAAGGAATGAAGTTCACCAACCATTATTCCGGATCATGCGTTTGCGCACCAACACGATGCGTCTTGATGACGGGGTTGCACACCGGCCACGCCCGACGACGCGACAATACGGCGCAAGCGTTGATCAAGGAACTGAGTGCGACGAACGGACGTGCACTCGTCTTTCTCGAAAATGAAGACGTCACGGTCGCCGAGGCGCTCAAGGCGGCCGGTTATGTGACCGGCGGAATCGGCAAGTGGGGACTCGGGAATCCAGGTTTCGACGGAGTCCCAGAAAACCAAGGCTTTGACTATTGGTATGGCTATTTAGACCAAGTTCACGCACACGATCATTTCCCACCGGAGATTTGGGACGGGGGCAAGATGGTCAAGATTCCTGAAAATGAGAACGGCAACCAAGGCGTCTATATCCCTTACCGACAAGAAGAAAAAACGCTGGAATTCATTCGCGAGAATAAAGACAAAGAGTTCTTTCTGTACTTGGCGGTGACACCGCCACATGGCAAGTACATCATTCCGACAGACGACCCGGCGTTTGCCCAGTACGACCATCTCGCTGATGCCGGAAACGACAAATCAAAGAAAACGATTCAGCATTACGCGGCGATGATCACGCGCACCGATCAAACCATCGGCAAGATGATGCAGCTGCTCAAATCCCTGGACTTGGATGAAGATACGATCGTCTTTTACACGTCGGATAATGGACCAAACAACCAATTCATCAAGCCGCTCAATAGCGCCGCCGGCCTAAGAGGAACCAAGCGTGACCTGTTCGAAGGAGGCATCCGTGCCGCGATGGCGGTCCGCTGGCCAGGGCATGTCCCCGCCGGAAAGACCAGCGACTTCATTTGGGACATGCGAGACTTCTTTCCGACCGCGTGCGAACTGGCCAATGCCGAAGCGCCGGACCACTTGGATGGCATGTCCGTGGTCCCGACCTTGATGGGCAAATCCCAACAAGGTCGTCAGATGCATTACTGGGAATTTTACTCACCCTTTCAACAATCGGTGCGAATGGGCCCCTGGAAGGGAATTCGATTCGGTACCGAAGAACCAATCATGCTTTTCAATTTAGACCAAGACCGATCTGAGACGACCGACATCGCCGCGCAACATCCCGAAATCGTCGCTCAGATGGAATCTCACATGACGGCGTCGCACGCTGAGTCGAAGTACTTCCCGGTCCAGAGATATGCCTCGAAGAAGCAACGTTAAGGTTGGCTCGTTGAGAATCGACTGGCAGACTCACGGCTGGCCATTCTTGCAGTCTGGACCATGAAGTATTTTCCATTGACCAAGGGCACGTTCGAACACCAATTCGGGATTCGCGCGCTGCGTGAAAACGAATCGATCATCGAAGTCACCGATCAATATGCCTCGGAAACTTCACTCAAGCAAAGCCTGCTCGAACGAGCGCCAGGTGAATACTTTCAAGCGCTCAGTGGCTCGTCGAGGGCGCAGCGCGATGTTGCCACGATGGTTCTTGCCGCACTCAAGTCGCTGCCTGACGCCCATCGACCGCCGGCGCTGGCGACGGAGAACTTAACCATCAAGAACTTGGCGACTGATGACGCCCCGCCGCTGCTGTCAATCAGCCGCCGCGTGCAGGAAGACCTGACCATCTTGCGAAACGACCCGGCAAATGGTTTTCCGCTGATCGCAGGCTGCGTTTGCTTTCCCAGTGGATGGTGTATTGCCGACAAGATCGGGCAAAACTTGATGGATGTCCATTTGCCAGTGCCGGAATTCGCCAGCGCGCTGGCGGATGCCACAAATAATCTGTTACAGCGATTGAAAGTCGGACGCCCGGTATGGCGTACCAACTGGGGTGTTCGCCCCAGTGGTCAACTGGACCAATCGCCGCAACATCGGGCTTATCTCGATGAACAATTGTCACAAGTCGACGCTGAAAATGCCGGTCAGCGCTGCTACTTTCGCGTCGAACGTCAGACGCTTGCGAGACTGCCCAGCGATGGCGACATCTTGTTTGCAATTCATACGCACCAACAACCGCTCGACATGCTAAGCCTGCAAGAGAAACAATCACTGCTAGGCGTGATCCGTTCGTGTCCCGAGCCAACGTTGATGTACAAAGGCATCTTACCGATGCGAGACGCGGTGACAGCGTACTTACAATCTGAAATACACTAAACTGCCGCCTTGATATTCCGTACCCTGCTACCGTCAACGACACCGCATGAACACCAAGCCCATCACTTCAATGAATGTTTGCATCGCAGCCAACCCAACGAAACGTTTTCAGTTGAACACGATCGTGATTGCATTGCTGTGCGCGATGTCTTGGACCGCGCCGATCCTGGCAAATCAACCGCAAGTATTATGGACGCAGTACTGCGTCGCCAACGGCACGTTGAAACTTGCGGCGCATACAGACGCTGATCCGGAAAGCCCCGTCGAAGCGACGGCCAGGTTGATGCGCCGAACCGGTACCGATTGGGAAACCATCTTGACGGTCGACATTGACCCGATCACCGCGATGGCCAAATTCAGGATCGACAACTGGGATGCCTCGACCAAGCACGCATATCGCGTGACTTGTGGCGAAAGCACGATCGAGGGCGTGATTCGTGCCGAACCCGATCCAGATTCGGGAACGCTTAAGATGATGGCAATTGCATGTGTGAAAGATGAGTTTTATCCGCAGTCCAATGCTGTCGCTCAGACGATCAGCCAGGACCCGGACCTTGTTTTCTTTGCGGGCGATCAGATTTACGAAAGCAACGCAGGCGGTGAGATCGTCGAAGCGGAATCCGAAGACGACCTGGTGCCTGCGATGGCCAATTATTTGGCCAAATGGCGAAGATTCGGCCTGATGTTCCGCGACTTGCTAAAGGATCGACCGTCGATACTGATTACCGATGATCACGACGTCTACGCGGACGACTTGTGGGGTCGTGGCGGGCGTCGAATGCGAGGCAACCGCACCACGGGCGGCTACCGAATGCATCCAAGTTGGGTGAATGCGGTCGAGGAAACACAGACGTGGCATCTTCCCGATGCGGCCAATCCCGGCCCATGGGGTGACGGCATTCGAGCCTACTTTACTTCGTTGGATTATGGCGGGGTCAGCTTTGCGATTCTAGAAGACCGAAAATTCAAATCCGCGCCATCGGAGGTGTTGGACGAGCCTATTTCAGCACCGGGTGCCGCGCGGAAAAACGACACGATGGAAGTGATCGAAGACCCTTCCTTTGATGAAACAAAACTCGATCGCGAGAGCCTGCAACTGCTCGGCGAAACGCAAGAGAAATTCGTAACCGAGTGGTCTGCCAAGGTTCAGGAACAAAGTCGATTAGCTGCCGTCCTTAGCCAGTCACCGTATGTCAATGTCGGCAATTACAACCGCGACTTTGGAGATATGGATTCCAATGGATGGCCACAGTCGGGCCGCAACCGCGCGTTGCGAGCGATCAAGCCATCACAGGCCGTCATGATCTCGGGTGATATTCACTACGGCACACTCGTGCAGCACGGCATCGACCAATGGGGTGATGGACCATGGTCGTTTTCGGTTCCCGCATTCACATCGAATCAGAATCGTACTTGGAATCCTCGTCAAAGCGCCAGCGGCGGCGAGGTTCCTGGCGTCGAAGGATCGGGTAATCACCGCGACCGATTTGGCAACCTGATGACGTTGGTCGGAAAGGCGGACGGCTTGCAGGGATACGGAATGGTTTTGTTTGACAAGAACCTGCACCAAATCACTCTTGAAATTTACACTTTCGATTCCAACCGAGAACCGAAACAGGTTCCGGTCGCTGGTTGGCCGAAAGTCATTCAGGTCACGAAATAGTCTACGGAGTCCATCGTCATGCGAACGTCACGACACACGCTGCTGCTGCTTTCAATGATCTTTGGACTCGGCTGCGCAATGATCCTTGGAATCGGCTGCGCGTCGATGGCATCAGCCGCCGACCGGCCGAACATCGTGGTGTTCATCTCTGACGATTTAGGTCGGCTCGATACATCGGTGCATGGATCACCGGATGCCCGTACGCCGACGATGGACTTGTTGGCCGAATCGGGAATGGTATTTGACAATGCGTACGTCGCGTCGCCGTCGTGTTGCCCGAATCGATTTTCGCTACTGACCGGATTGATGCCGTCACGACATGGCGCGCATCCCAATCACAGCCAAGTCAAACCGGGCACGTCGTTTCTGCCACCGATGTTCCAACGCCTCGGATACCACGTTGCCTCATTCGGAAAGGTCGCCCACGGCCGCAGCGGCTTCGACGGCTGCGACTTCAATTCCCCACCGCCGCGTGACATGTCGGTGAATGTCAAAAAGCACTTTGCCGGCAAGTCGATCGATCAGCCGATTTGCTTGTTTGTCGGTGATCGTCGGCCACATGTGGCGTGGACGAAAGATTGCATCTACGATCCCGAAAAAATCACGCTGCCGTCTTATTTGATTGATACGCCTGAGACTCGTCAGCATTGGGCCAGATACCTATCAGACGTCACCGGTATGGATCAAGAGATGGGACGGATCTATCGATTCGCACAACAATCGTTCGGTGACAACTTTATCTTCCTATTCACCAGTGACCACGGTGGTCAATGGCCTCGCGCCAAATGGAATTTATACGATGCGGGAACACGCGTCCCACTGATGGCGTGCTGGCCGAATCACATTGCCCCGGGAACACGCACCGACGCGATGGTCAGTTGGGTCGACATTTTGCCAACGTTGATCGATTTGGTTGGTGGCGAAGCTCCGTCAGACATCGACGGCCGATCGTTCAAAGACGTGTTGCTGGGCAACGACAGCACTCATCGAGACAAGATTTTCACGACGCATACCGGTGATGGTGAAATGAACATTTTTCCGATGCGAAGCGTTCGCGTCGGCAACTTCAAATACATCCACAACCTGTGCCCTGACGCATATCACACCAACCATTCCGATCGCGACCGTAAAGACGGCGCCGGAGCGTACTGGGACTCGTGGGACGCTGCCGCGGCCGAGGATTCACGGGCCGCTGCGATTATCAAAGCGTACTACACGCGAGTCGAACACGAACTATTCGACCTCGATGATGACCCAAGTGAACTTAGGAATCTGGCGAAACTGCCCGAGCACCAGAGCCGGCTGCATGACATGCAGCAGCAACTCGCCGAGTGGACGAAGCAGCAGGGCGATGACCTGCTGCCCCATCGTGAACCGTATCCGAACACACAACCGCTGCCCGATCTGCGGACACAGAAAAAGCAACGTCGCAAATCAGTCGCGGCACCCTGAGTGTGCCCCTGGTCATCGTCACAAATTATTTCGCGTACGCTTTTGCAATTTCACCCTCCGGTGACAGATTGCCGGTCGACCACAACAAGCCACGGACGATCAGGTCCAAGTAACGCTCATCACCGACCGTTTCGTTGTTGTGTCCCAGCGTCGTGCTGAAGATTTTTGTTTTGTTCGGCCCGTACAGATTGGTCCAAGCGACGGCGGCCTTCGCTTGAACGGGCCTTGCATCGGGATTTTTCTTCAGCTCTTTCTGACGCGGTGCCTGCAATTGATCGCCACTGGCTAAAACGGAGGTCCCACTGAAGACGCGAATGTTGTTGTACAGTTCCTCGTCGATCGTCTTCCAGGCTTTAAACCCTTTTGTGATCGGGTGGTCCGCGTCGACATACGTCACATCAATGGGCGACTGTGGCCCATGAGCGGCTGACTGCACCCCGATCATTTCGTACCAGCCCGCGTTGTCGGCGCCGTTTTCAACGGGCTCGCGGTAATCGCCCCAACGATAGCTGTGCATTGCGCAGTGCAGGTTGACCGCGGGGACTCCCGATTGATGTGCCGCGAGAATGCGATTGACGTAGGGCTGATCGGTGACTTTCGCCGAACATTCGTCGTGGATCACCACGTCAAAGCCATCCGCCCAGTCGTCCGACTCGTAGATGTCAAATGTGGTCGTCGTCTCAGTACTCTCGTTAAAGACGACCGTCACATCTGCGTTGATACGCTGTTCGATACCATCTTTCAGCAGCTTGGTTTGTGACGCGTAATCATGGCAACATCCGCCGGCAACGATCAGTACCTTCAGCACGCCCGGCTTGGTCGAGACATCCTGGGCACTGGCCGCTGAGAAGATCGTGGGAACCAAAACGAGCGTCATCAAGAGTCGGGTGTAATATTTCATAGAATCTTGGATCATTCTGCTGGGGGAGAGATTGAGTCGGCTAGATTGCCATCCCGAGATTATATCTAAACTTCTCTCGCGCACTGCCCATGGACAGACAGGGTGCCGAACCGGGCCGGAACAACATCGATGAGACCTTCTCCGAACGTACGGTCCGCCTATACTGTTAAAACAACGAATCATGGGCACTGTTGGAACAAATCACGGGCCCGTCGCCGGCCTCACACCACGACCAAGGAAACCACGAACGATGAGCGTACAGATCGACGCTACCTATCTGGGCGAACTGAGCGTACGGGCAACGCATGGCCCCAGCGGTAATGAGCTATTGACCGATGCCCCGACGGATAACGGTGGCAACGGGACATCATTTTCGCCAACCGACTTGGTCGCTAGCGCATTAGGCACTTGTGTGCTGACCATCATCGGACTCGTCGCGGATCGGCACGCGCTGGATATGCGAGGCACCAAAGTCCGCGTCATCAAGAATATGACCAACCAACCGGTTCGGCGGATTGCATCGCTGACAACCGTCGTGACGGTCGCGGCTGGGTCGGTCACAGACGCTGAAATGCGAAAACGGCTGGAAGCTGCGGCCCGGAAATGTCCTGTGCACCAGAGTCTGCACGCGGAGATCGATGCCCCTATCGAGTTCATTTACGAATAGGAATCGCCGTGGATCGGTGAAAATGGGGCGGAACCGCCCATCGTCGCCTCGCCGATGCCGGTGCGTGCAACCGTTTCGTACAACCTTGTCGTGCAACCGTGTCCCGAGTGAGCCACAAAAAGCCGGCGTCGGTGCATCAGCGTCGTTCGGTGATTTATGCACCGCCCCCCGTATCTGGGAATCAAAGCATCGCGAATTTGCTCGCTTTTCGATCCAATCGTCACGACAGTAGTGCCGTCCCAGGCCCAGTCACCGGTAACGAGCCGTTTGCGTGTTTTGGGTCCTTCCGATCTAATTTACCGCTGCGCATCGCTCGACCGCTTGATCGGTGGCGATGCTCCGATCGGTTGCTTCGCTTTTTTGCCATGTCGCTCTGCTTCGGCGTATCACTAGCGGCTCCGCCTTGTTCGTCCACTGTTACCGCGTTTTCCTCGACTGCTTCCCTCCATGCAACTTCCCGTTATTTCGGATTCGAACCGTCCCGCCCGCAAAGATTCGCCTGAAGTTCAGGGCGACGACTCCACGCGGGGTCGATACGCGGTCGTTAGTTTGGGCTGCCCTAAGAACCTGGTCGACACCGAGCAGATGCTAGGACGTCTGGACGAAGACGGATACCGGATGGTCGACTCGGTTGATTCCGCTGATTTCGTCGTCGTCAACACGTGCGGATTCATCGATTCGGCGAGAGAAGAATCACTGGGCGCAATTGACGAAATGTTAGCCCTCAAACGAGAGGGCAAAATTCGCAGCGTCGTCGTCACCGGATGCCTAGCCGAGCGTCAACAGGGCAAACTCTTGGAAGCGCGTCCGGAAATTGACGCGATGGTCGGCGTCTTTGGACGCAACGAAATCGTTTCTGTCATCGACCGACTGCAATCGGGCGTGGATGAGCAACAAAAAGTATTCCGACCCGCTGCGATTCGGCCTCTCAGCGATGCCGTTCGCTCGCCTGTCACGCCACGACACTTTGCGTACTTAAAGATCAGCGAAGGCTGCGATCGACTGTGCACGTTCTGTGCAATCCCCAAGATGCGAGGCAAGCACTACAGCAAGCCGATCGAGCAGGTAGTCGACGAGGCCAAGCGGTTGGGCGACAGCGGCGTTCGCGAAGTTGTCATTGTCGCTCAAGACACGACGTACTACGGCAAAGACTTGTACGGCGAACCGCGTTTGACCGAACTGTTGACCGAACTGGACAAAATCGAATCCATCGACTGGATTCGCTTGATGTACTTTTACCCGATGTACATTGACGATGCCTTGGTCGATACGCTTGCCGGTGCCAAACGAATTTTGCCGTATATCGATATGCCCCTGCAACACGCCAGCGACACGATGCTGAAGCGGATGGCTCGCAAAACGACGCGCAGCCTGCAGGAAGAGATTCTCGGCAACCTCCGCTCTCGAATCGATAATCTGGTGATGAGAACCACCATGATCACCGGTTTCCCGGGCGAAACCGACGACGATTTTCAACAACTGGCCGACTTTGCCGCGCAACAGCGTTTCGAACACCTCGGCGTGTTCACTTACTCGGTCGAAGAGGATACGCCCGCGGCAAAACTGCCCAACCGAGTCCCCGCCGAGATTGCCCAGCAGCGACACGACGAACTGATGGGAATTCAACAAGACATTGCGTTTGAGTGGACACAGGGGCGTGTCGGCACCGTCGAGGATGTGATTATCGACTCACCGCTGCCCGATCAAGATGGCGTATGGATCGGACGCACTCGAGCAGAAGCGCCCGACATCGATGGCGTCGTCTACGTCTCTGGCGCAGGCCCAGAAAGTAACCTGGGTGTGGGCACGATCGCACCGTGCGAAATTGTCGCCGCCGATGGATACGATCTGGTCGCAGCCCCGCTGGATTGACCGCTTGGTCGCATCGCCACTGGACTGCCCCCCCTTGGTCGCATCGCCGTTCAGGTGGGGCACGACCGGACTGTCCGGCGCGAGTTCGCCATCGAACTCAACTAGAACAATTCTGGTAACCACGGCGGCGGCCCCGAGAACGCCGCCGTGAACAATTCCAGCTGTTGCTCGACATCACGTCCGGTCTTCGATGTCGTTAATTCACCAATGTCAATCAATTGCGTCGGCGTCAGGTAGCCAGAAAACAGTGCTGCCAGCCAATCGATCTTGAGCTGCAAGCAACCCACGCCGCCGGGTTCCACACTCGCATTGCCGTTATCAATGTCGACCACCCACGCCCCGGCGTTCGCGTCAATCAAAGGGTCTTCGATTGCGAGATGCAGTTGTCCGGACACCGATGCCGGATAGCCTCGCGCGGCAATTGCGCCGGGCAGATGGACGATTCGCAGCAACCAGCGAAGCTGTTCTCGCACATTGACGATCGACCGAGTGGAATACAAAACCAGCGGGTCGACGGGACTGCCAAACCACTGAAAGTCTTGTTGCATCGAACGATGGTCATACAGCAGCGCCGCCAGACGGCCAAGCGACCGTGGCGAATTGGCAACGACATCGGTTGCCACCAACGGTTGTGGGATGCCATGCTCGCGAACGCCGGGCTTCAAGATCACGTAACCATCCGGCTTGGATTCGTCGCCCAGCAAGTAAGTGATACTGCCACGACCGTCAAAGGGATGCAATAAACGATGGAACAACCCATCGGTCCGCTGGAACAGTCCGTTTGATTTCTTGGCTCGAATTTGATCAGCGTATCGAAGCGCGCTCAACGGCGGAGTCTGTGATTTGGACGGGAAGCGAAAGATCGGCAGTTCACGCTGCAAGGGCAACCCTGAGGCGGCAAGATCGGACAGAGGCAGCGAGTACTTCGTTTGAGTCCCCGCCTGGGCGTAACCGCACTGCCGATAAAGTCGTTGGGTCGACGCGTAGAGGGACGAGAGTGGTATCCCCTCGTCATGCAATTCTTGCAGTGTCTGGCGCATCAACAATCCACAGGCTCCCGACCCGCGGTGAGCTGGATGAATCCCCACGCCCGAGACTCCGGCCGTCGCGATTTCGCGTCCGCCAAACCATTGTCCGACGCGATAGAACGCCAATCCACCAACCAATTCATTGCCGGTGAAAACGCCGCGTATGTTTTCTCGCCCGATCCGCTGGATGTACGTTTCCCAAACCTTCGGATCATCACTCAACAGCGACTCACCGGCGATTGACACGTATTGGTCAATGGATTGGTCAACCAAATCCACGTGGTAAGAACCCAATGTTCGGTTGGTCATGACAAATTCGGCTTGCAGGGATTGGCGTGGCTGAAAGAAAGGATCATCGTCGACTCAGCGGCATGACACGCTCGGTGAGGGTCAGGTTCTGGTAAATCAAGAACAACTTTACCGACCCATTTTCCGAATGAATGAGATGCCTGGGTCCCGCCGAATCATTCGGCCGTTGCGGATGACGGGTCGTCAGCGGCGTGATTGTCGCTACATTCTTTCGGCTTGTGGCGAACGTCTTTATTGTCTCACTCCGGATTTTGCTTGTGGCTTCTTGGTACGACCATCCTCAATACTTTGACATGGTATTTCGCGACGAAACGGCGGCCGAAGTCGCGTTTTTTGAGCTCGCGTTCGATCGCTTCGCGTCTGGGAAAGTCAGGCGTCTGATGGAACCTGGCTGCGGCAGCGGGCGATTGGTCGCGGCAATGGCCGCGAAAGGCTACGAGCTGACCGGCTTGGACCTGAGCCAACCGATGCTCGACTATTTGCGCCGCCGACTCACCCGAAGCGGTCATTCGGCGGACCTGGTTTGTGGCGACATGACCAAGATGGACTTTGCGAAAAAGTTCGACACGGTGTTTTGTACCTTCAACACATTTCGCCACCTGATGAGTGAGGACGATGCCGTTACTCATCTGCGATCGGTCGCGGACAATTTGCGCAAAGGCGGTCTGTACATCCTCGGGTTTCATCTGATTCCGATGGATGCCGACCCCGAATGCACCGAACGTTGGAAGGCCAAACATGGCGGCACAACAGTGAACGTGACGCTAAAGGTGATCGATTTTGACCGCAAAGCTCGCCGCGAAATGCTGCGTGTGTCCGTCAAAGCAGAAAAGCGGTCTGGAAAAATCGAGCGAATTCGCAGCGAGTTTCCGTTGCGAATCTACACGCCCGCACAAGCTAAGCGAACATTAGCCAAGGTCGCCGACGTATTCGACATTGTCGGCATTTATGACTTTGATTACGACATTGATGAACCACGCGAGTTCGACAACGACTTGACCGACGCCTTGTTCGTGCTGAAACGCCGCTAGCGGTTTTCGATTTGACAGCGATCGACCGATGCACGAACGATCCGCAGCACTTCGTCCAGCACTTCCTCGGCAGACATGCCGTCGCTTTGAACGACCACCGCGTCGTCGGCGGCACGCAAGCGACCGAGATCGCGACTGCTGTCCTCTTTATCGCGTCGATTTTGTGTTTCCAAGATTTCGGCCACGGTCATTTCACGTCCAACTTTGGCCAGTTGAACTTGCCTGCGGCGGGCTCGCTCTTCTGGTGACGCCGTCAAAAAAATCTTGCATTCTGCATGGGGAAACACATCGGTGCCTTGATCACGTCCCTCGGTGACAATATCGCGTCCTTCGGCGATTTGCCGTTGCTGCTGCGACAACAGATGGCGGATGGCGGGCGGATCGGCCACAAAGTGAATCGCACTGGTGACCTCCGGCGTGCGAATATCGTCGGTGACATCGAGCCCATTGAGAAAGATCTTGTCGTCGTCCCACCGCAACTCGACGTCGCGAACATAGTCAAAAAGGATGACGGGATTTGACAAGTCGATTTGGTCGCGAAGGGCGCCCAGCGTTACAGCACGGTACATCGCGCCGGTATCCAGGAACTCGAATCCCAACCGTAGCGCGACCTGATGTGCGATACTGCTTTTCCCCGCACCGGCAGGTCCATCAATGGTCACGATCACAGCGAAATTTCTCCTGTTTTTCCTAGGGCGAGTGCGGAAACATGACACAGCGAGGAAGAGTGCTTCACGAAAGAAGCGAATCATCATAAACGATTGCTGTTAGATCACAATCAACCGTCGACGCATCTTACCCAAGATCGGACACAAACCGTAAAACGAGCCTGACGGTCACGTCGGTTCTTCTCGCTTGATTAACTCGTCGATTCGATTGGTCAGCTGTTTCATCGCGGTATCAACACGCAGCTTTTCTGGACCTTTGATCATCAGCGATTCACCGCTTTCAGTTGACTCACCTGAATCGTGCTCGCTTGAATGATGCTCGCCCTTGCGTCCGTACCGCGCGCGATTGTAGACGGTCGTCAGTACATCCAGCGGTTGCCTTAGCGAGGCACCGCCGGAGGCTTGATGCACGTCGCCAACCGCCACTGCGAACTCGTTGGGTGTTTGCGTGGTCTCGCGTTCAATCCCTAGTCGCTTGAGCTGTTCCAACGTCTGCTGATAAAAAACGAACTTTGGAATTTGGTGCGTCTGATCGCCTTGGACCAGTCGTCGCTTTGAAAACCACCGGCCAAGCGGAATCCGCGAGAACAGAAAAACAAGAATGCCGATTGTGATGGTCAATATCGCCGCGGACCAAGAGAATCCGGGACGGATGGCAAGCGAGCCACGCCCGAGCTGACCGGCGCGGATCGCTGCGATCCGCATTTCGACCCAGCGAAAAAAGCTACTGTAGGACGCCAGCATCGTGGAATCACGGGAATCCCCTGGCATGCCGTTCTGCTGCCGCCCACCATCCATATCGACGACGTAATCGTCCCAAATATTCTGTGCCAGATCGAAAACTTGAGATACGCCGCCCTCGTCCGCGGTCAGCGAGTAGCTTGGCGTGGGATCGAAACGTACCCAATACGTATCGGTGCGAGATTGACCATAGACATTGCTGGTTGGACCCAGATCATCCGCCCTAATCATCGCTTCGACCCACGCGTGGGCGTGCAATTGGCGAGCGATATAGTATTGCCCCAGTTCGTTGTATTCGTCGGTACGGTACCCAACGACGATCCTTGCCGGTATGCCTTGGCTGCGCAGCATCATCACCATCGCCGACGCAAAGAATTGGCAGTGTCCTTTTTTGTCCACCGAGAGAAACTGTTCGATCGGATCCATCCAAGGAACTCGTTCATGATTCAGATTCAGCGTGTAGGAATACTCGTTGGAAAGCGAAAGAAACGATTCGATACGCCTTGCAATTCTCATCGGATCACGATTCCCTTCAGGAATGCGTTTGACGATTGATTCCGCGAGGGACACCGCTGTGGGGATCCTTGCCGCATTGAATTCCAACAACTGATCGGCACCGGAATAGAGCTGGCGTCGTTTTTCAACGTCCGAAAGCTCCTCAAGCACCGGTGTTTGACGCTGTGTCTTTTCCGGTTGCAGCATCGGATTGTCGCTTGCGGTCGGTCGCGAGAGAATTTTTGTTTGCGCCCCGTCGCGAAATCCATGCGTCAGAAACCGATAGCGCATGCGAGGATAAATCCGCTTGACCTTCTCTTTGCGACTAAGAGTCCATGATTGGATCTCGTGAACCACGTCGCCACTGGTCCCATGACGATAGTACGGCGCGATGGCAAACAAGGACGGGCTGCCCATCAATTCACAAGTGATTTCGACGTTCACTGTGTCGAAAAAGTTACGATCGCTCTTTTGTTTCGGAATGAATTCGGGTGGCAACTTTTGATTGGAACTGATCGACCCATCGGTGCCGCCTATCCAAATCGCATTGATGCGCCCGTTGCGAGGTCCATTGCGACGGTCGCCCGAGGCTGAATCGCTGTCGTCGTCGTAAATCTCCATCACACGACCGCGTAAATAGATTCCGTTCCGAGATGTGTAGGGTTGATCGCGAGGTGACCGTAACGCGACGCGAAGCGCGATTTGAGAATTCTGTTGCATCTCGCCGATCTGATCCAGATTCAGATGATCAGAGAATCCCACCAATGCATTCCCGCCCGATGTGGGTCGCGACGCGTCCGTGGTCCTTGGCAGGGCATAGAAAAACATCGCACCAATCAACACAACTGCTGGCACAACCGAGACCATCACCGTACGAGGCAAACGACTGGCTGACTTTGCAGCAATTTCATAGGACTCGGCCCCGGACACAACCACATGCGATGCGAGGGCCGACGGCGGGCGCCGAAACAACGGACCGATCCCGCTAACATGCGCCGTTTCATCAACCGTAAAGGACGACAAGAGCGCTAAGCCGGTCGCCATCAGCAGGCTTATGGGGACCAGCAACAAACCATAGCTAAGGGCATGATTGAACACCGCGGCAACCACGAGCTGCAGCAAGCAAAACACCGTCAACTGTTCAAAAATGCGCGGCGTTTTCTTTTGCAACATCAGGATGGATTGCACCAGCACCAAAAGTTTCGCGACAGAAACCATTTGCGTATTGCCCGGCGCTTCTAAATCCCAAAAATTGCCAACGCAATAGATCGCGACGCACCCCATTGCAAAGTACGCCAACAACGGTGGCAATGCGAACAACTGCAACCAATCAACAAAGACATACCCAAACAAAGCAAAAAAGATTGCAATGTAGGGCAAGCTTTGCGTGTCCTCGCTGCCCGATAGCACAACTCCGCCGAGGAAACACAGTGTCGCAAAACAAAGTTGCAGACGCTTGAGCGTCACATCGCTGGGACTTTCTATCAATGCATCGGAACCATCATTGTTTTCTAATTCGCGAGTGCGTTCTGCATGTATGCTCATTGTGTTCACGCCCGTTGCACTTCGACAGAAACACCATTTGTCGGACGACCGATCCAACGCATCGTTTCACTTTGCGTAACATCCAACCAACGAAACGTGCCGTGAGAGACCCAGGGGGCAAGCTCTTTCTTTAACAACTCGTCATCACCGATCGCATGTTCCAATGAACGCGGACTGATCACCAACAAGTCTCTGGCGGGGCCGATGTATTGCTGCAGTTCGCTAACGGTTGCTCGTAAGTTCACCGTAGAGGTGGTGTTCGTTTCGGACAAATGACGCAGCATTGTTTTTGGCGTCTTGCCCGACGCCGAGGCTTCCGAAATCCAAGTCCGCGAAGCGGCAATTGCCAACGCAATTCGATTGACCGGCTGTGTGGTCAAGCGAATGACGAGGGTCGCGGCCAAGCTGATTGCGAATTCGACACTTGAATCGACATCGACGAAACCATCTTCGCGAGGCGCCGAATCGAAACCGTCGAGCAGAACACAAAGGTCAAAGCGGCGGTGCTGTTCGAATTGCCGGACGGCTAGTTCATTCAAACGTGCCGATGTGCGCCAGTGAATCCAGCGAGGATTGTCACCGGACCGCCATTCGCGCAGTCCGAAAAACTCGCCTTCGGACATACCACTGTTGTTGGCCCCCGGCAGAACACCATCGCTGCGACTGAGCAAACTATTTTGCCAACCGCCACGCAGCTCAACCAGACGTGGAAACACGTGAAGCGTTTCGGTCTTGTAAGAGATACGACGGCTGGTCAACAGCGAAAATGGAAAGGTCGAAGCGACCGACAACGGGCCGAACCGGTACCGTCCCCGCTGCGAAAAAACGCAATCGACGTGAGAAAACATCGTTGCTTTCGGCGCGATATAACCGAACGAACACTTTCCGACAACTTCGTCACGCTTGATCCGCTTGGCCCCACCGCGACCGAACCGGTCTTCGACCCAAATCATCCAAGCGGCCATCAGCCGGCTGGAATTTCGCACTCGATACCTGATCCGAAACGGAACGCCCGCAATCGCCTCGATGGGCAAGCGACGATGCACTCTCAGCCCGCCAATCATTGACCGCGAGTACCGCCACTGCATCAAGACGGCTCCGACCAACACGCCGGCCAAGATCAACAGCAGGTTGAATCCACGCAGTGCGCCGCCAACCATCGCAAACACGGCAACAAATACAAAGTGGAAACCGACTCTCGTCAGCATGAATTGCCGACGCGTTTTCGCGGCCAACGATTTTTTGGTGAATCGCGATCGCAATGAGTCGAACATTCCAACTGCCTCGAATGACTTGCCATCTCCGTCGGTTTAACGGCGGAGGTTCCCGCGAAATGGATCCTTGGGATCCAGAAACCTTAGATCAAATTGGCACCGGAACTTCTTGCAACAAGTCCGTCACCTGTTGCTCGACGGCCATGCGCGTTGCGCCTTGGAAAAAACCTTCGGGCAGCACGCGGTGCGACAGCGCGGGAACCACCAACAATTTGATATCGTCAGGGGTCACATAGTCGCGTCCGTTGGTGATCGCACAAGCTTGGCAACCGCGATAAAAGCTGAGTGCAGCACGTGTACTGACACCGACACGAAATCCATCGAACTCACGTGTCTTATGAACGATATTGAGCAAGTACTCGACCAGCGACTCGTCAAACTTTACAAGTCGTACCGTTTCTTGCGCGTTGTGAACCGTTTCGACCGAAACGACAGAGACCAATTGATCGACCGGTTCGCCGGTGCGGTGTGTCGACATCACCTGACGCTCGATTTCGATGTTCGGGTATCCAATCGAGGTGCGCAACAGAAAGCGGTCCAGCTGACTTTCGGGCAAAGCGTATGTGCCCTCGAATTCAAATGGGTTTTGCGTCGCAACGACGATAAACGGATCAGGCAAGGTGTGTGCCTGTCCGTCAATCGAAACCTGCCTTTCGCTCATCGCTTCCAGCAAGGCCGACTGAGTCCGTGGCGGGGCACGATTGATCTCGTCGGCCAGGATGATGTTGGCAAAGATTGGTCCACGACTGAATTCGAATTCTCGAGTGTCGCTTCGATAAATCATGCTGCCGGTGATATCACTGGGCAACAAATCGGGTGTGAACTGAAGCCGCGAAAACCGCCCCTTGATGCTTTGCGCCATCGCTTTGGCCGCCAGCGTCTTGCCCACGCCGGGGACGTCTTCTAGCAACAGGTGCTCGCCGGCAAGCAAACATAACACAATCAGCCGCACGACCTCGGGCTTACCCAATACCACCTTTTCGATATTCTCACGTAACAACCGTGACGTTTCGTAAGCCTCGTGAAATCTAGCCTCTGTTGCTTTGCCGTCCACAGGCGGTAGATTCGCGGGGCTGCCCGATGAAGCGTCCGCAGACGAATCCGCGCTATGATTGGTCGAACCGAGTGTCATATTCGATGGATGAGTGGGATAGTAAGTTCGAAGTGAGAAATCAAGTCGGACGTCAACGATCATTTCCGAACGAGTTCTATTGTATCCGTGAACGACGCCAAGCGGGAACCGCAGCAGAAGAACGCCAGCATCATTTGCCACATTCATTTGGGCGGCGAAGGCAGTTTTTCACCAAGCATCGCGAGCCATTTACGAAACATTTCAAGAGTTTAAGTTGGTTTGCGGGCATTGGGGCAACCCGTCATCGAGGTCTTCAAACTCAGTGCCGCGATTCGCCGCTCAGATTGCCCGCATCGTCCTCGTCATCCCCACAACGCACCGCACAATTCCCAAAACGCACCGCACACTATTCCCACAACGCACCGCACACTATTCCCGCAACGCACCGCAATCCCCACAACGCACCGCACATTGAACATGAATTTGAATTTAAAGCCCGGGATGCGCACGGGTGTCTCGGTCCTGATCGCGTTGACCCTGGGCGCATCCATCATTTTCTTTGCCCAATCCCGCGCCCCGGAATCAGATTTCCAAATCGCGAATATGATTTCAATCTTAGTCGGACTCGTGACGGCACTATTTGTGATCATCCAGCTGCATCGACTTTGCCGGGCTCATCTTCACTGGCTGATCGTGCCGTTGGCCGTTGTTTCGCTGGTTGGCTTTGCGGTCGTTCGATACCAGTGGGTGGGATTCAGCGGCGAAATGATGCCACAGTTTCGTGATCGCTTTGCCGTCGCGCCAGAATTGCAGACGGAATCCGTCGCATCGAAATCACAACCGGCTTCCGCAACCAAGACGGCGATTGATTCGGCCGGGTCGATCGAATCCGCAGGACTGCGTGATGACGAAACGAATGCAACGGAATCGGAAACCTCGGATTCCAATGCGTCAAATGCGACGCCCGCCGCCGTCGCGATCGTCGCGTCCCCGCAATTCCTTGGCCCAAACCGAAACGCCGTGATTGAAAACAGGTCGTTTGAAGTTCCGACGGACAATAATCCGCCCCGCGAGGTGTGGCGTATCGGCGTTGGCGAAGGCTGGAGCTCGTTTGCCGTCGCAAATGATCGCGCCGTAACGATCGAACAACGAAACGATCAAGAGTGGCTGACGTGCTATCGACTGGCCGATGGAAAATTATTGTGGAGCTGTCAAAACAATGCGAGACACGAAAACGCGCTGGGTGGAATCGGTCCGCGCAGCACACCTTCGATCGTTGACGATCGTGTCTATGCGCAGAGTGCCACAGGATTCTTGTGGTGTGTGAACGTGGCCAATGGAGAGATCCTCTGGTCGGTTGACTTGCTCGACTTGGCCGGATGGACACAAGCGGAATCAGAATCGGTCACGCCTTGGGGCCGGGCGGCGTCACCCTTGTTGATCGACGGACTGTGCATCATTCCCTTTGGCCTGCCAGAGACCGATGCCGACGCGCCCAACCGAAGCTTGATTGCGTTTGATGCGGCCGATGGAACCGAAAAGTGGCGGGCCGGCGAAGACCAGATCAGCTACGCGTCGCCCGTCTTGATGCATCTGGCCGATCGTCAACAGATCGTTTCGGTCAATGAGAAAACGGTCACCGGTCACGAAATTCAAACGGGTAAGACGCTTTGGTCGTTCAGTTGGCCGGGGCAGTCCAATGGTGGCGCAAACTGTGCATCCGCTATCGCTGTGGATGACGATCACTTTTTGGTCGGCAAAGGTTACGGTGGTGGTAGCGCAAAAGTACGGGTTATGTACAACGCTGACAGCGATCAATTTTCGACGTCAGAAGTCTGGGCGTCGTCGCGAATTCTCAAAACGAAGTTCACGCATGCGTGCATCAAGGATGATATCGCGTATGCGATCAGCAACGGGATTCTGCAAGCGGCCGACATCAACGATCCCGAACTGATCTGGAGCCAATCGCGTCGTGACCGCGCGGGATCGGGGCAGATTCTATTGGCCGAAGACGTGATCGTTGTTCAGAATGAATCAGGCGAGGTGAATTTTGTTCGCGCCGACCCTGACACGTATCGAATTCAGTACTCGCTTGACGCCCTGGATTCGAAAACTTGGAACATCCCAACCATTGCGGGCCGACATCTGCTGGTTCGGAATGATCACGAAGCCATCTGCTTTCTGCTGCCCGAGCGGCCATCCAGCGCGATCGCACAGCGCGAGCTTCAACCAGGCCTGCAATGACAACAAGGCCCGCAATGATGCGGTGCCGGGCCGGTGACTGACATTGTTGCAAACGACTTATCGTTGAGTTGACGTCATGACGTGAACAACCGGCATTGGGTACAATTCAATTCTCCGGTGCCCCGCTCCTCTTCTGCCGAGTCGTCACATGTTCCATTGCGATCAAACTTATCGCGTCCGTTTCTTGATGTTAGTTTCGATCACGATTTTCCTATGGCCGGCGCGACCGTCACAGGCACAGCGTGGTGAGTTTATCGAAGGGTTGTTTCGCACCATCGCGGAAGCCCAACTGGAACGTGAACGCGACAAACGCGCGGCGGAACAGCGCGAACGGAAAGCAGACAACCAAGCCGCCGGCTCGCGAACGAAAGATCCCTACGAAGTCCGTTTGCCATCGGGCTTTGACCGCGGCGGACGTCCACCAGCAACCCCTCCGGTCCCAACCCCGCCTCAATCACAACGGCCTTTCGACTCGGCCACTCCGCTGAACCCAAACCTGCGGCCTCCTGGCCCACGTGACCCGACGGGCGCACGTGCCCCGGCGGGCCCGCGAGGTTCGATCAATGTCCGCAGTCGCGAAGCGGCGGAATTCGCCGGCAACCTGGTCCAGTTCAATTCCAATATGGAATCTTTGGTACGAGACCTGCGTTTGCGTTCGTCGCAACAGATCGGGCTTCGCCAATTCTTGCCCGAAGCCTACGCGGTTGCTGCCGAGGGACAGGCATTGGTGAGGCAGTGCGACGGCCTTTCGTCACTGCGTCCGATCATCGATCCGTATCGCCAACTGGACGCTCGCTGGCGTCAACTTTCGTTCGAGCTTCGTTCGTCTGGCCAGCTTGGCAATACATCCGGCGCGCTGATTCGCCAATGCGATCAAATGTGTTCGGCGATGGCTCGCCAGCTTGAAATTCAACCCCAGCTAGACCGGCACGCGTTGCACGATCTGATGATTCAAGCGGCGACGTATATGCAAGTCCTGCTCGACGATATCGAGCTGTCCTCGATTGCGTCAAAACAGTCTCGACAGCTTGCCCACGACTGTCGATTGCTGCGTCAACGACTGCTGGGCGAAGCGGACCATGTCGACGAGGCGAGCTATGAAGATATCGTTTCGCGTTTTTCTGATTTTGCCCGACGCTGGTCCGAGTTCAGTCAGCGTGTCTATGCGGTGGATCAGCCGTATCTGAACCGGCGGCTCGATCGCATTGGCCAATGCGGCGACCAAACCTATGCCCTGCTGTGGATGCCGCCGCCGACATCCAGCAACCATGTCCCCATGATCGCCCATCGGCTTGAACGCAACTTTGATTCGGTGCAGGACCAGTTGACGCTGCGCGCGATGTCTTCGCTACGCCGGGATGAACAATTGCGAGTCCTCGAATCAAGCCGCAACCTGTACGAAAAAGCACGCCAGTTGGAAACGGCCAGCGAAAAAGGCGCGTCGATTCGAGAGCAACAATCGCTGTTGACCGAAATTCTGCGTGGCTGGGGGCCACTGCGTGAGACCCTGCAGCGCATCGAATCTCTCAACTACAGCACGCTGGCCGAGATCGACCGCTCGTGTGAACAATTGCGGGCATCGTTGGGTGTCAACGACAGCATCGCCGGGCCAGTTGATGTCCACTCACTGCTGCAAGCGGCCGCATCGCTGGAAGGTGCGTCTGAGTATCTCGATGCGGATCTGCAGCGGTATGCCCGCTATTTGCAACCCGATTCGTACCGCAAGTCGCTGCTCAACGGATCACAAGAGTTCCATCACCATGCCAAAGAATTACACGCTCTGCTCAGCCAGGGGGGCGCTGGTTTAGGCCCCAACTCGATCGGCAAACTGCAACGGGAAGCCGAACGAATGCTTGACGGCTGGGAAATCCTCAGTCGCGAGTTAGCTCATCTGGATCACCACGGTTTATCCAGTAGCCGCGCCCAACGGATCACGCGGTCCCAGCAAGAATTGGTACCTTTCGTGGCTCAAGTCGCGGCCGCCCTGCTGGAACGTTGATCCAATTGCGAACCTCGTACCAATTGCTATGGTGTGGCCTATGATTCGAACTCGCCCTCGCCTCCGAATTCCATTCGCATGACCATCCAACGCAACCCGACACGACGCGTCCAAATCGGCAATATTACCGTCGGTGACTCGCATCCGATTGCTGTCCAAAGCATGACGGCGACGAAGACGCAAAACGTCGACGCCACCGTCGCCCAGGCAGAGGCGCTTCGCGAAGCCGGCGCCGGAGTCGTCCGAATTGCCGTCGACAGCGAAAAGGATGCAGCGGCGTTGGCAGAAATCCGCAAACAGACGACGGCCAATCTTGCGGTCGACTTGCAAGAGAACTTTCGGCTTGCCGAAATCGTTGCCCCGTCGGTGGACAAGATTCGGTACAACCCCGGCCACTTGTATCATCACGCGCGCGATAAGACTTGGCAGCAAAAAGTTGCGTTCATCATCGACCAAGCCAAGACACACGACTGTGCGGTCCGCATCGGGGTCAATTGTGGCAGCGTCGACCCGGAAAAAAAAGACAAATACGACCCTGCCGACTCGATCACCCCGATGCTAGAAAGTGCTTTGGAGCATTGCGAATATGTCGATTCGCTCGGGTTCGAACGCTATGTCGTTTCGCTCAAAGATAGCGATCCATCCAAAGTCGTCGAAGTCAATAAGCGTTTTGCCGAAGCGCGCCCCGATGTTCCGCTTCACTTGGGCGTGACCGAAGCCGGCATGCCACCCGATGGAATCATTAAGACGCGAATTGCATTCGAGCAACTGATCGGCCGCGGAATCGGTGATACGGTGCGCGTCTCGCTAACGCTGCCCAACGATCGTAAGCCCGAAGAAATCGATGCGGGCCTGGGGATCATTGCCGACATCCAGGCCGGCCGAGTCCGCAGCGTGGTCAAGTTCAACGAGAATGCGTTGAACATCATTAGCTGTCCCAGCTGTTCACGAGTCGAAAACGAAGCCTTCATTGAACTGGCCGCCAGCGTCAAGGAAATGACCGAGTACGCGAAAGATTACGATATCACGATCGCGGTTATGGGTTGCCGAGTGAACGGCCCCGGCGAAACCGACGATGCCGACTTGGGTCTGTGGTGCGGTCCCGCCAAGGTCAACTTGAAACGCGGCACCGAAGCTCTCGGCGCGTTTGGCTATGACGAAATCCTGCCAAAGCTAAAACAAGAACTCGACCAGATCGTTGAGCAGAAAGTAACGGCAAAGTCATAGCCGCCGCCGCTGCGATTGCCTGACGTCGACTTTCTGTGGGAATCGCACGCCGGGTCTTGGTATGCGAACGCAAGTCTGGACGATCGACACTCAGTAGATATACGCCAGTCCAAAGTGGATACCGTGCACGTAGAACGTGCGGTAGTTGAACGTCGCGGCCGGGCTGAGGCTGCCGGTGGGAGTGTCCGCCAAATTCACATTGGTATCGATCAGTCCGCCGGGTTGAATCGCGTCGGTCATGGCGATCACGTGGTATCCAATCGTCGTGTCGAACCGCGGAAAACGGTGCCAACCCAGTGTAAAATCGAGTTCGGGCACCCAGCCGAATGTGTGATCCTCTGTTCGTCCGCTGTTGGTTTGACGCACGAGCAATCCTTGATCATCAACATCTTGCACGCCATCGGTGGTTCGCACGTTGGAGCCGACCAGATTGGATTCGCGGCGAAGCGATCCGAAACCGACTTTGGCCAGCGATCGCAGCGACCAGCATCCTTCGCGATAAAGCGAGGTAATTCCCAGTTGACCGCCGTGAAACTCATTCTCGGTGTCAAAGAAGTCGTTCAATGCCAGCGTTGATCCGACCGGGGCAAAGTCGTCATCGAGTGATGTGGAGAACGTCGATATTCCAAGCGACTCGTCCAGGTACATGTATTGGTAGCCGTACAGCAAATCAATATTCAAGCCACAGTTATTCCACCACTCTTGCCGAACCGAAAAGTCCGCACCGGCCACGTTGCTTTCGCCGCGAACACTGATCGATCCGTCATTCCGATCGGGAAACGCAACCAACTGCGTATCCTGTTCTGCGGTCTGTCCGTCGGTCTCGTTAAAGAATGGCCGAGCGATCACTTCATTGATGGTTTGGTCGGTCGAAAAACCGTGCGTTTCTTTTCCGGCAAACCATGCCCTCAGCACCATGCTGCGATCTTGGCAATTGTCCAGCCATGTGCCGATCGTGATACGCCCGCCGGCGGTCACGTCTCTCAAGATTGAATCGTTGCCTTCCAAGATAACGGTTCCCGCTTCGCCGAGTTGGCCGGCCGTTTCGTCGTCTGGATCCGCATCGGTCGTGGTCGTGACCAGCGCCGGAATACGCGTGCCTCGGCGATGCATCATCAATAATTCTGCCGACCAAAACCATCGCTCTGGTGAAAACGACAGCGTGCTGTTGCCGCCGAACATGCTGTCACAACCGTCGTCGATCAAGGCGTCGCACGCGCCGCCGTCGCACCCGGAATCGGAAAAAACAGGACCAGCCAGACCGGCGTCTTCATAAATCACTTCACCCGGCAGATGCGCGTGCGAATGCGAGCCTGCGTGGTGAACGGGTTCGTCAATCCAAACGTTTTGTGCGGCAACCGTGCGATGGGATTTGACGACCGTCTTGCCGGCGGTTCCCGGGTCTCTTAGCGGTTGACGGTCCACCGGCAACAATTGCTCGGCATAAGCGACCGGTTGCAGCGTTGCGTTCTGCGTCGCCTGGCGTGGTGCCGCTGTTCGACCAGCCACCCGGTTCATCGAGGCTGAATTGTTTGCGGAGGTTGACTTGTTTGTCGAGGCTGAATGGTTTGCGATGCCCGGCGGACGGTTTGCGATGTCGGTGATGTCCACCAACTGGGTATCTTCCAACGGCGCGCCCCATTTGGCCTGTGCCGTTGATGCGCGACGGGCCGCGGCTTGCTGATTGGCAGCGGCAACGGCTCGTGCGTCCGCAGCCGTGCGTGTCCGTGCAACCGGTGCTGCCTTCAGTTCCGGAATCGCCCGCGCGATTTTCGGTTCGCCGGGCGAAACGCCTGCCCGCTTTGCGACCACCTCGTGCTCGGCGGCAGCGTTCTGATCGCCAACCGTGGGTGCCTGATACGCGCCTCGGTCGGGCCGCTTGGTGCGAACCTGAGCCGAAACGGCGGTCGTGTTTGCAGCGAATCCGGCAACGACCCCAATGATGAGCAGGTTGCGGCAAAGCACAGCATGTTCAATCACAGTGTGATTAATCACATAGCGACCAATCACATTGCGTGCATATCGGAAGCTCGTGGCCACGGGGCGGCTGAACAGAGCTGATGAACGTTCCATCGTATAATCCACGACATTGGGGGCCAAATCGACTGAGCGGGCGCGAATTCGCAGCGATGCGGATCGTACCCATCCTCTGTTTCGACCATAACGATGGTGCCGGTTAAGCAAATCTGGAAAGCTTTGCCGGTTGCGCAGACTTTTCTGCGTCCTGTGGGCTCCGCGGCGGCAAGCCGTTCCTTTAGCGTGCGCAAGGTTTGGCTAGGATTTCGCCCCTGACCTTGCCCTTGGGCGCGTTAAGCGTTTCGCCCGACGGCTCGCAGTTGCCCTTCACGCGAAGCTTGCCAAATCGACCGCGTCTTCATTTCCATCGCGGTCAGCCAGCCACCGCCGTAGCAGTACGTATCCAAGCAGACCAAGTGCCCGGCATCCAGAATTTCGCCATCACGATTGGCCGTATGCCCCACCACCGCGGTCATTCCGCTGCGGTGTCGTGCCGGCAGCCCTTCGGTCAGCGGGTACCAACGCAGCATGTCCGGCGGCTGATTTTCCAGTGCCACGTCGGGGTCATACGCTGCGTGCGTGAAAAAGAAATTCTCCGCAACGAAATAGTCACCCAGCGATTCGAGAAACTTTTCATGATCGGGCGGCAAAAAGTCCAAATCGCCGTCGAATCCATAACTTTCCAGCGTTTCGACACCGCCATGCCGCAGCCATTCATGGTGCGGTGCCCCCTCGTGCAGCACCGAAAGCATCATTTCTTCGTGATTGCCACGAATGCCGACCAGCCGAGTCCGGGTCCCCAGTTCGACCAGCGTGTCCAAAACGCCTCGCGTATCAGGCCCTCGATCGACATAGTCCCCCAGAGCCACAATCACATCCGCCGGCTGAGGGTCAATTTCCTCAATCAAAGCTTGCAGTGCGACGTTACAGCCGTGGATGTCCCCGATAGCGATCAATCGCTCAACATCCGATGTCGGATTGGTCTCAGAACCTGTCATTGTCTCGCCAAATATCTCTTGCTGTTCATATCGCGGCACCGGTTCAGGAGCCCAGGCCCGAGTACAAACCGCCGTTTCAGCCGTTTCATATAGAGCCACGTCAAAAGCTCGACTCATCCCGTCGAGGAGCCGCCGCGCGTGGTGCAGAACGCTCGTTCCGACGTCAGCAGACCTCCAAATTCGCACTTTCCGAAGTGCCTGTGCGGGCTCTGCTTAACAACGGTATGATCCCATCATACGGGACGATCGGTCGTTCATAAACGCTGTGTCAGCTGTTTGAAGTTGCAAGTTTGCGTTGGCTGAGCGAAACTGTCTATAGCATCGGTGCCTCAAAAAAGGGATTAACCGTTTCCTACGCAGGAGTTATTGGATGTCTGATGTGACCCCTGCGGTCCAAGATTCATACGCGGCCAATGCCTGTTCCGAGGCTGGCGCGGAAACCGATGGGCTTGCCAAAGCCGGGCCGACGTCGCCGGACACCGCGCAAGCAAACATGAGCACGATGGATCCACGGCCGAGCGCGACCGTCCCGGCACCGGGTGCATCTGACATCGCCGGTGAATCGAACATTCCGGCTCCCGATCCTGTCGACACTTGGGGCGACGATGAATTCGAGGATGAACCGGTCATCCAGTCCGAAGAAACCATCGCGCTCATCGGCAGCATGCTGGTTCACTTGATCGTGATCTTGCTGTTGGCACTCGCTCCATTGCGATCAACGCAAGACGATGATGCGGTCGTCTTACTGTCGCCCGCTGCCGAGCGAAATGAAGAGCCAGTTCAACTGTTGAACGAAATCACGTACGACGCGGATCCGCAGGACGCGATCGGATCAGACAGCGTCGCCAACCTGGAAATGGCCGCGGCCTCGGCAGAAGTGTTCGCGGAGATCGCCGAGATCAGCAATCCGATTGACGTGGAAACCGTCGATGCCGGACAAATCATGGTCAACAAGATGTTCATGCAGGCGGCGGCCCCACTGAACACGTTGACAAAGCAACGCGGCAAAGTCGGCCAAGGCGAATCGGGAGCCGCTGGAGCCGTGGATCGGTTGACCTTTGAGATCCTGGAATCCATCGAGGATCGCCCGACACTCGTGGTTTGGCTGTTTGATCAAAGTGGATCGCTGCATCGCCAACGCAAAGATATTCGAGATCGCTTCGATCGTATCTATACCGAACTTGGCATCGCAACAGAACAGAAAAAGAAGTCCAGCCACCGAGTGGATCACGACGCGCCGCTGCTAACCTCGGTGATCGGATTCGGAGAACAGGTGACGCTCTTTACCGAGAAGCCCACCGCCGAGTTAGAAGAGATCAAGTCCATCGTCGATTCGATTGAAATCGATCCATCGGGCGTCGAACGCGTCTTCACAGCGATCAATCACGCGACAGACGAGTACAAATCCTTTCGCCGCAGTTTGTCCAGTCGTGGTCCGCAACGAAACGTCATGTTCGTCATCGTCACCGATGAACGAGGCGACGATGCCAATCAATTAGAGAAGTCCATCGCTGGTTGTCGCAAATGGGGAATCCCCGTCTATGTGATTGGCGTTCCCGCGCCGTTTGGTCGCGAACACACCTTCGTCAAATACGTCGATCCCGATCCCAAATACGATCAGTCGCCTCGTTGGGCCAGCGTCGATCAGGGGCCTGAAACGATGTTCCCCGAGCGAGTCCATGTCGGATTCTCGGGCAACTTTCAAGAGGAACCGGTCATCGACAGCGGGTTTGGACCGTACGCACTGACGCGTCTCTGTTACGAAACCGGCGGAATCTATTTCTCGGTCCATCCCAACCGCAACACCGGACGCGCCGTCCGGCGCAGCGAAGTGGAGAACTACGCCGCCGACATCAAATACTTTTTCGAGCCCGAAGCGATGGCCCGATATCGGCCCGACTATCTTTCGCCCTCGGATTACCAGCAACATGTGATGGCCAGTCCGCTGCGACAAGCGCTCGTCCGCGCCGCACAGTTGCGGCCTGCGACGGGTTTGTCGCGTCCAACAACTCGGTTCGTCCAAGTCGATGCGGCCGCGTTGGCCGGTGATCTGACTCGCGCCCAGCAAGACGCGGCAAAGTTGGAACCGACGTTGATCCAAATGGCGGCAACGCTGCAACCAGGGATGGAGGCTCGCGAGTCGGAAACCAGTCCTCGTTGGCGGGCCGGGTTCGATTTGGCGATGGGTCGCGTGCTGGCTCAGAAAGTTCGCACAGAAACGTACAATGCAATGTTGGCAAAAGCCAAACGCGGCATGTCGTTCGAGAACGAAAAGAACAATACCTGGGTTCTGCAAGCCAGTTCGGATGTCAGTGTGGGCAGCAAATGGCAACGCGAGGCCGAACTTGCCACCGAGTTATTGACCGGCGTTGTCGAAGAGCACCCGGGAACCCCATGGGCTTTGCTTGCAAAGCGTGAGCTCGACGTGCCAATTGGCTGGAAGTGGGTGGAGGATTTTACTCGTCAGGAACCGCCACGGGCGATGAATAATCCCGGCAATAACAATCCTCCGCGGCCAGCCAAGGACGACGAAAAGCGGATGCTCAAGAAAGCTCCGACTCGCCCAATTCCAAAGCTCTAGCTTCCAAAGCTCTCGCTTCCAAAGCTCTAGCGCCGGTAGAGGCCGCAACGGTCCCGAGACTTCCGTTTGGTCGCGCCTTGATCGCTATATGCGAGTGATTTTAGTCGCCGAGTGTTCGACGAATCCGAATTGCCAACGAGAACACTCTTTCGCCGCCCGTGTTGATTTTGTTAACCAACGATTCCCCCAATTGTTGCGTTACTCAACTTCACGGAAGTCACGGATGAATCGCCGCCCCTTTGCAACCCTTGCGTTCGCCCTGTCTGTCGCCGCTTGTTCGTTCTCGGCCACCGAGTCGATGGCCGACACACCAAGCCTGCTGAAAGTCTTCGGCCGCACCAGTGCCGCCACCGCACCGGAAGGCAAGTTAGAGTTGAGTGAAGAGGACGGCCCCTGGCTGATTTTGGCGGCCACGTTCGTCGGCGAAAACTCGCGTGATCGCGCCGAGAGGCTCGCCCGCGAAATCCGCCAAGACATGAAACTGCCCGCCTTCATTTATCGCGAAAAATTCGATTTCACCGGCCGACTGAACAGCTCCAGCGCATCGTCGCGTCACATGCGATACGCGAACCAGTACGAATATGAAGCTTACGCCGTGCTCGTGGGCGAATATGACAGTGTCGAAAACAAGCAAATCAATGCCGACTTGGCTCGCGTCAAAACCGCCAAGCCGAAGGTGTACAGTGATCCTGAAGAAGTCGCTGCGGCGACCGACATGTCGACACCGGTGAAAACGGTCAAAGCCATCAGCCGCAAACTGCTAAAGCTGCGTGACGACAAGGAATCTGGTCCGATGGCGGCAGCCTTTGTCACTCGCAACCCGATGCTGCCCGAAGACTACTTTCAATCGCCACAAGTCGATTCGTTTGTCAAACAGATCAATGAAGGCCTGGAACACAGTTTGTTGGACTGCAAAGGAAAGTACACCGTTTGCGTGGCAACCTTCGAAGGATTAAGCACGATCGTCGACGGTCGCAAAGAAAAGAAGTTTGCCGAGAGCACCGAACGCATGGCCAAATTTGCTCGCGACGCAGCAAAGATGACCGCAGAACTGCGCAAGCAAGGTGTGGAGGCATACCAATTCCATGATCGCTATCGATCGATCGTCACGGTGGGCAGCTTCGAACAATTGGGACGTGAACTGCCCGACGGCCAATTCGAATATGCTTCGGATATCCGCGCCACCGTCAGCGAGTACAGCGCGTTCAACGCACGTAAGGCCCGGGTGATTCCTGGCAAGAACGCTGTGGCCGCCAACCACGCCGCAATGATCCCGTTTGACGTCAAGCCAACACCGATTGCGGTACCCAAGGTTTCGAAACGAAGCCTGTATGGTACAAAGCTGGGCATGAACTAGTGCCCTCTGCTTGAAAGCTTTTTATTCTCGATGTTTGACTTGGTTCTCGGTACCGGCAATGCGAAAAAGCTTGTCGAGTTAAAGCTGCTGCTGCCCACGGACACCGTTCGTTTGACGTCGCTTTCGGAAATACCCGAGTCGATCGATGTCGATGAGACCGGCGATACGTTCGATCAAAATGCGGCGCTAAAAGCAACCGAACAGGCCAAACATCTGGGTCGCTGGGTGCTGGCCGAGGACAGTGGATTGACCGTCGACGCGCTCGGAGGTCAACCTGGTATCTACTCGGCACGCTATGCCGGGACACACGGCGATAACGAAGCCAACAATGACAAGTTGTTGGCCGAGCTGAAAAACGTGCCGCCGGAAAAACGCGGGGCGAGCTTTAATTGTTACCTGTGTCTGTCTGACCCGAGTGGCGCGGTAAGACTGGAAGGCCACGGCAAGTGTCGCGGACGAATTGCCGACACGCGGAGCGGCAAGGGCGGATTCGGATACGACCCGCTGTTTGTGATCGCCGAATACCACAAGACATTTGCCGAACTGGATCTGACGGTCAAACGAGCGCTCAGCCATCGGTCGCGAGCACTCCGAGCATTCGTGCCGAAACTGATGCGACTGATCGCGAGGGAGAGCGAATAGCCGCTTAGGTTTTGCGACGAACCGCTATCGGTTCAACAGCTACGAATTCAATTGCGCAAAGGCGCGCATGTCACTGTCGAGCCCTTCGATGCGGCGCATCAGCTTGTCCTGGGCCGCGTCAAGGTCTTGCGATTCATCGGCGGCAAGTCGCGTGAACACATACAGCTTGATCTTTGGCTCGGTGCCGCTCGGACGCGCCGCGACATAGTTGCCTTCCTCTTCCAGATCCAAAATGATCAAGTCACCCACGGGCTCGCCCAGCGGTGTCTTCTCGCCCGTCGCGGTTTCGGTTGACGTGCTATTGAGGTAATCGCGGATGCGAACCACGGGAATACCCGAGAGTTTTTTCGGTGGGCTTTCACGAAACGCCAGCATCAACCGTTTCATCGCCGCCATCCCTTCGCTGCCTTCCATCACCAGGTTGATCAGCTGCTCACGATGATAACCGTGTTTGCGGAAGAGGTCCGCCAGGTATTCGTGCAGCGACTTGCCTTGCGCTTTTAGCTCTGCGATCAGTTCGCTCATCATCATGCACGCGACCGCGCCGTCTTTGTCTCTGGCATACTGCCCGACCAAGTAACCGTGCGATTCTTCGGTGCCGTAAACGAACTGCTCAGGACCTTCACGATCCATCGTCGCCGCAATGTGTTTGAACCCGACCAACAAATCACCAACGCACCGCACACCGTAATCTTCGGCGATTCGACGGATTAGTTCGGTGGTGACCAATGTCTTGATGACATAATGTTCTGGCGTCAGCGTCCCGGCGGCTTTTCGTTTGCTGAGAATATACTCGGCCAATACCGCGCCAATCTGATTCCCATTCAATGTGTCCCAGTCCATCGACGCATCCAGCGTCAGCGGCGCCGCGACTCCCAAACGGTCACAGTCCGGATCGGTTGCCAAAATCACGTCGCACATTGATGCTTTCGCGTAATCAATGGGGGCTTCGAACACGGCAACGTTTTCCGGGTTCGAGACGTGCCCGGGCACGTTAGGAAAATCGCCACTCTTTTCTTCGTGCGGTCCGTAAACTTCGACTTCGTCAAATCCATCTCGCTTGAGCAGCGGCAACACGGCTTCGCTGCCGACACCGTGCAGCGGCGAATAGAGAATCTTGACGTCGCGTGGGCCATCGAACCGACACGCGGCCGCGGCTTCCAAGTAGGCGTCATCGATTTCCTTGGTAACCACTTCGACCCGACCATCGGCAAGCGCCTGATCAAACGGCGCGACATTGATTTGTTGACAATTCATCACCTTGTCGATGATGGCCTTGTCGTGCGGCGGCAAAACTTGTGCACCGCTAGACCAATAGACTTTCACCGCATTGTCACTGGGCGGGTTGTGACTGGCCGTGACCATGATCCCACAGTCGCACTGCTTGTAGCGGACGGCAAACGAGAGTTGCGGCGTCGCGCGATAGTCATCAAGCAAATACACCTTGATCCCGGCGGCGACCATAATGCCGGCACATAGCTCGGTAAAGTGACGCGATTTGTGGCGGGTGTCATACGCAATGGCACAACTGAGGTCGGACTTGCCGCCGGAATATTCAACGACATAGTCGGCCAAACCTTGCGCGCTTTCGCCAATGGTCCGATCGTTGATCGCGTTGGACCCGATGGGATACATCCTGCCGCGGCGTCCACCCGTACCGAACGGGATGATCGTCCAGAATACGTCATCAAGCTGTTGCCACTTTTCCTCACGAATATGCTGGACGACTTCGTCGCGATATTCCTGATACCGGTCTTCGGTCAGCCACTTTCTCAGGTTCTCGACAGCCGTTTCACTGATCTGTTTGGCGGCCAATGCGTTGTTGACGGCATCAAGCGAAGATTGAACGTCGGCTTCGGAGGAGCTTGTCATGGCGTATTCTGCGTATAACGAGTGAAAAAGGTTGCGACACATACCTTGCCGCTCAACCGGACCGTGATTCTATTGACCGCTACTCTGTCATCGCAACCAGACACCCAGCTTTGCCGCCATTGGCCGGACATCAGATCAACGGAAATCGTCTCATGAGTGAATTAATCATCAGCGTTAGCGGGCTTCGAGGGATTGTCGGCGAGACATTAACGCCTGATATCGCCTGTCGATTTGTCGCGGCGTACTGCAAAAAAATGCCCGCCGGCCCCATTATTGTCGGACGCGACGGCCGCAGCAGTGGTCCCATGCTGCGTCAAGCCATCATCGCCGGCATCATCGCATCGGGCCGCGACGCGATTGATGCCGATGTCGCCGCGACACCAACCATCGGCGTTCTGGTCACGCATTCCAAGGCGGCTGGCGCGGTTCAGATTTCTGCCAGCCATAATCCGCCACCCTACAACGGGATCAAATTGTTTGGCGCCGACGGACGAGTCCTCGATGCCGTGACGGGTGCAGCCATCCGCGACGCCTTCTTGGCTGGCGAAGCGGACTGGTGCTCGTTCGATAAAATCGGGAACGTCGCCAGTGAAGCGGAACCTCATCAGCCGCATATGGAAAAGGTGCTGGCCACCGTTGATGTCCCGGCGATTCAACAAAGTCGACATCGTGTCCTTTTGGACAGCAACCACGGAGCCGGCAGCCTGCTGGGCGTGCCAATGCTCAAGGCACTCGGATGCGAAGTCGTCGCCGTCGGTGATACGCCCGACGGGAACTTTGCTCACGTCCCCGAACCGACCGCGGATAACCTGACGTCGATTGCCGAACGAGTCCGAAGCGAGGCGTGTGCCGTTGGATTTTGCCAAGACCCCGACGCGGATCGTCTGGCCCTGGTCGACGCAGACGGACGATACATTGGCGAAGAATACACCTTGGCTCTTTGTGTTCAACGAGCCATGACAGAGGCGGCGACCCGCGGCCCGATCGTCATCAACGGCGCGACCAGTGGCATGAGCGAGCGAATCGCTGCAGCAGCCGGCGTCGAATCTCATCGCAGCGCAGTCGGCGAAGCCAATGTTGCGGACATGATGATCGCAAAACAGGCGACGTACGGTGGCGAAGGAAACGGAGGCCCTATCGATCCACGCGTTGGCTATGTTCGAGACAGTTTTGTGGGCATGGCACAGATCTTGGAACTGATGACAAAGACCGGCAAGTCCTTGGCTGAACTTGCCAACGCGTTGCCAAAATTACACATCCACAAGTCAAAGGCGACGGTCTCGCCAGATCGATTGCCGACCCTCTTCGACGCGTTGATCGCAAAGCATCCCGACGCAACAGCGCAAACCGGCGATGGATTAAGATTAGCTTGGCCGGACAAATGGTTGCTGGTACGCGGAAGCAATACCGAACCGATTGTCCGCTTTATCGCTGAAGCTGAATCCGAGGCCGAGGCGTTAGCATTGTGTGACGGTGCCGAAGCGCTGCTCACCTAACCGAACCAGTCAACGACTCGATATTCCCAGGCGAGAAGCGTTCGCGATGAATCGAAAAACTCTCTTTCACGTTTCGGTTTGTTTCCTACTGTTCGCCAATCAAGGCTTGGCGATTAGCCCTGGCGAAACTGAATTCCTTCGTCTGATTGATCGCCAGGACGACGCCAAGGTGATTCCGCTGTGGCCCGGCGATGGAACGCCTCCAAACGCGGTAGAAATCGCCGCAGAAGAGTCCATCCAGCTTTCCAAAGCCGGTAAGGCAGGCATTCGCAACGTCAGCCGCCCGAGCATGGTCGTCGTACCTCCGCCATCGAATTCGGAATCCAACGGCGTCACGATGCTGTTTGCTCCCGGCGGCGGATACGGAGGACTTTCGCTTCCCAACGCCCAGAATCTTTGCGAGTGGTCTCATGCGGTCGGTGCGCATTTTGTCATGCTGAAATATCGGGTTCCCAGGGCAACCGACGATCCAGGGCACCGCATTCCGCTTTCTGATGCCCAGCGAGCGATGCGTCTGCTGCGATCGCAAGCCGGCGAACTGGAAATCGATCGGGACAAAATCATCATGGTCGGATCATCGGCCGGCGGGCACCTCGCGTTTAACCTGAGCAACAACGCTGACGAAGCGACGTACACGGCGATTGACGAAACGGACACGCTAAACGCCAAACCCAATGCGACGTTGCTGCTGTACCCGGCCTACCTGACCAAACCGACCACATCGCTTGATGAGGATCCGCATCTCAATCTCGATCGGCTCAGCCCCACGACCACGCCGCCGATTTTCATGACGGTGACCAGGCCTGACAAGTTTGTTTGGGGTGCGATCAACACAATGCTGCGCCTGCGCAAGGCCAAGGTACCATCGGAATTGCACGTCTATCCCGAAGGCGGGCACGGCGGAACGTTCGACAAGTATCCGTTCATGGATTTCGTACGGCCAGCCGCTCGGTTCATGCGAGACCAGGGATTGTTCACCGACAAGATGAAATCCCGCAGCGATGCTTGGATCGACCAACTTGAATCATCCGTCTTGAATCGTGACGTCACGAGTCCATTCGTTGCCGCCAAAGAAACGGAATCGGTTACACCGGGCTCAGAACCAGCCGACGGAGCGCTATCCAGTGATCAGCTGTCGGTCGGCGATCGGCAACTAGCACGCCTTCAACAAAACTCTGCAGGCGTCTTCCCGTTGTGGCCGGGTTCGGGCAAACGAGATGACGATCCGGGGGCAGAACTTGATGAAACGATACCGGACCGGGGCGACGAAATCACTCGCATCAGCAATGTGACGCGACCGACCATTCATCATTGGCCCGCCGAGAACGGCGACGGGCGGGCGGTCCTGGTCTTTCCGGGCGGCGGGTACGGGATTCTTGCCGCCGAACACGAGGGCACCGAGATTGCGAAATGGCTAAACTCGCAAGGCGTCACCGCGTTCGTGGTGAAATATCGCGTCCCGCGTCGAAATGGACTCGAAAAACATTCCGTGGCACTGCAAGACGCTCAGCGCGCGATTCGGCTTGTTCGATCACGTGCGGCCGAGTTCGGACTCAGCCCTGACAAAATCGGTGTCCTCGGTTTCTCAGCCGGCGGTCACTTGGCAACTCTCACCGCACACCACCATGACCAAGACACCTACGTCCCGGTTGATGCAGCGGATGAAACCAGCGCCCGACCCGACTTTGCCATCCTGATCTATCCGGCATATTTGGCGAAAGACAACGAAGACAGAGAACTCGATTCAACGATCCAACCACTGGCATCGCCAAGCGATTACCCGCGCACCTATTTGGCGGTCGCCGCAGACGACAAATTCGCGCCCGGTTCGATTCATTACCTTTTGCATCTGCACCAGATGAACGTCCCGGGCGAATTGCATGTGTATGCCAGCGGCGGCCACGGTAAGGGACTCCGTGAATCCGGAGGCCCCTTCGCACAATGGACCCGCGATTGCCAACGATGGATGGACGACCTAAAGCATGACACGGAAAACGTACTGATCGAGTAGCGACCGTTTCGACTTCCGAACCGATATCATCCGATAAATCCAGATCGATTGAAAATGACGAACGGACGTTGCACCACGTCCGCGAGGCCGACGATACGAAACGCACTCATTTCACAGACCAAAACCATGACACGCATTTTGATCGCATCGATTTTAATTTCGATGATCGCAGTGGCCCTTCGCGCCGACGAACTTTACTTTCCTGGCGATACCTGGGATACCGTTGCGCCGGCGGACGTCAACTGGAATGGCCGCAAGATAGACCGAGCGATTGACTTTGCGATGAAGCGTCGATCGTCATCGGTCGTCATTCTTCATGGCGGCAAAATCATGGCAGAAAGACACAGCGAAGTGAAAGACGCGTCGCCGAGATACCGATTTGGTGTGACAGGAAAGTCCGCGGCCGGCCATGTGATCGAGGACGTCGCCTCGGCGCAGAAAAGTGTTGTCAGCTTCCTGGTAGGCATCGCTATCGACAAAGGCTTGATCGCGATCGATGATCCGGTCGACAAACATTTGGGCACCGGTTGGTCACGTGCAACGGAAACCCAAGAGTCGGCCATCACCGTTCGCCACCTCATCAGCATGACAAGCGGGCTGGATGAAAAGCTGCAGTACACCGAGCCACCCGGATCAAAATGGATGTACAACTCTAGCGCCTACGCAAAGTCACTGAGTTGCTTGGAAGCCGCATCGGGGCTCACGGCCAACGAATTGACGTCGCAATGGTTACTGCAAAAGGTACAGATGAACGACTCGCGGTGGACGACACGTCAGTTCGCCAAGTTAGTCAACAAGGAAGCGAATGCGAACGGATTCGCAACGACCGCACGAGACCTGGCGAGGTTCGGATTGCTTGTCCAGGCACAGGGAAAATGGAAAGATTCTGTCGTGCTCGCAGACAAGGCCTACCTGAAAGATTCCATTTCGCCGTCTCAAAAGCTAAAGCCCTCGTATGGATACTTGTGGTGGTTGAATGACCAAGCCGTTGTCGATCGAACGGGCAAGCGGGCGGCGCGGCCGATGATTCCGACCGCACCCGCGGACTTGGTTGCTGCCAAAGGTGCACTGGGACGAAAATGTTATGTGGTCCCCTCGCTGAACCTCGTTGTCACACGACTCGGTGACGATCCGAACGCTCCGGGTCGAAAGAACTTTGACACCGAATTCTGGCGATTGCTGATGGAATCGCAGGTTCAATAGCGGCATGATGCATGGCGAACGGTTGTGCCATGACGCATCCGCCGGCGAACAGGCTTTTGCGTTCGAGTCTTTGGCATTGTCAAGGATCAGCCTCAAGCACGCGGTTCACTTCTGAACCTTGGCCATCAGAAACTCATGGATATCGCCGTACGGTTTCGTTGGATGATCCGGTGAATTGACGTGACACTCCAATCCCATCGCGTCCATTGCCTCTTTCAGCTTTAACCCAAGCTTGACATGATGGACCCAAAGCCCGGGATCGGACGACGCATCGACCGGGACATCGCCTTTGCCATAAGCCATAAAGACGGGGACGTCGTCTTTACTCAAATGGTTGATCGCTGAAGCATCGACCATCAGTTGATTCAAACGACCGGAATCCAAGTCCGCATCCTCCCTAACCCCGTAAAAGGCGGCCAACGCGGGATGTGGTGGCAAGTCGGGAACGCCGAACCATTGGCGGAATGTTCGCATGTCATACGTTGGCTGACCATTCTGAGTCCCTGCCGCGACAATCCGCGTGGATTGGCGCGCGATGGGATCGTCACTGTCGGGGTCAGCAAGGTCATCATGAAACGCTAGCCACAGCGAAATCCCCGCGCCGGCCGATCCGCCGTAACAAGCGATCCGATCAGGATCGAGATTCCACTGCATTGCCTTGTTGCGAATGAACTGCAACCCACGCGCACAGTCGTTCATCATGATTGGATAGGGGCCCACGTCACTGAGCCGATAGTTCATCGATGCGAACGAGATGCCCTTTGCCAAATAGTCTGAGGGATTCCCACTAACATTGCTTTTGTCGCCACCACGAAAGCCTCCACCATGGATATAAATCACTAGCGGCGTGGGCTGCCCGTCACTGGCCTCGGCAAGCCAAATATCAAACGCCTGTCGCTCGTGGTCCCCGTACTTAACATCACGGTGTGTCGGCGTCGCTTGGCCAGTACGACGATCTGCAGTTTGCTGTGTGGCACGATCACGACGACTAGCGAAAAAACTTTTTAGCTCCTCACGCGTCACTGCGCCGTCGCCATTGGCATCCATCTGGGCAAAGAACGCCAAGGGATTCTTGGGCAGCTCATCTTTCGTCAGTTGGTTATCGTTGTTCCGATCCCACTGCGTAAATCGTTCGTCGATCTGCTGTGCATGAAGACCAGTCGCGGTCAAAACAAATGCCACAACGCCGAAAATGGAAAGTCTCTGTCGCATCCTACCTTGCTCCGAATATGAACCAGAAACACGATCGCAACACCACTCAAAACTCATGCATGCACTTTCGGTAAAACGTGCGTACGTAATTCAGTCGCCGTTCTTCTTCACGACCTTTTCGATAAATTTTAACAACAGTCGGTCGGCCGGAGCGGCCATTGCGCCGTGATTGAATCCGCCCAACTCATATAGCTCGGTATCCTGGTGACCAGCGACCTGCATCATGCGCCACAAGTAAGCGTTTTCCTCATACCGACCGGCCATTTCCAGTTCGCGATCTCCCGTGATCAACAACAGCGGAGGCGCGTCCGGCCTCACATGAAACAGTGGCGCCATGTCATCAACCTGCGTTTGCAAACGCGTCAGACCGCGTTCTTTTCGCACCGTAGAGTGCGTGACCGTTTGTCCGCTGTACGGAACCAAACCGGCAAGACTGTCCGCGTCGATGCCATGGGCGGCCAGCCAACGCTTGTCCAGTCCGATCATGCTGGTCAAATAACCGCCGGCCGAATGCCCACTGACGAAAACGCGGTCAAGCGAACCGCCATACTTTTGAACATTCGCAATCGTCCACGCCACCGCAGCGGCAGCATCCTCGACGTAGGCCGGCGATTGAACTTGCGGATGCAAGCGATAGTTGACCGCAACTACCGCGATGCCTTTGCCTTTCAATCCTTCGGGAATTCTCTTGCTTCCGTTGGACAATCCGCCGCCGTGAAACCACACGACCGTTGAAAAGCCTTCTTTGCCAACCGGATAGTAAACATCCAACTTGCATCGATCTTTCATGTAAGCGGTTGCCTCTTTATCGACACGATAGGCAATATCGGTGTCAATCTCGTACGCCTGCTTACTACCTACCGTTTGGTCGGCCGTTGCCGTTTCTGTCACGGCTAACAACATCGAGACAAAAATCCAGATAACGATTCGATTAAAACCCATACTTCATTCCAAAATAAGAATCAAACACTTCTATTCGATTTCGATCAAGCCGCGCGACAATCGATCATGATGCCCAGCAAAAGGGCAACGTTCGACTCGGTGTTCATTTAGAATGCATTTCCGCGCATTCCTGTTGCAAAAGGTTTCCGAGTTTCACCCATGCAAATTTTTCGCTCACTGGTGCTTTCCTGCGTAACAATGTATCTGCCAGCCACCACGGCCTGGTCGCAAGTCGACGCAAAAAACTTGATTGGCAATCCAAGTTTTGAATTCGGAACGGACCAAGGGCCCACCGGGTGGAAGGCGAGTTCTTGGAAAGCATGTTCCGGCAATTGGGATGACGAGCACGCTTTCGATGGAAACCGCAGCGTTAAGCTGGCGGGTCTCAATGGCGGCTGGGCAACTTCATGCACCGTTGCTGCCGACACATTACATCGATTCACGATTCGCTATCGCCTAACAGGCGGCCCATCGAGAATCGTCGCATACGTCCGCGAAAATGGAAAATCCGAACCGATTCTCTATCACGGCACAAAAGCAATCGAGGCGTCGGACACAAGCAGCTTTATCGATGGCCAATTCGTCGAAAAAGCAGACGAAAATGGTTGGGTGCTGTTCGATGCCGGCCTGTTTACGCCGCGCATCGGTCTGACCAATGTCGACGTCTTGATCAAGCTAGTCAGCGAAGATCCAACCGCAACCGTATGGCTTGATGACATTCGGATCACGGCACTGCAGCCTGAGACGGTTCCAGAGACCTCAGCGCAACTGGCACGTGTCGAAGGCGCGACCATTTGGACGGACAACGAAAATCGCAAGATATTCCTTCGGCAAACACCACCCAACGCGTCAAGCACCAACAAAATCAGCCTGGATCTTGCTCGAGGCGAATACGGTTCATTTCAGATCGCCGTCACACCCGAGCAACCCTGGACGGGTGTCGAATTTCGCACCTCGGCCCTGGATGGTCTCGAAACGTTTCCGGCAGACCATCTGCGTTGCCGAAGACTCGAATACATTGCGGTTGATAACCCGATCAAACCTTTCGCTCGCGCGGGACTACATCCCGACCCACTCTCGCAGCGAATCCCCTGTGAGATTGCCGCGCACACAAACCAAGTCTTTTGGTTTACCGTTCACGTTCCCGACACTCAGCCATCGGGCAATTACAACGGCCACGTCTCGTTGCATCGTAAACAACAAGACGAAACAATTCACGTGTGCGATGTGTCATTGTCCATCCGCGTTAGAGACTTTGCACTGCCTCGTCGCCCTTCGATGGACACGTTCGCGAGAATGCATCTCAATGAAGTACTGCAGTTGGAATCGGGCACGAAAGACGACATCGTCAATCGATATTTTCGAAGTTATTTTGAACATCGCGTCCGATGCTCGCTCGCCGCATCGGTTGGTGTCCGCTTGAAAGGCGATGCCGCCATCGTGAACTCGGCGGCGTTCGTTGATCAATTGAAGTTTGTTCGCAAGACGTTCGGTGCTCGGCCATTTTTTGTGCCGGCCCTTTGGATCGCTCACGACAAACACCGAATGCCGACCGATGCCTCATGGAAGGGACGACGCATCTTCTCAGATGATCGTATGACGAGGCTTCATCCAGGCTTTGAAAAACCTTTCACCGATTTTCTTCGACAGCTCACCGCGACTCTGAAATCCGAAAATCTATTCCAGGATCCGATCATACGATTCATCGATGAACCTGTGCTGGAGGATGACGCCACGCGCAGCGGCATTAGTGCGATTGCCCGTCTAATCAAAGAAGTCGCACCCGAAATATCGATCTCGTTGACAACCACGTCGCCGCACGCCGAATTGTCTGACGTGATCGATCAATGGGTATTGCATACCGACGCATGGGACCGCTCGTCGCCGCAAATCGAGTCTGCTCGGCGCGCTGGCGCTTCGATCAGCGTCTACAACAACGCAATCGCTTACGTCGAACAAGAAAGGATTCGCATCCGACTGTGGCCTTGGCTACTAAAAAAATACGACGTGCAGGGTTCCTATTCTTGGTGCGGCACGACGGCATGGCGTGGCGAGATGGTCGATCCCTGGAACTGCGGAAAAAGCTACTTTGAAGTCATGTTCTATCCACCGCGAGATGCCCAGGAACAAGGACCGATCGAGTCCGTCCGCTGGGAACTCTTCCGCCAGGGGCTTCAAGATTACGAATACATTTGCCTAGCCGAAAGATTGGCCGCGCAATTGGAACAACAAGGCGACACGAATGCCGCCCAAAAAGGACGCGACGCAGTTGCCGGAGCCCTCATGCTCGTGGACCATTGGCCGCGAGTGCGACCAGCAAACGACCGGCCTTACGTCCGCGATGTAACGCGACTCGCCCAGGCCAGACGTAAGTTGGCTGAAGCGATCGAATCCATGCAGGCGGCTTCTCGGTAACCGGGCTGCCAACGGCGTGTTCACCGGGACATCCGTACGTCATCAAACTCGATTTCGTTTCCGACCACCGTGAAGCCGAAATCGGTCTTCGTCGCATGAGCGATTCCTGGCGATTTCAATTGCCCGATCTGCTTGCCATCGATCGTAACCGACATCTGGTCGTCAACAATCGAGATCGAAACGTGATGCCATTGGTCCGCAGCAAGCGTATTGGGAATCAAAATTTCGCGATCTTTTAGAACTTTGCGACGATCAAGATTCTGCTTGGGATCACGAAGTGCCGCGAACAGATCGTTTCGCATCGCACCTTCGCGGTCGTCGGAAATCCTTACAAGTTTTGCCGAGATCGAAACGCGACAGATGTGCCCGGCGTGTACCTCTTTGCAATTCTTGTCGTTGACGACGAAGTTAAAGCTCTGTCCGTCGGTCAGACGAAACGAAAACTCGAACTTTCCATTTTGAAATTCGACGGGCGCACGACAAACCGCACCATGTCCACGCTCGGGTTCCTCGTGTCCCAGCAACCGTCCGTCACGAATCGTGAACGACGGAAGAATGACCAGCCAGTCATCGCCCAGTTGTTTTCGCTCGAACGAGTCCTGAAAGACAATGTCTTGCGACGCAGCGGGCAGTGACGAAGCGATTGATACCATGCACAAAAGAAAACATCGAATCGACATTAGAAAAACCTTAGGATGATTGAATGAGTTTGTTCGGAGCGGTTTGATCGGCAGCAGATCAACCTCGTACTGTTCGAATTCGTAACCCCGTCATCCAAGACACGATGCGAGGCAGTTCGACATTTGGCGATACAGAAGACGCCGCTTTCGGAAATCAGTCAGCGAGATTCCGTTTGCCAGCCGACCGGCTGCGTCCAAGCTTGCTTTTTCTGTCCGTCAAACGACGGGTCAACATGATCGAGACTGCTTGTGATCACCGCTCGAACATACAAGTCGTGCTCTTTCATCGTGTAGCTAGCCTGGTCCGCATCAACGGTCGCAGCGATGATGCCTATGTTCTCCTGTTTCAGGCTCGCCGCTTTCGAGTCGTTATCGCTGCGGGTCACAACGAAATCGATTCGATAACTTGCATTTGGTGCGGGGTCCACCTCGATGTCTAGCGTGCGAGTATCGGCATCAAACGAGACATCTTTCAAGGTGACGCCGCTGGACGCATAGAAGTCACCCTTTTTCATGGCGCGAATCAGATGTTCGGGGGTCAGGAAACGACTGCGAACCATGACCCAGCCGCGCCCCGGTCGCGATCCCTTTTCGCCGTGGTATTCATGGCTATCGTCGGTGGCAATGCCCATCAGTGGCGGCACGTCGACTTGGGTTCGACGGATTGCATTGACCAAATCCCAGATCCGCTCGACGCTGGGGTGATCGGCATCGCCAAGATGGTTCACACCCGGGTGACCGTTATAGACCTCATAAAAATGCTCCATCGTCACTGCGGCCAAATCCTCGGCTGTGATCGCATAGTGAAAGTTCGGATGATTCAAATGCGGTAGAACTTCCAGACCGTGGGCATGCTCGTGTTCCAGGATCGCACGAAGATTATTTTGCATCGCTTCGCGTACTGTCGCGCCGCCCGCTGGTGCAATCGCTTCAGCAAGATTCGTTGCATTGATGTGAACAGGTTTCCCTTCGGCCTTATCACTGATCTCTTCGGCGGGTATTAGGATAAATTGATTCCGCTCTTCCAGCAGATATCGGAATTCGTTGAGCGGTTTCAGCCGAACTTCAATCGAATCATTCTCCTGTTTACCACGAGTTTCGACCCAGGCATCACCGAACCGATCGCGATACCGTTGAAGCACCCCCTCGTCACTGCGGCCGATGATCTTCTGTAACGACATCCAGCGATCACCTTCGCTCAAGACGTTGTGATCGGTGAGCGCAAGAAAATGGTAATCACGCTCTCGATACCAGTCCGCAATCATTTCCGGGAACTGATCGCCATCGCTCCAAAGTGAATGCGTATGCAGATTGCCTTTCCACCAACGCAACTCCTGATCGGGCGATTGGCCAGAGCAGACGTTCGGAATTAAGCAAACCAGTGCAAACGCAAACCACACGATTGTGCGCACGGCAACTTGTTTATCAGATTGGCCAGTCATTGTGTCTTTCTCCATTGGTAGCCATGACGCTGAGATGTCGATCTTTCACTTGTTTGGTTTTGCAGCCTTAGGCATGGCCACAGTTTCTAAGCCGCTAATCGTACGGACCATATGACAGGGGCTCGGTCGGCATCTATCCCGCGAACGTAGCCAAATCCGATGACTGAATGTCAGCGAACGCGACAAGCGGCTTGTTTATTGCGACCAAGGCGGGAACGCGGTTGCGGCGAGACTTCTCGTGCCGCAACCGTGTCTGAAAGGTAGGCAAAAAAATTGAACGCAGCGGAGCCACGCAGATAGCGAATCGCTTGAGGCAACCCAATGGGTTCAGCCCACTTTGCACATGAGCCTATAGCTCTTTGACGCGAACATCGCGCCACAGAACTTTGCCGTCTTTGCCCTTGTGAATCTGCAACCCAAAGAATCCTTTGGGATAGCTCCCGTCGTCGACCCAATGAGCTGCGGGGATGCCATTAACCCAAGTTTTGACAACGTTACCCTTTGCCATCACGGTCAGTCGGTTCCAATCGTCTTTCTTGATCGCCCCGCGGACGTCTTGATGCGCTTTCAGCCAAAGCGGATAAAAATAACCGCCGCAGCTTTGCCCATAGATGCCACCTGACCAACCCCGGTCGCCTGCGATGCCTTCCATTTCCGCTTGCGGACCAAAGACCGTCTCGCCTTTCTTATCTTGCTTAACTTGTGCGCGAAACATAACGCCCGAGTTCCCGTCGACTTCCCATTTCATTTCGCATGTAAAAATGAAGTCGGTATAGTCGGAACGATCGGTGCTCAAATACGTACTGTTCGATCCCGGCTCGACGGTTCCGACGACCAATCCATCGCTTACCTCGAACTTGCACGTCCCACCCTTCGGGGACCATCCGGCCAGATCCTCGCCGTTGAACATGGGCACGAAACCATCTTCGAGTGACGGTTCCGCGTCGGTGTTCAGAAGCATTTCCGACGGGACAGGCGCGTTTTCCTGCTTCTTGTATTTTGCGTACCAACTCGCCTGCTGAGCATCAACCGCCTCGGGCAATGGCGGCTGGTCGCCCCTAACGAACAGCGGAAAACTAAGAACCAGCCAGACGATCATAAAGGCGTAGCGCATCAACGAAGTTCCCTATAGGTTTATCAAAAGTGTGACGCCGCCCAGTGCCAGAAACGACGCTCGCAAAAGCTACAGACGGCGACGGACATTGTAATGCAAACGCTATCTCAGAGCAGAACCGCCAAGGGAGCAGGCGCAAACAGCCGCCTCGCCCCCCAGATGAAACTCGGCCGTGAAACACAGCACGCGTTTTCACCGACCGAAAATGCGTAAAAACACCAGATTGCTCTGAGTCGTTTCACACCGTGCTGCTACCCTGCAGGGCTGAAACGCCGTAAGCACGACGTCATCGCCGATCGGTAGTCGGCCAAGTTCGCTGCGCCGGCCCGCAAACGCTGCTACCGCTATCTGGAGACTCCAAGGATGGGAAGTCCGTTTTCTGCTGAAACACAGCTCGCCGCGATCAAGAAACTCTTAAATTCGGTCTCGGCCCCCTTGGACATGAATGTCTCGGTCAAACTGTGGAACGGCGAACAGATTCCGTTGGGCGAAAACGTCGACGGTAAATACACGATCGACCTTTCTGGCCCTGGCGTCATCGGATCGCTGATCCGCAAACCGACCCTCGAGACGCTGGTCCGCTTGTATGCGACAGGTCATATAAAATTCGAAGGCGGCGACCTGATCGAATTCACCGATGCGCTCAAGACAGATCGCGAGAACCGAAAGAAGCTAAAGCAGGTCAGCAAGTCCATGCTGGTCAAACAAACGATTCCGTTTTTGTTTGCCAAGACAAATCCGACCGGTCTAAAAACGGGATTCCAAGACGACAGTGTCGGACGCAAACAGTCCAAACGTGACAACAAGGACTACATTCAATTTCACTACGATGTCAGCAACGAGTTCTACAAACTGTTTCTTGGATCTGAAATGGTTTACACGTGCGGCTATTTTACAAATTGGAACAATAGCCTGGACCAAGCCCAACACGACAAGCTTGACATGATATGTCGAAAGCTAAGACTTGAACCGGGCGACAAGATGTTGGACATCGGATGTGGATGGGGCGGTTTGATTTGCCACGCCGCAAAGAACTACGGCGTTCAGGCGCACGGCGTCACGCTATCGCAAACGCAACACGACTACGCAAAACAAAAGATCGAAGAACTGGGCCTGCGTGATCAGGTGACGGTCGAGATATGTGACTACGCCGACCACCATGGCAATTACGATAAAATTTCCAGCATCGGCATGTCCGAGCACATTGGTGCGGCGAACTACCCGGCTTATTTCAACAAAATCAATTCGCTGCTTCGCGACCGTGGCATCGTGCTGAACCACGCCATTGCGAGCCGAGCCAAAGCATCCAAACGGCTAGCCAAACGGATTCGTCCCGAGCGTGCGTTTATCTTGAAATACATTTTCCCTGGCTCCGAACTGACACCGGTAGGCATGACAACGGATTGCTTGGAACGCAGTGGTTTCGAGGTTCACGACGTAGAGTCTTGGCGGGAACACTACTCATTGACGCTGAAGTATTGGTGCAAAAACTTGTCGGCCAACAAGGAACGCGCAATCGAACTAGTGGGCGAAGAACGGTACCGCCTATGGGTCGCCTACCTTGCCGGCGGTTCAGCCGGATTCGCTGCGGGTTCGATCAAGATTTTTCAAGTGGTCGCAACCAAACGTGCGCAAAAAGGATGGTCCGGAATGCCACTCACGCGAGAACATCTCTATCGAGCTGCCTAAAGCCAATCGCGCTGGCTAGGTGAACTTACCGGGACGACGTCTCGTTAAGAACGGGATACTTGAACCCCCAGTGCAAAACGCTCGTCCATGAATCCGTTCCATACTCACCGGTCAAGCTCTAGCTGGTGTCGTTTCAGTGCAGGCGCCCAACACAGGCGTCCAACTCAGGCATCAATATTCGATTGCCGCCGGATCTTGATTCACCGAAGTACGCACGCGAGATTCAGCGACTTGAATTTTGCTTCTCCAACGCATCCGCCTTTTGCGGCGCAGCACGCTTGTCACGATTATCGCCGAAATCGCTGTTTACGGTGATGCTCCAAACCGCTTTGGATCGGACACGCGGTCGTACTTCACCGCTTGCGATGATGACTTGATCATTCCATTTGACGGGAATCGTGGTGACGCTGTTTTGCGGAATGGGTCCCGCGGAAGACCAGTGATCAGTGCTTGCGTGATAGGACAGTGCTTCTTTCGGAAATCCGGGATGCTGATCCTTTAGATCATCGGCTTTTGAAAACAAGGTTCCGTCGGCTCCGCCGAGCACGACAAAACGGTCTTTCCCTGACGCGATCGCCGTGCCCGCCATCACACATCGTGGCAAGTCCGCGAGTCGTTGCCACTGCGATGACTTTGGGCGATATTCCCACAGGTCTTTTAGGAACCGGACATCGTCAGCGGTCTGGCGTCGCCCGCTCATCACGTACACGCGAGGATCATCGGCGTTATCGTTTGCGACGGTCAAGTTGAACGCTCGCGGCCCGCCCGGCACGCTGCTGGTTTGGTGCCATCGAAACGCATCGGGCTTTTTCATCGCTGACAGATCGAGCGTCCAAAAGTTTTGCATTGCGGAATCAAATCCATTCGCCGATTGCCCACCTGCGAGGTAGATCACGTCTCCGATCAGTGCCGCTTGACCGTAGGCACAGGGGCACGGCATCGGAGGTAATTCAACCTGGTTGATGGATCTGCTGCCTGGATCCCACCGCAACAGAAACACCTCGTCATAGCATCGATCCGCGTCACTTCCGCCCATGCAAACAACGCCTGCGGCCGTCGAAACCGCGGTACCATATGCGATCGGACGTTCAAGTCGGCCGGCCTCTTGCCAGATGAATTTGTCATCAATCTTAGTGAGCACGACGATGCGGTCGTGCCAGACTTTTTCACTCTGCCACACCGGGTGCGGAAAGTTTGCTCCCCCGGCAACGATCAGCGCGTCTTGGTGGACACCGACAAATGGCCCAGCAACTCCGAGTGCGCCGGGATAGTCCGGAAGGCGCTTCCAATGAAGTCCAGAAGACTCATTGCCCGTTCCTGGCTGCGCAGCGTCTGCTGCTGAACTTGATCGGCCATCCAGCATCACCAATTGCAACAACACCAACATCAGTCCGCCGCAGCGCCAGACACCGTCACGCGATCGAGTGGCAATCATTCCGCATTCTCCTGAGCGTAAAAAAAGATGTTGTTCGTTTCGACTCGACGTTCGACGTCGCGACCGTCTTTCCATCCGAGTCACCAGACAATCCGTCATCGTAGTCGCTCTCGCAGCGAATCGGTGTGACGGTGGTCGGCGCGACGAGCAAACATTCGTTCTCGCGGCGAAAACTTGGGACGTTGCCACCGTGATCGACCGAATGAGCCTGGGCGAGAACCGCAGGAGCCCCAAACGTGGAAATCGCTGACAAATTTGGCGGATGTGTCGATTCGCTTTTTGCGTCCACCGAAATGACAAACTGATAAAATGTGAGCACGATCGATGGCGGCACGCGAGCCGGTCACGATTGTATCGGTTTCTGCGCCACAGCTTTTCACCGACTTGCAAGTCTTACGAGGGAGTCTCGCCATGCACCATTTTCCAGTCAGAATGATCGCCCTGATGCTAGTGGTAACGCCGATGCCCCTCGCGACCGCGGATCGATTGCAGCTGTCCAACGGTGACGAAATCCAAGGCGATTTGCTGGAATTTTCCGACGGACAAATCCGATTCCGTCACACGATCCTGGGAGAGTTCAATATCCCACGTGGTGAAGTTCACGCAATCGAGCTTGGTCCCAAGCGCGGTGGCAAGCGTTTGATGGCCGACGGGACACCGGCGGGTCCGGAAACACCAGAAGAGGTCATCGATCGTCTCGTCAATCCTGAGCTTGATACTGATGCGGTGAAGGATCTCGAGAAGGGAGCCAAACGCGTTGCCACACCGCAGGACGCCGTCGAGCAACTGCGCCGCGAAGGGGTCGACGGGAAAACGATGGGGCAACTGCACAATCTGCTGCCCGGTTTCGGAAGCCCCGAAGTCCAAGACGGGTTTCGCGCTCGCGTGGAAGGCTTGATGTCCGGATCGCTAACGATTGACGACATTCGCAATGAAGCAATCGATGCGCGTGGACAGTTAAAGGAACTGATGGACGATCTTGGCCCCAGCGGTGCTGCACTAAATGGATACTATGGAATCTTGGACGGATTCATCAAGAAAACAGATCCGAATCAGCCGCTCGCGCCTCCGGGGATCGCTCCACAGCCGATCGCACCGCTGCCCATTTCACCGCTGCCCATTTCACCACTGCCCACTTCACCACTGACCCCGCGTTCGAACGACGACGCTGACGCCGACACCGAGGCGCCATAGCCGACCGATCGCTGCCCGCTAGGACTTGGCGTTTAAGCGTTTGGCGGCTTCGACATCCGCTTTGTTCTCGTTCGGCGGCCCCTCATGGTCCAGCACGGGCGCTGGCAACTTTTCGATGAGCTGGTTAAAGAACCCTTTCGCCTTGACCACTTCGGGATCTTGAGAATCCGTCACTTCGACATACCCTTCGCCATCGCGGTTGTTGCCGCAATCGAACAGGTGACCCCAGTGAAGCGGAGAGTTGTCTTCGAGTAACCAACGCTTGGTCCTTAAAATCCGACGATCGGCTTGAAACGCAAAGATCCAATCGCGAGTCTGCTCGCTTCGCCCACGCAAAAAACTTGCGTACGAGCGGCCATCGATCGGACGATCATCGGGAAGTTTCGCACCGGCAAGTTCAACAATCGTTGGCAGAACGTCGGATAAGTCCGTAAGTTCCATCGTCGAACCTCTTTGCTTGACGATACCGGGGCCGTTCACAATCATCGGCACTCGGGCACCACGTTCAGTCGGCTGTGACTTGCCATCGCCACCAGTCCCGTTGTCGCCGGTAAAGAACAGCACCGTGTTATCACGTAAGCCAAGAGATTCGATCTGTGATACTAATCGGCCGACCAACTTGTCCGTGTATTGGACGTAGTGTTTTAGGTTCTGCTGTGACTTCTCAGTCTTGTCGGCATCGGATTGCGTTGAATCCGGCGTGCTATACCAGGGTGAATGCGTCAGGCACATCGGATAATACAAAAAGAACGGCTGATCTTGATTTCGCCGCATGAAATCACAAAGAAACTCGGTGTGCATGTCGGGACCAAAGTCGTTCTTGGTCGTCGGTACCCAACTTCCGTTTTGCAGAATGCTGGGATGCCAATAGCGAGAAATAAAGTCGATACCTGCCGCTTTGACTTTCGCGCGGTCCTCTGGCGTGTAGTAGCCTTCGTAACCCCACATCGAATACTCATCGAAACCTGCTTCTCGGATCAGTGTCGGCTGACTGCCTGACAATTGCCATTTTCCGGCAACAGCAGTCGCATAGCCCGCTTCCTTTAAAATCTGCCCGAACGTGCGATGGCTTGCGATGCGGTCACGGGGATCGCCCGGTTCGGTACCGCCTCTCTTGCTGCCGAAGTTGTAGATGCCGTTATGACAGCCGTACTGCCCCGTCATCAACATAAACCGCGTTGGGTGACAAACCGGCGAGGTAAAACATGTTTCAAACTTCACACCCTCGGCGCCAAGCTTGTCCAGCACTGGCGTTTTGTGTTCAGGGTGTCCGTAACAAGCGAGTTCCGATGCCCCAAGATCATCGACCATGATCACAACGATGTTAGGCTGCTTTGAAACTTCATCAGCACGCCCCGACGATGTGGATAGGAACAAAACGAACGCGAGAAGGGAGAACGTAGCTTTCAAGATTCTGATCCAGTTGGCGGGTAGAGCTAGACATCGACTGAACGATGGCGATGCAACGGTTTTCTCACGTGAAGACTGCGAGCGAGAAAGGAAGGAATATGCGTCGAACTATCGACTGAAGCAGGCGGTAACATTTGCACAGGTACGTAACGCAACTTCGATCGATAGCGTCGCTGCCCCCGTTTGAGAATATAGCGAAGCGGCGTGGCCCGGGCAGCTACGTTTCGACTTTGTTGAACGCCGACTAGTTGAACTCCCGCGATTCGCAAACGCGGAGCGATCGAAAAATTGACGCGGGCGAAGCGGACCTTTAGAGTGATTGGATGCGAATATCCTGCTTGATTCTTTTCCTGATTCTATTTTCGAGTCCCGGGCTGTCCGAGACATCGTTTCAGTTCGACGTCGACAAAGACTGGCGAGGCGAGCGAATCGAATTGCCACCCAAGTTTGCACAGGCAATGACTTGGAAGGGGACCGAAGTCATTCGATTCGCACCGGGAATGTTTCAGGTCGAATCGGAAACCTTTTTCACATACGTCATTGTGTTTCTGCTTGACCCCGCTTCGGACGTCACCCCCAAGGCAACGCAACAACAGCTCTTGCACTATTTTCAAGGGCTTGCTTCATCGGTCTCAAGGGGCAAAAGGCGAGCCGTTGACGTCGACGGGTTCCAGCTCGAGCTTGGTTCGTGGCAAAAGAAATCCGTCGACCGTCGCGAACGCGAGACGACGACAGGCACACTGAAGTGGGTCGAACCATTCCGCACGATGTCGAATCAAACTTTGCAGTTGCGCGTCGAAAAATGGAATCATGCCGATCAACCGGCGATCCTGGTCACTCTGAGTCCCCAACCCTTTGACCACTCGGTGTGGAACGAACTGGGGCGCATCGCAAAGACGTTTCGCTTTGGCGACGAATCGAGCGATGAACGGGCAAAGAACAATTGAGCGAAACCACAAGCATCAAACGCAACAACTCGCTTTCTGCTGGCGATGCATTTTGCGTGATTCCTTTATGATACCGAAACAGCGGAATTGAGAAATCTCATTGGCCATCGCGAGCTATCCCGGCAGCGTCACATTGGCATCGTTACCGTGCGAAACCACTCTTCGTTCGAACAAAACTGATTTCCATCCCCAAAAGGAGCGCCCCGACAATCCTCGCTTGCTGCCCTGATTACAGGGCTTTGGACCGGTGACAGCTCCGACACGTCGATGTCACCGGACCACTTCCTTTTCTTCGCTGCTATCGCTTGCACGTCTTTGGAGTACTGAAAATGTCCGTAACCATTCCGCGTCCAGTAAGTCGCCGCCCTGTCACGAGTCAAGTGAAACCATCCAAGGTCGATCCATTCTCAGCGAAACCTTTTACGCTTGAGCAAGAGCTTGAACCTTTCGGGAAATGGGTTGGCGATCCGATCTGGATTCCGCCCAAAGATTCTAGCAAGACAATGGCGGAATCGATGCTCCGTTCAGCTAGCCCCTTGACGCCGAAAGCGAAACGCTGGTCGGTTGTCGAACAGACACACCGAAAACAGTTCACCCAGGTTCGCGAAATCGATCTGTGCAAAGATTCCATTCGTTTACCAAAGGGAAAATTCTTTGTCAGCGTGACTGAACAACGAGATTTTGACAAAATCACGGATTCCATTCCCGCGTGCGTGCAAACGCGGCTTGATGAATTCATGGCGGGTCCGGGCAAGAGACCCGGTGTGAAAGTTTATTACCTAAAGCCACTGTGCGTTGAAGTCGGCGACGATCTGATCCTGACAACTCGCGCAGACATGATGGCGGCAGTGAAAAAAATCCAAGATGAAGTGTTTGCCGAGTATCGTCGCATGTATTTGCCGCAACGATCGTTGGAATTTGTCAAAGCAGCCGTTAACGTCGCCTCGGCGATTCCCCGGGGTGTCGTGAAACATCTGGTCGGCCGTCGACAGAGACAGATCGATGCCTACCAAGCCCGGTTAGAATTCAAACGTAGAAAGACCGCGTTGAGCGCTGCTCGCACACACCGCAAGTGCCGCACTCACGGCTGTACGTTCGACGAAATGTTGGCACTGACCAATCCGCTGGAACGGGCCGATGTGATCGAACAGTATGGCATCGAGCAGAACCTATCCCGTGCCAAGCGAGATCAATTGATGATGATGGCCGCGGGAAGCATTCCCTGGTTCGTCGCGCTATCGATGGGCATCAGCTACGTCACCGTGTTGTCAAAAGTGACAATTACCTTTGCACCACCGATCATGGTTTGTGATCCCGCCTTCATTGCCGAAATGCCAGGATCGAATGGCGTCGTGCTCAAGATCGGACACTTCGACGAAATCGGCGGAGTCACGCACGTTGAGATCTGATCCACGTGATCAATCGATGTAAAGAAACAGATTGGAATTGAACATCGCTCGGCACAGGTCGGTCAGCGCGTCAAGTTCTGCTCCGGCCCCTCGCAAGGTGGTTGTTTGTTGCTTGAGGAAGTCAATCGCTTGGCTCTTTTCAGCATCTGAGGGCCGGCGTGAAAAGAGACGTCGATAAAGTTCGTCAATTTGTTTGTCTCGGCGCGAGCTATTTTCGGTGAGCAGTTTCGCGAATCGGGTTGCTGCGTCTAAAGTAAATCTCGAGTTCAACAGAGTCAGCGATTGGACGGCTGTCGTTGATGGTTGGCGCACAGCGCAACTGCAATTCGCGGCCGGACGGTCAAACGTCGCGAACATCGGATAACGCAAGTTCCGGCGTGCAAAAAGATAAATACTCCGTCGATAGTGATCTGCTTCACGGGGACTTTCGTCCCACTGCCCCTTCAACAGGGTGCTCAGCATTTCTTGAGGTAACGGCGGTCGTACACCGGGGCCGCCTGCTTGATGATCCAGTTGCCCGCTAATCATTAGCATCGAATCGCGGATTGCTTCGGCGTTCAATCGTCGCCGAGGAAACCTGGACAGCAGTCGATTGTCAGGATCTTCAAGAAGCGCCTTATTCCACGACGCGCGGTCGCCCGCCGACTCGCGATTAGTCGCCGGATGACTCTGGGTCTGATAGACCGCTGACAAAACGATCTCGCGGTGCAGCGCCTTCAGGCTCCAGCCTTGTGAGACAAAATTAGTGGTTAGATGATCCAGCAGCTCAGGATGCGAGGGATCGTCGCCCATCACACCAAAGTCGCTGGGTGTTCGCGAGAAACCATTTCCAAAATGAAATTGCCAGACACGATTGACGATCGAGCGTGCCGTCAGCGGGTTTGCAGCATCGGTCAACCAACGCGCCAGTTCCATGCGGCGTTGTCCGTCGTGTGCAGACTCCACTTCCTGGTTTGCACGGTTGGCAATCCTGGGAAACGCGGGATCAAGTTTTGGTCCGGGACTTCGCCAATCGCCTCGGTGAAAGAGTCGACTGACAAACTGAGTGTCTGCACCATCTGACAAAGTCGTTACCGACTTCTTTGCCTGCAGTTTGATAGCAGGATCAAAGAAAGCGCGCAGCCGATAAAAGTCTGCCTGACTGATCGCGTCGTACTTGTGGTCGTGGCACTCGGCGCAACCGATTTGCAAACTCAAAAAAACCGATCCGAAAGTCGACGTCAGCTCATTGAGCAAGACATGCTTGCGTTCGTCCTGCGAATTAATATCGGGCATGTCCGGGCCCGACAAACAGAATGCAGTCGAAATCGCTGCATCTGGATCTTCGGCATCGAGAACGTCCCCTGCGACCTGTCGGGTGATGAATGCGTCCAACGGCATGTCGTCATTAATCGCATCGATGACCCAATCACGAAACTTCCAGGCGTCCGGCCGAAGTCGGTCATGTTCAAAACCGTCGGTTTCGGCAAAGCGCGCCAAGTCCAACCAGTGCTGTGACCAATGCCGACCGTACTGCGGCGAGGCAAGCAGTCGATCGACGAGTCGGCGATATGCGCCCGGACGATCGTCGTTGAGATAAGAGTAAATCTGTGCTGTACTCGGCGGCAAACCGTGCAAGCCGTAAGTCAATCGTCGAATCAAAGTCGACCGGTCCGCCGTGCCCGTCGGTCGTAACGATTTCGATTCCAATCTAGCCAGAATGAAATAGTCGATCGAGGTTTGCGGCCACGATGCAGACGCCACTTTGGGTACCGTCGGCGATGCAACCGGTTGAAACGACCAGTGGTCCCTGTCGAAATCGTCGATGGGAATTTCATCGATCACGGTTGCCGGCTCGTCAGCGATCGACAAGCCGACAAACACCATGATCAGCACGAACGACGTCAAGCACCGCATCACGACACCAGCTCATCGATATGATCGACCTCGGCGGGACCGGTCAACCGCTCGTCGAGTCCGTTATGTGTATATGTCAAACGCCTATGATCAAGTCCCATCAGGTGCAGCAACGTTGCATGAAATTGATTGACATGAACCTTGTTCGTTTCAGCCCGCAATCCGATCGGATCAGTTTCACCATAAGCTCGACCTCCACGAACCCCAGCGCCGGCAATCCAACCACTGTATCCCCATGGGTTGTGATCGCGTCCGACACCTTTTTCGCTCATTGGCATCCGCCCGAACTCGCCACACCAGACCACAAGCGTGTCTTCGAGCAACCCTTTGCGTTTGAGATCCTTGATCAATCCCGCGATTGGCTTGTCCGTTTTCGCGCAGTATTCGCTGTGGTTCTGAGCGACGTTCTTATGAGCGTCCCATCCGTTGGTGTCGCCCGAATAGACTTGCACGAACCGTACGCCTCTTTCAACCATCCGCCGAGCGAGCAGGCACCTTTGGCCAAAGTCTTTTGTAACCGGATGATCAATGCCGTACATCGCGTGCGTCTCGGCGGACTCTTGTGACAGGTCTACGATTTCCGGTGCCGCACCTTGCATGCGAAAGGCAAGTTCGTACGAACGAATACGTGCTTCCAGTTCGTCGTCGTGGTCGCGCTGGGCCAAGTGCCTTGCATTGAATTTTTTCAAAAAGTTCAACGTCGATCGCTGACGAGCATCGTTGATCCCTGGGGGCGGCTGCAGATTCAAAACCGGATTCTTGCCGGGGCGCATGGTGGTGCCCTGAAACGTCGCCGGCAAAAATCCGCTTCCCCACGCCGGCGGTCCACCTTTTAATCCGCCACCGGGATCGGGCAGGACCACGAACGCCGGCATATTTTGGTTTTCGGATCCGAGCCCGTAGGCGAGCCAGCTGCCGAAACTTGGATGCCCCATCAAGATGCTGCCGGTATTCATTTGATAGACGGACTGGGGATGATTCACGCTGTCACCATGCAACGACCGAATCACGCAAAGTTCGTCGGCAATTTCTGCAGTGTGCGGCAAGAAATCTGACACCATCAGCCCCGACTCTCCGCGGGGTCGAAACGGCTTGACGGCCGGCAGCAATGGATTGCCGGCAACGTCTCGTCGCGTCAACACTCTGCCGAAACTCTCGGGCAGTGGTTCGCCCGCGTACCGCGCAAGATCTGGTTTATGATCGAACAGATCGACGTGACTGGGACCGCCGTGCATGAACAGCCATATGATTCGTTTTGCCGAAGGCTGAAAGTGATGGGTCTGTTCGGCGGAAACATCCGACATCAACAGCGACTGCAACGCCATCGCGCCGATACCGCCACCTGCCCCTCTCAGAAGTTCGCGGCGTGAGAGACAGATCGAATCGGGCGATAGCGAACGAATCATGACGTGTCCGTTTTTTACTTGCACAGGGTCGGTTCACGCGGCACGCGGCGAGTCAATTCGTCGCGACGGTTTATTGATGGTGCCGTCATTCCCGCCAGCGACAATCCGTTATGATAACGAGCCAAGGCAATCAGTATTGCGATTGTGACCGACGATGAAAAAAACACTGATTCCGCACCTAGCAACTGATTCCGCACTTAGCAACTGATTCCGCACTTAGCAACTGATTCCGCACTTAGCATACGGATGTCGACCATGCCAAAAAATAAAATTGACCGAAAAGTTGCTCTGGACCGCCGAGGATTCTTGCGTACCGGCGGTACCGGTGCCGCCGTGATGGCAACGGGCGTCTGGTCAGAATTGCCGGCTGCGGAATCCAATTCCGCTTTGGATAAGCTGCAGGTGCTATGCGTCGGTACCGCGAACCGAGCAAGTGCCGATGTCAGTGGTGTAAAGTCACAAGACATCGTTGGACTCTGCGATATCGACAGCAACTATCTTGCGCGAGCCAAGAACGAGTTCAAAGATGCGAGAACCTACGCCGACTATCGCGAAATGATCGACAAAGAGGCCGATAAGGCTGACGCGATTGTGATTGCGACGGCCGACCACAACCACGCGCCCGCCAGCATTCGCGGAATCAACGCCGGACTGCATTGTTACTGCGAGAAACCGTTAACCCACACGGTTCACGAAGCCCGACTGATCGCCGAAGCCGCAGCGGCCAAGGGCGTTGCAACTCAGATGGGAACACAAATTCATGCATCCGATAACTATCGCCGGGTCGTCGAAATCGTCCAAGCCGGCGCGATCGGTGACGTGAGCGAAGTCCATGTCTGGGTTAGCAAGGGATGGGGCGGCGGCGAGCGGCCAACGAATGAGCAAGCGCCCCCGGCCAACCTAAGCTGGGACCTGTGGTTGGGGCCCGCACCAGAACGGCCTTACGCGCCTGGCCGATATCACCCCGCGCAGTGGCGGCGGTGGTGGGATTTTGGCCAGGGAACGCTCGGCGACATGGGTTGCCACTACATGGATTTGCCGTTCTGGGCACTCGACCTTAAACATCCAATCTCGTGCGAAGCCGATGGCCCCGATCCTCACCCCGAAACATGTCCGGTCGGCTTGGTCGTGAAATACCAATACCCAAGTCGTGGCGAAAAACCCCCTGTCTCGCTGACCTGGTACGACGGCAACCGCACGCCGCGAGAAGTCGCGGGCGAAAAGGTTCCCGGCAGTGGAGTCATGTTCATCGGCAGCGAAGGTCACATGTTTGCCAACTACACCAGTTACAAACTGTATCCGAAAGACAAATTCGCCAACTTTGAACCGCCCGCACAGACCATCCCCGCATCGATCGGACACCACGACGAATGGATCAAAGCGTGCAAGGATGGCTCACCGACGACATGCAATTTTGATTACTCCGGCGCCCTGACCGAGGCGGTCTTGCTCGGTAACGTTGCCTATCGTGTGGGCAAACCACTGCATTGGGATGCCGAGACACTGACCGCGACCAATTGCCCCGAAGCGGACCAGTACATTCGCAAACAATACCGGCCAGGCTGGGAAGTGGTCTTGCAAGCCTGAGGTGTTCGGCCCACTCGGCTTCATGGATGCCCTGCGCACTCGCTAATTTTACGTAAACAGTTTGGTGCCGCCATGATTCGGTCATGGCAGCACCAGCCGCCGCCATCTTTGGGAGTCCCTTCGATTGTCTCGCTCTTTTCTCTTGGTCGCGATTGGCGGCTTGGTCGTACTCGGATGCACCGCTAAAACGCCAACGACTTCAACGTCCACCGAGCCCACTGATTCATCAGCAACTGCATCGACTGCCGTGCTTGCCGACGATCCCGATGCGGTCGCGGCAGTCCAAGCGAGCACCGACAAGCTTCGAACCGAAAACGGTTTGGTCATCGAAGTCGACTTTCGCGGGTTGGATATCGACGACACGGCACTGGAACCACTCCAAGGTCTGCCGAAACTGCGATCGGTGTTACTTTCGGGAACGAATGTCGCCGACGATGCAATGAAACCGTTGGCCGAGATTCCAGAGCTTCAAAACCTGGATCTGCGTGAGTGCGAAATCAGTAACGATGGACTCGCACACCTGACATCACTGCAAAAGCTGAAGGCGATAAAACTGTCCGGGCAAGACGGACGGTGCGATGTTGATGATGACGGCATGGTGCACATCGCAAAGTTTAAAAACCTGAAAGTGCTCGCGGTTGACTCGCTGCTGATCAGTGAAGACGGGCTAAAAGAGCTGACCGGTCTGTCGGAGATGACCGAACTGTATATGGGTAAGACATCGATCGGGGATGAAGCCATCGAACTAATGACTCATTTTCCCAAGCTAAAGAAATTGCGGGCCGCCAATAGCCATATTTCTGCGCAGGGACTCGCCGTGCTGCCACGCCTGGAAAACTTAGAAGAACTTGACCTCAGCGAATGCAGCCAGTTCTTTGATGATGCGATGCCGCCTTTCGCTGAAATGAAAAATCTGAAAAAGTTGAACCTTTGGCGAGTGGCGATTTCCGATGATGGCATCAAGCACCTGGCCGGATTAACGAATCTAGTCTCGCTAAACTTGGACAACACCATGCTAAGTGACGAAGGCATGAAGCACCTGGCGGGCCTAACGCAACTGACGTTTCTGCACCTAGGTTCGACGCAGATCACCGACCAAGGTTTGCCGCATCTCGAAAACCTGAAATCACTCGAGAACCTTGTCGTCACGCGCACCGCCGTGACTCAGGAAGGGGTCGATCGCCTGCAGGAGCAACTTCCCAACGCCAAGATCCAACTGCTTTATCTCGAAGGGCAGTAGACAGTAGACGGCAAAGCATGCGGCTGGATGGAACGTGAGAAACGGTCCTCGCATATTCTCGTGACGACTGATCAACGTTTGTGATGATCCACGCACGCGCCCCAGCTGATGGTTCATCAATGGTTAGGTGCCTACCTGTGCACGTTCATCGTGAGCACACAGGCAGAAGTTTGAGAATTTACTGTGGGGTCAAGCTCAATTTGTTGTCATTAGGTTGATAGACCGTTAGGTTAGTAGTCTAGTTGCCTCGCGCCGCCTTCCAGCCGTCGATTGAACTCGCAGTGGATATTGGAACCCGAGATTCTGCGTCCCAGCAATCACATCTTCGTGACGTACCTGCCGCTCTCAACTGGAGTTATCAATTATGTCGTACGCTAAAGCTTTGCTATGTGTCGCGTCAGCAATCGCGTTGTGCATTGCATCGCCGAGTCAGACGAATGCCGGTCTGCTTGTCAACGGCGACTTTGAATCGGGTTTGGCGGGTTGGACCGTCACGGACTTGGCCGGCGGATCTGGCTCCTTTTTCTCTCAGCCGAACGACGGAAGCTTAACACCGCTTTCCACTCTTGGTACCGCAATCAATCCTTTGGGCGGTTTGCTATTCGCTGTAAGCGACCAAACGGGCCCGGGGACGCACGCGTTGACTCAATCGTTTTCGGTGCCTGCCGGATCCAGTGTCGCGATGAGCTTTGACATGTTTTTGAATGATTACAGCGGTCTTTCGCCTGTTGGAGTAGGTCTTGGCTTGGATCACACCGGCGGCACAAACCAACACGCACGTGTCGATATTCTCACCTCAACAGCCGACCCGCTTTCCACAGCAATACCCGACGTGGTCGCTTCGGTCTTGGTACCCGTACCCGCGCCAGCGGCGTATTTTACGGTGAACCCATGGATTTCCAGTCCCGTCTTTGATCTGTCCGCGGAACTTGGCGCAGGAGGAACCTTTCAAGTTCGCTTCGCAGAAACCGACAACAGTGGCAATTTCCACCTGGGTGTCGACAACGTTGTGATCGAAGCGGTGGGCGGTCAAGTTCCAGAACCGACATCACTTGCCATCTTTGCACTAGGCATTGCCCCTCTGACCGGAATCCGCCGCCGGCGTCGCTAGGCAACCCATATCATCCTGCCAAACTCCAACGCCCCATGTGTGCGGGTTGGACGCGAAACTAAGTTGCGAACTTATCGCGAGTCGCATTTCGAAAGCGATTCGCCGCTTCGTTGATGGCAGCCAGCCTTTGATCGATCGTTAGCGTCGCGCCACGGCGGGCCGCATCGATGACGGTCTCGCATTCATTGCGATCCATGAAGACGGACGCCTCCAACAACCGTGACTCTTCATCGGCGTCGATGGCCATGAATCCATGTTTATCGGCGTGAATCAGTTGTCCCGGTTGGATACAGGTGCCAAAGACCTCCACCTCGCAGTTCCACCGAACGGGACAAACATGGGCGTGCCCAACGCATAGCCGGCGGGCGATCGCCTTGAATCCCGCATTGGTCATTTCATCGATATCGCGAACAGCCCCGTCGGTAATCGTGCCGACGCACCCTAACGCTCTGTGAATGTTGCTGTTCACTTCGCCCCAAAACGAGCCGAGCACCAACGGTTTATCAAGGTCCTGAACGACGACAATCTTTGGGACCGGCAGTTCGGCAACATATTCGCGGTAGAGACTCCAAGCGTCCGTGACTTTTTTGTGCTCTGCGTTGCTGGGTTCGATAACGACTGTGACCGCGTACCCGACCATCGGTCCCATCTGTGGCATAAAGTCATTGGTTTCGTCTAGGTTGAACCCATCACGTTCACAGTCGCGCGATGTGATCTGTTCCCAACCGTTATAAATGGTTGGCGTGTTCCAACGTTTCAGTTGCAACAATTCAGCATGTGAAAGTGGCATAATTAATCGCCTGAGAAAGAAATGTCAGAATCGAAATTCAAAGTCGTCATCACGGATTTTATCAATGACAGCCTGGCGATCGAGCGTCAGATTCTCGATCCGTATGCAAACCTGATCGCATTGGATGCAAAGCACGTCAGTGAATCGCACGGACACATCGATAATGCAGATGCGATCATGATGTATCACAATCTATCAGTGGCGGCCGATACGATTGCGAGATTGCAAAAATGCAAGATTATCGTGCGGTGCGGTGTCGGATTCGATAATGTCGATCTAGATGCCGCTCGCGGCAAAAGCATTCCGGTTGTCAACATCCCCGACTACGGAACGGAAGAAGTCGCCGATTCGGCGATCGGCATGATGCTGGCGCTGACGCGAGGCATCAACCGGTACAACATCCGCATGCGTCAAAGCGATCCTTTATGGACGTACGAGTCCGCCGCTCCGCTGGTACGGCTTCGAGGACAAGTGTTGGGAATTGTGGGACTAGGCCGAATCGGTATCGCGACCGCGAAACGCGCGATGTCGCTCGGCATGGATGTTCGTTTCTACGATCCATATATTCCCGATGGGATGGACAAAGCGATCGGGGTCACCCGCGAAGAATCTCTCGAAGCGCTGATGCGTCAGTCGCTCGTCCTGAGCCTGCACTGCCCGTTGACGTCCGAAACGCACCAGATGATCAATCGCGAATCGCTTCGATGGCTGCCCACAGGTGCGTACTTAGTCAATACCGCGCGAGGCGGGATCGTCGACACCGCAGTGCTGCCTGACGCGGTTGCGTCGGGACAAATCGCTGGGGCGGCGGTCGACGTCTTACCCAACGAACCGCCGGCCGACGATGACCCGTTGCTGGTTGCCTGGCGCGATCCGTCCCATCCGGCGCACGAACGAATCATTGTGAATCCACACGCCGCTTTCTATTGCGAAGAAGGCCTGCAGGACATGCGCCGCAAGAGCGCCGAAGCGTGTCGCCGAATGTTCGAGGGCGAGCCGATCCGCAATCAAGTGAATTGATCGCTGTCACTGGTCGGACGGGCCGCCGCGACACAATGCCACCGTGGCCGCTGCACAATTGCGCCGCCCGATTCATCGCTCGCGTGAGGATTCATCCTTGTGCAAAGTGCTTTCGCCACGCATCAGTCTTGCCGCTCTGCCAACTAATCGCAAATAGTGATCGCTCGGCAGACCTTCGTATTCCAAGAACTGGGCTCCGTTTCCGTTCGGCGGATCATTGGTGCACTTAAAGATTGCGGTTCCCTCGTCGACTTCATCAAACATCGCCACGTACAACATTTCGCACCCAACACGCTTGGCAGCGGCAATCTGTGACCACAAGAACTCGCCGCGGTTCCTCGGGATTGCCCCTAACGGCTCGCCCTTGAGGTTGTGCCAACTGAAGCCCGGGAAAACAACTGGCATATAATCCAGACGGTTCTCATCACACCACGACTTGTCGATTGACCAATACTTGTCGGCGTGTCGCGCGACGCTTGCTTCATCTCGGTATCGCCCGACCGTCCAAGGACTGACCAGGTCGGCTAGCTTGATGATGTCGTGCAGCTCGTGATCCTGAACCGAATCGCGATGCAGTTCACGCCAGCCCGTCGGCACACCCAACATCACCGTGCATCCGTCATCTTTAAGAAACTGGACCAGTTCGCGACATTCGGAAAGCGTATATCGACGAGGTTTGCCGCCGTCCAGGAATCCGATTCCCCAAATCGCGACGACCGGCTTGCCGTTGTGAGCTTGGTAAGATTTATCCGCAGTCAATTGATATTTGCCGCGTAGCGATAGCCAGTCTTGCCGAACCGAGTCGACACCGCCTTGCCCCAGCCCCGACAAATCGTACATCAATGCATAGGTTCGACCGTTCTCGATCGAGCTTGTACGAACATGCTGAAGAACTTTATCCTTGTGCCGTTTTTGATCGGGTCTGCGTAGACCATTGGCAAATCGTTGCAGGAAGACTCCGTCGATCCCGTACTCACGCATCCACTTGAAATGCCTCGCGACGGTCTTTGGGTTCGCGCTGCTGAAGACTTCCGCGACACGGCCGTCTTGGTGTCGAAAGGTCGTTTCGTAACGTTCGTCCGCGTCCATCTCTGACATGTCAGGCCATAGATCGACCGAGACGTTATCCGGTCCAAACTCGCGTCCCCGATCACGCCACCAGTGCGTCCACCCGAGATTCGCCCCGTCAGCCGGGCAATTGAACCACCCTTGATAGCCGCACATGACTTTGCCTAGCAACGTACGGGAATCAACGGCACTCGATTCGCTTACCTGCACCCGACGTTCATCCAGTTCCGCAGACGCGGAAGTGATGTTCGTATTGACGGTCGGCCCTTTTCCTCCGCCGGTGATCGGTTCCGCCATTTCGGCGATCCAGGAATCATAGGCGCCGGCCAGTTCTTTAACTTTGCCTGGATGCTGTTCGGCGAGATTGTTCGCTTCAGAAACGTCGTTGGACAGGTTGATCAGCTCGACAGCTTGCTTCTTTCGATGCAGTTTCCAGTCACCTCGCCGAACGGCCCACTCTTCTTCTTTGCCTTTGCTCCAAAATAGAGTCTCATGATGCGATTGCTTTGCGCCCTCGAGCAGTGGCAGCAAGCTCTTCCCGTCAAAGTCGTTTGTCGGTGGAAATTGTCCAATCGCGTCGAGTACCGTCGGCAGGATGTCGAATGAGATCACGGGCGTGTCAATCGTGCGCCCGCCGACAAAGCGTTGAGGCCAGCTGACAATCAACGGTGTGCGGATCCCGCCTTCGTCGAGCGACTGCTTGAATCCGCGCAGCGGGCTATTGTCAGCGCTCATCGCCTGAGAACCGCCGTTGTCCGTCAAGAAAAAAAGCAAAGTGTTCTCAAAGAGCCCATCGTCTTTCAGTTTCTTGACGACTTCACCAACGCCATCATCTAGATGCTTTAACATCGCCATCAGAATCGCTCGCTCTTCGCTGATCTCGGGAAACTTCGTGCGAAAGAACGCTATGTCGTCCGCAGGAGCCTCGGCCGGCGAGTGCACCGCGTTGTACGCGAGATACAGAAAGAATGGATTTTCGCGATTGCGATCAATGAACGCGACCGCTTCCTCGGTCAACCGGTTCGTCAGATAACCTGAGTCGTTGATCCGCTGTTTATTGCGATAGATGGGACCTGAAAATCTACCGTCGGAATCACGACGCAAGTCAAAATAGCTATGCCCGCCGCGCCCCATAAACTTATAGCACTCATCGAATCCACGATTCATTGCGTGCCATTTTAGCTCGGGAAAGTCGTTGTCGAGCCCCAAGTGCCACTTGCCGATTGCCGAACAAACGTACTCGTCGGGTAAGAAACCAGGAAAGATTTTCTTCTGCGGATCAAACCCTCGCCCGCCATCACCCGCGCCATAGACCCCCACACGCTGAGAGTACCCACCGATCATGATGCCCGCACGCGTCGGCGAGCACACGTGCCCACTCGTATAGCCCTGCGAAAACAGCACGCCGTCTCGGGCCAGCGCATCCATCTGTGGCGTCGACACGCTGTTAGCATGCAACGGATTCAAGCTGATATCCGCATAACCTTGATCGTCGGTCAAAATCACGACGATATTGGGCGGATGTTCTGCCGCCTGCAGTTCCGCCCCTGTAAAAGTGGACGTGACGAAGTAAAGCACAACCAAAAAGAATCGGACACGATTCGAATTCATCGGTGTAGCTCGCGAAAGCAGGGTCAGTGGCGGTGTCGTGGCAGTTGGCGATTGGCCAGGTCTATCCTCGAGCGAACGACGAATTCGCTTGCGAAAGGCACATCGTTACTGACCGATGCAGATAACTTCTTGCATCGTGTGCGCGTAAAGCCGACCGTTTGAATAAGAGAGTGATGCAAGGGTCCAGGTCTCACCGCCCGGTCCCAGATCGTTAACGGCAACCAATGCGCGACCGTCCAATTCGTCGACCTGGGTATCGATCACGTAAGTGGTTCCCGTCACCACCGGGCAATAAAGATATCGACCGATCAAGATCGGGCTGGCAGCCGAGATATGCCCCCAGCCGGTGCCGTCGTATCCTTTGTCACCGACACTGAATCCCTGGGCGTTAAGCGGGCGATTGTCTTTTTTGCCTTTCCCCCAAAGCCATTCGTCACGGCGACGCTCACCCGCGTCGGCGATCAACTGAGCGGGCAGTTCGAGATACTCGACTTTACCCGTTTCGACATGCACGCGACCGAGGTAGGGCAAGTTGTGCGAAAGAAACCAATGCCAGTCACCGGCCGCTAGATTGGCTTGATTCGTATTGGGGTGCCCTTTGCCGGCTTTCACCGCGACCTTTTCATCGCGGATCCACTTGCCGGCCGGTACATCACGTTTCCAGACCGTCGCATTCTCGTACAACGGTTGTGTGTGAATCACTTTCCCACTGTTTGTGTCCATCACAAGATGGTTGCCACCATGAAATCCGAACGTATAGCTCGCATTCCAGTGACATCCAAAGGACGGGTCGTATTTCGACAGTTCGGTGCTCCACAAGGTCGTGCCCTGCTTGCCGGGGGCAAGACTGGTCAGACTATGACCGTATGGTTTCTCCAAAGGCCCGTGACCTCCGCCGCGAGCATGCGAAATAGCCAACTCACCCGTTGCGGTCTTGCCGATCACCGGAGTGGTGTGAATCGACGTCCCGACATGCTCTCGCCATCGAACGTCTCCCGATGCTTTGTCGATGCCATGGATATAGGTCCACACCTCGGTCGGTTCGACACCCGATGGAATATCGATCGATTTTGCTTTCACCGTTGGCGAAGCCCATTTCTGCATCGTCGCGCCTGCCTCTTTGTTGGCGACTTCGACGTACAGAATAGTGTCATCCACTAAAAAGGGCTCGCATTGCCGATTGTTGTGTTTGAACCGAGGCGTCCACTGACGAAGCCAGACTTGCTTTCCGTCAAGGTCATAGCATCCGATCGCGCCGCACCGATTGAAAAAGTAAACGTGCTGTCCATCGCAGATCGGGGCAAACACGGTCCCATCGGTAAACCCACCGGCCAAAGAAATGCGAGCGTGACCGGGCAATTCAACCTGCCAAAGAATTTCGCCTGTCTTCGCGTCTAAACAAAATCCGATAATGTCTTTGACGCCATGCTTATCGGACTCTTTCGCGATGGGCACATGCGTGGTTGTAAAAACTCGCTCGCCGTAAACGGTCACGCCGCTCATGCCGGCCTCGGGCATCGGTGTCCGCCAGAGGACGTTCTCGTTGCGCACCACGCTCCAGTGAGTTGGGGCATGACCATCAACTTGCCAATTTCCGTTGGGTCCAGCCGGCTGCGGCCAGTCCTGCACTTCAGCACGACCTGTCGAGGCGGAACGCTCATCCGGAATTCGATTCAATTCAACCGAATGAACATCAACGATGCCAACGCCGGTTTTCTTGACGGCACCGAGCCGCAACTCACCGGTACCTTTGGAAAGTTTGATGCGACCAAGTGTTAGCGGCTGAAAGTCTTTGACGAAGTAGTGTGAATTTTCCACACGTTCTTTGGACTTGTCGTACAAAGGCGGATCGAAGACATCTTGAACGGTTTGCCGGACGGTCGATCCATTAAACGACAATTCCAGTTCTGCGCCTTGATCGCCGTCGGCGCACGTGTAGTGCACGATGGCTTCGTAGGTTCCGCTTTCACCGACATTGATTTGCCATGTGATCGCGTCTTTGATGTCGGTCCAGTTCTCGAAGAACGAATTATTCGGCGGCTTTGCGCTTCGATCAATGCCTTCGGTGGTCACCGCGTCGCGCGCCGGCAGAGTCGTTTTCGGACCGTATCCAACATGAAACGGTCGGACGGCAAACTTGTCGAAACACTCTTTCATTTCCGCACGATGCCGAGTCGCTTGTTTTCTTAGTTTCGTCGCGATCTCAGGGTATTGGTTCGAAACATCTTGTCGCTGACCAATGTCTTTGCCGATATCGAATAGCTGACCGCTCGCATCAAGTCTGAATTGCTGCGTTCGCACGCTGACGCCTTTGTTGCTTGTTGCAAACAACACACGTTCGGGCAGCACCGTGCGTTTTCTCTGCAGCAATGGTTGCAAACTAATTCCATCGATCGGTTTGCGGGTGTCCTGATCGATTCCAGCGATGTCGCAAAGCGTCGGCAACAGATCGATTGCACCGGCGATTTCGTCAACTTTGACGCCAGAGGGAATGTGCCCCGGCCAACGGATAAAGAACGGAGAACGCAAACCGCCTTCATCGATCGATCCCTTGCGGCCTTTCATTCCGCCGTTCCAGCGGTAGGAGTTTGGTCCGTTGTCCGAGAAATAAACGACGATTGTTTCGTCGCGAAGGTTTAGGTCGTCAATCGTTTTCAAAACGCGTCCGACGTTCCAATCAATATTTTCGCACATCGCGAGGGCGGCGCGTGTCATCATCACGTCCTCGTGTTTGGGATCGCGATGCCTCATCTGAAGCTCAGCCCCATCGAACTTTTCGTAGAATCGATCGGGCACCATCATCGGCGAATGTGGCGTATTCAGTGGCAGGTAACAGAAGAACGGTTCGTCGTGCTTGTCTTTAATGAAATCAATCGCGTGATTTGTCAAATCATCGACAATGAATCCCTTACCGCGGACGCGCGTACCGTTGTGATCCAGCGGCGGGCTGAAGTAGTGCCCCCAGTGACCGGATGTGAATCCATAGAATTCGTCGAAACCTCGATTGTTCGGATGCAGCGGGGGCTGGGTCCCGTTGTGCCACTTGCCGAATGCCCCGGTCGCGTAACCGGCTGCTTGAAAGACATCCGCGATCGTTGTCTCGTCCGCGTTCAACCGTTCTTCCCCACGACTAACTCCGCTGACGCCCGTCCGCGGATGGTATCGCCCTGTTAAGAACTCGGCACGCGTCGGAGCACAAACCTGACAAACGTAAAAGTGCTGCAGCGTTGTGCCATCAGCGGCGAGCGAATCGATGTTCGGCGTCGACAAGTTCGTGTTGCCGTTGACGCTAAGGTCACCCCACCCCTGATCGTCGGTCAAAATCACAACGACATTGGGTGCACGCGCCAGCAGTGATTGAGTCGTCGCAACGAAGGCAAGTAGTTGCACGACAGCGAAAGCGAGATTCTTCATGAGAAACGGACTTTGGTATCGAAGGTCTTGGGGAGTTTCTAATCAACAAAAGATTCGCTCGTGGCTACTTAACGAACGTGTCGATCGTGGCTTCACCATCTAAGAAACCAAGACTTTGCAGAAACTTGTCCGCGGTCCGCACGGTCTCGACAAAATAGTTCGTGTCGCCTTTGCTGCGACCTTGATTGAAAAAGCCGTGGGCTTGACCTTCGTACAAATGATTGTCGTAGCGAACGCCGGCTGCTTTCATTCGTTTTCCGAACTCCTTCGTCGTGGCAACCGGAATCAACGGATCCTCGGTGCCGAAGAACGCGATCGTCGGAGGCATGTCCTTTCGGATATTGTGCATCGGCGACATTTGTTGCCAATAATCCTTGACGCGATCATAACCGTAACCCTCTGGTCCGTTGTCATAGACAGGATTGAACAACACCAAAGCATTTGGAACACAGCTCGTCGTTGTGTCGGCATCGTCGGCCTCCAAGTCTTTGCAAGCGGCAACGGCGGATGCAACGTGACCGCCAGCGGAACCGCCGCCGGCAGCGAGTCGATCGGGATCGATTCCCAGATCCGCGGCGTGATCACGAACCCAACGAATCGCCGACTTTCCGTCGAACACGCAAACTTTGGGGATCACGTTGTGCGATTTCTTCGTGCGGTACTCGGCCGAAATCGCCACCATTCCGCGACTGGCCAGGTATTCACACTGCGGAAAGAACTGCGTCGGCACACCGCCGTTCCACCCACCGCCAAAGAAAAAGACGACACAGGGTGCTTTGTCGGACGCCTGATGACCATCGGGCTTGAAAACATGGAGATTCAATGCATTGGATTTGCCATCCTCGAGCTCGACCGTTTTATAGGCAATAACTTCGTCGGGTTCTCCTGTTAGTTTTCGCAACGGTTTGTCCTGTGCCGAAATCGCGGAACCGCCAGCAAATAAGAGGGCAAAAACGAGAACGTATCGGGTGCAACGATTCATGGTTGGCGGGCTTTCAAGAGAGGTGGGAAGCAAGGCAGGGAATACGCATCAGTTGAGGCGACTTCACCTATTCTAAATCATGATCGGCTCCGAGTCATCGAGACATCGATCCACCGTGCGGAAGGCACGCAGTCAGGTCGGCGGAAGGCACGCAGGCAGGTGTCGGCGGCAAGCACAGAGTCTGATCGGCGGTAAGCAAGTCAGCTGCGAGAACGCTATCCACGCATCGCTCAGTCCGTGTCGCCCGGATTCCAAGGCTTGCGGCCATCTTTGGGCTGCAAGAACTGTGCGTCCACCGTCTGGTACCAATCGTGCAAACGTTTTCTCATCTTATCAACGCGGTCCGGCATGTCTGCGGCAAGGTCATTGCTCTCGCCGATGTCGGCATCGAGATCGTACAAATGCACGCGACCGTCTTCATAGCGTTCGATCAGTTTGAATTTGCCTTGGCGAATCGCTCCGCCCGGGATACCGCCTTGGTTGCTGTAGTGTGGGTAATGCCAAAACAGCGACTCGCGATCAAGCGATCCCCCTTGCAATGCGGGTCGAATATCGATGCCATCGACAAGGTGTCTGACGGGAAGATTCGCCGCCGCGGCAATTGTCGGAAACACATCGATCGAACAAATCGGTTCTGCCGAGACGGCGCCAGGCTCCGTGACGCCCGGGTATCGCACGATCCAAGGTTCTCGAATGCCGCCTTCATACACCCAGCCTTTTCCGCCACGCAGCGGCAGGTTACTGGTCGGCAAGCCTTCGGACGTTGCTAATCCGCCGTTGTCGGACGTCAGGATCACAATCGTGTTGTCAGCGAGGCCAGAATCCTCAAGCTGCTGCAAGACTTTTCCAACGGCTTGGTCCATCGCTTCGACCATCGCGGCATAGACGGCATGCTTTTGCAGCACTCGAACCTTGCGTGGCTGATCGCCAAAAACCTGTTCTTCGTCGGCAAACTCTTCGCCGGAAACCGACTTGGCTTTCTCTTCATATTTCCGAACCAAATCGGGTCTGCCGATCAACGGAGTATGCACCGAATAGAATGCCAAGTAAGCCAAGAAAGGTTCATCGTGATGGTCTTTGATAAACGAAGCCGTGTCGCGAGCAAGGCGATCGGGCAGGTGATCGCCGGCGGGACTCTCGTGCTGCATCTGCGGATTCTCAAACGGCGCAAAGTACTTCTTGCCCGTGTAGGGACCGCCCCGCTTGTGGCCTCCGATGTTCACATCAAAGCCGCGGTTTTGCGGGTAGTAAGCCTCACTTTCACCCAGGTGCCATTTCCCGGCAAAGAAGGTGGCGTACCCTTTGCTTTTCAGCGCCGCAGCGATGGTGATTTCTTCAAGCGGCATGTTGTCGTTCAGCGGCGCCGGTGCAAACGTACCGCTTCGTTTACCGCTGAAAAAATTGGTAGCCCCGACTCGCGTCGGATACTTTCCCGTAATCATGCTGTATCGCGTCGGCGAACAAACAGGATTCGCGGCATAGCCATCGGTAAATCGCATACCCGATTGGGCCAGCCGATCGATGTGGGGAGTTTCGTAAAAGCAGTTTGGATTGTTCGCACCGATGTCCATGTAGCCAAGATCATCGACAAGGAAGACCACAAAGTTTGGACCTCGTTCCGGCTCAGCTTGAGCGGCCTTGATTGGAATCCCCGATGGCTGAAAAACCAATCCGAACAGAAATACGATCGCAACAATTCTTCGAGAAGATTTAGACACCAGGGGCTCCACGGATTCTTCGACTTTGGTGCATCGATCGGCGCGGCGGCATCACGCTGGTGCGCGCACACGATCAAGTGGATCGATAGTTTAGTCGATGTCGGTCAGCCGCGCGAGCATTCGTTCGACCATTCAATCGAATGGCGAGTCGCTTGACTCTGTTGGCCTAACAGATCGAATAACTTTCGACGATTCGATCTAGAAAATCGGACTGATCGCCGGCCCAGAGTTCATCGGAGAAAATTTCCACTTCGTTCCAGCCGCGAAAACCGGCGGCCTGGACCAGATGTCGTATCCCACGAATATCGATACATCCCTCGCCCATCAGCGCACGGTCATTCAACAAATCACGCGTCGGCGTGCGCCAGTCACAAATGTGGAAACCAAAAATCTTGCCCGCCCGTCCCAGCAATTTGATTTCGGACTCAAGGTCGGGGTCCCACCAGACGTGATAGACGTCAACGGCGACACCGACCGCAGAATCATCGATCGATTCACACATTCGACGCGCATCGGCGATTCGATTGACGCAGCTTTTGTCGGCGGCATACATCGGATGCAGCGGTTCGATGGCGAGCTTGATCCCCAATGCGTTCGCTTCTGGCAGCAATGCCTCGATGGCATCACGAACCCATCCGCGTTGTTCTACCAGAGGCAATCCGGGTATCGCACCGACGACCAAGACCAACATCTCCGCCTCGATTTCGGCGGCCGCTTGCAACCAAATGCGGTTTTGCTCGATCCGCCGCTGTCTTGTTTGCCGACTTGCATCGCAAAAGAATCCTCCGCGAACGAGCGCCGGCACCGACATGCCGGCATCGTCGATCATTTTGCGAGCGTCGGCGGTCTTCATGCCCTCGATCGCTTCGATCCAGACACTGATACCGCGAATGCCGCGTCGAGAATATTGCCGGACAGCCGTTGCCAACAACCATGGTTTTGTCGTGACGCTGTGTACAGCCAAGCGATCGAGACTCGGCGACGATGATTCCGATAAATGGTCGATTGATGTCATGATGCCTGCGAATCGATCGAGACCCAACGCTGTTCACGCGATGACACCTCACCCGCGTTTGCCAGGGCAACGCCCGCCGCACCACGGCGCAGCGTCCAGGGAAAGGCGCCGTCGTCTGCGACATGCCTGAGGAACAATTCCCACTGTGCCTTGAACGCGTTTTCGCTATCCCCGTATTCGCTCTTGGTGTCGTCAGGAACTTGCGTCCATCCCGCATAAAAATCGATCGGTTGCGGCACGTCGGGATTCCAAACCGGCCGCGGCGTTGATCCTAAGTCTTGTGTCCAACATTCACGCAGCCCCGCCACCGCGGATCCTTTTGTGCCATCGACTTGCACGGTCAACAAATCATCACGTCGGACTCGCGTGCACCACGAACTATTGAACTGGCAGGTCACGCCGTCTTGCATCACAAAGATTGCATAAGCCGAGTCATCCGCGGTACAACGATAAGGTTGGCAGGCCTCGTCACGACGCTCGGGGATATCGATCGTCGCATGCGCCAGAACTCGATCGATTGGTCCGAACAAGTCACGCAACAAATATTCCCAGTGGCAAAACATGTCGACCATCATCCCGCCGCCATCTTCGCTGCGATAATTCCACGAGGGTCGCTGCGGCGTTTGATCCGGATCGTCGCCCGTAAAAACCCAGTAACCAAAATCGCCACGCACGCCTAGGATGTCTCCGAAGAATCCCTGATCTCGCAGTGTTCTTAGCTTGCGTATCCCAGGCAACCACAACTTGTCTTGCACTACGCCGTTCTTGACGTTTGCGGACTCGCAAACATCCGCCAACTCGCTGGCTTCCTTTGCACAGATCGCGATCGGTTTCTCACAATATACGGCTTTGCCCGCATCGGCAGCCTTCCGCACGATCGACGCCCGCATCTGCGTGCTGGAGGAATCAAACACGATATCGACGTCGGGATCCGAAACAACCGCGTCGATATCGGTCGACCAGTCAACGCGTTGACCGAGATGTTCGCCGGCCACATCGTCGGCCAAGTGTTTCAGCTTCGCCTCGTTGCGCCCCAGCAAGATCGGTTTGATTTGGATCACTTCACCGCTTGATGACTTGACACCTCCTTGCAGCATGATCGCCAGAATCGACCGAATGTAGTGCTGGTTGGTGCCCATTCGTCCGGTGACGCCGTGCATCGCGACCGTCAGATTTTTCATTTGATTTCGCTCTTCTTTGAAGGATTATTCGCTTGTACCGTCCGCGCAGAACGCCACCATCTCACCGCATGCAGGATGGAATCGCAGGCAGGATGGAAGCACATGTAGACGCGAATCACGTCAACGCAGTTCAGGCGTCCAGTCGCCGAGCAATCTCAGTGAGGATCGCAACATCCGAATCAGGACGTGTCGGGCTGCCCGGATAGGTCAGCGGCGTCTTGATCCATCCGCGTGCGTGCAGAAATTGCGCGGCATTGTGCTTGTATGCCGGAACAGGATCGCGGAATGTCAAGAAACCGAGATATTGCAACAGATCATTCAGCTCGTAAAACCGCGCATCGTCTGCTGCCCACATCGCGTCACGACGGGCAAATGCCTCGGGCGCGAATGTGCTTAGACCGAGTAAGTAATCGCTGCCATACATGACCATGTCGATCGCCAGATCGTTCCCGGTCATCACCTTGAAATCCGGTCGCTGCTGGTCTCGCAATTCAATGCGTTGCCATTCCAGAGATCGGCTAAGTGACGAATGTTTGGCACCGCGACAAGCATCGATGCTCATCAAGCCTTGATACACGTCAAGGCTATAAATCTTTCCGAACGGAGCGAACACCGTTCCCAATTCAAAACCATAAAAATCGCCCGCATGATCCGCGATTTGCTGATAGGAATCAACGATCTCATCGTCTGCTTGATCCGTTAATCCATAGGATTGGAAGATGATTGGCGTTCCCGAGTGTGACAAAATTTCGTCGAGTTTGACGCGATAGGCATCCATGTCGAAACTGGAACCGGGTTGATCGCCAACGAACGCGCCAGCGACAAATGGTCGGCCCTGCATCAGGGTTTCCGTCTCAGCCAAGACCCTTTGGCGGGTCGCGTCGTCGATTAAGTTTCCGTATCCCGTGTCCATGTTAACGGCCGGCGTCAATCCGGCATCGACCGTTCTCGCCAAGTGGTCGCGAAAACCGTCCCAGTCAACTTCGGTATCGGAGTCCATCGGCAACAGGATTGCCGAATTGCCATGGATGACCCGTTTGGGACGAATCGGTGGAAGCCCGGTGATGGTTTCGGTCGTGATCGCATTCATCGCTATCTCTCATCAGTGAGGTTACGGTCGCTGGCTAAAAAGTCTGCTTCTGCCAATGTTCTTTGCGTCTTAGGTCCATCAACGCGAGGGCCAAGTATGGACGAGCGTCTTTTGACTGTCTTGAACGTGACCATGCAATCCGTTGAACAATAGCGGCGTTTGCTTGACCAGAACCCGATGGGCCGCGAGTTCAAAACGGTTGACGTTGCCCGAAAATCACTTCCCGTGATGGGAGTCTACGACACGTGTATCTAGGTTCCGCCTTCCGGCTGAAATTTTGCCGGTGAATCCACAACGGACACCAGTTCAACTCGCAGTCCAAAATCGCGTTCGGCCGCTTGGCTGACAATGAAGGTGACCGACCGGCGACCTTTCGCGAGTTCGATTTCGCCATCGACCGATTCCAATTCTTCTCCATCGACCCAAACCCGCAAACCCTCCGGTCGATCGACGTCCAACCGCAAACGGCCGGCAACTTGGACGTTGACGTAGGCTCTGGCCAGTACGCGATCCGCTATGGCCAAGTCGGCGGCGGGCAATTCGCCATCGACCTTGCTGTAAGCGGTGATCCACTTGGCATCGTCGGCAGGCCAACCCGTCTCGTCGATACCGTCACCCGATGGCGCAGGGTGAATTCGCCATTTGCGAATGACAGGACTTTCATCATTTGCATACGGACCAGGTTTGCCGAGCACCGAAACGAATTTGGCAAGATCAAGAAACTCTTGGCGACTGGCCAATTGATCGGCCAAACCGGCCGGCATTGCTGACGGCATCGGGCGTTCAGCAAGAATCTCATCAACGGGCAAATGGACTTCCTTGCCACCCTGGGCCGCATCTCGCACCACGACTTCGTCGTCACTCTTGAAAGTAATGATTCCTGTTTGCGTGGAACCATCTTCTAGCAGGAACATGCGATTTTCGAAATGTTCTGCGATCGCTTTGTTCGGCTCTAAAATCGATTCAATCATGTAACTTGTTTTCGCCGCAGCACCGACCGCTACTAGATTCGGGCCGATCAACGGACCGACCGGACCGATGGCGTGACAATTGGTGCAAGACAACGATTTACGTCGATAGATCATCTCGCCGCGTTTCGGATCCCCGTACCTATCGACATCGGCGGACAACGATTCTTGATTTTCCGCAAGCAACCGTGCCGTCAACGACTCGGTGCCGGTTGCCGGATCAAATAGTTTAGCGGCCGATTCACCAAGCAGGCCTGATGAACGGTGAAACTCACTGATTCGTTCTTTGACCACGGGGTGAATGGAATCCTTGGAAAGACTCTTCGCGAGCAGTTTCGCGCCGATTCGATTCTTCAAAATCGCTTGCAGCGCAGGGACCGGATTGACGTCGCCCGGGTCGTAACCGAAGAGCGCTGCAGCCGCAGTAACACCGAGTTCGACATCGGCCGATGCTAAGCCCGAAACGGCGCAATATCGCGTTTGCAAATCGGCATCATTCGCCAACGACGTGAGCGTTTCTAGGTTTTCCGTCCTACCAAGTTTTGCCAGTGCGATCGCCGCAGCGTTCCGAACCGAAGCCGGCCGGCTGGAATCGGTAAGCACGTTCACCAAATCGCCATGGATCTTATTAGCACCCCACGCAGCAAGGTTTTCGGCGGCAAGTATCGCAATCGTTTCGTCGTCGCTCTTTAGTAAATGCTTCAGACTGCGGGCTTTTCGCACGAACACGCGTGAACGGTGGCTGCCGGCCATTTGTTTTAACGTTTCCAACAATGCGGCCGTCGCTGCTGCAGAATGACTGGTGTCGCCCTTGGACAGCGTGGCGAGCACCAATTGAATGTCTTCGTTGGTCCCGACTGCAGCCAATTGCTCGCAGACCGAGGCCGTGTCTTTTTCGCTGGGTTGGGTTTCGGCCAAGAAATCAGAAAGCGTTTCTGCGAACCCGATCCCGGCGGACTGCTTGGCAAAATCCTCGTGCGATGATTTGGCGAATCGCAGAGTCCCAGCCTCCAACGCGGGCCGCCAATAATCGTCCAACGCTTTCTTGGTTTGCGGCAAGGCGAGATCAAGGAACGGGTCGCCGGGATGATCGATCACATGCAACGCCGCAGCGTAGGCCTGGGCATCGGGGACAAACCCGGCCGACAGCACAGCCTCCATCCGCGTTCTTGGAAATGGATCATCGGCGGCACGCGCGATCATACCAATGGGATCAGGCAGATCGTTGTGCCAATAACGTATCACGCGGGCGCCCGCGGACCGGGCGTGTCCATCGGAGGCGCCGAGAACCATTTCCAGAATCTTCTCGCTTGTGCGTTCCACGTTCTGGCAAGCCCACATCGCTTCGACAAGATGGTGATCATACTCTGGCAGACTGCGATCCAGTTGGTCGACCCATCGCTCAAGCTCGGCGAAGACCTGGTCGGGATCTTTTTCACTCAGTTCCTTACGCGCCTGATGCCTCGTCCACGCTTCGGGACTTTTCAGATGGTCGACCAACTCGGCAATCGATGCGGGAACGAGCTGCGGTTTCTTGGCTAACGGACGCGACTTATGAGTGATCCGCCAGATGCGGCCATGCTCGTGGTCGCGTCTCGGATCGCGAAAATCGTGCTGTGCGTGGTTGATGATCGAGTTGTACCAATCGGCGACATAGATCGCACCATCCGGACCTGTCTTGACATCCACTGGACGGAAATTCGGATGCTTGGACGTCATCAACGGTTCCAGCACGTTCGCCGTATACCCCGCACCGTCTTCGATAAATTCATACCGGATCACCGTTCGACTTTTGAAACGGCCACTTAACAGGTTTCCGCGAATGTCGTCAGCGACATGGGTACCAGTCGCCAAATCGCCACCGCATTGTTTTTCGGTGCTGATCAATGCGTTGATGCGAATTTGATCGCCGCTGTTACCGGTAGCCGGCGACAGATACATGATGCGTGGATTGTTGACCATGAAAGACTGGCCCCACCGATCAAAGACGTGTCCCCAAGGATTGCCGCCGGTTCCAGAACAAAAGACTCGTAGCTGTTGGGTCCGCGGATTGTACTGGTAGACACCCCCGTTGAAGTTGCGCACGACGCCGTATTGCGTTTCGACCTGGGCATGCAGAAAGATGCCTTCCTGGAAATAAATCCACCCGCCTGGTCCGCGCCGCCAAGCGCTCACCGAGTGATGGCTGTCCTCGATGCCAAACCCCGTCAACGCCAATTCCTTAACGTCCGCGACATCATCCCCGTCAGTGTCCTTTAGAAAAAACACATCGGGCGTTTGTGCGACGTAACAGCCACCATTGGCCAGTTCTAACCCGGTCGGCATGTAAAGGCCGTCGGCAAAGACCGTTGATTTATCGGCGACACCATCATCATCGGTGTCTTCCAGAATAATGATCTTGTCGTTGGCGACTTCGCCCGGTTTCAACTGTGGATACGCCCACGAGCAGGCCACCCATAAACGCCCGCGGGAATCCCAATGCATGTGGATGGGGTTGGCCAACATCGGATCGGCGGCGAACAGATTGACTTGATACCCGTCCAGCAATTCAAAATTTTCAAGCTGTGAAGCGGGATCATGATTGTTCATCAGATCAAGATTTGCGTCTTTCAAATTCGCAATCTTGATTCCCGTTGCGTCCTGTCCGGCGGCACTGCAACCGAGCACCAAAATCGAAAGCAGAACAGATAATGCGGATTTCATATTGATATACAAGCAATTGAAAGATTTTGTGACGTTAACCCTTGGCGGGTGCGATCCGCCAACGGCGTGTTTGTGGTTGGACGTGTGCCCGTAATTCTTGGTCGCGTTGATCAGCGATCCGGTTGAATTCAATCACCTCTGCGGGCAACGCGCGACCGCTGGGGGACGTTCGTCGCTCACCAACGATGTGGACTTGGTTGAGCGCTTTCCAGCTGTAGGTGAATTGTAGGTTCTTGTCATTGATCGCGCGGCGAAGCGATTCGGCGTGCTGGTGCGAGGGCGAAGCATCGACCGGAACTCCATTGGCCCAGGCTTCACTGTCGGCCGTGACAACTGACTTTCCATCGACGAACAACGTGTATTGTCCGGCAGGCAGGTTCGAAACGCTAAGAGTATCCCGCTGATGCTGCAGCGGTGGTGGCAATGTGGCATTGATCGGCGGCGCCGGCGTCGGTCCATGAACCTCTCGCACCGTGAACTCAATCGCAGCTCCCACCTTTGTCATGTCGGACAGCTCAACACCGCGAGACTCGGACGTGCTCGACGTCGCATCAACAAAGATGTGCCAAGGCGTTTCACTGGCCGCCCCTTCATCCGCGACCAAGTTTTCAAAAAACGTGCGACTGATCGCCCAGTAACCATACGGATTGAGATGGATACCATTGGTCGTGAGACTCGGGCCGACCGATTCGTCCATCAAATAGCGTGAAGGCTCAAAAAGATCGATAAACGGGACCGAATGTTGCGACGCGACTTCAAGCATCGCTTGGCGATACATCCCCAAATCGAGATTTCGTTGCGTCCGCGCTGGGGTTAAATGCCCCAGATCTTCATGCGCTATTGGCGAAACGAGAACCAAACGCACTGCCGACCGACCGTTGTATGATTTACCGGCGTGCGCATTGACAAAGCCGTCGAGGTCTTGCTTGAAATCATCTAATCCTTTCTTTCCGGCAAACGATTCTCCCATTCCAAAACAGGCGATGATGACGTCTGTTTCATGAGACCGCAACGTCGACTCTTCGGTCGGAAAGTTGGTCGGCCGATCTCGGGCGGTCAACATGTCGCCGCCCCACCCCAGATTGCGAATCGAAATGGGGTTATCGTGCGAATACTGAAGCAACAAGGTTTCGAGATAGCCGTGAATGCGAAGCTGATCGGCAAACGTATTGCCGACGATCGCCACACGATCGCCCGGGCGAACCGCTGGCTGTGCCGACGCCGGGGCGCCACCCAGACATACCGTCAAACAGAAAGCAAACAGAACTCGATGGTTTGCGTGGTTCATCTTTTCGGTTTCTTATCAGCTCGTTGAATATTCCAAGTTGAGATGGCAGCGTCCGCCGACGGTGCCGGTCGATCGACTGCCCAAAACACAGCATTGACCAACATGCGAGTGAACGACTCTTCGCCGAAATCGGCCGGATGTCCTAAGGTTGTGCTGAACACTTTTGCATCCCATTCATTGCGCCAAGTCCATGCAACGATGTCGGATTCGCTATCGTTGACCAAGATTGTCCCATAGTCTTTCTCAAGCATCCGAACCTTTCCCTGTCCGGTGCCGGTAACCAGCGGCTGACAACCGCCTTGCAGACGAGTCAGGTACAAAGTTCCTTCGGATTCCCATTGCCGGTTGGAAATATTCGTCATGATCGGATGGTCTCGATTTTTTTCGACCACACTGATCTGCGTCAGTCCGGTTTGATGGACGACGTAAGGCGTGCCCAATACCCTGCGACTAAACCCATCGTTCCACTCATAGCGTGGGTGCCCCTTGGGGTATTTGAACGAATGATTCGCGGTGCGTAGGCCTATGACCGGTTTACCAGATCGGATGTAGTCCTCGATGGGCTGCCATTCGGTGTCGGGCAGTTTTAGAAAACGCATAAAAAAGATTGCCGCATCGGCATCCGCTAACGCTTCGATTCCCGGCAGAACGTTCTCTTTTTTTGCTTCCGGGTTGCCTTCACCCATCACAACCGTCGTGCGAAAACCGAGGCGTTCCAGTTCATTCGCAAAAGGCGGAAGGGTCAACTCCGGCGAATAATGCAGTGTTCCTACGACCAGAACAATGTGCGGTTTCGAATCGTCGGCCGCGTCAACTCGAGACGCGTCAAGAAAACAAAACATTGTCAGCATCAACACGGCTAGCGATGCACAAGATCTCTTTGCATCAAACTTAATGTAGCGGGACATCGTGCTTTGGAGGGGCTAGGAACGGTGGAGGGGGGGAGGAACTCAGTACAGCCCATTTTAGTCGATTCGCATGCCCGGCGCAGATACGTGTACGTTTCCCCCGTGACACGTCCCGCCAATAACCAACCCGTGCCGGATTAACCTTGATAGGTCGATCGATAGGACTTCGGCGTTTTGCCGAAATGTTTTCGAAACTCGCGAGTCAAATGACTTTGATCACTGAAACCGTGGCGATAAGCGATTTCGTTGATCGCATCGGTCGTGTCACAAAGGTCCGCAGCTGCACGAGTGATTCGAAGCCGTCCGATAAATTGCGCCGGCGTCATTTTAATGTGACGCTTGAATTTTCGCTCAAACGCGCGAACCGACAAATGGGCGAGCTGCGCCAATTCGCGATTCGTCACCTGGCGAGCCGTATGCGTTCGCATGTGATTCAGCACCGGGACCAAGTCCGAGAACGGAAATTCCGGTGCGTTGGTCTCTGGAAGTTGCCGAGACAACCCGAATGCCGCCACGACGTTGCCTTTGCCATCGTGCAACGGACGCTTCCAAGTCTGATTCCAGCGGGGCATGGCCTCGTATGTTCCGACCGGTTCGACTCGTGCGACGATCGTTTGCCCATTTAACACCGACGCGTCATCGGACTGGTACAGGTCCGCAAGATAAGCCGGCGAAATTTCTTGATCCGTTTTCCCGACCAATTCACTCAGATCGGACAACGAGTGATTCAGCAAAAACGTGCGGTTAGCCCACCGGTATTGGAATTGCGTGTCTTTAACCCAGGCGGCCGTATCGCCCAGCAAATCATATGTCGCCAGCAACTCGGAAGCGGACAAACCAATCATATCGACCGAAACGGCGTGTTGCGTTTGTTCTCGCTTACCGATTTCGACCACCTATTTCACCTGAGCGTAGCCGTGTGTCGGAAAATCCGCTCGCGTCAATCTGCCATTGCGGATCCGTATCGGTGACCGTCGACGGTCTCGACATGGAATTTGTTGCAAATTATCGAAATCGACAGGGTTCAAGACGGTGCTGCCGTGGTGATGGTCGATCAAGAATTGTCATTCGCTTGAGTTCGACAGCTCGTCGGCGATGTCTTGCAATCGAACGTCTGTATCCGGGACGTTTTGCCCCAGTCGATCGTTGTCAGCGCCGTCTAGCGGTGATCCGTCTAGCGGTGATCCGTTTTGGCGTGCTGCATGCCTTTCTTCGTCGGCAAAGTATCGCATCTCTTCCTCAATCTCTCGGCGCAACTCTTCGTTATATTGCGCGATCTCTTCTTCGGTTCCTTCCACCAGCAGTGGTACCGGCACTGGTGCGACTTCGGCGCTGGTTTCGTAGACGAATTTTGCTTGCCGATAAAAGACTTGTTCGCCACGGATGGATTTCTTGTAAACTGCGAACAGGTCGTGAGTCCGAACCGGCAAGCCGCTGCGCCAACTGTAAACCTCCACTAAGTCTTGACCATCCATGAAAGTTCGTGAAGGCGATTTGGTGATCAGCGTCTGGACGTCTTGGTTTGTCAACGAGCGAGCAGGCGAATTATTGACTTCCGTAGTACGTTGGACAATTTTTTGATAAGCGCGATCAACACTAGGTCGAGCGACGCGGTAATCGTACGCGAGCATGCCGACCATGACCGTCAACACCATCAATAGATAGTTCTTACGCCGCCCCTGATTCGGCGTCGACGATTCTTGTTGACCGGACATCAATACACCTATGAAAACAGTAGCAATGGGTTAGCTGGCTTACGCATTCGTCACGAATGATCGATAACGACCGGCAGCAGTATAGCAAACTGATGAAAACACCGCCGGTCGCCCTCAAACACGCCATAAACGTGTTCGATTAACGCGAAAATGTCTCATTGCCTGCGGCGTTTCGCCAGTTCCCGTAGCACTTCGGCCGTTCGCCCCTGGCCGCTTTGGCTAACCGCTTGGGGTGTGCCTGTGGCAACGACGTTTCCGCCATCATCGGCAGCACCGGGCCCCAGGTCGATCAAATGATCAGCAGCCTGCATCAACAACGGATGATGCTCGACGACGACCAGCGCGTGCCCATCGGCCAACAGTGCATCGAAACAGTCCACCAAGCGTACGATGTCGGCATCATGAAGACCCGTTGTCGGTTCGTCCATGATAAAGAGTGTTCGTCGACGTTTGGCCGAAGCCAAGAATGCCGCAAGTTTCAAACGTTGCCCTTCACCGCTGGACAACGTGGTAGCGGGTTGTCCCAGAGTGATGTATTCCAAACCGACATCGATCATTCGTTTCAGTCGCGCTTGGACTTTTTCGTGGCCACGAAAAAAATGGTACGCCTGTCGGACGGTCATCTGTAACACGTCTGCAATTGACTGATCGCGAAAGCGAACGTCCAAGACTTCGTCGCGATACCTCGTGCCTCGGCACTGCGGACACTGCATCGAAACGTCAGCAAGAAACTGCATGTCGACTTCCAGGAATCCGGCGCCTTCGCATGTTTCACATTGACCTTTCACACCGTTAAAGGTGAAATGGCCGGGGCCGAATCCGCGTGTCCTCGCTTCGACGCTGGCAGCAAACACTTTGCGAATCGGATCAAAGGCTTTGACATAAGTGACCGGACACGATCGAGCGCTGCGGCTGATGGGGGATTGATCGACTAGTAAGCAATCATCGATCTGGCTCAAACCACGGATCGATTGGAATGGCAATGCTTTCTCCGCCTCGCCGTGCTTCCGCTGTTTGATCGCGCCGTACAAGGTGTCTTGCACCAAACTGCTCTTACCGCTGCCCGAGACACCGGTCACCAAACACAGCACGCCGATCGGGAAATCAACATCGATGTGCTTGAGGTTATGCCCACTGGCGCCCGTCAACGAAATTACACCCCGGGCAGGTCGCGGTTGGTGGTTGCGCAACGTCCAGCCACGTCGGCCGGACAGAAATTGTCCGGTCAGGCTGTGTTCGTCTTTCAGCAGGTCCTTGGTGGTACCCTGAAAGACGATCTCGCCGCCGGCTTGCCCGGCTTCCGGACCAATTTCGATCACCTCGTCGGCTTTACGAATGAGCGTTTCATCATGTTCGACCACCACGACGGTGTTGCCACGGTCTCGCAGGCCGACGATAGATTTGACAAGCGGCTTTACGTCCGACGGATGCAGTCCCGCGGTCGGTTCGTCGAGTACATACAACATGTTGACCAGACTGCTGCCCAACGCGGACGTCAGCGCCACCCGCTGGGTTTCGCCGCCGGAGAGGGTTCGCAGCGTGCGATCCAGTTGCAGATAGCCCAGTCCAACCGTTTGCAGGTATCCGATTCGATCCCTGATTTGCCGCAGTGGTTCGGCCGCAATTTGTTGTTCTCGCGTTGGCAGTTGCAGAGTCTGGAAATATCGGTCCGCCTCGTCTGCTTGCATCGTTAAGACATCGGCGATGTTGTTGTCACCAATTTTGTAAGCAAGAGCCTCGGGCTTGTATCGTTTGCCGTGGCACGTTTCGCAGGTGCGATAGCTACGATATCTGGCGGCAAAAATTCGCACGTGCATCTTGTATTTCTTGCGGTCCAACCACGCAAAAAAACCGTCGAGCCCGCCGAAATTGCGCTGCGGCACGCCATGCTGGATCAGCTTGAGATGTTTTTTCTTGAGCTTTGAAAAGGGAACGTCGACGGGAATCCCATAGTCGTCGGCCAATTCCAGCAACTCATGCTTTTCATGTTCGTATGAAGGTGTATTCCAAGGCGCGATCGCTCCTTCGGCCAACGAGAGCTTGCGGTTGGGCACGACCAAGTCCATGTCAACATCAACGATATCCCCAAAGCCTTCGCATGTCGGACATGCGCCCAGCGGATTGTTAAAATTGAACAATCGCGGCACCGGATCGGGGTAATCGATATCGCATTGGTCGCAACGACGATCCCGACTGACGGTCCGGTACTGCCAGAATCGGCCATCGATTTGAACAAGCTTGCCGCCGCCGTTGTTTTCGCCGCTAGCGGTGCTTTCGTTGCCGGTTGACTCTCGAAGAACGATCGCGGTCCCGTTTCCTTCGGCCATCGCGGTTTCCAGCGACTCGGTCCAACGGGAAAGTTCGGCAGATTCGCCAAGACGGTCCACAATCGCGATCGAATCGATTCCCTTGCGTCCGACCTTCTTTGCCAAAGCAGCTCGTTCGTCGTCGGCCAGGTGAAACGTCTGCTGGCCGACGATCAAGCGCAGGTAGCCGGCTTGCTGCAAGCCGAGCAAAATTTCGCTGGCGGCTTGCCGATCGGGCAACCACACGGGAAAACCGATCATGGCCTTGCCGCCAAGTCCGTCCGTGGCGGCATCGCGATTGGAAGCGGCCGCATGCATGTCCTCCGCCACCGTCGCCGGGTCGTCGCTTTGCAGAGGTTCGCCGCATTGGTAACAGTACAACTGCGAAGCCTTGCTAAAGAGCAAACGCAGGTGATCCGCAATCTCGGTTGCGGTGGCGACCGTACTGCGATTCGTCTTCGACCCACCGGCACGCGTCACCGCGATCGCTGGCGGGATACCTTGAATCTGATCGCAATCCGGTTTGTCCAGCCGCGCCAAGAATTGCCGCGTGTAAGCCGAGAAACTCTCGATGTAACACCGCTGGCCTTCGGCGTACAACGTATCCAACGCCAACGATGTTTTTCCGCTGCCAGATCGACCACAAATCACCACCAACTTTCCGCGAGGAACGTCGACGTCGATGTCTTTCAGATTGTGAACGCGACATCCCCGCACAGAGATGACGTCGGTTGCGCCGGTTCGTGTTGCCAAAAATCAACTATGCCAAAAGTATCGAGAAACCTGAAAGCGGCTCGGGTGTCGACAGCGTCGCTTGCGGCCAGCCACTTCAATCGCCAACATACTCGTTTTTGCAACTTTCCGCTTCCACCGAATGCCAAATGCCTGATTCTGCATCCGATCGCGCCGAACAGCTTCGCAAGGAAATCCGGCGTCTGGACCACCTCTACTACGTCGAAGCGACACCGGCGGTCACTGACCTGCAATACGATCGGCTGCTGGAAGAACTGAAACAGCTAGAAACCGAGCATCCAGAACTGCAAACCGCCGATTCGCCGACCCAGCGTGTCGGGGATGCACCGGTCGAATACCTGGAACAAGTCGCCCACCGTGTTCCGATGCTCTCGATCGACAACACGTACAGCCGCGAAGAATTACAGGCGTATTTTGACCGCACAGAAAAATTGTTGGAAAACGAAAAAATCCAGTGGGTCATGGAGTTCAAAATCGATGGCGTCGCCGCGTCGGTTCGATACGAGGACGGCAAGATGGTCCTGGCGTTGACTCGCGGCAACGGCCAAGTCGGCGACGATATTACGCACAACATTCGTACCGTTCGCGACTTGCCGTTAAAAATGCGGACGTCAAAAAAAGTTGCCACTCCGAAAGTGCTGGAAGTCCGCGGCGAAGTCTACATGACCAACGCCGACTTGGCCGACCTGAACCTGCGCCAGATCGAATCCGGCAGCGAACCCTACAAAAACACGCGAAATGTTACGGCGGGAACGATACGATTGCTCGATCCGTCGATCGCAGCCGAGCGAAACTTGCGTTTCTTCTGTCATGGCGTCGGCGAAACGGAAGGCCTGCAGGCCAATAACCACATGGAATTTTTGGCCGAGGTCGGCGAACTGGGGATTCCGCCGACGCCGCAAGTTCGCTTGCTCGACGGCAGCGCCGCGGTGATGGATGCCGTCGCGGAACTCGAAGAAGACATGCCGGACCTGCCGTTCGAAGTCGACGGCATCGTTTTCAAGGTCAACGACTTTGCCCAGCGAGAACGATTGGGAATGCGCAGCAAAAGCCCACGTTGGCTGATTGCCTATAAGTTCGAACGCTACGAAGCGATCACACAACTGGAATCGATCACCGTGCAAGTCGGCAAGACAGGCGCGATCACGCCGGTTGCGAACCTGAAACCCGTCGATATCGCCGACACCACCGTATCGCGGGCATCGCTGCACAACGCCGATGAAATCGAACGTCTGGATGTGCGCGTCGGCGATACCGTCGTTGTCGAAAAAGCCGGAAAGATTATCCCCAAGGTCGTTCGCGTCGAAAAACACTTGCGACAGGACCGCTTGCCCAAATACGAGTTTCCCAAGCACTGCCCCGAGTGTGATACCGAACTGGTTCGCGACGAAGGCGGCGTGTATATCCGATGCCCAAATCCTCAGTGCCCCGCTCAGTTGAAACAGCGTTTGATCTATTTCGGCAGCCGGCCGGGCATGGACATCGATGGCTTGGGCGAAGAAGTCGTTGACCTGCTCGTTGGCCGCGACGTGGTGAGATCGTACGCCGATCTGTACCGATTGGATGTTGATCGGATCGCCGATTTAAATTGGCTGCGTAAGCGAAAAGGCAAGGACGGCAAAGAGATCGAAGTTCAAGTCGGACAGGCCAACGCGAACAAGATCGTGGCGGGCATTAACGCCAGTCGCGATCGCGGACTTGCCCGCGTGCTTTCATCCATCTCAATCCGGCACGTCGGCCCGCGAGTTGCGCAGTTAATCACACACAAGTACAACACGTTAGAAAAACTTTATTCCGCAACGGCGGAAGACTTGGCGTCGATCCACGAAATCGGTGACGCCATTGCCAAGAGCGTCTCTGAATTCTGTCACAGCGAAGTCGGCCAGAAAACGCTCAGTGAACTAGAATCGGTGGGCGTCAAAATGGACGATCCCCTGCCGGTCCCCGATGACGACTTGCCGCTCAGCGGTAAATCGATCGTGGTCACGGGAACGCTCAAGCATTACAAGCGCGATGAAATCAAAAAGCTCATCCAACAACTTGGCGGTCGCGCCTCCAGCAGCATCAGCAAGAACACCGACTTCCTGGTAGCCGGCGAAAAGGCGGGCAGCAAACTCGACAAGGCAAAAAAGTTAGGCGTTGAGATTCTAAGCGAAGAAGAATTTCAAAAACTGGCTGAAAGCTAGCACGCAGTCTCGACGTCAATCGCTCGAGTATCGTCACACTCGGCGGCGCCTGCGTCCGCTGCGGGCAAACTTTTCTCGTACCTCTTTGATGGCTTCGACCAACTGGCCTGCCTCGTCCATGGTGTTGTAAAGGTAAAAACTTGCTCGCGTCGATGCGCTAATCTTTAGCGATTTATGCAGCGGCATGGTGCAGTGGTGTCCCGCCCGCACCGCAATGCCTCTTGTGTCCAAGTGCTGCGAGACGTCATGCGCGTGAACGCCGTCAACCACGAAACTGACGATGCCAACCTTATGATCGGCATCGGGACCGATGATGCGCACGCCGTCGACTTCACGCAGCGCACCATCGGCGAACCGGCACAATTCGCGTTCGTGGGCATGTATGTTCGGCATGCCGATCTTGCTGAGGTACTCGATTGCCGCGGCAAGTCCGATCGCTTCGGTGATCGGCGGCGTGCCGGCCTCGAACTTTTCCGGCAACTCGTGCGGCTCGAATTCGTCCGTCGTGACGCGCAGTATCATTCCCCCGCCACCGAGAAACGGTGGCATCGCGTCGAGAACCGATTCTTTCCCGTGCAGCACGCCAATTCCACTCGGGCCGCACAGCTTGTGGCCGCTGAATACGACAAAGTCCGCGTCCCACTGCTGGACGTCGATCTGCTGGTGCGGGGCAGCCTGTGCTGCATCAATCAAGACCGCCGCACCGTGATCGTGGCCAAGCCTGGTCCAACGCTGTACCGGAAATTCAGAGCCCAACACGTTACTGGCCGCGGTGAACGCAAACATCTTTGGCTTCAGTCGACCGAGCGCTTCGGCGACCACATCATCTTGGATCAAGTAATCATCACCGAGCGGCAGAAATTCGATCCGGCAACCGGTTCGCTGGGCAAGCTGATGCCAGGGAACGATGTTGGCGTGGTGCTCCGCGATTGTCAGCAAAATCACGTCGCCCGCCCCCACGTTCGCATCACCCCACGTTCGGCTAACGGTATTGACGGCCGCGGTCGCGCCGGCGGTAAAAATAACCTCGCGATGCGAAGCGGCGTTTAGAAACTCGGCGACCGTCCGGCGCGACTGTTCGTACCGATCGGTCGCTTCTTCGCTAAGGGTGTGAATCCCGCGGTGAACGTTGGCGTAATGACTTGCATAGAAGTCCGACATGGCGTCGATCACAGCAGCAGGTCGCTGTGAACTGGCGGCGCTATCCAAGAACACCAACGGCGCACCACTGGCGGCATTGCGAGAAAGAATCGGAAAGTCGTCGCGGATGCCAACTGGCAGAAGACTCATGTGGGCTCAGACAATTGTGAGGCTGAAGGATAGAACAAGAGACGGCAACGATCGGGGTGCCATGGCGAGGATCGATTCAGACAAAGTGGCCAGCCCAATTGATCAAACAGGCAGGCGATCAAACAGACAGGCGATGAAACGGACAGGCGATCAAGCGGACAGGCGATGAAACGGAATGGCTTTCGTTCGGACGGACAGGCTTTCCCACGGATCGATACAGTGAGTGCAAACCGCGACGGAATCAGTGCGGGCAAACGGACGGATTGCGACGCAATGCGATGTCCAAACGGCGCACCGCTTACGCCGGCCTACCAAACCAGCTGCTCAAACCCGCCGAGCAGTTGAGACGACGGACCGAGGTTAGGATTCTTCGCTGAGGCTAGGGCCACCAAAGTTCGGATCGCCCGCGTCATCATCCGCTTCATCGCCCGCATCCGTTGGTGAATGAACCGCAGTCTGCAAGACCCGCCACGAGAGCAGGCAACACTTTTGACGATTGGGCGTCAATTTGGGTCCAAACAATTCCAGCATGTCGTTGGCGGAAAACGATTTCAGTTCTTCCAGCGTCTTGCCTTCGATCTTTTCAATCAGCATCGATGCCGACGCTTGGCTGATCACGCATCCGTCGCCTTCAAACCAAGCTTCTTCCACCTTGCCGTCGTCGGAAAGCCGCAAATCGATGTGGATCACGTCGCCACACAGCGGATTGTCGGCCTCGTGGGCGTGAGTCGCCGAATCCAAAGCCCCTCGGTGATATGGATCCTCGTAGTGATCCAAGACGTGTTCTTCGTAAATGTCTTGTTCGTTGGGCGACATCAAATATAGCTGGTCGAATGCGTAAGGATGAATTGGGCCGCGACCTTGGAAAGCCGCCCGCTATTTAAGTCTACGCACGTTGTCAAAAATCGGGGAGTCCCCGTCGAGTCAGAATCGAGGAATTGGCTGACCCGGTTCGTGTGCAATTGGGGCAATGGAAAGCGAGTCCCTCGTCCATCACTCGGCGAGAAAAAGGGCCCCAAGACCACGAAAGCCGCGACTGGGCTTGCCCTGGTTTTCGCTGGCGTGCTAGTGACCAAGGGTACCGTCATCGGGTGTGATTGCGCCGATGCCGGTCAACCCGTCTCAACACGCTCCGTCTGTGGAGGAATGTTTCATGCCATACGGTGTCTACCTGTCTGCATCGGGTGCTCACGCACAAAGCCACCGCATGAAGGTGCTGAGCAACAATTTGGCAAACGTCGACACGCCCGGATTCAAGCCTCAAGAGACCATTCTGCAATCGCGTTTCGCACAACTGATCGAAGACGGCGTGGTTCCGGAAGGCGTTGGCGGCGCCGATGACATCGGTGGCGGCGTGACGATCCAAAAAGCGCAGACCGAATTTTCCGTCGGCCCGGTAAAGAAATCTGGTCGTGAAACTGACTTCGCCATCAATGACCCGTCCTCGTTCTTTGTCGTCCAACAAGGCGACCAACAATTATTGACTCGCGCTGGCGATTTTCTATTCAACGCACAAGGACAACTCGTCAATCAGAACGGCAACCTCGTCCTGAATAGCGACGGCGGCGAAATCCGGATTGACGGAAACTTGCCATTCAACGTCGGCCCGGAAGGCCGAATCCAACAGGGCGGCGCTCAGTGGGAATTGATGCTGGCCAAACCAAAGAATCTGGGGGATCTGTCCCATATCGGTGGCAGCCTCTTCAAACCGCTCGCCGACTTTGACCTTGTCCCCAGAGGCGAGCGAAAGGTAGTAGCAGGGATGCTGGAACATTCCGCCGTCAGCCCGACGTCCGCGATGATGGAACTGATCGAAACCTCGCGGGCGTACGAAGCCAATGTGCGGATGATCCAAAACCAAGACACTGTGATGGGAACTTTGATCGGCCGGATGCTGACGCAGTAACGATTCGCCCAACCCGAATCCAAACCTGACGGTCCGTCCGAATCGACCTGCCATTGCCTCGCGAAAATACAGCTAACGCCGAAGCGTACCATTCACCGAAAGGGACGAACAAATGAGTGTGCAAACCCTTTATACCGCCGCAACCGGCATGGAGGCGATGGAAACCAAGTTGGACGTCATCGCCAACAACCTTGCCAACAGCAACACCACCGGTTTTAAACGCGATCGCGCTAACTTCGAAGACCTGCTGTATCGCACAGAAGTCTATCCCGGCGTGCAAGACGCGCAGCAAAACCCCACAGCCGTTGGCACCCAGGTCGGCCTCGGCGTAAGAGTCACCAGCACGCAAACCGATCATCGCCAGGGAACACTGGAACAGACCGGACGTGATTTTGACATCGCGATTCGTGGCCAAGGATTCTTTCGAGTGCTGGACCCATCCACACAAGAAACGATGTACACGCGGGCAGGAAACTTTGACACCAACGCGAACGGCCAATTGGTTGTCGGATCGGCGCAGGTCGGACGATTGCTTGATCCACCGGTGACGATTCCCGATGACGCGACCGCGGTTGTGATCAACGGCAACGGCGAAGTCATGGTACGTCAGCCGGGCCAGACCGAACTTTCCAATCTCGGGCAGCTGCAACTGGCACAATTCATCAATCCCGACGGGTTGCTAAAAGTCGGCGAGAACATGTACTTGGAAACGGATGCTTCGGGCCCCGAGCAAACGACCAATCCCGGCGAAAACGGTGCCGGCGTCCTGGTCCAAGGAAACTTAGAAGCATCCAACGTCCAGCCCGTTCAAGAGTTAATCGACCTGATCACCACGCAACGCGCCTTCGAGCTGAATAGCCAAGCCGTTCAGGCCGGCGATCAGATGATGCAAAACATTTCAAACCTGCGACGATTCTAAACTAACGCGTGATCGTGCTTCCCCAGCCAAACATTCGCTATCGAATGGCCGCCATCGCACTGGCGGTCGCCGCCTCTGTGGCCATCACCTGTGGCTCGCACCAGGGTGCTTGCTGCGCGCAAGACCTGTCGCCCTTTGATTCAAGAAACCAACCGACGCTTGCGGACGACATCAACACGCTTTTCCCACCGCCACCGACGCAGTCCCCTGGGGCTCGACGTGCCGTTCGCCCGGCACAGATCACGGCGACGACGCGATGGGCCTTTCGCGCACTGGATTCCGTGACCGTTCATTCACCCATCGTGCGATTGGGCGACGTGGTGCGCCCCCTCGATCCTGACATGGCCGCTTGGCAGCGTCTGTCGCGGTCACCGATCGCACTGGTTCCCGTCGGCGGCGAGGTCATGACGATCGACCGCGTTCGACTTAGCGAAGCGATCACGTCGGCGGAAGCCACCGCGCGAGCCATCGATTGGATCGGCGCCCAGCGGATCAAAGTTCACTACCGTGCGCAAACCGATTCCGAGCGGCAAGCCGAGTTGGCACAAGCTTTCAACGCGCAAGCAAACCCCACTCCATCCGAATCAATCCCGACCTACGGATTCAACGCACGTGGATCTCTACCACCCGCGGCAGGACGTGCCCGCATCGCCTCGCAAGGTGCCCCATCGAATGTCAGGCAAACGAGCCACTTTGGCGCGGCCGATCGAATTTTGCTCGATCCCGATCTGCCACCGTTCGATCCCGTCTTGGTCAAACGACTGATCTATTGGATCCAGCTGGCGGTCGATCGCATGTATCCACAAATCGGCGATGCCTACGCACTGCACATCGATGACAAACAGGCAGTGCTGCGACAGTTGCAAATCGCGACGGGGATTGATCACGTCGAATTTCAAAACAGTTCGGTCGACGAAGGCCACCATCGCTTGCACGTCACCGGACGCAGCACCGGGGGGCCGATCCAAGCCGAAATTGACATTTCGCTCGCAGCACATCCGGTTGCAATTGTTCCCAAAGACAGCTTTCGTCGGGGACATCGTTTGCAAAGCGATGAATTAGCCACGCGTCCGATCCCTGAAAAGGAATGGGACGACCGTTACATCACCGATCGCAACGAATTGATCGGCATGGAGGCCAAGACGACACTTCGCGAAAACGTTCCGATCACGCGAGATTCCATCGGCATGCCGATCCTGATTCGTCGCGGCGATCGCGTGGAAGTCCGCGTGATGGGCGGTGGCATCAGCGTGACCACCAATGGCAAAGCGCTCGAAGAAGGTTCGGAGTCCGATTTGATCGAAATCGAAACGCTCGAACCCAGGAAGCGGTTGGTCGCCCGCGTCGCCGGCCCGGGAATTGTCGAAATCGTGACGCGCCCACCCCGAGTCGAATCATGAATCTGAACCGGAACCACCTCCTAACACTAGCGACGTTCGGTCTGATCATCGCAGCCATCGACCATCCGCCCGTCGCGGCACAAAACAGTTCGTTGCTGTACGACGCGCCGCCACTGGCTCGCGCGATCCAACCCCCATTCCCCGGCTCGAAGTCGCAATTGCCTGCCAGTGCTGGCAGCGATGCAAACTCCGTCAACGTCGCCCCGATCCCTGCGGGAATCACTGGCGGCGACCCTCGTGTGATGCTTAACGGAGCCAGCTGGACCTACCAGCCTGCCGCGCCGGTTCGCATCTTTCGCGAGAACGACATCGTCACGATCCGTGTTGATGAAGTCACGCGGATGATGGCAGAAGGCGAATCGGAAAGCCGCAAACAAACACTGTTCGAAGCGGTCTTGAGCGACTGGATCAGCTTGAGCGATTTTCGTCTTCGCCCGGATGCGCAGGCCGCCGGTGACCCGTCGGTCGCAGGCGAATCCAATAGCCGATTCCGCAGCGAATCTTCGGTCGAGTCACGCGAGTCGATGTCATTCAATATCGCCGCGACCATCGTCGACATTCGCCCCAACGGAAGTCTCGTGTTGGAAGCGCGAAAGAACATTCGCGTCAACGACAACCTCTGGGAAACGGCGCTGACCGGCATCTGCCGGCCCGAAGACATCGCGCCGGATAACGTCGTGCTCAGTCGCGACTTGATCGATTTAGAAATACTCAAAGAGGATCGCGGCCATCTGCGCGATGGCTACAAACGCGGCTGGTTCTCCCGTTGGTTCGATCGTGTTCAACCGTTTTAGCCTGAACCGAAAAGAGTGTTAGTGTGACGCCAAGTACTGTCTCAATCCGAACCCAAAACCGACGACTCACATGGATGCGCGCTTCCGTGGTGATCGTCGCACTGGCCGTCGCAATGCCGTCGACCACCATCGCGGCGGGAACCAAAATCAAGGACCTGTGTCGACTCAAAGGCCAGGAAACGAACACGCTGCAGGGCTTGGGGCTTGTTGTCGGACTCAAGGGTACCGGCGATTCGGACGCGGCCCCGACCGCGCGTGCACTGGCCCGCATGATGCAACTGATGGGCGGTCCAATGTCGACCGACCGAACGGGTATCTTGGATTTGAACGATGTCGCCGGCGCAAAAAACGTCGCCATGGTTTTTGTTACCGCCAAAATCCCGACGACGGGATCACAGTCCGGTGATCTGTTGGACGTGACTGTCAGTGCGATCAATGCCAAAAGTCTCGAGGGCGGCACCTTGATGCTGACGCCGATGCTGGGACCTCGCAGCGATAACCCGACCGTCTACGCAATGGCTCAGGGCGCACTTCGAGTTCCCCTGGATGGTCCACCGACCAGCGCCGTGATCCAAGGCGGTGCGAAGATGGAAATGAATGTCGAAGCCGCGTTTGAAAAAGACGGCAAAATCACGCTTATTCTCGATCGCGATTTTGCCAGTTTTGACGCCGCGCAACGGATCGAAGATCAAATCACAGGATTCTCGTCGCTAACGGTCGGCGATACTAGCGCTTACGGAAACGAATCGCGTTCATCGATGATCCGGGCCCGCGCGATCGACCAAGTTCACATCGAAGTGGATATCCCCGAGGTGTATCGCCAAAACCCGGTGAAGTTTATTTCGTTGTTGATGAACATCCAGATCCTGCTGTCCAGCAATTCGTCACGCGTGGTCATCAACGAAAAGGAAGGCGTGGTCGTGATCGGCAAGGATGTCGAAATCGCACCGGTCCTGGTCACCCACCGCAATCTGCGAATCGAAGCTGGCGGAGTCGGCGGGTTTGTCGAAGTCGGCGACGAATCTGACGAAGTAGCCAACGCAAAATTAAAGAGCCTTGCCGATGCCTTGAACGCGCTGGACGTTCCGACGGACGATCTAATCGCGATCATCAAAACTCTGAAACGAAAAGGGGACTTGTTCGGCGAAGTAGTTTTTCAGTAGTCCTGAGACTTCCAACCGCGACAACAGCCAACTGCGTTTTCTGTGAGGCGCAACGAGGCTGGATATCGCACCGCAACGAAACGTTTTTCGGAAACGCAACCATGGACATCGGCCCACTCTCGTCTGCATCGCCGCTTCCCTTACCAAAGTCCGATTCACCCGCACCCGACGCATCACTGTTGGATGCGAAATCCGGTCAACCGGATGATGAACTGCAAGAAGCATTCACGGACTTTGTCGGGCAAACTCTCTTTGGCAGCATGCTGGCATCGATGCGCAAAACGGTTGGCAAGCCGGCGTATATGCACGGCGGACGTACCGAAGAAGTTTTTCAGCAACAGCTTGATCAAATCATTGTTGAAGACATGACCGAAGCCTCTGCCGATTCGCTAGCCGGGCCGATGTACGACCTCTTCACCATGCAGCGGAGTCGGTAATGACGGATTCTCACAACCACGATATGTCGATCAAAGACACGAATCTCACTGCGGTCAACTTGGACGCCTGGAATGCCAAGGTCCAGTCGTATCTTGATGAACTGCAAGTGACGACCGAAACGATGGACACGATCTTGGAACAGTACCGGCCCGAGCGAGATACGGCCGATCCGGAGACCATCAATCAATCCACGGCGAGACTTGGCCAGGCGGTCATCGAGATGGAGCGAATGGTGGCCGCGCGAGAAGTCTTGATGACCGACGCGGATGCGCCGGCGGCCGGTGCCTCGATCTCTGAGAAATTGCGATCCACCAACGACATCACCAGCCACCGACTTGCGCAACGTTGCGACGCCTTATCGCGTGCGTTAGCAAATTCCCATCAACGCGCCACTTCGTTATTTGTTTGCCAATTCCATCTCGCCCAGCTATCCGGTGAAATCCTGCATCTGCTGGCCGGTACGCCACCGTCGGGCACCTACGGCCCCGCCGGCGCATCGAGTGACGAGGAGGGAAAGGTCAATACCACGACCGGCGGTGGCGGCATCTTCAACGAAGCCGGCTGAGCCAAACGGTCATTCCGATCAGCAGAGACCTCACTCAGAGACGCCACCCCACGAGGTTTTCAGGCGATAACGAGCCCGTTTTCTTTCGGATGACCGCCAAAAACGGCAATCGCCAATGGGGAACCCGTCATTCTCGGGCCGCGACACTTACGCACCCGCGGGTTGCGATTACAATGCGAATCAGACTCACTGGTGAGGTTGCGTAATGAGCCAAAGCGCACGCGTTCACCAAATCGCCTGATTGCTGGAATGCTCTTTTACCCGACTAACGTGTCCGCCGACTCTTCTCGTTCGCCCATCGATCGACCGACGATTGGAACCGCAGACGCAGCCCGCAGCGTGGCGGTCGTCGATTTTGACGGCCTTAGTGAGTTGGACAAACAGGTCTGGGAAACCATACGGGCGACACGACCTGAGTTTCGCAGCCCGTTCTTTTCCGTCGGATTTTCCGCGGCCGTCCATCGGGCCCGTGGAGACGTGGACGTCGCTATTTTGCGAGAGGGCTCGGACCCGATCGGGTATTTTCCGTTTCATCGGATTCGCAATGTCGCGCTTCCTGTGGGTCGATTCTTCAACGATGCTCACAACATTATCACTCGACGCGAGCATTTGATCGACTGGATGTGGTTCTTAAAACAATGTGACCTGAAAGCGTTCGACTTTCACGCGATGCCCGGAACCAGCCAAGCGGTGCTCGACGAGCATAGCCACGGAACGATCGATTCGTTCGCGGCGGACATTGGAGACGACTCGATCGCTTACTTGAACCGATTGCGCAAGAGTCATCGCACGATCGCACGCCAACCTCAAAAGACTCGCAAGATGCAGCGCGAGATCGGCCCCGTGCGATTGGAATTTGACTGCCGCGATCCCGAACTGTTGGACCTGACCATCGGTTGGAAGCGACAACAGTATCGCCGCACACACATTCTGGATTTATTTGGTCCCAATTGGACACGACGCCTAGTTACCGAACTGCATCGTGCCGACGACGAATCGCAACACGATGAAACGACTCACGATGACCGTGATGACACAACGATGCGGGGTCTGCTATCGGTCTTATGGGCAGGTGATCAGGTCGTTGCCGCCCATTTCGGGATTCGCGAAGGCGACTTGATTCACTATTGGTTCCCTGCGTTCAACGCAAAGTATGCGCGATACTCGCCGGGTACGGCTCTGTACTGTGCGATGATCGAATCAGCCACCGAAAAAGGTGTTCGATGCATTGACATGGGGTACGGTGAGCAGCCCTATAAGTTGAAACAAACCGATGCCGTTACCAGCGTCGCGTTCGGATGCCTTTCCCGTAGTCGACTGCACGGTTGGTGGCGAAGTGCGGAAACGAAAGCGATTTCGATGGTCAAGCGTATGCCGATGAAAGAACCGATCAAACGCGTTTGGCGACGCGTGCAACCGCAAGCGGGAATCTCAAAAATCCGCTAGCCATCGCCTGCTTTGCCGGTAGTGCCCTTTTATGGCGGTTGCAACATTCCTTGCCGGTTGCACCACCTGTAATGAATGCACGAGGCCTGTCGTGTGAACCGTCAAGGTTTTCGCACGGCGCAGGTCCGGAATCGATCCTGATAGGGAACCTGAATCTCGGTGTGTTGGATTTGGCACATTTGTGATCGCGACCGATACAAAAGATCAGGCGAACACGGATGTTCCATCACTCTCTTCGATCTCTGTCTAAAATATGCATTACCGATTCCTGGTTCTCGTGACCCGGATTTCGCTGCTCTTGCTTGTCTTTGAAGTCACGCTCACCGCGCAGACTTCCCCCAGCGACTTGCAAGTCGGTGATTTAGTATCCACGAGAACTGATTGGCCCGCTGAAAACCCGGCTGTCTCGCGTTCCCACAACGCCTACGCCGCGCCAATCCATGCCCCCAGCCGTGACGACGATGCCTGCGATGCAATTCCTTCGCTGCACCGTTCGCCATGCCACGCCAAACACGACACAAATTTGATGCAACACATTCGTGGCGCGATCAAGGCGGCAAAGACACGAATCGAAAGCGTCTTGCTAAGTACCTGATTTCCTGAATCGATAATACTGCGTTGAGAGAAACGGCTGGGGCAACCCAAAACCGCGGGGGCCAGGATCCACTGGCGCGTGGAATTCGAGCCCTGGATACTTTGCCGCAATTAGCGAGCCGGCGCTCTGGCTAGAAGCCGTGGCAACGAAGCACTCAGCCACCATCGCCGTGGCATGTCTCCACTTGGGTGAATTTTGCGACGTGATTTGCCGGCCGTTTGCCGGACATTTCCCGGCGACCAATGGCAACGACCCTGCGACCTGCCGATCGTGTAAAGTAACAGAGGTCCGGGCATTCGATCGCCTGTGTTGTCTCGTTCACGATCAATGTGCATTGATGCTTTCGCCTCCCCTGCCAGATTACGGATGTATCGCGAGATGGCCTCAAGACGGCCAAGGGTTTATCCACCCAGACGATGTCGCGATCGCCAATAAACTGATTCCCAGCGAACGCATTTTGCGCCGGGATCACTTTGACGGGACTTACTATCACGTTCGTTACGGACGCTTTCGCGTTCGGCTGAAACCGTGTCTCTGGTTGCCCGTAACAGACGAAGGGATCGATATCGGCGATCAGGTTGAAACGATCGGCGTTGGTATGGAGCGCGAACTATTCGTTGCTGAAGTCGCCGGAATGTACTACGTCCGTCGCAAGGGCCGAATCCTGTATCGGCTCGCCAAGAACGGAAAATTGGTGCCGCGACTGTACTTGCATGAACAAATGCGATTGCTCACTGACAAGTCCAAGCTTTCGCCCTCGGATGTTGAATACCCCACACCTAAAGACATTAGCAAGAACAAGGGAACTCGACTCAACATCGAGTAACCTTGACAGCGAGGAACATGAAATCATGCGGCTTGGATATAACACAGCGATTCTGCCCGAGGCCTCGCTGGAAGAGGTGCTTAAGATCGCCAGCGGTATCGGTTACGACAGCGTCGAAGTCATGTGTTGGCCGCCGGGGAAAGCCACAAGGCGATACGCAGGTGTCACGCATATCAATGTTCTCGATTTAGACGATGCCGCGTGTGACAAAATCAAACGGTTATGCACCGAGAACGACGTGACCATTAGCGGCCTTGGCTATTACCCAAACGCCCTATCGCGTGACGCCGACGAGGCAAAGCAGGCAGTCGAACACTTATTCGCCGTGATCGACGGGGCATCGAAACTGGGCATTGGCGTGGTGAATTCGTTCATTGGACGCGATTGGAAAAAGAGTGTCGACGACAATTGGCCCCGCTTCTTAGAAACGTGGCGTCCAATCATCGCGCATGCCGAACAGCGTGACGTCAAAATTGGGATCGAAAATTGCCCCATGCTATTCGGGCCGGACGAATGGCCTGGTGGAAAAAACCTGGCTCACTGCCCCGCGATTTGGCAGCGAATGTTCGACGATATCCCCAGCGATCATTTTGGCTTGAACTATGATCCGTCGCACATGATTTTTCAGCAGATGGATTATCTGTCACCGATCCGTGAGTTCGGTGACAAGCTGTTCCATGTTCACGCCAAAGACGTACGCGTCGATCAGTATCGATTGGACCGGATCGGCATCCTCGCCTATCCCAATGATTATCACACGCCAAAGCTGCCCGGTATGGGCGATGTCGATTGGGGCAAGTTTTTTTCAGCGCTCACGGATTCCGGATTCAACGGCGATGTCAGTGTCGAGGTCGAAGATCGGTCGTACGAGGCGACCGAAAAGACGCGGTGCGATGCGCTGCGTCAGAGCCATACTTACCTTCGAAATTTCGTTCCCTGCCGACCGTGACCGCAAGCAATCACACAAGCCGCGTTCGTGCATGAATTGTGGGAACGGCCGACCGCGGCTTGAGAGCTATTTCAGATTCTTGCCCGAGTGTTTCAAGTGCTCGTCGAAAAACGTGACACAGCGGTTCACCGCTTGATCGAACCAGTCCTGACGGCCGAGAAACGCATGCGGTGCATCTTTGATGACCAGCAGATCGGTCGCGATTCCAAGTTCGGTCAGCTGAGCACGGGTACTGTCACCGTGAGTTGCGTCCTTATCGTTCTCGCCTGCCATAAAAGCCAAGGGCGGGTCACCCGCATCCAGGTGAGTGCGTGGTGACGCCAACTTGTAACGTTCGGGTACTTCGGTGGGATCGCCGCCAAGAAACTGGACCCACAAATTAGGTTTGCCTGGCGGAGTCTGCATGCCGCGACGAACACTTTGAATGTGCTCGGCATCAAAATCCGCTTGGGCGCCCATGGCATAACAGGCCTGAACTCGACTGCTCTTGTTCTGGTGCCCGCCGTTGCCCTCGAGTTCCTGCACATCGCCGGAAGTCGCCAATAGCGCCGCCAAGTGGCCGCCGGCGGAAAGCCCTGTGACTCCGATCGCATCTGGATCGATTCCGTATTCTTTTGCGTTGGCACGCATCCACCGGACCGCTGCCTTGCAGTCATGTACGGCCGCCGGAAACGGACTCTCACCGGACAAACGGTACGAATTGGTCACTGCGACGTAACCGTGGCTCGCCAACATTTGCGCCAACGCATGCATGCTCACGCGACTGCCTCGCCACCAACCGCCGCCGTGAATGCATAGAATCGCCGGCAGCGGTTCCGCATGCATCTTGGGACGAAAGACGTCCAACTGCAACGCCCGATCTCCATACGTGGCGTAAACCACGTTCTTCGTCGACTGCAATTCAGCAAGCACGCGCGATGGGACCTCTGTGCGCGACACCTGCATCTTTGTTTGGTCGGCTTCCTGTGCAAGCGCCAGACACGGAAATGCCGACAAGGACAACAGCAACAACTGTCTGACCGAAGCAAAGATCATCTTTGAAGTCTCCTGAAAATGAAACCGAATGTGCTTGGTGGGGCTAAAGAGCGTGGCCTTTCTACGATAACAGGAATGAGCCCCCATGCGTGCGCCACCGCAACGAATTCCTGTTGTCGGCGACCTACCGTTTTATCTCAGGCAAACGCTTGTTCCTCAAGCTGTTGCACTAGGTCAAGCGGCAAACGCAGGGCGCTCGACAACTGCGTCAAGAAGTCTCGCTCCGGTGGATTCGCTTCATCGATCACCAAAGCAGCCAGCATGTACATTTCCGACGCGGCCGCAAGTGAGTCGACTCCGGCTGCCAATTCCTCCGGGGTTGCCGGCTGTGTGAATTCGGCTTGCAGCATCGCCACGGAGTCTTCCGGCAGATTCAATTCCGACAGTCTCGCCCGAACCATTTCAAGTTCTTGATCGTCGACATGACCATCCGCCGCTGCAGCGGAAATCATCGCTCGTACCAACAGTACACCGCGGACGTGGGCTTCACGGTCGCCAAGCTCGGTGATCGCCATGCCGGGAACTTCGTCCTCGTGGCTTGATTGCCAATGGTCATACGTTTTGTAAGCCACGCCGGCGACTGCGGCCAAGCTGCCATACTTGATTAGCTTGCCCGTGACGCGACGTCCACGCTTGGTACCGATCAACAGCGCGAATAACCCTCCGGCGATCGCACCTTTGCCGAGACCAGCCAGCATCGCATCACGACCTTCGCCCGATTCAGGCAGTGCAAGCTTCTCTTCGGCAAACTCGTGGCCTTCGCGAGCAAGTTCCCGCCCCGACTGAATCAATTGGTCCAGCAAACCTATCGCGTCCATTGTTCTCGCCTCTCACACGTCAATTGGATTCTATACCTGTCGCCGTCAATCGTTTTACGCCTGCAATCCTTGACTTGCAACGGAATCACCCGGGAAATCGCAACAGCGACTAACAAAATACGCGTGGACAGCTCGGTAGAGCTTGAATTTGCGGCGCGACCAAGTCGCACGTTGCATCAGACAAGATTCGTCCACACGATGAAACCTATCAATCGTACATGACGAACGACCCATTCAGCCTGTCCTCGCTAAAAGTTTGAATCGAAACTGCGCTACGGTGATACCACGGATGATCAATCGCTAGAATTTGGCTTTTCCCAAGCAGGAGGACTCTCGTTGGACGCTGACAATTCGACCATTGTGTTTCGCAAAGACTATACGCCGCCCCCGTTCTGGATCGATTCAGTAGACCTTGAATTCGATCTTGAACCCAATGCGACGGTGGTGAAGGCACACTTACGTCTGCGCCGCAACGATGCGTCAACGTCTCGTCGATTGACGCTTGATGGTGAACAACTGGAACTGAAATCGATCGGAGTGGATGGCCAAGCGTTAAGCGATGACCAATACCGCATCAAAGACAACCAGCTGATGATTGACGAGTTGCCGGACCAATGCACGCTGGTCACCGAAGTGATCATCGACCCAGCAGCCAATCACGCGCTGTCAGGGCTGTACCAGTCATCGGGAAACTTTTGTACTCAGTGCGAGGCGATGGGCTTTCGCCGGATCACCTACTTCTTAGATCGTCCCGACGTGATGGCGACTTATCGTGTCACGCTGCGCGCGGACCGACAACGATATCCGGTTCTATTGTCCAACGGCAATCGCGTCAGCGCTTCGGAACGGGGCGACGGACGCCATGAAGCGGTTTGGGAAGACCCGCATCCGAAACCGAGCTATTTGTTCGCGTTGGTTGCGGGCGATTTAAAGTGCAAGAGCGGATCATTTGTGACGAGCAGCGGCCGTGAGGTCGCACTTGAAATTTGGGTCGAACCCCAAAATATCGAACTCTGTGAACACGCACTGACGTCGCTGGCCAAATCGATGGAGTGGGACGAACAGAAGTTTGGATTGGAATACGATTTGGATACCTACATGATCGTCGCCGTCAACGATTTCAACATGGGCGCAATGGAAAACAAGGGATTGAATATTTTCAATTCCAAGTTCGTCTTGGCTTCCCCCGAAACGGCAACAGACGACGATTACGAGCGGATCGAAGCGGTGATCGCTCACGAATACTTTCACAACTGGACCGGCAACCGCGTCACATGTCGCGACTGGTTCCAGTTGACACTGAAGGAAGGCTTGACCGTTTTTCGCGATCAACAATTCACCGCCGATCAGACGTCCGCCGCGGTCAAACGCATTGACGATGTTGCGTTACTGCGTTCTCGCCAATTTGCCGAAGACAGTGGACCGATGGCGCACCCGATCCGGCCCGAATCGTATGTTTCGATGGATAACTTTTATACCTCGACCGTTTACAACAAGGGCGCCGAAATCATTCGGATGTACCACACGCGTTTGGGCGAAGCGGGGTTTCGGCGCGGAATGGACCTGTATTTCCAGCGGCACGACGGCTCTGCTGCGACTTGCGATGATTTCCGAGACGCGATGACGGATGCCGGCGACGAAGACTTTGGCTCGATGGAGCGCTGGTACGCTCAAGCCGGAACACCCGACCTTTTTGTCCAGGGCGAGCACGACCCGCAGGCTAAGACTTACACGCTGACGCTGTCGCAGTCCTATCCCGAACTTTCCGGCGACATCCCTGGTGCGCAGGATCGCGTGCCGGTGCCGATTCCGGTGGCGGTCGGGCTAATCGATGATGATGGCAAGGATATTCCGCTGACTTCGCCCGATTGTTCGGTGTCGGGTTTGCTGTTGCTTGATCAAGAGTCGCAAAGCTTTCAATTCACGGGCGTCGATCGACCGGTTGTGCCGTCGGTGCTCAGAAATTTCAGCGCGCCCGTCCGGCTGCATCTACAACGCAGCGACACGGAATTGGCGTTCCTGATGGCAAACGACAACGACCATTTCAATCGCTGGGATGCGTCACAGCAACTGGTCACTCGTGTTGCACTTCAGCTGTGCAGCCAAGATCCTGCAGACGATTTGATCGCTACCTATGTCCAATCGTTCGGCGCGGTTCTATCCAATAACGATTTGGACGACGCGTTCAAAGCACTGATGCTGACGCCGCCCAGCGAAAGCGTGATTGGACAGTCGATGTCGGTGGTCGATCCTGAGGCGATCCACAAAGCGTTGCAAACGATTCGCTACCAAGCCGCAAAGGCACACAAAACAGAGCTGCTAAACCTTTATCGAGAGCTTTCCGACGGACAACCCTACGCGTTGTCTCAGCAGGCAATCCGACTTCGCCGGCTTAAGAATGTCGTGCTCAATTATCTTGCTCGATTGAACCACGAAGAGTCCTCATCGATGGTGGTTGCACAGTTCCATCAAGCGGACAATATGACGGACAAACAAGCGGCGTTGGCAATCCTGGCCGATTCGGACATCTCCGAACGCGAGGCGGCACTTGATGCGTTTCATGAACAATGGGAATCCGATCCGTTGGTGTTGGACAAGTGGTTCACCGTTCAGGCGGCATCAACACGGAATGATACCGCAGATCACGTCCGAGCGTTGTCGCATCACAAAGATTTCTCGTTGACCAATCCGAACCGAGTAAGGTCGCTGATCGGTGTCTTCGCCGCCAACCAAGCAAGGTTTCACCAAGACGACGGATCAGGATATCGGTTTTTGGCGGACCACGTTCTCAAAATTGATCAGAACAATCCGCAGTTGGCCGCCAGACTCGTCAGCGCGTTCAACAGCTATCGTCGCTTTAGCGTTTCAAGGCAGGAACGCGTGAGAAACGAATTGTCCCGCATCGCAGAACACAAAGAGTTGTCCAAAGACGTCCGAGAGATTGTCGAACGTGCATTGAAGTTTTGATGCAAAGCCGAGGACTAATTGCCTCGACTGGCCAGTTGCATGTCTGACGCGGCGGGTATCGCTGGCATTCGTGCCTCCACTTTCATCCGACGCAGAAAGTCCTGAGCGTCGGCGAAATCGCGTTTCGGAAAGATGGGAGCGTTGACTTCGACTTCCGCCATCACTTGATCGATCAGGTCCAACAGCGGCAAGTAGTCATCAGGGTGCAACGAACCGGCATCAGCACGAGCGGCAAAGACATCGTCCACCGGACGCCGCAAGTTCTCGAAATGGCTCATCGCCAGCAACAGCGGCCATGCCAGCCGGCCGGTTTGTGGATCCAACTCGTTGACCTGAAGGCGTTTCGCAGCATCCTCGAATCCTGGGTGGCTCTGGCTAGCCAATTTCATTTCAGCCATTTCGGCACCGCGAGCATGCAGGTGACCGAAACGCGAGGTCTTGTTGATGTGCTGACGTTGCAATCGAGTCTCGAGTGCGAAGACGTCGTTTTCGAGCCGTTGTGTGCGGGCGACTTCGTTTTGGCTGCGAGCGGCCGCATTGGTCAAATTGGCTTGAGCTCGCGAGCGAATCAAATCCGAAGCCCCATGCGCGGCAGCCGCCCAATCCGATCCGCTGCCCGGCAGAACGTAGCCGCGATAGCCGTGTCGATATCCGCGATGGCCGTAGCCGCCGTAGTTGGAATGGTGGTGAGCGTAACCGTGGAAAACGCCGTGGGTGGCGAGACGTCGGCCGCTGCTGGCCGACCCGCCCGGTGACTGTGCAGAAGCTTGGTTGGCAACAAGGGTAACAGTGACAGCGAAAGCGAATGCGATCTTTTGTGCGGCGTTTTGTGCGATGGACATCGGCCCGGTCTCCCCGACGTGCGTTGGGTGGTTGAAGGAACGTTACCCACCCAAGCGGCGATGCCGGCGATCTGTTAGCCGAAATCCCGAAAATTTTCTTGTTTGCCGTTATTCACGGCATTTCGATACGAAAAATCGACTTTTCGGTACGCATGATCAGTGCATCCCCCGCCACTGCCAGTGAGGCTAGCGTGCGATCTCCGATCGGATTTTCAGCGATCGAATCGAATTCGCGCCCCGTCTTCACCACCGTCGTCACACCGTCTTCGCTGGTCAGATAGATGTGGCTGCCGGCCAACAGCGGCGAAGCCGAGAATTTGCCGCCAATCCTTTTTCGATACACCACGTCGCCGGATTCCGCGTCGATACAGGTCGCGATTCCATCATCGCTGATACTGTAAATCAGTCCATCGTGTGCGATCAACGAAGGAGTCTTTGGCATGTTTTTGTCGACTTGCCATTGAACGTGCGAGTCGGTGACAACGCCTTTGCCCGTCGGACGTATCGCCAGCAACTTGCTGGAGTCAAAGCTGGTCGCGACGTACACCATGCCGTTGTGATAGACGGGTTTTGGGACCACCGAATAGCCGACGTAGCGAACGTCCCAAATGACGTCACCGGTCATCGGGTCGAGTGCGAGAACATTGTCGCTGCCCGGCGCGACGACTTGTGTCTGCCCGTCCACGTCGATCGCCGTGGGGGTGCAGAACGAAAAAGTTTTTTTCGTCTCGACCGGACGCTGAGTCTGCCAAACCAACTTGCCGGTATCGGCATTCAATGCAACCACCTTGGGCTCTTTGTCGCCGTCACAGGTAAAGATCAAGTGACGACCAACCAGGATAGGCGTCCCACCGTTTCCATGAGTCGGTTTGAAAAACAGCTCTCGGTTGGTCCACAGGATTTGTCCCGCACGAGTCACGCAAGCGGTTCCCTGGTATCCGAAGTGAACGTAAATCCGGTCTCCGTCAATGATGGGTGTCGGACTCGCATGACTATTCTTCGCATGGACTCGCGGCGTTGTTTCGCCATTCTGGTCCATCACGTGAATCGTATCGATGCGTTCACCCGACTGGGCATCCATGACGATTAACGACAACGAATAGTCTATTGATTTCGGCTTGTCACCTTTCTGATCAGCGGCCTCTGCGGTGTCCGTTTCGATGGGAATCGCTGCGGTGACGTAGATTCGTCCGTCGGCAACCACGGGCGACGACCAGCCTTCGCCGGGCAAGTCCGTCTTCCAGGCGATATTTTTCTCCGCCGACCACTCCGTGGGCAACTCGGCTGCAGCGCGTGCAATTCCGTCGCCACTTGGGCCTCGAAACTGTGGCCAAGAATCGGCAGCAAAGGCCGAGACCGTGGGCATGAACGAGCTTAGAAAGAGCAATCGAAAAACCGCCGCAGGTCCGAAAGAATTCATATCGTCCGTTCTCATAGAAGGTTGCCAGTCAATGCAGAGACGCATTGTATTGTATCGGGGTGCGTGCCGCGAAACGGGTCACCGCATTGTTGACGAATTGGCGTCTAGAACTGCACCGCAAAACAGACTTCACATTTGTTTCGTGCAAGTTGTCGCACTTCAACGGATTTGGGGTGCCAACTTTCGATCGTCTCACGCCAACGTTTTATCATGTCAGCCGATTCGTACTCGCCGATTTTTAAAGTCAGCAACAACCCAATGAACTCGCTGTATCGGCTGGTGACGATATTGCCAACCGTCACCAGCGTTTTATCAGGTTTGACGTTCGAATCGACGAGCATCCACTTTGCGCCACGAAACTCTTTACGCGGCAAGTCGCCGGCCCGCGCTTTGATGTGTCGAAACTTAGGATGCTTCATGATTCTTGGATCCATTTCGGCTGGATCGACACCGATCACACGCAGTCCGAGTTCCAGCAAGCGTCCGCAAGCACCGCCGGGAGCGCTACCGATTTCGACAGCCAGATCGCCAGGCTGCAGATCAAAACCGCTCCACGGGATCGCCTCGGCGGCCTTGAAATAGGCTCTGGAAATCGGTTCGTGTTTCGGTTCGATCGGTTGGACGCCGCCCGGCCAACGACTCGGCCATTTCGATGCGACATGGGTTCCGTAAAACCAGTGCGACGGTTCGACCAATACGACATCCAAGACCGATTCGTCCGGCAGAGCGATTCGGTTGGGAGCGTCGCCGCGAATCCAAGTCGGCGAGAGCGCATCGAATATTTCACGAGCTACCGCGGCGGAGACTTCATCAATCCCGGGTTCAAAACCAAACCTGCCGATCGCAGCACGATCTTTAGGCCACACGTGTAATTGATCGAACGGCTGGTTGGCCAGCGGAGATGTTTCCAGCGTCTCGATTAGCTTGGCGATCTGCTGTCGACCGTTGCTGTCACGGCAGTTTCCGATTGAACGGCTGGCCGTACGCACAAAAACGCCTTCGGGAATCGGCTTCGACTCGTCGTGCTTGCATGTGACAAACCCGGGCCGCGAGAACGCAAGTCGCCATCCATCCTGGGCGACTTCTTTCTTGACAACCTGTTCGGCGCCGTGGGCACAACACAACATCGCAAAAGTGGCTTCGGTCAACGTGATTTGCCTGCGGTTGGATTGTGATCGTCAGCTTGTTTATCAACAAAGGCCTCGACTCGAGCACGTACGCCCGGAATCAGTCTTGCTGCGTTTTCAAAGTAGATTTTTTTAAGCACGTCGTCCGGCAGTTTGACGCCGTAGATTTGCCATAACCCTTGGGGCGGCGGAACCTTTTCGCTGTACGCAAAATATTCGTCGTGCGTTTCGAAGAACCGCCAATAGAATCGTACACGGGTTTCAGGCCAAGGCCCGTCTGTACCAAAGAGAATTCGATCGGCGTGACGAATCAAGAAATCACGCGCCGTAAAAGGTTGCCGCCCCAATTCGCCGATCCGAGATGCGGGCTCGATCCACAAATTGGGGTATTCATCTAACCAGCGTGACACACGAGACAGATTCTCGGAACTGCCGGCCATGTGCGCTCCGATAAACTGTGTGTCCGGATGCCGAGCGATGACACGGTTGCGGGCCTGCAGGACATCCTCACGCGACGGAAATTCATCGCCATAAAAGCTCCACTCGGGATGTCGGCTAAGCTCTTCCCACCGCTCGTTGGTCTCGTCAATCGGCAGGAAGAACGCGGCTGGATCACCCGTATGAATGATCACAGGTATCCCGAGTCGTCCACAAGCCTGCCAAATCGGATCCCAGCGAGTATCATCAATCCGCATCCGAGTGCCGTCGGGGTTGCGATACGTCAGCCCAAATCCCTTGAAAACTTTCAGCCCGCTGACGCCGCGACGGACGGCCGATTCAAGTTCGGCCGCCGTTGATTCCGCAAAACCGGCTCGGTGACAGGCCCAGGTCGCCGGATCATCGCGATCCCCGCGGCCCACCCAATTCACGTTCGCAAAGATGACAAACCGATCTTTGTATTCGGGCCACAAGTTATCGATGTGCTCGTCTAATTGTTCGCCCAACATTCCATCCAATGATGCGCAAACTGCAATGCCGTTGCGATCCATCAGTTGGACAAAGTCATCGAGCGCTTGTTGGTTGCCTTTCAGGCGGTGATAAAAATGAGTGTGCGCATCGACCACCGGAAATTTCCCACGACCTAAATCCGTCGATGCGACAACCAGCTGACTCTTGGGGCGAAAATTTCGGAGCAAAAGTTCACGCCCGTTGCGGCCATCGAGTGGCAGTTCCAGAGTTGGCTCCAGTGACGCCGCCGATGATGATGCCTCGCCTGACGTTTCTTCCAACGATCGCGTATCTTCTGTCGATGATTCCGCTGGCGTTTGGGCAAAGCCGATGCTGGTCGACATCATGCAAAACGACAACAGTCCGAGCAGCGGAAACATGAATCTGCGACAACGGCAAATGAATACCCCATATCGATTGCCAGTCGGCCCGAACGCGCCGCGTGAACCGAACCAGGGTGACAATTGATCTACAATAGAGAGTATCCGCAGCCGGATGCGCGGTTTTAGGCCGTTCTTGTGCAGCGATAACATCGAAATAACGCTTCAGATAGGTTTGTAGGTGAACGAGGATCGGACCGAATATCAAACCGCAGGTGGGCGCAGTGTCAGCAAGAAGCTGTCAACAGATGCGACGACTCCACCGGCGGAGGTACCAGGATATCGCCTTCAACGATTTCTGGGGTCCGGTGCGTTCGGACAGGTCTGGGTGGGATTGGACTTGAATACCGGGCGCGGCGTCGCGGTCAAGTTTTACCTACACCGCGGTGGCGTCAATTGGGCGCTACTGAGCCGCGAAGTGAAGAATCTGGTCCAGTTGTCGGCCGACCGGCATGTCGTACAGGTTTTAGAAGTCGGCTGGGATTCGGATCCGCCCTATTACGTGATGGAACTGGTCACGGGCGGGTCTCTGGAAGACTTACTGCAACAGCGGAAACAATTGCCCCTCCATGAGGCGGTCGAATTATTTCACAAGATCTGTATCGGACTGAATCACTGCCACGGCAAAGGGGTTTTGCACTGCGACCTCAAGCCGGCCAATATTTTGCTGGGGGACGATAACGAACCGCGTCTGGCAGATTTTGGCCAAAGTCGAATGTCGCATGATCAGACACCGACGCTGGGCACACTGTTTTATATGGCACCCGAACAAGCGGACTTGGAAGCCACCCCGGATGCCAGCTGGGATGTCTACGCCGCCGGCGCGATCCTGTTTCGCATGTTGACCGGTCTTCCGCCCTACCGAGACGACTCGGTGGTTGACCAGGTCGATACGGCCGGATCGCTGCCGAAACGTTTGTCACGGTATCGTCAAGCAATCGCCGAAAGTCCTCCGCCGACGGAACAACTCAGCGGCAAAGGCATCGACCGTGCGCTGCAGCGAATCGTGGCGAGATGCCTTTCGCTGGATCCCAACGAGCGATACGCCAACGCACAGCAAATCCTGCAAGCGCTCGCCCGACGCAACCAAGCTCGCACCCGGCGACCGCTGGTGCTGTTGGGTATCGTCGGCCCACTGTTGCTATTGGCGGCGACTTGTTTCTTTGCCGTCCGCGGAATCCAAAAGGTCAGTGTCGATACACAGGCCGCCTTGCAGCAAGAGGCGTTCGGCAGCAATCAGCTGGCAGCACGTTTCGCTGCTCGAACACTGGAAAGCGAACTCGAACGTTATTTCGATCTTGCCAGACGCGAGTCGTCGACGGAAGAATTCATACAAACACTGTCCCAGACTTTTTCGGATCCGGTGGTCAGTGAATTGCTGCAGGAAATCGCCAACGCCGAAACGCCGGCCGCAGCATTGGATTTGGCACCACAGCGTGAAAAATTACTCGACGCGCCGGCGCGAAACCGGTTGGATGAATTCTTGCAATCACGTTTGTCGCGATACACCAAAGTGGCCGCCGGCAGTCGCCAACCCCGATTGGCAACGATATTCGTGACCGACGCCTACGGAACGATCGTTGGTATCGCATACGAGAAAGCCGTCGAGCGGTCTCAGAATAGTGCCGGTCGCAACTATTCGTATCGAACCTATTATCACGGCGGCAGCGAAGACCTTGATCGGTCGACGCCAATCGATTCGATCGCCCCGCTGCGCGAAACCCACTTGTCCGCCGCTTTTCCAAGTACGGCAACCGGATTGTGGAAGGTTGCCGTCAGCACGCCCGTCTATTTTGATCCGAAAAGTACGCGGCCCGATGCCGTCTTTGTTGCGACAATCAACCTGGGCGATTTTAAGTTGCTGCAGAGTGAAAAAGGTGCCAACCAAGTTGCGGTCTTGGTGGATGCTCGGCAGGGCGATAACCGCGGCACGATTCTGCAACATCCGTTGATGGACATCCGCCGGGACGCCGGAATCGTCATGGCCGGCCAGAAGTTCCAAATGAAACCCGAGTTGATGGATCGTTTGATCGAAAAAGGGATGGTCGATTACAAAGACCCGGTCGCTCAGGCCGATGACGGGCGAGACTATGGCGGAGACTGGATTGCCGCAATTCAGCCGGTTGCGCTCCCCATCAATCCGAACGTTGACCAAGTGGCAATCGAGGATGCGAAGGCCACCAACCTACTGGTGCTGGTCCAGTACCGCCTGGAGACGGTCCTCGCGCCAGTCGGTCACCTGAGGACTTCGCTGCTGTGGTTGGGCGCAGCAGCGGTCGGTTCCATTCTCTTGCTGACGGTCGCGTTATGGTGGATGGTCACACGTGCCGGCGTCACCAAGGCACCGTTGGTTCAGCGCGAACGAACTCCATCGGGCGATACTGAAACGATGACGGTTTAGCCGCAACCTGACCACCGCGTCGACAATGGACGCGGTGTCGGAATCGCCAAAGTCGCCTGCGCAAAAAGGCCTTGCCCCTCACAGAAAGAGCCCTTGCCTATCGCAAGCCGACTCGTCGGTGTGAGCCGCAACGCGCACGCGGCCGGTTAGGTTCTCGCGGCGCCAGATCGCAATGTCTTGTGCCAGATCGTCTTGTGCCGGATCGTTTCATGCCAGATCGCAATCTGCCATCGACGACGATCGATCAATCATTGAATCAGAGCGAGCATCGTCGAATTAGAGTGACCATCCTTCTCGCGGCTCTCGTCGAATCATGGGGTCGGCTTCCGGACATCCCACGCATTTCATTGCATCTCGGTCCCACGTCACTTTCTTGCCAACACGAAACGCGACGTTGCCAAGATGATTGGCCTCGGTCAGTGGCCCCGCGTAAGTAGCGAACGGGCTGCCGGTCTTTCCCTCGCCACGACAAGCGGCTACCCACTCGGCGTGATGTCCGATCGAACGGCCGATGAACGGTTCAGGTCGCTGATAATCCGCAAAGTCATCTTCGGGCAACAGCACGTGTTTTTTGTAGTCGGCGAGCAGCATCCCTTTACTGCCTTGAAACAAAACTCCGCTGTCCCACTGAGGGATCGTTCCCTCGGTCCACGCCTTGGGTTTATGCGTTCCTTGGTGCCAAGCAAGCGTCACCGCCGGCAAATCACCGCGTGGTCCGTACTCGTAGACCGCCGACATCGATGCGGGTGCAATCTCTGCGTGCGGCGGAGGGCCAAAAGCTTCGATGGTTTTGGGCGCGTCCAATTTTAGTGCCCAGAACGGCAAGTCGTTCCAATGGCTGCCAAGATCCGACATGGTGCCGCCGCCGAAGTCCCACCAACGATACCACTTCGGCCCCGGAAAATAGACATCGTGGTAAGGTCGCACCGGTGCCGGGCCTAACCACTTATCCCAATCAACGAACTTTGGTGGAGTCATCGATTCCGCCGGCCGCTTGTCCACAAACACTTTGTCTTTGTGCTTGATCGAATCGGCTTCGCTTTGCAGACCCCATGCCCGCGAAACCCAAACGTCCACTTTGTCCACCGCACCGATCGCACCGGACTGAATCAGCTCGACAACCTCGCGATAGTTGTCTGTCGCATGAATTTGAGTTCCCATCTGAGTCGCGACGCCGGCGTTTGCGGCCGCTTCGGCGATGCGGCGCGTTTCGTAAACGTTATAGGCGAGCGGCTTTTCGCAGTAGACGTGCTTTCCCAATTGCAGGGCCGGCATCGTGGCGTAGGCATGTGTGTGCTCGGTCGTACTGACAACCACCGCATCGACGCTGTTTCCGACCTTGTCGAACATACGTCGAAAGTCTCGAAACTTCTCTGCCTTGGGGAAGCGATCGCCGACGCCGTCCAAGAATCGAGTATCGATATCGCACAGCGCGACGACTTCGACAGCGCCCGTATCGGTGATCGCTTTGAGATTTCCGCCACCCCGGCTGCCGATGCCAATGAACGCGACGTTTATGCGGTCGTTGGCGGCCGCGCGAAGTACCGAAGGTCCCGCGACCGCAGCGGCAGATGCCGAGGCGAGGAATCGGCGGCGAGAAAGGGTGGGACGTGTGAAACGATGGTCGATCGGCATCAGGAAGCTCCAAGAATAAAGCAAAGGTGGGAATGCGGCTGTATTCTACGTGATCGCTAGGCGCCTTTGGGCCGGACCGCAGCGATTCGTTTCTCGTCGGTCGTCAATCGGGGACCGCCGATCAAATCAATACAGTAGGGGATCGCCGCAAAGACGGCATCCAAGCACTCCGAAATTGCTTTCGGTTTACCAGGCAAATTAACGATCAGCGTCGAACCAACGATCCCCGCGGTCTGGCGGGACAGAATCGCCGTCGGTACTTGTTGCAACGACACCGTTCGCATCTGCTCGCCGAATCCCGGCATCATTTTTTCACACACGGCTTCGGTCGCCTCCGGAGTCACGTCACGCGCGGCCGGTCCGGTGCCACCGGTGGTAACCACCAGGCTGCACTGCTCGTCATCGGCCAATTCGCGCAGCGTCCGTTCGATCAACGCCTGGTCGTCCGAGATCACTCGCGCGACGGCCGTCCAGGGGCACGTCAACACGTCACCTAGGTATGCCTTGATGGCAGGTCCGCCCCGGTCCTCGTATTCGCCGCGGCTGGCTCGATCGGACACGGTCAAAATGCCGATTCGAATTGAATCACTCATGCGCGATCATCACCGTCGGTGGCCAAGTCATATCCCTCGTATGCGTCTCGCAAGACTTGCATCGTGTGCCGCACAGGTATGCCGGCTTGTTTACCGGACAAATGCGTCGAGAGCTGTGTCATGCACCCGATGTTTCCCGTCGCAACCAGATTCGCGCCGGTCGCTATCACCGAATCGGCTTTCTGTTGACCAAGCGACGCTGCAATTTCGGGCTGATCGACGTTGTAGGTACCCGCGGACCCGCAACACAAATGACCGCTGGCAATTTCCGCCACGTCGACACCAGGAATCTGTTTCAATAGATCACGGGGTTGAATTCGCACACCTTGCGCGTTGGACAAGTGGCACGCGTCATGATATGCGATGCGATAGGTTTTCCCGGAATCCGGGATCGTTTCCAGTTCACCGATTTGCATCAGATAGACCGAAACATCACACACGCGTTTGCAGAATGCGTCTGCTTTTTGCTCTTGATCGGTACCTTTCAAAATCAAGTGATACTCTTGCATCCCTGATCCGCAGCCCGCCGCGTTGGTAATGATCGCGTCGACGTCATCGGGAAACGCCGCAAGATTCTGCTTGGCAAACGCCTGGGCCGCCGACAAGTTGCCGACGTGCCAACTGAGTGCACCACAGCAACCCTGCGCAGGCGGCACAACGACCTCGATGCCGTTGCGAGTCAACACGTCGATCGTCGCGGTGTTGATGTCCGGGGCCAGCACACTCTGGGCACACCCGCTAAGTAGCGCGACGCGGCCGCGACGAGTCCCAACGGCTTCGTTGACTTCGGCCCACGTCTGTTTCGCCGGCAAACGTTTGGGCAGCAAATCCAACATCGTTCGCATGGACTTTGGCAACAAACCCGCCAGCGGTTTTGCGAACCGCCCGCTATGCGCCGCTAGCCGAAAACGCGTCGGGTAGGGCAGGGTTAACTGAGTCAGCGCGCGTCGAAACCGGTCGGCGAGAGTCCGGGTCCGCGTTTCTTCGGCCATCGCTCGAAACGGGCTGATGAGGTCGCGATAATGCACGCCCGACGGACAAGCCGGCTCGCACGCCAAACAACCCAAACAAGGATCAATGTGCGGCAGCGCTGTCTCGACCGGCAAGGTGCCTTCCAGGACTTCCTTCATCAGGATGATTCGCCCGCGTGGCGAGTCTGTTTCCTGGCCCAATTCCTGATAGGTCGGGCAAGCGGCCAGGCAGAACCCGCAGTGCACGCATGTGCTGACTGCGTCGGCCATCTCTGGCCCTAACGGTCCGTGTCGATCGGTTGGAATATTATGCTGCATACGAAATGCTTAGTGAAATCAATCGTTGAGGTTGGCACCGATCGAAACCGGTTCAAATGAAGGAAACTTGTGCGGCGGATCGATCGCATCTTTGATGCGGCGTTCCATCGCAGTCACGTCGCGTTGCCCGATCCACGGCGAATCAAACGGTCCTTGAACGCAGAGCCCCACGAGATGCTGTTCGTTTAGCGCGGCGCGGACCTGTGCGGCGCGGTCGTCGCCATGAAAACGCATCCAAGTGGTCGCGCCAGCCACACTCAAATGCATGGCAACACGGTCGGAATCTTCGGCAAACTTGTCACGCAGAGATAAAAACTGTTTCGGTGTGGTGGGCACCTTGATCACGAAAGCGGGCTGATCACGATCCATGACTGTCGCTCTGGAACCGTCGGTCGATCCCGATTCGTTTGACAGACCGTTCGCTGAGTCGCTGGTCGATTCACCGGGCGAAACGCCCGATGATCCGCCTAACGATGGCTGCCATCTCAATTCGTTGATCGCTGCCCATGTTTCGGCTGCGGCAAAGTCCTCTAGCCTGCTGACGTCCGATCCCCACTTGGATTCGATTTCGCGAGACAGCGAATCGTTCACGTCATGGGGGCCGCCCAAACGCAAGTAAATCATATGGCTCGACGCGGCGTATTCGATTGCATCCAATTCCCAGCGACTCGCCGCCGCGTTGGCGATACGCCGAACGGCTTGTCGGTCGTCTTCGCACGCGACTTTCAGCGTCAGCAAGGACACCGGTCGCGGAAAAACCTTGAAGGTCATTTCACTGATCAGCCCGAATCGTCCTAGGCTGCCGACCAGCATCTTTGGGACATCGAATCCGGCAGCGTTCTTTACCACCTTGCCGCCGACATTCGTCCATGCGCCATCGCCACACAGCAATCGAGCGCCCAGCAAAAAATCTCGAACGCCGCCGTACCGAAATCGGCCCGGCCCCGCGACTCCCGATGCGACGGTACCGCCCAGGGTGGCGCCCGATTGCAACAGCAACGGATCGAATGGCAAGTATTGCCGTCGCGAATGCAGTTCCGATTCGATGTCACTGACGCGCGTTCCCGCGTAAGCCGTAAAAGTAAATTCGGACGGTTCGTACTGAATCATACCGGTCATTGCGCCGAGCGAGATCAGCGTCGTGTCCGCGCACTGACTTAGCGGCGGCTTCGTCCGATTGCCGACCGCAAGAACGCGATCATGCTGAGCAAGGATGGATTGTATTTGTTGTTCCGAGTCCGGGCGTAATGGCTCAGGCATTCTTGCTTCGCGGCCTTGCAGATCACTATTCACGACTGATCACCCCGGCCTTCTCGAGTGGATGCAAGCCTTGCATCGACAGCGAACCCGCTTCTTTGCCGGGAAACATTTTGCCGGGATTTGAAATGCCCGCCGGATCGAACGCGTGACGCAGGCGATGCATCAGCGCGATCGTGGGCTCGTCAAACATATCGCACAGAAAGTCACGTTTCTCCATGCCGACGCCATGTTCGCCGGTAATCGAACCGCCCATTTCGATACACATCCGCAGCAAACGTCCGGCCAGCGCTTCGGCCCGGTGCAGCGCGCCGGGAACGTTTCCGTCAAACATGATCAATGGATGCAGGTTGCCGTCGCCAGCATGAAAAACATTCGCAACGGGAATGTCGGCTTCTTGCGACATCTGTTGAATCCGAATCAGTGCTTCGCCCAGTCGTTTTCGCGGCACCACGCCGTCTTGAACCAGGAAGTCAGGGCTCAATCGACCGACCGCCGAAAAGGCGGACTTGCGGCCTTTCCAAATCGACAACCGATCCGCTTCGTCGACCGCGACCCGCTGCGCGAACGGGCCCGTTTGTGCCAAGATTTCTTCCAGCTGTTGTTTCTCGTACGCGATCTTTTCTTGAGTGCCTTCGAGCTCGACGATCAACACGGCTTCTGCGCCGGGAGGATAACCGCAAGCGACGGCCGCTTCGGCGGCCTTGATCGCCAGTGCGTCCATGATCTCAAGAGCCCCCGGCAACAGCCCCGAATCGATCACCGCGGAAACCGCGTCGCCGGCAGCTTGCAGCGAGTGATAACCAACCAGCACGGTATGAAACTGTTCGGGCTTCGGCAGCAAGCGCAAGGTGATCTCAAGAGCAACGCCGAACAGACCTTCGCTGCCGCAGAAGATGCCTGTGTAGTCCGGGCCGACCGATTCAACACTGCGTCCGCCCATCGAGACGACATCGCCTGTCGCCATGACGGCTTTGATTCCAATGACATGATTCGCAGTCATGCCGTACTTCAGACAATGTGCGCCGCCAGAATTGAATGCGACGTTTCCGCCAATCGTGCAGATGGATTGGCTGGACGGATCGGGCGCATAGTACAAACCGTACGGGGAAGCGGCCGTGGATACATCTGAATTCACCACGCCAGACTGCACGACCGCGATCCGTTCGTCGGCATCAAGCTCGATGATTTTGTTCAGCCGATTCAATGCGATCACGATTCCGTCTTCCACCGGCATCGATCCACCGGACAAACTGGTCCCGCTGCCACGTGCGACAAAGGGCACACTGTTTTCGTGACACCAGCGCACCGTCGCGATGACTTCGTCGTTCGTTTCGGGGATCACCACACCCAGCGGCTTGGCCCGAAATGCGGTCAGCCCATCGGATTCAAATGCAGCTCGGAATGCATCATCCCGAATGAACCGCGCCGGCGGAAAGATTGACGCGAGTCCATCAAGTTCGTTCAAGGTTGCCAAAGTAAATTGTGCTCCTGGGCCGCGTTTGGGTTAACAATCCCATCGGCAAACCGTCCATCAAAACCATGTTGCAATACGAGCAGAAACTGCACGATCGATTGCGTCGTCTGCGACTTTACGACATGCAATCTTCGAGTGCCGCCAACAACGTCCGCACGTTGCGTGTCGTCGCCGAATGCCCCATCAGTCCGATCCGCCACGCCTTGCCGGCGAACACGCCCAAGCCGCCTCCGATTTCGATGTCATATTCGGTCAACAAACGCGACCGGACTGCCGCTTCGTCGATCCCCTCAGGAACGGCGACACAATTGAGTGTACACAACGTATTCTTAGGGATGTAACACAGACCTAAACGCTCCAGCCCAGATCGCAACAGCAAATGCATTTCGCGGTGCCGCTGAATACGCTGCTGCAAACCTTCTTCCACAACGATCGCCAAGGCTTCACGTAACGCATACACCATATTGATCGGTGCGGTGTGGTGGTACGCGCGACCGCCTTCACCCAAGTAATAATTCTTTAACATCGAAACGTCCAAATACCAACTTTGGACGGGCGACTTTCGCGATTCCATTTTTTTGATCGCGGCGGCCGAAAAGGATACCGGCGCCAATCCCGGAGGACACGACAAACATTTCTGCGTGCCCGAATAGATCGCGTCGATGTTCCATTCGTCGACCTTCAATTCGTGACCACCCAGCGACGTGACCGCATCGACGGCCAACAACATTCCCGCGTCGTGCACGATCTTTGAGATGCCGACCAAGTCTTGATGCGCACCGGTCGAAGTCTCGGCATGGACGATTCCCAGCATCACGGCGCCGGGGTGCTGGGCGACCGCGTCGGCGATCTGTTGGTCGGTGAACGTCTCGCCCCAAGGCACTTCCACCGTGTGAACGGTTGCGCCGGCACGCTGCAGATTGTCTTTCATCCGCCCGCCGAACACACCGTTGATGCAAACAATGACTTCGTCACCCGGTTCGACCAGATTCACAACAACCGCTTCCATGCCGGCCATACCGGTACCGGAGACGGGAAACGTTAGCGGGTTCTGCGTCTGAAAGACGTCTCGCAGTAATTGGCACGTCTCATCCATGTAGCCGATGTACTGGGGATCAAGGTGCCCCAACGTCGGCGAAGATATCGCACGCAGGATTCGAGCCGGCACGGTGCTCGGGCCGGGCCCCATCAAAATTCGTTCGCGAGGATTCAGTGCGGGAACTTGCGTCATGAGAATTGCTGTGCGTAAAGGAATGCTGGGACGTAGGGTGTTCGTCGCTGCGCTGCCGACGATAATGTTGCGGTGCGGGCGACACCATGAAAAACGCGAATCGGAGCGTCTCGCCGAATTCGGCGGTGCCTCGCCAAGCACGCAATGTAACGGACGCATACCGTTTCGTGCGATCCGGTGTCGGTCACATCATCCAGCGAGTTTCGATCCATGCCGATCCAACCGGGTTGCCAGTTTGCCAGCGACAATACGTCCGGTATCTGCCCCGCAGCCATGCAGGGGATGGTCGAAGCCAATGCGGGGCGCGTGAAACCCTATGGCGAAGACGACTGGACGCATCAAGCGGCCGACCTGATCCGCGATCTCTTTGAAGTCGACTGCGATGTCTTCTTCACCTTCAACGGGACGGCCGCCAACTCGCTGTCGCTCGCTTCTCTGTGCCAGTCCTACCACAGTGTGGTGGCTCATGAACTGGCGCACGTCGAAACCGATGAGTGCGGCGGGCCGGAATTTTTTTCCAACGGGACCAAGTTGTTGCTGGTTCCTGGCTCGAACGGCTGTGTCGATGTTGATGCAGTCGCGCGGGTGGTCCAGCGACGTCGCGACGTGCATTTTCCCAAGACCAAAGTTCTCAGCATCACTCAATCGACCGAACTGGGAACCGTCTATGACGAATCCGCACTGGACCGCGTGCACGAGACGGTGCGGCGGTTCGGATTGAATTTGCACATGGACGGCGCTCGCTTTGCAAATGCGGTCGCAAGCTTGGATATGGCCCCCAAAGAATTGACTTGGAAACGTGGCGTCGATGTCCTGTGCTTTGGTGGAACCAAAAACGGAATGGCGGTCGGCGACTGCGTGGTGTTCTTTGATCGAGAACTTGCTCTTGAATTCGAGTACCGCTGCAAGCAAGCCGGACAACTGGCGTCGAAGATGCGATTTCTGGCCGCCCCCTGGGTCAGCATGTTATCCACGGGCGTTTGGCTGGATAATGCGAGGCATGCCAACGCAATGGCCACACGACTTGGTGAACAACTAGGCCGCATCGATGGCGTGCGCATTGTCGCACCGATTCAGTCCAACGCCGTCTTTGTCGATTTGCCCGACGCTGTCGCAAAGTCGCTGCGAGCGGCCGGGTGGACGTTCTATGACTTTATCGGTGTGCAAACATCACGCCTGATGTGTTCCTGGGACACAACGGCAGAGGAAGTCGACCAATTCGTCGCGGATGTGCAATCGCATGCGCAGCGGTGTGCCGTCTAGCAGGTCGCATCGCGTAATCAAGAAATCGTCCGCGAAAAAGTGTTCCGTTCACCGTCGTGTGACGGCACGGTCTTGGGGCAGTGCAACAGCACAGTCGCTCGACAATGCAGCGCCCCAGCGATACATCAATCCCAGACTTCCGGATTGACCAAATTCGGCGGGCGTTTACCGTCGCAAGCCGCTAAACAATTTTCGGCAGCCATGTTGCCCATCTTGGTTCGCGTCTGCAATGTCGCACTTCCCAAGTGCGGTGCGAGAACGGCGGTAGGCAAGTCATACAGTTCAGGCTCGAGCAGTGGTTCATTTTCGTACACGTCCAAACCGGCGCCACCAATGGAACGGGACTTTAGGGCCTCAACCAAAGCGGACTCGTCCACCACCGGTCCTCGCGACGTATTGATCAGGATTCCGGTCGGTTTCATCCGGCTAATCTGTTCGGCACCGATCAAGTGATGTGTTTCGTCGTTCAAGGCCACGTGCACGGATACAAAATCGCTGTGGGTCATCACGTCGTCCAGCGACTTATAAGTCACACCAAGTGCACTTTCCTCCTTTTCACTCATCCGTGTTCGGTTCCAATAAACCACCGGCATCTCAAACCCCTTGGCCCGCTGGATCATCGATTTCCCAATACGACCAAGCCCCACCAGCCCCAGCGTCGCCCCGGTGACTTCACAACCAAGAAACTGCAGCGGCCCCCAACCGTTCCAGCCACGGGTTCGCACAAAGCGATCGCCCTCGGCGACGCGTCGTGCCGCCGCCATCAGCAGCGCAAACGCCATATCAGCCGTCGTTTCCGTTAAAACACCGGGTGTGTTCGTGATCGGCAATTTCCGCGCGGTCGCGGCGTTGACGTCGATATTATTGAAACCGACGGCGAAATTCGAAATCACGCGCAGATTAGGATTGGCATTGATAACGTCTGCATCGATCGTATCGTTCAGCAAACACAGTAAACCGTCCGCGTCCTTCAACCCGTCAATCAATTCCTGTTTATCAAGCACTCGATCGTCTTGGTTGTACGTCAGCTGTGAATGTCGACGTAAAATCGCCATGCTGTCGGGAGGCAATTCGCGGGTGAGAAAGATTTTGGGTCCGGCTGACATCCAGAAAGTCCGTATCAAGTTTTAGGAAATCTCGCGCCTTGTGTGGCGACTTTACGAGCCGTTAAATATGTCCAGATGCTCGATTCACACACAAACAGCGTTCCGATCACGCGCAACCAGCGTTCCGTCGCAGCCTCGCGATACTGGCGGCACGCTGCCTTTGCATCGGTCGACACCCAAAATAAGCATAACACGACAGGAAAGTACCCGAGATGTCCGAAGAAGAAACCGTCTTCGTTGATTCACCATCGATGTTTCGCAACCATCCCTTGGGGTTTGTGATCAGCGCGATATTGTGCCTGGTCGGTGTTGGCATCCCGATCATGATCGTTTGGTACCTTCGCGCGCGGGCCACCGAGCTGACGATCACGAATCTCCGTACGCGTTTGCACCGTGGCTGGCTGAGCCGGTCGATAACCGAAGTTTGGCACCGCGACGTGCGAAACGTACAGCTGGAGCAAACGTTCTTTCAGCGGATGTTTGACACCGGACGCATCGGGATCAGCAGCGCCGCCCAGTCGGGCGTCGAAATCGATGTCAGCGGAATGCGAGACCCGGACAAGATCAAGGAACTCGTTGACAGTTACCGGGCGCAGGCGGGCTGAAACCGGCCCCCGGGCCTAGCCTCCTGGGTTTAGACTGATGAACAAGCATGCGAGTGACTTCAACGATTTGCCTCGCAAACGTTCATGGCTTCGTCGCTGCTGTGCGTTTCTTTGGCGGGTCCGTCCTCGCTTTCGCTTGGTGGACTTGATTTGGCTCTCGCTGCTGTCGGCCGTGTTGATCGCTTGGTACCGCGACCATCGTTCGCTGCAGTCACAGCTTTCCACGCAGAACGGCAGCTCGGGAATATCTTGGAGCATCGATCAAATCCTCGGTCGCCCCAACACTCCCACAGCCGGCGACCACGCGACTGCCTGGACAACGCGCATCCAGGACGCGGGCGTGCAGTGGTTCATCGTTGAATTTCCCGTCGCCGTTGACGCTGCCAAAATTGAGATTGTCGAAACGTATAATCCCGGTGCCGTTTCGAAGGTGTGCAGCGTTTCAATGTCGGGGGACGAGACGGAAATTTGGCAAGGCAAAGACCCGGTCAAACCCGTCGCAGGCATGGGGCGCTCGATCATTGTGCCCGACAAGAAAGTGCGAACCCGTCGCATCAAAGTCTATTTAAAGACGCAGAGTGTTCCCGGATGGAACGAAATCGATGCCGTCGCGCTGCACGGGACCGACGGCAAAATCCAGTGGGCAACCAACGCATGGGCAAGCGACTCCTACGGCACCAACCGAGAACCGCCATTCTTGTTTTGGCCATGACTCGATACACCATGGACGCCGATGACGATCGGGGTTTCGCGGTTAGTGTGCCGATTGCCAGTGCCAGCGTTCAGTATCAGAGTTCAGTGCCAGTGTTCAGTGCCAGTGTTCAGTGCCAGTGTTCAGTGCCAGAGCCCAGTGTTCGAGATTGAATTCACTCGTTCGCGAATGAACCCTCTTTCGCCGAACGACTCCGGCGAGCGAGCGTCGATGCCCGCGGTCTAACGTTTTCCCCAAGCGGTGATCGCGGATTGTCGCACCGCGCTCGTCGTTGTGTTGTTCGAGGTCGCGATACTTCTCGCGTCGTCATCTTCGATGGTCAACCGCGATTCACCCGTGGGCAACTGAACAACCTTGCACTTGATCGGACCGTATTGGGTTTCAACCGTGATCGCCTGACGACTCAACTTGTGACGATCGCAGGGGTGCCGCCGTATCCCGATCGAAGAAGAGTGCTGAAAGATCACACCTTCCAGCACGGGAACGCGCGAGGGTGGCGAGATGACGGTCAACAGAACGCCCATGCGTCCTTTCTTCATCGTGCAAGCAGTTTGAAAGACGTCCAAGGCTCCGGCGGCGAGCAAGCGATCGGCGCAATCGGCAAGTTGCTCGGCGGTGCAGTCATCGACGTTCGTTTCCAGCACCACCACACGGTCACTTTCGAACGCATGCGACGCGGTACTCTCGTCCAGGGAATTTCCCATCACGACACGCAGCACGTTGGCTTGTTCGCTTAAGTCCTTCGTTCCGGCACCGTAACCGACCGAGTCAATCGTCATGGCCGGCAACGCACCGAAACGTGTCGACATGGACTTCAGGATGGCGGCTCCCGTAGGCGTGGTCAGCTCCGCTTCGATATCGCACGAGGCCAGCGGCACGCCGGCCAGGATTTCTGCCGTCGCGGGCGCGGGAACCGAAACGCGGCCGTGAGCGATGGTGATCGAACCGGTGCCCGTGGGAACCGGTGACGCCTGGATTTGATCGATGCCGAGGGCGTCCAGCGCCACGGCGGTTCCCACGATATCGGCAATCGAGTCGATCGCACCGACTTCATGAAAATGGACCTTTTCGATCGTGGTCCCGTGAACCTTGGCTTCCGCCCGGGCGACGCAGCCAAAAATCTGGCGGGCGGTTTCCTTGGCCGGCGGAGTGATTTCGTCGGATCGTTCGATCATTTCGGTGATGTGATGCAAATGTCGATGGGCATGCTCGGGAGGATGCTCGATTTTGACCGAAATGGCACGAAACCCTGATTTTTTCACGGTTTCGGTGGTGATCGTGACCTCTTCCAGGCCCATCGAACGTACCGCAGACTGGATAACAGCGGGGTCGACCCCCAAATCGATCAGTGCCCCGAGCGTCATATCGCCGCTAATTCCACTGAGACAGTCAAAATAGGCGATTCTTGCCATGGGTCGGGTTTCCAGATTCGATCGAAGGAAGGGGGCGTTTGGCGTTGAAGGATTCTGGCAAGTCGGTATACTCCGACGCTTCGCCAGACCAAATTGATCCGTGGATTTACTGCGGACAAACTATACGAAACAAGCTTTGAGATCGATCCGATGAAAGTTGTCAGCAGCATTGGTGCCCTGAAGTATCGCCACCCCGATTGCCAAGTCGTCAAACGGCGCGGTCGGATCTATGTGATTTGCAAAAGCAATCCAAAGTTCAAAGTTCGCCAAGGCGGAGCCAAGTCCAAGAAGACTCGCCGCTAGCGAGCGAGTCGACCGCCCGGGTCGAAATTCAACTAAGCTGATGCGACCGACGTTTCCCGTCGGTCGTTTTTTTGTGCGCATTTCACCTGGGAGGTTCTCGTGTTGGGTAGTCTAGTTCGTGCTCGTTTGGCCTTTGCCGCCGCCACCTTTCTTGCAGTCTTGCCGATGAACGACCGCCTGTCTGCGGCTGACAACAATGCTGCGGAAAAGAACATCGACGTTTGGCTTGGCACCAGCCGATCCAAGCAAAGCAAAGGCATCTACCACTGCATGCTCAATCAAGAGACCGGCAAATTGTCCGAGTCCAGCCTGGTTGCCGAGATCAGTGGCCCAGGGTTTATCGCAAAGCATCCTGCACAAGACGTGATTTATGCCGTCGGTTCGCTCGACGGTGTCGCCTCGGTGGCCGCCTATCGGATCACCGGACGACAGAAAAAGGCTTCGCTGAAGCTGATCAATTCGCTGCCCATTGGCGATGGCGGTGCGGCGCACGTGTCGGTTCATCCCAGCGGCAACATGCTGCTGACGGCTCAATACGGTGGCGGATCGACCGCCGCTTTTTCGCTCGCTGGCGATGGAGCCCTCAAAAAGCAAACCGCACTGATCAAGCACCAAGGCGGGTCGAAGGTCGTGCCCGGTCGGCAAGACGCACCCCACGCTCACTGGACGGGTTTTTCGCCCGACAATCGGTTCGCATTCGTCCCGGATCTGGGACTCGACCAAGTTGTGATTTACAAAGTCGACGAAGCGAACGCATCGATCGCCGAGCACGGGTCGGCGCAGGCACCGGCCGGCGGTGGACCTCGTCACATGAAGTTTCATCCCAACGGAAAATGGGCTTATGTGCTGAACGAGCTATCGCTAAGCGTTTCCGTTTACGACTACGACGCGAAAACGGCCGCGATGACGCCCAAACAAACGATTCCCGCGGTACCGATTTCCGATCTTGCCAAAGAGCTGTTCAAGAGCTCGTCTGAAATTCGCATCCATCCGGGCGGGAATTTCGCATATTCAGCCAACCGTGGCCACGATACGATCACTGTGTATCGCATCAACCCGACCGACGGAATGTTAACGGTTGTCGAACTGGAAAACGTTCGAGGTGCGACGCCGCGTAATTTCAATCTCGATCCGACCGGCAAATGGTTGCTCGCTGGCGGACAGGATTCCAACACGCTGGCATCGTTCGCTGTCGATAAAGAGACCGGCGAACTGACTTACAATCGCAGTATCATCAATACGCCGTCGCCGATCTGCGTCATGTTCGAGAACGAATAACAAAGTCACAATTCGTCGAAACGCTCGTACCGCTCCGCCAATTCGGATCAACCACGCAACCGGTTGACGGAGCGGACGAGCTTCAGACACGACGACCAGGTCGCCAAGACTATTTTGCAAAGTTGTCTGCGTGAAAACGCATGATTCGCTTTGCCTTCTTTTCGTAGATACGCTGTCCAGAGTGATCGACGCCGGGCACGATGAGCTTTTGGTATTGGATGCCAAGCGAATCCAAGAATTCCATATACGCCAGATTGTTTTCGTAGTTGAACCCTTTGGTTCCGACATAGATCAACCAGTTCACCGGTGGATGATCGCCATCGGCGTAACGTCTGGCCAAGTCGTAAACGTTGTCACCCTCAGCGAACTTTAGCGTTTCGCTTTCGTAACCGCCCGATTCGCTGATCCTCCGTTCAGACTCGTAGCCACCACCGCCGGGTGCCGCACTGCTGAACAATTCAGGATACCGAAGGGACAACCGCATCGTGCCGCGACCGCCTTGGGAGAAACCTTCGATGCCGCGCGCCTTCCGATTTGCAATCGTACGATAGGTGGCGTCAACATGCGGGATCAATTCTTTGATGAACACGTCGGCCCCCTGGGCCTCGGGACGATCGGGCATGTTGTAATGACTGACCGGACCGCCGTTGACAAACACATAGATCGACTCGGCAATTGCGTTGTCACCTTGCATCGATTCGTGAATGAACTTGGCTAGATTCGTACTCTTTGATTCGCTGCCCGGCCGACCGCCGTGCAAGTAGTACACGACCGGGAAACGTTTCGACGCATCCGAACTTTCATAACCAGGCGGCAACAAGATGCAGTACCCAACATCGACATCCATCGATGGACTGCGAAACGTCGAATGTCGTAGCGCCGCGTGGTGGTCCTTTCGCAGTGGATTAACCCATGCAAAGGGTGCCGCCGGTTTCTTTTTCTTTGCTTTAGTGGCCGTCGTTGCTTCTTGTGCCACACAGGGCGCCGAAGTTGCCGCCGCGAACAACAGTGCGCACGCCAAGAGTTGTTTTATATACAAATGAATACCTGCGAACCTAGATAATTGAATCAATCACGCGGCCATGGACATCGGTCAACCGGAAATCTCGACCCGAAAACCGATACGTCAAACGTTTATGGTCGAAACCCATTTGGTGAAGAATCGTGGCGTGCAGATCGTGGATTTCGACCTTGTTCTCCACGACGGACATCGCCAAGTCATCGGTCGATCCGTATGCCATACCACCGCGGAAGCCGCCACCAGCCATCCAAATGGTATAGCCATCGATGTGGTGATCGCGTCCGACGGTTGCCGGGTTCTTCACTTGTTGAACCGTCGGCGTCCGCCCCATCTCGCCGCCCCAGATGACGAGTGTGTCCTTAAGCATTCCTCGTTGTTTCAGGTCTGTCAACAACGCGGCAATGGGCTGGTCGGATTCTTCACAAAGGCGAGTGTGGTTCTTCACAATCGAACCGTGACTGTCCCAAGGCTGTCCGCCGCCGTGATAGCACTGTACATACCGAACGCCTCGTTCGGACAATCGCCGCGCGACCAGCAGATTTCTTCCCTGAACACTATCGCCGTACATCTGGCGGATGTGCGCGGGTTCTTGATTCAAATCAAACGCGTCCGTGCCGGCGCTTTGCATTCGAAAAGCAAGTTCCATGGTGTGAATTCGACTTTCCAGTCGCCCGTCTTCTTCGCGACTGATTTGGTGTCGACGATTCAAAAACTGGGTCAGGGCGACTTGTTGACGCTGTGTCCCGGCTCGCACGTCGTTTCGTGTCAAGTTGGGGATGATGTCCGTACCGCGGCTTTCGATATCGATATGCGTGCCCTGATAGACCCCCGGCAAGAACGCGCTGGTCCAGTTGCGCGACTGTGCGGTCGGCAACCCTCGTGGGCACAAGACGACAAAGCCGGGCAATTCATCGCTTTCGTTGCCCAGTCCATACAACATCCACGAACCCAAGCTCGGACGCGGCAGCGTCGAGTGCCCACAGTTGGTCAGCAACAGCCCAGGACTATGATTGGCGATTTCGCCTTGCATCGACCGGATGACGCAGAGGTCATCAGCATGTTTGGCAACATTGGGAAACAGATCGCTAATCTCTAGCCCACTATTGCCGTGCTTTTTAAACTTGAACGGCGATCCAAACACGTTGCCTGCGCGCTTACGTTGGACCGGTTGAAGCTGCGACTTGATGCTGTCCGGCAACGGTTTCCCATCCAGTCGATTCAATTCTGGTTTGGGATCGAACGTATCGACCTGCGACGGGCCTCCGTTCATGAATAGATGAATCACCCGCTTTGCCTTGGCAGGAAAATGCGGCTCGCGGGCGGCCAGCGGTGATTCATCCGCCAGGCTTGCGCCCAACGACTGACCGCTTTGGCCCAACAGGCCTGCCAAAGCAACCGACCCCATTGTGGTCGATTGCAGCAACTCGCGGCGAGAAAATGGCATCGTCATTATTAAATCCAAATCCAATCAGTCGATGTATTGAAATTCGTTACACATCAGCAACGACTGCGCAATCAACGGCCAGGGCGAAATCAGGAAACGAGCGTTCCGATCATCACTCGGATCAAAACGTGCCTGAAACTCGATAAACTTCGCAATCCGATTCACTTCGGCAACTGCCGGTTCGCGCTGAAGGATCGCCGTAAACAGATGCTCGATTTTCTGCTCATCCGTTGGCAATGCCTGAAAAGCCGTTGTGTCCGTCAATGCCTTGGTTTGCTCGACAACAAACTGCGAATTCAGTGTGAACAATGATTGCTGAGCAACGATACTTTCGCCCCGAGCAGGCTGCGATTGCATCGGTGTCGGAAAATCGAACGCGCGTAACGTCGGATCAAGATTAAAGCGATTGATGAATCCATAGATCGCGCGACGCCGCGTGTAGTCGTCGCCCCAAAACGGTTCAGATCGACCGCCGGGGGTCGGATCCATTTGCCCCGAGACGGCCAGAATACTGTCACGCAGCATTTCGATCGTCAGGTGTTTGCGGTTGGCCCGCCACAACAGTCGGTTCTGTGGGTCGATTTCGGCGGCTTGATCACGGTGGTCACTCGACTGCAAAAACGTTTGCGAACAGACGATTTGTTTTGCCAAGCGTTTGATCGACCAACCGTGTGTGACGAAGTCATCGGCCAACCAATCAAGCAGCTCTGGGTGACTCGGCGGTGAGCCTTGCAGTCCCAGGTCCGATGGCGTGTCGACAAGATGCGATCCGATCAATAATCCCCAGATGCGATTGACGATCAAGCGTGCCGTCAACGGATTGTCCGGGTGTGTGATTTTTTCGGCCAACTCAAGCCGACCGCTTGATTGGTCAGAAAACTCGGGCTGGTCCGGATCAAGCACTTTGAGGAACCGGCGAGGCACTTCTTCGCCTCGCGCATTTGCATCACCGCGAATCAACACGAAAGAGCGTGCCGGTTTCGGCGTATCGCGAACAATCATCGCTCTCGCAGGAGCCCCAGGATGAAACGTCAGCAACTCGGCCAGTTCCGTATCCCGAATGCGACCGGCGATCGATCGTCGATTGTTATTGGACATCTTGCCCTCGGCGTCGGCAATCTTTTTGTCGATTGCAGCCCGTTTCGCTTGATAGTCGGCAATCTCAGCGTCGGTTGGCTGATAGTTTTGCACCACTGGATGACGTTTTTCGTCAAGCGAGTTGAATCTCTGCATCGATGCAAAGACGCCGCGCAGCGAATAATAGTCCGCCGTCGGAATTGGTTCGAACTTGTGATCGTGGCACCGGGCACATGCAACCGAAACGCCCATCAATCCGCGAGATGTGACATCGATCCAATCGTCCATCGATTCGGCTTGGGAACGGTTCGCATGGGGCGCGATCCCCAGAAACCCAAGTGCCGCGATTTCGGGGTCGGCGCTGGAATATCCCATCAGATCAGCGGCCAACTGTTCGCGAACGAAAACATCAAACGGCTTGTCCGCGTTGAATGCATCGATGACGTAGTCGCGATAGGTGAACGCGAAAGGAAAATAGTAAGGCGACTTGGTATCCGGCCGGTACGCACTGTCGGTATCGGCGTAACGAGCAACATCCAACCACATACGTCCGACGTGCTGACCGAATCCAGGCGAATTGATCAGCCGGCCGGCTTGTTCGCGAACCGTCGCATCGGGATCTTTCTCGTATCGATGAACAAACGCTTGAACTTGTTGGTACGTCGGCGGCAAGCCCGTCAACCCAAAGTACAAGCGACGCACAATCGTTTCCGGTGGCGCCGCCGTTGATGGCGAAAGGCCTTCCTGATCTAACCGGCTATAAATGAATTGATCGATCGCGTGCGTGTTCCAACGATCGTCGGCGGCGACCGGTGGGATCGAGCGCCGGACCGGCTGGAACGCCCAGTGCTCTTCCGCTTTGCCGAACAGATAGTCTTGATCGCCCAATCGCGAAAATTCGGACTCCCCGAGATCCTCTGCCGGACCGGGCGCCCCCATCTCAATCCACTTTTCGAACGTCTTGATGACTTCCGGGTCCAGTGGTCCATCAGGCGGCATTTGCAATTCGTCATCGTCGTAACGAATCGCGGTGATCAATAGCGAACCGGCCAGCTCACCGGGCAAAACAGCTTTTCCCATTTCGCCGCCGTCGATCCACCCCGATTCCCGGTCCAACAACAGACCGCCTTGCTGTTCGCCACTTTCTTCGCTGTGACATTCATAGCAGTGCTGAACCAGCAACGGGCGGATCCGCCGTTCAAAGAACTCAGTCTTTGCCGATGTCGATTCATCGTTCGGCGCCTTGGCCGCAGCAATGCCGATATCCAGTTCGCAAATCGAGCTGACCAAGGCCAAGCAGCAGGCAAACAGCAACGGTTTTCTCATCCGAAGTACGACTTTTTGGCGGGTGGGTGGGATGGCGAGGGCCAAGGTGGGCGATGGCGGAGGAGTCGCCGTGGTGGGACTGGAAAGCAATTCGCAGGCCAGCGCTTCGATTATAGCAGAGTCGTACCGATATGACCCTACTGATTTCGAGCGGCGAGGCGGAATCGGGGCACTCGGAAAAGTTTGAATGTTCGTCACGACCCTCACAAATCGTCCACCAAATCGCCCCACTGCCGAGATCGCGTTCGATTGCCCAAGCATCATTCCATTCGTACAGTAAACTGCGGGTTTCCAAACGATCAACACGCGAGCCGGAGCCAGTCCGTCGGCCCCGCGACTTGCGCATCACCGACGAGCCAATGTCTTGAATCTCTATTACTTCTTGCTCGTCATCGTTTCGCTTAGCTGCGGCTCACTGCCTGCAACCGAAATGGAAGCGGACATTACCCGAGCAGCCTTGGCGACAATGGGGATGATCGCCGGCTGGACAATTCTTAGCCACGTTGGTGCCCGAATGATCAGCCGATACGTCGCGGCTGGCGAAATCGACCCGCTTGCCGCAGCCGGCTGGCTAGAAAAACAGCTTAGCGTTTTTCGCTGGCTCGGGCTGGGCGTTGTCGTGATGTGCTTGGCCGGTTTCGGTCTCAGTCGCGCAATCGACGAATTGCCCTACATGTCCGATTCGATGTTCCTGCAGTCGCTCGTGTTGTTGGCGCCCGGAATCGTGATCGCGTTCTCGACTTGGTCTGCCGAACATTATTACGGAGCTTTGCTGGGATACACCGACAAAACATTGTCAAACTATTTGCACAGCGTCAGCATTGCGTTTCGCAGCTCACTGGCCTGGTTGGTCATCCCCGTCCTGATCTTGCTGGGCTTCAGTGACCTTGTTTCTTTACTGCCGGTTTCCGAGGCGGTCGCGCAATATGTGACCATCGGAACGATCGCATTGTTCGTCACGATGGGGTTGCCGTGGCTGGTGCGACATCTGTTCAAGACCGTGCCGATTGAGGACAACGATCGGGCCTGGATCATAAGCTTGCTGCACGCGGCGGGCGTGCGAGGCACCAAGCCTGTCCGCTGGGACACCGACCGACGCGCATTCAATGCCATGGTTGCCGGATTTGTGCCGTCAATGCGTAGCCTGCTGCTATCGGATCGGCTTCTCGACGAATTGCCGAGAGACCAAATCGCAATGGTCATCCTGCACGAATCGGCACACTTGCGGCGTAAGCATGTTCCGATCCGAATGCTTTCGGTGTTGCCGGCTTGGGCGGCGGGTGCGGCGCTGACCAAGGTGGGCGGCGAGAATGAGTGGGCAATGATTCTTGGCAGTGTCGTCGGCATCCTGTTGACGCTGTTGATCTTGCGCGTCGTTGCGTACCGAACGGAATTTGATGCGGATATCCAAGCATGTCAATTGGCGACTCGCATCAGCCCCGCCGTCGAAGGCGTGCCAGGCACATTCGAACAAGCTGCCGATGCATTAAGTGCTGCATTGATGCGGGTGACGTTTGATCAACCTGCCGGACGAAAGGCGACGTGGCTTCACCCAGGTGTCGCAGACCGAATCGACTTGATGCGACGCGACCGCGAAACGCCCCAAACCAACAGCGCCACGGCGGGCACCATGGCGAACCCGGCATAGCCGTGCCAGCGGATTAACTCGTGCATCGTTTCAGTCGATGCAATGGGCAACATGCACGCGAACACTGTGGCCGTTGTTGCGAGCCCGGTCACCAAAACAAGCCAAAACCCGGTCCGCTGCATCGCGCTGGCGACACGAACGTCGATGTGGCGCCAAAGAAAAACGATCCCATAGATGGGCAGCGCGAACACCAACACGCCACTGGCCATCATATGGACCAACAACGCGATTCCACCAAGCGGTTGCCCCTGCAATGACGGGACGGCCGTCGCGGTCAACAACAGGACGACCAGCAAGATGGTGATCAAGAACAGGGTGTGCAGTACGTTTGTCATGAATTAATTGATTGATGGCTTGTCACGAAATTGAGTTTCAACCACAGGGAATCGCATCGGTCGATTCCAACAGCATCGGCCAGTCAATGTGGCATCGCCAATGGCTTGTCGCGGGCAAGCTGGACCGCGTCAGTCTGAATGGTTCACATCGCATTAAGCGGCCTGCCGCCCGCCGGTCAGGCGTCCGATCGTCGCGCCCAAGCCGATCAACAGCGTGACACAAAGCACGGCCAATGACGTCGCGATCACATACTTGAATGTGGCTCGCCCGCTGAACAATTGATTCCAAGCGAGCCTCTGGTCAGGATCGATTCCTTGCAGCTGCGCCATCGAAACCGGGTCTCCGTCGTCCGGACCTGGTCCCGTGGCGGCGACGGTTGTCGAAAAAATCATCGCATTGTCGTTGTGACATTCCGTGCATCCCGCGATACCGATCGACCATCCCGCGGGACGCACATTGTGCGCAATTGGCCACGTGACCATGTCGGTCGCCTGATGGTCCGCTGTTTTGATCTTTTCAAGCGTGCCTTCTTCTTCGCCGCGTCCGTAAACCGTACCCGATGAAACATAGACAGCCGATTCGACACCCAATTCTTCTTCGATGGCAGCCAGCGCCGCATCGACTTTTTCATCGAACTGTTCGCGTCCTTTTGCCGTTTGCATTTGAGCGACCTTTGCGGCCTCTTTGTCCGTCCATTCGTCTTCTTTTGTCCTCGCACGGTCCTCGCCAAGAACCTCCTTCATCTCCGTGCTGCTTAACTTTGGCTGCAGCAGTTCGTCGACAAAGTCTTTGCGGACGCGGAGCGCGCGCCTGGTCAAATCGTAAACTTGTTCGGGCGGCAGCGGATCGATTTTGTCGCCATCCTTGACGCCCCAGAATGCCGGCCACATGGCCCGTTGTGGATACACACGACCATCGCCGCCCTTCTTAAAAACCGGTCCCATGATTGCCGGCAATTCAAAACCCGTTCGATGCTCTTTCGACCCCAGTCCGTGTGCCAGGGAAGTCATGATTCGCACCGTTTCATCCCGCGGCAAGGGTCCGCCGTGGCATGCGGTACACGACAGTTTTTCGAAGTGAACCGGGGGCAACCCTGCATGCAATGGTTTGGGCGAGCCGAGTCGTCCGGCTCGGGCCATGATGTCAGCGTGCGCCTGGGTGTCAGCGTGCGCCTGGGTGTCAGCGTGCGTCTGGGTGCCATCACCGCCGCCATGGCCGCCATCGTGACCGGCCCCCAAGTGGCAGCCAGCGCAAGAAAGCGTTTCCACCGCGTGCCCGCTTGGATTTTCTTCGCCGGAAAACCCTCGCACGATGTGGTGATCGATGCCGTTGCGATGGCAATCACTGCACTGCATCCCGGCACGCAAATGAACATCTTCGTCATGGATCCAGCGGGGCTGAACTCCTTCGCCGGTGACCACGCGATTACTGTGACACTGGTAGCAAGCATTGCTCTCGGGATGGCGAATCAAGTCCATAAAGACGGTACCATCACCAGCGAATCTCGAAGCGTCATAGGCCACCTTGGGCAATTTCGCTTTGACCGATTCGTCCTCGGGATCCGATCCGTCTTTGATTCGAGAAACGTCACCGTCAACTGACGCCAGTCGCAACGCGGCGGTCGCAGCCCAGGCAAAATTTTCTTTTTCGATCTGTTCGCGACGCACATTAAAGTCGTACGCACCGCTGACCGCATGACAAACCATGCAGTCGATTTCCAGCGACCCCGAAAAGGCCCAGCGCTCGGCCGGCGTGTCTGGTTTACCTGTGTCTTCTTCACCGGCCTCCTGGTCGGCACCGGCTTGCCCCTCGTCGTCCGAACTGGGCGGATCGATCGCGTCTTTTCCGTCGCCACTCGGCTGGACGGCCATACCACCGCCAGGAATTCGGCCGCCGAATTGATGGGTCATCTGCCAAGCGGTGATGCCGACTTCTTTTGGATCGTAAGCCTGCGCCCAATCCCGGTATGACAGCGGCAACTGAGTCCCGGTGCGGGCGTCGGTCCAAATCCACGGTTCGCCTTCGCGACCATCGATGGAACCACTTTGAAAGGCGTTGAAGTGCCACCCGTGTGAAATGGTTTCGTAATCGTGACACCGGCCACACGTTTTGACCGACGAATACGGTTGATCCGAATCGGCGGTGATCTTTCGATTGTCAGCGTCGTATAAATCGATGTGGTGCAAATATCGGGCATCGCTATCGGTATGCGCAAACCGAGATCCCTCGGCTGCGTCCATGCAATCGGCGAGGCCGACCATCGCAACGATCCAAACCAACAGTCTCGCGACGCATCGCATTATTTCGTCCACCCATTCACGTTAGAAGTCTCTCGGCCCATACTTTCTGTGCCGGACCAGCATGGCATTCGCGATACTTTAACATCTTTACGATACGGGAGACAGGAACATGGGCCGCACGGGTGTAATCACGTTCAAAGGTAATCCAATGACTTTGTTGGGCGAAGACTTAGCCGTCGGGTCGCCAGCGCCACCGTTCTCGCTGATTTACGCGGACGCCGGACTGCAAGAGTTGACTCTGGACGATCTAAAAGGCAAGCCAAGCATCATCAGCGTGGTCCCCAGTTTGGACACGCCCACCTGTGCGATCCAAACCAAACGCTTTAATCAGGATCTGGGAACGCTCGGCGACAAGATCAACGCGGTGACCGTCAGCCGTGACTTGCCGTTCGCGCAAGCTCGTTTCTGTGGTGCCGAAGATGTCTCGATGCGTACCGCGAGCGACTACCAAACTCATGCATTTGGCACCGATTACGGATTGACGATCGACGAACTAAAATTGCTGACGCGTGCCGTCGTGATCTTGGACGCCGAAGGAAACGTCGCGTACAAAGAGATTGTTGCCGAAGTCACCGAAGAACCGGACTACGATGCGGCAATGGCCGCACTGCGGATGCTGCTGTAGGTCGACTTCCGCGTCGCCGCGCCGGGCGTTTTCGAATCAATCGATTTCTTTGATTACGGTCACCCCGGCGTGTTCAGTGACACCGGCTTGTTAAAAGAAAGGCGTGCGCTGCTTGCCAAGCCACACTGCTTGCCAAGCCACACTGCTTGCCAAAACACGCAAGTCAATCCATCGAGGATTCCATGAATCAGCCCCTCGATTCAATCGTCGTTGCGGCCCTCTATCGTTTCGTACCGCTGCCGGACTACGTCGATCGACGCCAACCGCTGCAGGACGAGATGAATGAACTGGGTGTCTATGGGACCTTGCTGCTGGCTCCCGAGGGCGTCAACGGGACCGTCGCTGGGTCTCGACAGAGTATCGATGCGCTGATCGCGTCGCTTCGGCAAGATCCGCTGCTGGCGGATCTGGAAGTCAAAGAGTCGCAGTGCGATCAGATGCCATTCAAACGCAGTCGCGTGCGTCTGAAACGCGAGATCGTGACGATGGGAGTCGACGGCATTGATCCGAACGATTCGGTCGGCACCTATGTCGATCCGGAAGACTGGAACGAACTGATTTCAGATCCCGATGTCACACTGATCGACACCCGAAACGACTACGAGGTGGCGATTGGAACCTTCGAAGGCGCCATCAGCCCTCAGACACATTCGTTTCGCGAGTTCCCTAAGTTTGTCGAAGAGAAGCTCGATCCCAACCGACACAAGAAGGTCGCCATGTTTTGCACCGGAGGAATCCGGTGCGAGAAGTCGACGGCGCTGCTGAAACAGCGAGGATTCGATCAAGTTTTTCACCTTCGCGGTGGAATTCTGAAATACCTCGAACGCGTCCCCAAAGAGGAATCTCGCTGGAATGGCGATTGCTTTGTCTTCGATCAACGTGTCTCGGTGGGACACGGGCTCGATGTCGGCGAACACGTCATGTGCTTTGGCTGCGGATGGCCGGTCACGGCCGAGCAACAGCAACACCCAGATTTCCGAAATGGCGTGCATTGCCCCAATTGCGTCGACCAATTGACCGAAGATCAGAAACGCAGATTCGCCGAGCGGCAGCGACAAATCGAATTGGGTCGAGAATCGGGAAGAAACGGCTAGCGCAAAACACCACACCTCAACCCGCTCGCAGCTCACCTCACGCCAGCTCGCAGCTCACCTCACGCCAGCTCGCTCCTTGCGATTTTTGCTTGCGGGTCACATCCCTGATTGCTGATCACAGGGACGGGCGACGCCTCTGGCCCTCATCGACGAGAGGGAAAAAATCGAAACGGTCAAAGCTCCGCCGCGCGTCGATGCCTCCCCAACCATTGCTCGAAAACATCACTTCCTGGCAGCCCTAGCCTAAATGGCGAAAATCCGCTCAAATAGTGGATTGATTTGGCATAAGACCGGTCGCCGAGAACAGCGCCGACCCCTGCCTATTATTGCTCCGATCACACTTTGATATCGAATAGGAATCATCCATGGCGGCCACTGAAGCGGAAGTCATTGAATTTAAAATCTCTCCCGATGATCAAGACGAGAATGGATTCGTCAGCATCTGGAACATCGCGTCGACCACGCGAGGCGGCGACCTCGTCGAAACGCGAGCCCTGGCGTCGAAACTGCTGAATTTCCTGTGCAAAAAGGAATGCGATTTCGTCGTCTGCAGCAGCACCGACGCGGAATACCTGGACGAAAAGTTCGAATCTGACAACAAGATTTTGTACGACTGGAAACCGGAAAGCGAACACGTCGACATCATCGCTCAACACGCCGAAGTCCCTGGCGCCGCGTTTCTCGCTTTCTTGAAGACTCGAAAGTTTAGCTCGACGACGAAGTACAATCCTCGCCGCGCCGATCGTGTCGAATGGTTCAACGACAAGTGGAGCGTCGGCTGATCCGACGCTTATGTTCGCTGACGCTCGCGCTCAAGTTCGCTGACGCTCGCATTCAAGTTCGCTGATCGGGCGTTAACCCACGCCGTTGTCGAAGACGCGAAAAGAGACTTTCGCCACCGTGATTGACACCGCCGGCCAGCAACCCGAGCCTCGCGTCCCCGACGCACCGACCGAGAAACGGCGAGGTTGCTACCTCTGGGGATGCTTGGCATCGGTGATCGCGATCTTGATCGTGACGGCGGCGACAGGGTTGATCGCCTATCGATTCATGACCGGACAAGTCCGGCAGTACACCGCCGAGACGGCTGCGGAAATCCCCAAAGTCGAATACTCTGACGAAGAACTGCGGCTTCTGCAGCAACGCCTGAATCAGATCATCGACCAGCAGGGAATACAATCGGCTGAATCTGCCGCGCCGCCCGCGCAAGACGACACCTCGGATAGCTTGGGCGACAACGCAACCGCGGGTGACGGTTCGGAGAGCGAACCAACTCGCCAAGTCGACGCAGTCGTCGACACGTCGCCCCCGCGACCAGGTGACCTGGTCCTCTCCGCTCGCGACATCAACGCGCTGGTCAGCCGCAGCCCCGAACTCCGCGGCAAGGTCTTCGTGACGATTCAAGACGGTCAAGTCGGAGGCGAAGTCAGCATGCCGCTGGATAAAATTCCCGGCGGCGAGGGGCGGTACTTCAACGCGTCTGCCACCTTTGACGTCCAGCTGCGTGACAGCCAGTTGATTGTCACAGTCAAGGACGCGGCGATCAAAGGCAAGCAGGCTCCTCCAATCGTGCTCGATGCACTTGCCGGAAAGAATTTGGCAACAGAGATCAACAAGCATCCACGCATGAAACCGAAACTCGAAAAATTCGATTCGCTCTCGGTGATTGATGATACAGTGATCTTGCGAGCTAAGTCAGAACCGAAATTTCCTTCTAGCACTGCATCCGATGACCTACCAACGCCCCCGGCGGTCCGCGATTCCGGCACCACCAGCAGTACCGACTGACCAGACGCGTCGCAGCTTCCTAAAGACAGCCGCAATCGCTTCACTCACGCCGGTCGCGGTGGTTTCAACCCCGCTGGCCACCGCCGCTGCAGAGACCACGAACGAAACAGCAGATCAAATCGTCCCCTGTCAATTGGCCGTCAAGAGCCACATGATTCGCGGCGAATTTTCCCCCAGCGAGAAAATCTCGATCGTGAAGCGTGCAGGATTCGATGGAGTCGAACTCTCGATGCGTGATTCCGATGACATTGACGAATGGATGCGTGCCGCCGAGAAAACAGGAATCGTTCTGCACGGTTTGACGCATGGGACCAGCGACGATTACGAAGCGCCTCTGCGCATGTGCAAAGCCATCGGCGGTGACGCGGTCTTGGTGATTGCCCGAGAAGACCCTGAGAAATCGTACGATGAAAACTTTGCAGCCGCGCAAGAAATCGTCCGCGTCCATCTGCCACTCGCCGACAAACTTCAAGTACGACTGTTGATCGAAAACGTTCGCGCAAGCTTCCTGAAGACGGCTGAGGAAATGGCTCGTTTCATCGACTCGTTAGATTCAGGCTTGGTCGGCGCCTACTACGACACCGGAAACACGATCACCTGGACCGAACAGAGCGCAGAACACTGGGCGCGTGTGCTGGGTAAGCGGATCGCCAAGATGGACATCAAAGATCGAGGCCACGCAACGTTCGGCGACCCGCCAAGAAAGCGACCGGGTGTGACCGGGACGGATGGCGGCGAGGTGCACTGGCGCAACGTACGCAACGAACTATCGAAAATCGGTTTTCATGGTTGGGCAACGGCGGAAGTTACCGGTGGCGATGAAGAACATCTCACCCAAATGTGCCAATGGATGCGAAACGTACTGGCAATGAGCTAGTCGGTGCTCATCATTGCGAGTCGCCGCATGTGAGTCGCCGCATTGTGAGTCGCCGCGTAGGCGACCGGAACGCTCGCGCTGCTTGACGCCTACGGCTTACACCTCTCAACTTTCCGAATTGCGACGCTAAGTCGAGAGCGAGACAATGCCTAGTTGAATTCGGGCAGGCGAAAGTTTTGTCGCCATTGACGATTCGGACGCACGAATCCCCAACTAGCCGCCAACGCATCGGCAGCCTCTTCGCGATCCGTGATTTCGCCCCATCCGCCGTTACGCAGATAGGCGTGTGCCAACTCGTGCGCGATCACGTACAGCGCAAAGTCCTCATCGGCCTCGGCCAATTTTCGCTTCAACACCACGCACCGGCTTCCCGCGCCGGTAGGACATGGCAAGTCCATCAATAACGTCCAACCCTTTCCCGGCTCAAAGTTATCGATGGTGATTTGGAACCTAGGATCGTCTAGAAAATCACGAGCAACTTCATCCGGCAACGCAGCGAACACGTGACCGATCCGCTGCGGTAAAGGTTCGTAGCCGGCAAACGGCTCAAGATAAGATTGAAAAATCGCATTCATCTTTGACAAACATCACTCCTGCTGATCACAACGGATCACACGCCGACGCTATTGTATAGTGGGTCTGGTCCCGCCGCTGATAAATAACTTCAAGACGAACACGAGAGCTAACTATGGATCGAAGAAGATTCTTAACATCTGCCGCTACTGCTGCCGGATCGTGCGCTCTTGCCGGCCGCACACCACTGGCCGCCGGCGAGTTTACCGGAAAGATCAAAAAAGCGGTCAAACTGCATATGGCGTCGGACAAAATTAGCGTCGAAGAAAAGTTCCGGCAGATTCAAGATTGTGGTTTTGACGGTGTCGAAACGCGAATCGCTCTCGGTCCCGAGAATCGCGAGTTGGTGCAATCGTATGCGCGAGCAAGCGAAAAAACTGGCTTGCCGATTCACGGATGCGTCCATTCCAACAATCCGACGCTGATCGAAGCGATTGATCAGGCGAAATTTCTTGGTGCCACCAGCGTGTTGCATGTGGTCACTTACAAAGCCGACACGGTCAGCTATCTAGAAAACTACAAGGCGACGCAAGACATCGTTCGGCGGGCTGCTGACCACGCCGAAAAACAGCAAGTGATGATTCTGTGTGAAAACGTCTGGGCGAGTCACCTGATCGAACCGATCGGAATGGCTCGATTCATCGACGAAATCGACAGCCCGATGGTCGGCATCTACTTCGATGTAGGAAACGTGGTCCGCTGGGGCTGGCCACAACATTGGCTGGAAGTGATCGGTCATCGCGCAAAGAAACTGGATATCAAAGAATACGATCTAGATATCGCCATGAAGGAAGGCATGCGAAAAGGGTTTGCGATGCCATTGGGCGAAGGCAGTATCGAATGGGACAAAGTCCGAGAACAGTTGGCGAAACTCGACTATTCCGGCTGGGCGACCGCTGAAGTCCGCGGCGGTGACCGAGCGAGATTGCTGGACGTCGCACAGCAGATGGACCGAGTTCTCGACCTATAGCAACGTGCTTGACGTTGCGCGACGAACGGCACAAGGCAGCTCTCGACTCGCCAGAACCACGCGATCCTGAATCTCGCGTTTCAGCAGCTTCGAACCGGATTGTGTTGATTTACCCGATTCAAGAGCGACCTGGCATCAGTCAACAACCGTGGATTCGGGTTGAAGCGATGGCTGCCCATTCCCTACGATCCGGCGTCCATTCATTCTCGATAGCCCCGGGCCTCTTCGTGCGCAAATCCACGCCAGAACAGTCGATCAACGATCAGAACTTGCTCGGTCAATTCATCCCACTGCAATATCATTACAACATGCTGCAGGATGAAGACCGTGTCGGCGCCTTCCGAAGCGCCATCGAATCGTCCGTGCGGTGCGGCATGCACGTGGTCGAACTCGGTGGCGGCACCGGCATCCTTTCATCGTTCGCAGCCAGGATGGGCGCGAACGTGACATGCGTGGAACGCAATCCGGAACTTGTCCAGTGTGCGCGTCGGCTGGTTCGCGAGAACGGATTGCAAGATCAGATCGAAGTCGTTCAAGCCGATGCGACTCAGTACATCCCTGACATTCCAGTGGATGTCGTCGTTTGTGAAATGCTGCACGTCGCACTGCTGCGCGAAAAGCAAACCGAAGTCATCGACGCATTCAAGCAAAACTACGTGCGATCGTTTGGCAGCACATTGCCAAAATTCCTGCCCGAAGCATCCATCTTGATGTGCCAACCTGTTGAACAGTCTTTCGATTTCGCCGGCTACCACGCTCCTGTCCCATTGTTTCAGGCGCCGCTGGTCGAACAACCTCGCACCCAAGAACTATCGGCACTCTCACCCTATGCGACGTTTGCTTACGACGAGCGTATCCCTCAGCACTTCCGGTCCGATGAGCCTGTAGTGATCAATCAAGCGGGAACACTGAACGCGGTTCGTTTTGTCACTCAGAACGTGATCACGGTGGATCTGGCCAAGCAAAACGCAGTGACGTGGCCGAATCAATGCCTAGTCTTACCGATTGAGACACCGACCCATGTCGATTGCGGTCAAACGATCGACATCACGTTTTCTTACGCAGCCGGCGGATCGATCCAGCAACTTGCGGACTCGCTTTGTGTTCAGCATGGATCGTCGCATGCGCAGCGGCAAGCCAGCCCGGCATGAATTGCCAATGGGAAAACACCGCGATGCCGGGTGGCCGACCGAAATGGATCAGGCCCGCTTGCCCATTAGTTTTCGCATCGCGTCCCAGTCTCGCGTATTGGCGATGTCCTTAGCGGTGAGTCCCCCGCGACGGGCCTGGACGATACCGAATCGCATTACGTCCATTCCATCGATCGCGTGAGCATCTGTGCTGACAACGATCGGGATCCCCAGCTTCTTGGCCGCTGCCAGATGCAAGTCGTTCAAGTCAAGCCGCGCTGGATTCGCATTCAGTTCCAGCAAAGTCCCGGTCGCCTTGGCCGCCTTCATCACCGCTTCCATATCCACCTCGTACGGCGGCCGTCGATTGATCAGTCGACCGGTCGGATGCGCAATGCAGGTCACCGACGGATGATGGATTGCGCCAAGGATCCGACTGGTGATCTGTTCGCGAGGTTGTTTCTGCCCATAGTGCACGCTGGCCAAGACCCAATCCGCTTCTGCCAGGACATCGTCCGGCAGATCCATCCCGCCTTTCTCCAAGATGTCACACTCGATCCCTTTCAGAATCGTCAGCCGACCCTCGTATTCGGAGCGGACTTTATCGATTTCATCCCACTGCTGACGCAAGCGTTTTGGGTCAAGCCCCGATGCCATGGAAACGCGTTGGCTGTGATCGGTAATCGCTATGTAAGACATCCCTCGGTCAATTGCCGCGTCGGCCATTTCCCGAATCGTTGCGGTCCCGTCGGTCGCCGTGGTGTGCATATGCAAGTCGCCGCGGATATCGCCCAGCTCGACCAGCTTCGGCAACTTTGACTTGGCGGCCCAATCGAACTCGTTGCGATCCTCGCGGAGCTCCGGCGGGATCCATGGCAACCCAATGGACGCATACACATCCTCTTCTGTCTCGCCGGCGACCTGCGATTCGTCGTCGATGCGAAAGACGCCGTACTCGTTGATCTTCAGCCCCTGTTCCTTTGCGAGCCGCCGGGTGTGAATATTGTGCGCCTGCGATCCGGTAAAGTACTGCAGCGCCGCGCCGAATTGATGAGGTTCTACCAAGCGTAAATCGACTTGAAACGCCTTTTTGACTCGAATCGAAATCTTGGTCTCACCTCGAGCGATGACCTGCGAGCAGTCAGGATGGGCAGCAAAGTGGTCCATCACGGCTTCGCGATCATCCGCGACGATCAACAGGTCCAGGTCGCCAATCGTTTCTTTTCCACGGCGATAACTGCCGGCCCATTGCATCTGTGTAATGCCTTCACACGCATCCATGTGCAAGGCAATATCACTTGCCAATTGATCTCCTTTGGACCAGTAGATGCGCTGCAGCGCCTGCTGTGCGATTGCCAAACCATCCAAGATCGACTGTTCCGTTTTGGCGCCGAAACCTTTCAGCTTGCCGACGACGCCGGATTCGCACGCGGCACGTAAATCATCAAGTGTTTCGATCTCCAGTTCTTTCTGCAGTTTGCTCGCCTTCTTGGCTCCCAGCCCTGGAATCCTTGCCATCTGGATAACCACCTGTGGGATTTCCTGACGCAGCTGGATCAACTGCGGCAGCGAACCGGTTTGCACCAGCGTTCGCGATTTCTCCACCAATGTCTTACCGATACCGGGAACCTTACTCAGGTCACGTGACTGGTCGGCCAAGATTGATTCGACCGATTCGTCCAGCTCGCGAATCGCGCGAGCGCCGTTTTGATAGGCGCGGATGCGAAAAGGGTTCTCGCCGCGAAACTCCAACAGTTCCGCCATCTCGTCAAACACATCCGCGATCGCACGATTGTCCAAAACAAACTCCTATCGGCCTTCCGACTTTGCGTCGAAAATTTCTGCTGCATCGGCCCGCTTGTAAAACGAAGACGGGGGGAAAGTCGTCGACGCATCCGACTAACGCGTGCGCTATCTCGTTCGCAACATCCTCACGAGAAAGCAAACCAAACGCTATCTACATTTCATCGTCAAAATCAGCGGCAAAAATATCATCGCCCATCAACGTTTGCAGAATCAGCGGACAACCTTCTTCTAACATGTCCAACACTTCATCGAAGCCTTCTTGCTCGCCGTAGTACGGGTCAGGCACATCGTTGGGCCACTCGTCGCCCAGATAGTCGCTAAAGATACGGATGTGTGAATTCGGCTGTTTCGCCATCGCTTGCAACGCGTCGTAATTCTCTCGGTCCATTGCCAACACCAAGTCGAACGTCGTGCCGTCCAGGTCGTCCTTGGTGACCTGACGGCCGCGGCTCATCAATTCGTATCCCCGCGCTTCCGCCGCAAGTTGCATGCGACTGTCCGCCTGCTCGCCGACGTGGTATCCGTGAGTCCCCGCCGAATCCACATCGACGTCGACGCCGAACTCTTCGGCAAACCTTTTCATTACGGCTTCGGCGGCGGGTGAGCGACAGATGTTGCCCATACAGACAAATAGAATGCGTTTGGTCATGAAATTGTGAGAGAATCGAGATCAAACAAGCAACAACCAGGTGGCTTGAGCATCCCTGAATCGAAGCTTGTTCGGAAATAGAGCTAGAAAGGTGCCGGAAATACGCTGCGAATGTGTGAGGACTTTGTCTGTGCGGAAACACCAAGCTGGGCGCTGCAAAACGGCAGACGATCGAAACGCCACCCCACGTTTGCGCGGACAGGATTGGGCCTGCCTGCCAGCGTATTTCGATGATGGACCGGCAAGACGATTGAACCGCTTAGACTACGGCAAATCGCCCCGTTCGTCACCCAGGTCTGCTCGTCACCCAGGCCTGCCTGTCAGTCCGGTCTGCGAACTTCAATGTGAAAATACTCACAACCCTCCGAACCGCTTTCCCTGGTACGGCGTCATACTGACTACGGGACGAGCGCCGCGAGGTTTTCCCCGCCGGATCGCAGCAGGACGTGGATAGCCGGCAGGTCCGGACGGTTGCCCTGGCAGTTGCCCTGGGACGCCGCTCGTGCGGCGATGCATCACAAAATTCCACCACACAGAGCCCCACCACACAGAGCCCCACCACACAGAGCCCCATCACACAGAGCCCCATCACACAGAGCCCCATCAACACAGAGCCCCATCAACCAAAGAACTCAGACAACCGCATCACGACGCGTGGGTACTGCAGCAGCACCCTGCTGCGGCCGCTCCCCACGCCCCAAACCGACAATGCAGTGCACGTGCGTATATGTCTGCAAAGAATCTGCTAAGCTAATCAGCCACGAGAAGATGAAAATCTTAATGCCATCAACATGGGGGTAGACATGTACTTTCACAGAATACTGAGGCGATCTTGCTTGCCTTAGAGCAAAACTAGGGGTACCATCTTGCCTTCTAGGCTTTTCAGTCAGGTGGCGAGCTTAGTTTCTTTTCCAACGGAGTGAATCATGGTTCAGGCTTCCTACATGCGTTTCACGCAATCTTGTCCAACCTGTGGTCGTCGCGTTCAAATCCGTGCATCGCTAATGGGATGCACCGTGGCCTGCCAACACTGCAAGGCTGAGTTTGTCGCCAACCCCAATCGTGAACACGACTCCGTCGGTTCCACCGCCAGCTTGATGGAACGGGTCGAGCGGGCTCTTGGGACCGAGACAACCCAACCGGTCAATTTCTAGCTCGGCAGTTTTTAGCTCCGATTTGTACGTCACGAATTGAAAGTGACCTGCGAGTGCCAGTGGATGGCGTTCTGACTTTTCGGCGAGATCCTTGATGGGTGACACCGAAATTCTTTTCTGCTCGATTTTGGCTGCACAGCCGGCTGAAGCCGGTACACCAACGTTTCGTTAGGTGCCTATCGCAGAGGGGCTGATTTGGGCCAGGTTCCCGGCAACGGGAGTGCCTTGCCACTGGGCGGCCATCATCACGCTGTTGATGCCTGATCCAATCCCCAGCATCGCGACGCGATCGCTCACCGACAGGTGTCCCTGCAAGGCCGCCGAGGCAACGGATAAGGGCAGTGCTACCGAGCCGGTATTGCCCAACTGAGGAAACGTGATGCTGTCTTTTGCCGGGTCCAAGCCCATCGCGTCTAACATTGCCGATCGATGCCGTGCCCCGACTTGGTGACAAACGGTTCGGTCAAATTGCTCGCGTTGCCACCCCGTTTCAGCGATCAACTTTTCCAGTCCGGCGACCCCCGTGGCAATTCCCTCGACCATCAGTTTTTCCGAATCGGTATCCATCAGCGGCTGCATCTCAGCCCCCGCGGTGTCTTGATCACTGCGGCACAGGTCGTGAAATTGCGTTCGCGCCTCAGCCACAGCCGCGACCACTGGCGATCCACCATCACGGGCGATGCTTTCGTGGGCCAACAACCAAGCGCAGCTTCCACTGCCGATCGTTAGCGACGCGAAAGCGGGTTTGACACTTTTTCGCGTCAGCGAATGATCCGCATTGAGTGCATCGATGGTTCCCTGCAACAAGGGACGACTGTTCTCGGTGCCCACGACGATCCCAGCTTGGATCGCACCGCTTTGGATCAGCGTTGCGATCTGAATCGCCCCGTTGATCAGTCCCAGGCACGCGTTGGAGACATCATAGACCCAGCAATCTGGCGAAAGGCCAAGGCCATGATGAACGCGCGACGCGGTGGCGGGCTCAAGAAAATCCCTGCACACACTCGCGTGAATCAGGCATCCAATTGTTTTTCGGTCGATCCCCGCCGCTTCGATCGCGTGATTGGCACTTTCGATACTTGGCCCGCTGGGCATGGTTCCGGTCGGCCACACCCTCCGGCAATCCACGCCACTCATCATGGCAAGCCGGCCTTCAGGCAGTTTCAATCGCCGATAAAGCGGTTGCAATTTGAACTCGATCTCGTCGCTTGACCAAGTTTCCTGCGGGATAACCGCGCCGATTGACTGTAGTACTACACTTTGAAAACGCAATGAATTGCCTTGAATCGGCGGGTTCGGGTTAGTTCACCCTGTTATACAAACTCGGGCAACCGCCGAAACCGGCCCAAGAACCGTCAATTTGCTATCAAGCAAAGCCGCTCGCTATCACTGCCTGTAGTGCTATCAAAACCGGCGGGTGACAAGATAGAGATAGTGTTTCAAATTCCGCATCCAGTTCAGTACTTTTTCGCCATCGCGGAGGGCACAACGTCGTGTCCGCCCAACATCACCGGCAGTGAAAAGTGAGCAGGGACGACCGAGCAAGGATTTCCCACGAAGGGGAAAAATGAGTTTGCCAGTGTTGATTTGGGTCAGCGGATCAAAGGGTCGCAAACGCGGAACAGGATTCGCGTTCGAACGAACTCTCAGATGCAACCCGCCGATACGGCAAACGCATATCCGACTCGGGATAGATTGGCGTTACCAGTGGATCAGCAACGATCGCAATGCGAAAGTTGATCCAACGAACGATGCCGTGAAACCTCTTCTTATCTGATTACGTCCACCGGCGGTGTCCGATGCGGGACGAGTTCGCATCGAATAAACCGTTTTCGCTATTCGAAGAGGAACTTTCGGATGACGTGCAAGCCAATCATTGGACTTAACACTGACTTTCGCCAAGCTGACCGCAACAAGCCTGCGTTCAGCTACTTAGCTGCCGGCTATTTCCAGTCGATTTCGGCGGCAGGTGGAATTCCAGTCATTCTTCCCCCAATGGATGACGCCGAATCCGTCGGTCGCGTACTCGACCACTTGCAAGGTTTCATGATGATCGGCGGTGCCGATTTGGACCCTCGCAACGATGGATTCATGATGCACCCGAGCGTGCGCCCCCTTGATCCGACTCGAGAATCGATGGATCGCATGCTGATGAACGAGATCGCCGAACGACGCTTGCCATTCTTGGGCATTGGCACCGGCATGCAACTGCTTAACGTCCAACAGGGCGGTAATCTATTCCTCGACTTGAAAGAAGATCTTCCTGCGGCCGTTCCACACTTCGACCCGCAAGACCCGAACCATCGCCATACACTGGATGTTGTCAGCGATTCGCTGGTCGGCCGCGTCTACGGCGACGGAGAAATTCGTGTCAGCAGCCGCCACCACATGGCGATTGACGAAGTCGCACCGGGATTCCGCGTGACCGCAAAATGCCCCGACGGCGTGATCGAAGCGATCGAAAGCGAAATGATGGACTGGTTCGCAATCGGGACTCAGTTCCATCCCGAGTGTGCAGCCGCATCGGCGTTAGACATTCGTATCTTCGAAGAATTTATCGAAGGCGTTCAAGAACGCATCGACACCGATTATCGACTCGTCGCCTAGTCGACGTGCGGCGTCTCACTTGAGACGCATAAGGTCACAACAGAGTACAACCGCCTGCTCGATCAAGGATGATCTATGGTTAGGCGAACGGAGTGAAATCGTGCCACGGAAGGCACCATAACGTGGTTCCCATGGATGGGAAAACGACAAGGCCGAGCGTCCACCATCAGGTGAACGCTCGGCCTTTTTTTATTTCCACCCGCACCCGCACCCGCACCCGCACCCGCACCCGCACCCGCACCCGCACCTGAACCTGAACCTGAACCTGAACCTGAACCTGAACCTGAACCTGAACCTGAACCCGAACCCGCACCCGCACCTATCACCTATCACCTATCACCTATCACCTATCACCTATCACCTATCACCTCCCAACCTCTAAACCCCCAACCACCATTTGCCGATCCCAAGCCACAGCGGGATCAAGACGATCCCGGCAAGCGATGTGGGCAACACGACGCGCAGCGCGGTCGTCGTATCGCGGTCATACATCCTGACTAGCACGATCGGGAATACTGCCGCCGGCATCGCAGCCTGCAACATCACAACAACGCGAAGGTTTGCGTTTGCGTCCGGCTCGTCGGCAAACGTCGCCCCCATCAGCCCGGCGCCCACGACCAGCATCAGCGCGGGAAAGATGCCTTGTCGCAACAAGATCCCGGACAAAACCACTCGGATCGAACCCGCCCAAGTGGCATCGCGAATAAAGTCAATGATGATCGCTCCACTCAACAACAATCCCATCGGAATCGTGCACTCACCCAACATCGACACCGCCGTTTGAACGACGCCCGGAACCACCGTCGGCGACATGACTTGCTTGATCAATGTGGCGACGGCGACGGCCAGCAGCGGAGGGCTGAGAAAGGCCCGATACCAAGCACGCTTGATCACCGGGCGATGGACGGACGCACCACTTTCCAGCGCACCACTGCTCGGTCGCGTTACCCCGGCAATCACCGCGATGCCGATGCTCCACAGCGCCAGGTCCACACCGACGTTGTGCATGATCAGATCGACCACCGCTTGGGGATAAAACTCGATCGCCAGTGGCAGGGGTATATAGCCGTAGTTGCAGATGCCCACGCACAGCGCAAAGGATCGCTGTTTCGCGTCAGTGTCCAGGCCGACCAGCCGGCCCAATGTTCGAGCAAACAGCAGCCCCAGCGCAAAGCCCGACGCTGTCGTCAGAAAACCCACGATCGGCGGAATCCATGCGGCCGCCCCCGCTGCTGCCGGAACTGCTAAATCGTCTCCCCACAAAATTCGATCCAAAAAAAGGCAGGGCAGCAACACATTGGCGGTCAGCCTTGCCAGCGATTGGTCGGCTTCCCGCGTCAACCAGCCCTGCTGGCGGCAAAACGCACCGACCGAAATCACAAGAAAAACGCCGACCACACACGTGACAATCGGCCAAAGATCAGAATTCATCAGCGGGCTTTGACTCAAAACGATTTGACAATAAAATGGAGTTCAAAGAGAGGAACATCCACGTTCGTTTCTTGCTACCCCCGACACATCGGTTCTGGAGGTGTTCGGCGCTCGCCGGATGGAGCCCTCGCAGTTTGCAGGCTGCTCATCCGCGTCAAAAGCGCCGATCGACCTACCCGCTTTCGCCGGAAGTGCGTCAGGGTTCTCAACTTAGAGCTTTTTAGCGCTTTAGAACCACACTGCCGGAGCAAAACCATGATTTGCAGCCCACTATCGTTGTTGGCGTTCGGATTCCCGGGTATGCCCGAGATGCTGATCGTCCTGTTTCTTGCCCTTCTGCTATTCGGCGGGGCAAAACTTCCCAGCCTGATGCGTAACCTTGGTCGCAGCGCCAATGAGTTCAAAGCAGGGATGAACGAGTCGTCTGACGACGAAGATTCGAACAAGCCCAGCGACGAGAACTCCTGAGATGTTCGGACTAAGTCCGTTTGAACTGGCGGTGATCGGTGTGATTGCGGTCGTCCTGTTTGGCGGCAACCTGCCCCAGGTTGCGCGAAAACTCGGTGGCAGCTATCGCGAACTACGCCGTGGGCTTAACGAAGTCCAGCAAACGTTTCGCGAAGCCGAACGCGAAGCCAGCCAAGCGCTCTCGATGGACGATCAACCGGGCCGGGCCGAAGTTGAGGACGACGAACCGGAAGAACCAGTCGCCCCCAAATTCACGCCGCCCAGCTGAGCTGCGCCGCCCAGCTGAGCTGCGCGGCCCAGCTGAATTGCACTGCCCAGCTGAATTGCACTGCCCAGCTGAATTGTACTGCCCGGCTGAACTGCGCTGCCCGGCTGAATTGCGCTGCCCGGCTGAATTGCGCTGCCCGGTTGGCCGCGTGACCGGGCGTCGACCGGTTAGCCGCTGACCGCTGCGCGAACACAGCACGAGACGCCATCGGCTTACGGCCGATCGGGGCTGGTCCCGTTAGCGGAAATCTCGCAGAAGCGTTTTAGTCCCTGAAGCTCGACATTCAACGCCTTGCGACTTGATCCGCGCATCGCCCACCCGCAGAGCAGGAAAACCAGCTTCAGCATACCTTTGCCGGCGACATAACTTCGCTGGGTCACCTTGGTTCGCTGCTCACCTAGATCAACGAATTGATATTGAACATCCAGGTCGAACATTTCGCCAATCAGGTGAACCGCACTCGCCACAGGCGGGTCGTACTGAGTGATGGTGCCCTGAAACTGCATTTGCCGACCGTGCTCTTCGGTTACCGAACGGAACGTCGTTCCAACGCGGCCAGGCTGCTCGTCAATCACTTCATCCTCGACCACAACCTGGCTCCAATCCGCCACATGGTCGTTGGTCAATCGAAACACGTCGTCGATGTTCCGGTCGATCACCACACTGCCTTCGGTTCGCATCGATCGCTCCACCAAGAACAAGAGTTGTTGTCGAACGCAATATGATAGATAATCCGCACACCGAGCAACACAAAGAATTCAGTCAGTGAACTCGGTATTCGGGCGATTAGCTCAGTTGGTTAGAGCGCTGCTTTCACACGGCAGAGGTCAGAGATTCGAATTCTCTATCGCCCACTTCTTGAACACAGTTTCAAAACCTCGTTTTTTACCGTTCCGAATTGCCCACTCGGGCATTACCGCCAGCATGGCGTGCGGCTCACTTTTGAATCATCTCGCAGTAGTCGACTACTGCGATAAGAAGGAGTCGCACGATGACGCGAGAAACGTCGCGACAACCAGCCTATTCATTGCACGTTTCGGGACAGGCCGTTGTCCGGTTGGACTATCAGGATTTCTATCACGGCAAGCACGGTTCGCCCGAAAGCTATGCCCGTCACTACGCGTTGCTCGCTGAATACAACGCGAGTGGTGGGAAGACACCGGGCGTCGAATCTAAAACAGAGACGACAACGCGTTAGGCCGATGCCGCGTTCTTAATGAAGCACGCCACCGCTGCTTGCCGCGATACGAGTGCAATCACGCCGAACACAATCGCTTCACCGATATTCTGAGACTGCGGAACGAAAAGCAACGCGATGAAACGGTAGCGGACATAGCACCGCGCCAACTGGGGGCATTATGCGACGACACGCTGAAGCCGCGTATCGTCTAAAAATTGTCGACGGCCCATCACTCGCAACGACGGCTATGCCCCGACCGCAAAGAGAGTAGAAGGGGAAGGGGCCGGTGCGTGCGCCGCAAATGCGAACGACCGAGACCCTTCCTCAAGCTCGACAAAGACCCGGGCAGGGGAATGGAAACTTAACGCCACGTCCGGGATTTCCGTATGCGTCAACAAGTGCAACAGCTATTCATCAGCATCCGCCTCATCGTCGTATGACCCTTCAGCATTTGCAGCTGCCAAATCTGCTTCGTACTTGGCGTAGTCATCAGCCGTTAGGCCTTCCGTGATAACAGGGTTTCCATCTTCTTTGCCACCACACCCAGAGAAGGCCGTCATGACACAAAAGACCAAAAGGCAAGCGTAAACTAATTTCATCGACTTGTTCCGTGTTCTTAGGATCTACAGAATGAAAGCGGCCGCCAGCTCAGCCGAGCCGAAGCAGGCGGTTAAGTAAGAGATGGCCGGTAACGACTAAAACTCTTCGTCAATGATCTCTTTGGAAGCTCGTGTGCCCAGGGCTCCCCACAGTCCATATGGACTTTCGGACCCGGCCACATTCGATGGCGTGCCAACGTTCATTCCGTTGTGCCAGACATTCCCGGCATTCGAATTTCCTGCCTCAATCGAGTCCGTGATGAACTTTACCGCTCCGTCACCCATCAGGACGTGAGCACCGCCCTGGTGCCGACTCGAGACCGTTGCCACAAGGCTTGTTCCCAAGGCATTGTGCCGACCGCACGCTTCACGGTTTGGACCAAGAATCGTGAGCACTGCAGACATGATTGGCAAGCAATCAGCCCAGCGATGCCCCCGGGCAAAGTTGCGCCGATTTTGCTGTTGCCACTCAGGGAGGTAGAACTGCGGCCGTAACGGATCAATGTATCCGTTATCAGAACAAATGTTAGGATTGTCGCGCAACGCCGCAAGGCCGAACGGGCTTGCGTTGCCTCCCATCGTCGCAATGCCGTTCGCTCGCTTGTCACCATCTTGTAATCCGGTGATCATCTCGCCCATGGCAATCGTGTTCGACAAGCCATCGAGGGTATCACGAAATTTTGAATCGTAAGCCGTGATGAAAAAACCACGGTGGGCGCCTCGAGATACCTGTGATGTGGCGCTTGTTGGCTCCTCTCGTCTCACACTTCTTGGGCCTCGTTCGATTCGCCAAATCGAGTCGCCGAGGCAAGCCCCGTAATTTGTGCGTCCCAGGGCGGGCAATCCAACGCCCGGATCACTGGGACAACGGTACGTAGGAATCTCGTTAACCCAGGGCTTGTATTGAATCCGATCAGGGGTAGGTCCCATCGCTTGCCAAGGATTGGTAGGAGTGCCGATCGCAGCCATCAAGTCACCATCGGAGCGTTCCGCATTTGGATTGGAAATTTGCTCCCAAAGCGCTTGTTGTTCAACGAACGGTAGAATCGGAACGAGCATACTGAGGCGAACATGGTTGTTAAGATCCGTACCTCTCCAGAGCTGAGACGTCATCGTGATGGGAGCGTCGTGTGTACCTGTTCCATGGTTCGGAAGTTGGTTGTACGCCGAGTGGTAATTATGAATGCCCAATCCGATCTGCTTAAAGTTGTTACTACAACTCATCCGCCGAGCCGCCTCACGAGCAGCCTGCACCGCGGGTAGAAGCAACCCAACCAGCACTCCAATGATTGCAATGACGACAAGAAGTTCCACTAACGTGAAACCTCGCGATTTAGGACGAAGCACATACATTTCTGAATCCTCAAAAAAAACAACGTAATTAGTGACGTCGATACCACTTAAGAAAACCTGCGAAATACAAACCACATTTGAGTCATCTCGACTTGGCCGCAAAGGAAAGTCACTGAGGCTAACCCTCGTTGACGAGCACCGTGAAGACGAGCACCGTGAAGACGAGCACCGTGAAGACGAGCACCGTGAAGACGAGCACC
>CAXBGS010000014.1:0-183930 GCA_963975425.1 uncultured Pirellulaceae bacterium
GCCGGCTTTTGATTTGCGTGATCAGCCGCCTAAAGGCGGTACACCAACTTGCGCTTGGATTTTGCTTTGCGCGAGATTGTGATTCAGCGCCTTTGTCGCCGCGCCCGTTGGTGTCCCGGCGTTAGTCGGCTTTTGAATTCCCCGATCGGCCGCCTAAAGGCGGTACACCAACTTGCGCTTGGATTTCGGTTTGGGCGAGTTTGTGATTCAGTGCCTTTGTCGCCGCACCCGTTGGTGTCCCGGCGTTAGTCGGCTTTTGAATTCCCCGATCGGCCGCCTAAAGGCGGTACACCAGCTTGCGCTTGGATTTTGGTTGGGGCGAGTTTGTGATTCAGTGCCTTTGTCGCCGCACCCGTTGGTGTCCCGGCTTCAGCCGGTTTCTTGTTTTTCGTGATCAGCCGCCTAAAGGCGGTACACCAACTTGCGCTTGAGTATTGAGTTGGCTCAACATTGTGTTGCTGCGGCCGCGACTTCTTTTGCAATGCGTGGCGCGACGGTCCGGTCCAGTGGATCGGGGAGAATTCTATCGACCGTCGGGTCCTCGACACACTTGGCCAGCGCGTTTGCGGCCGCGACTTTCATCGGTTCGGTAATACAGGTTGCGCCCACATCGAGCGCGCCGCGGAAGATGCCCGGAAAGACCAACACATTGTTGACCTGGTTGGGGAAATCGCTGCGTCCGGTGCCAACAACCGCCGCGCCGCCCGCCTTTGCATCATCCGGCATGATCTCTGGGATCGGGTTGGCCATCGCCAAAACGATCGAATTCTTTGCCATCGTTCGAATGTCATTGGTGGTGAGCAAATTTCCTTTGCTGACGCCGATGAAGACATCCGCATTTTTTACGACATCCATCAGCGACCCTTGCCGATTGTCGCGATTGGTATAGCCCAGCAAGTTTTGTTTGTATTCGCTAAGATCTTTTCGGTCGCGATGAATTGTTCCACGCGAGTCACAGACGACTACATCACGCACCGGAATGCACACGCTGGGGTCGTGCCCCACGCATCGCAACAGTCTGGCGATCGCGGTTCCGGCCGCGCCGGCGCCGTTGATCACGATCCGTAGGTCAGCGATTTGCTTTCCGACCACTTTCGCGGCGTTGATCAGCCCGGCCAATAAGACGATCGCCGTTCCGTGTTGGTCGTCGTGAAAAACCGGGATGCCGAGATCCTGCAAGCTACCTTCGATTTCGAAACATCGCGGCGCCGAGATGTCCTCCAGGTTGATTCCGCCGAACACCGGTGCGATCCGCCGAACCGTCTCGATGATTTCTCGACTGTCCTGCGTGTCAAGGCAAATGGGCCAAGCGTCAATGCCGGCAAACTCTTTGAACAAGATCGCTTTGCCTTCCATCACCGGAATCGCGGCGTGCGGTCCGATATTGCCCAGGCCCAGTACCGCCGAACCGTCACTGACGACCGCGATCGAGTTGCCTTTCATGGTCAGGTCACGCGCGGTTGCGGTATCGGCAGCAATCACTTCGCAGGGTTTAGCGACGCCGGGCGTATAGGCAATCGCGAGATCATCGCGAGTCTTGACCGGCATTTTCGATTGAATACCCAGTTTCCCCCGCAGTTGTCCGTGAATGATCAGGCTGCGTTCGAAATAATCAGTCATGGCAAGTCTCGGGATGAAATGGGACGGATCAAGCCGTGGGGCTGGCCGCTGCCAACCGGCATGACCACGTTCACGCGGATGTGGTGACGACGAGAATGGCAAGGCATGCTCACAATGTCGTGACAAGATGGTAGGTTGTTCACTCCAGGCGACCAAGACATGCGACGGCCAACGGAAGGGGACAGCGGTGAAAGCTTCGGATTTGTTTGTACGAGCACTGGAGGCGGAAGGTGTCGAGTATGTCTTCGGTATCCCCGGTGAAGAAAACTTGGACTTCCTTGATTCGCTATCGCGATCAGAAATTCGGCTGGTTCTGACCCGGCACGAACAGGCGGCCGGGTTCATGGCGGCAACCTACGGGCGGCTGACCGGACGTGTGGGAGTTTGCTTGTCGACACTGGGGCCCGGTGCGACAAACTTCGTAACCGCCGCGGCTTATGCCCAATTGGGCGGAATGCCCATGCTGATGATCACCGGACAAAAACCGGTCAAGTCAAGCAAGCAGGGGCAGTTTCAAATCGTCGACATCGTCGACATGATGCGTCCGTTGACAAAGTACACACGTCAATTGGTCAGTGGCGCAAACATTGCCTCACGCGTTCGCGAAGCATTCCGATTAGCACAGGAGGAAAAGCCCGGCGCGGTGCATCTAGAACTGCCCGAAGACATCGCGGCCGAAGAGGTTCATGAGCTGCCGATCGAAAAAAGTTTGGTCCGGCGACCTGTCGCGGAAGAAAAATCGATCGCTGCGGCGGTGCAGATGATCGAGGCCGCCGACCGGCCGTTGCTGTTGGTCGGTGCGGGTGCCAATCGCAAATTGACACGCAAGTCGCTGGGCGGATTGATCGAAAAGACGGGCATTCCCTTTGTCACGACGCAGATGGGTAAGGGCGTTGTCGACGAAAACCATTCGTTGTTTCTCGGTAATACCGCGCTATCCTCGGGTGATTACGTTCATCGCGCCGTTGACGCCGCGGATCTGATTATCAACGTCGGGCACGACGTGGTTGAGAAGCCGCCGTTCTTTATGCAATCTGGCGGTGTGAAAGTGATTCATTTGAATTTCTCGTCGGCCGCGGTCGATCCCGTCTATTTTCCGCAGCTGGAGGTCATCGGTGATATTGCGAACGCGATTTGGCAAATCACCCAGCGGATCACGCCGCAAACGAGTTGGAACTTTGATCGATTCATGCAGGTGAAGGCTGCCGGCGACGCGCAGTTGATCGAAGGTCACGACGATGATCGCTATCCGATTTACCCGCAGCGACTGGTTGCAGACGTTCGTTCGGTGATGCCCGAGGACGGCATCATCGCACTGGATAACGGCGTCTATAAAATCTGGTTTGCGCGAAACTATCGGGCAAACTCGCCGAACACCGTGTTGTTAGACAACGCCCTCGCGACCATGGGCGCCGGTTTGCCGTCGGCAATGGCTGCCAGGTTGGTGTATCCCGACCGCAAGGTCATGGCGATCTGTGGCGACGGCGGGTTCATGATGAACTCGCAAGAACTAGAAACCGCAGTCCGTTTGCGAATGCAGTTGGTGGTGCTCGTGCTGCGAGATGACGCATACGGGATGATCAAATGGAAACAGTCCAACATGGAACTGGATCCATTCGGGTTGGACTTCGGAAACCCTGACTTTGTCAAATACGCGCAGAGCTACGGCGCGCACGGGCACCGTGTTTCTGACAGCAACGAATTGTTGACCTTGATGAAGCAATGTCACGATGCCGCGGGCGTCCACGTGATCGAAGTACCCGTCGACTACAGCGAAAATGACAGGATTCTTAACCACGAAATTCAAGAACGAAGCGCGCAGGTCTAGCATGCTGAAGGAAACGTATCCGTATTACTTGGCTGGCGATCCGTGTTCGCCCAACGCCGACTTGGAAGTGACGGACAAGTTTACTGGCAAAGTCGCAACACGCGTCGCTCTGGCCGATGCAGCGACCATTGATCGAGCAATTGCCGCAACGGTGGAAGCGACCGAGCCGATGCGCCGCATGCGGCCCTACCAACGACAAGCCGTTTTGAATCACTGCGTTGAACGGTTCCAGCAGCGATTCGATGAGCTTGCGATGTCGTTGTGTATCGAAGCGGGCAAGCCGATCAAAGATGCTCGCGGTGAAGTTTCTCGTCTGATCGACACCTTTCGTATCGCCGCGGAAGAATCGGTGCGAATGAGCGGCGAAGTGATGAATCTTGAGATATCGCCGCGCGCGAAAGGTTACCGCGGCATGTTCCAACGAGTACCGATCGGACCTTGTTCGTTTATTTCGCCATTCAACTTTCCCCTGAACCTTGCCGCACACAAAGTGGCTCCGGCGATTGCGGTGGGATGCCCTTTTGTGTTGAAACCCGCAAGCCGCACACCGATCGGTGCGATCGTCATCGGCGAAGTGTTAGCCGAAACAGATTTGCCCCAAGGTGCTTTCTCGATTCTGCCTTGTCACCGTGACGGTGCGGACCTATTCACCACGGACGATCGATTGAAATTGCTCAGTTTCACCGGCTCGCCGGCTGTCGGTTGGAAATTGAAGTCGATGGCCGGCAAAAAGCCTGTTGTATTGGAACTTGGTGGCAATGCAGCGTGCATTGTCGACGCGGACGCCGATCTGGATGACGCGGTCGGCCGGCTGATTGTCGGCGCGTTCTACCAATCCGGTCAAAGTTGTATCGGCGTCCAACGCATCATCGCGCATCGCGATATCTACGATCCCCTGCGGGATCGTCTTGTTGCGGCGACGAAGCAATTGATTGCCGGCGACCCCAAAGACGAAGCGACCTTTATCGGGCCGATGATTTCCCAGTCCGAAGCCCAGCGGCTGGACGGTTGGATTCAATCGGCGATCAAAGCGGGCGGAAAACTGTTGTGCGGTGGTCAACGCAATGGTGCCATGCTTGAGGCAACACTGTTGGAAAACGTTCCCGAGGACCAAGACGTTTGTACGCAAGAGGCCTTCGGGCCGGTCGCCGTGCTAAGTCCGTTTGAATCGTTCGATGACGCAATCGCTAAGGTCAATGACAGCGTGTTCGGTTTGCAGGCAGGCATCTTCACTCGCGATCTGTACAAGATGCAACAAGCTTGGGATGAACTGGATGTCGGCGGTGTTGTGATTGGCGATGTTCCATCATGGCGAGTCGACAACATGCCCTACGGTGGCGTCAAAGATAGCGGGCTGGGACGCGAAGGCATCCGGTTTGCCATGGAAGACATGACTGAAATCCGCAATTTGGTCATCCGCACACCGAGTTAGCGTCACCGTATTGTTTCTTGGGCAGTGTTCGTTTGTCTAGGTTGTTTCCCGCGTCAGGGGGGATGAAAATCCGTCCTGTTGCAGTGGCTTGTCTGCGGGATCAGCCACCTCAGGCGAACACTCCTAGGAATTCACATCATGCGCCACACCGTCTGTGTTTTGCTTTGTCTTCTGTCTGCGTCGGCCGCAATAGCGCAGCCGCGAATGGGTGCAGTTGGCGATAGCCTGTTGGACGAACACTTTGATCAAGATGGATTCGGTCTGTCACTGGACTATTCCAAGAATGGTTTCGAATTGATGGTCGAGGCCGGAAAAATTGATGCCGGTCCGACGGGCATGTGGGGCGGCACGCGAGGCAGCGGCTATGAATACAACTGGGCCCTCGCCGGTTCCACCACCGGCAGTCTGATCGGCGACGGGCAGCACACCAGTCTTGCCAATCAAGTTAGCACGGCAGGGATCAGTCACGCGGTGATGATCATCGGCAGCAACGATACGTTTCCTTTTCCGCCCAGTGCTGGCATATCGAACTACAGCGCCATTTACGATGGTATCGCGACTCAACAGCAGATCGATTTGATTGCCTCGTCAGCCGTCGCGAGTGTGGTCGGCGCAGCGGCCGAGCTAAAAAACTCAGGCGTCAACCTGATCGTTGCCGCGCCGCCAGAATACGGAATCGCGCCATTCACGAAAAATTTCTATCCTGATCCGGTCAAGCGAGAACGAGTTGACGATGTGATGGAAAGTTGGATTTCCGAGGCTGTCATTCAATTGACGGAAGTGGTTGGCGTCCCGGTCGCGGATTTATACACCTTGACGAAAGATATTTGGGGAGACCACGGCAGCGAAAACGCGACATTCGAACTTGGCGGCGTCCAGTTGAACCTTAACGGTACCGGCGGCGTCGACTACAACGACGTGTTGCTGGGAAATCCGTTTACGCCAACGTCCGATACCGTTGACGCTTTTGTTCATGATGGAATTCACCCCAACAATGTGATCGGCGGAATGATCGCCAACGTGTTCATGACCGGGTTCAACGAAATCTATGGTGAGTCTTTCGACTTGTTTAGCGAAGAAGAAATTCTTGCCCTTGCCGGTCCCAATGTCGGTGCGATGTATGACTCCGACACGTTTAGTGCTTCGTTAGGCGGAAAGACGTACTCCAGCTATATCATTGCACCGACTGCGATTCCCGAACCAAACATGGCACTGGCCATGGCGGCGTTTGGGTTGGTCACGGCAATCAGGCGTCGAAGACGTTGATCTGGGCCAATCGAATTCCGTATCCCGCTTTCCTTACGGAAGTCATCACCCGCCGTCGTTGATTGGTTGGTACATCGGATCGTCGCGAATCGCTGCGACGATGCGATTGTATGGCGGTCTAACCGTGCAAAATTCCGCCAGGTGTGGGCTCGCGGTTGTTCTCGTTAGCACGCATGAGCTTCATCGTGTGTATGTTAACGAGCATCTTGTTCGATCACGGTTCATGCGATTTTTAGATTCTTTGGCGGGTGAATGATGCGCGTTACGATGTTTTCTAGCTTGATGTTGTTAGCGAGTTGGGGTTTTTCGGCCGAGGCCCGGGCCGAAAATGAAACTCAGCAGAACCCACGTCCCAATGTCGTGCTGATTTTGATCGATGACATGGGGCTGCATGATCTTTCGATTGAGGGCAGCACGTACTATCGCAGCCCTAACATCGACAAACTCGCTCGCGGTGGGATGCGTTTTACTCAAGGGTACGCAACGTGCCGCGTCTGCAGCCCTTCACGTGCCAGTATCCAACTAGGCCAGTTCACCGCACGTCACGGTATCACGGACTGGATCGGTGCCGCGAGCGGAATGGATTGGAAGCGGGATGATAAAGTTTTGCCGGCAGAGTACGTTCACCAATTGCCGTCGGAAGACACCACGTTGGCCGAAGCGTTGCAGGATGCAGGGTACACAACGTTCTTTGCCGGTAAGTGGCATCTCGGTGGCGACGGCTCGTTGCCGACCGATCACGGGTATCAAATCAATGTCGGGGGGCACCATCGCGGCAGTCCGCCAGGTGGATATTTCTCGCCGTACAAGAACCCGCAATTGCAAGACGGGCCCGATGGCGAATCACTGCCGCTAAGGTTGGCCGACGAAACGGCAAGGTTCATCGATTCGCATACCGATGAGCCCTTTTATGCGATGTTGTCGTTTTACAGCGTTCACGGTCCGGTCCAAACGACAAAGTCGCTTTGGGACAAATATCGACAGGCCGCGCCGCCCGCCCCGGCCGATGGTGAGCGTTTCGAAATCGACCGCACCCTGCCGGTGCGCCAGGTGCAAGACCATCCGATCTATGCGGGAATGGTTGAGGTGACTGATACCGCGGTCGGCCGCGTGATGGACGCACTGCAACAGAACGGGTTGACCGAAAACACGATCGTGATCTTTACCAGTGACAATGGTGGCGTTTCGTCGGGTGACGCTTATTCGACTAGTAATCTGCCGCTTCGTGGCGGCAAGGGACGCCAGTGGGAAGGCGGGATTCGCGAACCTTTTTATATCCGGTTTCCTCGGGTCACCCAGGCCGGATCCACTTGCGATGTGCCTGTGACCGGCGCAGATTTTTATCCGACGGTTTTGCAGCTTTGTGGGCTGCCATTGAAACCACAGCAACATATCGACGGCGTCAGTCTTGTGCCGTTGCTGCGTGGCGAGACGATTCAAGACCGTCCGCTGTATTGGCATTATCCACACTACGGCAATCAGGGTGGCGAACCTGGATCGGTGCTTCGTCGCGGATCCTGGAAGCTGATTCATTATTACGAAGACGGACGCAACGAGTTGTATCAATTGGCCGACGACCCTGGCGAACAACAAGACGTTGCGGCGGATCATCCACAGCGTACCAAGGCGATGTGGTCGGAGCTGAACGATTGGCTTGATTCCGTCGGCGCAAAATATCCGCAGCCTGATCCACGTTATGACCCGGTGAAAGCGGCGGCGAAGTGGAAGAAAATACACACGACGAAGAAACAATCGTTGGAAAAATTTCACGCCGAAATACTTCAGCCCGCCTGGCAGCCCGATCCGACGTGGTGGGGCAGCCTGGTGACGGAGGACTGACGGACGATTCACAGGCGTGTGAATTGCGCTTCGGACGGACGCGCGCGCTGGGCGATTTTGGCGCTGAACAACGCGCGACTTGGGCTTTAGGCGAATCAGCCTGCTATCGCCTTGCATGCACGGCGGACGACCGGGCGCGAATCCATCGCTTGATGAAGGCTCGCGATCAGTATTCCCGCGTCAGGTTTTCTCGGTAGGCTGATCGGTCGAATCGACGTCTTGTTCGGGTCTCACGGTCGGTTCGACAAGGGGCTCAGGCGTCGTGGTCGGTTCAGGTGTCGTGGTCGGTTCCGCGGGCGGGTCGGGTTCCATCGATTTTTCGAACTCGATCTGTTTCAGCTGTGCTTTGGCGGTCTTGATCGCCGGCGCGGCCCACTTGTCTTCGGCGTACAGCGAGATAATGCCTTCGAGTAGCTTCTTGTGCTGATCGAAATCCAGATCGGCACCGGCGCGGATGCGTTGCTGCAGTTCTCGAACCCGCGGGTCCAGCGAACCCTTCGCGGCCTCGTCAGACGCGTTCAAGTTTGCCAAGCGTTCCAATTCATAGCGTGCGAGTTCGGCCATTTCGATCCGTTCGTCGTCTTTGTGAAATGTCTCTGCCGAGAACACATCCAACCACTGACGCAATTTTTTTGCCGCGGTTGATGGGTCGGTTTCGCTTAATCGGACTGCGTCAAGAAAACCTTGTTCGTGAGCATCCAGCGGATTGATTGCGAGTTTCTTTTTCAGATACAACCGCCGCAGCGTGCCCATCAATCGAAGGGAAGCGTCATAACGTTTGACATCTTCGATCCGCTGGTCCTCGGGAAACAGTTTCATGAATCGATCAATGTCACTGCGTGCTGCTGACAATTCACCGATGCTGTCTTGGTAAGCGATCTGTTGATAGATCGCATCGGCGGACGGTTTCTGGATCGTCTTCACGACAAAAATGATTCCGAACAACAACACAGCAATCAGGATCCCGATGGAAAGACCATGAGAGATCGTGCCGCTGGTATCCGAGTCGTCGTATCCGTGTTCCCTGCCCTGACGTTCTTCTTCGACGGTGCGAAAGTGTGTCTTCGGTTCAGCGAGTATCACATCTTGGTCAATATCACCTCGCGACGTCGCGGTCTTTTCTGACACCAGTGTTGCATCGTCGTGACCGGCCGCGGTGGGTTGGCGTTTTTCGACCGGCCGATCCTGCTTTGCGCCGGACTGAGTGCTCGGCCGCGTGTCCCGTACGTGTTGATCGGTGACATGATTCGTGTTTCCTAAGCCGGTCGCCGAGATCGATGTGCCCTGATCACCACTGATATCGGTGTTATGCTCGCTTGTGGATTGTGGCTCGCTGCGCTTGTTCTGCGGTTGGTCTTGGTCTTGGTCTGACTCGCGATCGAGCAACGTCTTTTGATGTTGCAAACCTGCACGCATTGCTTTGAGTCGGTTCATGACCGCCAGGGCGGTTGGTGGTCGATCGTCGGGGTCCTTTGCCAATAGCTGATGGACAAGCGCAACCACGTCGACGGGCAAGTCTGGGTTGACCATGTCCAATGGCACCGGCGCCTTGCGACGAACCGATTCGATTACCTCGGTGATCTTCTTGCCCGTGAACGGCGGTCGTCCAGTCAGCATGGCGTACATCACGCTGCCCAATGCGTACAGATCCGTTCGCACGGTCACGCCGCTGCCTGCGGCTTGCTCGGGTGCCATATAGTCAGCGGTTCCCATGACGCTGCCCACGGCCGTGTGCTCGCTGGAGCCAAAGATTTTCGCGACACCAAAGTCAACCAGCTTGACTTGATCGTTCTCGGCAAGGATCAGATTGGCGGGCTTGAGATCGCGGTGAATGATGCCAAAGTCGTGAGCGTGTTTTAGCGCGGCGCAAATTTGGATGGCGATATCCAGTGACGGCAGCCAGTCGAGGCGTTTTTCGCGTCGGATGCGTTTTTGTAATGTTTCGCCTTCGACCAATTCCATCGAGTAAAAAAGTTGCCCTTTTTCCTCGCCATAGCCAATCAGTTGAACGATCCCCGGATGACGCAAGCGTTTAAGTGTTTCGACTTCGGCGTCAAAGCGCCGGCGAAAACGCATTTCATCGGCGACATGCGCGGCGATCAGCTTCACCGCGACGGGTTGTTGGGTCTTTTCGTGAACCGCGGAAAAAACCGTGCCCATTCCACCGCGTCCGAGAACGTCGCCAATGCGGTACGGGCCTAAAAAATCCGGTGATTCCATCATGCACAAAAATCCGTATCAATGGGGTCATTCAGGCGAATTGGGACGATCCATCTCATTGTAAGCGGCATGGGGCGATAGCGTCAGCGACGGGGATACGCCCTCGCAATCCGGCGAAAAACGTCTTGGCCGCGACAGCAATGCGGTCGTATCCTCTCGAACCAAGCACCAGGCAGAGAATCGTTTGTCGTGGTTCGGCCGTGGCCGTGCGAGAGTGGAAACCGATGAACGCTCACGTGATTGATTCCCAAGGCCAATGCCAACGCTTAAGCTAGCCGCGGGTAGCTGCGTGATGGTAACGTCATGCCCCGTTCGCAAATTTCGAATTTGGTAATTGCATGTCAGCAAGGACTCTCGCCCTACTGCCTTTTTGTACCGCCTTGTTGCTTTGGTTTGCACAACCGCCACTGGCGATCTGGCCCGTCGCATTCATCGCACTGGTGCCGCTGATCGTGGTCGCGCAGCGTGCCGACAAGCTGACACGCCGTGATTGCCTGCTGATTTGGTGCGCCGGTTCGATCTATTGGCTGGTTACGCTGGAAGGTTTGCGTCATGCTCATCCTGCGATGTACGCGTGTTGGATTGCGTTGTCGGATTATTTGGCAATCTATTTTGTCTTGTTCGTTTTGATCCTTCGACGACTGACGGTGTACGGAGTTCCCAGTTGGATTTCGATCCCGTCGGTTTGGGTGGGATTGGAATGCGTGCGCAATTATCTGTTGTCCGGCATTTCTGCGGCGATGCTAGGACACACGATGGCGGACGTTCCCGTGATGACGCAAGTCGCTGACTTGTTCGGTTCGTATGGGGTCAGTTTTGTGGTCGCGTTGGTCAACACGGCGTTCGTGTTGCTGTGGAATGTTTACCGGCGACAAGCCACCTATGCGCAGGTTCGTGTTCCACTTGTGGTCGCAGGGGCAGTTGTTGGTGGGACGATCGCGTACGGTATTTTTCGCCTCAGTGAGGACGCGAATGACTCTGATCCGACGCCGCTGGCAACGTTTGCCCTTATTCAGCGAAACGAAGCCGTGGACTACGCTCAGGACGTCCATCGCGAAATCGAAATCGCGGAAAACTTTGCCGAGCAATCGGTCAAGGCTGCCGTGCAGGCCAAGGAATCGGCGCAGACGATCGATGCCGTTGTCTGGCCGGAGTCGACCTTTACCAGCGGCGTCCCTTGGTACTTTGCCGAAGACAACGCAAAAATTCCGGCGACGATCCCATTGTCGCGAGAAGAATTCGATTCGATGATCCTGCAGGGGCAAGAAACCTTCTTGCGACGTGCGTTCCAAGTTCAAGAGGCGGTCCGGTCGACGGGTGATTTCGAAAAACAGCCACATTTGATTGTGGGTACAGCAATTTTCCGCTACGCGCAGCGCCCCTTTATCCACAGCGGCATTGCGCATGTGGCACCGAGTCAACGAATCGGCGACCATTACAAACGTCCCGAACTGGCCGATTGGTATGCCAAGACTCACCTTGTACTCTTTGGTGAGTACGTTCCCTTTGCGGGTACGCTGCAGCGGTTTGGGATCATGCTGCCTCGCGTCGACGTGGGGCCCGGCCCTAAGCACATGGTGGTCAACGAGACCGTGGTGTCGCCGAATATCTGTATCGAAACAGCGGTCGAACGTGTGACCGTCAACCAAGTCGCAGAGCTGCGATCGGAAGATCACACGCCTGATGTGATCGTTACCGTCACCAACGACGGTTGGTTTGATGATTCAAGTATCCCGGAGCACCATTTGCGTTGCGCGCAATTGGTTGGCGTTTCGATCAGGCGTCCGATTCTTTCGGCCGCGAACAACGGCCCGACCGCTTGGATTGACAGCAGCGGACGCGTGGTCGAGCGTCTTGCCCAGGGGACAAACGGTTCAATCATTGCAACGCCACAACGCGACGCACGCATCAGTTTGTATCTTCGGATCGGTGATTGGCCGGCGCGCTTACTGGCGCTGCTCTGCGCCGTTGTGATTGTTGAACTTGCGGTCAGCGGTTGGCGAAACCGTCGCACGCAACGTGATGCCAGCGAAGCGTAACGCGTCTATTTTCTCTTGGGAGTCTTCGAAACGTAGTGCGTGGGCAGTTTCGGCAGTGCTTCGATAAACTGTCGTCCGTAGGGTTTCGAATGTATCCTTGGATCCAGCACGACCACCATGCCTTGGTCGGTGTTGGTGCGGATCAGACGCCCGAAACCTTGACGAAACTTGATGATTGCTTCGGGCAGTTGATACTCGGCGAACGGGTTTCCACCACCCGCCTTGATGGCTTCCAATCTCGCTTCCAAAAGCGGGTGATTCGGAACGGCAAATGGCAGTTTGGTGATGATGACGTTGCTGAGGGCTTCGCCGGGAACATCAACGCCCTGCCAGAAACTATCCGTGCCGAACAGGATGCCTCGTGGGTTGCGCCGAAACGCATCGAGCAATTGTGTGCGCGTCTGTTCGCCGGCTTGGCTGTAAAGTTGAAGCCCCTGCTCTGCCATCCACTTGGTCAAGCTTTCGGCACAACGTCGCAGCAATCCATAACTGGTAAAGAGTACAAACGCATGGCCTTCGGTATGGCCGGCGAAACGTTTGATTTGTTCGGGCAGAGATGCTTCGAACTCATCGCGTTGTCGGGACGGATCGGGCAAGTCGCGAACGACAATCAGTTTCGCCTGTTTTTCGTAATCGAATGGGCTTCCCACGCGCAGCGAAAGACCGTCGGTCAGTCCGATACGCGAACGATAGAATGAGAATTGGTCGTCGTTACCCGTTGCCAGCGTGGCACTGGTCATCACGACCGACTTGATCATCTCGCTTTGAAAGAGTTCTTCTCGCAAGACACTGCCCACGTTGATTGGCGATGCGGCCAATGTGACTCGATCCTGTCCGCGGCGCGAGCCCGTCTTTTCGAGCCAGTACACGGCGTCGCTAATCTCTTGTGATAACCATTGTCGCAGACCGCCTGACAATGCCATGATTCGGTCGTGTGCCGATTCGAATTCCATCTTATCGGCTTCATCACGCTGTCCATCCGCTTGCTGGCGAAGTGCGCGAGCAAGTTGTTCCATCGGATCACTGACTTCGTTTTCAACCGTACCGGGGCGATCAACCCGTCCGTTTTCGCGACCAGAGGCTTCCCACCAGTCCAGTATGTCGGCGAAGAAGTTGGTGGCCGCGAATCGGCAGCGATCGACCAGTTTTTGTAGCCCCAACAACTGTTTGGTGACCAACAGTCCTTTTTGCGTCTGGTCGTTGTACAACCGATTGAACAGATAGTTGAATTGTCCGCTGGTGATGCGAATGCCTAAATGGTCGCCAGCCACAGATTCGACCGTATGGCATTCGTCAAGGATCACGGCATCGTAATCGGGCAACAGCGAGACGCCTTGTTTGCGCAGCGCGATGTCGCTGAACAGCATCGCGTGGTTGACGACCAGCAGTTGCGCATGATTGGCTCGACGGCGAGCACGGAAGTAAAAGCACTTGTCAAAATGTGGGCACTTTTTTCGCAAGCAGTTGCCTGTGTCACTTTTGGCTTCGTCCCAAACGTCGCCGTCGGGTTTGATGGGCAGCGTCGCCAAGGAACCGTCGTTGGTTGATTTGGCCCAGTCCTGAATCGCACGCATCTGTTGATACTGGCCGTCGTAGGCAAACGTCGTCGTCATCTTTTGGACCGCTCGTTCCATCCGGCGGATCGACAGATAGTTGCCCCGGCCTTTGACAAGAACCGCTGAAAACTCTCGCGGAATGACGCTGTTCAACAGCGGGATGTCCTTTGCGATCAGCTGTTCTTGCAGGCTGATCGTGTGGGTGGAAATCACGATGCGAGGACCTCGGGCGGGTTTGCCTTCGGACTCATCGTCCTCATCATCGAGTTGATTGGCCGCGGTTTTCGATGTGTCGGTCGCGTGCAGGATCGCCGGTACCAAGTAGGCGAAACTCTTCCCGGTTCCCGTGCCCGCTTCGGCGATCAGATGCTGGTTGCTGCCAAGGGCGTCGGCAACTTTGCGAGCCATTTGCAGTTGCTGTTCGCGCGGCACATAGCCTTGCAGCCGTTTGGAAATGTTTCCGCCGGCGCCCAGGATCGAATCGACCGAGATTTCATCACTCATCATCGCACGATAACAATCGCCGCTGATAGCGACCATGGTGGATGCGGTGGTATTGTTAGAATGGGCCTCGATTCCTGGCCGAACGTCCCGCGATCCTGTGCAAACCGACCGCGCATTAACGCAAGAAAATCATGAGTGTGCAGCGTCAAATTTGCCCGTCGTGCGGACGTCAGCTGGAATTCGAGCGTCAACTTGAATTATCGGGTGACGTAGTCGATCGGGGTGTCCAGTGCCCAGCGTGTCAGACCATCTTTCCTTTGGAAGCAACCGATCACAATCCTTTCGTCGATCCGCTTCCGGCGGGCTCGGCGACATCGAGGGCGAATCCGTATCAACCCAGTCGGTATGTTGAAGTGCAACCATCCCCGGTCGCCCACGCCGGACCGATCGCGATCATGTCTCGTTCGATCGACGAAGTGATATCGGTGACATCGACCGTATTTGTGGCACGCTGGGGGATGTTGATTTTGATGGCGGTCATTCTTATTGCCGTCCTCATGTTCGCCATCATGTTGCCGTTGTTCATGGTCGTTGTTTTGTCCGAATCCGTTAGCGAATCCGCCGAAGCCATCGGCATGGTTGTGTTGGCGCCAGTGATCTTGTTGGTTTCCGGTTACCTGTGCGCGGGATCATGCCGGGTATGCTTGGCGCTCGCACGAAATGAGCCGTCACCGCTGTCGAATTTGTTGCCACCGACAAGAGTTGTCGGGCGGTTGATCGCCGGAGCTGCGGTGATGCTCTTTGCGGCGGGCCTGATCGTCGCGGTCTACTCTGCCGTTGCGTTTGCCGCCAGCAGCGTGATGGATCCAGATGTGGCGGGTCCGGTTTTTGCCATCATCGGCTTCGCTGCGTTCTTTGTCGGAACCTTGATGATTCAGTGGCTGCTATGGCCATGGATCTTTGTGGTCAGTGATGACAAGGGAACGGCACTCGGATCGATCACTACGGGATATCAGATCGCACGACATAATCTGTTGACGTCGTTCTTGCTGATCATCATTTCGACCGTCTTATCGGTGCTCGGATCGGCATGTTACATCGGCCAAGTCGTCACGGCGCCGCTGACGATGCTGATGTTCGCGATTGCTTATTTGATGATGACGGATCAGCCGATCGCTTATTCGAATGAAGCTGTGTCTCCGCCGCCGCCGCTGGCTCTTTAGAAATTCGCCGCGTTGCGTGAAGCGAGTTGGGTGAATCGTTAAACCGACATCGCGTCACGAGTCACGAACCACCGTGTCGCTTGGATCAGTTGCGACGGATATTCGACCGGATTCTTTTCATCGGACCAAACGCTTTGCAGCGCGCCCTGTTTCGCTTCGCCCGATACGAGGAACCAGATTTCTTTGGCGGAATTAATCGCGGGCGGAGTCAACGTGTAGCGAAACGTGTCAAATTCTTCGACCCAATTGTCGACGAACCATCGGTCGGATTCGCCGAGCGCATCGGTATGGGGAAAGAGCGACGCCGTATGCGCGTCGCTGCCCATGCCCAACAGCACCAAGTCGAATGCGGGGAAAGTGTCGCCGGCGAACTGCTCTCGCAGTGTCGCTTCGTATTGCTCTGCCGTGGCCCAAGCTTTCGCCGTATCAACCGGGACGGGGTGAATGTTTGTGTCGGGGACCGGGACGTGGTCCAGCAGAGTTTCACGCGCCATGCGATAGTTGCTGTCTTCGTCGTCGTGAGGAACATTGCGTTCGTCGCCCCAGAAGAAGTGCATCTGTTGCCAGGGCAGATCGCGTTTGGCCAACAGTTCGTGCAAACGCCGCGGCGTCGATCCGCCCGAAAGCGCGACTCGAAACTGTCCCGTTGCCGCAGTCACCGACGACACTAATTCGCAGAAAGCATCCGCGGTCGCTTCCTGTAACTCTTCGGTCGTTGCGTACGGATCGATGGTCGGTGCCGTCATTGGATCTTCATTCCGCGGAAAGTTTCTGTGTTGCTGCAGGGTGGTCGCTGCAGAATGCAAATTTGTGCCGCTGCGGGGCGCAAAGCCGTGCAGGACTCTACTTCCTAACGGCAGCGAACAACAGCCATGTTTAACCGAAAGATCGCTTTATAAGAAAGATTGCACGGGTTACGAGAAAGATTGCTCGGGGCCGGGAAACTGGCCACTGTCGAGGTCTTTTTTGTACGCAATCACGGCATCGGCAATTGTGCCGCGAACGTCCGCATATTGACGGACAAATTTTGGCAGATATCCCGATGTCAACCCGATCAGATCGTTCGTCACCAGCACTTGTCCGGTGGTTTCGGGTCCCGCACCGATGCCGATTGTGGGGACTTTGACCGCATCGGTAATCCGGCGGCCGATTTCAGTGGGGACACACTCGATCAACACGGCGAATGCACCCGCTTTTTCCGCCGCTTGCGCATCGTGAATCAGGCCTTCGGCGTCGCGCTGCACGTGATAGCCTCCGTCGACCAGCACATTTTGAGGCCGAAGTCCGACGTGTGCCATGACGGGGATTCCCGCTGTCACCAGTGCCTCGATCCGCTTGGACTGCTCTGCACCGCCCTCTAGTTTCACGGCGTGACATTGGGTTTCTTTCAACACGCGGGCGCCGCATCGCAAACTTCGTTCGATCGTCAATTGGCCTTCGGGGAACGGCAGGTCGACGACCACCATCGCGCGTTTTGCAGCTCGTCCAACCATTTCGGCGTGATAGATCATCTGGTCCATCGTCACCGGCAATGTCGTTTCGTGTCCCTGGACCACCATCGCCAACGAATCGCCGACTAGTAAGACGTCGATCCCGGCTTGATCAAGCGTTTCCGCGGTGGGGTGGTCGTAAGCGGTCAGCATCGCAATCTTGCGGCCTTTATCGCGCATCCGCTGAAGCGTACGGGTGGTGACTCGTTTCGGTACGGCTTGCTTGGTTGGGCGGTCGGCAGTAGTCATCGACGCTAAGACTCAATTGGGTGAGGGGTGCGGTAGCCTTCAAGCTAGCACATTGCCGAAGGATGTCGCATCGGGGGGCAGCAACAGAAACTGGGTGCACCGATGGATGTGGAAACAATCGATCCCTGTGGCCTCGGGGCCTTTGATTCGCGATCCAGCGTGTTTTTTCTGTCGAGCCTATCGCCCGAGTGACAATGACTTCTTTGGGAAAGTACAATCCCGGTCATTCAAACCTGTCCAGCATCCTGAAAATCTTATCTGCGAACACCATATGATCACTCGAATCACAGGCGGACGATTGGTCGATCCCGCCTCGGGTGTCGACGCGGTGGCAGAGGTTTGGGTTCAGGGTGAAAACATCATTTCACCGCCGGTCGATGCCGTGGCTGATCGGGTGATCGATGCATCGGGCTGTGTGGTGATGGCTGGCGGAATTGATCTACACACGCACATCGGTGGCGGCAAGGTGACGCTGGCTCGCATGTTGTTGCAAGACCAGATGCCGTCACGACCGAGCGATTGCGAGTTCTTGCCGAGTGCAAGCGTGACCGGCCAGCGATACCTGGACATGGGTTACACGACCTGCTTTGAACCCGCGGTGATACCGTGCAATGCACGGTCTGCGCATGCCGAAATGGCTGACGTCGTTGGCATCGACACCGGGGGATACTGCTTGCTGGGCAGCGACGATGTGTTATTGCAGTTGATGGCCAATCAGGTGCCACAGTCCGTCGTCAATGATTACGTCGCATGGATGGTGCGGGCGACACAGTGCATCGCCGTCAAGGTCGTCAACCCGGGCGGCATTAGCGCGTTCAAGTTCGGGACGCGAAAATTTGATCTCGATTCAAGACACCCTCAGTACGGTGTTACGCCGGCGCAAATCATCGAAACGTTGTGCCGGGCCGTTTATGAAATCGGGCTGCCGCATCCGCTGCATGTTCATTGCAGCAACCTTGGCGTTCCCGGCAACATCGATTCAACACTCGCGACGATTCGAGCGGCCGACGGGCTGCCAATTCATCTGACGCATGCACAGTTTCATTGTTACGGTGATGGTGAAAACGGAATGTCATCGGCTGCTGCGAAACTGGTCGATATGATGAACCGTCACCAGAATGTGACCATCGATGTTGGCCAAGTCATGTTCGGTCAAACCGTTACGATCAGTGCCGACACGATGCATCAGTACGAGAACTTTAAGTACGCCAATCCGCGAAAGTCAATTCTGCTTGATGTCGAATTAGAAGCGGGCTGCGGTGTCGTCCCCTTTCGCTATCGGCGGCGCCAGTTCGTCCACAGCTTGCAATGGGCGATTGGTCTTGAATTGTTCTTAATGATTGACGATCCGTCCCGCGTTTTTCTAACAACCGATCATCCCAACGGTGCCCCGTTTACGGCGTATCCCCACTTGATTCGTTTGCTTTGTGATCGTTCGTTCCGCGAAACGGCGCTGGCCGAGATTCACGACGATGCGGCGGCCAGCAGCCAGCTTGCAGGGATCGATCGCCAGTACTCATTGCACGATATCGCAACGATGACTCGCAGCGCACCGGCGGCAATCCTCGGCCTGGAAGATCGCGGGCATCTCGCCGTGGGCGCGATCGCCGATCTGGTCATCTATCAAGTGAACGACGATCTAGAAAAAATGTTTCGTCAACCCAAGTGGGTGATGCGGCGAGGACAGCTTGTCCGTGGGGCGGGTGCGTCAGAATGTAAATCGCTTCGGACTAGCACGCAGGTGGCCGATGTCACGTTCGATGCAAGTTCGGTTGCCAAGTTCAAACCGATCTACGAACAAGCGTCTGCGATGTCGATGGACCGACTTTGGATTGACGAGGAAGAACTGTACAGCTCGCTTGACGTCTCGACAACGGTTCATGCGTGTATGAGGTCGATGGCGTGAACGATTCAAGTTCTGATCTGCCGGCCGATACCGACAAAACGCTTCGCATCAACGGAGTCGAGATCGATGCGACGTTTGCCGAAGCGTTTGATATGAAGGCGACCCGCATCATCGTGACCGCAGATGACCGCACGTGGCTTGCCGATGCTGCCGCTGCAATGACCGGGTTTGCTTCCAGCGTGATCGCCTGCGGTGTCGAGATGGGTGTCGAGCGGTGGTTGGACGGCAGCGAGACGCCGGATGGTCGCGAAGGCGTCGCGATCCTCGCGTTTGCGGTCTCGGGAAGCGAATTGGAAAAGCAAATCCCGCGGCGCGCCGGTCAGTGTGTGTTGACTTGTCCGACAACCGCACTTTATGCCGGCATCCTCGGGGACCGCTCGGTTTACCCCAAACGCGTGCCGCTGGGAAAGACGCTGCGTTACTTTGGCGATGGGCACCAAATCGCCAAAGTCATTGCATCGACCAAGGAAACAAATTCCCCGCGGCGTTTCTGGCGAGTTCCCGTCATGGATGGCGAATTCGTATGCGAGCACGATGTGCCACGCGTCGATGGTGTGGGCGGCGGAAACTTTATCTTGCTGGGGGATTCGATTGCGGCGGTGACCAAAGCGTGTCGTGCTGCGATCGCCGCGATGAATGAATCTTGTGGCATCATCACGCCCTTTCCCGGCGGTGTGACTCGCAGCGGTTCCAAGGTCGGTTCGAAATACAAGTCGCTGTTCGCATCAACGAACGATGCGTATTGCCCGACTCTCAAGCATGTCGTCGATAGCACCTTGGACGACCGAACCCAAGCCGTGCTCGAAATCGTGATTGACGGGATGACGCCGGATGAAGTTGCCGACTCGATGCGCGTCGGAATTCACGCCGCTTGCGATGCTGCCGCGGACGACGGACTGCATCGCATCAGCGCGGGCAACTATGGCGGCAAACTCGGACGCCATCACTTCCATTTGCATGAGGTGTTGGCGTGACCGCTTGGACGTTACGGCTGAAGTCATCACCTGATCAACGCGTCGATGCTTCGCCAATTCAGCTGGCCCTATGGAACGGACAGACGGTCACCGAAGTTGCGCAAACGGAACTGAATGTCGGCAGGCAAAAAGTGTGCTTGGGCGATCTGTTTTCGTTGACGCGAACCGATTGCGAGGACGTACGTTTGGTAATCGAAGGCGACTTGAGCGGTTTCGATCGGATCGGTGAGCGGCACTCGCGAGGACTGTTCCGCGTCACCGGCGCGGTCGGTCATCACGCCGGAGGATCGATGTCCGGTGGCTGTTTGTTAATCCAAGGCGACGCGGGCAATCACTTGGGTGCTCCCTGTGGCGCTGCGCGTCTAGGCATGCGTGGCGGACGGATTATCGTCGGCGGATCGGCTGGTGATTATGCCGGACACCGAATGCGGCGCGGCGAAATCTTGGTCGAAGGCGATGTTGGTCGATTTGCCGCCAGCCAGATGGTTGCCGGAACGATCGTCGTGGCCGGTGAAGTGTCCAGTGATGCAGCAACCGCGATGCGACGGGGAACATTGATCGCCGCGAAATTTCCCGACCTGCCAACCAGCCGATTCTCGGTTCCGGTTCCCATTCGCTCAGTCTTTCCTAGTTTGTACGATTTCTCGCTGCCGACATCCGCACCGGTTCCCAGTCAATTGAAAGGTGTCCAGCAACTGATGCACCAGATCGTGAACTTTGGCTTTCAGTCGCGACGGGGTGACATGGCGGTTAACGGAAAGGGTGAAATACTGACGACTTTGGGTCGCACCGAAACGCCTTAGCGAGTCCGCAGGGAATTTCGGAGGCGGATGATGCGTGGCGGTCGACATTCAAGGCATTGTGGCCGGTACACGGTTTGCCGCGAGTCGTTTTCGCGATGAATCACGGCCAACCCGTGCAATCTCAGGTAAACCTGAGGCGAATCGATCCGGTTTGCGACCGAATCGTCTGGGCGAAACCGGACCAAGGTGCGTACGATAAGGGGCAACCACGGGTATGATGGGCTGCCCCTGAACGCGGCCACGGTTGTTCTTGGAACATCGGCTCGCGGGACCCTCGGATCACGGTAACATGCGATCCGTGAATCATTTACCCCTCACTTTCGAACTGCTGAGAAGAAAAACAATGAAGGCTCGTGCTCTATTGACCGTCGTTTTGTCCGCCGTGGTTTTGGCCGCGTCGTGGAGTCCGGCTGAAGCACTGGAAAGTAAATTTGGTATCGGTTCGGAAGCACCTAGCCTCGAAATCGAACATTGGATTCAAGACGGCAACGGATTCTTCAAGCCGGTGACCGAGTTTAAGTCCGGCAATGTCTACGTCGTTGAGTTTTGGGCGACTTGGTGTGGGCCATGCATCATGAGCATGCCGCATCTCGCGGAACTGCAAAACAAGTACCGTGGCGAAAAAGTTCAGATCATCAGTGTCTCGGACGAATCATTAGACGAAGTCAAAGCCTTACTCTCTCAAGAAAACGAGGACGAAGGCAAAACGTTCGAAGAGATCACGTCGGCTTACTCGTTGACGACCGATCCGGATCGCAGCGTGCACGAAGCTTACATGGAAGCGGCCGGTGAAAACGGAATTCCAACTTCCTTCATTGTCGGCAAGTCGGGACACGTCGAGTGGATCGGTCACCCAATGGAACTCGATGAGCCATTGTCCAAAGTGATTAACGATACGTGGGATCGTGAAGCCTATAAGGCAGAACGAGCAGCCCAGCAGGACTTCCAAGAGTCGATGCAAAAAATCGCGATGCTTGCCGGCGCCGACAAAATCGACGAAGCGATCGAGCTGGTCAAAGAAAACCTGGCATCACCAAGTCAAAAGTCGATGAAAGACGAGTGGGAATCGGTTCTCAATGGGTTGAAGCTGTCATCCGGTAAGCTGGACGACGATGTTTTGGCGTATTTCCGAGGCGCCATCGACGAACGTAAGGGCGACGCCGGTGCGATGGCCGGTTTCGGATACTCGATGTATGGTGCGATACAGCGAGGTGGATCGATCGGTGCACTGGCCGATGACACCATCAATGCATTGAAAGCGGAGGTCAGCGAGGCGGAAGATCGCATCAAGCCGGCGCTGTACAACGCAATGGCTTTGCTGCAAGACGGCATTGGTGATACGAAGGCTGCGATCAAGTCGCAGCGCAAATCCGTCGAGCTCGCTGAGGAAGGCCGTCAAAAAGATCGCTTGCAAGATTTGCTGGACGAGTTGATCGAGAAAGCCAAAGACGGCGACGACAAAGACGAATAGCGTCGTCGGCTGAAACAAGCAACACGCAGTTCCGGCGCATCGTGCCGGAACGGCGCCCTGCTTGTTCCGGCCTACAAAGTGCCATTGCTTCACGCCCAATCGTCGCTACAGCTGCGTTAGATACGTAGGCTGGAACAAGCACCGCGCCGTTCCGGCATCGGCGTATCATTCCGGAACGGCGCCCGGCTTGTTCCGGCCTACAAAGTGCCATTGCTTCACGTCCAATCGTCGCTACAGCTGCGTTAGATACGTAGGCTGGAACAAGCACCTCTCCGTTCCGGCATCGGCGTATCATTCCGGAACGGCGCCCGGCTTGTTCGGGCCTACGAAGAGTCGTTCGCTCGCGTCCGGCTTTTGAGACGCCGGATGATCGCCTTCCTGACATGATACCAATGCTGATATCTGCGATTGCCATTGCAGCAATGACCTATTGCGGCGGGACGTCTCGTTCCAAGTCGAATCGCTGCCAGCACCAAGTGGCCATCGCGAGTGAAGCAAACGCCGCGACCCAGGCGGTCACGATGGCCCCGCTGACGGAAACCGGAGTCACCAACGATGCGGCCAGATAGCTCCGGCACAGTTGGATCCATACCAACAGCATCGTCAGGCCGCCAAAGATCACCGCGACCTTTCCTAAGAACACCAGCTTTGCGCGGACCATCATCGCAATTCCCTGGCGATGTTGATGATGCGGAAAGGTTAGGAATAGGGCGTTCTCAGCCGCAAATGTGATCACGGCCAACGCGCTGAGCATTCCGGCCCACAGGATCGTTTGAGACCAACCCGGGCGAGTCACAATCGATGCCACCGCGATCGTGATCCACTGAAACGCAAGCGTAACCGAAATGGGAATCGCGACTTGACCCAGGACCATCGATCGCGGTCGAACGGGCAAGGATCGTAACAACATCATTCGTTTTAGATCGCGCCGGAAATCGATCTGCATCGCCGGCGGCGCCAGCAGCAAAGTACAAAGAGCGATGCCACCGACCACGTACAGCCATTGCTGGTGAATTTGTCCCGTCATCAACGGCGACAGGCATAAGAGGGTTGGAACCGCAAAGCTGAACAGGATCGTCGATCGGTATCGGCGCGTTGTGATTAGCTGGCGATAGATCATCGCTCGCGCGTCGAACATCGATTCGGGCAACCACCGCTCGATCAACCCGGTCGATGTAAAACGATCGGCAAGTGTGCCCCGCTGTGCTCGCCTTTCGGTGGCTGTTTTGTATTCGCCGGCGGCAAGTCGCTTTTGCTCGGTTCGCAGTCGGGATGCCAGCACCCAGGCATCGGTATGGATCAGAATCATGATCCCCAAAGGCACGACGGCTAGTGCCGCGCCGAGGGCTCCGATCGTTGCGAAATCGTATTGCCGCGCGACCATCAAGCTAGACGCGGACCACCATGGCATCGATATCCACTGCATCATATCGCTGGCCGCGGTCTGGCCGAGCGCCCGGAACGTACCGGCCACATAGTGGTGGATGGGCGATCCATAGGGTGTCGCTGCGGCCAATCGAGTGAGCACTTGCAAAATGATTGCCGCAGCCATCGTGGTTGCAAAGAGACGTGCCCAGGCGAGTTGCCGCCGGTCCAGTCCGCTGACCCAACGTTGCAGGATCAAACGAGCGATTTGCAGACAGATAAAACTTGTCACCAGTCCAACGACTAATAGTTCGACATGGAAGACGTCTCGAGCCAGAACGACGGTCAGCAGCAGCGACTTCAACACCGATTCGATCACCACATTTCCGACGTGATAAACGGTTACCGATGATCGCTGAATCGGTGCGCCGCCCAGCCACAATGATTCGGCAGGGTTCAATTCAAGATCCGCGACCTTGTCGGTCCATACGCAGCGGACCAAGTGGTACATCAAATAGATTGCCATCCCACCGGATAGCCATAGTTGCAGCCGCGCCGGGTCCGCCGGCGCCCGCGTCGCCAGGATAAAGATTCCGCTTAGCAAATACGACACAAAAAACATTCCGGCCAACGTCGTCGCCAAGATGCGCCGTGTGCTGCCGATCCGTCGCACGGTTCGGAACATACGGAATTGACCTCGGCGAACCATCAATCGCGCCAGCTGGCTGTGTACGCGTGGCGGGTCCCAAGCAACATCAATCACGTTGTCGCTCCGTCACGATATTCATTCATCGGGAATGTGATCAGCGGCGGGTATGTTTCCTGCTTGTCTGTGGAAATGGCATCGGCATCAGGACCGCGTGTCGCGGCAAAGTAGGCTTCCTCGAGTGTTCTTGCCATCGGGAATCGTTGTCGCAGTTCGTTCGCGGCACCGAAGTACTGTGCTTTGCCCTCTTGCATGACTAACAGGTGCGAGCACACGTCTTCGATCATCGCCAACAGATGGCTGCTGATGATCACAGTGACGCCGGACTGTGCGCGACGGCCGACGGATTCTAGCAAGCAGCGAATCCCTGGCGGGTCCAGCCCGGTCAACGGTTCGTCAAGCAGCAAAACGTCCGGGTCGTACAAGTAGGCACAGCAAATCGCAAGCTTTTGTCGCATGCCGCGAGACAAAGTCGTCGCGCCGGCATCGAATTTGTCACCCAGTTCAAAAAAATCCAGCAGCTCAGCCGCCTTGTCGGCGTAGTTGTCGACTCGGTACAGTCGTCCGATCAAGTCCAAGTGTTGTCCGACCGTCAAATCGTCGAACAGCGGCGGATCATCGGGCACATACGCCAACCGACGTTTCAGCGGCAGCAAATCGCCCGCGACATCGCAATCGGCGACGCGCAGTGAACCACTCGTGGCCGGAATCAGTCCAGCAAGACACCGCATCGTCGTCGTTTTACCGGCACCGTTGGGACCAACCAGGCCACACACTTGCCCGCGCTCGAGACTGAATGAAATGCCGTCGACGGCGAGGAAGTCGTCATACAGTTTCGTTAGATCGGTCGCTTGGATCATTGATGTCTGGTTCGCTGGCGAAGTACACCGAAGTCCTAAGCGAGGACTCTGGCGATGAAACAATTCCGTTTCGAACCGTACGTCACATCATCCAGTGCCGATTCGGGACGTAACGATTGCAACGATCGATCGGCCAAACAAAGTCATTCATTTACGGGCAAGATACGAATTTGATGCGTAGCGACGACGAATCTGCATGGGCACCCCTGCGAAGGCCGGTCTTTCGCGCCTTTTGGATCGCTTCACTGGCATCAAACTTTGGTACCTGGATCCACGAAGTGGGCGCGGGCTGGCTGATGACCAACCTGGATTCATCGCCCGAAATGGTCGCCGCCGTGCGCACCGCCATGTCGCTGCCGATTGTGCTGCTTGCCGTTCCCGCAGGTGTTTTGGCCGATCGCGTCGACCGGCGCCGTTTATTGCTGATCACACAGTGCTTGATGTTGTCCACCACGGCGTCACTGGCCACGTTGACGGCGACCGGCGTGATGACGCCTTGGATGCTGCTTTCTTTGACGGTGGTGATGGGATTGGGAGTGGTGGTGCATGTTCCGACTTGGCAAGCTTCGGTGCCCGAGTTGGTTCCCAAACAGCAAATCGCCCGTGCGGTTGCCCTGGGCAGTATCAGTTTCAACCTAGCACGAGCAGCCGGACCGGCGATCGGTGGTATCTTGATCGCCTCGGCGGGGGTTTGGATCGCGTTTGCCGTCAACGCGGCGTCCTTTGCCGGGGTGATTCTGGTTCTGTTGCGATGGCGCCGCGACCAGGTCGAATCGTCGCGCGGGTTGTCCTTTGGTCAGTCGCTGTACCAGGGACTCCGTTTTGTCGGGACCAATCCTGATCTGAGAAACGCGATGATCGGCGTCTTTTTGTTCGTCTTACCCGCCAGTGTTTTCTGGTCGCTGTTGCCGCTGTACGCGCGTCAAGAGTTGAGCTGGGCCGCGGACGGTTTCGGATTGCTGGTCGGGATGGTCGGGCTGGGGGCCGTCATTGCTGCATCGATTCTGCCACGCATCCGCAAACGATTCGGAACTGATGGTACCGTCATGATCGCCATGTTGATTTTCGCAAGCGGTTTGTTGACCCTCGCGCATTGCCGCCAAACGTCAGTGATCGTGGCGGCGACGGTGATGATGGGCGGCGGATGGATGATGACGCTGACATCGCTGAACGCGACGGCGCAAGTGGCGCTGCCGAAACGCATGAGGGCACGCGGGATGGGGTGTTACCTGACCGCGATGGCGCTGTCGATGTCGATCGGTTCCTTGGCATGGGGCCAATTGGCCGGAGCGGCCGGAATCGTGTGGGCGCAAAGCATCGCGGCGGCAACCCTGGTGGTCACCGCCGCGATCAGTCTGCGATTTCGACTAGGAACATCGTTGCATTAAAAGGCTTGATCGGCGTGAGCTTTGCGAAGTGCAAAGCATCGTTGCTCTGCTCGCGTCGGTTTCGCCCGGCTTGATTTTGCCCGCGTCGATTCGATTCACGTTAGGCGAACATGTATCCTTCTTCGCCATGATCGGTCACGTCCAGGCCTCGCTGTTCGCTGTCGCCGGTCACTCTTAGACCGATGACGGCATCGATTGCCTTGAGCAAGATCAGACTTCCGATTCCGGCAAACGCCATGGTGATGATCACGGCAACGATCTGACCGATTAGCAGCGATGGGTTGCCGCCTGATTCGATCAAGCCAATCGGCACGCCGCCGCTGACGTCCCAGCACGCGCGCGTCGCAAAGACGCCCGTCAGGACGGCGCCCACCGTTCCGCCGACGCCGTGGACGCCAAACGCGTCAAGTGCGTCATCGTATTTCAACATCATTTTCAATTTGGAACATGCCAAATAGCAAATCATTCCGGCGGCAATCCCCATGAAAATCGCGGGCATCGGCTGCACGAATCCTGCGGCGGGCGTGATGCAGACCAGGCCGGCAACCGCGCCGCTGCTGGCACCCAGCACGGTTGGTTTGCCAAGGTTCATCCATTCCGCAAGCGCCCAAGTCACCGCACCGGCGGCGGCGGCAAAATGTGTGACGGCAAATGCGCTGGATGTCAGTCCGTCGGACAAGAGTTCGCTGCCGGCGTTGAATCCGAACCATCCGACCCACAGCATCGTTGCGCCCAGTGCGGTGTAAGTCAGATTGTGAGGCTGCAGCGGTTCCTTTAAGAATCCCATCCGTGGTCCGATCAGAATCGCGGCAACGAGTGCCGAGATACCACTGCTGATGTGCACGACGGTTCCGCCGGCAAAGTCCAGGGCGCCGCCGGCGATACTGCCGTCGTTGTACGAAAGCGGGCCGCCATCCCAAACCCAGTGGCACAGCGGACAATAGATGAAAGTTCCCCACAGAATCGAGAACACCACCATCGCACTGAATTTCATCCGTTCGGCGAACGCACCACAGATCAGCGCGGGCGTGATGATAAAGAACATGCCTTGAAACAGCATGTGTGTTAGGCGTGCCATGTCGCCTTCCATCGGAGTGACGGGCTCGCCAAGCGTTTCATTCCATTCTCGCTGAACGCCGTTCATGAATAAATAATCGGCGTTGCCGACCCAGCCACCGTCGCCGCCGAACGCCAGCGAGTACCCATAGATGGCCCAGATGGTCGTCATCAGTCCCATCAAAAACACGCACTGCATCATCACACTTAGTACGTTCTTGCGTCGGACCAGTCCGCCGTAGAACATGGCCAATCCCGGTGCGGTCATGAACAAGACCAGTGCACAGCACACCAGCATCCAAGCGTTGTGCGCCGCGTAGGGGCCTTCCGCAATTTGGGAATCTGTCAGTAGCAGCGTTCCGTCCTCCGCGGTTAGCGGTCCAACGGCCGTGCTCGTTTCAACGGTGGTGGTTTCATCTTGCGCAAGTGCATGCGAGGGTATCGCGAAAAATGAAACGGCCAACGACAGTGTGACGGTCAAAAGAAGAGGGAGACGACGGTTCACGGTGGTAATCCTCAAGAAATCAATCGGGACGGGGGGAGGAATCTGGTCCGAGTCCTGATCGGGGGCCGCTTAGCCACAGCATCATTGAGATAAATCTGGGACATCCGGTTCGATTCTCGAACGAAATTAAACATCTCGAATCGTCGATGGTCACCACGCCTACGCAAAAAATTAGGGAATTTATCGCGTGATCCGAGCCAACAGAGAATAAACAGTATCGACTCGGCAGTATAGCGACCTGGACGCGGGCCGGTCGTCACTGGGCCGGTCGTCACTGGGCCGGTAAAGGTCTGTGATCGAATCAGCCCTTTTCGCCGTCACTCAGCACGGCCATGAATGCTTTCTGGCTGATCTCGACGTTGCCGATCGCCTTCATCCGCTTCTTGCCTTCCTTTTGCTTTTGCAGCAACTTTCGCTTGCGCGTGATGTCGCCGCCGTAGCACTTTGCCGTCACGTTCTTGCGCATCGCGGGCACCGTTTCGCGAGCGATCACGCGGCTTCCGATCGCAGCCTGAACGGCAACTTCGAACATGTGTCGTTCGATTTCGGTCTTTAGCTTTTTCGCGACCGCACGTCCGCGGCGGTCGGCATCGGCACGGTTGCAAACCACACTCAGGGCGTCCACACGCTTGCCATTGACCAAAATGTCCAGTCGACACAGGTCGGCCGGTTCATAGCCGACCATTTCGTAGTCCAGCGTCCCGTATCCGCGTGTACAGTTTTTAATTTTGTCGTGCAAGTCATAGACGACTTCGGCCAACGGGATGTCGTAAACCAACATCGCGCGTTGCGCGCCCAAGTATTCTTGGTTCCGCTGTAAACCTCGCCGTTCTTGGCAGAGTTTCATGACCGAGCCGATGAAATCGTTCGGGACAATGATGCTGCAACGGACGATCGGTTGTCGGAACTCTTCGATGTCGCCTGGATCGGGAACGTCTTGCGGTTTATGAATCGTCAGCGTTTCGCCGCGTTTGGTGATGATTTCGTACGTGACGTTGGGCGCCGTTTGAACCAAGTCGACATCGGATTCGCTTTCCAAACGTTGTTGGACGATTTCCATATGCAGCAAGCCAAGGAATCCGCAGCGGAAACCGAATCCGAGTGCGTCACTGGTCTCGGCTTCGAATTCAAAGCTGGGATCGTTGACCGCAAGCCGCTCTAACGCATCACGCAGATCGCTGAAGTCCTGACCATCGCTGGGGAACAAGCCGCAATAGACCATTCGCTTTGGTCGCGCATATCCGGGCAGTGGTTCGGCTGCACCGTCACCGACAATGCTGATCGTGTCACCGATATGAACATCGCCCAAGCTTTTGATGTTACAGATCAGGTAACCGACTTGGCCGGCTTTCAGCTGGTCACAGGGGACACGTTGGGGTGCGAACCGTCCCAGTTCGACCACGTCGTGCGTCATCCCGCTGCGTAAGAACTGAATTTTTTGTCCTCTACGCACGGTGCCCTGCATGATTCGGACGTAGGTGATGGCCCCGCGGTAATCGTCATAGTTGGAATCAAAGACCATCGCCTGCAGCGTGGCCGATGGATCGCCGCTCGGTGCGGGAACATGCTGAATCACTGCGTCGATCAACTGGTCGACGCCCTCGCCTGTTTTCGCACTGACACGGACGCATTGATCGGGATCGGTTCCCAACGCGTTCATCATTTCTTCGGCCACTTCGTCGGGCCGGGCGTGTTTCAAGTCGATCTTGTTGATGACCGGAATGATCGTCAAGTCGTGTTCCATGGCGGCATAAGCGTTGGCCACGGTTTGCGCCTCGACGCCTTGGAATGCATCGACCAACAGTAACGCGCCTTCGCAACAAGCCAGCGATCGCGAGACTTCATACTGAAAGTCGACGTGACCAGGAGTGTCGATCAAATTCAGTTCGTATTTTTGACCATCACGTTCAAACTGCATCACAACGGCCCTCGCCTTGATCGTGATGCCGCGTTGACGTTCCAGTTCCAAGTCGTCCAGTACTTGGTCCTTCATTTCACGAACGGTGACCGTGCCGGTGTGTTCCAGCAAGCGATCCGCCAGCGTGCTCTTGCCGTGGTCGATGTGCGCGATGATGCAAAAATTGCGTATTTGGACGGTCACTGATTCTCTTTTCTGGCGTATCCCGCCACGCCTAGGTAACCGGCGTCCGAGGCCAGCGTGGCAAACGTAATTGTGGTACCTGCGAAGACATTCTCGAAGGTACGAACTCGGAACTCTTCACTGATTCTGTGTAGAAAATGTTGGCCGATCGGGCAATCCGGGCCGCCAAAGTTCATCGCGCCGCCCAAGACGATCGATCCCGGGTCCAACGTATGGACCAGCGTGGTAATCCCGATTCCGAGCCAGCGGGCGGTTTCGTCAATGATCTCTAGAGCTAACGCGTCATTCTTGATCGCGGCTTCGTAGACTTTCTTGGCGGTCAATTCCGAGTTTCCTCCGCCCAGCAATCCCGCCAATGAACTTTCGGCTCCTTCGGTCAGTCGTTGCCGAGTGCGTTGGACGACGCCGCTGGCCGAGGCATAGGCTTCCAACTGTCCGCGGCCCCCGCCCCAGGTGCAAAGCTGGGCATCGTCGGAGGAATCGACAATGATGTGTCCACACTCGCTGCCGAAACTGTTGACGCCGTTGACCAGTTCGCCGTCGACGATCACGCCGCCACCGACCCCGGTGCCCAGCGTCAGCAAGATCATCGAACTCTCTTCGCGGCCGCTGCCCAACCAAAATTCGCCATATGCCGCGGCGTTGGCGTCGTTCAAGAACGAAACCGGGTGACCCAACAAGTCGGACAGGGTTTGGCGGATCGGAAAGTCCCACCAACTGGGCAATTGCGGCGGTGCGACCAAATAGCCGCGTGGCAAGTCCATCGGGCCCGGGGCGCCCAGTCCAATACGAGCGATTTGGTCGGCAACGTTCAGGTTCTTTTCGACCGACTGAATCAAGTCGGCACACCGCTGCATCGCAGCGGTCGGACCCTCTGATTCCCGCGTCGGCAATTGATCAAAGAAGAGCGTTTGTCCCGCATCATCGACCAGGCCAATTTTAATGCTGGTCCCGCCGACATCGACGCCCCAGTACAAAGGGGCTTTCGCATCGGATGCATCGACAATCGGCTGGGCTGATGGCATGGCAACTAGAATGGTTGATAGATGGATCGGCAAAGGGGAACGGCGGAGTATAGAAGCCACCCCAAATGGCGACAACGAGCGATTCTGGCGCGGTAAGTTGCTGTGGCTTAATTCACCCAAGGAGTTCAGATGAAGGCCGTTTTTGTCACTGCCGGTGCCGCAGGGATGTACTGTGGCAGTTGCATGCATGACAACGCCCTGGCAAGGGCTTTGCGTGATCGCGGCGTCGATTGTCTATTGCAGCCGGTCTACACACCGATCCGCGCCGACGGCGAAAGTGTGGCAACGGACCAGGTTTTCTTCGGCGGAATCCACGTTTACATGCTCCAGCAGTGGCCATGGCTGCGACATTTGCCAAAGCCGTTTTGGCGGATCATCGACTGGCCACCGCTGATTCGCTGGGCTACGTCGCATGCCTCATCGACCGATGCGGCCAAGCTGGGCGATTTGGCGGTTTCAATGCTGCAGGGTTCACACGGTCGACAGGCCGATGAAGTCGCAAGATTGGTCGATTGGCTTGCCAAAGACATCCAGCCAGATGCAATCGTGTTCAGCAATCTGTTGATCGCGGGTGCATTGCCGGACATTCGCGCGGCTTTACCGGCGGCCAAGTTGGTCGTCATGCTGCAAGGCGACGACATCTTTCTGGATTACTTGCCTGAGGAATCGCGAGCGAAAGCGGTTGGATTGTGCAGTGGTTTGATCAAACATGTCGACCATCTGGTCGTCAATAGTCGATTTTACGGCGAAAAAATGGGCGGCCTGTTAAATGTCCCGCCCGAAAAGATCGTCGTCACTCCCCTGTCGATCGATACGGCACCGTTCCGCGAGCCACACAACGAAGTCTTAGCGGACAGAAACGAAGTCTTAGCGGACAAGAATGAATTTCGACTCGGATATCTGGCACGCGTGGCACCGGAAAAAGGGCTGCATCATTTGGTGGACGCCTTTATTCGCTTGGCTGCCACACCGGGCAATGACGATTTGTCGTTGCATGTTGCTGGCTGGCTTGGCGAACCGAATCGCGGCTACCTCGAGTCGTTGCAGAATCGCATCCGCGAAGCCGGTTTGGCAGAACGATTTACGTATCACGGCAGCCCCGAGCTTGCTGAAAAGATTCAATGGTTGATGACGCTGGATTTGCTTAGCGTGCCGACCGACTATGAAGACCCCAAGGGGCTGTTCATTTTGGAAGCACTTGCCGCTGGCGTGCCGGTCATCCAACCCGATCACGGCGCGTTCGGTGAATTGATCGCATCGACCGGGGGCGGTCGCATGTTCAGGCCGGGTGACACCGAAGCGTTGTGCACTGCCATCCAGCACCTGAAAGACGACGCCGAAACGCGTCACAGCCTCGCAGCCGAAGGCAAAGCGAATGTGCATCAAAAGCACTCGATCGAAATGGCCGCCGAGCGACTGCAAGCACTGATGTTTTCACCGAAGGAATCGTCGTAACACATTCGCACCGTCGACGCTTAGGGGCACAGAGTGCCTCGTTTTGTTGCGAGGACGTCTGGAGACAACGTCTTGCGGAGGAATTGCGATGGCAGACTTTCAACAATGCGTTGTGTGGATGTTTGTCGGCGCGCTGGTGGCGATGACGCTGAGCCGACTGGCACCAAGAGCAGCGAAACGGTTGTCCCAGTGGGGTTCCCGGCCTTCGTTGTCTCGCCTTCACGGATTCAGCCTGGCTCTGTTTGGTACCGCCACCGTGTTTGCTTTGATCGAACGAGACGTGTTTCATCTGTGCGTCAGTTTGGTCATGACCTCGGTCGCGGCCGCCGCGTTTATCAAGACAAGACGACGCCATCGAGCGGAAGGCTAGGCAGCGCTACGGTGCGTCGTTCAAGCTTTCGCAAGCGTCGCCACGTCGAATCCTAAAGCGCGCTGTAAAAGATGATCAATCCGACCGTTGCCGCACCGATCGCCGTGACGAGCACACCGCCCGCCGCTGCATCGAGCGCGTATCCGATGCGTTCGTCGTGTTCGGGATGTAACACCGCTACGATTTGTTCGATCGCCGTGTTGAACAACTCCGCGGATAAAACAATCGTGATGGCGATGGCAAGGACGGACCATTGCAACCAGGTGATGTGCAGACAAACGCCGATCACAATAACGGCGATCGCAAACGGGACATGTACCCAAAAACTGTTTTGCGTGCGTACGCTGCGCAGCAATCCACTGAATGCGTAACGAAACTTTGCGGTCCAGTTTTTCGCGCCCGACATTACTCCAGTCCCTCGACGCCGGGCGGAGGTATCAGCTGGCCTCCGATCCGGCCCAGTCTGGGTTTCGGCCAAAACCGTGGTTCGATCGAAAATCCGAATCCAACGTTGTCGCGGCCTTCGTCAACATTCACGCCCAATCGGATCAGCATTGATTCACCGATTCGCGTCAGCGCCAAGGACTGTCCGACATTGCCGGTGCGACCAAAGTCATAAGTGGTTCCGGCGGACATGATCCATTTTTCGTTCATCCGATAGTCGATCGTGCTGCGCAGCACGGTGCTGCTGATCGGGCCTTCGATCGAGAGCAGCCCCAGGTAAATGTCGCCTTTGCCTGGTCGACTGGTGACAAAACCAGCGCTGATCGTTCGCAATCCGTCGTCGAACGCGTCGTAATATCCATCGGAAAGAATCGAAAAACGATCGCCGATGTGATACCGCATGTCGTACGTTGTCGGCCCAAGTGTTTCGCCAAAGTTTTCTTCGTCAGCGTTGGGGAACAAGATTGTGTCGATATCGAACTGAAATAGATCAACGATTCGCTCGCGACCGGGAAGGCCTCGCTTGGTTTGCCAGCGTTGATGCAGCCCCAACCGAAACTGCTGCAGATCATCCGCCAACACGTCGCTGCCGCTGACCACCGAGCGTTGAATGCCGTTGCGAATCGCATAGGTCCGCGGATCAAATTCATCGGGCAGCACGCCGCCAAAGATGTCGGAAATGAATCGACGTCGGAATTGTTCTTGTGCGTTGTCATCCAGTGAATCGTACAGCGGCAACTCGTCAAAGTTGGTGTCGCTGTCGGCGTAAAAGTATTCCGCAGTCCATTCCATCTTGTGCGCCAGGCCGCGAATGTTCATCAGGCTGCTCTGGATTGTCGGGTCGACCCGCCACATCGGCAAACTTGCTCGCACGCCCGCCTGGCCGAGCAGTCGCGTCAGCGAGTCACCGTCGACCGCTTCGCCGTAATGGGCTGCTTCACCGGAGACAAACGGCACAATTTTGACGGGCCCGGTTTGCACGGGCAGGGCCAATTCTTGACGAGTGGATGCGACGATGCCCCGGCGGTCGAATTCGCCAGGCAACGGATCATATTCGGCTGCTTCGACGGCATCGATCGGGTCGTCTGCGACGTTCATCCGTGAATAACCAACCCGGTTGTGCGCCGACCAAGTGACTCGGTCACCCAAGATGGAACCGCCTAACAAATAGTGATCCAGCGACGGCAGTTGTTCTGTTTCGCCATAGAAATCATTGACTTGCACGTTTGCGGACAGTTCCAACATGTTCGCGCCCGCGTAACGTCTCAGTCGCAATCCCGTGTTGTGATCCTGAGAGTTGTCCCACTCGTTTTCTAAGTACTGTTCTAGGAAGTTTCGATCGCTCAGCCAGCCGAGTTCTGCGATGAATTCGTAGTTGTTGGCTAGGTATTGCCGGTGTCGCCACAACGTCCGTCCGCGGATTGTTTCCTCGGGCGTCAAGTTCAGCCGGTCTCGGCCCAGCCGGTCGGTTCCGGAATCATCTATGATCCAAGCGTCAAAATTTCCCTTTGCCGGTCCAGGCACGCCCATGAAACCGGGCACGTTGTAGTCAATTGTCGTTCCGACGGCGGGTCCACGATCGCTGAGGTAGTCGGTCGAAAGTTCCCAATCGACGCCCGGTGGCGGATTGACGATGCCTAACAACTGGAACAAGTTCCAATCCAAGTACAACTGCGTTCCGAATGTCTTGTCGCTCTTGATCCGCACATCGTTGATATAGAACGTGGGTTGTTCCAGGCTTGTTGAAAAGCGCGGCCAATACAAAAGTGGTACGCCGCCAAAGTAAACGAAGTTGTTGTTGCTGCTGGCGAAGGGTTCGCTATCGATCGTCGGCCGTCCCGTGATTGGGTCGGCGACCGGACGTTGTTGATCGGTCATCTGCAGCTGTTCGCTTTGCAGCCAATACCGCGGTACGCCCATCCGGCTGCTGGTGACCGCTGCATCAAAGGCGATGAAGTTGCCACGCGAAACCTGTTGCATCACGTCCGCTTTCAGTCGCACGATCCCTTGGTATTCGGGGACGGTGGTGATCGCTTCGGCATCCAGCACCATGCCGGTTTCGCGAGTCACGTTGTAATACATCGAATCGGCATAAATGATTCGCTCGCCCTGGCGGAAAACGATGTCGCCTTCGAGGTAAAGTTCACCCTCGGATTGCGATAGATCGGATTCACCGCTGAACAAATCCGTCATCAGCGGCAGCCAACTGACGACTCGGTCGGCCGATAACGAGATTGTGCCAAGCTGCATCAATTCGCCGCTTGGCAACTGAGCGGTCACGTCACGAATCAAGATCGTGACGCCGCCTCGGGCTGTGATCACGGTTTCGCCAGTACCATGCCGGTTGTCGGTCTCGATGATCGGAGGTGTCGACGCGTTTCGAGATCGAATCTCGATGCTGCGACTGCCGCCGCCAACATAAAAGTTGTAACCATCGGCGGACGCACCGTCGGTAAAGGCAATCGGATCACTTGAGCTGAAGGTGTCAGAGAACTCAGTTGGGCCGGCACTTAGCGGTTGTTGAAACTGGACTTGCTCGATATCCGACTGGGGTGGTCCGTTGATATATCGCATCAAGTCGACCGGGTGTGCGGGTTGCCCGCGATAGTCTGGTGACTGGACTTGTGGATCACCCGGCGATCGGAATTGCAACGAGGCCGGTTCGGTACGCCGACGGCCTTCTTGGTCAATCCATTGATCGATCACGACCCGCGTACGGACTTTTTGCGGCGGCCCATCGACAACCAGTAACACAGACTCGGCCGCGATTTGCCGACCATCCACCTGCAACACACAATCGCCCTGCAGCAATGATGCTTCGCCGTCATCAATCGGCCAACGATAGATATGATCGCCGCTGGCCCGAATTTCTCCGACGGCAATCAGTTCCTTCAACGGCGCCGCATTCGGGGGCGCGTTCGAGTGGGATCCGCTGACTTGTGTTTCAATCATTTGAGCTTGCACATTGGGGCCCGCGATCAGGCCAATCGCGATACCGATTGCAAGCATCCAGTGCAGTGACAGTTTCGCGGCAGGCCAGCGATGTGGCTGCACCGTGAATCTTGGCGCAGCGAACGTTGGCTCAGCGAACATTGTCGCAGCGAACGTTGGCACCGCGATGATCGGCACGGCAAAGAATGTGCTGGCCGGACGAATCGAGGTCCGCGCAGCAGCAAACGCGGGGCGATGCTTATCGCAATCCTTCCCCGCTGCTCGCAATTCGACGGTGGCTTCCATGCCGACCAAGTGTGCGATGTCCCTTCCGAAACCTTGTCAATCACTCAAGTTAGAGCGGTAGCCCGAGGTGGGCACGGCAGGAGTGTACGAATTCGCAGAGGCGGCTCACAAGCGCGAAACCTCTTGGCGGAATAGGGATTTCACGTCATCGGCAAGAAAATTCGCTGTGGAACACGCCCGCTGGACCGTGAAACACGATTCGTGGTGGTTCCCCGCCGCTTCTGCATGTGGCCATTGATCACTCGCTTGCCGAGCTCGTTCGGTGGCAAGCGGGCATGGTTCAATTCCCGGCGGGGCCCGATGCTGCCAATGTCGTTTTCGCGGACTTGGACTCGGACTCGGCGATTAATCGAAAGACGTCGTCCAAACGCCGACGGATCACGATTGACCAAAGATCGTAGCCTTGTTCGTTCAGATGCAATCGATCCTCGGCAAACAATTCGCTTCGCGGGCTTCCGTCGGGACGCAGGAAGATGCCGGCGGTGGGGATGAAATACGTGTCGGCCGTTCGCAGCGAAATGTCTCGCAAGATCGCATTTGCTTGGCGGATCTTGGGCCACGCGGGGAATCGGGCGTCCGTCGGCGTGATTTCGATGATGAAAACGGGCGTGCCGGGGGAATGTTGGTGCGAGACCCCAACCACATACTCGACTAACTGTTCCAGTTCTTCCGGGGTGCGATCGGTTGGCTTTCCGACGACGTCGTTGCCGACAAACATGACCAATGCACGATATTGGTGCGGATGAATCAAACGCTCGGCAAAGATTGCCACGTCCGAGAATCTGGCGCCACCATAGCCGCGACGAACCGTTCGGTAGGGTGCCATGTCGACCGAGAGATCCTCCCAGCGACGAATGCTGCTGCTGCCGATGAACAAGATCGCATCCGACGGATCGTCTTCGGCTTTGTCGAGCGCTTCGAGTTCTGCGATGCTTTTTGCCCAGCGTTCTTCGGCAGCCGCTCGGTAGGCTTCCAACCAGGAAAGATCATCGGTACCCGGTACGGTTACCTGGGTGGCCGATTCCTGTGCACGCGCCGATTCCTTGCCGTCAAAGAACCCCTGCAGCAAGGTGGCGAACAGAACGAAGACACTAAAACGAATCAAAACTCGCATCGGAACCTCGGCGAATCAAAGGATCGTGGGGGGAAGGAAAGGCAGGTAACGCAGTGGGTGACTCGGTGACTCAATCTTGATCTCGATCTCATTGGCATTGGCATTGGCACTGGCACTGGCACTGGCATGCGGCCAATCCGCTGCCATTGCCCGCTACAATCAACCGAGCCACGCAAGAGTCGCGGGGGTATGCCTCGATGCACGACGCTGATGCATTGGTTGAAACGTTGGCTTCACGCAAAGGCCTGGGTTCGTGCAAAGGGGGCTCCAGCAGTGTAACTCAACACGATGCCGCCTGAGTTCGTCTCGCTTGTATCTTCGCACGTTTTCACCTTCACGCTTATGAGAGATTCATGATGGTCGTTCGTCTGTCGATTCCTGCGATTCTGTGCGGCGTGGTTTTCGTTCTGCTGCCTAGTGCGATTGCCCAGTCACAAGATCAAGGGCGCGAACAATCTCGCGGGCAAGCACGATCGCAGGATACCGCTCAAGCGGTTTTCGAGGCGTTGATCGATCGTGTGTGGCAATTCGAGCTGGACGAAAGCCCGCTGCTTGCCACCAACGTCGGCGATCCTCGCGGGCAAGACCGGTTGCCCGATATGAGTTTGTCGGCGCTGGATCGACGGTACGCAAAACGCACTCAATTTCTGGAAGAATTGAACGCGATCGATCCTGATGCGTTGAGCGAGAGTTCGGCGACCGATCATGCGCTGCTGGCGTATCGATTGGGCCAGCAAATTGCCAGTCACGATTTGCAATTGCATTTGATGCCGATCAGCAATCGCGAAGGATTCCATATCAGCCTGCCCGAGCTGGCGAGGGTCATGAATCCGAGGACCGAGCAAGATTTCCAGAACTACATCTCGCGATTGAAGGATGTTTCGCGCTACACCGACGATCATATTGCACTGTTGCGAAAAGGGATTCAGCGACAGATGACGCAACCCGCCATCATCATGCGGGACTCGCTCAGCCAGGTGAACGCACACGTCGTTGACGATCCGAGTCGTTCGTTACTGCTGACCAATCTTAGCGACGAAGTACGTGCGAGTTTTTCCGCCGACCAATGGACTCGCATCGAGAACGAAATTTGCGAGGCGGTTTCGACGCACGTGGTGCCGAGTTACGAACGGTTCGCCCAGTTCTTGCACGATGAATATCTGCCGCATTGTCGTGGTTCGATCGGTGCGTCCTCTCTGCCTCGCGGGCGTGAGTTGTACCGCGATCGGGTTCGACGCTTCACCACACTGGACCTGACACCCGAGGCGATTCATGAAACGGGCATTCGCGAGAACAAGCGAATTCGCAGTGAGATGGATGCGATTCGTCAGCGAGTGACTTTCGACGGCGACTTGCCGGCATTCATCAAGCATCTGCGAACCGATCCAAAATTCTATCCGGCGACAAAACAGGATCTGCTCAAGGAGGTCGCCTTGATCCTGAAGAAAGCCGATGGCCGACTGCCTGAGTTGTTCTCGCGTCTGCCGCGAATTCCCTACGGCATCCGCGAAGTCCCTGACTACATTGCGCCGCAGACGACTTCCGCCTATTACTGGCCGCCCGCAACCGATGGTTCTCGTGGCGGTTTTTACTACATCAATACCTACAACCTGTCAGCGAGACCGTTGTATCAGCTGGAATCTCTTTCGCTGCATGAAGCGGTTCCCGGTCATCACTTGCAACTTGCACTTCAAGCGGAACTTACGGACTTGCATCCGATCAGCCGTGAAAGCAGTATCACGGCATTCATCGAGGGATGGGCTCTGTACAGCGAACGGCTCGGCAAAGAGATCGGGTTCTATAAGGATTCTTACCAGGACTTTGGCCGACTTAGCATGGAAGCGTGGCGGGCCAGTCGGCTGGTGGTTGATACGGGGATCCACTGGATGGGTTGGTCGCGACAACAAGCGATCCAGTACATGACCGACAATACCGCGCTAAGCGAACACAACATCACCGCGGAAGTCGACCGGTACATCGGCTGGCCCGGGCAGGCACTCGCCTACAAGATCGGCGAGTTGGCGATCACCCGGATGCGACGCGAGGCAGAGCAGCAATTAGGTGAGCAATTTGATGTCCGAGAGTTTCACGATGCGGTACTTGCCCAGGGCGCCATTCCGCTGCCGCTGTTGCAACAGCGGATTGACGCGTTCGTCGAGTCCTACGAATCGACAAGTGACTGACTCTCAACAAGCAGCTGACTTCCCAACAAGCGGCTGACTCCCTCGGCGAGTGACTGGCCAGGGAACGTCGTCCCGGTTGTTTTGCGACAACGCGTAAGTAAAAGGGTCGATCTGCACTCACCGGCGGCGGGCATTTGGTCGGCGAACGACCGACGAAGCTCGTCGTCGATCAAAGACGGGATTGCTTCCAAAACGGTGTCCGAATAATCCGAACCTAGGTCATTGCTAGTGCTGGTTTTCAGAGTAGATTTGGTGCCGGAAAAGCGATTGCTGTGCCGAAACAACGTGTAACTTTCCTAGCGTGTTGGCTCGGCGATTATTCGTCACGGTTATGGAGCTTTGATTGCCCATAGGCATAATTCGAGGGTTTGGTCCGTGACCGGTACTTGACGATTTGCCCGACATTGCAACGAATAGTCATTATCGCAGCGCGCATTTGCGCTCGCTTTTGCGTCTTATCAAAAAACATGCTTCTCATCTCATTTTCGTCTTTCCGTCTAAGCGAAAAATTGCTTATTCAAGAATTGGTTGGCGACCATCGTTGGAAGTTCAGCGCGGTCGGCTGACTTACTTATCCCAAGCGAAAACAAAAGACTTTTCTGTCGCTCTGCCATGCCGGTGATATGCGCGCTCACGCGCGTGGTCTCCCTTGGTTGTGCAAACCCCTTTTCCCCCCCGATGCGCCCCTTGGTATCCATCTCTGTCCGTTAATTCGGATCGTATGGCGACTGTCTGCAAATGCAGCCGGTCGGCTTGTCGAACGAATTGCGCACGAACGACCAAGGTCGCCCTTGTCTTGAAGGAGACTCAGGTGACTGGAACGCTTGTCCTTTCTGTAATTGCAGTTTCTACCTGCCTGGCATTCGCCGCCGAGGCGTGGGTTTATCGTCGGCGATTGAATCGGATTCCGATCCGTGTTCACGTCAATGGAACCCGCGGCAAATCCTCGGTCACACGTCTAATCGCAGCCGGAATGCGAGCCGGTGGAATTCGCACCTGTGCAAAAACCACGGGAACGTTGGCGCGGATGATATTTTCCGATGGCAACGAAGTCCCCGTCTTTCGCCCCAGTCGGGCCAACGTCATCGAGCAAAAGCGAGTCGTTCGTGCGGCGAACAGCGACAACGCCGAAGCGTTGGTGATCGAGTGCATGGCACTGCAGCCGGTATTGCAATCGGTGTGCGAATTGAAATTGGTACGTTCTACAATTGGCGTGATCACCAACGCCCGCGCCGACCACCTAGACGTGATGGGGCCGACGCGGCTGGATGTCGCTCGCGCTTTGGCCGGTACCACGCCGGTCGGCGGGCGGATGTTCACGGCCGAAAACCGAGTCGACAGCTTAGGCGTATTGGAATCAGCATCGACCGATCGTGGTTCAAAGTTCGATGCGATCAGCGCAAACGAAGTGGACGACGTTACGCCTGAGATGTTGGCGGGGTTCAGCTATTTGGAACACGCCGAAAACGTCGCCTTGGCACTGCGTGTTTGCGAATCGGTTGGTGTCGATCGTCGCATCGCGTTGGCCGGCATGTGGAAAGCCACACCGGACCCGGGTGCGATGCGCGTCTTTCGCCACCACGTCAGCGATACGCCTTGGTATTTCGTCAACGCGTTTGCCGCGAACGATCCTGAATCGACTGCGCAAATCTGGGAAACCGCCTACGAACGTTTCCCAGGCGTCGTCCGCCGAGTTGCTGTTATGAATTGCCGCGTTGATCGGCCCGACCGATCCACGACGATGGCAGATGCGTGTGCCCAGTGGCGTCCCGCGGATAGCTATATCGTCAGTGGAACAGGGACGGACATCTTTTTGCGTCGTCTGCTCAAGCGTGGCGTCAGCAGCGATCGCATCATCTGTGTCGGTGACGCGAGCCCCGAAGAGATCCTTGACGCAGTTGCAAGACAGCCGATCGAAAGCACGATGTTGATGGGAATTGGCAATGTGGCCGGTCCGGGCATGGCATTGGCTGATTTCTTCCGTAATTCCGAGCCTTGGATGCCAACCGTCGAGACATCCACCGTCGAAACGCTGCCACAGAATCATGTGCTGGCGACCACTCCGTTCGATTCCGCCGCGGATTCGACCGGTGGCGTGACCGACGTCGCCTCAGCAAACACCCTTGAACTTGTCGAGGCTCGATAGTCATGGAATGGATTGCTGTTTCGATCGGAATCGGTCTCATCGTCAGTCTGCTGTTTACCGAAGCGTTCGGGTTAAGCGTCGGCGGCATGATCGTTCCGGGTTATTTGGCCCTGTACTTTAACCAACCGGTGACGATCGTCTTGACGCTGGTCGCCGCGCTGGCAACTTGGGGCGTTGTCCGCCTGCTCAACCGATGGGCGATCCTGTTCGGTCGTCGCCGCGTGGTCGTGACGATGGTGATCGGATTCGCCATCGCCTCGATTGCTCGCGCCGCATTGCAGTGGGCAACGGTGGCCATGATGGACTCACCGCAAGTTGCCGTGGGGATGTCGGCCGAGTCGCAAGCCTTTTTGGTCAGCGCCACGGTCATCGGGTTTGTGATCCCCGGGCTGATCGCCTTGTGGATCGATCGCACCGGTGTCATTCAAACGCTGTCACCGTTGTTGGTCGCATCATCTCTGGTACGACTTGTTTTAGTGATGTGTGGAATCGAGGCCGTGACATGAAATCCCTGTACTACCGTTCTCAAAAAATTTCGACGCGATCACTCGTCATGCTGACTTGTGTCGCGCTGGCCACGATCCTTGTTGTGGAATTTTGGCCGGAAGAAAACAGCGACGTCGATCGAGACATCATGACCTCGGCGGCCTATCAGACCGAAGCGGCTTTTGATTCGATTCATTGCCGACGAGTCGAACTCGGTCACAAGATGCTTCATGATCAAGATCCCGCAGGCACCGGCATGCTGGGGCCATCGATGTCGTTGGTGACGACGTTGCCAGGACACCTGGACGCAAAGCAGACATCGGTCAATCCAAACTTTGCCGCCGTTGCTGTGAAATACCTGATCGATGCCGGTGCGCAACCGGGGGATCGGGTCGCGATCGGATGCACCGGGTCGTTTCCGGCGCTGAACATCGCCGTGATCGCGGCGGCCGAAGCGATGGGACTCAAGCCGGTTCTGGTCAGCAGCGCAGCGTCTAGCCAATTCGGCGCGAACCATCCGGATCTGATGTGGCCCGATATCGAAAAATCACTATTCGAGGAAGGCATCATCGGCACACGATCGGTCATTACGTCGCGAGGCGGTTTCCTTGACAAGGCCGCCGGTATGACCAGCGAAACGAAGCAATTGCTCGATGCGGCGCTCCAGCGAAGCGGAACCGATGTGCTTGAGGCGAACTCGATCGAAGAAGCGATCGATCAGCGAATGAAAGTCTTTGCCGATGCGGTGGGGCAAAAGGACTCCGCTGGTAAGGCAAACGGACTCGCCGGTCGATACGCGGCTTACGTCAATATCGGTGGCGGTGCGGCTTCCGTTGGCGGTACCGATGGAAACGAGTTGCTCGGCAGCGGTTTGATCTTGCCTCGTGACCTTCGACGCATCGAATCGGCAAGCCGCGAGAATCGGAAAGTAAAAGGTCCGATCGATTGTGTTGCGATCCGGTTTCTGCGAGATGGCGTCCCGGTGATCAACATGATCAACGTGGTGCATGTCGCTGAAAAACATGGCTTGGCCGTCGCGCCGGTCGTTCGTCCGGCCGTGGGTGAATCGAATGTGTACGCGTCCAAGCGTTATCGCAAGTGGTTAGCGCTCGCCGGGATTCTGTTCATTCTATTGGTGACGTCCCTGATCGTGCGTCCGCCGATGTGGATTACTCGCATCTTGACGGAACTCGGCATGACGCGATCCACCCAGAATGAACCGACCTGGATGGTTTGACATCGGTCACGAGTGCGCGCGCCAGTGGTTTTATTCGTTGTGGCTTGTGTGTCCCCACCGAGTTTTCTCGATGGGGACCGCCGAGCCACAGTCGGCCAACCTAGACGCCAAGAAGTGACCGCCTGTTAGTTCGTTTGCTCAGGCCGCGGACCTTGATAAAGCATGGCGAATTGAAAGATTCCCGAATTGTGTCCGTCGCTGAACGCGATGTTATATGCGTAAGTTCCGACCGGACGCATCGACTCGATCGTCAGCGGTGCGGCTTCGGCTGCACTTAGAACCGGCAGCCCGATCGGACCGGATGAGACTTTTTGTTCGTCCATCCCTCGCTTTTTCTCGCGGCAAGTCGCACAGGGACACGCCTTGCGCAGTTCCGACGCTGTCCACCGCGTTGACGTTTGGTCGTCCCACATGATCTCGATTGCGGATTCGCCATCGCGGGCGATTCCGGTGGGCGTGTGTGATGGGGATTTCGATTCATTCATCGTGCGGTATCGGGTGATGTGTTTCGTTGGTCGACCAAACGTCGCGACTTTGCTTCGAATCGTGGCAGGCTGCCGTGTGGTACTGACTTGACTTCGACCCGCAGCGCCAGTCGATCGCGCAGTCGATCACAAAGCGTGTTTGTACCTAGGGCGTCCAATTCCACTTCCACCGACAACTGGTCCATCTCGTCCAGCCTTGTCGCGGTCATGCGAAATTCAGCGGTGGGATTAATTTCTCGAACAATCGCTTCGATGCTGCTTGGGAAAACGTTGACACCCCGAATCACCATCATGTCATCGGCGCGACCGATCACGCCGCCGTCGAGCCATAGAAAACTAGACGGATGATCATGTCGGCGATACCCGCGTACGATGTCGCCGGTGCGGTACCGAATGGCCGGTCCGCCAAAACGACCGAGATTTGTCATCACCAATTCTGCGTCTTCACCGTCGGCAACCGCCACACCTTGCCGGTTCCCGTCGTCGAATCGCAGCAGTTCCGCGATGAACTCGGTTTCGATCACGTGTATCCCGCGACCGTCGCGGCTGCCAAAACCCCACGCGCCCAATTCGCTTGCGCCGGTGTGGTCGATCAGTCGAGCACCCCATGCTGCTTCGATCCGTTTTCGAATGGCCGGAACGGATCCGCCTGGCTCACCGGCGACGATTAGCCGGGTCACGCTGCAATTTGCCAGATCGATGTCTCGAGACTGGGCGACAGCCGCTAGGTGCAGTGCATACGTCGGCGTGCAGCAGACCACGGTGCATTGATGGTCTTCAATCATCTGTAATCGTGCTTCACTAGACATGCCGCCCCCGGGCACCACCAAGACTCCGCGGCGTACCAATGCGTCATTGGCGGTCCAGAATCCAATAAACGGACCGAACGAGAACGCCATCATCGCAACGTCTTGGTCGCTGACATCGGCGGCATCGAGCACATATTGCCAACAATCCAGCCACCAACCCCAGTCATCCGGAGTATCGAGCACAGGCATCGGCCAGCCGCTGGTTCCGCTGGTCTGGTGCAGGCGTGTGTATTGGCGTCTCGGCAATCCAAAAATCCGTCCCGGCTGCCCTCGGCGAGCCGCGATCAAGTCGTTTTTTTCGATGATCGGAAACTCGGCCAGCTGATCAAGTGATTCGAGCCGATCAGGCAGATTGGCGAATCGTTCGCAATAGAACGGTTGGTCTCGCGCACTCCTTAGCAACGTATTGAAACGGTCCAGTTGTAGGCGGCGCAAGTCGGAATGCGGCATCGATTGACAGGCTTTTCTCTCGTCCAAATTCAACAGTGGTCACCCTTCGTCATATCAAGCCTGTGAAGTGCTGCGTTCAAGTGGCGGTAAGTTGGATTCTGATTCTTAAGATTGAATGAAGCAGCGTTCCGAGTCGACGTCGCGATCGACCCCCCCAAGCCGCAAGTGAACACCCCTGTTCCGGAATTCGGATGCGGCAAGATGGCCACCTTGTGAGATCGGAAATCGGGATAACGCAACCTTAAACCAGTTTCAATCTCACCAGATTAACACATCCATCACATTCCATGATCGGGACATGGCTGAGGCGTCAGTCGCGGGAATGTAAAGGAGTCATGAAGACTCGATGAGATCATCGATTGGCGGTTGCGGCGAAGAGTTTCCTCGTTGAAATAGCCCGCATCTCGCAAGAGTTGCCGCACAGATTTCGGCATCCAAACAAGCTTGTCGGGATTAACGAAACACTCACGTTGCACGCATCAGCGGTTAGTACACCTCCGCTTTAATGATTGCCGATTCAGGTCCGGTTCAAGCCTCAGGCGATTGGTCGTGGCGCCAGACTTGGAATGGGCGGTCGAGATGACAAAGCAACTGAAGGCACCGACTCATTACTTCACCCGTTCCCGCTTGGTTCAACTTAAAGCAGTAAAAACTTGCAAAACATGAGTCCCTCATCGATTCGCAATCAGCAGTCCTCAGGGTTTACCCTCGTAGAAATGTTGGTGGTCATTTCGATCATCGGTGTCTTGGCCGGTCTGCTGCTGCCTGCTGTATCCAAAGCTCGCGCCGCCGCTCGCAGCGTTCAGTGTCAGAACAACCTGCGGAATTTTGTCGTGGTCTTGACCTCGCGAACGACGGCCAGTCCTGACGGCGCGTTCTGCACCGGAAACTTTGACCTGGAACGAGACGGCGTGCCGACCGAAATCGGTTGGGTCAGCGATTTGGTCAACAACAGCGTTTTGGTGGGCGAAATGACTTGCCCCAGTAATTCGGTCATGACCAGCAAGGCGATCGAACAGCTGATGACCATGCCTGTTGGCACGAGCCCCGGAACTGAGGGCGACGGGACATTCCACGATCTCTGTGTCGATCGACTTGGCAGCGAAGAATACACTTCATCGACCGGCGACCTGAGGCGAAATATTGCTCGCTCAATTGTCGATGGGCCGCCGCCCTCGGGCAGCACGTTGGCGGTCGGTGCGGCTCGCGAATCGATTGTTTACCAAAAGCTGATTGAGAACGCGTACAACACCAACTATGCCGCGTCGTGGTTCATGGTTCGCGGCGGCGTCAAGCTGGACACCAACGGGAATTTAAAAACAACAACGACGCTCTGCGGCGATGACGCTCGCGGAACCAACACAACGCTGGGTCCCATGTCAACGAAAACGCTTGACAGTGGCAACGCGCCCGCGAGTACCGTTCCCATGCTCTGTGACGCGTCGGCGTCGGGACAATTGTCTTATGGCGTCGGCGAGTTATTCCCCGCCGGCACTTACTACGCAACGCCGATGGTCGGACGGCCAGTCGTCAGCAAGTTTGGCTTGACCGTCAACGGTGAAGCTCAGGACTTTTTAAAGTTGCCTGGTTTCGCCGACCCGACCGATCGCGAGGGAACCGACGGCTGGCTGAGAATGTGGAGCTACAACACGCTGCAGGATTATCGCGGCATGGCGACCGTGCACCAAGGCACGGTCAACGTGGCGATGGCCGACGGTTCCATCAAAGCCATTCAAGACGACAACGGTGACGGCTTTATCAATAACGGTTTTGCCGGTCCCGATGACCCCATGTTTCCCGCCGGCGGCCAGGTCTTCTGGACTTCTTCTGAAGTCGAAGCCGGGCCTTTAGTGCTCGCCAGCTACTACTCGCTCTCATCCAAAGGCGAGCAAAACTGACTTATCTCTTTCGTTTTCATCTTTGCCCACTCATGTAGGAGACTGCACGGCATAGTGACCCCCTGACTCAATTTGTTTCCAAACGAAAACTATTGTTACTAAGAAAAATTTTGAAGGATTTCAGAAATGAAAGTTACTAAAAAGGGTTTTACCCTGATCGAATTGCTTGTTGTGATTTCGATCATCTCGCTGTTGGCCGCGCTTGCGTTGCCAGCCCTCGTCAAAGCTCGTGAAGCCGCTCGCCGCGTTCAGTGTGCAAGCAACCTCCGTCAGTTCGGTATCGGCCTGACTGAGTTCGCCGGCCGTGATTCTCTGGGCCGTATGGCCTCGGGTGCTAGCGACTACCGCCGCGACGGCGATATGGACACCTACGGCTGGGTCGCTGACTTGGTCAATTCCGGAAACGGAATGCCTGGCAGCATGCTTTGCCCCAGCAATCCCGCCAAAGCAAACGAAAAATTCAATGAGCTGCTCGGTGGTGTCACGATGGCTGCCTCGATTGCAACTGGTGGTCCTGCTGCCGGTAACACGGTGACGCGGATGACCGCTGGTGCGGCAATCGACATGTACACGCCTGATACTATGGCGGGCACTTTGACCGAAGTGGTTGGCAACGAAGAACGATCGGAAGCACGTGCCGCGTACGTCGGTGCGAACTACCTCGATACCGGATATGCCACCAACTATGCGGCGGGCTACTTCCTGGCTCGAGTGGCTCCTCTGACCGAGTTCACTAGTACCGAAGGCGTTCTCTCCATCTCAACCGGTAACTTCAAAGAGCGTGAAGGTACGCGTGGACCACTGTTGCTCTCGGTCGTGGACAAGAGTCGTATCCCAGGTAGCAACATTGGTATTCTCGGTGACGGTGGCCCTGGCGACATTGACGAAGCCGTGTTGGCGTTGGACGTTCCTTCGAATACGGTCACCTTGGAACAAGGTATGGTCTTGTGCGAAGCGATGAACGATGGCCCTGCTTACCTGAACGTTGCTGAGAATCGTTTGGTCCTTCTTGATGGAGGCCGATACTTGGGTTCGCAAATTTCATGTGAGAAGAACGAAGCCACCACCATCAATTGTGGTTTCGCGCAAGCACCGACGACCTATGCAGCGCCATCCGGTGGACCACCCGCCAATCCCGAATATTACCTGCAAGACACTCGTGACTGGTTCGCCGTTCACAGTGGTATCGCCAACATCTTGATGGCTGATGGTTCGGTTCGTCAGTTCGTTGACTTGAATGCCGACGGCTACCTCAACCCCGGTTTTCAAATTGACGGGACGCAAGACACTTCGGGCGTCGGTTATGCTGATAACGTGACTGAACTCGAGTCGTCGCAAATGTTCAGCGGCGTGTTCATCGACGAAATGGCTTTCAAGGGTCAATTCGAAGAAGCTGGCACGCTGTAATTCCGCGAAGCACTTCGTTGGAATTTGAAAGATAGCCTCGTTGTTCCGTTGGGTTGAACGTTCGAATGTGAACGAGAATTCGACAACGAGCTAAATGACAGAGAGGGAGTTTCACTCTGGAAGCTCCCTCTCTCTTTTACGTGATTCTCTCTGCGATTAGGTTGTTGCTTGATGCCTCGGTTTTCGCTCGGTTTTCGTCTGCTGGCGTTGTTTGGTGGAGCCGCCGCCATGCTCGCAAGTCTTGTGTTCATTGCCGCGGTTGCCCAGTACAAGCCGTGGGGCGTGAAAGATCACGATCGTGAGAAATATGACTCGATCGTGCAACAACTGGCGCTTCGTCAGACGGCACTACATCAAAGTCAATCTCAGCCGACCCCTCGAGCGTTGGTCGCGCCACTGATTCGAAACTTGGGCAAAATCGATCCGAACCAAACGGTGCAATCGACATTCACCGTAACCAATTCCGGCGAGGGCGAATTGACTTTGGCATTCAAGGCCGATACCGCATCGAACGTGAAGGTCGACACAGAGACGTGGACCGTTGCCGCCGGTGAATCAGCTGAACTTTCTCTCGATTGGACCATCCCGCAATCAGCATCCGGTGAACAAGCCGAAACGGTCGTCCTGCAAACAAATGACCCGCGCCGTCCCGAGTTGCGACTCGGTCTGTCCGGCACTGTTAACGTCGATTGGGCTTTTTCGGATCTTCCGTTCCGGACGCGATTCATTTCCAACTCCTCCAAGTCGGAAGCCAGCGATCAACCGTATGTTTCTCGTACGATCCTGTTCAGCCAAGTTTACGACAATACTGTGGTGCTGAAATCAGAATGTTCCAGTGATGCGGTTTCCTTTGAGATTGAGCCCGCGTCCGAAGAGGCGTTGCGACAACTCGATGCGAAAAGCGGCGTTCAAGTGACGGTCACCCATGCGCCGGTCGCGGGCGTGAAAAAATTTCATGAGACGGTTCGCCTGGCGGTGCTCGATCCGAGTACCGAAAGCGAAAAATGGGTCGAGTCGGCTTTTGCAGGCCGCTTCAAATCACCGGTCTCCTTTTACGGCAATGAGATTCATCTCAATGAAGGTATCAGGCTGGATACGGTGACAACCGATTCAGATCAAGAATGGAATTTCTTTGCTCGGTTTTGGACAACGGATCCGCCGCGAGCGCCCGCTGTGATCAACATCTATCCCGACTCGCTCGAGGCGACTTTGGAAAAAGTCGATCGGCTAAAACAGACTTATCGAGTCACGATTCGCTTGAAAGAGGATGCCAAGCCAGAATTCTTTGCGATGCCGACGAAGCAAGGGTACATCACCATCGGCGATGCAGAGAACTCAGAGATTTCAAACTGGATGCCGTTACGCGGACAAATCATTTCGCCGCCTCGGTGAAATCAGGTTAAATGTTCGGCCGAGGAACCGCCCATCACGTCGTATTAGAAACGCACAACGCAAGCGTCGTTGTAAGCTCTGATCCGGATGGCAATACATCACGGCGTTGCTGTTTCCGAATCGATGACCGATAGCAGGTAGCTGCCGTAATCGTTGGGGATGTTTTTTGCCAATTGACCAAGTTGACTCGCGTCAATCCAGCCTTTGCGAAACGCGATTTCTTCGGGGCAACCGATCTTCAGCCCTTGGCGTTTTTCCACCGCCATCACAAAGTTGGCAGCCTCGGCAAGAGAATCATGTGTCCCCGCGTCGAGCCAAGCAAAGCCGCGTGAAAAACGCTCGACATGCAACATTTCACGCTCGAGATAAATCCGATTGAGATCGGTGATTTCAAGTTCGCCTCTCGCCGAGGGATGAATTGACTTTGCAAGTTCGGTGACCTGTTCATCGTAAAAATACAATCCGGGAACCGCATAACGGGACTTGGGCTTAGCGGGTTTTTCTTCGATTGACTTCGCCTTGCCATCCCGGTCGAATTCGACGACTCCATAGCGTTCTGGATCGCTCACTTGGTATCCAAAAATCGTCGCCCCTTTCTTTCGTTCGCTAGCCGCCGCAAGCGTTGCCTGAAAGCCCTGGCCATAGAACAAGTTGTCTCCCAGAACCAATGCAGCCGGTTGCTGATCAAGGAACGACTCGCCGATCAGGAATGCCTGCGCAAGTCCCTTTGGTTCCGGCTGGACCTCGTAACAGAAACGCATGCCCCACTGCGATCCGTCACCCAACAGTCGCTGGAATTGCGGTACGTCTGCGGGCGTCGAGATAATCAGGATTTCAGAAATGCCTGCCAGCATCAGGCAACTGATCGGGTAATAAATCATTGGCTTGTCATAGACGGCAAGCAATTGCTTACTGGTCGATAACGTCAACGGATACAGCCGAGTGCCAGACCCGCCCGCCAAGACAATTCCACGCCGATTCGTCTTGGCCGCGGCGCCAGCGGTGTTCGCATCATTCATGGTGTGATTCTTGAAGGACTTGTGGCTATAAATTGGAAACAGCAATGTCGGGGCGTTAGAAATAATCCGCCTGACAGATCTGTATCGTCGGTTTTCGCCCTGTGGAAATTTCGAAAACGAGTACTTTTTGCAAGAGTTGGTGATATCAGCATTCACTGCGCCGGTGCAGTTTCAGATCTCCAGTTCGATAACGCATCGTTCAGCGCCTCGTGAATCGGACGCATCGGAAGCCCCACTGAGAGGGCCTTGGACGCATCGAGAACGCAATTCGAACGCGGGGCGACCGCCGCTTTTTCCATGAACTCTGCTTCGTCGCGAAAGAACTTGAATTCGCGATCCGGGGCAAGGGTTCGGCGGATCAGTTCCGTCACCTCACGCGTCGTTACGCTACCAGGGTTCGTTAGATTATAGATTCCCTTAGGCAATTGGTTCTTGATGCACGCGACCACCGAACTAGAAAAGTCGTCCAGATGCGAAAGGCTATTCGTCGCGTCCAGTAATGTGTCGTATCGCAGCAGTTTCGAAAGGTAATTACGTTTCCCGTCCTGCTCGTTGAACGGAATTCGTAATCGCCAGATGTAGCAAGAATCACAGTCCGCCAAAATTTCTTCACCCAACGCTTTGCATCCCGAATAAAAACTGCAATTGTCGGTGCGAAAAGAAAAGTTGGGTTTGTCCGACTCGGTGAACCCTTCACCGCCAGCTTTGGAACCGGTGTAAATACAGCCGCTAGAGATATGGCCAAACGGGATGCTGACCGACTCACACGCCTCGCGGACGATTCCCGGTAAGACAGCGTTGCCAAGTGTGCACTGTGTTTTCTGGGTTTCGCAAGCGTCGACGTTCGGCTTGCCAGTGAATCCCGCCGCATTGATCAAGAATTCGATGTCGTTCGCACGAAGCCACGCCGCTAGTTCGTCGCTGCGATAGTAGTCGCGGTCGCGGCGCCGAAGAATGGCGAACGCGATTTGGTCACGGGAAAGTGCGGCGGAAATCCGGCTGCCGACATAACCATACCCTCCTAATATTCCGATCATTGGTATTTCACTTAGTGTTCGGTCAAAACAAGCATTGTCGCGTACCAGTCGACGAAATGTCACCAGACGAATTTTCGGCAATATTGACGAGGCGAGGGCCGAGGTGCCGGCACGATCCATCACGCATAGAGCGATTCTTTCGTCGACATGAGGTGGCTGGTTGCTGACGGTTCGCCGCTCACTTGATTGGCACAGGATACTCAAACCCCGACGTGGGATGCCGCCTCGACGCCACGTCATGGTCATTCCTATCGACGCGATGAAATAAGTGATGAGCCGCAGGGGTTCATTCGCAACCGAGTTGGCTGTCGTGACCGTCGACGGCCTCTCTGAAAACGTCGACGATGCGTCCGATTCGAATCGTTCCTTTAGCGAATCATGACCGTTGTGGATGCGGATGATTGCTTGGCCTAAATCGCGGACTGTGAAGTTTCGAAGAGGATATCGCGAGCGTGATGTGAATTGATGCTCGCGAGCCTAGGAAAAAAAATCTTGCCGACTTAACATCCAGGCACTTCGCTGTCCGAGGCGAACAAGACGGTCCAGTGAGCCAATCGAGAATAGGTTTCCTTGTTTCGGTTTGCGCTATTTCAGGCGAGATTTTGGCAACGAAATCACGCCGTCGGCTGTTCCAACGAACTCCCAACGTCACGCACATTTGATGCAACAAAAACTCTCGCCCGATCGCTTGGATCAATCAATGATACGCAATTCGATGCGTTCTGCTCGAACACGCCGGCGTTCGAAGGCTATCGCGATCTCGATGTGTCTGGTGGTCCTCGGCGGTTGCATGGGCGAAAGCGCGAGCGACAAGATGCTGCGGATGGCGAAAGCACGCGCGGCTTTCAATAAAGCGAACGCTGAACACGAATCGGACGAGACAAAGGCGGTTGCTGCGCCAAGTCCAGAAGATCCTGTCGCGGCCAGGGAAGAGACGACTAATCAAGAATCGGCTCAGCCAAATCGCACTGTGGTCAAGACAACCGGTGCGGATGAGAAAAGATCATCCACCGAAAGTGATGCGGATCTGCAAGAACGTGCGCAAGCAACGCTGGTTAGTCGCAAGCAAGGTGACACGGCAGACGACGTTGTGCTGCAGTCGGTTACTCAGGACGGACCTCCTGCGGCACCCGAGCAATTCGGCATTCCGGCGGTCAACATCGGCAGCGACGGAAAGTTAGTGGTTTATCAAGGCGAGAACGGCGCGTTCGGCGTTTATGATGTCGAAAAGAAAAGCGTTCAACGGCAGTTCTTTGCCGAAGGTTTTCGTGCGACATCGGTCGCCATCAACGAGGAACGTGCCAAAGTCGTGCTTGGCGGCGAGGACGGCAGCGTCAAAATATTCTCGACCGATCCTTTTGACGGAATCGATCAATTCAAACGTGAACGGATTCTGCGAGACGAACAAAATCAAAGTTTGATCGCGCACGACAATCCGATCAGTGCGATCGCAATTCGTAGCAGCGATGGGGCGATCCTGACCGGCGATGGCAACGGCCAAATGAGACTGTGGTCCGGTGACCGTCACGATCCGATCATACTGCCCGGCAGCGAGTCATCCGCACTAGCGCTGCAGACCCAGGGGGACGGCAGTTCTGTCTTTGCGGCAACAGCAGATCAGCAAGTGGTTATCTGGAAGATCGATCCTGATCGTGAAGATCAGGCCCCGATCAATCCGCCTCGTGTTTTCGCATCCCTCGATGGTGTTCCCACCGCAATGGCAACCGGTTTGGCTGGACGTGGACTGGTGGTCGGCGACGAAGCGGGCAACGTCGTTGCTTGGACCGCTGTTGATGGCTCTCTGCAAGAGCAGCGTGTGCGTGCTCACGATAGTCCTGTCATTCACGCGGCCTTGATTGACGATGGCAAATCCTTGATCACCGCGGGTCGCAACGGAGAGATCGCGCAGTGGAGCTTGCCTTTGCCTGCGGAAAAGTCGTTTCGCACCGCGCAAACTGCATCACCGATTTTGGTGACGGATGAGTCCGGTGAATGGATTGCGATGCGCAGCGGCAAGGGACGAAATCTAGATGTCTATCGGGCTTCGGACGGCAAGCCATTTCGACGATTTTCCCTTCCAGCAACAATCGCGACCGACACAGAAATTGTTTCGGCGGCATTCGACAAGAACGGGAAATGGCTCGTCGCGGGTGATTCGGCCGGCAATGCGCAATTTTTTCAGATGAGCCATTCCGATCCGGTCGGGCATGTTCGACTCGCCGATACCGCCATTACACATTTGATGTCCGGCAGCGGCGATGAGTCCTCTGGCACATACGCTTTTGTGAGTCAAAGCGGTGGTGTCGGTGTTCTGGCAACACCGAGTCTGGAGTCGTTATCGGCAAAACTTGCCGGCGACTATCGTATCGCTGCGATTTCCGACGACGGAAAAACGCTGGCCGGAATCGACTCGCGTTTACAGCAAGTGCATTTCGTGGCTCTGGACGATTCGGCGCAAACGATGCACGCAAGTTTAGCGTCAATTTCAGGTGACGAACCAACCGCGATCGCGATCAGTGGTCGGTTTGTCCTGATCGGTACAAGGCTCGGAACGGTCGCCGTTTGGGATGTCCGTGACAGGGCGACATCGCAAGTCCGCGTGGTTTCTAGCGGGGCCCATACTTCACCGATACTTGCGATCGGAACGAATGATGATGGTCACGTTTGGTCGTGCGATGCGACCGGCCAAGTCGTGCATACAGCGCCTCGCGGTGACGTCCTGTCGCTCGGTATCGCTTCGCAATCGTCGTTGCCGGTAAAGGATGGCGTAAAGGTCGACGACGCGGCGATCAGTCCCGATGGTCAGGTTGCCTACGTCACCGATGGAACCGATATCCTGCATCGAATCGAGATGTCGAATGCTTCAGGTCCCGACGGCCCTGCTGAGCTGACGATCGGCGCAAAGGTCGTCTGCATTGCACATGATGATCGCGATCGTTGGTTGGCCGTTGATCAGACCGGTGGAATTCATATTGGCGATCGTGAATCGACCGCACCGTCAAGCACGATGGCCTTTGATGAGTCCGCTGGAATCGTGCAGCAACGCGGCGTTATTCGACCATCCTATGTCAGTGGAACATTGGCATTGCCCTTAAGTGACGGATCCTCGCTTGTTGCGACGAACTGGCACTTGCCTGAATCGATCGACGGATCATTGGACGAAGCGGTTGCGAGCGGACTAAACTTCGTTAGCCGAGCCGACGATGCTGATCTTGCCGCAGCGATCGACGACGCGGGGCAATTGTTGATTTGGCGCGACGGCCAATCGGCTCGCGTCATTGCGGCGCAAGGAGCCCGCCCACCGCTGGCGTGTTCTGCCGATGGGCGTTTTGTGGCATCGAGTGACGCGGTTGGAAGGTTGAATCTCTGGTCGACGGTCCAGGCAAAAGCGATCGCAGAGCCGCTGGATATGCCAGCTGCGATTTCAGCCCTCGTTTTTGATAACGAGTCAAAGAATGTGTTCTTGGGATTGGCGAACGGTGCGATTCAATCCGTATCAACGGGCGGGGCCGTTGATAACGTGTCGGTCGATAGCGCCACGGTCGACCGTGTGACTGAGATCGGAAAGGTGAAACGCGCAGTCACTTCTCTGTCGCTAGATCCAACCGGCCAAACGCTTGCTGTTGGTGATGAAAGCGGGGATGTGTCGGTGTGTGCAATCCAAGGCGAGCCAAAGCCTGCGGTTTCTTTTTCGACGATTGGGCAACCGTTGAACCAATTGACTTGGTCGGCCGATGGAGAGTCCGTCTACTTCAGCGACAACAGCGGCACGCTTCATCAGCGATCGATCGGTACGCCAGAACAAAATAGCCGTTTCCCTTTATCCGGTGCATCACCGAGCGTCGAAACCACCACGATCAAGCGATGCGGAAAAGACTGGTTGTTGATTGGCTATGCGGACGGGACGGTTCGGCTTGTCCCGAGCGATCAAGCGATCAGGAAAACGGTTCGGAGTTTGTCGTTTCGTCTAAGTGATGCAGCGATCGCCACATCATCGGAACCGAAAAACAGTCGAGTTAAGATCACCAATGTGGCAGGACAGTCGTTTGTTTTGCCGATCCCTCGCCTGTCAATCATTGCGAAGGGCGAACACAACACATCTTGTGTGGCGATCGATCCATCTGGACGCGAAATCTGGACCGGAGATCGCAACACGGGTGTCCGGCAATGGAAAGTGGCAACCGATGGAAGCATTGTTGCTGGCAACCAAACGTCCGTCGATCAATCGGTGGTCGCGATCGCGTTGCTGTCGGGCCAGGACGCGATTGTGACGGCGGATGGGACAGGTTCGTTGATGCGGTGGGACCGGAATCTGTCAAAGCCACCGCAGTCGTTAGATGCCAAGTTCAACGAGGTGAAACGCATCTCATCGATCGGGCGGACAAGTCAAGTCTTGGTGCAAACGGCATCAAACGCTCGCGTGATCGATATCGAAACAGGCCGCATTGTTCCGCAACAAGGGATCGACACGATCGATTTGGGTGCCGGAGGAACGGTGGTCGCAACCGGGCTGGGAACGCCGCAGATATTCGGCTTGACCGGCGACGGTCGAATCAAAACAAATCGATTGACGGTCGAGCCTTCGGCACGGTTCAGCGTAGGGGCATCACTTCGCCATGCGGTCATCTCAGGTTCAAAGTTGTTGGCGGTCGCTTCACGCGGTGCGATTTTGTTTGATGCCGGCGGGGCGCGTAAGGGGCTAAAGAAATTACCCGACGGTGCCACACTGGCTGCTGCGACGCTTTCGTCTAACGGCGTGTTGGCGGCGTTATGCGACGATCGTAATCGTTTGTGGACATTCGGCCTTTCGCATGAAGCCGCGCCGATCGAGCTGCCGAATTTGGGGACGATTCAGTCGGTCAAAATAGCTGCGGACCATCGCACGGTCGCGGTGGTCGGCGTGACTGAATCATCGACACGTATCGCAACGATCGATCTGGATACAGAGTCTGTTATCGCAGTCTTTAAAGACAATTTCATCAGCCGAGATGTATTGTATTTTGGCGATGGTCAAATGTGGTTAACCGACAATCAACACCACGTTCGCGAGTACGCGATCCCCGCGGTCCAGTGGCGCAGCGACCTGAATAAGACGATCGTGGATTTCGACTACAGCGATTCGGCTGAACAAATCTACTGCGTCGATGCCGACGGCGGGTTGACGCACATGGATTCGGCAACCGGGCGGACTGTTTGTGAAGTGGAATTGGGCGACGATCAGGCCTTAGAAGTGGCGTGCATCCGCGGTACTGGCACGGTGGCTGTGATGACCAATGGCGGAGCGATTGGGTTGTACGAAGGCGGCACACCAGCGGGTCGCTGGCTGCCCGATGTAGCCGAAGTTCCTCGTAGCACGCAACAATTGACTTGTCGCCACGACGGCACGCAACTGCTTGCGATCGGAGCTGATAACAAATTGTTGCTATGGTCTGCGGAACTTTTGAACGCGCCTCCGTCTGAGATACCGCTGAACTTTGGGCCCGGTCGGCTTGCTTTGGTCGGCGATGGACAAGTCGCTTTGTCCGCGCGAGACGATGCCCACTTGCGTGTCATCTCAACCGATTCGTCACGAAAAATTGTTGCTGAAAAATCGTCCAAGCTTGACGATTTGGTCGTGTTCCCTGATCAATCAAACATCGCGGTCGCCGATGGATCATCGACCGTGCGTTTGATCAGCGTTGGCGGCGAGGATCGCAAGCATTTACAGGCCGAAGGGGTCGCGGTCGGTCGTTTGGCAGTGCACCCACGCGGGGTGCGATTGGCCGGGATTGGCATCGGAACCGCGGAACGTTCACGTGAGGGCCAACTCGTCATCTGGGACATGGCGAAGTTTGAGGTCGCGGCTCAAGTCGATTTATCGGGCGGTGCGACCAAGATCGTTTACTCGCCTGACGGCAGTCGTATCGCCATCGCTAAAGACGACAACACGGTTCAGGTTCGCGACGGATCGACAGGGGAATTGGTCGAGGCGTTTGCGACAAAGCAGCCGATTACGTCACTTGGCTTTGATGCGAACAGCGAGCGATTACTGTTTGGTCGCGAAGGAGGTGAAGTTGTCATTCAGGAAATGTCATCGCTTGGTTTGATCAATGCCCACAGCGGCTCCATCGATCAGCTCGCGTTCGCGGGCACCGACCATGCAATTTCCGGCGGTGATCGCGGACAGGTCAAGGTTTGGAATGTAAACGAACCTGATCAACCGCCCGTGATTCTTCAGGGCCCCGAACACGGGCGAGTGCTGAGCGTTGACCTTTCCGATGACGGTGATCGCGTCGTCGCGGTCTTTGACGATCCTGAAAACCAGACGTGCATCTGGGACGTGGGTGCCGCGATCGATTTGGGTGATTCGGTCGCACCCGGCGCGATTATCCCAAACGATGTGCCCAATTCAGTGGGATGCATTGTCCCCGATGGCACCAAGGTACTCGTCGCGGACACTGACGGAGTCATTCATGCTTGGTCGGTGGCCGATGCGACACGCGTGGCACGATTCGAAGGGCATACAGGTTCGATCGCTGATTTGGCGGTCACGCCAGACGGGACGCAAATCATTTCTGGTGGCATGGACCGCAGCGTTCGGACGTGGGAATTTCCCGCGGGACTGCCCTCCGCAGGTAAAAAAGTTCCACTGGGGGCTTTGGCGGCCACGTCGAAGTTGGATGAACCAGAGGTCGCGCCCGAAGATCAAGTCGCGGCGGATCGAGACCCGCTGGACGATGTCCGCCAGCAACTGATCGAAGGAACCGACAGCCAACAAGACGGCAACATCTTTGACCTGTTTCCTGGAGACACTGCGGCACGCACCAAAGTCAAACGCGAACTGGAATTGCTCAAGCAGATGGAACAAAAGGTTCGGTCGATCGGAAGTGCCACTCGCGATCAGCTAGCCGCCATCGCTCGCGCTAAGAGCGGTTTCTTTGATAGTCGCCGCGACTTGACAAGAGAGGCCGATGAGCTGAGTGAACGTAGTTTTTCACGTGGTCATAAGAATCTGATCTTTGCAGCGGACACGAATTACGACTTTAACGATGGCCAGTTCCGGCCTGTCAAATTAGCCGTTGCGGGCGACCGCTATGTTTATGCCGCGCGAAAGAGCAATCCAAGGGCAAGGGGCAAGGACGGTGACGGGTCGTTGGCGGCCTGGGATTTTGGTTATTCGGGCGTCAAGACACATTCATGGTCCAGCGTCGGTTTGAACGTTCAGGAAATCTATCCGTCGCCGGATGGGACTTCGGTCGTATCGGTTCCTGATTTGTTTGCATTCGCCAACGATGGCACGTCGCAGGCCATTGCATCGGCAGCACGATGGGCTGTGTCCCCACCGAATTTGTATTCCGGCGGCTATCTGTTTGCCGTCGGAACGCAAGGGGCACTCAAATCGGAAGAAGTCATTCTGCGGATCTTTGACGGTCGCCAATTACTTTCGGGCGACGTCGTGCCGGTCAGCCAGTTCTCAGCATACGAAGGTTTAGTGACGGCCATGGCGTATGCGAAAAAACATCGAATGTTTGCATTCTGTATTCGCGAACGGTCCACGCATCGACTCTATCTGGCCGACCCCAGTCACTTGAATCTTTCGTCGTTCTTGTTGGTTGAAGAAGTCGATCACACACGCCCCTATCTGTTACCAACGGACGAAAATGGCAGACGACCCAGCGAAAGAGAAAAAGGTGCGATCGGGATCACGTCGATCGAGTTTTCCCCGGACGACGAAACCTTGGTCGTTCATGGTCAGTACGAGGGTGGCTATCAGTTCAAGAGCTGGAGTCTCAAGTGGGACAGTCAATCGGAAGAGACGACAGGTCCGGAAATACGCTTCAATTCGGTAATCAATAGCGAAAGCCCGATCATCACCCAGTACGGCAGCAAGCCGATTCATTTCATTCGCCGTGAACCGAAAAAGAAACGCGATCCGAATGAGTATTCAATCACGATGGGAACATCGACATTGGCTGCCGGACAGTTGGTGGCGATGGAAAGCGGCGGGCAAATTCGTGTGTATGACATTCGCACCGACCGATTCGTTCGTTCGATTCCGTTCGTCAAGACCCACTGGGGACGTCCGGAATATCACATCACCGATGACGGACGATGGATGATCATGGGTGATGACAACGGCAAGATCCTCGTGACGGACTTGCTGCAGGGCAAGCAATACTCGTTGACGGTCGACGGTCGACCCGCGCATGCGGGCCCCGTCGTAGGTGTGACTCTATCGGAACCCGATCCCGCTTTGGGCTTTCCCGCCTATGCGGCAACCGTAGGTGAAGAAAATCAAATCAAGGTTTGGGACTTGATCCTGCCTCTGACTTCTGATGAAGCGATGACGGAAATCCCCAGCACGCTTTCGAAACCGCGTCGGCGATAGGTTGACATGGAAATGGACGCGAAGAACCAGCGAGACGAATCACGCAACCGAGCAGCGACCCAGCAACGTACCGAGGCGGCTGTCGTCAAACGATCGCCCCATCCGTTTGGCATCGTCTCATTGGTGAAAACGCCCAAAGAAATCATCGAAGAGGTGATCGAAACTCGCGGTCTGTCCCCACACCAAGTTCGATACGCCTTGGAAGGCCGCGAAGCTGAACTCGTCATCGGTCCCTTTGTGATTGAGAATCCACTCGGCCGCGGATCGTGGGGTGGATGTTCACTTGCGATACAGATGAATTCGGGCGAATCGGTCAGTTTGCGATGCTTGCCCCTCAGTATGAATGACGGCGAAAAGGCACTCGCGGGCGCGTTGTCTCGATCGCGTGAGGTTGAACATCCTGGACTGCAGCGAGCGCTGCGTGTTGGGCGTCACGACGGACGGCTGTTTATCGCGCATGAAAGGTGTCCCGGCGAAGACCTGAACCATTATGTCGGTCGCAAAGGTCGGCTGGTCCCGGCACAAGCGATTGATTGTGTCGTGCAAATGGCCAGAGCACTGCAGGCAGCCCAGCGAAAAGGATTGTTTCACGGTGAGTTGCGACCGACCAAATTGATCGTCAATCAGGCCGGCGAAGTGCGCATTCGCGAGACCGCGACCGCCAACTTTATGCGTCAACGGCGATTCGAGTCCGGCAATGTCGCGTCGATGCTTGCGCTCGTTCCGGTGCATCACGTGCTGTGTGCGGCGCCGGAGGCATATCAGCCCGGCGCGAAGATGGATTTCCGTTCAGATATCTATAGCCTCGGATGCATTCTCAGCTTTTTGCTAACCGGCAAACACGCGTTCGCTGGATCCGAAGCCGGGCGAGTGGTCGTCGCTCACCGTTCCTGTCGCCCGCCATCGATCGTCAGCAAGCTGTACGGGATTACGTCACAGATCGACCAATTGATATTGAAAATGCTGTCGAAGTCGCCTGGCGACCGATTCCGTACTTACGATGAATTGCTGCAAGCCCTTGTTACGATTCAGAAATCAAATGGCGGTCTGGATGCGCAGACGCGTCAATCCTGGTGGACGAGCATCGACGACGATTGGGTTTGCCTCAGTCGCGAACGCACCGCGAAATTAAGCCGCTTTCGTGTTTCGCGCATCGTCGCGTATGGTGCCGGCGGGTTGGCCGGTGTCGCCACCCTTGTCGTTGCCATCACGGGTGCGGTGACGTATTTCGGCCAAGAACCGCCCGAGGTTCCTCCTGCGCCGACGCGCGTTGTTAAAGTCCCCAAGGCGGAAAAGGGGCCACGTGTCTTCACGCATGATCCCGCAAAAGAAGTTGTCACCGTGGAAGCGGAAGAAGTTTTTCGTCTTCCCTGATCGAAGCAGAAGAGCATACGAATTGATGAAACTAAAAAACTTGCTGCAATGCAACGCGTGTGGACATGCGAACCAGGACGATGTGAAATTCTGTGCCGGCTGCGGACACTCGCTTTACGAGCCATGCAAGTCGTGCGCAAAGCCGGTTCTGTTAGGTCAGAAATTCTGTGGTTCCTGTGGGGCTGATCTCGAATCGGTTTTGAATTCCAAACGGCAACAGTATAGCGAATTGTTGGCCGAAGCGATTCACCAGGGTAAATCGTACAACTTTGATGAATCGATTCACTTGCTCAACCGTGTGATCGACCAGGACGATCATCGATTCTCTGATATCGTTGACCAGTCACGGCAAGCGCTCGAGAAAATTCAAGTGCTTCGAGATCAAACGGTTGCTTCGGCAGAGAAACGGATGGAGCGTGCCCGAGAAGCCGCCGAGCGCGATGACAAACTTGAAGCCGTCCGTTTGCTGAACAAAGTGCCCGAACCATTGCGGGACGAAGCGTCGAGATCTTTGCTCGCGAAATTTCAGTCTCATCAAGAGGAAACGACTGCATTGATCGACGAGCTAAAGTCGGCGATGAAGGATGTGAACTACAACCTTGCGGGAAATCTGATTGACCAATTGCTGCAGCTGAATCCAAACGAACCGAAATTTGAAAAGATGGCTCAGCAAGTTTCAGCAAAGTTGCTCAAGAGCGCTAACAGCCGCTTCGCCAAACGCGACTATGCCGGTGCGATCGACAAACTGAATAGTATCTGCAGTATTTGCCGCGATGAGGCTTACGAAAAGACGCATCAGAATGTTTCGAATGTCAAATGGTTGGTCGGGCAATGCAAGACCGAGCCGTTCGTCACGCCGGCGTTGGTCAAGATCGCGATCCGTCTGGCAAAGCTGATTCCTGACGACCAAGAAGCAACCGCCCAAGCCAAAAAGTTCATCGCAGCGATCAAGCAACGGCCGTCGGATCCGCGAACGGTATTCGCGCCGGCGCGACCGGTATGCGATGGAGTCCTTGGCGGAGAAGTGTCCGGCCATTTGGCTTTTCCCAGCTGCTTGGATTTCAGTGATTATCAACCGTTTCGGCAAGAAGTCGCGCGATACAACGTCGCGATCGGGCTGGCGATTCAAGGTGTCGGATTGGGGCGGTTCGAGGGCAGTTTTCAGCTGAAAAAGAGTCTGCTCGGCAGTTTGGGTCGGCGAAAAAAAGACACGTGCTGGGGCGTCGACGTCGGTAACGCCGGCGTTCGAGCCGTCAAGCTTCGCCGCATCCAAGAATCTAAAAAAGCAGAACCTCGCTTGGAGGTGGTCGACACGTTTTGGCACGAGTTCGAATTTCCTTTGAGCCACGTTTCCATGACCGATCGTGCCGACGCGTTGATCAAGGAAACGCTTGAAAGATTTGCCGAGACGAAACAGATCGCGGACGAAAACGTGTGGGCGAATTTGAACGGCAGCCAGTTGATCAGCCGATTTGTTCGCTTGCCGCCCGTGAAAGACAAACAAGCCGAAAAGCTGCTCGATCAAGAAATCGAATCAAGAATTCCGTTCGCCCTTGATGATCTGGAGGTGATCCGCTGGATTGCGGATCTGGACAAGGCGTCTGCGACGGGACGGCCCGCCATGGTGATCGCCTCGCGTAAGCAGGTTGTTCAGAGCCGGTTCGAATGCTTCAAAGAAGCCGGAATCGAATTAGCGGGAATCCAGTCGGAACCGCTGGCGCTCGCGAATCTAGCGGCGTTGGAATTTAACAGTCTTTGGAACCACCAAGAAGCGTCCGCGGATGATGAAGCTGCAGATTCCGCCGGTAAAGACTCTGGCCAGGATGATTCAACCGCAGTTGCCATCGTCGACTGCGGAGCCGCGACCACGACTTTACTGTTGGTCGCTCGTCAAGCGGTTTGGTTCTGGACGATCGAAAGTGGTGGCGAAGATATGACCACGATTGCCGCAAAAACCACCGGGAAAGTACAATCCGATGCGGAACAGCTGAAACGTGACCCCGCGTCGATCACCCAGCCGGCACGTACCTTTGCTCGGGTCGAAGACAAGATGGCCAACACTCGGGCCCGGTTCCTAAAATTGATCGACGAAGCCGAAAAGCAGGTCGGTGGCTTTGATATTAAGTATGCTTGGTGCACCGGTGGAGGCGCGCTGACTCATGGATGGGTGCGCGGTGTATTGATGCGGCAAACGAACGAGTGAAATTGAGCGAAGAGACACCATTCCCTGATTCCGGGCGGATCGCGTCGATTGATTTCGGTACCGTACGAATCGGTGTCGCTGTTTGCGATCCCGACCGTATTCTTGCTAGCCCCTTGGAAGTGCATCCCGCTGCGAATTGGCGCGACGACGGTGACTACTTTCGCGCACTCGTCAAATCAGAGCGTATCGCGGCGTTTGTCGTCGGCTTACCGATCCACTGCGATGGTGGTGAGAGCGAAAAGAGTAAGCAGTGTCGCGAGTTTGCGCGTTGGTTGTTCGAACAGACTGAATTGCCAATCCGATTGTTCGACGAGCGGTTTACCACGGCGGCCGCAAAGCAGCGGATGGCCGGCGGAGGTTACACGCGAAAAAAGAAGAAGAAACGGGTGGACGCCATCGCAGCGCTCGTTCTGCTCGAGTCATTCCTGGAGGCATGTCGTTATCAAGGCGGCGTTGCCGGTCAACGAATCGATGCAAAAGCTGAGGGTGACGAAAGTCTCGACTGACTGTTCGATCTGCACCTTTAGCTCTGAAGACCCCACCATCGTGTGCGACGCGGGAGACCAGCACTGGCGGAGATCGGTTCAGCGAGATCAACTCTGAGCGTTCAGTTTGCAAAAATCATCAGCGTGCCCCACTCGTCACAAACGTGACGCCGGCGCCGAATTCTCTTGCTACCTGAATACCTCTGATATTCGACTAGACCGAGCATTTGGCTGCGCAGCAGCCGAGCCGCGGAAACGATCGGTTCCGCCAACACAACTACGCCGCGTCGAGTCCAAGCATTGCTGTCAGTAAGTCCGCGAATCGGTCTTCGGCCATTTGTCGCCGACGCACGCGTTCGTTAGGCGTCCAGCGTGATCGAATATGAAGCACTCGCCGCGAGATTTCGCAATCCGAGGGGAGTGTCTCAATTTGAGTTGTTTCGCTAGTCGACGAGACGGCTGGTTCGCAAGTTGCTGTCAACATGGGTGAATCCCTCCGGATGAGTTTGAATGCCAGTGATTCGCTGGCACAAAAAGTGGTTTCCAGTTCTTGGCGGATCGAAAAGTGATTCGCCAAGTTTGCTTCGTTTAGACCACCGTGGTCTTGGCGAAGTTCCTGATTTGGAATGACTGACTACGGTAAGCAACCGCCGTGCCAATCCGCAGATTCGACACTATCTACATCTGAAAAGTTCGGCGTTTGCAGAGGGATTTACGTAAAAGCGATAGAAAACGGTGTTTTGGACTTGGTTTTTATCTGGAATAAACAATCCCGCTGACCAAAGTTTGATGGCAATCAGGCTGGGACCCAGGTCGATTCTTCAAACGATTGCACTTCTTTCATCCGCCGGGTCCGCAAGCACATCACTGTCATTTCGACAGTGGAGGGCCCGCAGACTGCGCAGACGACCTGGCGCCAAACTCGATGGCTGCAGTGACCGCGAAGTTCAACATATTGGACCTGGCCGGCCGCGTCGTAGACCATCCCGAACAGAGCTTCATCGCGGGTGGGCGACCAAGCAAACGAGCCATCAGGTTCGAAATACAAATGACCCAGTTCACAAAGCCGCTGGGACACGTCCTCGAATGAAGTCGGAATCGGACCGCCATCGGGTCCGTACAGATAGAGATGTAAGGGACGGATTTCCATTGAGTCACAGTGACGGAGGTGTCGCCGAGTCGGACCCCAGTGCCGTGGCGGTTTAGCCGTGGCGGTTTAGCAGTGCGTGCGGTGCCGGGTGGTTATCGGAGCGGATTGCTGTTTTCATCAGCTTAGAACAATTGTTCGGGGCCGTTCAGCCGGCACGGTGGCCGAGACGTTCTCGACAAGACACGTTGACGTTGCCCCAACGATTTTCTTAGTCCATCTCAGTCGCACGGTCGCGCACTTTCTCACGTCCTACGGAAATGATCTCGTGAAACTCCGATCCAAGTTTGAATGGAATCGTCTTGGAATCCTGCTGGCCGTGCTAGTCGGATGCGTGGCGCAGGTGTCGTTTTCATCGCAGACCGTGCGTGCCCAGGTTCCCGCCGACGATGATATGGTGGAATTGAACTTAGCGGGCGCGACCGATTTGCAGACGCTTGTGCAAATCATGGAGAAACAGCTCGGCACAAAGTACACCTACGCGGTCGACCCGCCGAATCGTCAAATCAACGCGGTGACACCGGCAAAGATCCCGCGCAGCGCGTTGAAACCTTTCTTGGACACGTTGCTGCGCAGCCAAAACCTGGCGGTCGTCGATGCGGACGTTCCTGGCTGGAAACGGATCGTTGATTTCAGAGAACTAAAACAGTTCGCACCGATCGGCGAAGCGAGTGAAGTGCTGCGAAACGACGGGCCGGCGAGTGTGGTCACTCAAATATTTCGCCTCGAACATTCCAATCCGCAAGAGATTGAACAGCTAATCAACACGAAACCTGCGTCACTGCTTTCCGGTGGCGGCGGTGTCATTCGCGTCGGCGACACCGGCACGCTGATCGTGACCGATTTTGCGACCAACGTCAAAACAATCGCCAACTTGCTAAAGATCATCGATCAACCCACCGGCCAAGTTGGGATTGATTTTTATCCGGTCAAGAACCGCACCCCCGAATCGTTGATCGAACAAGCCAGTGCTTTGTTGGGCGAAAATCAAGACGGCACGTCGGCGACGGTTGGCGACGTGAAGCTCTTTCCCGATGCGTCCGGTAAGCGAGTCATCATTGCGGGCCAGCGAACCGGCGTGCAAAACGCACTGAAATTGCTGCAACAGCTCGACACCGGTGCCGATTTCGTGACTCGGATGTACCGAATCGCCAACATTCCCGTGACAAGATTTGAGACCGCGATCAAAGGGCTCGTGCGATCAGAAGAAGCCGAAACGGCGATCGAGACGACATTGGACGAAGAAGGCAACAGCGTGATTGTTCGCGCGCCCGAAACGGTTCACCGGCAGATCAAAAAACTATTGCAAGAACTGGATCTGCCGATCGATTCCGCCGAGAGCCCGTACCAGTTCTATAAACTTCGCAATGCCAATGCGACCGAAGTGTTGTTCACTCTGCTGGCGCTGCAACAGGTCACCGGTACCGGGCAGCCGCTGCAAGGTGGCGGACTCGGCGGCGGCGCCTTTGGAACGCTGGGCGGACTGAACGTCGGCGGCATCAATCCGGCGCTCGGGATGGGCATTGGCGGCTTTCCAGGGCTGACGGGACTCGGTGGTTTAGGCACCGCGAACCAGACTTTGCAAATGCCACCTGGAACGAATCTGAGCGACGATGGCAGTGCAAACGGCACCACGGCCAATCGCAATCTCAACAGTGCACTCGGTTCGGTCATCGGCGCGAACACCGGTGCATTCGGCGGTCTCGGAGGACTCGGTGGATTAAGCGGTGGCCAGGTTGCGACCTTGCCCGGGGGTGCCAGAGTCACTGCGGATGTGGCCACCAACAGCCTGATTGTGTATGCACCCAAAAGCGTGCAGCCTCTATATGAGCGGTTGATCGGATCGCTGGACCAACGCCGGCCTCAGGTGATGATCGAAGCGGATATTGTTGCGGTGAACACGACCGATAACTTTTCGCTGGGCGTCGAGATTTCTGGCGGAGACCGTGACGGTGCGACACGGCTGTTTAAATTCACATCCTTCGGATTGAGCACGGTTGATGCCAACGGCAATCTGACCGTCGACCCCAGTCTCGGGTTCAACGGCGTCTTGATCGACCCGGACGTCGCCGACATGATCGTCCAGGCTCTCGCCCGCCACACACGCAGCCGGGTCCTCGCATCGCCGCGAATCTTGGTCAATGACAACCAGACCGGGAATCTGGAAAGCGTCGATAGTGTGCCTTTTCAGAGCGTCAATGCCAGTGATACGGTCGCCACCACAAGCCTTGGGGGGACCCAGCAAGCCGGGACCATTATCACCGTCACGCCGCATATCAACGAGGATGACCATCTTCAGTTAGAATTTGAGGTGGAGTTCAGCACGTTTTCCGATGCCGGTGGAACCGACAATTTGCCGCCGCCCCGTCAAATTGACCGCGTCAGCAGTGTCGTTACGATTCCCGATGGCGATACCATCGTTGTTGGCGGGCTGAAACGTTTAGGCGACAGCGACACGTTTAGCGGCGTTCCCTTTGTCGAAAAAATTCCGATCCTCCGCGAACTGACGAGCCTATCGAGCGAAAGCAAGACAACCACATCCTTTTTCCTTTTCATCCGTCCCAAAATTTTGCGGGACTCGCGGTTCCGTGATTTGAAATACTTGTCTGACATCGAAGCGCAAGTAGCTCAAATCCAGGGCGATGCACCCTCGAGCCGACCCATGTTGATCCAATGTCCGAATCCAGCCCAACCGACCCGAATGCCGACGCTGGAGACATTACCGCCCACGGCATCACCGATCTTGATGCAACCGGCCGGCGCCCCGTACTAGCCAGCACGGATCCCAACGCCGGCGGCGATGTGTTCTCAGCACCCGACACGGTCGTCTCGCATGAGACGGCGGAGCGGCGGACTGCGCCTGTGGGTTTAGCGCGGCTCGCCGAGATCCTTGCGCTGCCCATTTTGGACGATCTGTCAAAGTATCGCGCCGACGAAGATTTTATCCGCCAGTTCGGTATCGCCTATGCGCGCGGGCACCATGTGATCGGGTTCCTCGATCCAAGTCCATCGGCAACCGGCGGCACGTCACTGAAGATCGCGATTTGCGACCGTGACGGTTACGACCACTTGGACATCATCGGTCGTGCGCTCGGCCGTCACGTCGAGCCGTTGTTGGCGACAGAAGCCGCCGTCAATGCGGCGATCAATATTTCTTATGCGGACCGGTCCAGCCAAGCTCAGCAAGTGATCGACGCGATCGATCGTGACTCGGTTCTCAGTGAGGTTTCGGCGCTCGCTTTACGTGAAGACTTGCTGGACACTGAGGGCCGTGCGCCGATCATCCGGTTGGTGAATCATTTGTTGTTCGACGCCGTCAAGGCCGGCGCGTCAGACGTTCACATTCAACCGTACGAGGACCGTGTGATTGTCCGTCAACGGATCGACGGTGTGCTGTTCGACAGCTTTGAAATTCCCAAGACGGTCCAAGAAGAAGTGCTGACCCGAGTCAAAGTGCTCGGCAAGATGAACATTGCGGAAAAGCGATTGCCGCAAGACGGGCGTGCCACCGTACAGCTTGGCGATCGAACCGTGGATTTACGAATCGCATCGCTTCCCACCAGTCACAACGAACGGATCGTGATTCGTTTGTTGGATAAGAGTGCGCGGCTTTACACCCTGAATGACTTGGGCATGCCGCCGCACTATCTCGGTCGGTTTCGCGAACTGATCAAACGCGATCACGGCATGATTCTGGTAACCGGGCCGACCGGCAGCGGAAAAAGCACCACGCTGTACGGAGCCTTGCAAGAAATCAACTCGCACGATTTGAACGTGCTAACGCTCGAAGATCCCATCGAATACCAGTTAGACGGCATCAGTCAGACGCAGATCAACGAAAAGAAAGGGATGACGTTCGCATCGGGCATGCGGAGCGTGTTGCGACAAGACCCCGACATCATCATGGTGGGTGAAATTCGCGATGGCGAAACGGCGGTGATGGCGATTCAAGCGTCGCTGACCGGCCACCTGGTCTTCAGCACACTACACACCAATGATGCTGCCAGCGCGGTGACGCGTCTGTTGGACCTAAAGATCGAACCCTACTTGGTCAGCAGCTCTTTGATCGCTTCGCTGGCACAGCGTTTGGTTCGCAAGTTGTGCGAAGATTGCAAGGTTCCCGATTCAAGTCGATCGACCAGATTGCCCGCTCCGCCGCAATCGTTGCTCGATGATCAAGGCATCACGCTTTCGGACCTCCGCGGCGTTTATCGACCGGTCGGATGTGAACGCTGCCGAAACACCGGTTTTCGAGGACGGGTTGGGTTGTTCGAACTGTTGATCATGGATGACGATTGTCGGGATCTGGTGCAAAGTCGCGGTAACGCTTCGCAAATTCGAGAAGCCGGCATGGCGGCGGGAATGCATTTGTTAGCCACCGATGGCTTGTTGAAAATTCATCAAGGCGTGACGACGCTTGACGAGGTCCTGCGCGTGACAAGTTTGGCTTAGTCGAAATGGCTGTCTTTTCTTATTCGGGAATCAATCGCGACCAAGCGACCGTGCGCGGCACGATCGCCGCCGATACACCGCGCCAGGCGCGCGATCAATTGCGCAGCGAAGGCGTTCGGGTCCGCAAGCTTTCCGAGGCCGTCACCGCGCCTCGCCGAAACTGGATTCCACAATTCGCCATGCGATCGGCAAAGTCGCAGTGGGCCACGGCGGTACACGAGTTGGCCATGCTGTTGCACGCGGGGATTCCGATGCTTGATGCACTGGATACCTTGGTTGAACAGAACACGGGTGCGTTTCGCGCGGCGCTGTTGGGTGTGCGGGACCGTGTGGCCGCGGGGTCGTCGCTGGCCGAAGCGTTGCGGGAACGGCCCGACCTGTTCGACGACGCGTCGATTCACATGGTCGAGGTCGGCGAGAATTCGGGCACCTTGGATGCCGTACTCGAACAGCTGGCTGACTTCAAACAGAAACAGCTGAAACTGAAAGATTCGATTTCCACCGCGCTTGCCTACCCGGTCTTTTTGGTTGTCTTTGGCGCCGGTGCCGGTCTGTTCTTGATGACATCGGTTCTTCCGCCCTTGCTGGAAAACTTGCAAGAAACGGTGGAAGAACTGCCCTTTCCCACTCGTGTCGCCAAGGCGATCAGTGACACCGTGATCGCGTACGGCTGGCTGCTGGCGATCCTGGCCGTGTTGTCGGTGGTGGCGGTCGCGGCGATGCTGCGAAGCGAGCGTGGAAAGCGAGTCTGGCACCGCACGCTGCTGAAATTGCCGCTGGTCGGTCCGATGGCCGTCAAACAAGGTGTCTCGCGGATCGCAATGATCATCGGGACTCTGTCGCGAAGCGGTGTGGAATTGACGCGAGCGGTGGAATTGGCCGAACGCAGCACCAGCAATGTAATCTTCAAAGAGGCGTTACGCGAGTGTGGCCAGCGGATTGCGGCCGGTGAAGAGGTCGCCGACGCGTTGCAGCGAAGCGAAGCGTTTCCGCCGCTGGCCGTGCGTGTTTTTTCCGTCGGCCAAGATTCAGGGAAACTCGATGAGATGTTGTTTCGGCTGGCCGAGGACTATGATTCACAAGTGGCGACCGCATCGGCAAGGTTCACTGCCCTGCTGGAACCGGTCTTGATTCTAGGACTGGCCGTGATGGTCGGATTCCTGTTGTTAGCAACCATCTTACCCATCCTGGAGGCGGGAAATGTTATGTAACGATAGTCGGACGCGCAATTCACGTCACCGTTTCATCCACCGTGCATTTTCGTTGGTTGAACTCATGGTCGTGATGGTCATCCTGGGCATGTTGGCGGGATTGGTCGCCGTCCGCACGCGAGGGTATTTGATTCAATCAAAACAGAATGTCGCTAAGTTCGAGATCGCAGAATTTGTGAAGGCGGTGGACTCGTTTTACGCGCTGAATTCGAGATATCCGACGACCGACGAGGGACTGGAGATCTTGACGGAACCGACCAGTTCGAACCCAGAGCCGATTCTGAAAAAGATTCCGATGGACCCCTGGAAGAATCCGTACGAATACGTCAGTCCCGGATCAACACAACCGTTCGAGATCGTGTCCCTAGGTGCCGACGGACGCGAAGGCGGCGAGGGCGAGAATCGAGATTTCTCGAGCGAGTCACTTGACGAAGACGATGCGTAAACCTTTCGCCGCATTCACGCTGATCGAATTGGCTGTCGTGATGGTGGTGATGGGATTGCTGGCGTCGCTGACCGTGATGTCGTTTGGCGGCACCATGGATCGGTATCGACTTGGCAAGGCGGTCGAGGCGGTCGAGAGATTTGACGCATACATCCGCCGCGAGTCGCGATCTTCACAGCGATCGAACCTTGCGGCGATCGATCGCCGATCCGGGAACTTGAGTCTGGTCAGCGGTGATCAGCGGCGCACACGCATGTTTCGAATTCCCCGCCGCGTCGAGATCGTGGAACTGACCGTGATCGATGCGGGCGGTCGACGCCGATCGCCCAGCGGTGTCACCAACTTTGTGGTCACCGGCAGCGGCCGAACGCCGACTTATGCATTGCATTTGCAGCGAGGCAAATACCATCGGTGGCTGGTCGTGCTAGGGTTTAGCGGCCAAGTCGTCTCCTTGGAAAACGCAGGAGAGGTCGATGCACTGCTGGCAACTTGACCGTATCCGTTCGTGTTCGTGTTCGTGTTGGTCGCACGCGGATGATCGATCGGAGATGCGGAAATCGAACGCGCGGGTACTCTGTTCCAGTGCGACACGCGGCGGATTCACTCTGCTGGAAGTCGTGGTCGGGCTGATCCTGATGGCAACCGTCTTGATCGGATCGATGCTTTCGTATTCTGCACATCAACGCCAACTCGTCGCGTCGGACAAACGCATCGCTGCGGTTTCGTTCGCCGATGATTTGTTGTCACAGCTGACCGCCGGGCAGCGACGGATGCCGACATCGATCCGTGGTGTCGTCGCCGCTCAGCCGAACTGGTACTGGCAAACGGCCATCATTGGGCGTACCGCGCCAATGAATGTTCCGATGGATGTGGTTCGACTAAGCGTATTTGAGGTTCGACCCGATGGAACCGTCCAGGTGCTGACGTCAGTCGACGTCGTTGAGCCGATCGATCTGTTGGAGCCTGTTCAATGAATGACACCCATTTGATGGTGGCCGCCCGTTCAAACAAGCGGACGCGAAACGGATTCACACTGATCGAGCTGGTCGCGTCGATGGTACTGGCATCAATGATGATGGTGGCATTGATCAATGTTGTTTGGTCGGCGCTGCGAGAGATGAACCAATTGCAGCGAGCCGAGTCCAATCGTTTTCCCGTGACGATTTTGGCCGATCAGCTGCGTCAGGATTTTATCAACGCGCGTGGGATTCTGGTGGATGTCGGTGGTGTGACTTTGCATGGGTATCTGTCGCGCAATGCAGAAACCGACCAACCCGCACTGCTTGCCGGCCGCGTCCGTTACCAACTGGGGCGCGGTAAACAGGCGGGCGTGTTGATTCGTTCGGAGACGTCATCGTCGGGAAGCCAAAGCGAACCAATCTGGCGCGGCGTCGGCGGAATACAGTTTGAATCGTTGGAAGATTTCGAGCCGGGCGATCTGCTGCGCGGCGCCGAAACGGGGGGGCTGCCACCGGCGCCGGCAAGATTTCGGGTGACGATGACCGGTTCTGATGGAAAAGTTCTTTGGCGTGAGGTGATTCATCATCATGCCAGATAGAAACGTTACGAGGCGGTGTTCGCATCAGCCTCACGCCAACATTGGCACTGGTCGCAGAAAAGGATACGTGCTGCTTGTCGTGCTCGGCGTGATCATCTTAGTGGTCACGGTGCTGGGGCTGCTCGCAAAGGTAAGCCTGCGGCGCGGCGTCCAAGCCGTCGACGCGCAACTGGCGCTGCAACAACGTTGGGGCGCCATGACGATGCAGCGTGCACTGCTCAATCGCGCACCGAAAGTGTTCGAGCAGCGAGATGAGAAGCTGAAAGAGTTGGGCGTCGAGGGCGAGCCGCCGCCGCCGTTCATTCGCAGCGCACTGTCACTTGGCGGCGTCACTTTCGATTTGATGCTGGCTGACGAAGATGCAAAATTAAATCTCAATGCTCTCTATCATCAGGGCGGACTCGATCAGCTGACCCGGGCGCTTGATGACGTGGTGCCCGCGGCGGGTCGCGAGGCGCTGCGACTGCTGCCCGCCGTCGGGCCGATGTCAGGGACGCAGCCAAAAGCTAGCAAACGCCTTTCCGCCGATTCCGCACGAAGCTCCAGTCGTGATGATGATCAGGGTGAGGATCCGGAGATTCCGCCGGCATTTCGCAGTTGGGGCGAGGTATTCGATATCGCTAAAATGTCAGCATCCGTCGGCAGTGACGCGGCATTACCCAACTTAACGACCGGCATGACTTGCTGGGGCAGCGGTCAATTGAACATCCGCCGAGCATCGGACGCGTCGATTCTGGCGGTCGTTGGATCGGTGATTCAAGATGGCGGTGCTGCCCGATTCCTGAAAAGATATCGCGACAACCCTGCCAGCGACGTGAAAGTCCTGTTGGTCACGGAAGTCAAGAACGAAGGACAGCGTGACCAGCTTGCTGGTTTGGTTGCCGAGGCGAGCACCAACTTTTCGCTATGGATCGACGCATCGGTGAAATCGGGTCGCCCGCTTCGCGATTTCATTGTCACCCGGCGTGACGAAGAAGGCGTGATTCGCATTGAAAAATTTGCCCATTGATCGTGGAAGATTGCGTTTATGATGACTTAATGACTGCAACTGCCACGGTGGCTCGTTTGTCCCCAGCGAGATTCCCGGCCATCCGCCCCATCATCGCCTGTCTACTTTTTGCCTGAAACCTGTCCATGGACGTGATCACCCAACGACGATGCCTCACCGCGCTCGCCGGCAGCTTGCTGCTTGGTGCGATCGGTGCCGGCGCATGGTCGCTGTCGTCACTTCCAGTCCCACAACCGGTGGCAGGTTCCGGCAGTCGTCCCATCGCCTCGCCGCTGCAAGCTTCCGGGGAAACGGAAGGGGCAAATTACGATGCCAGTATGCTTTCGTTAAAGCTGCGGCAGCCGTTGACCGATCCGCCTCCGCCTCGACCGCGTCCGACACCCAAGCCCGTCGTCAAACCACAGCCCAAGCCACCGCAAGCCCCGAAACTGAATTTTACGTTGTTGGCGACGATCATTGATTCGCAGCGGAGTCTTGCCGTGATCGCGGATCCCTCCGGCAACCTTGATTACAAGAGCGTGGGTGAATCATTAACGCTGTCGCCTAGTGGAGTATCGATTGTTCGGATCGAATCAGATCAGGTCACGTTGGCGCACAACGGTCGCGAGTCGACGTTGCTGGTTGACAAGAAACGCAGAGGTGGTGGAGCCGGGGCACGTCAGCGAAACACTCGAGGACGGGTCAATCGATGACATTTCAAGGATGCCTTGTCGTTCAGCATCCGGGCACGCCCAATAGCGAAGCCCGCAAAGAAAACACCGGGCCCGCCAATCGCAGTTCCGTCGACAGCATCGCTGCAAGCGGCGGGTGGGAAATCATTGTCGGTGACCAGTCCGAACGTTTGGCTGCCACGGTGCCACCGAGCGAATTGGCCGTGTGTGCAACGTTGTTGGCGAAAACGGCTGGCGTCAAAAAACTGCATGTCGTGATTGCACCGGCGTCAACGTCTTGTTTCTTTGTCAAGTTAAAGCCCAGCGATGACATCGATATTCGTGATCGATCCGCACTCACGTACGAGCTTGAGGATCACTTGCCGATCGACGCCGAGTCGATGGCGGCTGATTTCGTCGCAATCGAATCGCCCAGCGATGAAGCCGGCACCGTCGGTGCGCTCGCGATTCCGGTTCATCCTTGGAAATCGGTTGTCGATGCGTTTGAATCCGCAGACTTGCCGGTCCGCAGCATTGTGCCTGCGGCGGTGTTGGCCGTCCGTGCACTCAGCAGCGGCGGCGATTTAGCCGAAACGGTTCGATGGTTATTGGTTGACGGTTCTCGCTGTGACTGTTTGTGCGTTCGCAACGAAACCATTCTGTCGTGGCACCATGTCGCTGCTGACGCGGGTGCGCTCCGGCCGCTGTTGATGCTCGACCATAGCAATGCCGATCGAACCGTCGTCCTGGGCGCCGACCCGCAACAGGTCGAATCGATTCGTCAAATCCAAGGTGATGTTGACGTCGATTCCGCTTCGGCTGGCGCTTTCGTTGCTGACGGCGCACAGTTGCTGTTAGATAATCGATCGCAACGCTGGTTCGATCTTCGCAAGGATGCCCTGGGGCCGACCGATCCGCTGCGAGCGATCGGCGCACAGTTGCGTTGGGTTGGTCTTGCCGCGGCACTTTGCTTTTTCGTCTTGGCGATAGGCGGTTGGTGGCGTGCCAATCGAATCGAAAGCGAAATCGCAGCGACACGTGATCTGCAAACCGACTTGTTTCGCGAAACCTTTCCGGGCACACGCGTCCCCGGGGCTGTCTTGCGACGCGTGCGCAGCGAGCACACTCGAGTGGCGAATTCGCGAGGCCAGAATCTGGACGTCAAGATTCCACCACCGGCGACCGTGGTTCTGTATGAGTTGTTGGCCGCATTGCCCGATGACATTCGATATCGCATCGAAGAGATCGATATCCAAAAAGGCAACGTCCAAATGACCGTGCTCGTCAAAGCTAGCGGCGACGTCACCACGATCGTCGACGCGATTGCCGCGCGCGGATTTTCTGTCCAGTCACCCGGGTTCCGGCGATCCGATGACAACGAAAATGAATGGACGGTACCGATCAATGCAACCTGGGTGGGCCGTCAAACCAGCGATGAGGCCTCGTCATGAATGAAGCATCCAAGACGGCGATTCGCCAAAGAGTCTTATTCGGGATCGCTTTGGCCATCCTGGGTATCTATGCGGTCTTTAGCGTTTTGGACGCTCGTTCGGCCGCACAGCGACTTGCGTTGGCCCACCAGGACCTGTCCGAAGTCAAGCAAAAGCTGAATGAAATTAAAATGCTATCAGCGGCGCCCAGTATTGCTGCTCTGGAGACCGAACCGCCCGGTGCGATCACGCTGCGGATCGATTCAGCGCTGGAGCAAGCGGGTTTACCCGTTTCAACAAAGTTGAGCCAAGATCCGCCGATCGCCCAGCGCATCACGGGAACTCAGTACGAATCGCAAAACACCGTGATCAATCTGGCCCCCACAACGCTGCCAAAAATCGTTGCTTTTTGCGAGGCTCTGCGAGATGCCGAAACCGGCTCGGTCGTCAGTGACCTGAATCTGACAATCCCGCGAAACAGCTCAGGTGGCGGGGGACCGGAAACCTGGAAAGCGACTTTGACCTTGACGCAAACGATCTATTCGCCGAAAAGCCAATAGCCAGAGTCCGCAGAGAGATTGCGCGACTTGGTGAACATCGGCTTAGGCTTGATCCGGACCAGCCCGACAGGGTCTCGGTAACAGCCCGATAGGGTTTTGATAACGGAACGTCCGTTTGTGACAATACACGATTGGCGCCGCCAGGTGCCTTGCACGCAGAGAACGCCTCACGGATGACGCGAGCTGCAACATTGATCGCTGCTCTTTCACTCGTCGCCATCGCGACGACGACGATCGGTGGATGCGCGTCATGGCGCAAGTCCAACGAGGCGATCATCCACGTCCAAGCATCACAGAATCCCGAAAAAGCCGAGCGTTTGACTCGTGCCGGCATCACCGCGCTTTCCGCAGGCAAGATCGATCTGGCCGAAGAGAAATTCTTAGCCGCCGTCGATGCCGACTTGGCGTACGGGCCGGCCCACAACAACTTGGGTTTGATGCACTACGAACAAGGCAACCTCTACCAAGCGGTGCTCGCGTTCGAACATGCAATGGAATACATGCCGCAAGACCCGACGGTCCTCTATAACCTGGGGCTGACACTCGAATCAGCGGGCAAGGTGCACGAAGCGCTGGACCTGTATCTGCAAGCGGTGGAAATGGACCCGGTGAATCCAAATTTTCTGGGCAATCTGGTTCGGCTTCGCGTACGGATGGGCGACGACGATCCTTCCCTGGTCGCCCAGTTGCAAGACTTGGTCTTGATCGAAACGCGACCCGAATGGCGAAGTTGGGCGGACCATCATTTAGCGATCCGTTTTAACCCCATCCTGGATCGCGGTCCCGATACGCCCGAGTTCAACCTTGATGAAGACAAAGACAAGCCCAAGCGTGATCGCAATGTTGACAATCAGATCATCGACCTTTCGCCGGGACAGGATTCATCGACGCAGGCAACCCTTGAACAGGACATGCCGGAGCTAAAACCTGCCAATCCGCCGGCGGACCAAAGCTTTCAGCCGCCGTCCGATTCGCCCACGCTGACGGCTCCGCAACCGGTCCCCGCGCCGACGCCGCAGCCGATGCCCATCCACGACGATGCGTCCGTTGAACCGCTGCCGCCAAGCATCCAGCTAAACCCGGACGACTTGCCAGTTGAAATGGACTATTTCCGATAGACGGAAAATAGCATCTTTGGTGCGAGAAGTCGCATATCGAGCAACCGCTGTTGCTAAAGTATGGGTAACCGATCGCAGGAATGAGCTCGGTCAGGATTCGCACGCCAACGTTGCGGCGTTCTCGCGATATTTCCCCTCCACACTTCTGACCCACCCCAAGTCAACCGCATGTTTCCAATTGCGTCTTGTCGATACGTTTTCGGTCTGTTCTCACTAGTAATCGCCACTTTCGTTCAGGCTGCGGATCGGCCAAACATCGTTTACATCATTTGTGACGATCTCGGATACGGTGACATCCATTGTTTGGCTCCTGAGACCTGTAAGATCGCGACGCCTGGTGCCGATGCCTTGGCGCGAGAGGGTATGGTGTTTACCGACGCGCACTCGGGTTCATCCGTTTGCACGCCGACGCGTTATGGCATCATGACCGGCCGATACAGTTGGCGTACGCGTTTGCAAAAAGGCGTGGTGACCGGGTTTGCGCCCAGCCTGATCGATGAGAATCGATCCACCGTCGCGGCGTTCTTGCAATCACAGGGCTATCACACGGCGGCCATCGGCAAATGGCACCTCGACTTTGAATACCTTGACCCAGATTCTCGTCAGCCATACCGACAGAAAGATCACAAGACACCGCCGGTCGGTGCGATCATTCCGGACGGTCCGATCCATCGAGGGTTCGACTATTACCATGGCTTTCATCATGCCAGAAATATGGAAGCCGTCATCGAAGACGATCGCGTGATCGCCCACGACGACACGATCAACATGTTGCCGCGGCTGACTCGCAAGAGCGTTGAATACATCGAATCTCGAGCCGGTCGTGATCAACCTTTCTTTCTGTATTTGCCACTGGGGTCACCCCATACGCCAATCGTTCCAAGCGCCTCTTGGCAGGGCAAAAGCAGTCTCGGAAAGTATGGCGACTTCGTCATGGAAACTGACAACGTGTTGGTCAAAGTATGCGAAGCGATAAAAAAACATGCGATGGAAGACAACACGCTTGTGATCTTTACGAGCGACAATGGGTGTTCCAAGGCGGCTGGGATTGATGAATTAGCGGCGCAAGGTCACATCGTCAGTGCCCATCTGCGCGGGTCCAAAGCCGATATTTGGGACGGCGGACACCGGGTCCCGTTTATTGTGCGCTGGCCCGGAAAGATCAAACCAGGTTCCACCAGCGATCAATTGATTTGTTTGACCGATCTGTTCGCGACGGTCTCGGATATTACCGCAATCGCGATGCCCCAGGATGCGGCAGAAGACAGTGTCAGTTTCGCACCCGCACTTTCGGGCAAACCCATCGAATCATCACGCGCCGGTGTCATTCATCATTCGATCAGCGGCCATTTCGCCTATCGGTCCGGGCGGTGGAAACTGGCGCTCGCTCGAGCCTCGGGCGGATGGACTTCGCCGACCGAAAAACAGGCCGCATCCGATGCGCCGAAAGCTCAGCTGTATGACATGATCGCTGACCCCGGTGAAACGACGAATCTGTATTCGCAAAAGCCCGAAATCGTGGCGCGCTTGCTAACCCTGCTAACCGCTGACGTGATGCGAGGCCGCAGCACGGATGGATCGGCATCGGCGAACGATTTCGAACCGATCGTCCTTTGGAAAAGTGAGGCGGAAAAAGCAAAATCGGCCGCGAACAAGAAACCAAAGTCGTCCAAGAAGAAAGACTGAGCGCGAACGCAATGTCCAGGCGGAAAAAAATCTTGTTCTCGGCGATCATGACCATCACATTCTTTTGCGTGATGGAATGGTCATTGACGTTGATCGGTATTGCGGCGGTCACCGATACCGACGATCCCTACGTCGGCTTTTCGAATCAACAGCCGTTGATGCGCCAGGTCACGATGGATACGGGCGAATCGTACTATCAGACGGCGACAAATAAGCTGGACTGGTTCAATGATCAGTCTTTTCCCGCAACGAAATCCGCAAACACTCGACGCGTGTTTTGTGTTGGCGGATCGACAACCTACGGACGTCCGTATTGGGATGGGACATCGTTCGTGGGTTGGTTACGGGAACTGTTTCCATTGGTGCAGCCTGATGTGCAATGGGAAGTCATCAACGCGGGCGGTGTCAGCTATGCCAGCTATCGAGTCGCCGCCGTAATGCAGGAACTCGCCGAGCACGAACCCGACCTGTTTGTCGTCTACTGCGGCCAAAATGAATTTTTGGAACGTCGGACCTATCGCGATATTTTCGACCAGCCTGCGCTAAGAACCAATTTGCACGCTGCGCTGATGCGAACCAGAACGTGGGCGTTTGCTGATCGATTATTCGGTAAGGTCAATGATGCACCGCAGACGGAATCACCGATCACGCTTCCCGGCGAAGTGGACGAGATGCTAAATCACACGGTCGGGCCGGTTGACTATCATCGCGATGACGTTTGGCAGGCGGACGTGGTTCGGCACTACACCGCGAATCTGCATCGCATGGTCGCGATCGCCGAGACCGCCGGGGCCAAAATTGTCTTCGTCACCCCAGCCTCGAATGAAATGGATTGCTCGCCGTTCAAGAGCGAGCCTCACGCGGATTCACATAGAGTCGCTGACTTTCAATACGAACAAGGCAAAAAGGCGTTTGATGCAGGTCAGTTCTCATCCGCGCTCGATCGATTCCGAGCGGCCGTCAACGAAGACGTTTGTCCGCTGCGAGCCATCGATCCAATCGTCGACGCGGTTGCGGCCGTCGCCAAGCAGCATCGCGTGCCACTGGTCGACTTCCCTGCTCTGCTTCGTCAGCAATGCTTGATCGAACACGGTCATGAGTGTTTGGGCAACCAATATTTCCTGGACCACGTGCATCCCGATAACGAAACACACCGTCGCCTCGCCCTTTGGATTCTGAATGAACTGCAAGAACAATCGATGGTCGCGGGTACGAGGCCCACGGCATCACAAATCGATGAAGTAGGAACGCTGATTGAGTCGCGAATCGATTGGCGTGCCAGCGGCGTCGCGCTTCGGAACCTGGCAAAAGTTTTGCACTGGGCAGGCAAGTTTTCCGAGGCGCTGCCGCGAGCCAAAGACGCAATCGAAATTTTGCCCAACGATACCGCAAGTCTATTGGTACTGGCAGACTGTTTGACTCAGACCGGTCAGTACGACGCAGCCGTGACGCAGTACGAACGGTTATTCACCGTTTCGCCGGAACACGTCGAGGGCTACTTGCCCTATGGTGAATTGCTGCTGTGGCAGGGTGAGGCGGCGAAGGCGCGATCTTTTCTCGTTCTGGCAGCCGCCAGTCGTCCGGAAAACGCGCGAGTGGCGTACTACCTTGGGCTCGCCGAGAACGAACTTGGCCATCACGAACTGGCGCTTCAGTCGCTGTTCCGCTCGCTTGAACTCGCACCCGATCAGACGGGAACGATGTCTTTGATCGCAAGTATTTATGCCGATCAAGGCGATTGGGATTCGGCGGCGAATTGGTTCGAAACGACGATCGATGCCGACCCCGACGATTCCGATAGCCGTTTTCGCCTTGGTATGTTGCGGTTGAAACAGGCCCAATTCGAAGCGGCGATGGAGCAGTTTCAGTCCGTCTTGCGATTGGAACCCTCACACGTCGGCGCGCGAACGAATCTCGCCATCGTAAAGCAATTGTCTGAGTAATCGCCGATAGGCGAAACGGCCACACGAACCGTCGTGATGGCTTGCCGCCGGTGGAATCGTCAGCGTTGCGGTTTGCGGTGTTCGTCGAGGCAATGATCAAGTCGCTAACGTTTTTTTTGATTAGCGATGTAAGAAGTAGCCGCGGCACTGTCACTAACGCAGTGCTAATGACAACTTCTCTGGCGTCGATCGCTGCGTACCCGTGTCGGTCGCAATGTGTGCGGCGCACGTCCCACTTTCATTTTTTGGAAGGCTTTTCATCATGCGCCGCTCGAAATCCGAACGTCCTTTCCAAACGAATCGTTGCTCCTCGCGTCGACGGTTGCTGCTGCAATCACTCGAACCACGACAGGTGCTCAGCGCTATCTCCGTTGTAGAATCCGGTGTCTTGACGGTTACCGCGGATGACGAGGCCAACGAAGTCGCCGTGTGGGCCGATCGGCAATCAGACACGCTGCACGTCAAAGTCGACTCGACCATGCTGGAATTCACTAACAGCGAAGTTCAGCACGTCAATATCATCACCGCCGGTGGGGACGATTCGATTCAAATTCGCGATAGTGTGACGCAAACAACGTTGTTGGATTCCGGCGCGGGTGATGACGTGATCATGGGCAGCCAACAAAACGATTTGATTTACGCCGGCCCAGGTAACGATCAAGTTGCCGGTCGCGGTGGAAACGACTTGATCGAAGGCGGCCGGGGCAACGACCGACTGAGCGGTGGTGAAGGATCGAACATTGTGTTCGGTGGTTCCGGTGATGACGCAATCAGCGGCGGAAGCGAGGTTGACTATTTGATCGGTGGCGGTGGGAATGACCGAATCAATGGTGGTCGAGGCGACGATTGGATCTTTGGTGATGCCACCAACAGTCTGCCCGAGGGCTATACCGATCCGGTTGTTTATGCACTCGAGTTCGCCAACGCGAATCGTGGGCGCGACTCTATTGTTGCCGGTGCGGGTAACGATATCGTCTTAGCCGGCAATGGCAACGATCGGGTGCGTGGTGGGATCGGCGACGATGTGCTGGTTGGTGGCCGAGGTTCGGACACCTTGCTGGGCCAAAGCGGTAACGATTGGATTTTGGGGGATTGGCGGTTCGATCAAGACGACCGCGACGATGACACTCGTGAAACGATGCAGGCAGCGTCATCAACGGTCGTCGCTTTGCTCGACGGCGAATTCGTTCGTCCGATCGACGAGCCTGGCGTGGTCGTTTCATTCGACGATCGAATCTCGGGTGGCACCGGCAACGACGTTGTCTTTGCCATGCAAGGACGCGACCGCGTTTCGGGAGGGCTAGGCAATGATCGTCTGCATGGCGGCGGAGGTGGAGACTCAATCAGCGGCGGCGCCGGCGATGACGCGATGTTCGGCGGCTTGGGCAACGACCGACTTTCAGGCGGCCTTGGCAATGATTCGATGGGTGGTGGCCAGGGCAACGATCGGCTGGTGGGTGGGCAAGGTAACGATCGTCTGCGTGGTGGGGATGGGCGTGACCGACTGTACGGCGGGCTCGGCAATGATGTCTTGGTGGGCGGCGCCGGTAGCGACTATTTCAACGGCGGTCGTGGTGAAGATGAAATCCGAGCTCGCGACGGCGAGATTGACCGCATCTTGACCGATGGGCTCGATGAAATTTTTGCCGACGACGATGATCTGATCGCCATGCCCTAGACCCTCAGGTCCGATGCTCAGGATCGAATGCGATTCTGACTTCGTTTCGGCCCGCTCGCGTCGGCCCGCTCGCGCGCGATGTCGAGGTGAATTGAAAGACGAAGGGTGGCTCGTTTCACGTTGACACACACATGTTACGCTAGCGGTGGTTTGACTTGCCGCTAGAGGAACAATTGTGAAAGCCGCCTGTTTCCAAACGATCCAAGACGTCCGAGTGCTCGACGTGCCGGATGCCGAGATCGTTGCCCCACAAGATGTCGTTGTTCGCGTTCAGATGGCCGGCCTGTGTGGAAGCGACTTGCACGCATTCTTTGGTCGCGAGAGTGGACTCGATGTCGGCACCGTGATGGGGCACGAGTTTGTCGGCGTCGTTGTCGCAGTCGGCGCGGATGTGAAATCATTGTGTGTCGATGATCGTGTCTGCGCACCCTTTACCACCAATTGTGGTCGCTGTTTCTATTGTGATCGTGGCGTGACGGCGCGTTGCGTTGCGGGCCAGCTGTTTGGTTGGCGCCAAGCGGGCGAGGGATTGCATGGCGGACAGTCAGAATTCGTGCGAGTTCCGCTGGCCGACAGCACGCTGATGCGGATTCCCGATGCGATCCAATGGGAAACGGCATTGTTGTTGGGCGATAACCTGAGCACTGGTTTCTTCGCCGCGGACATGATCGGAATTACGTCCGATGGCGTTTACGCGGTCGTCGGCTGCGGCACGGTGGGGTTGTTGGCGATTCAATCGGCGATGCAGCTTGGTGCGCATCGTGTTTTTGCGATCGATCCGGATGCTTCTCGGCGCGCCATCGCCGAAGAACTGGGGGCGACCGTTTTTGCCGATCCTGTGCAGGCCTCTGCGGCGATCAAAGATGTGACCGATGGGCGCGGCGCCGACGGTGTGATGGAGTTGGTCGGATTACCGGCGGCGCAGCAAACTGCATACGAACTGATTAGGCCCGGCGGAACCATGTCGGTCATCGGGTGTCACTGTACGCCGAACTTTGCGTTCAGTCCCGCACAGGCTTATGACAAGAATTTGACGTACCGCACGGGACGTTGCCCGGCTCGACACTATATGTCAAAGCTGCTGCCGAGATTGTTAAGCGAATCGATCGACCTTTCGTGGTGTATTACCCACCGATTTCCGATCGGACAGGCCGAGAAAGCTTATGACGTTTTTGCGAATCGTAAAGACGGTTGCATCAAGGCCGCGATCACGTTCTAAGATTGAACCGTCATGCTGAGCCGCGACACGTAAGCGGTCGGGCACCTCTCGCTGGCCGTACAGCCTGCCGCTTATCAAGAATTGACAACAGGGCAATGACCAGAAATTGCCTAGGCCAAAATACGATCGACCCTTGTTGACTCACGATCACTCGGACCCAGTTGGTCGTGGATGTCCAAGCCGCTGAGCATCGTGTTGTAGACGTCCAGCCCTTCCGCTTGCACATCCATGATCTGTCCCGTCTTGAAACGACCACCCGCACTGGTAATCGCGTGAAAGACGCCTGAGAGTTCTCGCTTGACGTTACTGTGTCGTCCGTCGCCCGATTCGGTGCTGACGGTAATGCAAGAGTTTTCAAGAATTGTCTTGCCGTTGGATTCGGTTGTCTCGTCAAGCCGACCAAGAAAATAGGCGACCTCGCGCATTTTCAAGTGAGCATGCGCGCGCAGCTGTTCGTTCTTTTCGGCGGGATTGAATTTGTGCCACCACTCGTGACTGCAACCGGCCGAGCCTGACTTGTTCAGTTGCCTAGCATCATCAAAGCGATAGATCGGACGCCCGTCATATTCATAATCGCCCGTGACGCGCAGTCGTTCCCCGGCGGCAAGAAACGTGATGGAACCAAACCGAACTCGGTCAAGCTGGATTGCCAACGCGTAGAGATCGGCCATCAAACGCCATTCGTTTGTCAGGTCGTTCAGTTGCATGTCGATACCTTCGCCACCCGGATCCGCTTGACCGCCATGCAATAGCTGGGATCGTGGCGGCATGTCGGGGAAATCCGGATCAAGCTTGCGGACCGCAAAAGCTCGTTGCTCGTATTCACGGATACGTTCCAAGTGGTCGGCGACGCGAGCCCGAGATGCGGCACCGAGGGGCGATTTTGAGCCGGTGTAGAAACGGTATTCGTCCACAACGGTATCCAGTACGCTGCGTCGCAAGCGACGGTTGCGCGCGTCGGTTTCGCTATCACCAGAGATGTCGATAGAGCCAAAGACTCGCTCGAACAGATCGCGAGGTCGCTCTTGCATCGTCGCTGCAACCGTGCCGTCGTGGTTATAGCTATGCACGTAACGACTGACGCGGCTGCGCCGGAAAAATGTTCCACCGATCAAGGTGGGAACCATTCCGCTTGGCATGCCTTTGGGGTAGTACGCTTTTCGAATCACTTGATCGATTGACGGGCCACCCGCTTTCGCTTCCCCGCGTGGTGGTTCGGCGGTGAATGCGCCACTGGCTCCGTCAAAGTGCGCGTTGATGCCTGATTCATCGCAACGCACCTGATCGACATTACGCATGATCAGCAATTTGTCGCCGAGCGGTTTCAATGGCTCCAGCACACCGTCGAATCCTTCGGTCTGAAGCGGTGCGGGAATCCCCAAGCCGAAAAAGACATTGAATGATCGCATTGGCACGGCGGACGCTTCGGCAGCCGACGCACCTTCGATGATCATTTCTTCCAACAGCGGCAAGCCGATGACGGCGCTGCCGGCGGTTTTTAAAATCGTGCGTCGATCGACTCGAGTGTTTGCCATGATCGTTTTCGAAAATTCTTGGTAAGCCGGAACAAGCCGTGCGCAGTTCCGGCGGGAATCGTCATGCGATTCGCCACTTAATGCCGGAACTGCGCACGGCTTGTTCCGGCCTACGGTCTTATTGCGAGGATAGATTCTGACGTATGCTGCTACGGCTCCGTGAGTGTCTTACGTACCAAATCGCTCAATACGATGGCGGCGATCAAGTCACGGTAGGTGCCGCCGGATTTCTGGGCCGAACGGTGGATGGACGCGACTTCCGCGGCGTCACCTGGCCCGAGCGGCCGCCCGAGAGCAAATTGTGTCAGTTTCCAAGTGATGGTTTCCCGGACCCGTTCGCTTTCGGCCAGGATGTCCATCAACTGGGCGGCTGTTTCGTATGACTTGGACTCCGATTCGCCGGGGATCAAAATTTCGCCGTCTTGTCGCAGCGCATTGCCGTGGTGGTCTTGTTCATGAAAGGCACCGAGACCGTCGAACATCTCAAGCCCGAACGCAAGCGGCTCGAATTTTGCGTGACATCCGCCACACGCATCCATCGCCATGCGTTCTTCTGCGATGGCGCGCTGCGTCAGTCCAGGGCCGGTCGGGACAGGCGTCGTGTTCACGCACGGCGGTGGATCCTTGACAACACCTCGCAGTAAGTCATGCAGCACAAACAGGCCTCGCGAAACCATAGATGCTTCGTCACCACCAACGGTCAAAACGCTGCCATGCGACAGCAATCCGCCTCGTGCCGGATCGTCGTTCAAGTCGTACCGTTGCAGGCCTTTGCTTTTCGGTTTCCACCCATAGTACTGGGCCAGTCTTGGTGTCGCATAGGAAAGTTGAGAGTTGAACAGATCGGCAAGAGGTCGATTTTGTTCCCAGACAACATCGCGAAAAAACGCTTCGGTTTCCGCTCGCATGTCTGCGGCCAAATTCGGATCCCAATCCGGAAACGTTTGAGGCGACGGCTTTAGATTGCTCAGTCGGTCCAGGTTGAGCCACTGCGAAACGAACTCGATTGAACGGTCGATTGCGCGCGGATCCTTGAGCATCCGCTCGGCTTGCTTTTCGATTCCTTCTTTGGCGTACAAATCACCCGACTCGGCCGCCTGGATCAATGGTGCGTCCGGCGGTGCGCCCCACAGGATATAGCTTATCCGTGATGCGAGTTCGTACTCGCCGGCGTCCATTTCGGACTCGTCGCCGCGTTGTGATTCCACGCGGTAAATGAATCTTGGTGACTGCAACATTGCTTCGATCACAAACGCAGCGGCTTCGACGGAATCACCACCTGCACTTGCGACCGAGGTGGTGATTCCACGGTACAGGGCGACTTCACGATCGGAAAGCGGTCCGCGCAAAATGACCTTTCCCATCTTGGCGATCAACCCACGCATGTCATCGTCGATCAGCTTTAGGCTTTTTTGGTGGCGTCCGGCGAACGCGGCAACGTCCATCCGCTGGACAATGATCCGGGCAAGTTCGGCATACGCCTGAACGTGTTTCATATCGACGGTCAAGTTGTATGCCGTGTTGCGAAATCCATCGGCGCGTTTATCGATCGGCAGAATTTTGTTGGCTTCTGCGGAAATGTCGACTCCGAGAGTCGCTCGCACGGTTTCGACATACTCGGGGATCGTGAGTCGCTGGACCCACACACCGCTGGCTTGGCCGTCATGCAAAAAGACGGCAGGATCGATGCGATCGAGTGGCCAAACGGCACCACGCTCGATCCAAGTTCGCAGGGCGTCTTTCTGGTTTGCCGATAATGGCGGACGATCGAGAGGCATTTCGTCATTGACGACCGATTCCCACAACCGACTTTGGTCAAGCTTGCCGGGAACAATCGAAACGCCGCTGTCGCCACCGGCAAAAGCGAGCGATTTGTTTGACAGGTCCAGCCCGCCTTCTCGCGTTGCCGCGTCATGACATTCCAAACAATGATTTGAAATTAGCGGGGCGATTGTCGCGACGAATTGTTTTTCGCGAGGATCGACGGACGGTTCCGATGGCTTGACTTGGGTTTTCGCTTTTGGTCCGGCGCGAAAGTTATGCTTCACTTCGCCAGGCGACAAGTCGCGGCTATAGATGGCGACCAAATGGTACGTCCCCAGCCAAACACGGCCACCGGACAATTCATCACCGAGTCCTAGTCGGTACGAGCCGTCCCAGTTCGATGTATTCCCGGCAACGGTGCCGTTGGCGATCGGTTTGCCGTTTAAAAAAATGCGAGTCTTGCCGGAACGCTCGCGTGTGTAGACGACGTGCGTCAGTTTTGTCTGCAAAGAGTTGCCGGGCGAACTGAGGGACGGGATTCCGTTGTTACTGGTTTTCGTTGTACGAAAGCGGACGTCGAATCGGTTTCCGTCTTGGCCGAGTGTCATATTTCGATTCGATCCATCCTTTGAGATCGTTACGATGCGTGCCGGTCCATTTTGCGAGACGTTTTTGGCATGTACCCACGCTTCGACCGTGATTTCACCACTGCGCTTGATCGCTTGAATCAATCGTCCCGCATTCTGCTTGGACCGGATCCCGGCTTTGCCGCGAATCTCGAGTGACTCCGCATTCCTGACGACTGCTTTCTGATTCGAGATCATCAAATCAAGCGGCGCGCCGGTGCCAGCCCGATCACGAATCAGGTTGACATCGTCGGACGCGTCGACGGTAAAGTCGTACAGAACCTGAAGCCCACGGCCGGCGCGGGCCAGTGAATCGGACTTGTCCGGCGAATCAGCGACACAGGGACGGGAGCCGAAAAACAGCACCGGCCATAGCAGAATCAGCCAAAGCAACTTCATGGGAAAATTCCGGGAAGACGGGATCGCCCATTGTATCAAGACCTGACGCGGCGCACCGCAAGCGAACTCGGCCCGATCCCCGACCAAATTCATGCCGAGGACAATTCGGACGTGCTAGCCACGCACACGGCCGTTTCCCACTGGTCAACGAACCTCGGTTTTGGGCTCCGCCGACGTCAGCTTTTAGCTCTGCCGGCGTTAGTTTTTTCCGATCTTGAGTTCTGCTAACCGTTTGTCGAGCGATTTCTCCAGACGCGCCAGCGTGTCGGCGTGCTGCGGTGACTCGGCCAAATTATCGAATTCTTTTGGGTCGGCATTCATGTCGTACAGTTCCTGGGTGCCATCGGTGTATCGCATGTAATGCCAGTCGGGAACTCGAAAGGAATGGCCCTTGTTGAACGAGAGTGCGCCCTCTTTCACCGCGGCGCTGGGGTCCCGCAGCACGGGTACCAAGCTGTCTCCTTGAACGGCTGGTGGTGTTTGCAGACCGGCCAGATCGCTAAGCGTTGGATAGATGTCGACGAGTTCGACGATCGAATCGCTTCGTCCCGGCGAATATCCAGGAACGCTCATGATCAGTGGGACACGTAACACTTCTTCGTGCAAGTTCGACTTTTGCCAGAACCCGTGTTCGCCTAGGTGGTAACCGTGATCGCTGGTGAAGACGATCGCCGTGTTCTCACGCAGCCCGAGTCGATCCAGTTGGTCAAGCACGCGGCCAACTTGTTCGTCCATGAACTGAACCGACGCATAATAGCCCGCCCACATTCGTTTTTGGTTTTCGGGATATCGTCCGATTCCGTTTTGGGATGAAATCGTGCCCGCTTGTCCAAGCTTGGGGATATCGGCAAGGTCGTTCTCACGCGCTTCGGGCAGCGGAATTTGTTCGGGCGGATAGGGCTCGAAGTATTGCCGCGGCGCAACCATCGGATAGTGCGGGCGGACAAAGCCGACGGCTAGAAAGAACGGCTGGTCTTTGTGTTCGTCCAGCAACTCGATCGCTTTACTTGCCGCCTTGTGATCGGGCTGGTCGCTGCCGTCGCCGTCGTACTTTACGGTCACAAAGACGCGATGTTTCATTCGAGTCGACTCGCGGTTGTCCAGTGTGTCGCGAAAGTCGTTCAGGTTCAAACACGCATAGTCGCCCGGCGTATGCGCTTCCAATCCGGGTGCATTGAATCGTTCGGTCCAGGATGAGGCGACATCGTCGCCATTGGTCCCGGCAATGATGTTTCCGGGAACCCGCATGTGATAGATCTTTCCAACCCGCGCCGTGTACCATCCATTGGTGCGAAAGTGTTCCCCTAGATTGATGTTGTCTCGGGCTTGGTAACGGCTGAACATAAAAGACTGTCGCGACGGGCCGCACGACGTGCCTTGGCAATATGCCCGATCGAACACCATTCCGCTCTCAGCGAGTCGATCGATGTTGGGCGTCTTGCAGTAGGGATCGCCATAACAACCCAACACGCTGGCCTTCAAGTCGTCAGAGATGAGGAACAGGACATTCTTGATCGGCTCGGTCGCTCGGCTGAGCGAGGGCGCAAACACTTGGGCGGCAACAATCAGCGATAAATAAATCGCCAGCCGGGAAGTTTTCGTAGCGGACATAGGATGGGGAGGTATGGGGTGGTAGGCTTGAGCGTGAGCGACTGCTGCGCACGAGTGGGTTGGGTCATTGTTCTGATCTGCCAGTTTATCGCGTCGCACGGGTGCGTGCATGGCGGTGGCGTACGCAAGATTCAGCGCGGTGAGAAACCATTCATCATGACCGTCCCGCACCAATACGGTCGGCCGGTTGTCGATCGCCGCTTGCGGCGAGGTGCGATTCACAGTTTGATAGTGGAAAGTGCGTGTCGACGTTTCGGCCTCTCGGAAGTCCCGCTGTCAACGAAAGTTTGAGTCGATGAGTCAAGATCCGAAACGTTCAGAATTGTCGATTTCCAGCGACAGCCCGCCCGCTGCTGTTCCAACATTTCCTTGCATCGTTTACGTCACAAATCTGTCGACCGGTGGCGTCCACGCACGCGTGGCGAACCTTGCCGGTATTGATGCGGAAGCTGAAAATGAACGAGAAGCATTGGGTAAGATCGTACCTGAGTTCAAGCGGCAAGTTGGTCAACTGGTCGCCAACGGCGATCCGGTTCCCTGGATCGATCCTCCCGCCAAACCAGGGCCCGATGAGCAGAAACGTTTTGTGCCCGTCCATCTTTGATGCGAGAAAAGCATAGTGAATATCCAACACCGAACCGTCGCGTTTTTTTGCGTCTTGCTAGTGAGTTTGGGATGCGTTGCCACGGCAGGCGAGTTCAACCAGGTACTGAGTATTGGTGATGCCGCACCGCAGTGGAATGATTTGCCCGGTGTCGATGGCAAGTTACATTCCTTGTCTGACCTCGGCGAGCGCAAAGCGGTGGTCGTTGTCTTTACCTGCAATAGTTGCCCCTACGCCGTCGATGTCGAAGACCGTTTGAACGCATTGCATGAGAAGTACTCGGATCGATCGGTGTCGTTGGTTGCGATCAACGTCAACAAAGTGGATGACGATTTGATGCCCGCGATGAAGGAAAAGGCGCAGCAGAAGAAGTTTCAGTTTGCCTATTTGTTTGATGAAACTCAGCAGATTGCCAAAAACTTTGGCGCGAAATACACGCCCGAGTTTTTTGTCCTGAACCAGGATCGCAAGATTGCATACATGGGATCTTTGGACGATAGTCCCGACGGAAAGCACGTCACCAAGCGGCACGTCGAATCGGCAATCGATGCGGTATTATCTGGCGCGACACCGCAAGTCACAGAAACGGTGCCGATTGGTTGTCGCATCCGGATGGAGCGAGAACGACGCGGTCGATAGGCCGGTCTGGCGAAAGCCCGTGAGCGATGATTCGCTTCGACGCCGGTTGTCATGCGGTGTCCTGGGGGCATACGACGTTGGGCTTGCCGCTTGGCCACTGAAGATCAGGCGACCAGGATCAGGAGATCAGGATCAGGAGACACGCCAAGGTCGTCCAAGCTAGCGGGCGAATGTTCAATCGCAGTCTCATTTCCGGCGAAACGTTTGACGAAATGAGGTGTTCAACGCGGATGGGGTCTATTCGGGCCGCCGTGAACTTCTTTTCATTTCTGATCTCCACGGGTATTCGCTATGTGTCACAAAGCAACTTCATTGCTTGGTTGCCTCGCTTTCTCGATCGCATTTAGCCCCACCGTCAGCGCTGATTGGCTGCGTTTTCGTGGGCCAAACGGGTCTGGAATCCATACAGAATCCGATGCACCGACATCCTGGAGCCCCAAGGAGAATCTGAAGTGGAAAACGCCGCTGCCCGGTGCCGGTGTCTCCAGTCCGATTGTGGTCGGCGATCGCGTCTTTGTGACTTGCTATTCGGGCTATGGCATCGATCGTGAAGACCCAGGTGACATTGAAAATCTGAAACGTCATCTCGTTTGCGTTGACCGCAACACCGGCAAAGTTCAGTGGCAGAAAACGATTGACGCCGCACAGCCAGAGGATCCGTACTCGGGAATGGGCGTTCCCTCGCACGGTTATGCGTCGCATACACCGGCGTCTGATGGTGAGTACGTCTATGCGTTCTTTGGTAAGTCTGGCGTCTACGCGTTTGACATGGACGGCAACCAAGTGTGGCATCGCGACGTTGGCCAAGGCTCGGATCCACGGCGGTGGGGATCGTCGTCCAGTCCGATCCTTCACGAAGACCTTTTGATCGTCACGGCCAGCGCCGAAAGTTCATCCCTTGTCGGACTCAACAAAAAGACCGGCGAGGAGGTTTGGCGGCAAGAGACCGACGGTGTCAACAATGTTTGGGGAACACCACTGCTGGCGAAAATCGATGACGAGCGAACAGACCTGGTCATTGGCGTGCCATTTGAGTTCTGGGGATTGAATCCCGACACCGGAAAGTTGCGTTGGTACAGTGAGATTATGGATACCGATCAGTACAGCAGCAGCGTCGTCGAATCCGGCGGCGTGGTGTACGGGATCGAAGGTCGTGGCGGCGGTTCGGTCGCCGTCAAAGTCGGCGGCAAAGGTGACGTTACCGAGTCCAATACCGTTTGGAACGGAAACGACTCGTCGCGGTTCGGCAGCCCATTGGTGTACGACGGCCGCGTCTACTTTTTTTCCGGCGGCATCGCCAATTGCATCGATGCCAATGACGGCAGTTCGATCTTCAAAGAACGCTTACCCAGTTCGGATACCGCTGATCGAGGCTCGCGACCGGAAGGCGGCGGTCGGCCTGAAGGAGGACGTCCTGAAGGAGGTCGTCCTGAAGGAGGTCGCGATGACGGTGGTGGGTTCGGGGGACCTGGCGGCGGCTTTCGAGGGCCGGGCGGCGGTGGTCGCGGTGGCTTTGGTGGCGGTCGCGGCGGCCGGGGTGGCGGCATGGGAGGTCAAGACTATGCATCGCCCGTGGCGGCCAACGGAAAGATCTATTATGTGAAATCCGATGGAACCGCGATCGTGATGGCCGCGAGTGATGAGTTCGAACAACTTGCCGTCAATCGTTTCACCGACGATCGCGAGACATTCAGCGGGACGCCCGCGATCAGCGACGGGCAATTGTTCGCGCGATCGGACAAGCATCTTTACTGTGTCGCCGACGAAAAGTAGGCGTCTTTCGGCACGGCGCACGTTAGCAAGTGCCGGACACTGACCCGGCACTGCGAAGTACAGCCCGGCCTCCCTCGCCCGTTTTCTTAGCCAGTTTGTATGGCCGGGCGGAGGAAAGCTTGGTTCAGACCCGACGAATGAAAGCTTCCGCATAGCTGCGGACTTCTTGTCCATTCAAGACATGGACCATGCGAAGTTGCTGAACTTGTTCGTCACTGAACGAGCTGAGCGGAACGTGAATCAATTGCTTTTTGTGTCGACGGGCTAGTCGCCGCCAACCTGAACCAGGCGGCAGTGAAGCCAGCAACGCTATTTGCCGACTGCGACTGTGCAAACAAGCCGCTGCGATCAACCTTTCCTCAAGCGTTTCGGCGTAGTCCAATCGCGGGTCGTTCCAGATATCGCCGATCATCATCGGTGGGTACAAGAACATCGCGCCACCATAAGTGCTCAGTGCGATACCGGGGCCGATCATCTCTTTCCGATAATCGGACGCATAAAACGCCAGCGTCGACTCGTCCTTATGCTCGGCAAACCAAGTCGTTCGCCAGGGATAGTCGCGAGGATCCGATGGCGAATCGAATAGCATCACGCATGCATCCAGTGTGCCGCGACTGGGCGGGATCACGCGCACATAGATCTGTTCTTCGTGCCAGTGCCTAAGTGTGTCGCGAATGTCGATCCCGTCTTTGACACTGGTGGTGAATTTTTCGGTTCGAGCCAAGTCGTTGCCGATTATCGCGTCGGCGCGCTGAAAGACTCGGCTGCGAAAATTCTCGATGCGTTCATCTTCGGGCGGAAAGCTGCACTGGGTGTGAGGATTCCATTGGTATTGCCATCGTGATTGTTCCGGCGGCGTGGGCCGACGCTGCAGTTGCAAGGTGCGCCACGTGATTGGCGGTCCCGGCAGCCGGCTGACCAACGAGACGGTTTCGCCGTCGGGCAGTCGTGCTTGGTCAATGCCAAGGGTGATCACTTGTTCGGGACGCAAGGGTTCCTCGCTGTCCGCATAAGAATACTGGTTGGCCACCTGGGCTACATGCAGAGCAAACTGATCGCCCAAGATCTGTTGTGCCGCGGTGACGATATTGATCAGGTCCGGCGTCAGGCGGCGGTGGATCAAGGAAAGATTGCGGATGTACTGCAGGCATTTCGAAAGGTGCAGCGGAGTGATGCGTCGGGCGTGTTTGCCCAGTTCTTGACGATACGAGTCGCGAGCGGCCAGAAGCAGTTCTTTCACGCCATCGACTTGCAGGTCTTCGTCTTCCTCCAGTTCATCGCGCGCTCGCTCGTACAATGACGTGATGAAAGGCAGCTCGCTGAACAGAAACAACAGCGTCTCGGGCTTGACGTCGAATCGCTGTGGGTCCTGGACCATGTCGTGTTCGGCGACGGTAATGGTGTCGGATGCTTCGCTGCGTTGTGATCTCGATTGACGCGCTTTGGGTGAAAAGAGTTCGTTATAGGCTTCGCGGATCCAAGGCCAGTGCAAGACGCTGCAAACGAATAGCACATGACTGTGCTGTTGTTCCAGTTCTGACAATCGGTGCGCCATGTAAACGATTCGTTGACGCGTCTGTTCGTCTGGGGGGCGATGCAGACTTGGCAGCAGAGCTGCGGCGAATTTTTCGGGTGCCACGTGCCGCACCGCAAACGGGTCTGGCATCACGGTCGCGTAGGGACGAAACGGATCGGTTTCTAGGTCGATGTAGGCTCGCGAAATGTGTTCTCCCATGGCCGCACGGATCGACATGATGACCGGTTGGCAGGGGTCGATGGGGACAAAGCTGACCGGGCCGGTTTCGCCCGCCTCGTCGGTCTCTTCATCGCCGTCCCACGCGTAATCCTCGACCGATTCGAATCGTGGCGACGGCGGTTGCAGGACGATCGAGGGCGAGGGCAGGTCCAGCACTGCCGATTCCACGCTGTCGCGAAAAGATTCCGGCAGTGGAATCGCGACACAGTCAAAGTCCGTTTCCAGCATCCAACGCCGAACGGTCAGCGCGAACTGGCCGCTGCCATGAATCACGGGAAGGATCGCAATCCGGCTGCCCAGTTGTAGCAGTTTGGGGACTCGTGATCGGTCGGTCGTCGTCATCGAATGTTGACTCCCGCTGCAATGGCTTTAATGGGACGAGGTTTCGGACCGCTGGACCGGTCACTGTTCAGCCGCGAAATCTGTTTGGCTGCGAGCAAGTTTTGTTGCGGCATTGATGCCACACATGGAGGACCAGTGATTGTGAAATAGGTTTGTTAGGTCGCACACGAATCCGATGTCTCGGCGGTCGCTAGCACTTCCGTCGTTTCTTGCGTCAGATATTGCTTTGCCGCTTTGGAAACGTCGGCGACGCTAACCGAGCGAATCTTTTCCAGGGCCTCGTCGGTGCTGATGTATTCGTTGCAGGTCAACCAACGGCTGCCCAGGCCGAACAAACGATTGCTGGGGCGTTCGCTTTGCATGATACATCCAGCCGCCGCTTTGTTGATGGTCTGTTTTAATTCTTCGGGTTTGATGCCATCTTCGGCGGCCCCCTTGAGGATCTCGTCAAAGATTCTTCGGTTGGATTCAACATCTTGCGGGGCGCAGACGAGGTAATGAAACCACGCGCCGTTGTCGCTGAACTCTTGTGGCCAAACCGTCGCCATCTCAGCACGGCCGGTGTCGATCAAATCCCAAAACAAGCGGCTGCCGCCTTCGTCGCCCATGATCGAGGCCAATAGTCGTGCGGCATACCGATCCTCGCTTGTGGCGCTGGGCCCTGGGCACATGCGAACCAGATAGGCTTGCGCGGCGTCGGCGATCGGCAATTGTGTGTCCAGTGAGATTCCGTCGGGAACCTGGTCGGGACGATCGGCGGCCGGTGCGGCGGGATCGGGGCGAGTCGTCCAGTGGTCCGTTAGCTTTTCAACTTGCGCGACCAGTCCGTCAAAGTCGACATTCCCGCTGGCCGCAAGGACGATGTTGTCGCACCGGTAACGCCGCTGGAAATAGCGACGCATGTCATCAGCCGTCATCGCGGTGATCGACTCGGATGTGCCCAAGACGCGGCGGCCAAGGCTGCGGGGACCGAAGTAGATTTCCATCACGCGTTCGAAAGCGCCGAAGGGTGGTTGGTCTTCGTACTTGGCAATCTCTTCTAAGATCACATGGCGTTCGGTGGCGAAGTCTTCTTCGTCCAGACGCGGGCTTAACATATCGGTCAGTAGTTCGACCAACCGGTCTTGGAACTTGGGCAGCACGGTCGCGTAGTAAACCGTTTGTTCTTCGGACGTGTACGCGTTGCTTTGGCCGCCCAGTTCATCAAGTTCGCGGTTGACGTCAGCTGCGGATCGCTTTGCGGTCCCCTTGAACATCATGTGTTCTAAGAAGTGGCTGAGTCCCGATTCAGAATCCACTTCGTCGCGCGCCCCGGCGCGAACGAAATAACCGAACGCGGCGGAGTAGCTGCGTGAGTCGATTTCGGCGGCGATGCGCAAACCGCTGGAAAGCGTGGTTTGGCGAAACTCAGACATAGGATCGATCTCTAGGATGCTAGGTGGTGGGTCGGCGACGGCGAAGCGAGCGAGGCAATCGCTGTCGCGGCAAAGCGAATTGCGACCGAGGGCCAGATAAAATCGGCGGTGGAATCAGGTCTTTAATGGCGATTGTCCCAGGGTGACAAATCGAAACTCACTGGGCGGGTTTTCGTTCCAGTAGTTTCGGATGTCATCCACCGTCAGTGCCTCGATCGTCGTTTCGAGTTCTTCGGTGGGCATGACGCGGTCAAGCTGATAGAAGTCGCTGGCCAATGATGACGCACGAGACGCACTGGATTCCTGTTCCATGATCAGGCTGCTTTGGATTCGCACTTGCCAACGCGCCAGTTCGCTGGGTTGCAGGTCTTCGGTCAAGTTGCGGATTTCATGCAAGGTGACATCGAGCGTTTCTTGAGCGCGTTCGGGGGTGGTGCCGGCATATCCGAATACACCCCCGCCATTCTTCAACGAGTGACAGCTTGCTGCGACGGTGTAGCACAACCCTCGCTGCTCGCGAACACGGTCGAACAACCGGCTGCTCATTCCATCGCTCAGGATGCCGACACCGGCTCGCATGCGAAAGTAATCTTTGCCGCCGTAAGGGATCGATGGAAACGAAAAACCGATGTGGGTTTGACTCGACGGTGATTCAATGTGCTCGTAGGTCGATGTGCCAGACGGCTGTAACAACGGCGCCAGCGGCTCGGATTTCCAGTCGGCAAAGACTTCACCGAGGCGGTCGAACACTTCATCAGGATTGACGTTGCCCGCAACGGCGATGATCGATCCGGCGGCGTGGTAGTGATTGCTAAAAAAGTCTCGCACGTCTTCTTGTGTGATCGCAGTCAGACTTTCAGCGGTTCCCAAGTTGGATCGACCGACCCGATCACCGTAATGCAGTTCGCGCAGGCGACGCATCACACGCTGTGTCGGTTCGTCTTCGGTGGCCCGCAACTCTTGCATCGCCATCATCCGAGCATCATCGAGTTGATCGGCCGGCAGGTGTGGACGGCGGACAATGTCGGCGTACAACGCGATCGCATCGCCGAGTGATTCGGCAGGCATCGAAGCCCCAAAAGAAACCATCGCCGCCGAGACGCCGCTGCTGCGGTCCATGCCCAGGTTGTCTTGCACGGCGACCAGGTCACGGCTGCTATGATTACCGGCGCCGCGCTGGACCATTTCGCAGACCAGCGAGGCAAGTCCGCTGCGGTCGTCCGGTTCGGTATGCACGCCGCCACGCACGTTTAGCGAAAACGCGGCCGTTCGCAACCATGGCATCGGCTGAACGATCACGGTCATGCCGCACGGCAAAACTTCGGTATGGATTTCTGAAGTCGATGTTGTCGAAGTATCCAGCGTGATATCTCTCGTTGAGTCGGGGGGACAGCTTTGGTTGGATGGGGATCAGCCGATGCTGAGTGTGACCACGTCGACGGTCTTGACGCGTCCGACCAGCGTGTGGCTGCTGGCATCGTCAATGGTGATCGTCAAGAATTGTCCGGCTTGTCGGCGGTTGCCGTCAAAGACCACGATGCGGTCACCGTGCGTGCGTCCAATCATCTGGACGAGCGAAGACTGGTCGTCCGATTTCATGCCCTTTTTGCTGGGACCTTCCACAAGCACTTCGACGGAATCGCCGATCAGTTTTAGATTGTCTTCTTTGGCAATCGCATCTTGGACAGCCAATAGTTCGTTGTTGCGGCGTGCTTTGACTTCACGAGGGATGTCGTCGGGCAAGCGGTCGGCGGCTTTGGTGCCGCCACGTTCACTATACTGAAAGATGAAACTGTTCTTGAATCGACAGCGCTCGATCAAGCGGACCGACTTTTGAAAGTCGTCTTCGGTTTCGCCGCAAAAGCCCACGATAAAATCGCTGCTAACGGTCGCTTCGGGAACGATCCGTTCGATCCGTTCGAACATTTCCATATAGTCGGCGATGGTGTATCCGCGCCGCATTCGTTTCAGCACTTCATCGCTGCCGCTTTGCGCGGGAACGTGCAAGTAGGGTGAAACTTTTGGCAGATCGCGGACCGTTACCAATAGTCGCTCGGTCATGTCCTTGGGATAGTTCGTGACGAACTTGATTCGCTCGATCCCATCGATTTCGTGAAGCGATTCCAGCAGGCTGGCCATGTCGGTGGTCTGGTCGCCATCGATGTATTTGTAACTGTTGACGGTTTGTCCCAGCAGCGTGATTTCGCGGCAACCTTGATCGGCCAGCGTTTGTGCTTCGGACAAGATTTGCGCCGGGGGACGCCCCTGTTCCGGGCCTCGCGTGTTCGGGACAACGCAATAAGTGCAGAACTTGTCGCATCCGATCTGGATCCTCAGATACGCTTGAAACGGTGTCGGTCGCATGGCCGGGTCCCGCAGCGGATCGAACGTCTCGTGGCTGCGTGCGATGACGGCCTGTGAACCGGCTTTGCGAGACAGCGAGACCGCCATCTGGCGCCCTTTGCCGTCGCTGACATTCTGCAACAGTTCGGGAATCGTATGTAGCTGGCCCGGACCGACGACCAAGTCGACGTAGGGTGCGCGTTTGAAGATGATGTCTTGATCTTTTTGAGCCATGCAGCCCATCACGCCGATCGTCTTCTCTGGGTTGCGCTCTTTGGCTTCGCGAAGTTTACCAAGCGCGCTGTAGACTTTTTCTTCCGCGTGCTCGCGCACGCTGCAAGTGTTGTACAGGACGCAATCGGCTTCCTTGGGCGTGTCGACGACCGTATAGCCGTGCCGTTTCAAGTCGGCGACCACCATTTCGCTGTCCAAGACATTCATTTGGCAGCCGACGGTATGGATAAAAACGCGTTTGGTCATCGAGGCACTGTGGTCGTCAGGAAAGTTTGTGGTCGTCAGGAAGTCGTTGTCTACGGCAAGTTTGGTTCGACACAGGGGATGCTCGCTTGACTAGTCGGATTCCGAATCCGATTGAGCAGACGACGTCGGCTTGGGTGTATTTTGGTCGACGTAGTCGCGAAGCGATTCGGTCAGCTTGGCTTTTCGACGGCTCGCCGCTCCGATCAGCAGCACCGCGGCTAGCAACGAAGCTGCAAGCCAAAGTAGCATCGTGGGTGAAAAGAGCGTTTCGCCGGCTTGACTAATCATCGACACAGGATACCCGCACAGGGCACCGATGCGGTAGGGATGTTGCGGGACGAGAATTGTACCTGCTTGGCGATCCGGTGCGTCCCATAAACGACTGCGGGGCTCGATCGCGTCGACGGAGTTTTGAGGAACGCGACGGGCAATCGATTGAATTCGCTAAAAAATCCACTCATGGACTCGTCGTGCTAGGATCAGGGGACGACTGCCGAACTTGGCACTCGTTCGGCAGGGTTTCCTAAGCCTCACCAGAGGAGTCACTATTGATCGAGCCAACCACTCCCTATTCTTTGCTTGACTCGCTTCGCCAAGGTAGCCACTCGGTGCGGCCGGATGCTTGGAACCGATTCGTGCATCTGTACGGGCCACTGGTTTATCGTTGGATCCGCCGATCCGGACTGCAAAGCTCCGATGCCGCCGATGTGACTCAAGAGGTCTTGATCTCCGTTTCGAAGGATTTGCCGAAATTTGATCCGTCGCGACCGGGTGCCAAGTTTCGCGGCTGGTTGTGGACGATCACGCGTCGCCGCATCTCGGACACGATGCGACAGCGCCGCGACGAAATTCTGCTCGGATCAGACGTGGGCGAACTCGTGACGGCTGGACCTGCCGAAGATCCTCCGACGGATCGAGAGACGGACCGGCAGACTTTGCTGCACCGGGCGTTGGCGATCTACCGCGATCGGTTCGATCCAAAGACCTGGCAAGCATTTTGGGCGACCGTCGTGGAAGGCCGCCAAGTCGATGAGGTTGCTGAAACGCTCGCGGTCAGCCGCTGGACTGTCTATAAGGCGCGAGCCCGAATTCTGCAGCGGCTGAGAACCGAACTCAGCGGACTGATCGATGAAGCGAACGATTCCGATGAAGAAAAATTGCGATAAATTGCCGATAGGTGTCCAACGGCCCACGAAGAACTATTGATGAGTCATCGTCACTCGAATATCGACGAAGAACTTGCAGCCTGTTTAATCGTTCTGATTCGGAGCCAATGATCGATGATCGCAACGACGCCGCCACAAAATGTGCTTGCCCACGACGAATCGTGTCTATCACAACAAGACATTCACGAATTTAGCTTTGGCAGACTTCCGACAGACCGTTTTGAATCGGCACTGCGGCATTTGGAGTCTTGTGCGACGTGCCAACAACGTGCCGAGAGTTGCTCAGCGGATTTCGATTCGTTTGCAAACGTGCTTGGCCAACGCACCTCGGGCGACGATTCCGTGCTCGCTGAGCCCGACTGCCAGGCGGCCATTTTTCACGTGGCGACGTCGCCAAGCGTGCGACTTGACGCGGTCATGCCACCGATCGACAAGCTTGGTCCCTATCGCTTGCTCAAGCCACTTGGCCGTGGTGGGATGGGATCGGTATTTCTTGCCGAACATGAACGACTTCAACGAAAGTGTGCCATCAAGTTGCTGCCGCGCGAACGCGGATTCGATGTGGATTGGCGCGAACGTTTCGATCGCGAAATGCAGGCAGTGGCATCACTACAGCACCCCAACATCGTGGCCGCAACCGACGCGGGAGAAGCGGACGGTTGGCATTACCTAGTGATGGAGTACCTGGATGGATTGAATCTGGCCGAGCTGACGCGGCGGCTGGGACCGATTCCGATCGCGGATGCGATATCGATCATGATTGAGGTCTGTCAGGCGTTATCGGCAATTCACGATGCGGGCTTAGTGCACCGCGACGTCAAGCCGTCCAACGTCATGTTGACTCGCGAAGGGACGGTCAAGCTGCTTGATCTGGGGTTAGTCTTCGATGGCGATTCATCCGCCGACATGCGTTTGACGACTGTGGGCCACGTGCTAGGCACGCTGGCATTTGCCGCGCCAGAGCAACTGTCCGATGGGCAATCGGTTGACGCACGGGCGGATTTGTATGGAATCGGCGCAACGCTGTTTCAACTGATCGCCGGCGAGCCGGCGCACGGGTACGCACAGGGAATTGCTCCGCTGGTGATCGATAAGACCTCACGACCGGCGAGAACGCTTCGCAGTGTGGTTGCGGATGTTCCTGAGAAACTTGACGCATTGGTTGCAAAGTTGCTTGATCGAGAACGTGACCGGCGCCCTACGGATTCGCAATCGGTTGCCCTGCAGCTCGCAAGAATCGCTCCAGCAATTGGACTGCGTCCGCTAGCTACGCGAGCGATTCGTACAAGTGATCCCGACTCGGCGATAGAGACATCCGCCACACCGCCGATCATGCCAGCGTCTCCGCCGCCAAAAAAGCCTCGCGCGCGATGGTTGTTGGGCGGCTTTGCGGCGGCCGCGATCGCGGCGATTGTCATGTACGTGCAAACGGATCGCGGCACACTGGTCATCGAGTCGCCGCTTGATGACTTGACCGTGTCGATCCTCCGCGAAGAAACACCCGTCGAAGAACTAAAGGTTAGCACCGGAGCGAATCGAACCACGCTTCGCAGCGGCACGTACACCGTCCAGATATCCGCTGGTTCGGATGGGCTAACGCTCAGTGACGAATCGATTCAAGTCACCCGCGGAGCCGATACGGTCGTTTCCATTCGGCAGGAAGAATCAGCAAACGATCACTCAACGGTGTCGACGAAGAACGCGAGCCACGAAAAACTTTATCAAGGCAAGCCGATGGCGTATTGGACAAACGTGATGCGAGTCGAACGCGATGTCGAAACGTTGGGCGACGCGATGGATGCGATCGCAAGTTTGGCTGAACCGAATCATGTTGATGCCGTGCAATCAATTCTCGTCACGGCCAGAAGGTTTGGAGGTCTCGCATTCGGTAAAGGTCCGGATCCCTCCTATCGATTCATGCAACGTTTTCGCGAAGCGAATTCTCGACTGATGCCACAGCCAGCCATTTCGGCGATCACGGACGAACTACCAGTTGGGACCAACGAATCGAGATTAGCCTGTGTTCTGGTGCTACAGGAGTTCTTATTTCATAAGCCGGCAAACTTGGTGAAATGGGCAACCGCACCTTTCAGTCAAGCGGACGCGGAAGCTCTGCATAATGTGTTGCGGCTTGAACTTAAGAAGACCTCATCTCGCGATGAGAAGTTAAGAGGCTTTTATTCCCAATTGTCGCTTCATCTCGCTCTTGCGCTAGACAGATCGGTCGCGGGCGAACCGGAGCTACGTGAATCGATTGAAGCGAAGGTTGCGAGCATCGGACCTACCGAAGATCGAGACAAACGACTTGCAGCAGTAATGGTGGAAGGTCGCCAACCAGAATCCCTTTCTCGGTTGACGATTACTGAGTCACTCGCTGCCGAAAAACTGGATGTCTCGGTCCGCGTTGATATTGTCGTTCGATCTCTGCTAGCCGATCCTCGATTTCCCTACGAGAAGCATTTTCATGAACAACGAAATCGGTTGTATCTAGCGGTAGCCGAAAAGATGCCCGAGGTAATAGCGGATGAAACACTGATCGTGTTTGGTAATCTTCGCAATGCACCTGGATTGTTGAACGATCGTCGAGGTGGACAATCAAGCCTGGGGGACTATCTGCTGGCAGACGAGGAGTTTTGGATCACCGTTCTCCCTATCGTTGCGATGCACACGACTCGTCCCGACATCGCGTTTCGTATCCTTAATCAAGACGTTGTTACAAGGCTCACTAAATTCGAGCAGCATCATCAGCTAGTAACGGTCGTCAAGGAATCGCTTCGTCTCGCCAAGACTCGTGCGAAGGAAATGACTGCGTCGGGTGAGATTACTCTGCACGGATTGCCCTCGACCGCTCAGCCACTTTATCAAGCAGAGTCACCGGACAAGACAATGATCGCGTTTGTTGGAAATGCAGTTCCGACAGCATCCACACCAAGAAAAGACGTAAAGTATCGTGGATTGTTTTGTTTTGATCGGATCACCTTTAAGATGCGGCGTTTGAGTACAAAATTTTTTGCTACTGCGCCTGAATGGTCATCTAATTCTTCGAGAATCGCGATCGTTGACGTGTACTCTGAAACCCCCAGTTACCAATTGGCAATTGTCGATGTGGAAACCGGGAAATTGACAGAGACGAAAATGAATGGATTTGGCGTAGCTTGGTCGCCGGATGACCGCTTCATTGCCTGCACGACACAAATCAAAAACTTAGCACCGAAAAAGAGCAGCCCCGGCGATGGACGAATCGGCGTCTATGACACGAAAACGGAAGAAATCACAAACATTAGTCCGGCAGGTTTCTTCAATTACGATCTGCAAACCGATATCTTGCGAATGAGTGGCGGGATCAATCCGATTTGGTCACCCGATGGCCAGTGGATTGCGTGGACTCAGCATTGGACAAGCAAGACCGGTGATGACAGTGACAACCGGTATCAAATTTGGTGTGCCCGCAGGGACGGCTCGGCGATTCAGCTCGCCTTTGATAATTTTGAAAAGCCGGATGACGTTCGTTGGTCTGACGATGGCAAGCAAATCATCGATGTCAATTCAAACAAAACCTACGATGTCGTTGAGGCGAGTGATCTGGATCGCAACAAGTGGCCCAAGTCGACCGACAATTGGTTTCAGCATCTGCCGGAGAATTCTGCCAAAGATAAATCCGATTAAGTTTTGGCCAACGGCCTTTTTTCATCGTAGCCTGGGGCAACGCCCCAGGAACCCGGCTCGTGGTCTATTCGCATTCCAGGGGCGATGCCCCTGGCTATGTTGCGATAGGCCCTTGGCCATGTCGGTTCGTTTTTGGCCCGCGGCCTTTTTTCATCGTAGCCTGGGGCGACGCCCCAGGAACCCGGCAACCACACAAACCGGTTTGGCCAACGGCCATATTCAACAATGCGTTTGACAATGGCCGTTGGCCAAAGGGATGTTGTGTTTTCATTTTCCAGGGGCGTTGCCCCTGGCTATGTTGCGAAAGGCCGTTGGCCATGTCGGTTCGTTTTCAGCCAACGGTCATCGCCGACCGAATCGTCAATCCCAAACGTACCGTTCATCAAATTCGATTCCATATCGGTTTAAGAACTCTCGGTATTCCTCCTGATACGTCCTAACCCTGTGATGTTCTTCTTGGGTCTCGATGTACTCAATGACACTCTTGCGATGGGTCGGGCTGACCGAGAAAATTCCGTACCCCCGCTGCCAATAGAACTTGTCCAGTTTGGGCCCCAGTGTTTTGATGAACTTGGATGATTCTCTTTTAAGTTTTTCGACAAAATCCTTGGCTGGATGAATGCGCCCCATATCGAATAGGACGTGGACATGATCGGCAACGCCACCCACCACGACGAACGGTGATCCCATGTCACGCAGGGTTGTTGCCAAGTAGCCGTGTACGCGTTCGCGAATGTCAGTTGTGAGAAACGGGAATCGGTCTTTGGTGCTGAAGATCAAATGTGCGTAGAGCTGGGACAAGGATTGTGGCATCGAGGATTACCATGTTTCGTTGACAATGGCCGTTGGCCAATCGGTTCGTCGTATGTTCATTTTCCAGGGGCGATGCCCCTGGCTATGTTGCGAAAGGCCCTTGGCCATGTCGGTTCGTTTTTTGGCCAACGGCCATCATCATCGTCGCCTGGGGGCACGCCCCAGGAATCAGAAACCGCCCGCCACGTTTTGGCCAACGGCCTTTTTTCATCGTAGCCTGGGGCGATGACTTAGGACTCGTCCAGAAAGTACTGATTCAAGAACGCCTTGCGGTCGCCCGTTTCCGCGGCCAGTTGGACCATCGAATACAGCCGCTGTTGATCTCGTTTGCGTTTTGCGGCCAAGAACCCGTCGTCGGCCAGTTCCGCCGGCAGGGGGCTGATAACATCAAAGCATTCCGGCGGTCGGGGGCCCGCAATGACACCGTATCGATCAAGCATTCCGATCGCCGTTGCCAGGCGGTGGTCGTGACGGCTGACCCGCTGCAGCCGATCGTTAAGCCACTGCAGCCCGAAAGCTTGGCACTGTTCGCGATGATTCACCAAAGTCTCGTACAAGCGATGGTAAAAGTCGGCGTCGGGATTGGACCACTCGATGAACTGCATTTGTGTCATCAGATCACTTTGGTCGTACAGCCAGCGGCATAGGCTGGGTTTTCCGTCGCGTCCGCCTCGGCCAATTTCCTGGTAATAGGATTCGATCGAACCGGGTGTCTCGGCGTGCAGGACCACGCGGATGTCTTCCTTGTCGACACCCATACCAAACGCCGGTGTCGCCAGCACGACGTCGGCGTCGCCGGTCATGAAGTCACGTTGCACCGCAGATCGACGATGTCGGGGCAAGTCACCGTGGTAACAAACATGGTCGATGCGGTCGGACGTTAATTGATCGCTGAATCGCTGCAGCGTTTTGATCAGCGAAAAGTAGACAATGACACTGCCGCTACGGTAGCGTTCGTCGGCGAGCGATGCTTTGACGGCATCGATCTTTTCTGCTTCGTCGAACACGGGAGTGACTTCCAGTGACAGGTTGGGGCGATCGATCCCCTGATGAAACAGTTGTATCTCTTGTGGCGAAATCCCCAGTTGCGAGTAGATGTCGCGCCGGCACTCGGCTGTCGCCGTTGCGGTGACGGCGATCGTGGTGGGGTTGCCCAGCGTCGTTCGGATCTCAGCAAGACGCGTATAGTCGGGGCGAAAGTCGTGGCCCCAACTGCTGACGCAATGCGCTTCGTCTACCGCCAACAATGGGACGCGTCGGGACGCGATCGCTGCGCGGAAATCGTCTTTCCGGAAACGCTCGGGCGTTACATACAGCAGTCGGTGTCGCCCTGATGCGATGGCTTGGTAACGGGCGATGCGCGTTTCGCGATCCAGCGACGAGTTGATGAACGTGGCGTCGATCCCTCGTCTGACCAGCGCATCAACTTGGTCTTGCATCAAAGCAATCAACGGCGACAAGACAATCACCAAGTTCACCGAATTGTTTTCGGTCGCTGCGAGGGCGGGGATCTGGAAACACAGAGACTTTCCCATTCCCGTCGGCATCACCACCATCGCGTGCCTGCCGTTCATCACGTGCGTGATCACTTGCTCTTGCCCGTTTCGGAATTCATCAAATCCGAAATAACGCTGCAGCAACGCTTGAGCAGAATGTACGGTCGATTCGGCGGGCATCGATTCGTGGGGTTTGTGGATCATTTCAGTCGCAAGCGTGCGACTGAAATTTTTTGTTCTTCAATGAACGCGAAGCAAAGTCCCGCTGCAGCTTTGCCCCGCTCTGCTTTTGGGCCTCTGTCTTCGAATAAAGCCATTTCAACGAAAGCAAACTTGTTCGATGGGGATCGCCTCGTCCGCGATGAGTGTCGGGATGCCTCCTCGTATCGGATACAACCGGGTTCCCGAAGCGGTGACCAGTCCGGCCTGCAGCGGCTGATCGACTTTTTGGTCCAACGCATCTCGAAGCGTTCCTTGGCCGATCTGATCATTCAATTTTGCCAGCAAGGAATCGTCCGCCATTGATAGCACGCACCCCTCCAACGGACAGCGTAGAATCCGCAATAGGCCCGGATCGATTGCATATTTCGTTTCATTCATGCGATTTGACTCAGTTTGATGCGGGGTGAAATCCGAACAGTACTTTGAGGCTTACAACCAATCATCCGAATCAGGCGAGGGACTGCCATGACTACTCGGATCTTATCTCCGGTTGTCGGAATGGGAATCGCGTTAGCGGGACTCACGACGGCACTTTTCACGAGTCAAACGAGCCACGCGGCCGACGCTGCTGGCTATTACACCGATCCAGCCACTGGGATTGTGTACCGTCAAGTGACCAAAACGGTCGAACGACCCGTGGTTGAAACCAAGGTCGAAACCCAAGAACAAACGGTGTTCCATCCGCAAACGGTCACCGAAACCAAGCCCGAGGCACGAACGGTTTTCACGCCGGTCGTCGACTATCACTGGGAACCACGGTTGGAAGGCCGCTGGAATCCATTCCGTCAGCCGACTGTCGCGTACCGCCATGTGCCTCGCGCCCGCTGGCAAGCGCAGCAAGAAATCGTCAATCGAACGGAGACACGGACGCAGTGGGTTGCTGAGAAGCGCACCGTCGACGTCCCCAAATTGGTTCAGCGGATCGAGCGCGAACAAAAAGTCGATTACGAACCGGTGGGGCGCGTCGCGCCTGCCGGTGCGGACCCACCGGGGGCCAGCAACGCATTGGCATCTCGACTTCGGCCGATGGATTCCGGAACACGGGTCGAACCGCTTTCGGCGCCTCAGTATTACGTCTCGCCCACGCCAACCATTGCGGCAACGGCGATCGCATCGACCAGCGGTTCGGTGGGGCGAATGACAAGCGATCCGCCGCGTCGCACGGCCAGCCAAGGCGGGCTGCGTGGCACCGAGCTGTATCCGACCGCGCCGGCCGGATACGGACAAGCTTTACCACCGACAAGCACTGGGACCGGAGTCGCCGCGCTTCCCGTGATGTCGTTATGGCGATGAGCAAAGGTTTCCAGGTCACCGGTTCTAGGTATTAGGTGGTTGAACGCCTAATACCTATTACCTTGGTGCCGATCGGAAACTATTTCAGCTCGACAGAGCCGCCAGCTTCTTCGACTTCGGCCTTGACCTTTTCGGCTTCTTCCTTCGAGACCGCTTCTTTCAAAGTGGCTGGGCAGGCTTCGACCATCTTCTTGGCTTCCATCAGGGAAGCGCCGGTCAGGTTCTTGACGACCTTGACGACGTTCAGCTTCTTTTCGCCGAACCCGGTCAGAACCACGTCGAACTCCGTTTTTTCGACTTCGGCTGCACCGGCACCGTCGCCACCGCCAGCTGCGGCCATCACGACACCACCACCGGCGGCAGGTTCGATACCATGCACGTCCTTCAGGTAGTCGCTTAGCTCTTTGGCTTGCTTCAGCGTCAAGTCGGCGATCTTATCGCCCATCTCTTTAGTTTCAGCACCATACTCGGCGACTGCGGTTGCTTCTTCTGACATCTCTAAAATACCTCAAAAACAGTTTGGTGATTTGATAAAGCGATATGGTTTAGCGTTGGTTACGCATGATTCGGAATCGGGTCACCCGATGATCACTCGTCGCCTTCGCCCTTTTGTTTCAGCTGGCTGTTGAGCATCTTGCCAGGTCCGAGCATGGCACCGGATAGCTGCGATCCAGGACCGAGGATCTGTCCGACCAGCATCGAAATCTGTTCTTCGCGGCTGGGCCATTTGCTGACAGCTTTCAGGCCATCGGCGTCCAGTTTTTCGCCATCCATGACACCGCCATCGGCGACGAACTTTTCAAACTTTTCCTTGTCTTTATCGAGCCGGACAACTTCCTTGACCAGCGAAACAAAGTCGGTCGATCCCCAGCAGACGGCGACTTGTCCGCCGGCGCCTTCGAACGCGGGCGCCAAGGACGTGCCCTCGGTTGCGCGGCGGGCTAACGAGTTCTTGACGATCATCATACTGATGTCTTTTTCGCTAAGCTCGTTACGCAATTCGTTCGTCGCGTTCGCGTCCATGCCGACGTAGCTGACCACGACAGCGTCTTCAACACCATCAAGTCGCCGCTGGATGTCGCGGGTCACGAGTTCTTTGACGTATTTACTCATCGGATTGGTTCACTGATCGGAATTTAATTCTGGAGCGTGATTTGGTTCGTCACTTTGGTGTGACCGAGCCGTTGGTTGAACGACTCATCGTCTAAATGCCGTATGCTTTCTTGCGCCGTATGCTTTTTTGCCTTGTGCGTTGCATCAGGGCGAATCGACTGGTCAGCCAAACTTGCACCCTGCTTCGCACGTTGCGACCGCATGACGACTGGCGTCTGTGGCACAACGGTGGGACTTAGCAGGCGACTCGCACACTGGGGCTCATCGTTGCACAGATTGCCACACCTTTGACGTAAGTTCCTTTGATCGTCTGAGGCTTGAGGCCTTCGATGAAGTTCAGGAACGATTGGATGTTTTCGACCAGCTTCGGCGATTCGAAGCTCATCTTGCCGACCATGGCGTGGACGTTGCCGCCTTTATCGTTACGGAATTCGACCTTACCGGCCTTGTATTCGCCAACCACTTTGGCGACGTCGGGCGTCACGGTTCCGGCACGCGGGCTGGGCATCAATCCGCGGGGACCGAGGACACGACCGAGCGGTCCGACCAGTCCCATCATGTCCGGGGCTGCGATGCAGACGTCGAAGTCCGTCCAGCCGTCTTTGATTTTTTTGGCCAAATCTTCCTGGCCGACCACATCGGCACCGGCCTCTTCGGCAGCCGTGGCGGCGTCACCTTTGGCAAAGACGACGACGCGTTGGGTCTTGCCGATCCCGTTGGGCAGTACCAACGATCCACGGATGATCTGATCCGCCTGGTTCGGGTCGACGCCCAAACGCATGTGGATCTCGACCGTTTGATCGAACTTAGTCGAATCGTATTTCTTGAGAGCCTCAACGGCTTCGTCTAACGGAAGCAGGTTGCTGGGCTGTTTTTCGAGCGAGGCGCGATAGCGCTTGGATTTTTTACCCATCGGGTCACGACCTTCATCATGTCGGGTGGTTCGGCGAGTGTCACCTGTCCCGCGAGTTTTCGAGGGCATCTCGAACGCGGCGGCAAACTCTCCCACTTGGTTCGCGGACACCGATTGCGCCGCGAAGATCACGAAGATGGCGAACCTGGCCAGAATCGTCAACGCCAATCACGCTCTCTGACGGCGGTTTTTTGCAAGATTTGTGCCGAACCGCTCCTCGGTGTTCCAAGAATCCGCGGATACATGCCTAGAATGCGCATGATGCGGACGTTGCGGCAGGAAGTTTTTTTCTTTCGGGCAAGCCACGCTGGGACTCGGTCGTCCCGCTGACTGGACTCGCTGAGTGGACCCACTGAGTGGCCCTAGTCGTGTCAAAATCTATCTTGCGTGAATACCATTGGATATGTCGAGAGAATCTGGGATGTGTACTGCCGAAAATCTCCGCCAAGCGTCCTGCAAGCCCTGTGAGGGCGGTATTCCGACGCTGTCGCGTGCGGAAGCGGAGTCATTGTTGCAGGCGATACCCGACTGGTCGCTGAGCGAGGACGCCACGCTGATCTCGCGAAAAATCAATTGCGGCAACTTCGCCAAAGCAATCGCGCTGATGGGGCGAATTGCCGAAGTGGCTGAATCGGAGCAGCACCATCCCGATTTGCATCTAACCGGTTATCGCCATCTTCGCGTAGATTTGACCACGCACGCGATTGGGGGGCTGAGCGAAAATGACTTCATCGTGGCAGCCAAGATCGATCCGCTGATTTAATTGCCATGCCACTGCCCCGACACCGCTTGCTCGCAATTTTGGACGAATGTAATGGCGATGACCTTTGGAGCATCGAGCAGTGCAACCTGCGCCGCGTGCCCCAGGACTGGATTGACGAACTGGCCGACACCTTCGAGTCGGGTTTCAAAACCGACAGTCAGACAATCTACGAGCATCACGCCGTGACAAATCACTACCGTGGCGTCCGCGACGTCGATCTGGCCCGCCGCGCCGCGGCCGAAATGGGTATGAACGTGGACCGAATCACGGCCAGCGCCTTCACTCGCCGCGGCGTTGTTCAAGCGATCAAGCAGGCAATAATGGACGGCGATGACTGATTGAGGCTTGTCAGATCGGCGTCCGTCTGGTCATAATCCGGGACGATTTCTGAACCAATTCAAGAATAACACTCACCGAGTACGAGCGGACTGATGGCTGGCCGTAGCAAGAAAAAAGCGGAAACGATCTTCCTCGTTTGCGAAGAGAATGGCGACTATAACTACACCCTGAAGCGCAAGCCGGGTGGCGAAAAGCTGCGTTTGAAGAAATACAGCCCACGTCTGCGCAAGCACACCTGGCACGTCGAAAAGAAGAAGTAGTTGCTGACGCCGTACCCGTTTGCGCAGTTGCGACGGGTCCGCCGGAATCCGCCCTGCGCCATCTCAGCATGTGTTGTTACAGCACGTGCTGTTTCAAAATGGCGGGTTTTATCGGTGATTCCGACATGCCGGTCATTCCGGTTTGCCAGGCCGATCGAGAATCGGCCGCACCCACCGCGTGGCTGCCAACGCCCGCATCAAACTTTTGTCGCAGTAGCGATGGGCTAATTGCGGCTCACGATTCAACGGCGACACCTTCGGAGTCACGGATGCAACGACAGTGGCGGATCATGCCCCATGATCGGGCGCGAGTAGAACAGCTGATCTCCGCCACTCGTCTTCCCCCCGTTGTTGCCCAGCTCTTGGTCAGCCGCGGCGTCTATAACGGTGACGACGCCCAGCGATTTCTTTGTACCAAATTGACCGGCCTCCGCGATCCGCAGCAGTTGCCCGGGATCCCGGCCGCGACCGCGATTCTGATCGAGGCGATTCAGGCCAAGACACCAATCGTGATTTACGGCGACTACGATGCCGACGGAATGACTGGCACGTCCATCCTGGTCAACGGCATTCGGTTGTTGGGCGGCGACGTTAGTTACTATGTGCCGAACCGATTAGAAGACGGATACGGTCTCAACGAGAATGCGATCTGCAAGTTGGCCGAGCGCGGAAAGAAGCTGATCGTCTCGGTCGATTGCGGTATCACCAGCGTTCGCCACGCCGAACTGTGTCGCGAACTGGGCGTCAAGCTGATCGTGACTGATCACCACCAGATGAGCGATCAGCTGCCCGACGCCGACGCCATCGTCCACCCTCGATTGCCAGGAACGAGTTATCCGTTCGGCGAACTTTGTGGCGCCGGCGTGGCGTTCAAGTTGGCTTGGTCGTTGTGTCAGGAAAAGTGTGGTGCCAAAAAAGTCACCGATCCAATGCGTCGATTCTTGATGCAATCACTGTCCCTAGCCGCGATCGGAACCGTGGCCGACGTCGTTCCGTTGCTGGATGAAAATCGAATTCTCGTCGAGCACGGCATCCGCATGTTGCGAGCCGAGCCGATGATCGGACTGGTCGAACTGATGCGGCGCAGCAAGCTCGACCAAGCCGTTTCACTTAACACCGAAAGCATCTCGTTCAACATCGCACCCCGTTTGAACGCCGCCGGACGATTGGGGCAAGCTCAATTGGCCGTCGAGCTGTTAACGACGAACGATTCCGAGCGAGCCGCCGCGCTGGCCGAATACATTGATCAGCTGAACGGAAATCGCGACAGCTTGCAGCGTAGCGTTTACTTGGCCGCGCAAAAGCAAGTCAAAACGGACTTTGACGCCGAATCCGATCCTGCGTTGGTTTTGGCAGGAGTCGGTTGGCATCAAGGCGTCATCGGCATCGTGGCGGGCCGTTTGGCCGACAAGTATGGCAAGCCTGTCTTTATTCTTTCGATGGATCAGGCCGGCAAGACGTCTGCTGTCGGGTCCGGCCGTGTCGGTGGTACCGCAATCAATCTGCACGAAGCGCTTGGCCAGTGCAGCGATCGACTGATTCGCTTCGGCGGTCACCAAGCGGCTGCCGGTTTGACGATCGATGAACGACAGATCGATGCGTTTCGAGGTGACTTCTGCGAAGCGGTTGCCCAGCAAGCCGCTGAGATCAACGTGGAACCCGAGATCGCGATCGATGCCGAAGCCGCGCTCGGGCAATTGACCGTCGAAACGATCAAGCAGATGGAAATGTTGGCGCCCTTTGGCGCCGGTAATCCTCGCCCGATCCTCTACTGTGGCAACGTCCGGCTTGACGAACCGGCACGCAAAATGGGCGGCGGCGATCGGCACCTGAGCGTCAAGTTTCGGCAGGGCAGCAAGGTCATACGCGGCGTCGCTTTTGGTGCGGGTGAATGGTGCGATGAATTGAATTCGGTCAGCGGCCCGATCGAGATCGCCTACCGTCCAGTCATCAATGACTTTCGAGGCTTCCAAAAGGCCGAAGTGCACCTCGTCGATTGGCGCCCCGCCGTTATCCCTGAACCGGCGACAAGCTAAGCCCGTCCCACACGCGACCATCAAGATTCTGGCCCAGTCGTCTCAACGAAGACTGGCTTGTCCACGCCCTGGGGATTTTGCCAGAACACCCGCTTCTCGCAGCCGAACGATTCTTGCGGCCTGCACTGGAGTCTCCGCCCTGCCTCCCACGAGGCGGCGCGAGTATCTTGATTGACGGCAATCTAGGTGGTCCTGGCTGTTTGCGTCGAGGTTTCAGAGCGCTTAATCTATCAGTCGCCGCTATGCCGGCCTCAGGGAACACTATCGCAAGCAACGACAGATCAAGAGTCTCAACATGTCGATGTACCCTTCCAATCGAACCAGCAAACGTGTCTCGCGCCGCCAAGCCCAACAGCAGACTCGGTGGTCCGTTGACATTCTCGAGCCGCGATTGATGCTGGCCGGTGATGCCGGTGCAGTCGTCGCCGAAGTTGCTGTCGAAGGTGAAAGCCAAGCCGACGCGCCGGTGTCAAATCACGATGTGGGCTCACGTGCCAGCGAAAGCTCATTGAGAGAAGTTCTGCCGAGCGAAGTCATTGCGAGCGAATCCTTGGCTGCCGAGATTGCGATAATTGATGCATCGGTCGATATCACCGATGAAGTCGCACAGTTGGGACGTCGCAACGTCGACATTGTTGTCATTGATAGCGCGTCGGATCCGTTGGATCAAATCACTGAAGTGTTGCGTGATCGCCGAGGCGTGACGGCACTGCACATTGTTTCGCACGGCAGCGATGGGCAATTGATGTTGGGCGGGCGCGTGATTGACACATCGCAATTGACCTTGCGCAGCGATCAAATTGCAATGTGGCAAAACTCATTGTCTGAAAAAGCAGACATCTTGTTGTACGGATGCGATGTTTCAGCATCGGATGTGGGAACCACGTTCATTCAAACGCTTGCGCGGCTGACGTCTGCCGATGTTGCCGCGTCCACCGATCGCACCGGAACCGAATCCAGCGGAGGCGATTGGGTGCTCGAGTCGACCGTTGGCCAGATCGATACCGATTTGTTCGCCGCATCGAGTGAGCTTGCGCGAATTGACGTCACGTTACCGATCACGATCCGAGCTGCCGGGAGTGAAGGCGACGAAGAAATGCAGTTGCAAGTTGCCGGCGAGATCGTTCAGACGTGGACCAATGTCGGTGGCAATGCCTATGCCGGTCAGTATCAGACGTTTACCTACGACAACACCGGACCGGTCGATGCCGATGATGTCCGCGTTTTGTTTACCAACGCCATTTATCTTCCTGCGCAAGGGATCGATCGCAACCTGAGAGTCGACAACGTGACGATCGACGGGGTCGTGTTCGAATCCGAGGACCCCAGCGTCTATAGCACTGGCACGTGGCGTCCCGATGATGGAATTCAGCCGGGTTTCCGCGAAAGTGAATTTCTTCATGGCAACGGATATTTTCAATACGGGGAAAACCCCAACAGCGGCAGCGTGATCACCATTTACGCCGCCGGAAACGAGAACGCCGAAACGATGCAGCTATGGATCGGCGGCGAAAACGTAAAGACGTGGACGAACATCGGCGGAAACGCATACGCGAGACAATTCGAGGCTTATCAATTCACCGCAGACAGCACGGTCACCGCCGACGATATCCAAGTTCACTTCACCAATGCACGTTACCAAAACAATGGCGAGATCGATTACAACTTGCGCGTCGACCGGATCGTAATTGATAGCGCGACTTTCCAAACCGAGGCACCCAATGTTTATTCCACGGGAACCTGGCAAAACGGATCGGTCACGCCTGGGTTCAAGCAGAGCGAAATGCTGCATTCCAACGGCTATTTCCAGTACGGCAGTACCAGCAACGCTGGAACGATTGCTTTGGAAACCAGTAACGTTCAAGTGGACGAAGATGCGGGATCGGTAACATTGAACGTCGTCCGCTCCGGTGGCAGCGACGGGCAAATCACCGTGGACTATGCGACACAGTCGGGTACCGCTTCCGGCGGCACCGATTTCTTGCCCCAGACGGGGACGCTGACGTTCGCAGACGGCGAGACCGTACGCCCGATTGTGATTCCGATCGTGGACGATGACGTCACCGAACCGACTGAAGAGTTCAACGTGACCATTGAAAATGTGTTGGGCGGCGCGACGTTGCTCGTTCCACGGACGGCGACGGTCACGATCATTGATGATGGTGTCGTCTTGCCCGACTACGTTAACTTCAGTTCCGTTGCTGGGCTCAACTTAAACGGTGTGGCGGCTCAGGTCGGCGACGAATTGCATTTGACCGCGACGGATCTGAATGAAGCAGGATCGGCGTTTTTTGAGACACCGATTTCCCTGGGCGGTGACGCCTCGTTTCGAAGCTCTTTCAGTTTCCGGATGACCGGCGGTGCCGGCGGAGCCGATGGTTTGGCGTTTGCGATTCACAACGACTCGCAAGGCAGTGATGCAATTGGCGGTTCCGGCGGCGCACTTGGATTCAGCGGAATCACCAATGCCATCGCTGTCGAATTTGATTCGTATCAGAATCCTTGGGACATCAACGCGAATCATGTTTCGATCCTTGACGCGGATGTCGAAACCGCTTTGCGGACCAGCACGGCCGACTTTGATTTGAACGATGGGTCGGAGTATTTCGCATGGGTCGATTACAACGGGACCAGCGATGTGTTGGCGGTCTATCTTTCCGATTCGGCGAGTAAGCCGACGGTGGCACTGCTGAAAACGATAGTCGACTTGGAATCGCAAATCGGATCGACGGCCTACTTTGGTTTCACCGCGGCAACGGGTGGGCTTGCCGATTCGCATCAGATTGGCGGTTGGCAATTGGACCAACAAGATCCGCCACTGGACCCACCGACGCAGCCCGGCGACACGGTCACCGCTGTGAATGTGATCACCGGGGTGAACCAGCCGACGGCGGTGGAATGGTTGCCCAACGGATCCATGCTGATCGCGCAAAAGAGCGGCGTCGTGCGAACGGCCAGCAATGGATCGCTCAGCGCGACGCCATTCATTGACATCTCGGGCATCGTCAACGACGTTCGCGATCGTGGACTGCTGGACATCGCGGTGCATCCGGAATTCGAAGAAAATCCTTACGTCTATCTGCTGTTCACGTATGATCCGCCGGAAGTCAACCAACAAGCCGTTGGCACACTGGCCGGTCCGGATGGTCGTGGTAATCGCGCCGGTCGATTGATTCGCGTGACCGCCGATGTCCAGACCGATTACCAAACCGCCGTTGCCGGCAGCGAGGTGGTGCTGTTGGGGACGAACAGCACATGGGACAACTTCAACGCCTCTGCCAACAGCACCTTTGATTTCGACGAGCCGCCGGCCGGTGAAGATGAAAACGGTAACTATGTGCAAGATTTTATCGCCAGCGATAGCGAATCTCACACCGTCGGTGGGCTGGCCTTTGGAGTCGACGGAAACCTGTTTGTCTCGATCGGTGACGGTGCCAGTTACAACCAAGTGGACGTCCGCGCCGACCGCGTGCAAGACATTGACAGTTTGTCAGGTAAAATCCTGCGAATCGATCCACTGACAGGACAAGGCTTGCCGGACAACCCACATTTCGATGGGAATCCTGATTCGAACCGCAGCAAGGTTTACCAGCGTGGTTTGAGAAATCCATTCCGCATCTCGGTCGATCCTGTGGGCGGACAACTGTTTATTGGCGACGTCGGTTGGGGACAGTGGGAAGAAGTGAACGCGGCGGGTCCCGGGGCAAACTTCGGTTGGCCGTTTTATGAAGGCGGCAGCGGAGTCAGTAACATCCTGTGGCCATATGCCAACACCGCCGAGGGCGCTGATTTCTTTGCCGAGAACCCAAGTGTTGACGCATCGTTGTACGCGCTAAGTCATCAAGCCGATGGAATCAACGCGATCGTGATGGGCGATGTCTACCGCGGGCCGTTGTACGGCAGCGAATACGTTGGCGATGTTTTCTTTAATGACCTGGGGCAAGGGATCGTCCGTCACGCCTCGCTGGACGCCGATGGCAATATCACTGACGTTTCCACCTTTACCACCGGTGCGAATGTGGTGGTTGCGATCAGCCAAGGTCCCGACGGCGCGTTGTACTTTGTCGATCTGGACAGCAATTTGATCGGTCGCTGGGAAATCGTTTAACGCTCTGGGGCGGGCAAAAATCTGCGATTGAAATTGCACGAATGCACCGGCAATGGGCTGCTGGCAAACGCATAGGGCTAAAGCGCTGGGTAATCGCGCTGGGCCGATCAGTGGTGATAACACCAGTGCCGGATCGCTTTTTCGTAAAGCTCGATTCCGCGAGTGAGCTGATCGATGGCCAGCCATTCATCGGTGGTGTGGGCTTGTTGAATGTCGCCGGGACCACAGACGACCAGTTGGCGCAATTCCGTAAATTCGCCTCCATCGGTGCCGTAGCAAACCGTTTCCGATGTCGCCTGCTCGGCCAAATCGCACATCGTTCGGACGCAGGCTGAATCAGGATCGACCCATACCGGTGACCCTCCGCGATAGCGATGGAATTCCAGGTCCAGTTCATCGGCACGTTGGCGAGCGATTTCGATCAGGTCGTCGCCGCTAATGCCGGGCATCGTACGAAAACTGACCCAAGCGTCGCAGCGATCCGGTGTGACGTTGATTGCGGTGCCGTGTCCGTCGACGCCAAAGTTCCACGTCAATGTCGGTGGGTCGAACCGCTCGTCACGATAACGTGATTCATTTTCGGTACGACGAAAAAGTTCCAGCAGTGTTTGCAGCATCGGGACCATCGCGATCGTCGCATTGATCCCGTCGCGAGTGCTGCTGTGGGCGGCCCTACCGCGGCTGATGATCCGAAAACCCGTGATACCCTTGTGCGCATGAACCACGGACAGCCCCGTGGGTTCGCCGATGATTCCAACCGGTTGGTGCTTTACCAGCGTTCGGTACTGCGAATCGTTCGCGACCAAATGCCGCGCGCCGTCAAAGCCGAGTTCTTCATCGGCGGTGCAGACCACCCACAGCGGCGATGACTGTTGGTTCGGATCCGTGTTCGCGTCGACCCGGGCAATGGCCGACAGCATCGCCACCAGCGAACCCTTCATGTCGCACGCCCCACGGCCGTAGATGCGTTCGTCTTGAATCACCGCAGTGAAAGGGTCGCCGCCGGGTCCTGTCCACGTATCTGCGGGAACCACGTCGGTGTGACAGAAATAAGCCAATCCGCCGACTGCGGCACGATCGTCTCCGCCACGTCGAGCGATCAGATTGGTCTTGGTGACCCCGTGTGCATCAACATATTCGCTTCGCTGGACGTCAAACCTCAACGATTGCAAATGTTCCGCGACGCAATCCGAGATCGCCGTGTTGCTTGAAGAACTGACCGTGTTGAATCCGATCAATTCTCGCAACCGTTCAATACTTGTTGACGTGCTATCACTGCTTGTTGACGTGCTATCACTCATTGGCGTGCTAGACGGTGTGCTATTTGTCTCGCTGTCTTGCGTATCCGTCATCAGGAATTCCGTTTGCAAAATTCGTCGGATCATCTACCGCCGGCTACTGCATTGATGCCGGCAGCCGCATTGATTCAGACGGTCCAGCGTTCCCGTCCCAGGTTCAATGCCAAAAACCTAGCGGAACAGTTGTTCGATCGTATCGGCGATTTGTTTCGGGGCCGCGCCGGGGACCTCTTCTGACGATTGGAGCCATCCAATCGCTTCATTGCGATAGTCACGATTGGCGTTGGGCGCGATCGCTTGATAACACGCTTTGGCGACGTGATTCGTAGCCTTGTCTTGCGGCAAAGCGAACTCGGCCATGCGATGCGCCAAATTCATAGGCAGCTCGTCGAACGTGAACGACTTGTTCTTGCCGGCGTAACGAATGACCAACAAGTTGGGCGCGACTTCCACCACCGCAATGGTCAACGCGTCGCCCACTTGGATTGACTCGGCGGGTTGTCGTGACAGCACACCGCGTTCGATCGCGCCGTAATAATAAGCCGCCAAGTCGGCGAGTTCGTAAAGTATGTCGACTTCCTTTCGCTGATCATCCGTCATCAACGATTCCTTTAGCGTGGAAGCGGCCGGTGTCATTTCTTTCCATTTGGCGTTGCGGATCAGTTCGCGAAGATCCTCGATCTTGGCGTCCATTACTTTGACGCTCTCTTCGCTCATTTCTATTTCACCGGACTCACTTGCCGGCCGGACAGCCATGACCGCCGAAGGGTCTTCCATTGGCCCGTTCATTGGCCCGTTCATTGGCCCGTTCATCGCCGCGGGTTCACTGGAGTTCATTGCAGGCGTGGGGGCCTCAGGATCGGCCGACTGCGCATCACTGTTTTGCATGTCACCGTTTTGCATCGCCGTGTTTTGCATCGCAGTGTCTTGCATTTTATTGCTCTGTGCCTGGGCGGGCTGTTGGTCCGGATCCCGGTCCAGCAATTCTTGCAGTTCCGGCGGCAATCCTTCGATGGGCTCGCCATCCTGCAGCAGACTTGGTTCGTCGGCCGATGGTGCTTCCATCCCGTTGGCCAGCGACTTTGGCATGACGGGATCAAAGCTGGGTTCGCTCGCGGGTCGGTCGACCGCAACCGGCTGGTCAATCGCAACGGGTCTCGCGGCAACACTCTTGTTTCCTGTACTTGGCTTGCCGGTGCTAATCGTTAGCGAACCATTTGTTTTAGAGATTGCCAGTTCACCTGGACCGTAGAACACAAAGTAGCCAAGAATGCCGATGACCAAGAATAGTCCTAACGTCATCAGGCCCAAAAACAAATTGGAATTAGAACGTCGCCGCCGCCGCGATGTACCGCTCTTGACGGTGACCAATTTCGGCGCGGCGGCAAGATCGCCGACCGGTGAAACCGGTGTTGATGTTGACGGTGCGGGAACCGATGTTGGTGCCGGAACCGTTGACGGTGTGGCGGGCGCCATGGGTGAAACGCTGGCGTCGGGCAAAATGCCGGCCAATGGATCGGTGGTGGGCAAGACACCGGCAAGCGGATCCGTCGGCGGATCGTTCGCCGATTCGCTTGCCGGGTCGGGAAGATGCACGATACCGAATTTGGCATCCAGTTCATTCCGCTTTTGTGGATCCTTCAGAATCGATTCGGCTTGTTGGACCAGTTTGGCGGCCGTTTTCCAGACCTTCGGGTCGGAGTTGTCTTTTCGTTTTTTCAGCCGAGAGATTGTCGACCTGATCGCCGACGCGACGACGTTCGCATCCGATTCACCCGGCTCGAGTCCGAAAACCTGGTACGCGTGCGGGTACTTCTCACCGCTTGGGATCGGCAGCAGATCGGAGACTTTACTGGCGGGCATATCGCTGGCGAAGGTCGTGGTGCTAAGGGAGGTAGGAGCTAGGGAATTCTCCGATGCGGGCGCCGGATCGGACGTCGACGCACGGTGGAATCGTCGTTCCTGCATTATACCTCTGGTGACGAGAGGGCCGAAACGTTGAATCTCGCGTTCATTCAGCCATTTGCAGCAGGCCGCGACAGGCCAGATTGCTAACTTGCTGATGCTGCTGTCGCAAGTATTTCGAGATGATCGCGGCATCGCCCCCCGTCACAACCAGTCTCGCCGCCGCCGGATCGTCACCGTTGGCGCATTCCTGATTCGATGCATATTGTTCGGCCAGACGATCGATTCCCGCAGCTGCACCGGTTAAAACGCCAAGTCGGATCGCGTCAACCGTATTTTTGGCCGGCCGTAATCGCTGGCATGCCTGCGTGCCGGGTTTGCATTCCGACGCGGTGCTTGCCTGTTGCCATTCGATTTTTGGCAACGCGTCGGTCCCGGTTGCGAGGACTCGCGTCTGCAATCGCAGCCCCGGCATGATCGCTCCGCCATGAAAGTGGCCTTGATCGCAAACCCAGTCGACCGTGATCGCGCTGCCGGCATCGACGACGACGACGGCCGACTTGAAACGGTTCCACGCGGCAAAGGCGCCCAGCAATCGGTCCACCCCGACGCGACCGGGATCGTCGACGTCGGCTTGGATCGGGACGTCGACCGAGTGGACTTGCTTGATCGATGCGGATCCGTCACCACGTTCGATGGCGCGACCAAGTTGATCTGCGGCTTCACGGTGAACGCTCGCAATCCACCAACACGTTCGGTTGCAGCCCGCGTGTTCGCGCACCCAGTCGATCGCGGCGGTGTGCCAATCGGGCGCGTCGAGATAAATCGAGTGTTCGTCTAGACGGTTCGAGTCGTCTTTGTCAACAAACGATTCGTGTCGGCGCACGCATAGCTTTAGCGCCGAATTGCCGACATCGGCGGCGACCGTACAGACATCCGAGTTCACTGAGCGCCCTTCGCCGCGGGATCGTCGAAATCTTTCGATTGATGATCATCGGACAGCGCGGCGGTTGGGCCGGCCAAGTGTGGCGGTACACGTCGGGGACGGGCGTCGTTCGATTCCGCTTCGTCGCTTTGACGCAGAATCGGCACTTCCTCGCCTGCAGCCTGCATGCGGGCACGTCGTTGGCTGACCCGATCCATGATTTCGTGTTTCAGTTCGTCCAGTCCGTCGCCGACCATCGCGCTGATCAAAAAGACCGTCTTTCCGGTTCGTTCCGACAGAGCTTGGTGAACCGCGGCGGCCGATTCCATTTCGCTTTTGGTGACGACGATGATTTCATCTCGTTCGGCCAGCGTGGCGTCGTATTCCGCCAATTCGCTGCGAATGGCTTCGTAGTTCTCGATCGGGTCAGATTCGTCAGTCGGTTCCGGTTCAACGAGGTGAACGAGCAAACCGGCCCGCTCGACGTGTCGCAAGAATTCGTGCCCCAACCCGACGCCGTCGCTGGCGCCTTCGATCAATCCTGGGATGTCGGCCAGCACAAAGGACCGTTCGCCGGTGACGTCAACGATGCCAAGATTGGGATGCTTGGTTGTAAAGGGATAGTCTGCGATCTCGGGCCGCGCACTGCTGATGCGACTCAGCAGCGTGCTCTTGCCTGCGTTGGGCATACCGACCAAGCCGACATCGGCGATCGATTTCAATTCCATGATGACCCGGCGGGTTTCGCCCAATTCGCCCGGCGTCGATTCGCGCGGTGCGCGATTGGTACTGTTCTTAAAGAATGCGTTTCCACGTCCGCCGCGTCCGCCGCGAGCGACGACAAACTCATCGCCCGGATGGATCAGATCTTTGATGACGTAACCGTCTTCTGCATCGATGACGGTGGTGCCCGGTGGAACCAACAACACCTCGTCGCGACCGTTCTTGCCGTTCCGTTTGGCACCCTGGCCGGGTTGGCCTTTCTCGCCGCGATAGAAATGCCGATTCGCGTATGCGGCGAGGCTGTTGACGCCGTGCTGGGCGTGCAAAATCAGGCTGCCACCGTTGCCGCCGTCTCCGCCATCGGGACCGCCTCGCGGCACGAATTTCTCGCGACGCATGCTGCTGCAACCGTCGCCGCCTTTGCCGGCTTGTAATTCGATTTGGACGCGGTCGACGAACATGAACAAAAATCACACGTGAGGGGGGGCAATGATCAGCGGGGGCCGGCATGATACTGGCCCGCAGTGTCGACCCTCGCTCGAATCCCCCAGACTATCGAAAGATCCACCGATAGTCGAGTCGCTCGTCCAGCCCATATTGCTGCAACACGTACTGTTGGTCCTTTTCATTCTCGTACGCGGGCACGCCGAACCGGATTCGGTCTTCCGTCTGCAGGATGGCGTCGCCGGGGCGAAAGAAGTTCAGCTGCAGGGCTTTTCGGCGGTAGGGGGAATCGGCCGATTGCTCGTCTTGCTCAAACGCATTGGTCAAGCCAAAGACATTGACCGAAACAAAATCCATTGCGGGATCGACGTCGGTCCAAGTCGCGACACCCCAGACGCCCGGCCCGGACGCATCGCTGCTATAGGGAACCGTGACCCGCGAGATTTCCACGGTGTTGTAAAGCGGCGCCGTGATCTGTTCGCGAATGGCGATCTTGTCTTTGGCTGTCGGTAAGATTCGGTCAACGTACTCGGTGCCGGCTTTGTGATTGATCAGTTTCAGCATGGGAAAGACGCGTCGCGATGCGTAGCTGACCGATTCGATTCGTTTATAAAGCGGCGCGCCGGCAACCTGGTCCACCGCCGGTCGCAGGTCGCCGCCCCGGTATCGAATCCGAAAGACCATGTACCAAACCAACTTTCGCTGCAGCCGGCCGTCGGCACGAGGCACATCGACGTAGATTTGCCGAAGCGGCTTGAACGAAAATTCAAAGCAATGGATTTCGCGTCGCAGGATCACCTGCTTTGCCATTTCCGTCAGCGTGCGGCTGCGAGGATCAAAGTGCGGGGCACCCTCGGGAAAATTTGGCGCGTCCCATCGAATCTCGGGATACGAGTCCAGCAAGTCCTGCAGCGTCAATGTTCCGCTGAAGGTCTCTTTCGCATCCGGGGCTGGCGGGATGACGGTGACGACGCCCGGTGCGAAATCCGTTTGCTCGCGCGTCGACGGATCTTTTCGATTTTGACCGTCTTGGGCAATCGCCGATTGACACGTCAATCCGATCAGAATCGTCAGAATGAACCACGATGCCGCGGCATAAGCAGTGCTACGAGTTGCGAGTGTTGCAGGCATGGTCGGTCCGTTGTGATTTCCGTGCGGTCGTGGCCGCAACGAGGTCGTCTAAAGTTCTTACGCAGGTGGTGAGCAAACGGGTTGCATCGCTGGTCCCGAGTGCTTCGGATAGATGCCGAGTGCTTCGGATAACCGGCGGGGTCGAATATCCAGTGGAACCAGCAGTCTAAATCGGGACTGGCCGGGGTGGTCGGTTATCGAAGGTCACTGGCTGATTGTACATCGGCGATTTCATTCTTGGGCGAATTTGTTGCCACATCGGCCTGTGACTTTCCCGTCGCCGGCTCGCGGGAATCCATCGTTTCAGCCTTTTCTGCTCTCGTGACTGCTTTTGTCCCTTCACCCCGCTGCAGCTCATTCGGTTGCAGGAATTGCATGGTACTGGCCAGCTGCACGTCTGATCCGGCAAACCGGTCGATGCTTTGACCGTCCATCGTGAACGTGGCCACGACGCGGCGCCCAGAATCGTCCGAGAAATGCATCATGATCCACTGGATCGGGACACCCTGAACCTCGCCCTGGGCAACGACCCGCAGGACTCGCAGACCCGATTCACTTAGCCGTTGGTCGGCCTCGATCAATTGACTCAAGTTGGGGCCCAGAGATTCTTTGACATCGGTTTGGAACGCTTCCAAGGTCAATTGGCGACCCGGTTGCAGTGTCGCCAGGGGCCGCAAATCGCACTGTGCGATGCTGCGGTCATTCTCGATCATCCGCAGCATGGCGGAACCGGGAATGTCGCCCATCAGTCGCCAATGTCGATCCAGCAGCACGCTGACACCGACCTCGCGACTGATCTGTTCCACGTACAAGCGATCTTGCGGCGTGGGGGATTGGAATGAAAGCGGTGCGGGTTTGGGCGGCAGCGCGACGACTTGGTCCAGCGGCCGACGAATCATCTTGATCGTCGCGGCGACATCGAATCCCGGCTCCGCTTTTCCGATCTCGCGTGTCTCGTGAATTGCCATCGTCAACCACGTGCATGTTCCCAATGCGCGATCGAAAGTCATCTTGCCGATTGTGCGCAGCCGGGTCGGCACGCCGTCGACGGACCCATCGATTTTGCCTTCGAACTGAAGCTTTGCGGATTCTTCATCAAACGAAACGATTTCCACCGCGACGTCGGACGCATCGACGGACGTCAGATTCAACAACGAGGTCATCGCTTCGCGCGACGGGTGATATCGATCGCCGACACGCACCGCTTTGGTTGGCATCAGTCCATCAACGGCAACGCTCGAAACAGGGATCCGCAACAAATCCAGTTCATCGTGTCGGAAGTAATCTTCGGTGGCATAGATTGTCTCGGGCAACGATTCGCGACGAATGATCGTTTGACGCACTGAATCTCGCAAACCTGCTTGTTGTTCATTGCGGTTCAGTTTGCTTGACTGTTTGGCGACGTGAAAGAAACGCTCGACCGCCGTGACTTCCGAGCTGCGGTCGGCATCTTTGGGGCGTCGATACCGTTCTTCGTAATCGAACAAAACGTTGCCTTCGATCGGCAACTTCTTGTGGCTCTTTCGCGAAACCAGTGGATTCTCGGGAACGTCGACGTTCCCTTTGGTATCCATCTCAATACGGACCCGAAACAAGTCGTTTCGGTTCTTCGGCGTTAACAGCACAGCGGCGGACGTTTCAGAGTCGCCCGCCAGCAACGCGGAACACGGCACAGCGGCAGCGGTACCCAACATGGCAGTACCCAACAGAAACGTGCGGCGACCGGGACGTGTCACAAAAGAAAGCTTCGAATAATCCATCAGATTCATCGTGTGCTAGGGTCAAGAAAACGCGTTGTTTCTAAGATCGACCTCTCGAGAAGATCGATTCAGCCCACTTTCGCGCAAATGAAGAATCCGGGCATCGGCTTTAACGATTCTGAAACGTCCAAAGACCGTAGCGCTTGTCGCAGGAGTGACAACATGTCTCGCACTGAGACGAGAAACGCGTGCAAAAAATGGAAATTATTACAACCAAAGTGGACTGCTGGTCAGCGTATTGAGCGGAACCTGACGCAATTTTCTGCGTCTAACTCTTTTGGTCACAATGGTTTGCGGTAAATTTCTTGGCGAAAAGTTGAGGATTTGGCGAGTTTGGTCCTGTATTTCCACTGTATCGATGCAGCCAAACCGACAGCTGCCATTTCGACGACCATCGAACGACAGCAGCCGGGCGTAAAATATCTGTAAATCACGTCGTTTTTCAGTTTTTGCGCGCCCTGTGTCGGTGAAAACAGGCACTAAGACATCATCCAGTGAGCGAACTTGGCAGACGAATTACGCGTCTTACAATGCAGCGAACTGGGAACCAATCTGATCGCGGATGCGTATTAGATGTATTGGTCGGCGGCAAGGAGTCGTCGATCAGCCAGTGATCCATTGTGGTGATCTGCCTAAGAAAAAGGCGGTTAAGCACACAAAGGAAGCTGGCGAACAGGAGATCGCTCAAAGGATCGAGCGATACCCGGGACACACCGGTACCAAGTCGAGCGGCCCGCCGGGGCCGCAGGGAAGAAATCGACGGATTCGTACCAGGACTGGGAGATATGGCGATGCACGAAGAATATCGCGACGAGAAAATCAAAGAGCTCCGTGACCAACTGACCCGATTCGCGCCCAAAGCGAAGAAGGTTGAGCAGGCCGCGTTGGCTGAAAAACTATATTCCGAGATTGAGCCGGATCGCACCTACGCATTCGACTACTTGTGCTTTCGTGTGACGAATTATCGTCCCGAGACACCGTCCCGGCACAGCATCGCCGCGCCCGATCTGAAGCACGATCTGCGTCTGCTGATCGAAGACCTCAGTGACTCCGCCGACATCGCGATCACCGAGGTTCCCGAACCGGTTCACACCGTCGATGAACTCAGTCGGATGTTTAATGTTTCGACCAAGACGATCAGTCGTTGGCGTACATCCGGACTGGTCAGTCGCCGGTTGTTGTTCGGCGGTCGCAAACGCGTCGGGTTCCTGCACAGCAGCGTCGAGCGGTTCGTCAGCGATAACCGAGACAAGATTCGACGTGGCGAGCGGTTCAGCCAGCTTTCCGATGACGAAAAAAGCGAGATGATCGAACGCGCTCGGCAGTTGGTCGAAGGCGGCGCAAGCCTGTCGGACGTGACACGTCAGTTAGCCGAACAAATGAATCGCAGCCCCGAGACGATTCGATACACATTAAAGAACTTTGACGCGGATCATCCATCGCTGGCGATTTTCCCGAATCATCGTGGCGTCTTGAATGACGACGACAAGCGTTCGATTTTTCGTCAGTACTCGCAAGGTGCAACCGTTGCACAGCTGTCCAAGCGGTTCCAACGCACCCGGACCAGCATTCAACGCATCTTGTTGGAAATGCGAATGCAAGAAATCGGCGAAATGCCGCTCGACTACATCTACAACGAAGACTTTGAGGATGTGTCGCGCGAACCAGAATACCTCGGTGCGCCACCGGAACCTGCCAGTGCACCCCGCAAGGTTCGCGTGCCTTCGGGATTGCCAAGCTACTTGGCCGCCCTGTATGACGTGCCGCTGTTGACGCGAGAGCAAGAGTATCACTTGTTCCGTAAAATGAATTACCTCAAGCACAAAGCGAATCGCTTGCGCGAAACGCTCGAGGCGTCGGAGGGTTCGCGGTCAACGATCATGGACGAAATTGATTCGCTTTATGAAGCGGCCGTTCGTGTCAAGAACACGATTGTGCAAAGCAACTTGCGTTTGGTCGTCTCGATCGCGAAACGCCATGTTGCCAGCACGGACGATTTCTTCTCGCTGGTCAGCGACGGCAACATGTCGCTGATCCGTGCAGTCGAAAAGTTTGATTACTCGCGAGGCAATAAATTCAGTACCTATGCGTCGTGGGCGATCATGAAAAACTTCGCTCGGACGATCCCGAACGAGTTCAAGCACAAAGATCGATTCCGGACGACGACGGAAGAACTGTTCTTGTCGCGGCAAGACAATCGCTTGGACCCCTATGCCGAAGAAACGGTACAGCGGTCGCGACAGCGTGAACTTTCCAAGATTTTGAATCGCTTGGATGAACGTGAACAGCAAATCATCACGGCACGTTTCGGGCTGGGACGTGGAACCGAACCTTTGACTTTAAAGGAAGTCGGCGAAGCGATGGGTGTTACCAAGGAACGCATCCGCCAGTTGGAAGCCAGAGCCTTGAGTAAATTGCGAGATGCCGCTGATGAGGCGAAAATCGACGTTGAACTAGGATCGTAGGCGTCACCGTTCTCTGCCACCGGACACATGCCCAACGGCATGTGTCTCTGGCCGGCGCGTATCGATGATCTTTCTCTCCACGAAACACCTGCATCGAGGCCCCTCGATGCGGGTGTTTTTCGTTTCTGCTAAGTTAGCGGCCGAAATAGCATTGCTGGTGACCATGCCCCCTTTCTGCGGCCTTGCGTCGGACCAAATAATGCTCTCGCATTCACTCTTCAAGACTTCAATCTTAGATTCGGCTCATGGAAACGCGTCCGCTTGGAAATACCGGCCTCGATCTCTCGATCCTCTCTTTCGGTGCTTCATCGATCGGTGCCGAGTTTCGCCCAATTGATGTTCCCGAAGCGCTTCGTTGCGTGAATGTCGCCATTGACCGGGGCATGAACTACATCGACACGGCCGCCTATTACGGTCGTGGCCTCAGTGAGTTGATGCTAGGCCGCGTCCTGCCCGATATCCCTCGCGATTCGTTCGTCCTCAGTACGAAACTGGGACGTTACGCACCAAAGCATTTCGACTTTAGCGCAAAACGGGTTGCCGAGAGTATTGATATTTCGCTTGAGCGCATGCAGTTAGAGCACCTCGATATCGTCTTTTGCCACGACATCGAGTTCGTCAATCTGGATCAAATCGTCGACGAAACCATTCCGGCCCTTCGCAAAGAAGTCGAGAAAGGAAAGGTTCGGTTCATCGGTGTCAGTGGATACCCCATGAAGATTTTTCACGAGATGCTGAATCGTGCCGACCTTGATGTCGTTCTGTCGTACAACCACTACACCTTGCAGAACGACATGGCGCTGCAGTTGGTCCAGCCTTGCAAAGAGAAAGGCGTGGGGTTGATAAACGCCGCACCATTTTCGGCCAGATTGCTGACCGATTCAAAGCTTCCCGAATGGCACAAGTCGACGCCCGAAGTCCGGGCGGTCTGCGAAAAAGCTGCCGCGCATTGCCGTGAAAAGGGAACGGATATCGCAAAGTTGGCGCTGCAGTATTCGGTCGCAAACGATTCGTTCGCCAGTTGTGTTTCTGGTTCTGCCAATCCGGACCGGGTGGCTCAGTGGTGCGATTGGTTAGAAGAACCAATGGATCAATCGCTGGTTAGCGAGGTCTTAGAAATACTTAAACCGATTCATAATTGGATCTATGCCGACGGCCTCGACGAAAACGAAGATCCGGGCGGGCACCGGGTCGCTTAGTGGAGTCTCGTCGCTGTGACGATTCGATTGGCCCCTTTTTCTCATTCCCTCCTCTCAACCCATCACCATTTCAACCATGAAATCTTGTATCACCATCAGTCTGGTCGAAGAAGCACGCGGCGGCCCCTTTGTCTTGTGGGACGGCCTGGAAGAGTCGATCAAATTCGCAGGTGAGTTGGGATACGATGCTGTCGAAATTTTCGCGCCTGGTCCCGAAGTGATCGATATCGACGCACTTGGCGGCATGCTGGACAAGGCAAATCTGAAACTGGCCGCACTGGGAACAGGCGCCGGCTGGGTGAAACACAAATTGCAATTGGCCGACCCCGATGCGGGCAAACGCGAAAAAGCTCGCGAGTTCGTTCGCAGCATCATCGATTGCGCCGGTCAACTCGGTGCCGCTGCGATCATCGGGTCCATGCAGGGTCCAAGCGGGCACACAGGCGATGCCGACACCGCTCGGGGTTACCTCTGTGAAGCACTCGAGGATGGTGGCACGCACGCACAGCAGTACAACGTTCCGTTGATCTACGAACCCCTCAATCGATACGAGACGAAACAATGTTGTACCGTCGCCGACGGGGTCAACCTGCTAGAGTCACTGTCGACCGATAACGTTCGACTGCTTTGCGATTTGTTCCATATGAACATCGAGGAAAGTGACATTGCCGATGCGTTGTTGACCGGCGGTAAGTGGGTCGGCCACATTCATTTTGTCGATAGTAATCGACGTCCGGTCGGAAACGGGCACATGCAATACGGCCGAATCATCGCGGCTCTGCGAGCGATTGATTACCAAGGGTATCTTTGTGCCGAGGCCTTCCCGTGGCCCGATCCGCACGAGGCTGCACGCCAGACAATGCGTGCGTATCGTTACTGGACCGCAACATAACGTTCGCTTGCACGGTTCAGCCGAATCCGCCAGAAAGCGATTCCTCATCCAGGTCTTCAGAACCGAGGAACCGTTGGTCAGAGCCTTCGCCTGAGTCTTGACCTGAATAGTTGGTAAACTGTCATCTCGTTTTCGACCGACCGATGTTGAACGAGGAATTCTTGCAATGGCTTTGATGTCCGACCACCGACGCAACGGCGTATTTTTACTGCAACTTTGCTCGCTGGTGATTCTTTTCGCGCAGCGGTCGATTGCGGATGATCGTCCTAACGTTCTCATGATCTTTACCGATGATCAGGGCGTGAACGATGTCGGTTGTTACGGCAGCGAAATTCCGACTCCGCGAATCGATCAGTTGGCAACCGAAGGCGTACGCTTGACTCAGTTTTACGCCGCTAGCAGCATCTGCACGCCTTCGCGTTTTGGCTTATTCACCGGTCGTTATCCTCACCGCAGTCGCGACCAATTGCTCAGCGCGCTGATGTTCTTGACAGAGGAAGATGCAAAACGAGGAATCCGGCAGGGCGAACAAACTTACGTGTCCCTGCTGCAGGATGCTGGGTACAGCACGGCACTTGTGGGCAAATGGCATCTCGGCCACGGCAGCGAGCAGTTCTGGCCGACTCGACACGGATTTGATTCGTTCTTCGGTCACACCGGCGGCTGCGTTGATTTCTTTACGCTTCATTACGGCAATCGGCCTGACTGGTACCGCGGTCGCGATATCGTTGAAACCGAAGGCTATGCTACCGACGTCATCACCGATGAAGCATTGTCGATTCTTCGTGACCATGCGATGCACGAACCGGTGACGCGCAAGCCTTTGTACTTGCACCTTTCTTATAACGCGCCGCACTTCGGAAAGGGCTGGAACGAAGCTTCCGGCGCGACCGAGAACGTGATGCAGCCCAAGCAGGCTGACTTGGAACACGTCTCTCAGATCAAGGATCCGCTTCGTCAATCGTTCGCGGCAAAAGTTGTCGGACTCGATGATTCCATCGGTCGCGTTTTGGACGAGCTAGATCGGCAGGGATTGGCCGACAATACGATCGTTATCTTCATGACCGACCACGGTGGTGATCCTGACTACGGCGGATCTAACCTGCCGTTGCGTGGCGACAAGGCGACTCTGTTCGAAGGCGGACTGCGTGTTCCCTGTATCGTGCGCTGGCCACAGCATATCCCCGCTGCAACGCAGTGTGATGCGGTCGCATGCGCCATCGACTGGTTTCCGACCTTGTGCGAGATCGCTGGTGTTGCATTTCCGAACGAGTCGTTGGATGGCCAGTCCATTCTGCAGTCGCTGACGTCTTGCTCGACGGATCAGCCAAACCGAACGTTGGTATGGCGAACCGGCTCGCATGCCGAACTCGGTCGTAAGTCTTGGTATGCGATCCGCCAAGGGGATTGGAAATGGGTTCAGCCGCCCGAGCAATCTGGCATGCTGTTCGATTTATCGCATGATCCCAACGAGCAGCATGATGTCGCCGATCGTCACCCCGACGTTGCATCGCAACTAGAGCAGGCGGCGAAGCGATAGTCGCTCGCGGAACCGAAGCCGCAGTGCGTATCGGTTCTCGTGATGCCCAACCGCATCGATCACAGCGTCGCCGGATCGACGATGGTGTCCAGCGCGGGAATCGTTGAACCGGCGTACAGAAAAACGCGTATTTGCGTCATGGTGGGTGACAGAAGGTTTAGCTCAGCGTAGGCATCTGGAAGGGTAATGTTGGGGTCGGTGACGCGGCCAGTGGCGTTAGGATCGGCTCGCAGGATCGCCACACATCGCTGGGCCAAGCCGTCGCTGATGTGGTGTCCATCAACACTGCTGCGGTGAGCATGGGTGTGCGCAATATGGTGTCGGCTGCTGCGTACGATCGCGATTGCCGCCAGCGAGAGAATCGCCGCTGCCAGTGTGCACAATAGAATCGCAGAACCTCGACGCTGTCGCTGCATTCGTCTGGCACGCTTCATCATGGATTGTATCTTGTTTTGCATCATGCGGCCCCGCTAGAACGGAAGTGTCTCGGCAACGGTGCAGTTGACAGTCATGATTTGTCCGGTGGACGCGTCCCGGCCACGCAGCCGTATGTCGATACCCACACGATTTCTGGGTGGCGTCGCTGATCGTATCGATTGAAAAAGAATATCGCGAATGTCGCTAGCCAGTAAGACTTCGTCGGTGCCATCATCCAATATCAAGTCGCCTGACTGAACATAGATTCGCGCCAAACGCCCGTCGACGAGTTGCAGTTGCAGGGAACGATTTCCAACACCAATCACTTCCCCGGCGTCGATCGTTTCACGCAGCCACTTCAGCGTGGTTCGCAGTTGGTCTGACGTCGTGCCATGGTGGGCTCGCTGTATCGATTGGCCCGATGCGCGTATCATTCCCGCAATCGGAACCAACATGACCGCAACGAGTGCTGTGCATGCGATGACTTCCAACAAGCTGATTCCATGCCGCGTCAACGGGCGGCGGGTGTACGATCTGCATTTCATGGCGACGCCCACTGAGTACGAATGTTCTCGGCAGGTTCACTGGCATCAAGCCGGTCATCGCCGTCGAAGTCTTGCCAGACTTCGATATCAATGGTCAATAGTCTTGCCGGCGCAGCGATCGTCGGGTCGGCACTGATGCGTGTTCGTGATTTCAGGTCGGGTCCGTCTGCAACAGTGACTTCGCGGATTACATCGGTGGGATTCGACCAAGCGAGATCAAACGCGGCCGGACTCGATAGAGCGATCTTGGTCGCTTCGAGTTGATTTTCGGCCTCGAACATCATGGTTTTGCGGTTGGTCAGCCGCGCGTGGCACGACTGTGATTGGCTGATCAGATGGGCTGACGGAATCAAGATCACCGCAAGCAACATCGAACCGGCAGCAACATCAAGCAGTGTTGCGCCACGACGACGTGAATGCGCGCGCCGTGCGTTGCGATAGGAATTGGATGTCAATTCGTTCGGCATGAGTCTTCTCACGGTAGTCGCACGGTGACTTGGCCCGTCGTGGGTGTCACCACAATTTGTCCCGCGACGCGGCCCTGAGTGACTGTCCAGGTTGCTGCTCGCGAAACCGTTCCATCGGCGGCGAACACGATTTCAGAGGGGCGAACTCTTAGTCGAATTTCATCGCCCAGCACAACGATGCCACGCTGCTCACCTCGAAAGGGGCCGGCCGCTTCGGTAATTTCCAATTGTTCAACATTGTTCACGCGAGTCCGTCGGACTCGAACGGTGCACCGGTTAGCGATCGCGGTATTGCGAGCCAAGTCGAGTGTTTGTGAAACATCAATGGTTAGATATCGGACGGTGCGATTAGCAACCCAGTTGCTGTCCAAGACGAACGAGCTGGCGATCGCGGCACCGCTAAGAATCAGTACGACCAAAATCGCTTCGATCATCGTTACGCCGCAGCGTACGGTACCGCCGCGGTAACGTACGTGTTGTTCTTGCGCTAGCTGTGCAAGATCGCGACGCATGACGATTCCTAACAGGTTCAAAGGTTACGAAAAAAGTCCGTCGGCTTGACGTGCACAGACGGCACGCGGACCCGACGGACCAATGGGTTGTCCACCTATCGGGCGCGTTCATTCGCCCCTTATTCGTGGTCGATTATCGTTTCGTAAACGTTCCGGTCGCTCGCGTGTACGTATAGTTGCGACGGATGTTACGAACGCGGTCTTGTGCGGCTTGATCGGCGTTGGACAGGTATCCGGCGGTGACCAAATCATTCACACTTCGCGGGAACGAGCCTTCTTCGAGGAAGTAGGTCTGAGCCATGCTATTGAGCGTCGCGATCTCTTGTTCGGCAAGTTTAGCTTCACTCTTGGCTCGCATCGGCGCGACTGTTGCAACAGTCGCGGCCGCAACAACCGCTAAGATGACAACCGCAGCGATGACTTCCAGCAGCGAGAAGCCGTTCTTTTTATTCTTTTTCATATTCGTTGATCTGGCTCTGAAATTGAGGGTAAAAAGAGGGCTCGCACGCAACCGCGTTCCTCTCGTCTAATGGAAACGTAGGTCACAAAATGCGTTGGTGCGGGAATACTGAACAAAATGAATAAAGACTTTTCATGCATTAGTCCGATTGACGACGAGATCGTGTGGTCGGGCACCGAAACCAGTGCGGCTGATGTCCGTCGTGCCATGCAGAAATCTGCGGCCGCGGCAAGTTCGTGGCGCGAAACCGACGTGCAGCAGCGAATTGAAATCGTCCAGCAATTCGCCGGTCATCTAGAACGACACCGGGATGACGTGGCCCATTTAATCAGTCGTGAAGTGGGTAAGCTGACTTGGGATGCGCAAGGCGAAGTGGCTGCGGCAATCGCCAAAGCGGATTTGTCGATCCAAGCCCTACAGCAGCGCCGGAGTGATCAGGTGCCGCCCGCTGAGCCCGCGGGCGATTCGGCAACGCTGACACGTGCGGTCCGCTACCAGCCGATCGGTGTCGCCTTGGTCTTGGGGCCCTTCAATTTTCCGTTGCACTTGCCCGGTGGTCAGATCATCCCTGCGTTGTTGGCTGGCAACACGGTCGTGTTTAAACCGAGTGACCAAGCAACCGCCGTTGGGCGGTGGATCGCCGATGCATGGAATAAGGTGGGGCTGCCCCCGGATGTGCTGCAATTGATCGTGGGCGGTGTGGACACGGCAATTGCTGCGATCGACGCTCCCGAGGTTGCAGGCGTGTTTCTGACCGGCAGCCGAGCGGCCGGCCGCGCGATTCATCGTCAACTAGCCGGACGCCCCGAAGTCCTGTTGGCACTCGAACTTGGCGGAAACAATCCGATTGTCGTGAGCGACGAAGTTGACGCAGAAGTCGCGGCATCGATCGTTTCATTTTCGGCTTTCGTTTCCGCCGGGCAGAGATGCACATGTGCTCGTCGCGCGATTTACGTTCATAATCAAGTCGCGCCACAGTCCGGCGGGTTGGCCCAATTCGACGCACTCATTCGTGCAACCGAAGCACTTCGCGTCGGGTTACCTGAGGAGCCTGACACGCAGATTGGACCACTGATCTCTCGCAGCGCCGCCGACTCACTCCACGAGACCTACGACAGACTCGTTCAATTAGGTTGCGAACCACTGGCGGAGTGGCGCGTCGATCCGCGGCGCGAAAATCTAGTCTTTCCATCAATTTTGGACGCCAGCAAGATCAGCGAAGAAGCGTTTGCGTCGATCGGTGAAATGGAGTGGTTCGGACCGCTGTTAGTGGTCCGCGTTGCCAAGGACTTAGACAAGGCGACGCATCTGGCCGCACAGACGCCGTATGGATTGGCCGCCTCGTTGCTTGGCGGCGATCAACATGCGTTCGAAACGTTTGTCCAGAATGTCGGTGCCGGCGTCGTGAACTGGAACCGCGCTACGACCGGAGCGGCAGGTACGCTTCCGTTCGGCGGACGTGGACACAGTGGCAACCACCGCCCGGCGGGGTTTTATGCAATTGATTTTTGCAACGAACCTATTTCGTCGCTTCAGCTGGAACACCCCGATACCTCGGATCCTTGGAGTGTTACCAAGTGACGCTGATCGAAGTGCAAGTCGATCGTTTGGTCGGACCTACGCATCACTTTGGTGGACTAGGCGTAGGCAACCTCGCATCACAGCAACATGCCGGGCAAATATCCAATCCTCAGGCAGCAGCGCTGCAGGGGTTGGACAAGATGAAACGAGTTGCGCAATTGGGCGTTCCACAGGTGATCCTCGCGCCACAACCACGACCGGATTTCGAATTCTTCAAACGTGTCGGTTTTGACGGAACCGAAACCGAGCGATTACGGCAGGCAATCCAGTCGGATTTCCGTGTTCTGTCGGCGTCGCTAAGTTCGTCGGCGATGTGGGTTGCGAATGCCGCAACCGTTTCGGCGGCAGTCGACAATCGTTATGGCGTCACATCATTGACGGTTGCAAATCTTGTTGCAAGTTTGCATCGGTCAATAGAACCGGACGTGACGTACGCCGATTTGCGGCAATCGATGCCGCCGGGCGTTAAGGTAATGCCTCACTTGTTCGGCGGCGCAGAGATGCGTGACGAAGGCGCCGCGAATCACATGCGTCTAGGATCGAGCCAGAACATCGCGGGAATTCATGTTTTTGTCTACGGTGATGGATCACCGGCCCCACAACAGCGTTGGCCGCGACAGACACGCGCTGCATGCCAGGCGATCGCGCGACAACACGGGCTTCATCCCGCTGATACGTTTTATCTAAAGCAACATCCCGATGCGATCGATGCCGGCGCGTTCCACAACGACGTTGTTGCCGCGAGTCACCATGATTTGATGCTGTATCATGAAAGGGCGTTTCATAACGCGGACGCTACGTTGGCCGCAATCGACCAGCGATATCAACAGCGTTTCGGTCGGCCGCTTCGGCGCGAGGTCGTCACGAGCGAGCAGTTATCTTTGGACGACTCGGTTTCGGCTTACCTTTTCAATAGCCAGATTGTATCCCCCGGTGATACAAGTCGGGCACCGGTACTGGTCGGCCCGGCGCAAGTCCGGCGGCACGACCAAGCCAATCGAATCGTCACCGATTGGTGCGATCGGCAACTCTTTTCGGCCGCAATCTTTGTCGACTTGGACCAGAGCATGGCGGGCGGCGGCGGTCCGGCATGTTTGCGGTTACGTGTTCCGATGACGCCCGTTGAAATGAGTCAGATTCCGGAATCGGTTCGGTGGAGCGAGTCGCTTGATCAACGTTTACGACAGATTATCCAAGAAACGTATCCCACCGAGTTCGCGCCGGCGCACTTGATCGATGCGTCAACATTAAGCAAAGTGATCAAAGCGCAGTCGGCACTTCGCGACGCGTTGTCGGGGTGAAAGCGCGGCGATCGCAGTTCAATCCCATCACTTGGTCATGACGCTAGCGGCGTCGATCGCAAACCTCTCTCATGTATGCGGTGATGTCCCGGTCAGGCATGTCATGTGCGATTCGGTCATCTGCCGTTCGGATGTGAACGCGTTCGTGAACTTCACTCGGCGATCGGGCCATAGAATTCGGGGCGGCGATCCTTGAATCGATCGATCGCGTGTGTGCCTCGGGTCCGTTCAATTCGTTTGTTGCGAGCGACCGAAAGGTCGATTTCGGCAACCAACAAAGTTTCGCTATCGTCAACAGACCGTGCCAGCACAACACCATCGGGTCCACAAATGCTGCTGCGGCCGTAAAAGCGAAATCCGTTTTCGGTGCCGACGCGATTGGCTGCGGCGAAGTACAGATGGTTTTCCATGCTGCGGGCCGGCGGAACCACTTCGGCCGCCCGCTCAGCCGGAGATGGCCAGTTCGTCCCCAGGGCGATGATGTCGGCACCGGCGAGCGCCAGAACTCGCATTGGCTCGGGAAACGAACCGTCATAACAAATCGCCAGCCCAACTTTGGCACCGCCGGCCGCGAGTACCTGATAGGGCCGGTTGCCTCGATCAACGAAGCGATCGACGCCTACCTGTGGTAGATGAATCTTGCGATAGTGGCCGATTACGCCCTCACCGCCGATCAATGCGGACGCATTGAACAGTGATGTCCGTGAAGACGGCTGAGACGACGCATGCGAAGACGTGGCATCTGAATTCAAGAGATCCGACTTTTCAAGAAATCCGATCGTCACATGCAGGTTGTATTTCGCCGCGGCTTGAGCAATTGCTGAAAATGCCGGATCATCTAGGCTCATTGCGTTTCGGATCGCATGGTCACGGTCGCCGTAGGCGTAACCGCTGAGCATACATTCGGGAAATACGACCAGTTCGGCACCGTCTTGAGCAGCCCTTTCGATCCATCGAAGCGTTCGTTCTAGGTTGGCCTGAATGTTGGCAAACTGGATATCGGTCTGGACGCAAGCAAGCAACATCGTAATACATCCCGGTTCGAACATCTTCGTTCAATCTTTCCGCAAGGTCGGCGCACACTATGAATGACACCCACTTTGATTATGACTTATTCGTCATCGGAAGCGGACCTGGTGGCGAGGGAGCCGCCATGCAAGCGTCCAAAGGAGGATTGCGGGTCGCGATCGCTGAACGTTACGAACAAATCGGCGGCGGTTGCACGCACTGGGGCACGATCCCCAGCAAGTCATTGCGGTATGCGATCACGCAAACGACGAATGCGTTAAAGAACCCGACTTTCCGAGAACTCGGTATTCATACAAGTCCCAGTCTTGCGCAATTAAAACGCGGCACCCAAGCGATTGTTTCGCGGCAAGTGACGATGCGTCAGTCTTTCTACGATCGCAACAACGTGCCGATCTATTTTGGTCAGGCACGTTTTGTCGATGATCATACGATTGCGATCGCTGATGAACGGATCACTGCTAAGAATTTCGTGATCGCGACCGGCAGTCGGCCGTACCATCCAGAAGGTGTCGATTTTTCGCACCGTAATATTTTCGACAGCGATTCGATTTTAGACATGGATGAGAAACCCGCATCCATTTGCATCTACGGTGCCGGGGTGATCGGGTGTGAGTATGCATCGATGTTTCGCAATCTGGGCATCAAGATCAACCTTGTCAACACACGCGGCAAGTTGTTGGAATTCTTGGATGACGAAATCATCGATGCATTGTCTTACCATCTCCGCGACCAAGGCGTCATCATTCGACACAATGAATTGATGGAAGGGATCGAAGGTACCGACGACGGTGTCATTTTGAAATTGAAAAGTGGAAAGCAATTCAAAACAGATATTCTGCTGTGGGCCAACGGTCGGTCGGGCAACACCGAAGACCTCGGGTTGGAAAACGTCGGCATTGATCCTAACAAGCGAGGCCAAATCAACGTCGACGAGCAGTTTCAGACGTTGCGCGAGAATATTTACGCAGTTGGCGACGTTATCGGCTATCCGTCGCTGGCCAGTGCGGCCTACACACAGGGCCGTGCCGCGGGGATGCACATCTTGGGCGAAAAAGATGGCAACCTGCGTCTGCATGACATCCCGACCGGAATCTACACCAGCCCGGAAATCAGCAGCGTCGGCAAGACCGAACGAGAGCTGACGTCGGAGTGCGTTCCCTATGAAGTGGGGCACAGTCAATTCAAGAGCTTGGCACGGGCCCAAATCACCGGGGCGACGACCGGAATGTTAAAGCTGTTGTTTCACCGCGAGACACTCGAAATCCTCGGTGTCCACTGCTTTGGCGCGAACGCTTCGGAGATCGTGCACATCGGCCAAGCGATCATGAACCAGCCGGGTGCTCAGAATACATTGGAGTACTTTGTTGAAACCACGTTCAACTATCCGACCATGGCGGAAGCCTATCGCGTTGCCGCACTGAATGGCCTGAATCGATTGTTCTAAGCAGCGGGTGGCGTCGACTGCAATCCGACATCTCGCGCCGAGCGACGCGAGATGTGAACGTTTGTTTGGCCGACACCAGCCTGATCGGCGTAGGCGTTGTTTGCTTCGCCGTCGTATCCTTTGCTCAGCAATCGCCGCAGAGCGTGAAACGATTTTTACGAATCGATTTCGACGCGTTCGCCTCGCGTATCACGGCAATCCATTTCCAGATGCTCGGGGTACAAGCCTTCACTTCCCAGAATCTGTACGGCCATTCCGCCGGCGTCTTCCATTTCCATGACGCTGCGGCGCTTTTTGTTGTTCAGATGCGCGGCCACCGCATCGTTGACACGGACGGTCACGCGTTTGATGTGCTCGTTTTTGACCGCCAGGGCCAGCATTCGCACAACTTCGATCGACATGCTCTCGGCGGTTTTCACAAGTCCGCGTCCCTGGCAGCAAGGACAGTCTTGATAGATGCTGCGTTTCAGGCTCGGGCGAATCCGTTGCCTCGTCATCTCGATCAAGCCAAACGGACTGGTACGTAAGATTTTGGTACGCGCGCGATCCGATGACATCGCTTCCTTGAGCGCTTTTTCCAGTTTGCGGCGATAACTCTCTTTTCGCATGTCGATGAAGTCATTGACGATCACACCGCCGAGGTCGCGCAGACGCAATTGTCTGGCGATCTCTTTTGCCGCAGCAAGGTTCAACTTGAATGCGTTCTCTTCAGCAGACGTGTTACCACGGAAGCTGCCGCTGTTAACGTCGATCGCGACGAGTGCTTCGGTCGGGTCGATCACGATCGATCCGCCATCGGGCAATTCCACCTGCCGCTGGTTGATCTTCATGATCTCTTCTTCCAGCTTGTATTTATGGAACAACGGTTCGCGGCCTTCGAACAATTTGATCCGGTCGACGAAACGCGGCATAACCATTTTCAGGAAGTCACGTGCTTTGTTGTACGCCTCGGGTTGGTCGATCAGGATTTGGTCGATCTCGTCGCTAAAGATGTCGCGAATCGTTCGAATGATCAGATCACTCTCTTCGAATATCTCGCCCGGGTCGGTGGTTGTTTTGACTCGCTTGACGATCGCTTTCCACAACCGCAGCAAGTATTCCATGTCGCGTTGAAGCTCTTTCTCGCTGCGACCGGCGCCGGCGGTACGAACGATGAATCCAAGGCCCTTGGGCGGATTCAGCGAGAGCAAACATCGTTTCAAGCGGCGACGGTCGTCGTCGTCTTCGATTTTTCGGCTGACACCGACGCGGGCGAGTGCCGGCATCAGGACAAGATAGCGTCCGGGGATCGAGATGTACGTGCTGAGCGTCGGACCTTTGGTGCCGATGCCTTCCTTGATGACCTGCACAAGGACTTCGTCGCCACGGCGAAAAATTTCTTGGATCGGGGGTTTGACGCGTGGGCGTCCACCCTTGAACGCATGCTTGCTGCCGCGTCCTGATTCGCGTGCGCGCTTGGCGGCCGCTTCCGCCATCTCATCCGATTCGCGCATGATTTCATCGGGGTCGTAACCGCCGGCGCGAAAGTACTGTGGTTCGACGTCGCTGATATGCAAGAAGCCATTGCGCCCGACGCCAAAATCGACGAAGGCGGCTTGGATGCTGGGTTCAAGATTGACGATTTTTCCGCGGTAGATGTTTCCGGCGTAGGCTTCGACGCTCTTGCGCTCGACATACAATTCGTCTAGGCGACCGTCGTCAAGCACAGCGATGCGGCACTCCTCGGGTTGGAGCACGTTGATCAACATTTTCTTACTCATGGTCATTCACCTCTTCCGGGTGTTAGGCCCGCTTGATCCGCCGGAAGAATCTTCGACGGATGGACGCGGACGGTTTCGATGTTCGGTTGATGTAGGGTCGTTGTCGGCGGCAGTGGCGACGCACTCGGCGTCGTCAGTCTCAAATTCCTTTAGCAAGACAACTTTGGTTCGTGTGATCAGAGCCCCCTGCTCTGTCCAATTTGCCGCATCAATATTTTCAAGCACATCGCCGGGACGTAGCGAAGCAGTCGCACTTGCGGCAAGCGTCAAAAAGAGTTGGCGGTCTTCGATGCGTAGGTCGGTGATTTGTTCCGGCACGCTGACCGTGACGATCTTGTTCTTGCGCGTGAACGAAATCGTGGGTTCGCTAAGCAGGCGCGCGATCGCTTGTCTGGTTTTATCAACGTCGACCGTATCGGGGATCGAGATGATGTAATCGGTCGATCGCAGCTGTGCTTTGCCAAAACCGTCAGGCAATCGGTGGACGCTATGAATCACCAGGCCGGGTTGTCGGTCGCTGCACAGCCGGTCAAGCAGTTCCGTCACCGACAGGTCCTCGGCTAATTCGATTTCAACGACTTCGTCCAAGCTCTCAACGCCCAACGCCAAGGCGGACGGAAAAGCGACTCTCGGTTTCGGGTGAAAACCTTCGGTCATCGATAGTTTTAAAGCGGCACGACGGAGCAGTCGTTCCCAAAGTCTCGCCAAGTCGCGATGGCTGATCCACCGCAGCAGATCGACTTTCGCAAAGCGTATGCGGTAACGGATGCGGATCGGTTCGGGATCGGCGGCTTGCGGGCCGGCGGTTGGCAAACCAGCCGTTTGCGCGTCGGGATTCTCTGAGTCCGAGGTACCGGGAGCCCGGTTTTCAGATTCGCCCGTGGTAGATGCGTTGGTTAGTGACCGATCATCCGATGCGTCGCTGGTCGAATCGTTGACACTTTGTCGTCCAGCGATCTGCTGGTCCGGCGATGTCTCGTCGTTCGAGTTCGATGCGGCGTTCGTCACAGCGTGCATGTTGGTTGGGATTGGAATAGCTCTAGTCTACGATTAGCTCGGGCACGATCGCGCCCAACCGGTCAAGCAAGTACAGGTCGACGTCTCTTGCGGCTTCTAGTTTCATCACACGTTCGGCGATTTTTTGACACTGTGAAATGGAAACACTGCGGATCGCCTTTTTAACGCGTGGTAGCGCCGACGGCGGCACGCTTAAGTTGCGAATGCCCAGCCCCAGCAACAGCAGCGCGCGGCCGGGATTGCTACTCATTTCCCCGCATACCGAAAGTGGCGTGTTGCTGCTGTCGGCGATTTCAACGGTGTGTTTGATCAAACGCAGTACCGATGGGTCACTCGACTGGTAAAGTTCTGCGACGTATTCGTTGCTGCGATCGACTGCGAGCGTGTACTGGGCCAGATCGTTGGTTCCGATACTCAAAAAGTCAACTTCGCGAACAAAGTGATCCAGCATCATGACCGCGGCGGGCACTTCGACCATCATGCCGACAGGGATGTCGCTGCGGTGCGGGATACCGGCTTCGGCCAGGTCTTCGGCGACGACCTTTAACAACATTTTGGCTTGTCTTAGTTCCGCGATCGTGGTGATCAGCGGAAACATCAGCCGAATATCACCGTGCACGGCGGCTCGCAGGACGGCTCGCAATTGAGGGCGAAACAAGTCAAGGTTTCGCAGCGAAAGTCGGATACTTCGCAGCCCCAGAAAGGGATTGTGTTCATTCTCGGCAAGCGGACGATGGCCCATCTTGTCGGCGCCCAGGTCCAAGGTTCTTAGTACGACGGGGCGGCCGCCCATCTCGCGAACCACTTGGCTGTAAGCGTTGTAGTGGTCCTCTTCGCTGGGTTCTTCTGCGCTGGACAAGTACAAGAATTCGGTCCGGTACAGTCCGATGCCATCGGCACCGCGATCTAAACAGGCCTTGGTTTCGTGCGGAAATTCGATGTTTGCATTGAGTCGAATGCGAACACCGTCGGCAGTTTCAGCCGGCAGGTCACGAAGCTCGGCCAGTCGTGCCGTTAGTGACCGTCGTTGCTCGCGACGTTGTTCGTACTTCTGCAGCGTCTCTTGGTCAGGATCGATGATCACACGACCGCGATCACCGTCGACAATGACCTGGGTCGAACTCGCGATCGAATCGATGAATGGTCCGATCCCGACGACAGCAGGTAATTCGAGTCCTTTTGCGACGATCGCCGTGTGTCCACCGGAGCCGCCCGTTTCGGTGCAGAACCCACGCACATAACGGCGGTCAAGATTCGCCGTCTCGCTGGGCGTCAGGCTGTGAGACATCACGATGACGGGTTCGCTTAAGTCCGACAGCGGTTGGCGTTCGACAGCACCCAACTGCAGCAACAATTGTTTTTCGATGTCCAAGACATCTTCGGCCCGATCGGCCAACAGTGGGTTGGAAAGTCGGCGCAGGGCGGCTGCATAGTTATTCAGAACGCGGCTAACCGCATAAGCGGCCGACTGGTTTTGCTCGCGGATGCGTCCGCCCAGTTCGCTGTGCAAACGCGGGTCGTGCAGCATCTGCAGCTGGGCGGCAAAGATATCGCCGGTTTGCTCGCCGGCGACTGCCGAAGTTTCCAGGCGATTCGCTTCCAGGTGCTCGGAAACCGCGTCGACCGCTCGGGTCAGGCGCGCATACTCCTCATCCGCATCTTCTGCGGCGACGAGGCAACGGGAAATTCGATAACCATCAGCGTCCAGCACTAAGGCCGGGCCGATGGCGACTCCCGATGAGACGGGGATACCCTGCAGTTCGACCATCGTCTGTCGACAGATTTCGATCGACTTGTTCCGAGCAAGCATTGCGAATTGATGGTTACCGCATCGATCCAGTGGGGATCAACGCTTGGTCGGCAACCAACACGGCTAGCTCGGCCGTCACGCTGCCGGTGCAGCGGACGGTTCGTCAAGCGGTCCATCGATTCGTTCGTTGTAAGTGGATAGGGGAACCCGAGGGCAGCCGAATCGGACTGCTCTCGCGAGAACCTGTGCGGTGTTCGGACTTACGAATCCACCGCGGGCTTCGCCCCTTCGATCTCGTTAGTTTCTTCAAATCCCGCTTCGAATAACTCGCTGATCGACTGCAGCGCTGACGCCGCATCACCGCCCAGTGCCGTCAAGGACAGCTGCGTCCCCTGTGCGGCACCCAGCGTCAGAATCGACAAAATGCTCTTGCAGTCAACGAGCTGGCCGTCTTTGCCGATTTGAATCTCGGATTCAAATTGGTTCGCCAGCCGGACAAGCATGTCGGCCGGGCGCGCATGCAACCCCTGTGGATTGCAGACAGTGACGGTTCGAGTTAGCGGAGTATTACTCATCAGCCGGAAGCAAACTGGTTGTCGTCAGCTTCTTGTAAGAGTTGGTGGATATCGTCTGGTGTCTTGCTTTGCTTTAAGAAGCGACAGAACGTTTCGTCACGAAGCTGACGAGAGATGTTTTCGAGTGCCCGCAGGTGATCGCCGGGACGTTCTGGTGGGCTGACCAATAGAAAGAACAGTTGGACACGTTCGCCATCGAGTGAATCGAAATCGACTCCCTCTTCGCTGACACCGACGGTGCCAACCAACTTTTGCACACTCGGGTGCTTGGTGTGAGGAACAGCGACGCCACGGCCGATGCCAGTGCTGCCAAGTTCCTCGCGTTTCATGATCGCCGCGACGATATCGTCGTATTGATCCGCGTCCAATTCGCCGGCATCAAGCAGCGACTGGACAAGTTCACGAATCGCCTCTTCCTTTGTCGCCGCTTTTAGCTCGGCGCAAATGGCTTTCGTGTTAATAAAATCAGAAAACTTCATTTTCGATGCGATCCCTATGTGTTGCGTCGCGTGATTAGCATTCGCCAATTGTTATGTGTTAAATGTGATGGTTGATGATGGCCCCGGATCTGATCCGGTGACCAACGTTCTGGTGTGCTGACCAGAAATTTTCAATGGCCCCGATTTCTCTTGTCTTAAGTCTTGCTTTTTCAAATCTTGATTGGTGGATGTCCATTCGGATGATATTTCATTCGACCGGACATGGACAGTGAATCTTGTGGCGATTGGTCGATCATCCTTCGGCAGTGCCCACCGGCTTGGCCGTCGCAGCGGTGTCAGCGATCCGAAACACGTGATCGACGGCGGCCGGAAGCCTCGTCTGTCATGGCGTTTCCCGGTGGTATACACCCCATCACTGGTCGGTCACGATCGTTTGGCGATGACTGGTCGGTCATCGAGTCGGTAATGATGTGCCCGGATGATGTCTGCTGTTATGTAAAATCGATGCCTGCTTCAAGTTTTCGATTCGCTGTAATGTCCTCGTGCTTGACCCTGCATAGGGGTGTGGTGATGTCATGCTTGCCACGGGAGGGGCCGCCGCTTGGTCGCGTTGGCGACGGGCAGTGCTGGCGGAATCGCCAGCACTGACCCAAGGTATCGTGTTAGTCTTCGTCGCCCACAACCGGGGCATCCATGTGCTTGATTCCAGTCGCGCGGTGCCCTGTCTTCTTTTCCTTCAGTCGTCTTAGTTGTTGTTCGACCTTGGGGATCGCCAAATCCAATGCCGCAATCACCGTGGTCGCTTCTGCGGTCCCGATACAATCGTCCGCTTGTTCGGCTGAGACGCGAATTTCGACCGTCGGCTTTTCAAGGTGTTCCAGGTCAATCGTGACTTCGATGGCGTTGACGCGATCGTAAAGACGTCGAAGCTTTCCGGCTTTCTCTTCGACCAGGGCGTGATCGCCTTTTTGAAGACTTCCGTGACGTGCTGAAACGTTTACCTGCATGGTGTTTTCTCTCCAATAGAAACAACAATGGCTTTGGCGACGGCTGTGAGTCACGCGACCGACAGCCCCTGGCTCATCCTAAGGGCGGACCGAGGGTATCGCGATGCGAAACGCGAGCGGCACCCAATCGCGAGTCAAAACTCGTCCGCAAGCACTCACGCTTGCGCGAATAGGAAATCCGGGGAGACAAAACAACGCATTCCATACCGTCGCCATCTAAAAACACAGCATAAGCGAGATTCGTCCCTGCGAATAGCGATCCTTTTTGTCCGGGGAATATCGGGGGAATATTCGTCCCTTGGTATTCCCTCAATGCGCCCGCGAGAATCCGCCCGTTGCTGACCCCCACGCCGCAAGCCCGACGCCGCGAGCCCCGCGCCGCCGAATCGCTGTGTAAAACGCGTTTTTACCGTGAATCTGATCGTTTTACGTTCCGATGATCAGGTTCCAGTATTGCCCCGACGGACCGTCCTGCCACGGTGGTTCGTCCTGCCACGGTGGTTCCTTGGGCTGAACGGTGGTTCTTGGGGCTGAACGGTGGTTCTTGGGGCTGAATTGCGGCACGGCATGCGCCTGGGAACGCCAATGCAAATGGGGTTCTCGCGGAAACCCGCTGAAAACGGTGATGGCGTCAATCTGCAATTCCTCTGGGCCGCGATCTTCTCTCGGCCGCGATTCTGTCTGCAAACGGGCCGACCCTGGCACGTCGATCGTCTCTCGCCGGCTTTCTCTGCGGTCGAGCACGACCGACTGTCGACACGCCGTGGACAAAATACGGGAGCCCGTGTTATTCTCTGCGGTTTGACCGTTTCAATCGACGAATCAGTCTAATTCTTTCCACCGCCACCAACCCCGCGAAACGTCCATGGCCCGAAAGGTCGTCAATCGAAAGGAAAAAGCCGCTGAAGCCGAGGCGGCTGAAAAGCTGCTCTTGGCAAAGAAAAAGTCGAGCAAGCGTAAGTCGAAATCAGCGGCAGACGTCCGGCTAAGACTCTATTGGGGTGTCTTCAGCCAGAACCTCAAACGCGTGGCGGTTTTCGAGTTCGACCAAGAAAAAGAAGCTCAGAAACGAGCGGTCGAGCTGAGCAAAGGCGGTAAATCTCCGCACTTTATTCAGAAAGTCAAAGAGGAAATCAAGCTCGAGTGACGTCGATACGGTTACCTGCCGAGTGGGAGCCGCAAGCGGCGATCTGGCTCGCTTGGCCGCACAGCCGTGATACCTGGCCGGGTCGAGTCGTCTCGAAATCGCAAGCCTCGGCACTTCGGTCGACCCCGCGGTTCGATGCCATCCCGCCGTTCTTTGCCCGTTGGGCCCAACTGATCGCCGAAGACACTCCGGTTCGGATTTTGGGACGGCGTGATGACGATGCGTCCCGGCAACTCGGCGGGTCGAACATCCAGTGGCTCGATGTGCCGACTAACGATTGTTGGATCCGCGACTATGGACCGACGTTTGTCTTCCACAGCGACTTGCCCACTGCCGACGCTTGTCGTCTGCAAGCGATCGATTGGCGATACAACGCGTGGGGCGGTAAGTATCCGCCGTGGGACGACGATGATGCCGTCGCCTCGCGTCTTGCCCGGCATCTGCAGATTCCGGTCGTCCGAAACGAACTTTGCCTCGAAGGCGGCGCGCTGGAAACCGACGGAACCGGTCGGCTGCTGACGACCAAGTCGTGTCTGGTCACTCCGACGCGAAACCCAGATCTCTTGACCGAAGAAATCGAACGCGGTTTGCGCGAATCATTGGGCCTGCGCGAAGTCGTGTGGCTCGACGGTGGTCTAGCGGGCGACGATACGGATGGTCACATCGACCAACTGGCTCGTTTTATCGACCCTCAAAACATCGTTGTTGCGGCATGCCACGATACCAGTGACGAGAATCACTCGCTGTTGGCGGGACTTGGCGACCAATTGGTCCGGTGGGCTGATCAAACCGATCCGCAGCCTGTGATCCACTCACTGCCGATTCCTCCCGCCAGAAAGATTGACGGCCAGCGCGTTCCCGAAAGCTATTGCAATTTCTTGTGGCTGTCGCGAACACGTCTGCTGGTTCCAACTTTCGGACATCAATTATCGGATGATCGTGCGCTGGGGATCCTGCGCGATTTGGTTGCCGCCTACGGTACCGATGTGATCGGCATCGATTGCCGTGACTTGATTTGGGGACTGGGGGCCCTGCACTGCGCCAGTCGTGACCAGCCCGCTAGCGCATTCTGATTCAATGCCCGAGTCGTCGACGTGTGCGAATCTTAATTCGTTCGATCATGACCGTCTTTCTCTAGGCCGTCATCGTGCTTGGTTTCACCGGTCACTAGTTGTCTTAGTTCTTGTTCGGTGGAATCCAGTTCGGCGCCAAAGAACGCGTCGGCGTCCAGCAGTTTCCAGGCGCGCCGCAAGCCATCGATCGAATCTTGATAGCGCGCGATGGCTGCTTGTTTCCGGCCCTGTCGGGCAAGCAAGTCGGCGAGTTGGCGCTGAGCGCGCGCGAGTCGCTGCAGTTGTTCGGGGTGCTCGTCTTCATCAGGCCACTGTTGCCCAAGATCCGATATCAGGGATTGGTAGACGTCGACTGCGTCATCCACATCGCCGTTGCTCACCAACAATTTGGCAAGTTCCGTTTGGGCCGTGTGTGAGAGTCGGTGATGATGAGATTCTTGGCGGACCCGTGCAAGCCAACGTGCCGTTTCGGTTGCCGTCGCCAAGTCGGCAACACTCGCAGTGTGTTTTTGTTCTCGTTGATGTCGCTGGTGAGCGGCCAATTCCAGTCGCACCGATGCGGATGCCGCTTTCGCGACGTCGTTTGATATTTTTTCGGATCGTTCTGTCGGCAGCATGTCTCGCAGTCGTTGCCGGTAACGATCGGTTGTGGACTGAACCGCCTTGGCGGAATCATCGACCATCAACTGGCCGATCCACGTGTTGACTTGTTCGATCCGCACGTCCGGGGACGTTTCGTCCAGGTTCGACAGGATCGTGTTTGCTTGATCGTAATACGCGATCGCGGTGATCGGGTCATTGGTCAAACGAAAGAGATCACCTAGACGCAAATGGCATTTGGCACGTTCGAGCCACACAACGGATTCGGCAGGATGCTCGACGCCCTTCTCCATTGCCCGTGGCGACCAGACCGGTTGGTCAATCAATCGTTGGTACTGCTTGATGGCTTTCTCAAGTAGTTCATGACGCACCGGTTCCATGCCGGGGAAAAAATCCAGCGAGCCGCTGAGGCCGACCAGCCACTGGTCGGCCGCGTCACGTGCGTCGATCATGTTTTCAACGGCGGACCGGTGCGAGGATTCGGCGTCAATCCGTGCGGCAAGTTCAGCGCGATGGGCTCGGTGGATCACCACACCAAACAGACAAGATGCGATCAACAGCACAAGCGTGCTGACGGCGATGGTCGTGGCGATCGTTCGATTGCGTTTGCACCACCGTACGATCCGGTCGATCATCGAATCGCGATGAACCGACACGGCGGCACCGGCAATGAAACGTCGCACATCGTCGGCAAGTTCGGATGCCGAATCGTAACGCTTATCACGATCAGAGCTGGTCGCCGTCTGAATCATCGAATTCAAAGCCGGTGCAACGTTCCGTTTGGATAATTGCAGAGGCTTCTCGCCGGCTTGCTTGACCTGCGCGAGCACTTCGTCGGTGCCGAGTCCGGTGTAGGGGCTCTTGCCGGCAACGATTTCGTACAGAATCATGCCGAGCGAATAGATGTCAGAGCGTTGGTCGAGCCGGTCGGACTCACCGCGCGCTTGTTCCGGTGACATGTACGCGGGTGTACCAGAGACCCAACGCTGCGATGCCTTTGATTGCTCGTCGGATTGGATTTTCGACGCTAGTCCCCAGTCCAATACGATGGTTTCGCCAAACTCGCCAACCATGATGTTGGCCGGTTTAAGATCGCGGTGAATAATTCCCTGCTCGTGCGCGTAAGCGACCGCTTCACAAGTATCGATAAATCTTTCAAGCAGCGGTGTGATCGCTTCGGTCAGTTGATGCTGCGAGATCGGTTTGTATCGGCACCGGGCACGGGCCTCGTTGTGCCGTGATTGAATCTGTTGATGCAATGTGTCACCCTCAAGCAACTTCATCACATAATAGGCTTCGGCTTGTTCACCCTCGTGATCGGCAACACCCAGTTCGTGTACGGGAACGATTCCCGGATGCTGAAGCTGACTCGTCACACGGGCTTCGTGCATGAACTGGTGGCGCAAGCGATCCGAGATTCCCTGGTCGCCAATCAGACGCTTGACCGCTACTTCGCGCTGCAGAGCTCGGTCGACGACCCGATCGACGATTCCACAACCGCCACGCGCGACCTCTTGAATCCGCTGGTACCGGCCTAAACCATCGGGGATCGAATCGGAACTGCGATTGGAAACCTTCACAGGTGTTTCAATCCGTCTGGGGGTTCCCGCACTGATGGTTGCCGCTTCTTCACGGGGGGCACCGACTTCTTCACTAGCCGTGCCGGATTCCTGGTTGACGGCAACGGACGGAAATTCGGCTACCGGATGCACAAGCGGTGCATTGGGGTGTTTCGCAGGCCCGAAAACAGTTGGCTCAGCGGAGGAGGGATCGGAGGTCGGCATGGTGACGGTCTCGGCTCTCGGTCCGATGCGGGCATTCTCGATCGGAGTCCGCGGACGAAGACTTCGAATCTCGGTGGCTTAGCGGTTTGGAACTCTGTGGCTTTGCGGTTTGGAATGCCACGACGGCGAAATCACACCAGCGAGTCGTGATCATCGTTGCGATTGCCGCGATGTTCCGATTGCAACGAAAACATCGTTTGCAAGCATTGGCAAGCAGCCTGCCCCGCAATTGATCTGCTTAAGTCGCCAAGATCGCAATGAAGGGTTTCGGCTAGCCAACTTTAGGTCATGGCTAAACCAATCGCGGCCGTTTTGGTGGTGGGAGGCAAGAAATCGTTTTCCGCGTCGACGAGGCACGCCAGCGGTCAGTTTGCGGCATTGACCGGCATCAGTTGCATCATGCCGACATGACGGTGTCCGCATTGGACAGTGTCAGCATTGGACAGTGTCAGCATTGGACGGAGTAAGTATTGGACGGTGTCAGCAGTGTTCGCGGGCTTTCTGGCGGACTTTAGCAAAACTGACCTTGATTCGGAATGTTTTCAGTTCCTACTGTCCTTGGCAATCGCCCACGCAATGTTTCGTTGCGTCATGTCCGAGGTGACCCGGATCTAAGAATCGGTCAGTCATGTATAAACGCCAGACAGCACAGACGCCCCCACCATGCCGATGGACCACAACTTGGTCGGCTTGCATTGCGGCTGGACTGTTGTCGACGCTGCTGGGATGCACTCAGAATCCATACTTGGCGGCGCCCGTCGGAACGGCATGGCAAGGCGCGCCGGCCACCGCAGCGGTGAGTCCGACTGAAGCCCAGTTGTCCGAACTGAATCGTCGCGTACAACTGCTCGACGATAACAATCGCCAATTGCACACCCAGTTAGCGCAAAGCGAACAGAAGTCGCAAGTTTATCGCGACGAACTTAACCTTGTGCGGAAACAGCTTGCCGACACGACCACGCGTCTTGAGTCCGCCAGTATCGCTGCCAATCAGGCTGAAAATCGTGTTCGAGGTTTCCAGGCATCGACGCAGCTTCGCGGGAACGCTTCGATCCAACCCAATACGAATCTCAGTCAGCTGGCTAGCCGACTTAATCTCGGCGGTGTCCCCGTCGAACGAGATGGCGACGTCTTGCGTATTGTCATTCCCTCGGACCAATTGTTCGCACCGGGAACGGCGCAGTTACACCCTCAGGCGGCGCTGACTATTGATCCGATCGCGGCGCAACTACGGAGCGTCTTTCCCAGACAGCGCATCGGTATCGAAGGTTACACGGACAACGCCGCGATTTATGGCGGGCAAGTCGCCACAACCCATCAATTGGCTTCGGCACAGACAGCCGCGGTGCTGGACATGCTGACGCGACGTGCGGGCATGCCCGCTCAGCAATTGTTCACCGTCGCTCAAGGGGCGAATAATCCTCGCCAATCCAATGGGACTGCGGCGGGACGAGCCGCCAACCGGCGAATCGAGTTGGTGATCTACCCCGAAACGTTCTAAGTTTCGTGACATCGTTGTGATCGATCCAACGTTTTCTCAGCATCTTGGGCCCGGTCAGCTTTCATTGATCTCGGCACGTTCTATCATGATGGCGTCGTGATCGGATGCACTGGTATCCGATTCGCGAGAGTTCGGTTTCTCCGTCGTCGGATTGTGAATCATGTTTTGTCGTGTCCTTTTGACCTCCCTGATCGGAAGTGCTTTGTTTGCCGGTCCGTTTACATCGGCCGATGAACCCGACGCGGCACAGCCGTCCGCTAAGCGGTCCGAGTCTAAATTCGTCCTGAGCAACGATGTCAAGCAGGCTCTGGTTCCCCTGTTCTCGCGGATTGCAAAGGCCGACGTGTCGCGCGTCACGGTCGAGCTTTCGTCAGAAACGGTTTTGAATGGTGCAGTGATCGACACGCGTAAGTCGTCGTATCAAATCGCGTCGATCCATCCTGATAAATTCACGATCTATCTAAAGGAACCGGACCAGCGCACTCGGATCTATAACGACGGCAAAAGTATGACGGTCGCGTTAGCCCCGGAGTCTTATTACGAGCTTCCCGATGCGATGTACACCCAAGAGGCCGTATCGGAATTGCCGCTGCCGATGGGGCCATATCCCGAGCCCGTGTTGGCACTCTCGCTTGCAGGGGTTGACCCTTCGTTGACGTTCTTGGGTGCGATGAAGTCAGTCGAGGTCGTCGATCGGGCAAAGTTTCGAGGCAAGGTTCCGTCGATTCACTTGCATGGCGTGCAGGACGACGGCGTGTCATGGGACTTTTGGATGACGCAGGATGAAGAGCCCAAGCCGTTGCGACTGCTGGTTGATTTGACACAGATGTTGGCGGCAACCAATCAAGTCGCCATGCCAGCGGGATACCAGTATCAACTTCGTTTCGACTTTCTCGCATGGCGAATGACTGGCAAAGTCGATGATGGTTTGTTTCATTTCAAACCATCCAAAGATGCAACAAAGTACGACTCGCTGGCACACTATTATGAATCCGTCGCTGACGATGTTACCGAGCATCCGCTGCTGGGCAAGGACGCGCCGGATTTCTCAGGTCTCACACTGGAAGAAGAAAAAGTGTCCTCGAAAAAGTTGGACGGCAAAGTCGTCGTCCTCGATTTTTGGGCGACGTGGTGCGAGCCCTGTTTAACCGCGATGCCGGTCATGGCCGAAGTCACAAAGAAATATAAATCAAAAGACGTCGTGTTCTACGCCGTCAACGTTGGCGAAGAACCCTCACACGTTCGCGGATTTCTGAGCCAACAGGGCTGGGGGACAAACGTGTTGTTGGACCCGCAAGGTGAAATCGCAAAAGCTTTTTCAGCCAATGCGATTCCATTGACCTTGGTGATCGGCAAAAGCGGCAAGGTGGAATCGGCCCATGTCGGATTCGCCGGACCCGAAGCCCTCCGCGAACGTCTGACCGACGAGCTGGATGTGCTGAGCATCGGTGGCCGAATTGCCACAGCGCAGGTCAAAGAAAGCAAAGCCGCCAAGTAATTTCTAGCGATTTGTCGTTTCTGGCAAATCTGAAAATTTCTCACGCAGGGCTGACCAAACGTGTCACCCGCTGCCTCGATAGTGCGTTTCGTTCGAACAAACGAGTGTTCGATCGCCTTGGCCGCCAGCATCGGCCCAGGCCCATGGAACCGCATTATCGTTTCGAGGGAGTGTGTCGTGGACAATGTTTTGGTTACCGCCGCGGATTTCGCCGACCCTAGCTCGTCGGCCGCCAACGCGAACTGCACCGCCAACCTTTCTGTGCCGCCGTCGGACCCGAGTCGCTTGTCGGACCCGAGTCACCTTTGCGACTCGAGTCACTTATCAGAACCGAGCCGCCTGTTCGATCCCGATCGGCTGCAGTCGTTCATCGGTGGGGTGAGCGGCGCGCTGCAAGCGATGGTCGCCGTTTGTGACGTGGACCCTCGGCCGTATCAAATTCGGATCATTGAATCCGCGTTGCAGATGTTCGCCGGGACTTTTCGGCGACACAATCGCCAAGTATCGCCGGCCGCCTCAAGCGTCTTGATCGAAAGTCCGACGGGCAGCGGCAAGACGGTGATGGGATTAGCGACCGCCGCGCTGCTGCAACGTTGGACAGGCGCGCGTGTTGGTTGGGTTGCAATGCGCCGCAACCTATTGGCTCAGGCCCAAGCCGAAAACGTTGCAAGACGATTCGGTGTGCGAATGCAGACGATCAGCATGTTTGACAAGAATCCTCCGTCATGCGATTTATTGGTCGTCGATGAAGCACAACATGACGCGGCGACCAGTATGGCAAATTTACACAGCCAAGTTCGTCCAAAATGGACGCTGGGATTATCGGCAACGCCCTACCGTACCGACCGTATCAAACTTTGTTTCGATCAAGTCATCCGCGATGCGGGGATTGCCGCGTTGATTCAGGATGGTTATCTGAGTCCGTATCATCACTACACGATTCCAGAATACGAACCACGACGGATTGCCAAGCTGCTAATCGATGATCCTCAGCGTTGGGGTAAATCTTTGGTCTTTTTCCACCGCCGTGATCAGTGCGAATTACTGTTCTTGTTGCTTCGGCAGGCCGGCGTGCGCAGTGCCGTCGTGACAGCCAAAAGCAACCGTGAGCGACAGCTGCAGGACTTTGCCGATGGTCGATTGGACGTCCTGATCAATATGGCGATCCTGACCGAAGGCTTCGATTGCCCAGAGCTGAAGACGGTGTTTTGCCGTCCAAGCGGAAAGGGTTGCACGATCCAAATGGCCGGACGTGTCCTGCGGCGATGTCGTTCTGAACCGGTCAAGCAAGTCGTGCAGTGTCGGCGGACACCGTATCCGATGACGCGTTTGGCAATGTCGACTGAGCAGTACTTGTGGACCGATTCGGGATGGCGAAGTATCCGTGTCAATGCACACCTGGACGCGATGACTTCGATCGCCAGGCGTCGCGTTGCCGCTGCCGACGTGGAATTGCCAAAGTTGGTTGCCGTTCACCGCTCTCGAACGGTCGGCGCCTGGTACCAGCGAGAGACTTAGTTCTTGGCTCGTCTTGCGACCATCAACCATTGTCGCATGCAAATCTCCACTCCCTTGAATCGTTGTCAGCGCATGCGCCGCGGACCAGGGAGTTTCTTTCTAGCCGTGATTCGCTCTTATTCAAGGAACCTGATTGTGAGCACCGTCGAAACACAAACCCAAACCGAAAAATTTGTCTATGGCTTTGCCACCGTCGATGATCTTGCCGTCCGTGAGGTAGTGCGAACGCAGAACGGACGTGTCACACTCAAGAATCTCGAGATTTGCGGTCAACCCGTGGTCGCGACGCGTCGTTTTTGGCGGTCTTTCTTCACGAGATTTGGAATTGCCGAAAACGTGTTTCGCTATTTCTCGCCCGAAGAAGTGTTTCAACGGATCAGCGAAAGAAACAAAAACGATACGTTTCGATACTGCATTGCACACGAGTCGTTTCGTCGATCGAATAGGTCCAGCAAGATCGCGACGTCGTCATTATTGGCTGTCACCAATCCCGACAAGCCGGTGATTCGCTTTGACGAAATCAAGGATTTGATACAGCGGTACGGCGGCAGTGACGTACGATATCACGACGGATTGGTCACCAGCACGCACGCACCTCGTGGCGGTTCACGCGAGTTCGCGATCGGCGGCGACCAGTTTCGGGACCGTTTCTGCATGGAGACACCGGTCGACGGCTACGGGCATCCTCGACTGTTCTTGTCATTGATGCGTTTAGTCTGCAGTAACGGCATGATCGGCTACACGCGAGCCTTCCGAAGTGATATCCCTGTCGGCAAACATATGGATCATTGCATCGGCCGCGCCCTGGAATCATTCGACAACGGCGAAGGCTATGCCGCACTGCGTCAACGGTTTCAATCAAGTCAAAGTTCGTGGGCGTCCGTTCATGAATGTCTGCAATTTGGCGCAACGCTTGAACGAATTCAACGCGAAGGACAAACGACATCAAAAGGGTTGATGGGACGTTTTCGAAGTCTCGCCGGCAACATCAGTGAGTTATACGGACTGGCCAACTTAGAGGCACTTAGCGACAAGCGGCGACGGATTTTGCCGAGCAAAGCGCGCGTTTATGATCTGATAAACTTTGCCAGCGAAGTGGCCACGCATCACGCATTGCCCGACGGTGCGAATCGGATTCAGGCGTTCATCGGCAATCTAATCGCCGACGAATTCGACCTGGAAGGAACGGCACAAGACGGCGCCGAATTTGACGCATTCTTTCTAGACGACAGCGAATCGGTCGTTCGCCAAAGTTTGAATTGAACGGCGCTACTTGACCGCCAGATTCGCTTGGATTGAGGGCAACTGTCGGACGATAAAGCGTGGCAACAACAGCATGGCACGGTCGCTAACGGGATCGATTGCCATGCGAAACGAATCCTCATCGGCCCCCGCCATGATGTTGCGGATCTGGCGTGTGAAGGCTTCGCGGGTTTCGCCAAGCGGTTGCGTCCAAATGACCAGCGGCAAGCGATCGTATGTGGCCGCTGTCCCCACCCACCAATGGTTCTTGTCGACCTTGCGTATCTGCATGCCAAACGGTTCCAGCATGCTTGCCAATTGCTGACCGCCATCGGTACCGGCAAAGGGCAACGTCAGTTGTTCCGGTGACACGCGCCGTCGCCGGGCGTCGTGCCAATTGACGATACAACTGGCATTGTTCTCTCGGGCGACGCGGCGAAGCACTTCGGCAATCGCCACGGGGGCATCATACTGCGGTCCGCTCTTGACGCCCGACAGTGGGTTCCAGCTTTCGGGTCGTTGTTCGGCGGACTGAGACCAACGCGATAACCGTTCGTCGGACATGATTGCAGCGAGTCCACGCATTTTTCGCAGCGTCTCAACACTAATTGCCGCCAGTTGCTGTTCGGATCGAGACGGACCTGGCGCGATACGGTCGTTAGTATCTTTTTTTGCTTCGACGCCAAGAAACTCGCCGATAACGACTGCCGCAGAGTCACGACCGTCGCCGAAATCGTCCAGTGCAAGGATCGACCGCAGCGGCGCATCGATCGTTTCATCGGCGAGCGTCACAAAAATAAGCGACTCTCGTTGGTCGATTTCTGCACCGATGATGTTTGCAATTTCGTCCAGGATTTGTGATGTGTTTTTCCAACCCTTGCTTGTCTTGACCGGAATCCGCACGTCGATGTTGGCAACGTCGAAAGAAACCCAATCCAGTTGAATCGGAATGCCGGTCACTTGACTAATCAGCAAGACTAAATCGGCCAGCGGGTATCCTTGTTCATCGGTCGGCGCGAGCGCCATCTGGATCGCGAGCCCGCGTTTCATGTTGATCGGCGGCGGCGGTGTGGCGATCATCATCGGGTCGATGGATTCCTCCGCCGGGCCTTCGATTTGGGTCTCGTCCATCGATGGTGGCGCTGCCAGCGTTGGTTTGCGAATTCCACCGTCGTTGGCCAAGTCGATCAGATTGGTGAACTCGGCCAGTCCCGGCGGCAGATTTCGCAGGCCGGATGAGTCACGATTTGCATTTCTCTCTGCTTCCTTTGATGCATCCTTTGACGGAATGATCAAAGGCGATTCTGGCATCAAGTCCGCGGGGATTTCAGACGAATCGACGATCGGCGTTCCGGTGTCGTCGACGGTCGCGAGGTCGGCCGGACTGTCAAGGGTTTTTGTCGCGTCGCGGTCAACCATCGGGCTGATGGCATCCGTCGTTTCTGGCGGAGAAGGCGCATCTGTCGAAGGTTCGTTGCCGGCCGAGTCTGCCGTGTCAACGTCTTTGGCACCATCACCGATCGTGGGCTCTGAAGAATCGAGATTTTCATCGATTGCAGTTGCGATGGAATCCTGAGCAACCGCGTCGGCGGTCTTGTCGCTCCAAGAACGGACGAACAAACCGAAGATCAAAAGTGCGATGATCAGCGAACCGATCGACAATGCAACCACGAAACCGATTTGACGCGACCGTTGTGTTTGCTCGCTTTGCCATGCTTGATTCGCCGCGGGGCCGCCGCCATCGGTCTCCGGTTCTGGAACCGAATCCGAGTGCAGGAAACGTTCTCCGCCCGAACCGTCGGTCATAGACGAGTCGACGGATCCGTCGGGCGGTTGGATCGCGTCTTGTGTGATCGCCTGGCTATCGACATCGGCGGTGCCCAGTGCGACTTGTGGTGATGGGCGGTCGACTTGCACCATCGATCCACATTTCGGACACGCCACAATGGTGCCAACGACCGACGGGTCGGTCACGTTCAGCCGACTGGCGCAGGTTTGGCACTCGATCGTGAAAGCTTGAAAGGACAAGCGGCAACTCGGCAAAAGTCGAAAAGGAATGGATCTAGCGCCGCCCGCGCGGTGACGCCCATTGAGACCGGTCGCGATCAGACGGGATGCGACACGACGCGGCCACGTCTATTGGACCATTGTAGGTCACCGGGCTCGTCTGTCTGCCGCAGAAAACGCGGCAGAAACGACCAGGACAGGCGCAGAACGCCGCTTTAACCAGATAATTCCAGTTCGGGCGCTAGAAAAAATGGGCCATTCGCATCGCAAATGCTATGGCGCCTCTTCGTCGTGCTGTTGCTCAATTGATGAAAACAGTGACTTCACGTCAAAGAACCCACCGATGGTGATCGCGATCGACAGCAGTCCGAATACCACGAGCACCGCGATCAGGAACCAACCCCAAAATGTCGCCCATGCATCCATCAGCTCACCTCCATCGTTTCATTTTTTTGCGGGTCTGGCACCAGCAGCGAGACCACGACCATCACAACCAAGGCGAGCAAGATCGTTCCAAGTCCGATGTGCGCTTCGGTTAGCTGGACTCCCAAGTCTTCGTTACTCAAGTGAAGGGCTTCGCGAACGGGTGTCAGCCCGACGACCGCGATCAATCCTGTGATCAGCGCGGCATACGCCCCCGCACGACTTGCCGGACGCCAATACAGACCGAGAAACAGAAGCGCGAACGCACCGGTGAAATAGATCGACGCGCTGACGGCAAGATAATCCAGCATGTCCTGCTTCAGCGGATACCAAATACTCCAAACCAACAGGAATACGCCGATCAAGAAGATCAAAATTCGTGACATCAACAATCGGCTTTTCATTGATAGATTGCCGCCCATCGATGGATTGATCACGTCTTCGACAATGCTGGTCGCCCAGCACAGCAGATAACTGTCATGCGTTGACATGAACGCTGCTAACATGCCGGCCGCAATGATACCGATGATGCCGGTCGGCAATATCCACGCCAGAAAACGTGGCATGGCTTTGAAGGTTTCGTTCGCCTCACCGGTCAGGACACCATCCTCGGCAAAGTAACCTGTCTCGGGGCCGATCTGCCAAAGCCAAGTCAATGCACAAATTCCCAAAAACTGTGGGATGATAAAGCGCGTCATGAACCCGATCGACGACCACTGGTAAAGACGGCGCACGACGTTTTCGTCTTTGGCCGCCAACACTCGCATGACCGCAGTCGGCCAAATCGCGCAAGACACAATGCCGAACGTAAACAGCATCCAAATCACATAAGAGATGCCGAATCCGCCTTGATCGAACGGATCAAACCCGGCCGGCCCGTGCACATTCTTGACGGTATCAACAACCGGCTGCCAGCCGAGCTGATAAACCGCATACAGGCATACAAACAACATGCCGAATGACAACACGACGAACTGCACATAGTCGGTGATCACCACCGAAACCATACCGCCCAAGATCGTGTAGACCAGCACCAGGCCGATGAGTGCCGACATCACCCAATTGACCATGACCGGATCGGACATTCCGGTCAGCTCGGTCACAAAGATGCCGCCTGCCTTGAGATAGACGCCCATGTTCAGGATGCCCGCGATCGACAGAACGGCGCCACCGAGAATGCGTACACCACGCCCGTAACGTTGTTCGTAAAATCCTGGAATCGTCATCACGCCGCTTCGCCGCAGCGGGACGACAATGAATCCCGTCATGCCCACCAATAAGCATGTCAAACCGGCGGCCAGCCCCATGTGAAATGCTGCGAACCCGCCGACCACGCCTTTCTGCGACGTGTACATGACGGTCACCAAACCGATTTCCGAACCCAACATCGTCGCAATCGCGATGAACGATTTCAACGATCGTCCCGCGACCATATAGTCGGCCATATCCTTGATGTAACGGTTTGCAAAGATACCAAGGATAACGGTACCGGAAAGATAAACCGTAACGATGACCCAATCGATGGTGCCGAAGTTGGATGTGAAATCGAATGGCGCATCCATAAACTTGTTGTCTCACCCCGGTTAGGCGACGTTTGCAGGTAGGTTTCGGTTTTTCTGGTCGAAAGAAAACCAGACGCAGGTGGGCTTGGGTGTGATCGCTTGATGGATTTCACATGCGAAACGACCCACTCGGTGACAGTGTAACTATCAATCGCTCGGGTGTGTTCACGTACCACTCAGTCTTTTTAGCCAACGTTGGATTTGTAACCCGTCGGCGTACGTCGCACCTATCGGAACTTCAGATTCCTTTCGCAGGACGCGGCAAAAGCATCTCAGTTCTTCCGCGAGCATTCCGGTCGCGGATGCTTCATCGATTTCAAGTGTCATCGGGTGTCGTGCAGCGTCGTCCCATAGTTCCAACGGGCGGGGGTTCGGACTGACACGCGCCGTCCAGTCCTGACCAAAAACTTCGATACGGTCAAAGCCATCGGCGGGCATGCCCGGCGGCGTCAGGAACGATGCCGTCAGCGACGCAATCGCTCCGTTTTGCCAACGCATGTGCGCAATCGCCAAATCGATGCGACCCTGGGAATCATGATGAACCTGTGCCGTGATTTCGGTCGGTTCGGCACGATCCATCAACGTCTGGACGCAATACAAATCGTGCACCATGGTCAGATGGAAAGGGCTTTCACCGGGAAAAGCATCCATGGTGGACCGCGGTCGATGCCGGACCGCGTCGATGAATTGAATCGCCGATCGATGTTTCGATTCGTTTTTTAACGATCGAAATTCGCTGCCGAACAGGACAATGTGACCCAACATCACGTTGGATGAATCGGGCCGGACTTGTTCGGAAATCGACTCGGCGTCTGCAACAGATTCTGCCAACGGCTTTTCGATCAAGACGCTTCCGCCGGCGGCAAGGATCTGTCTTGCGACCGCAATGTGTGAATTCGATGTGGTCGCCACAATCCATCCGTCGACCGCGTGTGGACTCGATGTACCCCAAGATTCGATCGCCTGTCCTAAATCGGTATGCGTCTGGGTGCCGGGCCAGCGATCTTTGGCGGATGCCAGCTTGGCTTCGTCACGATCAACCACCACGGCAAGCTGACAATCGGCGAGTCGCTCAATCGTTTCGGCATGCAGTATTCCAAAATTGCCGAGTCCGACAACACCGAGTCGAGTCTGTCTTGGGTCACTCAAGTTCAATTACCCTTCCCAACTGGATTCATCCGAACACACTCGAAAATACACTTCGGCGGCGGTGTCGAGCGAATCGATATCGATGTATTCGTCTTTCGTGTGGGCTTGCGCGATCGAACCAGGTCCGAAAACGATCGACGGGACACCGGCATCGCTGATTGGCGATGCGTGCGTGCAGTAAGCCACTCCGATTCGGTTTTTTGGCTCCGTGACTTCGCTGACCTTCGCCAAGATAGCGTCGGCAATCCAGGCATTATTCTCATCCGGCAGCGCAGGACTGCTGACCCAAGGATCATCGCACGTGACATCCTTGCCGGCAGCCTGCAATCGACTTGCGAGCGATTCAAACACCTCTCGCGGATCTTCGCCGGGAATGATGCGGCGATCGATCTCAATCTGGCAATGCGCCGGCACAATATTCACGCTCGTGCCGCCTTCGATTCGCCCCACACTGATCGTCGCGGGACCGCACAGCGGATGCGGAGGTCTCGATTGGGGCAGCGACGTTGCCACGGCTTGTATTTCGGACAAGACACTTGCCATGTCGTAGATCGCGTTCTTGCCTCGATCCGGTTCGCTGCTGTGTACGGCTACCCCATGTGTGTGAACTCGGAATCGAACCACGCCGCGGTGCGCCACGACGGCCTGTAGTTCCGTCGGTTCGGCGATGACGGCACCATCGGGCCGCGAGGTCAACAATCGTGACCGTTGTGTGCCAGGTTGCCAGTAGCGGACCAAATCTTGCACGCCAATCGTCGTCGCCTCTTCATCGCAAGAGCAAGACAGGACGATGCTTGTTTTCGAATTGGTCCCCTCGGTGAAGAGTCGGCCGAACGCATGGAGCATTGCCGCCATTCCGCCTTTCACATCACAAGAGCCCCGACCGTACATCCGTCCGTCGCGGATCTTCGCGTGGAAAGGATCGATCGTCATGCCGTCGACGGGAACCGTGTCCTGATGAGCGTCCAGCAACAGTGTGCGTGACGCGTGACTCGGATCGAATCTTGCAATCACGTTCGCGCGGCCTTCGGCAACTTCGATCCGCTCGTGATCCGCGCCAAGCGTTTTAAAATATTGCACCAACCAATCGCTTAGCCTTGATTCGAAATAGATATCACCGGCCAGATCGCGTCCCATTGGGTTGACGCTCGGAATCGCAATCAGCTGGCTCAGGATTTCCGTGGGGCTCATCAAGTCAGTTTCGCGGCGGGGTTAGGGTTGGGGGTGAAGTCGCCGGCGCCTTGGCCAGCAGGGGCATTCGATCCGGAAATCTCATCGAATCTCGAGGCACCAAGATACGCGTGATGCTGGTGTGCCGGCTGCGACTTCATTGGATTTGCCGTCGAGCCGTGTTCGCTTTCTCGGGTTGAGTTCTTCCCCGTCAGCCATGCTTCTTCGATCGATACAAGAGAGCCATCGGTGCGCCCCGTCGATAAAGGTTAGTGGATTGAACGTGTTCGATCCTGGACCGGTTTGATAATTGTTGTGCGGCGAATTGTTGCAGCAACAATCGCCAACACGTCTCGTGGCAACGCGGGATCAACCGAAACGGTTCATTCGTGACGACCGTGGGCACGATCTGTGTCAAGAATTAGGCCGTGATTCTTTGACGAGGGGCTCGCTAGTGTAAACTTTTACGACGAGACTGGTTGGCGGCCAAAGGGATGGTAACAAACCACTTTGCAGCGACATGCATTTGATCGCAATGTGCAGTATCGATCGTGCCGCCCGGTGTCGCCTGTGACCCGCAGTGTTGGCCCATGCTGCTGAATCCGTCGCGATGCATGGCTGCATCCGGGGCACGCACCGTGACTTGCAACGGGCAGGACGATCAGCCGTCGTGGTGCGGCATAAGAAACCAAACTGAAAATTTATGACTGAAGTCGTTTGAAACGATTTCGCTTTTTGCAATCGATGGTGAAAAACGCATGGCGACAGAAACGACCTTGGCAACGGTGCAAGATGTACGGGCGGCCGAGCCACGAATCCGCGAATACCTCTCACCCGCACCGCTGATTCGATCCTACGCTTTGGAACAAGAGCTCGGGCTGGCGCCGGGACGCTGCGTATGGCTAAAAGATTATGGATGGACACCGACCGGGTCCTTCAAGGTCATGGGGGCACTGAACTGGGTCCATCAGAACCGTGATCGGATTGGCGACCGCGCGGTGACCGCGCATTCATCAGGGAATTTTGCGTCCGGTTTGTCATTCGCGTGCAAGCAGTTCGGAAAGCGGGCGATCATCGTCATGCCCGATAACGCGCCGCAAGTGAAGTTCAATTTAACGCGATTTTTTGGCGCCGAAATTGAAACGTATGACATCGCTAACGACCATGTCACAGGCGAGCGCAATCGGCTGGCCGAAAAGATCGCACAAGAGGCAGACGCGGTCATGGCTTCACCCTACGACGACAACCATGTCATTGCGGGCAATGGTGTGGGAGGTCTAGAGATCACCGGCGCGCTGGACAGCCTAGGCCGTCGTCTTTCGCATTTCGTCTGTGGCGTCAGTGGTGGCGGGCTGATGTCGGGGCATCTGTTGTCGATCGCGGATTCCTTTCCAGAGGCGAAAATGATCGCCGTCGAACCGGACGGTGCCGACGATTTTGCTCAGTCACTCGCATCCGGACAAAGGGTGTCGATCGAGTTGCCGACCAGCATTTGCGACGGGCTGCTGTCGTATGATGTGGGCGAGCACAATTGGCCGATTCTTCGTCGATACGTGACGCAATCGTTGACAATTGCTGATGCGAAGACCATCGATGCAATGCGGTGGGTCTATTGTCATCACGGATTGCGGATCGAGCCATCCGGTGCGATCACGATCGCGTCTTTACTGAGTGGTAAAATAGACTTGCGGGGCGACGGCGACATTGTCGCGGTCATCAGCGGTCGTAACATCGATGATCAGCAATTCGTGAAATACTTGAGCGACACGAGTGACGATTCGTCGCCGGCATGAACTCACGCGAACACTAAATCGAGCTAACGTGAAATCTGTATTCTGTTTTCTCTTTGGGCTGGTTTGTGGCACGTCGGTCGTAAACGGCCAAGATGCGGATTTGCCGCTGCCTGCCGAACATGCCGCGGCGACGATGCAGGTTCCGCCCGGGGTCGAGGTGTCAGTCTTTGCGGCCGAGCCTGACGTCAAGCAACCGATCGGGTTTTGCATCGACGATCGCAGTCGACTGTGGGTGGCCGAAGCTTATCAGTATCCGGTGCACGGAGCCGGCGGCGGTGACCGCATCATCATTCTGGAAGATTCCGATGGTGACGGCAGCCATGACAAACGCACGGTCTTCTATGACAAATTGAATTACGTCACCGGGATCGAAGTCGGTTTCGGTGGCGCTTGGGTCATGTCACCGCCAAGTTTGTATTTCATTCCCGATCGCGACGGTGATGATGTTCCCGATGGCGAGCCGCAAGTTTTGCTGGACGGTTTCGGCAATCACGCGAATGCACACAACTTGGCCAACGGATTTGCATGGGGACCCGATGGTTGGTTGTACGGAACGCATGGCCGCACAAACTGGTCGATGATCGGAAAGCCGGGGACGCCAGAGGACGATCGAGTTCGCTTTGACGGCGGCGTCTACCGATACCATCCGGTTCGACACGTGTGGGAACCGTACGCCGACGGCACAACGAATCCTTGGGGAATCGATTGGAACGATTACGGGCACGCATTCATCTTTAACTGCGTCAATCCGCATCTCTTTCAGGTGATTCAGGGCGCACACTACGAACCCTGGCGTGGCCGCGATAGCAGTCGTTATGCCTACCAACGCATTGAAACGATCGCCGACCATTTGCACTTCACTGGGCTCAGTAACGTTCGCACGGACATTGGCAGTGATCGTGAAGACCATGCCGGCGGAGGTCACGCGCACTGTGGGGCGATGGTTTATCTAGGCGATGCATTTCCCGATTCCTATCGCAACACTCTGTTCACCAACAACACGCATGGGCGCCGCATCAATAATGATCTGCCACGCCGAAGTGGTTCTGGTTATGTCGCATCACACGGCGCCGATCTGATGCGGGCCAAAGACCCTTGGTTCATGGGGGTGACGTTGGATTACGGACCGGCTGGCGAAATCTATGTCAGCGATTGGTCGGACACCGGCGAATGTCACAGCAAAGAAAACACACGGCGAGAGACCGGACGGATTTATCGTTTGACCTATGGCACTCACAAGACGCCGCCGGTCGATGTGACGTCCAAGTCGAATCGAGAGCTTGCCGAACTACAGCTTCACAAGAATGACTGGTTCGTGCGTCATGCACGGCGGTTGCTGCAAGAACGGTCGGCCGCCGGCGACGGGATGCCCGAGGTTAAGGAACGTTTGGCGAATGTTTTTCATCAGCACCCCGATGTGACAAGAAAATTGCGAGCTTTATGGGCGCTGAAAGTCATTGATGGAATCGACGATTCCTTTCTGTTGGCGGCGCTCGGCCATGAAAGCGAAGACGTCCGCGCGTGGGCCGTAACGCTGGCGTGTGAATCCGGCGACCCCTTGCCAATCATTGCCGAGCGATTGGTTCAACTTGCATCTGGCGGCGAATCACCCCTGGTGCGTCTAAGCCTGGCTAGCGCCCTCCAGCGTTTGACGCCACGATATCGTTGGCCGCTCGCCGAAGCGTTGGCCGGTCGCGCCGAGGATAACCCGGACCAGAACTTGCCCTTGATGATCTGGTACGGGATCGAGCCATTGATCGACGATGATCTGTCGCGTTATCTTCGCCTCGCCACAGCCGCGTCGATCTCGCGAGTTCGCATCAATATGTCTCGCCGCATCGCGTCAAATGATGCAAACAGCGACGGTTTCCAACGCCTTATTGACGCCGTGGGCCAAACTCGCGATCTATCCGCCGTGCGCGACGCGTTGACGGGAATTCTCGAGGGAATCGAAGGTAGGCGTCGGTTACCGATCTCACCAAACTGGGCCGAAACCTACCGGCGTCTATCCACGGTCGATGACGAGTCGGTGCGCGAGATGACCGTTCGTCTTGCCGTTGCGCTAGGTGATCAGGATGCTTTAAACTCGCTCCGCCGACTCTGTCACGATCAGACGGCGGACGTTTTTGACCGGAAACGAGCCGTCGATGCGCTCGTCATGAAACGAGTGAAGGGCTTTGACGACGACCTGCTGCGCCTGGTGGCCGATCCTGAGGTTCGAACGGCTGCCCTTCGCGGACTGGCGGTCTATAGCAGTCCACCGACAGCAGACGTCGTCATCGATCAATACGGATTGATGTCCCCGACGGATAAACAAGTCGCGCTGGATGTGTTGTCGTCTCGAAAAGACTGGGCCAATCGATTGCTCGATGCCATCGAATCGGGACGCATCGCCGCCGCCGATATGACCGCATACTCGGCCAGGCAAATTCGGACTTTCAACGACGCGCCGACAACGGCCAGGCTCGTCCGCGTCTGGGGCGAAGTGCGCGACACGCCCGAGCAACTGAGCGACAAAATCGCGTCAATAAAAAAGTGGCTAACACCCGATGTGATCGCTCAGGCGGATATCTCCCGCGGAAAGCAACTCTTTACCCAGCACTGTGCCAATTGTCATACGTTTTTTGGTCTTGGCGGAAAGGTCGGTCCCGACATCACCGGTTCCCAACGAGCGAACCTGGACTACATGTTGGAAAATATCGTTGATCCTAGCGCAAGCGTTTCCAAAGACTATCAAATGGAAATCATGCAGCTGGCCGATGGGCGTGTGATCAACGGGTTGATCGAAACCGAAAATGGCGAATCGATCACCATCCAAACCGCTAAGGAACGAATCGCTATCCCGACGGAAGAAGTCGAGGCAAGAAAAACGTCAAACGTATCGATCATGCCGACCGGCTTGATCGAGCAACTCAGTGAGACCGAGATACGCGATCTGTTCGGCTATCTGCAAGACCCTCACTAGTATTTCACTTGTCGCGTTAACCATCGGTCAATACGGGCGTCATCTCGCCGATACTATCGATGGCGGTTCGTAAATTAAGAAACAGGTCTTTTGATTTGTGGACGTATGCCGCGTTTAGGTCATGGCACCGTTGCTTGGTTTCGAGGTCAGACTTTCCCGTGATGAAAACTTTCTTGATCGCACAGAACTGCGGATCGGTGGAGAGGTCTCGGCATGCGGTCAGCCCGTTTCCGGTCGGCATATCGACGTCGACCAGCATGCAATCAAACCTGATTCGGTCAGCTTTGAAAATTGCGGTCAGCCAATTGTTCGCCACCGTCACCGCGTGTCCCCAGGATTCCAATTTGATTCGGATCAGTTCGGTGAACTCGATATCATCGTCGATGACAAGAAATTGAAGTTGGTTCATGATTCTATTGGCAATCTAGATTTGAAACGTCAAGCCGAGGTCGAAGCCTCCCGAAGCCACCGGCTACCATGCACAGAATTGTCGAGTTTCGACCGTGTGTTTTTCCGTCTTGTTGGACAACTCTTTTCGAATGATGGGTTCCAGGTTTGACCAAGCATCGGGTGACTTGTGCACGTAATGGGCGCCCAGCGATCTGCATCGCTGGATCGTCGCACTATCTTTGCGTCCGGTCAGGATGATCACCGGAATGTGCGACACTCTTTCGTCATGAACAAGCATCTCACATGCCGCCAGACCGCTGCCCGGCATTTCGACGTCCATCATGATCAAGTCGGGAGGCGACATGTCGGCGCAGCTCAGCGCGGTCAATGCATCTTCGACAGCCACGATGGCGCAATCGAACCCTTCGATTTTGCTGCATCGAAGCGTTAGCAAGGATCGAATGTCTTGGTCGTCGTCGGCTAGCAGGATGGTTCGCTGTAAAAGCGTGCCACTGATTTGTGTGGTTGTCTGTGACATGTTCTGTGCTTTCGTAATCTGTTGTCGTTTGATTGGTGTGAATCAGTCGTTGTCGGTCGCACGATTTCGTGGTGCCAACGTGATGTGTTGACGAATCTCTGACAAAAGACGGTCATGTCGAACAGGTTTTTGGACGAAACCGGAAACGCCCATGCTTTGCAGTCGGTGGCGCAACTTTTCGCCACCGAGACATGACAAAACGATAATGGGGACGTTTGCCGTGTCCTGATTTCGTTTGAGTGTCGAGACCAACTCTTCGCCGTCGCCGTGCGGCATCAACCAGTCGGTGATAATGAGATCCGGCTTTTCGCAGATGCTGCTCCAGATGCCCTGCTCTCCGTTGAATCTGCAAATCAATTCAACTTGGAATCCGCCCATCACCAGCTCGATCGCGTTGACAATTTCAGGATCATCATCGATGCACAAAATGGTTGGCCGAGACGACCGACGGGTCGTGCTCGACTTACTGTCGCGACGGATTCGGATCGCAGAGTGATTCTTCTTGGTTTTCATGGAGAAGTCTTCGTCTTAAAGAAAAGAAGTAATGAACGCGATTTGCATCCTTCGCATTAAGGATGCGAACGTCCTAGATAAGATTGTTCCCCCCGCAGCGGTTTTTACAGTCGATCGCCGTGCGAAATCGACGCGAAAACACCGGTCGATTCCGTCACCACTCGCTTGCGTTGCCTCCGTGTTCGGTTCATGGATCCGGCCCCGCCGGCGGTCCGGACGCCACCATTGCATGCTGGGGCCCGCCCTTGAAAACACGTCAAACGGCTGATCTCGCTTTCGATGTTCGGTTATTGATGTGTACAATCCAATCGACTGCTCCGGCGAGCAAAACGATGAAAGATTAAGGATTCTTTAGCGGAAGCGAAAACGGGTGATCTAAGTTGTTTGTGGTTCCGAATGCAGGATTGCGAGGTGCAAACGGAGGCGTTCGCTCCGCATCGATCCGTTTTTGCGTTTAAAGTACCCACGACGATAGCCCCGTTTTTAAGTGCCGGCGAACCGGCTCGGGCGGAACGATCCGATTCCGAAAAATAACCGCAACACTTCCCACGACCCGTGAAGTAGGAATCAGATGGTTGGACCGAATCCTGGCGGTGGCGATGGTGGGAATCCGACGCAACCAGTTGTCTTTATTGTCGAAGACGACGACGACTACCGCAGCGCCTTGTGTGTGATTGTTTCCGCAGCGGGGTATCACGTGAATGCGTTTGGTTGCCCGCAAAAGTTCATTGACGCCTACCAACCGTCACAACCGGGATGCTTGGTCCTTGATTTTCAGACCCCTGGATTCGAGGTCGTGGATCTCTATCAAGCACTGGTGGAAAAAGGCGGATCGCATCCCTTTATCGTTATTTCCGCACATGGAAACGTGCCCAAAGTTGCGCATGTGATGCGGCACGGTGCAATCGACTTTCTGGCCAAACCAGTTGATCATCGACAGCTTATCCAGCGGATCGGCGAAGCGATTGCAAAGGATGCGGCACGTCGATCTGAATTGGATGAACAGCGAGTCATACGCGATCGGCTCGGCTTGCTAACGAAGCGAGAATCAGAAGTGTTGCCCTTGGTAGTACAAGGCCTTGCCAGCAAGCAAATCGGCAAACAACTCGACATGGGTACCAATACCGTCGACGTACACCGAAGCAACATCTTAAAGAAATTGAATGTTGCCTCATCGGTCGAATTAGTCCGTGTTTTATCGACGCATTCGCTGTTGCCGGTCGCTTCGGGCGGTGATGCAACCTAATCGGGTGCCTGTACGAATTGGCACTGGTTTGGGCGGTTCTGTTTGCAAAATTCTGCCGCGATTGTCGGCATCGGCGTCTAATTTTGTCCTATGTTTCGAATGCTATAGCTCGTATCGCCCTCACTTGACGGCGAAACGGGTCTCTAGCATCAGGGGCAATTCTTTTCGATGGGCAGCGAATGATCACTGGTGAAAACCAGTGTCTGAATATGTACATGCCAACCGTCTTGGCTGCCCAAAGTGTTGCGAATTACTTCTGCATAAGAGTCACGGCGATTCTCGTCGTGATGTGATTTGCAACGTCATATGAGCAATAAGGCATGGGCAGATGAATAAAGATCAAGTGCGAGTTCTGCTGATCGAGGACGATTCGACCGACCTTGAAATGGTTCGGAGATCGTTACGACGGTCTGGGCTAAGCGTCGATCTCTGCTGGGAACCCACCATGACCGGTGGTATCACCAAGTTGCGGGACGAGCGATTCGACCTCGTGCTTTCCGACATTTCGCTGCCCGATTCACAGGGGCGTGAAACGGTCGAAAGTATCCGACGCCATGCATCTCACACGCCCATCGTCGTACTCACCGGTCTCAACGACGGTTGTTTCGAGTCCGAGCTGCTTGGTTGCGGAGCGGAAGATTATCTGCTCAAAGACGAGATAACTCCCAGCGGACTTAAACGTGTGATTCGGCACGCAATCCAAAGGCACGAATATAGTTCGCAAATTCATGATCTCTTGTCCGAGGTTCGCACGCAGCGCGACTTGTTGAAAAAGAAGAACATAAAACTCGCCAAGCTGTTTGACCAAGCCCATGAGTTTGTTGACAACGTTTCGCATGAATTTCGCACGCCACTGACGGTCGTTAAAGAGTATGTGTCGCTGATCCGAGAAGGACTTGTCGGGGAAGTAAACGATGAGCAGAAGCGTTTGCTGAACGTGGCGGAAGATCGTGCCAATGATTTGAATACCATGGTCGACGACATGCTTGATATCAGCAAACTGGAGGCCGGGATGCTTGGCGCATGGCGCAAGAATTGTCGCGTCGATGAGATCACCCAGCACGTACTGGATTCGATCCAACGAAAAGCGAACATCAAGAATGTGAAGTTGCAGTGGCAGATTGAACCGGGATTGCCTGAGGTATATTGCGATGCCGAAAAAGCCGGACGCGTGATCACCAATCTCGCGATTAACGCGATCAAGTTTTGTGGCGATCCAGGCGTTGTGGAAATCGGCGCGGCAGCCAATTTCGATGCCGGAGAGGTTCGTGTTTGGATTTCGGACAACGGCCCCGGAATCGACAGCGAAAGTTTGTCGGCAATCTTTCGCCGCTTTCAACAAGTGGGGCAAAGTATCCGCAGCAGTACAAAGGGATTCGGCCTGGGGCTGAATATCGCCAAAGAACTGGTCGACTTAAATTTCGGTGCGATGGATGTCGAGAGCACGCCGGGTGAAGGCAGCACGTTTTCGTTCACACTGCCGCTGGCGGACCCGCTTGAGGTGATGGATCGCTATGTCAATCGACTCAGACGACTTGGTGAAGAAGATACGAGTAAATTCGTGTCGGTCATCGAGGCTACCATCCCAGTCGATCACGCCATCGGTATCGATGATGATGTCGATGCCTTTTTAAGCTACTGTTTGCGCAAGAACGATCTCGTGTTTCGGCTCGAACCGCAGCGTTGGATCATCGTGCTTCCGGAACCGCGTTCCGAATTGGATTCGTATTTTGATCGGATTCATAAAGAGCTTTCGGCATGCAACAGAAACCGACCGTTTGGCATGCTGCCGGATATCGATATGTCACTGGCAGAATGTTGGGGAATTGATGATGACCATCGCGAATACTGCCGCGGCATATTCAACTTGGCTGCATCACATTTGATTGCCTGAATTGATGGGTACGGCCGTCGCCCAATCGCGGACGCGAGCGTTCGCGTGAGAGTAGCGCTCGCGTGAGAGTAACGCGTATGCCCGAGTTTATAGCTGCGGAACTATCCGAGGGAGTCAAGAATGAAAAAGAGAGTCTTGTTGATCGACGACGATGAAGATATCGTTCGCGGAACCAATTTACGTCTACGCGCATCGGGTTACGACACCCTTTTCGAAACCGATGGCGAGGCCGGTTATCAATCGGCTGTCCAGACGTTGCCCGATGCAGTCGTGCTGGATGTCCGCATGTGCAAGAAAAGCGGCCTCGAAGTGCTTGCGGATCTCAAGGGCAACGCGGTAACGCGTGACATTCCAGTGGTGATGCTCTCTGCCAGCCTGATCGACCAAACGGCCGCCCTCGATGGCGGCGCGAGATTCTTTTTAAGGAAGCCTTACCAGGGCGAAGAATTGTTGGCCGCCATCGGTACTGCGATCGAGGGTTCGTCACGATCGGCGACAAAGCTCGGGGCACTAGCCCCGACTATCGCTCGCGGGCAAGACGTGACATTGGCACCGGCACTCTGATTTATTTGAAATGCTCTCGGTGTTGCCGGCAGGGCCCACGCGAACTCGCACGGTTCGCAAGTGAGTATTGAGGCCTGCCGCACTGCAGCGTCACGTCAGTTGTATCGCGGCTCACCGGCTTTCGACCGATTTTCTCCTTCGATACTTATGAAACACGAAGTTCGTTTCATTGCGTGTTTCGGCGACGTGCCAGAGATCCGCATCAAATTTGGGAAAGTAGACGTCGCCTTGGTATTCGCCCTTGATCGTGCTCAAGTACATCTCGTCGACGACCGGGATTGCTTGCTCGTACACGAATCCGCCTCCGGCAATAAACACGGGCGTGCCGAACTTTGCGGCCTCGTCGATCGCGTCGTCAAACGAGGCGGCCGAAGTGGTTCCATCGAATGTGGCACGGCGCGAGAGCACGACGGCATGGGTGTCCTTGGGCAAGTCTTTCCCAAAGACTTCGTACGTTCTGCGCCCCATGACGACAGTATTTCCATCGACAAAATTCAAGTACTGTTCGTATTCTTCGGGAACATTCCAAGGCATCCCGTCGCCACTGCCGATCACGCGATTCTCTGACATCGCGGCTATGATTATCATCAATGTTCCATTTCTGTTTTTTAGACGTGTTCTTATGCGACTCTCTGTTGCACTCGCTTGGCAGCAGTGGGTTTCCGTTTCGCGTTCGTCGGCCGACGCTTTCGTTCGATTGCGGTTTTGACCGACAAAGCATTGTCAATGCGATTCGCGATTTTGATTGGGCAATCGATTTTCTACCCGGTTCAGCAACGACCGCCTTCGCAGCAAGTTTCACAAATCGTGTGACAGCGAGCACATTGCAACTTGCCGCGGATTTCGAACAGCGTGCGACCTAAGCAGACCGGGCAAACACCGCTGCCCGCGGCACCGCCGAACCTTTCAATATTGGTTGTTTGGATTGTTGCTGAGTTGTTCGTCGTCTTGTCTTTGGTAACGTCGGCCGATGTCGGACGAGAAACGGCGTGGCGGGAATCCTTGTCGTGTGTGCTCATGCCGCCAAGATAGCAGATAGGCGAGGCCCATGAATGCCCGTCAAGTTCGCATGCGAACTGAAGTTTTAAAACTTCCTGGTGCGTTTCACCTTGCGTTTCACTGTGTGTTTTAACAGTCGATTTCAAATGCGGTGTAAGGATTTCAAAATCCTCTGCAGCCATTCTTGTCGACATGCGGTGATTGGCGAGGGAATGCGCACTTCGCCGATGGGTTATTCCGATTGGCACGATCTCTGCGTCTGGCGACGTCTGTTGATTTATGTTTCTTTCGTGCAAAAAAAGGAAATTGCTATGAAACGTTCAGCGAAGAAGTCGCGCCGATCGAGAACCTCGCGAGAGCGGCTTTCCGTTCAGCAGTTGGAGTCTCGGAAACTGATGGCGGCCGACTTTGGATTGTCCGATTCGGTGTTGTCGATTCAAGGAAGCGAAAACAATGACGTGGCGGAGGTCTATGTCGATTCCGATCAAGTTCATGTTTCGATTTCTAGCTATGACGATGCCGGCGAGCTGCTTAAACAGAAAACTGAAGCGTTTGCGGTTGATGAAATCGGCCGCATTGTCTTCGATGCAGGCGACGGTGACGACGTACTTGTCAATGATTCGTCCATTCCCGTGATCGCCCGCGGCGGAAACGGGAATGACATGCTAATGGGCGGTACCGGAAACGATCTGCTGGTCGCCGGTATGGGAGACGATGTCGTGCTCGGCGGCGGCGGTGACGACACCATCCTGGCCGGCCCTGGCGACAATTTTGTGTTCCACGCGATCTCGGATGATATGTCCGATGAACCGGATACACCGACGGATGATACACCGACAGGCGATTCATCGGTCGATGAAGCGACGAGTGAAGATCCGGCAAACGAAGACGTGTCCGACGTGGTTGATATCCCGAGCGATTTGTCACCCATCGATGACACCACCGGCGATACCGGTTCGAGTGCCGATGGCGACACCGCGGATGATCCCGATGGCAACACGGATGATGCCGCTGACCCCGTGAGTCCTGTTGATGAACTGCCAGACGAACCGGTCACCCCCGTCGATGATGCCGTCGATCCGTTGCCAGTTCCGCAGGATGATATGGACGTCTGTGTTGCCGTCGACCCTAGCGATGATTCGTCGCCCAACGATGATTCGTCGCCCAACGATGGTTCGTCGTCCAACGCTGATTCGTCGCCCAGCGCTGATGTGGATGTAAACGTTGATGACGCCGACGTGGTGGCAGACCCGGTCGTGGGCGAAGCGGTGGCCGATGAAGTTGATTCGGACCCATCGGATGCCGGTCACACCTTTGATGAAGTTCCACTTCCGACGGATGTCATCGTTGACGACCCGATTGAATCAGAAACGCCAAATACGGACACGCCGGCTGTCGTTGTTGACGATTCGGAACCGCAGGGTGATGACACCGTTACCGATGGCGTGGGCAATGCCGACGTTCCGGTGGTGAACGAGACCGACCACGATGTGATTTTCGGTGGAAGTGGCGACGATTGGTTGTTCGGTGAGGACGGCGACGATTTGATTTTTGGCAACGCCTCGCCGCTGGACGCTCTATCGCTTCGTGATTTGCTGGCGAGCCGGTTCAGCAAAAACTAGCGACTATCAGCTCGGATCGCAGGCCAGGGAACGGCCCCTGCGGTCTAATTGTCTTTGTGTAAAGTATCTTGATGTAAAAGTAAGTGTCGCGTAGAGTTGAACATGGTCACTGCCGCTGTCGACGCGTCAGGGATTCTCTGGCTGACGGACAGCCGTTGATTTGATCACTCGGGACGCATGTTCAGGTGCTGATTCGTATGGATAAAGATGTTGTCGATACGCTAATCAAACAGTGAAAATCGGAACGACCCGACTTGGATGGAAGGTCGATGGCTGTCGTCGGCAGAATCCTGCGGATTTCGCGGTACTTGGACCGCCGAGTCAATCAATCTGTCGAACCCTTTGGGATCGCGATCTGGGGCTTCGATCTTCTTGCCACGCTCCGTCGCCAAGGGGCGCCCTATGCGATGACTCCTTCGGATTTGATGCAGTCCGTCATGCTTTCATCGGGTGCGATGACCAATCGGATCGACAAGTTGGAAGAGATGGGATTGGTCCGACGGAAACCATCGCCCAGTGATCGACGATCCTTGTTGGTCGAGCTGACCGGACAAGGTCTTAAGGTAATCGACGAAGCAATTGCGGTGCGTTTCAAGGAAGCGGACGATGCGGTCAGCGGCCTGACAAAAAAAGATCAAAAGCAATTGGGCACGTTACTAAAACAAATGCTGATGCACCTGGAGTCACAAGCTTAGCGAGGGTTGGAGATGTTGAAAACGAATTGCAATGGTGAGATCTGGTGCGTCACTCAGCCCGATCACGGCGCTGTCGCTGGTTATCTGGCGGCGCACTGGGGAAACTCGGATTTGCTGGCACCCGGAAACTTTGCCCATTCGCCTGATGCCGAGCGGTTGCGCGCCGAAGTTGTTTTTGCAATCGCGAATCACGACAACGGCTGGTGGGAATGGGAGGCTGCACCGGAATTCGATGGCATCGATGGTTTGCCGCTCGATTTGACCGATGTGTTGGGCGACCAGCAAGCTTCGATGGATCGCTGGCGGTGGGGCGTTCCAAGATTCGCGGACACTCATCCCTATGCCAGTTTGTTGATGAGTTGGCATGCCTATTGGTTGTATGCACAGCGCGCGGACGAAGAAAACGATCCGGCGTTCGCGCATCCGTTATTTTCGACCGAAAGGGCACCGCTCGATGGGCAGGCATTGCAGCAGGCGGAATCGTTTCTCGCCGAGTTACGTCAGTTGCAACAACGTTTGATGAAACCAGTTCTCGATGACCCTGCAACTTCTCATTGGATGCAGCCGGATCATTTATGGCCTCACGTCCGGTTGCTGCAAGTCCTCGACAGCCTGTCGCTGTGGATGTGTTCGGGGCTGATTCCGGGCGATGACGGTCGCCGCGGTGGTCCAGGGCAGCACGCCGTCACGTTTCATGACGTGCCGACATCAAACTGGCATAACCGTGTCGATCTATCGGTCTCGCCCATTGACGCCGGACGCGCGTCGATCGAACCCTACCCGTTTGATCAGGATGAACTGGTCGTGCATTTGCCGCTAAAGCGGTTTTCACGAGCGATCGAAAAAACAGCCAACCCTGCATTGCACTGGGCGGCGCAACCGACGCAGATCGTAGAGTTCACGTTTTGCCGCATCTGAAAAAATCGGTCTTCACTGGCGACCTTCTGCCGACGAAGGTGCCAGCAAGTGGTGGCCAAGGTCACTTTCGGCAAGACTCTCTTATGGAGAGCGATTTGGCCAACGACGAATAGATTTGATGAACAAGAGATGAAAAAGATTTGTGTGATCGGTGCGTCGGGAAAGCTTGGGCGATACATGGTGCAGCATGCGCTTGATCGCGGATACGAAGTCATCGGTGTCTGTCGCCCGCAAAGCATTGGCAAACTGGATGAATTGAAGGATCAAATCACGCTGTTGCCTGGCGCGACCAACGATCGCGAAGTGATTCGGCAAGCCGTTGCCGGTTGCGACGGTGTTCTGACGGTTTTGGTTCCCTGGGGCGTTCGGAACTATTCGTCGGGTACCGCGCAAGCCGTGTTGGATTTTTCTCAGCCCAACGCACGTCTGATCTTTTCTTGCGGGTGGCACATCAGTCGCGACGGCCAGGATATTTACAGTTGGAAATTCAAAGCGCTGCTGAAGGTCTTCGGATCGCTTGCCCGGTTCATTCGAGTGGTCGACCTGAACGATCAAGTGGAGGCGTGTGAGCAAATCTTTGTAAGTGACAAGCGGTGGACGGTCGTTCGCGGCAGTGACTTGGAAGAAGGGGAAAGCCAAGGGCTGCCCGTGTGGAGCCGACATGTGGGAGACCCTGTGCTGGAGAGCAACCTGACCCGGCGCATTGATTTCGCCTTGTTCATGGTTGCGGCACTGGAAGACGAATCGCTGGTTCAGGAGGCTCCGGCAATCGTCGGCTGCCAAACGGAATCGGCGCGATCGTTTGCTCATTCGCGGCCGGAATAGTTACTGTCGCTCGTGAATCGCCGGCGACGGTTTGCCCTTTCTTGCGATGTCACTCTTGATCGTAGCCGGTGAATATGTGCATTGCGGTACTATTCTGTTTGCCGATCTTCGTTTTTCTGTTCGTGGGGTGAACAACTCGCTTGACACGGTCACTCTGTTCTTTCTAAGAAGCAGTGATTGGGGTTTCTAGCAATGATGTGCACCAACGTCCAGATGAAACATTCCACCTCAAATGAGTCGTGAGACAATAAACTAATCAGCAAATTACTTTGACGTCGTCGGTTCAGACGAAACGTATGGGGCAGAAAATATGTTAACGCAGTCCGTTCTGCGTGCGCTACGGTGCTCAGTGGTCATGCTGCTGATGTCGAGCGCGTATGCAGAGGAAAACTCAGTTGGTCCACCGGGTCACGATGCTTGGCAGGAGTATGGCTGGAGTGCGCCGGATGCTGAGGAATCGCGGGCTGATAATGCGGAGTTGGCCACCGACGCAGGTACTTATCGTCATGCGACAGTGGCATCAACCGATCGAGAATCGGTCACGCGGAATGTCAGCGAGACCGTGAATGGCTCTTCGGCATCGGGCGATCGCGGTTGGGATCTGCACGGGGCTTTGACACAGGGTTTCACCGGAAATCCAAACCAGCCAGCCAACGGCTTGAACCGTCCCGTCGTGTTTAACGATCGAGCGAACCAATATCTTCTCAACCAACTCTATATTTCGGCTGAGCACCATTGGCTGACGCGTTCGTCGTGGCGGTTTCGCTCACAAGTCGATTTGAATTATGGATACGATTCTCAATTTATCTCGGTATCCGGACTTGAACGTCATAAGAATCGTGGGCGAAAGTGGAACTCAGATACGGAACACTACGGCATTGCGGTCCCACAGTTATTTGGGACGATCGAATCCGGTGGTGATCAGTCGCTGCAGGTGAAGCTGGGCCACTTCTATTCCGAGGCGGGTTTCGAATCGGTGGTGGCAGGTGAAAATCCGTTCTACTCGCACTCTTATGTGTTCTCCTACGGAACACCCTTTACCTTTACCGGTGTTTCCGCATCCTATCAGTTCGACTCACGTTTGACCGCGATCACGGGTTTTAGCCAGGGTTGGGACTCATGGTCCAATGATGCCGGTTCATGGAATTTGCAGTTTGGCTTGCGCTATGACGGTGGCCATGCCGACGATTTTTTGCAGGTACTGCTGCTGACCGGCGAGGACTTGAAGAACACTTTGTCCGATGGAGTTGCTCAGGCGGACATTCGTAACTCCATCCATGTCATTTACAAGCGGCGGTTGTCGGATTCGATTTTCTATGTCGCCGACGGGACGTTAGGCTATCAGCGTGACGCGATTGCCGTCGTCGATCTGGGATCCGCAGTGATCGGGTTTGATTCGGCTAAATGGTTTGGGATTGCGCAATACTTATTGTGCGAACTGGCGCCTGGACACACCGCAGGCGTACGAATCGATTGGTTTCAGGACCGCGATGATAGTCGAATCGGAACACCAGTTCGTTTCGAACCCGGTGGCGACGTGTTGCTAGGCGGGAACTTTTTGGGCCTGACGATCGGTTCTCAGCACCGCATTTTTCCAAATGTAACGGTGCGCCCAGAGCTTCGTTGGGATCGGTCCGATTCTCGTGGGAACCCAGACGTTCCTGGGGGCGACAGTTCGATACGCGCCTACGGAGACCGGACCGACGCAAGCCAAATCACGCTGGCGGCAGATATCACAATTCAATTTTAGGGAAGTATGTGGCACAACGGCTCGCGCATCTCTTCGGTGATCGCGTGTAGTTGTGCTTCCACGGATGGGGTAATTCATGTTTTCAAAACAAACAAGACGATCTCGACGCCTACGACACTTTCGTCGCTTGTTGACGCAACAACTAGAGGATCGATTGCCCCTCGCCGTCGATACCTACTTTCTGAACCTGACGGGGCGAGGCGAAGTTGATTTAATGGGGCCGACTGGTGGGTCGGATGTTGAGGACGTGTTTGTTCGTCATCCATTCAGCCCCGGCGGAATCATTGATACTCGTAATATTGCCGGGCTGAACGACCTTGCCCCGATCGTTGGTGAAACTGAAATCGTTGCAAACCCAGGCGCCGATCTAGACCTGATCGTCCATGCCAATCCAGGGGTTCTAGCCAATGCATCGGATCCCGAAGGCGGTGAGATAACCGTTCAAAGCCATACGCCGGTGAGTATGCTCGGGGCCGAAGTCGACATCTTTTTTAATGGTGCTTTTGCATTTGATCCCCGCACCAGTGATGCAATTCAGTCATTAAAACCCGGTGAATCTCTCGTCGATGAGATCACTTTCCGCGTTGTTGATAGCGGTGGGGTCGTTACGCGCGCGTCCGCAAGGTTGGCACTTTCAGGGTCCAACAATCAGCCCGAGATTGTGACAAATTTGGGCATGGCGGTCCAGGAAGGTCAAGTCACCTTGCTTTCACCTGATGTTCTTGAGATTCGCGACCCTGACGATAGTGGCGAGGAATTGATCTTAGATGTCACCATGGCTCCAATGCACGGCTATTTAGTGCGTCAGATAGAACCTGGTGTACCTATTCTTTCCTTTGACCAGGCTGAGCTCGAAAACGGCGAAATCCTATACGTGCATCAAGGCAGCGAATCGCCTGTTGATTCATTCGAATTTTCTGTTCGTGACGGAGGCGAAGATGGAACGATGCCGGCTTCCGATACTTTTACGATCGTCATTGTTCCTACCAACGACGAACCACAGTTCATGGGATCGCTGCCGCTATCGGTCACCGCGGTTGAAGAGACGGAAACAAACATTGATCTAAGCGGTATCACACTAAGCGATCCAGATAGCGTCGAACTGATCGTCACAATTCAATCGAATAATGGGACGCTGAGTGGAGCTGCGGCACCCAATATCACAGTCAATGGGTCGGGAACTGACACGCTTAGTGTTCAAGGTGATGTCGACGATCTCAACAGCTACTTTGATAACGCTTTGAATGTCGGATACACCGGCAACGAAAATGTTCAGGGCGACACGGCCGATGAGATCAGCGTTTCGGTATCCGACGAAGGGCCAGCGGTTGCGTTAGGAACTATCCTGGTTGACATCACCAATACGCCGGACCCGCCCGTAAACCTCGGAGCACTACCTGGTGATGTCGTTGTCGTCGAGGATGCTCGCTCAGCGATCGATATAGGTGCACTTGAACTTGAGGAACCTGATGGCCAGTCGGTAACGCTATCGATCGACGCAATGGATGGGACGTTGTTTGCAAACGCGACTCCGCAAGTCAGTGTCGGCGGTAGCGGAACCGCTACACTTTCGCTTGCGGGGCAAGCAGATGACATCAATGCCTTCTTGCAGGTGCCCGATGTCCTTGAGTATTTGAGTGCGATGGATTCGTTCGGCGATGATGCCGACCTATTGACGGTATTGGTCTCTGATGGTGGTCCGGATATTAATTTAGGCACAGTTAATGTCGATATCACCGAGGCTACCGACCCGCCATCGAACGCGGGGTCGTTGCCAAGTGATATGACCGCGGTGGAAGACTCGGGTTCAGACGTTGATTTAAGTTCGGTCTATTTGAATGATCCAGACCTGGACGTGTTGACTCTGCGAATTGCGGCCGTCGAGGGGACGCTCAGTGGGGCGGCTTCCGCAGGCGTTAGCATCAGCGGGAATTCAACCGGCACGCTCGAATTGGTCGGCGAGATCGACGACCTGAATTCCTATCTAGAGACGGCGTCGAACCTTCAGTACTTGGGGGCTTCCGATGCGTTTGGCAACGATGTCGATCAGCTCGTTGTCTCGGTCTCGGACGGACTTTTATCCGTCGGTCTAGGGACCGTGAACGTTGACATTGTCGGAATTCCAGATGCACCAACCAACGAAGGAACACTCCCCGGCGAGTACGATGGTATCGAGGATGAAAGCTCCACCGTCACGCTAGATTTGATTGAATTGAGTGATCCCGATGGAGATGATTTGGAACTTACGATCGAGTCCGTGGGCGGCGCGCAACTTTCCGCAACTCCTGCCGATGGAATTACGATTTCCGGTTCAGGAACTGACGTACTGACTGTTGGCGGTTCCCCGGAAGAATTGAACGAGTACTTGGATTCCATCGGCAGCATCACATACCTCGGCATCCTAGATGCGTTCGGAGACAACGTCGACCAGCTCTCTGTCTCGGTCACGGATGGCGGGCTTGTGGTGGATCTAGGTCTGGTCAACATCGATTTGGCAGGAGTCAACGACGCCCCGTTCAACGCCGGGACACTGCCGACTGACTTTGTGGTGGTCGAGGATATCCTTTCAACGATCTCTCTGGCGGCGATGGACTTGGTCGATGTGGACGCCGGCGGCAGCGACTTGACGCTGACGCTGACGGTGGACACAGGCGTGATCGATGCAGTCGCGAGCCCGTCGGTTGAGATTTTCGGTGACGGATCGGCCGAAGTTGAACTCGTCGGCACGCTGACTGAATTGAACGCTTACCTTGATGTCGCGACGAACCTCGGCTTCTTGGGCGACTTGAATGACAGTGGTAATGATGCGGCCACCGTGACGGTCACGCTCAACGATGGTGGTGGTACCGGAACCGGTGGTGGTACCGACATCGTACTGGGGACCATCAACGTCGATATCTCCGGGGTGAACGATGATCCCTTCGACTCGGGAACCTTACCGAGCAGCCTGGCGGTGGTCGAAGACGTCCTGTCCACGATTTCACTGGCGGCGATCAACTTGACGGATGTGGATGCGGGTGGCGACGATTTGACGTTAACCCTGCAGCTTGATTCAGGCTTGCTGCAAGCCGCTGGGGATGTTTCGGTCGACATCACCGGCAGCGGCACCGGCGAATTGAACTTGGTCGGTACGCTTTCGGAACTGAACGCCTATCTGAACGTCGCAACCAACCTTGGTTATATCGGTGTGCTCGATGCCAGCGGAGATGGCGCGGCCGAATTGACCGTGACAATCAACGACGGCGGTAATAACGGGACCGGTGGCGGAACGGATATCCTGATCGGGACGATCGACGTTGATATCGATGCCGTCAACGACGCCCCGTTCAACGCCGGGGCGCTGCCGACTGACTTTTTGGTGGTCGAGGATATCCTTTCAACGATCTCTCTGGCGGCGATGGACTTGGTCGA
>CAXBGS010000015.1:0-182340 GCA_963975425.1 uncultured Pirellulaceae bacterium
GAGGGCCTAGTGGGAGTTAATCCCGTGGAGGTTCGAGTCCTCTCGGCCGCATTTGTTGCCTTGTGTGAATCAAGATTCTTTTCTTCGTCTTCTTGATAATGGTGGCAGCGCGATGCCCCTTCGGTGGACAGCTGGATTTAACGGCACTGTAACGCGGCCGTGTTGGATCCACTTGATGCGCGCAATACCGACGCCGCGATTGAATTCTTAAGCACTCTGGTCGCGGTTGGCGAAGCATTGACCACGATGCGATTCCAGCCTCGTATTTACACATAGCTTGACAACAATGAACAAACGCTGCATGTGCCGCAATGTTCAGTTAGCCGACGGCGCCCCTTCCGCCGGTTACTCAGCCACGAGGGTATTTCGGGTTTGATTTTACCCATCTAAGGCTCAATCGGCACTGCGCCCATCGACTCGCCCCGCAGCACGTTTAGTGTTTCTAGTATTTCGAAAGCCTCTTACGTCGCGGATGCAGCGCATTTGAATACGTCGCTCGACTCCACTATCGTACCTAGTTCCAGTCCAGCGCTGGTGCGCTGGTTTGGTACATAAGTAATGCGGGCTGATTTCGTCTGCATGCGATGTGAACAATCCACGCTTTCGCTATATGGGGACTGGGCGATGATTGGAACTTGTGATGACCGCATTGCACACAATGCGATTGCGCTTCGGGCAAACGTCGTCGAACCTCGACGGTTCGAGCCCGTGTCTCAGGCAGGCGATGTTGCGTGGACAACCGGGTTGTTCGCGACACGCGCCGCTGCCCTATGGGTCTTGTTGGTTTCTGGAATTGCAGGTTCCGCCTCGTTAGTGTTTGCTGCAAACCCTGATGGAAAGGTTAAGGGAAAAGAAAACGGACAGATACAACAGAACTCAGATGAGTTGGTCCTCGCTCGGCATGAGGCAGACGCGAACCTAGCTCGTGCGAATTTTTTCTTGGCGATGGCAAGGCTGAATGACAATCGCCACGATCGGGCACTTGAAGCTCTAGCGAAGATCCCCGAGAAGTTTCGCGACTTGGAATGGAATTTCGCGAAGCAGAAATGCACAGGAGGTTATTTGACGTTGTACGGACATCTTCGGAGTGTCAACTCTGTCGCCCTGAGTCCAGAAGGGTCGACGATTGCGTCCGCTGATGAAGGTGGAGAAATCCGAATTTGGAACGCTCGCAGCGGTGAAGAACTCCGAGTCATCAAGGCTCATAAATCCGAGGTGTCTTCTTTAGCGTTTTCCCCCGATGGCAATGTTTTAGCATCAGGAAGCTCGGATCGAACCGTGAAGTTATGGAACACTCAGACCGGCGAACACAGGATGACTTATTCAGATCACCCTGCGTTCGTGACCTCGGTAGCGTTCAGCCCAGATGGAAACATGATTGCTTCGGGGTCAAGACTAGAATCGGACGCTGAGGCACGAAAGCGTGGAGGATACAAGGTATTGCACAAGGGCATGGTTAAGGTTTGGGACGCGGAGACAAATCAGACCATTCATACGCTTGTCGGCCACCGCAACCACGTCCATGACGTGGCTTTCAGCCCTGACGGAAAAACGCTCGCGTCTTCAGGGATGGAAATCATTTTGTGGGATCTGGATAGCGGAAAACAGCAAAGCAAGCTCGACGGCCATGACTTCCATGTGCCGAGCGTCGCGTTTTCACCCGACGGCAATCGTATACTATCCGCTGGTGATCGAGGTCAAACTGCGATCATTTGGGATCGTGAAAGCGGTCGCCAACTGCACACTCTTCGCGGACATACGAAATTCCTGTTGGACGCTGCATACAGCCCCGACGGAAAAACTGTGGCGACAACCAGTGCCGATAGAACTATCAAGATTTGGGACAGCAAAACGGGGAAGCTGATTCGCACTTTGACGGGTCATCAGGATTGGGTTCGGGGCGTCACCTATAGCCCCACGGGAAAAGTACTGGTTTCGGCTAGCCGTGATTGCACGCTGAAGTTTTGGGATCTGGGAGTGACCGATGAACTGAAGTCGATCGAAACACACGGACCTGTCTTTGGATTCGCGTTGTCTCAGAAAGAAGGATTGATCGTGAGCGCAGGAACCCACGCTGAGGTTGGAATTTGGGACCTGCAAACATCCCAGAAGACGCTAAGCATTCCGGCCGAACGTGGCAGATCGGGTTCCTCCGTCGCGCTGAGTTCGGATGGAACGAAGGTAGCCTGCTGTGGATTGGAGAAAACGATTCAGATTTGGGACACAACTTCAGGTGAAAAGTTACTCGAGCTACAATCGAACACCGACTCAACCGTCCGGGAGATTGTATTTAGTCCCGATGGCCGATTGATCGCAGCGGGCGGTAGTGTGGTCGACGTTTGGGAGGCTGATTCGGGACAGCCGCTTCTCACTTTCGATAAACATGAGCGTTTTGTTTATGGGTTGGCGTTCAGTCCCGATAGTCGGTTGCTTGCGTCGGGCAGCTCCGACAAGACCGCCAAAATCTGGGACCCTACCGATGGTGAAGTCAAGCTCACGTTAGCCGATCATCCGTATCCGGTAGTCGACGTTGCTTTCAGTCGTGATGGTGCAGCCATTGCTACCGTATCATTGGGTGTTGTAAGGCTTTGGAATACCGATGACGGAGAGATGCGGCAGTCCTTCGCTCACGACCACGCGCGGCGAGTTGCATTCGCAGGCGAAAAACGTTTGGTCACCGCGAACGACAGCGCGGGCCCAAGCACGCTGAAACTATGGGATGTCGTTTCGGGAGAGGAGTTGATCACGTTAAACGGGCATGAAAATCGAATCGAGGGGCTTGTATGTAGCGAAGACGGGAAAATGATTTTGTCCGGCGGCCACGACAGAACGATCAAGTTATGGAATCCAATAGATGCAATCGTCGAGTACAGGCTAAAGGAGCCCGCACAATCTTGGATCGCGAGGGCCGCGTTTGACGCGGACGAGGAGAAGCTCTACGGAGTCAATCGCAGCGGCAAGATAATCGCCTGGGATTTGAAGTCTAGACGTTTGCTGAAGCAACCGAATGAGCTTCCCGATTTCGAGAAGTTGCAGAGCCGGACATCCGACGGAAAATGGCTCGCCCTGCCAGGAAATGGCCACCTGCGCTTGATTGATCTGGGATATGCGCAATCACGACCTCATCGAGAACTGCTCAAGGATAAAGAGAACGCATTTTCGCCACGATCGACAGCTCGTTTTGATGGAACTGCTAGCGATGGTACCGGTCATGAAAACGCTGGTACGGCAGCGGGCGGGACCGACGATTCAATGAAACAACTCACCGAAGAACAACGCCAAGAACTTCTGGGTTGGTATGACGGAGAAAGCGGCGAACGCATTACGATTTTGCCCGAGAGAAACACGCTCGTTGCAGTCATCTTCTGGAGAGAGAAATCGCGACGCAGCGTTGGCGAGATACGTTACGTCGGCGAAAACAAATTTGTATTTTGGCAGCCAACGAGTAAGACAGCCCTGACAATCCAGCGCGAAGATGGCCAGGTCGTTGCGTTGCAACTCGACAAGATACCCGTCACGTTTAAGAAAAGAGGAGGGTTGGCAGAGGTGGTTGGAAAATACGTTTGCGAAAAGAGTCGTTTGATGGAGATCGACTACCAAAAGGGCGAGCTATATTGCTCTATCAATTGGGGTAACAACGCGCCACGCACCAACGGTTGGCTTCGCGCCGCGCCAGATGGAACGACGCTACTTCAAGGATACAAGTGGCAAGAGACGCTTTCGCTGGAATTCGCAAACGGATGGTTGCAAACCATTACTTTGGGCGAGAATGAGTGGAATCGGGCCAGCGGAAGGCCGCCGCAAGACTTATCAATAAAAATGAAAGAAGACGCAATCCCAAGACTTGCTTCTACACCGACCGAATCGCAGAGCAGTATTAGCAAAGCAGCGGAAATAGATTGCACGCTTTTTACAAAGCCGTACGATTCCGATGAACACGGCGCATTCAAGCTTCCATCAAGTCTGAAGTGGCGTGTGATGACAGAATATATCGGACGGACGGAGGACGGTGTTCAAGTCACTGATGATCGATTGACTCTGGTGTTTGAGGACACGGAAAACCGGTTTTGGCCTGTGATTGCAAAAATGTCTCTCGAATCCGCAGAGGCACTGAATCAAGAAATTTCCAAGGTCATCGCGGACAAGCGAAATCGAGAAACAGAGGATGCGAAGTAACCAATAACCAGCGCAAAAGGGGAAAGGGGTTTTATGCGCGTGTTGATGCGTGAATTTCGTGAGACCATGCAGGGACCGAGGATTTCTGGGTAGCGGCTCGCAGGTAAATAAGGTGGCGGGGTTTCCGCTCGATGAAGGCAGTGTCGAGCCGTGCCGGTTGAATCGTTCCGTTCTTGCCCGCCATGAATTAACGGCATCAATCTCTGACACGCATCGAATGCCCGCGTCTTGTTGACACGAGGATGTGCTCGATCGATTTTCTCTTTTGCCGCGTTTCACTTCAGCCGGTCGACTCTGTGGCAAACGCTGGTAACAGAGCGAGCAGTCCGGTTGAGAGCACTAGCGCGAATTCGATATCAGCTAACGCGAGTTTAGCGTGTTCCTGAGAATTTGCGTGGTTTCAGCTTGACGCTTGGCGACCAGCGCAGCCGCCTCGGCCACTTTCTTACGGCTTCCTTCGATATCGGTCGCCATTGCAACCACTGTGTCTGGAATTCGTTGCACCTCGTCATCGTTATCGATATCAAACAACCAGTCGCCGAGTCCGATATCGTCCCACATGATGCCTTTGCTGGTCTGTTCCTGAAAGCGACAGACGATCGCGGGCACACCGTTGCCGATACACATGATCGGCGAGTGCATTTCGTTTCCAAAGAGTCCACGACTGCGAACATAGGTGCTAATCGCTTCGCCGGTCAGCCAATAATTCGGTCGCCAGACCACTCGGCGACGTATTTGCTGTGGCAAGCGGTCATAGATATTCTCTCGGCCCACTTGCATCTGAGTTTGGTCCTCGGGGCATAGCAACACTTTTAGATCGGTCTCCTCGACGATGCGCTTGATCGCATTGATGAGTGGTGCATGATCGTGCGCCTTCATCGCTTCGTTTCGAGCGTGTTTTTCTGGATCGATTTCTCGGTTCTTTGAAGGGATCGTCCAGTACGGGGTATAGCGAAGCCGCGGGATACAGCACAGATACTCACCTGGCGTCAGATCATGCTTTTGCAAGAAAGCCTCTGCCGCATCATCGTCTCGCAGGTTACAGGCAAAGGCGGCGTCCGGCCCGAACTGCATGATCGGGGATTTGCATCCCCAGTCTTTCGCCAGTTGCATCGATTGGCTATCGCGGAAGAAAACAAAAGCTGCTTGATCGAGAGTCGGAATCGAAGACCGATGGTTTTCGGGCAGAGTGATCCCGTAGACACCAAACGGTTTGCCGGTTTCCGCGATCCAACGTTGGACATCTTTTACGGCAACCAAAGTGGGGCCGCTGCCATGCAAAAGAAAATCGCAGTCTTCCATCGCCGCGGCGCGTTTGGCGCTATCGTTAGCAATCGTGACTTTGGGGAAAGCCTGCTGAATCAATTGGTCCACTCCATTGTCCAGACGTCCCGGCCACAGAGTCAGTTCTGCATCGGGCAGGTGCGTTGCGAGGATGCGCAGAATACCAGGCGTGTGCGCGATGTCGCCGATATTGACGGTTTGCCACGATGAGCGGACAAGGATACGCGGTGGTCGCTTCGCATCGGCATTTACGACTTTGGGGAAACCGATTGAGGCCGTAATGAGACCGGCTAGCCCGCTGCAGAAATCTCGTCGGTTAATCATGCTCGATATGGTTCGATAGAAGAAGTGGTGAATGCAATCAGTCCCATCGTTAGCCGGAAATGTAAGCGTTCTCGATTCGACAAACGAAACGTTCGGCGCATTATCGGCGAGGACGCCATCATTCTAACCGTGATGATTGCCGGCATGCTCGTATGCTAGGTCATGTACACGCCTACGCGTCTGTCCGATTTAGAGGATATGCACCGGAGACCGGAGACCGGACGCACCGGGCAAGTTTTTGGCCATGCTGTTGTGATGTTCACTGCGCTGATGCACACTGATGTCAGCGGCGAGGGCGTATTGATGGTCGACGGCGTGGGTTGGCTAGCTGTGGTTTTATGTTATTGATGTTGCCATGCCGATTAGCGTGGCACATGCATCCGAGTTCAAGTCTCTGGGTAAGGATCGGCCGGTTGATGCGATGGACTGCTGCGTCGTTGATGATGTTCTGGTCGGTGTTAGGCAGTCATTGCTGACCACTTCTGCATTCCGGCCGATCACCGCCGTTTGCAATGAGCCGGCCATCGATTCTGGGTGACGATCGAATGGAGTCCAGTTTCGGCAAACTGTCTACTGGTTCGCGCCGGGCAGGGGCTCTTCCGCGATGATTGATTTGCGTTGCACCTTTGGGAGGCAAACTGTGTAAGGCTTCCTATCAAACCTTTCTTACAAGGAAATTTATTATGGCGATTTCTCATGCCGCTCCAGGCGAAATAATCAGTCTGCGACCTCTCGGTGATTCCATTGCCAGCACGAAGACGCATTCGTTGTTCAAGACCGAAAAGATGGAGGCAATTCGACTGGTACTGCCTGAGGGTAAGAAAATCGCCGAGCATCAAGCACCCGGCGAAATCACGGTTCATTGCTTAGAAGGGGCCGTCATATTCTCGATCGGAGATACGTCGCGAGAGCTGGCGACCGGAGACATGCTGTACCTGGAAGCTGGCAAGCGTCATGCCGTCGAAGCGGTCAAGGATTCATCGGTGCTGGTCACGATTCTTTTGAATAAAGCGAATTGACCACGGTTGCAACGCACCTGACAGCGCAATTCTGCGCTGTTGTTAAGAATCCGATTGCTGGGGGCGTGCGGGAAGTGGATTGAAGAACCGGCGTGAATCTTCAGTGGTGGTTTGTTTGAGTTGGCGGCCAACACAATCGATCGGGCAAACGATGCAATTTTTGAGCATGAGTACCCGCAATGGTGTTCGGGCCGCTTGTTGTGCAGGCGAGGGAATCGCCCCTATGCGGGAACCGCGAACCAAAAAGGGCTCCGCATCGGACGGTTGATTGCAAAACGGCCAGCCAGCCCTAGAATGTGCTTTCTTCATTGAATCTTAATAAAAAGCGTTCACCGCGGAACGGAGGCACTTTGGACGTTTCAAATCTGATCGAGATGATTTTTACGCTCGGCGGTGGGCTGGGGATTTTCTTGTTGGGCATGAAAAACATGTCTGACGGAATGCAGGCCGTCGCGGGCAATAGCCTGCGGCGACTGATTGGCGCTGTGACGAACAACCGAATTCTGGCCGCGACGGTGGGCGTCATTGTCACCTGCATCGTGCAATCCAGTTCTATCACGACGGTGATGGTCGTGGGTTTTGTCAACAGCGGTGTGATGGGATTGGCACAAGGTATCGGCGTGATCATGGGCGCCAACATTGGTACCACCATTACCGGCTGGATCTTGGTGCTGAAGGTTGGCAAGTACGGCTTGCCGCTGCTTGGTTTTTCGGCGTTCGCTTATCTGTTTTCTCGAGGTGATCGTTGGCGATACTGGGCGATGTTCCTGATGGGCGTCGGCATGGTTTTCTTTGGGTTGGAAATCATGAAGGACGCTTGCTCGGTCATCAAGGAAGTTCCCGATTTCGAAGCTTGGTTTGCAAAATTCAATGCGGACACTTATGGCGGAGTGCTCAAGTGCGCTGCGGTTGGCTGCATCTTGACGACGCTCGTTCAATCATCGTCGGCGACGTTGGGGATCACCATTTCGTTGGCGACTCAGGGCGTGATCTCTTATCCGACCGCGGCCGCTTTGGTGCTGGGGGAAAACATCGGAACAACCATCACCGCGTTTCTGGCATCGTTGGGGACGACGACACACGCACGACGGGCAGCATATTTCCACATCGTTTTCAATCTCTTTGGCGTGTTGTGGATCACGATGATCTTCCAGTGGTACATCGGCCTGATTCAATCGGTCATTGGCGTGGACGTTAACAAAGCCGTGATGGTCGACGGCAGTCAAACGTTTCCCAATGTCGTGGCAGCGATCGCAGCGACGCACAGCGTGTTCAATATCGCAAATACTTTGCTGTTCTTACCGTTTCTCAAACCGATGGTCCGTTTTCTAGAGTGGGCCGTTCCCGCGCGATCCTATAAAGAGAAACCGCGTTTGACGGACCTCGACGTGCTTATCCTTGAAACGCCGCTGCTGGCGATCGAGCAATCCCGCAAAGAAATCCTCAAGATGGGTGACGGTTGTCTGAAGATGTTGGATTGGTTGCGGCAGCTGATGAATGACGACGACCCGGACAAGGCGCTCGCGAATCGACTGAAACAACGCGAGCGAATCCTCGATACGGTTCAAGACGAAATCGCCGAATTTATGACCGGGCTCCTGTCGGGCGGCAACATTTCGCACGCGACGGCGGAAGAGGCCAGGCGGCAACTGAGGATCGCCGACGAATACGAGTCGATCAGTGACTATATTGCCAATTTGGACAAGTTTGACCGCAAGCTTCGCCGCGACGGATTCCGTTTCACAGAATCTCAACGAGCCGATCTGAGTGAATTAAACCGGCACGTCATGGAATACGTTGCGGAAGTCCATGAGGGAGTCATCAAAGACAATCGCAATACGCTGGCAGCAAGCAGTGCAACTGCCAAGCGAATTCGCGACGAAGTCAAATCGCTGCGCCGTAAGCACCTGGAAGAACTTTCCACTGGGCCGCTTCCGCCTGTCGTCAGTGTCGCGTTCCTAGCTTCACTGAACGCATACGTCCGCGTCCGTGATCACTCGCAAAACATCGCAGAGACCATCGCGCCGGACAAATAGCATGGGGTTTCTTGATCCCGCAGTCCGATACCTCTTCGCGGCAAGTCTGGTAACCTCAGGTCTTGATGCTCGCGCGCGTTTCGAGACGACTCACGAGGGCTTCGCGAGACGATGACGCTGCGTGATTTAGGAAAAGTGAATTAGGAAAATTGAAACGATGCAATTGAATCAGCAAAACCTCTCACAACTGCCGGATGAGATAGCACGACCAGCCTATGACCGAAGCCAATTGAAATCAGGCATCGTCCACGTGGGAGTTGGTGGATTCCACCGTTCCCATGAAGCTTGCTACACCGACGATCTGTTGCAGATCGATGATTCGTGTCCCTGGGGCATTTGTGGTGTCGGTCTGCGAGAGGCGGATCGCAACATGGCGGCCATTCTGAAACAACAGGATTACCTCTATACATTAATCGTCAAACACCCGAGCGGTAAAATCGAAAATCGCGTGATCGGATCACTCGTAGATTTTCTACTTGCCAGCGACGATCCCGCGGCAGTCATCGACCGGATGGCGAGCCCAGAGACAAAAATTGTCTCGCTTACAATTACCGAAGGCGGGTACAACTTAGACCCCGATACCGGTCAATTCGATTGGTCGAATCCGGATGCGTTGCATGATCTTGAGCACCCGTCACGACCAAAGTTAGTGTTTGGCTATCTGGCGGCTGCCCTGGGTAAGCGACGCGACGCCGGATTGCCTGCGTTCACCGTCCAGTCATGCGACAACATTCAGCACAACGGTGACCTGACGCGGAAAATGTTGATCGAGTTCGTGCAGAAACTGGATCCCGAATTGGCGGATTGGATCGCGAGTGAGGTTCGCTTTCCCAACGCAATGGTGGACCGGATTACGCCCGTGACATCCAAGGCGGATATCAAGTATCTCGATAATCAATTCGGCCTTCACGACGCGTGGCCGGTGACGTGCGAACCATTTTGCCAATGGGTCATCGAGGATAATTTTTCCGACGGCCGGCCATCGTGGGACCAAGTCGGTGCGCAGTTTGTCGCCGACGTTGCGCCCTATGAAATGATGAAGCTGCGGCTGCTGAACGCGGGCCATTCGGTGCTGGGAATCTTGGGCGCGATCTATGGTCACGCGACAATCGATCAGTGCGTATCGGACGAGTTGTTCGCGACGTACCTGCGGCGTTTCATGGACTTGGAAGTCACACCGCGGTTGAGTGCTGTCGAAGGCATCGACTTGGACGCTTACAAAGATACGTTAATCGAGCGTTTCGGAAATCCGAACATCAAGGACAGCGTCGCACGCATTTGTCTTGAGAGTTCGAGCAAGCTGCCCGTTTTTCTGATTCCGACCATCACGGAAAATCTAAAGCATGACGGCAGCATCAAGCATGCCGCACTCGTGATTGCGGCATGGTGCCTGTATAGCGATCGCGGGGTTGACCGTCACGGCAATCCGCTTGAGATTGTCGATGAAATGAAAGAGGCTTTGCACGAGGCTGCCAAGGGGACGCAGACTGATAGGCTTTCGTTTTTACGACTGAAATCTGTGTTTGGTGATCTGGCGGAAAATCCCGAATTCGCCAAGGTTTATGTCGCGATGATCGAACAGGTTTACGAACAGCCGGATGTTTCGATTCAAATGCGTGCGATCATCCAGGGCGACCTTTAGCGGATCGCCGCACGATGTCGACCGCGGCGGACGCAGCCGAGAATGCTAAGCCCGGCTGCAAAGAACGCAAAAGAGTTCGGTTCCGGTACAAACGCAAGGATAAGTGCTTCACGCCCGTTGCCTTTAGAAATCACGTCGTATTGAAAACCGGGCAGGCCTGTAAAACCTAAATTCAACGCGTGAATGGTTTCCGCGTTGATCACTTCGAACGTATCTCCTATCGATGGTGAATAGGTTCCGAAGGCCAGCACATCGATGGTCCCCATCAATGTTGCTTCGCCATCGACTACGTAAAAATCAAAATCGACACCGGGCGTGCCATCGACGGCCGAAAAGTTAGCCAATTCGATTTCCAGCGTGGCTTCGGTACCCTGCGTATAATCGCCTTGAACATGCGTTTGCCCGGGCGAGTTGCCAGCAGCCAGTGTGCCGGCGACATGGTTCAGGTGCGTGCCAAAGGCGCCCGTGTTTTCAATGGTGCCACTCAAGAAATTGATGTGGGCGTCGCCGTCGCCTACCAGGATGTCACTGCCGTGCATGTTCAGCACTCCGTCGGTTTCTACATTCAACGTTCCCGTGCTGCCAGCGTTCAAGGCGAGTATCAGATCATCGTAGGCGTCGACTTCGCCTTCGTTGCGAATCGTTAGTGTTGCGTTGGAAAATTCACCCGAGCCGATTGTTGTGACGCCACGCAGTTCTAGCTTGGCTCGTGATTCAACGATGATCTCGCCATCGCCGCCGTCGTAACCAAGGATGACATCGCCACCAATCTTGGTCGAGGCCTGTTCGGAAAGGTGTAACTGTCCCGACCCGCCCAGAAAGCCACCGATGATCGCCTGTTCGCGAATTTCCAAGTGACTGGAATCGCCCGTCACAGAAACCTGTCCATGGTTATGGCTGCCCAGATAGTTCGCATCGGTGGCGACGTTGCCGCCGGATTGGATCGATAGTGTTCCGGGGCTCTGTGACCCGACCCACAAAGCAGTTTCGTTGTCCCAGCGCGAGTCTTCGCCCGAAACCGACACGTCAGCCTGGCCGTTGATCGAGAAACCAAGATGGCCTTCGTTCGATCTAAGGGTTCCGCCGTTCGTGATTTCCATTTCCGCGGTCCCGCTGATTCCGACGGAAAGTTCTCCGTCGTGTTCCCAGCGAGAGGAGGCTCCGTCGATGACGACCGAGGCGGTGGAACCCGGCGCGATTCCGATCGATGCGAACGACGCGCTCTGGACGTTGCCGCCGTTGTTGATCGTTAGAGTTGCGTGACTTGCATTCGGTCCTCCAAGGCCGCCGGCAAGTCTTAGCGAATCCGAAGTCTGCCACTGCGAACCGTTGCCCGAGACAAGGACGTGGCCTTCCGTTGCGTCCGATGATGCGATGTTGCTTGATGTGTTGGACACAAAGGCACCTGCAAGAATCTCTAGCGAACCATTTCCCTCGTTGCCAACGATCAGGTACTCGCTATTGGTCCATTGCGAATCGGCACCCTGAATCGTCACCGTGCCCGAGGAATTGATTTCGTTGCCGATTCGGCTGTTGCCCGTGGTGATTGCTTTCGCCCCGCGGGAGATGGCCATCTGGCCGATGCCTCGGTCACCCACCCGCATGCCCTGATTGATCCACGATGAGTTAGCGCCATCAATGGTGACCGTGCCGATGCCAGTGGTCTCGGAGGCGACAGAACCATTGCCACTTTCCAGCTTGCCGCCTTGATCGATCGTTAATTCGCCTTGACCACGCGCACCGACGTAGAACGTTGGGCTGAGGACAAAGGTTGAATCCCAATTGGACCCATCGCCGGTTATCCGGACTTGACCGACAGAACCTTCGAAACGGCCGATCGTACCGCCGTCGGATTCAATTTGGCTGCTGGCGTCGATTAGCAACGATCCCGTTGCGGACTCGCCGACGTACAGTCGTTGGCCTAGCAGTAATAGCGGGTTGGTCGCGTCGGGATTCACGTCGCCGACCGGAACGACTTCCGCATAGAGGAATCCCAGGTTCGCGGAAGTTAGAAGCGTCAAGAAGACGGCGATGCGGATGGATATGCAACGCGCAGATGGTCCGTAAGCGTTCACCTCAGATTCCTTTCTCGAGTTCTCGCGGGGTCGACCGCCTGGATGTCACCGGGCCGGCAAACTCAAGCGATGAGTTGCATCCACACGCTTATCGTTTCGCTCGCATGATAAGTCTGAAATGGCGGTGCCACTTGTGCGCTGACGAATCATAAAAGCTAACGTGCCGGATTGATAGTCCGATACGTGATGACGATCGACGAATTCGATTTGACGCAGCTATTGCTGGTTGGGCGAATGCGACAGTTCGCTTAATCGAAGTGGAAATTCCTTAACGATCTTGCCACTGATGTCCACGCACTTGAACGTCATCACCGGGTCGTTGGGTTCGAGGTCGAATTCGAGGTGTCCCCAGAAATTACCTTCGTTATACGACCAGACGGCGTTTGGAAACGTCTGGTGAGTATGTTGGTTGGTGACCTTTGCCGAAACGAATTCATACAACGGATAGCCCCTGGGACGCTCGATTTTCCAAATGTCTGATCGATGGCGATCGCCAGAGATCAGCACGACCCCGTCGATCCGCTCTTGATTGATCAAGTCAAAGATCTCGTCGCGTTCACCACGAGCCCACTCGCCGGCCCAAGAATCTTTACCACCTTTGTCAGCACCGTCGGCGAACATGGTTCCCGATGCGATGACTTTGAATTTTCCCGTCGCGGCGGCGAGTCCGTCCAGCAGCCATTGTTTTTGTTCAGGCCCCAACATGGTTTGGTCTTTCTTTTCGCGATAGAAACGTCCATCGGTCATGAAGAAGTCCACATCGCCCAGCGAGAACGAGTGCCACGTACCAGGAACTTGGGTGCCGTTTCCATAGGCCGGATTGTTCCAGTTCTGGCGAAACACGTTCCAATTGGGCAATTTCCAATCCGCTTTCAATCCGGCGCCGCCCGCGGAATCGTTCATCGCCATATCGTGATCGTCCCACACCGCGTACATGCCGACGCTGTTGATCAATTCGCGATATGCGGGACTCAAGCAGCGGCGGTAATAGAACAGTCGCTGTGCTCCGCGGCGGTCGACGACGTCGATGTAGACATTGTCGCCCAGTCCCAGATACGCGAGCGGTCGTTGCTTGGCCATGTTGCGCCATGCATGTTCGTGAACCGGCACGTACCGAGACCCCGATCCGAAGGTCACGTGGAACTTGGTTCTTTGGCCCTTTTCGGGCGCGGTGCGGAACTGAAACGAGTCGCGCTGTATCTCGTTTGCATCAACAAGGACCGAATAGCGGTGATCTGTAAACGGGGTGAGACCGTCCACCGTCAAGACGGCTGTGAAATCGTCGACGGAACCCGTTTGAACGACTTGTGATGTTCGCTGGCCGATTTTGATTTGGACGGATGCAGGACCAGCGGTTCTGACCCAAAATTTCGCCGATGTTGGCTTGATGTCACCGAGCATCGGACCGCTGAAAAGTTTCAGCTGATGCTTTTCGACCAACTCAATGAATTTTGGCTCGTTCAGTAAATCTGCCATTCCGCCTTCAGCACCCAACCGTCCCGTCTGACCCTTCGCGTCAGAGCCATACAGCAACTCAATCAGAAAAGGATCGAGGTCCAGCATCACCGGATCCTGCTCGCCTTCGGTGATGGGTTCCTTTGCACCGCAACAGGAAAAGGTGCAGAGCAAGGCAAAGATCCCCGCGATGCAAAAGAGACGGGAAACGATCAATGATGGATGAATCAAGCTCACGGACAATCCTTCAAAGCTATTGTGGGGAACGCTAGTGGTGGGTCAATATCGCCGAAGGTGCGATTACTGGGCAGTCGTATTGGGTCTTGCGACCGCGGATTCCGTTTTTCGCTCGGTGCATTTCCAATTGCAATCTTGTCAACGATCCTTGCTAGGTTAGTTCTCGTTTTCGGCGCTCTGGTTGACGTCTGATTCCCAGCGATCCCATTGGCGTGAAAGCTTTTGGACCAGGTCGGGTTTGTGGTCAGCGAGGTTCGTCGTTTCGCCAAGGTCTTGGTCTAAGTTGAATAGTTCAAGCGGCCCGCCCTTGCCGTACAATTTCCACGGCCCACTTCGCACGGCCATCGCTTGGCGTGCCCGCCAGAACAGGGTGCGTTTCGCAATCGCGCTGCCGTCGAAAATTAAAGATGTCAGGTCGACGCCATCAAGCTGCAATCCTGCGGTTTCTGCTTGGCATAGATTCGCGATGGTGGGAAAGAGGTCGGTTGAATGAGCCGTCTGGTTTGTGATCGCCGATGCGATCTTTCCGGGCCAGGAAATGATCATCGGAACGCGATGTCCACCCTCGTACAACTCAGTCTTTTGCCCACGCAGCGGACCGTTGCTTGAAATTTTTTGAAAGCCACCGGCGTACGATACATATCCACCATTGTCCGACGTGAATATCACAAGGGTGTTGTCGCGCAAGTTCCATTTCTCCAGCGCCGAAACGATTTCGCCGACGCTGTGATCCAACGACTTGATCATTGCTCGAACATGCCCGCTGACATCGCTGCGGTCAGGAACGACCCCGAACTTATCCTTCAGATAGTCTTGTCCTTTTTGTCGATGTGGCGGATCCTGCGGCCCCTGCCAAGGGAAGTGGATCGCCAGATGCGGTACGTAAAGGAAGAACGGTTGGTCGTGATGATTTTCAATGAAATCGACACTATGTTTCGTCAGCAGGTCGGTCGTGTAGCCGGTTTCCGGTTCCAATTCATTTTGTCGCCACCAATCTTCGCGCCCCGATCGATCGATGTGCGTGTGGTAATCGCCGTCGCCGGATCCAAGACCACGAAAGAAGTCGAACCCCTGGGCGGTGGGCAGCCATGGCGGTTGATAACCGAGGTGCCATTTGCCAAAGCAAGCGGTCGCGTATCCTTCCGCCTTTAACACTTCAGCGATCGTAACAGCTCGATGCGGAAGCCCCTGATCATGTTGCGAGACTCCTGAGATAGCCGTATCGAACATCGCTCCGAAACGTTGTTGATACCGGCCTGTCAAGGTTGCCGCACGCGTTGGCGTACACATCGGTCCTGATGAGTGAAAATCCGTGAAACGCAGTCCGCCACTGGCTAGATTGTCGATATTGGGTGTCGGGTTGATTTCGCTTCCATAACAACCCAAGTCGCCATAGCCCAAATCATCAGCCATGATCAGCACCACGTTGGGGCGCGCCGCATTGCAAGCTTGAGAAACCAGGTTCACGGCAAAGCATGCACTCAACAAAGATGCAACGCGCAACAATGCAATGGGAACATCGCGTTTTCGTCTACAGCAGCGTGGCGGGGCGAATTTTTGTCGAAAGTCGTATCGTCGAGAATCGTTCATAGCTTGCTCGGGTCGATCACGACGTGCTTGACGCCTTCACGGTTGTACGTATAGGTGACGTGCACCATGCCATCGGCTGACTGAATAACGGCTGGATAGCTGTATTCGCCCCAGTGACGTCGGTCTTCGGGCACGGTCGGCATGGGGGTTGATTCGCGTTCAAGCGTCAGCGCCGGATGCCAGTGGCGTCCGTCTTCGCTGACGGCCACGTTCAACATGTATCGAGGTTTGTTGGCGTCTCGCTTTCCATCGGTATGGTTATAGACGATCAGGTGTCGACCGTCGGCGAGCGTCAACGCGTCGGTGCCCGAGTTTGGATTCGGCAGCGAAGTGGCGGCTAGCTTGCTCCACGTGTTCCCACCGTCGCTGGACCAGCTTTGCACGACGGTTTTTTCGCGGCTGCGACATAAGATTTGCAGTCGTCCGTCGGGATGGGTCAGAATGCTCGGCTGAATCGCATGGAAATCTTTACCCGTGTGAATCGGGCCGATCACTTTCCATGTTTTACCGAGGTCCGATGTTCGTTCGAAATGAACGCGCCAAACGGCAGGACCATCGGCTTGGTCAACTTCGGTGCTCGAAGGACAAAGGATGGATCCGTCAGAAAGCTGAATCGGTTTGTTTTTCACGGGGCCTAACAGATGGCCGATTGAGCTGGATTCACCCAGCTTTTCGGGTTTGGACCAAGTCTTGCCGTGGTCGGTCGAAGTCATTTTCATGCCCCACCACTGCCGAGGGTCCGGGCCAACTTTATAGAACAAGATCAGCGGCCCCTTGTCGGGCTGGAACAGGACCGGGTTCCACGTGGGATAACGCAATTCGTCGGACTGTACGCCGTTGATGACCTCGACAGGCTTCGTCCACTCTCCGCTAATACGACGTGACACGCGGATACCGACATCCGGATCCTTTTCTTTCGTTCCAGCGAACCAAGCCGCCACCATACCCTCGGGTGTTTCGACGATTGTCGTCGCATGACACTCCTTGGTCGGTTTGTTTTCGATGTCAAAGATATGTTCGGAAAGGACGACCGCGCCTTGTCCGGCGACGGCGACATCCGGCAGCGACTCGGCTTGCGCCGCGCCGTCACTGAGGACAGCTAACATCAGAGACGCGCAAGCTAGCGCAGAGATAAACGTTTGGACAGTTGCCATCGACGATTGAATCCTCATCAGGTTCTGAAACAGTGGTTCCTTGACGCCTGGAGCGATCGATTCACGCAATAATGACCACCGTTCTAAGTCATCGTGGTCTCGTCGTGGTCGTCTGAAAAGCGAGCGCTGGGCGTAACGTCAGACATCTTACCCTGTCTCGAGCGCGACAGGGACGCAAGCTAGTCGGTTGTGTTTCACCGCGGGGATGCGCGAGAGTATCGCAATCGAGAGAGGCTGCCGCGAGCGTCGGAAAAAGGTCGCAGCGCGCAAGTGGCGAAAGTGTTGACCCAATCGTGACGGGGTCGAGCCAAGCGAGTTATCGAACGACGCGAGCGCCGGCGCCCCCGACAAGGCGTGCAACTTCCGCTTTGGTCGCCATCGACGTGTCGCCGGGAGTGGTCATTGCCAGAGCGCCGTGAGCTGCTCCAAATTCGACTGCCGCTTGAGGCCCGAGTTCGCTGATCAAGCCGTAGATGAGCCCCGAGGCAAAACTGTCGCCGCCACCGACCCGATCAAGGATTTCAAGGTCCTCGCGATGCGTCGCCTCGTAGAACTCGCCCGCCGCCCAACAGATTGCGCCCCAGGAGTTGACGGTGGCCGTCTTGACGGTGCGCAACGTGGTTGCGGCGACTTTAAAGTTAGGATACACCTCGACCGCCTTGCTGATCATGTTTCGGAAAGAGTCGATTTGGATGTCCGAAATGTTCTCATCAACACCCTCGACTTCGAATCCCAAGCACGCGGTGAAGTCTTCTTCGTTGCCGATCATCACGTCGACGTACTTTGCGATTTCACGGTTGACTTCGCGAGCTTTCTCGACGCCGCCGATGCTTTTCCATAGCGACGGACGATAGTTCAAATCGTACGACACGATCGTTCCGTGTTTGTTCGCCGCCCGGACTGCTTCCAGCGTGACGGCGGCTGAGCTTTCCGAAAGCGCCGCAAAGATCCCGCCGGTGTGCATCCATCGCACCCCGCGCTGGCTAAAAATGTGGTCCCAGTCAATGTCGCCGGTCCGTATTTGCGACGCGGCCGTGTGGCCACGATCCGATGTCCCCAACGCTCCACGAATGCCGAACCCTCGTTCGGTAAAGTTCAGGCCGTTGCGAACGGTGCGACCAATGCCGTCGTAGGGCATCCAGCGAATCATCGATGTGTCGACGCCGCCTTGGAGAATAAAATTTTCGACCAGCCGGCCAATTTCATTGTCCGCGAAGGCTGTCACGACACCGGTACGCATGTCAAAGCATCGGCGTAACCCGCGGGCGACATTGTATTCGCCGCCGCCTTCCCACGCGGTGAACTGTCGAGCTGTTCTTACGCGGCCTTCACCCGGATCCAATCGGAGCATGATTTCGCCAAGCGAGACCAGGTCGAACTCGCACGAGTCGGCGGAACGAATCGTCAATGGTTTTGAATCAGACATAGTGGTGTTGGCAGATGCGGTTGCAAGTCGTGTTAGTTATTTGCGGTCGACGCTAATTCGCTAGTCAGCTTGATGGTCAGAGCGGTCAGGCGAGTGATTTCGTCAAAACGCCCTGCGGAGATCATGTCAGATTTCACCATCCAGCTTCCGCCACATGCGAGCACGTACGGCAGTCGGAGGTAGTCGAGCAGATTGTCCGTCGAAATTCCGCCCGTAGGCATGAACCGAATCGAATCGTACGGTCCATGGAACGCTTTGAGCGTCTTGACACCACCCATCGCTTCGGCCGGAAAGAATTTGACGATGTCCAGATTGAACTCAAGTGCCTGCTCTAGATCCGTCGGGTTTGATGTGCCTGGCAAGACCAGCACATGATTATCGACGCACCAAGACACGGTCCGCGGATTGAATCCGGGCGCGACGACGAATTTTGCGCCGGCCTGGGCCACACGTTCGGCCTGCTCGGCGTTGTGCACCGTGCCGGCACCGACCAGGAAGTCGGAACGCTTGGAAAGTCTTTCGATTGCCGCGAGTCCGGCATCGGTCCGCAATGTAATCTCGGCGCACGGCAACCCGCCTGCGATCAGGGCGTCTGCTAACGGTTCCGCATGGGCGGAGTCGTTGATGGCCACAACCGGAACAACTTTTAGTTTTCCGATTTCCGAGATGGTTTCATCGATCTGATTGCGATCGTCCATGGTTGTGCGTTCTTGAGGTGTTTGTGCTTGTGCTTGTCGCGTTTAGGCGGTGGCCAGGTCGCGTCGTGGAATCCGACCGTTTTCCCTTGCGATCCCTTCCCACAATCCGGAGAGATAGACCGATCCGAGAGCGCGGTCATACAACCCGTAACCGGGCAATCCTTTGTCGTTCCAGATCATGCGACCGTGATCGCTACGCATCGCACCATGAAAGCCGATTTCAAAGTACGCTTTCATGACTTCGTACAGGTCCAGGCTGCCTTGCGGGTGCGGACTTTCGTGAAACGTGCGATATTCCTTGATTTGAATGTTCCGGCAATGGGCGAAATGAATGCGACCTTGAGCACCAAATTGGCGAACCATCTGAGGCAGATTGTTTTGCGGATTAGCGCCTAAGGAGCCCGTGCAAAACGTTAGCCCGTTGGCGGGGCTGTCGACCAAATTGATGACTCGCTGCAGTGCATCTTTGTCGGTAATGATCCGCGGCAACCCGAAGATCGACCACGGTGGATCGTCCGGGTGGATGCCCATTTTAACGCCAGCCGTCACCGCGGCGGGAATCACTCGTTCAAGGAAATAAGCAAGGTTGTCCCAAAGAGCCGATTCGTCGACATGCTCATAAGCGCTAAATAGCTCACGCAATTCTTCTTTGGTATAGGCTGCCGCCCAACCCGGCAGGTCGGTATCGCCACAAAGCGGGTCGATCAATGCTGCGTCGGCATGTCGGTAACTGAGCGCGGTTGATCCGTCGAGCAGTTGTTCGGCAAGATTTGTCCGCGTCCAATCAAAGATTGGCATAAAGTTGTAACAGACGACGGGAATGCCCAGCTCGCCGGCGGTTACCAGCGATTCACAGTAATTATCGATATATTGGTCGCGCTGGTTCGAACCCAGTTTGATTTGCTCATGAACCGGGATGCTCTCGATTACCTCAAAGTGAAATCCGGCATCTTCGATTTGCCGTTTCAGAGTGCCCAGCATCTCGCCCGTCCAGGCTTCGCCAGCGGGTAAGTCATATAATCCACTGACGATTCCATCGACACCCGGAACTTGGGCGATGTCTTGCAGGGTCACGGGATCGCTTTCGCCGAACCATCGCATTGATAGTTTCATCAACTATGCTCCCCGTTTCGATCTGTTGGTATGTGCCACCGGCCCGGCGTCATCGGACAACAATCGGTAGCTCGCTCGAACGGTGAGCGCAGAAAGCGACGCATCCAACAAAGCTGGCCAAATAGCCCCGATTGATCGCGCTGTTGATGAGCTCGCTGCGGATAGGGACCACTTCAAATGGTCGATGTGGGATGCTGCGTTTGGGGCGTTACCGCTGCAAGGCTGAGGTGCCTCTGAATCGCTCTCCTGCGGAGTAGCATGCCGAAGCGTCCGTATTTTCACCATCGTTCTTCTTTGATTGGGATTGCAATTATTGCGCAGCCGAGTTGAGAGAGGCTGCAAGCTTGTTGCTCGACTGATAATTGAGTAGGACGCGTGAGTAGGCCTATCGCTATGTCGTCGCAGTATTGTCGTGAGCGGTGGTGAACTTCCGAATAGCAGGACTTTACTTTTGCATGGCAATAATTAACCTGTGCGGATGAGCCAGAAATCATCCCATGACTCGCTGCCGCCATTTGTGTCTCGTCAGGTTACCGAAGCCCGTCGGTTCTTCCTGAATCTGAATCCGGACCGCCGGGCGTCCTTGGAAATCGTTTGCGGCGGCGTGGAACGTATGCGGCCCGACTACGTGGTCGATCGCAGTGACTTTCCATACTTTGCCGTCGAAGTGGTCGCCGAAGGAGAAGGTGTGCTCACGATCGACGGCGAACACCATGCGCTCTCGGCGGGTTCCGTTTTTGCGTATGGTCCGAAAGCAGCGCACACGATCAGCAATCGTGCCGAGAACGGAATGAGGAAATATTACCTGGATTTCGTCGGTATGAGATCGGCGAAACTGCTTCAAGCAGCGGGGTTGCAATCAGAGTCAAAGAAATACACCACCGTATCCGTCGGTGGGCTGCATGAATTGACCGATGTCTTTGAAATGTTGCTGCGTGACGCGAGCGACACCGGTTCGTTGGCCGGACCGATTTGTGAATCGTTGACGCAACTGTTGTTTTTAAAGATTCGCCAACTGAGGCTGCCAGTTGGCAGCGCGATGCCGAAGGCGTACGCGACGTACGAACGGGTCCGACGATACATCGATGTCAACTATTTGAGTCTTCAAACGGCCCAAGATGTTGCGGACCAGTGTGACATTACGTCCGTGTACCTTTCGCGTCTGTTTGGTCGCTTCGGTGACTGCGGCGCATACCAATTTCTATTGCGTCGCAAGATGAATTACGCCGCAGGTTTACTGATGAACGAGGGACTGTTGGTCAAGGACGTTGCGCATCGGCTTGGCTTTGCCGATGCGTTCCAGTTTTCTCGTTCGTTCAAGCGAGTCTACGGGATTCCGCCGACAAAACTTGCCGAAGCGGCAAAATGAAAACGTCTCAGCGCCGGCGAAACGCTTCACTGGTCGTCACCAAAACAACAAGGTCACGCAGCCCGTATCCCTTGTCGGCAACTTGCCCCAGGATCGCGTTAACTTCCTCGTTGTCGCGAAACGTCACGTCACGCCCGGTCGCGTAGGTCAGAAACTTCTGGATCAGATTCCGCGTGACCAAGTCGCGTCGTTCGAGCAATTCTCGTTGCAGGTCGCCCTCGTTGTGAATCCATTCGCCCGATGGCAATTGCGAGCTGCCGTCGACGGGTTTGCCGACGAATTTTTGTGCGATACGTCCAGAACCTTTGAAAACGGGATAGTGCGTTCGTAACCCACCGATCGGATCGAAGAACTCTAACGCGAATCCCCAGGGATCAATTTTTGCGTGGCAGTCCGCGCATGCCGCGACGCTTCGGTGTTTGGCAAGCTGCTGTCGAATGGTCGTTGCGCCTCGTGTATCCGGTTCGATCGGTGGAACGTCGGGCGGCGGAGGCGACGGCGGTGTGCCCAAAATGTTTTCAAGCACCCACACGCCACGGACCACAGGTGATGTCTCGACTCCATTGCTCGTCGCCGTCAAGACGCTGGCGTGACCCAACAGACCACTGCGACGCAGATTGTCCGGCAAGGTAACCCGCCGAAATTCTTCGCTATACGTTCCGGCCAAACCGTAATGGTTTGCCATGCTATCGTTGACGAACGTAAAATCGGCGTCGATGAAATCGGTGACGGGGCGATTGTCGTGCAAGACCTCGTTAAAGAACAATCGAGTTTCGTTCTTCATCGCCGATTCGAGGCGTTTGTGATAGTAAGACGGATACTGTGAATTGCTCGGTGGCATCATGCCGATTTTATCCAGCCGTAACCATGCTTCGGTAAAGTTGCGATTGAAAGCTTCGGAACGTGGGTCCGCAAGCAAGCGGTCAATTTGTGTCTCCAGCGTCTTCGGATCGTGCAGGGATCCCGATCGGGCAAGCCGGACTAGTTCGTCATCGGGCATCGAACTCCAGAATGTGTACGACAGCCGGCTGGCGAGTTCGTATCCGTCAAGCATCTCGCCAGTTGCCGCATTTCCTTCGTCAAGAAATAGGAGCCGGGGCGAGCATAGAATCGCGGTGAAAGTGGTCTTGATGGCTTCTTCTGGAGTCGCCCCGTTGGCCAGTTGGTGCTGGGCATAGTCGATGTAGTGCTTCAGATCTGTTTTCTCGACGGGACGACGATACGCCAAGGTTGCGAATCGCTTGATGGCTTTGGGGAAATCGACGTCGCTTGCACGAACCAGATCGCCAAAGATGCGACGGTGCCCCAGCGGCGGCCACTGTTGATCGATCGGGCCTTCCAAAGCCAATTCAAAAATGCGAACGCGAGGACCTTGATAGACGTCGGAGATGTGGACCTCTTGCACAAGCGCGTCGGCGGGGACGGGCAGACCTTGTTCGATCAAACGGTCCACGTCCGTCTGGCTCTTGCGTCTCGCTTCGGGGTGGTACCTTTCGACGATCCGAGCCATGACTTGTTTCGACGGCCCCATCCCGTTCATCCAGTTGACAAACGGTATCGATCCGGCCGGCATCCAAGTGGTGACCTCGAACTCTTCGGGATCGTCGTCGGGTAAGTCAAAGACTTTGGCAAGCACGCGACCTTCCGATGCACCTTTCTGCAACAGTTCCGGATCGGGGACGTGCCAAACGCCCAGCTTCAACGGGACCGTTAAGTCGTTCGGGAAAATTTCGCTTGCGTAGGGGTTCTTTCTTCCAACCGCTGTCGCTTTCACACGAATGCGATAAATTCCGTCACGAGGAGTGCCCACGGCGGTAAAGCTTTGGGGATAGGTCGGGTAACGATCGACGGGCTCACCGTGGCCGATGTCCAGATAGCTTTGATCGGGGCCCCAAACATGATAGAAGACCGCGCCGGGATTCTTTTCGCGTCCCGGCATGTCCGACGGCGGGAATGCCCAAGACAGAGTTTTCGGCGGCGATTGCCCGAACACCAGCGCTTGATCGAGGTAGAAGCGCGCCGACTTCATGTACAGCTGCAGTTGGTAATCGGATAAAACTTGCGCCGCCCCGACGTTCGTAAAGCCGTCATGCCGTTGGTCGATGGGAAACATTCTGGTTGCATCGGATTGATCCGGATGCACCCCAAGCAAGTCTCGCATCGTGTTGTTGTACTCGTCACGTGAAAGTCGCCGCAGGACGGATGCCGGCGCAATCCCATCTGCTTCGGCCGCCGTCAAGTGTTTGGTGATTGAATCGACGATTCTCCGTCGATGTGAGTCAGTCGGCTGTGGAACGTTTTTCTTGGCGGGCGGCATCTCACCCAAATTGATCAGGTCGAGGATCTCTTCCAGTGTTGCAAGATGTTCCTGATCATCAGGGGATTCCAAGAAGGACTCAAAAGAACGATCGCCCTTTTGCTGCTTTTCGTTGTGACACTGGAGGCAATAAGTTGTCACAAACCGAGTAACCGACGGGTCAATCGCGCCGGCGAGTTGCGCTGGGGCGGATGCCGACGCAATCAACGCAACGCAAACGGTGCCGGACAGTTTGCTAAGGTTGAGAAGCGGTCGCATCATGCCACCTCCAGACCGTTGAGCGTTCCCGTCGCGAGATTGAACCGGTCTGTTTCGATTCCGAATCGCTGCAACATCGACAACAACAGATTTGCGGCCGGTGTTTGGGTGCCCCGGCTGTGGTCTTTCTCAAATCGCAGATGCTGACCGTGGCGGAATCCGCCGCCTGCCAGCAATAGCGGCAGGTCACGATTGCTATGCGAACTGGCATTACCCATACCGCTGCCCAGCAACGCCATCGTATTGTCCAGAAGAGTTTTACCGTTCGGTTCCGTGACCGCGTCAAGCTTGTCCAAAAACCTGGCGAATTGATTCGTGTGAAACCGTTCGATGATGGACAGCTCTTTGAGATAGCCTTCCACTTTGCCGTGGTGCGTCAGCTGATGGTAACCTTTGGTGATGGGAAAGCCGCCCGAGTTTTGACCGATGTCTGAGATTTCCAGCGTGATTACACGTGTCGAATCGGTTTGCAATGCAAGCGCCATCATGTCGTAATACAACGGCACGCGGTCGACGAAATCCATTTCGTTAGCGCCCTTGGGAACTTCGTAACTGACGATCGGTTTGGGGCGATCAAGCCACGCGGCGGATTGCGTCAAACGTTTCTCGACGGCGCGAACGGACGTAAAGTACTGATCAAGCTTGTCCTTGTCCTCACGTCCGATCCGCTTGGCCAGGACATTGGCGTCAGCGCGAACCAAGTCCAGAATGCTTTGTTGCTGTTCGTGCAGCTGTTTTAACACCGAACGTTGTTCGCGGTTGGTCGATTGAAACAACATCGCGTGCAACAATCTCAGGTCTTGGATTGGCGGAATCGCAACGCCTGCGGTTGTCCATGAAAGCAAGTTGTTCGGCTCGCTGCCGGACGTGAACTGCATCGAAGGGTACCGAGTCGTGGCACCCACATGCGACGCGGCGCGTTGGTCGACGGTTACATTCTGTTCGCGGAATCCCTTCGAGTTTTTTGACAAGATTCCTGAAAGAAACGCGTGAACACCCTGGTGTCCGCCGACGCCGTTAGCGCCGTGGTCTAGCTGGGACAGCACTGTGAATTTGTTGCGGTGGTGTTCTAGCGGTTTCAGCAGTTCCGGCATTGTGTAGTTGTGGCCGGACTCTTTGGGAAAGAACAGTTGCGGAACAAATCCAAAGGTTGTGCCGATGCAAACCATCCTCATCGGAACCTGGTTTGCGTCGGGACTATTCGCCATCGCATTGAGATGCGGCAAGGCGAGCACCGAGCCACCGGCACCGCGCAAAAGGGTTCTTCGCTGGATATGGTTCATCGGTTTTCCTGCACGTTCAACGCTTTGCGGGACCTCGTCACCGCTCCGATTCGAAGATGCGAAACTCGGCCGCGTGCAACCGATGCCGCGTCCGAAAATCTTAGTCGCAGCCTGTCAGTCGGATCGCGTTGTGGTGACTGTATGTAGGCGGGATTGGGAAAGCAAAAAATGATAAAGACGGCTTGGTCATTATCCTTATTCACCAACAGAAACTCTACAGGGGAATATCACGATTAACGATGGTGACAACAAGAAACTTGCGAAAACAAGAAAATCCTCGATCGCTAAAAGGTCTGGCGGGTTGATCTGAATCTGCTTGTGCCTTGCGGAATCAATGACACAGCTTTGCACTGCTAGCGGATCGGGCGTTCTGCTGCGAGAATCCGGCTTGTTTTTAATCGATCGGCGGGTTGATTGCGATCGATATTGAGCCATACACAGCTTGCCCTTCGGGGAAATTGCCGGATGACCATACGCATTACCAAAGCGAACGTGCTTGACTTACGTGTTCCGACCTCGGATCAAATGTTGGGGTCCGATCCGTTTCACAAAGAACCGGACTATTCGTCCGCGATTTTGCACCTGGAAACCGATTCGGGACTCCGCGGTGTGTCGGTGGTTTTTACCGTCGGCGCCGGCACGGACTGGATTTGTTATGGCATTCGTGATTTATGCCAACTGGTGGTCGGAACAAGCCTGGATGATTTTTCTGCCGCACCGTTCAATTTGTATCGTCGGTTGATCGACCATCATCAACTCCGTTGGCTGCACGACGGCGTCTTTCGTATGGCTGCCGGCGCAATTCTTAATGCGATGTGGGACTTGTGGGCCAAGTCGCAGGGAAAGCCACTCTGGAAATTGCTGGTCGACCTGGAACCGGAATTTGTCGCCGATTGTATTGACTGGCGGAACATCAGCGATGCGTTGACGCGTGACGAAGCGGTTGAACTGCTCAAGGCACGACGTAACAACGTACCTCAGCGTGAATCCGAAATGGCCGAACTTGGTCCCAAGGCTTATTGCACGGCGGGTTGGTTGGGGCTCAGCGATGAAGAAATTTTGGCGACGATTCAAAAGCTGCAAGCGGAAGGATTCGATTCGTTCAAATTAAAAGTGGGCCGTGATTCGGCCCAGGACGTTCAGAGGATTCGCTTCATGCGCCAGGCGATCGGGCCGGACTGCAATTTGATGGTTGATGCGAATCAATACTGGGGAATCGACGAAGCGAAACGACACATCGAAAAATACCGTCCGTTTGGACTGAAATGGATTGAAGAACCGATTGCCCGCGACGACGTGTTGGGATACGTCGAACTCGCGAACACGTTTGCCGATGCGGACTTTGATTTTGCGTGCGGTGAACAAGCGGCATCACCGGTGATTTTCAAACAGTTGCTCAAAAGCGGCGCAATTAAGTATTGCCAGATCGATGCCGTCCGCGTCGCCGGTGTTAATGATGTGATGGCGATTATTTTGATGGCCGCAAAGTACGGCGTGCCTGTTTGTCCGCACGGCGGCGGGATCGCGTTGTGCAACATGATTCAGCACTACGGCATGTGGGATCAAATCGCGGTCGCAGGACATTCTGATACCCAGTTGGTGGAATACATTGACTTTCTGCAAGAAGCGGTCGAGCATCCCGTGCGAACCCAAGAGGGTCACTACGCCACGCCGACCTCGCCGGGTTGGGGACTCGAGTTTTTACCTGAATTCTTAGTGCAGCACTGCTTTCCCGAGGGCGATGTGTGGAAAGACCGTGATCCACGCAAGAAAGGGACGGCCTTTGAAGCGGCCGATGATCGATAGCTTCATTTCATTCAGACGCACAATTCGGAATGGACGTGGGCTCCGTCACGGACTCGCCGATCACACGCGAGTGGTCCCCGGACCGATGGACGCATTAGTCGCAGACTCAAAACAGAGGGGCTCAAGTTTGATCGGCGAGCACGGTTGCGGTCCCAGCGGTTGATCCGGTTGATGAAGCGGACCGCATTTCGTTTGCGAATTGCGATCGAAACTTCCCTGGTCGAAACGGCAGTGGTCGATTATCGAGCAGATGTTCGACGCGACTGGCCCGCAAATTCTCGATGGCAATTGACCGCCTTCGGTTACATGAATGATTTCGAGGCGGTTAATGAGGGTTACACCTCCTCTTGCCAGAAAGATGCATGGACGTTCGAGAAAAATTAGCCATTTTGGCCGATGCTGCGAAGTATGACGCCTCGTGTGCCAGCAGCGGATCCAAGAAGACTCGCCCGGGCAGCCAAATCGGCAGCACCGAAGGAATGGGCATCTGTCACAGCTATACGCCCGATGGGCGGTGTGTGTCGCTACTGAAAGTTCTATTGACCAATTACTGCATCTACGATTGCCAGTACTGCGTCAATCGCGTGTCCAGCGACACACCGCGGGCTCGTTTCACCGTTGACGAAGTCGTCTCGTTGACGATGGAGTTCTACAAACGCAATTACATCGAAGGTCTGTTTCTCAGCTCTGGAATCATCCAAAATTCCGACTACACAATGGAGCAGATGATCTCCGTTGCGAAGCAGTTGCGCACCGGCGAGTGCTATGGCGGGTACATCCATTTGAAGACGATCCCCAATGCTTCACAGGCATTGATCGAAGAAGCGGGACGGTGGGCGGATCGTCTAAGTGTCAACATCGAATTGCCAACCGAAAGTGATCTGTATCAGCTCGCGCCGGAGAAAAAGAAGCCTCAGATTGTTGCGGCGATGGGCGGCATTCGTGAAAAGATCGACGAAACCAAGCAAGACGAAAAGGCGGGGTTCAAGCCAGCCCGATTCGCCCCCGCCGGTCAGAGCACTCAGATGATTGTCGGTGCTACCGAGACGCCGGACGTGGATGTCCTGAAGACGGCTTCGGACTTGTACGCCGACCAGAAACTTCGCCGAGTGTATTACTCGGCCTACAGTCCGATACCTCACGCTGATGCGCGATTGCCAGGCCAGTCTCCGCCGCTGATTCGCGAGCACCGTTTGTATCAGGCCGATTGGCTCATGCGATTCTATGGCTTCAAGGCCGACGAAATTGTTGCCGATCATGACCGCAATTTGTCGCTCGACGTGGATCCAAAGCTTGCTTGGGCATTGGCGAATCGGCACTTTTTTCCCATCGATGTGAACCGAGCCAGTTACGAAGAGTTGCTTCGCGTGCCAGGCATCGGGGTTCGCAACGTGAAACGTATTCTTTCAATACGCAAACATCGCTGCTTGCGATCAGCGGATCTGCGAAAGCTGCGAGTGGCTTGGAATCGCGCCAAATTGTTCGTGTTGACCGCGGATCATAATCCCGGTGTCAAAGATTTGGATTCTTTGGACTTGAAAACAAAAGTAACGACCAAAGACACACAGCTATTGTTGTTCGATGCGGCAGGTTCCGCACGAAGTGGCGAAGTTTGACTTTCCGTCGCACTTCTGTGTCGCGTTTTAATGCACGCTCGCATTCATTCAGATGATGATCTGCGTTCGCCGATGAAATATAAGCAGGTCAATCCAGCACCATGAAACAATTTTTGTCGATCAATACGTTCGAGCAGTGGCGGGCCGAAGCGCGAAAGTTGCTCACCGCTGGTATCGAACCGTCTGAAGTGCATTTTTCCACCAGTGATGATCAGCCATCTCTTTTCGGCAGCAAAGATGACGGCACGCAGCATCCAGGGTCCACTGTCAGTGTCCCGAAGTCGTTTATCGAAACGGCGCGCACTGTCGCATGTCACCAAAGTTTGGGCCGCTGGGAATTGCTGTATCGATTGTTGTGGCGACTGACGCACGGCGAGCCTGCGTTGCTGGAAATCGTTAGCGACGACGATGTGCACCAGTTGCAGCAAATGGAGAAAGCGGTACGGCGCGATGTGCATAAGATGAAAGCGTTTGTTCGTTTTCGCAGGATCGCGTCGGCTGCGGATGAGACCTATGTTGCTTGGCACCATCCGGATCACCGCATCGTCAGATTGGCCGCTCCGTTTTTTGCGAGGCGATTCAAGGCGATGCATTGGTCGATTTTCACGCCCCATGAATCGGTCGTTTGGGATCAGCAATCACTCCGTTACGGTGATGGGGTGCCGGCGAGCGCTGTCGCGGAAAATGATTCACTGGAAACGCTGTGGAAGACCTACTACGCGTCAATCTTTAATCCCGCTCGCGTGAAGGTCGCCACGATGAAACGAGAGATGCCGGTGCGACATTGGCGCACCCTTCCCGAAGCATCCATCATCACCGATTTGCTAAATGAGGCTCCTCAACGAGTGGCCGATATGATTGAGAAAAACGAAGGCTTCGCGGACACGGCGACGAAATTCATGCCGGCACAGGCAGACTTGGTTTCACTTGAATCAGCCGCGCAGTGCTGCACCGCTTGTGACTTGCACCAATTTGCAACGCAGATGGTATTCGGCGAAGGTCCGGCGGATGCGAGTCTGGTCTTGGTCGGCGAACAGCCCGGCGATCGCGAAGACATCCATGGCAAGCCGTTCGTCGGACCCGCGGGTGAATTGCTGAACCAGGTGCTCGTTGATGCCGGAATTCGGCGTGAGGAAGTTTACGTCACGAATGTGGTCAAGCACTTTAAGTTCACCGAGCGAGGGAAGCGACGCTTGCACAAAAAGCCAGACTCACGAGAGATCTTTGCGTGTCGTCCCTGGTTGGAAGCCGAGATTGCCGCGATTCGACCTCGAACGCTCGTCTGCCTTGGCGCGACACCGGCACAGGCGTTGCTGGGGCGAGACTTTCGAATCACGCAAGGTCGCGGACACATGCAGGTGTCGGATTGGTGTGACCGGACGATCGCGACTTGGCATCCGGCTGCCATTTTGAGGATGCCGGATCTTGCCCGTAAGGATCAGATGCGGCAACAACTGCTCGAGGACTTGGCAACCGCCAATGCTTAAGTGGTCCAGGGTTTGCACATCCGTGCCTTTCTTTCATCCTCGTTTTTTTGCTGCATGTGACTACATCGATTCTCGAAATAACTGACCGCGGGCTTTATTGCAGTGCGGGTGACTTTTACGTCGATCCTCGTGTCCCTGTTGATCGCGCGGTGGTGACTCATGCGCATACCGACCACGCTCGTTGGGGTTGCCGTCGTTACCTGGCCGCGCGGCGCAGCGAGCATTTGTTAAAGATGAGGATGAATGACGATGCCGAGTTTGAATTCTTAGCGTATGGCGAATCGGTTCGAATTGGCGGAGTCGATGTCAGTTTTCATCCGGCCGGTCACATGCTCGGATCGTCCCAGGTGCGGCTAGAACATCGCGGGCAAATTGCGGTCGTTACTGGTGACTATAAACTCGGCAGCGATCCGACCTGTCACACATGGCAACCGGTTGATTGTCACCTGCTGGTAACTGAATCAACTTTTGGGTTGCCCGTCTATCGCTGGGCACCCGAGCAAACGACCGTCGACGAAATCAACGATTGGTGGCGCACAAACGCTGATGAAGGAAAGTGCTGTGTGTTGTATGGGTATGCGGTTGGAAAGAGCCAGCGAATGTTGTCAGGTCTTGATCCGACGATCGGCCCCATCTACACCCACGGTGCGGTCGAGAAAGGTAACGAGGCTTACCGCAAAACCGGAGTCGAGCTTCCGGAAACCACTTACGTCGGATCGATCGAAGGGAAACATGATTTCGCGCGAGGCATGGTCGTCGCAGTCCCAAGCGCCAACGGGACTCCTTGGCTGCGCCGCTTTGATCGGGTCAGCACCGCGATGGCTAGCGGGTGGATGGCCGTGCGCGGTGCGAGGCGTCGTCGCGCCGTCGATCGCGGTTTTGTTGTCAGCGATCATGTCGATTGGCCCTCGCTGCTCAAAGCCGTAGAGCTTTGCGACCCCGACACGGTGTGGGTGACACACGGCTATTCCGCCGTGGTGGCGAGGTATCTGCAGCAATCCGGTCGCGACGCAGAGGCAATCGACTCACGCGGTCGCAGTGAAAACGATGAGGACTCGGCACAGCTTGATGCCTTTCAATCCGACGAAATTCAGACCGGCACAGGTCAAGCTGACACAGGTCAAGCAAATGCAGATCCGCGAGAGGCTGTGAAGTCAGACGATGTGGATGCGGGCGTTAGGAAAGGAGACCACGCATGATTCGATTCGCAGAACTCTATCATGCGCTTGACGCGACCACGAAGACCAACGAGAAGATCGCGGCCATGTCGACCTATTTCGCAGACGCGCCGCCGCTCGATGCGGCGTGGGCAATCTATTTCCTGTGCGGCAACAAACTTCGTCGCCTTGTCCCGACCAAGTTATTGCGTCAATGGGCGGCCGAAGAAGCCGAGATACCAGCGTGGCTTTTCGATGAGTCCTATCATGCGGTCGGTGATCTTGCCGAAACACTCTCATTGGTCGTGCCACCGGGCGAAATCAGGAGTGACGACTCGCTTAGTCATTGGGTCAACCAGCGTCTGCTTCCGCTACGACCCCTGGACGAATCAGAGCAGCGACGTCGCGTGCTCGAAATCTGGGGCGAGACTTCCACCAAGCTTCGGTTCGTGATCATGAAATTGATCACCGGTGCGTTTCGAGTGGGTGTTAGCCGGCGATTGGTAACGCGCGCGATCTCGCAGCAATCAGGCGTGTCCGCCGATGTGATTTCGCATCGCTTGATGGGCAATTGGGAACCATCGGAAACCTTTTTTCACCGTCTGGTCGATACCGATGTGCAAGACACACTGGTCAGCCAACCCTATCCGTTCTGTTTGGCTCATGTGATCAGTACCGAAGCGGGGCCACAGGCGATCGGTGATGCCAGTCAGTTCGTTGCGGAATGGAAATGGGACGGCATTCGCGGTCAACTGATTCGGCGTTCCGGACAGACCTTTATTTGGTCGCGGGGCGAGGAACTGATGGAAAAGCGTTGGCCGGAAATCGAATCTGCGGCTGAGAGTCTGCCTGATGGGACGGTCCTTGATGGCGAAATCTTAGCGGCCGAACCCGACGGTAAGGTGTTGCCGTTTAGCCAGTTGCAACGCAGGATTGGACGAAAGACAGTTGGCAAGAAACTATTGACCGAAGTCCCCGTCGTCTTTCACGCCTTTGATCTGCTCGAGCGTCACGGCGTCGATCTTCGCGAACAGCCGTTTACGTCGAGACGTCGCGAGTTGGAACAATTGCTCGACACCTGCGACCATCCCAACATGAAAATGACGAATCTGATTGCCGGCGATTCGTGGGAAGATTGGGGCATTGTGCGGGAATCCAGCCGCGACATGAACGCAGAGGGATTGATGTTGAAACGTTGTGACGCGCCGTACGATGTCGGACGTGTTCGCGGGACTTGGTGGAAATGGAAGGTCAAGCCGTACACGATCGATGCGGTTTTGATTTACGCACAAAAAGGGCACGGCAAGCGCGCCAGCCTGTTCACCGATTATACGTTTGCGCTATGGGATGGCGATCAATTGGTTCCCTTTGCCAGGGCATATAGTGGCTTGGATGATAAGGAAATACGTCGAGTCGATCGTTTCGTGCGTCAGAACACGAAAGACACTTTTGGTCCCGTCCGCAGCGTCACGCCGACGTTGGTGATGGAATTGGCATTCGAAGGACTGCAGCGGTCCAAACGGCATAAGAGCGGCGTCGCAACGCGTTTCCCCAGAATCTTGCGTTGGCGTCATGACAAGCGTCCACAGGACGCGAATCGGCTCGGCGAGTTGCTGGAAATGCTGAACGACGAATCACCGTCCTAGTCGTCCACTCGTTGTCGTCTCTCATGGCCTGACGTGGGGCAGCCAGAGTTGGGTCAGCAAGCGTATTGTTCCAAAGCGATGCACAAACGGTATCTATGCACAAACGTTCGGTCGAAACGCCCGCGAAAACGGTGGATCGCTATTTTGAATCGATCGGTTGGAAACCGTTTCGCTTTCAACGCTCGGTGTGGCGTTCTTACCAGGACGGGTACAGCGGACTGATCCACTCGGCGACCGGAACCGGTAAAACGCTGGCGGCGTGGATGGGGCCCTTGTTGCGGTGGATGAAACAGAACCCGGATCGCGCCCGATGGAACCCGAAACGGCCGCCGCCGGCGCGAGTGATTTGGGTAACACCTTTGCGTGCGCTCGCGGGGGATACCGAGGCGTCGCTGCGCGGCCCCATCGATGCAATGCAATTGCCTTGGCAATTGGAATCGCGTACCGGCGACAGTAAAGCCAGCGCAAAGGCGCGGCAAATGAAGCGGCTTCCGACGGCACTTGTGACCACGCCGGAAAGCCTGTCGCTGATGTTGACGCACGAACGACTCTTGCCACAGCTATCCGGAATCGAAGCCGTCATTGTCGACGAGTGGCACGAATTGCTGGGTACAAAGCGGGGAATCCAGACGGAGTTGGCTTTGTCGCGGCTACGGAAACTCAATCCGAAGCTCCGCACTTGGGGCGTGTCCGCCACCTTGGGTAACCTGGATCAAGCGAAAGAGGCGTTGGTCGGCGTCGATCCGGCCGGCCCGGTTCGGATCGTCCAAGGTTACAAGAAGAAACGCATCAAATTGGAATCGCTGATTCCGGCTCGAATCGATCGGTTCCCTTGGTCCGGACACATTGGCACCAAGATGGTTCCGCAAGTCGCCGAACGCCTAGAGACCGTCAAGAGTGCTTTGGTCTTTGCCAACACGCGTTCGCAAACGGAACTTTGGTACCAACATCTCCTGCGCCGCCGCCCCGATTGGGCGGGGCAAATCGCACTGCATCATGGTTCGCTTGATACGTCCGTGCGTCGCTGGGTTGAAGACGGTCTGCGCGATGGTTCGCTGCGAGCGGTGGTTTGCACCAGCAGCCTTGATTTAGGAGTCGACTTTACCGCGGTCGATTTGGTGCTGCAAATCGGCAGCCCCAAAGGTGCCGCGCGGCTTCTGCAACGTGCCGGACGCAGTGGACATCAACCCGATGCCGAAAGTCGGCTTGCCTTCGTGCCAACCAATGCCATCGAGCTGATCGAGTTGGCTGCGGCTCAAGATGCGATTCGTAAAGGGCACCTGGAGGCCCGGCCGATGCTCGACAAGCCGCTGGATGTGCTTGCTCAACACGTGGTGACCGTCGCAATCGGTGGAGGATTTCGGTCCGATGAATTGCTCGCAGAAATCCGCACCAGCCGGGCCTACGAATCACTGACCGACGCTGAGTGGCAGTGGGTTTTGGACTTTGTGGTCCATGGTGGCAGCTCGCTAACGGCGTATCCAGATTTCCACCGTGTCGAAAGGGACGGTGATCGTTATGTGGTGACGCAGCGGCGGACGACCACCATGCACCGCATGAATATCGGCACGATCGTCTCTGATGCCTCGATCAGGGTGAAATATTTGAAAGGGCAAACGCTCGGCAGCGTCGAAGAAAGCTTTTTATCCAAGCTGAAACCCGAAGACAGATTTCTATTTGCCGGAAAGCTGGTGTCGCTCGTTCGTGTGAAAGACAACGTAGCCTACGTCAAGCGTGCGAAGGGGCAACCCGATTCGGTGCCGCGTTGGATGGGCGGACGAATGCCTCTGTCCACCGAACTGAGTGCGGAACTGCGACAAAAGCTGGAACAGGCTGCCGATGGTCAATTGGTGGGACGCGAGATGAAATCGCTGAAAGGCCTGTTCGAGATTCAAACTCGGTGGAGCGCCTTGCCGCGGGCGAATCAATTGCTGATCGAGCGTATTCAGACTCGAGGTGGTCACCAACTATTCGTGTTTCCGTTCGAAGGACGTTTGGTACATGAAGGATTGGCCGCGCTATTGGCGTATCGACTCTCAAAGCTGCAAAAGACAACCTTTACCCTAGCGTGCAATGATTACGGCATCGTTCTACAGTCACCGCATCGCATCGATTTGGACAAAGCGATTGCAGACAAGGTCTTAGCGACGGAAAACCTGGTCGACGACATTTTGAACAGTATGAACTCGACAGAAATGGCCAAGCGTCAGTTTCGACAAATCGCGAGAGTCGCGGGGCTGATTCATCCGGGATATCCAGGTCGCCGGAAGAGTTCAACTCATGTGCAAGCGAGTAGTAATCTCTTTTTCGACGTCTTTCAGGAATACGATCCAGAGAATCTATTGCTAGAACAAGCTCGACGGGAAGTGCTCGAGTTTCAATTGGAGTCTTCGCGGTTGTTCACGGCACTTGACCGGATCGAGCGGAGTGAGATTCTATTAAAAGACCCACCGAAGGTAACGCCGTTGGCATTTCCGTTGTTAGTCGACAAGCTGCGAGAACGGATCAGCAGCGAAACGCTTGCCGATCGGATCGCCAGAATGCAACAGCAACTCGAAAGTGCTGCGGATCGAAAATGATTCAACCATCGTAAGGCTCTGCAGGCCAATCTGAACGGTTGAGATGAGCGGCTTGTGGACGCGAATTTGTTCAGCGTCCATGGAAAAATACAGAACGCGATTTCGTCGCGGCAAGGAAATATTTGAGTTATGGCGGGCTGTGCAGAAGTCAATTTGAACGGAATCGACCTACGGATGCATCCTCAAGGCGGTGTGGACTGGCCGTCGGAAAAGACTCTCTTCGTTGCTGATACGCATTTTGGAAAAGAGGCGACGTTTCGGCGCCATGGGATACCCGTTCCCGTCGGCAGCACCTATTCGACGCTTTCGGTGATCACGTCACTGATTCGCGCGACCGCCGCGAGTCGGCTTGTGATCCTCGGTGACATGTTTCACGCCCGGTCGTCTTTGTCAGACGACGTGGTCACCAGTCTGGATGAGTTTTTCGCGGTTCACGATGGCCTTGCCGTCACCTTAGTGCGTGGGAATCATGACGCGCATGTTGGACAGCTGCCCGAAAAATGGCCGATTCAAGTCGTCGATCCCTATCAGCGAATCGGAAATGTCGTGCTGACGCATCACCCACAGCCGCTTCCTGCGACTGCGTCGCTGTTGCTATGCGGACATTTGCATCCGTCCGTTCGTATCGGCGAATCCATCGGCAAGTTGCGGTGTTTTTACTACCACGCTGGTATGTTGGTGTTGCCAGCGATCGGCCGGTTCACTGGATCCCACGTTGTTAATGTAAAAGTCGGCGACCGAATTTGGGCGATCGCCGATGATGAAGTAATTTCGGTTCCGACCGTCGCGCCGATGCAAGCCCCTTCTTAAAGTCGAATGCTCGACGATTTGTCGGTGATTTAGGAACTCGAATCCCCTGCGGTTAGGCTTCTTGAGCTTGCAGCATCCACAGGTGCTTTTCGAGTGGTCCCGAAATCGCGATCAGCATGTCTTCACTGATCGGATCCAAGTCGCCGAGTTTGTCAATCGCGGCACGCAACGAATCAATCGTTGTTTTGACCGCATCTGCGATGTGACCGATCGTTTCGTCGACGCGTACAAAATCGTTTGGATAGGATTCTAGTTCGCTTGATTCTGCCACGGTGGATGCACGTCCGTCCGCCGCGATACCGAGCGTTACGATTCGCTCGGCGACTTCGTCGCTTGCACCGCGAACAGTTTCGATGATCTCATCCAGCTGCAGGTGTATGCTGCGGAAGTTCGGGCCAACAACGTTCCAGTGAGCCTGTTTCATCGTCAATGCCAAGTCGATCAGGTTGGTCAGGTTCTCTTGCAAGAGTGCCGTCACCTTTTCATTCTTTTCGTTTTCCAAAACGTCACGCTTGAATTGTGTCTTCGTTGCAGTAGCCATTGATCATTCTCCTCACGGGGTCAATATAAAACTTGTTAATTGTCTAGGTTTGGTTTCGATACGTCAGTCGAATCGCATGCCCGTAAGCATTCAACGATACGATCTATTTTTTGGTTACGCTCACGGGTCGCAATTTCATGCTCGCCGCGACACTACATCAATCGCGATCAGGCGTCGCTAAGTTCGCTTTCACTCTTGAGCACTTGATCACCATCCTCTTGTTCCACTAGATAGGCGGGTTCATCATCGCTGGCGTTTCGCGTCACTTCACTGCCCTTGATCGTCTTTGTCACCTTTTCTTTGAATGACTCTTTGATCTGCCCAGTCGCCGTACCGCTGCCGTAATTCCACTGAACATACTGATTTACTTGAAATTTTTGCGACACGCTTGATGCTCCCGTTTTATCCTGAAAAGACTTTCAAAATACTCGTTTGGTTGACTGGGCCGCCCAGGACGTGGCGACCTACAATCAAAATAGCGAAGCAAAAAGTAGGCCAATGTGCCGGCGTTTAAGCCTTGAATTTGCTTTAAGAATTATCGCACCAAGCACGATCAAACGTTGGCAGTTGGCGGGATGGCGCCTGAGGAACTAATTACTCCGCGATAGGACGCGCTAAGCACGCGAGTGCTATAGGTGCAGCTGAACATCGCGCTGCACCGGCGCGTAAATCATTTGGCAATACTTCTCGGCGGCCTCGTCGCGGTCCATCAGTTCCGACCCGATCGATACATAGCCGTCACGTCGGCTGCGCCTTTCGCGGACGTAGAAAGTGACGACGACTTGCGGCGCCTGTTTCTGCAGACGGTGCAAAATTCGATAGATCACTCGCCGGATCAGACTAGGTTTCGGGGTGGCGAGTTCACGCAGATAAACCACCTGATCGGGTAGTTCCTTTCCGCGGTTTAACTCGGCACCATCAATCGGACCTCCAAAGAATTGCAATTTGACTCGACGTCTTGTGGACATCACTCCCCCCTCGTGTGTCACGGTAATATTCACTCGCTGGGAGTGATCAACGGATCGAAATCAATCGACATGGATGCAATTCGTTGCAAGTTGTGGGCCAAAGGTTCGCAAACGCTCGATCGTCGTCGTTTGGATACCTCAGAGTGGTCGGTTTTGATCCGTCCGATGCGATCAGAGATCAATTTGAATATCGTGTTCCGTCGAGCAGAAACGAGAAAAGGCCAGGACAGCAAGACTGTCTTGGCCTTTCCCTTTTACGTCCGCGGTGCGTCCCACGTTCTAAGCCGTGCGTCCCACGTTCTATAGTGAGTTCTGGTCTGCAACCAAGATAACGCGGTCACCAATTTTGACCGGTACGCCGGTCACCGAGACCTTTTTTCCTTCCTTGATCCCTTCAACGCTGTCGGGTTGCCCCATATCGACAGTCATCATTTTGCCATTTTCCGTTTCCAGTTTCGCGACAACATGTTCCTGACCTCGGACAGTCGCCTTTCGGGTCGACTTGATGGTCCCTTCATATTGACGGCCAAAGCGTTCCACGTTTCGCTGTTCACCGTCTTGTTCGATGGTTGTTGCGACCAAGACATCTTTGTTGCCGGCTTTGACGACCGGCCCCATCGCTGTGAGCTGGTCGCCTTTAAAGATTTGCAACGTCGAGCTTGATTGCCCAAGATCGACCCACATGTCTTTACCGTCATCGGCCTTCACATGCACTAACAGACTCGCTCGCCCAAACCGCGTGACCATTTTGGTTTCCTCGGCGGTCCCTGAAATCTTCTCAGCCTTCCCGCTCAGCCCTTTTTGTGCACTTTGGGCGACGTTTCGGCTGTTAACATCTCTGCGATCGGTCGTGGAAAGTTCGCTGTACTTGTAATCTTCGTAGATCCCGTCGTTATTTTCATCGCGGTAATACGCGTAGCCTTCGTACAGATTGTCGCCGTCGGCGTCGTAAAAGCGGCTATACGCTTCGTAATTTCCATCCTTGTTATTGTCGTAAAATCGATGGTATCCGTCGTCGTAGTCGCGGCCGTAAAACGTTTCGGCATCCTCGACTGCGACGTCACTGTCCTGGTCGAAACTACTTTGAGCGTCTTCTCTCGAAAATTTTTCGTCGTCCCAGCGGCCTAGTGCCTCGTCGGTCGGGTTGTAGTCATTTCCGTCAAACCACTCCGAGATGTCGTACCACGCGTCATCCTCGTACTTATTACCTAAGTCCTCGGGTTCGGTGGCGGTCGCGATAGGAGATAACATCAGTACGGGGGTAAGCAACGCGAGCATCGGTACAGCTCGTGATACGCTTGGCTTGCGGCGGAAGATACATCTCATGGGTCGGTCCTCAGTTATCGAATACGTCTTGTCATGTCGCGAGTACGAACGTTCGACTCGCCTTGCGTATCGCAACTGAAATGCAACTGATGTGCCCAAACCTGGTGAACGATCGATATTGACGACGTCGGACCGCTCTAATTTCCCCAAGTTAGCGGGTCGTTGAACAAGAGCTGGCAGACTGCGCGACTGCGCACCCGATTGGTCACATGCTGACAATCCGGACCATCGTGCCGCAGTATGCGAGACGCAGTGGCGTCGTCGGTACCCGGCCGAAGCCGCCCATCTCAACGATGTCGAGCCTGGGACCGATGTTCCGTGTTGGAACTCGCAACGCATAAGCTGACACCGTCTCGCGACGGTTCGGTCTAATTAAATCGGTCTAACTAAGCTTTCGATAGACCTCGGTTGATGCGCGGCGTGATGCGATACGGGCTGTGCCCACGATCGCGCCAGAGACAGCGCCCCAAATCAGTGCTTCTTTCCAGCTGACGGTATAGGAAGCTGTGTTCTTTGGCGGATCGCGGTCAAGCGTTCGGCGCCAGCTCGCTTCTAATATCTCACGAGCCACGAATGTAGCGGCGATCGCAGTAACGAACGCCAGCGCCGATTCTTTCTGACTGATCCCTGCGTTTCGCTCGTCGGGTTGATCAGATAACGAATCCGTGGCTGATGCGTGAACGCGCTGGGCAGCGTGTTTGAGTGAGTCAAGCATGAGGGACCTCAGGGTGTTGGTTGATTGGGTTAAAACTTTGTGCGGGCTGCTGAAAACGGTACGGCGATGAAAATTTGAAAAAGACATTCGCCAAGCCTGCGGTACAACGAGGTATGCAGCTACCATGCCAAGCCATGCGGCGGGCGAGCGACCAGCGTGATCGGCGACGAACCGACAAGGAATTATTTTCGCGCGATCGTCGATTCGTTTGTGCTGGATGATTGTGAGTTTGCGATTTGCGTGCGAGCATTGCATCAAACCACAAAGTCGCATCAAAACACAAATACGAACGCACAGTCGTTTCAAGCTTCACCATTTGCAATGCCACCATCGATGTCTGAGCCAACCGCGATGAATGAAATGACAGATATCTATCAAGCGATTGCGTGGATGACGGCCGTTTCGCTGGCGGCTGGTTTCATGACGGGTTGCGTTGCCTATCGTCGCAAGGGACAGCAGATTGTTCTTTGCCTCTCGCTCAGTGTCGTGGCGGCGGTTTACTTTCAGCTTTACGGTTCGGGTCAGCTTTTCTGGGCCCGGTTCATTCCCAATTCGGCCACGATCATCTATTCCAATTTCGCTGCGGTCTTTGCTGCTCTCGCGACAGGTTGGGCGTTGCGATTGCCCGATACGCCGAAGTGGCGGCGATACAGCCTTGGCTTTCTCTTAGCGTGCATGACGGCCGCCGCGATTTTGTGGCCGTTGCTATCGATCGGACTTCGCCCACCGCCAAATGGTGGTGATGACTGGAATGCAGGGGTCGCGATACAGACGTCCTGGGCGACGTGCAGCCCTGCCGCCGTCGCAACTCTGCTGCATCACGAAGGCATTGATGTCAGCGAAGCGGAAATGATTCCTTTGTGCTTGTCTGATTCCAGTGGGACGCCGACTCTCGGGCTCTATCGTGCTGTCAAGCTGGTGGCTGACCGAGAGAATCGTTCCGTGACGATCGTTACCGGTGACACGGAGCAATTACTTTCCGAAAACGACTGGCCGGTGTTGCTTGCGGTAGAGCTTCCGTTTGGTGTCGCAGACCGTCGGTACGCGGACCAATGGGGTTGGATCCCCGGGATGGGACATTCCGTCGTCGCGCTTGGTCGAGATTCAAAGGGCCGAATCTTGATCGGCGACCCATCGGTGGGCTTAGAGTTCTGGACCCCGGCCGATCTCGAATTGCTATGGCATGGAAACGGTTTGCGAATCGATTGAGGTTCGTGGTCGTTCGAAAACAGGCACCGTCACAGTCACAGTACGTTCCGAGGCGTCACGGCCGCATCGGTTCATCAACTCGGTTCGATGGCGGGTTGCATCGGCATCAACGTTGGCGCCGGTGAGGTTGGCGACAACATCATCCAGGCGTGGCTGGATCCGTCCGTCGACGTCGTGCGCTTAACAGCACGACTTAGACGACGCCTCGGCAACCGGGCCCTGAATTGAACATGCGCGATCACTGATTTGAATCGCGCCGATCACGAGACCGCAGTTTATTCTTGGGAATCCCGCGGTTGCATGTCGATCTTATTCATCGAGTCACCGCCTGCTTCACCGTGTGACCTGTTTGCACCATCGGAAAAATCACGACGCACCTTTTCAGGATCAGCTGTACCGAGATGTCCTGCTGGGAAGTGGATCCCATGCACAGTTTGGATGCTGATAAATTGGGCATTGCTGTTCAAGATAGACACGTTTCTTCTCACAACGATCGAGTATCTGCCGTTAAGTCCTCAAACGGCTTCTGTTGGAGTTAACCGCAAACATTGGGCCAATCCATTTCGGATTGCGTTTTGGGAATTGGATTGCGTTTTAAGAATTATCGTCCGCCACATCGCTGTTGTTCCGCAACACAGCTCATGTGGTGTCAACGCATTACTCATGCCATGCCCAACCGCTGCCGGACGCTGGTCATCCGAGTTGGTCGCCATTCGACCGGTGATCAGGCTTGGCGGCGCAGACTAAGTCGGCAAATCCCAGTTGCGCTTGCCGGTATCGTTCCATTTCATACGCGATTTAAGTCTGTCGCATCTCTGTGATCCGAACGTGAACTGAAAAGAACTCCGTGATTCGCGTGGTTTTCATGTCGGGCACACCAATTGCTATGTCCGCATGAACAATCTCATTCAAAACCAACCACGAACAATTTCGAGTTCTCAACACAATGAGCGTTTCAAGCACTCTAGCGATCAGCGGCTTATGCAACAGCAGCTTAGGCAATAACGCAGTTTCAAACGGATGCGTTGGTTCGGCCAACGACAATGGCGACCTCGCATGCAATCCCGAAGGAATGGGGCCCATCTTCCTTGATAAAGGAGTTGGATTTCGTGTCTGGGCGCCCCACGCGGATGCGGTCAGCGTGGTTGGCACCTTCAACGACTGGGACGAAAACGAAACTCCGATGCAACGTGAGGACAACGGACATTGGTTCGCAAGGGTTGACCATGCCAAGGTCGGCGACGAATACAAATATCGAATCCGACGCGGCGAAGACTCGTACGATCGAATCGATCCGCGTGTCCGAGAAGTCACGAATTCCGTCGGCGTCGGGCTCGTACACGAACCCGAATTTGATTGGTCCGGTGATGACTTCCGCATGCCCGCTTGGAACGAGTTGGTGATTTACGAATCGCATGTGGGCACCTTTCGCCGCCGCAATGATGATCAGGTGGGCGACTTTTCAGCGTTTCAGGAACGCTTTGATCACTTAAGGCGTCTGGGGGTCAACGCCATACAAATCATGCCGGTCGCCGAGTTCGCCGGAGATTATTCCTGGGGATACAACCCCGCGCATATTTATGCCGTCGAAAGCGCGTACGGTGGACCGCTGGCGATGAAGCAATTTGTAAAGGCGGCACACCAGGCCGGTTTCGCGGTCATTCTGGACGTGGTCTACAACCACTTTGGGCCTTCCGACTTGGACCTGTGGCGTTTCGATGGGTGGAGTGAGAACGACAAGGGTGGCATCTATTTCTACAACGACCACCGCAGCCAAACGCCTTGGGGCGATACGCGTCCTGACTACGGTCGCCAGGAGGTGCGGTCGTTCATTCGTGACAACGCAATGATGTGGATGCAAGACTACCACGTCGATGGCCTACGATATGACATGACTCTGTATATCCGATCGATCGACGGAAGCCCGCAGAACGAAATTCCAGAGGGTTGGGGGCTGACTCAATGGATCAATCGCGAAATACATGATTTTCGACCCGATGCGATCACGATCGCCGAAGACCTGCAAAATAATGACTATTTGACAAAGCCGGATCAGGAAGGCGGTGCGGGATTCTCGACTCAATGGGACGCCGGGTTCGTTCATCCGATCCGCGAAGTCTTGACCATCGCCGATGACCAACATCGTTCGATGGAAAAAGTGCGTGACGCGCTTTGTCATCACTACAACGGCGATGCATTTCAACGCGTCGTCTATACCGAATCGCACGATGAGGTGGCCAATGGAAAATCTCGCGTCCCTAGTGAAATTACCGAATGGGACGAACACAGTTGGTTTGCGCAAAAGCGTTCGACGTTAGGCGCGGCTTTGGTGCTGACCGCACCCGGGGTGCCCATGCTATTTCAAGGTCAGGAATTTCTTCAGGGCGGCTGGTTCGACGATGCCGACGAGCTGGATTGGGACAACGCGAAGGAGTTTCGCGGAATCACAAAGCTATATTCCGATTTAATTGAATTGCGACTCAATCGCGGCGGAACGACGAAAGGCTTGACCGGTCAACACATCGACGTCTTTCACATCAACGACCACGATAAAGTGGTCGCGTACTGTCGCCGTTATGACGAGGCCGGAAGCGATGATGATGTTGTCGTGGTGGCTAACTTTGCATTAGACGATCGCCACAACTATCGCGTCGGTTTCCCTGCGGCGGGGACGTGGAAACTGCGTCTCAACAGCGATGCAGAAATCTATAGCGATGTTTTCGACGATACATCCGCGACGGACATACGGACTGACGATATCGCCCACGACGGATTCGAAAGTTCGGCGGAATTGACGATTCCGGGATACTCGGTGCTTATCTTTTCCCGCGAGCAGCCAACCGATGGGAAGGAATAAGCAGATGAATCACAAACGTATTGCAGACGGCGTCCTTGACGCGATCGGGTCGACGCCGCTGCTGCGGCTTAGACGTTACCTGGACCGCGATGACGTGACACTCTTGGCGAAATGGGAGGCGATGAATCCCGGTGGCAGTGCTAAGGATCGGCCGGCTCATCAGATGATCAAGCACGCACTCGAAAACGGCGAGATTTCGCAAGGTACGACGATCATTGAATCATCGTCGGGCAACATGGGGATCGGGCTTGCGCAGGTATGCCGATACTATGGGCTTCGCCTCGTGTGCGTTGTCGATCCGCATGCACAAAAGCAGAACTTGGCGATCATGCGAGCTTTGGGCGCCGAGATTGATTTGGTAACCGAACCGGTTGACGGCAGCTATCTGGCCGCTCGACTTTCGCGGGTTTGCTATTTGTTAGAAAATTGTCCGGGCAGCTATTGGCCCAATCAATATGCGAACCCGCAAAATCCTCGAGCGCACAACGAAGGGACCATCCGAGAGATCGATGAATCACTCGATGGTGAAATCGACTATCTCTTTGTCGCCGTTAGCAGCACGGGAACAGCCGGCGGTTGCCAGGAATACCTTCGCCGACGCGGTCGGTCAACCAAAGTAATTGCCGTTGATGCGTGGGGCAGCGTTCTGTTTGGCGGTTCGCCTGGTCAACGGCGAATCCCGGGGCTTGGTGCAGGTCGAGAACCCAGCCTCGCACGAGGTCGAAGATTCGACGATGTACAGCGCGTCACCGATTTAGACTGTGTCATCGGTTGTCGCAGAATGGCGAGTCGGGAGGCATGTTTGGTCGGTGGCAGCGCCGGCGGTGTGTTAGAAGTCACTCGCCGCTTGCAAGATTCCCTGCGTGGAAAGACTTGCGTCGCTATCTTGCATGATTCAGGAACGCGGTATCTGGACACGGTGTTCAATGATGACTGGGTTCGTGCGGAATTGGGCGAGGTGTCGCCTCTGTTTGATGCAAAGTCTTCGTCCAATCAAGCATCGGAAGTAAATCAAGCATCGGAAGTACTTGTTTGATTGGATTTTTTTGAATTGGGCATCACCGTCGCCAACCTATTGCTATTCCGCGGTCGGCTAGCGAAACGCCGTCGTTTTGGCGAAGATTTATCTGGATCGGATCTACACCGCCTGGCCGGTGATCTCACCCGAATCCTAACACCAACTGTCAACTCGACTGTGCAACAAAAACGCATCGAAAAATTGCCAACGGAACAAAATGTCAACCAGTATCCCAGACGCTCAGACGGCAGACTCAATTTTGCGAGAGAAGTGTCGAGGCTTACAATCGCTCGATGCACGTTTGGAGGACTGGATGCAGCGGTGCATGTCCGACGGCGAGTTGTTCGAAAAAGTTCAAACGCTGGGTTCACCGTTGAATGTGCTGTCGGTCGCACCTTTTCAGCGTAACATCCGGAGGCTTGATGCAATCGCAACTGAACGTGATCTGGATTTTCGAGTCTATTTTGCCAGGAAGGCGAACAAGTGCCAGGAATTCATTCACGCCGCGCGTGATTCGAACGCTGGACTAGATACGGCGAGTCTTGCTGAGCTTGAACAATGTCTTCAAGCAGGCGTGTCACCGCAGCGACTGATTTGCACCGCCGCCGTGAAGGACCTCGAATTGCTTTCACGATGTGTGGAATCGGATGTCGTTGTCGCGGTCGACAACAATGATGAACTCGATCACATCGCAAGCGTTGCCGCCGCGTCAAACGTATCAGCAAAGATCGCATTGCGGATCAGTGGATTTCGACACAACGACCAGAAATTGCACTCACGATTCGGATTTGATATCGATCAATTGTTATCTGCCGCAAAGCGTTGCACTTCGATTCCGGTTTCGATCGTCGGCTTGCATTTCCACCTCGATGGCTACTGCGCACATCAACGTATTTCAGCGCTGCGACAACTTTTGCCAATCGTCGATGAACTTAGAGAACAGGGACAGCCCGTTGAATTCATTGACATGGGAGGTGGTTTCCCGATGTCTTATCTTTCGGATCCATCGCAGTGGGAACTGTTTTGGAAAGAACACGAATCCGCATTGTTGATGAATCGGGATCCTGTCACCTATCGGAATCACTCGCTGAGCAAAACTGTCGCGAACGGTCAAGTTGTGGGAAAGGCAAATTGTTATCCCTATTATCAAACCTTGACGAGTGAGAGCTGGTTGTCGTTGATACTTGATGCCGAGTATCCGCTGCCTCAAACGTTCGATGAGAAGCAAGCGACAAGCGGTGCCCTCGATGCGAATGAATCATCAATCGCAGATGCGCTGCGAGCACGATCGCTGCAGTTACGATGCGAACCGGGGCGATCGCTGTTGGACGGATGTGGGATCACGGTGGCGCGAATCGAGTTTCGTAAGCAGCATCCCGATGGATACTGGTTCATCGGTTTGTCGATGAATCGAACCCAATGTCGAACCGGCAGCGATGATTTCCTGGTCGACCCAATCTTGTTGCGCCATGACGCGGCGCCTCAGCAAGGTGAGCAAGAAATGTGCGGTTATTTGGTTGGTGCGTATTGCACAGAGTCAGAACTACTGACGTTGCGTCAATTGCGATTTCCAGCGGGTGTGCAAGTTGGCGATTTGGTCGTATTTCCCAATACGGCGGGATATTTGATGCATTTTCTTGAAAGCCGGTCGCATCAGTTCCCGCTTGCGGAAAACGTTTTTATCGAAGGCGCGTGAACGAGCGGCATGGGGCGATCGCACTGAAGGCTTGCCCGCAATGCTCGCAGGAAACTCGTCGATTTGTGGCACGTCATTCGCAACCTCAGAAGCTTTTGTATCGCTTTTCGAGACGACCCTTCGACGGAGATTCACATGCATCGAACACAACTAATCGCGCGTCTGTATTTGCTGCTCAGCCTGATCGTGGGATGGTTCGTCCTCGTTGGAAATGGTTGAAATGAATTCGCGATGAATCAAGGTCGACCAGGCCAAGCCAAAGCAGATCAAGTCAACGCGCAGGGCATTTCTTACTCGCTGGAATCGTAGACGATCGTTATCCCGTTTCGGCGATACGTTTTCACATGACACCCCTTTAAAGACCGAGGCGCTAAGAAAGTGGACAACAAAAACACAACGGGTGAGACCTCACTCAATCGAGTGAACTGTCCCGAGTGCGACAAGCGAGTCGATGACCGGGCGGTTGCTTGCCCGAATTGCGGCGCCAAGATTTACGTCGAGCACCCCGGTGGCATCACACCGACGCGGCATCGCCCGGAAAGCGGTGCGGGAACAGCCGAATAAGTCGCCTACGACTTGGAACTTCGTTGCCGGTGAATTGATACGCTTGTCGCAGGGCGGGTAGGTCGTCGAACTCGATCGTCGAACTCTCATAGGGGACGGACGCTGCATCTGAGCGGCTAAACGCTGCCCGAAATCCGCGGGCTTGTTAGTCTCGATCGCCCAAATAGTCTTCGACGTACAGCATGCGAGTCATCGTCTTTGCGGCCGCAAGTATGGGCGAGGCGACGGCCGCGCCAATGAAACCAAAGATCACGCCCATGATGGCTTGAAAGGCGATCAATAGCGCAGGCGGCAGCGACACCTGTTGTTGCTGAATCAATGGCGTAACGACATAGCTTTCGATGAGCTGCAATGCCATATAGCCGGCGACGACGGCGGCCACCGTGGTCGGACCTTGGGGCAGGGCGAACAGGATCGCCAGCACCAAGGAGACTGCGGCTCCGATATTTGGCACGAACGTCATGACGGCCGTGATGATTCCCAACGTGGCCGCCATCGGCACCCCGATGACCCACAGAATTAGAAACGCACCCAGGCCGGTGACGAGCATCGATCCGAATCGACCGATCAGCCATCGCCAAAGCGTATCACTCACAGAAGAAAGCACTTCATCGGCTCGATTCCGCTTGTCGATTGGGACTAATTTGACAACGCCTTTTCGATAGGAGTCCGGTGAAACGGCAATGAAGAGACCCACAAAGAAGATCAGCATACTGTTTACGACTAGTCCGAACGTCGTACGAAACAACCGGCCAATCGTCGAAGCCGCTTGTTTCACAGGTTCGGGAACCTCGCTCAGGTCCATCGATTCTTTCGACGACTCGTCATCCTGTCTTTTTTGCGGACGTTGATCTTTGGGCGCGATCAATGCATCGGACAGGATCGGCGTGGACTCGACAGTCGAACGAACCGCAGGATACTTTTGCACCAGTTCCCTCAGCTGTGTCACACCCTCGTCGATTTTTGTTTCCGCTTTCGTGATCTGCGTATTGATTTGGACGAAGAAGAAAACAGTCGATCCCGCAATCGTTAACAACAACGTTAAGACGACAATCGACAGCGATCCCCAGTACGGAAGTGCGAACCTGCTCTGCAATTGACGAGAGAGTTTGGTCAGGAATACGCCGAATAGAAGTGCCAGAAAGAGGATCAAGACGATCTCCGCAGCCAGGACAAAGCCTGCCGCCAGTGCGATGAAGATGGCGGCAAAGATGGCGACGCGAATATTCATGGATATTAGATGATCTCGATAGTGGACAGCAGCGGATCATCGTTGCCCCTAATGGCAAACATGGCCCGGTTGACTGAAGGTAAGCAAGCCGTCAACGTCGCTAGGGTATGAACTCTAGCAGCCGTGAATGCGATAGCGACGAAGCGATGGCAAATTCAAAAGAAACCCGTTCCTTCGTACACCGCAAGTAGACGACCAGGAAAGCAAAGCCTGTGCCACAGAACACTGCGGTGGGACACTGCCGTGACGCTTGTAGCATGCAAGCAGTGGGGTTGGTCGTCGAAAGATGGTGGATCGATAGCGACGCTACAACTGCAGAAGACAGTTGGATGCTGAGCCGTACTTTGCTAGATCGACGTCGGCTCTCTCGCTAAGAGTTTACGTAGTCCGCGTCCGCAAACCGAGTTTGAGAAACGGACACGAAACGAGCGTACACGCATAGCGATGGAACGTTTGCGAATCGTCCTTCGCAAAACGTGCTTGCTGAACTATCTGTGACGGTGCATCTTGCGACTGAGAATTCTGGCAAACGGCGATCAGCCTGCTCGCGCGGTCAGCAATTCGGAGACGGAAGCGTTTCTGCGCCTGCCTTTCGAACGGCCGTCATCCACGCGGCAGGTCTGGACTTCCGGTTCGTCGTTCGCTTGAAACTTATCCGCGATCTCTTGCCGTTTGATGGAGATATGCGGCGGGGCATCGATACCGATGGTGACCCGATTACCGGACGCTTTCGTGACAGTAATGACGACGTCGCCACCGATTACGATTTGCTCGCCGATTTTTCGTGATAGTACAAGCATCTTCTCGAATCCCTCGTGAATCTAACTGGTGAAATTGGATGAAAAACCTCATGTGAATCCAACAGTTAGCCGAGGATGCACTTGCTGTGCCAACTCCCGAACTCGCACCAGATTGCGCCAGTTTGGGTGGCTGGCGTAACTTGGGGCAAGACGGGCTGGATGATTCTCATCCGGGGTGTCCAATTTCAGTCCACTGGCCTTTGCATGCCGATCGTCCGTAAGAGCGAGCGTTCACAACAGGCTGCAATCCGTCGGTCATTCGAATTTTCCGGCCTGTTTGACCACCGATCGCCGCGAGGTGAGTACGATTCCAACGGCCTCGCTAAACGCCATTCAGCGGTACGTGATTTGCGTCTATCTGTATGTGGATCACGTTCGCAATCGCCGCTTACGTGTGGTCTACGGTTCATCACCAAATCGACGATCGCGAACGGCGGCTAGTCGAATCTATCAATGGTGCGCCAAGCCGATCATAAGTTTTGGTTCTTTGAAACAACTCTCCAAGACAATGCAGCGGTTAAGTCCGCTTTGTCCGGTCTAATTCAACCCTCGAGACTATCACGAATGACGTTTCTTCCTGAATCGACAAGTGACGATTGCACATCGTCGGGCGCCGAAATCGCTGGCGTCTCGGACATCGGACGCAGGCGAAAGGTAAATCAGGACCACTTTCTGATTGCAGATCTACATCGAACACTGACGATTCGATCCAGCAACGTTCCTCATGACGAATGCGAACAGTTGACCGGACGCGAGCCCGGTTTGTTGCTTGTTGTTGCGGACGGTATGGGTGGCCACAGCGGCGGCGAGGTGGCAAGTACGACCGCGATACAGTCGGCTGCACGCTATGTGTTGGACATGATGCACTGGTTCTTAAAGCTTTCCAACGACAAGGAGGAAGATTTTATCGATGAGTTGTCCGACTGCTTGAAGAATGTCCAAGAAGCCATTTGGTCCAAGAGCGTGCCGGATGCGGCGGGGCGAATGGGCACGACCGTCACGATGGCTTACATAATTGGCAGCAAACTCTACATCGTGCATGCGGGAGACAGTCGAGCCTATCTATTTCGGGATGGTCAACTGAAGCAGTTGACGACCGATCACACCATGGCTCAGCGGCTCGTCGAGGATGGAGCATTGTCGCAGGAAGATGCCGAAACGTCGCGGTGGCGACACGTTTTATGGAACTGCGTTGGTGGGTGCGATAACGTCGTTCAGCCGGAAGTCACCAAGGTAAACCTGCGAGAGCACGACGCACTGCTGCTATGCAGTGACGGATTGACTGGTATGGTGCCCGACGATGAGATCGTGGATGTGTTGAGCGATCAAACATCGTGTCGGGAAAAAGCCGAAGCGTTGGTCCAGAAGGCCAACGCTGCTGGGGGCAACGATAATATCACGGTGGTGGTCGGCAATTCGCTGATTGACAGCCGATCCGACAAAGGGTTGCGTGATACTGATGCTTTTTAATTCGGCCGATTGCCGCAGAGAATGCGAATGGGATCCTGCGGCGAGTTTATATCAAGCCGGGATTTGTTTCGCACCGCAACCATAACGCAATGCCGAGGGGGCGATCGCGGGCTGTGAAAATGGTGGTTGAATCACCGTCTAATTCTTTCACCCGCCATGAGCGTAAAGTCTTGCCGAACTCGTTTCAGTGTTTTCGGTAAGAATGTCCGTGCTAAAGAAACCAAATTCCCAGCGTGATCGCTAGGGTCACGACGCCAAGGATCGCGATGTAGGTGAGTGCGACAACGGCAAAGGGTGCTCCGGGTACTTTCCGGCCCAGTGGATCATCCCCGGTCTTTCGTTTCGCTTCATCCGCTCTGTCAACACTAGACGTGCTTTCGGTTGGTTGCGTATAGGGTTTCGTCGTTTGCATGGTTCAGTCCTTATTTTGAAATCGCGGCTAGTATGGAACCCTCCACATCCGCGAGGTTGCTCTTGGTTTCGCGAGCGTCTGCTCGCTGGTTCGTCGGACGCCGACTAGACGCCACGTCCTCGAAATGCGTTTGCGACAAGGCTAAGAATGAACAACACGAGGAAGACGAAGAACAAGATCTTTGCAATCCCAGCGGCTCCGGCAGCAACGCCACCAAATCCTAAGACGGCGGCGATCAGTGCGATCACGAAAAAGACGGCGGCGTAATAAAGCATGGCTGGGACTCCGGTAACGGTTGGATGGTGAACTGCATGCGAGGCACTTCCTCGCATGGCCCTGGACAACCAACGCACAACCCGTGCCAAGTCCCCGAAATGACGTCGTCGCTATCTTTTTGTGGTGCGATTGCTTAATCAACGCTCAGTGCGAACGTAAAACGCCCAATGTCCTGTCCAGCGCGATTGTCACGGCCCGGCGATTTCCCTGCGTAAGCATTACGGTGTGCTTGCTGGTCACTCTGCGTTGTTAACCCTGCGTTATTAACTCTGTCTTGTTAGCTCTGTGTTGTTATTCGTCCCCAGGCTTAACGATGGCACACCGGTTGCATCGATTTCATGAATTCATAGGGTTGCGTTGCGGATGCGATCGCACGGCAGTTGGATTCGCAACACAGTCAGCGCTGTGCGTGAACGTATCGCAGCTGGACGAAACTGCCGGGCAAAGAGGTCTGAACATCTCCAGGCGATTCGATCGGCGAGTTCCGAGTATGTTTTAGAGGACGCCTGGTTTTACGGATTGCTGCATTTTCGAATGATCGGGATGCCGGGCCATTAATCCGTCCGATGATGCGATTGAGTTCCCACAACGGACTACAAATAGGAGTTAAATCATGAAGCGGACCGTCCTCTTTGTCGTCGACGCGCTTTCGGAAGATATCGTTAGCGAGTGGATTGGCAATGCAAAGCTTCCCTCGATCCAAACAATGCTTCGACTTGGCGGTAAGCTGCGTCCGTGTACGTCGATTTTTCCTTCGATCACGCCGGCCGCAACCTGTTCGATTGCGACGGGTCATTATCCCGCGGGTCACGGAATCGAGGGTGCTTGTTGGTACGATGCAGACAACAACGACTCTGCGTATTTCGGTGACGATATCAAGTTAGCCATGCAAGAAGGCTTGCATGAGTATCTTGTCGATTTCGGCGATCGAATGAACTACGAGCGTTTGCAGGTGCCCTTGGTATACGAACACTTTCATCAGCACGGTACGGAATCGGCATGTATCAATTACATGTGGTTTCGTGGGCCACATGTTCATTCGCGATCAACCCCATTGACTCTGCGATTGGTTGCCGGCGGGTTGGTGACCGATGTTCGCGGTCCTAAGTTCTTAAAGCTTGGCGACTTCGTGCACAGCCTGCCGGACGACGCGAAAGACGTTGCCGGAATGCAAACCGGGTTACTCAACCGTTATGGTTTCAATGACGAGACGACTGCGGCCGTCATGATGTCGTTGGCCAAATCGGATTCCTTGCCAGCGTTCTCTCTGGCTTATTTCCCGTTAAACGACGACGTCGGGCACAGTGACGGTTTGCATCATGCCGCAAGTGTCTGTGTCGAAGCGTTTGATGAGTTCTTAGGTGAATTCGTTGAAGCGATCGGCGGTTGGGAATTGGTAGGGTCGGAATATTCGTTCCTGATCGTTGGTGACCACAGCCAGACCGAGTGGATCGACAAAACGCCCAGGCAGGTCGAGCTGGATAAGGTGTTTGAGGATTTTAAGCGTGCCGACACCGCTGCGGGATTCGTCGATGATGACGAACTGCTAATCGGTCCCAACATGCGAGCCGCCGCAGTCTACTTGTCTAAGCATTGCAAACGTTCGCTGGACGAGATCGCCCAACTTGCCATTGAGCACGACGGAATCGATCAAGCGATCCACCGGCAACGGGACGAGCACGACGGCAACGCCTGGACGATCCGGACAAAGGATCGCGGTCGATTAACGTTTTACCGGGCAAACGAATCGGATGCCGATTCGCCTGAAGTGGTCCGAGACCGTTACGGTAATTTCTGGAAAGTTCGCGGCGATCTCGCTGCCCTTGACCTGACCCGAGGGCCTGATGGCGAATTGATCGACGGCAATTATCCGAATCCGCTTGAGCGGATCGAAGGCGCGTTCCCGAGCGGTTCTTCGCCTGTCTGGTTAACTGCCCAGCCCGATTCGGAATTTGTGATCGTCGAGTCATCCTCGCACGGTGCCGGCAGCCATGGATCACTGAACCTTGCGGACTCGAAAGCCGCCTTGCTGACTTCACGCGACATCAACACAGATCAGTTACCCGCTCCCGAGTCGCCGAGGATCGTCGATGTCATGGACCTTTGTTTGGCATCGCTCGGTGCGAAAAGAATCGAGACGAAAGCGAAGGATCCGATGTTTACACCCGATGGCGCGGACTCGGCGGTCGAACTTGCGACAGAGTGAATTAAAACTCGATAGTCTTGTCCCGCTGATAATCTGCTTTACGGACGACACTTGGTTATCTTTATCTTCGGCAAATGAAACGCATCGGGAATCCCGCGTTTCTGCTGCATTCTTGCCTGGGGCATTTCGCCCCGTCGGGGAAATCTGACTCGCAGTCCCTGTAACCCATGGTCCAAAAACCTCGGTAAATGCCGTGTTTCGGCGTTTGGCACAACTCGTGCGTTACAGGCAAGTCACGCCAAGATTTCCGCACGGTGTGGAATTTGGTGGTTCCACGTTTGAAGGGAGCATGGCGTGACAGACTCACCTCTTCGAGATGGTCGCGAACCATCCGATCCAACGCCCGAACAGATCCGCAAGCGAGCAGCCGAGGTTCGTTCAGGCTGGAGTAGTCGTGTTCTTAAACGACGACGAGTCGAGGACGAACCGACATGGAATCCGCCGCTCGTGATGATGATCGAGATTGTTCGCGAAATGAATATCCGTCATCAGGCATGACCGACGCGTCTGAATGATCGAAAAATTGTTACAAGGAAATTAGATGATGAAACAAAAGAGTTTAAGGAATTGGTCTTCCGCAGCGGTCGTCGCGGCCGCAATCGCGGTGACGACAATGGGTGCGGCCTGGGTCAAGGCTGACGGATCTGCAAAACGTCCCATGGCGAACCTTTCGCCATCCCAAATCGAAGCGATTGAATCCGCAAACAGTCTCTCGAGCGCTTTTCGCACGGTCGCTAATGAGCTGTTGCCGTCGGTGGTTGCAATAGAAAATCGCCCAGCGGTCGCGTGGAATACGAAGTCTCACGCGATGCCTTCGGCAGATGGATTCGTTGAAAATCCCTTCAAGGGCACACCCTTTGAAGACATGTTCAAGGGTTACAAATTTCAGCAGCCGCCGGATCTGCAGAAGCCACTGCGTCCAGGTGAAAATCATCGCAGTCCACGTCCGTCACCACGGGGTGGAATTGGTTCCGGTGTGATCATCGATGCCAAAGGGATCATCCTGACCAACAATCATGTGGTTGCCGGTGGCGGCGAAGTAACGGTCCGAACTCAGGACGGCAGCGAATACGTTGCAACAAATGTATGGACGGACCCAAAAACTGACCTAGCCGTCGTCCAGATCGAAACCACCGACGACCTGGTGGCTGCCGCACTTGGTGACAGCGACGATGTGTCGATCGGCGACTGGGTGATCGCTCTTGGACAACCGTTCGGTCTCGAAAGTACCGTGACGGCAGGAATCATCAGCGCGAAGCATCGTGGTATTGGCATCACGGCACGCGAGAATTTCTTGCAAACCGACGCGGCGATCAATCCAGGCAACAGTGGCGGCCCTCTAGTGAATCTGCGCGGTGAAGTCGTGGGCATCAACACAGCGATTCAATCGCGCAGCGGTGGCAACGAGGGAATCGGTTTCGCAATTCCGTCAAATTTGGCACGTTGGGTTGGTGACCAATTGGTTTCCTCCGGAACCGTCAAGCGTGCTTATCTTGGTGTCGGGATCCAGCCGGTGTCGCAGGAATTGGCCAGGCAGCTTGCGGTCAAACCTCGCGGCGGCGTTGTCGTGACGGAGGTCTATCCTGACACGCCCGCCGATGCGGCCGGGCTGAAACCCGGCGACGTCATTGTGCGATTCGGCAGTACCACAACCGCGACGCCGCAGTCGTTGCAGTTGGCGGTCGAACGGTCACCGATTGGGGATCCACTGGTGATCCACGTCGTACGAGACGGCAAACCGATCGAGTTGGAATACGTGGCCGCCGAGCAGCCGACCGATTTCGCGGTCAAAGTTGACGACAAGCCTGCCGCAACCGGTAAGCGGATGCAGGGCTTGGGGCTCGAAATCTCGCCCCTGGATAGCGACGTGGCTGATCAATTGGGGATGGCAAATGTCGAGGGCGTTGTGGTGACATCGGTACGCGATGACAGTTCGGCTGCCGAAGCGGGAATCGCACCGGGAATGGTGATCGTGCAAGTGAACCGAGAACCGGTCACGACGGTCGACGAGTTTGAATCGGCTTTGAAGAAGAGCAAGGACTCCGATCGTGGAACCCTGCTGTTAGTGAAGTCTGACTCTGGCACCAAGTTTGTCGTGGTCAAATAGTCTTCCGTGTTGTGGAACCGCCTTTCGCGCTTCGCCGCGAAAGGCGGTTCTTTTCTTCAAGCGGCGCTCTCGGAGTGTCGCTTGCTCTCGTATTGTCGCTGCGAATCAGTAAAGGTCGGATCCCGACTGGCTGCGTTTTGCCGACGTATCGGCAGCCCATGAATGCGAATTCACGCCATCGAAAGGCATGACACGCATACAATGACCAAGCGATGCTGAGCTCAATAGATAATGTTGCCATTTTTTATCCTCGCCGCGGCAGAGTACGACCGACGTATTCGCAGCGTAGCCGGTTGGTCGTTCGATGAGGTTGGCGAGCAGACCTGCATCGGTTAGATAAATCAGCAAATGCCTCGAAATGCCTTTCCGCGGCACATCGAGAAGACTTAACCCCGTCGTTTGGCGGGTAAATCAAAGAGCAAATTTGGAATAACAACGGGTGACGGCCGATGCGACTTGCCGCAAAGCTGGTATTACTTTTCGTTTTCGGACTTCTGTTGATCGTCGTCCTTTTTTCGTACCTGACCGTGTTGCAGGATCGCCGGTTGGCGATCGCCGAGCATGAACGACATGCGGCGGATATTGCTGCCGCACTGCAACCGTCGATTCGCAATGCAGTCGCCGCCAAACGCACCGCCGAGTTGCAGCAGGTTTTGACCCGCTCGACCCGTTATGTTCGCGTGCGTTATGTCCAATCGGATGATCCTCAGGCACGTCCGTCCGTTCCCATCGAACAGGTGTTTTCTCGGTCGGAGGTCACGACGATCCGCATGCCTGACCCGGCGGGACACGAAATGTTCTACACGTACGTGCCCGTCGTCGATGGCGACGATCGTGAGAAAACACGTCTGGAAATTGCGTCAGCCGCTTCGGACGCCAAAGACCGAGCAATGCAGTCGTTGTTAGCATCCTTGGCTGCGATTGCCGGCGTCGCATGTCTTTCCGGATTCGTGATTTATGTCGGTGGCGTACGCATGGTGGCGAGACCGCTGAATCAGCTGACCGAAAAGATGGGGCGAGTGGGACGAGGCGATTTCAGCGGTCCGATTCAGATACGAAGCAATGATGAATTGGCGAGTCTGGCCGCCGCGGTCAATGAGATGTGCGAACGTTTGCAAAAGCAGCGTGACGATTTGGAATCAGAGACAAAGCATCGCATCGATGCGTTGCAGCAACTCCGTCACGCCGATCGACTGACATCGGTCGGGCGAATGGCGGCGGGCATTGCCCACGAAATCGGTACCCCGTTGAATGTCGTCTCGGGCAGAGCCGAATTGATTCTCAGCGGAAGGTTAGCTGAATGCGACGTGCAAGAAAACGCGGAAACCATTCGGCGAGAATCACAACGCATCACGCGGATCATTCGCGAATTGTTGGACTTCGCGCGACAGGGCCAACCGAAACGAACCGAAATTGATCTAAGTGAATTGGTCCGTTCCACCACCGCGCTGATGCGTCCATTGTCGGGCAAGGCTCGTGTACAGCTTTTGCAGGACGTGCCCTGGCAACCGGTCATCGCCAGCGTGGACGCCGCGCAAATTCAACAAGTCCTGACGAATCTCATCTCGAACGCGATCCACGCCAGCGATGAGGACGCTACGGTGGATATATCGTTACGGGACACAGCATCGGAAGCCACGATTGTCGTGCGCGACCATGGGCACGGTATCAATAGCGACGATATCTCGCACATCTTTGAACCGTTTTTTACAACAAAAGACGTCGGCGAAGGTACCGGATTGGGACTTTCAATCTCGCATGGAATCATCCAAGAACACCAAGGCGAAATTCAGGTCGAAAGTGACTCGCAGATGGGAACGCGTTTTGTGGTGCGATTGCCAAAGGTAGCCTCGTGAACGACGCCACGATTTTAATCGTCGATGATGACAGAGCGATGTGCGAGATGCTCGACACCGCACTGCAAATGCGCGGCTATCGAACCACATGGTGCCTTTCGGCCGATGCCGCGCTACAGCACATAAAGAACGAACCATTTGATGTGGTTTTAACCGATGTTCGTATGCCTGGCACGACGGGGCTGCAACTGTGTCAACAAATCCATGAATTGCGGCCTGACATCCCTGTGATCGTGATCACGGCATTCGGTACGATGGAAACCGCGGTCGCCGCAATGCGCAGCGGTGCCTACGATTTTATCGACAAACCGGTCGAGCTTGAAATGCTCGCGCTCACGGTCGCCCGGGCCGTCGAGCGTCGCGCGCTGACTCAGCAAATTCGGTTGCTCGAGCAACGGACTGCGTCGAATCTACAATGCGGCGACCTCTTGGGTGAAAGCGAGGCAATGCAGCGACTTTGCGACCAAGTTAACCGTGTCGCGACTTCGGATGCGTCAATCTTGATCACGGGCGAAAGCGGCACGGGTAAAGAACTAGCGGCGAGATCCATTCACAAGCGGAGTGAGCGGTGTGATCAGCCGTTTGTCGCGGTGAACTGTGCGGCTTTATCCGAGACGTTGCTCGAAAGTGAGTTATTTGGGCACGTCAAAGGCGCGTTTACCGACGCCAGGTCCGAGCGGAAAGGGTTATTTCTGGATGCCGAGGGTGGCACACTGTTGCTGGATGAAATCGGTGACATGCCGTCATCGATGCAGGTGAAACTGTTGCGAGCGCTCGAAGAAAAACGGCTTCGTCCGGTCGGTGCCGATCACGAATTGCCATTCGATGTGCGTGTGCTGGCGGCAACCCATCGCGATCTAGAGACCGCTGTCGAGGAGGGACACTTTCGGGAAGATTTATTTTATCGCATCAATGTCATTCAGTTGCACATGCCACCGCTGCGATCTCGGGGCACCGACATTTTGTTGTTAGCACAACATTTCTTGCGGCGATTTTCTCAGTCGGCCAAAAAGGAGGTCACCGCGATCGCGGAACCCGCGGCCCGAAAATTATTAAGCTATGCCTGGCCTGGAAACGTACGCGAGCTGCGAAACGTGATCGAGCGCGCGGTGGCATTGACGCGGCACGATGCAATCACAATCGACGATTTGCCGCAAAAGATTCTGGACTACCGAGGCGCACATGTTGTCTTGGCAGGTGACGACCCAACCGAAATGGTCACGCTTGAACAGATCGAACGTCGATATATCGATCATGTGATGACTGCGGTCGATGGCAACCAAACGCAAGCTGCCAAAATTCTGGGAATTGATCGAAAGACGCTGTATCGTAAACTGAAATCTGACGCTTAACCGTCGTCGTTAACCTTCGGTCGATCCGATTCAATCGTTTTGGTAAACCCGCTGTTCGTTGTGACTTGATCGTGCGTCGGGCTCCACCGTCTTATCGGCCTCAAAGGCTCGATGATCGACTGGTGGGTGATCGGTCTGTTTGTGATCGGTGTTCGAACCAGAATTGCAACGCGACAAGGATGATTCCCACGCCCGTACCTAGAATGATGCCTTGCGTGATACCCTGACCGATGCCCACGGCCATCGGATCAAACCCAGGCAAATCGCCGCCTGAGAATACCGAGCGGTAGTAACCCGGGACGAAATAGCCGAGTGTGGCACCGATTGCTAAGCCGAGAACTCCGCCCGCAATCGAAGATCCGAAAACGATTGCCATCGACCACAGCAGCCGTCTTGGCGCCGCGGATCGATGCACGTCCTGCGGCGTGTCATACGGATTGTTCGAAGTCATCAAGCTTGTCCTTCAAGAGCCGATCGGATAGGGAGCGTCATTTTCGGTCGTCTTTGTCGTTGTTGCCTGGCCACCGGGACGCGGGAGCCAGCACCGTTGATGCGCAGTAACGCGTCACCCCGCGATCGTGGCATTCCTCGCGTCTAATGAATACCTATTCGTCGATGATTTTTCCCATGCTGATGCGTTCTTCGCAATGAAAACCTAGTGATTCGTAGAAACGGACGACCTCAGTATTATTGACGCGAACTTGCAAATTCACCTTGAGGCAACCGCGACGCGCAAGTCTCGTTTCAGCATAGCGAACCAGCGCCGTCCCGATACCGCTTCGACGTTGGTTGGTGCTGACAGCTAGACGATAAAGCCACCCGCGGTGTCCGTCATATCCGGCGAGCACCGTCCCGATCACTCGGTTCTCTAGCGTCGCAACAAAGAAAAGCCCGTCGCGTGTTGCGAATTTGCGGTCGATCACGTCATATGGATTGTTGTGCACCGCGGATGCTGGAAAGACTTGTCCCCACAGCTCGGCAACCTCTCGTCGGTCACTGATTCGATATTCGCGAATATCCATACCGCCACCGTGGATTACCCAAAGGCTGGCTCGAAACGTACACAGGACAACAGCTGGCCACTAATTTAGCCGATCGTACTGTCGAGTACGACAAACGTACGCTTCATGGATAACCGGTGCCGATTAGAACTTTGGTGCGATTTCCGAGCGAGTCAACACCGCAAAACACGCTTGCGATGAAACGCAACCAACAGCAACTGCTGCAGAAGCTGCCGCCCGAACGAAGTGCGATGAACGCTTGCAGACAGTGTACCAACTCAACAAACAGTACCCAAACGAGCGTCCGCCAAGGCAGACCGCGTAACAGAGCTTGAGCCACCAGTCGCTATCGTTGGTGATTGGCCGCCAATTGCAAAAGCGCCGTGACGGCTTCGTCGGCGCGTGGCAACGGCACAAAGATGTGGTCATGGTAAAACGCTGCCACGATATTCGCGCTGATTCCGCGTTCGGATAGAGCGTATGTAATTGCCGCCGTCAAGCCAACCGCCTGCAGGTCGGAATGCACGCCTAAAGATATCAAGGCATACTTATCTTCATATTCTTCGTTCGCCGCATCCGCACGCGATTGGGGCACAATCAGTGTCAGCCCTTCTTTCTCGGCGAATGAGGCGATCGGCTCAAGCTCGGCGCCGATGCCGTATGTCGCGTTTGGAAACGATAGAAACACGTACACGTGCGGGGACACAACAGGCGCTAACGCCGCGAGCAGGGTCGGCAGGTCGGATGCACCGCTCATCCAGGATCTTGATCGCGTCAGGAAGGGTTTAAATGAATTCACGCATGGCTCAGCGAACGATTGAGCACTGATTTTGATCCTATCGAGACCGTCGTACCAGACCAAACGAGAATGGGTGAGCGAATAACCCTGGGATAAAACGCAGCGTTGATATGCGATCGCGCCAAGCAATGTTGTTCAAGTGCCATCTCTAGACATCGAAGACACGTCCGCGCGATCGACCGCGTTGTTGTAATCGAAAGTGTCTCGCGAACAAAGCAATTCATCGGACGCGTCGGCCAACAGCGAAACAAGAAATTTTGCGACCTCGTCCGACTCGCTGAATTCGCCCTTGGTCCGCATACTGGCGAAGGTGTTTGCCGTTTCCGTATCGGACGCAAGAACTGCGTCAACGATACGGGTATTGACCGCTCCGGGGTAGGCTCGGATTGTTCGAGTTTCTGCCAACTCTTGTGCCGCACATCGTGCTGCCATCTGCGCTGCCGCTTTGACGATCGAATAGGCTGCCCATCCAACGCGGGCGGTCGAAGCCGAATAGCTGTCGATAAACAGCATTCGCCTTATTCTGTGGTTCCGACTCACGGATCTAAAAAGTGCGATCGGAGCGCCCACATGGATGCGAAAATGCTCTGTCAATTCGTCCGAGTCGATCGCGTTGTAAGGCTGCAACGGCACCAGCGAACCGGCGGAATGGACGATGCCGTCAATCTCCGTTTCTGCTGTAATGCCAGCCGCCACTTGTTCAATACCAACATTGGTGGAAAGGTCGGCCTGCACGGTGGTCAATAGCGGGCCGCACGATTCGCCCAGCGAAGCGAGCATTTCGATCGATCGCCCAACCGCGATGACGCGGAACCCGCGGTTCGCCAACTCAGCTGCGACCGCGCGTCCGATTCCACGGGTGCTGCCGGTCACAATGTATGTCGGTTGAGGTTGCATCGAAGGGAATTGAGTCAGCAGGCGAACGGGGTGTGTGTCACTGCCGGGGATTAAAGCAGTGGCCATTGAAGGGTTAACCAGTTTACCAAAATACGCGGGCGTTTCGAAAGCAAGGCATCTCGTTGCAAGGCGAACTCGCGGGGAACAGCCGACGGTTGCCGGGTCGCCGCCTTTGGGATCGATAGAACTAAGCGTTTCGACGGATGCGAGATCTGTCGGACGCTCTTAGCCAGATTCATTGACGGTCAAATCATGACGAATGGGCCAGACTTGACGTCGGCATTCCATTTAGCAGTGCTGGCATGCTTGAAGGATGAGCGACGCTCACAGCAGGCGACACTCAATTGGTTGGCGGAGTGCGATTCTGGTTTGGATGATTAATGACCTGCGCTGTCTAGCGGAAGGTCGCTGCTGAAAAAACATGTTGCCTGCTCCTCGAGCAGCCAATCGGTCTGCAACGGCATCACGCCTCCGCAATCGTCCACGTGAATCCTGTTGCTTTTTCGGATACATCCCAAAGCTTGGAAATGACCTGCTTTTCGACGGCATAGGGTTCCAAGGTGCCCATACCAACGGGACCGATCATCTCCATGCGGCCTGTTGGACCATAAATAGCTCGCTCTTCCAATCCAGCTTCGGTGGCACACATCACTTCTGGATACGCACCCTTCTCGGCCGTTTGTACCATCGGAGATTTGCTCATGAGCCACCACAGGATGCGCGTCCAAAGACCGCCACTGGTGCTGATCAGCGAAGTTGCAGACGAGCCGGGGTGACACACAAAAACTCGAACACTCTTGTCCGCTTTTTCGATCCTGTCTTGCAGTTCGTACGCAAACATCATTTGCGCCAGCTTGCTGTGGCAATAGGTGCGGTTTTGGTGATAGTTCTTGTCCCAATTCATGTCGTCGAACTGAATCGTCTTCAAGCCCATCTTATAGCCAAGACTCGCGACAACCACGATGCGCCCTTTGGATTCATCGATCCGGCCAAAGAGCATGCCGCACAGAACGAAGTGGCCAAAATGGTTGGTACCCAACTGACTTTCGAAGCCGTCTACCGTGAATTTCTGCGACGGTACTTGTGCAATGGCCGCGTTACATATCAGTGCGTCAATCCTTGGCTCAGTTCTCAAGATTTCTGCTGACGCTTCGCGCACGCTCGACAGATCGGCAAGGTCCATCAGAATAAAGCCGACATCAGCGTCTGCGCCGAATTCCTCATTCAGTTTTTCGATTGCGGCCGCCGACTTTTCAGGGTTGCGGTTCAGCATTACGACTCTTGCACCCTTTGATAGCAGAATGCGTGAAGCCTCAAATCCGGCGCCGGAATTTGCGCCAGTGATGATGAACGTCTTGCCAGCAAGCGAGTCGATACGATCAGGCGTCCAGCCGCTGGGGCCAAATGTCTTGTCAGTCATGTTGACCCCACAAATCGTTCGTTGGCAAAACATTCAAAGCCGCTAGCTCCACTCACGGAAAGTTTTTACGACACGTCCCTGAACAAAGCGAGCGATGCCTGAACGACGGGAATTGCAGCGAAGGCTGGCACATGTTGACCAAGAAGAAATGTATGACGAAGGCCCTAGCGTAAAAACCATGTTAGCGGACCCGTTGCAGCGTGAAACGGTCTCCAACCCAAAATGCGAATGCCCCGACGCCACCACAGATCACACCGATGATGAGTACGGGAACCAGCGTTTCGATATATTCGGCAAAGTTGAGGTATGTACCGGGTTGCATCCGCAGCACATCCGCGATGGTCCAGAGGAATGCGATTACGGGGCCAGAGACAAAGGCGACAATAGGCAACCACCGTCGCGAGGTTGATGCAGCGTCGGGTGGGCGGACGAGTCGAAACACCAGCACGCCGACGACGAGCAAGATTGCAGCGGCAATGAGGTTGCCACGCATATCGACCATCGCCAGCAGTGGTGCGAACATCATTGATCTAGGGTTCGCTAACGAAAGGATTTTACGACACCGACGCAACCGACGCGAAGGTGGTTTGAATTAGATTTTATTGTATAATGAGAGCGAGGCTGGCACCACGTAGAAGGTGTGCTCGCAGGGCCTCAGCGTAAAATCCATGTTATGTGCCCCGGCCCATTGGACTGAAGCCATGAATCTCAATCTGCCGAGCGAAGTCAACGATTTCGTGAAAGGCCTTGTCGCCAAAGGAAGATTCACCTCTGAGGAGGATGCCATTGTCGAGGGCGTAAAGCTGTTGATGGGACGCGAACGTTTGCGCGGTGAGATTCAAAAGGGTGTCAGGCAATTGGATGCCGGTGAATTCTACGATGAAGAAACCGTGTTTAATGAGGTCGAAGCGGAGATTGATAAGGTAGAAGCCGAACAGCAAGGAAGCTGAAAATATGCCGAGACTTCGGTATTCTGCGGAATCGAATGAAGAACTCAAGCAGATCGCTCGATTCATCGCACGCGACAAACTGTTCGCCGCTCGACAATGGGTGCAGAAGCTGCGCGAGAAATGTCGTTTGGTAGCCAAGCATCCTGATGTGGGCGACACGCGTCCGGAATTCGGCGATGGCATTCGCTCCACGTATGTTGGCAGCTACGTGATATTCTTTCGGCGAGTCGAAGGATTCTTGGAGATTGTCCGCGTCATTCGAGGCGAAGTTGACGAACCGCAAATCTAGGAGCACATAACTGAAGGTTTTACGACACCCGTCCACATCGAAGCGAACGATGCCTGAACTACGAGAGATTGTACCAATGCCAGCGAGCGTTGCCAAACAAGCGAAGGTGTGCCGAAGGCCTTAGCGTAAAAACCATCTTATGTGCCACGGGACGGCCAGAGAGACGGTTTGATCCCCAGTGCCTTGCGTGTCTCATCACTTATGTCGATTGATGTGCCATCGGTTGAGTCGTGGATTTCACGGAACCAAGGTTCGCATTCATCGTCGATGAAACGCACCAAATCGGTGAGGCAACGGTCGTACATGTGGCGCGATTTCACGTTGAAAGCAAGGTGATATTTGCCAGAGCGAGTACGCGCAACATCGGATTGTGGACCGATTAGCGCAAGAAATTCGGTGGTGTCACCCGGTTTGCGGTTGGACGAATTGAGGCGGATGTCGAGTCGTCCACCAATAGGGGCTCCGCATGAACTGCCCTCACGGAAGAGGGAGATGACGTCGATAGTCCCCTGAGAGATACGAATCCAAAGGCGTGTTTTGGTTTTGGTGAAACCGCGGTCGGCAAGCGCCGAGGAGAAATCGCGGCACATGTCGTTGAACGCAGCACGCGTCAGTTTGGTGAGTTCGTTTTGCGTCATGTTCGACTAGTGGCACATAACGGAAGGTTTTACGACACCGCCACAACCAACGCGATGATGTCCCGAACTGGATTTGATTGTATAATGGTTTCGAGGCCAGCACCACAGCGTAGGTGTGCCCGAAGGGCCTTAGCGTAAAAACCATGTTGTGTGACCCGGTAGCCCCGGATGGAGGTCTCCATGAATGTACAGCTCAGCCCCGACGCGATGCAATTCGTAGAGGGTTTGGTAGCATCAGGACAATTTGAATCAGCTGAAGCGGCCGTTGCAGCAGGAGTGCAATTGTTGAAAAGTCAGCAACAGTTGAGGGCTGAAATACAGAAGGGAATTGATGAACTAGATGCCGGTCAGGGAATCGACGGGGAGATTGTGTTTGCAGAATTGCGTGAGCGCGCGAAGAAGGCAATGGAGTCTGCTGAATAATGGCCAGGTTGATAGTCGCACCGTCGGCACGATAGGATTTGTCGGACATCTACAATTACATCGCACGCGATGCGCCCATCGCCGCTGCAAATTGGGTCGAAAAGATCGAAGAGAAGTGCAAGCTTATTGCAGCAATGCCAGAGTTTGGCGAACGACGACCTGAGTACGGCGCCGACATCCGCAGCAGCGTTGTTGGACGCTACGTGATTTTCTTTAGGCCAATCGAGAACGGTATCGAAGTCGCGCGCGTGATCGCTGGAGATCGCGACATCCGTTCACTTTAGGGTCCCACAACGGAAGGTTGTTACGACACCCGTCCCCAACGAAGCGAACGATTCAAGTGCCGCCAAACATCATGCCAACAGTTCGCCGCTTGAAGAAAGAGCGAGGGTGTCCGCGGGTTGGCACCAGATGGAACGTCACCGAAGCGATCGACATTCAACACCCAACAATTCTCCAACGACGACAGCCGCGGCGTTGCGTAAAAAACATGTTAGGCGACCGGCTATTTCAGATACCGGTCAATGTCCATAGCACCATGAAAAACGCCAAGAATCTCAATTCGATTATCGTTGACGATCAAATACGGAATTCGATAGTGGCCGTACAGGATTTCGCGCACTTCCCGATCAGTGATCGGCGCATATCGCTGACCAATCCGAGGATGTTCGCGAAGCAATTGAATTTTGTCGTAGATGCCATTGACGACATTTATCGCAGCGGACGGCGAGTTTTCTGCGATGTAGTCGTGTATTTGTTCGAGGCAATCAGATGCCTCCTGCATCCAAACTATTTACGCCACGATTCGATCTTTCGTTTCATGGCGTCGTCGGACACGGTACGACCGTTGGCCGCATCGTCCAGTCCGCGTTGGATCATGCGAGCATAGGCGAGTTCGCGGAGAATTTCATCGTAACTACTGTCATCGGGTTGGCGAGCGATTATGTCCGCCATGGTATCTTTTGCTATCGACATTGAATTCTCGATTGATCTAGGTCGCCTAACGGAAGGTTTTTACGACACCGCCCTGAACGAAGGGGACGAAGTCTGAACTACGAGAGATTGTACCAATGCCAGCCCGTGTTGACAAAGTTGGAAGGTGTGACCGAAGGGCCTCAGCGTAAAAACCATGTTAGGCGTCGCTGAACTGCGAGAGATAGTCTGCGTAAGAAGTGACGCCACGTCGATCTGCCAGATATTTCCCGTATTGCGTGTCGTGAAATCGACAGTCCGAAATCAGGTCAGCGTAAGTATCCGTGACGCCAAGGCGAGTTGCGTGGACGACAAAATCATCGAGTTCTGCCTGCATCTCGCGACATTCTGAAACAGTCGCACCGTTGTGCCCATAGAGAACGCCGGCTGGCAGTTCATGCAGGGTGTATTCCATCTGGTTTGCGATTAGTTCGACGAGTCGACGCCGAGAGTTGTCGTCAGTTTCGTCATGGTCGAGCGCAGTCAGCAACAAACCATGTTCGGTGTAGGTATCCGGCAGATCGCGGATTGTGTCACGGCATTTGTAAATCAAGTGGGCGTGTTTTGACAGCCAGTGCGCGCACCGGGGAACGCGATCATCGACAGCAGTGCGAACAAGAGGTAGAAGCACCCGCCGAAAAAGCGGCATCCTGATCGTCAAGGCCTCGAAGTCAGGGTCGGTCACAAACTGGAGTGCCCACTCGCGTTGCGTTGCCAGTGGAAGCGTTGCGAACGAGTCGAGAAAGCGATCAAGCGCAATGTTACGCTCGGAACGAAATCGAAGGTTTTCGGTTTCAAGATAGGCGTTCCAAAGGTCAGATTGAGGTTGAGGCAACATTCGACCTGCGACACCTAACGGAAGGTTGTTACGACACCGCCCAGAACGAAGCGCACGATGCCTGAACAACGAGAATTGTACCAAAGCCAGCGAGCGTTGCCAAAGGACGAAGGTGTGCCGAAGGCCACAGCGTAAAAACCATGTTGTGTGCCAGTGAACTGCGAGTTAGGTGTCCATCGGGATTTCATCCCATTCGTCCGACACTCCGATAACCCAATCCAGTGGCTTGCGGCGTTCAGCGATGAAACCCTCTTGAATCGGACAGTCCGAACCGGTCAGGCGCGCGTTCCGTGCGGCCCAGTGGATACGGTAGTGCAAGTCAGCCTGCTGGTAGATGTCATGGAAGGGGCGCAGTGTTGCGGATTGAATGAATTCAGTTGGGTCAGTGAATGCGGGCGGAAAATTGGAGGCCAAGTCGTCATCGCAGGTGCGAAACGGGTCGAGTTCCGTTAGCCCCAAGCAGTAACCAAGTGACTGAATGCATTCCGTGAGCCATGTGCAGTTGATTTTGTCTTGGTCGCTGATCGAGTCAGCATCAAGCAATCGGAGTTCGTTAGGCGAAACGGCATCGAGGAGGCCGTAATCCACCAGCGGCGGTTTCATGCGGTCACCAGTTTGACCGAAGCCGAGTCCAACAACGTACGAGAGAACAACGGCACGCGTTGCAACTGCATTAGGGGTCTGCGGTGTGAGTTCGTCGAGCGTTTCGATGATGGGCAGATTCGCGTTGATTTCGATGCCGTGTTCACGAAGGAACGATTCGCTACTGGCTTTTGCGGCATCAGGTGTCATTTGGCTCTGGCACACAACGGAAGGTTTTTACGACACCGCCGCTACCAACGCGATGATGTCCTGAACTGAATTTAATTGTATAATGAGAGCGAGGTCTAAACCACATCGAAGGTGTGCCCGTAGGGCCTAAGCGTAAAAACCATGTTGTACGACCGGCGAACCCGCTAGTCAGGTTGAAATTGAGATAGCCATGAGCACCGAAATACCAAGTGATTTGGTCCCATTCGTTCAACGGATGGTCTCTGAGAAGAGATTCCTAAATGAGTCCGACGTATTGGCCGAAGGCCTGCGTATGCTGCAGGCACGTGAGACTCTGCGAGCCGAAGTCAAGAAGGGATTTGACCAGCTTGATGCGGGGCAGGGAATCCCAGCCGAAGACGTTTACCGGAGAGTGGAAGAGCGAATCCGAGAGATTGAGAACGGAAACGTTTAATCGTGAAAGTCATTTACGCACCGGAGGCGGACGACGATATCTTTGGCATCGTCGAGTTCATAGCACGCGACAAACCGGAAGCTGCCCGCAACTGGATGCGGAAAATTCGCGAGACGTGCGATACCATCGCGACGCAACCCAATATGGGTGAAGTACGGCCTGGATTCGGTGTTCCCGGATGCCGTTCATTCAGTTTCGGTAGCTACGTGATCTTCTTTCGCGCGATTGAAGACGGCATCGAAGTCGCACGAGTGATTCACGGAAGTCGCGACATGCGAAACACCTAGGTCGTACAACGGAAGGTTTTTACGACACCGCCCTGAACGAAGCGAACGATGCCTGAACTACGAGAGATTCTACCAAGGCGATGGCCCGTTGCCAAAGAGCCAAAGTGTGCCGAAGGCCTAGCGTAAAAACCATGTTGTGCGGCGTGCCCTACCTGTTCGTCCAATAGTCGGGCGAGCGGGAACCATGGGCAACGGCGATTACAAGAATGTCGGAGTTCGCGATCCGGTAAATAATGCGAAACGGAAAGCGTCGAAGCAGAAAGTAACGGTGACACGCATCGCACATCGGAAAGCGTTCGGGATCGGCAAAGATTTGAGAGATTGCCCGATCGAATTCGGCATCGAAGTCGTTTGCAGCTTCATTACTACGCTCGGCGTACCACTTAAGAGATTCGGTGAAATCGACTTCGGCGGCCGAGCATATGATGACATTAGCCATCCAGCCCAGCCTCACGACGAGCACGTTCGCGAACCTCTGCCCACGGGGTGCCGGTCATTTCACCAGCTTCATATGCATCGCTTCGGCGATTGGCCTCAGCAATCCATTGAGAATCCGGGGGAACCCAATCAGTTGGGGAAACACTGTCCCACAAGGTGGCGATCAATTGCGCACGCTCGGAAGCGGGGAGGGATTGTGCCGCAGTCAGAATTTCGTTCATGTTGGTCATAGGTGAATTATACCAGATTGCCCGCCCAACGGAGGGTTTTTACGACACCGCCCTGAACGAAGCGAACAATGCCTGAACTACGAGAAATTGTACCAAGGCGATCGCCCGTTGCCAAAGAGCGAAGGTGTGCCGAAGGCCTCAGCGTAAAAACCATGTTCTGCGACCGGCACATCAGTAACCGCGTACATCCCATTTCTGATGAAACGCTTGGGCAGCAGTTGGGTTAATCATATGTTCGGGCAGCACGAACGGTTGAACGGACGGGTCAGAACCAAGTTGCAGATCAACGTTGGTTCCGATGGAGTATTCCGATAGCTTCGTAGCCAACCATTCAAGGTGACGCCGTTTCCCTGAGAAAAGACAGCAAGGTAAGTGGGTGAGCCACCGCGCAGCGATTGCGGTATTGATCGCCAAAGCATTCTTGATCCTCGCAACAGCCTGCGGGCGAGTTTGCGCGTCGGTTATCCAAAGGCACCATTGACCGTTGGCGGCGGCAAGTTCGGATTCATAGTCGCGTAGTTCCATGTCGAAATCGCAACCGGAGCCGAATTGCCGAATGTCACCAGATGTGCGATTGAAGAAGATTGGGCCTTGGCCAACCCATTGGTCTTGGATTTCGCGAGTTTCAAGATAGCGAGCGTTGTTGTAGTGGAAGATCCAGCCCCAAGAGGTTTCGGTCGTGGCGAAATCGAGAATTGCCGGAGTATCTTTAGGGGCGGTATCGGTGCGACGATCCAGCACGGTTCGGTATAGCGTTGCTTTTGCGTCTTCTAGTGAGAACACGGTAGGTCGCAGAACGGAAGGTTTTTACGACACCGCCCTAAACGAAGCGAACGAGGTCTGAACTGCGAAAGATTGTACCAAGACCAGCCCGCGTGACCAACCAAGGAAGGTGTGCCGAAGGCCTAGCGTAAAAACCATGTTGTACGAACGTGAAGCTGGTTAGTAGTCGAACCACAGGACCAAACGAACACAGTTTGCCCCAAGTTCGCCCTCCAGCATTTCGAGCGATTTACGCAGAATTCGGTAGGACACTGGAAGGTCGTGCAATTGTATTGAACGGTGGTTCAACGATTGATCGAATTCAGTCGCGGTAAGCCAAGTGGGGCAGATAAGTCCGAGCGGAGACACAGCGTCCCAGACATGTTCGCCGTTGAACCATTGCTCCACCGTCGCAGAAACACAGTCAGGGTTGGTCGTGCGCCATTTGTCGGCTTCAATCGGGTCGACGCAGCGATGACGGGGCCAAAATGCCTCGTTGGATGGACGGCTAGCGCCAACAGGATCACCAACGAGATAGAGAAAGGATCGCGAAACGCTGAGGCTCCGAGGCGACGGAATTCCGCGAGGCGGAATCAGTGGAAGGCGACCAGCGTCACGATCGCAGTCTCGCATTTGGTGTTCGCGAGCGCCAGCTAGGGTGTCAAACACGTCGTAGTCACGATCGAGGATAAACGCGTCCAACGTGAGGCTAAAGATGCTGCCAGTAGTGGAGAATTCGCCCGTTGTATCAGTTTCGATGAAAGCGTGAATGTCAGTGCCCATCGAAAGACTCGTTCGTACAACGGAAGGTTTTTACGACACCGCCCTAAACGAAGCGAACGACGCCTGAACTACGGGAGATTGTACCAAGGCAAGCCCACGTTGACAAAGTTGGAAGGTGTGCCGAAGGCCTAGCGTAAAAACCATGTTGGGCGACCCTACGCGATGGATTCGAGCCAATCTTCGACGATCCACGCAGCTAGATCACCATGGCCAAAATTGGCAGAACTGTCGTCGTGATCGAAATAGCCCACGTGCCCAGCCGAGTTTAGTAGGAAGTAGTTGCCGTTGTCTTGGCAGAACGGCAGCGCATCACGCGGCGCGCCGATCGACCACGCATCCATGGCGGTTTTGCGGAGATCAAGGTAGGGCATCAAGTCGGGAAGCACCAACGCGGGTTCGAGAGTGCCGAACACGCAATCACTGGCCTCCAGTTGGAAGCGGCGATAATCGTGATGGAACGAAAGGGCTAAATCGGATTCGGCGGACGCGAGTTCTTCAGCGGTGGGGAGGCGGAGCGGTTTGGGAACAGATTCGCGATTGTCCCGAAGAAGTTGTAGTGCGGTATCGAGGTCCACGGTCGATTCTCTGGGTCGCCCAACAGACGGTTTTTACGACACCGCCCTAAACGAAGCGAGCGAGGTCTGAACTACGAGAGATTGTACCAAGGCCAGCCCGCGTCGCCAAACAGGGAAGGTGTGCCGAAGGCCTAGCGTAAAAACCATGTTGTGCGGCCCGTGCGCAACTCTAGGTCGTCCAACCGGACGGCGGAGGCCAGAGTTCAGGTCGCCGGTACCATTCGGGGTCGTTATCGCCAATCGTCGGGTGATGCGCAACGCACATGGCGTAGTAGTAGGCGGGTTCGCCAAAGAACAATGGATCGTCGGCTACGTCAGCGACATCGCCCCAGTAGTCGCGCATCATGCGATCCGCGGTTGCCTCGTCAACGCCACAGAAACGCACCATTGCATCGCGGATACGGCAGCAGAAAGCAACCGATTTGTTGTCGTGTGCAAAAGGAAAATGGTTCGGCATCATGAATGACGAGGGCCGCACAACATGAGTTTATGCGACACCTCGGTGCTTTTGGGGGTGTCTGGGGTGGGTATTTTGGCGCGTATGCTTTGTCACAGCAACGGTATTTTTGAATCGTTTTGACTTTTCGCTTGCTATGAGCCGAGTGTGTACGTATGTTCCCTTTCCCGCGGTGGCTTCAAGCGGTTGCGGTCTATCAACGAGTTTGGTGCTGACGAGTTTGGTGCTGCGGTGTGCCAGGCGAGCAGACGCGGTTCCATTCGTGTTGGCTGCCGGGCGTTGCCGTTGCGACTGAAGTGGGCAAGCTGGCCAATTGGATGACTTACAGGTACTGATGGTTTTCGAAGATGCGAGGCGGAACTCATGGATCCCAATCGGTTATTGCAAGAGGCGGCGTATCGGGGACGCTCGGAAGTTCGCAATCCGCCCACCAGGAACAGGACGGCGATCTCTAGTACCGTGCATCAACATGAGCCGGTTGTTAAGGGGAGACAAGGCGTTGCACGCGAAGATTCGATTGAGGCGGCCGATCAAGTTGATGCCTATCAAGTTGATGATGAGCGAGTTGATGTTGAGCGAGTTGATGTTGAGCGAGTTGATGTTGAGCGAGTTGGTTTTAAGCGATGTGAAGTTGAGGTTCAGGGAACTGGCGATGGTCGTGGGGCGGATGCGAATGTAAACAGCACGTGCGCGGAGAAGGATTGCATGGAAATACAGCGGGGGCAAATCCAGCGACGTGATGCCGCTTGTGGCGTTTTCGACCGCACGGAGGATGCCTTGCGTTGGGCATCCGGTGCAAGCGGGAGGTGTGGTGGTCCACCGCCTAGGGATAAGAGCAAAAATAAGCGTAGCGATAAGAGTGATGTCGACCTTCCGGTCCCTGTTCATCGCTACATTGACGGACGGTCTTACATTGTCGCCCGTGGTCGTGATTCAGTAGAGCCGGCTGTGGTCGATTCTCGTCCGTGGCAACATGCATTGGCCGTATTGGATCTGCGAAACAAAACGCCCAGTGTTGATGAGTTCATGCGCGTGGTTGTCCGAGAATTGAGGATTCGCAACTACCGACCGCATACGGTTTCATCGTACCGCAGTGCGGTTGAATCGTTTCTGCGATGGTCGGGCCGTATGCCTCACCAGATTGATCGAGAAATGGTGCGCGAGTATTTGGAGTACTTAGTCGACAGCGAAAACGGGGCATCGATGCTTAGCGTCCATCTGGCCGCAATCCGGACCGTGTTTGATAAGTTTTGCTTTCTGGACGTGACGCTTGGTTTGCAAACACCGCGTCGCGGCAAGCGTCGGCCGGTCATTCTGAGCAAGAACGAGGTGACGCGTTTGCTGCAGGCGGCGGTCAGTTATCGGGACAAGTTATTGCTCGGCCTAGCCTATGCCACCGGCATGAGGGTCAGCGAGGTTGTGAGGTTGATGTGGCGAGATATTGATTTGGATCGAAATGTGATTTCGATCCGGCATGGCAAGGGTGACGCGGATCGCCAAGTGTCGTTGCCGGAAACGTATCGGCAGCTCTTCGCGCGGATGGGGGCAGATCGGGCAGGAACCGAATACATGTTTCCAAGCGAATCGTCGCGTCGTGGCAAGTGCCGGGGCGAATCAGCAGTCACGCGTCATTTGTCGGCGCGGACGTTCCAGCGGGCAATGCAGAAAGCGATACGAATTGCGGGGATACGCAAGCACGCGACGCCTCACTCGCTGCGCCACGCTTTTGCCACTCATAGTTTCGAGGATGGTTGTGACATTCGCCGCATCCAAAAGATTCTCGGTCACGTGCACTTGGAAACCACCACGATCTATGTGCATGTCGCACGACCGGCCGATCCGTCGACGATGCCAAGTCCGATCGATCGACTGGAGCCGAAAACGCCCCGTGCGATGTTTGCGGCCGTTTCGCCGTTGAGCGAGCCTCAGGTACACACGCGAAAGTTTGCCAAAGAAGAGGAGACGCGGTGCACGCTGGAATATCGTGGGAGGAGAGGAAAGGTATTCTTGACTGGAATTCGAGCGAAAGAGTCGCGGCCTGGGTTTTGGGAAATTCAGATTCCCCACCAAGAGCAATGGCGCCACGATATCGAGAAGCTGGACAGTTGCCAGCGTGCTAGTTTGGATGACGCCCGTTTGTATGAATGGTTGAGGGCACAGATCGCGACCCAATTGCAATCAGACGTCGACGTCGATCGCGGTGGTCGGCACGCGCGGGCGGGATAGTGTCGTCTTGCTCAGGCGACACTCTGGGATGTTGCCGAGGGCACCGCGCACGGAGAGAACCCAGCGCGTTTGAACATGATCGCGTTTGAACATGATGATGTACGAGCGGGTGTTGAATCACGGAGCGGGCGGCAGGACCGGCGGCAGATTCGCGATCGCCGCTTTGACACGCCCGACATCGTCATGCCGCGGTCATACCGCCTGTGCAGCTGCGATCAAATCTTGGAAGCGACGGAACAGATAGTGGCTGTCGTGCGGTCCGGACGCGGCTTCGGGATGGTATTGCACACCGAATGCTGCTGCTGTTCGGTGCCGCACACCCGCGATCGTATCGTCATTCAAATTGCGGTGAGTGATTTCGAGGCAATCCGGCAGCGATGCCTCGTCGACGGCAAACCCGTGATTCTGCGTTGTGATTTCCACGGTGCCGGTTTGCAGATCTCGGACGGGTTGATTCACACCGCGATGGCCAAATTTCAACTTAAACGTTTTCGCGCCGCAGGCGAGTGCGAGCAGTTGATGGCCAAGGCAGATTCCGAACACGGGCGTTTGATCGATCAGTTGCGAGATCATTTCATGGGCATATCCGAGCGGTTCGGGATCGCCGGGGCCGTTAGATAGGAACACACCATCGGGATTGAGTTTCAAGATCGCTTCGGCGGTCGTATCGCCGGGAACGATACTGACGCGGTTGCCACGTGATGCGAAATGCCGAGGGATATTCCACTTCATTCCGAAATCGACACAGACGACATGCGGGCCGTCCGATGTGGCCACGGCGTCAGCGCCGATATTGTCGTTGGACCAATCGTCGAGACGTTGATCCCAAGTTCGGATTTCTGACGGCATGACTTCGCGGACCAAATCACGACCAACCAGGCCGGGCGAGTCCTTCGCTTTTTGAATCAAGCTGTCGTCGGAAAGATCGGTTGTCGACAAGACGCCACGCATGGCACCTTCGGTGCGGATGCGCCGAACCAACGCTCGCGTATCGATGCCGGAGATCGCAACGATGTTGTGCTGTTTTAGATATTCGCCCAGATCACCATCAGCACGATAGTTACTGTAAATACGGCTGACTTCGCGAACAACGAAACCCGAAAGACTGGGTTTCTCGTGTTCGACATCGATCGCGTTGACACCGTAGTTGCCAATTTCCGGATAGGTCATCGTAACGATCTGACCGCGATAGCTGGGGTCGGTAAGAATTTCTTGATATCCAGTCATCGCCGTGTTGAAGACGACTTCACCAGAGACTTCGCCGTCGGCGCCGAACGCATGGCCGGAGTAAACGGTGCCGTCTTCGAGAGCGAGTTTTGCGGGACGTGACATGGTCTTGGATCGTTAAAGGTTCGGAAGTGAGTAGGTCGATGGCGCGTTGTTCGTCGTTGGTGTACCGGCTTTAGCCGGCATACGCTCGCCGGGACGCCGGCAAACAAATCGACTGAAAAACGCAAGTCCAATCATGCGCAGTGACATGCCACTCTAAGTTCGTGCCACTGGAGTGACAAGTTGCTTAGTCATCAGGGGAACTCCGAGTGGCGTGGGAGGCTCCACGGTGCGTTTCGGCCTAGGTATCGATCAGGTCTTCGGGGGACAAGATGGGGACGGCGTTCTCTTCGGTTTCTTGTTTTTCACGCCACGGCTTGCCCGCCTTATAGCTGTCGAGTTCTTCTTGCAGTTGTTCAAGTTGCTCATGGGACTCTTTCGATCCCAGTTCAACCGCTTTGGTGCTCCACTGGATCGCTTTTTCCATGTCGCCGTTCTCTGCGTGTGCGGCGGCGAGGGTGCTGAGGATGTGTGGCAGTTTTTCTTCGGTCAATTCCACCGCGCGGGTGGCATGTTTGACTGCCCGCTGTCCGTCTCGCACCGAATCGTTGGGTGACGTCGCGAGGACCCAGGCCAAGTTATTGAGGATGCCCGAACGTTCAAGGCTTTCACGGCTGCCGGGTTCAACGCTTTCATCGTCGTTGCCGATCACGGTAAGCGCTTTTTCGTAATCGGCGATTGCGGCGGCGTGATCACCGACGCTCAAATACGAATCGGCACGCGAACGCAGGACGGATTCGTTTCTTGGGTCGCGATCCAGGATGGTGCTAAGGGTTTCGATCGCCATGCGCGGACGATTGTCTTGCAGATACAAGTTGGCCAGTTGTTGCAGCCGCGTGGAGTTTGCCGGATCACGCTCGACCAGTTTTTTCATGTCGTTGATCGCTTCGGCCATCCGGCCTTCCTCGATCGCGATCAGGCAACCGACAAAGATTGCTTGGTCGGTCTCTTGAATTTGCGGCGCGATTCGGATGGCGCTTCGTAAATCGCTTTTGGCGGATTGGACGTCACCGCGGATGACCGAGATCTCTGATCGCTGTAACAGCGACATCGGATCTTTGGGTTGCATCGCGAGCGCCTTGTTGAAATCCTCGAGCGCTTTGTCTTCTTGTCCGTCAAAACGGTACAAGATGCCCCGCATGCGGTAGACGCCTTCGCTGGGTTTGGCCTTGATCGCTTTGCTGAGCAGGGCGATTGCGTCGTCGGCGCGATCAAGTTCCATTAGCTGTTGCACTGCCGATTGGGTGACCAATTCGTTGGTCGGATCGAGGGTCATCACGGCTTCGAGATCTTTCACGGCGCCATCGACGTCGCCGGACTGCAACCGGAGTAATCCGCGGGCTTGTAACGCTTCTTTGTTTTGATCATCCGCTTCGATTGCGGCGTCGAGGTCAGCGATTTTGGCGTCGTCGTCTTCTTGCGACAGGGCTCGGAAGACGTAGGCGGCGCTGCGCTCGATCGGGTCATCTTTCAACAGTTCGATGGCTTTGGTTGTGGCTTGCGTCACGGCCGCCTTGTCACCGTCGGCGGCCATGTTCAGGCGAGCGATCATCAAATACGCTTCGACCAGCGTCGGATCGTGCTTGGTGGCACGTTCGAGCAATCGGAGCGCTTCGTCGCGAAGACGCAGTTGCGTTTGTCGGCGGCCGCGGGTCCGCAACATGCCGGCGACGACCTGTTCACTGCGCTGCAAAAAGACGCTGCCGAGCATTTTGTTGGCGAAGGAAGCGTTCTCGTCCGAGAGACCTTTGGCCAGTGCCGATTCGAGCAGTTTTGCGACCGCGTCGAGCTCTTCGGGCGTTTCGGCGTCAATTCGTTTGACAACCGATTCGTCGAGATCCTCTTGACCCGGATCGATGGTGGTTTCGGAAGCATCCGCCGATTGCGATTCCTGGGATTTGGCCGTCGTTTGATCATCGGCGAGGGCGTGATGACAGCAGGTCGAAGCGACAGCCACCGACAGTATCACGCATAGGAACGTGGTGGGTCGCGAGGCGGGTGAGCAATTCATATACAGAACTCGTCACAGTTGAAGTGGTGGGTGTTCACGTCATTATGGCGGTTTGCGCCAGAGATGCGTAGACGAGGTGCAAGAATCTGGTGCTGAATTGCCAGATTTGAGTCCCAATCCGGCGACATCAAGTCTGACCGCCAGGCGGCGCCCTCGTCGCGGATCCATGCGGTTTGCCGGTCAGGCGACTTATGACCCCGGACAGATTCGCCGAGACGCGCCCGATTCTGATAATTGAGCGCGACCGAGACTTTGGTTAAACGCGACCGAGATGTTGTTCAGACCGGCCGAGTTTGCCAATCTGCAAGCGGACGCGGGCACGACCTCAAGGCAAGCCGATGAGGCTGATTCCGGATAAAACATGCTGACAGTCTGTCGCTGATAGTCAATGCATGCTGGCAGAGAGTGGCGGTTCGTCAGTTAGCGAGTCGCCAACGAAACCGGCGCGTAAGGGCCAATTGGCAGACGCAACATACCTGCGGCGAAAACGAACCCGTGCCGTCAGGGAAGGTGCGGCCTCGATGAGGCCGAGTTGGGGCTACACGTTGCGGCTACACGTTGCGGACTGAACGTCGTGGACTGAACGTCGTGGACTGAACGTTGCGGACTGAACGTTGTGGACTGAACGTTGTGGACTGAACGTTGTGGACTGAACGTCGTGGACTAGACCGAGGCGTGATTTTTTAGCTGAGCCAATTCCGCTTCAAGCTCTTCGTTGCGTTTGATCGTTGCCTCGTACTTTGCGGCGACGGTGTTGAAGTCCGCGGCGACTTCTTGCCAAAAGTCACCGTTGCGAAAATTGATGCTGGATACGATTTCGCCTTGAGACATTTTTCCCAGCGCGGTTCGGAGCCGGTACATCGGTCCGGCGAACCGATTGCTCATTTTCAACGTGTCCCGCAAAAACACGGGCATCAGAAAGAACATGACGATCAGAATCGGAACCTGGCTGCGAATCGCGACCGCTAACGCTTGGGTAAACGGCAGGTCACCCGCCGAGAACATCAGCCGAACCATTACGCTGATGGTCACCAAACAGGTGAGGAATAGTCCCCAGTGGATGACGATGCGTCTTGCGATGGCCCACTGCACGGGCGGATCGACCAGGATTTTCGAGCGTTTGGACATAGAACCGACTTCGACGGAAACAGACGGGAGTACATTTCAACCTAACCAAGTGAACCTTAGCTCGCACTTACGCCACACAACGCTACTGCGTCGAGGTTTTCTCTGGGTGCGGCGTTGTTTGCCGGGCGAGACACGAAATCCAACGTGGTCGTCAACGAAACGGCTGTAAGAAATCCGTGTTTTCTGTGGCGAACAGGCCCGTGAGGACCCTAACGATCCGAACAAGCCGTAACGATCCGAACAATCGGTACGACCGGACCTTCGGTTGACGATTTCGCCGCTTCCCATTGCCCAGGCGGGGGCCATCCGTAACAGATTTGCCGATCGAATCAGCAGTAGCGTGCGCATTGGCAGCCGAACGCTTACTGACAAATCGGACCTTTCGCCAAAGGTCGCCTTGTCGCGAGGCATGGCAACCAGCCGTCGAGAATTGCCCGGTCAGCGCGAACCGCGGTCAACATTAGCCCCGGGCAGCGTGAGCTCGCACCACCGACGATTGCTGTGAAACACACATTTCGACAGTCAAGGAAGACTCATCCCGTCATGTCCGCATCCAGAATCAAAAGACGTTGGCTAAGAGCAGTCATAGCTGCGGCCACCACCGCGGTCGTCACCACCGCCGCCACCGCGTTGCCCGCCCCAGCCGATTCACCCGAACCGCTGCAAAGACTCGGTCGTTTTGTCGGCGCAGGCTGGGGCGACGGATACCACGCATGCGAATCGTCAGGATTTCGTCCTGTTTCGAACCTGCCACCACGCTCATTTTATCAGCAGTTCGGCAACACCAACGGATGCCAGGGTGGAACGTGCGCCGGTGAAAAAGGCTGTGCCACCGCGATCGCCGCGTTTTATTCACATAGCGGTGATTGCGACGGAAACTCGTGCGATCAAAATGGGTGTGACGCATTAGGTTGTGATGTGATGCCGATGCACAGCACCTCGCCAGCGTCGGTTCAGGCTTCGCCGGCGGTGATTCAGCCCTGGTCAATGCCGCAACCGCCCGTCGACGCCACCCCGATCGAATGGGAGACCGCTCAATCGCCGGCGGCAGACGTCGGCGGATCGATCATCGAACCGGCCCTGGAACCCGCGGCCGAATCGGCCGCGGATCGTTCGAAACGGATTGGCGCTCCAGCCCCCCGTGGCAAGGTCGAAGAGTTGCCCGCGCCCAAGCCCAGCAAGACGGGTCAGCCGAAGTCGCCGGGCACACTGAACCGACCCGGCCGGGCACCGGAAAGCCCGTCCGATGCGTTGGGTGAACCACGGGCAATCCAGTCTGGATCGGCACCGGCAGCATCATCGAGCGATACCTCGGGCATGACGCCGAAGGCTGCATTTCTGTTGGCCGATTTGCACGAAGCGGAAATGCGTCCGATTCGGCCGCTGCCGCCCCAGCCCAAGCGAGAATTGACGCGACCACAGACGCCGTCGTTTGGCGTTCCCGCCACGATGTCACTGCCGAGCGGATGGGCGCCGGAATCCGCCGCAACTGGCACCGGCAATGCAACCCAAAACATCGGTGCCCCCGAGATAGGGCTGAGCGGACCCGCGGGACGACAGGCCGTGAAGGTAAATCATCCCGGCGTGAAAACGAACCCGTTTGTCCAAACGCCCACTTCGGTCCAAGTGCCAGAATCCGCGGCATTGACGCAGGGCAACGCCGTCGACCGAAACCGACCTTACCGCGTTGCGACCGAGTCCGGGGCGGCACCACGACCGTCAGCTCCCGAGCATCGTGTGGCCGAAGTGCCTGAATGGTTGATCATCAAGCAACCTCGCTAATGCGCTGTGACGCTCTGCTGACCTGCGAAACCGACGCGCCGGCAAGACGATACCCGGACGCGTAACGATCGAATCTCAGAGCCGGCTCGCGGCGGTCAGAGAATTTTGGTGGCAAGCGGTTCGCGAACCCGATTGACGAGCGGTTCGCTTTGGCCCGCTTCGCGCGTACGACAATTGTGTCGATACTCTGCGGACTGGCCTGGGCCTGTTGCCACATTGGCATCAGCCGGGCGTTCCCTTTCCACCCGCGTACACGTCGGCGCTAGCGGCGCCGGCACGGAGTCTTTTGGCGATGTCTTCTGAGTCGATGCAGCGTTCTCTTGTTTTGTGTAAACCCGATGCCGTTCAACGTCGTTTGGTTGGCGAAGTGATTTCGCGGTTCGAATCGAAAGGTTTGAATATTGTCGCAATGAAGATGTTGAAGGTCACTCCCGAGCTTTCCAAACAGCACTACGCCGAGCACGTCGACAAGCCGTTTTACAAGAGTTTAGAAGACTTCATCACATCCGCACCCGTCGTCGCGTTGGCGGTGGAAGGCCTCGAAGCGATCACGGTGATTCGTGACATGTTGGGCGCGACCAGCGGATTAAAAGCGGCAGCCGGAACAATCCGCGGTGATTTCAGCAGCAGCCGGCAAATGAATCTGGTACACGCCAGTGATGGCCCCGAAGCGGCTGCGCGAGAGCTGTCGCTGTACTTTGACGACAGCGACTTCTGTGACTACGAACCCGTACTGACGCCGTTCATGCGCGCAGCGGATGAGTGATAAGTATTGAGAGGTTGACGGGAATCGGCCGGCTGGCACGAAGCGAGTCGCCGATGTGCCGGTCGATTATTTGTTCAGCTTCTCGCCTATTTGTTCAGCTTCTCTTCGGCGCGAGCGGCGCGTAATGCGGCGGCTTCACGAGGCAGTTTGAATTCGGGGCCCGATGGGAAGTACTGCACGTCGTCTTGCAGATAGTAAGGGCTCGGCAACGTCTGGCCATTCATGGAAACCTGGCAACCCGTAGCGCCGACGAGGCAGAATCCAGCGACAAGCGTCAGTGCAGTGAACCGGGCCAAGTTTCGATTCTTCGTGTAGCGGGTCATAGTTCCGGTGCCTTCGAAATGTCACCCGTGAACGTGTCGGGCGATGTCAGGAGGATGTGCCAAACGGAGCGTCTCGATTGCGTCCGTAGCTTTCGTCACAAGCGGTATCGACCTTTCAACCGCTATATCTTCACTTCGCGCGGTCAGATTTTCGGAAAAGTCCCGGCAAACGACGATTGAGCGGGATCGATTTGCGGTCGGACGCACGTCGTGCTCGGAACGAAATCGGAACGATTCGCGGGAATTCCACTGCTTTCGGGCCGCAAAATCCACCAGCGAGCCAAACAAGCGCGGCGGGTGACAATCGTCGAGCGATTTGGATCCGATCAAGGCTGCGAGCTGAAGCTGCTAGCAATAAAAGAGTGAAAGCAATCGCCAGTCGCAAATGACGCTATTTCGATTCTTCCAGCTGTTTCAAGCGAGCTTGAAGACGCTCGATCTCGGCTCGCAGGTCTTCCAGAATATTTGCATCCGGCGAGCCGGCGGCTGGTTTCGATCCGACGGCTGGTTTCGATGCGGCCTTGGTGGATTCATCGACGGCTTTCGGTGGCACCTCGCGCAGTTCCATGGCCGGGGGCAGGTCGCCCAAGGTGGCGTCTTCGAATATCACTTGGTCGATGGGTTCGCCATCACCAAAGTCCAGCTCATCAACGCGGCCAGACGGAAGTGATTCGCCCTCAGCCGCGTTCGAGGAAAACTCATTGGGTGAATTCTCGGCCAGCGGCATTGCAGGTGGCAACTCGCTGCCCGACGTTGCGAAATTGTTTGGATTATCCCCGGCATTACCCGAGGGCAAGTTGCCAGAATCACGCTGGCCCGCCGGCGGTGCGACTTGAACGGGGGCCTTGGAACTGGATTGGTTTCCGCCCAGCCAACCGCCCAGCTTGGAACCGATTCCCTTTAAGATCGATCCCTCGCCATCGGAGCCGTCCTGTGCGGGCGTGTCGGCGGAAGCGACCGCAGGAGCGCGCCCATCGAAGTGGACAACGAGATCAACCAACTCTTCATCGCGAACCAGCTTGATCGGCATCGGACCGAGTGGCTCTCGCCGCCGCTTCATCGAATCGGCCAATCTCTTGGTGTCAACGACGAATCGATGGTCGACGGCGACAATTCGATCGCCCGGCTGCAAACCGAATTGTTCCGCTGGCGAACCGGGGTCAACCGAAACGACCAGTGCTCCGCGGCTACCTTGTGGTTCTTCGACATCAATGCCGAGTGTCGGTTGCTGCGGTGATGATGCGGTGTCTTCGACTTGTGGTTGGCCTAATTCACTTGGCCGGTTTGATTCGAGTCGCGAGTTTTGCGAAGCGGATGACGACAACGCAGATGGGGGCGGCGTTGTCCGCGGAACGCTGCGTGGTGACGCCGAAACCAATTCAACCGGCACCACCATCACTCGGCCTGATCGACCGACATGGACATTGACGACTTCGCCGGGTCGACGGTCCGAGAGTTGTGAAGCGATTGCCGCGATGTTCGGTGTCGGGGCTCCGTCGACGGCCAGGATCGCGTCGCCACGTCGGAGTCCTGCGATCTCGGCACGCGAGCCTTCGTTAAAACTTACGACGCGAACATCGGGACTTCCGGGGCGTGGGTCCAGCACGCGAATTCCGATGGTCGCACGCGCGTTCGATTGTCCAGCGGCATTGATGCGATCGATGGTGTTGGCCGAGGCCGGGTTTGCGGATGGCGAGTTTGTCGATGGCGTGTTTGCCGATGCGCGTGCGATCGGTTCGCCGGCGTCGGTCGTTGGACCGGTGGTTGGACCTGTCGGTGGCGTTAAAGGCGAGAGGATAGATCCGCCCAGGTCGTTGTCGGATCGCGGCTGCGAGTCCGCCGCCGCGTCTGGCTGCAATGGAGTCGGCTCACCGGGAACTCGACCGCGATCGGCGTTGAGTCGATTTCGGACAGCCGCAGCATCGGGTCCGTCTGGGTCCGTTACGCCTGAGGGATAGGGGTTGTATCGTGACGAAGGATTGCGAGTGCCATCGCTGGCGCGTAAGTCATCGTTCGGGTTTGGTGCCGTCGCACTGCGAGAGTTGGGTGCGTACGGGTTGGGAGGCACATAGGGGGCTCCGATGCGAGAGCGAATGCGTGACCCCAACCGCTGCAAAATGCCCTGTGCGTGAACCGTCGGTACATCACCGATCGCAAACGCGGCGAGAGTAAAACAGACAACCAAAAGTGTTTTTGGTTTAGCGATTCTTGGCATTACGAACATAACGTCGCGACTCATTGAGTGACAAATTTCGACCGACATCCGGCTCGCGAAAACGTGAACCCTCAGCGTCGACCCCCTCGACCTAAATGGCAGGTGCCAATCGGCCAGCAAAACGGATTGCGTCTTGTGGTCTACAACGCAGGCGGTGTGAAACGAACAAATCACCCGTTCGTAAGATGCCCACTTGCTGACCCACGTCCCGCAAGCTGAATCTCCTATGATAGAGTCTGGCGTGGAGAAAGAAAAACCAACTAAAGTCCAGAAACCAGCGTTTTTCCGCCAGAATGATCACGATTGTCGCCTCACAGCCCACGGACTGCTCTTTTGGCTACGCCGAACGTTACGATTCGCCCCCTAAGCGATTTGCAGGGCATGCTGCCTCGACTGGCATCGTCGATGTCAATGTCGCGAGCGCACCTGGTAATCGACCAACTGCGGAACTTGGTGGGGCAGTCGCGTGGCAATGAGATTCTTGTCCTGAGCTGTGAAACGAATGCGGGCGATGTCTCACGCAGCGCCGATCAGGCCGGCGCAGTTTCCGGCGCAGTTTCCGACGCAATCAGTGCGGCGTCCGATCCAATGGGTACTCACCCCGTCAATCCAGGCTCTGCATCCACGTCCGATACGGCGATACCCACTCGGCAAGCCGCGGTGGTCGTGCATCACGAACCCAAGACCGACTTTGCGACCATGTTGCTATTGGGATGGTCTGCAGGTGACGTAAGTCCGGTGGGTGACGTCAATCTGAACGAAGAAGGCAACGGTAAGCCGCGGACGGACGTGCCCGACGCGAACTTGCAAGAAATGGACTTAATCGCGCTCGCGACCAAGGCTTTATCCGGGGTGCTCGATCCGCTGCTTCACGAGCGCGGCGTGTGTTTCCTGCAGTTTGCCACCGATGTGTGCTCCGGTCGTGATCGCGCGTCGCAGGATGCCGTTTCTAAAGATGCTGTCTCTGGCGACGCCGCGCCCGCATCGGATCGGCATGACGCGCTCGACACGGCTTGGCAAACCGGCATGGGGCTTTCTCACATTGGCAATCTGGAATACCTCAGCGGCGCGGTCGGTGAAGCGGACAAGTCGATTGATGTGCTACTTCGATCCAGCGGCAAGCGTGACCAGCCCGCGTTGGAATTCAGGCAGGCCGAATCGATTGCCCAGCTTGCGCAAGTGGTCGATCGCACTTATTTGCAAACAATGGACTGTCCATTGATGTCTCGTTTTCGCGGTGCCACACAAACGCTGGGCGTTTATCACCAAAGCGATGCTTACGCACCCGAACTTTGGTTTTCCATTCACTCGGGGCATCGAAATTCGGATGACCCATCGGGTCGCGGCGACAGTGACGTCGGGCCGGCGATCGGTTGCCTATTGATGGGCAAGCATGTCAGCGGGAATCCGCCATCGGACAACGGCGCCGCGCCCGACGGCGGCGATGTGATTAGCGAGCTGGTGTATATGGGATTGGTGCCCGAGGTGCGCGGGGCGGGACTCGGTCGCCAAATCATCAAACAAGCGACGAGTCTTTCGAAATCGATCGGCGCGCAGCGAATGATCTTGGCGGTCGATGAAGCCAACCGGCCGGCTCGCGATTTGTACCGCAGTGTTGGTTTGCAACCGATGATGCGCGAGTCGGTGTGGGGAAAAAACGTGGCAAAAGATGTATGAAAAAGTTGTGAAGCATTTCTTTAGAAAGGACGTTTTGTCAGCCCTTGGTTTACCCATTTTCCGATTTCTGCGCCGCGGTGAATCTAACCCGTTAGGCGGTCATCTGTTACGGCGACGATGTTGCCGTGTGAATTCGGTTAGGGAATGATGTCCAACAGTTTTTCCACGGGCGGCGATCGAATCCATCCTGGCCTGGATGAGGGCAATGAATCCGCCTCAGCGCGCTATGAGATCCGTGTTTTGTTGACTCAGCCGAACAATCCGACCGGCGATAAAGTTTTCTTTTCTCCGTGGTTCGACAGGCGTTTGACTTACGTGCTAGCAAACATAGAATCTGCCCTCCTCGCTGAAGGAACGAAAGGCGTCGCGAATGAAGATCGTGTTCAGTTTCGAAGTTTTTGGCGGGGGTACGAGTTTGGGAAGGCATTGTTGCCGCCCGGCGGAGCTAGGTTGGCTTCAAGTCAATTGCCAACGCTACGGTTGCCTGTCCTGAACTTATTGGTTTGCTTTTTTCGTTGGTTTGAGACGTGTCGTTTCGATACGCGAGGATCGGAAGTCGTATCGATTTCCCGTTCTGACCTGCGTAATTGCTGTACTGCAAAATATCCATGACGGAGGATTGCGCTCACGGTATGTCTGCATCGCAAGGCTGCACCGACGACAAGGCTGTCGTCGTATCATTCAAGGAAGCGCTAAAGCAACGCATTGGACAAGAGCGTTTCCAGATGTGGTTCACCGATCAGGTGAGCGTGTCGCTGGTCGCAGATGCACCGACTGCAGAGGCAACTTCTGTATCGACAGATTTAATGGACGGGTGTGACGCTCCATCCTCGTGTCAGGTTGCTGCGAAGCCTGCGGATCAATTCAATATCAATACACAGCTTTCTGGGGATCACGGTTCTGGTGGTCACGTTTCTGGGGATCACACAGCGGAACCGGCGAGCGACGTTCGGACCGATGGCGATCTCGGTCGACCTGCTTCACGAATCGTATCACAACGATTTGTTGTATCGGTACGCGGTGAGTTCGCGCAGCAACGGTTGTCGCGCAACTTGATGAGCGAAATGCGGGGCGCCGCGATGCAGGCGTGCGGTGTCGCGACCGATGTGATCGTTGAAGTCTCGCAGCAACCCGCCAAGCAAGCGGCGCTGCCTCTGGACGGTCTCGACGACGGCAATGAATTCGAACGATCGAACGTCGCGGTGGCCGGATCGTTAGGGTCGGCAACATGTTCGTTGGCCAGTGCCGTGGAGCCGATTTCGTATCGTTCGCGCGAATCGGCCGACGCGCAGACATCGCGCGATCGCGATCCCGCAGCGAGAAATCCCGTGATGAATCGGGGACGCCAGTCGGTGTCGCTGGGACGTCGAGCCACACCTCGGCAACGCCAGCTCGCACAGGAACGCCAGTCCGCCCAGGGCCAGTCTGCACAGGAAGGCCAGGCTGCACAGGAACAGCAGGCTGCACAGGGTCACGGGATCGCGGACGGACCGCGAATCGCAGCGGGAACACCATCGCGAGCGAGACTTTCCCAAGGCCAAACCAATTCACTCGACTCGCTGATCACCCAAGGGTTTCAATCGATTCCCAGCGGGCGACCGGTAAAACGTCTGCGTGCGAACGAACCCGCGCAGCCGAACCTGCCGTATCTAGATCGCGAGGAAGCCGCGCCGTCCAGCGGCGATCGATCAAGTGACTCGCGAGTCCAGACGCCGGCGCCGCGCGAATCCGGCCATAGCCGAGGTCCAAAGCACCAAGACGGCGACTCGGGTGTTCGCGCTGGCGGTGTTTCGGCGCGTCCTGATGCGACATCGACGGAACCGATGTCGTTGGAGTCGTTCATCGTGAGCGACTGCAACCGGCTTGCTCAAACCGCCGCGACCATGGTGATTCAATCGCCGCGAGCCGCATCGCCGTTGTTCCTGGCGGGACCCACGGGGGTCGGGAAATCTCACTTGCTGTGTGCGTTGGCGGATTCGCTGCGGCGGCGTCATCGCATGCGTCGCGTCGTCGTTTCGTCGGCCGAGCGGTTTACCAACGAGTTCATCGCGGCGATTCGCGAGAGTACGCTGACATCGTTTCGGCGTCGCTATCGTGATGTTGATGCCTTGTTGATCGACGATGTGCAGTTCCTTGGCAAGAAAACGGCAACGTTGCGTGAAATGCTTTACACGGTCGAGGATCTGACCAAGGCAGGACGCCCGATGATTTTCTCGGGCAGCAAAACGCCGAACGATATGTCAGGCCTTTGCGGCGAACTGGCTGGCCGGATGTCGGCGGGCCTGGTTTGCTCGATTCAGCCGATGGACCAGACGGTCCGCGAGTCCTTGTTGCGCCGTACCGCCGAGCAGCGTTGTGACATCGAGTGGCCTGATCCGGTGATCGATGAAATCAGCGGCCTGATCGCCGGCGACGGGCGTGCGATCCAAGGGGTGGTCAATCTGGTCGCGACCTTGCAACGCATGTATGACCGAATGCCGACGATGGATGAGATTCGCCAGTTCGGTGGCGATTTGCTTCGTGCGTCGACGCCGATCGTCAGTCTTTCAACGATCGAGCGTGCGGTTTGCGACACGTTTCATTTGGAAACCGGTCAATTGCAGACGATGGTGCAGTCACGCGTCGTCAGCGAACCACGAATGCTGGCCATGTATTTGTCTCGCGAGCTGACATCGTCGGCGTTTGCCGAAATTTCGCGTCATTACGGCGGTCGCAGCCACAGTACGGCGATCATGGCATCCAAACGCGTACGACAATGGCTTGATAGCGGAAAGATGATCGGACGCGGCGTCGGAGCGATGTCGGCGAAGGACGCATTGGCACGCATCGAAAATTTGCTGCGAACGGGGTAGACTCGACGTGGTCTGCGGGCGAGGGCCTGGCATGGCGGTCTTGGTGGCCTCTGCCAATGGTCTCGGCCTGACGTGTCGCGATCGCATCGAAATCGCTGACGGCTTTTCACAGAAATTCCAAGGAACGGATCCAAAGCGTGATCAGAAACGATTACCCCGATCGACGAGACAAAAAGAAACGCCAAGCGTCCGCGGCCGAGATTCTTCACCGGCAGCCGCCCGTCGACTTGGACGCCGAGATGGGCGTATTGGGCAGCATCCTGTTGATGCCCGAGGTCTGCGATGACTTAGCCTCGGTCCGCGCCGACGATTTCTATGATGATGCCAATCGGATCATCTATGAGAACCTGCGCGAGATGCACGACGAGGGCGGCAAGATCGACGTCACTCTGTTGGTCGCGCGGTTGCGAAAAGCTGACCAGTACGAAAAGGTCGGCGGCGCTGCCTACATCGCCAGGTTGGCCGGGGCCGTCCCCAATGCGGCACACGCGGTTTATTACGGCAGCATCGTTAGCGAAAAATCGGTGTACCGAAAGTTGATCGAATCCAGCACCGAGATCCTGCGTGATGCGTACGACCAAGCCAGCGATGCGCACCAGTTGTGTGCGCAGGCGGAACAAAAAGTATTCGCGATCATGGACGGCCGGACGGCTCAGTCGGTGCACAGCATTAGCGATGTTTTGCACAAAGCCATGGATCGCATGGAAGCGCGGATGCGCGGCGAGCATACCGACGGAACGGTCGAAACCGGGCTATCCGATTTTGATCAGATGACCGGTGGGCTGCACAACGGCGAATTGATCATTCTGGCCGCTCGCCCGGCCATGGGCAAAACCGCGCTTGCGATGAACGTTGCGGAATACGTCGCGATCGAACAGCGAGCGCCGGTGCTGTTTACCAGTTTGGAAATGTCGGGAATTGAGCTGGCCGAACGGATGCTTTGTTCACTTTCCCGCGTCAACGGTCACCGCCTGCGAAACGGCACGATCAGCGCCGATGATCGCGCCAGGCTGATCGAAAAGGCGAACGATATCAGCCAAGCACCTTTCTTTGTCGATGACTCGCCAAGTCGTACCGTCAGTGAAATTGCCGCCGCCGCTCGCCGTATCAAACGACGCGAAAAAGACCTCGGCTTGATCGTGGTCGACTACCTGCAACTGATCGAACCGGATAACTCGCGCGACCCGCGGCAGGAACAGGTGGCAAAGATCGCGCGGCGTTTGAAAGGAATGGCGCGAGAATTGGAAGTCCCGATGTTGTGTTTGTCGCAACTGAATCGTCAGGCAGAAGACAGCAAGGATCACCGGCCAAAACTGAGCCACTTGCGTGAATCGGGTGCGATCGAGCAAGACGCCGACGTTGTCATGTTCGTGCACCGCGAAGAGTATTACCACCGCGGCGAAGAACGAGCCCAGTACGCCGGTCAGGCCGAAATCATCGTCGCCAAGCAACGTGCCGGACCGATCGGTGATGTGCAGCTGACTTGGGAGGCCGATTTTACGAGGTTTTCCAACCGGGCACCCGAGCGACACAGCGAGTTTGATGACTACGCCGAGTTCAGCCCTCCAGGCGGCGGTTTCTAGCGAAAGTTTGCCGAGGGAAATTGCCATCGAAAAGTGTGCCGAGGGGAGCGGGCGTCGCGCTCAAATTTTCCGGGCCATCGCTCGACTCGGTGGCGAGCGATGGACGCTAAAAAGGTGTTCCGCACATCGCCTTGCCAAAAATTTGGCGTTTCGGTAACCTTTCGTGCTTGAACTGTCTCGTTTTGTTGGCCACCCGCTGTGGCCGGGCGAGAAAAGTCAAGCTCCTACGTACCGTGGCAACTGGGACGAAGGGCGAGAGATTGCGAGCAATACGCGATCCGATGCTCTGGATCTGTGAGCCGGCGAAGGCGACGCTTTCGACCGAGAGCTCCGGACTCTTGGAACCCGCCGTGGTCAACCCACAAGGATTTTTTTGATGGCGAATAAAATCGTCCAAGAGATGATCGAAGCTGGTGTTCACTTTGGACACCGTACCAGTCTTTGGAATCCAAAGATGGCGCCCTATATCTTCGGGCGCAAAAACCAAATTCACATCATGGACATCCGCGAGACACTCCGCGGGATGCTCCGTGCCCGTAAGTATCTCAGCCAAGTCGCTGCCGGTGGCAGCTTGATTCTGTTTGTCGGAACGAAGCGACAAGCGGGTGAAGCCATCGAGGCACAAGCGGCTCGCTGTGGCATGCCATTTGTCAGTGAACGATGGCTCGGCGGCACGCTGACGAACTTCCGCACAATTCGCAGTCGACTCACGCGTCTGGAAGAACTCGAAACGATCCGCGGCAGCGACCAGATCGACAACTACAGCAAGAAGATGCAGTCGTCGTTGAATCGCGAGTACCGAAAGATGTACCGCAACTTGAACGGTCTGCGAACGATGAACCGTTTGCCCGAGTGTCTGTTCATTGTGGATCCGGGCAAAGAACGTAACGCCGTACGCGAAGCAAAGCGTTTGGGCATCACGACCGTTGCTTTGATCGATAGCGATAGTGATCCCAGCCTGATCGACTTGCCAATCCCCGGCAATGACGACGGCATTCGCAGCATCGAATTGATCGTTCGCCAGTTGGCCGACGCCGTCATCGTCGGTAAAGGTCAGCACGCAACCAATCAAGGCAAAGAAGCAGCCGATACCCAGCAGGCGGCACCAGCGGCCGAAGCTGCAGGTGCCGAAGCGGCTGCTGCGGCCGAAGCTGCACCGGTTGCCGCCGAAGCGGTCACCGCAGCCGATTCCGGCGGTACATCGCCAGACGCCTAGTTCGCCAGACGCCTAGTTCGCCGGACGTCTAGTTGACTCGCGGATACTTGACTCGCGGACAGTCGCAAGCCCGCGATGCTTTGCGAGGTGCTCAGCACTCTTTTCACGGAAAGAGTGCGATGTGTTTCCCCTGCGAAGCGTCGGTCACGCCCGGAGAGAATGACAGGATGTTTCATCCGCCCACGGTCAATCATCGCGGGGCGAATGCGAAACAACTGGTACCTCGGACGTAACAGCCGGCTCAGATACGTGACCGCGCGGTTTGCCATGGTGTCGAATTGCCATATGGTCGACCGACGTCCGTTCCTTACATAACTTCACTAGCCGCCCTGGTGCATGCACAGGGCGGCATGTGTTAGCAATTACCAAACTCATCTTTCAATCAATTTTTGTTGCGGCTTCCACTCGTCGCTCGCAAAACCAAACTCACTCGCGTCAAGACGCATAAGGATCCATCGAAGGAAAACAATGTCGATTTCAGCCAAAGACATCAGTGAATTACGAAAAGCCACCGGTGCCGGGATGATGGATTGCAAGGCAGCACTGACCGAATCGGGCGGTGACTTTGACGGTGCCCTGGATTACTTGCGTAAGAAAGGTCAGAAGGTCGCGGCCAAACGCGCCGATCGCGAAGCCAATGAAGGCGTGGTTGTCGCCGTCGTGAACGACGCCGGAACCGAGGGCCTGCTGTTGGCCGTCAGTTGCGAGACGGACTTCGTTGCCAAGAATGATGATTTCATCGCGTTCGCCAACAGTCTTGCTCAATTGGCAGCGGAAAACAAAGCCGCGGACAAAGATGCCGTTCTGGCGTTGACGATCGATGGCGGAACGGTTGCCGAAAAGTTAGTCGAGAAGACGGGCCTGATCGGCGAGAAGCTTGAAATCTCGGACTATCAAACGGTCTCGGGTGAAAACATCGCGTCGTACATCCACGCCGGCAGCAAGATCGGCGTTCTGGTTTCGTACAAAGACGGTGGCAAGGACGAAGCGCCTCAGTTCTTTCGCAGTGTCGCCATGCACATTGCCGCGATGAGCCCATCGATCTTGCGTCCCGAAGAGTTCGACGCCGAATATGTGGCGAAGGAAACCGAAGGCATTCGTGCCGAAATCATTGCTGAGAACGAACTGAATGAGAAAGAGGATCTTGGCAAGCCGCAAAAACCGGTTCCGACCTACGCAAGTCGCCTCCAATTGACTCCCGAAGTGCTCGCCGAAGCCGAAGCGAACATCAAGGCGGAATTGAAAGCCGAAGGCAAACCGGAAAAGATTTGGGACAAAATCGTGCCCGGCAAGCTGGAACGCTTTATCTCTGACAACACGTTGCTGGATCAAGCGAAGTGTTTGATGAGTCAGGTGTACGCACTGGACGATACGAAAACGGTCGAAGCGGCTATCAAAGACCTTAGCCCAGAGGCGGAAATCGTGGCTTTCAAACGAGTGTCCGTCGGCGGCTAGGAACGCTTGTTCCTTGGCGTCGGTCCGTCGATGACCCAGTCGCGTTGATAGGTCACGTTCATAGGACATCTGCGGCAACAGTCACCCCTGACGTGCTTACGGCACCGCTTGCGAATACTTTTCGACATGCCTCGTCGATCCCCCATCGGATCGGCGAGGTTTTTGCGTATCATGTGTACTGCTGTACGCGTTTCACAACTTTTTGATCTTTAGCCCGCGACGATTCTTTATGGCCGACGACACCGATTCCAGCGAAAATCTTCGCTACCGCCGAGTGATTCTAAAACTTAGCGGCGAAAGTTTGGCGGACGCGGGAGGCCGAGGGATCAGTGCAGAGGAGACCGGCGCGATCGCGGCGCAAATCAAGAACGCGCACAAATCCGGTTGCCAAATCGCGGTGGTGATCGGCGGCGGCAATATTCTTCGCGGCGCTCAATTCTCGGGCGGAAATTCGCTGGTCCAAGAAGCCACCGCTCATTACATGGGCATGATGGCAACCATGATCAATTCGCTGGCGATGCAGGACGCTCTGGAATCGATCGGCTTACAGACCCGCGTGATGTCCGCTTTGCCTGTAGAGAAGATCGCGGAAACCTTTATCCGTCGCCGGGCGATTCGACATCTGGAGAAAGGTCGAATCGTGATTCTCGCCGCCGGAATCGGGAATCCCTTTGTAACGACCGATACCGCTGCGGCACAGCGAGGCTTGGAACTCGACGCCGACGTGATCCTGAAAGCAACGCGAGTCGATGGCGTCTATAGCGACGACCCCGAGAAAAACCCGCATGCGGTCTTCTATGACTCGTTGGCCTATAGTGACATCGTCGAGAAGAAGTTGCGAGTGATGGATGCGACCGCAATCGCGTTGTGCCAAGAACACGAAAAGCCGATACTCGTGTTCAATTTTAAGAAAGACGCGAATATCATTCGAGCGATCAATGGTGAATCGGTTGGCACCTGGATCGGACCGAAAGACGCCTAGAACGTTATGATAGAGGCCCAGTGCCGACTTTTGACTCGTAACAAATCTTGCATAACTCCCCCTGCAACAAGGACGACATGATGACATTCGACGAAACACTAATGGACACCGAAGAGCGAATGGAAAAAGCGGTTTCCGTACTCGGAAACAACTTGGCCGGTATCCGTACGGGCCGGGCCAACCCCGGTTTGGTCGATTCGCTCAAGGTAGAAGTCTATGGCAGCACGACGCCTTTGAAGCAACTCGCGTCGGTGGGAACACCCGAGCCGCAACAGATCGTCATTCGCCCCTACGACGCCAGTACGATCAAGGAGATCGAAAAAGCGATCGTCGCCGGCGACTTGGGACTGAACCCGCAAAACGACGGCCGCATCATTCGTTTGAATGTCCCGCCGCTGTCCACCGAAGTTCGTAAAAAGATGGTGTCGCGCATCAAAGAACTCGCCGAAGACGCCAAAATTTCGATCCGAAATATTCGCCGCGATGCGAACAAGGCGGCTGATCAAAGCGAAAAAGACAAACTATTGACCGAAGACGATCGTGACAAGCTGAAAGAGCAAGTCCAAGAATTGACAAAGAAATACGAAGAACAGGCCGGCGAAATGGCCAAGACGCGGGAAGCAGAAGTACTTGAGGCCTAGCCTCGGCCGAGATCACACTCGCAAACCGATCGTTGTAACTCGAAAGATCAAGTCCGCTGATGCCACACTCGGTGCAATGCCCACAATGCAATGGCGCCGTCTCGGTCAACGATCGAGACGCCGGCAACCGTGTGTCGTGTCCACATTGTGGCCGGACATTTGTTGCGCCCGGCCCGTTGGCATCGAGTAACGATGATGATGACTGGTTAAAGCTCGATGACGACGGCTCTGACGCTGTTCACACCGCCGACGACGCAACGGCGTTGAATTCCGGCGATCTCGCATCGCCGCTGGACGACTTTACCGCGGGTGATGAACCACTTCCGTCGGGCACACCGGCAAACAATCCTATTGCCGATGCCGACGATTTTGGCGCAGGCGATGTTGGGGGCGGTGATGTTGGGGCCGGTGATGTTGGCCACGATGATTTTGGATCGGATGGATTTGGCACGGAATCGAGTGACGATGATCTGTTTGGCGATTTGCCGCCGATCGATATTCCGGCAATGGCGCCACCACCGAAACGATCGGCACCGATCGATCCAGGCGCCGCGTCGATGGCGGGGCTGGGGCCTCCCGTCAAAAACACCGGTGGGGCGAAGCCGCCTACCGCTGGATCGACAAGTCACCAGACTGAATTTCGCTTGAAATGCAACGTCTGCGGTTCGCTGATGTATGCGAAAGCGTCACAGGAAGGCAAGAAGATCAAATGCAGCGATTGTCACTCACTGGTCGTCGTGCCGCCGCCGCCGAAGGTCAAGCAGTCGCCGAAAATCGATATCAGCAAGGCGCAGACGTTTGAGTTCGGCGAGGCGCCGAAAGACGCTCGGCGCGAGGACCCATTTCGGAAATCGGCTGCTGACCTGCTAGAGCGGGCCGAGAAAGAAGACCCCGAACAGACTGCCGACGACTTCGAAACACCCGACATCTTGGAGTGGGCCCGAAATGTCTTTGGAATCTTTACCGATCTGAATGTCATCTTGCGGCTGATCATCTTTACGCTGATCGGAGCGGTGCCGGCGTATTTTGTGCTGGCGATGGACAGCCCGATCGCGGTCCTGGCATTGTTCATCGGTGGCGCCCTGTTTGCTGCTCCTTTAATCGCGTGCGGTTTTGCCATTCTGCAGTCGGTGGCCAACGACGAACCGAGTGTCGATGAGTGGCCGTCGCTCGATCCGATGGAATGGCTAGGCAGTGCTGGCGTGGCCTTCGCTGCCGCGGGATTTTCTGGCGTTCCGGTGTTTGTCTTGGCTCAATTCTTGTTCGACAATTCGCTGATCATCATCGGCGTGACAATGATGTCGATTTATTTCCTGTTCCCGTTCGTGCTGCTTTCTATGCTGGACATGCAGACGATCATGATGCCGTTTTCGCCAGAAGTCGCGCGCAGTTTTAATACCAGCCAAGAATCATGGGGCGGGTTCTATTTCTCCGCCGGCGTGCTGTTCCTCGCCTTGTTTTTGTTGTTTGTAGCAACGACCGGCAGCGGCGCGCCAGCGATGGCGTTCATCAACGTCGGGGCCACCGTTGCCATCGTCTTCGCTTACTTTGCGATGATCGGCCGATTGGCCTATGCCATTGGTCAGTCCGTTAATGAAAGCCCGCGCGAACCGGACGACGGCAAGAACGATCAAGAAAAATCAGCCGATCACGCATAGCGTTTCTCACGCGGCGATCCACGTGATCGCGGACTTGGTGGTGAAGCCCAAACTGTGTCGACGCCAGCGCGGGGCTTACTGATTAACGAAACTGGCAAAGTGTTTCTCTGGCTGCCTGCCAACATAGACATTTGATCTCTCGCATCCGCGCGAGCAGTGGTACACGCTCGCTCCGGCACATGTTCGGCTTGCGGTTACTTAACAAGCGATGGGGGTGCTCGGGGCCAATGTCGAGCAAGCGTCGTTTGCAGCGGCAAGGTTGCTGAGCGTCGTCATGTCTGTGGGGTCGTCGCATGGAGTCCTGTTCGTGAGGTTGATGACGATGGACTGAATTCGGTCCTTGCTTCTATGCAATTCGCTCGATCACGAGGATGGTGATTGGTCGGAGGTTTGCTAGTGATTTACTGCATTCGATTTTGGTTGGACGATCATCCGGGTGCTGTTTCCGGTTTTCTCCGGCTGATCGGGGCGGACAGTGATCGGTCGGGGGCGAATTTTTCGATGAAGTCATCGTTTTCGTTGAGCACTTACCTTGGATGGCTACCGTTATTTCGGAGTCGACTTGTAGGATGTCGGCGCGGTTTCGCCGGCGTCGCTTCGGCTTTGCTATTGACCGCGACTCGACGCAAGAATCGGGCGGAAAAATAGCGATTGGTCCGACGTTACCCTTGTGAAATCGATTAGCATGAATGCAGATCGACCGGACGCCAGGGGGCGTCGGGGCGCTTGGTTCGACGCTTTGGTATTTGCACCTAGAAGCACTGAGCGTTCGCGGTCGGGAACTTTCGCGGTCGCCAACTTTGGCCGGCAAACGTGCGGCAACTGACATACTTCACCGTTCTCACTTTGTGGACGATGCAAAAACTTTCAAACATAGTCGTGCGCACCTGCGGGGAAGACCGATGACGGCCGCCAATGCGTTTTCACAGCGTCCTCAACCGGGACCATTTGACGATGAGGCACATGACAGTTGGTCGATGCCTGTCGTGCGCGTCGCCGGCACGCAGCTGCATATTGCATATTCTGTCTTCATTGCGTTAGCTGTATTGACTGCATTCACGGTGACAGTTGCGCCTCGCGAGGGCAACAGTGACCTGCCGATCGTGACGCTGATCGGCGTTGCTTTCTGGGTAACCGGTTGGTGCGTGCAAACGGTCGCGGCACTGGCGATCGGGATTTGGTTGCGTTGTCCTAGTTCGACCATGACGATCGGACTGTGGGGCGTCGAGAGTTCGCGTCGACCGTGGACCGCCGCTCAAGCACTCGCGTTGGTCGCTGGCACGTTGGTCCCCGTTTTGTTGCTCGGCACCGCCATCATCGCGGCCGATTATGTCTGGTACGGTCACCCTTCCTTTCAACAATCTGGATCACAGTCATCGTGGTTGGGCAGTTGGGTGAACGTGTGGGACACACCATCGCTCGGCCTAACCAGCGCGGATTCGATTCTGCGAACGGGGGCATGGTTGTGCTTCATTCAAGTGCTGTGCCAAACGCTGCCGTTTCCCACAACGCTTGGTCGTTTGGGACTCGTCGCGCTTGTCACGGTGACCCAGCCGGATTCAGACCCTCGCGTGCAAACGCGACGATCGCGATTTGCGATCCGAGTGATCGCGGTAACAATGGCGACGACCGCCGCGGCCTTGTTGCTGATTGACGGTGCCGTTTTGCCAATGCAATGGCCACTGTTGCTGCTGTTGGCCGTGGTTCTATGGCTGACCGCACAGGCAAAGGATATCAGCAGCTATGTGTCGAGTTTCCATGAGTTGTCCGACGAACAGATTCTGCAGTGGCTTGATTCCGAAGGGCCCTTGGCCGACGACGGGCTTGTCAAGCTTGCTCCTCGCGAGACTCTATTGGCTCGCGTAACCGGATTCGCAAAGAACTGGAACAACCGCCGCAAGGCGCTTCGCGCGTTACAGCGAGAGCATGCCGAGGCCGACGATGTGTTGCGCTTGGACGAAGTGCTAGAGCGGATACACACCGATGGTAAAGAATCGCTGTCGGAAAAAGATCGAGCACTGCTGATGCGTGTGAGCCGAACAATGCAAAAGCAACGCACCGATTCGACCCATGGTTCAACCGAGTGAGCCCGTGATTGAGCGAGCTAGTAAGCCAGTTGGTTAGTTGGTTAGTTGGCCAGTCGGTTAGTTGGCCAGAGAGCGATCGAGCGATCCCATTGGTCCATCGATCGCCGATGAATCGTCCGCATCTTTTCACCGGCAAATGCAATTTTGGCGATCAATCGCAAAAAAATTGTTGCTGTCGCGGCGCTCACTTTTCGGATTGTCATCCCGGCACAGGTGCTCAGCTTGCTACTTCCTTGGTGATTCCTGACGCGCTCGAGCCGTGAAGTCTGGTTGCACAATCCTTATCTTCGTTACCAACGGACGAGGGTTCGGTAGCCACCCCGAACACCTTGGTTTGGATCGTTGCGCAATTGATGACGAGAGGCGAATTGGTGGCCTAGACTTCAGTGCATGATCGGCGCGATACGTGACCGGTGCGAATGCCCAATTCCCCTGACCGTTTCGTTATCAAGTCATGATTTCCAATGCAACTTCGCTCGAAAGTACGCCTGGCGCCGTGCCCATCGTTGCGCCGGTGCAGGGATCATCACGCGTCGACAATCGCGTCAGTGAATTGGAAAATGAGGTCAACTGTCTCGCTTTTGCGATGTCACAGCGGTTTGAGGAACTGTCACTGATCCATGATTTGACCGATCGGTTAAATCTTGAGGCGGATCTGGCAGCGATTTGCGACAGTTTGCTGGACCAACTATCGGGATGCATTGGCGCCGAGACGATCGCGATCGACCTGTTTGGTGACGAAGACGCCGCGATCGAGCCAAAGCTTTTTCATACCGGGCGGCCATTCGAGCGAGATTGGATCGACGGCATCACCGAAACGTATGAAACAGGTGCTACCGTTACGATCGCAAATGATTGGAAGGGCCGCGCCGGGCACAGCATTCGAGTCGTGGTCGTGCGAATCGATCATCGGCAAGGCGAACTTGGGCGTATGATCGCGGTTCGCAGTGACGACGCGGTTGAGTTCGGGACCATCGAAGGCGACCTGATGAAGTCGACGTCGATGATGCTGGGGATGCATATCGCAAACCAGCGACAGTATGCAGAAATGCAGCAGATGTTCGAGGGAACGATTCAGTCGTTGGTCTCGGCGTTGGATGCGAAAGACGCGTACACGTGTGGTCATAGCACTCGCGTTTCGGAACTCGCGGTCGAGCTTGCAACACGACTGGGATACGACGCGGATCGAGTGGCGACGATCCGCATGGGCGGCATCCTGCATGACATCGGTAAAATCGGCGTGGACGATTCGGTGCTGCGAAAACCCGGCCGTCTGACCGACGAAGAGTTCGAACAAATCAAACAGCATCCCGTGTTGGGATACGAAATTCTGCGAGGCATCCGGCAGTTTCGCGACATCTTGCCTGCGGTTCGTCACCATCACGAGTCCTGGGACGGCAGCGGATATCCCGATGGCTTGGCGGGAGACATGATTCCGCGTGATGCCCAGATCATGGCCGTCGCTGATGCATTCGATGCGATGACAAGCGATCGACCCTACCGCTCGGGGCTGGCGCTCGATAAGGTGGTCGGCATCTTTGAAAGTGGGCGCGGAAGCCAGTGGGCGGCCGACGTCGTCGACGCGCTGTTGGCGGCTCCGGAAGTCATGGAACGCTACGCGAGGAAAGAATAGTTCGGCAGCGTTGGTCGCGATTCTTTTATCATCGCATGGGGGTTCGGCCAGACAGCCGGTGTCACTGCTGTGCCGGAATGTGTTCCGCCGTCTAAAGATCTTTCAGCCGGCGGACCGACTCTTTCGCCCGTTTTAAAAACTCAGCTTTGGGTTCGCCCGATTCTAAAAAGATGGGAGGCCCGATCGTAATGCAGCTGAGCATCGGAACGGGCAAGAACTCACCTCGCGGTAAAATGCGATTGACGTTGTCAATATAGACCGGCACGAGCTCGAGATCGGGTCGTTTTTTGCCCATGTAGTACAAACCGCTTTTGAAGTCACCCATTTCGGACTCTCCCGACGAACGTCCTCCCTCGGGAAAAACGATCAATGAGTAGACATCGCCCATTTGCTCTAACATCAGATCGATCGGGCTACGGTGCACCTTGATCTCTTTCCGATCGATCAACAACGCGTTAAAGCTGCGAGCCATGTGTGGCTTGATCCATCCTTGGGTCCAATAATCTTTTGCCGCGACCGGACGGGTCACGTTGCGAAGTTCACGCGGCAGCGCCGACCACAACACGACCGCGTCCAAGTGGCTGGTGTGGTTGGCGAAATAGATGCGTTGGCATGTGTCCGGCTGGCAATCGATCCAGCGCACGGTGAAGCCGCTGAAGAGTTTGGCGAGGCCGACGATGACATGACTAGTGAGTGTCATGCAAAGAGTCTACTTACAGGTGCGACGCTTGCGAAGCGGAGCAACACGCATCCTTTGGCCGCATCTTGCAGCCGACAACGATGTCAGCGGACAGTTCGCGTCATCAGTCGCCTGCAGGGGGCGCGATTGATTGGCTGTGGCCTGGGATCGGGACGGTGGGTCAATCAATCATGGCCATGCAGTTGCTGAATCGATTGCGTGCGAACGCGAGGAGCGGTCACGCGAGTCGTCTTGACGGCCCGCCGGTTGTACAGTTTTACGGTCAACTGCTCGTAGCCTTCGACCATGGACTGCAGCGAACCGCTTGTCAGTACCAATTGTCGGCCTGCGACGCCCATCGACACACAACGAGCCTTATCGCAAAGCAGACCGCTGATTGTTTGGCTCATCGCGTCGACGTCTTCGCTTGGAATCAGGTGTCCCGTGACGCCCTCTTGCACCGATTCGCGGACCGATCCGACGTCGGTGGCGACGCAGGGGACGCCACAGGCGAGTGCTTCCAGGATGGACACCGGCGAGGCTTCGTTGAGCGAGCACAGCGTGAACACATCCAGAGCCGCCACCAATCGCGGTGTGTCGTGGCGGGTTCCGAGTAAATGAATGCGGTCGCTGACGCCCAGTTCCGCCGCGGTCGTTTCGATCAATTCGCGCGTCGGTCCATCGCCGACGATCAGCCAGTGTGCGTCGGGATGTTCCGATCGCATCTGCGACGCCGCTCGGACCAGCATTTCGTGGTTCTTTTCGCTTCGCAGGGCCGCGACGATGCCGATCAAAGGTGTGGAACTGGCGAGGCCCAATTCTTGGCGAACGTCACGACGTGCTTGGTCGCTGGGCACAAATCGCTGGCAATCGACACCGTTTCGAATCACGTTCACTTTCGATTCAGGAAACCGCTCGAACTGTTTCAGAAAGTCGCCATGCGAATCGGCGACGGCAATGAACGCGTCGGTTATCGGCGTCAGCCAGCGGTTGGCGCGCCCGACACCGTCCGGCCAGCCCGTCGAATGCAGTGCCGACGCAATCACCGGAACTCCGGCCAGATGCGCGGCCAGACGCCCCCAAAACATTTTGTCGCCGGCACCCACTGTGATCACGGCATCGGTACGGCGAGAGTGCATCAAGGCGACCAATCGCGGCAAGACGCGCAGGTCATATTTGCCGGTCAACAGGTGGCTGTGCACGGGAAATTCGTTGGCAATACTCTCGCCAAGGGGACCCGGTTCTTTCAAGCACACGACTTCCGGGCGTACGATCGACGGATCCATCCGGCGCATCATGTTCACCAACAGCGTTTCGGCGCCGCCGACCGGCATGCTGGTGATCACGAACTGAACGCGCAGCGGTCCAGCTTGACTGCGAGGTGGGACGTGGCGCCATGGCCGACGGCGTGAGTACAACATAGATCAATCGGTAATGGTTAGCGGCGTGTTGACCGGTACTGGATTCAGCACGCCCGCAAGCGGCACGCAGGGAGGGACGATGGGTTGGATTTTGACTTTCCGAGCGTCGTAAGTCAGCCAGTTGCGCAAGCGAGCAAAGTCGGGATCGCCGTGGATGCGACGTAGGTGAAAAGCATCTTGCCCAGGAAAGTTGTAAGCGCCGTACGCGCTGCAAAAACCAGACAAGCCCGCTTTCTGTGCCGCCGACACCACGTTGGGAGTCAATTGTTCGGGCAACCCGAAGGGCACCGCAAAATAACGCACGGCGCGCCCGATCATTTGTTCCAGCGCGTCCTTGGCGTCGTGTACCTCACGCTGCAACGTTTGTGGATCATCGGCCGTTGCGAAGTCGACGTGTGTTGCGGTGTGCAACCCGATTTCAATGCCAAGCTCGGCGGCTTCGCGAAGCTGGCCGGCCGTGTTGACCGCTAGCGGTGTGCCGGCCTGAACGTCGTGTGGAAAGGGCGTTTGGTTTTGCACGTTGCCGACAGTAACGAAGTACACGCAGGGAACGTTGTTCTCGGCGAGGTACGGCAGCGCGAATTCAACGTTTTCGGCGTAGCCGTCGTCGAACGTGAAAGTCACTGTCGGGTCGGCACTGAAATTACTGGCAGCCCGACGCTGGACTTCATCAAGCCCGACCAGACGGAAATGTTCGCAGCAATAGTCCACGTGCCGTTTGAATTCGTCTCGCGAAATCGTCCAATCGTTTGGATGCGTGTCGGCCACGCGATGATAGAACAGCACCGACATTGGCGCGCCGCCATCCTGGCAAAGTTGTTGCAACTGTTGTCGGCGGATCGGCGCGGTGAGTCGCAAGCGTGCTTCGATCGCGGCGGTGCGTAGAATTTGCATCGATGAAATGAATGTGCGGGCGGGGCAAGGATTCCTTCTAGTGAAGGTTTAGCCCAGAAAACCGAGCAAAATCGTGACTGAAGGGCTTCAGCGATCACGCCGAGCTGCTTAGTTGCACCTCCGCAGGTGGTCGTTCGGGTGATTCGGATTTTGCCGGTCACGAGAGATCGGTTGCATCGTTCACGCAGCCGCAGGAATGGTTAGAATTCGGTGCCCTGCTTGTGTTCCTTCCCCCACCTCGAGTCTCACATGACCTCACGCTTTACCGACGTAGTGATTCGCGCGATCCGAATACCCGTGGTCGCAATTGCTGCTTTGTTGATCGTCTATCCGAGTGCTGTCTACGCGGATCATCCGAATATCGTCATGATCGCGATCGATGATCTGAATGATTGGATCGAACCGCTGGGAGGGCATCCGGACGTCAAAACGCCTTTCATGAAGTCTTTGGCCGAGCGTGGAATGACGTTCACCAACGCGCACTGCCAGGCACCCCTGTGCAATCCCAGTCGCACATCCATCATGACCGGTCTACGTCCGACGACGACGGGCGTCTACGGATTGTCGCCTTGGTTTCGCGAAGTTCCCGAGTTTGCCGACACCGTGACGATGGCTCAGCACTTTCATAACAGCGGCTATCGAACACTGATTGGCGGAAAGATTTTTCATGGCGGCTACGGACGTAAATCATCCGGATTGCCCGAGTGTGATGTTTTGGGGCCGAGAGCCAGCGTGGGCGTGCGTCCGAAATCCAAACTGATTCCGCCAACCCCCGGCGGCAATCATGGTTTGATGGACTGGGGGACGTTTCCGCATCGCGACGAAGACAAAGGTGATTGGGAAGTCGCTTCGTGGGCGGTCGGCGAACTGGAATCGATGCCGAGCGATCAGCCGTTCTTTCTAGCTGCAGGTTTCTTCTTGCCTCACGTGCCCTGTTACGCGACACAGAAATGGTTCGATCTGTATCCCGAGGATTCCGTGGCAATGCCGCCGATGTTGGACAACGATCGCGACGACACGCCCGATTCGTCCTGGTATATCCACTGGGATTTGCCAGAGCCGCGAGCGAGTTGGCTGATGGAAAACAACCAGTGGAAACCACTGGTCCGCGCCTACCTTGCATCGATCAGTTTTGTCGACAGTCAGGTAGGACGAATTCTGCAGGCCCTGGAGTCATCACCTTACGCCGATAATACAGTCGTCGTGCTGTGGAGCGACCATGGTTATCACTTGGGTGAGAAACAGATCTCAGGAAAGAATACGTTATGGACGCGGTCGACAAGAATTCCGTTGATCTTTGCCGGTCCCGGAATCGCGTCGTCAACCCGATGTGACCAGCCTGCCGAATTGCTGGACCTGTACCCGACTTTGTCCGAGCTAGCGGGATTGGCGGTGCCCGATCATGTCCAGGGGCTTAGCCTGAAACCACAGTTGACCGACCCCGCGACACAACGTGAGAAACCGGCAGTGTGCACTCACAATGCAGGTAATCATTCGGTTTGCGACACACGCTGGCGGTATATTCGATACGCCGACGGGGCCGAGGAATTGTATGATCGAGACGCGGATCCCAACGAATTCGAAAACCTTTTGGCTCAGGGACGCGATCGGTCGGAGGTGCAATCGGTTGTTGATCGGCTGGCAAGATGGTTGCCGACTAACGACAAGCCGTTGGCCCCTGGCAGCGCGGCGCGGATTCTGGAGAAGCGCGAGGACGGGTTTTACTGGGAAGAAAAGCGAATCGACCCGGACGCACGAATCGAATGAGCCAGCATCACCGAAGCACGCCGGGTTGCCCGATCGCGGCGATCTTTCGATAGTAAGTACACATGATTCGGTCCGCCCAGGCGGTGTTTTCGTGTTATCAAGCTGGCTTCGGCCAACAATCCGTGATTAGCGATCCGGAAACCTTCGTGACAAAGCGGACTGGCCCCCCAGACTGGCCCGGTCGACTGTTGTCGTTTTCCGAATGGTTCCGGTTCACAGTTGCGAAAGGAACCGAGCATGAACAAAGTGCGAACACGGTTCAGAATGAATCACATTTTCCATCCACAGAGAAATCGGTAATACCTGACATGAGCGTTTTGGTGACTCAACAAGCCCCCGACTTCACCGCACAAGCAGTGATGCCTGATGGGCAGTTCAAAGAAATTTCGTTGAGCGATTACAAAGGCAAGTACGTCTTGCTGTTTTTCTGGCCGTTAGATTTTACGTTTGTTTGTCCGACGGAAATCATTGCGTTCAGCGATCGCGCAAAAGACTTCGAAGCATTGGACGTTCAGATCCTTGGTGTTTCGATCGACAGCCATTTCACGCACCTTGCCTGGACCAACACAGCCCGTGATCAAGGCGGTATCGGCAAGACGGAATATCCTCTCGTTGCTGATTTGAATAAACAGATCTCTCGCGACTACGACGTTTTGCTTGACGGCGGCGTTGCATTGCGTGGACTGTTCTTGATCGACAAGGATGGCGTTGTGCGTCACCAAGTGATCAACGACCTTCCGCTCGGCCGCAGCGTTGATGAGGCACTGCGGATGGTCAAGGCGCTGCAGCATTTCGAAAAGAACGGTGAAGTTTGTCCTGCCAATTGGCAAGAAGGCAGCCGAACGATCAAGCCTGGCGTTGACGAAAGCAAAGAATTCTTTAACGCCGAATACGCCAAGTAGCACGGATCCTTCCGAGCGACGAGGTGTTTACTCCCTTGCGAAAGTAACAAACCATGTGGACACGATTTCCCGCGGACGATCCAACGGACGGACTCGTGCAATGGGTGTCCGACCACGGCGGCGACAATCGGTCGACATGGTGCGTTGATGCAAGAGGCGGATCGCGCGGCATCAGCTTGCTGCGCGGTTCGATCGACGGGGCGGACTCAAGTGCCCGCGATTCGTACTTCTCGTTCCAGCCGGTTGGTCGAGATTCGTTGCCGGTCTTGGCCGAGCAATTTATTCGTGGTGATGAATTGCATCTGTGGTATCCGCAGCGCGAGGGAAGTTTCGCGCTGCGTTTGATGCTGCAACCGATCCTGGCAAACGAAGATTTCTTTGTTTTGGAAGCGGTACTGTCGATCGAGACCGATCTACTGGACTCACATCCGATGATCGATGTCGTTGTTCCAGCGATCGATGTCAAGAGATTCGCTTCCGATGGTGCGACCGCGTCCGAGGGCGTTTCGCCCATCTCGGTATGTCGACAACAAGACGACTGTGTGGCGACGCTGTTGGGACCGCACGATCGTCCGTTCACCCGAGATCAGAGCGGCGTCGGTCACTTGCAGTTGCGACTATTTGGTGACTTCTTGGAAAAAGGTGTCATTCGCAAAGCACGTCCTTGGTTGGTCGTCCAGCGAGGCCAAACCGAGATGGACGCGTCTGGACTTTCCCAGCGGTGGAACGAATTGAGCGAGAGTCCGCTGCCACTCACTCCCTAGAGGCGCTTGGGTTCCCTGAAGGACCGTGGATAGCTTCTGCCGTCCAGGATAGCTTCTGCCATCCTGGGATGGGCGGCCTTTTCACGCAAGCGCGTGTTGGGGGGGATCTCATTTTCAGATGGCGCTATCGCGTATCGATTGCACTGAATTTGCGGTCTGCGACGCTTCTTTGATGCATTTGGCAAATCTGTCTGGCTAAATGTGCACATCCGCTCGGCATTTGCTTTTGTCGGTTGCGGTGTTTGCGTAGACTATAAGGGCCCAGTCACGAAGATTACGCGGACGTTTTTCGACCGCGACAGATCGCCTATCAGGACGCGGCTTCCGCACTGCCGGCTCGTCTCGCGGACCGCAACGGCAAAAGGCTTGATACTCATGCGTTTCTCATCATCAACGCGCCCAGCGTCGCTGGCCCGCGGATGCCGCGATTGCATCGCGACATGGGGAACCGGTCCGCGAATAGCCTGGATCATCATCGCATCAATCGGGTGCATTGCATCGGCCAATCAAGCGTTTTCGCAAGGGCCGGGAACCAAACCTCCCGCGGACATCTTCGAATCGAGCGATGGCGATTCCTCGGGCAACGGTTTGCAGATGAAAGGATTCCTGTTGCTGGATGAATCCGGCGTCGAGGTCTTGGTTCCGCAGATGACCTATGAACGTTGGCACGAACTGGAATCAGGTGTCGATGGTCCGCAGCAGGCCTACGTTTTTCGATCGTTAGAAGTCGACGGCGTTGCCGAGAATGGCCGCGCGGAATTGGAAGTCACGCTTCGGTTCTCTGTTGACATCAGCGACGGCCGCAGCGTTCCGATTCCGTTAAGGATGGGCAACTTTCATTGTCTCAGCCCACCGGACGTCAGCGGTGTCGATGACCATAGCATGACAGTGGCTCCTGACAACGGCGGTTACGTCTTATGGGTTCGCGCCGACAAACCGCGCGAGGCGACCTTGCGTATGAAGGTTGCGGCGCGTGTGGATGATGGCACGATGAACGCGCTGCAGTTTCGGCTGCCTAACGTTCCGTCCTCGGTACAGTTGACCGTTGCCGGCGAGAATTTGAGCACCGGGATCGTGGGTCGCGGTGACGAAGTGCTGCAGACGAAAAAATCAACGGGCGGCAAATCGCAGCTGGTCGTGGAAAGTGGCGGTGGGACGTTTATGTTGCGCTGGGGCGGGCAGCGTCGACAAGACGATACGACACCCCAGTTGGAAGTCGACAGTGACATCGACGTCCGCTGGATCTCGCCCGAAGATCAACCGACCGCTTCGGTCACGTTGACTGTCAGAAACTTGCGTGGTCCCGTTTCACAATTTGACGTGATTTTTCCCGCAGGTTCGGTACTGTTGGATTCGCCGATTTTGGAATCCAGTGGGCGGTACCTCGACGTCGCAACGTTGCCGAGTACGGACCAAACATTACCGCTGCGTTTTACGATTCCCGAAGAAGAACAAAAGCAACGTATCGATTTGAAATTGGAATTGCAGCTTGCCAATCGAGATGCATCCGCCAGCACGCCGCTTTCGCTTCAATTACCGGACGTCATCGGTGCAATCCGGCAACGGGGCGAGGTCCACATACGAATCGGCAATGATTATCGACTTCGCTGGCTGTCGCGGCAGTGGATTCAAAGTGTCGTCAACGCAAATGTGGAAGACACCACATCGAACCGCCGATATTCCTTTCGGTACGACCGGGGCGGACTTAGTTTGCCAATCTATTTGGCGGCCAAGCAACGACAAGTCCGCTTGGTCAGCAACGCCAGTATCGTGTTATCGGACTCGTTGGCGATGTTGGATCTGACCGTCAACGCGTCGGGCCAGGCGTTCGACGGTCGCGGCTTGAATATGGATATGAAGGGCTGGCAGCTGCGCAGTGTCGAAGATATCGAAACGGGCGAAGAGCTAGAGTATTTCAAGACAGATGAGTACCACGAGATTGAAATGAACTCGGGTGGCGCCGACGAATCGGCGCCCGTGCGAATCGTTGCCGAACGCGATTTGAAATCCGGCGAGACCGAATTGTCGCTGCCGCTGCCTTCGATTGTGAAAGTGGATGAGAATCAAGTCGTGCAAACATCGACCGTGGTGGTCCGAAGCATCGGACGGTCTGCCTTTGTGATCGACATGCCCAAGTCGACGGGCCTGGACCGGCTCGGTGACACGCCGGATTTCGGTCCGATTGAGCCGAACATCCATCGTTTTCAAGTGCTGCCAGCCGATGCCGCTGCGGTGATCGTGGGCAATATGGTTCCGCAGACGCCTCGGATCGACTTGGCCTGCACTGCGTCAATCCAGTTGGATGCCGGCGAAATGCGAACAATGGTCGATTGGACGATGACAAGTCTGTTCGATTTAGAAGGACGACTACCCATTGACCTTCCCGACGTTCCCAGACGCGGAACCAACTCGAGTTCGTTGACGGATGCGGTTGAGTCCGAAGTCGATCATGATTTGGCCAGCGACTGGATGGTGACAGTCAACGATTCAGCCGCGGTGCTTAGGCACATCGAGGGCTCGCGGTACGACCTCGTCTCAGACCGACTGGCCGATGGAACAGTGTCAATACGCTGGTGGAACAGCCGCGCGGTTTTGGATCAATCCGCTAGCGAGTCACTGCACTGGGCTGTGCTGCCGCGTCCTACGGTGGCGGACGTGTCCATGCAGAACGCGACCCGGGTCACCTTGATTGGAAACCAACAGGCCGAACTTCTGGGCGCGGGTGGACGTACCGAATTTATGTTCGAATCGCTGCCCCGTGACCCGATTCGAGTGCGAATGGTGCCTCGCAGCGAATTGTTGCGCAACCTGTCGGTGCGCCGCGCTGTCCTGCGAACCGCGATCGGTCGCAACGTTCGATATGAACAATTGATCGCTTCGGTCAAAGGCGGCGAGACGATGGACGTGAGTTTGGTACCTGGAACGGGCGACGTCAAAGTCGAAGCCTTCGTCGATCAGGAACCGGCAGCCGTCCGGCGCGACAATAACGTGTTACGAATCGCTTTGCCGATTGACAATGAATCGCATACGGTCGACCTGCAGTTGTGGTTTCAGCAGACGCCCGCCGGTTGGTTCGACCAAGTCAAACCAAGCATTAGTGTTCCCGTGGGTGTCGGCCGAGCTTATTGGCAAATCGTCGTGCCGTCCGATGCACATGTGGTGTGGTCGGCACCGACGCTGGGGCGTGCCATGAATTGGCAACTGGACGGTTGGCGATTGGCCAGGCTGCCGATTCGCGACGATCAAGAACTGACGGACTGGGTCGGCATTTCTCAAACGCGGTCAATGCCTTCGGGTAACCGATATCTCTATTTCGGAACCGATTCCAGCGGTTTTATTGCAACAACATCGACACGCGGGCAGCTCTGGGCGATGGTCGCTGCGATTGTGTTGGCAATCGCGGCACTGCTGTCGTACGTGCCGAGAACGCGGCATCCCTTGACCGCGGTTGTTGCCGCGGTGGCTTTGTCGGGACTGATCGCGGTGGCGCCCGACGCGGCGGTATTGGCAGGACAGCTGGCAATGGTCGCGTTGGTCTTGGTCGTTGTGATGATGTCGATTCGCGTAATGATGGTGCCGCGACAAAGCAATCGGGTCTTTCGTCACGGCCGTGGTGTCGACCCTTCAACGCGGACGATCAAGCCGGTATCACGTCGGCGAGAGTCACATGTTTCGATGACCGAAACGATTCAATCTCCGATGTCGGATTCTGCTTCTCGCGTTCGTCAAACCGATCGCAGCGCTGCGGAGCGGACAGCAGGTGTTGCGGCCGAAAGTGCTCCGTCTGATGGCAGCGGCAGGATTCCGCCGACGACCGAGGTGCGATCATGATCCGGTTTCCGCGCGGTCTTGCGGCGGCGGACACAGATTTATCGCACGCTTGGCATCTTTCGCCGACTCGGTGGCACGCACGAGGCACCAAGCTGTCTTTTTCTTCTGCTCTGATTGCATTGCTATTGGTGACAGCAGGCTGGTCGACGGTTGCAATCGGACAAGACAAGGACGAACCGGCCAAGATCGCGGAGGCTGCCGATACCAAGGAAGACGCGACCAAAGACTTAGAGGCTGCTACGCAAAGGAAAGCGGACAAGCCAGTCGCGGCAAATCAGTCGGACCCTGACACAAAACAAGACAAGGCGGTATCGAAGCGATTAGCGGTAAAGCAGGTCAGCAGCTCATCTGTTGGCCGACTTCCGGTCAGTACCGCGGACGGTCGCCCGCTCTTGCCGATCGGGGTTTTTCATTCACAGCTGGCCGAGGTGGTTCCAAAGAGCTTTCGGCCCGTTGCGATCCAGCAACTCAGCGAGGCCATCTCGGAATCAAAGCAGCAAGGGAACAGCGATCTGGCAAGCCGTATCCGCTCGTCGTTCTACGATGTCCGGCTGAAAGATGACACACTTGTATGTGACCAAAGCGTGCTGGAACTGCAAACGCAGCAGCAAGGCGTCGTCCGCCATCCACTCGGCCGCGTGAACCTTGCGATTCGGCAACCACGGATACTGGCCGGTGCAACAACAAGCTTATCGTCGGACGCACGTTTAGAGTCGGACGAGGATGGCGCGTTGACTGCCGTTTTCGATGGCCGATCTTCGGAAGGACATGCTTCGCTTAGATTCCGTTGGTCGTTACGCGGACGGCCTTTCGGAATGGGCCGCGAATACACGCTTCGGCTGCCGAGGTCACCGCAGACAAGAATCGTCCTTTCGGTGCCGTCGGACATTTCGCTTGAAACGCTTGACGGAGTCTTGCGTCGACACCCCGACCCGCCACCTGATGCTGATGTTTCGACACGGTCCAGCGACGCGAATTGGTACGTTTTGGATGCCGGCGGACTTTCGACGATTCGGCTTCGGACGCGGCGATCGACGGACATCGATGGGATGGATTTGGTGACCGTTCGGCAGTCGAGTATTTCCTATGCCATCGATTCGACCGGCGTAAACTGGACCCACCGGATGCGGATCCAAGTCCCGCAGACGCGAGTTCTGCCGGCGCTCCGTATCGAGCACGGTGTCGTGACCTCGGTGCGTGTCGACTCGATTGAAACGTCGTTCCGGCGACGCGACCGCCAAGGGGATGGCCAGGGCGTTGCACAGTTTGTCGAGATTCCCATGACGTTAAGTAGTGTCCGCGATGATGCATCGTTGGCACTAACCATCGAGGGAAACTGCACGTGGCAATCCGACGGATGGCTGAATCTGCCGTTGCCGCGGTGGGACGCTGATGAGGTCAGTCAGACGCAGGTGATCGATCAAGCCGCGCTCGTTGTCGCCAGTCCGCTGCGCGTCGTGTCGTGGGAACTGCCCGACGACTGGACTCAGCAAGTCGAAGTTGAGTCACAGGATCGGTCGACCGTTTTTCGCGCAAGCGGACCGCCAATCGCCTCGATACCGCGAGGCATTCGGTCGATCGCAAAATTGAGCAGCGAGAAACCACCGGCAGCGAAAAAGAAGAATCGATCCAAGTTGCCGTCGAACCAGGAACGCGGACGATCGGTTTGGTCACGCGTCCGATTGGCTGATCAGCCCGGGGAATTGAAATCCGATGCGACGTTGCGGCTAGAGGTCTCTAAGAACGCGACGGAAGTTGACCGAGGGTTGAATGCGTCGATGTGGTTATCGATGAATCTCGACGGCAATCGTATTGATCCTATTTTGTTCCGAGTTCAACCCGGGTGGACTTTGCTGTCTTTAAGTGTTCCCAGGTCGGGCCGAATGATCGAGTCGCCCCGCGTGAACAATGCGAATCGAACGTTTCGGTTTTGGCCTGACTTAGAGGATTTTGATGGGGACACGATCTTGGTTCGGGCGACCGGGCGACGCCGGATACCGAGTACCGACGAGCACACGTCCATTCCGGCTTCGTGGTTTTTGCGCGCCGATGGACTGCTGGGAACGCTCGATGCGGTCGCGGTGCCGCCTAGCGACCTGACCTGGACGGCGGACGCCTGTCTCGCGCGAGACCGCATCGCAGTATCAGAAATCGAACCCGAGAAACGTTCGCGGTTGTCATCCGTCCCGACGGGGGCGTTGGCGTTCCGGTTGAACAACGGAGTCACTCCGGCGTTGGACCTGGAACCCGTCGGAGTCGCGTTTCACGTAGCGACCAATTTCGATTTGCAGATAGATGGCGATGAAGTGGTGGAAACGTTCTCCGTTTCGGCAAGTTCGCCTCCTGTTTTGCCCAGCGATTTGTCCATCCTGACCGGTGATACCAACGGGCGCGGGGCCTATCGTTGGTTTTTGCGAGACAAAGATAATCTGGGGCCGCTTTCGTTACCGGTGTCCGATGTGATTGAAAGTGATTCCGATTCCGAAGAAAGCGTATTGGTTCGCTTAGGTGATCGCGACATCGGCGGGCGAAGCCTGGTTGGTCAGCGTCGCTATCGGTTAACCGGTCAGATGATGATCGATTTACCATCCGTAACGGGCGCCGTTCGACAAGACGCGACTGCGATCATCGGCGAAGGGCTAAGCGTATCGGGGCTGGGGCCTACCGTCATCAAAGTTCCGCCTCCCCAATCACCATCCAGGTCGGCAAATTCCACTGCCGACGTCACGATCGATGCATCGACCGACGATTCGGTTTCACCTAACCAACCAGACGGCCCATCCACGTCGCGGGACAACGACTTGTCGGAGATCAGCGATTCTCGTTCGCACACCAAACTACGTTATGATCCGGCGACCCGACCGACGATTCTGGTCGAAGCAAGCCACGCACCGAGCGACGCAAATATTGTCTGGCATTCCAACCTGACCGTCACCGCATCTAGCAGCGGTTCCGACGTGGTTCAAGCGGACCTCGACGTATCAATGTCTCAGCGGCTGGTCATTGCCCACGATGCGGACTTGATTCTGGTGTCCATCACTCGCGATGGTCAAAACGTTGATCTGAACAGTATTCCCACGCGGCCCATTCGATTGGCGTCCAGCTCGAAACGCGAAAAGATTCGCTTGGTGTGGAGTCGTAGCCATCACGGCTCTCGCTGGCTCCGTCGCGTGCGAATTCCAGAGGTGGTGGCGCGAGCGGTCGTGCTAAAATCCACGACCAGCGTTGTGCCGGCGACGGATTCGTTCTCTCCCGCATCGTTGCTGCGATATGATGATGACGAACCGATATCGTCTTCCGAGATTCCGGCAAAACCGGGCCAATCAATCTTATTGATGCCTCGGAACTTGACGTTGGCCACGGGCTGGCTGATCGCGACACTCGTGTTTGCGGCAAGCTGGTTTGCGGCAAGACGCGATCCGTTGTTCTTGATGCCGCCATTGGTACTTTTTGCTTCGCTGGCATTCTTGTGGTGGCCTTGGCAAGCGGCCATCATGGGTTGGTTGATAGTCCCGACAATCACTGCCGGACTGCTGGCGACGTCAATGGCTTGGTGGACGGACGATGCGGATGTTCCGAGCGGCCAAGATGAAAAAAGTTTCCGGGCCCGTTCTGCAGACGATTCGCAAGAGTTTTCAGTCGTCGGCGGTGGGTCGGCGCGGAAGACACCCGCTGTGAATTTGATCCGAATTTTTTGGATAGCGCTGATCGGTGCGTTTGCGGCTGGAATTGCCTTCCCGCGATTTGTCAAAGCCCAGGACGGGACGACGGTTGCCAGGTCGGATAAACGACCGTTTGATGTTCTGGTGCCCCTCACTGGCGAAGGCGCGGTCGTCGGTGACAAGGTTTACGTTCCGTTCGAGCTTTACGAGGAATTGTTTCCTGCCGTCGATGTTGATCGCGCGCAGTCGGCCCGGTTCGAATCAGCTGAGTACCGAGTCGATCTCTTGCAACTACGTGACGGATCGGCACGATTAGCACCGTTGGTCGAAGCGGAGTACGTGGTCAATGTCGCGGAGCGGACCACCCGATTGCGATTACCCTTTTCAGCCTTGGCGGTTCGCCGGGTGTGGTTGCGTTCGAGTGATCAAGATCGCATCGTTCGTTTCGTGCCCGACGGTGACGACGCGGTGATTGTCACGCTGCCGCCTGGTGAGGTGTTTCGCTTAAGATTGACCTTGATCCCAAAAACGACTCAAGTCTCGGTCAAGACAACGACGGCGGTTGATGTTGCTGCAGACCTGGATTTGCCTACAGAATCCAGTGAAGGCACCGCGATCTTGGCGCCAGGTTCGATCTTGAAATTGCGGCTAGCGATCCCGCCGATCGCCGAGTCACACCTGGTGATTGATGGCGACCGCGAAAACGATTTGGTAACCGTGAATGAAGCATTCGGCACGGTTCAGTCAGATCGCGGTCTGCGTCGTTGGGAAGCCGATCTTGGCCCCGTTGAACTTTTAAGTATCGACTACCAAGCAACGGAAGAGTTGCCATCGTCGAGCCCGCACGCCATGGACCGACGCTATCTGGTTAACGTGGGACGGCATCGGACATCGATCGAATGTGAAGTCGACACGGGGAAGGTATACCGATACGGCGACACGGTCCAGTTGATCACGCTAGACCCGCGAATTCCTCAGATCGCATCGAAACATTGGCAGCTGAAACACGGATACCGGCTCAGTGAATCGCGATGGTCGGTCAGCTTGGAAAAGACAACGGACGTCGAGGGCGCGATCCGATTGTTTTGGCAAATGCCAACCGTTTTGGATTCAACGGATCAGGCACAGCAAACGTCCGGGATGACTATCCCCGAAGTGCTGCCATACGTTTCCAGCAATGTCGGCGAGACTTGGATTGCCATCAACAGCGATCCGAGCATCGAGGTCAAAACCGAGATCGATAGCGAATTTGAACCGCTTTCCGACGCTCAATTCTTGAGCCGTTGGTCGGGATACTTGGGTGGGATTGGTAAGGCGTTCAGCACACTGGATGAATGCCCCACGTTGCGTGCACGGTTGAACCCGGTCGTTCAGCCCTCGGTCAAGCAACAGCATCATTTGCAAGTCACTAGCGGTGCAATTCGATTGGAATATGAGGCGGTGATTCATCCGGGCGAGAATGCCGACGCACGCCGCACGCTGCAAATTCCACCGGGAGTGAAGCTGATTAACTTGACGGTCGACGGCGAAAGTGTTGATGTCTTTCAGGCGACGTTTGCCGATGGAACGATCGGGTTGCCCGAAGGGATTTCGGGGAACAAGAAAACCGAGGTGAAGGCGTATTGCGAACTGACGAACCGCAGCGCCGGCAGGTTTCGCCGGCCCGTGATTCGCATTTCACCGGCAATGCAGACCAGTGAAACTTACACCGTCTCTCGCACTCGCAATGTTTCCGTCACGCCCCTGAATGAAGCCAACGTCGCATCTGATTTGAATGCCAAGTTTTCCGATACCTTTTTGCTCGGCGGATACATCCCTGTTAGCGAAACGAGAATCGAGGATTTTGATGTCTACAAGAAAAGCAAGTTGTCCGAGGGTGACAGCTATCTGCCAGGTTCATTCGCTTACAAAATGATTGATGCACTCTTTCCGACTGAGCAATTGATCGAATTGCAGTGGGAAGACGGGCAATGGGCCATGCATTCGGTCATTCGGTTTACCAAGGCGGTACCGGCGTTCATCGATATCCAAATCCCGACTCGGTGGTGTGATTCCCTTGAGGTTGAGCCTTCGCCGCTTTGGTCCCGCCAGCCCGCGATTGATCCGTCGAACCAAGTTGTCCGCATTTCATTAGACGCGGATCAAGTTGCGGACCAGATGCTTACGATTCGCGGAAAACTGGATGAGAACGACCAGGGACGTGTCTCGGTTCCGGAAGTCAGAGTCTTAGGCAAAGGTACTCGCCGTGTGCTGGTCTCACTGCCGCATCGTTTGACACAGGAATCGATTCGGTGGCGTACCAATGCGATGCGGTCCCAGCGTCTGCCAAAACGATTCGATACGGTCGCCAGTAAGAAAGAAGACCAACAGTATTTTCTAGCGACGAGTTCCAACTGGTCGGTTGAATTGGCGAACAATCCCAATGCGGAACTCGAGGCAATCGCACTGGCGGCCGATGTGCAACTGTTTCCCAACGATGATCGCTTGCTTGCCGCGTGTCGCTGGGACATTGTTCCCGGGGCGATGGAATCGGTTTCGATTCGGCTGCCGCGAGACGCCACGTACTTAGGCGCATGGTCGGCCGAAAACAGCGTTTCGCCCCAAGTTGTCGATGAAGCAAGCGTCGATGGACTCGCATCGCAACGAATCATTGTGCCATTGTCGTTGAGTCGCCTGCCGCAATCGGTCGAATTGCTCGTGTCTTTTCCCGAGTCAAACGTGAGACAACCGGTTCGCTTTCCTGAGTTAATCGACTTGCCAGTCAATCGGCGATGGGCCGTCCACTATGAGTCCGACGGCGTGACCACTGGGGCAAGCGAATTAGCGCCAAAGGGCTTGCCGCTGGCGTCGAAAACAGCGGGTCGAGTTCCAAGTGATCCGGCGTCCAATGCTCGTGCGCTCTCGCTCGCCCGTTCGGTTGTGAGTGCGGTCGAAAGGTCGCTCGATCTGCTCGCGGATCGACCGGCTGACGAGACCGAAACGTGGTTTCGACCATGGGCAAATCGATATCAAGCGATCGCAACTTCGCAGGGACGCAGCGTTTTGTGGTCTAAAGATCCTGACGACGTGTCCGTCGATTCGGCGAACATGACCGATCAACAAGCAGGTATAGATTCGGAAAATAATTTGGGAAACCAAGCTCTCTCTGCTCGTCGCTGGCAACAACTCGATCGAAAGATGGCGGAATACGCATCGCGATTCTTGTCGGAACCGTTCGCGGCGTCTCAAGTCAGGTTTGGTGTCGGCGATTTTCACGGTTTTCATGCCGCCAAGACGGTCGCAATGCAGCCGAACGCACCGGTGCCCGCGATTTCTCAAACAACGCTGCGGACGCAATCCGTTCGCTTGCTGATTCGTGATTTACTAACCATCGCGATGATGGTGGGTCTGATCCTGCTGTGTTGGCCGGTGCGGTTTCGATTGAGAAAATGGATCATCCACCCTGCATGTTGGCTGGCGATGATCGGAATGGTGGGACTGTTTGTCGCTCCGCGACCGGTTGCCGTGGCAATTCTGGTGGTCGCGGTTTCGCTGCCCGTGCTTTCTGATTCGTCGCGTCTGAAGTCACTTCGCGGTTAGAGATGTTGATACAATAGCGGTGCGGATGCTGTCGCCGATCAAACGCACCAGTGATGCCGCTCTCGCGTTCTTCGTTTCGACCTGATGCGAATGATTTAGCGAGACTTACCTGCCGCCACTTTGGCCCCTACCTACCTGGATCGAAACAAAATGCTTAACCGTCGTAAATTCGTAAAGTCATCGGTCGTCACCGGTGCTGTGTTGGCCTGTCCGTCGATTGTGCGTGGCAAGAATTTGAACTCTCGGTTGCAAGTCGCCGGGATCGGATGCGACGGAAAAGGCTGGGGCGATATTCGTGAAATGGCCGCGCATGAACAAACGCAGATGGTTGGGTTTTGCGATGTTGATTTGGAACGTACTGCGAAAGTACGTGAGCTGGCACCGGATGCACCCGTGGTACAGGATTACCGAGAACTGCTGTCGACGCTCGGTGACAAAGTCGATGCGGTGACCGTTTCGACGCCCGATCACATGCATGCGATCATCACCTTGGCCGCGATGCGGGCTGGGAAGCACGTGTACTGCCAAAAACCGTTAACCCACAGCGTCTGGGAGTCTCGGCAAGTTGGCGCTCAAACGAAAAAGTCGGGTGTGATCACTCGCCTGGGAAACCAAATCCATTCACACGAAGCTTACCGTACCGCCGCGGCGACCTTGCAGTCAGGAGCGATCGGTAAAATCAAGGAAGTTCATTGTTGGGCATCCGCGACCGGACACGGCAAATCGGGTCTGCTCTCGCTGCCAAAGAACCCGCCGGCTGTGCCCAGCAGCGTCGATTGGGATCTTTGGATCGGTGTCGCACCGATGCGACCCTACGGCGGATATCGTGTGTATCACCCCTGGGGCTGGCGCGATTGGCAAGACTTTGGCAATGGCGCGTTGGGCGACTTTGGCTGCCATATCATGGACCCGGTCTTCACGGGTTTAGGAATCCATCAACCGCCAACAATGATGCGTGCAATGCATTCAGGGATGAACGACCAAGTTTGGCCCGCCCAGACGACCGTCGAGTACACGTTTGCTGGAAACAGTTTGACTGCTTCGGACGAATTATCGTTGACTTGGTACGACGGCGGACGACTGCCCAGTGTGAAAGGTTCGCACATCGACGAAACGGTCGCGCTGCCGGCATCAGGATCCATGTTGATCGGCGAGAATGGAACGATGGTCATTCCTCACTTTAAGATGCCGCGTTTGTATTCGGATTCGAAAAACATCGACAGTTTGATCGTGAAAAAGGAAAGCCAGAACCACTATCACGGTTGGGTCGACGGTTGCATCAGCGGTCAGCAGCCCAGCGACGGATTCGACTATGGCGCCAACCTGACCGAGTCGGTATTGCTTGGCAACATCGCGGTGCGGTTGCAAAAAGAAAAGCTCACTTGGGATGCCGAGGCCATGCGATTCACCGACAGTGACGAAGCGAACAAATTTATCAGCCGCGATTACCGCGACGGCTGGGAAATTGAACCCGTCGCCTAACGGCGATGGGATTGTTCCATTGCTTGGCGGCGTTGTGCCCGGCACACGCCTGACATCTCTGCGTCCGACGATCAGTCGTCGGACCCTCGAAAGAGTGAAACGGAGTTGAAATACAGCAAGTAAAACACTGGCACCAACAGCAGTACCAAGAACGTCGCCAGCATCAAACCGAATGCTAAGCTGGCCGCCATCGGGATCAGCAACTGAGCTTGAAACGACTTTTCGGTCATCAGGGGTAACAATCCGGCAATCGTTGTCAGGCTGGTCAGCATGATCGGCCGGAACCGACGCTCGCCCGATTCCAGTAATGCTTGTTTGATTGCGACGCCGTCTCTAACTCGTGAATTGATAAAGTCGATCAGGACGATCGAGTCGTTGATGACGACGCCCGAAAGAGCAACCAGGCCGAACATGCTGAACAGTGTTAACGGTAAGCCTAGCACCGCGTGTCCCCAAACCGCGCCGATCATGCCGAACGGCACGATGATCAGAATCAGAATCGGTTGAATGTAGCTTTGAAACTGCAGTACAAGCAGGACATACATCGCGACAATTGCGATGCCGAATCCGACACCGAGGCTGCCGACGGAATCTTTGCTCTGTTCGCGTTGACCTTCCCATCGGACCGAAACGGCAGGATGCTGTTGCTGCAATTTCGGCACAAATGTTTTTTGCAACTCTTCGATGATCAGATCGGCATTCGCCTTGGTCTCGTCGAGATCGGCCGAGATTGTGATCGATCGCAGTTGGTCCACGCGGTTGATCTCTGAGAATCCGCGACTGAGGGTGACTTCGGCCAGTTCAGTGATCGGCCGTTCGGTGCCGTCGGGAGTTCGAATGCGTATCTCGCGAAAGTTCACCAAGCTTCGGCGCTCTTCTTCCGGATAACGCACCATCAGCTTCACTTCGTGCCGACCTCGTTGCAATCGCATCACCTCGGCACCGAAGTAAGCGTTGCGGACTGTGTTGCCAAGGTCCATCGGCGTCACGCCGGTCGCTCTCGCACTGTCTTTTACACGAAACTGATATTCCCATTTGCCGGGGCTATTGTCGTCGCTGATATCGTAGACACCGGAAAAATCTTTCAGCCGTTCTTTCGTCGCTTCGGTTGCGGCGATCAATTCGTCAACGTTTTCGGCGGGAGCCAACAGTTTGAATTCGATCGCTTTACCGCCCGGGCCGACACCGACACTGCCATAGGTCAACCGTTCGACGCCGGCAAATTCGCCTGCCTCTTTTCGCCATAATGCGAGCAGTTGATCACTATGGATGTCGCGAATTTCGGTATCAAATAGTTCAGCAAAGATCTGTCCCACATGGCTGCCCGAACCGCCGCCGCCCGTTTGATTCTGAGTGTTCGTGATCGCGCCCAGGTTGCGATAGGTGAGACGTACCGGTCCCGTCAATTCGCCGCCCGATTGCGGATAAATCGTTTCCGGTGATGTGCCTTCGGCTTCGGCCCGCTGTTTGCCGACCGCGATGCTGACCCTGCGAATTGCTTCCTCCATTCGCCGCGTCGCCGCATCGGTTTCTTCGGCCGTCGTACCATCGGGAAACGCGATGGTTGCCTGCAAAATGTTATTGTCGGATTTTGGGAACAAGACGGACGGCACGACGCCGCCGCGAATCATGCCTGCCGTGATCAAGAACATCATCAAAGCCGCGGCGATCGGCACCAGGGGAAACCTGAGGCTGTAATTGAGCACTGGCAGATAAGCGTTGTCCCTTAAGCGGATCATCCCGGCGCCGGCGCGTGTGCTGAGCCAGGTGAGCACCATTCCGATGGGCCGCAGCGGATAGATCAGCACCGACAGCAACCGAAAGAAACCCGTGTGTTTATGAGCCAGGTGACAAGGCAGAACAAAGATGCTTTCCCACAGCGAGATGATCAGCATGGCGATCACGGCAAAGGGGATCACCGCCATGAATTTTCCCATCACGCCAGAGACAAAGAACATCGGCGCGAATGCGATTACCGTCGTCGTTACGGACGCCGTGACGCTGGGCATCACTTCGGTGGTCCCGTCGATCGCGGCCTGCAGCCTTGGTTTGCCCATTTGCAAGTGCGCGTAGATATTCTCGCCGATCACAATGGCGTCATCGACAACGATACCTAATGCGACCAAGAACGAGAAAAGACTTAGCATGTTCAACGTCTGGCCGCCCCACGCCAACGCGGCGCCGGCGCCGAGGATCGAAATGGGGATGCCCAGCGCAACCCAAAACGCCAACCTCATTTCCAGAAATAGTCCAAGCACGAGGAAGACCAGCAACAGGCCTTGCGCACCGTTGCGTAACAACAGTGATAAGCGACCTCGAACTTCCGTGCTGCTATCGCCCCAGATTTCGAATCGGTAACCATCGGGAAGTTTGGTTTTGGCCGCATACTCGCGCACCGCGTCGACCATCGCCAACAAGTCTTCGCTCTTGGTGCGTTCGACGTTGACGACCATGGCCGGTTCGCCGTTGATTTCACCCGTCGATGTCACGTCGACAAACTCGTCTCGCACGTTGGCCAAGTCGCCTACGGTCAAGACGACACCGCCATCACGCGTGACCAAGGGCAGCTTTTCGATTTCTTCGCCGATGCGGCCCTTGCTTTTCGCTCGCAGCAAGACTTCCTGGCCTTCCGATTTCAGGTTGCCGCCGGGAAGTTCAATGTTGCGGGCACGAATGATTGACGCGACGCCTTCGAGAGAAAGGCCATAACTACGCAAGGTCGATTCGGCGATTTCGACATCGATCTGATAGGGACGCGATCCCATCACCGATGCGGACGAAACCGACGGCAACATCAATACTTCATCACGAACTCGCTCGGCGACGTCCCGTAATCGTATCTCGGCTTCTTTCGAGCGATCGTCCGGACCCACAATTCCAATCCGGATCGCGGCATCGCGAAACGTGATTTGCTGGATGATGGGATCTTCTGCCAGGTCCGGGAAACTTGGGATACGAGCGACCTCGCGGTCGATCTCGTTCATGACTTTTTGAACATCGCGAACATCACTGCGAAGTTCTGCCAGCACGTATCCGGATCCCTCTTGGGCAATCGACGTGACTTTTTTGATTCCATCGATGGACCGAATCGCCTCTTCGATTTTTTGACAGATCGCTTCTTCGCTGTCCCGCGGGGTGGCACCGGGATAAGGCACCGTGACCATCACCACTTCCAACTCGAACGCCGGAAATACCTCTCGGCGCATGCCGGTCAAGCAGAGCGCACCGATCAACATCAGTGCGATCATCAACACATTCATGCCAGGCGAATTCGTGATCGCCCAACTGACGAGCCGTTTCATCACTCGCTCTCCAGAACGGCTGCATCGGCATCAACCATCGATCGGCGAGTCCGCGCAGGCAACTGTCCGGAATCGATTCCGCCGATCGGCGAGACGACCACAAAGGAACCGTTGACCAACGTGCCATCACGCGATTCACATACCCACAGCTTTCGGGGGCTCGAAGATTTCAGCGACGGGTAACCATCACCGGGATAGCCTTCGACGACTAACGAATCGACGGGAATAATCGACTCGCGAACCGAAACCCGGCCGGCAACCCATCGGTCGGGATCGAAATCGTCCGCCATCGATGCATCGGAAACGGAGCCATCGGAAGCGGAGTCATCGGAAACAGCTTTGGCTTGAGCCGGCCTTGCCTTCGCATCGGCCGCGCCGGCAAGTTCGGCATTCGAGTCAGAGTTGGGCGTTGGCTCGTTCGAATCCGACGTCGGTTGCACCACATCATCCAGAACCGAATCGTCCGCTGTAAACTCCCACACACGATTGCCCGGTTTCAGCGCTTCGGCCGGAACAATGACCATCGGCGTTCGTGGTTTGATCAACAATTTGACGGTCACATACATGCCGCGCACCAAGGCCGTGCCGCCTACCGATGCGGACGACTGAGCGGTCGACCGTGGATCATCGACCAAGATACGAACCGGAACGGTTCTCGTTGTCAAATCTAATCCGATACCATCGTAGCCAACCAAGCGCCCTTCCCACTGGTGGAAATCACCTTCGCGCCCACTCATTTCAAACTCGATCAACGCCGGTGTTTCTGGCAACGAGTAACCCTTTTGCAAATCGTCCATCGTCCGTCCCTCTTGATCCAGGATCCAGTACAGCTGGTCGATGCGGACGTTGGTGGCGACTTCGACCTTGGACGTGTCTTCGATCGTAACCAGTGGGTTTCCGCGAGCGACGAATGTGTTCAAGTCCGCTTCCTCACTGACGATCACACCGTCGATCGGGGCGACAATCTCGGTGCGAGCCAAGTCGACTTCAGCAGCTTTTCGCTGGGTAGCGGCCAGCCGTTCGGACGCTTCGAGTTTCGCTCGCCGCTTTCGCAGCAGGTCCAGTTGATTTTCGGAAGTCACCAACTGTTGACGCGCCTGCAGCAAGGCTCTTGTGGCCTGATCGACTTCGCCGCGACTGGAAAATCCGCTGGGCAATGAGTTTTGTCGATTGACTTCGTTTCGCTGCAGTTCGACGTCTTCCTTGGCAAGTTCGATCAGACGCTGGACGTTGACCATTTCTTGGTCGACCTCGGACAAGGCCTCATATTCCTGTTCTTGAAGACGTGAAAGTCGCTGTACTTCGAGTTCATAGTCGGTCGCGTCTAATCGCATCAACAAGTCACCTTTGTTGACGTAACTGCCCGCTTCGCAAACTTCAGACTTGAAGACAACGCGACCGGCGACTTCGGCCGCGACGCGCGCCTCGCGATACGGCACGACGGTACCGTCGACACGCAGCTGAAGTGTGGCTCCGCTAGCGTCCAGTGATCGGATCGGCACCACGTTGACCGGCGGCAACGCTTTCATGCGGCCGGCACGCGACAAATCGGCACCGATACGCTGGTCAGGCTCGACGGACCCTAGCGCATAGACAACACCCGCACCAATCGCCAGTAATACAAGCGGAAAAACCACGTTATGTAACAGCCCGCTTTTCTTCGCGGGTACTTCGGGTCTGATCGCAACGCGCTCGACCGGTTCGTCGGGCTCGACACGCGGCGGAGATTCTGTTTCGGTCGACATAGAGTTGATTATTCGGCGTGAAGGTTTGTCGGAGTGGATTCGCTGACAGATGGTTGAGGCTGACTGTCAGCTTTGGAATCTGTTGCTAGTTGATCGAGTTTGGATTTTTGATCCATCAGTGCCGCCCGTTCCGTCGCGCAAAGCGTGACCGCAATGATGTGGCGACTAAGCGAGTCAATGTCGTAGTGCTGGGTTCGGTCTTTTTCGGGAATCAAAATATCAATCACGCCGCGACCGACGCGGTAATACAAGCACTGTCCGACGACACTGAGGGCAAGTTGCTGGTTGACGTGTGGCGGAACGTTGTCCCCCGTCAAACCATCGATCGCCCGAACCAAACGGTCGAATATGGGTCGGAACGATTCGTTGACAATCTCTTCGAATGCGGTCGTGGGATGCTGCATCTCTCGCATCAGCAGTTGCGATTCCCATCCACTGTTGTCCTTGGCCAGCATCCGCGTCAGCATGATGTGGACGAGACCAGCAAGCTCGCCGGTAGGGTCGCCGGTCTGCTCCGTTGGCGCAGGAAAACGTGATTCGCGGCGAATTCTCAGCTCGCGTATCACGTGGCGATATAAACCCATCTTGTCGCCAAAGTAATATCCGACGGACGCCAGATTGACGCCCGCCGCCCCAGAGATTTCGCGCAGCGTCGATCGGTCAAAACCTTGCTTTGCAAAGATCGGACCGGCTGCCTCGAGCAACCGCGTGCGTACGTCGTTTTGTTCGGGACTGGACGGCTCGGCCGTGCTCAAAGGATTGCTCGCGGGATTGCGCGTGAGAGAAAATCTGCAAAGATTAAACGCTTGTTTTAAACAATTGTTTAAATTCCAGCAAAGTCAACCCGCTGGGCGTCGAATTCCCGAAAACGGTAAGGAATATCGAGAAAACGATCCGCTCGTTCTCTGTGCAAGGGAGGGCGTTGCGAGAACGAGCGGATCGGGTGCCACGACCTGCTGCCGGCGTAAGGGTGATCAGCCGGGGGTCGCTTTGGTATCGGTAGGACGCGAGCGATCAAACGATGGTTTGACCCGATGGTCCATTACCGGCTTATTAGCGACGACGTGACGACTTGGCCGAAGCGACTTTCGCTTGGTGTGCCGCATGCATCCATTGGCCGACCGATTCGGCTTGTCTGCACCACGAGAGCAGTGCGTCTTTGAGTTGATCGATATGGACTTGGTCGATCTGTGTGATTGGGGCGGCAGGGGGGGCTTCTGCTTGACCGGCTGGGTCCAATGCTGCTCTGGCGATCAGCTTTTGACCGGCCGTTTCGGCGGCCGGTTCCGATAGAGGTGTCGAATCTGTTTTGCTCGCCAATGCCCCGTGGGGCAGGGCTGGCCACGCGGAGACGAGGTCTGCGGTCTGCTGCATGGCGGTGCTAGCGAGCTTTCCGAGTTGACGTCCGATTCTCTTCGCTCGAATCGAACGGCGAAACGCCGACTTGCGGTCCAGGACACATTCCAGATTCCAGATCGCATCATCAAGCAGGCAAGCGGGTTCGTCGAACCGCCCGGCGACGGCAATCGGACCTTGTTGCCGCGCGGACTCAACGTTCTTGACGATGTCAGTTTCGACGGCCATCGATAGCGTTTCGTCGGAGTCTAGGCCGCTGAGTTCCGTCCGTTCGAGAATACAGCAGGTTCCATACTGCACCGGGAATAGGTTGCGCAGAGTTGGGTCTTGGATCGCCAAGTCGAATGGCAGGATCACTTCATCGATGGTCACAATCATCGCACTGCCGCCGACAAGTCGTCGATTGATTCGCGGTGTCGATGTTGCGGCTACGTTGTCCGGTAAAGCCGCATGCGAGCCGGCGTTTTCCTCGCGACTGTCAGCCACACGTGTTTCTTTGCTGACAGTCGCGGTTTCCACCGCGAGAGCGTCCTTCGCCAAAGACGCACTCGCTTTTTGTTCCCTTTGGGGCAGATCGATCGGGCTTTGCAACGCAGGGGTATCAAGTTGCATCGATTTCACATCTTCGCGGGAGACCACGTCGAACCCGGCGTCGTCATGTGATTGCCAATCGATTGCGATCTTATCGTCGGATGCTACAAGATCATGGGATCCAAACACGACGGCGCTGGCAAGCGGTGATTCCCATTCGCTTTGGGAATCCGGCTGACCGACGAAATCGACAAAAGGAACAAAGCTGACGATTCCATAGTCAACGTCATCGTTCGCAACCAGCTCGCCCGGGGCAGCGGCGATTGCATCGGCATCGATGACGTCGGCAGTCGCGTCAGCTTCGACCACCTTCATCTCAGGGCTCTCGTTTTTCCAAGACGCAGTATCGGGAGCCGTCCAGTACTTCGTTAACGCGGCGATTTCGTCAAGCGTGCTGCAGGCGTCCGGTCCGACCATCGCAAACGGTTCGACCAGTTGTTGAACCGACACACCGACGCGAGATCCGACCGAGGCAGTGATGGTCGCAATCGCTTTGGAAAGGCCGCTTTCTTTTTCTTTATCCGCCAGTGAAGCCGTCACCTCTGGATGATCCACCGCTTCCAAATCTGACGCGATGCCGCGGTCGTCCGACTTGACCTCTCGGTCCACCTTCTTGTTTTTCTTGGCTTGAATTACGCCTTTTTCAACCGCCAGTTCGTTGTCACATACCGCGTTGGGGAATGAATCGTGGGTTCCCCATCCACACCACTGCTCGGGATGCTCGATCACCCACGATGTGTCGGTTGGCGGGATCGTCGTTTCCGACGGTGCGATCATTAACACCGAAGCTCCGAAACGATCGTGGTCATCGATCGTCTCGCCTGAATCGGCTTGGGCCTGCGTGCCGGTCGTCTGGGTGAGGACGAAGGCCGAAAGGGCAAAGAGACAAACAAGCGAGGCTCGGCGGTGCCGGCACAATAACGGCTGGTTCATCATGGAGAATCCTCCTGAATTCCATGTCCCCGACGAATGTCTGTCAGCGCTGCGGACTAAAAACGTCCGCGCTGGTAACAGTAGCGAATAATGGTCCGTCAGGGCCGAATATGAATGGACGCGGAAATAAATCGAAGCGGTGGCGATGTTCCCGAGGACGTTGGTCTTGTCGTGCCTTGGCGTCGCACCAGCGGTCAATGCTCGGCCAGTGCGATACAGAAGGCGTGGTTGCCGCTCGGCGATCCTGCCTTCGAGAGGCGGTTGGGCCTCGGGAACAGGGGAAAGTATCGGAAGGTTTAACGCCTACGCTTGCTCTCGTGATCAGCAAAGGCTCAAGGATTGTTGATTACCGTTCCGGTTGTGCAAACAAAAACAATGAACGACGAATTGGGCGTTTCTTCTCCTGGTCGACGCGTGATTTTGCGTCTTTCAAGCGGCAATCAATTATTTCACTCATGATCACACAGCCATTGAACGAGTGGAACGCGCCGCGGGACCGGCAGGATGAAACCATCGTGTCGTTGGGCGTGACGATGGAACTCTGTATCGACGCTCGGCAACAAGATCGCTAAAACCTAGAAGCCTGGCCATTTGAGATGGGTGTCGCTGCGAAAATAGACATCCCCAAGTTTCCAGTGCGTTTCGCGACTCGTCGCAGACCGCAAGCTGGCTCGTCACGTCGATACGTGAGGAGCCGGACTGCCTGAAATGACAACGTAGTTGACCGTTTGATCCTCCTATCGTGAATCCTTTGCTCATGTTCAGTCACGCACAACGCCCGATGGTTTTCGGCGGTTCGATCGGTGTCAATTTATGGATGGTCTTGCTCGCGGGTTGCCTTGGTTCCCTCGCACATCCAAGGCTCGTGCACGCCGACGTGTCGCTGGAATTCACCGTCGACATCGGGCCGGGCGGAGTGAGCTATCGCTGGGACGCGTTCGATCGATTTGATCCGGCTCGGATGCTCCAGTTTTTCGATGTCAGCTCGCCAACGGGCAGTTCTCTAGGAGAGAGCTTTGACAATTACATGGATTTCCGAACCGCCGTCGAAGGGGAATGGACTTTCGCAGCCGAGTTTCAAACAGACCCCTCCGAGTCATTGACGTTTGATGTTTCGGGTTTACCGATGGAGTTCCCGACGGCTCCACCGGTCGTCTTAACGCCTGTCGAGGGTGAGACGATCGCCTCGGGGCAAGCGTTTTTTCCAGTTCTTGATCCGGCGTCGATCGATCCAGCAACGATGGGTGGAAACGGTTTCCTGAGTCGCTATCGCTTGTCGGTGCAGGATGCGGTGGCATCATTTGAAACCGGCGGCACCAATGACGGATTCTTGGTCACGCTGAACCCCGGCATTTCACAAACTGATTTTGGTTTCGGCTATTCAAATGTCTTGTTCGCCGATGGTCTTGAATCGAACTTGATCGGTGATACACAGTTATTCGGAGGCATCACCTATTGGGCATCGTCGCCAACGCGGACGGTGTCGATCGTGGCAGTGCCCGAACCCAGTTCTCTGATCGCTCTGACCTTGTTGGGGATGGCCGGGACGCTTCGCCGCCGTCGATCGCGATGTTAAGCGACATCGTCGTTCAACTCGCAAACACTTTCAGCAGGAACTGCATCGAACGTGCTTCGATACCCGGGTAGTTACTTTCTCTCGGCCCGGCGATGTTTAGCACGGTCGGCTTCGTTTTGTTCAGCCAGCTTTGAGCCTGCTCGATCGCTTCGGCTAGCTTGGTGTCGGTATCGTGATCAAGACGCACCGAATGATGCTTAACTGAGTTTGTCTTACATAAACGCTGCGTCAGCAGTGTGCCGCCTTTGAGTTTTCGCTCATAGAGAATCAAGGTCGCATCGCTGTCAATCACGTTCTGTTTGGTTCGCGCGGGATAATCGGGCGAATCGGTTTCGGTCAATTCGTATCGGCTAGGGATGGTGCCGTCTTCGGAAAGTCGGCCGGCCGGGCACCAGCCGCCGTGTTCTATGCCCAGTGCGATCGCGGTATCCAGTGCACCGCGATCGACGCCGGTTTGCCCACCCGAGATGATCTTCTTAGGCAAATAGCTGCTTTTCTTTGGCCGACCGACATCGGACTTCTGTTTCTTGCTGCTCACCTCGCGGCCTCCGCTGCGTCATCACCGGACGGCCAATCGATCGCATCGATCCGGCGCTGCCATTCGGGGCCGACCGACATCTCGCGTAACCGCGATTTCCACGACTTGGGCGGATTCACCGTCCAAGACAACCGCTCTCCACGCGTTGGATGATTCACACTCAGCCGGAAACTATGAAGGCCGATCCCTTGATCAAACGGTTGGTGCGAGCTGTATTTCCGGTCACCGATAATTGCGTGGTTGCGGCTGGCGAACTGAAGCCGGATCTGGTGTTTGCGACCGGTGTCCAGTCGTACGGCGATAAGCGAACCCTCCTCATCGCTGGCAATCACTTTGTATCGAAGCTGCGCGGCACGAGCATCGGAAAGCTCGCCAGAGACGACCCGCATGCGTTTGGCATCGTCGTCCTTGCGAACAAAATCTCGCAGAATACCCTGCGGCGAACCCAACTGTCCCTCGACGATCGCCAAGTAGGTTTTCTCAGCCTTGGTTCCAGGTTTTGCGTCCGGTGAAAACTGCGGGACCAACCGTGACGCCGCCTTGCTGGTTCGGGCGAGTACCAAAACGCCGCTGGTCATTGCATCTAGCCGGCTCACGATTCCCACATAGACGTTTCCCGGCTTATTGTACCTTTGTTTGATGTATTCGGCGGCCATCTGGTGGACGGTCGTGCCGGTTTCCGAACCCATCGTGGCGATCCCGGCGGGTTTATCGACGACCAACAGATGGTTGTCTTCGTACAGAACTTTCAGTGAATTCAACGGTGATCTTCGGCGTCAAGCAGGATTCGTTAAGGGGCAGACATTCGGATCGGTATCATTGTCTGCGATCGGAGTGCCGATAGAATAGCAGGGTGCCGTTTGGGGGTGATCTGGATTCGACCGGATGACAAGAAGCGACGGCTTGCGTGTCGTGGTTGATCAGTTGGCCACGTAAAAAGCTGATCAAAACTTTAGTTGCAGATGAAAATCTTGCACTGGCCGCCTAAGAACAGGTAGCCCGGACTGAGGGGGATTGCCAGAGTCGCCCGACTGTCCGTCACAATTCTGGATCGCTTATCGTCCTGCTCGAGACGCGATGAGCTAAATAAAGATTCGAACTAGCGAACTGTGGAGCCTGTCGAGCAGCGCCGCAGGGAGCGAAACGGTTTCTTCGGAAATCATAACCGCCCGACTACACACGTAGACGGTCTCGTGGATGCATCGCGGGACGCGGGTTCAATTCCCGCCGCCTCCATCAAAAGCCACGTGAGTCTTTGGACTCATGTGGCTTTTTTCATCGATACGATTTCTCGTCGGGCTTTGCACAGAGTGCGGCCCGGGGTGCGGTGAAAAGTGTTGCTGTCCAATCTTGTTTAGGCCCGGAGTTGTTTAGGCCCGGTGTTGTTTAGGCCCGGAGTTGTTTAGGCCCGGTGTTGTTTAGGCCCGGTGTTGTTTTGGCCCGGTTCGATTCACGCACGGCGATAGCGAGACCGAATGTCGGCAACTCGTCGCTCGACATCCACTCGTGGGCACTCGCGGGCGCTTGGCGGGTTTGCCTCATGTGGCGGGCGAAGCGATTTGTTCCCCATGAAAAGAATCGAAAAATCTCGAACCAACCCTTGCATAAAACAGACAGGTCTGTATAGTTCGGGTGTGAGCAAAACAAAGACAAAGAAATCCGATGCCCGCCGGCGGATCGTTGAGACGGCCGAACGGCTTTTTTATGCCGAGGGCATCCGTGCGGTTGGGATCGATCGAATCATTGCCGAAGCGGAAGTCGCCAAGATGACGCTCTATAATCACTTCGCATCAAAAGACGAACTGATCTTGGCGGTGCTGCAGTACCGAGAAACGCAGTTTGATGCGATGATCGAAAAAGCTATCGAACGTCACATGCGTAAGGGGATGGGCAAACTGGAGGCGTTCTTTGCCGGTCTGAAAGATTGGTTCAAAGCAACGGGCTTTCGTGGATGCTCGTTCATCAATGCGCAAGTCGAGCTAGCAGACGCGACCCACCCGGCCGCAAAGTTTTCGGCGGCGCATAAGGCGAGATTCCACTTGATGCTACAAGAAATCATCCGCGAAACGGCGGGGGCAAAAGTCGCCGCCTCCATTGCCCCTGCGGTCGCGTTGATGGTGGAGGGAGCTATCGTAACCGCCGTGATGGAACGGTCGCCCCGAGCGGCGGATGTGGCGAAGAACGCTGCAATGGCGCTCGTTGAAGTGACAAAAAAGGGTTAGCAAACCGGGACAACATTTTTTTTAACGCAAGCAAGACAGACCTGTCTGTCTTGCTTGGCTTTTAACCCGAAGGAGTTTGAATTATGTCCGATGTATCGATCGACACCCAGCAACCATCAATGGTCTATGGAAATGGCCGTAGGCCTGATGCCGCAATTCCGCGGCCGGGACTTCGGCTTCGAAAGGGACATGTGGGGATTGTCGTTACCGACCCGCAAAACGATTTCCTCAGTCCGCAGGGAGTCACATGGGGCGTCGTTGGCAAGAACGTGACCGAAAACCGTACGGTTGAACATATCGGTCAATTGTTCTCGGCCGCGAAAGAGAACGACGTCCCCTTGTTCGTCAGCCCGCATTACTACTACCCCCACGACCACAAGTGGAAATTCGAGGGAGCGTTGGAACACCTGATGCACGACATCAAGATGTTCGACCGACCGGGACCGCTCGATACGACAGCATTCGATGGATCGGGGCCGGATTGGGTCGATCAGTACAAGCCGCATATCAACGACGGCGAAACCATCGTGTGCAGTCCCCATAAAGTCTACGGTCCGCAAACGAATGATCTTGTGCTGCAGCTTCGCAAGCGTGGCATCGAGCAAGTCGTGTTGGCTGGAATGTCGGCCAATTTGTGCGTCGAATCACACCTGCGAGAACTGCTTGAACAGGGCTTTGAGGTCGCCGTCGTCGGTGACGCCACCGCGGCCGCTCAAATTCCCGGCTTCGATGGCTATGAAGCGGCGATGATCAATTTCCGGTTCCTTGCCAGCGATCTGTGGAGTACCGACGAATCGATTGAGCGTCTGTTGGAACTCAAGTAGTCACGCAAACCACTTCAATCACTTTTTTAACCACCTCAGTTTGGAGAATTTACCATGTTCCCACACAATTGCACCGCGATCGTCGCGGCACTGTGCTTGCTCGGCACGTTCGGCAACCCCGCTAACGCGATACCACCGGATTCACCGCAGACGCAAGTCATGCATCGCACGGTTCGAATCGATGGGCTCGATGTGTTTTATCGCGAGGCCGGCCCAAAGGATGCGCCTGCCGTCTTGTTGCTGCACGGTTTCCCGACTTCCTCGCACATGTTTCGCAATCTGATTCCCGCCTTAGCGGACCGATTTCACGTGGTTGCACCGGATTATCCGGGTTTCGGCAACAGTTCGGCGCCATCGGTGCATGATTTCGACTATACGTTCGACAACTTGGCGAACGTGATCGACAAGTTCACAGCGAAGGTTGAACTGAATCAGTATTCGCTTTATTTGATGGACTATGGCGCGCCGGTTGGTTTCCGCTTGGCAGTCAAGCATCCTGAACGTGTCCAGTCACTGATCGTTCAGAACGGTAATGCGTACGAGGAAGGGATCGACAACGAATTTTGGAATCCGATCAAAGCGTATTGGCAGGACCGCAGCCAAGAGAACGGAGATAGCTTGCGATCATTGTTAACACTCGATGCAACCAAGTGGCAGTACACTCACGGGGTTCGTAACGTCGAAACGATTAGTCCCGATACATGGGGACACGTCCAGCCGTTGCTGAATCGCCCAGGCAATCAAGAGATCCAGTTGTCACTGTTCTATAGCTACGGCAGTAACCCGCCGCGTTACCCGCGGTGGCAGGAGTACTTCCGCCAGTACCAACCACCGACGCTAATCGTCTGGGGTAAGAACGATGCGATCTTCCCGGCCGCGGGTGCACACCCCTACAAGCGTGATCTCAAGAACTTGGAATTCCACCTGTTCGATACGGGCCACTTCGCGCTTGAAGAAGACGGTGCCGTCATTGCCACTCTCATTGAGGACTTTCTTGTCAGGGAATTGAGCAACTAACCGCCGAACTTTTATTTTTGTCATAGCAATACAGACCTGTCTGTATTTCAGGCGGCTGCGGCCCTCCCGCGGCAACCAAGCATTCTTCAGCGTGCTCGGCTTCACGAGCACGCTGCGTCTACCAAAATCAACTAGGAAATGATCATGCCATTACCCATCGAGATGCGTCCGCCGTTCACGCAGGAGTCCGCGATCGCGAAAGTTCGCGCTGCCGAGGATGCTTGGAACTCCCGCGATCCACACCGGGTGTCACTTGCCTATTCAGTTGATTCTCAATGGAGGAACCGTGGGCAGTTTGTCCAGGGACGAAATGAAATTCGAGAATTTCTGGCCGACAAGTGGTCGCGTGAGCTGGACTATCGACTTACCAAATCATTGTGGACATTTTCTGATGACCGGATCGCAGTTCGGTTTCAGTACGAATACCACAATGACCGGGGCGAGTGGTTCCGTGCCTACGGGAATGAGCTATGGGAATTTGATAAGTCCGGGCTGATGCAGCGACGGGAAGCCAGTATCAATGATGTGCCGATCGACGAACGAGATCGCAAGTTCCACTGGCCGGCACCTGGGCCTCGACCGGCGACGGATGCCGGGATCCCTACGGTGCGATAGATCAACAGTTCGATTGAAAGACGAATGGTTGACTTGAACTGACGCAAGTCTGTTTCGCATGATCGATCGATGTTTTTAACTTCTCACACCGAGGATCGCATCGACTAACGCGAAAGCGAACGCAGGGTGTGAATCACGTTCGAATACCACCGTTGACTGGCTGGCTGACTGGCTGACTGGCTGACTGGCCATCGCGGCCCTCTACAACGTGATGCTCAGTCGCCCACCGACGACGAGTGCGTTGTCGACATTGCCGCGTGCCGCGTCAATGATTTGTACGTCAGGCGTCAGGTGCATCCATGGCGTGACTTCGTAGTTATAGAAGAACTCGACACCGGCACCATAGTCGTCCAGCACAACGCCAGGAAGTTCATCACTCGTCGCGGCGTAGAACCAACCGGCTCCGAAAGTATCGTTCTCGCGCCCGGCAATCGGGCTGTCACCACCGATACCAAAGCTTAAAAACCATTCGATGGGATTTGTATCCGCGTCGGCGAATCCTGCGCGTCCGAATACGCCCCAGCCTTTGTTTGAGTCACAGCGGTTTCGCACCAACTGTTGATCGAAATTCCAGTACAAGGCCCAGGAGTCGTTGGATGTCGGCAGGGCGACATCTGGCAGGATCAGTAGTGGCGCCGACGAGAGGAGTGCGACGTCGCGATCGCTCCAGATACCACCAAACAAGTGATGTCCAGGTCTTCCGGCAAATTCAGTCGGCAATCGCAGTTCCGTAGAAAGCGTAACGCCGTCTTCGAAGATATCATCGAGATTAAACGTTGTCGCATAGTCGTTCGGATCAATCACACTGAAGGTGAAAACTGGTGTGCCTTCGGCGCCGAGCACGGTGAATCCGAAACCCCAGGTCGAGTAGGGTGTGGTACGGAACGAGATCGGGGTCGCGACCAAGCCGATGTTCATGAACTGTGTCTTCCCGCGGCCGCTTGCATACGCGTTCAAGTCACCATCAAGCGTGTCCAGTTTGCCCGCAAAGACAGCGAAGGTGGGTGACAAGAATTGCGTCAGCGTAAAGTTCGTGATGGCCGTTGTGTCGCCTTCAAAGTTCGGTGTCATTCCCGTCGTGTTCGACGGCAAAATCGCGCCGGTGTCACCGTTGACAAAATCGCCGTACTGGGACTCGACCCGCATCTTGACGAATAAACCTTGGGCACCAGCGATTTTGTCCATATCAAATGTATAGATAGAATCCTGGTGCAAACCATAGCGGAACTGTTGGTCGAGCCCTCCGGAAGTCACACCTTGAAAATATTGCGTCACATCGCCCTCGTAGCTGATGCCACACGCCGCAAGTGCGCTACGCTTGCCCAGGTAATCGCCGAGTAGCGTCGATCGCTCGCAGAGGCAATGGGAGAAGTCCGTAGACATCGCCGTCGAGTACGCATCGCAGGGTACGTCACACTGCTGGGCGTTCGCGGTCGCTGCGATACAAACCAGAGCGAGACCAAGCGTCTTCTGAAAGAACTGACAACATTTCATCGGTGATCGCCTTAGACATTCGAGATTCCGTCCTCTGCAACATCGATCGGCATTCAACTTGGCAGACTTTGTCGCAATGCGCGGCTGGCCAAACAAGAGCACACGGATGTACGGATTGTGTCAGATTTGGTGATGGCGCCGACATACTTGCTCTAGTGCACACAACCGTTGCAAGAAATCCATGGATGCCAACCAACGGTTTGCCACCGGAACCCTTGCTCAGACTCCGGATGCGACTCATTGTTACACTTGCTTGATCGCGATTCGCCCGTGGACAAGAGTTCATCGATTGAATCCCGGTGTGATGTCTATTGCCGATCCCATTTTATTGCCGAACCGGTTCTATTTCGGATCCGGGCGCAAACCGTGATCGAGTCGATCAAGCAACTCACCGAGCCCATCCAAGTTCTCTCGCAGAGTTATCGCAACGTCACGATTGGGCACGTGGCCAAGCACTCCGATGGGTCCCGTGTAACCGGAGTCGATGATTGTTTTGATCATAAATGCTTCATGGTTGCCCGAACCGATAGGCAGTATCTTGTTTTTCTTGGATTTTTCATCAACTGAATCGGGGTCGGCCATGCCATTCAGGTTGATGCACAACAGATACGGTTTCATTCGCGCTAGCGAGTCTGCAAATCGCCCGATGTGAGCGTGGCCGTGATGGAAGTTGTAAACGATTCCTACATTGTCAAAACCGCGTTGATGAAAGGCTTCACAGACAGCGACCAAATTTTCCGGTTCGCCACCCCATCCGCCGTGGTTATAAAGTCCGAACTGGAAATCAAACTTTTTCGCATCCTTGACCACTTGCAAGAGTCGGTTGACGGCCGCGGCAACACGCACCTCGTGCGAGTCGCCCCTGGGAGATGGATTGATCTTCCAAATTTGTGGTCGGATGCCATGCTTTTCAAACGAAGCGAACGCCTCGGGATGTTCATTCCACAACGCAAAGAATTCGATGCCACGACGATTGCAATGCAAAATCTCCTGTTCGAATTGCGGTGAATCTTCGCTTCGCCAGTTGTAGGCGTAACGTCCGATCCCCAGTTGCTCAAGCAAGCCCGCTCGTTGGCCAGGATCGCGGTCCACGGAGTCCCAATTATGGGCGATGCACCAGGCAACCAGATTCTCTCGCTGGAAGTTGGTCGGGACCTCACCCACGGCTGAGGTGATGCGGCCGCAGGACAGCGCAATGAACAGTAGCGGCAATACGGATGTTTTCATGGATGATTTCATGGTTGCTTATGTCTCGCTATGAATACCGATGTGCGGTTCCCGAGCGAGCCGCGCATGCCTTGCGATCGCGTCGATTGGCAAGGCATCATCGACGACCGTTTCGGTAACATTATTTTGACGCACCGATTACCAGGAATGGATCCGGTTCCCAGGAGTGGGGCCGGCCTGATTCGTCCGAACCTTATCATCCGAACGTTTAGATAGGGGGCCAGGTCGCGCCGTGTGTGGATTTCGCCGTCGTTGTACGTCATCGCAGCCGGTAAAAACCATGTGAAATGTCGTCCAGACAAGCGATTCGCACAAAAACTTGCGTCGTTGGGATATGCGAGAGAGCGGGTCGCGCCGGTGGCAAAGGCGATAGCAGGGTGGCTGCGACGGTGAATTATACAGCCCCAGTGCGGGGGGTGACGGGCGGTAGGGCCGCGTTAATCGTTGCAGTTTTCGATGTCGCAAAGTATAGTCAAACGATCTCGTTCACCCATGCTATTCATTCAGGATCTACCCCCTATGAGATCACTCTCATTTGTCGCTTTCGGTGCGCTCGTTTTCGCTTGCGTTGGGACATCTAACGGCGCGGTCGTCACATACGATGAAATCACCGATGGGATGTTCTCGACGAACAATTTGGCGCCGACAGATTTAGGCGTATTCGGCGTCGGTATCAATTCGGTCTCTGGTTCGATTTCTGACTCAAGAACCGCTAACCGGACCAGTGATTTCTTTTCGTTTGAGATCGCTCCGGGGACACAGCTCGAATCGATGTACATCAGGGAAGCGAACGTAAGTACAAATATTTCGTTTGTTGGATTGGAGGAAGGTTCCACCTTTCCTTATCTTTCGATCGATGACTTCGGAACGATCCAAAATGATTACATGGCTATTGGTGCGATGACATTTGGCGATGTGATCAGTCAGTTCCCGCTGCTGCTGTTCGACAGCAATATGCCAAGCATGCCCAATAGCAATCGACCGCTCCTCGATTTAGCGGAGCAGAACGGTGCGCCGGCGGGTGTTGAGATTCCATTAGGACCTGGTACCTACACGTTTTTCGCACAGGAATGGAATGCGACGTCGACCTACACCGTCGAATTCGGTGTTGCTGCGATCCCTGAGCCTTCGTCTTTCGCTGTACTTGCGATTGCGGGTTCGGTGACCGCAATGCGTCGACGACGTCGTCGCTAGAGCGTGCCCGGCGAACCTTGCTTGGCCGCTTTGGATCATTGATGGCCCAGCCTGCCAATGCGAGCGCAGTTCAAATTCTTACCGTAACGAGATAACCAATGTTCTATCGGCGTCTGTCGATCGCAGTCGCGATCGTTTTGTTCGTTCAAACGTCGGGCCGGGCAGAGATAAGTTCGTTATCCTTCAATGATTTCGAGGATGGCACCGTACAGAATTGGACGCGTGGCAACAGTCCAACACCGTCAAACCCGATCAATATGGCAACCGGTGGTCCTGATGGCATCGACGACAACTATTTGCACGTAGCGGCAAGCGGGATGCCTGATGTTCCCGGCGGTCGTCTGGTCGTCACGAATTCGTTGGGATTCGGTGAGGAATGGACAGGAGATTACATCGCGGCAGGGATCGTCGGATTTAGTCTCGATGTTCTGAACCTGAACGATGACGTCGACTTGTATATGAGGATGGGCTTGATGAGCGATCAGTTCGCTCAAACCGGATTCATCACGCCCAGTTTCCATCTTCCGGCTGGGTCGGGATGGACGAACATCACTTTTTCGATTCAAGAAGGCGATCTCGTCAATGACACAGGGCTCGCATACGCGGACGTTTTTCAATCGATCGAGACGATTCGAGTCTACGATAACGTGCTCGACAATAACTACACGGGCTTCATACACGGCCAGGATGTCGCTTTCGGTATCGATAACGTTCGTGCGTTGACGGCCGTTCCCGAACCGTCGACACTTGGCGTGCTGGCAATGAGCGGCCTGCTTTGGACGGCGCGTCGTCGGCGTCGATAAATCTGCTGCGAACGATTGGCTTGCGAAGTGTTTGCATGTGGTCTCGGAATCGCATCAAATACTTGTCCTTCAGCCAATTTCTACCAGCCTGGGTTCGCGTCAGATGCTCCTACGAGTCGTTTCTTGCCTCATCGCGGTCATGGTCTCTGGGGCGGCGTCGCGTGGTGCTTCCATGCGACCCAATGTCTTGTTCATTGCGGTTGATGACCTGAACGATTGGGTGGGCTGCTTGCAGACGCATCCGCAGGCAAAGACGCCCAACATTGATGCGCTGGCCGAACGCGGATGCTTGTTCACCAACGCGCATTGTCAGGGCCCGATTTGCGGGCCTTCACGCGCGTCACTGTTGTCTGGTCTGTATCCACACCAGACCGGCGTCTATCAACAGCCCTCTGGAAAAGGTTTAGAACTCGATCGTGACCATTTCCGTGGCAAGTTGCTGCCGGAATACTTTGCAGACCACGGTTACGAAACCTTAGGCGTTGGCAAGATCACTCATGGGTACTCACCTAAAATTGCGTTCGATGCTTTTGGCGGGACGTTCGATGGTTTTGGCCCGAAACCCAAAGAGCGATTTCACTATCATTTGCCGGATGTACCTTGGTCGGGCACGCAAACGGATTGGGGAATGTTTCCCGACTCCGACAAAAAAATGCCGGACCATCAAGCGGCGGACTGGGCTGTTGACCAGCTGAAACGTTCGCACCAACAGCCTTTCTTTCTGGCCGTCGGGTTTGTTCGTCCACATGTACCGTTCTATGTTCCGCAGAAATGGTTCGAGCCGTTTCCGCTTGACACGATCGTCTTGCCCGAGGTTGATCGAGGTGATTTAGCGGACGTGCCCCCGATCGGCAGACAAATCCATGAGATGCCCAAGTATCCGGACTTGCAGTACCTCAGCCGTAATGACAACGAGCAATTTCGCAGGTGCGTTCAGGCGTATCTCGCGTGCATATATTTTATGGATCACCAAGTCGGTCGGGTGATCGACGCGCTGCAGTCAAGCGAGCATGCCGACAACACAATTGTCGTCCTATTCAGTGATCACGGTTATCACTTGGGCGAAAAAAATCGCGTTTCCAAACACAGCTTGTGGGAAGAATCGACACGCATCCCGCTGGTCATTCGCAGGCCCGGTGATTCAAGTTCCCTTCGTTGCGATCGTCCGGTTGGTTTGATCGATTTGTATCCGACGCTTATCGAATTATGCGACTTGCCGCGACGATCCGACAACGCAGGTCATAGTCTCGTAACACTGCTGGATGAACCGACCGCGCCTTTTCGTCAGACGGTTATGACAACATACGCACGTAAGAACCATTCGCTGCGTGGCGACCGATTTCGGTACATTCGATACGAGGATGGAAGCGAAGAACTGTATGATCACGACGCGGATCCATACGAATGGACAAACTTGGCGAATGCGGAGGATCAGCAACAGAGATTGGCTGATTTTCGTTCGATGCTGCCTGATGACGAGTCCGAATATCATCCCGCGACCAGTTCGAGTCCAGTCAATGCCTGGTTTGCTGATCACTTGCGACGCAACGGCGTGACCAAACGTAAACGCTGACGCCGTGCGATGACGCCTCGGCAGTGGCAAGACAGATTGACAGTTTACCCGTCGATATTTGCATCACCGGTAATTTTGCCTGCGTACATCGCTACTCGGCCCAGCACATCGTCGATCAGACGCTCTTCGACGCCATTGTTTCGCATCGCTTCGGCAAGATAGGAAACGAAGGCAGAAAAGTGCTTCCGCTGGATTCCGCGACCGCTGTGAACGGCGACGAGTTCAGCCCCTGTGTACCGGATCGGCCCGTCAAGTGCTGAAGCGATGAATTCGGTATTCATGCGGTTCAGGCGGTCCATCGGTACGTTTTCGAAAAAAGGAGCCAAATCCTCATCGGCGAGGACGCCCTGGTACATATCGAAAACGATCTTCGCCAGTTTTTCCTGGCCACCAAGACGCTCGTACAAACTATTTAAATCATCTGACATTCCGACATTTCCTCCGGTGTTCGAATGTAACCCGGTTCGTAGTTCTAGGGAATTGGCTGTCACATTTTCGGGCAATTCCCAGTGGATTTGGCGGACACAGGGACATGTGGCTGTTACAGACGGACCGGCCGAGATTCAGTTAGACTAGAAGCCCCCTAGACTCCGTCGCGTCATGTCATCGTCATGTCACAGTGATGCCCGCCGAAAATAGCGACGAGTTCTGATCAGAGAAGAGGAGCTGATTCGATATGCGGAATGCGCTGACAAGCGTACTGGCTCAATCGGGACGAATGTCGATGGCTGTCATCGTCGCCATCACGTTCGATTTTGCAGACCAAGCATACGCCGACGATTTCGCGCGAGAGCCGTCGCCGCAGTCGCAGCGTTTTTTCGAATCTGAAATTCGACCGCTGCTGATCGAGCATTGTCATCAGTGTCATGCCGGCGATACCGCAGAAGGAGGCCTGCGACTCGATAGCGGGCAGGCCATACGCGAAGGGGGCGATAGTGGCCCGGTGCTTGTCGCCCACGATCCGCAATCGAGTCTGATCGTTTCGGCAATTCGATACGAGTCAATCGAGATGCCTCCCGACGAACCGCTGTCCGATGAACAGCAAGATCTTATCGCTGATTGGGTCGCAAAAGGTGCTCGGTGGTCAGATGCGTTCGAAGACGCGGTATCGGTTCAACTCGATTCGAAGCCGCAAGACTGGTGGGCAAGCCAACCGTTGGTTGCCGACGATTTCTCAGAAGCCGAAGTCAATGCGTCTTCACCCACGCGGATTGATCATGAGATCGATGTCCAGCTAAACGCCAACGGCATGAGTCGTGCCGACCCCGTCGATAGGGCACGATTGATTCGGCGACTTTCTTTCGATTTGCTCGGCATTCCTCCGACACTTCAACAGGTCGACGACTTTGTTCGCGATTGCGCCCCCGATGCGTACGAGCGTCTCGTCGATCGCATGTTTGCCAATCCTGCGTATGGCGAACGAATGGCTCGGCTTTGGTTAGACCTGGTTCGCTACGCGGAATCGGATGGATGGCGACAAGACGCGTATCGGCCGTCAGCGTATCGATACCGCCAGTGGGTCGCGGATGCGTTCAACGAAGGAATGCCCTACGACCATTTCGTCGCCATGCAGCTTGCTGGTGATGAGATTGCGCCCAACGACCCAAGTGCAAAGGTTGCCGCGGGATTCCTACGCCTTGGAATTTTCGAATACAACCAACGAGACGCAGAAGGCCAATGGCAAAACATTGTCGATGAGATCACGGACGTGACCGCAGATGTGTTTTTGGCAACCGGAATGGCCTGCGCAAAGTGTCACGACCACAAGTTTGATCCGATACCGCGCGCCGACTATTTTCGTTTGCGCAGTGTGTTTGAACCGGTCGTTTTCGTGGACCAAAAGCCAGAACGGAATGGGGCAAAGCGGCACGCCGGTGAGATCAATCAACTGCGTCAGGAATTAAAAGCCCTCGAAGGTTCGGGCATCGATGAACTGCGACAAGTGGTTGTCGAAAAATTTACGCTCGATCTGCAGGAGATGTATCGAAAGCCGACCTGGAAAAAGAACAGCTACGAACAGCAACTATCGTATCTCATCCTTCGCCAAACCAGCGAAGAAGGTCTATCGGATGCGAAGATCAAAAAGAAGCTTGGCGCGGAAGCCTTTGACCGGCGAACGCAGATTTTGGCGAGGCTTCGCGAGTTGGGCGCCGATCCGTATCCTGACCCGAACCTATTGACGGTCCAAAACGCATCCGGCGAAATAAGACTGACTCGGATCCCCGGACGGTCACAAGGTCGGCACTTCGATCCTGGCGTTCCTCAAGTTTTTGGTGGCCACGACTTGGTGACGTCTTCAATGTCATTATCTAGTTCGAAAGCGGGGCGGCGTACGGCATTGGCCCGATGGATGACATCGCCGGATAATCCGATTGCGGCTCGCGTGTTGGCGAACCGATTGTGGCAATATCACTTTGGCACCGGCCTGGTGAACAGCGCCAATGACTTCGGCAACCTCGGAACCCAACCGACGCATCCGAGACTACTGGACTATTTAGCGAAGCGTTTGCATGAGACGAAGTGGAACGTTCAGGCGGTTCAGAAAGAGATCGTTTGCAGTGCGACTTATCGCCAGTCTTCGGTTCATCCCAACGCAAGTGAATACTCTTTGATCGATGCGAGAAATCAATGGTTGTGGCGATACCCGCTGCGCCGTTTGGATGCCGAGCAGTATCGAGACACGTTGTTGCAGGCGGCCGGAACGCTAGATCGCGTCTATGGCGGCCCCAGTGTCACCGAATCGAAGAAAGCAGACGAACCACAACGGCGTGCGCTTTATCTGCAGCGGAAACGCAACGCGATGGAGCCCATGTTGCAGCTGATGGATGCCGCTGGGGGGCTTGTCTCGGCGGCCAAACGAGATGAAACAGTCACGGCACCACAGGCCTTGATGATGCTAAATAGTCCGCGCGTGAACTCGATCGCCGAACAGTTCTGTCAACGTGTGCTTCGTGATTTGGATGATCGGCGGGATCGGAATGATTCGCACGAAGAGGATGATATGCAGGTAACGCAATTTGTCCGGCACGCTCACCGGCTCGCCACCGGCGTAGAAATCGATCCAGCCATGTGTGATGAATTGGCTAGCCTGGCGGCCAAGGGCCAGGAAGGCAAAGTCGATGTTTGTCATGTGTTGCTTAATAGTAATGCCCTTCTATTTATCGAATAATTGGTCCGGTAAATCATGCAAAGCCACCTGATGGATGAATCTAGGTTGTGTCGATCGATGGGAATTCCCCACCGAGACGTAACGCGTTCGCGACGCGATTTTTTAGCCAAAGCGGGTGCCGGTTTCGGAGCTCTGGGGCTGCAAGGATTGCTTGCCAGCGACGCACTGGCCTCGGTTGCCGGGCAAGGACCATCCGCGGCTAGACTTCATCACCCAGCCAAGGCCAAGAGCGTGATTTTCTTGTTCATGGAGGGTGGTCCCAGCCAGATCGATACCTTTGACCGTAAGCCATTGATCAATAAGTTAGCCGGCCAGCCTTTGCCATCGAGTTTTCGCGAACCGTTGACGGCCATGGGCGAGAAAGGTTCGCCGATTCTTGAGTCGAAACGAAAATGGAATCGTTATGGTGAAAGTGGACTCGAAATTAGCGATTGGTTTCCTCATGTTGCCCGTCACGCGGATGATCTAGCGGTCATCCGTTCGTGCTATGGCGAAGGCATCAACCACTCCGGCGGCTGCAACTTGATGAATACCTGCAGCACGATTGCCGGCCGACCGTCGCTGGGCGCGTGGACCACGTACGGGTTAGGGCACGAGGGCAGCGATCTGCCGTCCTTTGTCGTGATGACCGACACCACCAAGCTGGCGACCAATGGCGTGCGAAGTTGGGGACCGGGTTTTCTGCCGGCAACATACCAGGGCACCTTGATCGGCAACTCCACGGGCGGCGATCCGATCGCAAATCTGAGTTCGCCTGCGGGAATCGGCGAACGTCGACAACAGCGCAAGCTGGATCTGATCCAGCGCATGAATCAATTGCATGCCGAACGGATTCCTGATGCGATGCAACTGGATGCGCGCATCCGGTCTTATGAGTTGGCGTATCGAATGCAGTCGACCGCTCCCGAAGCAGTCGATCTAACTCGCGAGACGGCCGAGACGAAATCGCTGTATGGTCTGGATGAGAAAACAACCGCACCGTATGGTCGGATTTGCTTGTTGTCACGGCGCTTGGTCGAACGTGGCGTGCCGTTCATTCAACTTTACAGCGGCACCGGCAGCGGTTGGGACGCGCACGCACGGATCGAATCGAATCATACCACGCGCTGCGGCGAAGTGGATCGTCCGATCGCAGGCTTGTTGACGGACCTCAAGCGACGCGGGTTGCTGGATCAAACGCTGGTCGTATGGGGCGGTGAATTCGGACGGACACCGATGAGTGAAAAGGGCGACGGTCGCGATCACAATCCAACCGGATTCACGATGTGGATGGCCGGTGGCGGTGTGCAAGGTGGCAAGACAATCGGTGCGACGGATGATCTCGGTTTATATGCGATCGAAAAACGGGCGCATGTGCGAGACATCCACGCAAGCATCCTGCACCTGATGGGACTCGATCGGCTAAAACTTTCTTATGATTACCAAGGTCGATTGGAGCGTCCGACGATCAACGAAGGAGCCTTCATTGACGAGTTGGTTTCTTAGCCCCGCGGCACTTGACGTCACGACCAGCGGCTAACAGAGGTGACCAGCGGCTAACAAAGGTATTGAGTCGAGCGCTTAGACGAGTTCAAGCGTCTCTTCCAATTCCATCAATATTTCGAGTCGTTCAAGTGAGTCGGTGTCACTTGAATTCAGTAAGTCCGGATTCGCTGCAAGCGACTGCGAATCGATTTCCAATCGTTCGGCGATGAAATCGATGACGAACTCGCGAAGTGATTCTGCCTCGGTGTATTCAAAGAACCTTGCCGTATCGCCGGCGGCGAGAAACCAGAGAGTGCTGTCACATTGTTTGCAGCTGTACTGACCGAATATCGAAGTCGGCTCGAGCTGGATCGTGTTGTCGCACTTCGGGCATCGATTGACGGCACTCTCAGGCGTGGTAAACGGACGATTCATGCGATTTCCTCCGCTTCGGGCACGTTGAGGTTGGCGTTAGATCGATCGAAAAGTCTGGTTTGGCGGGCATCCCACCGAACCCATTGGTAGTTTGTTTCGCCGCCTCCACAGAGCATTCTTGCCGAGTGACTTTGCATGATGCGGAGGTGTATTGGCAAAGATAATCACAAGATTAAACCCTACTCGGCGCAAGAAACAACGCTATTTGCCGACGAAAGTGGCTCCTTTTTGCTCTCCGCGGGCATATAGGTCGGATCGTTGAGACAAAGCGAATCAAGTAAGATAGGCGGGGACTCATCCACTGCTGGCACGAGAGCACCGGCGGATCGTCTCGCGGTTGCGCATGCGGTTGGTTCACCGGTTGCCCAGAAGGACCGGTGCTATCGGAAGATTCGTCAACCTAGACTGTTTCCCTCAGCGGTGCTTACCTTTGGTGGACAAACGATGGTGGTTCGGACCGAAACGGCCGATGACCATTGAACACCATGTCAACCGGCGTGTGGATGTCACCGGTTAAATGATTTGCCCAAGGATTAGGGACGATGATATGCCAACGATGGCAGCGATCACATTTCGATTCTAGGCAGTTTTTTGTACGTGGATTTGCAGGAACTCTTTGACGCTCAGCTCCCGCCCCGCAACCATTTCGTTGCGGTGATGGAACATTGGGCCAGCGAACGCGGAAACGAAACCGCCTTCGGTTTTACGGACGTCGAGTCCGTCGAGCAGAGCATCAGCTATGCGCAGCTGTGGCAGGAAGTGCAATCCCTCGCCGGACATCTGCAAGCCAGGTGTCGTATCCGTGGTGGCGACCGAGTTTTGCTGTTGTATCCACCTGGGCTCGATTTTGTGATTGGGTTCTTCGCCTGTCACGCCGCGGGGGCCATTGCGGTACCGGCCTATCCGCCACGCCGAAACCGTAAGTCGTCTCGAATTCGATCCATCGTCGTCGACGCCAATGCGCGATGGGCACTTTCGACTCAAGGTGTGGTCGATCAATTGAGCGGCGAACATTGGCACGATGATTTGGTAGGCGTCCAGCTGCTGGCAACCGATGACCCAGCTTGTCGTGACCTCGAACGTTACCGCCGACCCAAGCTCAATTCAGACAGTTTGGCGGTTCTGCAGTACACATCGGGATCGACCGGTTCGCCCAAAGGCGTCATGTTGTCCCACGGTAATCTGATTGCTAACAGCGAACTGATTCTGCATGCGTTTGAGCCTCAAGGTGCCACCGTCGGCATGTCTTGGTTGCCCACGTATCACGACATGGGTTTGGTCGGCGGCGTGCTGATGCCGCTGTTCATTGGCAAGTTGAATGTGCTGATGAGTCCGATGACGTTCTTGCAGCGTCCGGCGCGATGGCTGCAGGGAATTTCAAAACATCGCGTCACGATCAGCGGTGGCCCCAACTTCGCGTTTCAGTTATGCGTCGACAAAATCGGTGATGATGAACTCGAGGGAGTCGACCTTTCCTCGCTGCAGATTGCGTTCAACGGCGCCGAACCGATTCGAGCGGCAACGATCGATGCCTTTTCAGAACGATTCGAGAAGTTCGGATTCCGACGATCGGCATTTTTGCCTTGCTACGGCATGGCCGAGACAACACTCATCGTGACCGGCGGTCCGAAAGAGACGCGACCGGTGATGAACATGTTCGATGGTGCGGGCTTAGATAATCGCAAAGTCAAAGCGGTCGACCATGACGACGATTCCGCCCGCCGACTGGTCGGATGTGGACGCGTCTTGCCCCAAGAGAACGTGATCATTGTCGATTCACAAACGCGGCAAAAACTTGCCGGTGATCAGATCGGTGAGATTTGGGTACAGAGCCCTTCGGTCGGGCAGGGATATTATCAGCGAAAAGACGCAACGCAGCGAACGTTCGAAGCGTTCACCACCGACGGCGAAGGACCGTTTCTGCGGACCGGCGACCTGGGATTCTTGTTCGAAGATCAGCTGTATGTGTCCGGCCGATTGAAAGACATGATCATCGTTCGTGGTGTCAATCGCTATCCACAGGACATCGAAGAAACCGTGGAAAGAGCCGCCGAGGTTGTCCAGGCAGGAAGCGTTGGTGCGTTCGCTATGGAACACGATGGCCGTGAACAACTGGTCATTGTGGCCGAAACCGTGCGGCTGCGTGACATGGATTGGGACAAGCACTTGCAAGCGATCCGCCGCGCCGTCACGGCAGAGCACGAGCTGCCACCCGACGCGGTTTTCTTGGTGCGAAATAGTTCGGTCCCCAAGACCAGCAGCGGAAAGATTCAACGTCACGCTTGTCTGCATGCCGTGCGTGATGGGGATCTAAAAATCGTTGCCAAGTGGGTGCGATGGGAAGAGACCGCCGGGGCGACCACCGATGGCCAGTTGCAGCCGATGATGCAGGCCGCCGCCGCCGCGTCGCATAGCGATGAAATCGAAACCGACGACGTCAATAGCGAGATTGTCGAAGCGGTCAAGTTTCATATTCGCAACATCGCGGGGCAGCGAGCCGGTGAATTGTCATTGCGTACCAACATTGTCCTTGATCTCGGCCTGGATAGTCTCGAGCGATTAGAGATTGCCAGAAATCTGGAACGGACGTTCGGCGGACGATTCCCCGAACAAGTCTTGGATGAAATTGAAACGATCGGACAAACGGCACAGGCGATTCAGCGATACCTGCCGCCCGGCGGAGTCGCGCGCGCTCAAGCACTGATCAGCGGCGCGATAGGCAACGGGGTTGGGGCCAATGGCGAGCCGAGTACGTCCGAAGCGAATTTTGTCGCGGTTGCGGCCGAACGCCCCGTGGTTGATCCCGAATCGTCGGTGACCGAGTTCGCCGAGTATCGCCGATTGAAGGCGACGATGCAGCAGATGACGATGACCGGTGTTCCCAATCCTTACTTTACCGTCCACGAATCCATCGTCGGCGACACGACCATCATCGATGGTAAGGAGTTGGTCAGTTTTGCAAGTTACAACTACTTGGGATTAAGCGGCCATCCGAATGTTACCAATGCGGCGATCGATGCGTTACAGCGATACGGCAGCAGTGTGTCGGCAAGCCGTCTGGTGTCAGGTGAAAAGCCGATTCACGGTGAACTGGAATCCGAAATTGCCCGATGGATCGGCGTCGATGATTCCATTCTGATGGTCGGCGGTCACGCGACGAACGAAACAACGATCGGCCACTTGGTCGGCAGCGGTGATTTGATTTTGCACGACGCGTTGGCGCACAACAGTATCGTGCAAGGTGCTTTGCTGTCGGGCGCGCGTCGCCGACCCTTTCCGCACAACGACTACGAGGCCCTTGATCAAGTCTTGCGTGAAGTCCGATCTGAGTACCGGCGGGTCCTTGTGGCGATTGAAGGCGTCTATAGCATGGACGGCGACTTCGCCGATGTCCCGAAATTCATCGAAGTCAAACAGCGGCATCAGGCCATGTTGATGGTCGATGAAGCACATTCGTTCGGCACGATGGGGAACACCGGACGTGGAATGGCCGAACATTTTTCGCTGGACGCACGCGAGGTTGATATCTGGATGGGCACGCTGAGCAAGAGTGCGGCGTCCTGCGGCGGTTATATTGCTGGCAGCAAAGAATTGATTGAATTGCTACGGTACACCGCGCCTGGTTTTGTTTTTAGCGTCGGAATGCCACCCGCTCAGGTGGGCGCGGCGCTCGCCGCGATACGTACTCTCGATCGCGAGCCCGAGCGAGTTGAACGTCTGCGAGAACGCAGTCGCCTGTTCTTAGAACTTTGTCACGATGCCGGTCTTGATACCGGCGAAAGTTCTGGGACGCCAGTGGTTCCTGTGATCACCGGAAATTCGATGGTCGCACTGCGTTTGTCGAATCGTCTGAAAGCGGACGGTATTAATGTACAGCCGATTCTGTACCCCGCTGTGGATGAGTCGGCAGCGCGATTGCGGTTCTTCATCACTAGCGAACACAGCGAAGATCAGATCCGCAATGCGGTTGAACGGACAGCAGCACACTTATCCGAATTGGGGTTTCATCCAAGTGCAGCCGCAAACGGCTAGTTTCATTGTACACAACGTCACGCTGCAAGCGGCAAACGATCCACGGCAATAACGCTGTCGATTGGCGGCGAACCCAATTCGGGTGTGATTGGTGCGCAATGTACCCCAAACTGACAAACTTCGATGTACGCCAAAGTGAATCGTGATCGTCGTTTGCCCTTGCGATCCCGTTAGTCCGCTTTAGAATAGAATTCTGTACTCATTAGCTGCTTGGTGCACGACTGTCGAGCGTCAAGCGTGACAACCAACCAGCCCCTAGCTCAAAGGAGAAGACTTTGCTTACCGAGGCGACTGTCGAAGAAATGTTTCGTAAGATGATGGGCGATCCCAAGCGTACCGAGGAAACTTTTGAAAAGGCAGAAGACTTGTTGGAGGATGAGCTTCGTCCTGAGAGCCCCTTGCGGCATCGATTGAGTGTTGAGCTTGACGAGTTGCGTACGTTGGCTGCGAAAGATTAGACGCCCGCTTGTCAAAGCGATCCGATCAACACTGCTCCGATCAAGATTGCTCCGGCCAACACTGCGTTGCATGACGCGAGCGTTGGACAGCAACTGACCAAACAAAAAAACAGCCTCGCGACGGTCTTAACCGTCGCGAGGCTGTTTGCGTTGACTCTAAATCGATTGCAGTCTTTTAGCGATTCAGTGTCAATCCAAATGTACCGCCGACCATGACCAAGTCTTGATCATTGTCGCCAACAATATTGTTTCGTTCGGCACCGCCACGCCACAGTCCGCGAGCAATGTCGATGACCTGGAAACCGCCACGGACGCTGATCGAACGCGTCAACTGATAGGCAAGCTCGCCACGCACATCGAATCCGAGAACGAATTCTTCGTTACGAGTGTACTCTGGCCCGGCCAGTTCTGATGTGTTGTACGTGTGCAGCACGTCGGCACCTTCGGTGTCATTGTCGTACTCAACCGCGATGCTGCGATTATTGTATTGCGAGCACTGATAGCTGCCGCCTGCGAAGACACGGAAGTCGCTGCTGAAGGTAAAGCGATCACGAAACTTGGTGTAGTGAAAGCCGAGTTGGGCGGCAATCATTTCGTTTTCAGTCAAACGTGAATCGATTTCCAACTTTTCACCAACAACCAGCACGCGGCCCGGGCTTCCCGGATTGCTGCCGGTGGTGACGATGTCGCCACGGTCCGTTGATGTGTAAGTTTGGTCGAATGTGTAATCGTCGACACGCAACCATCGAACGCCTGCGAACGGCTCCATGATGCCACCGTAGTGGTACGGTTCCATCCGCCAGGTCTTGTTCAGTTCGTAGCTGTCAAACGTGAAAACGTTTTCCGAGTCGGTTACATCCAGGAATCGATAGTTGTAACCCAGTGGGTTTGTATCTTGTTGCAAGGGGTCGTAAACGAAGTCCGGTGTTAGCGGTACGCCGGGGACAACAATCGCGCCGTCGTCATCGATTCGGTTGATGCGTTCGGTACGAATGATGCTGCCCTGATAAACATCAGCGGAAGTCCAATTGAACAACCAGCCGGTATCGGCGTCGGGAAGCATGTAGCCGAGTTCGTAGCGATGCCCCCAGCCGCTGTCGAGCTTGGTCTGGGCGCCAACCGGAACAAGAGCGCCATTGTTGACGCGGTCGATCTCAGGCCGCGAACCGTAAAGGTTCAGACGATCGTAGGTCGCGAACCAACCCGTGTTGGCTCGTTTCTTGGCTTTCATGTCAGCCAAGTCCATGTTTGTCACAGGCTCGAACCAGCGAAAATCTGGATCGAACGCAAAGGGGTCTTGCGCCGGAAAATACTCCTGCGCGTTCGCCGTTGCGAATCCACAAAGCATGGCTAGTGCTGTGAGTAGGCTTGCCGTCAGCGTCCGTACCGACATCGCTTGTTCCACCGTCTTGCATGTGATTTTGAAACGGCCCGTGACCAGGCGCCACGCCCTACCGTCAGTTCTATTTCGATCGCGACAAAAAACTTGCGGTCGATAACAGCCCAGAATCGAAATCGATGGCTTTGGCAGGCGTTTCAGGTTGCCTGCTGCTGATCAAAAAACCGTGCGACCATTGATTTCAATTCGGGTTGTGACGGTAGTATCGGACGCAGGGAGCGTGAAGGCTTAGCCCGATTGTTGATAGGAGCGGCAAAAATGTGAGAATCTGCAATATCCGCACAGATTCTCACTGCCAGCGCATGTCCCCTATTCTGCGTCCAGGGCGATCGATTGCGGCGACCTATTTTTTACCCAGGGCGCGTTTACCCGCGAAAAATTCGGTAAGGATGCTACCGCAGCGCTCCGCCAAGACGCCTCCGGTAACGTCGCACTGGTGGTTCAGCCGAACATCACGCAGCACTTGGTACAACGTCTCAACGGCGCCCCCCTTGGGGTCGGCGGCGCCAAAGACGACTCTTGGCACTCTTGCTTGCAAAATCGCGCCGGCACACATCACGCAAGGTTCCAGCGTGACGTACAGGGTCGTTCCCTCCAATCGCCAGTCGTCCATCGATGCGGCAGCTTGGGTGATGGAAATCATCTCGGCATGGGCAGTCGGATCCCGCAATGACTCCCGTTGGTTGCCGGCGGCACCGATGATTTCATTGTCGCGAACGATCACCGCGCCGACGGGGACTTCGTCTTGGCTCATGGCCATTTGCGCCATTTCGATCGCCCGCTGCATCCAGTGCTGATCGATCTGGAGATCAATGTTTCGATCCGCGGGGTCTGTCAATTCACCCTTCACTTGATCGGTGCCCCATCGCTTGTTGAGCTGGATTGATTCAATGGCCGCCAACGCAAATTTCTGTATTCCGCGTCGCATTGATAGGCGGCAACGCCCAGTGGAACACACGGGTCCATTTCGAATCGAATGCCGAACTCGTGTCCCTCGCGTTCTTGTTGAATGATTTCTTTGTCATCGATCCAGCAAGTGATATGTTTGGTGTCGACTCGGACGCGAACGCGAAACCACTTGTCGTCGTCATACGCGCGGAATTGAGTGGTTTCATTGTCGCTTGCATCGTATCCGTCGATGTTACTTAGCCCGGTCACGCCGCCCCCCCAGCCGCCGAGCACGAGTGTGCAGTGGGTCTCAGCAACGGGAAACGTCAAGGCACAGAAAAAGTCGAATCCATCGGTTCGCCGTGCTTCGATCTCGACTTCGTAATTGTCCTTAGGAAACGAACCTTTCCAGCGAACTCCCGTCAGCGGGTCTCCGTAACCAACTTCGATCACTTTGTCGGTGATCTCAATCGGTCCATCACCGCCGAACTCGCATGGCTCCCACTTGCCAGAGAGTTGTGTCCATTTTGACTTCGCATCGGGTTCGGTATTCTTGGATTCCGGCGCGGCCTGTTGAGCGCCGGCGGCGGACTTTGAGGCGGCATCCTGAGCGGCCGCGGGTGGTACATCGAATGCGACCAAGCCAGCCGACGCGATGCAGAAAAAAACGAAGCCAAGCGGCCAAATTCGGTGGCGGGTGACGAATGATTTCACGATGGGTACTTTCACGAGAGCGAATTTAGGCAGCGGAACAAAACATGCGCCCGATTACCAAGATAACGATACTCGGAACCCGCTTGGGCGTCATTGTACTGGTGTCTTACTGGATCCTGATTTTCGTGGGCACGCACATTCCCGATGTGCCGGATGCGGCGCCGAAGATTAATGACAAAGTCTTGCACTTCGGCGCATTTTTCGGGCTCACGTTCTTTCTCTGTTACGTCAGCAAACCAGCGCCCCGCTGGTTGCGATTCGGGCGGATCGCCATTTTGGCACTATGTTACGCCGGCATTGATGAGTACACCCAGCAATTCGTCCCGCGGCGTCACCCCGATTGGATGGACGTCTTGGCCGACGCATCAGGCATCGTTACCGCGATCGTGCTGTACGTGTTAGCCCAGCACGTCTTTCAGTACTTTTGGAAAACGCAGCCCCAATCGCAAACCGCATCGTAGTGGTCAAATGCGAAGGGCAGTGTCGATGCCCGATGGCATGAGCTGTCTGTGAAGTGCAACGTTGCGGAAATCGCGTTACCTTCGTAGCGCGTTGCGAGCAGAGACCACACGTTCTTTGGCCTCACTCGCCGTGGCTGCGGTTGCGGTCAGGTGTCCCATCTTGCGTCCCGCCTTGGGGGTGGCTTTGCCGTACAGATGGAGTCGGACGCCCTTGATCGCTAAAGCACTGTCCCAGGGTGGCGGCTCATTTGGTGTCCAAACATCGCCTAGCAAGTTGGCCATCGCCGCCGCACCCGCGACCAAGTCTGTTTCACCGAGTGGCAAACCGCAGATGGCGCGAACATGTTGTTCAAATTGGCTGGTCAAGCATGCTTCGATTGTCAGATGGCCGGAATTATGCGGGCGCGGCGCGACTTCGTTGATCACCAACGTTGTGTTACCATCGGACTCGTCGGTGATCACAAACATTTCGACGCATAGCAAGCCGACAACGCCAAGTGTTTCGGCTGCTCTGATGGCGATCGACGCCGCTTGATCTGCAAGTGCCGCATCGATGCTTGGCGGCGAAATGGAAACATCTAAAACGTGATTGCGGTGATCGTTTTCGAAAACGGGGAAACACTTTGACCGGCCATCCGCTGTACGTGCCACGATCACAGAGATTTCGCACTGGAATGGAATGAATTTTTCGGCGACCCAACGATCGGTCGTGTCCCATGCGACCTGATCGGCATCGCCAGGTGATGAGACTCGATATTGACCTTTTCCGTCATAGCCACTGCGACAAGTCTTGACGATCATCGGCCAACCTAGTTGTTCTGCGGCGGTCGATAGCTCGTCGGAGTTGCTGATTTCAACGAATGGCGTGACCGGCAGACCCGCGTCGCGAAGCGTTGATTTTTCGACGGCTCGATCTTGCGCCGTCGCTAGCACCGATGCGGCTGGATATGTGGGCGCGAAGCGACTGCACCTTGCGATCGTGTCGGCAGAGATATTTTCGAACTCGAGGGTAATCACGTCGCATTGCTTCGCGAACCGATCCACTGCCTCGTGATCATCCATTTCGGCAACCACCGCGGAACCGGTAACTTGTGCGGCCGGTGACTGGGCGTCATGACAAAAGATCACTACGCGATATCCCATCTGTGCTGCTGCGATCGCGAACATTCGTCCAAGTTGTCCGCCGCCGACCATGCCAATCGTCGCGCCCGGCAGAATCGTCTTGTTCATCGTCGTCTCGGTCGTTGCGGTACAACTGGCATTACTTCGCATGTCGATTTCTGTTGTTTTGCTCATCGTTTGCTCGGCACAGCTTGCCTATCGGAACCTGCTCGTTGGATCGAAAATCGAAGCCGATTGGCGTTACGTTCGTTAGTTGTCGACCGCGGAAAGGTCGGCGGACTGTAAGACCGCGTCGGATTGGGACTGGATAAATGATTCAAGCCGCGACGTGAGTGCGGGGTCTGCGAGCGCCAAGATTCGAGCTGCCATCAGACCCGCATTTTTTGCACCGGCTTTGCCGATTGCCATCGTGGCGACAGGTATCCCGCCTGGCATTTGGACGATCGACAGCAGTGAGTCGAGTCCTTGCAGTGCACGGCTTTGGATGGGAACGCCGATCACGGGCAACGTGGTTTCCGATGCAACCATTCCTGGCAGGTGTGCCGCACCACCAGCACCCGCGATGATCACTTGAATGCCGCGTGCGGCGGCGCCCGAGGCGTATTGAAACATACGCTGTGGCGTACGATGGGCGGACACGACCAAGCGTTCGTTTGAAATTTCCAGCTCGTCCAGGATATCGGCGGCCGCTTTCATGGTTTCCCAATCGTTGCGGCTGCCCATGATCACGCCGACTTTTGCATCGGTTTCACCAAACGTTTCGGTCGCCATGTTTTTTCCGTTCGCAGAACAATCGTGGTTTGTGTAGGTAAGGCGGCTCAAGCATTCTCGGCCGCGGATGATATGCTGGAATGGGTTGGCGGCATTACCGGCAGTATTCTTCGCTGACGATTGCCGCGGGCGTTATCGGCCCATCGCTGGGCACTTGAATGAATCGCGGGGTGGCAGCAACAGCCGACCGACACGTCTCTGGCGAATAATTTACGCGCATCGGCCGGCGCGTGTCAGGTGTTCAGCACTTCCAGCTTGGCAAAAGCGAGCCGAAAATTGTATTCTCCGTCGGCGAACTGGACTTTCGCGGTACGCTTTGGGCCACGACCGGTGACCGACAGAATTGTTCCCTCGCCATACTCGACATGTTTGACCAACGTACCCTCCTGGTACACATTCAGCGAAACCACGCCCTGGTTTAGCATTTCGGACGCCGTTCTCAGTTCGGCCGTCAACACGGACTTCTTTTTCGGCTGGGGCGCGGCGCGTTCTTCGTCGGGCAACTGCGAGATTTCGTCGTCATCAATTTCGACCTTCGGCCCGATCGCGAATTCCGCGTTGTCTTCGGTCGCCTCGTTGACTTGTGTCACGTCGGGCAGGTCCCAGGAATCCGGCTCGTCAAATGCATCGTCGTCGAACCATTCACGCTCTACGGTCGACTCGATGCGTTTGAGTTCCTCTAATGGCAATTCGTTCAAGAATGGGCTTGGGATTACCGGACGCACGTCGCCTCGGACCGCCCGCCGCTTGCAACAACTCAGTTGCAGCCGTTGCATGGCGCGAGTGATGCCGACAAACAGCAACCTTCGTTCTTCCTCGAACTCATTTTCGGACCCCTTCGATCGCGCGTGCGGCAACAAGTCGTCTTCCACCGCAATGATGTAGACGAACGGGAATTCAAGTCCTTTGGCCGCGTGCAGGGTCATCATCGTGACACGGTCGCTGTCCTCTTCGAATGCGTCGGTATCGGACACCAACGCGACTTGTTCCAGAAACGCCTCAAGGGATCCATCGTCGGGATGCTGTCGGTCGAACTCGACCGCGGCCGTGATCAGTTCATCCACATTGGCCATTCGGTCATTATCTTGTTGGTCGTCGGACGTTTTTTCTAGAAACGACTCGTAATCAATCTCTTCGACGAGGTATCGAAGCAAGTCCTCCAGCGGAGCGGTCGCCTTGATCGCCAACCGATCATAGATGGCGATGAATTTCCGCAGCATGGTGACGGCACGTTTTTGCAATCCCTCGATTTGATCTGCTTGGCGGACCGCGTCCAGCATCGGCATATGGTTCGCATCGGCGTGTTCGCGAACGCGCTGAATCGTTTTTGCCCCAATTCCCCGCGTGGGAGTGTTGATGACACGCATCAAAGCCACGTCGTGACTCGGGTTGTTGATCAAGTGCAGATAAGCCAGCAGGTCCTTGATCTCTTTGCGCTGATAGAATTCCAGCCCGTTGACGATTTGATAGGGCAGCCCGCGTCGCCGCATGGAATGTTCCAAGGAGCGGGTCAGCGCGTTGATTCGGCAGAAGATGGCAAAATCGCTCGGCCGCATTCCTTCGCTCGCGATCGACGCGACAATCTCATCAACGATCCCATCGGCTTCCTGATATCCGTCTTCGAACAAACGCAGCGTGACCGGGTTGCCCTCTTCGTTGTCGGTAAACAGTTGTTTTTGCTTTCGGCGTCGATTGTGCCGGATCAATTGGTCGGCGACGCGCAAGATATTCGGTGTGCTGCGATAGTTTTGTTCCAATCGAACCGTCTGGACGTCGGGATAGTCCTTTTCGAAGTCCAGGATGTTGTTGATGTCGGCGCCTCGCCAGCCGTAAATGGATTGGTCCGGATCGCCCGTGACGGCCAAGTTGGGGTGCTCGATCGACAAGGCCCGCACAATCGCATATTGCGCAAGGTTCGTGTCCTGGTACTCGTCGACCATGATGTACTTGAATTTACGGTCAAGTTCGCGACGCATCTCGGAATTCTCGCGTAACAAGACCGCGACGTGCAGCAGCAAGTCGTCAAAGTCCACCGCGTTGGCCGTTAACAACTGTTGTTGATAGACCGGGTACACGCGAGCGGAGATCTGGTCGCCTGAACGCAGCGACTGACCCTCGAACATGTCAGGCGTTACCAAGCGATTCTTGGCGCGGCTGATTGCGTTGGCGATTTGATCGGGTGAAATGTGACTGGTCGAAACGCCGGCGGCGACGATCGCCCGTTTCATTGCTTGCTTGGCGTCGGAGGAATCATAGATCGAATAGTTTTCCTTCAGTCCGACCATCGTCGCGTAACGTCGCAGCAACTGTGCGCAGAACCGATGGAACGTTCCCATCCAGACGCCATGTCCGGGCGCGAGCTTTTCGACGCGCTGTCGCATTTCATCGGCGGCTTTGTTCGTGAACGTCAATGCCGCAATCTGCCAGGACGGGATGTCCCGTGCCAACATATTGGCGATGCGGTGTGTGACGACTCGAGTCTTTCCGCTGCCTGGGCCCGCCAAGATCAAAAGGGGACCGTCCACATGTTGAACGGCTTCACGCTGTGGATCCGTCAAATCTCGAAAAATCGCGTCCATGTTCGATCGGTTAGCAGGAGGTGGCTGTCCGTGGTGAAACAAGAGATACTGACGTTCATCATAACGAATCGACGTGTTTTTGTATTCGCGGCCGATTCGGTCCCGCCGCTGATTCGATCCGCCGGCAATGAGCGCCCTCGAGGCGTATCACGGTGCATCGAGCGTCAAATCAACATGCATCGGGCGTGCCCGCCCGCCGAACCATTTCGATTCCGGTAGGTTCAGCAACCCTCATCGATTGCTTTACACTCTAGAATCACCTGAGGTCGGATGACGTGACCGACACGCTCTTTGACTTTTCCCTTGTCCTCCTCGACCCGCGAAAAAACATGGCTGGAAAACGCGTTCTCGGCAAAAACGTCCTCGGCGGTGAGTTGGCTGTTTGCAGCACCGAGCCGATGACCGGATTTTACCGCGATGGATGCTGCAATACGGGGGCTTCCGATGCGGGGCTGCACGTCGTTTGTACGCAGGTGACCGCCGAGTTTTTGGAATTCAGCCGATCGCGAGGAAACGACCTATCGACGCCGAATCCCATGTTCGAATTTCCGGGGCTGCAGCCAGGCGATCGTTGGTGTCTGTGCGCGGCACGCTGGAAAGAAGCGTTTGACGCGGGAATGGCTCCGGCGGTTGTGCTGGAAGCGACTCATATGTCGGCGCTAGAATTCGCATCGCTCGAGGAGCTAAAACAACACGCGGTTGCTCCCTAGCGGCCGTCTCGTGGGATGCCGCTGCAGTCGGCTCTCGATCGAGCGATAACCGGGTTCGGAAACGATCTTCATTCGATATCTTGCAAATCGGGTCGGAATTCGCAGTGAATTGCGGGGGACTGGGACAGATACGTGAGGTTGAGCCCAAGTACTTGCCGACGAGTTCACAAAGGTTGAGTTGAGTCTATTGACGCTAAGTTCCGTCAATTTCTATACTTCCGGGCTACCTCTTACCCACTTCGGCAAGCAAATCGAACATTTTATGAACAGCGACCGGCGTCACGAACTGCAAGAAAACGAGTTGGCTGCTCATTTGGCTCGCGTCAACAAAGCCATCGAGCCCTATTCAAAGCTGATCGCGGTCGTTGTTGGCGCCGTCGTTTTGGGCGTGATCGCGTTGGCACTGTATCAAAGCAAGTCTTCGGGGGATCGCAGCGACGCGACGCTCGCGCTGATCGATGCTTCGATGTCCGAAGACCCCAGCGACCTGTCACAGATCGCGGCAACGTATCCCACGACTTCGGCGGCTGCGTGGGCAAAACTTTACGAAGGCAATTCGCTGTTGACCCAAGCGATGCAGTCGTTGTTTGTCGATCGCACCGCAGCGGAAGATTCGATTCGCGAAGCCCGGGCGGCATACAACTCGGCCTTGGCAAGCAGCGATGATCGAATCATCCGCTCGCGTGCTCACTTTGGGCTGGCACGAGCCTCCGAAGCACTTGGCGAAGTCGAAACAGCAATCAGCGAATACAAGCTAACCGTTGATGCGGATGAGTCCGAATCAATGGTTGCGTTGGCTCGACGCCGCATCGAATCGCTGGAATCGCCCGAAACACAAGACTTTGTCGAATGGTTCGCCGAGCAGGATTTTGCCCCGGCCGATCCAACGTTGCCGCCTTCGTTGCCAACCGGATCGTCGCTCTCGGACACGCCTGATGTTGAATTGCCCGATTTGGATGAAGGTTTGACCAGCGAGGACGAGTCTGCACCGTTAGCCGACGGCGGCTTGGAAATGCCGGCCGATGGTGCGAATGCCGAAGCCGCTGCTGATGACGATGCGGATCCCGCCGAGTCAACCGACCAAGGTGGCGATGGAAAAGACGAAGGCGACCGCGAATCAGCCGCGTCGGACGACACCGAGAGCACGTCAAACGATTCATCGGATTCGAAGTCGGACGACGAGTGAGCGACTCAGAGGACGATGGCCCGGTCGAATCCAACAACGAAGTCAACGACGACGATGTCTATCGCGAGTTCGTTGTCCCGGAATCGGCCGAGGGACAGCGCATTGATCTCTTCCTGACCTCCGCCTGCGACGGATACAGCCGCACTCAAATTCGCGAGGCGGTTCAGAATGACGGTGCGACGGTGAATGGTCGCGTCGTCCGCCCCAGTTTGAAACTGCGTCCCGGACAACAAATTCGGTTTTGTTTGCCCGAGCCGACGTCGGATGATACGGTTCCGGAAAACATTCCACTGGATATTTTGTTCGAAGATGACGGATTCGTCGTCGTCAACAAGCCGGCAGGGATGGTTGTGCATCCGGCTCGTGGAAACTGGAGCGGAACGCTGACCAGCGCACTGGCTTATCGGTTTCAGTCACTGTCGGACGTTGGCGGCCCCACGCGACCGGGGATTGTTCATCGACTCGATCGCGATACAAGCGGTGTGATTGTCGTCGCGAAAACCAATGCCGTGCACATGCACTTGGCCGCACAGTGGCATGACCGCGAAGTCACCAAGGAATACTTTGCGATCACCGCCGGCCGTATGGACCGAGACCGTGACGTGATTGATGCCCCGATCGGAAAGCATCCCTACCAGCGCGACAAACAAGCGATCCGCGCCGATCACCCCACCAGTCGTGAAGCGTCTACGTTCTACGAAGTCGCGGCACGGTTTGGTCGCGTCAACTTGGTCAATGTGAAACCCAAGACAGGGCGCACGCACCAAATTCGTGTTCACCTGGCGCACATCGGTTGTCCGATTTTGTGCGATCGCTTGTACGCCGGTCACGCAGAAATCACGCGGACGATGCTGATGACCAAGATGGGCGGCGAGCGGTCGGGCGATGGACCCGATGGGCCGGACCATAATGTCATTCTGTCGCGACAAGCGCTGCACGCGAAGCGGTTGACTTTCAAGAATCCGCAATCCGGAAAAGACATGACTTTCGAGGCGCCGATCCCCGCAGACATGCAGCGCGTCATCGATGCGTTATCGGACACGGCGTCGAACTAGCCCCATTTGGCACAACGGGACCGCATCAGGTCGGACTGCCTGATGTGGGCCGTGCTATTTCGCCCCGCGAACCAATTCGTCGAAATTCAATTCCAACTGAGTATCGCGATCGTCACCGCCCAATTCGCGGTACATCAAACTTGGGCAGATATCGCTGCTGTTTTGATATTTATCACTGGTGTACTTCGCACATTCACCGGTGGTCTGCAAAAAGAATATCTGACAGACTTCCATGCCCGCGTAGATGCGAACAGGCTGGACGCAATACATTTCCAGCGTCCATGTGCCGCAATATCCGGCATCACCTAGGCTGCCGCCCGGATTGATAAACAATCCCAGACGTGCCAGCGAGCTGCGGCCTTGAATCATTGGCACAACATTATGCGACTCGGTGTGTTCGACCGTTCGCCCCAGATACAGCATATTCGGCTGCAGCGTGATGCCTTCTGGCGGAATTTCGATGCGACGGTATCGATTTGGCGCAGCCGCATCCAACACAACCTCTTCGTACACCAACAATTCATCGTGCAACGATAAATTGTATCCGTTGGGGTTAAGCCGCTCGGGATCAAACGGTTCGATCAAGAGCTCGTCTTTTTGACGCCGCTGAATCTCCAAACCCGAAAGAAGCATTTTCTGTCCGTCAATCCAGTGGTCGGCTGCGTATCCAAAACCCGCCGTAAGCGAGTGATATAATTGTCGGATAGTCGCACCCAGATTGTCAATCATTTGGCCAACAACTATTCCCATCCCACGTCAGATATTTCAGGGGTATATTGTTGGTGTGTTGCATTGCGGCGACTTTGTCGAGTCGCTTGAAGAGTCAGACGCGTTTTCGTCACACGAAAGGTGGGCAATCCCGTGAGCCAAGTGAACCCGTATTCCGTCAACCAAAACGCGGTACCAGCGGCATTTGCCGAAGAATCAGAACGAGCTGGCTTTATTCGCCGCACGTATATGCATTTGACGGGCGCGGTGCTGGCGCTAATCGCGTTAGAAGCGGTGCTATTTAGCGTCGTGCCGGCAGCCACGATGCAAAATTTGGTTGCCACCATGACCAGCGGTTACGGATGGCTGATCGTTCTGGGGGCGTTTATGGCCGTCAGCTGGATGGCGCGTTCCTGGGCTAACAGCGGCCGGTCATCGGGAATTCAATATGCCGGGCTTGGGCTTTATATCGTTGCCGAGGCCGTCATTCTGTTGCCGATGCTGTATATCTGCATCAGTGTGATGGGTGAACCGCAATTACCCATCATGGCCGCCATGATCACGACGCTCGTTTTTGCGGGACTTACCGCGTTCGTTTTTGTCACCGGAACTGACCTGTCGGGCTGGGGAAAATATCTGGCGTTGGGCGGAATCGTCGCGATGGGAGCGATCGCCGCAGGAGTTCTCATGGGGTTTTCGCTGGGGATTTGGTTCAGTGCAGCGATGGTCGCGCTTGCGTCGGCGTACATTTTGTATGACACGTCGAACGTTTTGCACCATTACGACACACGCCAACATGTTGCCGCTTCGCTAGCCTTGTTCGCATCGGTTGTGTTACTTTTTTGGTATGTGCTGCGAATCATGATGATGTTTTCAAGTGACGATTGATCGTCTGTTTCGATAGTTGCAGCCGACCATTCGCGGTGACGCGAGGATAGCTTTTCTTCCTAATCGATCGACAAGTCTATGGACGACCTCGAAAGTGTGACGCAGCTTCCCGATGACTTTGACGGTCGGGTTCGACTGTTTCCGTTGCCGGGGTTGGTTCTTTTTCCGCATGCGATGCAGCCCCTGCATGTGTTCGAGCCTCGTTACTGCGAGATGCTCGCGGAAGCTTTGGAAACGGACGAGTTGATCGCTGTGACCACGTTGACCGGAGGAATTACCGATACGGTCAACAATCAACCGCCGGTCGCATCGACCATTTGCATCGGCCGCATCGTTTCGCACGCCGAATTGGAAGACGACCGGCACAACATTCTGTTGGTCGGTGCCAAACGGGCGAGGATCATTCGTGAAGTTGATGCGGGACGGCCGTTTCGTATCGCTGAAGTGGAACCCTACTCGGATATCTATCCGCCCAGCGGTGCCGACAAACGACGCGACTTGAAACACGAATTACTGGAGGCATTCGGATCGATCATTCCGGCATCCGCGAACGTGCAGAAAAATCTGCATGAGCTGATGGCAGGGCAAATGGGGCTCGGTCCGATCACGGACATCATCGCATACACATTACCGTTCGAGCCCGAAGAAAAGTTGCAACTGTTGGCCGAGCCCGATGTCGATGCCCGCGCGAGCCAACTCGTCACGCTTCTGCAAAGCGGAAGCGTTCAGCTGCATTCAGTTTCGATTCAAGAAACGGCGTTGGAAGACCCGGCCGTTCCGGATGATAAATTTCCCCCGCCATTCAGTCTGAATTAGCAATCTGACTTAGCGGTTCAGCGTTCCCTCGCCATCGTGTGTGTATACCGGAATCTCGTTCACGCTTGATCGTTTTCTGCTGACCGGATCGCCATCGAACGCGAACTTTGCGCAAGTTGAGCCATGTTTTCGGCACAAACTTTGCCTCGATGCCGTTTTTGCGCATCACATCGGGCCGAGATCGGGCTCTGGTGCCCAAGTAGGCGAAAGGTTCGGCATCACGCGGGGTCTTAATCACACGGGGTCTATCCGTTCGTTGATTTCTTCGCTTGTTCGTTTGTTTTCGGGGCAATGGTGATTGAGATGGTTCACTCGGCGGTACCCGGTTTTGCTTGGCGATTGATAGGTTTCGCGACATTGGTCCTCAGCGGCTGTGCGATGACCATGCCTAGCCGCGGTGATGAAATCCCCGAACCGCTTCAGCCGTGGAAAGAATGGGCCGTTTGGGACGTCGAGCATCGTGACTGTCCGACGCTGTATAGCAGCGCCGCCGAGCCGATGTGTTTTTGGCCGTCACGTCTCGAATTGTCCGCTGACGCACAGTCGGGGCAGTGGAAAATGGACGTACGAGTGTTTGAGGAGTCGTGGGTTCCCCTGTCAGGCACGAAAAAAGTCTGGCCAATGAATGTCAAGTCAGGCGACCAGCCGATGGTCGTGGTCCTGCACGATGGCAAACCTTCAGTCAAGTTGGACGCCGGATCGCATGTGCTTTCAGGTGAGTTTCGCTGGGCGGACATGCCACAGCGCATCGCCATTCCGCCGCAAGTCGGCATGATTGACTTGAACGTCGACGGCGTCGATCGGTCCGACGCGACCTGGGATGCCGACGGAAATCTCTGGTTGAAACGAACACGAAAGGAAACTCAAGACAAGGACCTGCTGAACGTCCAGGTTTATCGCGTGATCGAAGACGGTATTCCGCTTTGGTTGCGAACGGAAATCGAGCTGACCGTCTCGGGAAAAAGTCGCGAGGAGTCGCTCGGATGGATTTTGCCCAAGGGATGGCAATTGTCGACGGTCGAAAGTGAAATTCCTGTTGCGGTCGATGAACGCGGGCAGATGAAGGCGCAAGTGCGTGCCGGCAAGTGGAAGATTCTCGTGCATGCATTTCGGACGACTGACGTGGACGCGTTTCAGTATGCCGATGAAGCCGAACCGATCGCCAATTTCGAATTGGTTGGATTGCAAACCGATCCGTCGTTCCGGGTATCGCAGATCGACGGTCTCTCGGTTGTCGATGTTACGCAGACGACTTTCCCGACCAAGTGGCGCACGTTACCGGTTTATCGGTGGCAAACCGATCAGACATTTCGGCTGGTCGAAAAAATGAGAGGGATGGGCGATCAAAGTCACGAAGGCTTGACCATTGATCGCCGATTCTGGTTGGACGAAGATGGACGAGAGATGACGTATCAAGACGTTATCAAAGGATCGATGCAGCAAATATGGCGGCTGGATGTTTCCGACGGCCATGAACTGGGTGCGGTTAGAGTTGACGGCGAAGGCCAGCTGATCACTGCCAATCCGATTACCGGCAATCGCGGCGTGGAAATCCGAGAACGCGACCTTTCAATGGAGGCGATCGGGCGGGTGCAGCGTACGTCCGAACTCGCGGCGACCGGATGGCAGGCCGACGCCGAGACGCTGCAAGTGACGATGACATTGCCGCCGGGATGGCGCGCATTCGCCGTCTTTGGTGCGGACCAAGTCCGCGGCGACTGGTTAACGGCATGGTCGCTGTTGGACTTGTTTTTGTTGCTGATTTTTTCCCTCGCAGTGCTCCGCCTGTTTGGACCATCCGCTGGCGTGGTCGCGTTAGTCGCGTTTGGATTGGCGTATCATGAACCGGGGTCACCTCGTTTCACGTGGTTGTTTCTCTTGATGCCGATCGCGTTGCTGCGCGTTGTCGGCGACGGTGCCGCGAAACGGTGGGTGTTGGTATGGAAGTACGTCGCGATCGGAATTCTCCTGCTGTGCTTGGTCCCCTTTATCGCGATGCAAGCGCAAAGCGTGATTTATCCGCAACTGGAATCGACAGGAATGTCGTACGGCACGCGCAGCATGCTGGAATTGCCTGGCAACGTTCACGTCGCGGAGTCGGTCGTTGCATCTTACGACCGAATCGACCAAACAGGTCTTGTGAAGCCGTCGCAGCAACGCGGCAAGTCTCGCTTTGACACGTCAAATCTCTTTCATGATCCGAAATCACGAATCCAAACCGGACCGGCGCAACCACTTTGGCATTGGAACGACGTCCGGTGTTCCTGGAACGGCCCCGTCGCTTCACAGCAAACCATTCAGCCGATATTGATTTCACTTTCGCAGCATCGGATTCTCTCAACCATTCGTCTTGGGTTGTTGATGTTGTTGGCTGCGATCTTAATGCGATCGAGCCAAGGAAAGGCCGGTGAGAAACGACCCAAGCGATGGCGTTTCAGTCTCAAGCCCGCCGCAGCGGGGGCGGTTTTGATCGCGACCTGTTTTGTCGGTGTCGACGCGCATGCTCAGCTGCCCGATCCGCAGATGCTACAGGCGCTGCGCACGCGATTGCTTGCTGCTCCCGATGTGTATCCCAATGCGGCCGAAATTCCGTCGGTTCAGTTGTCTATCGACGAGAACAAACTGCAAATGACGGCGCAAGTTCACGCGGCGATCGATGTTGCCGTGCCCTTGCCGGGCCGCCTGACGGATTGGTCGCCTGTGTCGGTGACGGTGGATTCCGACGAGGAAGTTTTGGTCAGTCGACGCGACGGATATCTATGGGTGTTGGTCCCCAAGGGCATTCATGAGGTCAGCGTTAAAGGCTTGTTACCGAGTCAAGCGGAATGGGAATGGACATTCGACCTGAGTCCCCATTATGTCTCGATCGATGCACCCGGTTGGAAAGTCACCGGTGTTGGCCGCGACGGCGTTCCCGATTCGCAAGTGTTCTTTGCCAAGGAACGCGCCATTACCGATGAACAGGCAGCCTATGACCGCAGCGACTTCAACGCCATTGTGTCAATCGACCGCTACATCGAAATGGGGCTGACGGCAAAAGTTCGTACACACGTCACGCGGCTCTCATCCCCGGGGAAAGCAATTTCCGTCAACATCCCTTTGTTGCCAGATGAAAGTGTGCTGTCGTCTGGACGCGAGGTCGAGAATGGATCGATAGCCGTGCGATTAGGTGCCACACAGACCACATCGGTTTGGGACAGCGAGCTGCCGCTAGGCAAAAACGTCGAGCTATCAGCCGCGCAAACGGATCAGTGGGTCGAACGCTGGCACCTGATCACCTCGCCCGTCTGGAATGTTGCGATCAACGGATTGCCACCCATTTTTGAATCACAGCAAAAGGACTTGATCCCTGTTTGGCATCCTTGGCCCGGCGAAACGGTGGAATTGAACTTCAGTCGTCCCGTCGCTGTGACCGGCGACGTGATGACCGTACAAAATGTAAATCACCAGACATCGGTTGGCAGCCGTCGTCGTACGAATAAGCTGTTGTTGGACCTGGAGTGCAGTTTGGCTAGCGATTTTGTGGTGCAGCTGGACCCCGAGGCCGACGTCTTTCTTTTGACGATGAATGACGAGCCGATTCCGGTTCAGCGATATGATGCGGACCTGATCATTCCGACGCGAACCGGGAAACAGCGGATTGCGTTAGAGTGGCGGACGTCCGAGGAAATTGATCCGGTTGTTCGTGCTAGTCGAGTGGTGTTGCCGGTCGAAGCTTCGAACGTGACATCGGAAATGAGTTTTCCCGACAACCGTTGGATCCTCTGGACCGATGGGCCGTTGCGAGGACCGGCCGTCCGTTTCTGGTCGATTCTAATCGTCGCGATCCTTGCGGCGCTCGCCTTGGGCAGCATACCCGCGTCCCCGATCGGACGTTTCGAGTGGGTATTACTCGTGATAGGTCTGACCCAAATCCACTTAGTCGCGGCCGCGGTGGTGGTCGGATGGCTATTTTTGCTTTCCTGGCGAGGTAAAAATCAAAGTGAACTTCGTCCATGGGCGTTTAATTCGCTGCAGTTATTCATCGTGCTCGTCACGTTTGCTGCCCTGGCGATCTTGGTCGTGGTCGTCGGCGAGGGATTATTGGGCAATCCCGAGATGTTCATTGTGGGTAACGGCTCACGTGGGACTGACTTGCGATGGTTTCAGCCACGCAGCGGAACCGAACTACCAAGCACATTTGTGCTTTCGATTTCAGTGTGGTTTTATCGTATGTTGATGCTTTTCTGGGCTCTTTGGTTGGCTACGGCCCTGTTGCGTTGGCTGACTTGGGGCTGGCAACAATTCAGCAGCAGTGGCACGTGGCGACACTCGCCCAAGCCGATTCTTGCAACGGAGGTGAAAGACTAGATCGTTGGGATGCAGCATGAATCCGCATGCGTTCAGCAAAATTTCGAACCCCTGCTGATTCGGACTCTTTTTGATGATGGGACGTCGTGGATCGTCTAGACTCAACGCATTAGCAAACCCCAATCATTCGTTCTGGTTCCACGGGCAATACGATGCGACGCCGCGTTTTTTTGAACCGTGCCGGACTCGCCGGCATCTCAAGTCTCGTCGTTTTCGAACGAGCGGCAAGCATTCGTGCGGCCGCGGCCACGCAAGTTGCGGGCAAGGATTCGACGCCACCGAGCGGATTGTCCAGCGACACGGTTCGCGTATGGCACTTTCATGACCTTTGGCGATTTGATCAGTTCGATAGTCTGACGCTGAAGCAAGGCGCGCCGCGGTGGCGCCCAGATGCAACTTTTGCCGAGCCAAATATCGGTCCGCTCGCCGCATGGCCAACCGTGCAGCACGACCCGAACGCCGGGCGGTGGCGGATGTGGTACTCGGCTGCATGGAAACCGCTGCGCATCATGGTCGCCGACAGTGATGATGGTTTGCACTGGACGCCAGTCCGGGCGGATCACATTGTCCCGGCCGGCAAGAAAATCGCGGTAAATCATGTCTTTACCCTGCCGGGCGGCAGCGGCGGCAGCGTGTATGTCGATCCGACTGTGACTGATGGTTTCCAGTACAAACTATTTGTGCATCAACGCGGCGACGATGTGACACGTATCGCTCGCGGTGATGCCGATCATCGATGGCACGACATTGCCCACCGCAGAGGAACCACAAAGTACCTTGTGGATGACTTTACACTTGTATCCAAAGACGGATTGAACTGGAACGAGCGACGTGACCTGCGCTGGTCCGCTCAGGACTGGCACCCTGAGCCGCCGATTTTTGGCTTCTATAATCGGCATACAAATCGGCATGTGATGACGGTTCGCCCCGGCTGGGGTGACCGTCGCCAGTGCATTCAATCCACGCAAGACTTTCGTGATTGGTCGGGGCCAGCACTCGTGATGCAGCCCGACGCGATGGATCGGGAACTGATCGAGTTCTACGGTATGCCGGTGTTTCCTTACGGGGATGGCTACGTCGGATTGCCTTGGGTTTTTCATCCGCAATCGACGGAACCCAATCGCGGGTTCAATCGCTTTGTGGGTGCCGTCGATTGCCAATTAGCATTCAGTGATGATGGGATGCGGTTTTCCCGAGGTGTTCGAAGCACGTTCATTGGGCGCAACGCACCCGACGAACACGGCGGTGGCGCGATTCAAACGTCGTCGATGGTTGAAACGGACGACGAATTACGATTTTATTCGGCCGCAACGCGTCTGCCACATGGGCGCGGTTCTGAAGCACGCAAGTTGGGGATGACGGATAATGCGTCGATTCTGCTGCACACGTTGCGAAGGGACGGTCTGATGCGGGTTGAATCGTCCGGCGATTGGGGACGGTTCATTTCAAGGCCGCTGGTGTTACTTTCCGAAGCAATCGAGATGAACGCGTCGGCACCAACGGGCGAAGTGCTGGTGCAATTGACTGATATCGAAAGCCGGCCAATCGAAGGATTCACGTTCGAGGATTTCGCGGTGCTGAAGCATGACGACCAAATTCGATTCTTGTTGAGTTGGAAAAACGGCAAGCTGCAAGACCTCTTAGGCAAAATCATTCGGGTTGAAATCCGGATGCGGAGCAGCCGGCTATTTGCGCTGCGTGGATTGATGCATTTTGTCGATGCGCAAGATCGATGGTTGATCGACGACGGCGAACCACTGCCCATGTGAGGTCGGGCTTTCGTGTAAATCAGCGTTTCCGCGCTTGCGGCCCTAGCGTCGGCGCACGCGGAAGCCGCGGATTTTTCTCATCGATGATTTTACCGACCGAACGTCAGCAGACAGATCACCGTGACAACGACCACGCCGATAAGATTCAGCAAGAATCCTTCGCGTGCCATGGTCCGGATGGTCAGACGTTCGCTACCGAACACGATTGCATTGGGCGGCGTTGCAACCGGCAACATGAAGGCAAAGCTGCAACTGATCGTCGCGGGGACCATGATCAGTTTCGGATCGATATCCGCTTTCATCGCAGCCGCCGCCAGGATCGGCATCAGCAAGGTAGCGGTCGCCGTGTTGCTGGTCACTTCGGTCAGGAAAGTCACCGAAAGGCAAATGACAGCGACCATGATCAGGATTGGTACAGTGGCAAGCGACGACAAACTCGCCCCGATTGTCTCGCTTAGTCCTGACTCACCAAACGCTTTTGCGATCGCAATGCCGCCGCCGTACAGAATTAAAATGCCCCAAGGTATCGACGAGGCCGTTTTCCAATCGAGCAGTTTTGATTCGTCCTCGTTTCCGCTGGGAATGACGAACATGGCGATAACCGCGATCAACGCGACGCTGGCGTCGTTCGCATTCTCTAACCCAAGCCAAGCACTCCATCCGCCCAATGGTTCACTGCGCGTCATCCACAGAATCGCCGTTACGGTAAAGACGGCAAGCGTCCGAATTTCCTCGCTCCGCCACGGGCCAACGGAAGGCAGCTTGATTTGTTCGACGTTCTTGACGTGGCGGGTTAACCAAAATCCAGCGATGGGAATGAACACAATCGCGATCGGCAATGACCACCGCATCCACTGCAGGAACGTTGGCGCGGATCCGGTATCGCGTTGCATTTGCGCCATGAATACCAAATTCGGCGGCGTTCCGATCGGGGTTCCAATGCCACCGATACTGGCGGCATAGGCTACGCCGAGTAACAAGCTGACCTGCAAAGCGGTATCCTGCGATTTGTCGACCACCGCAATGGCGATCGGCAATAACATCAGCGTCGTCGCGGCATTCGATATCCACATGCTTAGAAAGGCTGACGCCGCCATGAAACCAAATACCAGTGTTCGACCGCCGCCGCCGCCAAACAATTTCACCATCGATAGCGCGATTCGACGATGCGTATTGCTGCGTTCCATCGCGACCGACAGCATGAACCCGCCGAGCATCAGCAGGACCAGTGGGCTGCCGTACGATTCGGCGACGTCGGTCGCGTCGAGGACGCCGATTAGTGGAAAGATCGCCAGTGGGACAAGCGAGGTGACGGGGATAGGAACCGGTTCGAACACCCACCATGTGGCGCACAGGACGACAACGGACGTCGTCCATGCGGCGGCGGGGGTTTGGCCAAACAAATGCATTGCCAAGCCGAAAAGAACGGCCAGGACGATTCCGCCAATCAGAGCCCAATGTTTCGTCAATGCCGTTCCCGCTGCTGAAGACAAACTGTCGAAGAATGATTAGGCCTTCGCAATGCCGATCCCCATGGCGGCACCGGTGACGGTAAGCCTAATCCAATTCCGGCACTGCCGCACCTAACTCCCAAGCATTCTTGCCGTACGGTGGCGCAGATGGACGCGTGGGCAATCGGTCCGGTGTTAATTGACCGGCTAGCTGGACCGATGCGGCAACGATCTCGGTTCCCGCCGTGATTCGCAAATTGCTTGATGCGGTTAGACGCGTTTCGTATCCGCCGCCTCGTGGCCCAAACGCTGTTTCGGTCGGAATATAACCGACATAACCGTTTGCCAATGTAACGGGAAACGTGACGGGAAATCCACTTTGTTGCTTGATCGTCAGGCCAAGTTCGCAGAACAACTCGGCCGGATTGGCGAGCAAGATCGCAGGGCCCACTTGGATCGCTTGAATCTCGACATCCGCGACAGGCTGTTTGTCGATCAAGGCATCAAGGATGACGATCTCTTTGGCCAGTATCCACTTGTTCTTACCCACATCTGCAGGCTCCTGTGTGCACAACGCCTGCGCCGAGTGGACGCGTTCGCGACTCGGTGTCCTTCTTGCAATTTCTTTCACCTGTGAAGCGAACCCTAGTTTTGCAGATTCGCAGCGCGGTTGTGTCAACAAAACTTTGATGGTCTCTGCGCCGACGCGACCTCCGACGAAACGCTGCAGTTCCTCGGATTCGCGTCTCGCAAATTCAGACAGGTTGTCGATTGGCGTCACATCACCCGATGCGCCCGCTGTGAACACGACAACACATTCGTCGCCAAACGTTCCACGGATGACTTGTTCGATATAGTAGATGTAGTTTGCCGAAATTACCGGAGCGCTGCCGACCGCGTGGCAAGCAAAGTTGACGATGCACCCAGAGAGCTTGCCGTCGGTATTCCAGATTCCGATCACGCCAACGTCCGGATCGATCGGACCGGCGTAACCCAATGAGGCCGGGTTGCCAGGCCGCGGATTGGTGTGGGTCATCCCGTTGTTCATCCGGATGCGGCGATTGAAAGAGACTTTGTCTTCGCGTCCGGTGCCGACGCTGTAGGTGCAGGGCTGCAAGCGCCGGTGCGCTTCGACAACGGCTGCGACAATTTGTTCCTCGACACGTTTGACGTAATCAGGATTCGCGGTGGATGACCGTTGGTAAGCCAGTGTTTGAACGTCCGGTGAAGCGTGATCGAAGTCCCCCGGATAGATAAGTCCGGTTGGTCCGGAAGAGTGCGAGTGAGTAGCGCAAACCAAGATGGCGTTCGCGTCCATTCCCGTTATTTCTGCGATCCGTTTTCTTGCCGATTGCACCAATTCGCGGCGAATTAGCAACGCGTCAACGCTAACTATCGCGACGCAAGTCGTGTCGCTGGCCAGCACAACCGCGCGGACCTTGCACGCATCGTGCAGCACCGTGTGAAAATTCTTTGTGTATCCGCCACCGCGTTCCATCCCAATTACAGGTGTGATATCGGTCTCACAAAATGCGGATTGCAGTATGGAGCGCTTTCCAACCGCCCAACCGGTTAACGGCAAAGTAGCTAGAGAAAAAAAGCAAATGGCTTTTAAATATAGATAGAGTCGTACACACATCGCAGTCTTTGTCACACTAGAATTGTTTCAATGGAGCTAACCTTGCTTCTGACGCGCGACTTGATCTTAATCGATTTGCGTGTCCCTGCCCCTATTCATCCCACCTGAGTCTGAAATGAAGCGCCACGGTATTTTGTTGTTAGCGTCGTTGGTTCTTGCGGTTGCCTGCCCGACACAAGCTGCTGAACAGCGCAAGCCAAACTTTATTATCGTTTTCTGTGACAACCTGGGTTACGGCGATATCGAACCGTTTGGGTCGACGTTGCATCGCACGCCGAATTTGAATCGCATGGCAAAAGAGGGACGCAAGTTCACTCACTTTTGTGCGACCGCCGGGGTCTGTACGCCGTCACGAGCGAGCATCATGACCGGGTGCTATTCGCAACGCGTCGGTCTGCATTTCAATGAACGTGATAACTGGGTGTTGCGGCCGCTGTCACCGTACGGATTGAATCCCGATGAAGTCACCATCGCGGAAGTGCTAAAGGATGAAGGTTATGCAACCGCGATCGTCGGCAAATGGCACTTGGGTGATCAGCCAGAATTCTTACCCACCCGCCAAGGATTTGATTGGTTCTTTGGCGTTCCCTATTCCGACGATATGACCGCACGGACATGGCAAGACGGGTCGGTTTGGCCGCCACTGCCGTTGATGGAAAACGAAAAGGTCATCGAGGCACCTTGCGACCGTGACGGGCTGACCAAACGCTATACCGAACGCGCGATGCAATGGATTGCTGAACACAAAGATGAACCGTTCTTTTTGTATTTCCCGCAAGCCATGCCGGGCAGTACAAAAACGCCGTTTTCCAGCGAGCAGTTCAAGGGAAAGAGCAAGAACGGTCCGTGGGGCGACTCGGTCGAAGAACTTGACTGGTCCATGGGCGTGATGCTGGATCAATTGCAAGAGCTAGGGATCGCCGAAGACACGTTTGTGATTTGGACGTCCGACAACGGCGCGCCGATCGATCGTGATCGCGAGAACCTGAGCCGTGGTTCAAACCGTCCGCTTCACGGACGCGGCTATACGACGGCCGAAGGGGCGTTCCGCGTGCCTGCGATCGTGTGGCAACCGGGCAAAGTGCCGGCCGGAACGGTTTGCGAAGAATTGGCCACCACGATGGACCTGTTGCCGACGTTTGCAAATCTTGCCGGCGGACAACCACCAGCGGATCGAAAGATTGACGGACACGACATCACGCCCCTGTTGTACGGCGAGCCGCAAGCGAAAACACCGTATGAGGCATTTTATTACTACGATCTAAAGCAATTGCAGGCGGTACGCAGTGGTCCTTGGAAATTATTCCTGCCGGTCCAGAACGTACGACATCCGCACTTTTCTAGAAGCTTGCCGCCCCAGAACCTGCTGTTCAATGTGGTGGAAGATGTTGCCTGTGAACACAACGTCGCTGACCAACATCCGGACGTCGTCGCCCGACTGACGCGTTTGGCCGAAAAGGGAAAAGCCGAACTGGGTGACGGCGAACGTCGTGGCAGTGGCCAACGCGAGCGGGGCAAGATCCCCGAGGGCACCAAGCCGGTACCACAAGTCATGCAAGCCAAGGCGCTTGACGTGATTGAGGGCGGGCGCCATGGCCGCCACTGGGATGATAACGACGAAATGGAACCCGCATCGTCGCCAGAGGATTCATTGGCCGCGCTGACGATCGAGCCTGGTTTCGAGGTTCAGTTGTTTGCTTCCGAGCCGCTGGTGATTGATCCTGTGGCGATCACCTTTGATGAAAAGGGGCAAATGTTTGTCGTCGAATATCGCGATTACGCGATGGGGCCACCCGCGGGCGAACCGCCGCTATCGCAGGTTGTGATGCTTGAAGACACCGATGGCGATGGCAAAGCGGACAAACGTCACATGTTCGCCGACAAGCTTGATTTCGCGCACAGCATCATGGCGTACCGCGGCGGCGTAATCGTTGGCGCGAAAACGAAAGTGCTGTATTTGAAGGATACCGATGGTGACCATATCGCCGACGTTCGCGAAACGCTCTTTGACGGTTTCAAACCCGCCCATGCGCAGATGCAAATCGGATGTCCTCGGTGGGGAATCGATAACTGGGTCTATCTGAATTATGGCCCCGGAGAAGTCACGTCGGCTAACAATCCTGACAGCCCCGTCGAATTGCCACGCAAAGACTTTCGATTCAACCCGAAAACGATGGCGTTTGAATCTGACAGCGGACTTGGCCAATACGGAAATACCGTCGACCGGTGGGGAAACCGATTTTATTGCACCAATCGCAATCCAATCATGACGACGTTCTTGCCGCCAAACGTTCTCGATCGAAATCCCTTTCACACGGTTTCGGCGGCACACTACGATGTTGCACCTTCCGGTGGTGACACCAAGGTCTATCCGCTGGCTGTGATGCGAAGTAATTATCTTTCGCACGTCGGGACACACACGTCGGCCTGCGGAACGACTGCCTATCTGGGGGATTTGCAATCAGAAGCAGGGCTCGGCAAGGGACTTTCCGACAGCGTGTTTGTGTGCGAACCGATCGGACACCTCGTCACGCGTTCGGTGATTCAACCCGATGGTGTGAAGCTTAAGGCAGAACGAGCTCAACCCAAGAGCGATTTTATTGCGTCGAAGGATACTTGGTTTCGACCGGCAAGCCTGGCAACCGCACCGGACGGAACGATGTACTTGGCCGATATGTATCGCAAACTCGTCGAGCACCCCAAGTTTTTTCCGCCAGAGATCGTTGAGAAATACGATTGGAAAGCCGGCGACGACATGGGACGCATCTATCGGATTGTTCCCAAGGGATCGAAACCACGAGCGTTTCAGCCGCCGGAGACCGTTGACGATTATGTATCACTGTTGGCGGATCCCAACGGCTGGCGACAATTCCTCGGTCAGCGGTTGTTGATCGAAAATGACGCAAAGAATGCTGCTCTTAAAATTCGCAAGCTGCTCGATCATCCGGCGGCGACCACGCGTCTGCATGCAATGTGGACACTCGACGGTCTTGAGAGACTGCGAAACAAGGACATCATCGCTTGTTTAAAGGACAACAATCATGCGGTGCGGATCGACGCATTGAAACTTGCCCACGGTCGAATGAATCTGGCGGCCATTTTCAAAGCCGTCGCTAATTTGGCCGACGACTCGGATGTTCGCGTCCGGTATCAGGTCGCTTTGACGCTTTCGGGCAGCGAGTCCGAGCAAGCAAAAACGTTGCTCGCTAAAATTGCCCTTCGTGACGCATCGGACGCCGCATTCGCAGAGGGTTTATTGACCTCTGCCAAAACGTGTTCGGGCACGATCTTGCGACATCTTGTGCAATCCGAATCATTTGTTGCGGTTGGAAATGCCGAGCGAATCGGGTTGGTTTCGCGTTTGGCGTCCATCGTTGGGGCTCGTGGTGACCAAGATGAACTTGATGACTTGCTTCGACTGCTTGATGAGAAAGCTGGCGAAAACGGTTGGTGGCGAGCTGCTGCGATCAGTGGACTTGGTCAAGGTCTGCCACGATACCGCGGTGAACTGGGCAAATTAACGCTTGCCGGCTTAGCATCCAATCCTCCCAAGTCGCTTGCCGAGTCGGCAAAAGTTCTTGACGGTGTGTTCGAAGAGCACAACGCGATCGCGCTGGACCGTGATCACAACATCGTCGATCGCGCCGCTGCGGCCGAACTGCTGTCGTATCGCTCGTTCGCGCAGATCAAAGACACACTGTCGGAATTGCTCGCCAGTGATCAGCCGGTAGAGATTCAAACGGCAGCGATGCAGGCGCTCGCCCGCAACGGAACCGAAGACGCTTCGGTGGTCGCAATCGAACGATGGTCAGAACTAGGCCCCGCGGTGCGTGGCATGGCCCTGGACCTGATCCTGCGACGCGTCAGCTCGATTCACTTGGCGCTTGCCGCCATGGAATCGGGGCAGATTAACAAATCGGCACTTAGCATTGATCAACGCGTCCGGTTGCTAAAGCACACCGACAAACAGATCAAGGCAAAGGCGAGTGCATTATTCGGCGGTGCGGTTTCGTCGAACCGTCAAAAAGTCGCAAAGGAGTACGAGAAATCGTTGACGCTAACCGGCAGCGTTGCCGAAGGCCAAAAAGTTTTCACTCGGATCTGTGCTGCCTGTCACCGAGTCGATGGCGTCGGGCATGATGCGGGGCCTGATTTGACGGATACCCGTAATCGATCCAAGCCCGCGCTTCTCTACGATATTCTGGACCCGAATTCCAAGGTTGAACCTCGATTCACTGCGTACTCGGTGTTGACTGCCGACGGGCAGTTGTACAACGGACTGATCGTGTCCGAGACATCAGAAGCGGTCGTATTGAAAATGGCCGAAGGCAAACAGCAAACGATCGGTCGTGCCGAAATTGATCAGATCAAAGTCAGCGATGTTTCGTTAATGCCCGAGGGGATCGAAAAAGACGTGACGCCACAGCAGATGGCCGACTTGCTTGTATTCCTTAAGGAACGCGGTTAACAATTCGGCCCGGCTCGCAGCGCTACGCGGTCCGTTCGGAACGTTTAGCGAAAGTCATACGCCGGGTTGCTGATGTCGAAATCCAGATCGGTCATTCCCGTGTTCGTGGTAACACGTAAGTACGTGTATTCCTCTTCTAGCACGGGCTGGCCGCCGGGTTTCGTCGGCCACGACCAAGATTCGTAACGAATCGGCATCTTCAACTGCTTGTCGAAGTAAACCCGAGCACGATAGAAATCAAAGTGGTCGCGTTTCTCGGGGTGCAAGACTTCCAGCATGGTGCATTCGGTCTCGCCAATCTTTGAATTTTGATAGAACTGGACTTCGCATTCACCGTGCTGGCGGTCTCGCGTGCCAGTTTCGATCAGCTTGACGACCAAGTTCTCGATGCCGATTTCTGTAATCGGGTATCGCTGGTTGCGCATCGCAAGATAGCCGTTCGGATCAAGCGTGACGTTGATCATCCCCTTCAAGCCCGTCTCGTGCACGATAATGTTGCCGTCGTTCTTGGTTTCGATCCACACGACTTCACGGCCCCGAACATCGGACGGTTTTAAGTACTTTAGATAGACGCTCAGTGGCACCGCGATTTTTCCGTCGACGACCTTGCGATTTCGGACCTTGATATTGGCGTATTGCAGATCGGGCAGCACGCCATCGACGCGGCATCGCTTGACAAAAATCGCGTGATAGTCGTCGACGTTGGCACGGATGTGCTGCAGGCTTTCGTAAGCCATCTTTAGCGCCGGATCGATCGGATGCGGCGTCAATGTCTTGTGTGATACCGGGACCATCGAAGGGGCCACGGCTTGCTGGCAATACGCCGATGGTAATGTTCCGTATCCCAACACTAGGACGATAAACGCGCTCAAGCCGATCAACTGAGACATCCGATTCATACGTATACCCTTGCTTCGATTGCCTTTGGGGAAGTTGTCGACCCGAATGGGCCTGAAGACCGTAATCGACAGTAGCAAAGGGATCCTGATCATTGCTACACCGATCTAGGACGGTTTGTCGCAGAAATTTTCGGTGGCCAATGGAACAGAAGTTGCCGGCATTTCTACGATGCCAGCATTGATATTGTTTGTTCCTCTTAGTCGTGATACAGCTACGTTAGACGACGCCGCACATACCGGAATCCTATGACCCTGATCGACCTGCAGACCGATGTTGATGTTTCCGGATTCGTGACACCGGAGTTCGAGCGGGTTCGTCATGCGTTTGAGGATAACTTCACGCAGCGTGGCGAGACGGGCGCTGCATGTACGATCTATTATCGCGGAGAAAAGGTCGTCGACTTGTGGGGCGGTCATCAGTGTGATGCGTCGGACACACCTTGGAATCAACGAACACTGACCCTAAGTTTTTCGGTCACCAAAGGAATGGCAGCCGCAGCACTTGCGGTAGCGCACAGCCGCGGCTTGTTCGACCTGGATGAGCCCGTCGCGACCTATTGGCCCGAGTTTGGTCAGAACGGAAAAGCACGAATCACGGTTCGACAACTGCTCGATCATCAGGCCGGTCTCATATCGATCCGGCCGTCCTTGAATGCCGAACGGCTTACCGATCATGATGCCTTGGCGCGGATCATCGCAAAGCAACGTCCTCAATGGGCGCCCGGTTCGCGACACGGGTATCACACGCTGTCGCTGGGTTGGTATCAGAACGAACTGATACGCCGCATCGATCCGATGCAGCGCAGTCTTGGGCAGTACTTTCAAGACGAAATTGCCCAACCTCTGGGAATTGATTTCTACATCGGGTTGCCACGGCACGTTGATACCGAACGGCTCAGCACCATTAAAGGCTTTCATCGGATTTCGCTATTGAGGCATCTGAATGAGTTGCCGCCAAAGATGGTGCTGTCCGGAATCTGGCCGCGATCGTTGGTGTCGAAGTCCATACGCATTTTGCGCGTTGATAACCCAGCCGAACTGGCCAGCGAAAAGTATCGCCACCTTGAAATACCGTCGGCAAACGGCATCGGCCAAGCCCGGGCAGTGGCGAGGGTGTATGACGTTCTGGCACGCGGCGGTAAAGAGTTGCAAATCAAGCCATCGACGTATCGTGAGTTGATTTCACCAGCGATGGTTCCTGTCGCGGGCGAATATGACGCAATATTGACTTTGAATACAAAGTACAATTTCGGTTTCTCACGCCCCAGTCGAGATTTTCGGTTTGGCGTCGACGATGCCGCATTCGGCTGTCCCGGTGCGGGTGGTTCATTCGGGATGGGCGATCCGTCCGCACAGGTTGGCTTCGCCTACCTCACCAACAAAATGGGTTTTCGGCTATTCGACGACCCTCGCGAGAAAGCTGTCCGCGACGCTTGTTATCAAAGCCTCGCAGCACTAAGGTCACAAAGCGTGGCCGCGTAACGGTACGGCCATGCCCTTATCGATCCGTCTTGGATTCGAAACCACGTCCCAGCGGGCCGGCCAGGATGGATGGCAATAACACCAGGTCGCCGACGAGAGCCGACAACAGCAACAGCACCATCAGCCACGCAAAGTGCAGAATGGGAACGAACGAGCTGACGGCAAAAACCAGCAAGCCGCACGAGCAGATCAGCGTCGTGTGAATCATGGCACCGGCACAGCGACCGAAGGCGTCATGCAACGCGTCCCCACGCGACAAGCCCGATGTCAAACCGCGGCGAAACCACGTCAAAAAGTGCACGGTGTCGTCGACCGCGATACCCAGTGCTGCACTGGCCGTCATCACTGATCCGATTTGAATCGGTATATCGACCCATTCCAGGCCGCCGAAAACAACGACGGCGGGAAACAGGTTCGGAATCATCGCCAGCAGTGCGGCGGTTAAGCTGCGCAAGACAAAGACCAGGACAATGGCGATCACGCCGAACGCGGCCAAGAAACTGCGAAACAAGTCCTGCAGCAACTGCCGCTGTGCTTTATAGATCAGCGGGATAACACCCGTGTAAGTACCTGTTGCCCCATTCTCTTGCAGCAATGGGTCGATGGTTTGCTGCAGAGTCTCGGCAAACTGTCCGTAATCCAAGTCGCCGATCGCATTAGCACGCACGGTAATGCGCCACAGCTGTTCGTCTTCGGTCATTGCCAAGTATCTGGCGTCGACAAGCAGATCCTTCGTTCGTTGACTATTGATGACCGTTCGTTCCACGACGCTTCCAATCGATCGACCGGTGGGAAGCCGGGGTGAAAAATTGATCGCCGACATTGTCGCGACGGGTTCGTCCAGCGAATGTATTTTTCCCTGCACCGCCGCCACCAGTTTCATTCGTTTGAGCGTATCGCGCGAGTCATCTTTATCGAAATGCACAACGATTTCTAACGGTACCATTGGGCCGATGTTGTCTTCCAGCCATTGGTAGTCCGTGACGGCATCGCTCCCTGGCAGAAAGCGATCCTGCAGCTTGACGGTCGACTTGATGTGCGGCAGACCCCAAGCGGCCAGTGCCATCACGGTCAGGCACACCGCGGTTAACCAATCATGGTGACGTTGGACAAACGAAATATATCGCGAGGGTTGTTTCGCCGTGCTTGCGACTCGTTGTGATGGTTTGATCAGTTTGGGCGGGAATAGCCGGAGCGCCGCGGGCAGAAAGATGAATAGGATGGCGACGCTGACAACGATCCCGATCGAGGCGTAAAGCCCGAACATGCGAATGGGGTCAATCTTGCTCATCATCAATGAAATCAGTCCGATCCCGGTCGTGACAGCGGCCAGCGTGCAAGGCAGCCAACCGTGCGCAACCGTCGTGCGGATCGCTCGGCCTGTTCGAAGGGCTACATCGGTGTTGGCGTTGATTTCCTCCGCAACCGCGTCCCGATAGTAGTTCGCGAGGTGAACCGCCGACGAAATGCTTAGCACGTAGACGAGTGGCGGCAGCATCGTCATCAGCAAGTTCATATAGCTGCCGCTGAAGAACAGGACGGCCAGGGCAACGCCCGTGCTGTACGTGGCCACAAACAACACCATGATTGCGAGCCGGATGCTGGCCAACCGGGCGGCCGCGATAACAAACGAGATCAGCGCCGAGAAACCGGCCAGTTCAAACAGCAGTCGTCGGCTTTCGAGATCAATCGCGGCCGCATCGACGGTGGGGCCGGCTAGCCGCAGCTCATTCGGGGCGATCTGGCAGACTTCTTCTGCTTTCCTCTCGATCTCCGCGACCGCTTCAACACGGTCGCTACGCCCCTGCGCCGAGGTGGACAAGATCAGGCAAGTGGTTTCGCTTTCTGGGGCGACAAGGCTGCCTCGTAATCGACGCTTGGCCGACTCGCGACTAAGGTCCAACGGCGGACTGGTCAACTGTTCCATTACGCCTGGCCCAGAGCGAGCGCGGTCGAAATAGGATGAAACTTGCAGCGCATCGGCTAGCTGCTTGACTCGAGGATCGCTCAGGGTGCAGCCCGGCCAACTGACCACGGCGATCTCATCACTGCCGAATTGTGCTTGGAACCAATCGTAGGTGTCGGTTGCCGCAAATGTCCTGGGCAACCATTGTCGCGGATCATTCGACGTACTTCGTAGCGCCCGAATCGCGCCGTACGCGACGACGGGAATCGCAAGCAATAGTACGATCAAGATCAACCGAGCTTGTCGGCGCTGCCGCGCCACAGCACTGGCACTGAGCGTTTCATTTACGGAGTCAAGCGTTCGATTCATTTCGTCGCAGGGCCGGTGTTATCGATGAGTGCGAGTCATCTGGCCGAGTACGATCACGACAACCTAACCCGAAACGCGAGAGGTCAAGAAAAGCATTCCGGAAGGAATTCGTCCAGCAGTTCGACGAAGGCGTCGGGACGTTCCCAGTTGGGCGCGTGACCACACTCTTCGATGAATTCCAAACGCGAACCTTTGATGTGTCGCTGGAATTCTTCGCCGGTCGATGGCGGAGTGATCTCGTCGTTGCGTCCCCACACAATCATGGTCGGCAACGCGAGATTTCCGAGCTCTTTTTCCACACAACGGTCTCGTGTCGCGCGAGAAACTCTTAGTAGAAATCGTGCGTAATCGCGGTCCAATACCGAGCGATGCCAATGTTCGACCAAGTCATCACTCACCAGACTGTGGTCATGAAGGATGCCGCACACGGTCTCGCGAACAAATTGCTTGCTGGGTTTCTGTCGCAATCCGCGAATTGGGCTGCGTTCGAACAGTCCCGCACTTCCGGCCAAGACGAGGCCTTTGGCCAGATCAGGATTGTTCAGGCAAAGATCGATTGCAACCAATCCGCCTAGTGAATTGCCGCAGATGACCAACGAATCCGCCTGCAGATTGTCAATCAATTTCAGCACCATCCCGCTCAGATCGCTGATCGTTTTCATTCCCTTCTTTCGACGATCCGGGTGCGGATCGATCGGCAACTGAGGGGCGACGACGCGGTACCGGTCAGACAGATTGTCCATCACCTGCTGCCAGTGTTCGGGCGTTCCAAACAATCCGTGCAGGAAGAGGATGACGTTCGACCCCGTTCCCATCTCAACAACTTGATTCGGATCGATGATCGAACACAATTCCTCGTTGTTTTGTGTTTGGGATCTAAGCATTACGAACGGGACTCGAGAAATCTGTGGACGAAGAGTTTGCCAGGAGGCGGCAAAATCACCTGCTTAGTGTATCTATCAATCCCATACTCGTCGAACCTACTTTGCTATCGATTGACGGAGCATTTTCCTTCCTTGATCGCGGTAGCAGGAAAAACCCTCAGAATCGTCGCGTTTTGATGCGGAAAACACGGCTGACGCCGCCGATTGCGGCCGGCAGGACCGTGACCGGCCAAGCGTATCCATCGGCATCGGAGCCGAAAATCGGTTGATTTCGCCGCTTCGGAGTAACGTTTTTTGGCCGTCACACCCACGAAAATGCTCCGTGAAGCGTGACAAGACACACGCTCCCCATGAGTTGAGGGAGCCAACCATGTGCCAAGGAACCCGAAATTCGAGAGCGGCACTCTCACGGTGCAACCGCTCCGCGGCGAGCCAAACGGCGCTCTCATTCGGGCCGGTCTGCACCTGGGGTCAAATCGAAAACGAATCACCCGCGCTGAATTGACGCTGAGAAATTGACGCTGAGAAATTGACGCTGAGAAATTGACGCTGAGAAATTGACGCTGAG
>CAXBGS010000016.1:0-181782 GCA_963975425.1 uncultured Pirellulaceae bacterium
CACGCAAATCGAGCGATGTCACCAGACATCCACACACGCCGTGACCCGCGTAACGGTAGCGTTATGCGGGCGGGCGCATTTGATCCACCATTGCCAAACGCCAACTCGCCCGCTCCGTCATCAACGCATGGTTATCGCACCCTGATTGACGTGCGCAACCACGACACGCTGAACGATCGCATCCTACCGCACCGAAGCACCTGCAGCAAACTCGCAAGCAGTCGCGGGAACGAACCTGTACACATGCGCAACGGGAAGCGAAGTAGAGTCTGGACGCCAGCACAAACGGCATCGGAATGTCGCCTATCGGTCAGCGAGCGACCAAGCGGAATAGCTCGGTGACCCCAATACGCAAACCAACCGCAGATGCCGGCCACAAGCATGAGCAACGGCATGACACACCGCAATAGTGGCCATCACCGTACGCGACGCTTCAAAGTCAGCCTGGCTTCGACCACGTCGGTGACACCGAATCGCGAAAACCATCAATGCGTTCGTCGAACGCTCACCGCACCAGGAACGAATCCGGCACGTCAGCGCAACCGCTCATTGCGATAACGGTTGCGTTATGCGGGCGGCGGGAGTTGATTAACCACTTCAATCGCGCGACCACCGCCGCTCCGTCATCAACGCATGGTTATCGCACCCTGATTGGCGACCGCAACCACGACACGCTGAACGATCGCATCGTACCGCACAGAAGCACCTGCAGCAAACTTGCAAGCACTCACGGGACCGAACCTGTACACATGCGCAATGGGAAGCGAAGTCGAGTCTGGACGCCAGCACAAACGGCATCGGAATGTCGTCTGTCGGTCTGCGAGCGACCAAGCGGATCAGAACCTGTCAAAGCGACCGCAAACACGCAATCCAATCGCAGACGCCGGACATCAGCACGAGTAACGGCATGGCACGCCGTAGAAGCGACCACCACCGTTCGCGCCATCTCAAGGATAGCCTGGTCTTCGACCACGTCGGTGACACCGATTCGTGGAAACCATCAATGAGTTCGCCTAACGTTCACCGCTACTGGAACGAATCCGGCAAGTCAGCGCAACCACTCATTGCGATAACGGTAGCGTTATGCGGGCGGCGGGAGTTGGCTAACCACTTCAATTGCGCGACCACCGCCGCTCCGTCATCAACGCATTGTTACGCATGTTCATCACGCTGCCGCACCAACCGGACGGCAGGACCTCGTCAGCATACCAAACCGCATTGCACCGGTGCAAACGTCGTGGCGAATCAAGCGCAACGGTGACACGAAGCCGAAAGGCCGGACGGGTTCGCGATGGCGAGCACCACTGAAGGAATGATATCGTCGACATCGCGAAACGGTCCGGCTTTTCGGCCATAGATGCGAAAAACGCACCGCGAAAACATAAAGCACGCAAGCGTCAGAGACGGCATTCACCGCAGCCTTGGAGATCACGACATTCCAAACCAAACCCAAACAACGCCGCGCGATCACTAAAGCATCCGGTTCGGTAGGTCGTGATCGGTGCCGGGCATTGGCCGAGCAATTCACACCACAATACGTCACGCGAGATACACACAACCAAACAAGACCAAAGTTCGCTAACCATTAGCGAGGCGTCGCGAAACGGAAACCAATGCGAATTAGCAAGACGCAAATCATCGACAACCGTGACATCGCTGCACGCAACTCGAACGCTGTCAGCGGACATTAACACACGCATTGACCCGCGTAACGTCAACGATAACCGGGCCGGCGCGGTTGATCTTCCAATTTCGAAACGCGTGTTCGCCGGCTCCGCGTTCATCGTTTTGTTATCTGCCTATCCGGGACGCTCGATCATCCTGACCAACTCGCCGAGCGCGATCCGCATCGCAATCGCCGCGGTATCCAGTTCTTCCACGGTCAAGACAACTTGGGTACCAAGAAGAGCTTTGTCTTCCGGTATCATTTTAACGTAGCGATCGGTGATTTCACCGCCCACATGTATGCACACGTGTCGTTTCTGGAAGACCCGGCGCAAGGCGAGCAGATCAGCAACGGCTATGTTGGCAAGTATGTCAACACCAGCATGGTTCTTGAAAAACTTGCGAGCATCGAACAATACTTGGAAGTTGCCTTTCTCCTGACTGACTCGTTTTGCCTTGCGGGTGCAGAAGACTTCAAATGTCGAGACGAGATCACCGTATGCGTGACGGAGTTGGCGGTCTTTGTCGGGTTCTGCATCGAGCTTGCGTTTTATGTTTACCCAGTTGGCATCGTAAATCTGTAGATTCTCGCAACTACATCCCGGACAGTATCCGAAAATGCCGTAGACCTGAAATCGAGTTGAGCAGTCGGCGCATTCGAATTCCGTATCGACTTGCCGCTCGACGTAACGTGGGCGAACGATTTTCTTTCGGGGACGCCGTCCCGGCGTGTACTTGATGTTCTTTGACCCACGGAAGGCATTCTTGAACATCTTCTGTACCTCGCCGATCGCATAGTCGCGGGCCTCTTCGATGGCAGCCTCTTTCGCGTACTTCAATTGTGGCTGAGTGAAGAGATTGTTGCGCGAGAATTTCACGCCGCAGTATGGACAATGGAGATTCTCGCGGTGGTCAGGCACATAGACCTTGAAATATTGCTTGCAGCCCGGCGCATCGCATGCGCGGCCGACGAAGCCGTCGGCATCCGTTGGTATTGCGATCTTGAATGTCTTGTATCGCGACATGAGCCTCCTGCTGGCAGATAACGGTAGCGTTATGCGGGCGGCGGGAGTTGGTTAACCACTTCAATCGCGTGACCACCGCCGCTCCGTCATCAACGCATTGTTACGCATGTTCATCACGCTGCCGCACCAACCGGACGGCAGGACCTCGTCAGCATACCAAACCGCATTGCACCGGTGCAAACTTCGTGGCGAATCAAGCGCAACGGTGACACGAAGCCGAAAGGTCGGACGGGTTCGCGATGGCGAGCACCACTGAAGGAATGATATCGTCGACATCGCGAAACGGTCCGGCTTTTCGGCCATAGATGCGAAAAACGCACCGCGAAAACATAAAGCACGCAAGCGTCAGAGACGGCATTCACCGCAGCCTTGGAGATCACGACATTCCAAACCAAACCCAAACAACGCCGCGCGATCACTAAAGCATCCGGTTCGGTAGGTCGTGATCGGTGCCGGGCATTGGCCGAGCAATTCACACCACAATACGTCACGCGAGATACACACAACCAAACAAGACCAAAGTTCGCTAACCATTAGCGAGGCGTCGCGAAACGGAAACCAATGCGAATTAGCAAGACGCAAATCATCGACAACCGTGACATCGCTGCACGCAACTCGAACGCTGTCAGCGGACATTAAAACACGCATTGACCCGCGTAACGTTTGCCATCACCGGGCACGGAGATTGCGGCTTCCATTTGTAAAAACTTGCAAGCCGTGCTCCGCGTGCATGGCTTGGTTATCCGCCGGTATTGACTTTTACAAGCGTTTTGTTGTCGGTGAAGCTATGAACGACATTCGACTTTGGCCCCGTCGAGATCAGCAGATCACCCTGGGTCGTCGAATAGACGTTTGCAACGAACGAACCAGTATCCGGCAATAGAGCATTCATGCCGGAATGCCAGCAATGGCGAAATACGTTGTCAAGTAAGTGTCGTCCCATTTCGTGTGCCGCGTGATCAGTTATCGCAGTACCATCGGGCAAAGGTACGAGCGACGGTTGGTCGTCCGGATGGAATCGTAACATTGCGGCGCGGAAATCACCCGAAATCGAGTCGTCGGCATGAGGTGACGAGAACGAATAGGTGCCGTGCCCTATAAGCATTGCCCCTGTCACCCCAGCGCTACAGCGAATCGGCACGAGAGCGATGTCCTTGCCAGTCACGGACAGGCCGTTTGATTCAGCAGAGAAGTCCGCAATAACGTAAACGTCGTCCGCCTTGAATGTGATGGGGAAGGATTTGGGCGTTTCTTGCGCCGTGACGATAGCGGACATCGTGACCGCAAGACTGAAGGCGATAAATCGCATTTGAGGTCTCCAGTGAAATGAGGGCCGAGGATTTCAGCCGGATAACTTGTTATTATTCCCGGAGCGTTCCGGGAGAAGGGGTTTTCTTGCTGTTATCCCCGTTGGGGTGTCTTGGTTTTGATGACTTTAGTGTAACCGTTTTACATTCTACTCGTGTCAGCCGGAGAATGGGTTCGCTTGGTCTCCTTTGTATTGGATAACGAATTTGCGTTATCCGTTTTCTTGCTAAGTTTTGTGAAAAATGTTGCTTGACTCTTAGGTGGACATTGTTAGACCGGAGCCGATCGTTACTGGCTTTGACGGCCGGGGAGTCGGTTTGGGTTGGCTGGGAGGTTCGCGTTTGTACAGGTCGACGGCGATTGGCATGAGTGGCTCTTTGGGGGAAGAGAACTGACTGGGTTGGTGGAACGGAGTTTTCTGAAGAAACGGAAGGGATTCGTGATGGTTGGGCTTGTGAGGGGAAGGCCGCCTAAAGGCGGGACACCAACGAGGCGGGACACAGCGGTGGAAGATCGTGGAAGAGCCGCCTGAAGGCGGGACACCAACGAGGCGGTGCAGCAGCGGGGGACGGTCGTGGAAGAGCCGCCTGAAGGCGGGACACCAGCGAGGCGGTGCACCAGCGGGGCGTGACGGCGGTGGTGGTTTCTCTTGACGGTGGTAGACCGTCAAGGGCTACTTTTCGCTGGTGCCGCGTGCTTTTCTTTGATTCGCTCAGGTGGGTGCGGGCTACTGAGCTGGAACCGCCGGGGAAGCTTGCACTGGCCTGTGTTTGACTTGAGTGAAACAATCCAGCCATCACAGATAACGCGACGAGTCATTCGACGGCGGCCTGTAAAGATTTTTGTGTCAGCCAACTTTGGAACGTTACTTGCTTCTTAGGTCGGGCATTCGATCTTCGTACATGATCGCGAAGTGATTGAGGGCTTGCTTCCAGTGATGGATCGGCATCGTCCAACGCTTGGAGGCCTCACCGATCGCCATGTAGATCAACTTCAGCGCTGACGATTCGCTGGGGTACTGCTTGCGGTTGCGAGTGAACTTGCGGATCACGCTGTTGACCGATTCGATCGCGTTGGTCGTGTAGATCGCCTTGCGGATCGGAGGCGGGAAGTCGAACAGCGTGATGATGTCGGTCCACTTCGTACGCCACTGTTTGCTAATCGTCGGGTACTTCTCGTCCCAGGCTTGAGCGAATTGCTCCAGTGCCGACTCCGCTTCCAACACGGTCGCCGACTGGTAGATTTTCTTGAGATCTTTGGCAACCTGCTTGCTGTCCTCGTGGCTGACGTAACGCAAGGCGGCACGCACTAAATGAACGATACACAGCTGAACGTTCGTCTTGGGATAAGCCGCACGGATCGCGTCGGGAAAGCCCGAAAGGCCATCGACGCATGCGATGAAAATGTCACCGAGGCCGCGGTTCTTCAAATCGGTCAGGCAGCTTAGCCAGAACTTGGCGCCTTCGGTCTCGCTGAGCCAAAGGCCCAGCAGCTCTTTCTTTCCGTCAAGGTTCACGCCCAACGCGACGTAGATCGTATGATGAGACACGCGGCCGTTCTCACCACGAACGTGCACGACGATGCCGTCGAAGTAGACGATCGGCCAGACCGGATCGATGGGCCTGGTCCGCCAAGCGGTGACTTCGGCATCGAGGTCTTCGGTGATGTCGGAGATCAACGCCGCAGACACCTCGACGCCGTACAAGTCTTGCACGATTTCTTGGATGTCGCGTGTGGTCATGCCTTTGGCGTAGAGGGCCAGAATCTTCTCATCGAAACCAGGCACGCGGCGTTGATGTTTCTCGATGATTTGTGGCTCAAAAGTTCCGTCTCGATCTCGGGGTGTCTCGATGGTCACTTCACCGAGGTCTCCCTGCACGGTCTTCTGGCTGCGGCCGTTACGACGGTTGGACGTCCCTTTCTTCGCTTTGACCTTCGATTCTGATGAAGCGTTCTTGGCATCGTCCTTGCGACCAAGATGAACGTCCATCTCGGTATCGAGCATCCGCTCCAAACCGGACTTCATCATCACTCGCATCAGCGAATTGAGTTCCTCGATGGTGGTCGCTTCGGTAGCGAATTCAGCGGCAAGTTTCTCTGCTTTGGATTGAAATGAGGCATCCATGCGTCAGACTCCTGATTGTGAAAATGGGCAACAAAATCTAAGCGATGTTGCTAGCTGACACAATCTTTCTTACAGGCCCGCGGTGGTGGTTTCCCTTGACGGTGGTAGACCGTCAAGGGCTACTTTTCGCTGGTGCCGCGTGCTTTTCTTTGATTCGCTCAGGTGGGTGCGGGCTACTGAGCTGGAACCGCCGGGGAAGCTTGCACTGGCCTGTGTTTGACTTGAGTGAAACAATCCAGCCATCACAGATAACGCGACGAGTCATTCGACGGCGGCTAATGAGCTGCCATCTGCAGAGCTGAATCGATTGTGCCGAAGAGGCCATTGGTTCTCTTCGGGTACATTTGTCGCCGCTTTCTACTGCTTCTTCTTTTTACCGGCGGCCTTTCCCTTTTTGCCTTTCACTCGTCCTTTGTTTTGCCAAGCATCAACGGCTTGCTGCATGGTCATCCCGACGAACTTCTTTTGTCGCAGCAAGGCCCGCTCTTCGGTTTCTTTGCCTTGATCACCTTGTGACTGCATCCACTGGTCGAGTTGTTCTTTCAGTCTCGCTTGGACTTTTGCCAGTTTCGGGTCGCCGGCCAAATTGTTCATCTCTAGCGGATCGGTTTCGCAATCGTACAGCTCAAACTCCGGCCGATATAGATACTTGTCGACTAATTCCCTTGCGGTTTCGTCTCCCGATTCTGCTTTGTCAACCATCGACCGGAAGTATCCGGCCTGGGTACAAGCGTTCTGGAATTTGACTTCATGATTGAGATTCCAGATCAATCGATAGCGCCACCCGCGAACACTGCGGATGCCATACACGTCGCTGCCGTTGATGATGCCGCGCGTGGTCATTTCGCCGAAGGTATACGCTTTATGCTTGTCGGCTTTGCCCGTTAACACGTCGACGAAACTTTGACCGTCGAGCGATGAATCTGGCACGCCGCCGGCAGCCTCAACAAAAGTTGGCGTCACGTCGGTGTACTCGACGAGCGCGTCGGTCGTTGAACCGGCGGCGACTTGACCCGGCCAGCGCACGATCATTGCCGACTGCAGCCCGTTGCCGTAGCAAGTCCATTTGGCAAACGGAAACGAGTTGCCCTGTTCAGAGACAACCATGACGAGCGTGTTGTCGCGGGCCTGCATCTTGTCAATCAATGCAAGGATTTGGCCGACCTGATCATCGTAGTACGTGATCTCGGCGAGGTAATGACTAAAGTCTTCTCGCATTTGCGGCGTGTCGACAATGTAGGGTGGTAATTTCACGTCGACCGGAGGGTAACGCGACGCATCGCCCTTATTCCACGGCGAGTGGGGTTCGTTGGAACATGCAAAGAGACAAAACGGAGTCTGCGAATCGATGGACTGCTGCATGAACGTTTCGATCGCGTCCATGTCGGGGTTATTGTTCTTACCGGAGTATTCAAACGGGAACACATCACCGGGGCCAATGTGCGTCTTGCCCGAAAGCGCAACGCGATAGCCAAGCGGTTTTAAGTAATGCACGATACTCTTCGTGCCGTCCTTGGCGAACGTGTGATTGGGATAGGCGCCGGATTTGACCGGGTACAAGCCGGTGTAAATGTTGTGCCGTGTCGGCGAGCACATCGGTGCCGACTGATGGCACTGCGAAAATTGCATGCCCTCGGTCGCCAAGCGGTCGATATTCGGGGTGTAAGCTTGACCACCGTAGCAACCGATGTCACGAAACGTGCAGTCGTCGGCGATGATGAACACGAGGTTGGGAGGAGCTGCGGCGCGGACGGTTTCGCAAACGGTAAAAGCGGTCAACAGAAGAGCTGCGAGCGAGGGCAGCAGGCGTGTAGTGGCCATTCGCAAAATTCCTGGTCGTCGCGGGACGAATGTGGGGCTGGGAGGGAAAGCTAACGATCATCCGGCTTCTTACCGAATCACGGCATCTTACCGAATTACAGAGCTTGCATGTTGGTGGAATACGGATCGGTTCGCACCATCGGTCCTCGCCCCGCCGGAACGCGAAACCCTGGCGAGAGCCGCAGACATGGCGGCCGGAGGCCCCCAGTTTCCACTGGCGGAAATGATGCCGCCGCGGCAGTCGCAGCTGCCTTGCTATGCGTACTTGTCGGTCCACTCAGCAAGGCGGGCGATGAGCTGGTCGTCGGAAGCGACGGAGCCGGATTCTTGCTTGGAGCGGAAGTCGGTAACAAGTTCGTCGATCTGGTCTTCGATTTCTCGATTCGCTTCTTCGCTCATGCGGTCAAAGAACATCACGCCATTGAGATGGTCGTTTTCGTGCTGCAAAACCCGCGCGAGAAAATCGTCGACGTTTCGTTCGATTGGATTTCCGGACAAATCGAATGCGCTGAGCCGGATCGACTTTGGCCGCTTCACCTCGCCGTTGACACCTGGCAAACTGAGACACCCTTCGCGCATCGTCTCGGTGCCCTTGGGCAATTGCAGCTCGGGATTGATCAGCACCATCTCTTCGCCATCGCCACGAGCGCCACTGGGATTGACGACGAACATACGTATCGGCAAATCGACTTGGTTGGCGGCAAGGCCGACGCCTTCGTGTTGATACATCAAATCAAGCATCTGTGCCGCGAAATCGCGGAGTTGCTTGTCGACTCGACGAATGGGCTTGCTCTTGAACCGCAGCGTTGGATGCGGATACGGAATGATGCTGAGGTCCATAGGAACGATGTGATTTGTGTTGGGCCGGTCGACGTCTTTGGCTAACCAAAATGACGGATTCATGTGTTTTTGGGCAGGGGCCATCTCTGGACAAGGAACGCTGGACGCGCCACGATTGCCGCATGTTGAACCAAAAAACAGCCGAAGCGTTCGATCGTTACTGCGATCGCCCCGACACTTATCGTATCCGCAATCGACGCCTCGCAGGTGCAAACATCCTGGACGCGGGTGTTGAAACGACGGGGTCGATCGCGGCCGGAATTGCACTGGCCCGGCTCTGCATGGGCGAGCTGGCCAAGATCGAAATCGTGCCGGACGGATCGCGGGAGATGCCGGTTGATAACGCCATCTTTGTCCGAACCGACGACCCGCTGATGTCCTGTCTGGGTAGCCAATATGCGGGATGGCCCGTGCAGACGGAAGACTTTTTTGCGATGGGCAGCGGTCCGATGCGATTGCTGAGAGGCCGCGAACCGATGCTAGAAACGCTAAAGCTTCGTGAGCAGTCCGAAACGGCAGTCGGGGTACTCGAGTCGGATAAGTTGCCTAGCGAATCGGCGATCGAGGCGATTGCGAAGGACTGCGGCGTCGCGGCCGAAGGCATCCGGCTAGCGGTTGCACCGAGCACATCGATTGCCGGGACGGTTCAAGTCGTCGCGCGCAGCATCGAGACGTCATTGCACAAAATGCATGAGCTGAAGTTCGACGTGGGAACGGTCATCAGCGGAAGCGGTGTCGCCCCGCTGCCGCCGCCCGCCAAACCGGGCGACACGGTCGGAGGGATCGGACGCACCAACGATGCAATCTTGTATGGCGGCCGCGTGACGCTGTGGGTCGATTGTGAAGATGACGCGATCGGCGAAATCATTGAACAGGTTCCCAGCGGGTCATCGAGCGATCACGGACAACCGTTCGCAAAAACGTTTAAACAGTACGACTACGATTTTTACAAAGTTGACCCAATGCTGTTCAGCCCCGCGGTGATTACCGTTCACAACTTACGAAGCGGACGCACGCACCGGAGCGGAAGCATGGAATTCGACGTCCTGCGTCAATCGTTCTTGTCATGAGCGGTCTAAGGTTCCTGGTTCTCGGCGGTGGAGATGGCTGGCACTGGAATCAGTTGCTCGACGCGGCAAAATCGAACGACTGCGAACTTGCCGTGGCCGAGTACGAGTCGTTGAGGTCGAGTATCGACGACCGGGGCAATTGTGAAATTTATTGCAATGCGGGGCGTGCCGAGGATTTTGATGCGATCCTGACGCGCACCATGCCGGCGGGATCCTTGGAGCAAATCACGTTTCGGTTGGCGACCCTGCATCACTTGACCAAGCAGATGCCGATCGTCAACTCGCCGCGCGGGCTGGAAGTCGCGATCGATAAATTCGCGACCGTCGAACAGGTCAGACGCTTGGGTTATCCGGTGCCGCCGACCATCGTCGTACAGTCACGAAGTGAAGCAATGCGTGCGTTTGACGAACTTGGTGGCGACTGTATCGTCAAACCCATCTTTGGCGGCGAAGGACGCGGGGTCAGCCGCATTCGAGATCGGGAACTCGCTTGGTACGCTTTTTCGACGTTGGAGCAATTGAACCGAGTGCTGTATGTGCAGCAATTCATCGGACCAGGCGGATCGGATACGCGAATGCTGGTGATCGGCGACGAAGTGATCGGAGTGCGGCGAGAGAACGCAAACGGTTTTCGCACGAACCATTCCGACGGAGCGCGGCCCACCGCGGTACAGCTTACCGAGGAGCAAATAACGATGGCGCGACGCATCACAACGTCCATCGGATTGCTGTTCGCGTCGGTGGACGTGATCGATTCTGACGACGGAACAGGACGAGTGCTTGAAGTCAATGCGGTCCCTGGATGGCGGAGTGCACAGTCGGTCGTGCAAGACTCGATTGCCGACAAGGTCATTGGAACACTGATCGATCAAGCCACCGACTGGGCTGGGCGATCGACGAACGAGACTGATTTGCCACTGACCGGAGACTTGTCATGACAAACGTGCCGCCCGACGGAAATGTCGCCGCCAGATTGCGAATCGTGACGGCGATTGCGCCCGGAGCGATTGCGATCGCGGAGCCCGACGGGCCGCCGCAACCCGACGGCGGTCGGAGCTATGCGCTGACCACGTTCGGAAGCTTGGACAGTCGCAGCGAGTCGATCGCGCGTGGGTTGATTGATTGGGGTGTGAAACCGGGAATGCGGATCGCGATGCTGGTGCCCTTTGGCGCGCCGTTTATCGAGATCGTGTTCTCGCTGTTAAAAGCCGGCGTCGTCGCCATCTTGATTGACCCGGGCATGGGCCGAAAGCATCTGATCCGATGCCTGGAAGCATCACGACCGGACGGATTCATGGGCATTCCGCGTGCGCAGGCGATCCGGACGGTCCTAAGAGGCCGTTTCCCCGACGCGACCTGGAACGTTACGGTTGGCCGACGCTGGTTCTGGGGCGGCAAGACGCTTGAACAAATCGCCAGTCGCGGCCAGAGCCTTGATTCCTCGATCCTGCCGACCGTTACGCGCGACGATCCGGCAGCGATCATCTTTACAACCGGCAGCACAGGACCGCCCAAGGGTGTGCTGTACACGCATGGAACCTTTCACGCACAGATCGATCGTATCCGTGAGCGGTATGACATCCATCGCGGCTCGCGCGACTTGGCTTGTTTTCCGTTGTTCGGATTGTTTGATGCTGTCATGGGCGTGACGACCGTGATTCCCGACATGGATCCGACGCGCCCCGCCGAGGTCAATCCCGAGCGATTGATTGAGGCAGCGGCACAGTGGGAAGTCGACCAAGCGTTCGGATCACCGGCACTTTGGAACACCGTGACCGGCTGGTGCGAAAAACATCGGCCGGGCGAGCGACCGTTTCCGACGCTGAAACGAGTCTTGTCGGCGGGTGCGCCGGTGCCGGCATTGACGCTGGAAAAATTGCGAGGCTTGGTCGATCCGGACGCGAACATCGTCACGCCCTACGGCGCGACTGAGGCCTTGCCAATCGCGTCGATCGAATCGCGCGAAGTCATCGCAGAGACAGGACCCGCGGCGGGGAAGGGCAAAGGCGTTTGTGTGGGCTCTCGTTTCGAAGGGGTCCGGTGGCGCGTGATCGAGATCGACGATGGCCCGATCGACGACATTTCACAGACGACCGAGTTGCCGAAAGGCAAAATCGGCGAACTGATGGTTTCTGGACCGATGGTGACGACTCAGTACGTTGTCCGAGATGACCAAAACGCGATGCACAAGGTGCACGACGGCGAGCGGATTTGGCACCGAATGGGCGACGTCGGATACCTGGACGAACGAGATCGTTTTTGGTTTTGCGGCCGCAAAGCGCATCGAGTCACGCAGGGCAAGCGAACATGGTTTACCGTTCCTTGCGAAGCGGTCTTCAATAATCATCCGGCGGTTTATCGATCGGCCCTTGTGCCCAAAGGCCCCAAGGGTCAGCAGACGCCCGTGATGATGATCGAACCGTACAACGAGCAAAGGCCGGCGACGGAGTCAGAGCGAAACGGTCTGGTGCAGGAACTTGCCGATTTGGCAAGGCGAAACCCGCTGACCATGCGAATCGAAGAAATCATCGTCCGAGAACAGCCGCTGCCGGTCGACATCCGACACAACAGCAAGATCTTTCGCGAACAGCTGGCCGCGGAACTCGAGGGCCGACGGCAGTGAATCCAGCAGCGACCGCCAGGGACAGCCGCCAGGGACCGCCGTTTGGCTTCGAACTGCACAGGTAGTCCAACTGCCTAGCTGAGCGATACTGCCACAGCCCAGCCGCGTTAGGCGGCGGGGCTCGGTGCATCACGATGGCTATGCCGTGGGATGCTTGTACTCACCGGGGATCGGTACGGGAGCGGCGTGACCTTCGGTTGACGTGTAGGACTTGGGCCGCAAGTCCTGATTACCGTTAGCGACTTCGTCGTACGTCAGGGTGCCGCCGGTGTAACAGACCTCGCGTCCCAGGATGGCCATCATCGTGCTCTTGCACATGTAGTCACCGTTGTTGATCCGAGCTCGTTCGCCGCGGAGAGCCTTAAAGAACTCGTTCTGTTCGGCTTGGTGCATCTGCACCTCATCGCCCTTGAATTTCCAAGGCGTGGAACCTTCGATTTCGTGAGCACACAACTTGGCTGATCCCGCACTGCCGAACACGAAGTCTTCGACTTGGCGAAAACAACCGGCGATTTGCCGCGTATTGGCGTAGGTTCTGGTCCCATCGGCCCATTCGTAGATGACCGCGAAGTGATCGTAGATATTGCCTTGAGTCAGGTCGCTGCGGTTTTGCCGTCCGCCGAGACCGTAGGCTCGAACCGGGGGTTCGTCGCCGCGCAGCCACATCGCTTTGTCCAGACTGTGAATGAACTGTTCGACGTAGTGGTCACCCGACAACCAGTTGTAATAGTACCAGTTGCGGCACTCGTACTGCATTTGCGTGTCACCTTCCCGGCGAGGACGGATCCAGACCGGACTGGTCAAGTAATCCGCTTGCGTCGAAACGATGTTACCAATTTGGCCATCTTGGATGCGGCTAATCGTTTCCTTCATGCCTTTGTCGTATCGCCAGCACAATCCGCTGACCACGTTCAGACCTTTCTCGTCGGCTTTCTTGCACGCCGCTTCCACGCGCCGCACCCCGACTGCGTCGACGGCGACTGGTTTTTCACAGAAGATTTCTTTGCCGCCGTCAACGGCCGCTTCGATATGATCGGGGCGGTAATGGGGCGGTGACGCCAGCAGCACAACATCGACATCCGATGCAACCATCTGTTTGTATGCGTCGAACCCCTCGTAACAAGTATCGTCGGTGACTTTGAATTGTGCGGGGTAACGCTTTTCGAGCGAAGTTCGGCAGCTATCCATCGCTTCGCCAAACAAGTCAGCCAGAGCGACGATTTGAACATTGGGATCGGCCTTCATCGCGTTGACCGCTGCACCGGTCCCACGTCCACCACATCCGATCAAACCAACGCGAATCGGTGAATCGGATGCGGCATGAACCATCGGCATTCCCGCCGCAACGACACCGGTCGCAACCGTAGCACTTTGCAAGAACTTTCGCCTTGAGTGCTGCATCCCCGCTTGAGACTGCAGCACCGCGCGTCGGGCGGTGGTGGCGGAAGCTTGTTTCGTCGACGCGGCTACGTTATCGCTCAAGCTTGGCTTGGTCTGGTTGGTCTGGTTCACGTTCTTTTCGGTCACAGCGGTTGTCCGGGTTTTGGAAGGAAAGTCTTTTTGGAAGGAAAGTCATGGTAGGGGTCGCAAGAAGCGAGTCCGTCAAAAGCTTTTTCAGCATACAACTCGGCGACTTGGGAAAACCGTTTAGCGATCGGTCACCGGCAGCCGTCTCGTGCTGCTGGGCCTGGCCGGTCGCTGAACGTTCCTTCGGCACCACGTCAAATTAAACCAATCGAATTCGAACGCATCTGATTCGAACAGGTGGAAACTAAAATTGCTTTCGACCAACGGATTGCCTTGAAGTCAGTGCGGCATCACACCAAACGTTGACACCAAGGTTCCGCGACATCGGTCAAGCGGCTCGATCAAAGTGGAGTTCCCATTGTAACGCAAAAATACCGTGACCGCCGAACCTTTGCGCCAGCGCCATATCGGCGCAGGTCTAGCTTTTCCAACAGGCGTGACCTGGGTTTTCAAGCGGGCGTGGCCTGGGTTTTCCGACGGGCGTGGCCTGGGTGAGTGAGACGCTCATTCGGGGGCTTCACCGCTGACGGTCTGGGATGATGCCCATTCGACTCGGGTGTTGCCTATGCGAATAGCCAAAGGGCTAAGTCGCGTCATCCTGAGGATTGATTTCGGGTCTTAGTTGCCCGGCAAAACCCAGGCACAGACCATCGTGATGGCCAAAGCGGCAAGGCCCATCACCGTTGTCAAAACCGACATCGTCTTTAGCCCTTCGGCTTCCGTCATGCCGCTCATTTTGGTGATGATCCAAAACCCGCTGTCGGTCATCCACGAGACGGGTTTACTGCCGGCGCCGATGGCGACCGCCAGATAGACCGGATGAAACGCAAGCGAGTCGAGTTGCGCGAACCCCTGTAACACTCCGGCCGCGGTGATCATCGCAACCGTGGCGGACCCTTGCAGCGTGCGAATCGATGCGGTCACGGCAAAGGCGACCGGCAACAACATCAATCCGGGGACTCCGCTGGCCAGATCGGCAACCGCCTCGGCGATCCCGGCCTGTCGCAACATCGAACCGAATGCGCCGCCGGCACACGTGATCAAAATAATGCCGCCGGCTGCGGCCAACGAACGGCTAACGACCGTGCTCCGCCGCGTCGCCGGACAGTACCGAACCAGAGTCAACGCGAATACGGTTCCCACCGCGATCGCAATATTCTTGTCACCCAAGATGCTTGCGAACCGAGTCCAAGCCGATTCGAAAACAGTTCCCGAGTCGACCAGATAGGCCGCAATGGAACCGAGAGAGATCAACACAACGGGAATCAGGATCGGTAACAGCGATTCGGTCAAACTGGGGTTCGCCGCATCACTGGAACGGCCGGCATTACTGGAAAGGCCGGAATTCGATTCGTCGGCGTCCAGCTGAAATGCTTTGACGCCGTCGTCACGCCCCTCGCTTGGCGCGCTGCCATGATCGATTTCGCCGTCGCGCAGCGGCACGGTGACGAAACGATTGATCACCCGAGCGGCCAGCAACGAACAGAAACTGCTGCACGCACCGATGAATAATCCCGCCATCAGCATGGTTCCGATGTTGACGCCCAGCGCTTCGGCGACGAATAGCGGTCCGGGTGTTGGCGGAACCAATGAGTGAGCGATTGCGCCACCGGCGACGATCGCCAAGATGTACAAGACGTAATCTTTGCCCAGCTTTTCGCGCAGCGAACGGGCCAGCGGCACCATCAGGTAAAAGACCGTATCAAAGAACACCGGGATCGCGATCACGAAAGAACTGGCCGCCATCGCTTCGGCCGCGAACCGGGTGCCGGTGATTTTTAGCATGCGGTCGACAATGGTCGACGCGGCCCGTGATTCCAGCAAACACTGCCCAATGACACTCGCCAAAGCAATCAGGATACCTATCTTGCCAGCCATCTCGCCAAAAGCGGCGGTGAGACGACTTGCCGCACCAGAGTCTGCGAACTTGTCAACGTATTGATGCGCGGCCTCGCCGGACAGCTTTAACTTTGCGGCTTCCTGCTGAGCGTGGCGACGCAGTTCGGTGTCGCCTGCGAGCGATGCAACCAGCATTCCCGCCAGCAATAGCGTCAGAAACGCATGGAGCCGAAAGATAAGGATCGATCCCAATACGATCGCGAAGGACAGGCAGACGATCCACCAGATACCCATGTTGATTCCTACCGTATCCTGCGGTTATTTGCCCCGAGTCAGCTGTCCGACATTTAGCCGTCCTAGTCGCTCCGCTTGGCGATCCTTACATTAACGCAATCAGAACGTTAGCGGAAACGGAGCCCCGCGGGGGAATCTTCGTCCGCATCGATCGTCCCACCGGCCAATCCGCAGATCACCAGCGTGTCAGATTCAAACATCGAGTCTTCGTTTTTCCTTCGTCACGAGTTCGCGATCCGTCGAATCCACTCGTTACTGGGAATCATCCCACTCGGGCTGTACATGGTCGTTCACTTGACGACCAACGCCAGCCTGATCAACGGAACAGAGACGTTCCAGCGGGCGGTCTTTCTGATCCACAGTCCCGGCAAGTTACTGCCGCTGATCGAATGGGGATTCATCTTTTTGCCGCTGATTTTTCACGCCGGGGTGGGCGTATGGATCGCCAAGACGGGCCGGACCAACAGCAGCCAATATCGATACAGCAGTAATCGCCGATACACGTGGCAGCGGTGGACCGGATTCATTGCCCTGGTCTATTTGTTCACTCACGTGTTGCATTTGCACGGCTGGTGGCACGCAGAGATTTGGCTCGAGACGATCCGCCCGCTCAAGCTTGGCGTGTTTCGCCCTTACAACGCCGCCAGTTCGTTGGTGTCGGCGATGAACGGCGCCGCCGGATTTTTCTGGGCACCGTTTTATCTGATCGGTGTATTGAGTTGCGTTTATCACCTGGCCAACGGTTTATGGACTGCGGGCATCACATGGGGCTTATGGATTTCGCCGGCGGCTCAAGCCCGAGCCACAAAGGTTTGCACGGCGATCGGCGTGTTGCTGGCGATCATCTCGGTGACCGCATGGTGGGCAGCCGTCGCACCGGGACCAAGCGATGTGCCCAGGATGCGAGCCGCCGAAGACCGCATGTACGCGATCGGCGTCGAAGCAGGATTGGTTGAAGACTTGCCAGAGAAACGCAGTGAACCGCTGACAAACGAACTTAGCAGCGAAGAGAACAGCGACGCGCCATCACCGTAAAGGCAGAATCAACGTGCCCGGCTAAGTCGTCGTGACGGTCAAGTCACGGCGCTGTGGCAAAACATTTTTTAAAACACAACAGCAACAATAGTTTGGTTGGCATCATGTCAGAGAAACGTGTCGTCGTCATCGGCGGCGGCTTAGCAGGTCTTGCGTCGACAATGAAATTGGCCGAATTGGGCGTCAAGGTTGACCTGATCAGCCTGACCCCGGTCAAACGTTCCCACAGTGTTTGTGCCCAAGGCGGCATCAACAGCTGTAATGACCAAACCCGACAGCTCGGTGATGACGAGTGGAAACACTTCGACGATACGGTCTACGGTGGCGACTTTTTGAACCATCAACCGCCCGTCAAGGAAATGGCATTCTGGGCGCCCAAGGTCATCGACTTGATGGACCGACTGGGCGTTCCCTTTAACCGAACCGTCGAAGGGTTCATTGACCGGCGGCGATTCGGTGGCACGTTGTACAAGCGGACCGCGTTTGCCGGGGCGACCACCGGACAGCAATTGCTATATGCACTGGACGAACAAGTCCGGCGCTGCGAGGCAGAAGGTTCGGTACGTAAATTCGAGTTCTGGGATTTCCTGGCGCCGATGAAAGACGACGAGGGCCGTTGCTGTGGCGTCGTCGCACAGGACATGGTTTCGATGGAAATCCGATCGTTCCCTGCCGATGCCGTGGTCGTTGCCACGGGTGGCTGTGGATTGGTGTACGGCCGCAGCACGATGAGTGTGTTCTGCACCGGAAGCGCGGCAAGTCGGTGTTTTCAAGCTGGCGCGAAATACGCCAACGGCGAGTTCATTCAAGTTCACCCGACGGCGATTCCCGGCAGCGACAAGCTGCGTTTGATGAGCGAATCGGCTCGCGGCGAAGGCGGCCGCGTCTGGGTGCCACGCAAGCCACAGGACCCACGTCCGCCACGGTCGATCCCCGACAACGAGCGGTATTATTTCCTCGAAGAACGCTATCCCGAGTACGGCAACCTGGTTCCGCGCGACATCGCGACTCGCGAGATCTTTGACATCTGCGTCAATGATGGGCTGAGCATCGAATCCGATCGCATGGCCGTCTATCTCGACCTGACCCACATCCCCAAAGCGGAACTGGATCGAAAACTGGGCGGGATTCTGGAAATCTATGAGAAATTCCAAGGCGTGGATCCACGTATCGAACCAATGCGAATCTTCCCCGCGGTTCACTACAGCATGGGCGGATTGTGGGCCGACTATGTGCGCAGTGACGATGGAGGACTGCAAGCCGGTGCGCCACGTAATCACATGACGCATATCGAAGGCCTGTATGCGATTGGTGAATGCGATTACCACTATCACGGCGCCAATCGACTGGGTGCCAACTCATTGCTTTCGTGCATCTTCACCGGCTTGTTCACCGGACCATCGATTGTCAATTACATGTCGTCGCTGTCCCGCGGACACGCCGAATTGCCGCAATCGATCCAAGACGGTGCCGTCGCGGCCGAGCAGTCTCGACACGATGCGTTGCTGAAAGGCAGTGACCAGAATGACGAGAATCCTTACTTGGTCCACCAGGAACTTGGCGACATCATGACCCGCGTCGCCACCGTCGTCCGGCGAAACGATCAATTGACCGATGCCATCACCAAGGTGAATGATCTGCACGAGCGGGCAATGCGAGTCAGCTTGTCCGATACGGGAAGCTGGACAAACCAAAATGTGATCTTTGCGAAATCCGTCCAAGACATGTTCCCGCTGGCGAAAACCATTTTGAAGGGAGCTTTGCAGCGTGACGAATGCCGCGGCGCCCACTTCAAGCCGGATTTCCAAAAACCAGCGTTAACGGCGGATGACCCTGCCGAACGACGTCGACAAGCCGAACAATGGTGCGACGAGTTTGAAAAGAACAACGAAAAATACCTGAAGTCGACGGTTGCGACGTGGAACCATCAAACGTCGTCGCCCGATATCGAATACGAATCCGTCGATACGTCGTTGATTCCACCGCGGCCAAGACTGTACGGACTGGTTGGTGGTGACATCATCGAAGAAGTATGGAACGAACGGGCAGCTGCAAAGCAACAAGCTGCGGGGAACCAACCGTCTGCCCAACCCGTCTCGTAACACGACTACCCATTAGCGTCTGTTAGCGAGCGTGCCGGTGCTCAGCCGCCAAGCCACGCGTGAATCGACGTAACAATAGTAATTGAGATCTGATCATGATTGCCGCTGAGTCCGACCTGACATCACGCCCCGAAACGATCAACGTGCGGGTACGCCGCCAAGACGGTCCACAACAGGAACCGTACTGGGAACTGCATAAGATCAAGTATGAACCCGAACTCAATGTCATCAGCATCCTGCAAAGGATCGCTGCACAAGCCACCAATAGCGATGGCCGCCGGGTCAATCCGGTCGCGTGGGATTGTGGGTGCCTGGAAGAGGTCTGCGGTTCATGCACGATGCAGATCAACGGTCGTGTCCGTCAAAGCTGCAGCGCCTTGGTCGACCGACTGCTGGCGGAAAACCCAGACGAGATCGTGCTGGAACCGATGAGCAAGTTTCCGGTCGTCCGCGACTTGGTCGTCGATCGCTCGCGGTTGTTCCACGCGCTCGAGCGAGTCAAAGCCTGGGTGCCGGTCGACAGCTATTACAACATGGGCCCCGGCGAACGCCAGCTTCGCGAGACACAGGAACAGAATTACCCGCTGAGCCAGTGCATGAGTTGTGGATGTTGTATGGAGGCGTGCCCGCAGTACACCAAGATCGAACTGCAGCAAAAGCCCGACGAATCCGACGAAGCGTTCGAGCAGCGAAAAGAACAGGCCTATGACGAAGCGTTCGTGGGGCCTCATGCGATTTCCCAGGCCATGCTATTCAACAACCACCCGACAGGGAAGGTATTGAAGTCCGAGCGGATGGACGCTTTGACCAGCCCTGGCGGCATCCAGGCCTGCGGAAACGCCCAAAATTGCGTCGCGGTCTGCCCCAAGGAAATCCCATTGACGACATCGATTGCCCGTGCTGGACGGGCCGCAACGGTGCATGTGATCAAAAAATGGTTTGACCGTTAGGAAAACTTCTCCGATCGCACCGCCCTTGCCATGCCGGGCCTCGCGTCTTCATGAAATCTTCACGGCATGTTATCCGCATTAAGACTCGTCGAATTGTGGTCTCGCTGCTAGTTTCTTCGCATCAGACCAACTTCTTAACAATTCACACTCTCGATACCGGATACGGGATCATGAAACGCTTTTTTGGGACTTTATTCACCACAAGCATTTTGGCTTTCTCGATGAGCCTGGGGCTCGTCGCAGACGCTCAAGTCAATTTGCAGTTGCAGGGTAAAGTCGACATCGACGGCAGCAGTACCGTCTACCCGATCAGCGAAGCGGCCGCCGCCAGCTTTACCAAGAAATTCCCCAACGTGAACGTCAATGTCGGCGTCTCGGGCACCGGTGGCGGATTCAAACGGTTCACCACGGGCGCGACGGATATCTCGGACGCATCGCGGCCGATCAAGGACAGCGAGTTCGCAGCGGCCAAGGCGGCCGGCGTTGCCTTTTACGAATTGCCCGTCGCCTACGACGGATTGACCATCGTGGTGCACAAGGACAACGACTGGGTCGATCACCTGACCGTCGACGAGATCAAGAAAATCTTCAACGCTGAAACGGCGGCGAAATCCTGGTCAGCCGTCCGCGCAGGATGGCCCGACAACGAGATCAAAATCTTCGCACCGGGAACCGACTCGGGGACGTTCGACTATTTCAAAGAAGTCGTCGCCGGCAAAGAAGGCTCACTGCGTGATGACATGAGCACCAGTGAAGACGACAACGTCTTGGTCACCGGTGTTTCGGGGTCGCCCAACGCGATCGGTTTCTTTGGCGTCGCGTACTACGAAGAGAACAAGGAAAAGCTAAAGGCCGTCCCCGTTGTGAATCCTGAATTAGGGCAACCGGTTTCGCCTACCTCAGTGACGATCGAAAACGGCACATACGCTCCGTTCAGCCGCCCGCTGTTTATCTACGTGAACGCAAAGTCGTTGCGTCGCCCCGAAGTCAAACAGTTCGTGACGTTCTATATCACCAACGCGGCCTTGATGGCCAAGCAAACCGGCTATGTCGCATTGCCACCGTCGATCTATCAAGAAGTGACGGATCGTTGCCGCAAACGCAAGGTCGGGACTCATTACTTGACGCCTGAGCATAACAAGCGATCCGGCCCGGTCACGGAAGTCTATAAAGCCGAAAACTTGGTCAACTAGTTCACCGCGAGCGGATTGTTTTATGTCGACCGCGCCCACGAGTGTGACCGATTCTCAAAATCTGGATGACCGCGCCCGAGAAATTCTCGGTGGCGCGCGTCGTTCACTGGCCGCGGTGCGCGCCCGCGAGGTCGCCATTTACGGATTGTTGATCGCGTCGGGATTGTTTTCGCTGCTAGTGACCGCTGCAATTGTCGGCGTGTTGTTCACCGAAACACTTAATTTCTTTCGCGCCGACGAAGTCACCGTCAGCAATTTCTTGGGTTCGGCCAAGTGGAACCCGCTGCTGGGCAGCGAAAAGAGTTTCGGTATTTGGGCATTGGTCAGCGGCACGCTGCTGGTCACCGCCGTCGCGATGGCCATCGCCTTGCCACTGGGGCTAGTGACCGCGGTGTACTTGAGTGAGTATGCACCGGCACGTGTGCGAGGCGTGTTGAAGCCGTTGTTGGAAATCCTGGCGGGTGTTCCGACGGTGGTTTACGGTTTTTTCGCCTTGATGACGATCACACCCTGGCTGCAGTGGATGAACAGCGATGTCAACGTTTTCAACGCCCTGAGCGGCGGGATCGCGGTGGGCATCCTGTGCTTGCCGACGGTTTGCTCGTTAGCCGAAGACGCGTTGCAAGCCGTGCCTCGTTCTCTGCGAGACGCCGCTTACGGCCTAGGCGGGACACGATTTGACGCCACGATTAAAGTCATTTTGCCCGCTGCAACCAGCGGTATCGTCAGCGCGTTTTTATTGGCCATCGCTCGCGCGATCGGTGAAACAATGATCGTCGCAATTGCCTGTGGCAGCCGTCCTCAGGTGACAGCCGACCCCCGGGATGAAATTCAGACGATGACGGGTTTCATGGTCCAAATGGCCGGCGGTGACGTCTCTAACTTTGGAACTGAATATTATTCGATGTATGCCGTCGCCTTCTCGCTATTCATGATTACCCTGTCGCTGACCATGGTTGGCAATCTTGTCCGATTCCGTTTTCGCGAGACTTACGAATGAGCGATTCGGACGACCAACACGTCAACCATGATGGCCCGCATCACAACGACGGCACCCAGAATAACGCCCCGAACCCAGGTGAGACTCATTTGTCGGTCGCCGACGAATCGCCGGCGAGTTCGGCCAGTTTGCGTGGCAGCGAAAGCCGGTATTTGACCGACAAACTGTTTCGGATGCTGTGCGTCATGACGGCAGTCGTGTCGGTGATGGTGCTGGTGTTTCTGATCGCGTCGATTATCTCTCAAGGATCGGATTCGCTCTCTTGGACGTTGCTGACCAGCAGCCCTGAACCGGTTCCCGAGGAAGCAGGTATCCGTCCGGCGATCTTTGGCACCATTTGGGTTTGCACGCTGTGCAGCTTGATGTCCCTGCCGCTGGGGATTGGCACTGCGATCTTGCTGGAAGAGTTCAAACCACGATCGAAGGTTGCCGCGTGGCTCTACAGCATCGTTCAACTGAACATCAGCAATCTGGCCGGAGTGCCCAGTGTTGTGTACGGCATCCTTGGACTGACCGCGTTTGTGTCCATGTTCAATCTGTTTGACCAGCCCAAGCAGCCGGGCGGGTCAAGCTATGAGCTGGGCGTGACGTACTTTGATCAATTTTTTAGCGAAGGTGCGATCGCGTTGCTGATTCCGGTCGATGACGTCGATGCACCTATCTCGACACCCACAAAGGGAATGACAGCGTATACGTTCCCTTTTGATGATCAGGGAAACGTCGAAATCGACTACGACAATCTGGTGCCGACCAAGGTCAATGTTATCGGGTTTGATGACCCCTATCCCGAAGACGATGAAACGATGGCGGTGACGCTGTTTGACGATAGCGAAGCCGGCCGGATCAGCCAAAAGTCGTGGTACTATTTTCGTCTGCCCTTCGGGCGAGGTGTACTCGCGGGCGCGCTGACACTGATGCTGGTGGTCCTGCCGGTGATCATTATTAGCTCACAGGAAGCTTTGCGAGCGGTGCCTGCCTCCCTGCGAGCCGGGGCCCATGGACTCGGCGCGACCCCCTGGCAGGTTGTTTGGAACGTCACGTTACCTGCAGCGATTCCGGGGATCATGACGGGGTCCATCCTGGCGATGAGCCGCGCGATTGGCGAAACCGCACCGATTTTGATCATTGCGGGCATCGTTTATATCCGAAATGCGCCACAGCACATCATGGATGACTTCACCGTCATGCCGCTGCAGATCTACAATTGGATCAGCCGTCCGCAAGAAGAATTTCACTCGATTGCCGCAGCAGCGATCATCGTGTTGCTGGCCGTTTTACTGTTGTTCAATGGGTTGGCTGTTCTGATCCGACATAAATTGCAACGACCACTAAGTTAATGAATCTACGAAAGATCGATCACCGCAAATTATTTTGCTCTCTCCGTTTCATTCACTAGCCGAATCGGATGGCTGCCTTCGATTTCGTTCCGCCACGAACCCGCCCCCTTGTTCCCCAATTACTAGTCGTCGAGCGACGTAAGACGAGTTTTCATCCGGATGACATTTAGAGAGTTTCATGACCCGAGTGATATCGGCCCAACCGAAGTTGCTTTCACCCCAGAATCGATCCATGGCTGATTCTGCACCGTCGGAAACACCGGACGAACCGGCCATCGAGGTGAATAACTTGAACGCATGGTATGGCGACTTCCAAGCCTTGCATGCGATCAACCTTTCAATCCCCAAGAACAGGGTCACGGCATTCATCGGTCCCAGTGGTTGCGGCAAGAGCACGCTGCTGCGTTGGATCAACCGAATGAACGACACAATCTTGACAGCGCGAGCCACCGGCACGCTGCAACTCGGTGACCTCAATTTGCTGGCCAAGTCCACCGATGTCGTCGACCTTCGTCGGCGCGTCGGCATCGTGTTCCAAAAACCGAACCCGTTTCCCAAAAGCATTTACGAAAACGTCGCGTTCGGGCCTCGCCTGCACATGAAGCTTCGTAAGAGCGAACTGGACGACTTGGTGCAGTGGTCGCTACAAAAAGCGGCCGTCTGGGATGAAGTCAAGGACCGACTGCACGCGCCGGCACTGGGATTGTCCGGTGGGCAACAACAAAGACTGTGTATCGCTCGCGCCATCGCGGTCGGCCCCGAGGTCCTGTTGATGGACGAACCGTGCAGTGCCTTGGATCCCGGCAGCACGCTGTCGATCGAAGATTTGATTTTCGAATTGCGTCGGCAGTACACGATTGTGATCGTCACGCACAACATGCAACAAGCATCACGATGCAGTGACCAAACGGCTTTCTTCTTTGAAGGAGCCGTGGTCGAGGCCGGTGACACCGAACGACTGTTTACGAACCCACGCGAGAAAAAGACAGAAGACTACGTGCGTGGTAAATTCGGCTGAGCTTCGAATCTTGGCATCCACAAGCGACGTTTCGCAGAGGACACGACCAAGTCGTGCACTCAATTCGCATGTCTCGCCGCGGACGCAACATCGCCTACCGAGGCAGCATTCCCGACACCCAGGGCCGGTGTCGTCCATCGTCGCGACGCGCTCATGGCAGACGCGTACTGATAGAATCCAAATCAAAGTCCCATCCTGTCTCGTCCAGCAAAACGTAATCGATGGCCGATGCGTTAGTCTTAGGATCCCGCGTTCGAATTTTACTCCACACGGTTTTCGCCAATGTCAAAACACTTAGAACGCGAACTGGAACAAATTCGTGCTGATCTGGTCGATCAATTCGGATTGGTCGAACAGATGCTGCAATTGGCGGTACGGGCGCTGATGGAACGCCGTGCCGAATTTGTGAGTCAAGTGATCGACACCGATTCGAAGGTTGACCAGGGCGATCTTCGAATTGAAGAAGAATGCATGAAAATCTTGGCGCTGCACCAGCCCGTGGCGACGGATTTGCGATGGTTGATCACGGTCGTCAAAGTCAACAGCGAAATCGAGCGGATGGCCGACTTGGCATGCAACGTCGCCGAAAGAGCCAAGTCACTCGACTTGTTTCCGCTCTTTCCGATCCCCGAAGAAATGCGAGAAATGTCCGTCGCCGCGACCGACATGGTGCGGCGGGCACTGGACTCGTTTATCGAGGGTGATGCCGGCAAAGCCGCCGATGTGATCCGCAGCGACGAGCTGGTCGATACGCTAAACCGAGTCATCATTGATCAGTTGCATGAGATCATGAAAGACGATCCCGAGCAAATCGAACCGGCCGTCCATTGCTTTAGCGCGTCACGGCACTTGGAACGTATCGGCGATCTGGCCGAGAACATTTCCGAAGAAGTCATCTATCTGGTTGATGGCGAAATCGTTCGCCACCAACACAACCTCTTTATCGATTAAGCGTCTTCACGACCCGATTCTTCACGACCCGAATCATCGCGCCCCGAATCATCACGACCGGGGTGATCGACGACCATTGCGATTTCTAGACGTCCGTGCCGCTGGCGAACTGGATAGGTTTGCTGCAGCGGTTGCCGGTTGATCGTTTGAATCCCGGTAGCCAGCTCATATTGCCAGCCGTGCCAGGGACAGGTCACACAACCGTCCTGGACGACGCCCTCGGCAATCGGGCCACCCTGATGGGCGCACATTCCGTCCACGGCAAACAAGCCGTCTTCGGTGCGAAAAATCGCGATGACTTGCCCGTCGATCAGGACTTCGATCGCCCCGTGATTGCCAAGTCCCGATGCCTCAGTTTCTTCCGCTGCGGACGTTCGCGCTGCAATCGCATCGGCCGGGCCGGCATCCTTCCACTGCCTGTTCATTCGAAGCTTTTCTTCATGAAGTCATAGATAGTCCAGTCGTCGTCTGCCTGTCAGCGTCGAATATCCAGCCTGTTATGCGATGATTGCAACAACGCTACAATACCCGAACGAGTGCCGCGACGTGCGGTGCTGCGATGTGCAGTGCCGCGACATCCACGGGCAAGTTGTGTGCGCAAAGCATGATACACCGATCAAGATTCACCAGAGGGAGTCGAATTGTGTTCTTTGATGTGACTCAAGCCGCTGCGTCTCGAAAACCAACGGGTGATTTCCGGGGCAAAGCAGTTCTTGCCGCCGCGATGCTGTTGTTGCTCGCGTCGGGATCACAACCTGTGGCCGCCGACGATGCGAACACGGACACAAACAAGACGACTGAGACCAAGTCGCAGACCAGCGAGACGTTGATGAAGGTAACCGAAATCGAAGGCATCTCTGAATACCGTTTAGATAACGGCGTTCGCGTCTTGTTGTTTCCCGACAACAGCAAAGAGGTCGTGACCGTCAACATGACCATCTTTGTGGGCTCGCGCCACGAAGGCTACGGTGAAGCCGGAATGGCACACCTGCTTGAACACATGCTGTTCAAAGGAACGCCGGATCACCCGCAAGTGCCCAAAGTGCTTCAGGATCGTGGTGCCCGATTCAATGGAACCACTTGGCTGGACCGCACCAACTATTACGAGACGATGCCGGCCAGCGACGACAACCTGGAATTCGCGATCAAGTTAGAGGCCGATCGACTGGTCAACAGCTATATCAAAGGCGAGGACCTCGAGAGCGAGATGACCGTGGTCCGCAACGAATTCGAAAGCGGCGAAAACTCGCCCATTCGAGTTTTGATGCAGCGAATCCAGTCGGCCGCGTTCGATTGGCACAACTATGGCCGCAGCACCATCGGTAACCGCAGTGATATCGAACGCGTGCCGATCGTCAACTTGCGACGTTTCTATAAAAAGTTCTATCGCCCCGACAATGTGATGGTCATCGTCGCGGGCAAGTTTGAACCGGAAACAGCACTCCAATACATCGAACAGCACTTTGGGGCGCTCAAGACACCCGATACTCCGATCGACCAGACCTACACCGTCGAACCGGCACAGGATGGTGAGCGCACCGTGGTCCTGCGCCGCGTGGGTGAAGTCCAGTTGGTCGGCACCGCGTACCACGTGCCTGCGAGTAGTCACCCAGATTTCGCGGCGGCCAAAGCTTTGGTGTACGTCATGGGCGATGAACCCAGCGGCCGGCTGTACAAGAATTTGGTCGAGACGGAAGTCGCCTCCAACGTGTATTCGCTCTCGTATGCGTTAGCCGAACCCAGTTTGTTCATGGCGATCGCAGAGGTCCCGCCGTCGAATTCCATCGATACGGCCAAAGAAAGACTGATTCATACGATGGAACAATCGCTGATCGATGAGCCTGTCACCGAACAAGAGGTCGAACGGGCAAAACAACAGATCCTGAAACAACGCGAACTCGAGGCCGCCGATAGTGACCGGATCGCGGTCTCGCTAAGCGACTGGGCGGCGCAGGGCGACTGGCGTTTGTATTTTCTGTACCGCGATGCGATCGAAAAGCTAACCAAAGAACAAGTCCAAGCGGCTGCCGAAAAGTATTTCACTCGCAACAACCGAACCGTCGGACTGTTCCATCCCTCGGAAACATCAGAACGTGTCGAAATCCCCGAAGCGCCAGACTTGGTCGCGCTGCTGAAGGACTACAAGGGACGCGAAGCAGTCGCAGCCGGCGAAGAATTTGACCCTTCCCCCTTGGCAATCGAAGAACGAACCGAGCGGGGCAAACTGACCGGCGGAATCGAGTACGCACTGTTGCCCAAGAAGACTCGGGGCGAAACGGTTTCTTTGATGCTGACGCTTCGCTTTGGCACCGGCGAAACACTCAAGGATAAGATCGGAGCCGTCGAATTGCTCGGAATCCTGATGAACCGCGGAACCGAAAAACTGGATTACCAGGCACTCCAAGACGAATTGACACGGCTGCGCGCAGAGCTGTCAATGAATTCGACGATCGGACTGCTGCAAATCACGGTTAAGACGAAACGTGAATTTTTGCCTGAGGTCGTCTCACTGTTGGGCGATGTGATCCGGCGGCCGCGACTGGACGGTGACGAATTGGAAGTGCTTCGGCGCCAAATCGTGACCGGGTTGCAAAAGAGCCTCACCGAACCGCAAGCGCTGGCACCGCGTCACGTTCGCAGAACGCTCGCGCCTTATCCGCAGGACGACGTGCGATATGTCAAATCGATCGAAGACGAAATCGAAATGTATCAAAACGTCACGATCGATGAAATTCGTGCGCTGCACCAAGAATTCCTTGGCAACCAGGACGGCGAGCTTGCCGTTGCGGGCGACTTTGATCCAGCAGAATTGAAAGCCGCGATGACCTCGCAGTTGGAAAACTGGGATTCCTCGCAGCCCTATGTACGCGTCGACAAACCCGCACATCCGGAAGTCCCGGGATCGATGACGGTCATCCAAATTCCTGACAAGGCGAACGCGTTCTTCTTCAGCACACAGCATTACCAACTGCAAGACACCGACCCTGAATACGCCTCGCTGGTACTGGGCAACTTTATTCTCGGTGGCGGCACCCTCAGCAGTCGACTGGGCGATCGCGTCCGTCAACAAGAAGGACTCTCCTATGGTGTCCGCAGCAGTGTTACCGCACGCACCAAAGACGACCGCGTGGATTTCACGTTGTACGCGATCACCAATCCGCAGAACAAAGACAAGCTTGTCGACGTGATGATGGAAGAAATCGAGCGTCTGCGAAAAGATGGCGTAACGGCCGATGAACTAGAAAAAGCCAAAACGTCATACCTGCAAGCCGCTCGTGTTCGACGAACGGGTGATCAGTCGCTGGCCGGCCAGTTGCTCGGTTCCATGTTCAACGAGCGGACGCTGCAGTACGTGGCCGATCACGAACAGCAAATCAGCGATGCCACGATCGAAAGCGTGAACGCCGCGATCAACAAGTACATCCAACCGGACCGATTGGTCATGGCCATCGCCGGGGATTTCGAAAAGACCGAAAACGAATGACCTGATTGACGCCGACAAGATGAGATCAATCATGCGCTGCATTGCCTTTGTCGCTGGAATTGTGATCTGTTCACTGGGTTTTGGTGGCAGCGGCGTGCATGCCGAGGCCCCGATCCGCGTCGGTGTTTTTGATATCGACGCGACTCCGCCGGTTGGGTTCATGATGGCCTATAACCGGGTCAAACGCACTGAAGAACTAGGCCTGCGATGTCGAGGTATTGTCTTGCTCGGTGCTGACAATCCGATTGTTCTATGCGCGGTCGACTGGATCGGCATCGGAAATGAGGGCCATGACGTCTTTCGCCAGCGCTTGGCGCAAGCGGCCGGAACGACGGTACAGCGCGTGGCCGTTCACACCCTGCATCAACATGACGCACCGCGTTGCGATTTTTCGGCAGAGAGGTTGCTAAACGACGCCGGCGCAACCGATCTTGGTTTTCACGACGGCTCTTTCGCCCGTGAGATGTTAAATCGGTTGGATCTCGCCGTACAGCAAGCGGTTGAGCAAGCCCAACCGGTCACACACGCGGGATTCGGTGTCGCCAACGTAAAAGACGTTGCATCGAACCGCCGAATCTTAGGCGAAGACGGCTTGGTGAAAGCGACACGGTACACGACGTGTCGCGATCCCGAATTGCGTGCGGCGCCGGACGGCACGATTGATCCAGAATTAAGCTGCTTGTCGTTTTGGAATCGTGACCAACCGGTCGCGGTGCTGACTTATTACGCTTGCCATCCGCAAACGTACTATCGCACCGGCGTCCCCAGCCCCGATTTTCCGGGCATCGCCAGGTTCATGCGAGGACAGGACATGCCCAACGTCTTGCACGTGCATTTCAATGGGGCCGGCGGTAACATCGGGGCCGGAAAATACAATGACGGTAACAAAGCAAACCGAATGATCTTGGCGAATCGCGTCGCCGATGGCATGCGGCGTGCCTTGGAAGCGACCGAAAAGACACCGATCGACGCATCCACGATCGGTTGGTCCGTGGTCCCGGTTGCTTTGCCACCCTCGTCACATCTGGACGCCGACGTACTCAGGCAAAACCTGACGAAGTGGTCGGCAAAGGAATTCTGGGGAAGCCCCGACGAACTCGCTTGGCTGTTGCGATGCCAGTCAGGGCACAAGATTGATCTGACCTGCTTGCGGATCGGCAACAATCGAATCCTGCACATGCCGGGTGAATTGTTTGTGGAATACCAACTGGCGGCCAAAGCCTTTCGCCCCGATTTAAATGTTTGCATGGCCGCCTATGGCGATTACGGACCGGGATACATCGGTACCGAAATCGGGTACAGCCAAGGTGGGTACGAAACGAGCACGCGAGCGTCAAACGTCGACAAGAGTTGCGAAGAAGTCTTGATCAGCGGAATCAAAACGCTGTTGGAAACGGATGACTAGCGAGCCCGGCTGACGCGCTGCGCTGCCAGCACCATCGCAAGTTCGAATCGCGAGCAACATCGGGTCGGCATCTGGGAAAAGCCGTGCGACTGTCCCTACCGTTGATATAATCGGTACTACAAAGCGTGAAACTTGCGCAATCAGAACCGGAACGCTCAAACATCGCACACCTGGCTTTTGAAGGGCATTGAAAACCGGGACCACCGATCACAATGAGCGTATGCCAATTCAGATCATCGCATCGCAAGTCACTCTCACCCGCAATGTGATCTCGTTCCTGCTATTAGTTATCACGGGAATGGCGTCGGCGAATGCGGAAACGACCTCACAGCGTTTCTCGGTCTTTGTCCCGGTCCGCGCCAAGGTGGTTACCCCAACCACATCTCTGGCGAGCAGTGAAATCGCGATCAATGACATCGCGACCAATCACATCGCGACACGTGCACCTCAGATGATGCCTCCGCAGCATTGGTCTCTCTCAAGCACTTCGCCGTCGGGGATGGTCGCGGAATTTGCACTGCAAGGCGCGTTTGCGAACGAGTCGAATCCGGAAGCCAAAATCGATGCAGGTTTGATCGCCCGCGTCCAACGCACCAGTGGAAACGGTCGCTGGGGGATGGCGATCGCACAAGACAAGACCAACCATCAAAGCGGTGACGAATCGGCGGCGGTTTACGTCACATCGACGGCGGCCGGTAACGCGGCAGTCGAACTGCAAGTCGGTCTCGCCGGATCAACGGACGTCCCGCAGGGGAAATATTCGACGACCGTGGTTTGCACGATCGCGCCGCGCGACTAGCCACTCAGAATCGCCGCAAACGTTGATTCATCTTCGTTGCCGCGAAACAATTCTTTCCAGGCACATGCACGCACCAAGAATTCGCGATCACCGCGTGTGTTCTACTGGCTGCCACGCATGGCCTTGAGTCGTTCGATCAGCATCTCGCGGCTCATCGGTGACTTCTCACGCTGTTGGTCGCCGGACAACTTGTCATAGCGTTTGTTGTCTTTTAAACCGGACTTGAACGCACCCCATTCCGCACGTGCTTCGGATGCGGTTAGTTTTCCAGATGCGATCGCGTCCTTCATCTTATTACCGAACGCTTCCATCTCTTGCGGCGATCGTTGGGGATAGGATTGAACGGAAACCGATGTTCGCGGATCGCCTTGCGGCAAACGGTCTTCACCTGACGGTAACGGACTCCGCATACCTGGAAAAACCGACGCAGACGGTTCACCGCGAGGGCCATCCTGTTCAGGCGGTTCGACGACACCGACAATTTCTTCCATCGGTTTGACGATCAACCGCCATTCGTGCAGCATGCCGAATCGTTCGCTGCGTGTGCCGCGAATCACCAGTTGCCAAACGCCTTGAACGCTGCGACCGTTGAAAGACGACAAACTTGGTTGCCGCTTTAACAATGCTTCCGGCATAAAGGTGCCGTTGAAAGGTGGTCGCGCCTTGGTGATCGGGTATCGCGATTGGTCATCAAAGATCGTTTGATCAAAGTGGTCATCCCTGCCGCCGACTTCGGTGAACAATTCCACTCGCTGACCGTCCGGGCCGGTCAAATAAGCGTCCAAGACTCCGACACTTGAGTGCGTGATGGAAAGCTGTACATTCAAATCACCGACAAGAAAATCTTCAGAGATTTCGATTTCCGAGATGATGGTTCGTCCCGGCGGCAAGACTTCGGCGATCTCGTTGGAATAGCTTCCACCGACGGCCGATTTCGAGTTTGCGACTTCGAATGCGGTCAACAGCCCATCTTCATTCGCGTCGAGTGAAAGAAACTCTTGAAGCGTCTCTTCGCTCCATTCGTCGGTGAACTCCGCCATGTCGACTTGTTCGTCCTGGTTCGTATCCAGTTCATAAAACCAACCCGGAATACCTTCGAATTGGCTGGCAGATTCCTCCTGAATCGGAGTCAAGAACGCGTGCAGCTCGTCGCGTGACAGTTCGCCATCGCGATCGATATCGATCTGTGCGATTGGCAGACCCAACAGCTTTGATTCACTGGACTCAAGGCGCCCGTTTTTGTTCTCATCAAACCGCGACAGCACGCTGGCCGAAAGCCAATAACTGCTGCCGCCCTTGCGAGACCACTGCGAACGGTCTTCTCGATCACGGTCCTGCGGTCGTGAAGATTCGATCCCGGTGCCGACGCGTCGAATACGCTGGACCAGTTCATCACGATCGTCGCGCAACAAACGCCGACGGGCGTATCGTTGCGCTAATTCCATGCGGCTTAGCCGATCGTCCTTGTTCAAGTCGTCGTCCCATGGATCGCGATGTGTCCATTTGTTTTCAACGGCTTCGGCACGATCAATCATGCCGTCATTATTTTCGTCGTGACTGCGGAGCGTGCGGTCGGCAAAGTCCAGATCGTCTTGGGTGTAGGGATACTTCACCTCTGCCAGCCCGAACTCGGGTACCAGCGGCTCGTCGGGAAGCCGCCCGAATTCCATGATGCTGCCGCGAGCGTCGGGGCGCACCCGATCGTCTTCAACGCCGTTCTTGATCGCGTGATAGATCCGCGACGCTTCCTGCAGCTTGTCAATGCGATTGGGCCGGCCCAATGACAACCGCCGCGCCTCGGCGATTTGTTCCAGGAACGGTCGAGCCAACGGTGTGATCTCGTCAGGTTCGATTTCGCCATCGTTGTTCGTGTCCAGTCGCTCGAGCGATTCGCGCAGCCCGGCTTGCCCATAGCCCGTGTTGGCGTCAATCAACAGCAACAGAGCCGACAGTCCGAACAGCGATACCGCGGTGAAACTTCGTGAGCAAAGCATCATTGTTTTGTTCCTCCCGTTGGCCTAGCGGCCGCTCTTGCTGCGGCTTGAATCGGATCGTGACGAAGCGGTGCGTTGTGATGAACTTCGGTAATCGCTTCCAGATCCATCACCCAAGAAAACTTGACGCAGCATCGCGTCGACCGCAGCGGCGTGAACGGGCACAATGACTTCGACGGACTGCTCGTCCCGCGCATCGATTTTCATCGCCAACGCCTTCGCTTCCTCTAACAGTTGCTCGGGCGCCGTCAGGATCAACGAGTTACTGGGCTCGTGCACGGCAACGGTCATTTTCGGTTCCAAGTCACGTTCGGGTGCGGAACCAGCCGACTTGCTGGCACTTTTCTTGTCGCTCTTGTCTTTGTCGCTCGATGAGTCTGGCCTGGCTGCGGCGAGTGCACGCGGGTCGACTTGGCCACCGGCGCCGCCGATGCCTGCTGCGCTTGTTTTCGCCGCGACGACGCGATCTGGGAACGCTTGACGAATCGCGTCGGCCACTTCACTTGCACGCGAATTTTCCAGCTCGATCACTTCGGATGAACCGTGCGTTTCGATGTCGGTGATACTGCTGTCTTTGTCGATAACGCTCAGATATTCTTCGATGCGTTCGATATCCGTTGTCGTTCCCTGTGCAATCAATCGATTCAGGCGTGAGTCGGCCACTACCGTCATGGTGTCTGCCATCATCGTCGTCGTGCCGTCCTTTGACATCACGATGCTGCCCAGGTACAGGTCCGAGGCCGAAGAAACCGAACCATTGACCAGCGAGCCGGCAACCGCTTCCTCCGCCGAAACACCTCCGTCAAGCAGTTCCGCCAACATACGCAGCGCGTCGGCCGACTTGGTGTATTTCAGGTAGAAAACGATTGGAGCCGAAGGGATCGAATCAAACGGACCGGAAACGGTTCGCAGATGCCGTTCGAATCGATCCAGCGCCGAAACGTCATCGGATTGGGCCAGTAATCCGCGAGCAGTCAACTGGCACCGAATCGGTGCGGCGCTATTTTTGTGGTTATCCGTTAACCATCGCCCGCCCCCGGCGGCCGGTGCAATCGAAGCCGCAGCCGTCAGCGTGACCGATGACGACCCGACGGTGGAAGTCCGAGTGTCAGATGCCCCGACCGCGGTTGAAGTCGAATCGGCACTCGATTCATTGACAACGCGTTCGGTCCGGTCGCCATCGGATGCATCGGAGTCTTGGTACAAGATGATCGGGTTCGGGGCCTGCCAGAACGTCGCCGCCGTTTCAAGAATCTTCATCGCTTGCTTGCCCTTGACCGGCAGAATCCGTATCTTTGTGTCCTCATCGACATTGGACGCGATGTCTAAACCGGCAACGATCTTTTTGATGTCTTCGATTTGGTGCTGTTTCCCGCGAACAAATAAACGCATATTGCCTGGGTCGGCATCGATTTTCGGCGCGTCGGTTGGAATCTCGTTTCCGTACTTGTCATAAGTCGGTGTCAATTCCAGCATCTCTTCCAGCAGACTGATGACGAAATAAGGATCGACCCACTTCAGCGGAATGACGGCAAAATCGGCATCCGTGGCTTGCAGTTGTTCAATCGTTTGACTGATTTCCGTTTGCACGTCTGGCGTGGCAAGTGCGACAACGGTGCCAGCGTCTTCGTCCATCGAAAGACGAACCGATTTCCCGGCCAACAGCGTTTGCAAGACGTTGTACACGACTTCGGTATTGCCGCCTTGCACCGCATGCGATCGCAGTTCGGGCTGTGCGTCGGTTGGTGATAAGCTTGGCTCTGGACGATCGATCGCCGCGACCAGTCCTTCGATCAGCTTGACTTTGTCTTCCACTCCGGTGACAAAAATATGTTTGCCTTGGACATCGGAAGACAAGCTGACATCGATTCCGATCATTTCGCCAATCGCCAACCCCAAGTGGGGACGTGCGACAACCAAGACGTCTTCGGACTGTACGTGCTGCAACGCAAAACTCTTGACGACGGTCCCATTGCTCATCATTTGCGGCTCGAAAGCATCCAGAATAGCTTTCACATTCTTAAGCTTGCGAACCGTGTCGGTGATCATCACCTGATTTGTTTTGCTGAAAGTGACCGGTGTGGTCATCAGCGACAACGCGGACAACTCTTCAACGGCGTCATCCGCCTTCAATTCGCCAAGCTTGAAGATGCATTTCACCACATCGTGGTCATTCAAGGTTTCCAACTGGTCGGTCGTGACCAACTTGGCAAGCGAACTGAGCTGCTGCATGCTGCGAGGATCGCCCAGGCTGATCACTGAAATCAATTCGCCGCTGCGGACTAGCGTGTAACCTTGCGGCAGCAGAAACAGATTCACACGATCGATGGCTTCATCGGGCGTAAACGGATTTGGATCGGAGTACGTAAAACTGCCCGGCGGCAAATCACCAAAGTACAGCGCCGCGTTAGTTTCCTCGGCAAGCCAACTGATGACTTCACGCCAGGGAGTGGCTTGAAACGAAAATCGCAATTCCCGCACGCCTGTTTCGGACGGATCGACATCAGCGTCGTCGATCGTGGTCGAGGGAACTTGGCTTTCAACTAGTGGCGGCTGAGCGATTGCGGGCAAAGCATGCAAGCTTGCAACGAGAGCCGACGTGAGCAATGCGATCGAACCAACAGAGACTCGAACGTCGCGCGGTGGGTGGACGCTGGGCATGGTGCATCAATGCAAATTGGGGGAGGGACGTCGCGTTACGCCGCCGCGGCAGTTCCGTTTTTTCGACGGACCGTTCCGCAGTTCCGAATCACGGCCTTCCGCGTTTTCACTCGGAAGCACGTCTGATTCAATTTGGCGTTATCTCGACGCAGTTAGGTAGGACGTACTAATTTAGCAAAGAACCCGCCGGAACCGTGGAGATCAAACTCGGCGTTTTCAACGATTTTAGTCAAAAACCTTAATAATTCACCCGTTTTCCACCAGACTTGCCCCCGAACTGACGCGAATGTGATTCCAGGCTGGTTGTCGAGCCTCAAACAGAGACTACCGTGACGACTACGGCTGGGGCGTTCTGATGAACTTTCGATCACGATCACTGATCATGGCGTTGCAAACTTGGCATGCCGTTTTGATTCGTCGTGGGGTCTCGATCGATCACCCCTCGAAATCGGCCACTTCCACTGTCACCAAAGCAAATTCCCGGTCGACGATCTCTTTTGCCGCATCCTTGCCGTCAATGCGGCAAAAGAGAGAGTGCAACGCTTTGATTTTCCGGAACACTAATCTGCGATGAAGCAATACCTGCCATTGATCGCGTTTCTAACGCCATTCGTTTTGTTCTTTGTGGTCGCATCGGCGATCCCTTACGAATATGTTTCTGAATCGGATCCCGATCTCACCGAAATCAACCCGGACCGATACTTCGCAATGATTGCGACGCGTGTTGTCTTGATGGCAATTGCGATCGGAATTTTCTGGCGTTACTACACCAAGTCATTTCCGATATCGGTGGATCATTGGGGACTGATCGTAGGAACGGTCGGTGCGGTCCTCTGGATCGGTGTCTGTCACTTGCAGCTGGAATCGCGATTCCTATCGATGCTGGGACAGTCACCAGATTTGCTCGGTGCGCGTGCGGGAGTCAACCCGTTTGAGCTTTACCCCGAACAAAGTCAACGCAACTTGTTCTTGGCGTTTCGCTTTACACTTTTGGTAATCACGGTTCCGATCGCCGAAGAGCTCTTCTTGCGAGGTTTCTTTATGCGGTTCACCGACGCGGTCGACTGGCATACGTTGCCACTGAGACAAATCAGCGGCACCGGTCTGATGGCGGGAACGGCGTACGGCATGCTGTCCCATCCAAGTGAGGTCGTGGCCGCCGCGTTGTGGTTTTCGCTGGTCACATGGCTGATGATCAAGACGAACAAGTTTTGGAACTGCGTCGTCGCACACGCGGTCACGAACCTGATTTTGGGCGTCTATGTGATGAACACTGGCAGCTGGCACCTGTGGTAGCCTGATCATCAATGGCGGGAATGCTGATCTTCCAGTCGAATACCCTGCATAATCACCACCCGCTGCTTCGCCAGTCCCGCGGAAAAGGCGCACGTGCCATTTACGAAGGTCCCTGAAAATTTCCCATGGACGCTGAGTGGGCACACGCGAGCAGCCCGGTGCAGCACCACCTTGCACTGCAAGATCTCAACGACGCGACGCAGTTACGCCGTTCAATTGCACGGCGATCGGTCAGAGCAAACTTGCGTCGCCGTTATTCTCCGGAACTCGTCGCGGAAAGCATGTTGAAATTTTCAGACGGACAATCGCAAGCGAGCAATTCTGTTGGTGGCAAGAATCACATCGGGCAAACTGGCCTGGTGCGGCCATGTCGACTTATGCAGCTCTTCCCTCAGTGGCAATGGCCTGTGCGGGATCGGGCTGCAGGCTGGCACTTGTTTGCGCAGTGGACTCGGATGGTCCACTCACGAACGGCTGCTTTGCCCACTCCGGTGGAATCGTTCGAATGTTCAAATCCCGTTGCGGGAAAGCGATTTCAATTGCGGCTGATTTGAACTCGCGATTGATCGCAGAGTTCAACCCGTGAACAACTTCCGGGTAAACATCTCGCTTTCCGATAAAGACCCGCAATTCAAAGTCCAGCGTGCTGTCGCCGAATCCGCTAAAGACAACCGTCGGTGCGGGCGTCGCCAACAACAACGGGCTGCGACGCGCTACCGACAGCAAGATTTGTTCGACGCGTTCGGTGTCAGTTCCGTATGCGACGCCGACTTTCAACACGACTCGGCTGATCGGATCGGAGAGCGTCCAGTTGATGACGTTGTCGGTGATGAAGCGTTTATTGGGAACGATCAGTTCGCGGCGGTCATAGTCGGTAATGGTCGTTGCGCGAATTTTCATCGCCGTCACATGACCGGTGACATCTCCCACCGTCACGATATCGCCCTGTCGAATCGGTCTTTCGAACAGGATGATCAGACCGCTGACCAAGTTGGCAAAAATTTCCTGCAAACCAAACCCCAGACCCACCGTCATCGCCGCCGCCAACCACTGTACGCTGCTCCATTTCAGATGGATCAACTTACAAGCAATCAACATGCCGGTGATGATGGTCGCATAACGCACTAAGATCGCAATCGCATCGCGTCCGCCACGATCGATTGGCAATCGGTCCAGCACCATCAGTTCAAGCACACTTGGCAATCGACGTGCGATCAGCACCGTTGCCACGAGCACAAGCGCCGCGACGATTCCGTCTTTCAACGTCGTCGGCAGATGAATCTGAAATGTGTTCAGTGCGGTTGTGCCGTCAGCGCCTTTAACAATTTCGGAAGCCTCGACAATGTTATTCCATAGTGCCACACGGTCCAGTACGCGAAGGGCCGGCAAGACGTCTGACCAAACGAACCAGCCACCGATCAAAAGCACCGTCAGCGTGACATATCGCAACAGGTCGCGCACATGCGCATCGGCCGTTTCTTCCCACTTGATGTCTTCGGGTTTGTGCTCGGTCAGCGAGACATTCGACGGCTGCGCGACTCATTGCGGAGCTCAGAGATTCGCGTTTCAAAGGCAGCGATTCTTTCACGTAGCTTGCGGTTGTAACCGTTGATCCGCAGCCACCGCAGGGCAAGCGAATGCAGCACGATTAGACCAAGGATGGCGACGAGACTCTCGGCGAAACGACCACTCAACTGCGTGGCGGAATAGTGATATCCCACGGCCGAGATCGTCGCTAAGACCATCGGCGCGGCAATCGATGCAACCCAAATCAATCGCGAGAAACGACAAACCATCGACCCCGGATGGTGCTGTTGAATGCTTTTCATGATCGCGCCATCGGATCGCAGCAACGTAAAACATTGCAACGACACGAATGCCAACGTTGACACCAATGCCAAACGGTGAAGACTGGCTGCCCCATCGACGCTGACGTGGTCAGATAAAACCAAGATCCCAATCAACGGCGCCCCGAACAGTACGGTCATTTCCAGTGTCCGCCGGATCGATACCAAGACGGCTTGCGGCCATAGAAACATGCGGTGACCGACGCGGCCTTCCAAGCAGATTTCGCGAATCAGCTGGCATCCCCAAACAAGTGCGGCGACGGCAAGAAATGCCTTTCCCAATCCGACGCTGAATTCCGTCGCACGGCTTGCGGCCGTTAACCGATACCCCAGTGCCAACAAAATCGCCGGCCAACCGGCCGACAGCACCACCGACAAACCGATCCCACTGAGGGCCCGCCCGAATTGCATGGGCTTGCCCACTTTGGGGCCGGCGCAAAGCTGCTCTAAACGACGATCAACGTGTTTGCGAAAGACAAATGCGAGAATCAGGAACGCGATCGCGGCGGCCAGTGCTGCCGGACGTCGCAGGGTTTCGCCGACAGCGGCGTGAAGTGTTTCGTTCCAGCGCACCGGTTCCATCAAGTGTCCGGATGCGGCCAGCGCCCCCGAGACGTCAGACAACCCGACCGTTTCGGTGCTGCGCACCCACAGAACATGTTCGTCAAGGAAGCCGCGAAACTGGACGATTTCTTGAATCAGGTCCTGGTTGATGACTTCCAGTTCACTCAAGTTGCGCAGGTGAGTGTTCTGGTCAGCGATCAGTTTGTCGAGCAATTCGCGCCGAGTTTGCAGCAGGCCTTTCACCGCCCCGGAAACCTGTTCGTGACTGAACTCGGTCAGCTCGCCCGCGAGTGATTGAACGATCGCATCACTTTGGCTGACAGGATCGGCAACCGTCTCTCGCTCGTCTTCTAATTCATTGAGCAACAGGTGCGCGCGGGGCGTTTTGTTTTCCAGTTCCGCCGCCCGATCGTAGTACAGATTCAATTTGGGCAATTCGTCGCGAGCCTTTCGCAACAGGATGCCGGTACTCGTCGCCTCGGGCGCGTGCTCGACCCGGTTTCGCATCGACGCAAACGTCTCATGGATCGATTCTTCAATGGCTTTTAACTTGGCGACGTCCGCAGAAATCTGCTCGATTTCCTTGACCGTTTCAAGCCGTTTCTGAGCGATATCGGCGTTGCGTGTGGCCAATTCTCCCAGTGCGGGGTGTGCTTTCTCGGCCATCCGCCGCGTGACGGCGGCGTGGCGAACGGATTCATCTCGCCGCCACTGCTCGACCACCTCGCTCCACTTGGTCAGCAGCCGCTCGGCATAGTTCACCCGGCGCGTGGCCGCATCGAGTTCGAGTGGTCGTTGTTCGGCAAGCGCTTCGATGCGTTTGGATTCGGCGCGGAACATTTTCAGCTGCGCCGTCATTGCTTGACGATGACACTTATTTTCGATTTGCTGGACGTAATCCAAATAGCCACCGTTGGGCGCTGGCAAGACGTTCACCGCAGGATCGGCAAGCCGTTTTTCCAGGTCCGCGATTTCCTTTGCGATTTTCGTCGCACGTTTTCCACGACCGTCAATTTGCTCTTTGATTTCGTCGCGTTCTCGCTGCCGTTCCTTGGTCGCCTGCCGCAACTCGTTCAGTCGTGCCTCGAGTTGCGCCAACGTGGCGTTCTCTGCAATTTCCGTTTCGATTTGCGGCAGCGGCGTGGCAAGTTCTTCGCGAAGCCGCAGGACGTTATCAGGCGCGGCATTGATCTGGGCGACAAACTCGGCGTGGCGACGCATGGCATCTTGTTCCGCCTTCAGCCATTGGCTGGCCTGTTTCAAGCGGTTGGCAACGTCTTTCTTTTCTTCCTCGGGAAGTTCGTCGTGTTGCGTCAGCGCTGCGATTTCCGCATCGATCATTGCCATCGTCATGGCGGAATCGAGTTCAGGCGTCGCAGCCGTTTCGACCTTCGCCACGACATCCGCTGGCTGCGATTGGGCCGGGCTGCCGGTTAACAGGAACGTCCCCAGAATCGGCAAGAGGCAGGAAATTCGAATCGCCCGAGTGGGCACCCAAAACAGCGAACGCATTGATTCGTATCCATCAGTTCAACAGTGCGCTGACCGTCGCGCGAGCCGCGAAATTTCGGCACCAGAGCACTTGAACATCAGGTGGTATCAGGACGCGAACCCGCGAGTCAACGCGGATGCAGGCGCGTGAAACACGCGATCGAAATCGAACCGCAAGTTTGATTGTTTTGGCGAGCGCAAAAAAAAAAGCAGCAGACGTTTTGCCTGCCGCTTATTTATAGAGAGTCGATCGTTTTCCCAATCGGATCGAAACCGACTGAAGTCAGAATCCGGCAACCACCAATTGGCTACTCGGACTCGCGATCTTTATCTTTCTCTTTTTCTTTTTCAGCACCCGGCAGATTGCTGTCGTCGTACTTTGCCTCGGGAATCGCGTCATCATTCTTGGTCACCAACACGCTGTGGTAGACCGCGAACTCGCTCTTCTCGTCTTCCTTCTTGGGCTTGACCTTTTCATCGGTGATCTTTGCTTCGGCGATGATGGCCTCGATCACTTTTCGTTCGACGATTTGATTTCGCAGGGCATCCATCTGGCCCTGTTTTTCCAAGCGGGCTCGGACACGGCGAGTGGGCATATCGCTTTGCTGAGCGATCAGCTCGATTTCGGCATCGTAATCTTCCGGCGAAGCATCGATTTCAAGCTCTTCGGCGATTTGCTCGAGGATAAAGTGTTCACGGAGTGCTGATTCCGTGGACGATTGAGCGTTCTGCCGCGATGAGTTCACAAACCGACGAATGTTGTCTTCGTCGAATCCGTTGCGACGCAGCTCGAGAACCTTTCGCTCGAGTTCACGATTGGTTTGGCGGCGGACGAGTGTTTCGGGCAGCTCGAAATTGGCCGATCCGGCTAACAGCTCGACAACCTTTTCGCGAACGACTTGTTGCTCACGATAGTCGGCTTGTCGCTGCAGCGAATCGCGAATGAAATCGTTCAATTCCGATTCGGATTCAAAGTCACCCAACTCTTCGAGGAATTCTGGCGTCAGCTGCGGGTTCTCGAATTTGTAAACCTCGACCACGCTGAATTCGGCATCGACTTCTTTGCCGGCGTAAGCTTCATCGCTAGCGGTGTCGCTGATTTTGACCTTGCCTTGGCGAGTCTCGCCTTCGGTCACGCCTTTCATCAGCTTTCCGAAGTCGTCACACCGTGCGTCGGAAAAGCTGAGCGTTTCCTCCAGCGTGACGCGTTCTTCGTCCATCGTCGTCAGCGTCTTATCACCGTCGGTGAATTTCGCCGTGATCAACAGGCGGTCGCCCATTTCGGCGGCTTCATCGGTCGCCTCGAGGGTGGCGTATCGCGACAAGACTCGGTTCAGCGAATCGGTCACTTCGTCATCGCTGATCTGCTCGACCGGTCGAGAAAATTCCAGACCTTTCCAATTGGGCGTATCAAACTCAGGTCGAACTTCGACGCTAAATTGGAATTTAAAATCGCCTTCGTCGGGCAGCACGATGGAGTTGTAATCAAAGTCAGGCTCGCTGATTGCCGAAAAATCTTGGCTCTCGGTGACCTGAGACAAGCTGTCCATCAACAGCGAACCTTTGACGCGATCGACGACTTGGTCTTTGAATTGCTTTTCGACCAGACGGCGTGGCGCACGTCCGGCACGGAAGCCGGGAACCTGAGCATCGGGAAGGATTTCGTCATACGCATTCTTCATGTAACGCTGGACTTCCGCGTTAGGAATGGTGACGACGACTTCTCGCAGACACGGCTGTGGGCTCTCGACCTTGACATCCATTTGGATGGGTTGTGTTTCTTCAGCAGCGTCGGACATGGTAGAGGTGGACATCCTTCGACAGACCTCAATATCTTTTTAAGGCGTTAGTTTTGGGCGGTTTGATTCGCGGGGAATCCCAAAGTCTAGCGAGAAACAGGCAAAACCGGCAAGCGGTCCACGGCAGGGCGTTCGGCAATCGATTCCGGTCAGGAAAAGCCGGTCCGTCCGGAAAGCCAACTTCCCAGAGTGGTGGACGCAACCCTGGTGCGGCCAGCACAGCCCCGGTGCGGCCAAAAACACAGCCCTGGTGTGGCTAAAGGCGCGGGCCTGGTGCGGCTAAAGGCGCGGGCCCAGAAAAGTCTGGTTGCGGGGCAAAGCAGGGAAAGATCGAACGGCCGACTGGCGTTTGGCGGCCGCATCAACATCGGTAACCTAAAACGCTGGCCCGGGTGGGTGCGGGCAGGTGAGAGCCCGGATTGGGCCTAGCCCCGGAATCGGGCTGGTCCTGTGCCCGTTCGGCCTTCCTTATCCCTGGCCTGCAATAGTTCGTGGTTTGCAGTAAGAGAATGGCGGCGGGAAAGACATCCCACAGGAAAAGCATCTGCGAGGATGGGTGCATTGCGAAAAAAAGCAACGCTCCGACAAAAAGTAGCGTCCCGACAAAACCGAGGCCGGGGACAACATCCGCTTCGCGATGGGCGATTCACGAAGGAATTTGTCTCGCCGGCGCCGTAACGTCACATTTCGGTGAGCCGTGGGCCGTAAGGCACCGGGCAGTGCGGATGTGCAGACGCCCAGATGTGCAGACGCGAGCATGTGCAGACACGTGAATGTGCAGAGGATTACGGATATCCAGGCGTGCCCGGACATGCGGGCGCCGCGGCTTGTAACGGCCAGTTCTGCCGTCGATTTGGGCCGAGTCAACTTTGCTCTGCAGGTGGCCTTGCCGTGAACCGGTCGGCTCCTATAATTTGCCTTCTCGCGGCTGTAGCTCAGTTGGCAGAGCATCACGTTGCCAACGTGATTGTCGTCGGTTCGAATCCGATCAGCCGCTCTTCTTTTTCTTTTCTGGAAATCCGATCGCATCACGATCGGCTCGGCCGCCATGCGAGTCGTTGATCACTCTGCGGTGGAATCAGTAGGCCTCATGCCCACCCGATTGATCTGTGCCCACCATCCGATGATCGTTGCCGCATTGCGCAAGTGAATCGCGGGCCCTTGCCTGAACCAATTGCGTGAACAAATGCTGCGGGCCGATGCCACGCTTTAATCGCCTTCAATCGCTGACTGCGTCTTGGCGTGGCATCAGCGAGCCCGATCGTCGTGCGATCGCCGCGGCGAACTTGCCAGCCATAGCGATTCTAGGGCGCGGGGATGTAATTGATGACCAGAACTCTTGTCCGCTTCTTGTCGGACGGATAGTTCGCTTGCTACGCTCTTCGCATTAATCCCGTTGAGTTTTTGCGTTGTTTGTGGAATAGCCCGTGCCCCATGCCGAAATCGGTCCGATCACCATCCACCTGCCGTCTCGAGTCGAGACGAACGAGATGCTGCAGAGCCAGTTTCCGCAGTGGGACATAAAACTGATCGAAGAAAAAACGGGGATCCGCCAGCGGCACATCGCTGAGCCGAACGAAACGTCCAGCGACTTGGCCGTCCAGGCCGCCGAAGCGTTGTTCCGCGAACACAACATCGATCGCAGCGAGATCGATTTCGTTTTGCTCTGTACGCAAACGCCCGACTACCCGCTGCCGACGACCAGCTGTCTGATTCAAGACCGATTGGGATTGCGGACCAGTTGTGGCGCGTTGGACTTCAATTTGGGATGCAGCGGTTTCGTTTACGGATTAGCACTTGCCGACGGACTGATCCAAAGTGGGGTGGCAAAGAAAATTTTGCTGCTGACGGCCGAAACGTACAGCAAATACATCGACGAAGATGACCGCAGCCTGCGCACCATTTTTGGCGATGCCGCGGCGGCTTCGTTGATCACCGCCAGCGATGCGCCTTCGTTGTGGGGTTTTCAATTTGGCAGCGATGGCAGTGGCGGCGACATGTTGTTGGTCGGCGACGGTGGCGGTCGCTGCGCCGAAGACGCCATCAAACCGCGACACCGCAAACGATGGAAAAGCCGGCTGTACATGGACGGACCGAGCTTGATCAATTTCACCGTCGACGCGGTCCCGCGGCTGATTGATGACATCCTGAGCGGGAACGGACTGGGTGACGCGGACATCCACCGCTATCTGATGCATCAAGCCACTTGGAAAATGTTGGACCAGCTAAGGGCGCGGATGGATATCAGTGAAGAGCGGTTACCGGTCGAAATTGCGGACATCGGTAATACCGTCTCGTGTACTCTGCCGATTCTGATCGCGCAGCTAAGAAATCGCGGTTCGTGGACCGCCGATTCCGTTAACATGTTGGTAGGGTTCGGCGTCGGGCTATCCTGGGCGGGCTGCTTGTGGAAAGACAGGTGGCTAGCATCCACCAACGAGTAACGCGGGATGAAAACTAATCTGTCGGGACGCCTGCTAGTTGCGTCACCCTATTTATCGGACGGAAATTTTTTGCGCTCGGTGGTCTTTATCATCCGGCACGATGCCGAAGGCGCCTTTGGGTTGGCAATCAATCGGCCATCAGAGCGACGCTTTAGTGACTTGGTCGAGATCCATCACAGCGAAGGCGAAGCCCGCCAAGACGATTGGATTTACGTCGGCGGCCCCGTCCCCGGACCACTGCTAGCGCTGCATAGCTTGGCCGGTGTCGGCGAACCATGCGGATTGATCGATCCGGATGCGGATGAAGAATTTGTCGGCCCGGACGAATCAAATTCGCAGGGCGTCAAACACACCGTGCATCACCATCCCTCGGAACCCTATGGATCGATGTCAATCGACCTTGGCAATCCACCAGCGTGGATCACGGGCGACGAAGACCATCTAAGAATCCTGCTCCGCCGCAGCGACACGCGGGTGCGGTATGTTGCCGACTACAGCGGTTGGGGACCGCAACAATTGGACGAGGAATTAAAGGTCGGCGGGTGGCTGGTCTGCGACGCAGAACCGGAACTGCTGTTTGGCGATCATGACACCGTTTGGGAATCGGCCGTGCGACGTTGTGGCCACGACGTGCTTTCATCCATCACGCCGGGCATCCGTTTTGGCGATCCAACCGTCAATTAGTTCACCGTCTTGCACGGTCACCCAGGAACGCACGCGGAAAGCGACGTGAATCAAAATGCCAATCCAGTAGCGGAGCAACCTGAGGACGTGCGTCGATACGTGGTGGGCGATATCCACGGTTGCGCAAAAGCGCTTCGCAGTCTCGTCGAAACCATCGCGCCCCGACCGAAAGACCAGTTGGTCTTCCTGGGTGATTACGTCGATCGGGGCCCGGACAGCCGAGACGTGATCGAACAATTGATCCAAGTGCGAAAGCTTTGCCGGACGGTCATGCTGCGTGGCAATCATGAAATCATGCTTGGCGGCGTCGTCTTTCGCGATCTTGACCCCACCGTTTGGCTGGGCAGCGGCGGAAAAGCGACCGTGGCAAGTTACGGGGGCGATATTCAAAAGATGCCCGAACACCACCGCGATTTCCTGAAGTCGTTGAGGCCTCATTACGAAACGACCGACAGCATTTTTGTCCACGCATGCTACGAATCGCATTTACCGATGGACCGACAAGACGATTCGCTTAGGTACTGGGCACACTTGACGCACTTGTTGCCGGCGCCACACATCAGTGGCAAACGCGTGTTCGTCGGGCATACGCCGCAAATGAGCGGCCGTATTCTGGATGCGGGTCACCTGATTTGTGTCGACACGCATTGTGTCGGCAACGGCTATTTGACGGCGTACGATATCGACAACAACCACTCGATCCAGGTGGATCGTCGCGGACATGTGCTACGCTCGCCCGCAAAAGCCGCCTTTCAAAAACTCTTAAAGTTTTTCCGATCCGGCTCGCGAAAACAATCGCACAAACCGGCGTCGGCCCAAAAACCGAATTCGAGTTCCGCAGACCCGTCGCTTGAGACCCATTCGAATCTCCATGGATAGCGATCGCCACTCGGAACAGGATGCCACCGGCCCCGTCACCCATGCCCCGCGTCACGTCGACGACTTTGGACCGACTGGCGAACACGCTCGCTGGTCCAGCCGCCCGGCGCTGCAGGCCAATTCGTCGGTCATCACTTCCGGCTTTACCGGCCTGGTCGTGCTGACGATGCTCGCGTGGCTGTTGGGCGCCGGACCAACGACTCTGTGTTTGATTGTCATCTTGTTAAGTGTGGCCGTATCCGCGTTCGTGCATCTGACGGTGCGGCATCACCACCAAGATATCCTGAGCTACGTTTCGCATCTGGAGGACGATTCGGCGCGATGGGAAAAACGCTGGCGAGAACTGCACGCGGATTCGTTATTGGCGACGACCGCGATTTCACAACTGACCGACGGCGTCGTTGTGTTGTCGTCCGAAGGCCGAGTGCTGCTGGTCAATCCCGCGGCAAAGAAACTGTTGTTCCTCTCTCGCGATGACAACCACCTCGGATGGCTATTCGTCGAAGTCGTGCGTGACCCCAAGATCAAAGCCTTGATCAATAGCGCGCGAGAACACCAAATCGCTTGCAGCGAAACCGTGGAACTTTCGGGCGGACAAACGGTTCGCCCCACTCGCATCGATGTCAATCCGATCACGTCGGGTGGTGACCGCGCGTTGTTGTTGATCATTCACGACGAAACGGAAACTCGCCGCGTCGATGAAATTCGACGCGAATTTGTCGCAAACGTTTCCCACGAACTCAAGACACCACTGGCCGCGATCAAGGGTTACGCCGAGACGGTCGAACTTGCAATTCAAGACGACCCAGAATCGGCGTGCCACTTTATGCAACAGATTCTCAGTCAGTGCCAACGTCTGGAACGCTTGGTGGCCGACATGATGCAGCTGGCACGGGCTCAAGGCGGCACGCACAATATGACTTTGGTCCAGGTCAAACTGTGTGATGTGATCGCCGAAGCACTGCGCGCCTGCGAACCGGTCGCCGAATCAAAACAGATCGAACTCACGTGTCGCGAAATTCACCCCGACTCGATCGTGATCGCCGACCGAGAAGCGACACTGACGATCGCCAACAACTTGATCAGCAATGCGATCCGATACACGCCCGAAGGCGGCCACGTGGAAATCGGAACCGAGCGCATCAAGGACTATTGGGCGATGGTCGTTTGCGACGACGGCGTTGGAATCCCCGAAGCGGAACAGCAACGGATTTTCGAACGTTTCTACCGTGTCGCAAAAACGCGAGAAACGACTGGCGGAGGAACCGGGATTGGGTTGTCCATTGTCAAAAACTTGACGCTGGCGCAGTCGGGCGAAATCCAACTATCCAGCCGGCCTGGGCAAGGTTCGACTTTCCGCGTGTTGTTGCCGGCGATCAACGTGAACAATGAAACTCGGCAAACCGCATCGCCTGCGCGGCCAGCAGAAAACGCCAAGTCCGGTTCCGGGTCCGATACCTAGGCCGCCGGACTGCTTTGTCGCGGCAGCACCGGTTCGCCAGGGCAGCATCAGTTCACAAGGGCAGCATCCGCCTGCGGCGACTTGCTCACCGGCGGCGATCCCACCGCAATCTACCGCCAGAGATCCGGCAAAACTCGGTGAAATCCGAAGCGGTCCTGGCCCCAGGGAGTCGGAAGCGGCAACTCAAACCGAGCTCAAAATTCACATAACCTTCACGCGTGGCCGGGGGTTTACCCCTTGGACACTTCATAATTTTTGACCACCATAACTCAGGATTCATTTTGCTCGCTGATTGTCCGCGAAACGACCTCGCGCGAATCGGCCTGCTGACCTTAACCGCTAGCCGAGCATGTCGAAGACCAAAGTTCTTGTGGTGGAGGACTACCGCCCACTAGCCGAAACGCTTGAGTACCAACTGCAGCGAGCCGGCTACGAAGTTCACCGGGCAAGTGACGGACGCGAGGCCCTGAAGCAAGCTCGACTCGTCCTGCCCGATGTCGTGTTCCTTGACGTGGACCTGCCCGTGCTCAGCGGCGTTGAGGTCTGCAAGCTGTTGCGAGCCGACCCCAGCACCAGCAACATGCTGATCTTGATCCTCAGCGCACTCGGTGAAGAATCTGATCAAGTCGTTGGTTTCGCGGTCGGCGCCGATGACTATGTCGTCAAGCCTGTCGAAAGTTACAAGGTTCTGCTGCAGAGACTTAAAGCACTGCTGCGGCGACGCGAACCGGCGTTCGAAGACTCGGAATCCATCGAACGTCATGGCGTCAAGGTCGACCGACGACGATTCGTCGTTTCGATCGACGAGTCAATCCTCGGCCTGACCAAGAGCGAGTTTCGGCTACTCGATACCTTGATTCGCCAACCTGGTCGAGCCTTCGGACGCAGCGAATTGGTCGATGCGGCGCTGGGTGAAGACACCATGGTGCTGGAACGGACCATCGACGTTCACGTGCGTGCGCTGCGGAAAAAGATGGGCGAAGCCGCCGACCTGATCGAAACGGTGCGCGGCATCGGTTACCGATTCAAGGAATAGTTCAGTCGCGGCGCGGCCCCGCACCCTCCAGCGCAAGTTCGCGATCCAACAGAACCGATTGAGTGCGAGGAATCTAGTCCGACGACGAATCTCGATCCGACCCGTCGTCTTCGGTTTCGTTGTCGCTGGCCGTGTCATCGTTGTCCCCGTCGGCATCCTCTTCGTCCGCTTTGGATGCGTCATCGTCCGCGGCGGAACCTTCCTTGTTAGCGCTGCCTTTCTTGGCCTTTTGCATCGGGTTCTTTTTCGTCTCGGCTTTGAACAGCTTGAAACGGCTCGGAACAATGCGTGGCGGCCAATGGTTGTTCGAATCGTCGGCATCGGCCGTTTCGCGACGCGGATCGAGTTCCAACCTGACGATTTCTTTGTCGGTCGCGATCATTTTCTTAGTGACGTCGCCATTGGATTTCCAGATTTGTGCGGGAATCGTCAGCAGCTCGGTCGTGTTGTCGGCGTAGTGGACGCGAACGATGATCGGCATGACCAAACCACCGACGTTTCGAAAATGAATGACATAGAAATTCGTCGTCCGCCTCAGCAGTGCGCGTTCGTCGGCGGACAGCCCGTCCAGAAATTTCTGAAACGTCTTTCGTGCCGCCGCGTCGACTTTGTATTCGTCGTACTCGTCGCTGTTGTAAAAGTCCTTCAGTCCTGGCTGCCAGTCGATTCGCTTGGGCAGTTGCTTATTGCGATCGTCCGATAGCGTCTTTTCTTTTTTCTCTTCTTCCTGTCGTTTTCGTTCAGCACTTTCGTCCGGGTCGCCACTTTCAATTTGAAATAATTCGACATCATCAATCGCAATATCGACGTGATCGGTACTGTAAAACCAGCCCCGCCAAAACCAATCCAAATCGACACCGGACGCGTCTTCCATCGTGCGAAAGAAATCGGACGGCGTCGGGCGTTTGAATTTCCAGCGACGGGCGTACTCGCGAAAGGCGAAATCAAACAGTTCACGGCCGAGGATCGTCTCGCGCAGAATATTCAAAGCGGTCGCGGGTTTCGCATAACCATTCGCGCCGAACTGCAATATTTCTTCGCTTCCAGTCATGATCGGGCGCTGATTGCCGCCACGCATGTAGGGAACGATCTTTTCGGGTTCACCTCGGCGCGACGGGTAATCGTCTTCCCATTCCTGTTCGGCAAGGTATTGCAGAAACGTGTTCAGGCCTTCATCCATCCACGTCCATTGACGTTCATCGCTGTTGACAATCATCGGATAAAAATTGTGACCGACTTCGTGGATCACAACCGAGATCAATCCGTACTTCGTCGCCTTGCTGTACGTCCCATCGTCTTCGGGGCGAGGGCCGTTGAAACAAATCATCGGGTATTCCATGCCATACACCGGACCGTTGACACTGATCGCCGTTGGATAGGGATAGGCGAAGGCATAGCGGCCGTAGACCTGCAGCGTGTGTGCGATCGCCTCGGTCGAATACTTGCTCCACAACGGTTCGGCTTCGTTGGGATAATAGGACATTGCCATCACGGTTTGACCGTCGACGTCCACCCCCATGGCGTCCCAGATGAACTTGCGGCTTGCAGCAAAAGCAAAATCGCGCACGTTGCTTGCCGCAAAGATCCAGGTTTTCGATCCGGCTCCTTTGGCGGTCTCGTTCGACTTCGCCTCGTCGGCCGTGATGACGAAAACCGGTTTGGTGGCGGACGCGGCTTGTTTTAATCGTTCGCGCCACTCGGGCTTTAGTACCTGTTCGCTGTTCTGCAGCTCGCCGGTGGCCGCGATCACCAAGTCTTGCGGTGCGGTGATACGTACGCGATAGTCGCCCAATTCCAACGTGAACTCGCCTTGCCCGAGAAACTGTTTGTGTTGCCAACCGGCATAGTCGGTGTAGGCAACGACGCGCGGGTACCACTGCGAGATCTCATAGATGTAGTTGTCGTCGTCCTCAAAGTGTTCGTATCCGCCGCGGGCCCGAATCATCTTGGCGTCGACAATATTGAATGCGTATCGCAAATGTACGTCGGTCGATTCGCCGGGCAATAATGGTGCCGGCAAATCGACACGCATCATGGTCTTGACGACGCGATAGGGAAGGTCGGCTCCGCCGGCATCACGCACCGATTCGATCTTGTACCCGCCGTCAAAGGCGCTGCGTGCCAACATCGATTGCACAAACTTGAACTCCATCCGCGATCCGATCGACGATGCGCGACGAGTCGTATTGGCATCGGAGTCGGGCTGGAAAATATTTTGATCCAGCTGAAACCATAGATATCGCAATTCATGGGGCGAATGATTGTGATACTTCACCCTTGCCGTGCCGCGGATGCGTTGGTTTTCGTCATCCAAGGTCACGTCGATTTCGTAGTCGGCCCGCTGTTGCCAGTATTCGGGACCCGGAGCCCCCGATGCGGTTCGCGAATCACTCGGCGTCGGCCACCAACTGTCGATCTGGAAGAAACGGTCCACCGAATCGGAATGCTTGGGGTTGGCCAGCGGCTGAGCCGAGACGTCGCGAGATGCGCAAAAACCGGTGGCGATCAGAACGATCATGACGAACCGAACGAAGCAGACCTTCATCAAGGTATCTCGAAGCAGCACAGCGAATCTCGCGTTGAAGTATCTCGTGGGAACCAGCAACTTGGTATTGAGCCAAAAACTTGTTGCCGAAAACGTACGTGTCAAATTGCCGCAATTGAGAACCCAGGCGGCCAGCAAACATCAAACGGCAAACTTTGTTGTCTCTCCGCACGTCCTGGGTGTGTCGGCATCCTCTAGGCTTGTCGGCATCCTCTGGCTTTGCCGGCGCACCCAGGCGTCCACCGCGGAGGCGCCAGAAAACGGTAAGGACTGGCCAACCGCGACGGAAACCGACACAATCTGTCTTTGAGGGTAGTTTAGTCAACGACGCGGACATCCGAACAAGCGTTAGACAAGAAGTCTCACATACAAAAGCAAAACGTTGCCAGATTCGATCCCGCCTGCACGAACCGTCGAACCGGATCCCGTCTCCATTGACGACTGGACCGTCGGCTATTGCACGAACGTTCACGCCGGAACCGATTTAGCGACGATCCGTGAAAACTTGGTCCGGTTTGCCGGAGCGGTACGCGCCAGCGTCTCTCACGGATCCGAACTGGGTGTCGGTTTGTGGCTGCCTGCCGAGGCCACACAGCAACTAGCGACGGATGCCGACGTGGAATCGTTCGCAGAATTTTTGCGAACCGAGCAATTATGCCCGTTCACGATCAATGCGTTTCCTTATGACAACTTTCATCAGGATGTCGTCAAGCATCGCGTCTATCTGCCGGCGTGGTGGCAAACCGAACGCCTGGACTATACCCATCGACTGGCCGAAATCCTTGCAAAGCTGCTACCTAATCATGTTCGCACCGGATCGATCAGCACGCTGCCGATCGGCTGGCCCAACAATCCCAGCGATCCGAATTCCAGCGACGTGGATTTGTCCGATCCGAATTGCGAATTGCTGAATCAGGCGGGTGCGAACTTTCGCGAATTGGCCGACCGGCTGCGATCAATCGAATCTCAAACGGGCCGCCGGATCGTGGTCGCAATCGAACCAGAGCCGGGCTGCATCCTGGACACTACCGATGACGTGATCACGTGGTTCGATCGACACTTGCCCGATTCACATCACCGACGATACTTGACCGTCTGTCACGACGTCTGTCATGCGGCCGTGATGGGGGAATCCCAATCCGACGTGCTGAACCGACTTGCCGCTGCGGGAATCGGCATCGGCAAAGTACAGGTCAGCAGCGCCGTGGTGGCCGAATGGGATGCAATGGCCGTCGGACGACGTCAAGAAGCAATCAAACAGTTGGCGGCGTTCGCCGAGGATCGCTACTTGCATCAAACCGGCCGCGTGAAAGATTCGGGCGAGTTCGAATTGGTCGAAGACCTGCCCGCCTTGATCGCGTCGGCACCGCCCCAAGGTGATCCGGTCCAAGGTGATCGGCGATGGATCGTTCACTTTCATGTCCCGATTTTCCTGGAACGATTCGGACATCTGACGACCAGTCATTCGGCGGTCTTGGACTGTCTGAACACGTTGGCACAGGATGCACAATCGAGTGAACCCAAAATCGATTTCACCGGTCACTTAGAAATCGAGACTTATGCCTGGACCGTTCTGCCGGAATCGATGCGCAAACGCGGACTGGCCGACGACATCGCCAGCGAAATCGTTTGGATTCGCAAAGCCATCGCGCAGAGTATCTGACCCGTATTCAGCCACTTATTCCGCGTCGCATGCACCCGCGTGTTCGGCGGCGCCCCCACCGTTCTCTGTAGGCCTCCATGATCAAGCTGGGCGTTAATATCGACCACGTTGCCACCGTTCGCCAAGCCAGACGCACGTATGAACCCGATCCCGTGATCGCCGCCGCGCTCGCCCAGCAGGGCGGGGCGGATGGCATTACGTTTCACCTGCGTGAAGACCGACGACACATCCAAAACCGTGACGTCGAACTGCTGATCCAGACCGTCAGCGTGCGGACGAATATGGAAATCGCCTGCGACGAGGAAGTGCTGGCGATCGCTTGCCGGTTGAAACCCGATCTCGCACTATTGGTTCCCGAAAAACGTGCGGAGGTGACCACCGAAGGCGGATTGGACGTGGCCGGCGATACGGGTCGAATTGCGGATGCCGTCGCCACGCTGAAACAAGCCGGAATCGAGACCAGCCTGTTCGTCGATCCGGACGAACGCCAAATCAAGGCGGCGGCAAAGATCGCTGCCGATGCGGTCGAGCTGCACACCGGTCCGTATGCTTTGGCAAAAGGAAAACAGTTCGACCAAGAACTGCAGCGACTTGTTCAGGCCGGAAAGGTGGCAAGCGACCTCGGCCTGACACTCAACGCCGGCCACGGTCTGAATTATCACAACGTTCGCGAAGTCGCCGCGATCGAAAACATGTGCGAACTGAATATTGGCCACTCCATCGTCAGCCGCGCGGTGATGGTCGGCATGCGCGAAGCGGTCGCAGAGATGCGCCGAATCCTTGACCTCTTTCAATCGCCAACTTGCCGATGACGATCAAGGCGCACGATCAATGATTCGCGCGGTCCATTTCACCAGCCGTTTCGGTGTCGGCCAGAACCATGCCGTCGCCGCGACACTGAAAAGATTGAATGTGATCGCGATACCGTAATGCGGTGCCAACAAACTGGTCAGACATCCCATGGCGGCGTAACAGGCGGTCGACGACAGGGTCACCGCCGTGAAAGCGCCCGCGACGCGGCGGCTGATGCGACAACGCTCGAAAATTTGACGCGTCGTCGTGTCCCACTTCCAAATGAAGTCACGCAGCGGGATGCCGCGCCGACGATTGACTTTCCAGACGCCTCGTTTGCGTCCACGTGTTTGCAGAAAGATGACCTTTCCCAAGTACGCAAACACCAAACCGATCACTCCGAACGCCAACGGAATGAGAATCAGCCAGTGGAAGGATCGAATCAATCCAAGCGTCCGGTCGGCTTCGGCAAGCCCCCAGTAGGCCACCGCCAGACTTAACAGTTGTGCCGTCAGCAGCGCGATAATCCAGCGCCGCAAGTCGTCCTGCAAGAACGCGATACTCTCGGGAATGACTCGGCGTCCGAATCGCCGGTTGCCCGAACGCGAACCGAACGCGTATCCGATCCACGGCCGCACGCGGCTGGGCACGTACCATAGCGCGACCAAGACCGGGACGATGCAAAGCCGCTCGTCACGCAACTCGTCGATTCGAATATAGGGTTGCAACCACAGTAACCCCATCACGAACGGAATCGCCATCACCATCGTGATGGTCAGCGTCACAAACCAGCCGGCCACGCATCCGAATCGTTTCCAATTGCGCGCAAAAATTCCCGCGCGACTCGGTTTGGCGATCGTACGTGACTTGGAAAGCATGGCCTGTGAAGAATGTCGTCCGTTACGTGGCGGCTGGATCGGCACCAAGCCGTCCACACAGCATATCTGTCACCGCAAGAATTTCGCGAGCCGATCAGATTGAAGACCTCAGGACGCCGCGATTCGATTCCGAATGGACAGGTTGTGCGAGTCGCAGAGGACAAATCACCGTGTTTTCCCGGCTTCGTCTGCGTTGTGCGGGCCTAGCCCGTGTCTTGCGGGCCCCGTGCGCCAGAACACTCCGGCAGGACATTCCGCCAGAGCACTCCGCCAGATCCCCAGGCAGGCCCCGTCGATGGGCCGATCGGTTGGCTGGGAAGAATTCACCGCTGGCGGCTCGTGATCGAAATGGAAAGTTTGCCCCGTTTCAATTTTTTTCTGAATCTTTGACGCAGCGTTGACCAGTCGTGTCACGGGGTCCGCGAAGAATCATGCTGTCGATCGAGTGGTGGACTCGTCGACGGTATCCCTCTTTGCAGGAAACAACCCGATGACGCAGCTTCTTCTCTTTGACGCCCCTGTTTCGAATGCCGCTGTTTCGAATCCCCCTGTTTCGACACCCGCTGCCACGACGACGATCACGCCGGTCACGACAAGTGAATCGGCGACCGCGGTGACGGCCGAGCCGAGTCAGCGATACGCCAAACGCCCCAGCCGTGGCCCCGTCGATGACCATCAGCCCGGCGTCCACCACATGGGCGATTTGGCTCGTCTGGTGCTGATGCGTTACGACATGGTGGCAAAACGCCGAGCCGAATTGGCCGAAAAACGCCGAGCTGAATTGGTCGAAGGGCGGCAAGCCGATTTGGCCGAAGGACGCCGTTTGGCTCGCTGAGACAGGCTGTCGTCTCGCTAACCCGTCGTCTTGCTAAATGTCGATGCGGTCGGCGAAACCTCGGCAGCAGCCGGTTGAGATTTCTTGCCGGTGGCCGACTTTTTTGCGGCTTCAGCCTTCGCCGCAGCCTTGTGACGCCGACGCAGCATCCAGCCGGTCACAATCGCCCCAAAGACAAAACTAAGCGAGGAAGTCGTGAACAGCAGGATCGAAAGCGGCAGTTGTCGTTCGGCGACGAAAGGAAATTTGACCGTGACGGCCGAAGAATTCCACAACAACAGCAGCAGAACGATCGTGACGCCGACGAGCAGAAAGAACCAGCGGATTTTCTGCAGCATTGATTCTTCTCCTGTCGATCAAATGACTGTACAAAGAAACAGTCGTTTGATAGCATTTCAAATTCGATTGTCCGCTTCGCTTGAATAAGACAGTTTAGCAGGCGTAACGGAATCGGCCCAACGATTTAGCAGTAACGAGCCCGGTTCGTGCGAAAGAGCGGCTAGCACCAAACGGGCGGTTCGTCACCACAAGTTCGACACAGTTTCGCAAATGTCAGCCCGCGGGCTGCCCAGGACGGGTCCAGTGCCGGACGGCCACACACTGGACCAGTGCCGGACGGCCCTGCCCAAGTGCCGGACCGTCCAGCCACAGGGATCCGCGGCTCACCAATGACGGACTGTGCTTGGCTTAACAAAACTGGCTCACCGGCAAGCAATCCAAGGCGCTACGATGGCGGCACAACAAACTTTCTCATTCCTGGATGAATCGCCATCGATCGATCCCCCTGTGTCTTCCAGGACACGCGTCCCGCCCCCCAACATTCAGCCCGCCAACATTCAGCCCGCCAGCAGAAAACAGGTCGTCAGAAGATCTCCCAGCGGAAAACAGGTCGGTGAAAAGCCGGTAAGCCTCCTTGCCGGCACTGGCCTGCCGAACGCCACTCTTCCCAGCAATACAACTGACGATCGCACCTCGGTCTTACAACAGTTGCGCCGCCAAGCCGGCTGCATCAGCACCGCGCCGGCCGATGATACGCCTGTCCTGTCGACCGGGTCCGCACAAATCGATCGCTATCTGCCTCACGGCGGGCTTCGCATCGATGCGTTTCACGAATGGGTCTCGGCATCCGATTCCAGTGGCGCTGCGGTGTTGGGCATGATCGCCGCGGCCACTTACTTGAACTCACACGACCACCACCTACCGGCATGCGGGCCATTAGTAGTGGTCGATCGCGAGGGCACTTTTTATCCACCCGCCGCGGTCGCTCTTGGGATCCCGGCACCCAAAATTGTTTTGGTCCGTCCGCAAAATCATGCCGACCATGTGTGGGCCATCGATCAAGCTTTGCGATGCGAATCCGTTGCCGCTGTCTGGTCGCACATCGGCGGACAACTGGGCGATCGCGACGCGCGCCGTTTTCAATTGGCCGCCGAACAGGGGCGCACTCCCGGATTCCTGATTCGCCCAGCCGCCGTTCGTGGGCGTCCCACGTTTGCCGATGTTCGACTGCACGTCGAACAGACGCGAGTCCTTTCGGATCAAAATTCTTTACAGCTGCAAGTCACGATTGATCGCTGCCGCGGCGGCACCACCGGACGCATGGTCCAAGTCCAAGTTGACGACCATGGGCGAATGCAACCGATCGAACTTCCCCAGACGTTCGACTATCCCATTACCGCTGGGCAACCACGGCACCAGGAAACGCTGCACCATGAAACGGCTACTATGCATTTGGCTTCCCGGTTGGCCCATCCAACGACTGCTCAGTCACGAACTGACACCCGCAATGATTCCCGGCGCCGCCGAGCTTGATGCCGCGGTTGCGTTGCAAGACTCGTCGCTCGAATCAAGCTTGCCCGCACACAGCCATGACGAATCGGCACAACGTCGAGTACTCGGACGACCGTTGGTGCTATGGGACAACGATCCGCGCCGCGGTCGTTTGGTGATCGCGTGCTGTCGACGCGCCGCCGCGGCGGGGGTCCGCGCCGGCATGCCGATCGCCGGCGCCAGTGAGTTGGTCAACCAAAGGCGAGAACAGGCCCCGAGCCAGCGCAGCGATCATGCGAGCCATCGCACCGATCATGCGAGCCATCGCAGCGATCATGATCGGGCCCGCGAATCAATCCAGAACACGCCTTCTTCACCCCACCAACAACAACCAAGTCTCGCTCCCAAAGCAAACAGCTTTGATGCAAATAAGCCTACCCGATTTTTGCCGCCCGTCGTGCTGCAACACGACCCTTGGCTTGACCAGGAATCGCTACAGAAAATCGCAACCGATCTGCAGCAAAAAATCACTCCTCAGGTCGCGATCGAAACACTGGACGAAAAACCCTGGGCCGGACGAAGCCTGCATCAACCCCAATCGCTGCTGTGCGAGGTGACGGGAATCACTCACCTGTTCGGTGGCGAACAAGGCTTGCTGCACGCGACGCAAAAGTGCTTGGCAAAATTCGGCTGTGTCGGCCGAATGGCGATTGCTGACAACGCTGCCGCAGCTTGGGCACTCGCACACTATGCGACTCAATCACGCCATCGCAGTGGCAACGAGTCGACCGAGTGGTTCATCGCGCCACCGGAAACAACATCGCAACACCTCGAACCACTGAGCATCAACGCCCTTCGCATTGCACCAGCCACCGCCAATACGTTGTACCGACTGGGTGTCGAAAAGATTTCGCAATTGATGGCACTGCCACGCGGCGGACTGGCCGCTCGACTGGGCGAGACGCTGGTGACACGACTCAGTCAAGCGCTCGGTGAAATCGATGTCCCGCTGCAAGTCCACCGTGCCGCCGCCGAAGACATCGCGTCACTAGAACTGGAATACCCCAGCGGCGATCAAAAGATCCTGGCAGACCGCGTCGAACGCTTGATCAAAAAGGTTAGGACGGGATTGGCAACACGCCAGCGTGGGGCATTACGCATCACGTGTCGCCTGGCCCTTGCAGACCTCCCGCCACTAACCTTCGAAGTCGGTTTATTCGCACCAACACTGGACGTCGATCACTTAACTCGCCTGTTGGTTAGCGCCATCGAAGCCAAACCTTTACCAGCACCGGTCACACACATCACTGTCAAAGTCACATTAAGTGGTCCTTTGCGAAGCACGCAAACAGCTTTGTTTGAAAAAGAATCGTTCACCGACGGTGACGATCGTGACGGAGATTGGATCCGTAATCCAGCAGCGGCCCGACTGATCGACGCACTTAGCGGCCGACTCGGACGCGACGCTGTTACAGGAATCTTAGTCAACGAAAATCCATTACCAGAAAAGGCTGTCACCACGTTTCCCTTAACAGGAAACTCGGTCCAGCAAAAACAAAATCAATCACGTCGACTACGAAAGCCCCGATTATACCCCACACGATCAAGCCCAACGCGTTCGATGTACGAAACGGGAATTGGGTTCCGCCAAAAATCGTCAATGATCCCAAAGCGAGAAAACCCGCTTCGTCGGCCGCTCATCCTACTGACAAAACCCAAAACAATCAAAGAACACCCCATTCAACCCAGCCATCCTGTTTTGAACACCAATGAAATCCCCAGTGCTTTTCGGTGCGGCGGCAAGATTCATCGGATCGTTCGACACTGGGGCCCCGAACGAATTGAATCCGATTGGTGGCAAGGCGATTCCATTCGGCGCGACTACTATCGAGTCGAAACCGACCAAGGACACTGGTGGTGGATCTTTCGCTCTCTGGGCCGGCAAACCGATCACGAGCATTCAAGTCCCTGGATGCTGCACGGGTACTTTTAGCGAGCAGAACCGCTCGTTCAAAGCACGGCTTTTGTGTGAACCGGAGTCCTTGCCCAGCGACACCAACGAACGCGTCGGTGTCTTGCCCGCTCAAGCAACACGTGTTGTTAAACCGCCAGCGTGCCGACGATCGCTTCCACACCGTCAGCGCCCAGTTCCGCAAGCGCGCCGGGCAACGCATCCAACAATTTCATCGACACCGTCGGATCGTAATAATTCGCCGTTCCAATCTGAACCGCGGAAGCACCAGCGACTAAAAATTGCATCACATCATCGATCGACGCGATGCCACCGATCCCGACGATGGGGATGTCGACCGCCGAACGTACTTGGTGCACACACCGCAGCGCAATCGGCTTGATCGCTGGACCACTCAGTCCGCCCATGCCGTTACCCAACATTGGTTTCCGGCGGCGCCAATCGATCGCCATTCCCAACACCGTATTGATCAGGCAAACCGCATCCGCGCCGCCATCGGCGGCACCCTGTGCGATGTCGGCGATCCGTGTGACGTTCGGCGTTAGTTTGGCCAACAACGGCACCTTGCACCGCTCGCGCGCCGCGGCAACGACCGAGCGACATGATTCGGCGTTGGTGCCGAAATCAATCCCACCGCTGACATTCGGACACGAAAGATTCAGCTCGATCGCCGCAACGCCTTCTTCGCTGCCAACCCGCTGGGCCAGTTCAACAAAGTCATCAACGGTTCGCCCCGCGACGCTGACGATGACCGACGTGCCAAGCTGTTTCAAATACGGCAGGTGATGCTGCAAGAACGCATCCACACCATCGTTATCCAGACCGATCGCGTTCAACAAACCAGCCGACGTTTCTACCGTTCGCCACGGCGCGTTGCCGATTCGCGGTTCCGCGGTGATCGTTTTTGGCAACACACCGCCGAGCCGCGGAATGTCAACGATCCCCGCCATTTCTCTTGCGTAACCGAACGTCCCCGAAGCCACCATGATCGGGTTCTTCAGTTGTAATCGACCGAGCTTGACTTGCAGCATGGATGAACAAACAACGACAGAGTAAAGGAATCAGATAGCACCGCGCGAATTTCGCGGGCCGATCAGCCGGGATTCGATGTTTTTCAACAACTCATCGGCAACGTGTTGTTTGGTGCCGGCGATGGTGGCGATCACTTCGCCATCGGGGTCCAGCAGCTCGACTTCGTTTTCTGATGAATCGATCGCTCGCGGATCATTGCTGACCATCAAATCACACAACTTGCGTTCGAGTTTTACGATCGCCCGAAATCGATGATCTTCGGTTTCGAGCGCAAAGCCGACGACCCACTGATCATCGCGTTTCTGTTTGCCAAGCGTTGCAACCACGTCTTGCGTCTCGATCAATTCCAGCTTCAACGTTTCGCCGGTTTTAGAAATCTTTTGGGCGCGAACGTAACTCGGTTTGTAATCGCATGGCGCTGCGGCGCCGATCGCGCCGTCACAAGTCGCAAACTCGGCGGTTGCCGCTTTCAGCATATCGTCGGTCGTCACCACCGGAACCAACCTGGCCTCGGGCGGATATTCAACCGTCACCGGTCCGGTGATCACCACGACCTCGTGCCCGGAACCAATCGCGGCCGCGGCCAAGGCAGCCCCCATGCGTCCGCTGGACGCGTTCGTCAAATATCGAACCGGATCCAGATATTGCCGTGTCGGCCCAGAAGTGATCAGTATTCTTGCCACATCAACACTACGACTCGAGAGTCGAATCGATCAGTTGATTCAGATGCTCGGTCGTCAATTCCATCTTGACCGCCGCTAGAGCGAACAACCGTTTCTCGCTCTCATCGATGCGACCGTCGGCCGCCATCATGCGGATCAGGTCTCGCATGACTTCGTCACGTTCTTCCGCATCGCCGGGCAACTCGATCGCAGCGTCGTCGCCCAGCCCATACGTGATCGCATCATGAAGCTCTTTTTCACCGAGCCCCAATTCCGCGCATCGGTCCGCGACCAGGTTGACTTCACGCTCGCCGATCGAACCGTCCGCGAGCGCCATCACGACCAAGTTTCGTAATTGACGTTTTCTTTGCAGTGGGAATGAATCACTCATGCCCAGATATTACCCCGCCGGATAAGTCCCGGGTAGATGGAGCAGCGGCGAGACTGGCCGCGACCAAGCTAGCGGCGGCGGCGGTCGATCGAACCGCGGTGGATCGGTCAGTGGTCGACCGAACCGCGGTGGATCGGTCAGCCGACGAAGGCCACCGGCAAGATTGATTCCAAGCCACGAATCACGATCACGAGCTGGCTGACACCGACCAATCACCACGGCGGGCTGGCTATTCGCGAGCGCGGACCGCCTTGGTGACGGTGATGTGCGGGGTGTTCAATCCCTGCAGGTACCCGCGGTTGCCCGCGACACTGATCCGGCTGTTCAGATGCGTGCGCAGATTGATCCCTGGCGACGGCGTCACGTAAGCGATCGTGTTGCCGCCATGATCGGTCAATGCAAACGGCGGGCTGTTCGTCCGAGCGGAATAGACCTGCACCAAAAAACCGGTTTCGATAAACGAATTCGACGACGGCGGGGCCAACGGCTGAGCCTGCGAAATTCCGTCGAGTCGTTGAAGCGGGCTGGGCGATGATTCACCGCCGGCCGGAATCACCAGTGAATGATTGCGGATTGCCGCACCCGAACCGTCGCGACGCTCGGCGACACGCTGGTACTGTTCGGCACGTTCGGCCAACAGCTTCGCGCGACCCGCGGTCACTTGGTCCGGCGTCGTTTGCGCGACACGATAGGCTTCATCAATCAGCGGCCGAGTCTCGGCGCTCGACGCCCGGCGGGCCATCAATCGTGACAGGACGAGTTGAAGCTTTTCAACATCGGCTCCCCGCACCTCGTCTTCGACCCGCATGATGTCTTCACGCGAAACGACATTGACCGGGGCAGGCCCGTTGCGATCGATCGAGTCGATTCCAAGCGACTGAGCCGGCATCGGGCTGATGCCAGAAACTTGCGAAACGCCGGATTCGCGCGCGGCACCGCTGACCCAATTCCCATCGCCTGCCGATGCATCCGCCGCGGGCGCCGACGCATCCAGGTTCGATCCAATATCGATCAATCTTGGCTTTCCGATAAAGGAAGCGTTTGCGATCGAGGTCGATTCTCGCGCAGGTAGGTTGGACGAGCCGACGTTTGAGTTTTCATGGGATGCGTATTGCGGCGTTGCGTCAGGTCGATCCGCGACCGAGTTGCCGATGCCGTCTTCGACCGAACCGCGAACCGCATTGGCTTGCCAGTCCTGTCGCACTCCGCTGCCAATCACACCACTTCCGATCGGCTCATCGCTCGCATCGGCTAGTGTTGACGGATGTTGACGCGAATCGGGTGCGTTTCGGAAAGTCGGAATTTCGTTGGCGGCAACAGGCTGAGGCGATGCCTGTCGTCGCGGTGATTGATAGGGCGCCATTCCCGTCACCGTTCCACCAGGCGATCGAATCGTTCGTCGCGAACTGGCATTGCGGCTATTCGAAATCGGAGCGGATGGATCGTATGGGTGCGTTCCCGAAACCTGCCCTGAATGCGGCTCCGGTTCAAGCAACTGTCGCGCCGCATCCGACGAGGCCAGCTTGATGTTGTCGGTCTGCTCATCGCCCCGTACTTCACCCGGGCGACGTGTCGGTTGACTTTGCTTGGGTTCGGTTCGTGCCACCGGCAAGAATTCGATGTCGCTGGCTTGTTGCTGGCGACGCACCGCGGCGACCAGTGCTTCCGGCGACTCAACCGTTTGATCGCGATGCACCCACCGAAACTCGCCCGAGGGTGGCACGATGCGATACCAAAGTTGCGGCCCATCGGGACCGTCTCGTTCGCTGCGACCGATGATCGTGACCTCTTCGCCTTCGGCCATCTGGACTTGCCAGCGATACTTTCTCGCTCGTCCCAAGTGCGTGCCGATCCACGCCACGGTTCGATCTTCGATGATCGTGCCGGCATCCTCGGATCCACTCAACTGGACCGTCGACGCGGGCACCCAGCAAAAACTGTTCTCCGGTGGACGCACACCCAGCCAACCGTCTTCGGTTTCGACATACACTTCCAGTTCTTGACCGTGCCGCAGCGGGTCCGTCCGGTAGTAATCCCCTGACGGTCCGCACCGCGTGTGAACTTCGTCATGCGCGACGTACACCACGTACGGTTCCGATGCCAATCCGTCCTCGGCGACTGCGTTTGACGACGAACAAGTCGCCGCGATCGTGAGGCCGATCGCGACAAAGACGGCGAAAAACGTTTGGCTAGCAAATGCACTTCGAGGCGATCGCATCGTGGGTGAATCTCTGTTTCGGTTGACGAAAATCGCGTTTCTGTTTCCAGAAAGGCTCCATTTAGTCGGTGGATAGTCCACAAACCGCCCGCGACACAAGACGAATCCTGGCAATGATTTGCCGCAATCGACATTTACCCGGACTTCGCCGCACTTATAGAATCCCGATTCCGTCTTTGTCACTTGTCGTTGATACGATTGGCTGCGTTTGATCGCTTCCACGCCACTCCTGCGTACCGGACACAAATCGATGAGCGTATTGATCAGTTGCGAAGTCGGGGGCCAGCGTGTCCCTGCGTGGCTGGTCGGCACGACGGGCCGGCACGCAAATGATGCGGACCCACGGTTTAATCGCGATGCCCCCAACCGCGACGCCTCCAATTACGGTGCTCCCAACCGCGACGACCCCAGCCGGGATGACCGCCAATCATTCCGCACAGATCAAGACAGCGTCGATCCAGACAAGGCGGATCCACACAACGTATCCAGTCCGCCGCGCGAACACGCAGCGGCGACGACGAGAACACCAAAGCAATCCGACGGCCCCCGTCGCACAAGCACATCCCGTGTAAGCACATCGGCGAAAAAGTCATCGAAACGGCTATCGCACGGCAACCTTCCCATGCGATTGCCCAGCGACACGGCCGCAAGTGAGATCGCAGCGGATCTGGCGAAGCGACTGCGTGCACCGCTCGTTGAAAACCCTTATTCGCATCAGCTGATCGATACCACACGTTCCCAAAAACACCGCTTGCTCTTTCCCGTCGGTACGCGTGGTTGGCCCGATGATCTCAAGCAACGTCTGATTGACGAAGTGCATCAGCCCTACCGCAAGTCGCTGCGTGAAACGATTCAAAACATGTTGCGCACACATCCGTACGTTGTTCACTTCAGCATCCGGACCTTCGAATGGATTCGCAACGGTAAGCCCCGACGCGCCGATGTCGGCTTGTTGTACGACCCGGGATCGAACAACGAAGTCGACTTCTGCCTGGACTGGATCGACGAAATGTACGAGAGCGCGCCGATGCTGAAAGTTCGCCGCAACTATCCGCGGCGCGGCAGCACCGAAAGCGTGACGAAGTCGATGCGAGCTGAATTCGCCGGACAGAATTACCTGGGTATCGAAGTCTTGCTGAATCGCGCCTGGGCCGGCCGGCAACTGCGAATTCGAGACGAAGCGATCAAGGGGATGTGCGATTCACTGGCCAGCCTGATTCGCCCCGGCCAAACCGACGCGGCCTAGTCGGACCGCACCGTTTTGCAGTCAAAGAGAACAAGGCAACAAGGTTAGGGATCAAGCCACATGGAAACGACTCGCTTACGGGCTTGTTGATTTAGTGAGCCGCGACGCGTGAGCGGTCGGGCATCGCGCATCGCCCGCGGTCTTACCGCCAACGGCTCACCACTCTTTCGGAAAACACGACGAAATCAACATATCCGGACACCTCGCTTACGCTTCGGGCTTCCGGCAAAACCGCATCACCGTGGATCGGTGAAATCACGACCAAGGCAACCACGGTCTCAAGCAAAACTGCTCAGCCGTCCCTGAGCGGGGCAGTCAAATCCATCGTTTCACATTGGATGCCCCGATTCGACCTGCAAAACCGTTCAACTTGGATGATCGTTCAACCCGATCCACTTTCGAGTCGCCAATGCCCTGGCCGGGAATCAACCGTTGCGTGAGCCGCCCACTTCCCGGGAGAGCCAAACACGCGGCCGCACGGCACGCCAATCCTGCTGCGTTTGCTTCGCCACCGGCAAGGCAAAGATTGGCGATCCCAGCGTCTTGGGTGGGCGCCGGAGCCGACTCAAACGATGTTCATTACCTGACCTTGTGACAAAAACAAGACACGCTAAAATCACCCGCTTCAACGACAAACCCGCACCCCTAGCTCAATTGGATAGAGCATCGGTCTACGGAACCGAAGGTTAGAGGTTCGAATCCTCTGGGGTGTACTCCTTCATCTGGCGTGCAGTGGCACGCAGATGCGACGACTTGCGAATTAGCCCGGTTTTTTCCGGGCTTTTTTCGTTTCTGCCCTGCTAGCTTCACCGGGCCTCCATCCGGCTCCGCCGCCTGCTGCTTCGGGTTCTGCTTTGCCCTTATTGGCTTCGGAAGAATCTTCACCATTGAGCGTTTTGTCCTCGGGCGTCCAGCGTTTTGCGATCGCTCGCTCGAAGCTCTCGGCGGTCGCCATTGCGTAGTGCAACATCGCGACGGGAACGCTGTTCCCTAGGCGTGCGGCAACGTCCTTGGCCGGATACTTCGCCATCCGTTCCGTTTCTCGCGTGGCTCGCAAGTCTTGGAACAGTCGCAGCCATGCTTGATGACCGGCTCGCGTGACGATCTTTTTGAACGTCGTTCTTAGATTCGCGTTCGTGTCACGATAGCGAGTGATGACATGGACCGTCACTCGTCGGTGAATCCTGATCCGCAGGACTTGCCATTTACCTTCCCCTTAAGATCGGTCCACTGTCAACTTTTCGTGGGCAATTCCAACTTGTTCTGTCACCGGACCCAAAAGCATCCCTGCCGATGAGACCGAATTCCCAAGTAAACAAGCATTTCAGCAATGGATATCGGTAAAGCCAAACAAGACGCTACGTGATAAACTGTTCTCAAACGTTAATTGACTGCATGGACGCGAAACGGAAATAGCAATGCTCAACCGCCAGAAAATACTCCTTCAACTACTCCGACAGGTAGGTCGCCCCGTTTCGCGAACCGAGTTGACCAAATGGGCATTTTTGTTACGCCACGAGTCTGATTCCGCCGGAGGCAACGCTTTCTATGAGTTCGTTCCTTACCGCCTTGGCCCTTTCTCGTTCGCTTTGTACCAAGAGTTAGACAAACTGCTGGATCAGAACTACGTCGCTCAAAGCGGCGAGCACGGATGGGAAGCTGGCGAAGTCGCAGCGCCAACCTTGGACCCAAAAGTCGGACGGGACGTATCCCGCGTGGTTAAGGACTTCGCAGGGTGGGACATTGAAAAGCTGCTCGACTACGTCTACCAACGACATCCCGCCTTCACCGTCAATAGTGAACGAATGAAGTTGGCGAAGCGACCAAAGACAAAACCCGCCGTCTTCACTGCTGGCTATGAAGGAATCTCGATAGACCGCTTCTTAAATCTCTTAGTCGAAAACGGCGTTGAACGACTCATCGACGTTCGACACAACCCCATCGCTAGACGATACGGGTTTCACAAAAGCACGTTGCAGCGATTAACGTCAAAACTGGACATCGACTACGTTCACGTTCCTGAACTCGGAATCCAATCCGCCAACCGTCAGAACCTCGACACGATGGACGACAGAGAATCACTGTTCAAAGTTTACGAAGACACGACACTCCAAGACGAACCAAACTCGGTCGCAAGCGTTGCTGACCTAATCAAAGAACGTCCGTCAGTCCTTGTCTGCATGGAAGCTGCACCTGAGTGTTGTCACCGCAGTCGCCTAGCTACCGCTGTATCAAAAATAACCAAGTTGCACATTGAGCACTTAAGGGCTGCCTAGGAAATGCCAAAAAAGAAGGTGCTAATCACGGTCAAGACCTACCCACACCCTTCGAAGGGATACCAGGAGCTCGTTTGCACAGCAGGAGTTTCAGAATCGGGTGAATGGATTCGGCTGTATCCCGTGGACTACCGCTATCGTCCAAAGGAGCAACAGTTTGAGAAATACCAGTGGATAGAAGTCGACCTTGAAAAGTCAGACCCTGGTAAAGACAACCGACCGGAGAGCTTTCGTCCTGACCTCGAATCAATTCGAGTTCTCGGCGAAAGAATGAACACCGATGACAACTGGCGGGAACGCCGTGAAATCATCGACAAGCTTCCTCATCGAACTCTCAACGAGTGGAAAGCAGAACACGATAAGGACAAGACATCGCTTGGGATTGTCAAGCCATCCCGCATCATCGATATGGAAATTCGGGAAGTCAAAGATCCAGAATGGAAATCTGAATGGAAGGCTTTGTTTAGCCAGATGAGACTGTTTGGTCCAGCTCAAAAACCGCTCACAAAACTCCCCTACTCATTCCACTACATCTTCGAATGTGAAGACGATGACAAACCTCACACTGCAATGTGTGAGGATTGGGAACTTGGCACGCTTTTTCTCAAAGAGGTAGACCGCCTTGGGTCCGAAGGAGCGGCAGCCGATAGCGTGAAGAAGAAATACTTCGACCAGATGTGCAGCGAGAAGAAGGACACGCGTTTTTTCATGGGCACGCGGTTCCCGTACAACGTTTGGCTCGTGCTTGGTGTGTTTTGGCCGCCCAAGATCATGCAGCGTGAGCTTTTCTCATAATTGCTAAGTCTTCCGTCCTACATGAACAATCGGATTGAGTAGGGTCGCGCAGAAAGGTCCGGCATCACCTTGGCGAACTGTGCGAGCTCGCTCGCAAATCTCAGCGTTACAGGCAAACGGTCGTACAGTGCATCATTGTTACAGTCCATTTTTGACAGTCCAAGAATCGCTCTGCACGTCGGCAACATTAGACCATGTCCACCAAATCTTCGTATCCCGAGAGGCCTAGGTGTTCCCTTCATCTCTTTGAAGAAGTTCTGGCCATTGGCTTGAGGAACGTTGAGGTGCTCGCGTTTTTTCGGACAGGGCTGTGGCTTATTCTGGTCGGTTCAGGAGAACCGGTCCCATGTCGAAATCAGACCCAGCGCACGCATCTTCGGCGGATCAGCCAAAGCGGCGTCGTTTTACGAAGGAATTCAAAGAAGACGCAGTGCAGATGCTGCTCGATGGCCATTCGGCGACATCGGTCGCCGAGCGGCTTGGCCTTTCCGGCGCTAACTTGCTGTATCAGTGGAAGCGTGAGTTGATCGGCCAGGCTGGCAAGACAGCCGAGAAGCTCGACGGCCGGGTGGATGACCTGGAGGCAGAACTGCGTCGCGTTCGTCAGGAACGGGATATCCTAAAAAAAGCGTTAGCCATTTTCGGCCGCGACGAGTGACGGACGTGTTTGCAGCCATCGATCAAATTGTCATTTCGGATTCGCTTGCGGCGTCTCGCGTCTGCGATCTGCTGGAGGTCAGCCGTTCGGGTTTCTACTCGTGGCGAAAGGAGCAGCGGACGAATCGAGAGCTGAAAGATCGTGAACTGATACCGCTGGTTCACGACATCTTCTGGCTTCACCGCAGACGCTATGGTGCTCGCCGAATTGCCGCTGAACTAAAACGCAGGGACGTGCTTTGTGGTGTGGCCAGGGTCGCCCGACTGCTGAAAACGCAGGGTTTGGTGGCCATCCAGCCCAAATCGTTTAAGCCTAGAACAACAGAAAGCCGCCATCGCCTTGGCTTCAATGACAATCTGCTCGATTCGTATCCGGGGCCGACTCGGATCGATCAGGTGTGGGTTGGCGATATCACTTACATCCCGCTTCGCAGCAGTCGGTTCGGTTATGTCGACGCTGATGGATTTGCATTCCCGGAGGATCGTCGGCTGGTCGTACCGACGGACCATGAACGAGGAACTGGTGATCGACTCACTGACCAAAGCGATCGGCTTGCGGCAACCACCGGCCGGCCTGATTCACCACACCGACCGCGGAGGCCAGTACGCGTCGACTCGCTATCGTGCGATCCTTCGTCGGGCATCAATGCGTCAAAGCATGTCGGCTGCGGACAACTGTTACGACAACGCGTTCATGGAATCGTGTTTTGGAACGCTAAAGACGGAACTTCCATTGGAGGACTACGCCGGAGATGCCGAAGCCATCAGAGAGCTCGGCTCGTACGTCAGCTACTACAACGTCGAGCGGCTTCATTCATCGCTGGGCTACCTGTCGCCCTGCGAATTCGAACTTCAATTCACCAGCAATCAAACCGCTCAGAAATAAGAGACTGGCGCGCCCGCGCAACCCGAAGCACCTCAACCTTCCAACGTTCATACCGAGACGAAGTCGGCGAGCTACAGTCAACTGCGAACTACCGCATGGATGACATGGCAGCCGTCTCGTTTCTCTCGGCAAAAGCCTACGACTTCCTTGTGAGCTACGAAGAACAGTAATCCTCACCCCCAAGCAGGCAGCGGTATTCGCTGCCTGTTTCTTTCCACAGCCGATTCATAAGTCAGCACTTCAATGGCCCATTCTCGATGATCCAGGCCGATACGATACGCAAGTTTCGCAAAACGCTAAATGGCTTGGCGTCGACGCGTTGCAAGCACAGACAATCCAATGGCGATGGCGAAGCTACTTGACGGTTCTGGGATGGCAGTCGTTGTCACCGTAATTGGTGCAAGCAGTGCTGTATCGGCCTGGATCATCGCAAACTCCGCAACCGGCGTGGGTGTAGCGTTTGGCGTGTCGAGGATGAGTGCGGTTGCGTCGATCGAGAGCGTCAGATTGCCTCGATACGATGGACGTGTTGATATGACGGCACTGGCGACGATGTTGTTGATGCCAGGCACCACGTTGACGCCCGCAAAGTCAAAGTCGGTTAATGTTAATCTTTGTGTGGTTGGTGAATCGAGGTTGACTGAATCAAAAAAGGAGGCGGACGAATTGAAAATGTATCCGTTGGTCGCCGCTGTCGTCGCGTCAAGATTGACGAAGTAGTCCAGTCCGGCGGTTCCGGACGTGCCGGAAAGCAGAATGTCGAATTGGTAGGACCCGAGATTCGTCGCTGCCGGGGTCTCGACCGAGAACCCCAAAGGAGTCCCGGGTGTAAACGTCGAGTCGGAAAGTACCAATTGAACCGGCGTAGCCGATGCCACCGAAGTGAGAAGCGCAGCCACAGTTGCCGTCATTAGTTGCTTTAGCATGTTGTTAAATCTCCCGTTTTTAAGACTATCAATTGAGTCAGAAAATCAAATCCTGCGATTCATTGCTGCAAAGTTCGAGACCTGGTCGGACGCGAGTAGTTGAACGAGATCGTCGTCTTCGTCGGTCTCGAATGCAGGAACGGACAATAGGTCATGATCGGGCAGAACCATTGTAGCTGTTCCTGTTGCGCTCTCATTCTCGGTTGCCTCAGGAGCCAGCTGCCGACTCAAAGCGTTGATGATTTGCAGGGCATCGAGCGATGTCACTCGTCCATCGCCGTTGACATCATAATTGCTGGGCGCCAGCGTGTTTGGATCGTTGAACAGTTCAGATTCGGCAAGCGAGCTTTGACGGGCGAGTCGATTAATTACCATCAGAGCGTCCAGGGCTGTTACTTGTCCGTCTCGGTTTGTATCCAATGCTGAAATCGCTTCAACCTCCAACGCATCTAGGGTCGCACCTGCGGGCCTTGAAATCGTTCGTCCGTTCGCTCTGGCGACGGTGATTCGATCGCGGACGCTTATTCGGCCGTCCCGGTCGAGGTCCGGGTCGGCGTCCCAGGTGTCCATTGTCGAGTTACGACCGAGGGCGACTAGGACACCATCCGTGTCAGCTTCGTCGACGGTTCCGTCTCCGTCCACGTCGCCAGCGAGGCGGTGAAAGAAGAACGAGTAGTCGTCGTTGCCTGTTCCGTCGGCATCACCGTCGAGTGGGTTACCCGCGATGTCGGTGACTTGCGCGGCCAGGAAGGTCATTTGATAAAAACCGTCATCGAGTGATTGGCGTCCGCCTGCGAATTGGTCTAGCGACCAAGTGATCTGGGAAGCACCGGTCTCTTCGTCGAAGGTGTAACGGAATTGATCGGCACTGAGCGGGACAGTGCTGTCTGCGTCCACGTCGGCATCGATGCCCAGGTTGGTCAGCGTGACGGCATCGGTGATCGTGCCTTCAGCGATCAACGTCGCGAGATTGGTTGCCTCGTCAAAGGTGAATGTCACCGAGTCAACGTAGGATCGCTGTGTCATTCCCGCCTGGATGACCGCCTCGGCTACCGTGGGTGAGATGTTGTCCGGAGCTGGAGGTGTCGTCGTGGTTGCATCGGCGACCTGCGGGATGGCCTCGATGTTGCCGGCATTATCTCGAGCGACTGTGTAGAACGCATAGCTGTGCCCGAGTTCGCCGACGAACTGGGCCGTCGTCAGAGTCGTTCGGTCAAGCCATTTCTCGTAGGGAGCGTCGTCGATCGAGACGAACACGTCATACGAGCCAATCGCTGATCCTTCCTCGTCATCCGTACCGGACCAACTCACGTCGAAAGTGGTCTCGATTGTCTGCGAGGGCAGTGCTTCCACCTCGCTGGTCGGTGTGACCGCATCAATCGTGTTGAAGATCGGCGGCGTATCGATCGGCTCATTGATGTCGAAAATGATTCGAGCTTCGGCATCGATGACATCACCAGTGCTCGCAGTTCTGCTGGGCCGGACCGAATAGGTAACGAAACCGTCGCCTTCAGGGGGCATCAGGTTTGGCGGCAAGAATCCGAGCAGCGGATCGAAGGGCTCGAGTCCCGTTGCCGGATCAATCGCCAGGACTTCCCAGAACACTTCGCGCGAGGCGAGATCGATACCCGCAACAACGTCGATGAAGATTCCATCCTCCTCAACTCGATCAAACCGCTTCGAGAATGCCGCAACGTTCTCTGGCACGCTAAATACGGTTTCTCCAATACCGAAGTCGCCCAATCGGAATGATCGAGGATCCAGATCACTATCCAACGTCTGCGTGATGAGTAGTTGCTGAACCGGTGCGTTGGCTACTAATGGATCGTTCTCGAAGCGGATTCGATATTGAAGATTCTCGGTAGCGCTTACCCAACGCTGCTCACCGAAACCATCAGGCCCGAGAATGTCATTCGGGTCAGAGTTAAAAAATCGCAGAATCGGATTCCGTCGAATGGGCGAGTCGCCTCCGTTCGGGTTATCTCCGTTTCCTGGTTGGTCGTCGTCACCCGGCTCATCGTCATCTGTCGGGTCATCATCGTCCCCCGGTTCCGGCTCCAGCGCATCATCATCAAGCGGTTGTGGTTTGGGTCGAGGACGAGGCGGATCAGGATCATTTGGGTTGGGGTCCGGATCTGGATCGGGGTCTGGTTGATTATCATCCTGTTCTGCTTCACACTTCGCGATGGCGTTAATTAACTCCTGAAGCTCGAATTTGGCATTCACGACGGAAATCTGATAGTCATTGATTCGATTCAACAAAAATCCGTATGCATCCGCAACATCTGCGATTGCATCGTTGGTTGAATCGAAACGATATGCCTGGAATGTGTTCCGAACATCTAAGGCAAGACTCAGGACACCAAGAATTGTCTGGCGTTGCGCGAAGCTAAGTCCAGTAGCCGCCGCCTCTACTCGAACAGCTGGTGCAAATGTTTCGATCGCGAGGTCGATTTGCGAAAAGACACTCAAGCCGTTGAACGCCGCTTCATCGAGCGCATTTCCGAATCGATCTGGATCGCTGAAAAATGAGCGTGTCGAGGAAGCCAATTCCTTTACAGCGTCATACGCAGCCATCATGTCAACCACAGCGAGAGTGATCGAACTCAACAACGCTGATGTACTCACAGCTGCCTGCGGATTTCTGGCAAGAAGGGCTTGGAAAGCAATTCGAATAGCGGCCACGCGAAGAATTACGGTCCCAGTACCTTTGATAGCGGAAGCAACATCTTGGGTCGCTCTCAATCCCAGGACACGGCCCGCACTGTCAAATTGCGACTCCGCGCTTTCAACTAAGTTGAAGCTTCGTACGTGACTACGAATTGCTCTGTCGACCGCTGCGGGTGAAAGTCCGCACCCATCGGGAATAAGCGGAATGTCCGCAAAACTGGGCGCTGACAAATCACGCTCGTAGTCAGAAAAGAAGAACCTAGATAGCGATAGAGCAGTAGATGCCGAATCCGATAGCCCAACGCGGATTCTGCGAGCAAACAGATCGTTCTGCCGGATAAGGTTGATGGCATGGCTAGGTCCAATCTCGCCTTCAGCAAGACTGGAAATGTCGGAGTTCTCACTGTTTGAAACCAAATCTACGATTGCCAGTTTCGACTCTGCTGCCAGCGATACGGGCACTAATTCGGACTCTTCTGCTGTATCTACGCCGACTCGGTACTCGCCAAACGACAGGTTGCCAAGTGCGAATGATCCAGTGGAATCGGTCTGAGTCGTCCACACATCAGAACTAGCGGATTCCGCCGCAGGTACTACGAAGACCGTAGTATTCACCAGGAGGTCTCCAAATTGATCGACGACGTTTCCTGAGATTGTTCCTCCGTCTGAAAAAATGAGTTCAAGCCCCGTTACGGTTTCGCCCGGATCGAGTGAGATAGTTAGAGGAATGCTGACGCCGGTCGATTGCGTATCCAGAAACACTTGGTAGTCGCCAGGCGGAATGTCTTGAAACTCGAAGCGAAGATCGACCAATGGCTCTACGCTAACAATCACGTCGTTCTGTTGCAAAATAACCGTTATATCGCCATCCATCTCAATATCCGATTCAACTATCAACTGACCCTGCACAGTTGCTGCACGCTGTAATTGCACCTGTTCTGAAAGCGTTCCTGGTCCCGTTCCCACACTGACTTCCAGAACTCTGCTTTCTAAATGGCCATCCGCGAATATGTGAAGTGTGTATTCGCCGGGCGGAAGTCCGGACAGCAGAGCTGTGTTGTTTTCAATTTGAGTTTGAAACGTATCCCATGGCATTCTGCTACCAGACCTAAAGGCAACTAACCTACCATCCAATTCAGGAAAATTTGTATCACTGGACGAAACTGTTACCGACAGCGTTGACTCCGGAACCAGGGGCACCGAAACATTTTCAGCCTGGCTATCAATCGTAATATTCGGCACTACTTGCCTAGCATATCCTTCCGCATTAACGACAAGTGTGTACGAACCCGCTTCGACGCTGGGGAGCGACTGAAACCCACCTACATCGCCTGAGTTAGAGAAACCAAGAAGTATGCCGTCACTTGAATAAAGTTCTGCGGAATAGGCGTTAAGTTCTGATTGCCCCTCTGGGCGTAGCTCTGGTAGCAGCTGAGAACCAGGCGATACTCTCAGTGAAAAACCAAGAATGCCTTCATCTTCCTCAATCGTTATCGATGAGTTCAGGACAATTCCCGACGTATAATCGATTGCATATTGACCCAGCGACATTGAATGTGCGATGAACGTTCCGTCACTTCGCGTGGTTGCCACAAATGTCTGACCTGTTGTTAGGTTGAGCAACCGAACTTGTTCGTTAGCCAGAGGAACAAGAAATGAGCTGGCAAAAACCTTTCCTTCGATCGATATTGACGATTGGGAAATCGCTTTTTGGACCTCGAGGTCCATCACCTCGTAGAACGTTGGGACGTCGTTCGCATAACTGGAAATCAGGGTCGCGTTTTCTGCCAATGCATCCAGAACATCCCCATTCGTCAGGCCTACGTTCTCAACAAGTTTTGAGAAAACTTCGTCATACCGGACGCTCGTCAGGTTGCTCGGTCGCAATCCTGGCTTGACCGATTCCCAGTCGAAGATTGCACCACGATTTGCGAGCTGCCGAGTTGTCAATGGAACATCGATTCCCGGTTGAATCGAAGCCTGCGAATAAAGCGTGAGAGTTCCAAAATCGCCTGGCTTCAAAATGCCCTTCGGCCCTCCGTTCTGATTGATCCCCACGAATTCGTAGAGAAGCCCCAGGTCGCCGCCAGTCGGCGTGAGAAACATTGGTGTCGTGTTCCCGACTAAGACGAACGGTGCGGGAGCATCGTTAAGCCCATCGTTGGCCCAGGCAAATTCAACAGCGTACTGGGCACCGATACCAACTCGGGATGGAGCATCAATCTGAACCTCCGCCAGCCCGCCGCCGCCAGCGACAACCTCCAGACCGTCATCGACCACAATCGAACCCGCCGACGCCGTCGTCACCTCCACGTCGTATAGCCCTGGAGCGAGACCACGCAGATCAAACGTTGCGTAACTCTGTGTCGATGTGTCATGCCAGATCTGTACGGCTGGAATTCGCGTACCTTCTGAGTTGACAAGCGTTGCTGTCAGAGTTCGGTCAAACTTTGCACCACTGATCGAGATGGTGCGATTTCCTACGTTTCCTCCGCGACCGAAAGCTTCATCGAATACTGTGAAATCGATGGTGTTCGCCTCAATCGTCACTGCCTGGTCGTCGGTATTTTGCTGACCATAAGCCAGTACGTAGTAGGTGCCCGCTTCTGTGACCGGGACAACAATCCGCTGATTCGGGGCGAGCGCGTTTGCGAAAGTGAAGTCGGCTTCGGATCGAGTGGGGATTTCGCCGAAGCTGACATAGATTTCGTTGACAGCATCGGCGTTGTCCGAGTCAAGCTCGAATAAAAGCGTCTCACCTTCTTCGACTTCAAGCTTGTAGAAGAGCGATTGGCCATTGCCAAGGTTACTCGTGACCGGAACAGCGAGAGTCAACGATTCAACATCGACGTCGGTGCGATCGATCGAAGCAGCGATGTTGTTCTCTTCACTGGCTTCCGCAATTTGGTTGCGGATGTCCGAACGGACAATGATGTGGTAGTCGCCAGGGACAACGCCCGGCAGCGGTGCTTCGACGGTTCGCGAATAGCTGCCGGTTCCGGCGATTGGTCCCGAGACATCAACCGACCCGAACAGACGGTCGCCAATGTCCCATTGAGCGTCCACGGAGATGTAAAGGCGGTCGGTCCAACGACCGTTGATCGCCTCGGTCGAGAGATTGCTGACGGTGTAGCTGACCGATGCGACTTGATTAAGCGCGGCAGACGCGGGAACCGTGATTGTGCCGACTGCGAGATCGACGGGCGGCGGTAATGTTAACTCGATCGGCTGCAAGTCTCTAGCGACATTGTTCGCGACACTGCCAACTTCTAGGATTCGGTCGCTGCCATCGGTGTTGACAAAAACGTAGTAGGGGCCGGAGAGCCCTCGTGGAACCCTGAATGTCCCGGTTTGGTTGTAACTTTCGCCGATTTCAAGATCGTTAGGTCGCTCAGCAAAGCCGAGATAGATGTCTCCCTCTTTATTGAAGACCTGATCCAGTGAGAGGTAGACCGAATCAAACCACTCGCCATCAGTCGCAAATGCGTCGTTGCGAACGGTCCACGAAACGTCGATCGTTTGCCCGCTAATGCCGGCGGCGAGAGCGTCAACACTCGTTACGACTAGGTCGGCTGGCGGGCGTGGACCATCGCCTCCGGTGCCATCTGGGTTGAACTCGGCGAAGCGAACGACTTGCGGCGTTCCTGTGACATTGTTTGATTCACCCACTCCCTCGATCACACGGTTGCGGGCATCGGTCTGAACAAGGACGAAGTATTCGCCGACCGCAGCCAGCGGAATTGCGAAATCTCGGTTTCGCGAATAGCTTTCGTTCGGGGCGAGCGGATTGGTTCGCTGGACCTCGGCGAGACGGATGTCGTCGAGGCTGATGGTCGTGTCTTGCGACAAATAGATTCGATCAGCCCAAAAGTTCGCGTTGGTGACGCCGGAGCCGGTATTCGTGACGATCCACTGGATATTGAACGGGCGACCGGCTTCACCGGTATTTGCGGTCGTCAGCGACGTGACCTGCAAGTCGGGTGTATCGCGGCCTATCGATACCGGTACGGCGGAGCTGACGTTGTTGGCTCGCTGCCCGTCCTCGAACACTCTTTCGGCCGCGTCAGTTTGAAGGAATACAAAGTACTCCCCTGGCGAGATATCAAACGGAATCTCGACCGCTTGGTTGTTGACCTCGTAGCCTTGCCCGGCTTCGATGAGGCCGATGTGTGAGCGACGTTGCAGAGTGACGTCGTCGCCGTTCCCGAAAACATCATCGGACGAAAGCACAATGTCGTCTGCCCAGCGGCTGATGATGGTGCTACCGGTGCCAACGTTCTGTACCGACCAATTTGCGAGGAAGGTTTGGCCCGCGACAGCAGACGCCGGGACTGACAACTGGGTTGCGGAGAGATCTGCCGGACTCTGGGTGAAGCTGGTCGTGGTAACCGAAACGCCAGTGTTGTTGTCATTGCTCAGTTCAAGCACTCCGTTTCGCGAATCCGTCACGACGAAAACGAAGAACGTTCCAGCTAACTCATCGGGTACACGACCGCTGACGGTCGAAGTATATCGGCTGGCTTCGGTGAAATCGGCGGCCAATGCGCCAAAATGAGTTGACGATGTGAGAAATAGGTCTTCGGAAGGATCGAACTGATCGTCGGATGAAAGGTAGATTGCATCCGTCCAAGCGGTCGTCTGCGTCGTAGTCTGTCCAAAGTTTTCAACGGTATAGGTGACATCCAGCAACTCACCAGCACGGGCACCATTGGGGATGGAGATGTTAGTGACCTCGAGGTCGGATAGTGCTCCCTGAATGACCGTTGTCGGCGTCTCTGACGCGATCGTGTTGTTGTCCTCGAACACGTGCTCGAACACGTTGCCACCGCCGAGGCCATTGACCGCGTCTGTCTCGACAATGAAGAAGAAGTCGCCGGAAACTTCGAGCGGAATGGTGAATTCGGCGCTCGCCGCATAGGTCTCACCAGGAAGCAACTCGCCACTACGAGTTATCTGTGCCAGCGGCTGATCGTCCTGGTCAAGCGTCTGGTCGGTGGAGAGAAAGACTCGATCGGTCCAGAAATCGGTTCGCGTGCTGCCTGTACCCTGGTTCCGTACGACCCAGTCGATCCGAGCGGTTTCGCCCGATATTCGAGTTGTGGGTGCGATGATTGACTCGACAATCAAATCCGGTGGCGGAGTGAATGTGACATCGGTAGGGCCACCGGATGAGATATTGTCGTCCTCGCCGCCGAATTCATTGACACGACTATCGGAATCCGCAATGACCAAGAAGTAGTACGGCCCATTGATCCCACGTGGCAAAGTGACCTGAAAATCTTCGGTGCGGTAGGAGCTGCCGACATCCAGAAAAGATTGGTTGGGAGTGCGACTAAGAAAAACGTCAAATTGCGGGTCGAAGACCGTATCGGTAGATAGATAGACGGAGTCGTTCCAGATTGGAGCGTTGGTGCCTCGCGTGCCGATATTCTCAACCGTCCAACTGATCACAGTGCTCTGGCCGGAGAAGGCAGTGTCCGGAACAGTAACATCGGAGACGATCAGGTTGGGGAAAGGCTGCAGAGTCACGGCGACCGGGGCGTCATCAATCGCAAGGTTATTGCTCTCGCCGTCACCCTCGAATACCTCCGATTCGGTGTCAGTTGCGATGACAACGAATCGATTCTCGTTTAGGGTTCCGGGAAGCCTGATCAATTGTGTTCGTTCAACGGAATCGCCTACCGGAATTTCGCCGGTGAATGTAAACGTGCCAAACGCTTGATCGTCGCCAATTTGGTCGTCGTCCGACAGAAAAACGCGTTCACTGAAGCTTCCCGAAAAGGAAGCGTCGCCTTGATTGGAGATCGTCCAAGTAATCGGAATCTGCTGCCCGGAGAGTGCGGAGGGCGGCGAAACAATGCTAGTGACCACAAGATCGGGCAGCGGCGGAAGTTCGACCGACAAGGGACCGAGAACGACCGTGTTATTCAGCTCGTCCGTTTCCAACTCGGTTTGCTCGGCATCCGTGACAAGCAACAGGTTGTATGGGCCGGGATCGAATCCGAATGGAAGAGTGAAGCTGTCATCAATGCCGTACGACGATCCAGACGGAGTCAGTGGAAGAGATGCAGCAGGGCTAGAGAACTCACCTACCAAAAAGTCGTTCTCGTCTACTAACGTATCGGTTGATACGTACAGCCGATCAGTCCATGTTCCAACAGTGTCACCAAGCCCCTGGTTCCTAACATTGAAACTGAAGTCAAACGGCACGTTTAACTGCACGGTCGTCGGAAATTCGGATACGTCTGCAACAAGGTCCGGTTCGACTCGTCTCGAGACGGAAATCGCTCTAGATGCGATCTCATTGTTGTTGCTGGACGCGGGATCTTCCTGCTCACCGCCGTCTGAATTCACAGATAGAATCAAAAAGAAGTCGCCCTCGATACGCTCCGGCAGTACGATCTGCGTCGCAAAATTCGCAGAGCCTCCGAATGCGATCCCTTGATTAACTATTTCGTCTTTCAACAGTGTGTCGTCGTCGCTTAGATCGCTATCCGTCGAAAGATAGAACTGGTCCGTCCACGCCGCAATCGTATCGCGACTGCCTCGATTCTCCGTGGTCCAGGCAACGGCAACGGTATCCCCGCTTGTCGCTGTATCCGAAACGGTGATGTCGATAGGCGCGAGATCGGAGTATTCAGTCGTCCCGGTCTCGCCAACATTAAACTCGAAAATATGGTCTCCGCCCGCATTTCCATCTTGGTCTCCGTCGAGCATATTGCCTGCCAAGTCGGTAACCGCATCCCGAACGGTCAGACGGTATCTACCATCCGAGACTTCGATAGTCGACGCGACGAAGATGATCCCGAGTGCTTCGTTCAGAACCTGCTCTGTCTCATAGATGACGTCGTCAGGCCCATCGAACTGATTATCGAGACCCGCACTGCGCAACTCGAAATTTGGGCTCACCCATGTCGATGGATCGATCGCCTCGCTAAAATCGAGGATAATGACGGGTTGTAAGAAAGCACCCAGCAAATTTGCTTCCGTCACGAATGGAGGAATAGTTTCTTCACCCTCTGCTTGTACTGCGCGCTGATCTCGAAACCCTTCGGTTTTAACTCTTCTCTCGGTATCGGGAAACAGTTCACTGCGAATGGAACTTCGGAGAGTTAGTTCTTGACCGGAGTTTTGGCTCATTCCCGTAACGGCGGCTCCCGTGCGAACGATTGGATCTGAATGGACCCGATCGACAATCGGAGCAAATTCATTAACCGTGCTAACATCTCGAAGCGTGATAAAAGAATCGGCTGAAAGCAGATTCCTTCGTTCAAGCAATTCCATTCGAAGCGTTGTACGCCGTCGAATTCGCTTTTGGGTCTGTTGCTTATGCTTCATCGAGATTCCAAAATTACTTGCGCACTTCGATTCCGAGAGAGACTCATGTTCCGTGACAGCACGAAAGAACTGTTTCGCCACCCCTCCACCTAAAGAGCTAATTTACGGGCATCAGACGTGGCCCGAAACCACCCGATGAATCGGGATTCGAATGGAACAAGGCTCTTCCAACTAGCGCCCGTTATTCACCCTAGAAACGATTGGCATCGCTAATCCAAGGACGCGTCAGGCACGCCTCATCGTCTAAACTCCTTCGTAAATTCCTGTCGAGTCCATTTTTCCGCGCATAGAACGCCCGCTGGAACGTGTACGCGTTGGACCGGGATCACGCTTAACTGCAGATACACTGACGCCAAAATCAGCGACGATTTCCCACGCCTGGTTGAACGAATTCTTAGGTAACTTTTTTTGCACATCATCAGTTCTGACAATCTTCGCCTTCTGACTGCAGCCTCCGCTTCGATGCTCGACTGTGCTACTTCTGTCGACACTACTCCTTTGCCTCCTGGTTTTCCTGTTCGTCTTCCCGGTGGGGTGAATAAACACTCAAACCAATCAAAGGAGAACAACATGTCAACAAAACCTGTATTTAGTCGACGCCTTGGAAGAATCGAAGTTGCCGTTTGGCGAAACGAATCACCGGATAGCGTCTGGCACAACATCACCTTCCAACGCTCGTATCGGGACGAAGTCGGCGAACACCAATCCACCGCGAACTACCGCATGGACGACATGGCAGCCATCGCCTTCCTTTCGGCCAAAGCGTACGACTACCTCGTAAGCTGCGAAGAACAGTAGTCACACCCAGCAGGCGACCTCGGTCGCCTGCTACCTTCCCAAGATACAGGAATTGTTTTCCAATTGCTCCACCATTCAATCGCCTCGCGTATGTCCCGTTCACATTGTTGCGTACAGACAATTTCAAGGTTCAACACTCATCTGGGAATCCAAAGTCGAGACAAATCTCGCGATCGACATCGCCAGCGGATCGAGTTCTTCCGTCGCGAAATGACGACAAACCTCGCTCAATTGCAAGACGTCCTCGATCACGGTCAATGAGCTCCGACACGTATTGCTCAGCGTTTGCGAATCCGGCTTCGAGCGACTGATCGTGAGCATCCTCAGGAAGTGTAATTTGGACTGGGTTTGGGATGCGGCGATTGGATATGACCGCTGATCTCTCGCCGTGGTTGGGGTGGTGTTCTTGCGATTCCGCTTTCGGTGGAATCTCTTGGCCCAATCGTCGATGACTGGTGCCAGGAATCAACACGTCCTACCACTGGTGGGTAATTGCGAATCGGTGTTGACCATGCTCTGCAAGATCTTGGCTTTGCAAGAGTCAGGGCTTCGTAGGATTCGGGGCTTCGCGAGACTCGGGCTAGATGGAGTACTCGATCGTTCCTTGCTTGACGATGTGGATCGGTTCTTGCTCGAGAATCGTTTGTGCGACTTGCATCGCTTGATTGCGCAACTCGGGAACGGCTATCGTTTCCCACAGCGTTCCCTTAAGAATGGGACCGATCGCGTAGAGGAACGTGGATGGATTGCCCTCGCCATCGAGGACCGTAAAGTCGTCGTTGATCTCGACACCCATATCCATCGGATCCACCTTCGCGAGCCCACGATCAAACAGGTTTTGATACAACGGCAGCCCGCTATCGGAAAACCGTGATTTGGGCCCCGTGCAATTGATCACGAAGTCGCCTTTGACAACCTGTTGCTCGCCCTCGGTTGTCGTCGTCTGTACGTCGATCGTCGATTCCGCTGATGTCAGCCCCTGGATCGTGGCAGGCAGGATGGATAGTTGGCCACAATCCAACGAATCGGTGACGGCATCGTGAATCGGTCCGGCGATGCGATGGCGAATCACGTTCCATTGTGGTGAATACTCTTTGAGAAACCTTTGCTTCTCTTCAACCGAAAGACTCTTCCATAACTCTTGCGTGCGGCCGCGCAGCATGTCAACGGCGATCGCGGGGTTCTGGCTGATCCCACGCAGACGTTCGCAGTCCTGACGAACCAGTTTGGACAGTTCCTTCAAGCTGCGTGATTCACCGTCATCAGGAACGGACGTCGGCCACTGAATCCCTCGAAAGTGGCGTTGTGGAAGCATGCCGTTTCGCGAGATCGCCGTGATCCGGCCGCCCCAGCCGATTTCGCGGAGCGTGACGATGACATCGACGGCTGTCAAACCCGTCCCCAGCAGAACAATGTGACCATCGTTGTCGGGAAGGCTGGCGTGCCAGTCTTGCCAAGGATTCCCGCAGTAGCGTCGGTCGCTGGCCAATCGCTCTGCACCAGGTAATGCAGCGGGCGGTTGATTGCCGGTCGCCAACAGAATGGATTCCGCCTGCACCGACTTGCCGCCTTCCAGCACAACCTTTCCGCCAATGCTATGCGGTTGAACGTCCACCGCTTGGCCTTCGATGACTTCACACTGCACGAGCGCGCGTGGATCGGCCGGCCCCATGAAGTGTGTCGCCAAGCCGCGGATGTAGTCTCCGTAGATACGACGAGGGATGAACGTTTCACGCAGTTCATCGTTGGTCAGTCCGTCGAAATCACAGCGTGAACGCAGCCAGTCAAAGAAGTGACTGGGGTGATCCGGGAACGCAGACATGTTGCGCGCCGCGACATTCAACAAATGTTCCGGTCGAGTCGTCCCATAGGCCGTTCCCCGACCAAAAGGACGCCCGGAATTGACGACGACGACACGGTGAGGTTGCTGCGCCAGCCGGATCAAGTTGACCGCTGCCAGCGTTCCACTAAAACCGCCGCCGATGATGACTGTTGTTCTCATGTTCGGATTCAATCGTAAAGTTATTCTGAAAATTGAAAGGCTTGGCTGTTGAACACTTGGCGTGCGCGATTCGCCGCCAACGAAACGACAGTTGTTATCCCCGCTGCGTTAAGTTGCGATATCAGTCACCCACCCTAACGACTTCGCGAGCGACAAGCGACTTCGCGAGCGACAAGCGACTTCGCGAGCGACTAGCGTCGTCGACTCTGGCAGCGGACGTCTGGGTTCTGGAAGGACGATGAATGAGTGCGAGTCCAAGTTTCTTAACCTTTAACTTCTTGCCCAACCATCAACTTATTGCTTGACGCTTCCTTTTGCCCAGGCTCGGCCGCTACCGCGTCATCACGCTTCGGTAAGCGACGGATGTGACACCGGATAAACGTTTGCCGTTTTCATATCTCTAATTCTTTCACCGACGGCGGTTCCACAACATCGTGCTGCGGTGACCCGCGATACAACAGTTGGCAGGCAACCAAGATCAGCGTCACCGCAACGATGGAACGAAAACGATCGGGATCAATGCGGTGCGTGGCGACTTTGCCCAGTCCCACGCCGACGATTGCAAACGGTACCGCCCAAGCGGACTGCCAAAGGACGCTGTCGGTGAGAAATCCTGTCATCGCGAGCCCAATCGTCCGGAAGATCGCAATCAGCAGCAGGCACTGCACCACAAACCCTTTGAACTTGCGTGTCGACCAAGATTGGCGGATTGCAAACGTGGCAACGGGCGGGCCAGCGATGCTGACCGAACCGGCCAGGAACCCACTGACGGCGCCTGCCCAAAAACTGGCGTTCCCCGACGTTGGTGTGGCATCCTGCGGGACGGGCCGAATACTCAATAAGACCATCGCGATGATCGCGGCACCCGTGAAACGCACGAGAAGCCCCAGCGATATCGTTCCGAATACCCAAATCCCCATCGGCATGAAAATGATCGCACCCAGCATCGCGCTGCCAATCAGTTTCCATTCCACTTCGCCTCGCCACGTCCAGGCGGCGACCAGCAGCACAGGTAAGCCGCTGACCGAAATCAAGACGTGTGCGGCGCGAGCATCCATCACCATCGGCAGCATAGCGAGGCCCGTGATGCCGTATCCGAAACCAATCGCACTCTGCACAAAGCCCGCGGTCAAGACGATGAACGACATCAACAGGAATGGCAGGTAAGGTTGCAATTCACTAACCACTTGGCAACTCCTCACCGCGTGTCTCGGGCAAAAAGCTAACCACCAAAATTCCGACCAGGAACAGCATGCTGAGCCCGGTGACTGCCCAGTGCAAGTCCATTCCCTCGACCGACTTGAGCCAGCCGGAAAAGAAGAGGACGGGAACCGCCAATAGTCGTCCGCCATTGAAACAAAAACTGGTTCCTGTCGCGCGCAAGTGCGTCGGAAACAGTTCCGGGAAATAGATCGCGTACCCGGCATGGATTCCCAGCGTTAAGAATCCAAAGACCGGCAGGATGAATAGCAATTGGTTGTACGTGTGCGGAAGAAAACATGTCACCGGCACGATAACGACCGCGAGAAGTTGAAACAGGATGAACGCCTTTTTGCGACCGATGCGCGAGCACAATGGGCCGAACGCCAAAAGCCCCAAGCCACCGCCAGCTGTCTGGACGATGCCGTAAGCGAATTTCGCCGACATGCTTGCCTGTTCGGTCGAAGCACCATTGTCCAATCGCACCTGACGAACCAAATCTTGGCCCGCAACGGTAACCGACCAAAACGTTCCTAGCCCGACCGCGGCCAACATCATTGCCAACAGGGCACGCTTGGCCCACTGGCGCGTGAGCAACAGCTCGCGAAAACTGCCCATCCTGCCGTCCGTATCCTCAAGCTTTCGCTGCTTCCATTGCTCGGGCTCTTTCACGCTCGCCCGGACCCACAGGATCAGCAGCGCCGGCAAGATTCCGATCAAGTATGCGTATCGCCACTGCGCACCCACCATCATTCCCGCGATCGCCGCCATCCAAGTTCCTAACACGCTGGATGCATGAAAGATGCCGGCGGCCTGAGCGCGGGCGCGAGCCGGAAACACCTCGGCGACTAAACTTGCCGCGACCGCCCACTCGCCGCCGACGCCCATGGCGACGAAGAACCGAAGCACCGCGACATGCCAAAGGCTATCGGCAAAGAACGTCATTCCAGAGAAAATGGAATACATCAAAATCGTGACGACCATGATCGGACGTCGCCCGTAGCGGTCAGCAAGGGAGCCGAACAGGAGTCCGCCAAACGTTCCACCGAGCAAAAAGATGCCCAGAAACATGTCACCATATTTCTTAACTTCCGTGCTCGAATCGCCCAGGATGTCCCGCAACATCTGTTCGCGAGTGATGTTGAATATTTGACCTTCATAGACGTCGAACACCCAACCAGCCGACGCGATAATCAGCACCAGCCATTGATACCTCGTAACGCCGGAATACCAAGGTGCTTGGTCAGCGCTGGCCTTGTTCAAAGCGCCGCGATTGGTGTCCCCGGTTGATGGAGAGTGTTCGTCACTCATGAAGTTCTGTCTTTCGTTGCGGTTGGATGCATCGTGATCTTGCGAGCAACGCAAAATCAAACCGTCGGCCACTGGCCGTTACATTGGGCGAAATACGTTCTCTTGCTCTCGGCTGAGCGAGGCAAGCACGCGCCGAGTGCCCACAAACGGACGCCGTCCGTGCATCACAATCGTGTTGTCGATCAAGGCCACGTCGCCTGCCTGCCACTGAGCCTCGAACGAAAGTTCTTCGGAAAGATTGATGGCCGTTTGCACGGCGTCGGCATCCAATTTCGATCCATCACCGTGACGAATCGCGTCCGCTGGATCGTTGCGGATGTCTTTCCAACCGCCATACGCGGCGATCAGCTGGTTAAAGAATGTCTTGCGGCCTGGGGAAACTTCCATCACGGCAGGAAGGGTTGGCGTGGTCGCCCTCAGGCAATCATCATCGAGCCACTCGAAGGTGTATTGCAACTCAGAAAGTCGATGCTCGGCAGCATCTTTCGTGTCGACGCCCAATGTGCTGCGCCAACTGCGTCCCATCCCAGACTGAGCATCGTCAATCGCTGGCATCACGCTGCTGTACTTCAAACCTTTCTGCTCGCATGCGCGAATGAAGTCAAGACACTCCGCAACCAACCGCTCGTACAACCAGTCGGACCGGCAGAGCTGCGTCGCACCGCCTTGCTCTGACGCCTTTTCGCAATAGAACAAAATGATCCCGGGATAGATCGGTGTTTGGGCCATTTCGTGGTGAAACAAAATGTCGACATCCGACGGAGCTTCATTCGCCGTAAAAACTCGCTCGGTTCGATTGACCCGAACGGCATTGGACAACGATTTCTGATAAGGAAAATTGGGAATGCCAAGCGCAGAGATGAACTCGTCAAAGTCCACTGCGGATTTCACTGGAAAGCCTCGAAAGAAAACGGTCCCGTGATCCGTTGCCCGGCTCAGAAGACTCGCTTTGTTTTCCGCCACCCACCGCACCGCGTCGTCGAGCGAAACGTCCGGTTGGTCACAGCAGAGCGCCAGCGGAAACACGTTTCCGTTTTGTTCTTGCTGTAATTCGATGGAATGGGCAGAAACGCCAAGATTGGATTGCGTATCAGATTTCATTGCGGTGACCTGTTTCAAGAGAACGGACGGAGGTAGGCAGCAGAAAGCAGGGAGTCACGCGCTAGTAGACTGGCGCGCTAAAGAACGGGCTGGCAAAGAGCGGGCTGGCTAGGGAACGGGCTGGCGAAAAACAGACGGATCAAGGAACTGGCTGGCCGCGTGCCGCCTCGAGCAACGTGTACCACTCCGGCCGCGATAGAACCAAGTCGTCGGCGCCGATGCTTTCCGTGATCCGCTGCTGCTTGAGCGTCCCCAAGATCGGCTGGATACATGCCGGATGTCTCAGGATCCAAGCCAACGCTACGGCACTGGCTGTGGTCTCGCGTGCCTGAGCAATCTTTGAAATCGCATCAGCCAGACGTTTTTCGGATTCCGTCGATTCCGTGCCAGGTGCGAATACCTTGCCGCCCGCGGTCGGCGACCATGCTTGCACCATGATTTGGTGCATCCGACAAAAATCTAGCAGGCCCGAAGCATTGGAATACTGATCACAATTCATGTTGGCGAGAATTCCATCGCTGACCAAACTGTGATGCAATAAGCTGAATTCCAATTGGTTCACCACAATCGGCTGCTGCACATACTTTTGCAGCAATGCAATCTGGCCGGCGGTGTGATTGCTGACTCCGAAATATCGCACCTTGCCATCGGCAAACAGTTTGTCGATTGCCCGAGCAACATCTTCGTATTCGATCAGCGGATCCGGCCGATGCAGAGCCAGGATGTCAAAGCGATCCGTGCCAACGCGAGCGAGACTCTTTTCGACCGATTCAATGATGTGTTCGTATCGAAAATCATATCGCTGGGGTTGGCCGACATCCGGGTCGGCCCCGAGCGCAATGCCACACTTTTCCTGCAGCACCAGCTTATCGCGGAGACTCGGGTTCTGACGCAGCGCGTGCCCGACGACTTCATCCGACTTGCCCATCGTGTAAATATCGGCCAGATCAATATGGTTGATACCACAATCAACCGCGGTTTCGATCAGGCGGACGGCCCTCTGCTTTAGGTCTTCGGTGGGTGGTGTCTGGTTCCACTCACCGCCTAAATGCCAAGTTCCATAAGCCAAACGGGAAACACTCAAGTCCGTTTGAGGAATATTGATTCGTTTCATTGATTCGCCTTTGCTTGGTGCGCGTTATTGATTCTCTGTGTTGTGTTCATTCACGGATCCTTCGATTCAGTGTTCATTCACGGATCCTTCGATTCGGTGTCGGCGACGGGCGACCATGACTCGATCGCAAGCGACGCCGCGCCGAGCGCACCGGCAAGCGGCCCCAACTCGGAAGCGACGACCACGGGCCCCTCTGACCGATGGCCAAGCTGCAGCGTCCTGACGGTCTCACGTAGCTGAGTCACGAATACTTCCTCAGGTGCCAGGGGGCCACTGACGATGATCCGCTGAGGATCGATCGCTAACGAGAGCTGGGTGACGGCGGTGCCAATGACCATCGCGGACTCTCGCAGGATTTGTATGGCAACTGCATCGCTCGCCTCAATCGCTGTCCGCAAACCTTCCAAGGTGACACGATTTCTGGTCATCGGTACGCCTGGGGCATGACCGGCACGCGCCTGCTCGGTCACGCGGTCCAAAATTGCTCTCAGCGAGGCAACCTCTTCAAGCATCTGGACCGACTCGATTGGATTCGATGATGTGGCATTGGCGACGCAAGGCCACGCCCCGATTTCACCCGCTGTCTTGTTGCTGCCTCGGTGTATTTCGCCGCCGATAAACACACCGGCTCCGATCCCACTGCGAATGCCAAGACAAACAAAGTCATCCACCGACCTTGCCTGACCAAAACTATGTTCAGCGAACGCCATCGCGCGAATGTTATTTTCGATCGCAACCGGCACATCAAATTGAGTTTGAATCTCGTCAGCCAATGCAATGTCATGCCAACCGCGAATGTGCCGATAGTGAATTATGCGACCCGCTTCGGTATCAACCGTTCCCGGGACAGCAATCCCGATTCCGAGCAATTTGCGGCTGGGGTCACGAACGTATTCGATGACCTGGATGATTCGATCGATCACCTCATTGGCAGATTCACGTGCGCCGATCATCTCACTGCGGTCTCGTAGCAGACGCTGCGCAAAGTCGACACTCGCGCCGTGCACTTCGCGTGCATCCAAATCGATACCGATGAATTGGCCGGCTTCGGGGCTCAGCTCGACAATGGTCGGCGGACGACCTGCCGTCACCGTTTCGCCCTTTCGCTCTCTCAAAAAACCATCGGTGACCAGTCGATCGACATACGCACCGACGGTCGATGGAGCGAGGGAAAGTTGCCGTGCTAATTCCACCCTGGACACACCAGGGCTGCTGCGAAGCTGCCCCAGCACCAACAAATCGATGTTCTGTGAGTGGACAGATTGGGCAGAGACCATGAGCTACATTCCGTTACGCGTGTGCAATCGCGACTTGGTTAACCATCGTTTCGAAGCATATTATTTTTTCCGCTGGAATAATACAAGGCCCGAAGCATGAGTTGCCGCAAAAACTCACGTCAGGCCCGACCCGAAATGCCTAGAGGATCCGAAGAACGAAGAGACGTAATGCAACGAATCACGCATCTTTTTGGCCAATCCACGCGCGCAGGGTATTGTACGGCGACTCACGCGACCCTATTATTTCGCCTCTGGAATTTTACGAATCCGGAATGGCTTTTTCTGAAATCGAGCGGATCGAGTTGCCTCTCGATCAATCACATCTAACTGGAGTTCGCATGCATGGTTCGGACCACCGTCTTCCTCATCCTGTTCGCCGCAATCGACGCCGGTACCGCTGTCGTCGTTGCGGATGAACCATCCGGTCAGCCACCGGGCTTTCTAAAGCAAGAACAGTTAACGGAACTTGGTTTTCACCCGCTTCTGGCCCCCGACGATCCAACGCTAGAAAAGTGGAACGCGACCGAGACGCACTCGTCGCACTGGATCGTGCGTGATGGTGTGATTCGATACGACGGCGATTGCGGAAAGTTGACCGGTGACGAAAGACATCTTTGGTCAAAGCAGAGCTTTCGCGATTTGCAATGCTACGTCGAGTGGCGTTTCCCCAGCGAGCCAACGCCCCAACCGCAACCGATCGTACTTTGGAACGGTGACTTTCTGCGTGACGAGCATGGAAAGCGGATCACGCGCCTCGGTTTAGATGCCGGCGACAGTGGGATCCTGTTTCGCGGCACCATGGCCTGCCAAGCCAATATTTGGTGCCAGGAGTTGGGTTCAGGCGAAGTCAATGCCTACCGTACCAACAACAAACTGACGACGCGTTTGCGTCAGTCCTGCATTCCTTTCGCAAGAGCCGACAATCCAATTGGCCAATGGAATGCATTCCTAATCACGCTTCAGAATGACCGATTGAGCGTGCAACTAAACGGCCAGCCTGTCGTGAAGACACGCCGTTTGCCGAATCTTCCCGAGAGTGGGCCAATCGGATTTCAGCATCATGGTGATGCGGTTGAGTTTCGCAATATTTGGGTAAAGGAATTAGCAAACGATGAGTAACGCACCGGTGCGGTTCGGATTGGTTGGTTTTGGTGCCTGGGGGCAACACCACGCTGACTCGATCCACAAAAACGATTCAGCGGAGCTAGTCGCGATTTCTGTCAACTCGGACAAGTCATACGAAGCTGCAAAAACCGCCTACCCGAATGCAGAAGTCTTCAAGGGCTATGAGCAGATGCTGGCGCAGTGCCAGCTCGACTGCGTTGACGTGGTCGTCCCCAGCCACCTTCATCATGAGATCGGGACGGCGGTTCTCAGCACAGGCCACCACTTGCTGATGGAAAAACCGATGGGCATCTCCGTCGCTCAGTGCGACGACCTGCTGCGTCTGGCAAAGGAAAAGAAACGATTGCTGGCGATTGGTCACGAATTTCGCCTGTCATCGTTGTGGGGCAAAGCGAAAGAGTTGATCGATGAGGGAGAGATCGGCGATCCGCTGTACGTGCTCGTTGAACTTTCGCGAAACCCGTACCGTCTTGGTTCTGATGGATGGCGATACGACATCGACCGCGTTGGCAACTGGATCCTAGAAGAGCCCATCCATTTCTTTGATTTAGCCCGCTGGTACCTGTCGAGCAGTGGAGACCCCGTATCGGTCTATGCACAGGCGAATTCGAGGCAAAAAGATCACCCAGAGCTGCAAGATAATTTCAGCGCGATTGTCAATTTCCCCGAAGGTCGATACGCGGTGGTCAGCCAGACCTTGGCGGCATTCGAGCACCACTTGACGGTCAAGATCACTGGCACCAAGGGTGCACTTTGGGCCGCCTGGAGTGGCGCCAAGGACCGGACGCGCCATCCGACGTTCTCGCTGCGTGTCTTTGATGGCGAGGAACTGAGAACGGTGCAAATCGACAAAATCACTGGCGAATTGTTTGAACTGGAAGACCAAGTTGCGATGTTGGTGAAGGCGATTCGTGATGGAGACTCACTGTCGTGCACCGCCGAAGACGGACGTTGGTCGGTCGCAATGTGCCTGGCCGCCCAGGCCTCTGTTGAATCGGGAACACCAGTCGAACTAACCCGCTAGAGATTCGATGTGACTCTAATCCGCATGCTGAAGGACACTCAATGAACAATGATATGATTTCTCGACGCAAATTCGTCGGCACTGCCGCTCTCGCCGCTGGATTATCAACGGCACCCGCTTTTGTGCGTGCGGCCGGCTCCGGTGGAACACTGCGCATTGGCGTCATCGGCGCAGGCAACCGCGGGTTCAATACGCTGACCAAGCGGATGATCAAAATGCGACAACGGGGCCAGGACATTGATTTTGTCGCCGTTGCCGACGTCTACTCCGTCCACCGCGAACGATTCGTAGACCACATCAAACAAGAAACGGGTGTGACGCCGACAGCTTTCATCGACTATCGCGAACTGCTTCAGCGCGACGACATTGATGCGGTCGTGATCGCCACGCCCGATCACTGGCATGCCAAGCAAGCGATCGACTCGCTGAACGCGGGTAAACACGTGTACTGCGAAAAGCCGGTCACTCACACCATCGACGAAGCCAAAGCAGTGGTGCAGGCATGGAAGAACAGCGGATTGGTGATGCAGGTCGGTGTGCAGTCGAGCAGTTGTCCGGTCTGGGACATGGCAAGAGAGATGATCAACGAGGGCAAACTGGGCAAAATCGTCCAGTTTCAAACCGAGTCGGCACGCAACAGCAAGATGGGCATGTCGCGACACAATCGCATCACGAAAGAGATGACGCCAAAGACCGTCGATTTCCGCCGGTTCCTGGGTGTCGACGAAGGCCTTCACGAAGAGGTGCCCTTCGATCGCGAGATTTTCGGTCAATGGCGGTGCTATTGGCCGTTCGGCTACGGAATGTTTTCAGATCTGTTCGTGCACCGGATCACCGGCATGTTGAAAGCGACCGGCCTGCGAATGCCGGGACGCATCGTCGGCGGCGGAGGAATCTTTTTAGAATACGACAACCGCGAAGTGACGGATGTCGCTTCTATCCTGGCCGGCTTTCACGAGGGCGTTCAGGGCGTTGTCAGCAGCACAATGGTCAGCGAAGAGAATAAGCTGGAACACCTGATTCGTGGGCACCACGGTTTGCTTTCGTTCGACAAAGCATGCTATTCGAACGGGCCAGACGCCAGTTTTGAATTCATCCCCGAGCGCCCCCAAGTGACCTTGAACAGCAAGCTGAAACGGGAATCGTTCAAAGCGTCGACGGAGTATGACTTTGTCACGGAACATTGCGCCAACTGGCTTGATGCCATCAGCTCTGGAAAACCTGATTTGGTGAACAACGATCCGGAACTCGGTGCTGCTGCCGTGATGATGGTGAACCTGGCCGTCCGCAGTTATCGCGAAGGAAAAGTGTTTCACATCGACCAAAGTGGCCAGATTAGCGATGGCGACAGCAGTTGGGCCAAGCGGTGGGAAAAGATGTCCAAGGCGGGTGCGAAGCCGAACCATGTTCCAGGCTGGAAAGCTGGCGACACGGGCAGTGTCCTTTATCCTCCTGACTACCAAGAACTGGCCGGTCCTTGGATTGACGGCAAACCGCCGCACGGAAAGTAGGGCTATCGCTGCGAGTACGATTCGGAATCCCGATCCTGCACGGTGCCACCTTTCCTGCACGGCGCCACCTTCGTCAAACTCCCAATCCGCAAGAAAGTTGTCGATGACTGAAAAACAAAGCAAGAGCGTCCTCGTTGTCTCCACCGCCCTGAAAGAATCCAGCAAGACGCTGGTTGCCGCAGACGCTGTTGCAAATCGGTTAAGACACGAGGGGTTTAGCGTTGATCTGGTTGACCTTGCCGTTGAAACGTTACCTCAGTGTGACGGAGCGTCGTGTTACCAGGATGCTGCGGTTACCGCGATGACCGAGCGCGTCAGCGCCGCTTCGCTTATCGTCTTGTGTTTCCCGGTCTATAACTATCAAGCCAATTCCGCGGCCAAGAACTTCATCGAAATCACGAACTCGGGTTGGAAAAACAAGGTCGTCAGTTTCGTCGCAAATGCAGGCGGCGACCGCTCGTTTCTCGCGCCCATGTCGCTCGCGAACTCTTTGATGGTCGATCACTTCTGCTTGATCGTGCCTCATTTTCTGTACTTGGCTCCGTCGTCGTATGACGACGATGGTGCCATCGTGCTTAAAGGTATCACCGGCGAGCTGTTCGACGTCCAGATCAAATCTGCGTGTCGACTCATTGAATTTGCCGAGTAATTTTCAACTTAAACATCACATGTTGACTGGAGTCCTTACACGATGAGTAGCCCGAATATTCGCACAAAAGAACGTCGTTGCGAGGTCTCTTGGTTCTCGGCATTATGCGGCGATGATTACGAGTACCTTGGCGTTCCCGACGGAGCGCTGCGTTCAAGCTATGAACACTGTGGCGACATCGTTCGCAAAGCCGATGAGCTGGGATTTCAAAACATCTTGCTGCCATCAGGCTGGATCGTCGGACAGGACGCGCTCGCGTTTGGAGCGGCCATGGCCCCCCAGACCAAGCAGATCAACCAACTGATTGCGTTGCGAATGGGCGAAGTGTGGCCGCCCATGCTCGCGCGAGCTCTTGCAACGGTTGACCATATCGCAAAGGGACGGCTGTGTATCAACATCATCTCGTCGGACATGCCCGGCCAGAAGGAAGACGGAAAAATTCGCTACGGACGCGCCAGTGAGATCATTCAAATTCTGCAGGGAATGTGGAACACGGACGGCCCTTACCAATGGCACGGTGATTACTACGACATCGATTTGCCCAACACCGACGCAGCGAAGCCGTATCAGCAAAACGGCGGCCCCCTGATGTACTTTGGCGGCATTTCCCCGCCCGCACAAGAACTGTGCGCGAAACACTGCGACGTATTTTTGATGTGGCCCGAAACGGAAGACCGCATCGCAGAGACAATTCGAATCATGTCTGAAAAGGCGAGCGAACACGACCGGGAAATTGATTTCGGCTTTCGGGCACACGTGATTGTTCGTGAAACCGAGGCTGAAGCTCGTGCGGCCGCCGATCGAATGATCAGCAAACTGGATCTGGAAAAAGGCTCCGAGATCAAAGCTCGGTCCATGGACTCCATGAGCGCAGGCGTCAAACGCCAAGATGAACTACGTGCCCAAAGCGATGACCTTTACCTGGAAGACCACTTGTGGAGCGGCATTGGGTTGGCAAGAAGCGGTTGTGGAAGCGCGATCGTGGGCAACCCCGACCAGGTGCTTGCCAAATTGAATCGATACATGGATATGGGGATGCGGTCGTTCATCCTGAGCGGCTATCCGCACCTTGATGAATGCGACATGTTTGCCAAGTACGTATTACCGAATCTGCCAACCTGTCGAATGAATGAAGTGCAAGGTCGCCTCGTCGACAACCCAGTGACACCACTGACCACCGCCCCACGCAAATAGGCCAGACGCAATATGAATCGTTGATCCGGTCACCCCCCAGGGACCGGGCCATTGCGACCGACGCTTTGAATGACGAACCCGACGCGCGAATTTAATTCGCTTTCATACTTTGCAGCTTGTCCTTTAGCTGCAACGTCTTGTCAGGATATTTTGACGCGAGATTGGTTCGCTCGGTGGGATCTTGATCGAGATCAAAGAGCGCCTCGGGGACTTCCGTGGGTTTGCTGCCGCCCAACTTTTCACGTCGTGATTCGACGTATTTCCATTGGCCAGAACGAAGCGCCAGTCCTCTACATTCTTCGATCATGTCTTCACGGCCGGTGGAAGATTCGCCCAGCAAAGCCGAGAGCACGTCTTGGCTGTCACGGGCCTCGCCGGCGTCCAACTTGACGCCCAACAAATGTGAAAACGATGCGATCAAATCAATCTGGCTTACCAGTGCGTCCGACGTGGTCCCCGGACCGATTCGCTCGGGCCACCGGATGATCATCGGCACGCGGGTGCCGCCTTCGAAGATCGTGTTTTTGCCGCCACGCCATGGCCCGGAAGCGTCGTGGCCACGATCCTTTTCTTTTTCTGTGCCGACAACGGTGGTTCCATCAAGATAGCCATTGTCATAGGTCGGTCCGTTGTCACTGGTGAAGATCACCATCGTGTCGTCGGCGATCCCGTGCCGCTGTAGCGTATCCATGATCGCCCCCACGGCCCAATCAAGTTGCACCATTGCATCGCCGCGATAGCCGAGTTGGGACTTCCCCTTGAAACGCCGGTTCGGCGTGCGGGGGACGTGGATGTCCTGCGAAGAGTAGAACAAAAAGAAGGGTTCGGATTTTTGCCGGGCGATGAAATCGTTTGCTTCCTTGACCAAAACATCCGCAATCGTTTCGTCATTCCAGAGCGCCGATTCGCCGCCGGACATGTATCCGATGCGACCGATGCCGTTGATGACGCTGTTCTTGTGTCCGTTGGAACTCTGGTAGTACGTCATTGCATCACGGTTGGTCATCCCATCGGGATACTGCGTACTGCCGTCCCGCTGAACGTCGCCGAGTGTGCGACTGACAAACAAAGGATCATCCTCGGACAGGCCAGCCACGCGATGGTTCTTTAAGAAAACGCAGGGAACCCGATCATTTGTCGAAGGGATCAAGAAAGATTCGTCGAACCCGAGTTCTAGCGGCCCGGGTTTAACATCCCCATTCCAATCGACCGGTTCGCCCTCGGTGCCCAAGCCCAGGTGCCACTTGCCCACGATCCCGGTCGTATATCCGGCTTGCTTGAAAATGGTCGCCAGGGTGGGTGAATCCGTGGGCACCACCAGGCGCGCGTTTGGCGGCAGGATTCGAATCTTGTGACGAAACGCGTGGACACCGGTAAGCAGTGAAAACCGAGAGGGCGTACAAGTCGACGAGGAGCTATGCGCGTCGCTGAAATTCAGTCCTTGGCTTGCCAATCGGTCAATATTCGGGGTCGGAATCAACGTCGCGCCGTTGACGCCGACGTCGCCAAATCCAACATCGTCACCATAAATCACCACGACGTTAGGAAGATTCGAAGCGGCAGCAATTCGTGGCAGTGGGAAAAAACACATAAGCATTGCCATGCCCGACAGCATCGCCGTGCCCAATAGCAGTGAAGCGACGGAGCGAACGAACCGTGCGAGTTGCCCCAAAACCAACCCTGCACCATGTTGCACGTGAGTCGTCGCGGGAACGGAAGTATCGAATCGTGAACGGATTGCCAGAGGCTTGAAAGCCTCGCCAAATACGGCCGGACGCATTGCGGTCATTGGGGTACGTGTTGGTTGCATGGTCAATGGATTTCGGGTTGCAGTGTCAGTGGATTTCCGTCGATCGCAGGGTACTGCGCACCGGCGTCGCTTAGCATTTGATCCATGGCTTGGATCATCTCCTGCCGCAACGCTGGTTCGATGTCAGCCAGGTTCGTCGTTTCAGTCGGGTCGGCCACCAAATCAAAGAGCTCGAAACGAGGGAAGAGATCTTTGTCCGATTTATCGACAGGGTAGTGATAAACCAACTTGTGGTTGCCTTTTCGCATTGCGGTGAAATAAGAACTTCGATGTTCATGCGGAAAATGCATCAAGAACTCGCGGTCTGGCGGAAGTGGTTGTCCGCTGAGCGACGGAAGCAAGCTGATTCCGTCGACCTTGTGAGCGTGAGGTGGCGTCGTACCGGTGACGTCAAGGATCGTTGCATAGACATCACAAATATGCCCGAACCCTTCGGACACATGACGGCGAGGCAGCACGGGGTGCTCGGTCTGAAAACGATTCTGCGGATCATTCTTTGCCCACGCCGCAATCATGGGAACCCTCATGCCGCCTTCGTAATGGGTGCCCTTTTTTCCTCGTAGGGGAGCCGCACAAGCGACCGCGTGTGTTTCGCCGATGGGCGCGTCGGTTCCATTGTCGCCGAGAAAGATGACGAAGGTGTTTTCCGCAACACCGATGGATTCCAGATGATCCAACAAGTCGCCAAGCGACTTGTCCATCCCTTCGATCAATGACGCGAACGCAGCCAGTTTTGCGCTATTGCCTTCTTGATAGTTCGCAACGAACCTTTCGTCCGCTTCAAAAGGCGAGTGGACGGCGTAGTGTGACATATAAGCGAAAAACGGTTTCTGCATCTCCACGGCATTCGAGATTGCCGCCTTCATTTCGATCGTGCATGCCTCGGTCAAATGTGTGTTGGTGCCGTGATATTTCTCCAACCCAGGAACCGCTCTTTTTTGGCGATTCTTGATGCCGTTGCCATAGTTTTTCATGCCGAGATAGCTTCCAGGTTGGCCGTAGGCACAGCCGGCGATGTTGACATCGAACCCAATGTTACGCGGGTCCTCAGCCCATGCGCCGACCGGTCCGAAATGCGCTTTTCCAGAGTGGATTGTTCGATAGCCAGCGGCTCTCAGCTGTGCCGGCAGCGTGATCTCGCCGCTTACAAACCCGTCCCACTTCCATTCTTCCGGACCGAGTTTGCCAGTGTTCTTGCGATCGGGTGAGATGAACTGGGTGGTGTGGTGACGAGCGGAAAACTGACCATTCATCAAAGACGTTCGAGTCGGCGAGCAAACGCTGTTGGCATAAAACTGCGAGTAACGCGTCCCCATGCGTGCCAACCGCTGCATGTTCGGAGTCCGATAAAAACTGTTCAGCGGATATCGCTTCGTTGTGCCTGTCTCGTCCACCAAGAACGGCACCGACGTATCCATCAATCCCATATCGTCGACAAGAAACAGCAAGACGTTCGGTTTTGCCCCGAATTGTTCCGATGCAAAAGCCGTAACCGTCGACAGCGTCAACAGAGGGATCAGCAGTAAGTTTGTTTTCATTGGAACGTTGTTAAATGAGTGAGATTGATTCACAAAGGAGTTCCGCTCGGGCTGGGCCGACGGGGACTGGTTGACGCCTGCGCGAAGACGCATGATCTAAGACGCACCCGCCGCGGGTAATTCATCGAACACCCAACGGCATCTCGCCCAGTATCTCGCACGGTATCTCGCACGATGCCGATGCACGCAAGGTTGGCCTGACGATTGACAGTTGCAAGGGCAACGCCGTGACCTTGTCTCGTGACGAATTGATCAATCCTTAATCACGGGCGCCAGGTAAATATCTTTGTATTTGACGGTCGTGTGGTCACCCTGCAGATAAATAGGCCCGGGTGCGGCCGCATTGGTGTAAATCGCTCCGGACGTGGGCGCATCAATCGGTTGGTTGTCGATGACCTTAACTCCGTTAAGCACGACGGTCACGTGCCGATCCACCAACGTCAAATCATACGTCTGCCACTGTCCGCCGGGATTACCTGCGTTGGTTGTGGGCGCGATAGCGCCAAAGATAGCGCCCACTCCCTGAATCCCTTGCATTCGGCTGTCCCGATCGACGACTTGTGCCTCGTACATGCCGCGCAAATAGATGCCGCTGTTGCGGGCTTCTTCAACTAGAAATTCGATGTGCAGCCAGAAGTCTTCAAATTCGGCTTCCGTGCGTAGGTTGGCGTAGGAACCCGTGGGGCTGAAATCGGTCTTTGTGGTGGTGTTCACCAACATTCCATCGATCACGCTCCAGCCGTTTGTCTTGTCCGACTCGTAGGTTCGCCACCCGCTCATGTCTTTGCCGTTGAACAGCAGAATCGGCAGGCCGAAACGCACCTTATCGAGATCGGGTGCAGATTTAGGCATTGGCGGAACCGCGGTTCCCGTGAACGTGTCTCGTTCGACCGATCCATCGGCAAGTTTACGTTCCAGAACTCCCTCAAGCTTGCCATCCTTGAGACCGACATCCACGTGAGTAACAGAGGCTTGTGCCAAGTTCTTTTTTTTGTTCTTTCGCTTGATCTCAAACTTCAATCGTCCGTCCACTAGCTGCGCTTTGTACGGCCCGGTCGGCCCGATGTACAAGCGCACGTGGACCGACGGTTCACCATCCTCCGCCACCACTCGCATCCAAGCTGGTAAACCGGAATCGAGATCGAGAGACCAATCCCCAACCCATCCGGAGGGCAATCCGGACGGCGATTCTTCCGCTTGAACCGAAGGAGAAGTTGAGACAAGCATGCACAAAATCAGGCTTGTGCTAAACAAGTAGCTCGAGGCGACAGATATAAAATTTCCGTTCATGGATTCGGTCTTTCGATGATGTTGTTCGCGATAAAAATGCTGTAAAGGTGGTGCAGGTACCGTCACTCAGTTGGCGGCTGTTTTCTTCTCGCCCGGGACACGGTTCTTTGAGTGCGATGGAACGTCACGGCGTCGTTCGAATCTTGCGCGACGCGTTAAAGAGGTTACGAGCGTATGCCGCATTCCGTTGCGTCGCTTCCGTTCGAGCCATCCCCTTGGGTGTCGAGCCTTCGATGATCAACCAACCGGAATAGTCGATCGAATGAAGCAATCTCTTTAATCGTTCGAAGTCAATGTTTCCATTGCCCAGCAAGTCGCCGTCCTGCTTGAGATGTATTTGGCAAATATTTTCGGTTCCCAGACTTTCAATCTCACGATAGATGTCGTATCCCATGCGTGCGGAATTTGCGGTGTCATAATATACCTTCACCGCAGGCGAACCGACTCTTTCGATGATCTGTCGGTGACCGGCTTCATCCAGCAAGGTTTCCAACCCCAGAATAAAACCGTGTTGCTCGGCGAGCGGCGCAAGTCGTTTCAATTTCTCGATGACAGCTGCGATCAATTCCGGGTGGCCGTTGATGTCGGCTTTACCGAAGAATGCCAACAAAACGATTTCGGGGGCCACCTTTGCGGCCAAATCACGGTCCTGCAACTCAGCCGCTTCCGCTTTCAACTCGGCCATGGTTTCGATGCACTCGACGACGAGCCGTTCGGCTTCCTCCGTTGTCGCCAAGGGAACTTTGTTTAACAGACCGATGCCCAGCGAAGAAATTTCGACACCCGTTTCTTTTACGACGCTGCGGATCTTGTCACGGTTTTCACGAACCCTTAAGTCCAGGCCGTTGCCCTTGGCATCAAAGGAATACTGAACACCGCGCAGTCCATGCTGACTGGCGAACTGGAATGATTCAGTCGCCAGTGGCATTTTGATGGACCAGTCGCAGGTTCCAATCCTGAACACCTTTCCGTCGGCCTGATCCGCAGCGCTGTGCGGCATCGACAAAATCGCCAGCGTCATCACGACGCCTGCCACGATAGCGTTGCGACGATTCGCGGATACGGCGTTTGGGTTTCGCATGTTGGTGTACCTTCTTGAAGGTGACTGAGCTCAGCAATCGATCGACAACGCGTCATCGATTCGTCTGCGTGGCGTTGGTGATTGGCGCTGTCGCGCCGTGAATGGCGTTCGCTTGATCCCCGAGTCTTGATCGAATTTCTAGTTCAACAAATAGCGATTGAACCAGCTCACGAATTGAACTTCATCCGCTTGTTTATTTTCCCAACCGTGCTTGGCGCCGGGTTTGATCACAAGTTCGACGGGCACACCTTTCGATTCGGCGACCTTTTGAAAACTCTGTGATTGAAACAGCGGAACGATCGGATCGGCATCGCCGTGAATGATCGAGACTGGTGGCGTGTTTCCGCTGATGTGGTAGATCGAGGACATGAATCGCCCTAAGACCTGGCGCCCATCGGCGGTTTTCGATTCGTCTCCGAACGCAGGTTGCCATCGCGATTGCTTTCCAACGCCAACACAATCATCACCAGGGCCGCTCCAGTTCAAATAGTCGGTGGGGGGATAAAAAACACACGCGGCTTGAACCGCACTGCTAGCGCGATCGACGGGGTCTTTCGCTTTCGGATCGCCGGGGCCCCCTTTGGTCGCCAAGACCAGACTTAGATGACCGCCAGCGCTGCTGCCCGTCACTCCGATTCGATCCGGATCAATTTTCCACCGATCCGCATTCATGCGGATGAACCTGACCGCGCGATGCATAAAGCCGATGATGTCACGGACTTGGTAACGTGGCTGGGAACCATGCAACACGGCAAAGACGGTGTACCCATGATCGGTGTAGGGACGGCCGTAGTCGTCCGTCACTTTTTCGTGCTTTGATTTCCAGCCACCACTGACAATCTTGATGATGCCGATGCCGTTGGATTTCGCAGGCACAAAAACATCCATCGTCAACGCGACGCCTTCGGTGCGATGATAAATGATGTCACGTTGGCGTTCGACTTGGGCCGACGCGAGATTTGGCGACAGCAACAAAACGGTCAACAGGAAAATCAGCTTGTTCATTGATGATGACTTCTTGAGGTCGATATTAAGAGCAGCAGTAGAAAAACGCACGACGTCGAGCGCCATGTGAGCGAATCATTGAAAGTGCGATAGGACCAAGACGAAGATCGATTCCGCCACCGAAAAACGCAAATCGCAAGCATCGACGCCCGAACAAAAACCAAGCCCGAATGCGGAGGTACCTTTCGATCAGAAATCCATGACATGGCGATGCCGTGGCAAGATCGACAGCACCTGACGAACACACAGGACGGATCGCTGATTCTAACGTCTTTGGAATCCAACGTCTGTGGTCCGCCGCTCTGATTGCAATCTCGGCGTCAGGCTTGTATCAGGGAAATGCTTACGAAGTCGTTTCTTGCGGCGGCAATCGGTCACCGGCGAGGTTCTGTTTGGAATTGCCCATGCTATTTGAAATCGACCGGGACGCTATTATCAAAACCACCTCGAGAGCACGCCGTGGTGGCCTATTAACTCGCCCGCCCCCTGCTCGTTCGCCAACCTTCCGCAACAAGGACTCTTATGTCGCCTGCGTCTCGTCATCATCTGTGGGCCGACGGGTTGCTATTGGCAACAGCGATGATGTGGGGCACGAATATACTTGTGTTCAAGCATGCAATCGTGGCGATCGATCCGCTGGTATTCAACTTTTTCAGATTGGTCCCGGCCACGCTGACGCTGGGTCTGCTTTGGTGGGGGCAAAGATACCGCTGGCCTGCGAGGCCTGAAACAACGACATCTCAACCGCCCTGGATTCGACTGTGTTGTTTTGCGCTCCTAAACGGACTGATCTATCAGTACGTGTTTGCCCGTGGTTTGGCGTTGACGACGGCTTCAACGGCCGCATTGATCCTGGCCTCAATGCCGATGTGGACAGCAATCCTGTCGATGTGCTTTCTGAGCGAACGGCTGCGAACGATCAGTTGGATTGGATTGACAATCACTTTTGTCGGCACGTCGATCGTTGTCATCAGTGGCAACGGTCAAATCAGCTTCGGCATGGACCGCATGACAGGAAACTTATTGATGCTGGGGTCTGCATTGGTGTGGGCTGCCGGAACTGTGCTGAGCAAATCGATTCTCGACACCATCACACCGCTGTCGCTTGCGTTCTTTAGTGCGCTGGTGACGTTGCCGGCTCACGCAATCATTGCATGGCCTCGGTTTTGGACCGATATCGGACTGCTCTTAGAGCCAACACTCTTGGCTGCGACGATCTATGCCGGTGCGTTCTCTAGCGGAATTGCCTTTGTGACGTGGCATGCGGGCGTTCGCATTCTTGGTGGATCTCATGCCGCGGTGTATCAGAACCTGGTAACGCTGATTGCCGTACTGGGGGGATGGCTTTTACTCAGCGAACCAGCAACCTCATCGCAGTTACTGGGCGGTTGCCTGGTCATCGGCGGTTTGATTGCGATGCGACGAGGACGACACCCGGTAAAAATAGCCGCTAGCGCCAAACCATAATTCCGAACATCACGAACTTGCTAGACTCAGCACCATGTCATCACCTCAGCGCATTGTTCCTGGCTTAACCGTCAGCCACTCCGGCCAAGCGACGATCGATCCATCGATTCGCGACACGTTGTTTGATCTCGCCCTCGCACTGGAAGGGCCCACTCAGTTGCCTGTCGATATCGAACACGTCGTCGCCGCGATGGTTCTGGCTAGCCGTCACGGCGAACTGGATGCCGACACCCCGATCGATTCCAGCGACACTGTGCTCGCAGCACAACTGGTGCCGCATATCCGAACCGTGTTCAAGATGTTTGGCGGGATCGTTGGCGAGGACTAGCATCCCCGGCGGCGTAAGCGGCAGTCGTTCGACTTTTCTGCTCCAGGCCTGCACGACTGATCGTGTCGTTTGCCCATCAGCACAACCGCACAATTCCGCGGGTCATCTGCGGCTCACAGGCGATTTCCCTTGCGCTCTTGTGCCGGCAGATCCGGCGAGACCGTGTTTTTTGCACGTAGCGGGGTTTGCGAGAACGGCTTCGCGCGCGACGATAGAGTGAACAAGACCGGTGACGAGCGTTGCCGGATCAGTACGCACACCGCAACCACTTCTACCCCACAGAGTCCATCATGGCCACCGCAATCGCACGACATATCCTGGTTGAGACCGAAGAAGCCTGTCAGGATCTGAAAGAGAAAATCGAGGGCGGAATGGACTTCGGCGCGGTCGCAGCCGAATTCTCATCGTGCCCGTCAGGCAAGTCTGGCGGCGCACTGGGGACATTCAGCCCAGGGCAAATGGTCAAAGAATTTGATGAAGTGGTGTTCAGCCAAGATTTGAACAAGGTCCACGGCCCCGTCAAAACTCAGTTCGGTTACCACTTGATCGAGATCACAAACCGCGAAGAGTAAGATGGAAAGTCGCGCCGGTTGCCACCAGTGAAGCGCCGTGGCATCCCAAACGGTCTCGAGGCGCACAGCGTCTTAAGCAGTACAGCGTGTTGAAACGCACCGGCTAGATTTGACCGCCGGTGCGGGTTCCATCGGCGCAGCGATCCCGCGGATGGACACGACGCAGCGATCCCGCGGATGGACACGACGCAGCGACCACGAATCACGGGCATACGATTGCTCTTACCGTCATATTCCGCCTCGCCCGCAAGGGGCGGGCAGAGGAGGGCGGACTATCATCGAAGACTGATCATCCGTCTGATATTTACCGGCATACTTGATTGCCCGCGCCCTGATCATGTTCGATTGGGGCCCACAAAGCAGCCAACTAGCCAATCGATAAATCGGAATTGATTGATGTCGCGCAAACGTACCAACCCATTTGTTGCCGCACTGATCGGCATTTTTTTAATCCCCGCTTCGGTCTGCTTGCACGCCTGGAACGAGTACCGGACGATCCATCGAACGCGCGGGCTTCAGGAAGCGGCGGAAATTGTTCAGTCGATTCCGGATCCCGAGCGAGTCGAATCGAAATGGGACGGAACGCTGGTTCACTTGACCGGCACGGCGGCGACCGACGAGACACTGCGTGATCCAATCTTTGGCGTTGAAGCAAATGGGATCAAGCTTCATCGCAACATCGAGATGTATCAGTGGGATGAAGATTCCGATACCGATGATGGTCGTACGTCGTACAGCTATCGTAAAGTATGGCGTGAAGGACGAATCGACAGCAGCCAATTCGAGCATTCCGGACACGAAAATCCGCAACTGCACTTCGATCAGTGGCAGCAGACGGCCGGTACCGTCATGGTCGGCAAGTATCGAATCAGTGATGCATTGATTCAACAAAAGAACGATGACCAGTCGGTCCGCATTGACGTTGAAGCCATCAAACAAAACATCGATGAATCGGACGCCGCGAAATTGTCGGCCTATGAAACCGGCTTGTACTATTCACAATCGGGCCAAAGTGCGTCGGACCCAAGCATCGGCGATCTTAAAATCCGCTTCTCGCTGGTTCCCAACGGCCCAGTCAGCTTGATGGCAGGATTGAGCGGTAACACTTTCAACGCGTTTCACACCAGCAACGGCGAACCGATCGAGCGACTGTATCCCGGTACGCTGTCGGCACAGCAAGTCATCGAAAAGCTGAAATTTGAGAACACTTTGATGGCTTGGGGACTACGGGCACTCGGCCTGATTCTGTGTCTGGTCGGAACGATGATGATTTTCTCGCCGGCGCAAGCGTTATTCCGCTGGGTCCCGCTGGTTGGGGACATCGCCGGCGGGATGATTTTTTTGGTTTCCGTGCTCTTTGCGATCTGCTTATCGCTAACAACCATCTCGATTTCTTGGATCGCGGTTCGCCCGCTGCTCGCGATTTCACTTCTGTTCGTCGCGGGTGCAGCGGCCTATTGGATCATCCGAACTCGCCGTGGCGTGCAGACGTCTCACCCAGTACCCAGCAATGATGACGAACCGATCATGCTGACGGACGACATGATGGTCTCGTAGAACGATCTGCTGTTCAAGCGTGACGAATTATCGTACGCATGACCTGCACGCGGTGGACGGGGACCTCATCTCTTGCCAACGCGTGTATAGCACTTGTTTGTACTTTTGTGCTGGGTGGACCCATTGGCCGAACGCCTGGAGGGGTCTCGTTATCCTTGATAACGAGACACAAACTGCGAGCCGCTAATATCGCGTGGGCGCAAACGGACTGGGACCGGATAGGGTCAACCGGCCCGCTCGTTTTGCAGTGCGCAGTGAAGCAAAATGGCGAGCGCACGGCCGCGTACTTGGCAAGCCACGCAAACGATCGCGCCGACGAAAAGTGATTGTGCGAACACAACACGTTGCTTCTTTTCATTTCTTCTTTTCATTGCGACATTTCTGCCACACGTCCACGGCCTCTCGCGAACACCTATACTTTCGCTGCGTCGCGCGACATTTTGGTCGCCGACGGTCGCAAGTTTCCTGCTGCTATCCATCCACCGTGAAGAAACATCATGGCTGAAACCAATGAAACACGACCGAACACCTATTTCATTGAGGTAACGGGAGCCGGGCTGCCAGAAGTGGACGGGCTGTTCGTACCGTCGACCGCGCCACCGAAAAAATCGGAATCGGGAACCGTTTCCAGTCTTGGCTATTGGAACGGAAAGATGGCATGGGACCGTGCGGACGGTAAGAGCGAAAGAAGTCCCTCACTGTCGTACTCGAACAGCTATCGGTCGTGGCGAATCAGCCGCTTGGACGGTCATCTCGCCTACGACATCACATGCGACGACGCTTTGCCGCCGACAGACCGCGAGTGGCATGTCTATAAAAAGGGCGTCGCACCTGCGCCTCGCGTTGTGCTGCATCACTTCGACCCAAGGCAACCGTGTCCTCATCCGAATGTCGTCTTTGTGCTCGGGGGGCCCGGCGCGGGAAAGGGAACGATGTGCGAGCTTGCCGAATCACAACTGGGTTGGACGCACCTATCCGCGGGCGATTTGCTGCGTGCTGAACGCGAGACACAAGGACCGACGGCCGCAGTGATCGAAGAGTTCATTGGTGCCGGCAAACTGGTGCCGAACAAAATTGTGGTGACGCTATTGAAGCACGCAATGGAGACGATAACACGAACAACGGGACGAACTAATTTCTTGTTGGATGGCTTTCCACGCTCACTGTCGAATTTAGAGGCCTGGCACGATGTCTTTGGGCACGAATTAGAGCTACCCAAAATGCTCTATTTCGAATGCCCCTATGATGTTCTGGAAAAACGCATTTTAGGGCGTGCCAAGTACACAGGCAGAATCGACGACAATCCAGACAGCTTGAAATTACGATTCGACACATTCAAGGCCGAGACTCTGCCGACCGTCGAATTGTTCAAGAGCAAGAACAAATGCATCGAGATCGACACCAGCCAAGATCGCCAGGACGTTTACCGTTTGGTTGTCGATAGCCTCGCCGAGTACACCGATCAAGAATTTGCCGCACAGCCACTGACCGAACGAGCTGAAATGCTTTTGGGCCTGAGACCCTTTCCCAAGACCGACAAGTAGAAAACGCTGGTGCGAATTTTGCGAACATCCCTTCCCTAAACCCCTTCCTTGCGGAAATGGAGAACATCCATTGAGAATGATCCTGACATTGCTTGGCCTCATCGTGTCTGTGTCGAGTGCGCATGCTAATCAGCCGCCCAATATCGTTTTTGTTATCGCCGACGATTTGCGATTTGATGCTTTGGCATGCACTGGAAACCCTCACGTGCGAACGCCTCATATCGACCGGATCGCGGCCGAGGGAATGAACTTTCAGGCGACTTACGTCACCACACCGATTTGTTCGCCGAGCCGCGCGAGTTTCTTGTCAGGGCTTTACGCCAGCACTCACCGCATCCTGAATATCGACACCAATGGCATCGGAATCCTGGGCGACCGTCTCGTTACGTTTCCGCAGTTTCTAAGAACGGCGGGTTACGAGACGGCATTCATTGGCAAGTGGCACATGGGATTTGATGACACCCGACGCCCAGGATTTGACACGTGGATCAGTTTCAAAGGCCAGGGCCAATATCGTGACCCTGTCGTCAATGAAAACGGGACGCGGCGTCAACTCAGCCAGTACATGACGGACTATTTGAACCAACAGGCGGTCGACTTTATCAACAACAAAGATCGAGCGGACGAAAAACCCTTCATGCTCTATCTTTCTCACAAAGCAGTACACATCCCGTACTTGCCGGCGGAGCGTTACGAGAACGAATACCCCGAGTTCGACTACCTGCCGCCGGCCAGCGCGGATGATGACCTGGCGGATCAGCCCGCGGCGTTTGCCAGAGTGAACCGTCAACCGCTTCCCTACACAAACACGGCAAAAGCCAAATTCGAAGCGATCGAAAACCAGGACCGATTGCCCGAACCACAAGAACCGCGATGGGGACGAGGCACCGACACTGCGTCAAACATCCGTGACCAAATGCGTTGTCTTCAATCCGTCGACGACGGAATCGGAATGCTGATCGACGCGTTAAGCGATCGCAACGTTCTGGATCAAACCGTATTTGTGTTCACCAGCGACAATGGTTTCTTGCAAGGCGAACACGGTGTTTTTAACCAAAAACGCGTCGCATTCGAAGAATCGATTCGCATCCCTTTGCTGATTCGATATCCGCCGCTAATCGCCGCAGGAACGCAGAGCGATCAATATGTTTTGAATGTTGACATCGCGCCGACGTTTCTCGAATTGGCCGGCATCGAAGTACCACCGATCATTCAAGGAAAGTCATTGGTCCCTCTGTTTCAGGAACCTAATTCCACACCGTGGCGCCGCAGTTTCTTTGCGGAATACTTTATGGAAAAATCCAGCCGCTCGTTTCCGTCCTGGCAAATGATGCGTGAAGGGAAATGGAAATACATTCATTATCCCAACCATAGCGGCGCCGACGAGTTGTACGACATGGAAGCCGACCCGTCGGAAATGCATAACGTGTTCAATGACGCGAATTCAGCCTCGATTGTCCAAAAACTGAAAGGGCAAATCGACAAACGTGCCTCGGAACTGAGCCGAGCTCGATCGAACGACTACTAAAGCAGCGTGCGTGAAACGGCGACTCGCGTGTACTGTGATGGCGGCAAGTCGCTTCCTCATCTTCACCACCTCTGTGGGAAACGAAACGCAACACAACGAAAAATCCCTCGGTCGCAACACTTGGTGCGACCGAGGGATTTAGAATGCGCGACACATCGACTTAGATGCGAACGATCAACGGATTTCGAGGTCAAATCGGTCCAAGTTCATCACTTTGGTCCAGACATCGACAAAGTCATTGACGAACATTTCTTGAGCGTCATCACTTGCGTACACCTCTGCGAGTGCTCGCAGCTGCGAATTAGATCCGAACACAAGATCAACCGAACTCGCCGTCCATTTTACTTCGCCGGTTTTGCGGTCTCTTCCTTCATAGAAGTGATCGCATAAAGCTGACTTTTTCCACTGGGTGTTCATGCCCAGCAAGTTCACAAAGAAATCGTTGGTCAGCGTTTCGGGCCGATCGGTAAAAAGGCCCAACTGCGGAAATCCAACACTCGTATTCAGCACTCGCATCCCGCCGACCAGCACCGTCATTTCCGGTGCCGTCAGCGTCAGCAGGTTCGCTCGATCGATCAACAGCTCTTCGGCAGGCCGGTCGAGTTCGTGACCATAGAAGTTTCGGAATCCGTCGGCCTTCGGCTCGAGGACAGCGAATCCTTCCACATCGGTTTCGTCCTGCGAAGCATCGGTACGTCCGGCTGCGAATGGGACTTGGATTTCGTGGCCTGCCTTCTTCGCTGCCGCTTCGACGCCGGCACATCCACCCAACACGATCACATCAGCCAGAGAGACCTTTTTGTCGCCCGACTGAGCCGCGTTGAAGTCCTGCTGAATTCTCTCCAGCGTTTGCAAAACTTTGGCAAGTGCATCGGGCTGATTGACTTCCCAATCTTTCTGCGGAGCCAACCGAAGACGAGCTCCGTTCGCTCCGCCTCGCTTGTCGGTGCCACGATAGGTTGATGCCGATGCCCACGCGGTCGAGACCAGCTGCGAGACAGACAGGCCCGAGTCGAGAATCGTTTTCTTTAGTTGCGCAACGTCCTGGTCATTGATCAGTTCGTGATCCACCGCGGGAACCGGGTCTTGCCACAACTGTGGTTCGGCGACTTCGGGTCCCAGACAACGAGAGACGGGGCCCATGTCACGATGTGTCAGCTTGTACCAAGCCTTTGCAAAAGCCGTGGCGAACTGGTCTGGGTTTTCGTGAAATCGTTTCGAGATCGGACCGTAGATCGGGTCCATCTTTAGCGACATGTCAGTCGTGAACATCATGGGTGCGTGCATCGTTGACGAGTCATGCGCGTCGGGCACTGTTCCCTGGGCCGATTCGTCTTTCGGAGTCCATTGCCACGCGCCGGCGGGACTCTTATTCAGTTCCCATTCGTAGCCGAACAGATTGTCAAAATATCCGTTGGACCACTCGGTCGGTGTTGTTGTCCATGCACCTTCTAAACCGCTGGTGATTGTGTCACCCGCATTGCCGGTGCCGTAGGTGTTGGTCCATCCCAGACCTTGTTCCTCGAGGGTCGCTCCTTCGGGTTCGGGCCCAACGTGCCCCTCGGGACTGGCGGCACCATGAGCTTTACCAAACGTGTGGCCACCGGCGATCAGCGCGACGGTTTCTTCGTCGTTCATCGCCATTCGCCCGAACGTATCGCGAATATCTTTCGCGGCGGCAATGGGATCCGGTTTACCGCCGGGACCTTCGGGGTTTACATAGATCAATCCCATTTGCACTGCGGCGAGCGGGTTTTCCAGCTCGCGGTCTCCGGTATATCGCATATCACCCAACCACTCGCTCTCGGGACCCCAATAGATGTCTTCTTGTGGTTCCCAAACGTCGACTCGGCCTCCAGCGAAACCAAACGTTTCGAACCCCATCGATTCAAGTGCGCAATTGCCGGTCAGAACCATCAAGTCGGCCCAGGAAATCTTCTGACCGTACTTTTGTTTGATCGGCCAGAGTAAACGACGAGCCTTGTCAAGGTTTGCGTTGTCGGGCCAACTGTTGAGCGGCGCGAAACGCTGAGTTCCGTAGGAAGCGCCGCCTCGACCATCGGAGACGCGGTAGGTGCCTGCACTGTGCCAGGCCATCCGAATGAAGAACGGGCCGTAGTGTCCGTAGTCGGCCGGCCACCAGTCTTGTGATGTCGTCATCAAATCTTTGATGTCTTGCTTTACCGCATTCAGATCAAGCTTGTTGAACTCTTTGGCGTAGTCAAAGTCTTCGCCCATCGGATTGCTCTTGTGAGAATTCTGATGCAGGATTCTCAGGTTCAACTGGTTCGGCCACCAGTTCGCATTGGAATAGGCGCCGGCCGCAGTGTGCCGGCCAGCCGGGTCTTTCATCGGCCCCATCACGGGGCACTTGTCGATCGCCGCCGCATTCTCTTGAGAAGCCACCGCCGTCAGCGACTGTTGCGCCAACGCGGTCTGCGAGATCAACGCAGAGGTCGCGATGCAGAGCACCGCAAGGCTCGTGACGACACGAGCGAAAGGAGTCGTCGGGTTCATGTTCTTTCCTAAATTTGAGAGGTGGATTTCGACGCCCGCATGTTCAACCGGAAAACAGCAGGTGGACTTTCGAAGCGGCGAACGGCTAATTGCGAACCGGCGAACTGTAAACCGGCTTGCCGACACTGAATATTGTGTCCGATTTGGTGAAAGTGACCCAATGAATTGTGGTTATGCTTTCGATGCATACGACGCATCACAGATTCTTTGCCCATGCGTTTGATAAAACAAGCAAATTCGCGGCCAAATCACTCGGTCGACAAAACGGATCGGGTCCATTCATTGACGGGTCACTTGAAAGCCAGACAGCCAAGGGCAGCAATGTTTTCGACACTTGGTCGTTCGGTTGCGAAAGAAACGTCAAACGAGCCGGCTGAGACGAACCGAGCCCCACGACACAACATAACGCCAATGAAGACATGGCGTTGCCGTGCTAAGCATTGCATGCAGCGAGTTTCGCACAGTGAATGATCTCACTCGCAACGATGAAGACCGAATGTGTGCAAGGACGCGCGTCGGCGCTTCATTTTGCACAGCCACGCCACGCCGATACATCGTGGATCGTTAGCAGCAGCATTTTCTCGCCCGTGACTTCGACGATCCGTGAATTGACCGTCGCGTCGATCAAATGACCATCGGTATGCAACAGATCGGCGTCAAAGTTCTCGACCGAACCGTCCCGCCGCGTTTGCTGCAGCAAGGCCGTTCGCCGTTCGACGTCAACCCAAATTTCCAGTTCGTCCAAGTGTTGACCGACGACGTGATCACCGCGGTATCCGAACAATTGCCCGAACGCCATATTCGCCTCGACGATTGCTAACGAATCAAGCTGCAGCAGCAGTCCTGCATCGGGTGATTGAGTGAAAAGCACCGAGTAACGCGACACATGCACTTCGCTGACGTCGCGTCGCATCCGGTGAAACTTCACCATCAAGGCTTCATCCGATTCCGACTCGCCGGCGGCTTCGTACAGATTGCCGGCCAAGTCATAGTCGCCTCGCTCGGTCGCAACAGCGGCGTACTTCAGTTGCAATTGCCTTCGCGTTGTGGATGCTTTCGCATTGCCGGGCCAAATCTCAATCGCTTCGGCTAACAGCGCGTCGGCAATCCCGAAATCTCGATAGACGTCCGCGTTTTCCTGTGCTGAATCCGCTTGCTCGACCTGCCGGATTGCTCGTCGAATCAGCCACTCGCTTTGTTCATGCTGGCGTTGGTCTTGGATAGCGGCGATGAACTGTTCGACGTCTTCATAGCGATCCGAGGGTTTGGTCTGCATCGCTCGCATCGCGATCTCGGCCAATTCGCCGTCAACGCTTGTCGGCTGGATGACATTATTCGCGGCCGCATGGATACACTCCATCAAGGTTTCGCCCTGATGTGGCGGACGACCATTCAAAATCTGATACAGAATCGCGCCCAGCAAATAGACGTCCGTTTGAAACGTGATCGCGCCCGCCGATGCCGACGCCAACTCAGGTGCCATATAGACGGGCGTTCCGCCAACGGAATGTGCCGCACGTCCACCGGAGGAATCACCTTGAAAGTAAATGGCGAGTCCCCAGTCGGCCAGCAAGACCTCGCCGAATTTCCCCAGCATGACATTTTCGGGTTTGATGTCGCGATGGATCAGTCCGCGTGAATGCGCGTACCGAATCGCATCCGCAACGCGAAGCAGGATATCGATGTTTTGAACCAACGGCAGGTCACCGATTTGCTTATCCCAACTGGTGCCGTTGATCCGTTTCATCGAATAAAACAGCGATCCATTCTCGTCTGAATAGACCTCATGCAACGCGATCACGTTGGGATGATCCAGTCCGCCGATGACGCGTGCCTCGGCGAGGAACCGTTCGCGTGAGTGAGGCTTGGATGCGAGTTCGGTTCGCAACATTTTCACAGCGACTTCGCGATCGACGGCGCGCTGATGAGCCTGAAAGACAACTCCGGTTCCGCCGGCCCCCAGTTGCCCCACAAAACGATAGTCCACATCCTCGCGGCGTCCGCACCCGAGGTCTGCAATCTGTCGACAGGGAATAAAACCTAAATTCTCAGACGCATGATTGTTGGACGAATGGTCAAGAGTTTCAAACAGCCGCCTGTCGCTCGTGGGACTCGTCGCATCGACCTCATGCGACGCATCCACTGCTTGCACCGGATCGCATGGAGCTTCGCTCGAGAACTCGATCGTCTTTTGATCGACCGGCATTCGCTCGAATCGGTTGACCAGAGATGGATTATTCTGGATCGAGCCCAGCAGGCTGTCGTCGGACACCGAAGTCCCCAGCACCGAACAGATCGGCGTCGAGGTGGGCGAGTCTTGCACGGACATGGAACGATCGCTTCGAGAAAAGCAAGAAAAGAGATGTCTGCTTTGAACCGTACCTTACTTTCGGTGGACTTTCAGGCGACTTTGGGGCGATCGAACGCTTTTCCAGCGTTCCAATGGCGAAATCTTCGTTGGAATCGGGCCCATTGCGTCGATCGGCCGATCCAGTGGCCGATTCCCGCGAGGAAAATCCTCGATCCTGCCACCCGGACCACACCCCCGCGGACAGCCCGAACGGGGACCTTCATCAAGCCGCGGCCTGCTGCCTGCTTTGGCTGCTGGCGTGCAACCATTCGTGAATCTGCTTTCTGGTGGCGGACCATGAATCTTCGGTGCGATGATCACAGAAGACGTGAAAGAGCATATCGGTCGTTTCGCTCAATGTCCGAATCGCGTCGATGCGATCATCGTCCTCGAAGTCTTCGTCATCGTCCAAGTGGATCTTGGCACCACTGATTCCGAACGTCTCGGCTTGCAGAACCAAGTCCATTTGTCGACCGTCTCGAACGATCGTCATTCCGGTTTTGCGCGGAAGCTTGCCGCTGCGAACCGCCTGCATCGCTTCGGGCAACTTGACCGGGCACTCTGAAGAAATCGTTTCTTTACCCGACTCACCGCGAGGACATTCCAGCGCGAGTGTCTTGGACAACATCACGGTGACTTCCGAGTCATCCGGCAGTGCGATCGTGTCGCTTTCATTTTCGAGCGTCCACCACAACCACATCAAAAATTCATTGCCAAGAAAATCGGGCGCCTTGGAATCTTGATTTGCCCAGGCGTGATTCAATTGAGTCTGGTTCGACGCGAAACAATCAGGCCGCAAGTCATCCAGTTCGCCAAACCGCTCCGCCTGTTTCGCCCATTCTAGCGCAATCGAACCGGCACCGACGCGACGTGTTTCGACGTCAAAGCAGCGTTCGAGCAAGTCGATACAGTGACCGCTTGCGGTACCAACGGAACCGCCGAAATACAACAAGTCGTGACTGTAATCCCACAGCACAGGAAACTGTTGCATCTTTCGATACTTGCCCGATGCCGCTTCGACTTCGCAGCGTTGCTCGACGGCTTCCTTGGCCTCTTTTCGTTGACTCTTGGTCGGCACGCCCGACGGACTGTCTTTGGCCAAGCCTGCCAATTCCATTTGCAGCCACGCCGCACGGATCGCTGCGGGAATTTGGTTCGTATCGATTCTTACGGAGAAATGCACCGCGTTATTGACCAAATTCTTACTCAGGTCAAAGTCTTGATCGAACAGATGATGCCCACCTAGGAAACCGACATGAACATTTTCGGCCGAAGACGTCTGAAATTTTCCGGCGGCATGTTTCGCAAGGATCTCGATATGCTCGTCGCCAAAGCGGTCTGAATCGAAACCCTCAACACTGAATCTTTCAAAACCGAGACTACCACGAAGAAAAGGCATAGGTGAATCCAATCAGGAACAGGACGAACGAAAGACGTGTCGTGACGTTATCGACGACCCGCAAGCAAGAATTTGCAGTCGGGGCTGCCGCTGGCACGACACGACTACGCCACACGACCGCATCAGCACGCGCACTCGCAGCGAATCCGCACACGCGGTCCGGTGGCGGCGCGGCGTGAACAAAAGCGGGTAAAAAAGATTACCGCTTGTCGATTCCGCGATTTTTAAGAAAAGAAGTGAAGCCGCCGGAGATTCACTTCGCTTGCTTGGCTGCTTCCTTCGCGGCTTCTTTTTCCGCTTTCTTTTTCAAGCGAGCCTGCTCGCGCAGTTGATCGCGACGATCCTCGAATTGCTCGGGCGTCAGCACGTTGACTCGCTTTGCCCAGGCATCCCATTTGTCTTTCATGGCGACAAATTGATCGCGATTCGACGATGCGAGATTTTTCAGCTCGGTGCGGTCATCCTTGATGTGGTAAAGCTCCCATGGCCCACCTCGGCTGCCGACAAGTTTCCAATCACCGTCGCGAATGGCTCGGTTGCCCTCATGTTCCCAAAACAGCGTTCTCGGTTCGATTGAATCGTTATCGAAATAGCGAACAAGGCTGTGACCTTCCATTGGATCAATGGTGTGACCGTTAAACGCCGCCGGATACGTCGCACCGGAAACCTCGACAAAGGTCGGCATCAAGTCGATCAAGTGTGCCGGCTGGTGCGTCAATTTTCCCTTTGCCGCGATCCCGTTGGGCCAGTGGACAACAAACGGAGCACTGATGCCGCCTTCGTGATTTTCGCGTTTGTATCGACGGAAGGGAACGTTGCTGAGGTTGGCCCAGCCTTGACCATAACTGCTGCTCCAACCACCCTTTCGGGCCCACGACGAATAGGTCTCGACGGTGTTCGCGTCGCCCTTGATTCCGAATAAGCCTGTCTCTTTGGTGCCACCATTGTCCGAAACAAAGACGAGCAACGTATTGTCTAGTTCGCCGATCGAACGCAGATGATCGATGACGCGACCGACGTTTTGATCAAGCCGGTCGACGATCGCGGCAAACAACGCCATCTTGAAATCCAAATCATCGCGCTGCGCATCGGTCAACGTATCCCAATCGGGAACGTCCAGCGGCGACAGCGGCCATGCCTCATCGAGAATCCCAAGCTCAACAAGCCGCCGGTAACGACGCTGTCGATTCACGGTCCAGCCCTCACGATACTTGCCACGATACTTTTGGATGTCCTCGGGTGGTGCGTGCAACGGAAAGTGCGGCGCGTTGTAGGCGAGATACAGAAAGAATGGCCGGTCGTCTTCCTCGCGGGCTTGGTCAATAAAGTGCAACGCGTAATCGGTAAAGACGTCGGTTGTGTACCAGAGTTGATCCGGATGCAGATGGTTCTTCGGTTTTTCGGTGACGGGAATCAGAAGCTCTTCCCCTAGATAGATTTCTGTTCGTGGCACGATCGTAAAATAACTATCGATGTAGCCTCGCGTTCCATAAAACTTTTGAAACCCCCGCGCCGTCGGACAACCTTCGTCTCGCCACCCCAGATGCCACTTGCCGGTCATGATGGTGTGATAGCCAGCCGCCCCCAACACTTCTGCAATCGTGACGGCGTTAAAACTGAGTCGGTCTCGATAGCCATCGATTTGCAAATCGCCGGCCATGTGACCAATGTCGGCTTGATGCGGATACAACCCCGTCATGATCGATGCTCGCGAGGGACAGCAGCGACCGGTGTTGTAGAAGTGCGAGAAACGAACGCCACCGGCGGCCAACCGATCGATGTTGGGCGTCTCGATTTCGCTGCCAAAACAACCGACATCGGAATACCCCATGTCGTCAGCGAACAAGACAACAATGTTCGGACGTTTGGAATCCGCAATCGTCGTGCGCGGAAATAATCCAAAAAAGGTGACCGTGATCGTTGCCGTTAGCAGCAACCTTGAGCGGATAGGTTGTGGAGGTTTCATCGGACACTCACGTGCTGGTCATGGCGGCAGAAAGTAGCGGCGGCTAGTAACGCGCCGGTGCGAAACGGCATTCAAGTTTAGCGGTCAGAATCGGTCATGTGTTTAACGCGGGTCCTCGCCTCACCCAGCGCCGTCAGTCACGGCTGACCCGACGGCTCATGGGGACATGTCAGTGTCTGGCGGTGACGTTAGCCCGAGCGCCCGCCATTGTGCTTCGTGCTTTAACCCGTGTCCGGTAAATGTCGACTCTGGCAGGCCGCCGGACCATTCGCGTGCGGATTGGCCCAGCGCATCGGCATCCGCCGGCTTGACCGCCACGCCGGGGCGGGACTCGGTCACGTCGCGGCTAAGGTCAAACACACGGTCATCGGTCCCATGAACGTGCAAGAACTTGTGCGGTCCCTTTCGGGCAGAAAGCTGAAATCCCTGACCTGTTCGCCAGTACAGAACGTCATGGGGATGGCCGGATGATTCTCCTGCGAGGAATGGAACCAAGTCCACGGAATCGAGAGAGTCATCGATGTCGCTGACGCCCGCAGCACCGCACGCGGTCGCGAATACATCGAACGTCATCACGCCGGGCTTGTACTCGGTTCCGGCTGGCACTTTACCGGGCCAGGAAACGACATAGGGCACGTGAATGCCGCCTTCCAACAGTGTGCCTTTCATTCCGCTGAACGGTTCGTTGCTGGCCGCATTGACTGGAGTGATACCTCCGTTGTCGCTAAAGAAAAACACGAGCGTCTGATCGGTTTCGCCTTGTTCGGCAATCGCTGCGCGAACGCGCCCGATGCCGTCGTCAAGCGCCGTGACCATCGCCGCATAAGTCCTTCGCTTCTTATCAGAGATATCGGGCACTCGGTCGAGCCACGACTGCGTCGCCTGCATCGGCGTGTGCGGCGCGTTGTAGGCCAAGTACATAAAGTACGGTTTATCACGTGGCCGCTGAATAAACGCTACCGCTTCGTCGGTCAACAGATCGGTCAAGTAATCGTTGCGACTGGTAGGCAGAGGAGCACGTGATTCGATCGTGTCGTTGTCTCCCAGCGACAACCACTGACAATCGGTTTTGAAATAGCTACGTGAACCTTCTAAGAATCCAAAGTAGGAATCAAATCCGCGGCGAACCGGATGATGATGCTTGCCCTCGCCGAGATGCCACTTGCCGATTCCAACCGTCTCGTAACCGGCGGTGGCAAGTCGATCCGCCAACGTCGTTTCGCTGGCGGGCAGACCGTTGACGACGTCGCCTTTGGCAGGGTTGCCCTCGAACCCAAAACGATGCTGGTATCGCCCTGTCATCAACCCTGCGCGTGTCGGCGCGCAATACGGATGCGAAGCGTATCCGTTGCGGCAAATCACGCCGTCGCCAGCGAGCCGATCTATGTTTGGCGTCGAAAAGTCATCAAGCCCGTTGAATCCGACATCGTGATACCCCAAATCGTCGGCAACAATCACCAAGACATTTGGCCGCTCATTTGCCACAGTGTCGATCGGGAAGCTGGCGAGTGCCACGCAGACGCAACAAACCACCCATGGTGTGTTGCGCAAACGCTGTTTAAAGAATCGATCAATCATGGGTCTCTCGTCATTCATTTGGTTCATGAGTCACAGTCTCGTCATCGTTGCGACGCGTAAGCGGCACGGCACGTCGCGCCGCCGCAGACCTGATGGCCCACGGCTCACCGTCATTCGGCGTGAAGGCAATTCAGAGGCAGTATTTCGTTTATCAGTTTTTCAGTTTCAAACCAAAACCCGGTTCGGACGACACCTGCAGATTGCCGTCTTGTATTTTGTTTTCTCCAAAATCAATATCCGCATCACTCATGGTCACCCCTTCGATCGTGGGCACACCGCCGAACGCGGCCGCCAAGTGAGCGATGTAAAACGTCTTCAATCCGCATCCCCAAGCGTGTGGTGACGCCAGGGTATTTTCCGAGATCAAGCGAGGCAGCATCGTTCGCCACCCAGTAAAGCCAACGGACATGACGTCTTCCAGGCGTACGTCCAGCACACCGTCACTTTGCAATTGATCGAGCACGGCGGCATCAGGTTTCGCTTCGCCATCAGCAAGGTAGGTGCTACCGAAGCCATTGGCATCCATCCATGTATTGAGCCGCCGATATTCATCGACACTTTCATGGAAGGGTTCTTCCACCCAAAACAGCGGAACGCCTTTGACGCCGGATAGAAATTCGATGCAGTCGTCGACGCTATATCCGTTGTTCGCGTCGACCAAGATATCGCAATTGGGAAAACGTTGATGGATCGCTTGCACCGCGTCGATGTCCCGCTGCAACCCTTTCGCGGCGGGTTTCATCCATCGATGGCCGCGACCAATTTTCAATTTAAACTGGCGATACCCGTAATCGTAATCCCACTGACATTCTTCGATCAGTTTATCGATACCAGCGGGCGCGCCGGCGGGGTCAAGGTCATCGAAATAGATCATCCCCGAGTAGATTCGTGTGACAAAGGGTTGGTCGCGGCCATCGGTGGCGATCATTTTCCAAACCGGCATCTCTAGAATCTTGCCGGCCAAGTCGTGAAGCGCCAATTCCAATGACGTCAGGTGAGGTGCCGCAATCGAATCCGAGGGCGAGAACAATTCGGACACGGTCTTGCCCGTTACTCGATCTTTCACCGCATCGATCGCTTGCTTGGTCCCGCGAACTTGTCCCCAGCCGCGGACGCCTTGATCCGTAGTCAGGACAACAATGGGCTTTTTGGAATATTGGCCGTGCTTGTCTTTGACGGCGTTACGTCCGACAGGGCGGGGCCAACTGGTGTCGACCCAGCGGGTCGTAACACTCTTGATCCGATGGTCCGAAAGAGGCTCGGCCAAATCATCAGTCGCCGTCGAGCGTTTGACAACGGCAGCAGAGGCCGCAACCGCCGATACCGACCTTAGAAATTCGCGTCGTTTCATTTTATTTCGCTTCTCTGTGTTCGCTGTGTCTGTGATCAGGTCCGTCGGGGATGGTGCAAGAAGGACCACGGCGCCGGATATCGCCAAGCCGAAATATTATGGCAAGCCGCATCTTGGCGAGCCGCAATCGACGATGTTCAGGATGAAAGATTAGGACCGGATCGATTGGGACTGAATACAGTTCGCGTGATCGCTGGATTTCTTTAAGGGTAACCCCAAGCTCAGCGGTCGGGATGCTTGAGGGGTGGCAAGCTATTTTAGCGAGACTTTCGCGACATTGTTGGTTTCGCGGCAGCGACTTACAATCGTGACGATTGATTCCGTTTTTCTCTCTGGTTTTGCCATGGCTTATCTGTCCAGCACCTCAAGCGCCGTAAGCAAGAGTCATTTCGAGCTGAACGATGACGAGACAACGATGGGGCGACACCCTGACTGCGACCTCGTTCTCGACGCCGGGGCAGTGAGCCGCTATCACGCCCGAATCGTCCGCCGGAATGATGAGTTTGTCGTCGAGGACTCGGGCAGCCGCAACGGAACGTTCCTGAACGGCCAGCTGCTCAACCGCCCAGAGAAACTGCGTGAAGGCGATCGAATCCGGATCAGTGACGTGGACATCGTTTTTCACCACGACGCGGTTCCCGCCTTTGCCGGCGGCGGCAGCAGCGCCGAGATGACATTCGACGGATCGAATTTTGGCATCCTGATGGTCGACGACCACGGTTCCGATTCGACGCTTGACCCAAAGGTCGAGTATCGTCGCAGCGCCGACGGCTTGAAGATGACCGCGACGCCCGAAGCGAAGCTTGAAGCGTTGATGCGGATCAACACCAACCTAAGCAACGCGCTGGCACTGGACGAAGTGCTGCCGAACGTGTTGAACAGCCTGTTCGATATCTTTCCCGCCGCTGACCGAGGGTTCGTGGTGATGCAGGACGCCGAGGGGCAACTGACACCGCGCTGGGTCAAGACACGGCAAGCCGTCGATTCCACCGAGACCGTGCGCATCAGCCGCACGATCATTCGCCAAGTGATGGACAGCGGTGAAGCGATCCTGTCGCTCGATGCGTCCGAGGACAGCCGTTTTGACAGCAGCGAGTCGATCGCCGATTTCTCGATTCGATCGATGGTCTGCGCCCCACTCTGTGACGGCGAAGGCAAGGCGTTTGGCGCCTTGCAAATTGATTCAACACAAGGCCGAGGCCAATTCCGTGACGACGATGTCGACCTGCTTACCGGCGTGGCCACGCAAGCCGGCATCGTCATCAACAATGCTAGGATGCACGAACAAGCACTGGTGCAGCGGGAGGTCGAACAAGACTTAAAGTTGGCCACCGATGTCCAGAAAGCCTTCCTTCCGCAAACGCAGCCCGATGCCGTCGGATTCGACGTTTGCAGCTTTTACCAAGCCGCCAATCATATCGGCGGAGACTACTTTGATTATATCCACTTGGCCGATGGCCGAGTCGGTGTGATCGTTGCCGACGTGGTTGGCCACGGAGTGGCCGCAGCCATGTTCATGGCAAAGCTGTCCGCGGAAACTCGATTCTGCTTGGCGAGCATTCCTGATCTGGCCCAAGCCGTCGAGAAACTAAATGACCGTATGAGCGGGTTGCATGTCGACCGCTTTGTCACACTGGTGATGATGGTGATCGACCCGAAACGTGATACCGTTTCGATCGTTAACGCAGGCCACATGCCGCCGATCGTGCGCAGCGGTAAGGACGGATCGATCAGCGAACCGGGTGGCGACGAATCAGGATTGCCGATTGCGATCGACACGGGCATGGAGTACGAGTCGGTGGACATCCCGTTTCACACCGGCGACATCGCGGTGCTTTACACCGATGGGATCAACGAAGCGATGAACGCCGCGGACGAAGAATTCGGCATGGAACGTGTGCGAGAATTAACCGCGGCAGGAGGCGACGCGAATGATGTCACCGACCGAATCGTATCCGCGGTCCGCAAGCACATCGGTTCGGCACCGCCCTTTGACGACATGTGCTTGGTCGTAATCCAAAGAACAAGCAGCCCTGAAACCACAGTTTCGTCCACCACCGAAACGGTCGGCCAAGACGTGATCGAGACGATGCTGTGATTCGCTATCTCGCCCGGTTTTCTGGCCATGTTCAAGGTGTCGGGTTTCGCGCCACTTGCGTCGCCGAAGCCAGAGACCTGAATGTTCATGGCACCGTTCGCAACGAACCCGACGGCTCGGTCTTGCTTGACGTCGATGGACCGGCTGGCGATCTGAAAGAACTCATCCGCCGCATCGAAGTCGCCATGAAAGGCAACATCGATGCTGTGGTGATCGATCAATCAGAATCGAAACAACGCAGCGGGGGGCTGCGTATTTCGTTTTAGTCCTCGCTGCACCGCTTAGGGTTCAAGCGATTTGATCCAGATATTGCGAAACTGGACCAAACTGGATGCGGGTTTCAGATTGCCGTCTTTATCCGGCCCCCCGTGGTGCTGCAGCACAATGGGCCCTCGCTCGGGAATACCGTCCAGCAGCGCCTTTTCAAGGATCAAGTGGTCGTTTAGCAGCACCGTCACCCGGTCGCCGATCATCACGATCAGGAACGAGTTCCATTCGCCCACGGGATTATCAGCGTTGAGACGGGGCGTCAAAGCCGCTTTGACTTCCGGCGGTGTCGCCTTGTTGTTGCGATAGCCATACACCTCACCCGAACCGGTCGGCCAACACCAGATATTCAACTGGGCTTTGGAGTGACCTCGCATGTAGATGCCAGAGTCTGCGTTGGGCCGGCGGACCGTGATCTTGTTTCCATCGGTGCCCGTTAGATACGTGCCGTCGCTAAGCACAATCGGCATGTCGTAATAGCCGCTGGTTTCCTTGATTCGCCAATCGATCTTGAGGATATAGTCGCCGTACTCTTTCTCAGTCCTGAGGTTTCGATCACCCGTCGCCTCGCTGCGCGCATCATAGTCGATCACGCCGTCGACGACTTTCCAGTGCCCGTTGTCACCCTCGGGGACCACCCAACCCGACAAATCACTGCCGTTAAAGAGCGACTCAAAACCATCCTCCTGCTCGAACTGTGCCGATGCCTGCGAAACAAACGCGAACACGACAGCGCAGACAAGAACGGACCGGTACAAAATCATCGGATCACCTTTGGCGATTGGTTAACGGGCATTGAAATAACGTGAGCGACGACCATCAAAGCGGCACGATACAGGACCGTTGCCGCGGCAACGATGGTCGTCAATCGCAAGGATCCTACCAGATCCGAACACGGTCTTCCGGCGCCAGATAAAGAGGTGCATCTTTGTCGACGTCGAAAGCCTGGTACCACGCATCCATGTTTCGGACGATTCCGTTGACGCGATATTCACTGGGACTGTGCGGGTCGGTGATCAGGCGTTTCAGCAATTCGGGCCGACGATAAAGCCGTCGCCAGACCTGTGACCATCCGAGAAAGAATCGTTGATCACCGGTTAGTCCATCGATCACCGGGGCTTGTTTTCCCTCAAGCGAAAGACGGTATGCCTCGTAAGCAACGCTCAGCCCGCCCAAGTCACCAATATTTTCGCCCAACGTCAGTTCACCGTTCACAAAGTTGCCTTCGATCGGTTCAAACGCCGAGTATTGGTCGACCAAACCTTGCGCACGTTTTTCGAACTCCGCACGGTCCGTCTCAGTCCACCACTTTCGCAAATTCCCGTGACCATCGTACTTACTGCCTTTGTCATCAAACCCGTGGCTTAATTCGTGGCCGATCACGGCGCCGATGCCACCGTAGTTGACGGCATCGTCAGCAGCCATGTTAAAGAAAGGCGGTTGAAGAATCGCGGCGGGAAACACGATTTCGTTCATCGTCGGGTTGTAGTAGGCGTTAATCGTTTGAGGCGTCATGTGCCATTCATTGCGATCGATCGGTCCGCCCAACTTATTCAAGTCGCGTTCATATTCAAATTGCGAAGCCGCGATCACATTGCTGGCCAATGGACCGTCGACAATTTTCAGCTTGTCATAATCTTTCCACTCATCGGGGTATCCGATCTTGGTTGTGAAGAGCTCGAGTTTCTCTAACGCTTGTTTCTTCGTCCCCTTGCCCATCCAGTCACGAGTTTCGATTCGTTGAGCGAACGCTCGCTTGAGGTTTTCGACCAGCTCATTCATTCGTTTCTTCGCGTTGGGCCGGAAGTGCTTTTCGACATACAGTTGGCCAACGACCTCACCCAACAGACTACCCGTGACATTCACACCTCGCTTCCACAAAGGTTCTTGTTCGGCGATTCCGCGGATGGCGGTGCGATGAAAATCGAAGTGCCGTCGCTCGATCGATTCACTGAGGCTATCACCGTAGGCGTCAATCAAACGAAACCGCAAATAGGATTTCCATTGATCTAACGATTTCTCAGCCAACAGCTTTCCTAGCGCAGTTAGATAGCTCGGCTGCCGAACGACAAATTCCGTCTGCTGGTCCAGTCCCGCGACCTGGGCAAACGCAGCGGAACGAAAATCGCCCAACATCGCCGCAACTTCGCTGGCGTCTTTTTTGTTGTACGTTTTGTCAGGATCGCGGTTTTCTGTCTTCGTCCAGTGTGATTCGGCGATCTTCGTTTCAATATCGACAACCGCTTGGGCCGAGACCTCCGGGTTTGGGTCGCCGACCACCGTCAGCATATCGGTGATGTAAGTCTTTAGCTGATCGCGCAGTTCGACGTAACGATCTTCGTCTTCCAAGTAATAATCGCGGTCAGGCATCGTCAGTCCGGCCTGAGTGATGTAGACCGTGTAGGCGTCGCTGTTCTTTGCATCGACACCAACGTAGGCAACCGACGGGCCATACACTCCGTTTCGCACCAGATTCCCCATGGCCTCCGCAAGCGATTTAGCCGAATCGATTGCGTTGACTTGATCCAACAGCGGCTTGATCGGATCGATCCCCGCTTCGTTTCGCGTTTCGATGTCCAGCACACTGTTGTACAAATCGCCAACTTTTTGCGCCGGCGTGCCGAGCGGGGCGTTTGAATCAGCAGCCGCTTCGATCAGATCGCGCACTTGTTCTTGCGTCGAATCGTTCAAGATCGTGAAGATACCGTAGTCCGATTTGTCGCCTGGAATTTCGGTCGATTCCAGCCACTTTTGGTTGGCGTACTCGTAGAAGTTCTCGCCCGGCGACACTTCCTCGCTAAACAGACTGGTGTCGATACCGGAAACCTTTTCTGCCGCGGATTCCTGGGCGATTGAGGCAGCAGCGACGGATGCGGCGAAGAGGACGACCTGAAATGGGCGTGCGAAATCAAAGATTCTTTTTGGCACAGCGATTCTCGTGGGGTTAAGAAAATAGAGATGCGATGATGGCTCTGCGAAACATAGCCGCGAATGCATTGCCGTGGTTTGTGAAAGGATCAACGCGAGTCAGCGGACCAGTCTTTGGTGTGAACACCGCTGCGGATTCGCCATTCGCGAAGCTCCGTCAGCAGGCGTTCTTTCTGATCGCGCGCCGACGGGACATGCCACAGATTGTCACATTCCTGGGGATCGGACGTTAGATCATACAGTTGGCCATCCGGTTCATCCAAGTAATGAATCAGCTTGTGCGTCTGATCGCGGACCATCGTCATGAACTCGCAACCGGTCAAGTTGCCGTCCTTGGATTGTTCGCAGTACACAAAGTCACGTCCAGCGAAGGTGGCTTCCGGATCCAGTGCGTCGGCCAGCGAGCGCGCCTCCCAATCGGCAGGCACATCAACACCAGCCCACTGCAGAATCGTCGGCCCCAAATCCATTTGCTGCACAAGCGCGTCGACGCTGCGTGATTTCCCGAATCGGCCCGGCGCCCAAACGATCATGGGAACGCGGGTGATCTGATCGAACATCGTCCATTTTTGGCTTTGGCCGTGATCGGTCAAACAATCGCCATGGTCGCTTGTAAAAATGATGATCGAGTCGTCCAGGTAACCATTTCGCTCGAGCGACTGGATGATTTCGCCGACCTTTTCATCGATCATCGTCACGTTCGCCAAGTAATACGCACGTTGTCGATGACGCTGCTGATGCGTCGGATTCAGATCCATCAAAATCGAATCGTGGTCAACCTGGCTATTGTGGATGCGCAGTTCTTTCAGTGCCGGTGGCTGTGCGTCCAGCTCTGCTTGGGTGACCGGCAACAATGGCAAGTCTTTGGCCAAGTAGGGTTCCGCATAGCGGGGCACCGGATCGTACGGCGGGTGCGGTCCCGGGAATCCGATTTGCAGAAACAGCGGATCTTTCTTGGGCGTTGAATCGATCCACCAACGGGCCATGTCACCAACGAAGACATCCGGATGAGTGTCCTCGGGCAATTCCCAGTCGAATGCCCCCAAGGCCGATCGATAGTCATCTCGCTGACGATACATCTCGCGCTGCTGTTTGACCAAGCCGCGAAACCGCAGGGCCTTGTCCCATTCGTCAAAGAAGTAGCGGCCCTCAAGGTATCGATCTTTGTTTTCGACGACGAACCGTTCGTGAAACCCAAGCTCGGTCAGAAACGGCCAAGTGTGCATCTTGCCAATATTGGTGCAGTAGTACCCGGCTTGGTTCAACCGTTCGATCCAGCTGCGTCGCCATTGGTCAGCGTTCTTGAGAATGCCGGTCGTGTGAGGGAAATAGCCCTTGAATAGGCTGGCCCGTGCCGCGGCACACGAGGCGGCGGTCACATGGCACTGAGAAAACGAAACACCTTCCCGGACAAGGCGATCCAGGTTGGGAGTATCCAAATGCGGAAAACCCAACGCCGCAATGGTGTCATAGCGCTGTTGGTCGGTGATGATGAAAATGATGTTGGGCTGTTTCACGGTATTTTTTGTTTCACGCGGATCAATTTCGACGCGTTGATGCGAGAGAAAGGGGCGGGGTGGTTTGCTGCAGATCGGCGGTAATCGCCGTGGATCCTAGTTGTGGACTTCAATCGATTGCATCGTCAGATGCACCGCTGGACAGGCATTCGGGACAGGCGTTTGGAACAGGCATTCGGGACAGGCGTTCAGGAAATCTCAAGCGTCGCAAGGGCATATCGCAGGCAAGCCAAGATCGCATTGAACCGGGCACGACCAACCGCCCAGGGCGGATGCATTGTGTGATCGCAGAACTGATCTGGAAATAGCCCGCGATTATTGACTAGTTTAACGGACTAGCTAACATTCGGGCCCGTTTCAGCGGGCCGGTCACGGAGGACTGTTGTGCAAACGTTGAAAACCGCCGCTGTTGTCGTTCTGCTGATGACGGTGATCTATGGTGTCTGGGTGCCACTGACCACGCCGCCGGAAGAGTTACCACCCGAGGTCGCCGACATGCTGATCGTCAGTGATGATCTTGGCATCGATACGGGATTGCCGGAATCGCTGGAATCGATTGCGACCGGACCATTGCAAAGCGACGTCCCCGCGGAACCCGAATTTGCCGTTCCCGAAATACAATCCGGTGTGACCTACGGGTCATCATTTGCTGATCTGCAACCGGCGCCCGGCAGTGGAACCACCGCGACAATCTCGGATGACAGCTCGTCGATCGGCGCAATTCCTTCGTCCAATAAGTTGCCTAGCACCGCCAGCGGCCCGCCAAGCTTTGCGGTTAGCCCTCGCGGCGATTACCCATCGACCGGCAACACATTTGACTTGCCCGACCCAACTGCGGCGCTGACCAGCTTTTCACCCGAACAGGGCAAGGAATTTCATCCGCAAGACCACCGGGCCGCCGGTGGCACGACCGTGGAGGAATCGAATCTGAACAACGGGGTCTCGCTTTCCAGCGGCACGACAGCGACAGACCTGCTTTCGCCACCGAACGCACAAGCGGCGGCACCCCCAGAAAACGCAGGCGAGAATCTGGGCCTGAAAAACGCCATCCTCACCGCGGACCGACAGTACATCAGCGATCAAAAGAAAGAAGCACTGTCGACACTTAGCTTGTTCTATAACACGCCCAACGTCTCGGACGCCCAGCGATCGGAACTCTTGGGCCGCTTGGATCCCTTGGCACGCGAGGTGATTTATTCAAAGGCGCACCTGTTAGAACAACCCCACCGTGTCGGCTCGAACGAAACGTTGATGGAAATCGCTCAACGTTATGAAGTTCCATGGCAATTGCTGGCGAACATCAATGAAATCCGTGACCCGGTGACCGTCTTGCCAGGCACCGAACTGAAAGTCTTGCGTGGTCCGTTCAACGCACAAGTCGACCTGACACGAAACGAACTGACCCTGTTCTTGGGCGATCTGTACGCGGGGCGATTCCCAATCGGTGTGGGCAGCGACCCGGAACCGTTGCCCGGCACGTTCACGGTCCAGGACAAGCAGACCAGCCGCACCTATTACGACCCGGCCGGCGCGCCCGTCCCGGCCGGCAGCCCGGACAACCCGTACGGAAACATGTGGGTGGATTTGGGCGGTCGCGTTTGCATCCACGGCAGCCCCAATACGATGAAACCATCCACGCAGGGTTGCATCAGCCTGGCCGACGACCACGCCAGCGACCTCTATGGCATTCTGACCCAGGGTTCATTGATCACCATCCGTCGGTAACATTAGCGACGGTCTGATGTTTGCCCCTAGGTTTTGAGACGTGATTGGTATGAGCTACGATCGTGACGCACTGTTAGAATTGATCCGCACCGAAGCGCTGCAGCGAGGTGAATTCACGCTGGCGAGCGGCAAAAAAGCCTCCTATTACCTCGACTGCCGGCAGATCACGCTGCACCCCCAAGGTGCCAACGTGATCGCCGAAGGCATGCTTGAAACCATCCTCTCGCGTGGCGACTTGCCGGCGGCGGTCGGTGGTATGGCGATCGGTGCCGATCCGATTACCGCGTCAATTGTCATGCTGGCCGGACAGCGCGACCTGCCGCTGAAAGGTTTCATGGTTCGCAAGGAACCCAAAGGCCACGGCATGGGCAGACAAGTCGAAGGTCCTGTCGAAGCGGGCCAGCGGGTCGTGATTGTCGAAGACGTGATCACCAGTGGCGGCAGCGCGATCAAAGCGGTCGAAGCCGCAGAAGCATTTGGGCTGAAAGTCGACTGTGTCATCGGAATCATCGATCGACTGGCTGGCGGCGCCGAAGCATTCGCCAACAAAGGCCTGGAACTGATCACGCTGTCGACCATTCGTGACTTCGGAATCGAACCAGAATAACCGGTGTCCACCCAATAGGATTCCCCACGCTCCGATTGACGATGCTCTCGATTGGCCATGCTCTCGATTGACGATGTCTCATCATCGATAACGTTTCGATCGCCAGCATCTTCGACCAGCGGTGACTTCCATTGCCAGTGAAATCGATTCACCGTGCTGGCGCGGACCAGGCGCGACCGGCAAATCGCGCACAAGGAATCTTCCCAGGACGCACTTAGAAAGACGGGTATGGAAACCACGCTTCACCAACAGCTAAAGCGATGCTATGCCGACGGAGCGTCTAACACGGAAGTCACCGTGGGTCGCTATCGCATCGATGCCGTTCGCGACGATGAATTGATCGAAGTTCAGTGTGCGTCACTGTCGGCCATTCGAGACAAATCGAACCAGCTGCTAAAACGCCACAAGCTGCGGGTTGTCAAACCCGTGATCGCTCGCACACGGATCACAAAAATCAAGAAACCCGGGGGCAAACCAACCTCGCGACGCATGAGCCCCAAGCGAGGCAACATTCTTGACCTGTTCGAAGACCTGATCTACTTCACACGAGTCTTTCCGAATCCGAATTTGGTGCTGGAAGTGCCGATGATCCACGTCGAACAGTTTCGTATGCCGGCAAAGCGACGACGCCGTCGACGCTGGGGAAAAGACTACAGCGTCCATGATGTTCAGTTAGAACAAATCGAGCACCGATACGAGTTCCACGAAGCGGCGGACTTGCTGACGTTGTTTCACCTGCCCGAAAAAGACGATTTCAACACGGCCGACTTGGCCAAGGCGATCGACCGACCGCGCTGGGTGGCCCAGCAAATCGCCTATGTGCTGCGTAACGTTGGCGCGATTGAAACGGCCGGACGAAATCGATCGGGAATTCGATACGCCAGTAAAGCCGCGGCTTAGCCACAATGCCGCCGCATTGTCACGAAGACGGGGCACCGCAGTAAAACGGTGGCTTCGCAGTAAAACTGTCGCTTCGCAGTAAAACGGTGGCTTCGCAGTCACATTGCTGCTTCGCGGTCACACTGCTGCTTTGCCGTGCGATCGATAACATCATGAACCGGGTTTTGCCGACGATTCCGTCCAGCGGTACACCCTTAGCGCCGCCAAGTCGCGAACGATCACCCATGGCCCTTGCACGGCGAGGTGCGCCCAAGCGTCCTCGGCGACTTTCGTTTTATCGATCACGTTGAATTGTTCGTCGCTTGCATCCAACAGCAACAGATCACCGGATTCGGCCAACGCAAGAATCCGCTCACCGTTGGACACCATGCTCCAATACTTGGCCTGAGGACTGCTGGTCCAACGGATCGTTCCATCTTGCAGCGCCGTGGCGACGACGCGTTGATTCTTCGCATGCAAATAGATCGTGTCGCCGACCAGCACGGGGGATGACATATAAGCCTGCGTTTTTTGATTCCACACTTCGTGCACCGACCAACGACCACTTTCGTCACAGCGAATATCGAATAGTTGTGCTTTGCCACTATGAGCGGAGGTGTAGACCTGGTTCCCGACAACCAGCGGCGTCAAAATATTCATCCCTCGAAATGCTTCGATCGGCTCGCGCCACAGGACCTTGCCTGTGGAAAGTTCAACGCCGCACAAATGCGTGCGGGTCTGTACGACCAGTTGCCGCTTCGCACAAAGCATTGCGATTGTTGGGCTCGAGAATGCGCCACTGGACATCATGTCGCCTGCATTTTCCAGCGTCTTCCAAATCAAGCTGCCGTCGGCCAGTGAGAGCCGCATGACGGCGCCGCCGGTTTGCACAATCACACCGTCGCCATCGATGATCGGCGAACTTGCTGCGCCGAACGATGGCACGGGACCGCCCATATCGTGCGGAAAATCAACTCGCCATTTTTCGTTGCCAGTCGCCGGGTCCAAACACACCAGTACATCACGCATCCCCATCACCAACAGATGCCCGTCGACACACGCCGGCGTGGCGCGGATCCAACTGCCGTTGGATGCGGCAAAAAAGGGAACCGTCATTTCGCCCGGCCACTCCGTATGCCAGACCTTGTTTCCCGTGGCTAATTCGTAAGCGGTCACACGTTCAACTTGCTTGTTGATCGTCTCGGTCGTGAACACCCAATCGCCGAAAGTGATGGGGCCGCTGTAACTGGGCGCGTGTGCTTGCTGCCAAACGAGTGACAAATGGTCGCCCAACGCCGATGGCCAATCCGAATCGCCGACCTGTCCATCTCGCTGCGGGCCCCGCCACTGGTTCCACGCGAGTGGCTCGCCCGCACAGGCAATAGCAGAGCTTATTACTGCAGCCCCCCAGACTAAGACGGCTGAGAATGGTCGCATTGAGCCGAACAACGAATTGAAAATCCACACAGAAGCCGGACGCTGGTTACCGCTCATCAAACGAATCCAAATTTGGGGGCGATTCGAGACACGCCCGCCGGCGCGATTCCAGGCGAGTCTATCGCTGCGGCAACCCCACACCACGCCATTTGCGAAAAACGGAGGCGCGGGCGAGGAATCGAGTTGACACTACTGATCGCCTGATTTACCCTTTTTGCCAGCAACGTGTGGTGATGTTTCGGGTTGTCTTAGCTGGAACATTAACAGGGAACTCCGGTGAAAAACCGGGACGGACCGGCCGCTGTAAGCTGTCTGCCATCTCGATCGTCTTGGTCGGAGGCGGGCGACGTTTTGTTCGAAAAATCTGAAGCGCCATTATCGAGAACTAGCTCGATGAGAAGGCACTGAAACGTCGCACGACAGCAAGTCAGAAGACCTACCACACGCGAAAGCGGAGACGTGCCTTCTCGGATCGAGGCGACCGCTGCTTGAGGTTCGCACCGACACTGCCGCCGCGCACGTTTCCTGCGCGCCGAAGCGATCGGTCTGTCCACTCTGATCGTCATCGAAACATTCCCCGGAGAAATTCTCGTGCGTCATCCCATCGCCCGCATTGCGAGTCGACTGATTGTCCTCGTTTCATTTGCCGTTTTCGCACACGGCTCATCCGCAGACGTCATCACGTTTGAATCCCTGGTCTTGCCGGGGAATGGGTTTTACAGCGGTGACACCGATGCCACGGGTCCCGAGCGTGACAACTATATGATCGTTGGCACCGGCGAGAAATTCGGACAGGAAGAGGTCCGACAAATCTGGACGCACCAGGGTGTCCAATTCAGCAACAACGACATCCCAGCGTTCGACGATCCCGGGGCGGGTTTCGACACGTGGTCGGGATGGAGCCCGTCACGGGTCAAAGACGACAGTACCCCTGGCTTTGGCAATCAGTTTGCCGCCCGACCGGGAACCGGCAGCCAAGGTTCGGACACCTACTTGGTCGCGTTTACCGACGACGCTTTCTTCAACATTCCCAGCGGTGCAACGCTGCAGTCGGTCGACCTGACCAACACGACTTACGCGGCGCGATACATGGCGGACGGCGACGACGGATTCGGACCGGCGCCCAACTTTGAAAAGAAATACGGCGGCGCGAGCGGCAGCGACCCCGATTACTTTCGCGTCGTACTGTCGGGCCACTCTGGTCTTTCGGGAACCGGTGGCGTCATCGGCGAAGTGCCTGTCGATTTGGCTGATTTCACGTTCGACGACGACACCGAAGACTTTGTCTTGACCGAATGGATCCGTGTCTCGTTGGCGTCAATCGCCGATGCCCGTTCGGTCACGTTGCGGTTTGAATCCAGCGATACCGGCCCGTTCGGAATCAACACGCCAACCTACGTCGCGCTCGATAACTTGACCCTTGCGGTGAGCGTTCCCGAACCGAGTTCTTTTGCCGGACTTGCCTTATTGACGCTGATCGCCGGAGCACCGCGACGCACGCGCCGGCTTTGCAACCGTGCCCATCGTCGCATCGGCACTCAAGGATGAGCGGTGGCTTAAAGATGAGCAGCAAAGAAGATTTGAGAAGCGATCGTTCAGCCACGGCGGTGGCTTCACCTTGTATCAAACGATGTGCGCTGAACCTTGAAGGTCTTTGCATGGGCTGCTTTCGGTCACGCGAAGAAATCGGCGACTGGAGCTGCGCGACGGCTGAGCAGAAACTGCGGATCGTCCAGCATGCCGCCCAGCGCGCCGCGAAAGCTCGCCAAATGGCCTAGCGACCGACGCTTTGGGCAGAACGACACAACTTTTCATCCGTCGAGGATCGCGGCGGCGCTATGCGCCGCCACCACTTCGGTTGGGCAGTCGCTAGGATAGACATCTCGTCGGCCTCAAGTGCCTACGTTTTGCTTCATCGAACCTAGTCTCCGCAGACGCCCGTCCATGAAATCATCTCTGCAACGAGTCAAGCAAGGCGCGGTCTTTCTCTCGCTCGTCTTCATCGTTGCGGTTTGCGGATATCGTTTTCTTGGCGACTACGGTTGGATCGACGCGATTTGGATGGTGGTCGTGACCATCTCGACGGTCGGTTACGGCGAGCACAGTTCGCTGCAACCAAGCCTGCAACTATTCACGGTTCTGGTGATCCTGTTGGGGATGTCGGCAGCCGTCTATACGTTCGGCGGACTTTTCCAATTGATGTTAGAAGGCGAACTTGAACGTGTGATCGGAAAGAGACGAATGACAAGAGAACTGGAACAGATTTGCGACCACATCATCATTTGCGGCTTTGGGCGAATGGGGCAGAACTTGGCGACCGAACTGGAATCACAAAAACGCGCGGTCGTCGTGGTCGAGAACGACGCCAATATTTGTGAGGATTCGTCTTCGCGAGGATTTACCACCGTGACCGGCGACGCCACAGAGGAAGCCGTACTGCTTACCGCCGGTATCGAGCGTGCCGGGACACTGGTCGCGACGCTGCCCAAAGATGCCGAGAGTGTCTTCATCACGCTGACGGCTCGCAATTTGAACAAAGAACTTAACATCATCGCACGCGCCGAACATGCCAGCAGCGAAAACAAGCTTTACCAAGCCGGTGCAAACCGAGTCGTGATGCCGACCGTTGTCAGTGCCAGACAAATGCTAAGGATGATCACCCGCCCGACGACCGCTGAGTTGATGGACTTGGTCGGGCAGAGCGATTTTGAAGAACTGGAATTGGACGAAGTCAAGATTTCCGCCAACAGCAAATTGTCGGGAATGACCATCAATCAAACGCACGCCCACCGCGACCACAACGTGTTGGTCGTGGCCGTCAAGCGGGCCGATGGTACACTTGTCTTTAACCCGGGCCCGAAACAAACTTTCGCCCCCGATGATATTGTCATGCTGGTGGGGCACACCAACGACATCTTGACGTTCCGACAAGTTTTCATCGAAGCCCGATGACATTCACACCCCTTCGACCAGCGCTTACAGAACGTGGACGCTGTGCCGAAGTACGACAGCCCACCTACCTACGCCCCGTTTGCCGTAAGCGATCCCATGAAGACATTTCTGAACTCTGCATTCGCCTTGATTCTTGTCATGATAAATCCACTCTCTCACACAGACGCAGCCGACGAACAATCGACCGAAACGTTGAACGCCCAGCACCAGGTCAACATGAATTACCTGCTGTATGTGCCCGAGAGTGCTGAAACAGATCCGCCGCTGCCTTTGGTACTGTTCCTGCACGGTGCGGGCGAACGCGGCAACGATCTTGAACTGGTCAAGAAACACGGGCCACCTAAACTCGTGGCTGCCGGCAAATCATTCCCGTTTATTCTCGTTTCGCCCCAGTGCGTGAATGATCGATGGTGGGAACCAACCGAACTGACCGTATTGCTTGACCACATCGTCAGCCAGCACAACGTCGACACCAATCGCGTCTACGTAACCGGCCTGAGCATGGGAGGATTCGGCACTTGGCGGCTCGCGGCTTACACGCCAGATCGATTCGCGGCGATCGCTCCCGTTTGCGGAGGCGGGGAACCGTTCTGGGCAAAGCTAATCAAAGACATTCCGGCCTGGGTGCTGCACGGGGCAAAAGACAAAGCGGTGCCACTGGAACGCAGCGAAGAGATGGTGAACGCGATCAAGAAAGCGGGCGGAAACCCAAAGTTCACCATCTATCCGGACGCCGAGCATGATTCATGGACCGAAACGTATGACAATCCCGAGTTCTATCAATGGTTGCTGGCTCAGACTCGCAAGTCAGACGCCGAATAATTGGGCTCTGGCTATTGGCGGATCACGGCTCGCGCCGTTCGGTCACCCACAATGAAATGGCCCAATGGTGAATCATCCGAATCGGCAATCATCCAGACGGCACCGGGCCGCGACTGCATCGACTTTCGCGTCCCCGAGTCGATTGTCCCGTAAGACTTCGCGGTTCCCTTGCGATCGATCCAAAATAGTTTCACGGTTTCTTTGCGTTCGTTAAGAAAAATCACATTCAGCTGCGATCCATCGGGCTTCGAAGCTGGTGCGATTTCACGCGAGGGATGCCAATCCAGCTGGGTCAACGCAGCATCACTGGGCGGAATGTACTTTGCGAACTGCTCCGGAACATGCTGCTGCATTCGAACGAGCTGCGCGCGATGGGCGGGACGATCGGCAAGGTTGTTCCATTCGTACCGATCGGTCTCGGTGTCATAAAGTTCTTCGCCACCGTCGGCATAACGAATGTATCGCCACCGCGGGCCGCTGATACCGACGTTGCCGGGCTTGCTTAGGAATGTCGTCGAAACGTGCGGCCATTTTGCGTTTTCGTTTTCGAGCAGCGGTACAAGACTCGGACCGTCACAGGAATCCTTATTCGGCAAACCGGCAAGTTGCGTTAGCGTCGGATACAGACTGACCAAATTCACCGGTTGGTCGCAAACCGTTTGCGGTCTTGTACCGCCGTGCAACCCAGGTGCATCCTTGGGAACACGTATGATTAAGGGCACTCGCGTGCAAACTCGCCAAGCCGTGTATTTTTGCCAATGCTCTTTCTCGCCAAGATGCCAACCGTGATCGCTGTAAAGCACAACAATCGTGTTGGTTGCGTTGGGGCCTGCCTCTAAGGCATCCACAACGCGCCCGACCATTGCGTCGGCAAACGCGATGGACGCAAGATAACCTTGAATCGCATTTCGCCACTGATCCTGTGCTTGGATGTGGGCAAAGTATCGATTCGGTCCACGCCGGCGACCTTCGGGGGGCAAATCGTCGAGGTCGTCATCTCGATAGCCTGGCGGCAATTGAATGTCGCTTAGCGGAAACATGTCAAAGTAGTGTTTCGGTACAAACCAAGGCTCATGGGGACGATAGATTCCGCAGGCAAGAAAGAACGGCTTGTCATGTTCTTTCCGCAAGTGTCGGCCGATCCAATCCGTTACCAGCCAATCGCCACCGTATTCTTCGTCGCTCGCATCAAGTGGCGCCCAATCCGTTTCGACGTATTGCCACGGCCCGCCACGCGGCAAACTGACCGGTCGCTCTTGCGGATACATCGTCCGCGGAAAAGGGTTTTCCGACTCTTTCTTGGGGAAGTATTCGTCCCATGATGCCGCATCGATAAAGTAGTGCAGGATTTTCCCCGATCCGGCCGACCAATAACCGTGACGTGAAAAGTACTTAGGAATCAACTCGGAGTCCGGCAACACTTCTCGCATCTTTTGGCCGTTCTCATACAGCCCAGAGACGTGTGGCGAAATACCCGTCATGATCGCAGTGCGAGACGGATTGCAAGCGGGAGCGGCACAGTGGGCGTTGGTGAACAATACGCCGCCGGACGCAAGCCGATCAATGTTGGGCGTGTGTGCTTGCGGATGCCCACCCATGCACCCAACCCAGTCGTTTAGATCATCGATCGAAATCAACAAGACGTTCGGCTGCGTTTCCGTTGCTTCTTGGGATGCGGCAACGGAATGAAAAGCCAAGCACGCAAACAAAATAACGGCGACCGTTGATTTAGACATATCTGTGATTCGTTGGCGGACCGGCGATTTTAATTCTTATATTCATCCCGTCGATCTTTTCCTCGGGATTTCGCTTCCTGGCGAATTTTTTGCTGCACCTTGATCAGGTGATCTGGCCAACGAAACTCTGGCGATTGGGATGGCTGATAACCGGCCAGATGCCCCTCGAGCCGCGTTTCGGGTCGGGTGTAAACCAATTCGGTTGTTCCAAAAACCTCTTCGCACAGCGCCGCAAGCTCCGGATCATAATCGCGCAGTTCGGTTCGTGTATTGACGAAATTATGGTCGTGATCAGGTTCGCGGTTATTGTTGAACCAGGACTGAACGCCTTCGGCAAAATACTCGGCATGATTTGTCGACGCGTACTTACCAGTCCACCGATTTTGATTCATCGATCGCTCGTAGGTCGCTTTCAGTCGGTCATCAAACGTCGGGTCCAGATTCACCATGCCACGCAGATGGATGTTATGTGCGAATTCGTGGATCAGGATATTTTCCGACGCATAGGGATCACCTTTGAATCCCAATAGATTTTCTTCCGCGACCGAACAGACCGGATCCGTGCGCGAACCGCCAAGCCCTCGAGCGCGTGCGTCCATGTAGTCACCAGGCGTCAGGTGCGAGTGTTCCGGTACATCTGTCGTGAATTCGTCGTGGGCCATGACAATCATCCGCGAGCCGCTGGCGATCATCGCGCGACGCAAATCGGGACGTTTCCCCAGCATCAAGTCGACAAGATAAGCCGCTTCTTTCAACGCGTAATCGTTAACGCGGCTGGAACTGACAATTGGATAACCGCTGGCACTAACGTATTTGCCGTAGAAATCATCCAGATTCATTTCTTTCGGCGGTGAAGTGACTTTGTACAGGCGCCGCGAATGCTGCTTAGCGGGCGATTTTTGGGTTTGCCATAATTCGCTCAGCAATTCGTACATCGATGGGTCGTGTCGCCGAAGTTCGTTGCGGTTGAACGGGTAAAAGTCGTTCGTTCCGAAAAACGCCTCGGAGGTTTCCGCAAAGTATTCCTTCCGGTTACTCATCGCATAGGCTTGTTCCAGCTTGCCATTGCTGCGCATCACTGCATTGTAGATTCCACTCTCTTGGACTCGTTCGAAATTCGCTTTGATTCCCGGATGATCAAACCCGAGCACGCGATCGTGGTAGGCGTGCGCTAATTCATGCAACATCATCATCGGCATCCGATCACACTCTTTCGCGAAAATCGCGACGTTCGTCAGCTCGACACATTTGACCAGTTCGGCATGCCGACCGGCCGAGCGCAACCAATTCACATCAGGGTGATACTCGGCTGTCGGTCGCACGCCGGAATACTCAGGAGACACCCAGATCGGAACGTCTTGAAGGTGCGCAACGACGGCCGCAGGCACACGGTCAACCACTTGCCTTAGCTGCTGCCTCAAGAGCTTTAAAGCATCCTGCGTCTGGCCGGACTGTTCCGCAAGCAGTTTGTCACTGACACGCACGGCCCAGCCCTCGAGCCGTCGATCCTGGTAACCGTCCACCCTGATTCTGGGATCACCACTCTTGATCAGTTCTGAGGTAAGTTTTTGCCGAAGCGTACGAAGCGACGATCTAAACGTTGGATCATCGGCGACGTTGGTCAACTGATGCGGATCCTTAGCCAGATCGTAAAGCTCTTCCGCCGGACGATAATCGAACGCGAGGCTGGCAAAACGATCCTGACCGTCTTGGTTGCGGTTCAGTCGCAGCAACTGTTTCGATGGCGACGGATCAATGTTGAACGAGAATGCGCCGGGCTCCGTCGGCCAAGGGTGCGCCGCAAAATCATAGGTCGGGTTGTGACCATCCACTTCGCCGGTCGGCCAAGATTCAGGATCGAAATTTCGAACGTATAGAAATTCTTTAGTTCGTAGCGATCGACACGGATACGAGTAAACATGTCGCTCCATTCCCGCCAAGGCAAAGGTTCGAGCCGAATCGATCTGGCCCGATTTTTTCGATTCAAGCAAAGGTCGCAGACTCTTGCCGGTCGTGACCGCCGGAGGACGCAGCCCCGCGAATTCCAGGATGGTGGGTGACAAATCGCAAAGCGTGACCATATCCGAGATACGTCGCCCGCCCTCGATTTTGCTGCCCCACCGAATCGCAAATGGAACCCTGGTCCCTTGGTCGTACAGCGTCGCCTTGCAGCGTGGGAACGGCATGCCGTTGTCGCTGGTGACAATCAAAATTGTCTGATCGAGTTCGCCGATGGATTCCAAATGTGCGATCACTTCGCCGACTTCTCGGTCGAAACGTTGGACTTCCCATAAATAATCGGCGACATCACCGCGCACGATTTCGTTGTCGGGCAAACACTTCGGGACAATCACATCAGCAAGGTTCATCCCGCTGTCTTGGCCGACATTCAACTGATACGGCCGGTGCGGGTCTTGTCCACCATGCCAGTAACAAAACGGTTGCTGCTCTTTTCGGCTCGCTAAGAAATTTTCGAAGGACCGATAGCGAGGGCCAAACGAATCGCGTTTGCGAAACGTGTGCTTGCTCGGCCAGACGCCTTTGCCAAAACGACCAAGATGATAACCGGCATCGCGCAACATCTCTGTGTAAACGGGCACTCCTTCGCGCAGTGATCCGCCTAGACTGTCGCCTTCCTGCAGCCGCCAATGATGTTGGCCGGTCAGAATACTGAGACGGCTCGGTGTGCAGGACGGCGTCGATACGAACGCGTTGTCGAAGAGGACACCCTCATCGGCAACGCGATCAAAATGAGGCGTCTGAACGACCGGGTCACCCAGTACACTGGCGTGTGGCCATGACCAATCGTCGGCGACCATGACCACGAAGTTCGGACGATCTGCGCTGACATCCTTTGCCAACACATCAACGATTCCACCGCCCAGCGATAGGGCAACCATCGCAGCGAAGACCTTGGTTGCGAGGCGTGTCTGCCGGTATCGCATGACGCTAAATCCTTGACCTGTCCGATGACGCAGTGATCGAGCACCACGCAGTGATCGAGCACCACGCAGCGATCAGGCACTACGCAGTGATCACGCACCACTCAATGAAAGGAACGCTTCTAACTGCTCGCGAACATGGTCGGGGGCCGCACTGATGTCTGCGTTTTGCAGCACCGACCGCAAACCTTCGGGGTCGGTAACGGAAACCTTTCCGGCAACATCCGCCAGGGCCGACATGGCGCGATTGATCAGCGGTCTGTCTTCGGTACGATTGGCAATCTCGACAAGCATTTTGGCCGCATCCGCCGACGGATTTCGGCGCAGAATATCAACGACAAGCTGTCGCTCGTCATTTCGTTCGGCCATCTGTAACCCGCGGCGACAAAGCTCAAGCCGTGCGTCCTGCGTCATGTCGAACTGACGCCCCACGCGCAGGTACGCCCGCAACGCACGCGTTCGATAGTTGCTGGGCGGCAACGTTTGCAACAGATCGTACAGCGGCGATGCGACATCGGCAGACAACCACTCGCCCAATGCCCTGGTTGCACCGTCGACCAACGCATCTTCGCCACTGGCTGCGGCATTGACGACCGTTTCAAGTGCGGTATCGCCGCCCAACGTGGCCAACAACGAGATCAATTCAATCTTGTTCTCATCGCTCGCCTTATCGATTTGTGTTGCAATGACCGAGGCGGCTTCATCACGTGGCAGCCGAACCAGAGCCCGGCTCATGCTGACATCGGCGTCTTCCGCAGCAAACGCTGCACTGGAATCACTTGCGATTCGATCTAAAAGTGCCGCAAACTGGTCGGGTGAAACGGTGTAACCGGCCGCCGCGATCGCCGCACCGGCGACCTCAGGGTCCGACAGTCCGGCTAGTTGCAATAAAGCGGGCGAAGCTTTGCTGAGACGTCGCCCTCCGGCGTATTGAATCAGTCCAATCCGTTGGTCGCTGGATATGTTGTTCTGAGCATCGCTCAATCGCGAAACGACTTCATCATCGAACGCATCGTTTTCGCAGTGCGCAAGAGCAGGTAACGCAACCTTGGCCAAGTCGTCTCGCTGGGACGTCCATTTCGGCAAGGTCTTTGCACTGGAGTAGTACCCCGTCCGGGCGACCAGCTGAACCGCGGTCGCGGCGACTTCTCGATCACTCGCGTCGATCAGTTTAGCGATTTGCGACTGCAGTGCGCCATCTTTGATCCAACCTGCACCGGATTGCAATGCGTTCATCGCTAAGATTTGACGCGTCGGCGACATTCCAGCCAGACCATCAATGAGCGACTTTGCCTGTTCAGCAAACTTGGTTTGATCGCCATCACGGACACTGCTTTGCATCACGCGAAGCGCTGCGGCAAATTGCGACTTGGGGGCAGAGGCGAGGTCTTTTGGGAAATCCGATTGCGGCTCGTCACCTTGCACTTGGCGAATCGCATCTTGAGTGACACGGCGTTGAACAGAGTTATCGGCATCCTTGACCGAAATCTGCTCGACGGTCCCAAGGGCCCCCAGCGCGCGAACAGCGGCCTGCTTTTCCTCCGGCGTCGCGGTGCTTGACCGGTATAAACGCACGAGCTGGTATTCAGCCGTCGCGACTTTGCGCTGACCAATTGTGTGAATGATCCCGACACGCGTGCGTCCTTCGTGGGCCTGCAGCGCGTACAGCAGCGCAGCGTCGACTCGGTCACCCGGAATACGCTGCAACGCGGTCAACGCGTAAACACTTAACTTTGGATCGCCCAATAAGTCGACCAGTGCATCGGTGCAACCTTCGTCACCGATGACGGCAAGTCGTTGACAGGCCTTTGCTTTGCGAAACGTGTCCGCGTCGGACTGTAACACGTCAACCAGTTCGCTTTGGGACTGACCACTTAGCGGATGGTCCTGGGCAAAGGACAATTCGGCCGAAGCGCATAGAAAGAGAGACAGTGAAAGGGCAATGAATTTTGTCGAATACATGAGGTCATTGGGGTGGGATGGTTCGATGATGGGCCGCCGGCGCCCAATTTTTGCAATCAGTTTTCTGCGATAAGGCTTTTGCGATCCGCGGACTTTACACTCCGTAGGGCGCTCTCATCGCTCGACTGCACATACGATTGGCCTGGTCGTCACCGACGAAAGATTCTGTCGTGGGATCAAACTTGACTTCACGCCCGAGAATCCATGCAATCGCGGCGGCGTGACAGGCAATATGCGAGCTGCGCATGACGGACTCGTTGGCCAACGTTTTCGAACGAGTTTTCACACAATTAAAGAAGTCGCGGACATGTTTGTGAGGAACCGTGCCGGCGTCATGTGGCGGTGGCAGGTCGCGGCGAAGTTTGTCACTGGAAACTTCGATACGCCCCGAGTCACCCGTTTCAATCCATCCGTCGCTGCCTTCCAATCGAATCGGACACGTGCCAAGACCCAGCCAGCCCGTCTTACGCAGGACCACCTTGATTCCGTTTTCGTATTCGCCGTGGATCACGTTGTCGCCATCGGCATCAACGGGTTTCCACGAAACGGGCATCGAGCCATCAGCAGAACACGCCCACTGACACAAGTCCAACGTGTGTGCGCCCCAGTCAAGCAATCGTGCACCGGAGTCAAAGTCATGATGGCCGCGCCAGCGCCCGTCGACGTATTCTTGGTTGAACGGTCGCCAGGGAGCCGGTCCCAGCCAACGATCCCAGTCGCAAACTTCCTTGTCCGGTTCGGGTTGCGCAGGCAACCAATCGTGTCGATCGATCAATTCGTAAATCGAGGCATGAACGGTATCAAGCTCGCCCAGTCCGCCGTTCTGTGCCAGTCGGCAAGCGTGCGCAAAGTGATCTTGGCTGCGTCGCTGCGTTCCCGCTTGAAAAACTCGGCCGTGGCGTTCGACCGTGTCGGCGAGTTTCTGGCAGAGTTCGATCGTGATTCCGCAAGGCTTTTCACAATACACGTCTTTTCCTGCCTGAACGGCATTGATGGCGGCCGGTGCGTGCCAGCGATCACCGGTCGCGATCAGCACGGCGTCAATGTCGTCTCGGTCAAGCATCTCGTGCATATCGATGTACGTATCGCAGCGATCGTTACCATTGCGTTCGTCTGCCATTTTCTTGACCGTCGCACGGCTATCGGCACGGACATCGGCGATCGCGACGAATTCGACATCGGGCTGTTCCAGCATCGCGCCAAGCACCATGCCACCGCGGCGGCGAACACCGATGCCGCCCAGACGGATGCGTTCGCTTGGCGCCACAACGCCACCGAGGCCAAGCGCCGACGAAGGAACGATGGTGGGCATCGCAAAAGTGGCACCGGCCGCGGCCACCGTTTGGTTGAATTTTCGGCGATTCGTTTTGGAAGTTTGTTGTTGATGATTCATTGAATTTTGCTCATCGGAGGGAAGGGAACCATCAGTATATCGCAACGGACCGACGAAGTTGCGGTGCCGAATACATCTTGAACCAATACGCCGCGATCCGACGTGTGGAAGCTGACGCGTGGAAACTGACGTTTGGGATAAACGGCTAAGATCAGACGATTTGATTGGTGCCGCGCACGAAAAATCCCCGCAGGCGTCAATTCCCGCGGGGATCAGGGTGTCAGGTCTTATCTTAGACGTGGCATTCGTCGGCGACTGATTCGGTCGGCAGCTGCTGAATTGATCAGCGGCGCTGCGTCGTCATCAATCGCTAGGCAAGAGACTCCGCGACCTATTCAGCTTCGGGTCGAGGGCGCCGTGGGCGATCACCATCGCCGTCGCCATCGCCGCCACCAGGGCCGCCACGACCAGGACCGCCGCGACCACCTCGGCCGAACCCACCACCGCCGCCTTCCATTTCTTTGGTCGCGTGGGCCACCAATTCTTCCTTCGTGACTTGGCCGTCGCCATCGGCATCGGCACGCGTGATCAACGGCAGCATGCGTTCACCGACTTCGTCTTTGGTAAGGATTTCGTCATCGTTCTTGTCGAACTGCATCAAACGATCGACCATGGCTTCGGGACCCGCACCGCCGCCGGGGCCACCCGGTCCACCGCGTCCGCCACCAGGTCCGCCCGGTCCACCGCGTCCGCCGCCGGGTCCGCCACGTCCGCCGCGACCTTCTCCGGGAGGGCCTCCGCCATCCATACCGGGCCCGCCCCGACCGCCGCCTCGCATGGCAGCAAAATCAGGTCTCATCTCGTCTTCGGTCAAATCGCCGTCATTGTTTTTATCCAGCTTGCGGAGCACCGCGCTCGCATTGTCGATTTCGGACTTAGAAATGATGCCGTCTTGGTCCGCATCGAGTGCCGCGAGGACCGGCATTGCCCGCATCATCATTTCAGGACCGCCGCGTCCACCGCCGCCGGGCCCGCCACCGCCGGGTCCGCCACCGCGACCACCGCCAAAGCCACCCTCAGGTCCGCCGCCACGACGACCTCCTTCGGGCGGTTGGGCAAAGGTTGAACTGGCCAGTAACGCAGAGAGGAATGCTGCCGAGAAGACGACAAGAGTACGTGATCGCATGGTAAGTTAGCTCCAGAATGGTGCAATTTTTGGTGGACAGCGTTTTGATATTTTCAACAGACCGTGTCCGCGTACTCAAACGCAAACAACGACCAACACTCCACAACGAAAAGTGACGATGTTGTTTCAACGCTGCGCGGCGGGTCAAGTTTCGCAAAAGATCGCTTGGCGGCGATAACCGCGCGCCGCAACATGGAAAAACTCGCAATCGCACCCATTTGGTCAACTCGCAGCTCCGCATACCGGCGGATAAACTTCAAACCGACACCTTCACAATGCACCATCACGATACACGTTCCTTCATAATGAGCCTTGGTCAGGGGAACAACTTAGCCGTCTGTGTGATCAGCCATCTGTGTGATTGATCGCTGGGATGTCAAATCGCCAGCAAACGTGCATTGTTAGCATCCGTGCCATGCGGACGATCTCGTGACCGAGTTCGCCTGCCAAACCTCGCCCTCGAAATACACTTCCCGCCCCTAATTATTCTTCCGATGATGTCGAACCTGATGAAAAACAATCTTGCTTACCCACATGTTTGCGCTGACTCTCGATACGCCCAGATATTTCGGACACTTACCGGTGTTCTGCTAGGGATCACATGCTGTGCGGCTCTGTTGTCACGTCCGGCCGCCGCCGATCGCCCCAACATTGTGTTCGTCTTTAGCGATGATCACGCGCCGCACGCCATCGGTGCTTACGGTGGCATCTACAACGAACTTGACCCTACACCGAACATCGATCGACTTGCCCAGCAAGGCATGTTGTTTCGCAACAGTTTTTGCACCAACAGTATTTGTGGGCCTAGCCGTGCGGTGATCCAGACCGGCAAGCACAGTCACAAGAACGGATTCATGAACAACGGCAACAACTTTGATGCGTCGCAACAGACGTTTCCAAAGTTGATGCAAAAAGCGGGTTACCAGACCGCCATCTTTGGCAAATGGCACCTCAAGAGTCTGCCGCAAGGGTTTGACGATTGGAAAGTTCTGCCGGGCCAAGGTGAATATTACAACCCGATGATGATTGGTCCCGACGGCCGAAAGCGTTACGACGGATACTGCACCGATGTCGTGACTCAGTTCGCGCTGGACTGGCTGGAAAAGGGACGCGACAAAGACAAACCGTTCGTCTTGATGTGCCAGCACAAAGCGCCTCATCGCAACTGGATGCCGCCGACTCGATACCTCACGTTGTATGACGACGTCGAAATCCCGGAACCCTCAACGCTATTCGATAACTACAGCGACAACGCGCCACCGGCCCGGCATCAAGAAATGGAAATCGACCGCCACATGCACATGGTTTTCGATTTGTTCGCGGATCCACCGGCAGACTTTGATCCCCAAGCAGAAGGGCGTTTCGACCGTTCGGCCTGGAAGAATTACGAGGTCATGACCGAGCAGCAAAAGAGTGCTTGGGACGCAGCCTATGGCCCCAAGAACGCCGCCCTGACCGAAGCTAATTTGACCGGCAAAGATTTGGTCCGCTGGAAATATCAGCGCTACATGAAAAATTACCTGCGCTGCATCAAAACGGTCGACGACAGCGTCGGACAACTGATGCGATACCTGGACGATGCCGGCCTGGCCGACAACACGGTCGTGATCTACTCGTCCGATCAAGGTTTTTACCTTGGCGATCACGGTTGGTACGACAAACGTTGGATGTACGAAGAGTCACTTAAGATGCCGTTCATCGCGAAATGGCCGGGCGTTACCAAACCCGGCTCGACCAATCACGATCTGATCCAAAACTTAGATTACGCCGAGACGTTCTTGGAAATGGCGGGTGCATCCATCCCCAGTGATATGCAAGGAAAGTCGCTGGTGCCGTTGCTAAGAGGCGAAACGCCCGACGATTGGCGAACCAGCATCTACTATCACTACTACGAATACCCCAGTGTCCACATGGTCGCCCGGCACAACGGTGTTCGCACCGATCGATACAAGTTGATGCACTTTTATCAGTTCGACGAGTGGGAATTTTATGACCTGCAAGCCGATCCCGATGAATTGACCAACGCATACAACGATCCGAAGTACGCCGAACCGATCGCTGAACTGAAACAAGAGCTTGAAAAACTGATCAAGCGATACGACGACGATTCGGACATGACCACCAAGCCAACCGCTTGGCAGGCTCAGTATCGAACGCAGCCCTGATCGCCGGATTCGTCCAGGTCTGCACAAAACCGCAACGCACCGAATTAGCGGCGCACCGAATTACTGGCGCACCGACAAGCTGATGTGGGCTGGAACAAGCGGTGCGTTGTTCCGGCACGCATCGCCGATTGATGTCGGCTTCGCCGGAACGGCGTACCCTCTCATTCCACGTGAACACGACAGCAATACCAGAGTGCGCCGTCCTGGCTCACTGATCGTCCTGGCTCACTGATCTTTAACCGAGTATTAACGTATGGCTTCCCGGTGTAACCGTTTTTCCGTCGCGCTGTTGGGCATGCTGCTGGCTGGTTCCCTGGCCGGGCAAGAGACTTCGCAACCGACCGAGGCGAAAACGCCGGCTCATACGAATCGCTTGGCGGATGAATCGAGTCCGTACCTGCTGCAACACGCCCACAATCCGGTCAACTGGTACCCGTGGGGTGAAGAGGCGTTCGCCAAAGCACGCAAAGAAAACAAGATGGTTTTCCTTTCGGTCGGCTACTCGGCTTGTCACTGGTGCCATGTGATGGAACGCGAATCATTCGTTGACCCCGAGATAGCTCGAATCATGAACGAACGATTCGTGTGCATCAAAGTCGACCGAGAGGAGCGTCCCGATGTCGATCAGATCTATATGACAGCGGTTCAGTTGATTAGCGGAAACGGTGGCTGGCCGATGTCAGTGTTTTTACTGCCCGACGCACAACCGTTTTGGGGCGGCACCTACTTTCCGGCACGAACGGGCGACCGCGGCGGCGCGACGGGCTTTCTTTCGATCTTGGACCAGATTCATCAGGCGTGGACCAACCAACCCGATGCGGTCCGCAAGCAGTCGCAGCAGTTGACTTCGGTCATCAAAGCCAACCAGCGCATCGATGACGAAGCGGGCGAAGATAACGCTCGAATTCCGCTTGGTCGCAAAATGGTCGACCGAGTTGCCGAGGCGTTGGCTGACCAGTTCGACCCGCAGTTCGGTGGTTTCGGTTACTCGGCAGCGGAACCGAACCGGCCAAAATTCCCCGAACCGTCGAATTTAGTGTTCCTGATGGATCGAATGCAACGCAGCAGCGTCGACGAACAAGCACGCGAACAAGCCTCATCGATGTTGATTGCAACATTAGATGGAATGATCAGTGGATCGATGCTGGATCACTTGGGCGGTGGCTTTCACCGATACAGCGTCGACCGCAGTTGGCAAATCCCACACTTTGAAAAAATGTTGTACGACAACGGCCAGTTGGCGTCGGTGTTCGCCAAATCGTATCAGGTCACCAAGAACCCCGAGTATCGACAGGTCGCCGAGGGAATCTGTGACTTTGTGATTCGTGAACTGACCGCGGACGGCGGTGCGTTCTATAGCGCCTTGGATGCCGACAGCGAAGGCGAAGAAGGAAAATTCTATCGATGGGAAAAGGAAGAAATCGAATCCATCGTCCAATCGATTGAGGACCACGCGGATGTGATTTCGTTGTTTGGGTTTGACCAGTCGCCGAATTTTGAAAAAGAGTTTTATGCAATCAGTCCGCGGCGAACCCTAAGTGACGCCGCCAAGTCGCAGGGAAAAACCTTTCCCGAACTTGATCAACAAGTTTCCGCGTTTCGCATCGCCGCCATGAAACAACGCGACCAACGCGTTCGCCCCATGACGGACATCAAAATCTTGACCGCGTGGAACGGATTGATGATCGCAGGACTTGCCGACGCCGGACGAATACTGGAAAGGCCCAATTACACATCGGCCGCGGCGGCGGCGGCCGAATTCGTGTTGCGAGAACTACGTGACCAGGACGGTCGACTGCAACGCAGTCACGCGGCCGGCGAGTCAAAATTCAATGCGTACGTCGACGACTACGCATTCTTGGCCTCGGGGTTATTCGCCTTGCATCGTGCCACCGGCGACGACAAGTGGCTCAAACGCGGTCGAAAAGTCACTGACAAACAGCTCGCACTGTTTTGGGACGATGCCGACGGCGGATTCTTTTTTACCTCGAGTGATCATCCGGCGCTGATCGTTCGCGTGAAAGATCCCGTCGACAGTGCGATTCCCTCGGGCACGAGTGTATCGGCTGAGAATCTATTGTTTCTTACGCAGCACGTCGACGCGGACGTCTACCAGGAGAAGTTGCAACGGACACTGCAATCGGCCGCACCTTTGTTTTCACGCGCGCCGGGTGCCGTGCCGAGACTAGCGAGCGTCCTCGCAGAACACTTGGATCACCGCCAAGACACCGAGTGAATCGCTCTGCGGTGAATCGCTCTGCAGTGAATCGCTACTCTGCAGTGAATCGCTTTTTGCGATCGCGATGCGAATCGTTGGCCATGCGAAACCTAAGCGGTTAGCCAGCGGATCATCGCTTGCAGTTCGATCCACTGAGCTTGCCGCAGCGCGTCGATCGTGTCGGAATCGCCTCGCGAAAGAGCTTGCTGACATTGATCGGCAAAGGTCGTCGGATCGGTGAACAGCGGACCTGCTTGGGCGGCGACGACATCAACGATCGAATGATTTCCCGCGCGACGGAACCAATACTTTGCGTTCCCAAAGTCGCCTTCGCGGCGATGCATGATGCCGTGCAAATAGCTGCCATCGGCATTCTCGATACTTTGGCTAAGGGTGTGGCTGCGATCCAAGTCTCCGGCAGCCAACCACAGGGCGCTCAGAACCTCATCGGATCGGACTCCGGCAACGTCACGGATGCCTTTGACAGTCGAGCCAGAGTTCAACAACGACGACAATGTGGTATCGGCGGGGCCTTCCCCCAGACTTTGCAAAGGTGCAGCAACAATCGCATCGGCGACGGTCGAGGGCAGCGTTTCACGTAAATCGTCGGCAAACGAATCAAAATTCGGCATGGTCGCGACCTTCATCGAACCAGAAATCGGGCAATGGGAAACTTTGCCGAAGCCTACCGACAGAGGCTTTTCGTTGCTAGACTCTGGGATTATCACTAGTCGGTGTCCGGCTCAGTGTCCGCGCCGGCATCTTTGGCGCGAAGGATTCTCGCCTGAGAATCGCCGCACCGATACTCTCTCCTGCAAGCCCCGTACGAATTGATGAGTCAAGGTAATCCCGCTCCGGATGCAAGTGTCGACGCGGACCCCGCAACCGACGCTGCTGAAAACAGGGCTCCTGAAGTAGCCGCTCCTTCAACGGATGCCGCAACGCCGGCCGAGCCGACGGCGACGTCCGCCGATCCGGCAGCGACCACTGAAACTTCAGCATCGCCGGTCGAAAGCCCGGCAGCACCGGTCGACAACCAAGCAGCTCAGGCTCGCAAAGCGGGCCCATTGGCGGCTCGCGGTTTGGGCGTTGCGAAACCGGCTTCCCCGAGCGTGAACGTCGCCGCCAGCACCGATTCGGGCAAAAAGGATCAAAAGCCGGCCGGCGGGTCCGCTAAGAAAAAGAAACCGCCACGCCCACGCCTGAGCGGCGAGAAAGACGAATCACAAAAACCGGCCGCTCCGGCAGCCAAACGTCCCACCGGAAAAGTGGCCGTTCCCAGCATTCGCGGCAACTTGGCCGATGACATCCAGGCCGAATTAGACGCCGAACTAGCCGCTGCCGATTTTGACGCGATGATGAGTGGTTCGGCGGGAATGGCCGACCGCAAAGAACCGATCGCCGACGGCGCTCGCGTGCATGGCCAAATCCTCAAGATTCACGGCGACAGTGTCTTCATTTCCTTGGGCGGTCCTGACGAAGGCGCGATCCCGCTGGAACAATTCACCGGCGAAGAACCGCAAGTCGGCCAAAGCGTCGAAGTCATCGTCCGCGGGATCAACAGTAGCGATGGCCTGTATTCACTCGGCTTGCCCGGTGCCGCCGTGGAAGCGAGTGACTGGGAAGACATCGACGAAGGATCGGTCGTGGAAGTCACGGTCACCGGTCACAACACCGGCGGACTGGAATGCAAACTCGGTGGTGTTCGCGGATTCATCCCGATCAGCCAAGTTGCAGAGCACCGCGTCGAAGACCTGAGCGAATTCGTCGACCAGAAAATGACCTGTGTGGTCACCGAAGCGAACGAGCGCCGCGGAAACTTGGTACTCAGCCGACGTGCCATCTTGGAACGCGAAAAAGAAGAAAAGCGCAAGGAACAGCTCGAAAAAATCCAAGTCGGTGACGTGATGGAAGGCATCGTCCGCAGCGTCAAAGACTTCGGCGCGTTCGTCGACCTGGGCGGCTGTGACGGACTGATTCACGTCAGCAAACTTAGCTGGGACCGCGTCAAACACCCCAGCGAAGTCCTTGAGGTCGGGCAAAAGGTCGAAGTCAAAATTGATCGATTCGACAAAGAGACCGGCAAGATCGGCTTGTCCTATCGCGATTTGCAAGACAACCCTTGGGACACCGCCGAAGCGGAGTTTGCCGTCGGCACGATCACCAAGGGGACTGTTTCGAAGATCGCAGACTTTGGCTGCTTTGTACGCTTGGCTGCGGGCGTCGAAGGACTCGTCCACATCAGCGAACTTGCACACCACCGCGTGTCACGCGTGAGTACGTTCGTCAGCGAAGGCCAAGAAGTCGACGTTAAAGTGCTAAGCTTTGATCGTGACAAGCAAAAGATCAGCCTCTCGATCAAGGCCGTGACCGCCGCGCCGGCGGATGCGAAGAAAAGCCAAGCGGAAGAGGAAGTCGACGAGCCCCAACGTGAACCGGCCATCAAAGCCCAACACACAGGTCCGCTAAAAGGTGGCAATAACACCGATAGCGGCGGCGAGCGATTCGGATTGCGCTGGTAACAGCACGAACACGCCGATGCACTTGTGGTTCGGTTGCCGCCAACCGAACCACAATGCGACTGCAAGAGACCTCTGCACACAGCGGCGACGCTACGCCGCTTGTTTCTTTTCTTCGGCAGCGTTCAGCTTGTTGTAGAGCGTTTTCAGGCTGACGCCTAATTCCTCAGCGACGGCCGACTTGTTTCCGTCGTGACGCTCCATCGATCGTTCGATCGCGACCATTTCAAGTTCACGCAGGCTCATCGGCGCAGCGTCACGAATCTCGGTACGAAGCTTGCGTTGGCTGAAATGTCGCGGCAAATGGCTCGGCATGATCGGCAGCGTGTCGCACAGGATTGACGCGTGTTCGACGACGTTTGCCAATTCACGAACGTTGCCCGGCCACTGGTGAGCAAGCAATTCCGCAGTCGCCTCGTCTGAAAACAGCTGATCATCGATTCCGTCACTGCGGTGCCGCCGCAGCAAGTGAGTGGCAAGCGGCATGATGTCCTGCGGGCGTTCTCGCAGTGGCGGAACGCGTATTTCGAACGTATTGATGCGGAACATCAAGTCCTCGCGGAATGTTCCCTCTTCGACCATCTTTTCCAAGTCGCGGTGGGTCGCGCACACCAGACGAACGTCGACGTTGACGGTTTGGTTATCGCCGAGCCTGCGAATGTCGCCCGTCTCTAAGACACGCAGCAGTTTCGCTTGCATCGACAGCGGCAACTCGCCAACCTCGTCTAAGAAAACGGTTCCACCGCTGGCGACTTCGAACAGCCCCGTGCGAGCGGTGTCGGCGCCGGTGAATGCGCCGCGGCAATGACCAAAAAGTTCGCTTTCGATCAAGTTTTCTGGCAACGCGCCACAATTGATTGGCACCAGCGGTTCGGCGGCCCGCAGACTGGAATCGTGGACGGCACGAGCGACCAATTCTTTTCCACAGCCCGTTTCGCCGCGGATCAGGACGGCGCTGTCAGTCGGCGCGACTTTCGAAATCAGTTTCTTGACATCTTCCATTGCCGGCGCATCGCCAACCAACCGCGTTTCGCCTTCGACTTGTCGCAAACGATGCTGCAGCGCGGTCAATTGGCGTTTGGATTGCCTTCGTTCCGCGACGCGGCCGAGCATCCCGGCGATGGAGGCGAGCCGGCAAGGCTTGGTCAAGTATTCAAACGCCTGGTGGCGCAGCGCAGCGATTGCCGTCTCTTGACTGGGCTTACCCGTCATCACCACGGCTTCGATTTCCGGACGCAGCTCGCGCGCCTTGCCGATCACGTCGATACCGTTCATTCCCGGCATGTCCAAATCAACAATCAGGCAATCAAAGGGCTCTTTTTCAAGCGCCGCAACGGCGGTTAATCCGTCGGGACAAACCGTCACGCTGTACCCCATCCGCGGCAGTTCGGTGCGCATCAATTCTTGCAGATTCTTTTCGTCATCGGCGAACAGAATGTGCATCGCGGGTTTTTCAGGCTGCTTGGCTCGACTCATGGTTCCATTCCAAAACTTCGATATTCGTGACGGGAGTGTCACCTTCTTCCACTTCCACGGGAAGCAACATTTCCAAACGCGATCCGCATCCCTCGCCATCACTGTGCGCGGTCAACGAACCGTGGTGCTGAGAAACGATTCGATACGTGATGCTTAACCCCAAACCCGTTCCCGTACCGTCGCGGCGGCGGGTAAAGAAAGGTTCGAACAAGTGCGCCAACACCTCTTCGCTCATGCCGCATCCGTTGTCACTGACGCAAACCGAGGCATTACGTCCTTGTTTGCGAACATAAACGTCGACCGCACCACTGGAATCGACGCTTTCCAACGCATTGGTGACCAAGTTCAACACGACCTGACGTATCTCGTGCGAATTGATTTGGGCGAAGACGTCCGGTTCGATGTGATTGGTCAGCGTCTTGCAACGATACTTCCCAACCTTACCCACCATTGAAACGACTTCTTCCACCAGTTCGCCGAGATTGACGTGAGTCTTGCTAACTTCACCCAAGCGGCTGAAATCCAGCAACCGTTCGGTAATCCCTTTGCAGCGAAACGCTTCGTCTTGGATTCGCCGCAAATTGGTCTGTAAGGCGTCGACAAATTCTCGATCGACTTTGACATCATCGCCGCCGACGTGAGCGATCTCTTCCAACCGCGATTCCAACGACTCAGCGCTCCAAGCAATCGTTGCCAACGGGTTATTGATCTCGTGCGCGACGCCAGCGGCAAGAAACCCAACGCTGGCAAGTTGTTCGTTCTGGATCACTTCTCGGCTGCGATCCTTGACTTGCTGGTCAAGCGCCGCGTTAAGCTTTCTTTCGCCTTCGTATGCCTTTTGAAAGCGGTCACTCATCTGGTTCATCGCCTCCGCCAATTCACTCAGCTCGTCGCCGGTCCCTAAATCAATACGGTGCCCGAACTGGCCGCGCGCGACCAAACGTGAACCGACCAAGAGTGTTCGAAATGGTTTGACGACATGCGAACGAAGCATCAATGTCAAGATCGCGACCGTCACGAATGCGGCCGCCGTACACGACCAGCCGACGCCGATCCAAGTTCGATACTGCCCGGCGACTTCTTCGCTAAACCGGCGCATCGACGTGTTGATCAGATCCAGGTGGCCACGCGTCAAGTCAATCAATTCGTCGTGTTTGTCTTGAAGGGTTCGTTTCTTTGCGAATTCTTCTTGAGGTTTGCGATGCGCGCGTTCCAGTTCATCGATCGCGATGCGAATCTCGCTAAGACTCCATTGCTGCTTGGCGGTGTCGACCAACAAAGATTGGTCCTGGTTTGCGGCATCAACGATCGACGAGTATCGATCCAGCGTCATATGAAAATCAAGCAACGCCTGCGAGTACGCCGATTCTTCTAGCATCAAAGGGTCCGCGATCCGGAACGATTCCATCATTCCGCCCTGCTGTTGCAGCGAATTGATCGCGTTATTGCCGTCGCGAAGCGTTTCCGCCCAACGATAAAGCTCGTAAGCGTAGGGAATTTCAGTGGCATGCCGGCTGACCGCGTTGGCCAGACTTCGATAGCGATACAGTCCCCAGAAACCGCTAAATGCAAGTGCACCGACGATTGCAAGAAATAGGCCGAATGCGACCATCATCTTCGTTCGGATTGGACGTCGTCGTAGCACGCTGATGCCCTCCCTAGCCTAGCGCGTGAAACTTCCTTGTTAGTCGTAGGAGCGTACCGCTATCTGACCAAACTTAGCAAGACGAAACAAAATGCTAGCGATCGTAAATATGCACCTTTTTCACGGGCCCGACGCCGGAAACATTCGCACCAAGAAATAGCCGAGCAAAACGCCGCGGGCGGACCAGCACGCCGTGCGAATCCAATTGGTATGTACCAAACGCTGATGGGCGATCACCTGGAAACCTGACAATAACTTGGTGTGACAGGGAACCTGAATGAAAGCAGTCGATAACCAGATCACCGCGATCAAACCGACGCCCGTCCAGGCGGCCCACTTGGGAAAGCCAATCGGCGCGAAGGCCAACAGTGCGATCGCAGTCACCAATTCAATCACCATCGGCACACCGACGACGGGCGTGATTAGCCGGTTGTGATCCTCTTCGTATCGCTTGAATTCGTTACCGCCGACACGATCGAACATCGGGTAATGGACGACTTGGACGATCCAGATGAGACCGACCAGATACCATGTCGCGGCCATATTCAAGATCAAAATCAGCGGTGCACTCATCTGCATTTTTTCAAGCGCCATTGGGGGTCAATGGTTAAGCGACGGATGCACATCGGTGACGTCCCAGGTAGTGGCGCAGCGTGTCCTGTAAATTGGTAAAGCGAAATTCGTAGCCGGTCTCGTTCAACCGCTGGGGCTCTACGCGAGCACTCGCCAGCAACAATGCGTCGGCCATCTCACCCAGTGCCAGCCTTAACCCGAAAGCCGGCGCAGGAAAGACCGCGGCGCGCCCCAGAACGTCGGCAAGCGTCTTTGCGAATTCACGGTTCGTGACCGGCGTGGGAGAGACGAAGTTCACCGGTCCTTGCACAGCAGGGTCAATGATCGAGTGGTGGATCGCCCCCAGCACATCATCGATCGCAATCCAGCTCCACCACTGCTTGCCACTGCCAAGCGATCCACCGAACAACTTCGCGGGGGTCAACATCTTCGCCAACGCTCCCCCGGCCGGCGTCAAAACAATTCCAAAGCGAGCGTGAACGACCCGAATCCCTGCGTCCACGGCGGCCTGGCAAGACTGCTCCCATTCCTGACAGACGTCCGGCAGAAAACCCTCACCGGCACAGGACGACTCCGAAAGAACTTCGTCGCCCCGATCACCATAGAATCCCGTCGCCGAGGCACAAACGAGCACGCGAGGCTTGTGATCCAAGCGGGCAAGTTTCTCGCACAACTCTCGCGTCTTCTTGACTCGACTGTCCCGGATCTCGCGTCTGACTTCTTCCGTCCAACGATCATCGGCGATCGGTTTGCCCGCCAAATGAACCACAGCATCCACGCCGCCGAGCTTGCGATAGTCATCGCCCTCGCTCCATACCGCAACATCGTCAATATTCTTGGCGTCGCCGCGAACGATGTCCCGCGTCTGGTGGCCTAACAGGGACAACAATGTTTGCAACCGGCTGCCAACCAATCCATTGCTGCCCGAGATAGCCACCGTGAGCGGCTTTGCGTTATGTGCATCAGCCGACTCTTTCGCCAACAGTTTTAGATCGTCACTTGTCGTACGATGCCGGTACGCAAACATGGATTCGATCGTCGCCCGTGCCTTAGCGTGCCCGAGCGCGTTGCCTACCGGCCCCATGGGCATTCTGTATCGAATTTCGTCTCGCATCTGTGAGGAATGTTCGCCGGTCGATTGAAATTCGTGGCGATGCAACCAACTGGCAAACGGTCCGCTCAGCTGGACATCCTCGAACAGATGTGGTGGATCGTATTGAGTGTGCTGGGCGACCCATCGGACGGGAATGCCAGCGATCTTTGTGACTAGTTCAACCTCGCTGCCGGGATCGAGGCTTCGATCCGACCGTTCGATTCGTGCAGATTCCCATGGTGGAATCAAACGATCCAGGGCACCCGGCCGATCGTGGTAAGCAAACGCTTGGTCCACCGAAACTGGCAAGCTGACTTCCGCGACATAGCGGTGTTCATCCGACATCGACGTTCCACCGCGGTTGGCTCAAGAATCTAAAACGGGGAACTCGACATCGCCTGCCATCGACCGAAGCTTTTCTAGTGCTCGGCGTTCCAGTTGGCGAACGCGTTCCTTTGACACTCCCAAACGATTTGCAAGTGACTGTAGAGTGTGAACCTTGCGATGGGAACCGAGTGCAAACCGTGCACGGATGATTAATTTCTCGCGGCGATCCAAGTCGTCGAGCATGATCCCCAGCCGGCTGCGTAGTTCGTGCCAGCGTTTCTCACTGATCGCCGAACTGCGATCTTCTTCGCTAATATCCAAATCCATGTCCTGCAAGCCGCCAAGCGTCGTCTGCCGCTCTTGTCCGGTGCTGACAACGGTCTTATATGCGTTGCGGCGGACGACCTGGGTCGCGTAAGTGCTGAATCGAAATCCGCGATCGAAGTCAAACTTTTCTACGGCGCGAATCAGCCCGACGATGCCATCGCTAAGCAGATCATCAAACCGATTGTTGGGATTGACGAATTTCTTGACGATCGAAAACACAAGCCTCAGGTTCGCTTCCACGATACGATCGCGATGCCAATCGGCCATCAGGATCAACCGCTGGATCAATTCCAGACGAACTCGCGATGGCCGCCGCGGATCGAGTAGCGAACGATGCGTTGCGGCTTGTTGCAACAGGAAATTCATGCGCTTGAACAATTGCTGTTCCTGCTCGGGCGTCAGCAAGGTCGCTTCGCACAGACGACTAAGATGCACCGGCAAATCGATGCCACTTTTGCGGATCGCGGCAATGCCCAACTCACTCTTGCGTGGCTGCAGTCCTAGCGGCTCGGCAAATATTTTCTTGCCGATTCCCGATTCGAAGAAACTCTTATTCGAAATCAAGTCAATTTCTTGGCGAAGCCGCGTTCGGGTGCGAGCCTTCAACTCGTCAGTAGATAGCGCCGAAAGATCCTCGACCGACGCGTCGGCATAGGCCATCGCGTCTTGCAACTCGGATGATTTCATCCAAGCGGCTGCTCGCGCGGCGAGTTTGGGTCCTGGCCGCTGGGCGACGGTTGCGACCGTGGGTACTGCAATGGCCATGTGATTCGGATTCCGTGGTGGGTTCAGGACTTCAGTGTCGACGCAGATCGGTGCCACGAGCAAACTCGATGCCAAGGCCTCTCCGTACCCCGCGTCGACAATGAACGTTTTTGACACAATAAACGTTCACTTGTTCTACCGCCGGCGTCTCCATTCCGCAACAACGAATGTAAGAATTATGACGGAGAATCGAAAACGAACGAAAAAGCAGCGATATTTGCGTGGAATTCGCGTTGGCGAATTCAGACGTGTTTCTACAATCAACCATCGATACGCCTGCGGCAAGCAGGATGTTCTTTGGCTTTAAAACGTTCACTCTTGTTTCTCACTGATCGGAAATCTGCTGTCGATGGTCGCAAAACAGCAGCACTACTCGCCCAAACAGGTCGCCGAGGCGTTGGCGGTCAGCGAATCGTCGGTCAAGCGATGGTGTGACAACCGACGAATCCCCGCGGTGCTGACTTGCGGCGGGCATCGTCGGATCTCACTCAGCGCGCTCTATCAGTTCTTGGAACAGTCCAACCGCGCGATCAAACATCCCGAAGCACTTGGATTGCCTGCGTTGTGCTCAAATCGGGAAATGCACATTCCGGGGGCCGATCAACCGGTGTGCCAAGAATTTCGTGATGCGTTGGTGGCAGGTCGCGAATCAACCTGCCGGGAAATCGTCCGCCGACAGCGATCTAGCGGGAAATGCCCGTCGGCCATTGCCCAATCGTTGCTGACCGATGCGATGCATGCGATCGGAAATGCTTGGAAATGTCAATCGATCGATCCCTATCAAGAGCGGCGGGCGTCGGAAATTTGCCAACGGATCGTGCGAGAACTGCTCGACGAACTCGGTCCGATCCCGGAAACCGCACCGGTCGCCATCGGCGGAACCCCGTCGGGTGATCCGTACCAGTTGCCGACGGCCATGGTTGAACTGACCCTGCGAGAACTTGGCTGGAATGCGGCCAGCCTCGGTAACGACTTGCCGCTGACTTGTATGCGCCAAGCCGTGCACGATTTTCAGCCCAGGATGGTCTGGATCAGCGTTTCTTATTTGCCCAAGCCGGCTGATTTTGTTGCGGCGGAACGAGCGTTCGCCGAGTCGCTGCCTGACGACGTCGTCCTGATCATTGGTGGCCGAGCGCTCAACGACACGATTCGCCCAAAACTGCTGTATACGGCTTATTGTGACAGCCTGGGTCACCTCGGCGAACTGGCCAAAGCATTCGCTTCGGCGTGAATCTCGCGAATCCTGGTGGAGATTCTTGTAGCCCCCGACAGGGGCGTCTAGAATCGTTCTCTGCGCGACGTATTTTGCCCAAACGTGCCAAAATTGAAAAAGCGTCATCCGTTTAATAACTCGACAGGCGATTCAAATCTCGGACAGTCTGACGCTTTTTCGCTGCCTCCACCTTCGATGAAAAGGCTGTTTCATGGAATCGTCGTCGCGTGAGTCGGGCGTTGCCACATCCAACCCTGAATCTTCCCACCGCGGTGCGGCGGCCGACATCTCGGCGCGAGTCGCGGAGCTCGGCGACCGGTCCGAGGATCCATCGCAGTTTCTGCAACAGCTCGCCAGCGAGATAAACCAGGAATTCCAGACGGCGATCGTCGCGGTCGAATCGGCCCAGTGGACCGATCCCGTCATGTTGGTCACCGATGAAGAGCTTGGGCGCGGCGTCGAGCGGAGCAAAATTCGATCGCTGCTGCACAGCGCCTCGGCTGTCCCGCTTGCGTGCGAAATTCCGTTGACCCGAAGCAGCTCACCCACCAGGCAGAGCTCACCGACCAGACAGAACTCACCAACCAGTCAGAGCACACCGACGCATCAGGGCCCATCAACCGACGGGATTGCTACGAACGACGCGGACCAAGCAATCGAATCGTTTTCCGATCGATCAACTCGCGGTCTACGTGTCGAACTCCTGGCGGTTCCCAATCGCGTCGCGTTGCTGCTCGTTTATCCGCGCGACAATCCGCCTTCGGTCGCAACACAGGTCCGCGATCTGAAACGCCTTAGCCTGTACGTTGAAGCGGCGCGTCAAATTTTCGACGAACTGCTTTCGCATCATACGTTCGACCACCGGTTGGACGCCTCGACCGACGCCCCGTCACTCAATTCAATTGACGGATTATCCGATCAATCGGTCAAGGCAACATCGATGATGGGTCATCGAGCAGTCCGCCAATCGTTACAGCAATTCCATCGTGATCTAAACCTGGACGCGTCGGCCGATCGAATCGTCCACGAATCGCGGCGGTTGCTGAGGTGCGATCGAACAACGTTACTGGTCCGTCGAAACCAGCGGCTTCGGGTGCAATCGATCAGTGGCGTCACGGTCGTTGATCGGCGCAGCAACACGGTTCGCGCGGTTGAAGCGCTCGCCGATCGACTATCCGTGTTCGCACGCCCCCTCGTTTCATCGACCGAAGAAACGTTGCCACCTCAAATCCAGGCACCCCTAGATGAGTACTTGGACGAGTCGAAAGTCATTTCGTTTATCGCCCTGCCACTTGTCTGCGAACACGATGCGGTGGATCCGGACCGCTCGAAGCGTGGTCACTTATTGGACGAACTGGATGTTGCAGCATCGGACCCGTTTCAGACCGACGGTGATTTGCAAGGCATGTTGATCCTGGAATACTTTTCAGGACTCGCGCCAAAGACGATCGACGATTCGATGCGAATCGTTGCTACCGAAGCGACGCTGGCGCTGCGCAATTCACTGGAACATCACCGCATCTTTGGACGGGGAATCGGAAAAACAATTGGCACATTTTTGCAAACACTTCGTTCACCGCTTGCGACCTGTCTGGCCGTCGCAGCGGCGTGCTTGTTATTAGCCGGATCGCTAATCCAAGTTGATCATCACGTTTCCGCCAATGGCCGCATCGATCCATCGGTCCGCCAGCACGTCTTTGCCGACATCGACGGACGTGTCGCCGACGTGCACGTGGTTGACGGCCAAGAGGTCAAAGTCGGGCAACCGCTGCTGGAGCTTGAAAACCCCGAACTCGAATTACGAGCAGAATCACTGGCGGGAGAAATCAAGACCGCGATGCAGCGGCTTGCGGGCATCGAATCTGTGCGTCTCTCGCCGCCAGCGGACGCCTCGCATGCGTCTCGTCTCGCCGTCGAGGAAGGCCAATTGCGCAGCGAGCTGGCGAACCTGCGTGTGCAGCAACAACTGATCCAGCGTCAGCAAAACAGCTTAACGATCCGCAGCCCGATCGACGGAGTCGTTGCCGGATGGCAACTTCAGCAGCGTCTGGTCGGCCGCCCCGTTCAGCGAGGCAATGCGTTGCTCACCGTGGCCGATCCGAGTGGACCCTGGACGCTGCGTTTGAACATTCCCGATCGCGATGCGGGACCGGTATTACGTGCGATGCAGGACAAACGGGCACTGCCGATACAGTTCGCCGTGGCGACCCGACCATCGTCGACGTTTTCGGCCGAATTACAATCGCTGTCATCGGCCGCACGAAAGAATGAGTTTGGCGAATTGGTCATCGATGCCACCGCCGCCGTTTCAACGGAAGGAAAAAACCGTAACGAAGCGGTAAAGTTCCAACCGAGTTTCGCAAGGATGGGCGCCGACGTTCGTGCTCGCATCGCGTGTGAGCAGCGTTGTGTTCTGCATAGCTGGTTTTCCGATTTGGTCGACTTTGCCAATCGCCACATTTTGTTTTACTTTCGCTGAACGGGACCGACGATCACTCCATGCCCAACACGCCGATCACTGCTCGCCGGCGTCCCGACTTACAGGCCACTGAAACTCGGCGCAAACACGATTCTTCGGTCGTCATCAAAGACCCGGTCAGCTTGAAATACGTACAGCTGCGTCCCGATGAATATTTCGTGCTATCGATGCTGGACGGACAGACTTCGCTAGAACAAATCCGCGATGCCTACCAGCAGCGATTTTCGCCGACCAAGGTCTCGCTGCCAGAACTGAACCAATTACTCTTTCGCCTGCACCGCAACGGGCTGACGATTGCAGATGCGGCGGGGCAAGGCGACCAGCTGAACCGTCGGCGTCGCGACGAACATCGACAACGCATGCGGCAACACTTCAGCAGTCTGCTTTTCATCCGCTTTCCAGGGGTCGATCCAGAACCGCTGCTGCGATATCTGCATCCGCTGATGCGACCGCTGCTGGGGCCACTGGGCATGTCGGCTGCGCTTGCCCTGTGCATGATCGCCGCGATCCTGTTCGCCGCGCAGTGGGAAACGTTTCGTGCTGAGCTGCCACACATGCAACAGTGGATGCGGCTGGACACGATTGCCGTCTTGATGATCGCGATCAGTTTCACCAAAGTCATGCATGAACTTGGTCACGCGCTGCTTTGCAAACACTTTGGCGGCGAGTGTCACTGCATCGGGCCGATGCTTCTGGTGTTTACTCCGGCACTGTTCTGCGACACTTCGGATTCGTGGACGCTGCCGAACCGATTCCATCGTGCCGCGGTCGGCTTGGCTGGAATCGGAACAGAGATCTTACTGGCGGCCATGGCCACGTTGGTTTGGTCGCTCACCGTTCCCGGAACAACGCACAACGTGGCCATGAATATCATGTTGGTCTGCAGCGTTAGCACGCTGTTGTTCAATGCGAACCCGTTACTGCGGTACGACGGATATTACGTTTTGTCGGATCTATGCAACGTTCCGAACTTGGCGCAGCGATCACGAGAACTGATCGCCTGGTACGCCAAGCGATGGATGCTGGGAATGCATGAGCCATTGACCTATACGATCGCTGGTGCCGCTCGCGGTTGGATGCTGTTTTACGGGGTCGCTTCGTTGGCCTATCGCTGGGCGCTGACGTTAGTGATCCTATGGTTCGTATCGCGGATGCTGCGACCTTACCGTCTGGAATCACTCGGCATTATTATCTGTACGGTTGCCGCAGCCGGGATGCTAGGATTTGCTTCTCGCGGCCTCTGGTCGCTCGCTAACAACCCCGCCCGCCGGCGAAGAATCCGCATGAATCGTCTTTTGATTACCGTGCTGGCAACCGCGGCAATGATCGCTGCGATGTCCTTGCCGATACCGCGCCGCATCACGGCCGGAGGCAGAATCACTGCGGAAACACAGACTCCGGTGGTCACGTTGACCGCGGGACGCCTGGACAAACTGGCAGTCGCTCGCGGGGCTATCGTCGAGGAAGGCGAAATCATTGCGACCTTGATCAACCCAGACATCGAATTGCAATTCACTCGCGCACAAGGACGGTACCAAGCACAGCGAATCCTGGTCGAATCCATCAAGCGATCTCGCGTTCAGCAACCCAAGGCGGCGGATGAGTTACCGGCGGCCGAAGCGCTCCTGCGCGAGTTTCGCGATCAACTATCGAAACGTCGCAGCCAAAAAGAATCGCTTGTTATCCGAGCACCCTCAGGTGGACGCCTGACAACCGGGCCACGGCGAAATGAAAGCCCCAGTGATGATTCAGCCCCATATCAGTTGGTGAATTGGACCGGCTATTCGACGGACTCAGAAAACCGCGGATGTTACTTGGATGTCGGCACGGAACTGTTCAGCATTGCCAGCGAAGGCGACTGGGCCGCTGAATTGATCCTGACGCAAAGCAAAGTACAAGAAATCGACATTGGCGCCAGTGTTCTACTGACACTGGACGCTCTGCCATCGCACACGATCGACGGTGTCGTCACCAGCATTGACACCGATCACTGGCGTCCCGAACGTAACGCATCACGGCATGACGATCCCGCTTCGATCCGACGAGATGAACCGCGAGCGACCTCTTATGTGGTGCGAATCTCACTAGCCGACACCGAATTGCCCCTCACGATCGGTGCTGCTGCACAAGCGTTGATCGATGCCGAACCAAAGTCGCTGATCGGTCGACTTCTGCAGACTTTCGATGGGCTGATACGTTTTTAGTGGTCCCCTCGCCGTGGTTTCGCAACTTCCGACACAAGAATGACTGAACGTCTTGCCGTGTTGATCAAAACTTTGGTTGCGTTCCGTCCGTCCCACACTTAGCTTAGGGCGTCGCCTGTCGTTCACCAGCAGGTGACGCGTCGTGGACGAAACGATTCAATTAAGTGCAGGCATTGCCAGTTACCTCGACTGTCGCTTGAGACCGTCAGGCCTTGCCTTGGCGACACCGGCAAGCGAGAACGAATCGACCACGAACATCATTGGCGTAAAACGACTTGTCGTTGACCGATAGGATTCGTTGTCGACAAAAAGGAATTGATCACTATGACCGATACAGGCGGGCCCTCGAAACCGTCACCACGGCGGGTCCACGAACCGAGTGGATTCACCTCGCATTGACGTCTTGGCAGACGTACCGCAACAACGCGTCGAAACAACATTTCCGCTTCGCTTGATCCGATCTGATCTGGCAATGTTTGAACTCGAAATCGTTTCCGATCACCCCAACTCAAACGCATGTTTGCCGGCCGAGGATCCGCCCACGGCGTGGCTGAAAGACGTTGAAGCGATTTCTCTTTTGCCATGGGAAGAGCATTGCACCGAGTGTGCGATGCCGGCCTGTTTCCAGACGTGTACGCTCTATCAACCGCGCAACGATGGGAAGTGCCGACGGTTCCAGAACGGTATCCAACTGATCCGGGAAACGGTTCCCGATCGATTGCCAATCGTACGCATTGAGTTCAAACGCTGGGGGCGTCTCTTTGCTTACGGAAAACGCGCGCTCGTACCCGTCAAGCATGCGTCTCGAATGCAACGACTCGTTTCCGCTGCCGAATCACTCGCCACGCACCGTGTTACGCGGAACATCGCGTTGGGTTCTCGCAAAGCGATTGTTGCCAGACTGGTGCGTCGATTCAAACAGCGCATTGCCAATAGCAAATCGAGTTCGCGCATTTCTGCGTCCCCCACGCATTTTGTCGCCCAGGTTTACGCTCACGAGTCTTCGCCCGCACCGATCACAATCAGTTTCTCAGCAAAAAACCAACCCAAACTGCGTACACAGCATCTGGCACCATTGCGTCAAGGTTGGAATTTTGTCGAAGTTCCGTATTCGCGATTTGAAAAGGTGTTTCGGTCGGCAACCGGATTCTCAATCGCCATCGATCCAAACCTTGGCGACGAAACAGAACAGACACGCGTATTCTGTTTTTCGACCTTGGCGTTCATTCGTCGATTACCGCAGAACGAAAATTTCAGTCGCCCACGGCCGCCTCACATCGACAAGCAACTTTCGGGCAAACCGGTCAAAGCTGTCATCTGGGATCTCGACAACACGGTATGGGATGGCGTGCTGACCGAAGACGGCGAAAATCATATTCACGCGAAATCGTTCATTCTCGACACGATCAAAACGCTTGATTCGCGTGGGATCGTACAAAGCGTTGCAAGCAAGAACGACCACGAGTTCGCCAAGCGAACGCTGCAGCGACTGGGAATCTGGGACTTTTTCGTTTTCTCGAAAATCAACTGGCAGCCCAAAAGCGGCAACGCAAAAGCGATCATTGCGGACCTGAATATCAACGCCGACTCTGTGTTGTTTGTGGATGATTCGGAATTCGAGAGAGCCGAGGTTTCCGCTTCGGTGCCAACGATCCGATGCCTGCACCCGGACGACATCGAATTGGCGATGTCGCACGCAAACCTCAATCCAGTCGTTTCTCAGGAAGGTGCTTCACGACGCCAAAGCTATCAGGCCGCAGAAACGCGTGCGTCGGTTGCGAACGAATTCGACGACTACGAACAGTTCCTCGTTTCCTGTGAACTAGAGATGGAAATCAGAGAAATGGCGGAAGCCGATCTGCAGCGTAGTTTTGAACTCGTAACGCGGACGAACCAATTGAACTTTTCCGGGACACGGTATTCACAAGAAGAATTGAAAGAGATCAGCTTACAACCTGATTCTCATATCTATTTGGCAACTTGTCGCGACCGATTCGGTGACTACGGAACCGTTGGGATCGCCATCACTGAACAAGTAGACGACGAACGGATTGTCAGCGAATTCGCACTGAGCTGCCGAGTCCAGTCAAAACGAGTCGAGCACTTTTTTCTTTGGTGGCTGTACGAACAAGCAATGAACACCGGCGCGATGGGGCTGCACGTATCGTTTCACCCAACGCCCAGAAACGCGGCGGCCGGCCAAGTGTTTGATGACCTGAGCGCCTCGTCATGTGACGAGCATGCATCTTGTTTCTTCCTCGCTGGAGAATCATTTCAATGTCTCGACCGCAATCTCGTGCGCGTCAATCATGCGCCTTGCTCCGAAACCGACTAAAAGAGTGCTATGTGAGTTTCGGTCACGCAGAGCCAATACCGCTGATGCTGGCGCGGCCAACGTTCTCGTTCACATTCGATGACGCCCCCGTCAGTTCGTTCACACGGGGGGCCGAAATTCTAGAAGCAAACGAGTGCACGGGCACTTACTTTTTGTGCGGCAAATTTGTCGCCCATCCCAAACAACGCTACGTCACACCGGAACAGGCCTTGGAACTGTCGGATCGTGGACACGAAATCGGATCACATACTTTCAGTCATGCCGGGGCGAGCAGAATCAAACTGGACTTGTATCGAAACGACGCATTGCATGCGGCTGAAATCATCACCGATGTCATCGGCTATCGCGCCGCTTCTTTCTCGTATCCCTACGGTGACGTGACTCGGTCGGCAAGGAAATTCGCGAGTGATTTTTTCGATGCGGCGCGCACAACGTATCCCGGCGTCAACATGCATCGTGTCGACCGCGGACTTGTGCGCGCCAATCGACTATACACACGAACGTTTTGCCAACGGGCGGTTGAAGCGTTAGTGGCCAAAACCGTGAAGAACAGCGGTTGGACGGTCTTTTACACCCACGACGTTGCCGACGAGCCAAGCAAATACGGGATCACACCACCACAACTGGACGCCACGATCAAAACTTGCCTGGACGCCGGGGGATCCATCACCAATTTCGGTGTACCATTGACCGCCACCAACACGGCCGATCACAGTACACGACGCGAATCATTCGTCGAATCCGATTCATGTGAATTCGTGGAAAGAACGAGAATACACGATTGATGATTCGCCAAGCTTTGAAATCCGTTTTCGCCAAGACCGTGCCCGATAGCGAGTTCTTGCGTTTTCTGGCCTACCGGCCGAACTTCGACGCGTGGAAATGCGAAACGCTAAAAGTCGCCGGTTTTCGACAATTTGACACTCGCGAACAACTCTACGAATACATCAATGCTGACATCATCGGCGATGACGCGATTGACTATTTAGAGTTTGGCGTTTTTCGCGGCAGCAGCATCAAACACTGGGCGAAGACGCATTCTCATCCCGATTCACAATTGATCGGCTTTGACACGTTCACGGGATTGCCGGAAGAATGGAAAGACGGCGGACGCGTCGTTTCTTCGGGCCATTTTGACACAGCGGGTGCGATCCCCTCGGTGCCGGACGACCGGGTCCGTTTCGTCAAAGGACTGTTTCAAGAATCGCTGCCCGGATTCCTGGACGCGTTTCACCGGCACGGCAGACTTGTGATTCACAACGATTCGGATCTTTATTCGGCAACGCTTTATGTGTTGGCACAACTCGATCGATTTTTAGAACCTGGTGATATCCTTATCTTTGATGAGTTCTATAGCGTCATGCACGAGTACCGTGCTTTTCACGATTACAGCCAATCCTTTGCACGAACGCTTGTCCCGGTTGCCGCGACGAAAGAGTTTGTCCAAGTTGCGTTTCAATTCACTGGATAATTCGCATGTTTCCGTTTTCGATCGCGAGGAAAATTTTGTTCGCCGCCGCAGGCAAACGATTCGTATGGCATGCCTTGGCGATACCGATGATGTGGCCGCTGTGCGGTTGCGACACCAAGCCGTCGTATACCTACGCACAATCCGATCGACAGGACGGAACCACCAATATCGAAACCCTGCAACCGCAAGAGCCCGAAGTTCCGCCGCTGGACCAGTGGTGGATGGATACTCCCAGCCCGGATGACTTGATCCGATCGCTTGTCCCGGCAGCGGAATCGGAATCGGAGGTGTGCGTCAAGCGGTTGTGGATTTCTCGCGAGATAGACCCGGCAACCAATTTCGACGCGACGCTTGCGGTAACCCTCGAAAAGACTGCCACCGGCCCGCACTGCTATGCGCTGCTATCGCATTATCACCAACAACTCGGTGATGTTGATAAGGCGCAGGCATTGATGGATCAGGCGCGCGCCGGGTTTGCGCAGCAACCGTTTGTTGGACGCGTCGACATGCCGTACCGAACCCGCGGATTGCTGTCGGCGGTATTCTCGCTGGATTGGATTCGCTGGAAAAATCTCGACGAGTTTGAATCCGCATATCAACACTGCAGAGGCATCATGGATGCCTACAAAATATCTGGCGGGTTCCGCTCTAGCGGCTATTGGGCAAATGATCCGCATATCGAACACGCCGACATGGTTTACACCTTATTGGCCTTATGCGTCTGCGATGTGAATCCCGCAGCAGAATCGACGCGGTGGGCGCGAGAACACCTCGCCAAGATCGGCCAACCGGTCGAATCGCCTGACTCGATCTACTCACCGTTTCGGTTCGCAAATGTGATGTCGTTGGTCGGACGCAAAGGTGGCGGCCGAGAAATGGGACAGAACATCGGCTATCCCAGCTTTGGCGGCTACGAGGGGTACTTCGCAAGCTCGGCGATCGTTCAGTTCCGAGCGGTCGATACGGCCACCAACGGTCACTGGAAAATGGTTTCGAAATCACGATACCTGCAGACGCGGTCACGAGGCCTGGTATTCGAACAGGACGCTTCTGTTTCGAAAACAGGGTTCGAACCGACCTTCGCGGCGATGATTCAAATCATGGGAAAACTTTGCGAAGACGAGGGTCTGGCGGGCTTGTACCAATGGTGCATCGCCGACGCACCCCCGAGCAATAAGATGCTGGAATTCCAGTGCATGGCCGGCCCACCGACGCAGCCGCTTGCACCCGAACCCGTCCCGACGGTCAGGCAGGTAGGATCGAGATGGCATTACCGCGAGAATCCGGCCGAACCCGATTCGACGTTTCGAATGTGGTTCGTCAATCGTGACCTTGAAAACTACCGAATTGCACCGGAGGAACGCTGCCTTTCGTTTTGCATCGGCAAGATCGGACTGGTCGATGCACAAGCCAATCGCAGCTACATCGTCGGTGGCTTCGCAAACGGAGTGCAGTTCGCCTCCCGAAACAAGAACGGAGAACCGTTCATCGCGGACCGCAGCATGTGGCCCAACCTGGCTTGCCATCATCCCTATTGGTCTTCCGATCGAGCAAAAGACGATGAATCCGTGCGTGATGACTCGGTGTACTTGGTGGGCACCGGCGGTCCTGTCGAAGTCGATGGCATCTGGACGTGGGATCGCGACTACAGCGACTTGTTGACCACGGTCCTCAAGTCACCGATCAATGGAAAGATCAAGCATGCTCGGGCGACCTTTCGGTTCGATCCGAGCGAAAAGCGGCTGGAGATCATTGATACGATTCGCGCCGACCGAGACGTCTATGTCGGCTGGCATTTTTCGCCTTCCCACCTCGTCACGCTCGAAGGTAACGGTTTTCGTTTCGGCGACGGGACAGACGAGATTGTCGTTGAAATCGAAGGAATCGATCAAACGAAACTCGACGTCAAGCGGCGAAAGGAATGGGCGCACGACGGTTACAACTTGCGATTGGACTGGCACGACAACGATCGGCGTCCCAGCCGGATCGCCGAAAACGTTGGCTACACTCCCACGCAATACCAAGACGAATACAAGGTCCGCGTCGTGATCCAGGCGAATCCCAAGTAATGTGAGCCAGCAACGAGTGCCAACGCCAAGCGTGCAAGCAAGCGCCAACGTCAAGCGCGCATTGTGACTAGCCGTCGGCGGCAAAGCGTTTCAGTTTGCGGTCAAGCGTGCTGCGTTCGATGCCCAAGATGGATGCCGCGCGAGACTTATTGCCGTCGGTGTGAGTTAGAACACGGCGGATATGCGATTCCTCGAGCTCGGCTAACGAGGTTTCGACGGGTTCGCGATGCGATGATTCGCCGCCCGGCCCACCTTTGACCGCAGGCGACAAAAGCAGATCGGCGTCGTCGATGACATTGGCAGTATTCAGCACGACCGCTCGTTCGATCACGTTTTTCAGTTCGCGGATATTGCCGGGCCAGTGGTAATGTAGCAATCGCTTTTTGGCAGCCGTTGTGAACCCTTCGATCCTGCGGCCCATTTCGCGATTGAATCGGTCGAGGAAAAACTGAGCCAGCATCAGGCAATCTTTTTCACGTTGTCGCAGCGGTGGCACGATGATCTCGAGCACGTGCAGCCGATAGAACAAGTCTTGCCGAAAGGCTCCCTCACGAACCATCGATTGCAAGTCTCGATTCGTTGCCGCGACGACACGAACGTCGACATTGATCGGTTCGTGACCTCCGACGCGTTCAAAGGGATGGCCCTCCAAGACACGTAAAAACTTCGCTTGAATCTCCGCACTCATTTCACCGATTTCGTCCAACATCAGTGTGCCACCGTCGGCCGTTTCGAACTTCCCCAGCTTGCGCTGGGTGGCTCCGGTGAAGGCTCCTTTTTCATGTCCGAATAGTTCGCTCTCTAACAGAGACGGCGACAGCGCGGCACAGTTCATACAGATCAGCGGGCCGTCTTTTCGCCCGCTGGCATGATGCAGAGCTGCGGCAACCAGTTCTTTGCCGACTCCCGATTCACCTCGAACCAAAACTGTCGTGCTGGTGGGCGCGGCGAGCGAGATCTGCTGGACAACGTTTCGGATCGCATCGCTGTTGCCGACGATTTGCACTTTGTCGCCCAACTGCTGCTGAAGTTGTTCGATTTTTTGCCGCGACCGACGGATGGTCCGATCGAGTGATTTTCGCTCGGATTGACTAACGAGAGATTCGGCAAGGATTTCGCAAGCGGCAACCACGAATTCCAGATCATCGCTCTCCAGCGGCCGTTGGTCACCGGTTGTTGTCAGATGAATCATGCCGCGCAAGGTCGATTGCTGATCACGTACCGGTGCCAGGATCAAGCTTTCCACATCGAATTCGCCGCGACTGTTGTGACCGGCCATTTGGTCATCACCGCAAACGTTTCTCGCCAAAATCGCTTGACCTTCCTCGGCGGCGATGGCGTTGACAAGTGATTCTGGTGGACGTCGATAGCTCTTGTTACCGGACTGCCGTGTCGCAACCAGCGGAAAACCGGACGGCTTGGGCTGCGGCAGTTTGGGACCGGCATCCCAGGCGTAGATCCCCACGACGTTCGTCTGGATGTGTTCGCACAGATGATCCAGAGTGGTCTCGACCGATTCAATGACCGATTCACAACGCGCCAGCTGGAACGCCAACTTCAGCAGCGGTCCGCTGGCGGACATCGAATCACTGCGAACCGTCGCACCATGCAAATACTTGCTTTCGCGGCGCCGATCGGTGATCGACTCGGGGTCCATCTCCATCGTGACCTGGTCTTCGGTGGCTTGTTGGGCGGCTGCGCCCGATTCCGCCGGCGGTCGGGCACCGCCTTCGATTTTTCGCGTGAAATGGATTTCGAAGCCGGCGACTTCGATGATGTCACCGTCCGAGAGAGTTTGCCGCTGTTGCAGCCGCTGGCCGTTGACGAACGTTCCATTGCGACTTTTCAGGTCCTCGATCGCCCAACTGCCGCCATTTCGACCGTCCGCGTCGCTGGATTGCCGCGAATCCCCGCGGTCGGGAATCCAGGCAATCCGAGCATGTTGGCGGCTGGCCTGGTCGCTGCGCAGCACAATTTGGCCGGATGAAGCCCTGCCGATCACCGCCTGGGCCGGCGCCGAAAGCCGAAAAACGTCGCTCCAGCGGTCAGCCGACTGCAGGACCAAGTAGGCACCTTCGGCAGAGCGGGCTTTGTGAGATTCGGTTGCAGAATCGTTGTTTTTCAACGTGCGGTATCGATTCGATGGGTACCAAGTGGGCCTGCCGTCGACTTCGAGGCAGACTGTGTTTCAGACCAGACTTCTGTTGCGACGGGCGTTTATCGCAACTATCCTTGATTGAGTCTAATTTAGCGTAAGTTCTCGTTTCGTTCGCTGCTGAACCGGCCCGACGATTCGGACTCGTATCCTGACGCTGCCGGATGACCTGACTGTCCGACACGGCCGGGGTGCCGCCGGATTCGCTTCACTTAACCTTTCAATCATTCGCGCCCCAACGTCGCCGTTGTGGTCACGCGCTCCTCGGAGTAACTATCGATGGCAATCGGTTTCATTCGTATGACCCGTAATCTCTCAGCCCATGCGACAGCCGTTTTAGCGGTTGCATTGATCTGCAGCGCTCCGACGATTGAATTGCCAACGGCCAGCGGTGGCGGCTTCGGTGGGCAAGGCGGTCGGAGTGTCGGTGGGGTCATGATCGATTCATCCGGTATCGTCCGCACGGCAACGATCGATGAGAAACAAGAACTGGCGAATTTGATGCGAGTGGTCGTCCAAGCGCCCGAAGGCGAGATGGCCGAGGCGGTTGAGATGCGGATGGTCTCGCTGAAGGGATTACAGCAAGCGATTCGCGATAACCATGCGACCGGCAAACCATTGCCCGAATCGATTTCGTTTCTGGCGGGGTTGCAACGCGTCCAGTACGTTTTTGTTGACAAAGAGAACCAAGATATTGTGATCGCTGGTCCCGCTGAGCCTTGGAAACTGTTGAACGACGGTTCGGTGGTCGGGACCGTTACCGGCGGAGCCGTCATGCAACTGGATGATTTGATCGTGGCGATGCAATCGGTCGAAACGGCGCGCAACGGTGGGATTTCTTGCTCGATCGAACCGACCGACGAAGGACGCCAGCGGTTGCAACAACTTCTGCGGCGTATCAAATTGCAATCGGGCCAGAATCCATCGATCTACGAAGAGTCGATGAAGCAAGCGTTCGGACCGCAAATGATTCAACTGGCCGGTGTCCAAGCCGACACGCACTTCGCGCGCACGTTGGTCGCGGCGGATTACGAAATGAAACGCATCGCGATGGGAATCGTCGCGTCGCCGATCAAACAGTTACCCAGCTATCTGCAGATGGCCAAAAATGCTCGCCACAATGCGAATCAAAACCCGCGTTGGTGGATGGCATGCAACTATGACACGCTGCGAAAAAGCGAAGACGGCATGGCTTGGAAACTGTCCGGCCAAGGCGTGAAAACGGAAACCGAACAGGATGTCATCGGCAAAGACGGATCGGTCAAAGGTGCCGCAAACAGCGACAAGACAGCAGCCCTTTGGGCGCAGAAAATGACGGAACAATTCGACCGTCTTTCCAAGGAAATGCCGGTCTTTGCGGACCTGCGAAACGTCATCGACCTGACTGTCGTCGCGACGCTGATCACGCAAGAGCGACTCGATCAGAAGGCCGGTATCGACCTCAGTGTGTTGAGAGAAAAAAGCGATTATCACACGCCGGTCAAATTCGCCGAGCCCAAAGCGGTCGAGCCACAATGCAGCTTTGTCCGCGGTCGCAGCGGTTGGGTCGTCACGGCATCGGGCGGTGTCGACATCAATGGCTTTGTCGTTGTCCAGAAACAAGAAATCGATGCATCGCTCGCGAGTGCGAAAACGTCCGCCATCTCGAACAGCGATCAGTCGACTTGGTGGTGGGACAAGCAATAACTCACTTGAAGCAGGCGACCGGGTCGGAGCACGTCGAAACGATCGTGTGGCCGACATCGGCTGAACGCAGCGTGGACGGCAGCCCCCCGCTGCCTAGTCAACAGTCGCCAGCACACGCGCGGCGACAGGGTTGCGTTCAGCACGCAAATTCTTTCTAGCCGTGCGAGTTCATAGTGCCTGCCTTCTTTGCGCCCGGCTTCTTTGCGTCTGCCGATTCGCTATCGGTATCGACGCATCCAACGGGATCGCATTGGATCACGACCGCAAAACCTTGCGTGCGCGTCGGGCTAAGATTCGCGTACCTCGAGTTCAATCAGACGATTTGTCTCTAGCGACGACGGCGACGCGTGGTGGTCGTTCCCAATAGGGCGATCGCACCCCAAATGGCAAGACTTGCCGGCTCGGGAACCACAAGCTGTTTGGGGGTGACGATGACGTTGTTCAGTGTCGAACTGGCCGATGCAAACGTGCTGATCATGCCGCCTGGAAATGGCCCCGGCCCAGCGCCTGCTGTGAAGGTAAAGCCGTTTCCGATAACCGTCACTCCGATTCCCTCGATGTCTCCCAGAACTCCGTCACCCAGTACCGGGCCTTCGTTGAGGTCGTAGACCAATCCGAACAAGTCGGCTGAACCGGCCGAGAAAGCGGGGACCAACGAGTTGCCGCTAAAGTCCATCATGAAGTCGGTGATTTCGCCCGTGAACGAGCTCAGTTGACCGTTCATGTCCAAGTCCTCACCGACGAACATCCCGGTCACACTAGCGCCCTCTTCGTATCCATCTTGCGAGAAGTTGAAACCGATGACCCCCGCGCTGGACGAAGTCACGCTGGCAAGCGACACGCAAACAAACACAAGGAACTTGAGGGGATGAAAATTCATGTAACCGGTTCGAAAGCGAGTCAGTGATGCGAAACTATCGGTCTTTGTATCTTAGACACTCGGAATCTTAGGTGTGATAGGTTTTTCGATGTGGTGGAAAGTGCCAACCAATTAAGACCTCAGCCCCCCTCTCCAGCGGCTAAAACGGGTTACCGAGCGATCCAGGAAACCGACTCGGAATTTTTCCGGCACTGCATTGTCATCAGATCGGCTACGATGACGGCCGCTAAATCGGACGCCGTTTATGAAATCCAACCACCAGAAGTGTCCCATGTGTATCAAGCGGATCATGGCTCTTGCTGTCGCCATTTGCGGCATCTCGCTGATCACCCCGACGGCACCAACGCGTGCTGCGGTTCTATCCTTCAGCTCGTCCGATTTTGGACTCACGACGACTTTCAATAACGTTGCGACGTTCGACTTTGAAATCGAGATCGTCGATGACATCGTTGCGGGCGTCTCTTACGTCAATCCGGCGATCACCAGGATCGACTACAGCGTCATGGGAAGTTTGACTTCGCCGACACCATCCGGTTTTCCGGCGTTTTCATTGGTGCGCTCGATTGTCGGCAATGAGTTCTATAGTCAAGGCAGCAGCATGGCATTTACGGTCTCAGCCATGGCCGACTTGTCCGACGGCTTGCAGGTCGATGAATTGACCGGGCTCGATCCCATCTTTGAATTCCACGCTCGCGAGGTCGGAACGGGGCGTTATCATCCGCCGCGGTTTCGGCTGAACGCGGACGGAACCGGGCGAATCGAAAATTCAAACAACACCGGAGGGGTCAATCCCGGTAACGGCATGGTCGTCGATGTCGATTTCGGCGAAGAGTACATCACGGAGTTGGCATTCAATCCTGCGCAGTTGACGATCGCAGCGGTTCCGGAACCCGGCAGCGCATTCGCCCTGACAATTGGCTCAGTCTGCAGCGTCGTTCTTCGTCGACGTCGCTAGAGTCGGGTCAGCCACAAGCGACAGCAAACTCGCAAGCAACAGGAAACTCGCCGGGCAACCGTCACACGCTATGACATCAACTTTAGCGCCAAGTACGGCACTAGGCTTAATACAATCGCGGCGATCTTGTACTGGCTGAGATATTGGAAATAGCACTGCGTTAGCACAGCTTCATCGAGGCCGAACAGACGCGCATGGATGGGCAAGATTTTCTTTCGCAGCGCGGCTAGTGAAACCGCCGCGAGAAAGAGGATGCCGAAGTTGATCACGGTACACCAGCCGAAAAACATCATTGCCGTCTCGATCGTCATTGTCGGAATCCTCACGAGTTTGCTTGGGAAAGTTTGTTTGCATTTCGATGGCTCCTGCGATGGCAGGAACCGGTTACGGAAAGACACCGGGTACATTCCCGATGCCCCGTTCACCCCGTGTCTCGACGATCGGCTTATTTCTCGGGGAAACGCAGACACAGTACCTGATCGGTGCCGCGAACCAAGACATCGTTGCCAATCACAACAGGTGCGGCCCAACACGGGTACTGCAGCCCTTTGCGATCGTTCGACGTTTCGGCCAAGTTCCATTCCGATACGACTTTTAGCTCCGCCGGATCAGGCTTGATCACCTGCATCAGTCCGCGTTCTTCCAGCACCAACAAGTGGTCGCCGACGCGCGTGACCGAAGACCGGATCCTGCGAGGATCGCTCCACATGACCTCACCGGTATCAAATGCAATGCAGCGAAAATCGCTGTCGGGCGCGTTTCGCCCGCTGCAACCGTACAACCAGTCGCCGACCAGCACGGGCGTCGCCCAGTGTGCCCTCAATGATTGAGCACGCCGGTCACGTGGCGGATCCTTCCAAACTTCCTTGCATTGCTTCGCGGTGACCTCAAGTAACGCACTTCCGACTTCGTAGCATTCACTGATCAAGACTTTGTTGTCTCGCACAACGGGCATCATCGCGTTCACACTTTCGAGAATTCTGGCGCGATGTTTGTAAGTCCAGCGAACTTTGCCGGCGGCAGGGTCAACCGCCATCAGTCCGGATCGCAAGAATGCGATCACCAACGTTTCGCCATCCACGTTGATCGGTCGCGGACTGCTGTAGCTAGCCAAATCATCACCACAGCGCCACAGTTCTTTGCCGGTTGCAGGATCAAACGCGACCATCGCCGATCCGTTAGGCGATACACGATCAAGCTGCATCGGACCGACTTGCTGGTCTTCTGGTGGACTGCCCCCGACCATGACGATCAGCCGACCATCGAGCATCAACGGTGATGCGCCGACGCCGAAAAAGTTTTGAACGACGCCGTATGCTTCGTTCGTATCGACCGTCCACCGAATCGTGCCGTCGCTGACGTCGCGACACGTCAATCGTCCCGTCACGCCAAGTGTGAAAACGGAATCGCCATCGATGGTCGGGCTGCTGCGCGGACCATTCTCATAACCCAACATATCTTGATAGACGAATGGTTGTTCGCTGGCCCACAACTGCTCGCCGGTGGCCAAGTCGATCGCGCGAAGCCGTTCGGCCGATTGGTATTGCTGCGGATCTCCTTGCGGTTTGACCACGGCATCGAATTGGAAATAGCGACCGTCCGCGACCGATCCGATTCCGTAACCATCAGCGACCGAAAGCGACCAAACCGTCTGTGGTGCCGCGGTCCAGTCGATTGATTCTGGAGAAGTTGTCGTGACCCCGTCAAAATTTTCACCAAGGAATCGTGGCCAGTCGCCAGCATGGGCCCGATCGCCGAGTTGGGGCCGATTGACGGATCGAGATGGTGGTGCCGACGGAGTATCCGTCTGAGCAAAAGCGTTTCCTGGGTCGCATAAACATGCGATCGCTAGCAAGAGAGCAAACCGACATACCGATCGAACAAGCGGGAAAGAACCGTTTGCCGAACGAAAAGAGCAGCGGATTGTGGCGACGTGGCGTTTCATCAAAGTTTGGAATCGAATAGAACCGGTGAAGACAAAAGAACAAACGAAAAGCGTAACAGAATTGGATGATGGCTGATCTTTATGTAAGTCCGCGCCTGACAATCGCGGAAAAAGACCTGACGTTTTCAGCGGCACGCAGCAGCGGGCCCGGAGGGCAAAACGTCAACAAAGTCAATTCCAAGGTAACGCTGCGCTGGTCACCGCAGCATTGCGCAGGACTGTCGGCAGCCTGGCGATCGCGATTTTTGTCGCGATTTTCGAACCGGATCAACCGTGAAGGCGAACTGGTGCTGCACAGCGAAAAGTATCGCGACCAGGGCCGAAACCTTGCGGATGTCCGCAGCCGACTCGTTGAAATGCTGCTCAGTTGCCAATCGGCCCCCAAGCGTCGAAAACCGACGCGTCCGACGCTTGGCAGTCAGCGCCGCCGCCTGGACCAAAAAAAGCAGCAATCCCAGAAAAAGCAGAACCGTCGGCGACCAAAAAACGAAGACTAAACTCTTCTGGGCTGCTATCGCTTTAAACCAAAATACCCGCTGCTATACTGCGAGATCGTAGGCGGACATTGATTTCGAATTGCGATTCAGTACCTGCCACCATTGCACCTGCGGCGACGAATGGATTGATGAAGCGACAACCACACTTTGACGATATCTTGCAAGACTGGGAATTTGACCCGAACACGCTAAATGTGCGTTTGGTCAAAGGAAAAGACGGTCGCGATGTGATTCAGATGCGCGTCGACATGGGCGTATTGCAAATGGAGACGACCGGCCGGCCCGACGGAATCCAGTTCGACGATAGCGAGACGTATTTGGATCACCTGCTGGCGCTCCGCTTGGAAGAGCCCGATCATCAGCTCGATGACGCCGAATGCACCGAAGTCGATCGCGAGTTCATGCAGTTTTACCATCGCCGCATCTGCTGGTTGCGACTGCAGTACTACCATCGCGCGGTGATGGATGCCGATCACACGCTGCGATTGATGGACCTGTCAAGCGAAATGAGCAGCGACGAAGAATGGACGGCTGCGCACGAGCAGTATCGACCGTTTGTTCTGTTTCACCGCACACAGGCCCAAGCGCTCGGCGAACTGGACGAGAACACTCCCGAGGAAGCGGTCCAAGCGATCAATTTGGGACTCGAAACCATGCGTAAGTTCTTTGTCGCGCACGACGCCGAAGAGCATTTCGACGACGACGAATTGGTCGTCCGGCTGATCGAATTGCGCGAATCGCTGCGAACCGAATATGCGGTTGGGCAAACGCTAAAAGAAAGACTCAACGCGGCCGTCGAAAAAGAGCAATACGAGCTGGCGGCGCAGCTGCGTGATGAATTGAGTCGACGCGAAATGAATTAGCGAGTCACTCACTGTGAGCGAATATCCTTGGCGTCAATCAACTCTTCTTCCTCCATCGACGACGCCGTCACGTCGCGGGACGCAATTCCGCTGCCTCTGATCTTGCCGGCCCGTATCGGTACGTCGACGTGGCTGCTGCATTTGCGGTCCTTTGCCGTTGCCGGTCAATTGCTAACGATCCTTGCGGCCGCGACGCTGACCAGCATTCCGTTGCGCTACGGTCCTTTGTTGGCGTTAGTCGCGCTGACCGCGTTTACGAACCTGATCTACGGCGTCTGGCTTCACAGTCTTCCGCATGCCTCGGGTGATAACCCCGACGGAATCGTCGAAGAGAGCGACGCAGAACACCCACTGATGCACCAAGTCGCGCAAGGGCTGATGTTGCTGGATTTGGCGACGCTGACGGGCATGCTGCATTTCAGCAGCGGCGTCGACAATCCGTTCAGCTTTTTCTACTTCGTCAACCTCGCCGTCGGCGGCGTGATGATCCGGCCACGTGCGGCGTGGTCGATGACAGGATTGGCAATTGTCGGATACACGTTTCTGCTGCTGTTTTCCGAACCGGTCCAAGCAATCAGCGGGGACGGCGTGCGACACGGGTCGGACATCCGATCGATCGGATTACTATTGGCATTCGCCGCTTGCGCGATTGTCGTCACGTACTTTGTCACGCGAACGTCGGGAGAGTTGCAAGAACGTGAACGACAATTACGGCACACACAATTGGCGCGGGCAAAAGACCAGCGTCTGGAGGGACTGACGACGCTCGCGGCAGGAGCGGCGCACGAATTGGCGACACCGCTTTCGACCATCGACGTGATTGTTCGCGAAATGTCACGTCACCTCGAAGACTGTGATAAACCGAAGACCGTTGATACGGACCTGAAACTGATCGACGGCCAGCTGGAGATGTGCCGCCAGATTCTTAATCGTATGCGCAGCGCCGCCGGCGACTCGATGGCTCATCGCTGGAACAAGACGACCGTCGGCGAATTGATCGACTGCACACTGGAGGGCATTCGCGACCCCCATCGCGTCGACGTCGCCGACGGCAGCGAATCACTCGAGAATCATCCTCTGTGGCTGCCGCAAGAAGCCGTCGCGCAGGCAATCCGCAACTTGATCCACAACGGCCTTGATGCCAGCGAATCACAAGAGCGAGTCAACCTGTCTAGCAAAATCGAAGCGGGGCATTTGATTTTGTCGGTGATCGATCAAGGCGATGGAATGTCCGAAGAAGTCCTTGGCCGCGCCGCCGATCCCTTTTTCACGACAAAAGAGCCCGGCCGAGGCATTGGGCTCGGATTGTTCTTGACCCAAAACGTTGTTTCTCAGTTAGGGGGAACCATCCACTTTCGGTCATCCAAAGGGCAGGGGACCGAAGTCGATGTTTCGTTGCCGTTGCAGCGAACGCCACCACTGGATCACGACTCGAATTCACCGGATTCAAAAAATACCGAGACATTGCCCCCTCGGTCGAGCCACCAGCCCAAGCCTTTTTTTAGAAGTTAGATTAGACTGGTGCGATTGACCCGCTCCCGTACACTCATCGCTTCGATCCACGCAATCCAGCCGATATGATGACTCAACCGACCACCAGCGGTGACCCTGTTTACAACGCCCGCACGGTCGCAGCGACCAGTATTCTGCTGGTCGACGACACGTTGGTGCTGCGTGAACGCATGTCGCTGGCAATGGAACAGCGTGGGTTCCGAGTCGAAACCGCCGGCAACTTTGACGAGGCGGTCGACGTGTTTCGCAGGCGACCGACCGACTTGGCCGTGTTGGACCTGCGAATGCCTGGGCGCAGCGGGCTGGAACTGTTGCGAAAGTTGCTGCAGATTGCACCGGAAACTCGCGTCATCATCTTGTCAGGTTTCGGCAGCATCCCGGCATCGATCGATGCTGTTCGAGCCGGCGCGGTCAATTTCCTCAGCAAACCGGCCGACGCCGACGATATTCTTTCCGCCTTCATGCGTGGCGACGAACCGTCCGTTCCCGATGGGGCGATCGCGTTTCCCGCGCCGTCGCTTGCCAGAAACGAATGGGAGCACATCCACCGCGTGCTGAGCGATTGTGGCGGCAATATTAGCGAGGCGGCCCGGCGTCTGGGCATCCACCGCCGCAGTTTGCAGCGAAAACTGCGAAAACGAGCCCCCGAAGACCCCGCCGTTCCGGATCCGGAATCTGATCAGGAAACCGCATCTTGAGCGGGAGTCTTTTTTGCCAAAGCCGGTTTCGGCCAACTTGCATCAACACCAAGTCAAAATCGTTTCGTCTGACGTGGTACCAGTGGTCGTGTGCACTGGGTAGCGATTTGTAACTCGCTCGTTCATGTAAAACTTTCTTATCGGGACGATGAAACGCAGCAGCAAGACGCCTTCTTCCCGAGGGAAAATGAGTCCGTTAAGAACAGGAATTGGGCGGCTTAGCGGCTCATCCATCGACCAGCAAGGTTGTACCGTGAACATAGTTCGCGGCATCCGATGCTAAGAAAGCAACGGGCCCCATCGACCGGCAGGGATGCGAATAAGGATGCGTTTACTGTGCACGGGGTCTTCACGCAGGGTTTCCGTGTTGTCGGTCGCAAGGATAGCCGGGTGCGATCGCGATGACATTCACGCCTCTACCAGCCCATTCGTTGGCAGGTGCCATCGTCAGTTGGCCAATTCCACCCTTGCTGGCTGCGTAACCGGCGATCGTGATTCCGCCTTGGAAAGTCAGCAGCGAAGCCGTGAAGAAAATCCTGCCGCTGCCTCGCTGGACCATGTCCTTGCTGAATTCGCGAGCGAGCGCGAACGGAGCGTTCAGGTTCACTTCCATCACCTCGTCCCAATAGTCACCGCAATGCTCGGCTGTCGGTTTGCGAAGGATTGTCCCCGCTGTGTTGACCAGAATGTCGATCGACGGATGATCCGACTTCGCTTGCGTGATGAACTTGTAGACGGCCTGGCGATCCAAAAAAACGGTAGTGAAAAATCGCACTGGTAACCGTGGAACGACCTGCCCAGCGCGGTCATATCCTTGTCGACGTCACTGACGCTGGTTTCTAGCAAAGCCGAGACGCCGATGATATCAGCGCCGGATACGGCTAAGCCAAGCGCCATGCCTTTGCCAATGCCACGTCGGCGCCCAGTCACCAAAGCGGTCTTTCCAGAATGACTGATTAGATAACGTCCTGATTATTGCGCTCATTTGAGAGCCAGCCCTGGCTCTGGTATTTG
>CAXBGS010000017.1:0-169474 GCA_963975425.1 uncultured Pirellulaceae bacterium
TGGCCGTCAGGCCTCGGACAACCCGCGCGCACCATCCGCTCTTCCCGTTTCAGTTTGCGCCTATAGAAAACTTTCGTCTTCCCATCTTTCGTTCTTCTCCCATGAACCGCTGGCCGTCAGGCCTCGGACAACCCGCGCGCACCATCCGCTCTTCCCGTTTCAGTTCGCGCCTATAGAAAACTTTCGTCTTCCCATCTTTTGTTCTTCTCCCGTGAGCCGCTGGCCGTCAGGCCTCGGACAACCCGCGCGCACCATCCGCTCTTCCCGTTTCAGTTTGCGCCTATAGAAAACTTTCGTCTTCCCATCTTTCGTTCTTCTCCAGTGAGCCGCTGGCCGTCAGGCCTCGGGCAACCCACGCGCACCGGCACCCACAACAACTCATTAAATCAACCTGCCGCCAGCCTCCCCCAATCAAGCGAAGACCAGAACTGAAACCGTACAATCTGAAACCGAATGTGTATGCGCGTGTAATAAAACCCCTTTCCCCTTTATTTCGCTTATTCCTGAGCCGCTGGCCGTCAGGCCTCGGGCAATCCGCGCGCACCGGCACCCGCAAACCACAACTCACTAAATCAACCTGCCGCCAGCCTCCCCCAATCAAGCAAAGACCAGAATTGAAACCGAACAGTCTGAAACCGAATGCGTGTGCGGGTGTAATAAAACCCCTTTCCCCTTTATTTGGCTTATTCCCGTGAGCCGCTGGCCGTCAGGCCTCGGGCAACCCACGCGCACCGGCACCCACAACAACTCATTAAATCAACCTGCCGCCAGCCTCCCCCAATCAAACGAAGACCAGAACTGGCACCACACAATCAATAACCGAATACGATTGCGAGTAGAATAAAACCCCTTTCCCCTTTGTGCGCTTATTTCCCCTTTGTGCGCTTAAACGATCGCAACGCGGAAATTCGACGATTGCCAAACCAAGGCGAGTGTCCGGACCGAAAACGCGAACGCTCGGATTCCCGTCGCGATGAAGCACGACGTGATGACACGCAAAGAAGTCTTCGAGGACGCCGCGCTCAAACCTTCAGGGGTGATGCCCGAGAACGCAGATGAAAAAAGCGAAGCAGACCCTAGCGACGACCAGTAGACGGCAAGCGCCCCGTCCAAAAGAAAAGCCGGCCAAATGCGGGCTCATTTCCACTTCAGGCCACAGTGCTCCACTCGGAGCAAAGCGACGCCGTGGGCGATACAGAATGTGAAAGTGCCGACGATTCCCTGGAAAACACTTCGATTTCCAAGCCAGGCGACGCATTATCCGACGTAATCGCGAGAGATGCTACGCTGTGCGAGCTAGTGCTGCTCTGGTCCTCCCTGGACCACGCCACCAAAGACATCATTGCCTCAATCATCAAAAGTCGTACTTCGACGTGATGACCGGGCTTGGTACAATGAGTCTCAACGTAATCGCCTATGTGCCGGAGTCTTTATGTCCGAATCAACTCAACAACTGATCGCCTCCGCTCTGCAGCTTACTCCCGCTGATCGGGCCGTCGTTGCCAATGCAATTCTTGCAAGCCTGGATGGTCAAGGCGACGACGAGCATTCCGACGTTCGCGATGCTTGGTCAGCTGAGATTCGAAGTCGCATCGACGACATCGACAGCGGCCGAGTGAAGACGATTCCGTCATCAGAAGCATGGAAGATGATTGATGGCGAAATCGAATTACCGGATTGAGTTTCACCCCGAAGCGATCCGAGAGATTCGAGAATCCATAGAATGGTATCGCCAGCGAAACGAAGAAATCGCTACGGAGTTTCGGACGCTCGTCCAGTCCGCCGAAGAGCTCGTAGAGCGATCGCCAGAATCTTGGGCCGTGTATTTGTTGGAAACACGAGGCTTCCGGTTCCAGAAGTTCCCGTTCGTGCTGGTTTACACGGTTAGAGGCGAACGTATCTACTTCTTAGCCCTGGCACATACCAAACGGAAACCAGGCTACTGGCGAGATCGCTTGTACAAATAGGACTGGTCTTCGCGGGTCTGTCCGACTATTTCCCGAGCACGGAAATCCAACTTCGGCTCTCGCTGATTAAGGATTTGATATCCTTGGCAGCGCCAACGACGGCTCCACCGCCCAATGGGATCACATTCAGCGCAAGCGAAAACGTTGTTGTCCCGATGGTCGCTCTTCGTGACACGAGTTCGTCAACAATCTCTTGGACAATTAGCGCCTGTGCCTCACGATGCACTTCGTCTTCCGTACATTCGTCGGTGACGCGATTCCGAATCACTTTACAGATTCGAGAAACCATGGCTCGAAACTCCTTGCCACTCGCGGAGTCACGAAAGTCGAGAACGTCATCCCAGTTCCATTCCCCCAAAATCTGGCAGTTGCAACGCCTGCCACGCTTGGAATGTCGCGTCATGCAGTGACCGTCTGAGCTCACCGCCTGCGTTCGTTGCAATTTTGCACGCCAACGGTGCGACTGAACGATCGACAAGTACGGGAACATCCATCAAATACGACAGCAGTGCGTCCTTGTAATAGAACGCGAGCAGTTGCGTTTCAAGTATTCGTTCTTGGGCAGAACTTCGTCGTAAATACCGACGCGCAATTCGTGATGTGCGGCTTGTTCGACCTGGCCAACCAACTTTTCCGAAAGACCGAGACTAAGCCATTCAACGTAATCCCCGCCTTGAATCCCCGCCGTCGACGCGATTGGCATGAAGTCAACGTCTACAGCGAAGTCTACCTTTGCGGCCAAAACTGACCCTAGTGCCATTTCGTGACATGATGAACCTTCAGTCGTGCCGGCCGAAGTCGCCTTCCAGCTGAACCAATGAACGACTTGAGGTAGTGCTTGTGGAGCTTGTACGTTCCCTCGGCGCGATTTACTTCGCACCAATCAAGGTGCGCCTGGGAGAGCTCATACAACGTCGTCTTCTCGCCCGCAAGTTGATCGCGGTCCGACATCAGGTCGTGGAAGCGTTCGAATGCCGCTTCGCGGTCTTTGCCGAGGCGAATTTGCTGTCCGCCGATTGAGCAATACCAAGATTTGGTTTGCTTTCGCAGATAAGGTCTTGGTTGCCGTGCCATGAGATGATCCCCGATCCGTGCATTGAAACATGCATGTGACGTTTCAACGATTCGGAGAAGTGGCCAGAAAGGCAAGAAAAGGGAGTGGGCGATACAGGCTCCGAATATGCTCGCGAAACGCGGGGAATCAGCATGATTCCCCGCATAGGCGAAGCAGAATGCGAAGCACTTTCGACTGATGCCACGATACGCGAGTTGGTGCAGCTTTGGTCCACTCTGGACCCAAGTGTCCAGCGTGCAATCTTGACGATTGCCCAAAGTCGGGCTTCGCAGGGTTGAACGGCGGCGGGTACAATGGATTAACTCACCCCACACGGAGATTGGCCGATGGACACGACAGTTGACGCACCATTGCAATGGGTCGAGAGCACCACAATGCTCCGCTTGCCAGAGCAAGCCGACCAGCGTTTGCAAAATTTGATGGATCGCAACAACGAGGGTCAACTTACCGATCAAGAGCGGGCTGACTTGGCGGCACTCGCCGAACTGAGTGAGCGTCTTTCACTAGTACGCGCCGAAGCGCTCCATCTTCTCGGTCGCAAGCCTTCCTAGCATCGTGGTTTCCACCGAGACACGACAATCGTGATCGCCCGAGCAGGCGGTCGATGTGAATACTGCCAAATGCACCATTCGTTGCAGGGTGCGACGTTTCACGTCGAGCATATTTTCCCGCGTTCGGCAGGCGGTTCCAACGACGCCGAAAACTTGGCGTTGGCCTGCCCGAGCTGCAATCTTCATAAATCCGATCGCGTGGCGGTCGCCTCACTTGGCTCGTCCGAACCGATCGCGTTGTTCAATCCGCGATCCCATCTCTGGTTGGACCACTTCGAGTGGGACGAGTATGTAATTGCGGGCAAAACGCCGATCGGTATTGCAACGATCGACGCTTTGCATCTGAACGACGAGCGTCGCCAGAAGATACGGCAGGCCGAACGCCTATTCGAGTTGTTTCCACCGGAAACCTGAAATCGACAGCGCAGATGGTTCCGTTCACTCAGCCAAGTAGCTCAGTCTAGCAGTACGGAGTTCGCTCTTGTTGCATTCTCTTGATGCAGGGAAAAGCCTATGCGGCAGAAATGTTAACTCTCGTTCGATCACGTTCACGTAGGACGAGCTAGAACTTAATTTTGAACTCAGATTCCGTTTGGTCGTCATCTGTTCGTCCGTCGTAGGCGAGTATCTCCTTGGGTATTTCATTGAAGAAATATGTGTCATTGTCATCCTTTGACTTTGGTTGTGACCATCCTCGCGTACTGCGTGTGATGTAAAGCTCGTTTGCGGCGCGTGTTAGGGCTACGTAGAGTACTCGCCGTTCCTCTTCAACCTCCTCGTCCGTGCTGCCGGTTCGTGGATATTCACCTGGGGCGACGTCGATCACAAAACACCGTGATGCCTCCAGTCCCTTTGCTGAGTGGACTGTAATGATTCTTACCTTGTCGGCAGTGTCTGCACGCTCTTTGTCTCGCTCGAATACAGGATTGAGCAAATACTCATCAACAAATCCTGCCATGGTTCGGTGCTTCGTTGCGAGTTCGCGTACATACTCAAAGTCACGTTTCCTGACATCCCAATGGTCATTCTGGAAAATTGTTGAAAGTATTGATTCCAAGGAGGAGTACGCTGAATCAACCAAGTCAGCAGGCGTATTCGCTGTTTCCAATACTTTGAGTAAAGGACGCGTCCATCCAAAATCGTCATTTGCAGAAGCGTCTTGAATAACCGATCTGAGTTCGCCTTTTCCCTTAGAGAACGCGCCATTTTCATCCAAAGCAACAGACTTGAAGATTCGGTCGGCGGTGACCTCGCCCAGTCCTCTCCACAATTGCAGATAACGCATCCACGCAAGCTCGTCGTAGCGGTTCGTGTAGATTCGCAAAAGAGACATTACGTCCTTAACGTGTCGTGCACCAAAAAGACTTTGACCACCAATTAAGATGTAAGGAATTTTAAGTTCGAGGAGTTTTGATTCCACAGCTCTTGCTCCGAACCCAGTCCGCGTAAGAACCATGTTGTTCGCCCACCGATCCTCCACAGCGTACGATTCGAGAATCTTGTGTGCGATAAAATCCGCTTCATCCCAGCGATCTTCTGCATCACAGAGCATTGGCATGGTCCCTTTGCCTTTGGCTGCTAATAGCTCCTTATCGTATTCAAGTGGTGACTGCCGAAGGAGCCAGTTGCTCACGTCAAGTATTTCCTGAGTCGAACGAAAATTCTCGCGAAGTTTCAGTATGTTCGCGTCAGGATACCGATCCTTGAATGCGTGAATACTCTCAAAATCGGCACCTCGGAAACCATAAATTGACTGGGCATCGTCGCCAACGCAAAAGAGATTGGTATGGGGCGCTAACGCATCAACGATGTCGTACTGCAATGGGTTGGTGTCCTGCATTTCGTCGATCATGATGTGAGCGAATCGCTCACCTACGGCTGCCGCCAACTCCTTTTGCTTTAGCCGATCAGCAAGACACTCAAGAATGTCGTCATAGTCAATGTAATTTCGTGACTTCTTGTAGTTTCGGTAGAAGTTGGACGCGGATTCGTAGACTTCGATCTCAGAAGTCAAAATGCGTTTTAATTCTGCCGCATCCTCTGCTGTTCCGCGAATATTTATCATCAGAGAATGAAAATCAGCGAGTTTACTAGCTTTTGGCGGATTCTTCGCTTTGTGGTCGCGTCGAAATCGACGAAACAATGTCAGCATGTCGTCGCGGTCAATGAGTGTGGGAGAATCCATCTGGAAAACTTTGGGGTTTCTCCGTATCAAATTCATCGCCCAGGAGTGAAACGTGGAAGCGTTCACGCGGGTTCGCCGCCGGGCTTGCGAGTTAAGTCGCGTGCGAATTTCGCTTGCAGCTCGTCTGGTGAAAGTAATGAGTAGTATTGATTGCTCTGGGACTCCCTTGGAAAGCAGGTAATTGCAACGCCCAACAATTGTTGTTGTCTTTCCAGTGCCTGCACCTGCAAGTACAAGAATCTGTTTCCCTTCGGCACGAATCGCCAGCTGTTGTTCTTTATTGAAGCTTGGCTTGCCCATGATGACTGATCGAGTAGCGTTGAAACTGAAGTAGGGTTGAGACGTTACGTAGGCCGGTGAAATAGCGAGGGCACACCGCAAGAATCTTTGATTTGGATCAGTTTATCAAATCGCATTGATGCAATCAGCTAGGCTTGCCCCTTGCAGAGGAAGCATGCTTTTTTGCCTATCGGGCAAGTGACGGTATTGAACCCGACGGCGTAGTGCACGTGACCGAAGCGATTGATGTCTCCACGCCGTCGGAACCTGGGTTGACGTTCCAACTTGCATCGCGGCAACGCTTGATCGAAGTGATTGACGTCTAAATCCTGTTTGCGTTTTCCAATTCTGGCGGAGCGAAGCGACCGCTCGAGCCAAGCCGTCGAGCGACAGCGAGAGGGCGCAGGCGAGCTTACGCTGGTAGCTGCCGGCAGGCACGCCGACTCATGGATGGTCGGCGAAGAATGGGCGGTCGGGGCATGGATGCAGCCGCAGTGGAGGCCGAGCGTAGCGAGCCGATCGCCCATGCCCGAGGGCATCGCGATCCGGCAGGGAAGCGACCGAACGAAGCGATTGATTTGGCACCGTGAATGAAGCCTCCAACACGTTTGCAGTTTGCTAACCAAAAAATGGAATTGCCCACGAAAAGTTGACAGTGGACCGATCTTAAGGGGAAGGTAAATGGCAAGTCCTGCGGATAAGAATCACCGACGAGTGACGGTTCTTTGATCGCTTGCTCGAAGTCGATTGGACTGAGGTAGTCCAGCGACGAGTGCAAGCGATGAGGGTTGTAAAATCGTTCGATGTAGTCAGACACGCCGCGTGTGGCGTGTTCGTGCGTGTCGTAAATCTGCTGTGCTTCCTCGGTCTTGTAGCTTTTGAAGAACGACTCCATCGGTGCGTTGTCGTAACAGTTCCCGCGACGACTCATGCTTTGAACAAGCCCACTGGCTGCCAAGCGTCTGCGGAAATGCTCGCTTGCGAATTGGGAGCCACGATCGCTGTGAACGATCAGACCCGCGCTGGGATCGCGAAACGTGAACGCTTGATCGAATGCCCCGATCACCAATTCCGAATCAATGTTCCGGCTCGTTTTCCAGCCGATAATCTTGCGGGAATGCAGGTCAACGAATGCGCATAGGTAAGTGAAACCTTCGTGAGTTGGGATGTAGGTGATGTCCGTTAGCCAGACGCGATTGATTGCTTCGGTCGTAAAGTTTTGGCCAAGCAAATTCGGGGCGATGGGCTGGTCGTGATTGGAATCGGTGGTCGATATTCTGAATTTGGTGCGGCGATTGGCTTGTATTCCGGCATGACGCATGCATTTGGCGACGGTGTTTCGGCAGCACACCACACCGCGTTTGATCAGTGCTCGTTGCATCCGCGGACTTCCATATGCATCGTGATGTTTCTCCAGTCGGATTTCCTGGACGGCTTGGATGATTTGCGCTTGCTTGATCTCGGTGGCTGTGAGATCGCGACCGACGAATCGGTAGCAAGCGGCGCGAGTGACTTCGAGGGTTCGGCAGAGCACCGCGATCGGCCAGTGATCGCGGTACTCACCAATGAATTTCAACCTCAGTGACTTTCTTTGGCGAAGAATACCGTCGCTTTTTTTAAAATATCGCGTTCCATCTTGAGTTGACGATTCTCTTCGCGAAGTCGTCTCAGCTCGGCTTCAACCGATTGGCTACTGGCCACTTCGGCCTGGAACGTTCCGTCTTTGTCAAAAGACTTCTTCCACTTGCGAATCAAGTTGTCCCCAATGCCCAAGTCTTTGGCGACAGCGGTGTACGACAAGCCTTGTTCGATGACTTTCTTGACTGCCGACAGCTTGTATTCGCGGCTAAATGTTCGACGTTTGTCCATGGATCGGTTCTCCTGTCAGAGAAGTCTGACATGCGCCAGCCCACTGTCAACTTTTCGTGGGCAATTCCAGATGGAGTGCGGCAAATTGATGAGGCGACGTACGACACAATCGTTGGGCGTTCTCTTAGCAGCGGCGTGAGGGAAGACACCGCCGCGTTCGTTGTGAGTGATGCATTGCAGGGAGCGCCAGAGTCGCTGACTTCGGGTCGAGAAGGAGCGACAGTTGTAACCATGGGGACGCGGTACGAGCGTGACCCACGCCTTAGGCGAGCAGCAATCGAGATTCATGGAACCCGGTGCATGGCCTGCGACTTCTGTTTTGCTGAGACGTATGGGACGCATGGCGCCGGTTTTATCCATGTGCATCACGTCAAACCGCTAGCAGACGTGGGCGAATCCACCGTAGACCCTCAGACGGATTTGATTGTGTTGTGTCCGAACTGTCATGCGATGGTGCATCGTTTTCGGAACCATACTCTCACACTCGACGAATTGAAGCATTTGATGGATCGCTAACGCTTCGGTGAGCGACGACGTTTCCAGGCGACCGGAGTCTGGCTCGTCTCACAAAACGCTCCAATGGCAACGTGGCGGCGTGTGTCACTCGCGCATCATGTGGCACATAAAGTAGTTGTATAGACTACATTTAATGCATCAGCTCTCATTGTTGGTTTAGCGCATCCGCGACTTCGTAGCCTTCGCGCGTCACCTCGAATATTTCGTTCTTGTGGCCGAGTGCGGCGACCAACCTGTATCGTTGGAGGTCTTCTAGACCACCCAGCCATTTTGCGATCGTTCGACGATCGCTTGAAGGGAACAAAGATTTCCCGTTTGCTTGCAGATTCTCGCCTCCTATGTAGCGCAAGTGCATAATCCTCCCATCACCTGCAGCTGCTTCCGTCAAAATGCTGATTGCCTCGGTCGATAAGTCAGCGCCGTGTGTTGCATCTGCATCTATCCGCGAAGCATCATTCGTCGCACTCTGCTTTGCTTCTTGTACACCAACCTCCTCAACAACGGATTCGCTGACTCCAAACAAATCGAGGTACTGCGAAAATGAAATCATGTGAAACGCGTGCCCTTCAGATTCCCTGTGGTATTCATCAACCAGTTCATACCTTGGATACAGACCCTTTCCGTCACTTCGAAGCCACCAATCGGCTTTCTCATCGCCCGATACGAAGATCGTGCTCTTTTTCTTCTCTTTGGCAACCTTGAGTATCGTTAGCCATACAAGGAAGTCGCCGATCCCTTCGTCATCCTTGCCGCTGTCTTTGTACCCAGGAGGCAATGAATGAATTTTTCTTCTACGGAGTTCTTTGATCAGTTCGTCCTCCGATGCGATCGGAAGGTCAACAACCACATCGCCCTTAAAGACCTCTGAGTACAGCGAGCTGACCGGATCGTTCCACGACCAACTCTGGATTGAATTCAGCAGGCCCTTGATCGCATCCCGATACTTTTTAAGTTGCGCGTCAATGGCTGATTCAAGTTCGACGATTTTGAGATAGTCGGGAAAATCCTCGAGAAGCGGGTACGTACCTTTTTGCGTCGGAGCGGCCGAACTCATCTTCCGGTTGAATTGCTGCGCCAGTTCAGTGAGTTTCTTGGCGCGATTATTCGCAAATTCTCTCGCAACTTGCCCAGGAATACAAAGCCGATTCGCCGCGGCGAGGGTCGAATAAGTTTCGCCGATCTTAGTGAGTCCCTCTTTGCCCACGGTGTACGGTACCAACAGAACGTTGGTATCTAGCACGACAATCGCGTCGTCTTTCACTTCGGCGAGAGATCGAATTTCTCTCGAGAACACGCCCGCCGCATCAGGATAGACGCGATTTGCCACGAACGGGTCAAACTCGGGTTGAGAATCAGTCATGATCAAATACGCTGCTTTGCACTTTGTTGTTTCTACTTGGAGGCAAAAGGAATGATTGTCATCAAATTGCACGTTGGAATCAATCTTCAACGATTCGGCATAACTCATGCGCTCACCATGGCAAACGCTTAAGACGACAGCTATTCCAGGCGCTGACGTGAATTTGTCGAACGCGTCTTTGCTCGACGCCTTGACACCGGTCGGGCCTCGCGTTGTGACGGCGGGTTCTCTGCTTGGGACTTGCGATCCGAGTTAACCGCGTACCAGAGCCGCAAGACCCACAGCAACCATGGGACGAGAAAGATCATACCCGCTGTGACATAGCCGGCGATTTTCATCAAGAGCCACCACGCAACGCGATCGCCGGCGTCGTCGATGCGGTCGCGAATCGGGCCACGATCCCACCGTCTCGGGTTATCCCAGGGATTCCAATCGTCGTCGCGTAGTTGTTCCTCTTCCCCGGGGTGATCGCCGTCACGGCGGAAGCCCCAGCGATTTAGGAACGCTTGCAGTCCGTCGCCGCGAAGTAGGCCGGATCGCTGTTCTTGTAACTTGCGATCGACGAACACCATGAACGTTGGTGTGGATGCAACGCGGTAGCCTTTCTCGTTGACGTATTCGACGTCGAACGTGTGATAGCGGACGTCGTCGGGGATCGCCTGCTTTTGCAACTCGCATGGCCGGCAACCTTCGCTTGTGACGAGAGCGAGCATCGCCCGCGATTGCCAAAGCGGAATTGCATCGTCTGGTAGGTCTCGCTCGACTTCGGCGACTTCGCCGCGAACGAATGAGCGAACGGCGGCGGAGTTCATCGCGAGTCCGTGACCGGCGCCGGTTCGCCACGCGACTAGGCCGATCACTCGCGAGCCGTCTTCATTGAACAACGGTGACCCGCTGCGACCTGGCAATGCTTCGGGCTTGTAGTAGATCAAGCCTCGTGTTCGGCGAACGATGTGACCGCGCCCGAGGCTGACGGCGGCTCCTCCTTGAGCACCGCACGTCAGCACGGTCGGGGATTCATCCATGAACCCAACTCCTGCAAGCGGCACAACGGGCATCGGCCCGGGGAAACGAGACCGCGGAAGTTTGACGATTGCCAGGTCAATCGAAGTGTTGCGGGCGATGTGCGAACGCTACGCAATTCTTTGGGGCGACCTGGCATCGGCCCGGAACTGATTAACCGAAAGCTCAAGTTCGAGTCGGACGCGACTTCCAACGTGACCGATGACATGTGTGTTTGCGCGAACATGGTCGTTGCCCTTGTCGCCGTCGAATGTGATTCCTCGGGCTTCCGACGCTTCCTGCGCAGTCGCGACAGGAGAACCGGCGGAGCCGACTCGGTTTCCTATTGGAAGCCCGATACCGGCGCATCAAGATTGGCGGCGGTGGCACCGTCGCAAACGAGAACGACGAATCAGCGTTCCCGTTGTGATGAAGCACGACATCATGGCACGCAAACGAATCTGCGAGGTGGCGGCGAGGAAACCGACCGAAACAATGCTCGAGGCCGTATGATCGCCCGCCCGAAAAGGCGAATCGAATCCCGGTGCAGCAGCCGGCGCCAGTCAGTGGAGCCTAACGCACGCCCAAAAGAAAAGCCCGCCAAACGCGGGCTCGTTTCCACTGTCGCCCTCTGCGGTCCACTTGGGACAAGGGCATTTAGTGGGCGATACAGAATTCGAATCTGTGACCTCTACGATGTCAACGTAGCGCTCTAACCAACTGAGCTAATCGCCCTTGAGATGTGTGACTGGCCTTGGTGGGCCTTGTCTCGTCTCTTGGATAACGGTTCGATCGGCACGCTTGGGCTCGCGTATGAGCCTTCTTGTCTCGACGATCGGTTGCGTAGTCTCTAACGATCTTGACGAGTCGTCAAGTCGGTGGGTTCGCGGCCCCGTTTGACGCCTCGGCCACGCTGCCGTCGCTCGCCCGGAAACCGGCCCGATACGGCGACCGCTTTTGCAGCAATGGGCACTGGGATCCGCTAAAACTAGCGGTTCGAACTGTTCGGCCGGGCCCGCGTTTGACGGCCCGCCACCCTCATTCGGATCACCGGATCGCATGAAAAAAATTCTCGTCCTTGCCTTCCTCTCGTTGCAGATTTGTCACTGTTCGGCACAGCAGTCAGGACCGCCTGAAGCCCTGCTGGCGCCGGGGGCCCGTGTGAGGCAATTGGCCGAAGGGTTCATTTTTACCGAAGGACCGGCCTGTGATGCCCAGGGGAATATTTTCTTTTCGGATGTTCGCGACAGCAAGACGTACAAGTGGTCCGTCGAGGGCGAGTTGTCGACGTTCCGCGAGAACACGCGGGAAACCAACGGGATGTTCTTTGAGCGCGATGGGAATCTGATCTGCTGTGAAGTCGAGGGGCGCAGGGTCAGCAGGGTGACGGCTGATGCAGTCGTCACGACGATCGTCGACCACTACCAGGGAAAGAAGTTCAACAGTCCCAACGATGTTTGGGTCGATCCGTCCGGCGGTTTCTATTTCACCGATCCGAGATACCGGGTCACCGAAGGACTCGAACAAGACGGCTTTCATGTTTACTACGTCGCGGCCGGCAGTCGCGAAGCGGTTCGCGTGATCGACGATCTTGTCAAACCGAACGGGATCGTCGGCACATCGGACGGGAAGACGCTATACGTCGCCGATCACGGCGACAGCAAAACATACGCGTATCCGATCAGCTCGCCCGGCCATCTGGGCAAACGTTCGCTCGTGACCCCGCATGGCAGTGACGGCATGACGCTGGATGAGCACGGCAACGTGTATTTGACAGCTGAAGATGTGGACGTCTTTCGTCCTGACGGCACCAAGGTGACGACGATCGAAGTCCCCGGGCGAGCATCGAATGTGGTGTTCGGCGGAAAGGATCGTCAAACCCTGTTCATCACTGCCAACAATCGACTGTATAGCGTCAAAATGAATGTCAAAGGCATGTAGAATAGCGTGCGTGCTGGAAGTGTTTGACGCTTGAGTTACCGGTTCCTTTTCTTGCGGTGTGTTCAAAGTGCGCGATTTAAATTCGTTGAGTGAGATTGGCCGGATGACTCAGATTTTCGCTTGCACAACGCGCCGGCAAAATTCAAGCCGGTCGATGTTGCGATGGCGCAGTGCGACGAGCATGTGGCGATGCGTGAGAGTTGCTGCTTGTCTGCTAGGCCTGTTCGCGCCCGACGTGCAGGCAAAGGACCCGGCGGCGACTTGGGCTTCGTCACGGATCATTGGCACGCCGGATCCGCCTCCGCCCTATCGAACCGAACAAGTGTTTGCCGATGTGACGTTGGTCAGTCCGACCGAAATGATTCGGATTCCGGGCACGGATCGTTGGTGCGTGTTGCAACTAGACGGAACGGTGCTTTCGTTTCGCGATGGTCAGCAGCGTGACACGGCGACGATGATGCAGCTGAAATCGACTCAGCCGAAAACGTCTCGCTCGTTCGGCATCGTTTTCCATCACGATTATCCTTCCACACCGTTGTGTTACATCGCCTATCGGCTCAGTGCCAAGGATCCCAACGGCACGCGACTATCCCGGTTTCGAGTCAACGTTTCCGATTCGCCTACGATCGACGCGAGTTCTGAAACCGTCTTGGCCACTTGGGAAGCGGGCGGGCATGGCGGCGGCAGTTTGCATTTCGGCCCGGACGGCTATTTGTACGTTTCGGTCGGTGACGGCCAGCCGCCCAATCCGCCGGATCCCGATGATACCGGTCAGGACTTAAGCGACTTGGAATCGTCGGTGCTGCGGATTGACGTCGATCAAACGCAGGATGGTTTGCCATACGCAATCCCGCCGGACAATCCTTTTGTTGATATCCCAGGCGCGCGTGGCGAGATCTGGGCCTACGGGTTTCGCAATCCTTGGAAGATGTCATTTCATCCGAGCGACGGGACGCTTTGGGCCGGCGACGTCGGCTGGGAGATGATGGAAATGGTTTATCGGGTCGATCGCGGCGGCAATTATGGCTGGAGTTTGATGGAAGGAAGCCAGGTGGTGAAATCCAACGCCGATACCCCGTTGGTTCCGATCACGCCGCCAGTCGTCGAGCACACTCACCTGGAAGCGCGCTCGGTCACCGGAGGCTACTTTTATGGCAGCGATCGATTGCCGGAACTCGCCGATACATACATCTATGGCGACTATATCACCGGCAAGGTCTGGGGCTTGCGACACGACGGCGAGAAAATGACTTGGCATGATGAACTTGCCGATACTCCGTATCAAATCATCTGTTTCGCCCGCGATCATGATGATGAAGTGTTCTTGGTCAGCTATGACGGAACGATCCACCGGCTGGTCGAGTCGCCGCCGGATGATTCCAGCGGCGATTTTCCCAGATTGCTTAGCGAAACAGGTCTGTTCACATCGGTGGCCGATCAAACGCCGGCCACGGGTGTGTTGCCCTATGAAATCAACGGGCATCACTGGGCCGATGGCACGGTCAGCCAACAGTGGCTGGCGCTGCCGGATGATTCGCAGTTGTCACTCGTGACTCGTTTGAAAGACGAGAACGGTTTGAACCTGACGCAGTTTGGTGTGAATCTGGGCCAGTTTTCGTTTCCCCACAACGCGGTCCTGGCCAAGACGGTTTCGTATCAGGCGGACGCGACGGACCCCGGTTCGATGCGCCGATTGGAAACGCAAGTCTTGCACCGCAACGGTGACGCCTGGAATGCGTACAACTATGTATGGAACGAAGACCAATCCGATGCTGTCTTGCAAGACAATGTTGCGAGCGACCAAGTGCTGACGATTCGTGATCCACGCCAGCCCGAGGGACGACGTCGTCAGACTTGGCACCATGCCAGCCGCGACGAGTGCTTGTTGTGCCATATTTGGAAATCGGGGACCGTTCATGGTTTTGTGCCCGAACAGTTGGACCTCGAGCAGTTGGACCTCGAACAGTTGGACCTCGAGCAGTTGGACCTCGAGCAGTTGGACCTCGAGCAGTTGAACCGCGAGCAGTTGGACCTCGCACAGTTGGATTTGACCCGCGAGATTGATTCCGACGGCGGCGGCAAGGTGAACCAGCTTGACCGGTTGAACGAACTAGGCCTATTCGAAGAAGCGGTTGTCGCTAAAACGAAAACGATTTCGCCGTACGACAATCGTCAATCCCTTGAGGATCGTGCCCGCAGTTACTTGCAGCTGAATTGTGCGCACTGTCACCGTCGTGGCGGCGGTGGCACGGCCGCGTTCGTTCTAGAGAACAATGTTCCACTGGAGAAGATGGAAGTGCTCGATGCCATGCCGGTTCAAGGCGGGTTTGGGCTAAACGATCCGCGAATCATTGCCCCAGGCGATCCCTACCGCAGCGTGCTGTTGTATCGATTGGTCAAGAGCGGACGAGGGCACATGCCACAGTTCGGTTCGAACGTGATTGACGAAAGAGGCGTGGCAATGATTCACGATTGGATCGCGGCCATGGATGCTCCTGATCGTGATCCGGTGACGATCTCGAAACGTCTTCGCCAGTCGATCTCGCGAGCGAGTCGCGAAAGGAAAGATTTTGTAAATGCCTGCAGCGAATTTCTAAGTGATCCGACCAGCGCGCTGGCCCTTTCGATTGCCTGCAGCAACGGCGCGGTGGGGCAAGAGCATCGAGACAGCGTGATTGAAATCGCGGCCATGCATTCTGACTCGCAGATCCGAGAGCTGTTCGAGCGTTTTCTGCCGGAGGAGCGACGCGTCAAGCGGCTTGGCAATTCGATCGACATCAAGCAGTTGTTAGCGATTGACGGTGACGCTAGCCGCGGCCGCGAATTGTTTTGGTCGTCCAGCGACGTGACATGCAAGCAGTGTCACCGCATCGGCGGCCAGGGCGTCGCCGTGGGCCCGGACTTTGACGATATCGGATTGCGGCGCACGCCTGCGGAGTTGTTGGCGAGTCTGATCAACCCTTCGGAAAAGGTGGATGCGAAGTATCAAACGCACATCGTCTTGACCGCCGATGGAACCGTGATCAGCGGGGTGGTTACCAAGGAGACCGATCAGGCCGTGCACATCGTTGATGCCAGCGGTAAAGAACAAATTGTTTCACTGCGACAAATCGAGGCCCGAAAGGCGTCTTCGACATCGACGATGCCGGATCGGCTGTTGTCCGGATTCACGGCACAGCAGGCGGCCGATTTGTTGGCATATTTGTCGGCGCAAAAGAAACCGTCAAAAGGATATGCGAAATCACATTCTGTCCCCCGGTCGACGGCAAGCATTCGTGTCGATGGGCGAATCGACGAAGACGCTTGGGACGCCGCGCAGGCGACCGAGCCGTTCGGATTCACATGGCTTGACGACGGTGACGGCCCCCGCCAAGCGACCACGGCTAAATTGCTGTGGGACGACCAATGCTTGTACGTGGCGATCGAGTGCGAAGACACTGATATACAGGCCGAGCGAACCGTACGTGACAGCGATGTTTATCGCGACGATTGCGTCGAGATTTTTGCATCGCCCGAATATGAGTCTCCCGAACGTTATTTCAATTTAGAGATCAATGCACTGGGCACGGTGCTGGACAACTATCGACCTGACGGCCAGCAACATCAGCAGCATTCACGGTGGGATCCTGAAGAAATACGAATTGCCACCCGTGTGGACGGGACCGTCAACGATTCCAGCGATCGCGACCGCGGATGGTCGGTCGAGGTTTCGATTCCATTCTCGCTGTTCAAAAATGCAATTCCACAAGGAAAGCCGACTGTCGGTGATCGATGGCGATTGAATCTGCACCGTTTGGAAGAAAACATGCGGCTGAAAAGTCAGTGGTCACCTGGTGATCGGAACAGGAGTTCATTCCACACGCCAGAGTACTTTGGCAGCGTCAAGTTTGTTGAGTGAGTTGGGTTTTGCTCGTTCACCACGAACGGTCCGTCGCTGAGGATCGGAGTCGAGCAAAAGCGAATTCGAAATCTGAGCGATCTTCTCTGAGTTGCTGTGTTAGATGTTGCCCCGTCTAGATCCACACGCACGTGTGCGTGTCATTTGAAAAGAGATTGCGAAATGCGAAACGTTTTGATTGTTGGGATCCTGTTGGTAATGGTCGCTGCGCAAACGGTGCACGCGAAACAGCTTGTGATTTTGTCGCTGGGAGCCGATCAAAAGTTGGTCGTTTATGAACTGGTTACCAACGATGGGACGTTAACAAAGCAAAGTAGTGTCGATACATCGGGAAAACCGGGAGCGATGTGCATGAGTTCCGATGGACATCGCGTGTATGTCGCGATGAAGGGTACCGGAATGATTGCCGCCTATCAGTTCACAAGTGACGACGATTTGGTTCTTCTGAACGAGATCGCCGTCGGAATGGACCCGTCGTACTTGAGTTTGGATCCGAGTGGTAAGTTCTTGGTCGGCGCGTACTATTCGACGGGACAGGTCACGGTCCACTCGACCGACGCGACAGGGAAAGTGTCGGGCGAGCCGCTGCAACGGATTTCAACCGATGAACGAGCACATGCGGCCGTCTTTGATCGGTCGGGCAAGTTTGTCTTCGTCCCGCACACTCGGCCGAACGCGATTTTTCAATTTCGCTTTGACGCTCCGACGGGGATGCTGACCGCGAATGATCCGCCGAAATTGTTGCGGGATGCCGACACCGGCCCGCGTCATCTTTGGTTTCATCCCGGCAACCAATACGCGTTCGGAAGTGATGAACAAGGCAGCAGCATCACCGGTTATCGGTTCGATCATTCATCCGGACAATTGACCACAATGCAAACCTTGTCCAGTCTGCCGGCGACGGGATTCGAAGGGAGAAACAGTACGGCGGATATTGAGGTGCATCCATCCGGAGAATTTGTTTATATCGCCAACCGTGGTCACGATACGATTGCTGGCTATTCGATCAGCGAAACGACGGGCCGGTTGACTTTCTTGGGACGCACCCCGACCGAATCGGTCACGCGATCGTTTAATATCGCACCGGATGGACGACACCTGATCGCGGCGGGTCAGAAGTCGGGTAAACTGGCTGTCTTTCAGATCCACGATGATGGCTCGCTGGTGCGGACACAAACCGTTATGGCGGGAGAAAACCCATGGTGGGTGCTTATCGTTGAACGCTAACCGCTTGATGTGACCGTAGGCGGTGCCACTTTGCTGTGGCCAAACTCGCAACGATTGAGCGCGACTCGTCACCCTACTCGAAAGAACGGATTTTATGACCACGCTGACTTTTTGTGGTGCTGCCGGCACGGTAACCGGCTCGTGTTCTCACATCGAATCGGATGTTGCCAACTTCCTGGTCGACTGCGGGATGTTTCAAGGGAACAAGACGACTCAGGATTTGAACTATCAACCGTTTCCGTTCAGCGCAACGGCCGCCGAATTTTTGGTGCTGACCCATGCGCACATCGACCACAGCGGTCTATTGCCGAAACTGGTCAAAGCGGGTTTCAGCGGGCTGATTTATGCGACAACGGCGACGTGCGACTTGTTGGAGTTCATGCTGCGCGATTCGGCATGGATTCAAGAATCGAACGTGGATCGATTGAACAAAAAGCTAAAGCGTCGAGGTGAGAAACCGGTCAAGGCGTTGTACACAATGGATGACGCGGAACAGACGCTTAAGCAGCTAAAGCCGGTCGAGTATGAGCAGTGGTTCGAGCCGAAACCTGGCATCCGTGTTCGGTTTTGGAACGCCGGTCACCTGCTGGGTTCTGCGTCGGCCGAAGTCGACATCGACAGCTCAGGATCAGAAGAGAAACTGCGGTTGTTGTTCTCTGGCGATTTGGGGCCGGAGGAGAAAGCCTTTCACCCCGAGCCTGACGCGCCGACCGGTTACGATTATATCATCTGTGAAAGTACGTACGGCAACCGCGACCGAGACGACTATACGTTGAAGCGGCGCCGAGATGCGCTCCGCGATGAATTGGTCCAGGGTCTAAGTCGCGGTGGCAATGTGGTCATCCCGTCTTTCGCGGTCGAACGCAGCCAAGAGTTGTTGCATGACATCGGAACCTTGCTTGCCGAAGGCGAAATTCCGAATGCGACGGTGTACTTGGATTCGCCATTAGCGCGCAAGGTCACCGAGGTGTTCATCAAGCATGCCGGCGCGATGGAAGACATCGAAGTTGCCGAGAAAGACTTGTTCCGCCACAAGAATTTTCGTTTGGTCGAAAGCGTGGAGGAAAGCAAGGCGATCAACCGAGTCAAGAAAAATGCGATCATCATTTCCGCCAGCGGCATGTGCACCGCAGGCCGGATCAAACACCACCTCAAGGCAAATATTTGGCGTCCGGAATCCACCGTCTTGTTTGTTGGATACCAAGCACCAGGAACGCTGGGGCACATCATCACCAGCGGTGCCGATATGGTCCGGATTCATGGAACCGAGTGCAAGGTAAAGGCTGCGATTCGTCGACTAGGCAACTATTCTGCTCACGCCGACCAGACGGAGTTGATCGATTGGGTGCTGGAGCGGGGGCCGGTCACGGGCGGGCTGTTCTTGAACCACGGCGAAGACGACGCCAGAGCAGAGATGCGTAAAATGCTTGCCGATCGAGGGCTGGACGCTGATAAAATCTTTTTACCCTCATTTGATGAATCATTCGAGCTTCATCACGGTACCCCGGCAACGTCCAAAGGCCGCCCGGACACGCTGCCGGAAAAACGGATCGACGAGTCGCAATTGTGTCGTGATTGGCACAATGACTACGCCGCGTTTATCCTGGAACTTAGCAATCGGCTGCAGTCGACCGAAGACGCGTGCCAACGCAGTGAATTGATCAAGCAGCTTTCTTCGGTGCTTCAGAAGTAGCGGATGAATTTCTTGGTTTTCTAAAATTTGATGTAAGAAACGTCCCTCGCAGTGTCACTGATTGCTATGAGGGAATGTGCGCGGGTCGTTGACGCACGCAGATCCGCGCGGGTGGGACATTGAATTTGATCGAATACACCGGCGGATTGCCCGTTTGACATCCACTGACGCCCCAGCATCGCAGACCACGCCTGCTCGCCACGCCGAAGACCGGTTGTGGGTGCAGCAATTGGTTTGTGGTGACGGCACGGCGTGGACCCGGTTTGTTCAAACACACGGACGGCTGGTTCGTTCTCGCGTGGCCGACGTTGCGACCTCGTTCGGTCGTGCTGCCGATGAAGCCGCGATTGATGATGCGACAGCCGAAGTTTTCGCGGCGCTGCTGAGCAACGACGCGGCGGCTCTCCGAGCGTTTGCTGGACGTTCGTCGCTGGCAACATACGTCGCCGTGATTGCAACGCGCAGCGCGACGCGTGGATTCGCGCGAAAACGGATCCCCACCGCCAACGTGGATGATTCACAGTTGCAGCAAGTCGGCGACAGCGAATCGCGCAGCGATCCACTGGGCAGCCTGATCGATGACGAACAGCGTCGACACGTATCCGATCTGTTGCAAGAGTTGCCGCAAAAGCAGCGAGACCTCGTGACAATGTTTCATTTGCAAGGAAAAAGCTATACCGAAATCAGCGACTCACTGAAAATTCCGATTGGGTCGATCGGAGTCACATTGCGTCGCGCCGAAGAAAAGTTACGCCAGCGGATGCAATCGTGAAGAATCTGATCCTTAAACAAATGAACTCGACGCGCACGTGCGTGCCAAATCCAATACCACAGCCGATGACGAGAACGTGAAACGAACGACCATCCTGAATGCGATCGAATATGAACTCCGCGGGGGTTCGGTCGGCGTGGAAGAACCGCGTCCGCTGGGCGAGATGGTTGCGCGCGTCGCTTCGCAGATCCGGGCGGAGGAATCGTTCGCGATAACGTCTCGCGTGATCCCGGTTGAACAGATTGCCGCGTTCGTCGACGGATCATTGACCCCGCAAGAGACGTCGGTGATCTGCACGGCCGTCAAAACAGACAACTCGGTGCTTGCAGAACTGATTGCGGCGGTGCAAGCGGTGCGTTCGCCACAGGGGGCGCTGCCCCCGGTTAGCGATGAGCTGCAACAGAGATTGATGGCGATGGCGCCTCAGCCCACGACTGCTCAATCAGTCGCGGTTGAATCAGACTCGGCGCCGATTGCCGAGTCGATCATCGCAAGCTCGGTGCAAGCGGATGGGTCAGAGGAAGGCTTGCTGAATACAATTTCTGCTGTTGCCGATCGTCAGCCAGCGGATAAGGACCGTTCAAACGATCGAACGAATCGGTACACCGTCGTGTGGGCAGCGTCGGCTTTGGTGGTCGCGGCTGGTTTGATCGCGGCGATCGTGTGGGCGAGAAAGGATGATCATCAACCCGTTGACGGGACACAACTTGTCGAGCGTGACGTCGACGAGCTTGACGCGGTCGATTCGTCGATGATTCCTGAGCTGCCAGAGCTAGAGGCAACCATCCAAGACGACCAATGGGTCGGTGTCGAGCGTCAAGGTGAAAAGGAGCCATTGCCCATCGCGACCGAGCCTGATTCAACGGGATTAGCCAAGCAGGATTCTCGGGCGAATGATCCTGATATGCATGATCCCGAAATTCACAATCTTGAAATACTGCCGGACGTCGGTGAATCATCCATCGTCAAAGCCTTAGAGGATTCGCCTGCACCGTTGCCGTCGGATCGTGCTCCGCGGCTTCCCAATTTCAAGTGGACCGAGATTTCCGGCTTGCTGACTCAGCAGAATTTGCCTTCGGAATCGGCTTCATCGGATGTGACCGCGCATTCATGGAGAGGTGTTTCGGTTTCGTCGCCTGAGAACCCGATGGGTGAATCGGCCGATCGATTCACCGTGCGGACAATGCCCCTGTCACGAGCCGAAGCGGACTTAGGCAACGGCGGAAAAATCGTCATCGGGGCTGACACTCAGCTTTCAATGCAGCGAGGCCGTACACGCGCATCGGCGGATTTGCAGCTGTCGCATGGTTCGGTTGCTGCCGTGGATTTACCCACCGGAACCGTGTTGCAATTCGCACGCGCAGGACATCCTGCCGTACGGCTTCATTGGAAAAGCCAAGCGACGGCGGTCATCGAGCGGGTTGATCAAGCTTTGAACGTTTATGTTCACCAAGGCACAGTGATGCTGAATGATCGACCGGTTCAAAAGTCGGCATACACCGTTCGCGATGAAGAGCCTCTTCGCGAAATGGAGTCACCGAAACGGTTGGCGACGTGGGTCAACCGGCCCGTTGAAACCATTTCGATCCCGCGACCCGTATTGGCACAGATAGCGGATTCAAGCAACGCGCTGCTGACGTTAAGCGATCGCATCAACGCCTTGTCGCGAATGGCCCGGCCTGATGTGTCGGATCAACGCGAACTGGCAACCCTGGCACGATGGCAAGCGGCGATGGCCGATGCGAATCTTTACCGATTAGCCGGCAGCCGTGTGCCGGCCGTTCGATTCGCGGCGCTGGAACGTTTAGTAGAACTGCCCGAAAGTGATCCAAGAAGCGATCGATTGTGGCGATCCATTGAACAAAACGTGCCCAATCCTCAACGCGTTGCTCAGATTCGGCGCTGGTGCATGACAGTAGCGCGTGGGCAGAGACCACCGGCAAGCGAGATCGAAAACATGACGATTGGCCTGGGATCGACCGACATCTCACAGCGGGCACTCTGTGACTACTTGCTTCGTCGGTCGGTCGGCGGCGGCCCGGTTTTTGATCCGACTTGGACGGGAGCGGCACAGTTGCGGGGGCTAAACCTGTGGCGAACCTCACTCGGGCTCAGAGTGCTGAACCGGTCAAGTCTCAGTTCGGCAGCGCCGAATCGTGGGGCTCGACCGAATCCCTAAGTTGTTGTTTGACGCGATACGACTGGATCATTGAAACGTAGCCGGCCGAAATCAGTCCTGAAACCAAGACGGTCGCAATTTGGGCGTTGAGAATGAACGTGGAATTTCCGCGTCCGAAACCCCCGCCGATGACGGACAACAATGAAAACCCATTCACAATCAGCGCGGCCATCGCGCCGATTGCGTATCCGCGCAGCATACCGCGGTGCCAGACGATCATCGTGATCAACAAGCCCAGTCCAGACGTGAATATCCCGGACAAAAGCAGATACAAAAATTCGTATGACCGCTGCGACGGCATCAATGTGGTTATCACAACAATCGCCACGAATGCAACGACGTTCCAAATCAGCAGCGTTACGAATGGACTTCGCCCCAAAGGGTTCAGCTGGGATGACGGGGCGTTTATCAGTTTGGATAGGTGCGGCCAACGGTACGCCGCGAACACCATCACGCCGCCGACCAGGATCACCAGCATCGACAGCTGATGCAGCATCGATGCAACGGATTCGGCCGTCGCGTTTCCACGGGCGTTGTTCAAAAAGATGGCAGCAGGAAAGAGACCGATAAAGCCTAACCCGAACACGATCACGCCAAACCGACGAAGCTTGGCGTGATAGTTGGTTGATCTGGGGATCGGTGACCGCGATGGCACCGGAGCGTCATCGGAATAGTCGCGATCGAGCGGATGAATTTCGGGTTCGGCTTTATCCATCGGGTCCGCCCGTTCAAGCGGCTTTCTTGGCTTTCCTGGTTCCTGCGTTTTTCGCTCGCGGCTGCTGGCGACGACCCGGATCGTTGTCCTCGGGCACCGCGTACAACGTTCGCAGTCGTTCCAGTTCCGCCTTCAGTTCCGATTGCACTTTCGCATAGGCGGCATCGCCGTAGACGCTGTGAAGTTCGTTGGGATCTTTTTGCAGGTCAAAGAGTTCCCAGTCGTTAATCTTTTCGCCTTCGAGTGCGTACAGGTGAATCAGTTTGTGTTTACCGGTCGTGACACCAAAGTGACGAGCCACGTTATGTCCGCCGGGATTTTCGTAGTAGTGATAGTAGAACGACTTACGCCAATCGGCCGGCGTTTCACCCTGAAAGATCGATACCAAAGATCGGCCTTGCATGTCTGATGGCACGTCGACGCCGGCAATGTCTAAGAACGTTTCGGCGTAGTCCAGGTTGGTGACGATATCTTCATTGACGCTGCCGGGCTTGATTTTGCCGGGCCAGCGAACCAGCAAAGGTGTCTTCAAGGATTCTTCGTACATCCAACGTTTGTCAAACCAACCGTGCTCGCCCAAGTACCAGCCTTGGTCAGACGAGTAGATGACGACGGTGTTTTCTGCCAGTCCGGTTTGGTCCAAGTAATCAAGCACACGGCCGATGCCGTCGTCGACACTCTTGACGCAGCGCAGGTAGTCTTTCGCGTACCGCTGGTATTTCCACTGGATGATTTCTTTCTCGCTCATGTTCGCTTTCGCTTTTTCAAAAGCGGCGTTTTTGGGTCCGTAAGCGGCGTCCCACACGGCGATCTGTTCGTCGTTCATGGTCGCGTGGCCGGTCAGTTTTAAATCATTCGAGTTGAGGTGTTCCTTCATCGTCATGGTCTGACGCGAAGCGGACTTTGTGCGACCGGAATAGTCGTCCCACATCGTTTCGGGCTCGGGCAGAGTGACGTCGTCCAGCCAGTTCAAGTATTTTGGCGCGGGCATCCAGTTGCGGTGTGGTGCTTTGTGTTGGTACATCACCATGAACGGCTTGTCGGGATCACGGTCCTCTTTTAGCCAATTCAGTGTCTTGTCAGTGATGATGTCGGTTGTGTACCCGGTGTGGGGCCGAGTCACGGGTTTGCCGTTATCGCCCGCCGTGATCATCGGTGGGTTGTAGTACGGTCCTTGTCCTTTCAGCACGTCGTAGTAGTCATATCCTTGTGGCGTCGACGCGAGATGCCATTTGCCAACAACGGCCGTTTGATAGCCGGCGGCTTGAAGCAGTTTTGGAAATGTTTGCTGGTCGCCGTTGAAGGTGTTGCCGTTGCGGATGAACCCGTTCACGTGGCTGTACTTGCCGGTTTGGATGACGGCGCGACTGGGGCCGCAAATTGAATTGGTCACATAGCATCGATTGAATCGCATGCCCTCATTTGCGATCCGGTCCATGTTCGGCGTCGTGATCCGCGACGGGTCATACGCACTGAGCGCCTGCTCGCAATGATCATCTGTAAAGATGAACAAAATGTTCGGCCGATCGGCGGCGCGGGCGTCTTTAGTGGCGGCGGCGAGGACGGTGAATCCGGCCGTCAAAGCGATTGGAATCAAAAATTGAGCAGTCAGGCGGGAGCGAGACATTTTCTACTCTCGTATGAATTGGGTGGGGTGAGACAGCAAGTGGTAAGATTGTTCACATGATACCCGGAATTGGTCGCCGACGTTGGTGGCGATCGGCGCCACGGCGGACTAATGTTGGGTGTCAGAGTCAGCCCAAAATCCCCTCCTTTTTTGCCAATCTGAACATGCCAATCCGAATTGCCCGCCTTTCGATATGCTTGCTGTTGTCTCTCTCGTTTGCCGGCCTGACCATGGCCCAAGGCAATGACAAGAGTGACCCTGCCAAGCCGGCACCGACGAAATCTGATTCGAACAAGCCCGAACCAAAAAAGCCCGAACCAAAAAAGCCCGACTCGAACAAGCCCGACTCGAACAAGCCCGAACCAAGCAAGCCCGCCGAAAAGAAAGCCGCGCCCGGTGACAAGGCGGCGTCGAAACCTGAATCGATGAAGCCATCCCAGGCCGAACCCAAACCGGGCACAACCGAGAAAGCGAGCACGACCGACAAGGCGAGCAACGCGCCGGCAATGAAAGATGCCGCAAAGAAGGATTCAGAAAAGAAAGATTCGGCCAAGCAGGACTCGCCCTCGGCCGCGAAGGCAAAGCCTGTCGAGATCAGCGGAAAAGGGTTGGTCTTCACTTCGCCGCCCGAAGGCGATCGCAATTTTGACTTGATGGGCGAATTCGTTGGCGAGATCACGACCGACGGTAAAGACGGGCAGTTGTTGGGACTGCAAGTTCGCCCGATCGGTGATGACAATTTTCAAGCGGTGTCGTTCTTGGGCGGATTGCCGGGCGAAGAGAAACACAACCGAGATGGAACCAAACTGCTCGGTCGCCGCTCGGGAAACTTTCTTGTGCTCTCGGGCGGTCCATGGGCCGTGTTCGTTGAGCCTGAGCATTGCACGCTGATCGACAGCAACGGCACACAACTGGGGCGACTAAAGCGCGTGCGTCGCGAGAGTCCCACGCTGGGAGCAAAGCCGCCCAAAGATGCGATCGTGTTGTTTGACGGAACGCACATCGATCATTTCACCAACGGTCAAATGACGGACGACGGTTTGTTGATCGAAGGCGCGGATTTGAAACCGATGTTCCAGGATTTTGATCTGCACCTCGAGTTTCGCCTGCCGTATATGCCGCAAGCCGACGGACAGAAACGTGGTAACAGCGGTGTCTATTTGCAGAGCCGTTACGAGTGCCAAGTCCTCGACTCATTCGCTCAGGATCGTCTGATCAATGGCTGTGGTGCGATTTACACATTTCGTAAACCAGAATTGAACATGTGTTTTCCGCCGCTGGTTTGGCAGACCTACGACATTCGCTTTACCGCGCCGCGCTGGGCTTCCGACGGATCAAAAATTCGTAACGCGCACATCACGTCTTGGCTGAACGGCGTCAAGGTTCAAGACGACGTCGAAGTGCCCAATAAAACGGGACATGGGCAAGAGGAAGAACCGTTACTATTGCCGACAAAGCTTCAAAATCACAAAGACCCTGTTCGCTTTCGCAACGTTTGGTTGATCGACCGCGGTCTGCTGACTTCGGATTTCCCGATCAAAGCGATGAAGGTGCAAACGTCGTCGCCGGAGCAAACGACGCCACCGAAGGCAGACAAGCCAGACGCAGCGAAACAAGCGAAATCAAACTAGACCGCTTGTTCGCCTGCAGAGCAATCTCAATGTGATCGGTTGGTTCCCGAGGAGATTGCAGCGAATGACCGCGCCGACGCTCGTTCGGGCAACGACCCACCTGCGGTACTTTCGCTGATAAAGATCGTGGATGTTTCCCCGTTGAAATGATGGGCTTGCCGTGCGTGATTTTATGGGCTGGCCTATGGGTGATTTTATGGGCTGGCCCATGGGTGAAACGGCGAGACGGGCGTCGACAAGTCGGTCGCTTTCTCAAAACGATCGTCTTCGAAAACGACCACGCGGTCGATCTTTAGATTCAACGTTCGCGGCGCGATCAAAATATCGTTGCGTTTTTCCGTCAACACGAATCTAGGCGACACGCTGCGGTTGGTGGCCGGATCGACCAAGTCACTGGTCCAGTGCCATCGTCCCGGTTCGAGATCGGCTGGCAGGCGACCGATCAACCAATTGCCCTGCCCGACCCGTACCCAGAATTCGCGTTCCTGTTGATCGGAAACGTGGTCCGATCGGCATCGAAAAGCGATGTTCCAGGGACCGGCAGTGCCAATGTTGACATGGATCGGAGTAACGCCTTTTTCCGGGGCTTCGGGTTGGTCTCGAACCGATCTTAAGTATCCGGTTCCACTGTAACCGGATAGGTTCGTTTCACTTCGCCAGGATTCATCACGCGGTGTCGGTGTCATCTCGGCTTCGATCACCGCGTATCCGCCCATGTCGTGAAATTCATTGTTCGCGATCGGGTCGGTCGGATTCGGCCGCGGCATCTCGTCAGGGTCAAACATGCGATACGGTTTCATCGAATCAAGCACGCCTTGCAAGTGAATTCTGGCTTCGCGCGACTCATCGGTATCGTCCGTGATATAGATCGGCGATTCTTCAAAGGGATCGTCCCGAGTGCAATAGAGGCGTCCGTCTTGGTGCAGCTTGTAGTGCTGGTCGCGGGCCAAGCGGATCAGATAAAAGCGATCTTTGTCCCATCCCGGTCGCGGATCTTGATGCACGTACACCCACTGTCGCTGGGACGGGCCATCGCCACCGATCACGTCGTTAAAACTGATGCCGTCGATGGGTTCGTGAATTTGGTCAGTGGCCCCGGCAACCTCGAGAATGGTCGGCAGAAAATCGACCGAGTCGATCAGGTCGTTAGAGACGACTCCAGTCGGCGTGACGCCTTTCCAGTTGGCGATCATCGGAACGCGGATACCCAGATCGGTGCCGAGTCCCTTTTCGCCTCGGACGCGTCGTTGGCCCATCTGGGATGCGACGCGTGCGTTAGTTCCGTTGTCGCTGTAGAAAAGAATCAATGTGTTTTCGCGAAGTCCGAGTTCTTCCACTTGGCGCACCACACGACCGACCAGCTTGTCGGTGTATTCGATCATATCGGCGGCAAACGGCGTCTCGTCGCTGTGCCGTCGCGCGGGATCGTCCCACTCGGGACTGTCGGGCGTCGGCACCATCGGGTTGTGCGGCAACGCCATCGGGTAATACACAAAAAACGGTTCGTCGCGATGTCGACGCATAAAGTCGCCGATGAATTCGACCCACAAATCGGGGCCGTATTTTCCAAGCGTGTCACGTCGCAGCGTTCCATTTTCATCAATCACAGGGTCGGCATAACGTGAACCTTTGTCCTCGGTGTGGCCGGTATGCCAGAGCGAGTACTCGTGAAAACCGGCATCGCCGGCCAGCATACCCGTGCTTCGCCTCAACGCCGCGCCGGGGTAGTCCGGTGGATCATAAGAGTGCATTTGCCACTTGCCGGCGATACACGTCTTGTAACCGGCTCGCTGCATCATGTGGCCAAAGGTATCGGCGGCGGGGTCCAGGATTCCAAATGATTTCCAGTTTCGGTTGTTGTACTTTCCCGTCATCAACTGCACGCGAGTGTTCGTGCACAGCGGCATGGCATAGGCGTGGTCGAACCGAATCCCTTGTGCCGCCAAGCGATCAATGTTCGGCGTTCGATAGGACGTGCCGCCGTAGCATCCAACCGTTTCGTAGCCCAAGTCATCCGCAAGAATCAGCACGATGTTGGGTCGGCGTGTCTTTGCAGATTCGGCCGACCAAGCGGTCGGAACGGTCAGGATCGTCAAAGCGGCGATGGCGGCGGTTCGGATCATCAAACTCTCGTAAAACGGTTTCGGGCAGCTTCTTTGCTTTTGATTGTAACCTCGCTCGGGTCGTCGGCGGGCGGGTGGGGAATTTGCCGGTGGTGTGTGTTGTGCCGATGGGGTGCCCGGATGCGAAATCGCAACATCCGTTGCGAATCATGAAAATTCTTCGAGACGATGCGGCAGACCGATATTGCCTTGCCCTTTTTGGTCCCGCAGCCGTCTCAATCGCTAACCGTGTTGTACGTTCCCAGTAAGACGTAATCCGTCACTTCCAAACAATCCGTTCTCGACCGTTCACATTTTTAGGCTGTTCGATGGCTACGACGACAACCAAACGCCGCAAGGCGCTCGTTGATCCCGAAGTTCAAGGTGGCGTTCTTCGCAAGATCGCGATCCACTGGATTTTGTTTTTCATCTGCAACACCATTGCATTGATGATATGGATTCGATTGTTCGAACAGCCCGATGCAGATTGGGGACAGACCTTTGCCGACACGGCGCGACGGTTCCTGCCCTTCTTTATTATCACGATGGCACTGATTCCAGCCTTTGTCTGGGACACGTTGAAATTGACCAATCGATTTGCCGGTCCGATCATGCGTCTGCGATCATCGCTGGCCGAAGCGAGCGAGGGGCGTGCGGTCACACCACTGCATTTCCGCACCAACGATTACTGGCAAGAGATTGCTCAGAACTTCAACACGTTGGTCGCCCGCTGTCACCCGAATCCGTCCGAGTCCAGCGAAGAAGACGCATAGCGTCATCGCCGCCGTTTTCGCGACCGCAATTTTCACACGTCAAGAAGTATTCGTGATGAGTAGATTCGCCACCCTTCGCCGAACTCGAACATCGAGACCCAACGGATCGAAACGACGCGGCGTTGCCGCCGTCGAATTCGCTGTTTGTCTGCCTGTCATCGTCCTGCTGGTGATGGGATCGATCGAAGCGTCCAGCTTTATCTTCCTTAAACAATCGCTCGGGGTGGCCGCCTACGAAGGTGCTCGCGAGGCGATTCGCAGCGCATCGGTCAGCGCAGACGCCGACGCACGAGCCCGGGCCATTCTGACCGCACGTCAGGTGCAGGGTTTTCAAATCACGTTTCCGGGAAATGACCCGACAACCGCACAACGGGGTGACGAAATCATTGTTCAGGTCACGGCGCCCACCGCAATCAACAGTCCGCTTGCCGGACAGTTCGTGGCCGATCGTTTGCTTACCTCTCGCGTCACTATGGTGAAAGAATGACACGTATTCAGAAGAATCCATGCTCGGCCGGATCTTGCCGGTCTGCCGGCGCCGCGTCGCGTCAAGCCGCGCGGCGACGTGGAGCCATGCTGATTCTGATCGTCGTGATGTTGATCGGATTCATGGCGACGGTTGCTTTTTCCATCGACGTCGCGCACATGCAATTGGCGCGAACAGAACTGCGCAGCGCCACCGATGCCGCATCCAAAGCGGCGGCACTGGAACTTTCACGGACACAGAGTCGCGACCAAGCCATCGCCCGGGGACAACAAATCGCCGCTCTCAATCTGGTCGACGGCACACCGTTGCAGTTGGGGCCAAGTGATTTTCAGTTTGGACGCAGCGAAGAACAGCCCAACGGTCGTTTTCAATTCAGCAGCGCTGGAAACCCAACCAATAGCGTTCAAGTGAACGGGCGACGAACGCAGGCATCGCTATCGGGCCCTGTGCCCCATTTTTTCGGAAACATTTTTGGTGTCGATTTCTTTGAACCAGAAATCAACGCGACCGCCACCTATATCGAGCGCGACGTGGTGCTGGTTGTCGACCGCAGCGGTTCGATGCAAGGACAAAAGATCGCCGATCTGCGATCCGCGATTAACATCTTTGTTTCGACTTTAAACGCGACGCCGGTCGATGAACGCGTCGGACTCGCCTCGTACAACGATCGTGCAAGTCAAGATGTGCCACTGACGGCGAATCTGGGATTGATCTCGACGGCAATGAACACGATGCGTGTGGGTGGATTCACGAGTATCAGTCGCGGTATGCAAGCTGGCCAAGTGATCATGAATAACGGTCGTAGCGCTGATTTCGTTGAACGCACCATGATCGTGATGACTGACGGTCGGCATAACCGCGGTCCTGAACCACGAACCGTCGCACAATCACTTGCCAGTGACGGCGTCCAAATTCATACCATCACCTTTGGTGGCAACGCCGACTTGGCACGCATGAGAGAGGTCGCTCAGATCGGAGGCGGGCGACATTTTCACGCTCTGACCGGCGACCAGTTGCGTGACATTTATCGCGAAATTGCGTTGAGTCTTAGTACGGTGATGACGGAGTAATCTGATGAACGACATCGAGACGATGGCCGTCAAATCCTTTCCCGATCGAGCCGATCATGTTCGATCCTTATCTGGAAACGTAACCATGAACGCTACTCGCGCTTCGATCCGACGCCGAACCGTCTGCAAGGCGAAATCCGCGCATCGTCGAACGGGTGCCACGATGATTGAGTTTGCCGTTGTCGCGCCGTTGTTGTTCCTGTTTTTCTTTGCCGCATTCGAGTTTTGCCGAGTTGCCATGATTCGGCATACCGCCGACAACGCGGTGTACGAAGCTGCCCGCGTTGCGATCATTCCTGGCGCGACCGCCGATGAAGCACGCAATCAAGCCGCACAAGTTCTGAACACATTGGGTTTGACGAACGTCAATATCGCCGTCACGCCGGCGGTGATTCGCCGCGACACGAACGAAGTTACCATCAGCGTCCAGGTGCCGCTGGACGGAAACAGCTTCGTTCCGAATCAGTTTTTTGGTGGCAAGTCGGTGCAGAGACAATTGACGATGCAGCGAGAAGGAGCCCGCAGCTAGCCAAAATCGATGACGGCCAAGCAGATTATTGGCGATGGCCCGCAGCGGTCTGAGCAAGAACCCAGTCGCAATACCCGGTCGCCGCATCACTGACGCTGATGAATAGAATCTGCGGCTCGTCGTATGAATGGATTTCGGCGAGCGCTCGTTTCAACGCTGAAACCAGATCTGCGGCTGTCTTGATGACCAAGCGGTATTCATCATCAGCGTGCCGCTGGCCCCGCCAAACATAATGGCTTTGAATGGGCCCCTCGATTTGCACACAAGCCGCCAGCGAACGGTCCAGCAATGTAGCGGCGATTGCCTCGGCATCATCTCGAGACGCGACGGTCGAGACGCAAATCATCAGATTCTTGGTTTCGTTCATCAATCCGCCACACTTCAAGCGAAAAAAACGTCTTCGACCTCACGCCGAATGATTACTATTAGCTGGCGGTGCAGCATCGTCAATCATGAATCATCGAGCTAGCTATGCGGACTTACATCACGATCCTCGCCCTCGTCGCGTTGCACGGCTGGACTGCGACTGCGGCCGAAACTGATTTAGGAATCACTGATGCGGAAATTACTGATCCGGAAATCACTGATCTGAAAGTCAACGGGGCACAGGTCTCACTGATCCAAAATACCTTTGTCGCATCGCCGATTGCAGGTGTCGTTTCGCAGGTCAACGTCGTCGAAGGCGTGCGGGTCCAATCCGGGGTGTGCATGGTTCAATTGGACGATCAACACGCGCGCACCGAGGTCGCTGCCGCGCGCGCCAAGCTGCAGGCCGCTCAGTTGGAAAGCAGTAACGATATTGATCAACGTTTTGCCGAGCGAACGCTGGAAGTCCGCCGGCAAGAATTGCAGGCCAGTTTGCAAGCCAATCAGCGTTACGCAGGCGCCATCAGTGACACCGAAATCGAAAGACTGAAACTTGTGGTCGATCAGTCACAGCTGGCCATCGAACAAGCGAAGCATGAATTGGCGGTCGCCCGAGCAAGGGCCGGTGAACAGCAGGCAGCACTCGAAATCGCCCAGGCGATGCTGGACAAACACGCGATCAAGACGACCGTCGACGGCATCGTGGCGGAAGTTGCGATTGAGCCGGGCGAATGGGTCGAACCCGGCACTCCGATCGTTCGCGTGATCGCGTTGGATCCGATTCGTGTGGAATGTTTTGTCGATGGTCGTTCGTATGGGCCCGAGTTGGTCGGCGCGAGGGTAAAGTTCTATCCCGACTTGGGGACAAAGGCAAAAGATTCGTTGCTGCCGTTGACGGGCGAAGTCGCGTTCGTTTCGCCCGAGGTCCACGCGGTCACATCCCAGGCTAGGCTTTGGGCGACGATTCGCAATCCCAATCATCGCATACGCGCCGGATTACAAGGCCGGCTGGTGATCGAAACCCGCGATTGAATCTGATCGCTGGTGCATGATTATCGCGATACTCGTGACCGTGAGAGCGGCTCCATTTGCCAATTGGCATGCATCTCATGTTGCGCGGCGCAAAAACATCTCTGCGCATAAAAAAGAACGTGCGATTCTGGTGGTCGCACGTTCTTTAAAGTCTTAAGTCGGTTCGCGTCGAAGGCTTTTCGTTGAACTCTGACTCAGGCCTTGGGGCGTCGGCGTCGGCCGGAAGTACCGAACCCGGCCAAGCAGAATCCTAAACCGAATACCGCAAGCGATGTTGGTTCGGGTACAACCGCGGCACCATTCAAGACAAAATTGATTTCGTTGGCGGTGAAATCGATTCCCGGGATAGACTCCAAGTCGTCGAATAACCAACCGTTGACAATCGTTCGACCACCATTGCCGAGAACGATTCCTGCTTGACCGGCCATGGGGGCAGGTGAAAATCCGCCAAGCGCCATTCCTCCGCCTATCGCATCAAGTTCGTCGCCGTTGTCAATAAAAGTGGTTCCGGTGAATGTGATAGGCGATGCGACCGCGTTGGGTTGGTTAAAAATCGGATGTCCGGGGGCCCAAGCATGCACAGACTGCGGTGAAAAAAAGTCATTCGCCACACTGGCTTCAAAAGCTGTCGCTAGTGCCGGGACTGAATCCAAGTCCCAATACGACAAAATAGCCTTGCCACCGCCGTTCACGTATCCGATGAGTGATGCGACATTCGGTGCTGAAATAGCATTCGCTGATATATCGACAACCACCAAGTCCCAAGGCTGGCTCCCTAGGTCGGTCGCGAAATTCGCATGATCGGTCACCGTGGGAACTTCGCCCAGACTCGTCAACGCCTGTCCGACCACATTGCCGCCCGTTATTGAATCATCATCGTAGTGAAGGATCGCGGCCGCATCCGCTTTCGGTGCGCAAAGCAATGCGACACAGACCAATAGTGTTCTTATCGTTCGGTTCATGATGTTCGTCTTCCCGGCGTCTTCAGAGGAGTGTGATACGATTCAGGTTGCGAATTGCTTGCATTCGTGTGCAGGGCTGAATCTACACTGAATCCCCTCTGCAGATTTTCCCTTTTCTGCCAATCGCTCAAGTTTTCCGAGTTTTTTCGATTTCCCTTGTGGCGGCATGTGTTCGTTTGATCAGGTGTCGCTGGGTTGCATCCGTACGTTGTGGCGACGCGAAACGAAATGATCCGCGATCAACTCGGCGGTTGCTTTGGCGATCAACGGCGTAGTAGGGTTTGTTGTTCTCGCGGCTGCTTGGCCCTTATGCCGGGCCGACAGTGCTTTACTGGGACTTGGATGGGAACTGCTGTGGTCGCGCTGAGTTTGCCGACTTGGTTCGGCGACTTGTCGACTCATTGGCAAGTTGATTTCGACGCGAAAGGGAAGACACGAAAGGGAATACGTATCATCTTGGCGTCGAATACGCTCGCATTTCTTTCGTTCAATGGAGAAGCTGTTGATGTCCGTTGGTCTTTTAGGAAACACTTCATTGGTTGAATCAACATCCGTACACAACCTGGCAAGCGGGTGGCTTGGATGCGTCCGCACGCATTGCAGAATCCTTTGTTCGTTGATCACCTTTCTGTTGTGCATTCTCTGTCAAGGCGGGAATGTGGTTGCCGGTGCCGATACGGGGGCGCGGCCGAACATTTTGATCATCCTTGCCGATGACATGGGCTATGGGGACATGGGATGCACCGGCAGCACTCTGTTGAAGACACCCAACCTGGACGCGCTTGCCGATGCAGGCGTTCTCTGCACACAAGGCTATGTTGCCAGTTCGGTGTGTTCACCATCACGGGCAGGTTTGTTGACCGGTCGCGACCCACGCCGATTCGGCTATCAAGGCAACTTGAACAAAGGGGCGTCGAGCTATGCAACTCGCCCCGAGTTGTTGGGGCTGCCTCCCGGCGAACACACCCTGGGTGACCACTTACGTTCGGCAGGATATGCGACCGCATTGATCGGCAAGTGGCATCAAGGCACGGGCGAAGGGTTTCACCCGAACGACCGAGGGTTTGATCATTTCTGTGGCATGTTGACCGGTGGCCATCATTACTTTCCCACCAAAGGCAAACACACGCTCGAGCGTAACGGCGTGCCATTGACGGAATTCAGCAGCGATTATCTGACCGATTTTTTCACCGATGAAGGACTCCGGTTCATCGCCTCGCACCAACGCAGTGGGTCGAATCAGCCGTGGTTTGCATTCTTTTCGTACAACGCGCCCCATGGGCCGCTGCAGGCGACCGAAGCTGACCTCGCGCAGTTTCCGAACGTCGCGGATTCGAAACGTCGGACGTATGCGGCGATGATGTTGGCACTTGATCGCGGTGTTGGACGGATTCGCGATCACCTTCGATCGAGCGGTCAATTAGAAAATACTCTGATTGTGTTCTTTTCCGACAATGGCGGAGCGACGGGCAATGCCAGTTGGAACGGACCCTTGAGCGGCGTGAAAGGTACTTTGCGAGAAGGCGGTGTCCGCGTGCCGACAATTTATTCGTGGCCTGATCGCTTGCCAGCCGGGACCATCCATTCGTCGGTTGTCTCCAGTCTTGATCTGTTGCCGACGTTCATGGCTGCTGCGAATGCAACGCCACTGAAGCTTGCCGAGCCGAAGTCACACGAGGACGCAAAAAATCGCAAACGCATGGTCCAGCGGTACGGGGCGTATGACGGCGTCAACGTGTTGCCTCAGTTAAGCGGCGAAGTTGCCGCCCCACGCCGTACGTTGTTCTGGCGGTTGCAAGGTCAAGCGGCGGTGCTGGACGGCGACGAGAAACTGATTCGGCTTTCACATCGACCCGCGCAGATGTTTCGCCCTGGAAACGACTTGGCGGAAAGCGCCGATCTGATTGGCAGCGATTCGACTCGGGTGACAGAGTTGTTCCAGCAGCTCGGCGAATGGGAATCGATGTTACCGACAGTTCCACTTTGGGGATCGTCGCCCTACTGGACGGGTGAAAGTGCTCGTCATTACGATTCTTATCCCGCGAAAGCAGAGCCGCGATAATTAAAGCAGCTCAGTGAGCTCGCAATGAATCGTCTGCGGAACACATCGCCCGCGGAACGAATTGTCCGCCGAACCGAACGACCACTCACTGGACAAGGATGGTGAAACGCAGATGCCGACCATGACACGGATCGTCTCGCCCGGAAACGACGCTCGCAGCGTCAAGACGGACGACGGACAAATATTGCACGCACCGGACGACTGGGAATTGTTGCCACCCGGTGACGCCGGACTCACCCGGCGCGTCAAAGCGGCCGGGCCGACTTGGACCGTGAAAGAAAAGAAAGGACGCCGCATGTTCTCGCGCGGCGTGTGGGCGCCGCGCGAACGGATCGAAGCGATTCGCGCCGATCTTGAAGCCGAGCGGTCTACCGAGGCATATGCCAAACGGCGTCAGTCCGATGCGCAACGACGCGACAAAAAGCAGGCCGAATATGTGGAAGATTTTCGCGACGCGTTGACCCGTTTCTTACGTTTCGACGGCAAGCACCGCCAGCTGGAATCACAGTTGGCCAATGCCATTGCCGAGCACGCCACGCCCGTCGGCAGCGGTACCGTCGCGAGGACGCAACGCATCCCGATCGAGCAACGGGCCGAGTCGGCAGTCATCGCTTGGATGCGGCACCAAACCACCGCTTACGATCACATGAAAATCGCTCGCGTCAAAGGCAAGCGGCGCGAGGTGCGGCGTATGCTGGCCGCCGAGTCTCGCAAGTTGTTAGAGAAATATCGACGCGGTGAATCCGTTTCACCCGATCAATGCGTTCTGCAAAAGGCACTGCAATCCGGGATGTGATTCTTGCTGCCAAGATCCTTCGCTCGCGTTTGGCAATTGGGAAGTGGGTTCAAACACGACTGCGGGTGCTAGCCGTGTTGATGTGCGATCCACGGCTGAACCGCGAGCCTGTTCCGGCGGCTGGAAAGAATCCGTGGGAATATCGCACTGGCACCGTTGCCCTTAACATTCCAGGCCGCAACGCATTGCCGGTTCGATGAACGCGAGGCGTGTCCCGCCATAGACGCGGAAATCCCAGTCACCTTTAGGGAACAACTCGGGATCGAACTTCTTTTCCGTTTCGGCAACCAACACACTGCCCGGTGGCGCATTCTCAAGCGTCAGCTCGATCAGTCGGTTCAGATCACTGAGTGACTCTTCCCACAGAACATAGGGTGGACAAAGAAAGACAATCCAAGGCGTGTCGTCGGCCGGGGGCAACAAAAGCTGGCTGCCAAGTTGAAATGCGTCGCCGGACAGGATTTTTAAACGATCGCGGACGCCCAGGTTCTCTGCCGTTTCTTCGATGTATCGATTCGCGTGTCGTGATCGTTCAATCGTCACGGCCCTCACGGCGCCGCGGCTGAGCGATTCGAAAGCGAGGGCGCCGGTGCCGCCGAACATGTCAAATGCGATGGCTCCCTTGCAGGCCCGTCCCAGGATATTGAACAGGTTTTCGCGGATATTGTCCTTCATAGGACGGGTAAAGTCGGCACCGTGGTACACGATGGGCCGTCCGCGCATATCGCCGCCGATCACACGCAGTTTGGTCGGCTGGGCCGTATTTCGAGGTTTGTTTCGCTGATTCATTCGGGCAAGTATAACGTCCACACTCAAAAACCGAATCGCCGCTTGTTGCGTACGTTTCGTGTTGGCATATCCGCAATCCTATCTTTCCGGTCGATCCTGGACATGAAACGCATCCGTTTTTCCAGTTTGTCTCTTTACGCCTTGACGATCACGCTGATCATCGCTGGGGGCCAGCCCTGTTTTTGTTCGGTCGCTTGTGCCCAGGATGCGGATTCTCAGTCACCCGCGAGCCCAGACGGTGCAGAGGCGGATGAGTCAGAAACGGCGCTTAGTGAGGATGGTGCCAGTGAGGATGGTGCCCGTGAAGATGGTGCCAGTGAAGAGGGTCGCGGCAATGATGACTCGGCATCGGCTGAATCAGCGGATCCTACAACGCCGCCCAAACCGCCGGTCGCGGTTGAATTGACACCCGAGCAAGAGGCGGCTGCGGCGGAAGCTGAGGCGAAATTTCGAGATTTGCATCAACAGCTGATCGACGCATTGACGCAAATGCGGACCACGCATATTCACTTTCAAAACGGCGAAGATCAATCCGCCGACGCCAGGCGACGGTACCGCGAGCATCGCGACCGGTTTCGCCAACTGATGCGCGAGACCTATGACGCCGCCGACCGATTGCTGCCACTGAAGCTTGTCCCGGATGCCGTGACGTTTATTGGAACGACGCTGAAGTATCGTGAAGATAATGACATCTATGACGTTTCGACTTTGCGAGGCTGTGTGCAGCTGATCGACGGCAATGCGCGTGAAATCTTTTTGTTTCGTGGCGGAGCACGATCTGCTGTGTGCGTCGGCGACTTCCGGCTTGCCAAAAAAATCTACGAAGCGATGGGCGAGGAACACATGGAAGAAATCGACAAGTCGCTGATGTTCTATATGGACAAAATCGAAGAGCAATGGACCGCAGAGTTGGCGGCCCGCAAGGCGGACGAAGGAAAAGAACTGCCACAAGTGAAATTGTCGACCACGCGAGGCGATATCGTGCTGGAACTGTTCATTGATTCCGCGCCGTCGGCCGTTTCCAACTTTATCGGTTTGGTCGAAGACGGATTTTATGACGATCTGGATTTCTACCAAGTGATGGAACATTTGCTCGCCCTGACCGGTGATCCATCGGGCAACGGCATGGGCAATACAGGCGAGTTCCTGATCGATGAGCATAAAAACGAGAACGCCAGACACGGGGTTCGTGGGTCATTGGTGATGGCGAAAATGCCGATCGGTGAAACGGGGCAATTCGTTCCCAACTCGGCCAGCAGCCAGTTCGCGATCCTGTTCTTGCCGGTCTCGTCGGTTAGCAGCAATCAGACCGTGTTCGGTCGAGTCATCGAAGGCATGGATGTGGTGTGCTCGCTGCGCCGCGTGGACCCCGCCGAAAAAGACAAGAAAGACAAGGTCATCGTTCCGCCGGATCGTATCTTGACCGCCGAAGTCATCCGGCGGCCGGACGAATTGCCCGAGCCTAAATACGTGGACGTCAAACAAGCGATCCTCGAAGCCCAGAGGCAGCTGCACCAAGGTCACGAGCACGCCCCGCCTCAGTAATCGCCCGGCCTCAATAATAGCTCGCCCCAATACGACCGAGCGCCGCGACATGGTGGACTTCGCTGTGGTGTGCCGCAGCGGATCCGTTTGCTGACCCGAGACCGTTGACCGTTGACCGTCGACCGTCGACCAGCGGCCAGCGGCCAGCGGCTAGCGGCATCGACGAGAATCGGTGACCAGAGGGGGCCAAACTGACCACGAAACGGCACGCGAAATCCGCTACCATGTGCCCAACCCCCGCGACGACGAACGGCGGTTTCGTGACGTCCGGTCGATGTTTCGTGTCGCCCAGGCGATGGAGTGTGTGCGAGTGTCATGCTCGCGTCTGTGTTTCTTGTGTTTAGGAAGGCGTGTGTGAACGTTCTGTGGTATGCAGTGATTTTCTTGGCCGCGATTGCCGTGGGACTTTTGATTTTGGCATTGGTTTCGCCTCGGAAATTCTTTCGAGTGCTGCTGCGGCCGATCTTCGAGCTGATCTATCGCAAACGCATTGTTGGATTAGAGCATTTGCCCAAGGAAAAAGGGTGTGTACTTGTTTGCAACCATGTTTCCTGGATTGACGGTTTTTTGATCCTGTGGATGTTGCCACGCAACGTCCGCTTCGTCGTCGATGGCAGCAATTTCAAAACACGGTTGGCAAAGTGGGCGGGCGACGCGTTCGACACCATTTTGATGATGCCCAATCCCAAATCGATCGGCCGCGCCCTGCGGCAAGCTCGCGAGGCGGTCGTCAACGGTGACGTGATCGGCCTATTCCCCGAAGGCACGATCACACGCACCGGCCAGCTGCAAGCGTTTCGTCCAGGAGTCACCAAAATACTCAAGGGCACCGATGCCGTCGTCGTGCCGATGTGGCTGGACGGAATGTGGGACAGCATCTTTGGCTTTGCCGGCGGCAAGTTCTTTTTCAAGTGGCCGCGCCGTTTTCGTCGCACGTTAACCTTGTATCTGGGTGAGCCCATTGCGGGAACCGAATCGCTGAGCCGGATGCGAAGCCGCGTTCAAGAACTCGGCAGCCGCGCGAGTATCGAAGCTCGACGCGACTATCCGGTGCTGCCCAGTCGTGTTATTTCGGTGTGGCGCCGACATGGCCGCCGTATGCAAATCGCGGATTCCACCGGCGCAGAATCGGGCGGTCGCGAATCGTTGGTGAAAGCGCTCGTTTTGCGCCGCGTCATGCGCCGCGAGATACTTGACGACGACGAATCGTTTGTCGGTGTTTTGTTGCCGCCGAGTGTTGGCGGCGTGCTGATCAACGTGGCGCTGTCAATGGACAAACGCATCACGGCCAATTTGAACTACACCGTCAGCAGCGATGTCATCAACCACTGCATCAAGGATGTCGGCATCAGACACGTGCTGACTAGCGAAAAATTTTTGAGCAGGTTAGACCTGGAAGTCGATTCAAATGTCGTCTTGCTGGAATCTTTAAAAGACAAGGTGACCACGACCGATAAAGCGATTGCGTTTATCCAGGCTAACTTGATTCCGGCAAGCCTGCTGCGGCGCGTCCTGGGGCTCAGTACGGTTCAGCCCGACGACTTGCTCACGGTGATCTTCACCAGCGGTTCGACAGGAATGCCCAAGGGCGTTTTGCTCAGTCACGCCAATATCAGCCACAACGTCGATGCGATCGAGCGAACCATTCACCTTGACGATGACGATACGGTGTTGGGTGTCTTGCCGTTCTTTCACTCCTTTGGATACTCCGTCACGTTGTGGGCGGTCATGGTATTAGGACCGAAAGGCGTTTATCACTTCAATCCACTGGACGCGCGACAAGTCGGTAAGCTGGCCGAACGATTCAAGGCGACGGTTTTGTTGGGAACACCCACCTTCTTGCGCGGGTATCTGCGACGGGTTGAGCCTAAGCAGTTTGAGAATCTGGACGTCGTCGTGGTCGGCGCCGAAAAGATGCCAGCGGACTTGTTCGGTGCGTTTGAAGAGAAATTCGGAGTTCGGCCGGTCGAAGGTTACGGAACGACCGAGCTGAGCCCTTTGGTATCGGTCAACATTCCACCGACCCGCTCGTCCGCAAAGTACCAACCGGACTTGGTCGAAGGAAGCGTCGGTCGGCCTTTCCCCGGCGTGTCGGCTCGCGTGGTATCGCCCGATGACGAGACGGTCGAACTGCTCGAAGGCGAAGACGGCATGTTGCTAATCGCCGGCCCCAACGTGATGCAGGGCTACGCCAATCAAGACGAATTGACTCGCAAATCAATCCACGGCGGTTGGTATTCAACCGGAGACATTGCACACGTCGACGATCAAGGGTTTATCCATATCACCGGTCGATTGAGCCGGTTCTCAAAGATCGGTGGCGAAATGGTCCCGCACCTTCGCGTCGAAGAAGAGCTGGCCAAAATCTTTCAGCAGGGCGAAGACGACGACGAGATTCGAGTCTGTGTCACATCGGTGCCTTGTCCCAAGAAAGGCGAGCGGTTGATTGTGCTGCACCTGCCCTCGGATGTTAGTCCTGATGAAGCGCGTGAAAAACTTCGGCAAGCCGGACTGCCAAACCTGTTCATCCCCAGCGCCGATAGTTTTTTTCAGCTCGATCAAATTCCAATGCTGGGCACAGGCAAGCTTGATCTGAAACGATCCAAAGAAATCGCCGCCCAACGGGTCGGCTAGCACATTGCGATTTTGAACGCGGTCGCCATCGACAGTCGCTGTTGCCAGCCCGCAAAGCAAGTGTTCGTCAGCTGGCTATGCATGGTAACCAACGTCGTTTCTGGTCGCGACTGTGCCGCCGGGGTGACTATTCCAGCTCAGGTGGGACCGAACCATAGGACCAAGACTCCTTGAATTCCGGTGCCTGAGGAAGTTCTGGCACGGGATCGGGTTTCATTTCGTTGGCAAGCTCGATCCCCGTATTCGCCATCAAGCGTCCGGCGGTCGGCACCAAGTTGCTGTAGCTGGTCATGCGAGTTTCATAGCCGCCGCCGCCGGGGCCGAAAGCGTCTTCGATCGGCACGTATCCGACGCAGGCGTTGGCCAAGCTAACGGGAAAGGTCATCGGAAAGTCGATGGCCTTTTTTTGGTCGAGTCCATACTGGCAGAAATACTCCGCCGGTGTTGTCACAAAGCAGACCGGCCCGACCTGGATGGCTTGAATCTCGACGTCGCGTACCGGTTCCTTTTGGATCAGTGCATCCAGTAACACCGTTTCCTTGGCAAAGATCCATTCGGCAGTGTTTTCGCGAGTCTTGGGCTGACGGACTTTCTGTCGTGCGATCGCAACTCGATCTTTCGAAGGCACCCGGCGCGGAATCTGCAGGATTTTCTGCGAGGCGGCCAAGGTTGCGTCGTCAGTTTTGCCCATCTGCAACAACTGCTCGACGGCTTCTGCGCCAACTTTTGCACCGACCAGCCGACCGGCAGTTTCGCCGACCATGGGGAATACTTTGCTATGGTTGTTCGATGTGTTTACATCACCCGATGCGCCCGCCAGGAATACCAATATGACCTGATCACCGAAAGTCGTGCGGATTTGTTGCTCAAGGTAATAGATGTAATTGGCCGAAATGCCGGGTGGATTGGTCGTCGCGTGGCAAGAAAAGTTGACGACGCACCCCGTCAATTCACCCGCCGCGGACCAGACGCCAATGACGCCGACGTCGGGGTCGATCGGCCCGGCCGGTTCGATGATGTCAGGATTTCCGGCCCGTGGTGATGTATAGGTTTGGCCGTTTCGCATCCGGAATCGTCGGTTGAACGTCACGGAGTCTTCGTATCCTGAACCGAATCCCATTTTCACGTGATCACATCGCTCGTAGGCTTCGACGACGCCGGCAACGATTTGATTTTCGACGAGTTCAAGATAGCTCGAATCAGCCATCGTCGATTCTTCGTAAGCAAGGTGTTGTACGAAATCGTCGGCGTGATCGAACTCACCCGGCAGCAACATTCCGGTGGGCCCGGAGGAATGTGAGTGTGTCGCAGCGATCATAATCGACGACGCGGGGATACCCGTCTCTTGAGCGATCCGTTGTCGCGCCGCGTGGACTAATGGGCTGCGGACAATCAGCGCATCGACACTGACGAGGGCAACCTGTTGCTGACCGTCGTCAAACACAGCCACGCGAACTTTGCACGGGTCATGAAACGCGGTGTGGAAATTTTTGAAGTAGTTTCCCGGGCGTTCCATGCCGATTTTTGGCGAGATGTCTTTCTCGGCGAATCCGACGCGAGTCTTAACGCGTTTGGCACTCGTGGTCGCGGTATCGCCTGCGACGGCGACGTAGGCCATCACGTCGGCCAGGTCTTGATGGGTGAGCTGTTTTTCAAATCCGTCGGGCATCAATGATTTACCGGTCGACTTCAGCGTTTCGAGTTCACTGCGCAAGATGGTTTGCGGCTTGTTTTCCTGGTTGATCAGCGTGATGCTGTTGCCAGACTCGCTTTTTAGAATTCCGCTAAGTGCTTTGCCGTCTACGGTCAACGCGACATACATAACGTGTTTTGAATCGACCGCCGCACTGGGATCAAGGATCGACGACAACAATGATTCGGGACGCTTGTCCGTGATTGACACCAAGTTAGGGCCAATGTCATTTCCAACTCCATCGAGTTGGTGACAGGTTGAGCAGTCTTTTTTAAAGACTTGACGTCCACGTTCAGGATCACCTTTCATTTTCAAGACGACTTGGTGGTCTTTTACGACTTGTCGGCGGTTCGTATCGAGGGTGCCCGCGAGAAGTTCAGCCGTTCGATCGCGCTGCTCGCGATTGCCGGTCACCAACAGCGTTTGCAGACTTGCCGAATCGATATCCGATGCAACGACACGCTTCGCAGCAATCGCATCGAGCAATGTGGTCAACCATGCCGGTTTGGTGGGCAAGACGCTAAGGATGGACGCGCGAACGCGCGGACTGTGACTGGACCATCGATCCAAAAGAATGTCCGCGATTTCAGGTGCCGATCGTGTGCCAAGATGCGAAATGACACCCAATTGCACTCCGACAGGGGTCTGCAGTTCAAGCAAGTCGCCCAGGGACTCGATGTCCGATTTCTGCGAGTCGTCTTGTCGAGCCATCAACGGCATCGCAATCAACCGTTTTTCGGTTTCGATCTTCGGATCCAGCGTGATCATGCGGGCGCGATCGATCAGGTTTGCGACGCGTTCTCCGGCAGCTTTACCCTGCGGACCTAACGGCCCGGTGATTTCGTCAAGCGACTTGCCCTGTCGATCGAATGCGTCCAGTAATCCAGCCAGAGTCCCGAATTGCCACATCAGGGTCGCTTGGTCTTCGGCATCGACAAACTGGTTCAACGAGGTCACGATCGCTTCGTTCTTATCCATCGCCGCCGAGAGCGCCAGTAATCGTCCGGCCAAAATGCCCACGTCGGGATCGGATCGTTTTTTAAGAACGATGTGCAAAATCTCTTCGATGTTCGACGAGTCGATCGAGCTGATGATTGCAGCGATCATGAAGGAATCGTCGGCGCCGGACATTGCGAGTTTCGCCAGGGCCGGTGCGGTGGACGAATGCTCGTTCCACTCGCCCAACGAATTCGCTAGTTGCAGTCGAACCTTTTTATCCGGATCGTCGGTCAGTCGAAGTGCCGCAGCACGAACATCGTTTCGTTGTTTGCCGGCTAGTTCGGCGAGCCGCACGGCGCGGCGACGAACGCCGGGGTGATCGTCCGCCATCGCGGAGACAAGCACTTCGGGCGTTAACGCATCTAGCCCGTCCAAGGCGCACAGGGCGTGCAGACGTGCCAGTGGCGACTTGCCTGATAACACTAACGTTTTCAGCATCGTGGCGGATCCGTCATCACCACGTATCAGCAACTGTTGCTGCGCCAGGTCGCGAACGACGCCGTTGGGCGACTCGAGTGATTCGACCAATTGCTCCGTTGATGCTTGATCGAGTTTCGCGATGCTTCGCGGCGGGTTGTTCTCTGGATAAATGCGATAGATGCGACCACGTTCGTGTCCGGCGCGATAATGGGGCTCGAGCTCGGCCTTGCCTTCGTCGCTTAGGAATTGCGGATGCTCGATGACATAGCGATACAGGTCGACGACCCAGAGGGCACCGTCGGGGCCGGTGCGGACCATGACCGGTCGGCACCATCGGTCCTTTGACGCAAAAAAGTCAAACACGGGCTCTTTCGGATCGCGCGAAGCGACAAAGCTGACCCCGTCATCACGCAGCACATTGTGCTGGACCAGGTTATGAAAGGGCTCGCAAACAAACGAGTGTTGACTTTCGTCGGTGGGAAACAGCAACTCGTCGCGGTAAATCATCCCGCTGCAGGCGGACGTAAAGCGGCCTGAGTGTTGTGAGCTGCGGTAACGCTTTTCGGGTGACTTGGCTGGATACACCTTTGGGTTGCGTGGCATCAGTAGCTGCTGTCGTGAATCAGGAGCCGCAAACAGTGGGTTTCTGCGAACGTAGTGGTCTTCCATCACAAAGTGCCAAAGCGGATAGCTATTGACGCTGCCGAACCAATTGCCCCAGTCATCGCGATTGCGGCCAAATTGTGTGGGCCCCGACTGTGGGAACAGTTGGCCGGAATCAGGGTCAAAACTAAAGTCTCGGCTGCCCAGAGCTACCGCGTTGCCTGTCCGAATTTCTTTGACGTTGGTGTCTTTGGCTCGTGCCAGGGTGTTTGAACCACTCGCACAATAGATGTGATTGTCCAGCCCCCACCGCAATCCGTTGACTCGCAGTTGTTGGTTATCGGCGGCAAAACCTTCCAGTACGACGTTGCGTTCGTCTGCGATGCCGTCACCGGTGGTGTCTCGCAAGAACAGAACTTGGGGTGCGGACGTGACAAAGACACCGTCTCGCCACGGGAACACGCCGTTGGGGAATCCGATGTCGGCGGCGAATACGACCGATTCGTCGTACTTGCCATCGCCATCGGTGTCACGCAGCGAGCGAATACGGCCGCCGGGTTGACCCTTTCCATCAATGCCAAGGGGATAATCCGCCATTTCGGCGATCCAAAGTGTTCCGTCGGCACCCCAGTTGATCGCAACGGGGTCTTGGACCAACGGTTCGGCGGCCACAAGTTCAACGGTGTATCCCTGTCGAACGTGCAGCGCATCCAACGATTCCTGAGGGGATAGAGGTTGCGATTCAAGTGGCGATTCCTTCGCAACGGCCGATGTCAGTGGCAAGAGGATCACACCAAGTGTGAAAAGGAATCGATGGGCCCCGAGACGGAAAACGTTCATGACTGTCTGCTCATGTTTGTCGGATATCTTGTTTGAAAGCGAAGGGTATGGATCAGTCCGCGTGGTCTCGTACAAAAACCGGTGAAGTCCATGCCCACTGATCATTCTGTTGACGAACGCGGATGTAATAACTTGCGTCGTCACGGTTGTCGTCGGACCAATGCCCCGCCCAGTGCCACTGATGTTCCAGCGGCGCTCGGTGGAATCGCCATGCGGCCGAGTCCATATTGCCGAGATGTCCCGTGCGGGCACCCTGGATAAGCGTTGCGAGCGGGATCGAAACGCTTGTCCCGTTGAAATTCGCCTCAACCGTCGCTCCACGCGGTGCTTCCACGTGCAAGCACATGCCCTGCATCGCGGGCGTGGAATTATTAGGATTGCCGGCCGAAACGGTTTCGAGCGTGACCGAGCGGTCGGTCGTTTCGCAGACGCGGCTATTGAAATAACTGGCCACTTCATCCGCTTCACTCGGTGCGACGACTTCCTGTCCACGAAAGCGCGGTTCCACGGCAGTCACTTGCCCGTCGTTGATTCCCAAAGTGACATTCCAGTTGGTCGTCTTGTTTCGCCCTCCCCAACCGAGTTCGACAAACACTTTCGTTCGAATGATGTCGCCGTTGTCGATCGCCGCTTGATCCATTTCGTACTGCGAGAACCGTTTGACAAGGATGCCGTCGCGAAGAATATCAACACAGTCAATGGCCCCACCGGCACGAACATCAAACTGGATGTCGCGACGGTCGCTATGCGGGATGACGGATCCCATGGCCGCATCATTGAGGGCGAACTGAATGTCCATCCGGTCTCCCGTCAACGCATACATCCGCCGGTTCAGCATCGCGTCCCACACCGATTCGCGGGAAAGATCCTTTGCCCAAATGCCCGTCAGACCGTGTCCGTAACTGCCCGGGTGAGCGCTGTGGTGGTCTGTCCCGCCCGAGAAACCGAACACACGACCCCGCTGAAGTCCCGCAAGAATTGTGCTGTCGTAATCACTCGGTCCCATCGAATGCAGAAACGGTCGCGTGTTGTCATTCGATTCCGAGCAACCGTGCATCGAAAGCATTTCGACGAACGGAGCAAATTCGTCGCTGAACGAGTCCCAGTCGATTCCCCGCGTTCCCTTGCGATAGCCGACGTGGTGCGGTTGGGCGATTGAATCCGAACCCTGTTCCCGTAAGCCCCTTAGTTGATCGTGCAGATCATCCAGATCCTTGGGGTAAAGGATTTCGCCGGCCAGGTCTTTGTAAAAAATGTTACGGTCGCCGGTGGCGCAAAAGTGAACTTCGAAACCGGGATAGACGATGAACGAGCCCTCTTTGTTGAACTCTTTTAGTGTCTGCATCATCTTGCCCCAGCCGGATTTCAGCTTCGCAAAACCTTCCTCGTGAAAGTCGATGATGTATTGCGTGTCAGGTTCGGGCGCCGGCATGTCGGGCCAGTGTGCATGCCCGGTCACGCTGACGAAATCCAGTCGCTCGCGTGCATTGTTCAACGCGTCTTCTAGCGATCCATGAGCGTAAGAAATGCCACAGTGATTGTGGATGTCGCCAAAGAATGTCTTGTAAGGTTCGTAACCGTTCATGTTGTTTGATCTTGAATTTCCAACGTTTCATCGCGAAAGAAGAGGGCCATGATGATGGCTGCCAGCAAGCCGATGCCTGCCATGAAATACCAATAGCCCTGAAAGCCTTTTTCATCCAGGCTGGTGCCGGTGGCAAAACGGCTCGCCAAGACGGAGTTTAGCTGTACCGCCATAAACGGACCGATTCCGTAAAATACAAAGTTGTAAACCGATTGCGCTGAGTTTTTGATGTCCTTGGGCGCGACGCGATCGACATAGATAAAGCAGGTGCCAAAGACAAAGGCATAGCAAATGCCGTGAAACGCTTGTCCGGCGATTTGCATGCCGATCGGCAGGTCTGTCGTTCCGTGCAACGCAAATCGCGCCGCGAATGCTAGTGCGCCCACGATCAAAATTTTGCGGAAACCGAATCGGGTCAGCAGTCGGCCCAGGATCGCGTACATCAACAGTTCCATACCCTGCCCGACCGACATGACTGGCATGATGTAGGCGTCGTCGAGCCCGATTACTTTCAGGAAGGATGACATTTGCACAAAGTAATTGACGTGCGTCACACTTAGCATCAGAGTGACGATCAACATCACGCAAAATGACGGACGACGAAGCATCGCGAATGCAGCGACTGCGGCGAAACGTTTCTTTTCTGTCTTCACCGGCGGTGTATCTGGCAACATGAAAAACGCGAAGATGCCATAGCCGATCGCAAGCATTCCCGACCATTGCACCGACGTCAGCATTTTGGCTGCAACCCGGTCGACGTCGTCACCACGAAAGAATGGCGGCAGCCATTGAAAGCTGACATTCGTTTTCAGCGCGATCAAGGGAAAGAACCAAGCAACTGATATCCAGCCCACCGTGCTCCACAATCGGACTCCCGCGAATTGTCGCGTCGGGTTGGAAAGGTGACGCATGGCGAGTGCGTTGCAGATAGCCGCGGCGGGCATGAACAGCATCGCAAAGACGACTGACAACGCCAGCCATGCTGGAAAACTGGTTTGTTGGACGGTGATCAGTTTGACCGTTCCGCCGCAAACCATTAGCACGCCGAGAAAACGTTGTGCAGAGAAATGGCGGTCAGCGAACTGAGTAATAAACGGAGAACAAATCGCGCCAATCGATGCCGCCAATCCAATGATCCAACCAACCTGTGAATCGGTAAACCCCAGCCCGCCTTCGGTCGCAGGATCCGCTTTCAAAAATCGACCCGCAATCGGCAGCCAAAGGCCGTACACGGCAAACTGCAACGCCATCATGATGCACAGCAGTGGGTAGTGCCGATTCGTTTCGGACGTATTCATGTTTGGATACCGGATTTGGTCGTCGCAGGTTGAATTCCTTTCATTGCAGGACCGTCCGGCAAATCGCTCATTTGAATGGTCTGCCCGCCGCGATCGATCGACGTCATGGCGGCGATCGTCATCCGCGTCGCTTCCATGCCATGCCAGCCCGAAACGGGCGGCTGAGCGCCGCGTGCAAATGCCGCCATGTCTTGCACCAGTTTTCTGTCAGCACCAAAGTGCGACGTTTCAAAGGCTTCGGCGCGGCAAGGGATGATTTCTTTGCGTCGCTCGCCGTAATCAGTGACAAGATCGATTTCACCTCGAAGCCGTGTCAGAATCATTCGCCCCTTGGTGCCGACCAGTTCCAATGTTTCTTCGTCATCGGACTGTGGCCCATAAACCGTATAAAAGATCGATGCGACGATGCCGTTATCGTATTGGTAATGAACCGATGCGTGGTCAAAGATGTCGGCGCCAGCCTTGTAGACGCAGTTGTCTTTTCGCTTGAGCGGGTCAAGTTCGTCGTCGTACGATTGGTCGACTGCCCCACGCATTTGATCCTGCGTGTCGGGACGAACTTGGTTGGCACGGTATGCACAATCCCAGTCGCACTTTGCACAAAACTCAGGTGCGTCGGGCAGTGTCTTGAACACGTTGCGGCCGCCAAAGGCGTTTGCTTGTTGGCATCGTCCGCCGGCAAACCAGTTGAACACGTCGGTGTAGTGCGACGCCTTATCATTCATCGCGCCGCCGCTGATCGAACGCGTGCGATGCCAAGTTTGAAAGTAGAAAGCGTACGGCAAGACCGCTCGGATTAGCATCATTTTCAGATCGCCGATCACTCCGCTTTGCAGCAAGTCGTGTAAGTCGATCCAGGGGCGTTCGTAGCGACGCGTGAAGCCCATGATCATCGGGTTGTCTGATTGATGTTCCGCCGCGTAAATCGCGACAGCGTCTTCGATCGTATGCGCGATCGGTTTGTCCAAGTATACTTTTTTGCCGGACATTAGCGCTGGGATCGCCGCATCGAGGTGAGACGATGTGGGGGTCGTGATGACAATCAGGTCAACGTTGTCATCATTAATCAAATCAATCGGGTCGGCATAAAATTTGGGGGCGAAGGCCGTATTGCCTGCCGATTTGGCGATCTCATTGACCTCGTCCAACGCAATTTGCATCCGACCGGGCGTCCGGTTGCAAAAAGCCGTGATCGTCATGCCCAGTTCTTTGCCCAGGGTTGCGATTTGGTGGCCGATACACGTGATGCCGCGGCTGCCGGTTCCTATGATGCCGACACGTATGGGATGCTGATTCAATGCTCGTTTACTTTCTAGGTTGATTCAAGGTTCCGCTGCCCACTAGCGAGTTGCCAAGAAGAGAGAGGTCGATGAGATATTTGCGGAATCAACAACGGTGCCGGTTGATTCCGCTGCATGAGTTCGTTTTCGGGTTGATCAGCTAAGCGTTTGCGCCCACGGTTGTCGGAACGTGGGCTTGATGAATTTGTCCGCTGCGGGGCAATTTGTCGCTCGCATATTAGGTCCGTCCCAATCGATGGACTGACCGGCGCGGTGTGCTACGGTTCCCGCCAGCACCACTTCGGTCAATCGACCAGCATAGGCAAAGTTTGAAAGCGATTTTGCTTCACCGCGAATCGCATGGACCCATTCGGCATGGTTCGGGTTTACCGCATCGACACGTGGGATGGTTTGCGCCGGCGGATCAAAACCGATCGACTTGCCATCGACGATCAGTTCGACCGGTTCGTTGTGCGGAAACAAGATTTTTCCTTTCTTGCCGATCAGCAATGTTCCTTGTGGCGGCATGTTCTTTACACCTGCGATCGTTTTCCATGGCGGCGCCTTGGTGCCGTCGTACCACATGATCGACACAGGTGGTTTGTCACCACGCGCGGGGAACTCGTAATGACAAGCCAGTCCGGCCGGTGTGCTTTCGGGATGTGGGGCGGGACCATCGGTCGTGATCTTGCTTGGGAAATCCAGGTCCAGCGCCCAGTATGCACAATCGAATAAGTGGCAACCCATGTCGCCGAGGTTTCCGCCCCCGAAATCCCACCAGCCTCGCCAATCAAAGTGTGCGTAGGCGTCTTTCACGTAAGGTCGCTCAGGTGATGGGCCGAGCCAGAGGTTCCAGTCGAGCCACTCGGGAACCGGGTCCGATCCTTGCGGGCGATCACCCGGCGAGAACGAGCGTCCCTTGCCCGACCAAATATGAACTTCATCGACATCACCGATCACGCCAGCCTTTACCATTTCGACTACCGTGCGCAGTCGTTCGTCGGCGTGACGTTGATTGCCCATTTGTGTCACGACGCCTTCTTCGGCGGCGACTTCCGCCATCCGCCTTGCTTCCACGATGCTGCGAGCCAATGGTTTTTCGCAGTACACATGTTTGCCGGCTCGCATCGCTTCGATTCCGATGCATGCGTGCCAATGGTCGGGTGTCGAAATCGAAACGGCATCGATATCGGATTGCTCACTTAGCATTTCGCGAAAGTTGGTCCATGTCGATGCCGATGTATGATTGGCCGACGCAGCGGCAAGCCGCTGACGATCAACATCACATAGAGCCGCGACGTTGACCATCGGCGACAAGGCATCCAAGTTCCGAACTCCGCGTCCGGCAACTCCAATGAATGCGACGTTTAATTGTTCGTTGGCCGATCGTGGTGCTGCCGCGGCGGGCCAGCGAGACCCGGCGATACCGGTGCCAGCTACGACTCCGGCAGCGGCCGATTTCAAGAAACGTCTACGTGTTTGAGTCATTGATGAAATCCTGGGCTTGATGGTGGGCTAGGAGTGGGTAAACCGGTTTTTGACAGGATTGGTTGGATTCGACCGGCCTTGGTCTTCGCGGCGCGTCAATTGTTGGTTGTTGCGTACGCCCGATTCGGTTTTAAGTCCATCAGGAATGCGATCAGGTCACGCAGTTCTTGGGCGCTCAGCTGTTTGTCCAGTCCCTGCGGCATGATTGAAACGGATGATTCGCTGATTTCATCGATGTCATCGGTGCGGATTCGTATTTCTTTCAAGTCCGAACCGACCAGCCACAGTTCATCATCACTGCGTCGCACTGGTAAGCCAGATCGAATGTATCCATCGGCCGTTACCACCGTCAGCGGATTGAAGTGTTGGACGATGCTTGCACTCGGGAACACGATTGATTCGAGCAGATCTCGGGGTTCGCGGATACTGGCGATCGTCGTCAGGTTTGGACCGATCAATTCGCCCTGCCCTTTGACTCGGTGACAAGCCGAACAGGACGCTTTTTTACCAAAGAAAACTTGTTTGCCTCGCAGGACATCGCCGCCTTCGGTCAACGGCATCAACTCTTCCATGCGTCGTTGCTGTTGTTCTAAGTCGACGCCGATTTTCGCCAAAATCGAACTTGCGTTCTTTTGTGTTTGCGCTGGAAAGCGGCGGATCAGACCGGCCAGTTGTTCGGCCGGTAAGGAGTCAAAGTCGTTTCGTTGGTTGATCGATTCGACCAACAGGTCGCCGGTCGTTTCGTCGCGAAACCGCGTGAATGCGTTCAGCAATGATGAGACAATAAACGCATCTGCCTTGGAAACCTGATCGCCGACCTGTTTCAGTTGCTCATGATTGAGTTGTAACGTGGCAATCGTGCGCGCTGCCGCGATGCGTTCGATCGAATCTTGGTCTGGATCAAGTTGGCTGATCGCCCAAGCAAGCAGGGCGTCTGGGACTTTGCGAAGTCGTGGTGCGACGGTTTCCAGGCAACCCATTCGCAGCTTGTCAGGTCTTTGCGAGTCGGACGCGGTTTCAGTTAGTAACGCGTCGAATTCGGGAAGTCTGCTTTCCGCGATCACGCCCAACGCGGCGGCTTGCAGGCTGGAATCGGTACCGGTCAGGGCCGCTTTGATTGCTGGTATCCACACCTTGGGGAACTGACGTATTTCGGTGCGGCGCATCACATCCAGTATCATGCGTTTTCCCTGCAGCGATGTTTCATCACTGGTGAAAGCGGTTGCGATCGCCGCTTGCACCGTTGGATCGGTTTCACAGCGAAGCAGTGATGTGAGGATCGAGTCACTTTGATTCGCTTGCTGAATCAAAGAATCATCAGAAAGCAGCGATGGAATTGCTTCGGCAAATAGCCCCAGCAAGTCTGGATCGTTCAGCGCGACTTCCAATGCCGCTTCTCGGATCGCGATATCGTGATCAAGTAACATGGGCATCAGCTGTTCCGAGCGAATCTTCATCCCGTCGAAATTGCTGAGTGCCAAAATCGCGCCCCGGCGAACAGCGGCCGAATCATTGGCAAGCGCATCGATGATGGGTTGCGATTTTCCGATGCGAACCAGGGCATCGATTACGCTGTGTTGATAGAAAGGATCGGGCGACTGGCTCAGTGCAGCGATCAAAGGGCTGATGTCATCGACGTGACCAATGCGGCCCAACGCAGCCGCAGCTTCTCGCCGTACCGGCAGGCGTTCGTCTCCGCTGACGACCTCTAGCAATGCGTCAGCTGCGTTTTCGTGACGAGTCATGCCCAACGCCAGGGCTGCGACTTTTCGCACTTGGGCAGATCGGTGATCGAGCGCGCCGACAATCGCATCCAGCGACGCCTCGGTTTCGATCCGGCACAGCGTCCAAAGGCGCGAGATGCTCGCCTGTGGATCCAACGTGGTCGAAACGACTAAGTGTTTGACCGCTTCGTCACCACGTTTCGAAATCGTACTCATGGCGCGTTCGGCAACGGCGGGCCGGGCGTCGCTTAACCGCGGTATCAATTCATCTGTCGGTGCATTCCAGTTGACCTGACTGCCCCGCGGATCGGTCACCGCGGCGGCGTCTCGGTGTCGAACGCGATAGATGGCGCCAAGGGATTCTGGGCGCGCGATTCGCGAGGTCGGACAGCCGTGACGGAACCAGCCGCCTGTGTCGATGACCAGCAGGCTACCGTCGGCGTCTTCGATGACGTCGGTCGGGTGAAAATCGACATGTTCACAGACCAGAAAATTTTCGTCGGTGGCTGTGAATGTTGCCCCCTTGGGTTGTAACGAAGTGCGAATCAGCGTTCGCGTATTGAACTGCGTCCAAAACAAGTTGTCACGAAATGCATCGCCGAAAGCGCTACTGCGGTATCGCGTCATCCCGGCCGGCGCGACTTGGCCGACGTGAGACAGCGGCGGCAACTGGGGACCGGTGGTGTGGATGGCATCAGGCACCGGGTCGCGATTGGAATAGAGACCACCATAAATCCAATGCATCAGCGAGTCATGCCGGGCACCATCGACGAAGTTATAGACGGCGACCGTACCAAAGATGTCGCCGGTGGGGCCAAAGTCGACTTCGACGGGGTTGGCGTGTCCACCGACCGCGACAAGTTCATGTTCGGTTCCGTCCGGTTTTAGCGAGAAGATACCTGGTGCCATCCGGCCTTCTGGAATCTCGCCTTCGCAGTCCAGGTGGTATCCCTGTTGGCCACCACACCAAAAGATTCGTCCGCTGGGATGCAAGATCGGGCCGTGCAATGTGGATGACATTCCATTGGATCGAACGTTGCCCGCGATGTGTTCGCGGACATCAGCGACACCGTCACTATCCGTATCCGTTAACCGCCAGATGCCAGGTGGTTCGGAAACGTACAGCGAGCCATCCAGCCAAAGGACGCCATTGGGGATGGCCAATTGATCGGCAAACACAGTCGAACGATCAAAGACGCCATCATGATCGACGTCTTCTAACATTCGGATTGAGTTCGGACGTATTTCATCCAGCTGAACTTCGTTCAAATTACGGCCGGCGCTTTCAGCCAGGAACAGGCGTCCTTGGTCGTCAAAGCATCCCATCATCGGGTGTTGAACGAGCGGTGCGGTTGCTGCGAGTTCGACTTGAAACCCATCTGGTACCGTCATTGGGTGTGGATGATCGGCGCTGGCGAAGCTCGCCGAGATCAGCAGGCAAAACACCGCCGTCAATCGCTTAACGAATTTCCACAAAGAGTTTCGAATCGAGCGCGGATCGACCAACGACCCAAGCTGCTTGTGGTTGTTACTTGCCGACATGTCCTAACTCTCGTTAACTTCGCTCTGGGGTGTATTGATAGGCCTTGTTTCGCTTCGCAAAACTCGCGCATCGATCGCGGGGCGTCCAGCAACAATGGGGGGATGTGTGGATGTCGTTTGCTCGGTATGTCTTGCTCCTTGATCGCAGTGCATTCAGCGATCGCATTGCATTCAGCCTTTCTATTGACGGTTTGCGATTCCTGCTGCGATTTCTTTTTCGGTGCCGACGTGCGATTTGCTTCCGCCGCCCGTCCACAAATCCCATTTTGGATCGGTGTATTTTTCGAACCAATCGTGCAGTCGTTTGCGCAGCTGCTTCTGCGTGTCGGCATGGTCTGGCACATCAGCGATGTTGATTAGTTCTTCGGGGTCGGTGACCAAGTTGTACAGCTCACGTGGCGGCTCTTGCCCAAGTCGCTCGACGTATTTCCACTTTGTCGTGCGGACTGAACGCACATTTTCAAACTCATAGAAAACGACGTCGTCCCATCCGTCCAGTGGTTCGCCTCGCAGCGCCGGCGAAAAGTCTCTGCCGGGTGATTGATGCGGTTGGGTCGGCATCGACAAACCGATCAGGCTTAGCACGCTGGGCATGAAGTCATAGTTAGTCACAAGATGATCTTCGGTTCGTCCGCCGGGAATCATGCCGGGCCAACGAAAAATCATGGGGATGTGCATTGTTCCGTCGCGACTGTGCAGCGGAACCGAATGATCGCCCATCCCCCAAAATCCGGAATGGCCAGCAACGGCGCCCTGGTCAGCGGCATAAACGACGATCGTGTTCTCGTCCAAATCGTGTTCTTTTAGCGCCGCCATGATCCTGCCGACTCCATCGTCCACCGCCGTGACTTGGCCTGCCAAGTTTCGGCCGGCCTCGATATTGCCGATCAATTGATGATGGCCTTTTTGCCATGGGTGAATTTTGGCCGGACGGGGAAACGATGGCAGCTCATGATCGCGGTACGCGTCGGACCAGGGTGACGGAACCTCTTCCAGCATCGCATTGGAAAGTGTGTACGGTCCGTTGTATGCCAGATACAAAAAGAACGGACGTTCGGGATCCTGTTGCTGCGATTGCCGAATGAATTCGATCCCGCGATCGGTCCAGTACTGCGACAAGTGTTGTGGAACGGTTTTGATCGTCCCATCCTCGACCACTTCTTGATTCAGGAATCCGGTCGAGTGTCCGGCCGGCTTGGTCACCCAGAATGAAAACCCATCCTGCGGGTTCAAGCTGTCGCCAAGATGCCACTTGCCGGACAAGCCGCACACATATCCTTCGTGGTGCAGCAGTTCTGGCAGCGTTGTGAATTCTTCCAGCATGTATGCCGCGTCGGGACCAACTTGAACGCCGCCCTTGCGAAGGTACCGGTGCACGCCGTGCTGGCTTGGTGTCAGGCCGGTCAGATAGGTCGCACGCGTGGGCGAGCAAACGGCGTTGTTGGCGAAAGCTCGAGTGAACCGAGTGCCTTCTGCCGCCAACGCATCGATATTGGGCGTCTGGAAATCGGGGTTTCCGTAGCATCCGAGCTGCCAGGCACCCTGATTGTCCGTCAAGATAAAGACGATGTTGGGGCGTTTCGCCTGACAAGCGGATATAAAAATTATCAGCGATGCGAAAACCGAGAAACGGCTGCATGACTTCATGCAAATCATCAAAACTGCCGGGTGAGAGAGGCGAGCCGCGAGGCAGGTGATACTGCGGAAGCAACATTCTTTGGCAAGGAGGGGATCGCTAGCGTACCACGACAACTTTCAAGAATCAAATTTTGCGAGGTCATCACCGGCGTGTTACACGCGGATTAGGCTCACGGCAGTACCCTGCGATGAACCATAGCCTTAGATTTAGGTGTGATACCTACGCCGCGCTGCTTATTGTCGCATCCTAATCGATCATCATCAAAGCTTTCGCCTTATGACCGAGTCGCATGTCAAACACTGACCATTGTGACGACTAGAGAATGCATTGGTCGGGGGGAGTGGTGCCCGGCTAAATTCGCGTGAAGTTGCAGATCCAATCCTCGTACTAATTTACCTCTTATGATCCTGGTTCCCATTCGCCCGTCCGCTGCGACGGTCTTGCTGCTCGCCTATCTCACCGTTGGACAATCCGCGTCGGTATGTGCCGAGGTGCCTGGTTTGCTAAATCGGCTAACCGGTGGCGGTATTTCATTGACCGACCGTGATACCGTCACGTTGCAGTCGCCCATCTTGGCCGATGCCGAAGTCGAACAAAGCGTACTGGATGAAATTGCCGGTGGTATCGGGTGGAAGCGTTTCAGCCGTGACTCGATCGTTGCGCCGATCGAAATCGATATGGACTATCTCAAGGACGACGCGGGCCAGCGCATCGGGCATCGAGTCTATGTTGCATTTGTTGTGCATTGCGATATCGATACGTTACGCGATCGTGATCGCATGGATGAACTTTTTGGTGCGGTCAAAGATGATCCCGATGCTGACGATTACCACGCCGAAGAGATCACGGCCGACCAACTTCAACGGTGGGACGTCGACGACGAACCGGAGGGAATGAAATATGTCGCCGTTCGGATGCCCTTGCTGGATCGAATCCTGGTCAGCGGCGTTGTCGCGTCGCAGTATGTCGACACCGATCCGCAACTGACGATCAGCTGGATGATGGATCCACGTTTCGCGGATGGGAAATCCGAAGGGCCGGCAAATCGTTGGCAACGCATCGACGGAGACGAAAAAAAGGTACACCCGTACCAAGGAGTCGGAGGTTATGTGCAAATCACGCGGCTCAGTGAACCAACGCCGGCGTGCTTGGTCGAATCCCGCATGGTGATTCACGAACCACCGCAGTGGTTTAGCGGCAGCAATCTGTTACGCAGCAAGTTGCCGCTGATGATCCAAGAAAGTGTACGCAAGTTTCGACGTCAAGTCAGTTCGCCAAAGTAAGACTGGAACGCGTGGTAAGCCTAGAACGCGTGCTTGGCGTCACTTGCTTTTTAGCTTCATCACATCATCGTCGAAGATCGGTAATGATTGACCGTCACAACAAATCGACGCAATTGTTCGCAGGTCGTGGATGCACTGTACGATTCGGATCGAAGGAGGCTCAGGTGACTTCTTTTCTTGTGCTTCCTTTCCATCGACGCAATTCAGCGACAGTGAGATCGTATTGGTCAACGCGGTACCGTTCACTGTTCGATCGACGACTTTGAATAGCCGCTCGCGATAGATGAATTGATCACCAATATTTAGTGCGATCAATCGGCCAGTCGTGGGGCCGACGCGTACGCGATCGATCCGCCACCACTGACATAGAAATTGCAGAAACCAGATCATCGTTCAGCCACGTTTTTCCATCGGTCAAGTGTTGGTGGATGCCTTGAGTGCTGCAAGCTCTTCGCTGATTTTTCGTTCGCGTTCCTGTTGTTCAAATTCTCTGGCAAGTTCTTCCGCGTCAGGGTCCCTGCCTTGAAGCCGATCCCAAGCCTGCGTGACAGCTTCTTCTCGATCAACCTTTTCTTCAAGACGGCTGAACTGAGCGAAAGCGGACTTGGTTTGCGATTGGTCGAACGCTTGGTTGATCTTCTGCGTCGATGCTGCCCGCGCCATCCGGGCGGTGAGCAGTGTTTTCTTATGCTTGGCTTGCCGGATTTTGTCTTGCAGTTCGCCGACGGCGCGCTGAAGTTTTTCGACTTCGGATTTTTGTTTCAGGTGTTCCTCTGCAAAGCGATCGGCTCTCTCTTGCGCTTGCATCTTTTGTTCCAGTGCCCTCGTCGCGGCCGCATCGTCACCTCGGCTTACGGCATCGCTGGCCCGCGTTGACCAAGTGTCGGCGTCGGCTTGTTCGCGCAAGTGACGTTTGCGAAGTTGGATTTCGTCGGCGATCGCCTCCGCCACACTGCCGCGAACTCGATCGAGTTCGTCTTCCATGTCCAGCAGCAGTTGATGCAGCATTCGTTCCGGGTCTTCGATTTTTTCTTTTAAGGTCGTAACACTCGAACGCATCACAAGTGAGAATTGGTTCAGCCATTTCATAAGATTGTTCTCCGGGTTGGAAACAGGGTTAGCAAATCTTGGGTCAGGTCCATGTCGCAAGTTCGGCGGTCAGGGTGCGGATTCGCGAGAGCAGTTTTTCGCGGTGGTTTTCGCAGAAAGCGGCTAGAGCGATCACGCTTATGCCCAGGGCAACTCCCAGGACCCATAGCAGGCTAGAGTCGTGGATCGTGGAACGAATCACCATCGCGACCAAGTCAAATACAAGGCAGGCCGAACCTGCGTAGACCAGGGACCGAAGTCGCAATCCGATGGCGATAAGAATGATGACCACACTGATCAGCATCAACGAAAACATGTGAATCCAGCTGCCGCCCAAGACTTCGAATAGAGGGCTGCATGTGATCGTCAGCACGGCGATGTAACGCAATGGGTCGTGAGCCGCCTTGGGCAATCGATCGCGAAAAAGTTCCGTTAACCCTAAGACGGATAGTCCGGCCGGTATCAGCCACAGTTCTGTTGCCGACCAGCCCAAAGATCGCCACATGAACAAGGATCCGAGATTGATCATGACGACGGCGTGAACGTAAAGGTTTCGTCGGCCGGCGGCATAGGCTTGGTGGAAATAGATGCTTGCTGCAATCATCAGTGCGAGTGCGCGGTGCGAGTCTGGCGACCCCGACGGGCTTAGCGCCGCGTCCATGACCGTCAGCAGGGCCACGACCGCTGGAGACGAAATGCCAATGATTGACATTGGCCGGTGGAAGATGAGTCGCGATTGATGATTCTTGCATTTCAACGCGAATGTCAACGCGGACGCTGCAATGGCCAGCAATGCGAAGCGGGCAATGCTAGGCCCGAATGCGATGACTCCATTAAGCGACAGAAATCCGATGGTGACCGCCACGATCCCGCACGCCATCCAGACTCGTGCTTCTTGTTGTTTTCGAATGGCCTGGCCACATTCTGACACCGCCAAAATTGCGAGTCCGATCACGCCAAGCACGATGTCAAAACTGGTCCAGTGATGAAATTCCATGGATGCCGATGCGAAGCAAACCATTGCCAGCGCAATCGAGGCGAGTCGCAATCGATTCGCCCAGTCGTCCATCGGCAAGCCCCCAACCGTCCGGGCAACCCGGTCAAAGACGGCGATCGACAGCGTCATGGTCAACAACAGCGAAGTGATCGTTGTCGCGCTGATTTGTTGCAAGGTGTGCAAGCCGATCCATCCGGTGCAGCCACAGACGCTAGCGACAACCAGAAGGATTTGAATATTGACCGCGATCGCCAAGTCGCGAGGACTCGCCGCGAAAATAACTCTCTCGTTGCGAGACCATGTCCATACAGACGCCGCAATCACAAAGGCCAATCGCATCAACCAATCGAACGACAGACAACTGATTGCCATGGGTACAGTCAACGAAATCAAGGCAGAGTGCATCATGGCCCGCGTTACGCTGCTGGCGGTTTGGTCGCTGTTCGATTGGGTTGGCAAGCGATAGAGAGCGATAGCGATTCCCTGCACCGTCACCCAGACGAGGCAAACATGTGCGAGCGACAGTTCGCTGACGATCGTGAATAAGAACGAGGTGACCGAGATCGGGGCAATGATCGATGCCACGGTCGCGGCCGTTGTGTTTCTTGACTGAAATGCGACGATGAACATTCCCGTAACAATGGCCAGCGACGCGTAGCCGAATCCGTCAGCAGATAATGGTGATGCTGAGAATGCCGTTACATGTTGAAGCAACCAACCCGGAACAAATGCGACCGCGGTAAGCCCAAGCATCATCGTGATGCTGACGTCTCGCAACGGCGCGGCGAACGTCGCGATGAATCGTGCCAGCCGAGCATCGCCCCTGTTCGTGCCGGCCCACTGCTTTGAAATGCCTTGTGGCAAGATGCGGTTTGTGACCGCGAGAGCCAACGAAGCGCAGGCGATGCTAACGTAAGTCGACGCGAAAACGATTTTCGCTAGCGGAACGTCCATCCCAATCGCACCATGGACCAACGCGAATCCGAGCAGTGCCCAAAAACTGATTCCAGCCCAATAATTGCGACTGCGTGTGGTGGTGACGAATAAGGATGACAGCAGGAAACTGAATTGCACGATCAACGATAGTGTCAGCGGTTGACCAATCGATAGACACACAGCGGTTAGCCAATGGATTCCGACACCACATGCGACCGCATACCCAATCCATCGGATCCAGTCATAGGTGTATGCCTTTGAACCCGACGGCGAGGGGATGCGGCGAAGCAGACGATCGGGCCAATGGGAAACGGTCATCAGCAATGCCAGGCCGCCCAGTACGCACATGCTCCATTGGTTGCTTAGTTGCCACCATTGCATTTGGTTACCAGCAGGAACGATGGTGGCCGCGGCGAGAACGCCTAGCAGAACCGACGCGATTGCGTATCGCCGGTCTTTAAAGGCGATTGCGTATGCTATGAAGACGGGGACGTTGACGATACTGACGAACATGCACGACGTCAGGTCTGTCACTGCGATCGCTTGCAGCATCACGGCTAAGGTCGTGACAAATTGCTGAATCGATTTGGAAGCGACGGTCGCACTGCGGCGGTTAAGCACTTCGCTGATCACCGCCAATAATCCCAATAGCGGCAGATACGTCAATCCGTACAGTGAGACAGGAATGCGTTCACGATTAATGGCATCTGCAGTTCTCGCGCGGATAAAATCCACCAGGTCGGCGAACATGACCGGCGAACATTGATACGCCAGTGTCAGTAAGACCAGGCTGGCCCACACCAAGAACCGGTTAGGGATATCACGTGCGGCTAATCCAAAGATCGCCGCACCAATCAATGCTGTTGGGATCACGGCCAGGCTGGTCGATCCGTTGTACGAGAATCCAGACAACGAAAGTCCAACACCCAGCACACTCAGAATCAGTCCGCCCAATAGCGGCGCCATCACGATCCATGGTAATGGGCGAACCAGATCGCCCGTGCGGCGACGAATCACATCCGCAACCGATCGAGCGGTCACCAGGATTGTTGCGGACACAAGCACCGTGGCGAACCCGATCCACTGGACCGGTAGTGCTGAGACGCTTTTGGTGGCCACAAGCACGACGAACTGCAGCCCCAGCATCGCGATCGGCAAAAAGCCAAACACTCGCGGAAATTGATGTGATTCCGCCAGCCAGAACGTATGCCGATTGACTTTGATGACTCCGGCGGTGAAGACACACCAGCATGCCATCGTGAATGCAAATGCGGAAACCGGTGACGTCATGGCGGGTATGGCGCCCGCAACGCAAAGCAATCCATAGCTCATCAAGAATGTTGCTTGACGAGCGTGCAGCCAATGGTCAAGGATCCGAGTGCTTGCTTGCCAGAGCAGAATCAATGCCGGGATGATTAAGACGCCATGCCACGCGACGCTTGCTAAATCTTGTACCGCCGTCCCCGGGCCCAGCCAGGTCAATGACATAAAGCAGACCGGCAGCAATAAGAGCGTCAAGCTTTGTAAAACTCGGTAGGTGGCATTCAGGCGAAGCTTTCGTCGGCTAAATTCAGACGCCAAAAAGATCACCGTCGTATAGCTGACGATCGCTAAGTATTTCAGTGTCGGAGTCCACTGAGGCCAAGCTTTGGTCACGAGCATCAGCGACGAGCCGAAGACAATGGCCGCGCCCACGATCAACATCCATCGAATGTTCTTTTCGTGGAAAAAATTGTCGAAGAATCGTTCGACATAGCTAGGCGAATGTGGCGACTGGTTTATGGGCGACGACCGTGGAGTCGACGTCGAGCAAGAATCCGAAGGGAGGATCGGTCGTGATTCGGTTGCACTCATGGTCGGGGCTTCGTTTGCTGGGCAGGAACATCCGCAAAATGCTTCTGTCTCATCCAGAGCCCTCACTCGGTGATCGGTTTCGCGAAAAAGGAAAAGTTCTATCGCATCTGCTTTTTCCCACGCGAATGTTTCGTGATGGGTTCGGGTTTCATTACAATTGGGCGATCCGATCGTCGATCGACTGGCGTTGAGACTCGTTTGAGAAATCGCCCGCTGGACGTTTGTCCGCTCCGTCTACGCTCGGATCGGTCCATTGCGACGACCGGTCAATGCCTCGCCCGACTTTCCGTTTCCTCCCGACACAAAGCAAACTGATGTATTTCATGCGAATCGCCACCGCTGTTGCCGCGCTGGCACTGCTGTCCTCTGGCGCCAGTGCTGACGAAGGTCCTGCCAATAGCCGATTAGCGCTCGAAGAATCGTTCGATCGCGATGAGCTCGGGAAAGGTTGGAACTCAACGACTGGCCAGTGGAAGATTGTCGACGGTGTTCTTCGTGGCAGCGAAATTGCCGAGGAGAAACACGCGGCGGCGACACGTCGCGTGTTGGTCACCGAGAACGCTGTTTACCAAATGAAGTTCCGCTTGATCGACGGCGCCAAGATGTTTCATTTTGGATTCGATCCTGCCCGCGGCGAACTCGATAAGAAGGGGCATCTGTTCTCCGTCATCATCACGCCGACATCATGGAGCGTGATGAAGCACGTCGATAAGAATCGACGCGAAGAAGACCCGAATGAAACGCTGGCCGAATCCGAAACGGAGTTCAACGTCGGTCAGTGGTATACCTTGAAAGTGACCACTTGGGAAAATACCGTCACTGCCCGCGTCGAGGGTAAAGAACCGCTGAAGGTCTCGCATCCGACGTTTGGTGTGAAGAAGCCGACGCTTGTCTTTCGATGCGGCGGCAACGGTGTCGAGATCGACGACATCAAGGTCTGGACGCAGAAACCCTAGACGCGGCAGGTCGAGGATAGGATCGTCGGTCCTAGCGACTTGCGATGCTAGGCTCGGGTTGCCACAGATACATGAATGTCGGCAATGCGGCGCGGTCCAGTCCGGGCAGCTTGAACGGCAGGAGTGATGTCTGCAGCGGTTCGTTCGGCGAGACATCCAGCAAAGTATATGCGCGATCGTTGTCTCGCCGCAGCATGACCACCGATGCGTCCTGGCCAAGTCCTGCCATGCTGCGCAGGGTGTTGATGGCGTCGTCTAAGTATCCAACCTGATCGACCAGCGATATTTCGGCGGCTTGCGTGCCGGTCATTACCCGACCGTCAAATAAGTCATCGGTGGATAGTAGGTTCGGCCGCGAGTGCTGCACCTGTTCGATAAAGCGTTGGTGGAACGAGTCGGCCATCTGCTGCAGCAATTTGCGTTCATCGGGCTCCATGACGCGTTCGGGCGATCCAAGATCAATTTTTTCGCCCGATTTGATGGACATGGAAAGAACGTTGAATTGCCCCATCGTGTCTTCCATGTTGTACAAATTGAAAATGACACCGATGCCACCGACAACCGATGTTGGATGGGCGACGATGGCATCCGCATGAGTTGCCACGTAATATCCGCCGCCGGCGCCGACGGACATCAAGCAAGCCACAACCGGGATCGGTCGCGTTTGTTTCAGCCGTTGCAGTTCGTGCGCCATCATGTCCGATGCCGTGACACCGCCGCCGGGCGAGTTGATTCGCAGAACAAGTCCAGCGATCGAAGGATCGTCGGCAATCACCGTCAGTTTTTCTCGAAACAGCGCGACGGGGTTTTCACCCATCGACCCGAATCCGTTCTGGTTTCGATCGACCAAGATGCCGTCGACGTCGATGACGGCAATACGCCCGCCGGACTGCGTATGTTCTGAATCAGCGAGCGGAGGCCCTGACACCACAACCTGGGACAGTCGCGATGCGGTGTTGTCCGTTTTCATTTTGGTGGTCATGTCGCCAGTCATCGACATGTCACCGGTCATGTTCATATCGCCGGTCATCCCCATGTTTCCGGCCATTGTCATCGCGCCGCGCATTAGCAGCGGTCGGTGCTGACAACCGGCCAACAACAGGGTGAACGCGATCATGAACGCGGTGCGCGGCATTGGGCGAGGCGGGCTAATGGGCAAACGAAGGCGAGTGAATGGGCAAATGTACGTACTCATTGATCTTCGGCGATCGACGGCCATGATCCCAGCATGCTTGCGGCAGTCGTGCAGCACTGTGTAGATTGCCGCGCCGGGCATCATTTAGCTATTTTCGAATATTCGCACTTTGGCTCAAGTCGCATGCCGTTCCTCTCATTGATCATGAAGAACCTGACTCGCCGACCATTTCGGACGGGGCTGACGTTATTGGCATTCACGACGGCCGTCGCCGCAGTGGTCTCGTTATTAGGCGTTGCCAACGGGTTCACTGAATCCTTCGCCGAAATCTATGAATCGCACGCGGTCGACATTGTGGTGTCTCGGCAAGGATCGGCCGATCGGCTGAGTAGTGCGGTGGATGAGTCCTTTATTGATCAAATTGCGACGCTTGACGGTGTCGCACAGACCGCCGGTGTGCTGCTGGAGACGTTGTCGCTGGAGGAAAATGACGTTTACGGCATTCCAACGATGGGCATCGCCGCGGACTCGTGGCTGTTGGACGATTATGAATTGCGAACAAAACAGTCGCCCCGCGGGAACGAGGCTGAAGGAACGAAGACCAAAGAAGCTGAGGCCAGTGAAGCTGAGGCCAGTGAAAAGCCAAAATCGTTGATGTTGGGCACGCACTTGGCCGATCGCGTGGGTGCCGAAGCGGGACAGACGGTTCTTTTGTTCGAAGAACCCTACCTCGTGACAGGCATCTTCAAGAGTTCGAGCACTTGGGAAAACGGATCGATGATCTTGCCGCTGGCACAGCTTCAAGAATTAACCGACCGTCACGGACAAGTGACGTACATCAATGTTGTCTTGGATGCTTCGGTCGACCAAGACATCGCGAACGAACTGATCGACCAGATACAAACGCTGGACCCAAAACTGCAAGCGCTGACGACCAGCGAGTTCGTGGACACCGATACGCGGATGCGGATCGCTTCGGCGATGGCATGGATGACGTCGATGATCGCATTGTTGATCGGGGCGATCGGCACGCTCAATACGATGATGACCAGCGTGTTAGAACGGACTCAGGAGATCGGTATTCTGCGAGCGATCGGATGGCCTCGCCGCCGCGTCGTGGCGATGATCTTGATGGAATCGGTCGTGTTGGCGGTACTGGCGAGTGTGTCCGGATGCGTGATGGCTGTCCTGTTGACTCAAATGCTGGGACAGTCCGAAGCCGCTCGCGGAATCCTCAGTCCAGCGATCAGCTCATCGGTCCTGGTCCAAGGTTTTGTGTTGGCGATGGCGATCGGATTGCTGGGGGCGCTGATTCCCGCATGGCGAGCGGCACGGATGCTGCCAACCGAAGCGTTTCGGCAGCAGTGAACGAAAGTTCACTTCTCGTAACGATGTTAAGGGGTGCACGGTAGCATTTCGCATGTTCTTCCGCTGAGTCTGCAGGCGATTGCAATGGCGCGAATTATGCTGGAATCGCCAACGACTGAGGGGGGTTTGGCGTCGGACAATCATGCATTGGCCCGATCGTTCCACTTTGACCCCATTTGTCCACCCAAACCAACACTCCCGACTCTTGGCAGATACGAGTACGACTTCATTGAATACGGAATTGACAGCGGCTTCACCCGATCGTGACGACCGCGGTGATGATATTGCGATTATCGGGATCGGGTGCCGATTTCCCGGGGGTGCCGACAATCCCGAGCGTTACTGGGACCTGTTGAAAAGCGGTACCGACGCAATTTCGGAAACGCCGGCGGATCGTTGGAGTCTGCAAAAGTACTATGCCTCCGGCGGATCTCTGCCCGGAAAGACTCAGAGTAAGTGGGGCGGATATGTCGACGGCATCGACCAATTCGATCCACAACTCTTCGGGATTTCGCCGCGTGAAGCCGCCAGTATGGACCCACAGCAGCGCTTGCTGTTGGAAGTCACTTGGCGAGCCTTTGAGGACGCTGGCCAGCGGGTCGAAAATATTGCTGGATCCGCCGTTTCCGTTTTTACGGGCATCTCAAGTTTCGATTACGCCGTCGCGGGACTCAGCTATCAGGATCGTGGCGTCATCTCGCCGTACAGCAACACCGGCGGATCGAGCAGCATCGCGGCGAACCGAATTTCGTATTGCTTCGATTTGCGTGGCCCCAGCGTTGCCGTCGACACAGCCTGTTCGTCGTCTTTGGTCGCGGTTCACATGGCCTGTGAAAGCTTGAAGAGCGGTGACTGCGAAATGGCGCTCGCCGGCGGCGTCAATGCGCTGATCTTGCCTGATTTTTATGTCGCGTTCAGCCAGCTTGGTGTGTTGTCACCCGATGGCCGGTGCAAGACGTTTGACGCTCGCGCCAACGGCTATGTCCGCAGCGAGGGTGCGGGCATGGTGCTGATGAAACCGTTGCGCGCCGCCGTACGTGACGGTGATTCTATCTACGCTGTGATTCGGGCGACCGCATTGAACCAGGACGGCCGGACACAAGGCATGACCGTGCCCAGCCAGTCGGCGCAAGAAACCTTGTTGCGATCCGCGTGCCAGCGAGGCGGCGTTAAACCAGCAGACATTCAGTACGTCGAGGCTCACGGGACGGGGACGCCCGTCGGCGATCCGATCGAAGCAAATGCGCTGGCATCGGTGCTGAACCATGATCGCCCGGCCGACCAGCCCTGTTGGATCGGATCGGTCAAGACGAACATCGGTCATTTGGAAGCCGGTGCAGGTATTGCCAGTCTGATCAAAGTAGCGCTATCGTTAAAACATCAGCAGATACCGGCGCACCTGCATTTCGAACAACCCAATCCGCAAATTGATTTTCAACGCCTGAACCTTCGCGTTCCACGCACAACCGAAAATTGGAACGGCGTCGATGGTGAACGGTTGGCCGGCATCAATGGTTTCGGCTACGGCGGAGCAAATGCACATCTGTTGTTGCAAGAGGCACCCGTCGTGACACCATCGCCGGAAGCGGATTCACGCGAATCGTTCCACCAACGTGGATATCAATCGGTCGCCCTGACGAACGCAAACGGAAACGGAAACGGAAGCACAAACGGAAACGGAAAACTTACCAACGGCAACGGTGCTGGCGCCGAAAAGCGTCATGCGGCTTCGGTGTTGTTGCCGATTTCGGCACGCAGTCCTGATGCGTTGGCTGACGTTTCACGATTGATGGCGGATTGGCTGGACGGCGAGGGTCGAAACTATCCGCTGCATCAGATCGCATCGAATGCCGCATACCACCGATCGCACCAGGAATGCCGATCGGTCGTCACCGGCGCAACGCACTCGCAGTGCGCCGATCAACTTCGCGAAATCGCTTTGGCTTGCCGAGCCAACGACTCCAGCCGAATGGATCCGTTCCAAATTGACCGCGGCGTGTTGTTTGTCTGCAGCGGCCAGGGACCCCAGTGGTGGGCCATGGGGCGTGGCCTGTTGAATCAGGATGCTGTCTTTCGTCAGTCCATCGAACGGTGCGATCGGGAATTCGCGAAGTACGTTTCTTGGTCGTTGGTCGAGGAGTTGTCGCGGGCCGAAGACGAATCGCGAATGCAGGAAACGTCGGTCGCACAGCCATGCATTTTTGCAATCCAAGTGGCGTTGGCGGCCGTCTGGGAATCTCGAGGTATTCGGCCCAGTGCCGTTGTCGGTCACAGTGTCGGCGAAATCGCGGCCGCCTATTTGTCCGGTGCTTTGACATGGCAAGATGCTTGCTGTGTCGCCATTCATCGCGGACGTACGATGGACTTGGCCACATCAAAGGGCGCGATGATCGCCGCTGGTCTGTCGGCGGATGAAACGGCATCGTGGATCAAAGGTCATGAAGACAAGGTTGCCTTGGCTGCCGTCAACGGACCCACATCCGTCACGATTTCGGGCGACGCCGATGTGATCGAACGTCTCGCCCAGAAGCTCAAGGACGCAGGCATCTTCTGCCGTCAGCTGGTTGTGGAGTATGCCTTTCACAGTCCGCAAATGGATCCTGTACGTGAGCCGTTGTTGCGATGTCTTGCGAATATCCGACCCCGGCAAGCTCACACGCCGATCATTTCTACCGTGACCGGCCAGTCCGCCGATGGCGATCAGTTCGATGCAGAGTATTGGTGGAAGAATGTTCGGCAAAGTGTTTGCTTTGCCGACGCGATGCAAGTGGCCGCGGATGAAGGCTTCGGGATCGTTATCGAGATCGGGCCGCATCCGGTGCTGGCGTATTCGATCACTGAATGTTTCCAAAAGCAAGGCAAGTCGGTGCGCGCTGTTCCGTCGTTGCATCGCGAACGCGACGATGCGACATGCATGACCGACTCACTAGGTTCACTGTACGCGATTGGTATGGATTTGGATTGGACCAAACTGTACCAAAAGCCTGCACAGCGGCTTCCACTGCCGGCCTACCCGTTTCAGCGACAGCGATGTTGGTCGGAATCGTTTGAATCGAAAGTGACGCGGTTGACGGATGATGTCCATCCGCTATTGGGCGAGTCGACTCATCACTTTTCGCCGGCTTGGCAAAACCGTATCGATCTAAAGCTGCAAGACTACTTGGACGATCACCGTGTTCGTGGTGCGTGTATGTTGCCCGCCGCCGCAATGATCGAAATGTCGGCGGAAGCGGCCAGACAGGTGACGGGGTCGGAATCGATCTCGTTACAGAATCTGCAGCTTCAAAATCCATGCATGCTTTCACCTCAACGCGGACAGCATTTTGAAACGGTTTACCGCGCCGATCGCCGCAGTTTAGAAGTCGCGACGCGTCCTTCGGACGAATCGAATTGGACACCTTTGGCGACGGTCGAGATCAGCGGCGACACGGGACTGCTTGACTGGAGCCCCGAGTTGCTGGCTGCGGGTGACGCTGCCTGTGATGAGCCGTTCACGGCCGAGCGTTGTTACGCATATTGCCAGCGTTTGGGACTTGAATACGGAAATCGATTCCAGGGAATCGCCAAAGGAACGCGATGTCGTTGGGAATCGATAGCCGAGGTCGACCTGACGGATTGGATTGATGATTCGACAAATGAATACAACGTTCACCCTGCGGTCTTGGATAGCTGTTTTCACGCAATGATTACGGCAGATGCGGATTTCGATCGCCACCTCGGCGGGCTTTACCTGCCTTCGGAAATCGGTCGTATCACACTGTTGCAGCGGGTTCCGGCACGCGTCACGACTCACGTTCGGCTGCGCAGCAAGGATCATGAACGCATGGTCGCTGATATCGATATTCTCGATGAAGACGGTCAGCCGTGCTTGCTCATTCGTGGGTTCGTTAGCCAACGAGTTGGAGCATCGGAAAGCAAAGAATCAATTCATGATTTGATGTATCGTTACCAATGGATTCCCTCGTCCGCATCGAGCGAACCGGAATCGGGTGTCGCCAACGGCCAAAGGCGGCGTTGGTGCATCTTTGCCGATCGAACAGGCGTTGCAGATCGGTGGATCGAGACGCTGCGGCGACGCGGGGATGATGTTGTCCGCGTGGATCACGGCACCGCGTTTGAACCGCTAAAGCCAGATTGCTTTGTGATCGACCCTGAGGACCGCGATGAATTCACGCGGGTGTTGCAAAGTTTCGTTGGCGGTTCGATGTCGACCGACAGGAATCATGATTCTTACAACGTCGTTTATCTCTGGGGTCTGGATGCACCGGGTAATGACGAATTGACGTCGGAAAGTCTGGACGACAGCACGATCCTGACAACGCTCGCACCGATGCATTTGGTACAGGGTTGGGAGGCGGCGGACGCCGAGAGTACCGCGTCGTTGGCGATCGTCACGGTTGCGGCGCAAACGTCCGACGATGTACCCGAGTCGGTTTCGGTTGGGCAATCGCCATTGATCGGATTCGGACGAGTGGTCATCAGCGAGTACTCGCGATTCAAAACCAAACTGATTGATCTCGCATCGCAAGATCCGCAATCGTCAGCCGCTTGTCTGCACAACGAATGCATTGTGCAGCATGACGGCGAAGACGAGGTGATGTATCGCGATCAGCAACGATTTGTTCGGCGTTTTCTTAAGCAAGCCGAACAAGACATTCCCGTAACCGCGTCGCGGCAAGTCCAAAGTCGGCTGCAAATCGGACGCTCATCCGGAATCGAAGAACTGCATTACTGCACCGCCGCGGCGGCGCCACTGGCCACCGGCGAAGTCGAGATTGAAGTGCTTTCGACGGGCTTGAATTTCAGTGACGTGATGAAAGCACTGGATTTATATCCCGGGTTGCCCAGCGGACCGGTTGCCTTGGGTGCCGAGTGTTCCGGACGCATCTCGCGTGTGGGACCAGGCGTTTCAGATTGGTCGATCGGCGACGAAGTGATTGCGGTCGCACCCGGTTCCTTTGCAAGCCATGTGGTGGTCGGCCAAGCACTGGTGGCGCGAAAACCACAAGGTTTAACGCATAGCCAGGCAGCGACGATTCCGATCGCATTCTTGACCGCCGAGCACGCGCTGAATCAGTGCGCGAGGATGCGGCAGGGCGACAGCGTGTTGATTCACTCGGCCAGTGGCGGAGTCGGCTTGGCGGCCATGCAGCTTGCCAAGATCGCCGGTGCTGACGTGTACGCGACGGCCGGTAACGACGAAAAACGCAATTACGTTCGCGGACTCGGTGCCGCTGAGGTGATGGATTCTCGCCGACTTGCGTTTGCCGACCAAACGCTGGCGGCTAGCGGTGGAAAAGGTGTCGATATCGTACTGAATTCGCTGCCGGGTGAAGCGATTGCGAAAGGGCTTTCAACCTTAAAAACAGGTGGCCGGTTCTTAGAGATTGGCAAACGCGATATTTATGCCAACGCGCCGCTGGGTCTAGAACCGTTTCGAAATAACCTGGCCTTGTTTGCAATCGACTTGGATCAACTTTTCAAACAAGAGCCCGAGTCCATGGGCGAACTGTTGCGATCGTTGGTTCCACGATTCGAATCGGGTGAACTAAGACCGTTGCCGATAACCGAGTATGCGGCGGACGATACCCGCGAAGCCTTCCGGTATATGCAGCAAGGCAAACATATCGGCAAGGTCGTCGTCAATTACGACAAACGGCCTTCGCACGTTCGGCCGGGCACCACCAATGCAACGCAGTTTCGCGGCGATGCGACATATTGGCTTGCCGGCGGACTTGGTGGATTCGGATTAGAAATTGCCAAATGGATGGTCCAGCATGGCGCGGGAAATTTAGTGCTTAGTGGCCGCCGCGAATCACCGTCGCCCACAGCGGTGTCGGTGATCGAGCAACTCCGTGAACAAGGTGCGAACGTCACCGTGATGCGGTGCGACATTACCAATGCCGCCGACGTGCGATCGACACTGCGAAAGATCGACGAGTCACTTCCTCGATTGCGCGGCGTTCTGCACACCGCGATGGTGCTGCAGGATCGCTTGTTGGTCGACCTTGATCGTGAAACCTTGCAACAAGTTTTGCGACCAAAGGTTCTCGGCGGGTGGAACCTTCATCGGGAAACGCTCGACCGATCACTCGATCACTTCGTCCTATTCTCGTCTCTTTCCAGCGTGTTTGGTCACGCCGGACAAGCGAATTACTCTGCTGCTAATGCGATGTTGGACGGGCTGGCCCACTACCGACGCAGTCAAGAGTTGCCCGCGTGTGTGATGAACTGGGGGCACCTTGGCCAGGCAGGCTATTTGGCCGAGCGTGAGCAACTCGGTCGACGACTCGAGCGTCAGGGTGTGCTTAGTTTCACCGTCAAGCAAGCCACCGACTGCTTGGACTATGCACTGCAAATCGATGCCACGCAGCTAAGTGTGCTTCGTATGGATTGGTCGTTATGGCGAGGTCTGGGGATCACCGCAGACGTCTCGCCGCGGTTCGCCCATTTGCTGCGACATCGCGCGGCCGCGGACAGTGGTGAAAAGCGATCGCTGGCGTCCGGCGAAGAAATTCGTCAAGCTGACCTCGAAACGCGTGTCAACTTGGTTGGCGAAGTCTTGCGGTGGAAGGCCGGTCTGCTGCTCGGGATCGATGGCGACAAAATGGAACGTGATCGATCGCTGTTGGAACTTGGCCTTGATTCGTTGATGGCAGTCGAGATGCGAAATTGGATTGAAAGCCAGATCGAGATCAATTTGCCGATTTCCGCGCTGATGCGAAGTGCAAGTTTGGACCACTTGACGATGACGGTCTGCAAGACGATTGACGAGGACACGTCGATCACTGAAGCTGATTCTAAGACGCCTGCATCAGAGTTGATTTCCGATGACGATGCCGATTCGTTGCTGAACCAGTTGCCCGAAATGGGTGACGATGAAGTCAGCCGATTGCTCGGTCAATTGCTGCGGCAACAAGGTGACGGTTGATACCGCATGACCCGCCCGATAGATTCGCCAAACAAACGGTCCTCGGACCAGACCGTCGGCCAACCCGTCGACCCGCTGGACGCGATGACTGCGGACCAGCAGCGGATGTTGTTACAGCGTCTGCTACGTCGACAAGCGGAATCGGCACGAAGCTTTGGCATGTCTTCCGGACAACAAGGCTTGTGGTATGCCTTTCGCCGAAACCCGGATTCAACCGCATTCAATGTGTTCTTGCCGTCGCGAATTGTGTCGGAACTGAATGTCGACGCACTTCGGTCTGCGATGAACTATCTGGTGAATCGGCATGCCAGTCTGCGTACCACATTTAGTGATGCCAATGCCGAACTCAAGCAGAGTGTCAACGAGTCTTTGCCACCAGAGTTCGTCGTAATCGACGCAAGCGGAATGAACAATGCGGAACTTCGTGCGGAGGTTCTTGCACAGACGCAGCGTCCCTTTGATCTTGAGTCGGGGCCATTGATGCGGATGGCCGTCTTTCGCCGCAATCGCGACGACCACGTCGTTGTTGCAACGACGCATCACATCGTTGTCGATTTTTGGTCTTTGATTTTGCTTTTGACTGAATTGCGACACGTCTATCAGTGTTTTGCCTCAGGGACCGAACCTGACCTGCCACCCGCACCTGGAAATTATCGGTCATTTGTTTCCGAACAGCGCGCCATGTTGGATGGCCCTGGCATCGAATCTCAGTGGCGACACTGGGGACGGACACTCGATGGTGCTCCACATGTCTTGAATTGGTTTACCGACTATGACCGACCCAACGAGTTTACCGGTCGAGCGGATGTGGTTCCGCTGCAGTTCGATCAAGCAGTCGCTTCGCGCGTGAAACAAATCGCGTCACAGCAATCGACCACAACGAATGCCGTTGTGATGGCCGCGCTGCAAGTCTTGATTTCTCGATATACGCGGGAAGACGACTTTTTGATTGGCACTCCTTTTTCCGGGCGCGGACACCGCAAGTATGAGAACACGGTCGGTTTCTTCGTCAACATGCTGCCGCTGCGTGCTGAATTGTCCGGTGACCCGACGTTCGCTCAGTTAGTTCGGCGAGTTGGGCAAACCGTGTTGAAGTCTTTGGAATACGAGGCCACGCCGCTGGCCGAAATCGTACGGCGAATTCAACCGGTTCGCGATCCGAGCCGCAGTCCGTTGTTCCAAGTGACTTGTACCTTCGAAAAATCACACATCCGAGAAGAAGCCGGGCGAGCCGGGTTCTTGATGCCTTCGGAAGAAGCATCGGCAAATATCGGCGGTATGAAGCAAGAAAGTTATTACGTACCTCACCCGACCTGTCATCATGACATCGAGTTTATCTTCGAACAAACCGAAACATCGCTACAAGGAATGATCTGCTTTTGCCGTGACCTGTTCGCAAAAGAATCGGTTCAGCGAATTGCGGATAATTTTAGCAGCTTGTTTCAATCACTTTGCGAGTCACCCGATACTGCCGTGCGTGAAGTGTCATGGGGTGACGCATCTGCGACAAGTTTGCCCCGCGGCAGTGTTGAGAGAAAAGAAACGCTGATCGAACAGCTTGAAAGTGCATTCCAGAATCATGGCGATTCTCCCGCCCTGATCGGTGAGGAAGCATTTACCTTTGCACAGCTCGATCAACAGTCTCGCAAGATTGCGGGTGCCCTCGTCGAAATCGGAATCGGAATTGGCGATGTCGTACCCGTGTGCGGCAAACGCGGTCCCCAAATGATGATCGCACTGATTGGCGCAATGCGATCCGGCGCCGCCGTCGTTCCGATCGATACGGATCAACCTGCTGTGGACACAGAGACGTTGATCGAGGATGCAGGTGCGAAAGCAATCCTGGTCGATGCATGCGATGTGATGCGGTTGCCGACGGATTCGACTGCCACAAATACGTGTGTGATGAGTATCGGCGATTTGATCGATCGAGAATCTGTTGCAGGCGAAATCGCAGTCAGTGTTTCGCCGGATGACCTGGCCTATGTCATCTATACGTCGGGTTCGACCGGGCGGCCGAAAGGCGTGATGATCCAGCATGGTGCGATTGCAAACACCATGCGCTGGCGTATCGAAAACGTCACCTTGTCATCACGAGATCGTGTCTTGATGTTGCTGTCGCACCAATTTGACGCTGGTTTCGCAGTCGCGATGAGTAGCCTGGTTCAGGGTGCGGCGATTGTTTTTCCGGACCAGGGTGGGCCATTTGATGTTCACGCGACGTTCGACCGAATCAAACGAACAGGTGTTTCGGTCTTGCCGGCCGTGCCGAGCGTTTTGAATGTTGTCGTCTCGGATCCGAATTTTCGCGAATGTAAATCGATTCAACAGATTTGGTCGGGTGGCGAAAGCATGCCTTCGGAATTGCCGGCCAAGATTCGAAACCATTCCAATGCGAGGATTTGGAATTTCTATGGCCCAACCGAAACCGCCGTTGAAGCAACCGCTCACGAAGTTCACCTCGCTGATCCACGACGATCGGTCCCCATCGGAATGCCGATCGCCAACACTGAAGTATTGGTGTTGGATGATCATCTGAAGGTTGTCCCCGATACATGCCCCGGCCAGATCGCGATTGCCGGGCGAGGCTTAGCAGTCGGGTACTTGAACCAACCAGAACTTACGCGAGGTTGCTTTGTTGACACCGCTGGCGATCGATCACTGTCGTCGCGAATGTACTTGACTGGCGATCTTGGCCGCAAACGCGCTGACGGACAACTTGAATTTCTCGGCCGCATCGATCAGCAAGTAAAGCTGCACGGCTATCGCATCGAGCTAGAAGAAATTGAGCACGTTTTACAGCGGCATTCGCAGATCAAACATGCCGCGGTAAAGGTCATCGATCCGGACAGCGACTCCGCTCGCTTGGCCGCTTATGTCGTCGTGGATGACGTTGCGGCAGGTGATCCATCGATCGATCTTCGGCGCCACATCGCTGACTATCTGCCAGTGTATAAACGCCCGTCAAGCGTTGATATCGTTCCCCATTTACCGATTGGCTCTAGTGGGAAAGTGAATCGAAATTTGCTTCCCGATCCCCTCGACGGTGAACAGGATCGGCCGCCAGCGGTGCCGCCGAGTACGCCGCTAGAGCAGCACCTGGCGGACTCTTGGGCAGAAATGCTGGACATTGAAAGCGTTGGGGTCAATCAAAACTTTTTTGAACTCGGCGGCAGCAGTTTGCAAGCTGCCATGATGACGGCGCGGTTGACCGATGACTTGGGCGTGCACGTTCCCACGTCGCTGTTGTTCGACTTGGCCGACATCGGAGCGATGGCAAAACGTCTGGTGCAGCTTCATCGTCGTGTGATCGAAACCCGTTTCGGTTCTCGATCGACGGAAGTCTATGAAACGCAAGCGTCTGCCAGTGACACGGCTCTGGAAATCCAACATCCCTTGATCGCGCCATTGAAAACTGAGGGCGCTCATGATCCCCTCTTCTTGATTCATCCGCCCGGCGGGATCGTGATTTGTTACCGCGAACTGGCACGTTTCATTGACAAACAGCGGCCTCTGCTAGCGGTCCGGTCACGCGGGCTTCACGGTGAGGAACGATTGCCCGAGTCAATCGAGACGATGGCTGCTGAATATGTCGACGCGATTCGGATGGTGCAGTCAAGCGGCCCGTATGCCGTGGGCGGTTGGTCGCTGGGCGGGGTCATCGCGTACGAAGTCGCAAGACAACTGGTTTCCAGTGGCGAATCAGTCCAGCGTTTGATCTTGCTCGACAGCACAATTCCAGACGCGGCGAGCGGTGGCGACGATTCGAGTCGGGTCGGCCTGGAATACGGAATCGATTTGTCACTCGATCAGCTGAGCCAATTGGACGAAGATCAACAACTACCATTTCTTTGGCAACATGCGGTCAGTCTTGGTGTCGTTGACGAAACATCGCCGCGGGAAGTCGTTGAGCATGTGCTGGCGGATCTCAAGACGCTGTTCCATCACCATGTGCAGCTAACCAGTCGCTATCAGATTCAGCCCTTGGATGTTCCGACTTTGTTGGTCCGCCCGACCGATGTACCGGTGGAGGTCAAGACCTCGATCGATCGCGGATGGGGAAAACTAGTCAACGATGTTGACGTCAAGTTCGTTTCTGGTCATCACCACAGCATGGTGCAGCAGCCCCATGTCAACGAGTTGGCCAAGATCATTGACCGATCAATTTAGAGCCGTTCAATCGTTGGTGATGTCAGCGATTAGTGATGTCAGCGATTAGTGATGTCAGCGATTGGTGATGTCAGCGATTGGTGATGTCGGCGGCGACTTGGTCTGTTTGGCTAATTGCCGTTTGATTCGATTCGACCGTCACGCATCTGGATCAGACGGTTTGCGCGATCGGCGACCGATGGATCATGCGTGACCACGACAAGTGTCGTTTCGTGAGAATCGTTCAACGAGCACAGCAGGTCCATGACTTCGCGGCCGCTTTGGCTGTCCAATGCCCCGGTCGGCTCGTCTGCCAGAATCAATTTCGGATCGTTTGCAATTGCCCGTGCGATCGCGACACGCTGGCGTTGGCCGATCGAGAGCTGACCCGGTAAGTGTTTCGCTCGATGCTCGAGGCCGACTCTATCCAGCAGCCGCTTGGCAACGTCGGTTCGTTCGGCGCGCGTTCGATCACTCTCGAACATGGGAATCTGAATGTTCTCTTCGGCCGTCAAGTTGGGCAGCAGATAGAAGGATTGAAAAACGAATCCGATTTCCCTGGATCGCACGCGGTCCAGGTTGTCGACGTCCGAGAGTCGTTGTCCGTCAATGTAAACTTCACCGGATGTCGGGCGATCAAGGGCACCGACCATATTTAAGAGTGTCGATTTTCCACATCCGCTGGGGCCCATGACCGATACGAAGTCGCCCGGCTGAATGTCCATCGAAACGTTGTCCAACGCTTGAACATCGCCGTCGCGATAGTGCTTGCAAACGCTGCGCAATGAAACGAGTGGATGGTCGCCTTGGGTTGTTTTGCTCATGCGTGTTTCTAGAATCCCAGGGGCAACGTTTTTAATGCGAGTTTCACAATGCGGGGCGGCCAAGTCGAATGACCAAGTCTAACTTTATCCGACTGCGATCTGTATCGTCACCATGCGTTGCGACGTTACATTATTTTGCAGCGTCACAGCCTCACGCAACGCAAAGATGTAGTCCAGCATCGGCACACTCCGCATTCATCGCAAAGTGGCTGGCGGGCGTCTGGCTGGCGTGTATGGTGATCGCGGTGGCCACACCGGTGGCGGCCGGCGACACGCCACTGACGGTCATTGAACCGGGCACCACGTTTGACATTACAGGCGAGACCAAGGTGACGCAAACGCGGTGGAATTGCGTCCTGTTCGTGGCAAAGCCGCGCATTTCCAGCGGCGATACGAACAAACTGGGGCAGACGATTCGCAGGGCCGTCTCGACGTTGAACCTGACGATTCTGGCGTCCGTGCGGCGCGACGAAAACGGGACGCATCGGCTGGTCGATGTCGGCGTCGGATACAGCGTGCCGATCGCGGGAAAGCAAACCGTGATTTCGTCACAAACGGCATCGCAATTGGGCGCGAGCCTGGGACTGATCGCGCGTCACGTCCTGAATGAAAACGAAAAACAACTTGCCAAGGTTTGTGTTGTCACTCGTTCATCGACGCTGTTGATCTTTGATACGCCTGCCATCATGCACCGTGGCGACCAGCATCGCGATTACACGATTCGTCACTTCTGTTGGATCGACCCCGCATCCGGTGTCGCCGCGACTCTGGTGTGGATGCTCGGACGCGATCCGGACGGCGTTTTACGGGTCATCAATGAGCCAATGCGTGTCGTCCCGGCAGGAACGGTCGAGGATCGTGGGATCCACGTCGATGGCGGCGAATTTATGTTGGGAATCCCCAGCCAGCGGGCATTCGCGCTCGAATCGCTTCCGCCCGGATTGTCCGTCCCATGGCCGGTCGATGGTGATGCTGTCGACCTTGCGACACTGGCCTGTCAAAGCTCTTATGACGAAAAAACATTGACTCGGCTCGCCACAAAGCTGAATCAAGCCATCGCGTCGGCAAATGGCCAGCGAGAGAAGCGACCTGAGTGACGTTTTCTCATTTGCATTGGACCGCGACCGATCAGTTGTTGGCGGCCGTTTCGTGGGCCAGGCGAATGGAATCGGTGGTGATGTACTTTAGATTCGTTTGAAACGATTCACCGATAAAGGCGGCAAACGAAACGGCATCCGCGGTTGTGGCCGCGGGAATGTCAAAGTCAATTGTCCTTTGCCCGGCCCCTTCGATCGTCATGATTTTTCGCTCGATGCGTTGTCCTGCTGGCCGCTTTTGCGCCGACGCCTTGTCCAATGCGGTTTTGATAGTGACTTGAATTTTTTGCGGTCCAAGCGTCTTATCAAGATCAAAGTGAACAACGACGCCGCACGGCTGTCCTGCCGTGGCGGACTCGGGAGCCTGGATGGAAAGTTCGCGAACGAGGTTCGCTTTTGCATGATTGCTCGTCTTGTTTGGCGTTCGCTGAGCATTGCCCCGCTGCTTTTCTGCAGCAGCCTTTTTCCTTTCCCTTTGCTCAGCCTTCACGCGTTCGACACGTTCGTCTTCGGCCCGCATGTATGCTTCTCGCATTTCTGCGTCATCGACGGCGGCGACCAGTGGTGCGATAGGATCGTTCATTGCCGCAAGTGACTCGGCCAACTGAGACCGCAAGGCGTCAATTTCGTGCGAGTGTTCTTCGCTGTCGATCAAGTTCACCAAGCAGTCGGGATCGTTCTTGATGTCATAGAATTCTTCGACAACGCGATGGTCGAATAGTTGCAACCGGGCGGCAATGTCGGGTTCGCTTGCCGCGCGTTTGACCATCTGGCGATATGTAACGGTTCCGGTCGTCGCGGTGGCAAATTTACGTACGCCATCGGGCCATGCGTTGTAGAGGTACAAACGGTCGGTCGTCGAAATGCCTCGCATGGGATGCCGATTTCGTCCCGAGTTTTCGTTGTATTGCAGGATGACGAAATCGCGATCGGACTGTGCCTTTCCTGTCAACAATGGTGCGAAAGAACGTCCATGTAATCGTTGTGGGCTGGGGTGCTGATGTTGCATGACATCCATCAGCGTTGGAACGAAATCGACGGCAGAGACAACATGTTCATCGTCGGTGCTATTCGGCTCCGTCACGCCCGGCCAGCGAACCATCAGCGGTGTCCTGGTGCTGTGATAATACAGCTGTGTCTTGGCGAATGGCAGCGGCATACCGTGATCGGACAAAAACATCACAAACGTTTCGTCTGATTTGCCTGATTGTTCCAGCGCCGACATGATGGCGGCAAAACAATCATCGGCCCGCCGCACGGATGAGTAATAGTGGGCAAGTTCTTTTCGGATCGCTTCGTCGTCGGGCAAGAAGCCAGGCACCGGAACCTCGTCGGCCGAGAAGACCTTTGACGGAACGTGTTGATCCGGAACCGTTTGGCCGTTCCTGCCTTGGGCGTAGAACGGTTTGTGAGGGTCCGAAATGTTGACCATCAGGCAAAATGGTTTTCCCGCGGCGTCAGCCATCTCGATGCCGCGCCGAGTCGATTCGCCATATCCGGCCGCATCTTTCGTCGCGTATTTTTTACCGTTGTTGTCCGCGTCTAGCACGGCGTCCCACGCATAGGGTGAATACGGCGTCGAGTGTGACACCTTTCCGCGAATCGCGGCGAAGTATCCGGCTTGTTTCGCCAGGTCACAAAGGACGGGATAGTCCGGTGTGGTGTTCTGCACGAACCCTTCAACGCCATTGACATGCGAATACAGTCCCGACCACATGATGTTTCGGCCCGGCATACAATTACCCACCAAAACATGTGCATGTTGAAACCGAAGCGACTGTCTGGCGAACGCATCGATCGCGGGCGATGTCTCGGGCAACTTGCATCCAAAGGAACCCAACGAATCGGCGCTCATGTCGTCAACGGTGACGATCAGGACATTTGGCCGCGAATCGGCCGCTTGGGACGGCAGCGCGAAAAACGGGACCAGAACCAAACTAGCGGATAGGCATCCGAGGACAGAAAGCTTGTTCATACGAAGTGTTCGATGACCTAGGTGGGGCGGGCAGGAGGTGGATCGAACATTATACGCGAATCGATTCCGCTCGCACGGTTGGATTTTCGAACTTCGTCGCGTCGCTATTTCTAAGGTGGCAACCGACCGATTCATCGTCACCGCTTCTCTAGGCGGCCACCGGTCGTCTAGAAAGCTTCGTTGGACGGGTTTCTGGACGCGACCAGCGTGTCCAAGAATGCCAGGATCGCATTGCGGTCGGCCAGAGACAGATTCAAAAAGCGGTCTCGCGTCCCAGCGGATTCACCGTCGTGCATAGCGATGGCCTGCAGCACTGTTTCGGCGCGACCGTCATGCATATAAGGCGCCGAATCGCGAAGTCCCCATAGCGGCGGCGTTCGCCATTCCTGCTGGAACTTTGTCGGTTCAATGTGAATGCGCAGATAGTGATGCGCAAAGACCTTTGACTTCGTTCGCGTCGTTGTTTTCAGGATTTGCCCGTTCGACGCTTCGACACTGGAAGTCGTTTCCGATTCGTCCGTCCCGATCGTTTCCGTTTTTTCGTTGACAATCTGCAGCGTCGTTTGGGGTGACTTTGCGGCAACAAATTGGAAACCGTTCGATCTCGACCCTGATCTTTGATTTTCGGTGATCTGACGATCGCCAAACGTTTGGGACGATGTCTTGTTCACATCGATGATTTCCGAGGGGCCATAATAGCCGCCGGTCATTTGCTGGCCCGAGACGTTTCGAGTGACGTCCATGGTATAGCGAGTTGCCGGTATGACGCGACGAATGTACGGCAACGCATGATTCAGGTCATACGATTCGTAACCCATGTCGTGCAGCAACAAGTCGCTGTACAGTCCTTTGGCCGGCCCCATATTGGGAACATGACAGACGGCACATCCGACCGACGAAAACAGCGTTTCACCGCGTTCTGCCTCAAGTCTCGCAAGTGAATCGTTGGGGAATTCACGCGATGGTGGTGGTAATGATTCGACAAAAGCATTGATCGCTCGGATTTGATCGTCCGTAATGTCGGGACTTGGATTGCGATAATGCGGCAGGGTCGGATCGGTCGGTTGCGGCTTTCGTCGTGTCTCTAAACCGACCTCGTTTGCACATGCTTGGTCATTGAAGTCAAGCAGCGTTGCAATGTTAGCTCTCCAACCGAACTTTCCGATTCGTCCATCGGTTAGCGTTGAAGGCCGACCGCTGATTTCAGGATGTCGTTTCTGAGCTTGAAACTGAGCCTTCATGTCGCGTTCGGGAACTCGATCAATCAGGCCGGCGCCGAACAACGCTGGTGTGTTTCGCTGGAACAATCTCGCCAAAACAGACATTTCACGCTTGCCGTCGGAATGTTGAAACCGGATTGGCGTTGCTGTTGCATGACGAGCTTCGATGGCGTCCTCTGGACCTCCATCGCTGCTGAATGCGACAGGGATTTGCTCACGAACCCTTTGGCGGATGTCGCCAAAGCGGTCGCTTCCGCCGTGATGAGCTAGTGGCAGCGTATTGAGCATCCCGCCGCCAGGTTGAATAAATCCGGGGTGAAAGTTCCGCAACATTTTTTCAATCGTTTCATTGGTAACCCCGCCACCGGTAATGCTGAGTTTTTCGATCCCGATCGAGACCGCATTGAACCGAGCCTCACCACTGCCGCCGTTGCCACCCTGGTGATGACAAGTCGCACAGGAGTTTGCATTGAACAGCGGGCCGAGGCCGTCGCTGCCAAGCTTGGGGTTTGACGCAGTCCATTGGTGTTCAAACAGACGTTTACCCAGTTGGATATTCACCGGTGACTTGGCGATCGCGGCATTGGCAAGGCACACTACAAGCATCGATAGAAACGTACGTTGAATCGTGGCTATGAACATCTAGTTACCCACATTGAAGAAAAGATTCGTTAATCGTTAGTGTTTGTTTCGTCTGACCAATGCGACATGCCGTGCGGGGACGTCGCCTTCGCGTATCAGGACAGGGGGATCGTCGGTCGATTCGAAATACAGATATCGCAAGCGAGACGGATCATGCACGTTGATCGGTTTCATTTGTCGATCCTGCATCAATCCGACCAGTTCATATGCCATCACTTCGCGATAGGTTTTGGTTGTCAGGAGCGTTTGCAGCGTGTCCCATCCAAGACCACGTCGGCTCGCATTGTTTTGGGGGGCAGGCGGCCAAACGCGATTCGTTTCCAACAGCGGCGGACGCAACGCCAAGACCACTGGTTGATCGGTCGGAACATTGTCCCACCAGGAAAGAAACTCAGTCGCATCATCAATGTTGCTGACGCAGTACCGATTCCAAACCGATTCCACCATCGGGCGCCAAGCCGTATGAAAGTCGACGCCAACGACAAACGGGATCAATGATTCGCACCATGGCCGACGAGCTTGCGGATGTTGTTCTAGAATTGCCAGTCTCCGGCGGTCTAAATTGTCGCTCAGGCCAAACCGTAGCGCGACGTCGTTTACATAAACACGACGAAACACCGACGCCAGCAACGCAATGTTCTGTTGCAGTTCTTGCTCCTGCGAATCCGAATCGACACCCGACTTGGCCCGATCGCTCATCATCTGCCACTGCTCATCAAGTGCGTTCGCCCAGCGGCGATCGAGCCTCGCGATGCTTCGTTTTGCAATTTCAGTCCTTAGCTGGCTGAGGTCATCTTTGAATCGATGATTCATCAGGTGCGCTTCTTCGGCATCTTCGATCAACGTCACTAACGCGGCCGAATCGGGTACACCCACCATCCAAGCGAGCAACCGATAGCGACTGTCGAGAACCACCAGCATGGCGCGATTGGGCAGCGTCGATTCTTTGCCACCGTTCAGTCGCTTGGGAACGCCGGCGGACAGGTGTTGCATCGTTAGACGCGAGCGGAGGTCCGGTCGTTGTTCGTACAGTCGGCCGACTGATTTTGCGAACACCGCATTGCACCAAGGCGTTTGCAGCGGTTCAGGTGTGCGCGGATCGTCGGATGAAACTTCCGCCGCTGGTTCGCCGTCGGTGATCAACATCAACCGGACCGCGTTGTTGCTTGGCGGCAGCGAGTCGGAGCGGAAAGCGGTATGCCAAGTTAAGTTTGGCGTTTTGCTCTGATGATTCGCAACGAGATCATCGGCGACCGCCGATGACGGCCATGGCGACGTCGACAAGAAGAGTGCAATGATCGCGGACGTGAGACGGACCAACATACCGGTGCCCTCGGCAACCATGTTGGGATTGTCCGTCGACTAAAGCGACGGGTGACCGAGTCCGAATTCTATCCGATTGGGCCTGCGCAAATCAAATTTTCAAATCGCGACGTGGATTTGCTGCGTTATTTCACGCCTGCCATCTTCAAGACCGTATCAAATTGCTTTTTAGTGACGGGTTGAACGCTCAATCGGCTACCTTTCTGCAGCAGGACCATCTCCTTCAAGCCGGCTCGCTGACGCAGGCTGGCAAGGGTGACGGGTTCGTCGAATTTTTGCTCCAGTTTGACATCGACCATATACCAACGTGGATTCTCAGGGTCGTTCTTGGCATCGAAGTATTTACTTCGTTTGTCACTGGCAAAGTGATCTGGATAACCCGATCGCACCACGATAGCGGTGCCGACAACCGCCGGTTCCTTGCAAGCGGAGTGGTAAAACAGCACGCCGTCATCTTCTTTGATTTCGTCGCGCAATAGATTGCGTGCTTGATAGTTTCGGACGCCTTCCCAGCACGTCGTTTGGTCACGATCGTTGGCCAAGTCATCGATCGAGTAAGTGGTTGGCTCGGTTTTGAATAGCCAGTAACGTTTGGGCATGAATCAGTCCGTGTCACGCGGAATCGAAAGCGGTGTGAATTTGTTCGGGTTGGGCAAATTATTCGTTGCGAAACATTTTCTTCCTAGCCCGGGTCTCAAGATGTCGATACGTAATCATGCGCCTGGATAGGCGCACGAGAAAGACGTCGAGCAGACTTCGGTCTGCACACGTCGGGCCATGGAACGGGCCGAGCAAGCCCGTCCCCTCTCTATATCAGGCCCGATCGTTATGAACGTCGACACTCTTCACGCTGCGTTAGGATTAGCCTTCACCGCCGTTTGGTTGCTGGTTGGCCAGATCCTGGTTGCCGGTCGATAGACTCCACAAAGTCTCGTGATGGTGAGCCCTGACGCGTAAGCGTTCGAACACGTCACACTGCATCTCACCTTGCGGCTCAGGCCTCGCCGAATGGCGCTGCATTGCCCAACGTTCTTTCTGCCTCCCGCGACGAAGCTGACATGAAGCAGCAAAGCTGACGGGAATTTGCTTAGCCAACGTGTCTGAACCGCGGTTCCAGCAAAGAACCGTTCTAGAGATTCTATTTCGAATCAGGCTTTAGCAGAGAATCAAACGCATCCACAAGATAGTCCAGGGGATAGAGACAGAACGAATGTTCTCGACTGGCGAGGCGTGATTGAGACTCTTTGGCCGATCTCAGTTCGGCCAACCGGCTGCGTAGTGCTGACGCGATTTCGCTTAGCGATTGACTTAGTCGGCGATTGACTCGTTCAATTTCTTGATGCCACTGTTCTCTTTCGCCACGTGGCGGCACGCGACGCAACAGGTCGGCTTTTTCTGATAACAAATCGGGATCAAGCGTGACTTGGTCGGCAAAGTTTTCAGGCTGATACTGCGTGTCCCTCAGCAGCCGTCGGGTGCGCCGAATCTGTTCGTCGAAATCTTTGGGCTCCACGCCAGGAAGTTGGATGGTTGCCGAAACGACCATGAATTCTGTCGGCGCCAATTGAAAGAAAGACTGGGTGATCATGTCACCCAGCTGGTCGTACTTTCCACCACCGATCCCATGCAAAAATAGGTCGCACAGGACACAGCGAGCATACATCGTTGTTAGCAGAGCACGCGGTCGAAGCTTGCAATCAGGACTTGCACTGGCTGCGAGTTTTTCGATCGCTGCGTTGCGGTCGCGAAGGTCGATGCGCAGCTGCCAATGTTGGCGGTCGCTGATCGTCAGTTCATCGTCGACGACTTTTGCCCAAACCGATTTTCGTGAAGGGTCATCATTTCCGTAGACCCACAACGGGGCTTCATACCAAGTCTCGCCTTCGTGTACTTGACGCTGCAGGTCTGGCACCGGATGCGCCGTGCTGCGAATCCCGTGCGCTTTTCGGTAGACTCGCGCCGACTGGTTGTATGCATCATGAAATCGCGGCAAGTCACCCAGGATCATCAACGCGAACTGTGCGAACGCTTTTCCCCGAGAGACCACCGACATGGGCAACTCGAGTGTTTGCAGGCCAATGTCGCCTTCCAGGCCATGTCGCGCCTGAGCCAACGCACAACCGGCAACGCCACATCGCTCGATCGCCCGCCGCGCGTGTTGCCAAAGTTGTTGAACGCAGGGATTGGGCACCAGTGGCGCGATCTGGCGATAAACCGCTTGGTCGAACTGAGAAAAAATCTCTCGGTCGTCGACCGTCGTTTGCTCAAAGGGAACGCCGCCACCGGCACGGTCGTAAGCAACCGACGTGTAGATGATCTCGTCATCACGGCTGACCATCGAGTTATCGACCGGCCTATTGCCGACCGGCCTGTTGCCAAACGTTGGAACTCGAATCGAACCTCCGGCGGCGACATCGTTATCGATCACCAGGTTGATGGCGATTGAATCGGTCTGACGACCGAGATGACTGAGCGTAAAATTCTTGAACCATACGCCAGGATGAAAGAGCGTTGGTTGGTGACCCGCCATCACGATCCGCGGCGGTGCGGGGCTTTGCGAATCGATAGCGTTTTGCAAATCGCGATTGTGCGCGTCGGTCCTGTGCGCGTCTGTCTTGTGCGCGTCTGTCGGTTGCCGATCCAACTTCTGACGGGCCCACTGAACATCCCGATACGACGATGTGTATCGCAGCGCGTCCTGAATCAATTGCGAACGCGCGTTCTTACGCAATTCGGCCCACTGTGGACCATGCGCCTTCAACGTGGATTGATTACGTGCGATGATCGCAGCGGCTTGATCCAAATCTGGATCGAAAAACGCTTCACCGTGCCGCTGTGGCGCGTGATAGGAACGAAAGGTCGGGGGTGCCGCTTCGTTTTTTGCGACCGATGAGGTTGGGCTGGCTGAAGGCACGTGTGAACGATAATGCGAAACGGTGCGGGTAACAGGATGGTCCGTCTCAGCCGGTACTCTGGCGACAGAGTTGCCGATTTGCCGAAATCGAGCGACCACCTTGGCGAGCCGATTCCATCGCCTCGTCGAGTACACGATTGTAATAGCTGAGTCGAGTCTCGGCGTGATCAAGTGATCCGCCAAACGATCGCTGGAGGTCTAGATACAGCAGCGGTACCGGGATCTCGATGACTCGCAAGTTCGCCGCAGCCGCTTCGACCCACAATTGCAGCGGCATGGCATATCCGTTGTCGGTGATCCGCAACTGTTGCAGCGCCGACGTTCGATAAGCCTTGAATCCGCAAAACGCATCGGTCAGTTCAAAACCAAGTCGTCGGTTTAGTTCGCCCGTGATTCGACGATTGATGAACAGCCGGTCGGCGGGTGGTTCGCTGTCGCCCTCGTATCGTTTCAAGTAGCGGCTGCCTGAAACGATGTCCGCCGCCGCTGCCGCCTCGATAAACCTGGGAATCCGCTTGGGTTGATGCTGTCCGTCACAGTCCAAAGTGACGACGCCATCGAATCCTTCGTCGATCGCGTATTGAAACGCCGTTTGCAGGGCGGCCCCGTAACCCCGATTTTCAGGGTGGCAAATCACTTGGATGTCGCAGCGGTTGCTCAAGACATCGGTTGTGCCGTCGGTGGAGCCATCGTCGACCACCAGCACCTCTGACGAGTACTGCAGGACTTCGTCGATGATCGCATCGACGAATTTAACCTCGTTATAGACGGGCAACGCAGCAAGCCAACGCTCGGGTTTGCCGCCATTTCCGCGAGATTTGCCAGCTCCGCTGGATTGGTGTGGGCGGTCGCCGTTTTTGGGCAAATGTGACATGCGGCTCTTGGACGTGCGTGTAAATGCAGCTTCTGCGATCAATGAAGCTCTCGCAGAGATTCTAGGCGTATTTCGATGATGGTCAATGTTTCGCCCCGCCCGCCACGATTGCAGGCAAAGACGAGAGCACGCGAAAGAAGCAATTCGTGTGCCTAGACCGCATGAATCGGGTCTGATTCGCCGCGGCTTGCCCAGATCGAGAGTTCAGAAAACTCAGAGGCCAGCTGTTCGGCCAGCCTTTGCATCGCGAACCGCTCGCTCCAGTAATGGCCTAGTAGTCCCAAGCCAATCCTCGACGATTCGGCTTCCAGACAGGTGTGGAACGTGGCCTCGCCCGTGATCAGGGCGTCGCAGCCTCGGCGGCGAGCTGCGGCTAGAAAGCTGCCACCGCTGCCACAAGCGAAGGCGACTTTGTTGACGATTTGATCGGCGTCGCCTACGCGGCGTGGCGCCGTGGCGCCGACTTGGTTTGCCGCCGCGACCACCAGTGATTGCAGCGACATCGGCTTGGAGAGTTTGCCACAGCGACCGCTTCCCAGGCCATGGTCGTCTTGTTCGGCAGCGACCAGCGGTTGGATGTCTTGCAGTTGCAGTGCATCGGCCCACATTTGATTGATGCCTTCGGAGGCCGAATCGAACGCGGTGTGAGCGCTGTAAATGGCGACGCCACTGCGAATCAATCGCAGCAACATTGAACCGGCGATCGAATCGGTGGTGATCCGTTGCAACGGTTTAAAAGGAAGCGGGTGATGAACAACGATTAGATTTGCGTTGTCCGATAGGGCCTCATCCACCACGGCTGGCGTGATGGTCAGGCATACGATGACCCGTTCCGCGGACTCGCTGCGGTCGCCGACCAAGAGGCCGACGTTATCCCAGGATTCCGCGAGACGCAGCGGCGCGATACGCGCCAGTGCTTGGCAAATCGCATCGATTGAAGCCATGAACGAACCGCCGATTACTTCGGCGCGATCATGCAAATCATACGACGCCCGTGTTGTTGCGGCTTGGTTTCCACCTTGCCAACCTCTTCGAGCATTTCGATGACCATCTCCATGACCTTGCGGCCCTCTTCGATGTGCGCCATTTCACGACCGCGGAACAACACGCTGACTTGAACTTTGTCTTTGTGTTCGAGGAATTTCTCCGCCTGCCGAATTTTGGTGCGGATATCTTCTTCACCGGTCTTGGGGCGCAAACGAATCTCTTTGGTCTTCGTATGCGTTTGGCCGCTGTTCTTTTTCTTGTTCTTGTCGTACTTGAATTTGCCGTAGTCCATGATTCGGCAAACAGGCGGCCGTTCTCCCGGCGCCACCTCGACAAGATCGAGGCCAGATTCACGGGCTCTCTCGAGAGCCTCTTCTGTAGGGATCACCCCAAGCTGTTCGCCGGTCTCGCTGACGACTCGTACGGGAGTGATCCGAATGTTGTTGTTGATTCGTACAGAATCTCGGTTTTCTGGTTGAACGTTTCTTTTTGCCAAAGCCACCAATCACGTGTCTCCTGCCGGACGGCAATCCGGCTTGTGTTTTTCGATCATACGATCTCGCATTTGTGAATCGCGAGAAATGTTGTCCTGCCGCGAGGAACACCCTCACGTCAAACTCGTTGACAACTATAACTCGCAAAGAGCCCAATCTTGGCCTGCTGCCAGTAAAAAATGGTCCCTTTGTCAAGCCTATTTGCCAAAGTATCCGGTCACTGAGTGCCAAGCGTCAACAGCGAAACCACCGAAAAGGCTAGTTTTGACGTCGATATCTGGGACGTGATCCGCGAATCGGTCGTCAATCTATACGATGATGGACTTTCCTGCGGCAGCGGCCCCGGGTTCCAAATCGGGGCCGTATCGCGGTCGGCTCACATATTCTTCCTATCGACGAGACACATTGATGCATCGCTGTCTAAATTCGATCTTTGTGCTGATGCCCAGATGGCCACTGGGCCCGATCAACGGTCCAGGAATCCTGCACTGCTCAATTTTCTACTGTGGCATGTGCTTATTGGTCGGCCCGGTCGCGAATTCCCAGCAACCCGATCTCTCGCGTGCGGGCAATGAAAAGGTCGCCGAAATCATGCGCACCTTCGCCGGTCGCGGGGTGATGAGCGACGGTTCAGAGCCAACGCCGGCCACCGAAGCGATCAAGCAGTTCAGGCTTCGTGACGGATTTGAAATCGATCGGGTCGCCGATGAGCCAGTGGTTTCACAGCCCCTTTTTCTGTCCTGGGACTCGCGCGGGCGGATGTGGGTTGTTCAGTATCGCCAGTACCAATTCCCTGCCGGGCTGAAAGTGATCCGGTACGACCAGCACTTGCGAGCGGTATTCGACAGGGTTCCCGATCCGCCGCCGCACGGTACGCCTGGCGAAGACAAAATCACGGTCTTTGAGGACACCGATGGCGATGGCCAATACGACCATCACAAGGATGTGATTACGGGGTTGAACATCGCCACGTCCGTGCAAGTCGGTCGCGGCGGCATCTGGGTTTTGAATCCGCCGTATTTGTTGTTCTATCCCGATGCGGATGGCGACGATGTTCCCGATGCCGATCCCAAGGTTTGTCTATCGGGATTCGGACTGCAAGATACGCACTCGGTTGCCAACAGCTTGCTGTGGGGGCCGGACGGTTGGTTGTACGGCAGCAACGGCAGCACGACCGTCGGCGACGTCAGTTCGTCCGTCACCAAGGGTGTTCGTTTCGAAGGCCAGTGTGTGTGGCGATATCACCCGGACACGGAAGTGTTCGAAATCTACGCCGAAGGTGGCGGCAACACGTTCAGTCTTGATATCGACGCCAAGGGCAGAGTCTTTACGGGCACCAACGGTGGCAGCACGCGAGGCTATTACTTTCCCCAGGGAAGCTACTCGCGCAAGAACTGGGGAAAGCACGGACCGCTTACGAATCCGTACGCCTTTGGATTCTTTCCCGCGATGGATTTGCAAGGTGATCGACGGCGGTTCGCCCAAGCGTTTTGTATCTACGAGGGCGGTCTGTTTGAAAAAGCCTTTGACGGGATGATCATCGCGCCCAACGCGCTGCACAATCTGGTGTGGGCCAGTGAGCGAATCGCAGATGGATCCACTTATCGCGCGGTCGATACCGAAAATCTGATCGAGACACCCGATCGTTGGTTTCGCCCGGTCTACGGCGGCGTGGGCCCCGACGGAGCGTTCTATCTGGCCGACTGGTACGACACTCGTCTCAGCCACGTCAGTCCGATCGATGATTGGCACAAGGCGAGCGGACGCGTCTATCGGGTCCGGCCATCGAATAGCGATCCGGCGTACACCGAAGGCGACTTGAACGCAATTTCCAGTGAACAACTGATGGCCAAGTTCGTTCATTCGAATAAATGGGTGCGCCAGCGCGCAGTGTTAGAGCTGGGGTGGCGAGGTGATAAGACCGTGGTGGATGAACTCGTTGATCGAGTGGACCGTTTCGCCTCACTTGAGTCGCTTTGGACGTTGAACTTGCTGGGCGAATTGACCGACCAGCGTGCCGGCCGCTGGCTGCGTCATTCCGACCCACATATTCGTCGCTGGGTCGTTCGCGCCCTTGGTGATCAGCATCGATCTCATCCCGGATTCGCCACGCTAGCCCAACACGAAACGGAAGTTCAGGTTCGCAGCCAGCTGGCGTCCACGGCACGCCGAATCGAGGCCAGTGATGCGATCCCGATCATCCAGGCGCTGGTCACCCACGACCAAGATGTCGACGATCCGCACATGCCATTGATGAATTGGTGGGCCATTGAAACGCATGCCGACGCGTGGGCGAGCATTCAGGCATTGATCGATGAACCGACCTTTTGGCATCGGCCGTTGGTCCGCGAGCACCTGATCAGTCGATTGATGCAGCGATACGCGGCGGCCGGTTCGCCGGCCGACTTAGAGCACTGCGCCGCGCTATTGCAGACCGCGCCTGACCAGCATTCACGCGAGTTGTTGATGGTCGGACTCACCCGAGCCTTTGAAGGTCGTTCCATTCCGCCACTGCCCGATCTGTTGGCCGATGCGATTGCCGAACACCAAAACAAGTTGGGCACGTCAGGGTTGGTGTTGAAACTACGGCAGGGTGACGCCGGCGCACTGAACGAGTCGCTTCGCAAGATGGTTGACGCGGATGTCAGTCTGACCCTGCGCATCGAACTGACCCGCGTGCTGGGCGAAGTTCGACATCCGAAATCCGTCTCGACGTTATTAAAGCTGGCAACGGGCAAAGGTGCCGCTGAACCGGCGCTACAGCGAGTCGCAATCGGCGCCCTCGCCCAATACGACAATGATGATATTTCTCGGCCCATCATCGCGGGACTCGGTTCCAGCATCCCGGCCAGCGATGGATTGCGTGATGCAGCGTGTCGAATGTTGGCCAGCCGTACCCAGTGGGCCAAGGCATTGCTAGAAGAGCTGAACCAGTGGCGTCTTCGCCGCGATCAGGTTCCGGCCGACGTTGTGCAACAACTGCGATCGTATTCCGACCCGGAAATCGTAACGAAGACGAACGCTGTTTTCGGAAATCCGCTCGCCTCAAGTTCTGAGCAAAAACTGCAGCAGATCACCGAACTGCGCAGCATCGTTGCCAGCGGCGTGGGAGACGAAGCCGAGGGAAAAGGTCATTTCACCAAACGGTGCGCAACGTGCCACCAACTGTTCGGAGAAGGCAAGAAAGTTGGGCCGCCGCTGGACGGATACGAACGGGGCAAACTGAATTTCTGGTTAACAGCGATCGTCGAACCGAGCCTTGAAATTCGCGAAGGGTACCAATCGTATTTGGTGCTGTCGGTCGACGGGCGTACCGTTACGGGAATGATTGCGGCTCAAGATCCGAAAACCGTCACGCTGCGCAACGCCGACAACGAATTAACCGTGATCAGTCGAGACGACATCGAGGTGCTCAAGGCGCTGCCGACGTCGCTGATGCCCGAGGATGTCTTGAAAGAGATGACGGATCAACAGATTCGCGACTTGTTTGCGTACCTTTCGATCGGTGCAGAGCTAAGGCCATGAATGAGAATCCAACGCAAATAAATCTGAATCCAGAGCGTTCTGTTCGGTGCGCACCGTCGTGTCCGTCACAGTACAATCTTGGTTGCATTGCTGATTTCTTTGAAAACCTTTTACACCAGTGAAATCGATGACCAATCGACGCAAATTTCTGATCGGCTCGGCGGCGACTGTCGCGGCGAGTCAATTGTCGACAAGGCGTACCTTCGCGGCTGATCGCAAGCGAAAAAACAAAGTTTGCATTTTTACAAAGCCGTTCAATTCGCTTTCCTTTGACGAACTGGCAGAAGAAATCGCGACACTGGGATTCGATGGCATCGAAGCGCCGATCCGCAAAGGCGGACACATCGAACCGGAACAAGTGGAGGATCGGCTGCCGGAATTGGTCGAAGCGCTGAAGAAACGTGACCTGGAAATCACGGTCATGACGACGGATGTTAATGATCCCGACGACCCGATCACCCAACGGGTGCTGCGTTCGGCGGCGACGTTGGGCATCGAGCGATATCGAATGAAATACGTGGCGTTCGATCGTGACCAGCCGATACGAAAACAGTTGCAGCGATGGCGTTCACAATTCCGCGATCTCGCGGCGATCAATCACGATTTCGGTATTCGCGGACTGTACCAAAACCATGCCGGTGCCAAGAATTTGGGCGCCGCCATTTGGGATTTGCGAGAAGTACTCAAGGGCATTCCCAAGACTGACATCGGAGTCGCTTACGATATTCGTCACGCCATGGTCGAAGGCGGGCAAAGCTGGCCGGTCACGTTTCGTATGATTCAGCCCCACATCGATACCGTCTACGTCAAAGACTATCAGTGGGTCGACAAGAAAGTGACCAACGTGCCACTCGGTCAGGGCCACGTTAGTAAGAATTTTTTCGAAATGCTCCGCGACATCCAGTTCGACGGCCCGGTCTCGTTGCACGAAGAATACATCGACCACAAGAAACCCGAGCTTGTGCCTGATCACCTTGCGGCGATCAAGAGAGACTTTGACCAGCTTGATCAATGGTTGGGTGCTAGCTGATCGCGGGATGAACGACAGAGGGCGACGTCGTGATCAGCTTTGGTCCGCGTCGTCGTTATTCTGCGTGTCCTGCTCGGCTTTCTTCTTGTCGTTCTTTTCGGATTGCTTTTCTGGCTTGCCGTCCTTTTCCGGCTCCCCGCTATCCTGATCGGCATCCTTTTTGTCTTCGGCTTGCTTGCCGTTTTCGGCGTCACTATCGGAGTCGACGTCTTTCGATTCGGCGCCATCGACTTTCGACTCCGCGTCGTCCCGCTCGGGTGACGCCTTTTTCATCGCCTCGTCATCGTCCGCTTCTTGCTCTTTCGCTGCTTTTTTCGCGGCTTCTTCTTCAGCGATTTTTTGTTCGCGACGTCGTTCTTCTTCGGCCAGTTCTTGCTTGCGTTTGCGAAGCAGTTCCTTTTGCTGACGGCGCACTTGTTCGTATTGTTGGCTGTCGACCCTTCCGTCATCGCCCATGACCTGCACAAAGGCTAGCAGGGGAAAGTCTTCGGGCAATTCTTCTGAATCGATTGCGATCGTATAGCGACGAATCGACTCGTAAAGATCGATCGAGGAGTCGTCGATCGTCAGGATCGGATAGTCGTCGAAGATGTCGGCCCAGATGGCGAACGCTTGTTCGTACAGGTCAATCGCTTTATCCAGTTCGGCATTCCCGTTGGCTTCTTCGGCCTCGTAGATCAATCGGCGGGCCCGGACGGTGCGTTCTTCTTGCTCCGCTTGCGCCAGACTTTCCCAGAACGGGTAATTGATCTGGTTGCGGTAACCGTTGGTTTTCAGGATCCGCTCGGACAAGTCGTTGATTTCGTCGACCAATTCCACTGCTTTTAGTCGTACTGCGGGTTTCGAGCTTTTGGCGACTTGATCCAAGTCGGGTTCGACTCGTTCTTTGATGGTCGGGATGAGGTCGATTTCTTCTTCGGTTCTTTCCTCGGGCGACTTGTTCCAGGCTTCCCGCATGTATTGGGGCAACGCTTTAACGGCGTTGCCGAGCATTTCATCGTAAGTTTCGGTTGCCAATTCGCGCAGCTGCGTAATTTTCTCGTCACGTTGCCGGTTCAATTCTTCCAGTTGCCCCAGCTTGATGGTGAACCTCGCGGTGGTGGGGATACTGCGGTTGCCAAAGTCTTCCCAGTCTTGCGAGGCACGTTGCCACGCATCGACGGCGCGATCGTCCAGGATGCCTTCCTTTTCGATCGACTCGGCAAATTTCAAACGCCACTTCGGCCCGGTTTCATAAAAATTCAAGGGTGTCTGGCGTCGGATTTGGACTCCTGAATCAACCAAGTCATATCCGTGAAAGAGCCACAGTCGTCCGACCAGCCAGTTATCCGGGCCGTTGGGACCCCGTGCGTCTGGACTGTCGACGGGAATGCCTTCTTCCATCAGCGATTCGTGCAGCCGTTCATCTTCGCTGAACAGTCGGCGGAACTGAACTTTCTCGTCCGACATGCCCATCTTTGAGCCGTAGAACCATCCGGTGTACCAAATCAGTCGCGGTGCGTTTCGATTTTGACGCACGCCACGGGTCAGGAACTCGGTGCCTTCGCGGACCATTTCGTACCGTTGTCGATAGTCATCGAACTCGGTCGAAACGTTGTAGGCCAAGTTGTGCGCTTGGTGTTCCCAAACCTTGTCGTAGTGCGGTTGCAGCAGCGCGATGTTGTTCAGCGCGGCTTTCAAGCGATCCCACTCGTGATTGACTTTGTATTCGTGTGCCTTGTTCCAAAGCAGGCTCGCCGCGACGCCGCGCAGTCCGAGCGAGGCGAGTTTCATCGTCTCGCTAGCGGGACTGATTTCACCCAGATCGCTCTCGGCGATGTTGAAACTGTCCCGCATCTGCGAAAGCGTACCGCCGCTGTCACCGCCGCCGGCGGGTTGCCCCAGCAGATACAGCGGCACCAACATGCCAACCAGGATGAGCAGGTAAATGATCTTGCGACCGAGAACAGATGAGCGATTCATGCCGCGATCTCACGCGATTTTAAGAAGAAGTAACTGACCAAGAACGCCAGAATGCAATATCCCAGCGTCGCCACCGCGTGCCGGGCCAGCAGTGCGCCAAAGATGTCGAATCCGCTGGCGGCGTACTCAGCCGTGCTGACCATTTTGGGCAGGTTGGGAAGTGCGGTCGCGATTGCGTCCAGCACATAGATGATACCGGCGTCAACCGTTTTGATGACCTTGCTGGCCAATCCCTCGACGTCCAGTTCGGTGGTCATCGCGTCTTGCTTGAGCAAACGAACCATCGATTCGATGGGGCCACCGCCGCGAGAGATGCCGGCATCAATGTAATGCCGCGTGTCGTAAACTTGCTCGGCCGAAAAGCCCAGCAAGACGCACACGAACGTCGCGATCATGGCGACCGGGCCACTGAGGAACGTGCTGAACATGACGCCAAAGGCGATCACCATCGTCATCTGCAACCAAATCGATGCATAGGCTTTGGTCAAATTCAAAGCAAAGGAACTTTCCGACGGACGCAGGTACACACCGCTTTGCGTGACGCCCAAGTACTGACCGCGATCCAAGCAACGCACGATCACTTGCATGCGTCCTTCGTCGTCGACCAAGTCCTCAAAGACATTCAGCATGCGGGTTTCGTTCTCGTCGGTTCCCTCGATTTCTAAGGGCAGCGTTTTTTCGTCGACTTCGTATTCGTCGACAATGAAATTGATCGGATTGGACTCGATTTGCCGCGTCGGATCAGGATTCTTCATCGTGATACTGCCACGAATCCCGGTTTCAATGTCACCCTTGAAACTGCGGTACGCACGCAACGACAAGTCCACGGGAATGTTTTGCGGATATCGAGTAGGCGTGACATTTTCAAACGTGAAGATCGCGGCACCTAGCGTTCCGCCTTCGACATAGCCGTGCAGCAGTTGCCGGCTGCCTTTGGCGACACCGGCCAGTCGTGCGATTCCGGCGCTGCCATATCCGCCGGGCAACCGTTCGTTACCGACGTCGATGCCTTCTAGCTTTTTGTTCCCGGATCGGTCCAAGAACAACAGCGACCCGTACGAGGGCACGCGTGCTCGCAGAGCGCCGGTTGGTTTGCCGATCGTGAACGATCCGTCGTCGCCGCGCGTGACGACGTGCTTGTGTCCACGAACGGTGTCGGTGATCCCCTGGGTTTCGCCAGCGTCGATCGTAAAGGTGTGGCTATGGAATTGAACGTAATCGGTTTCGCCTTCCAGTTGACCGCCGCCAACATCGGTGACGTCCGCCACCTCGTAATGCGAGTGGCGCAGTCCCCGGTCGACGAACACATAGCTTGCCAGTCCCATCGGGATCATCATCATTGTCCCGACGGCGACAAAGCCGAACATCCGCCCGAGCACAATTTCGGTTGCCCGCACCGGCTTGGTCACGATGGTATAGATCGTGCGGCTCTTGATGTCGGTCGGCAAAGAGAACGCACTGATGAAAAGAGCCAATGCGAGAATCAGGTAGTTCGTCGCCGTCAACACAAAGCTGATGTACAACCTCGCTGGCGAATCGCTTTGCGGGTTCAAGTACCATCCCGCCAGCAACAGTGCGACAACAAAGATACCGACAACGAACAAAACCTTTCGCCGGATCGCTTCCTTGAAGGCAAGTTTCGCCAAGGCGTAGACTCGACTGGTTGAAATACCGGGCAAATCGAATCGCACCAAATCACGCACCGCGCGAGCGACCGCGTAGAACCCTTCACCGGGTCCATATCGCGCAGCCGAGATGATGTAGCCGACGATCAATCCGAGCACGATTGCCAAGACCAGCAATACGACGCCTTGCAGGAACGCGCTTTCCAAAAACGCTTCCGGGCGCATCAGCCATTCATAGAACGACCAGAAATCTTCGGGCTGCAGCCTCATTGACCTGATTCTCCTGCATCGTCGGCGGAATCGGCTTGGGCTGATTCTGCGGTGTCGCTCGCCGACACGCGTCGCGCGCCCGGACGGGCCTCGCTTTCACGCACGATATTCAGGAACAAGTCTTCCATCGTGGCGGTCGGGTTGTCGATCGACTCGACATTGCCGCCGTGCCGGCGAATGACTTCGGCGATTTCGTTCTTGGCATCTTCGCCGAGCCCACGGGCGTGAATTTCGGTGATGTCTTGAACCTTGAGCAGATCCGAGACTCGACCGAGTTCCTTCAGTTCGCCTTGATGCAAAATCGCGACTCGGTCACAGACGTCTTGCACATCGGCAAGTTGGTGGCTGCACAACAGAACGGTCTTGCCTTGGTCACGCAGTGCCAGGATCAAGTCCTTCATCTCGCGTGTCCCGATCGGGTCCAGCCCGGTCGTTGGTTCGTCCAGCAGGATCAAGTCCGGGTCGTTGATCAAGGCTTGCGCCAAACCGACCCGGCGTGTCATCCCTTTACTGTATTCACGCAGTTGTCGGTGTTTGGCCGCTTGCAGTCCGACCAAGCTGATCAATTCGTCAACGCGGCGGCGACGCTCCGCACCCGACATGTCAAACAGGCGACCGTAAAAATCGAGCGTCTCTTCGGCCGTTAAGAATTTGTACAGATACGATTCTTCGGGCAGGTAACCGATTCGTTCGTTCTTTTGCGTTTCCGTGGCGTCCTTGTCGAACACCAAAACGCGGCCGCTGGTGGGGAACAACAGCCCCAGGATCAACTTGATCGTCGTCGATTTGCCGCTGCCGTTGGGTCCGAGCAGCCCGAAAATCTCTCCGGGACGAACTTCGATATCCAGCGACTTCAGTGCGTGAACCTTCTTACGACCCCAGAAGTCGCGGTATATCTTGCTGAGGTTCCGTGTTTCAATAACGACGCCCGAATCATCGCTTTGGGAACCCGCATCGTCTGCCGCTGGTGACTGGGTCAATGTGGGTGAATTTGGATCGGTTTCCACAGAATGGGTTTCCACAGAATGAGTTCTCTGAAATGACAACGTCGGCAAGATCGATAAATGACGGATGCTGCCGCTGGGAATTTTTACGTTACTGTTGTTTTGGCTACGAGGCCCCGGCGGGAAGTGTTCGTGTTTTTGCCCTGATTCAGCTGACTTTGCCGTGAACAAAGATATCGCCAAGCAACCGCGGCGCGAAAGTGACGACCCGGAAGACGACCCAGGGTGCGGCGACCGCCCAATTTCGGCCGCTTTGCCGGATCATCCTTCGTTGCCGGATCATTCGCCTGAGGCCCCGCCGCTGGACGACGCAGCCCAGCCGCTGGGCGACGCAACCCAGCCGCTGGACGACGCAGCCCTGCCGCTGGACGATTCAGATGGCTATTCCCGGGCACTCCAGTTTCTTTACGATCGAATCAATTACGAGCGGATGTCGGGTAATACGGCTCGATATCCGTTCCGGCTCAGCCGCATGCGGCGTTTGTTACAGCGTCTGAGCTTGGCAAAATACCTGCACGCGACCGAACCCACCACCGATGCGGTGAAAAACGGCGCTCTGGAGCCGGATTCGGCCGCGATTGGCCGCACCGTCCCAATCGTGCACATCGCCGGGACCAAGGGGAAAGGATCGACCGCGTCGATGGTCGCCGCCGCTCTGACCGCGGGGGGGAATCGCACCGGGCTCTACACATCGCCGCATTTGCACCGGTTGGAAGAACGTTTCCGTATCGATGGAATCCCATGCCAGCCAGGACATATCGTGAGGATGGTCGACCAGCTGCGTTCACTTTTGGATTCGTCACAGCGGTCACCGGAAAAAATCGGCACGTGTTCGTTCTTTGAATTGACCACCGCCATGGCACTGATGCACTTTGACGCCCAGGATTGCGACGCGATCGTGCTCGAAGTCGGTTTGGGCGGACGGCTGGACAGCACCAACGTCTGCTCGCCGGCGGTTGTCGCGATCACGCCGATCGGACTGGATCATCAACACGTCTTGGGCGACACACTGGAAAGCATCGCCACCGAAAAAGCGGGAATCATCAAATCATCCGCTCCGGTCGTTTGTGGGATTTCCAGTACCGATCCGGCGATGGAACAAGTCATCCGGGTCATTTCACAGCGTGCCGACGAACACGGCGCGCCGCTGTATTTGCGTGATCGTGACTTTCAATTTCAGCATTCCGATCATCCCGATTGGGGCAGCCGCGTGCATTTCCGTGGCATCACCCCGCCGATGACCCATGACATGCGATTGGATTTGGCCTTGGATGGACGCCATCAGTCGGTCAACGCGGCAACCGCGATCGCAATCGTTGATTTGCTGCGCGAACAAGGCTTTGGGATCACCGTCGACGCGGCCGCGCGAGGTATCGGCCAGTTGCGATGTCCGGCCCGTATTGAACGTTTCTCGTTGCCCCACGACACGGTTGCAATCGTCGATGCGGCTCATAACAAAGATTCCATCGAAGCACTTTGCCGTTGTGTTCAGCGACGTCGGGGTGACCGAAGTGTCGCCGTCGTCTTTGGCACCAGCCGCGATAAGTCTGCCGGCGATATGCTGCCCCTGCTTGCCGAGGTTGCCGATCACATCGTGCTGACTCAGTTCGCAGGTAACCCCCGATTCACACCCACCGAAGAGCTGTTGCCGCTGGTACCGGAGTCGATGGAGCCGCAAACGCAGGTTGCCAAAGATCCGATCCAAGCCTGTCGCCAAGGATTACAAGCGGTTGGGCCGGGAGGCATGTTGGTCGTTTGTGGGTCGTTCTTCGTTGCTGCGGAAACGCGGCAGTGGATCGCCGAACAAGAGACGCGCATCGACTAAGACACGCATCGACTAAAACGCCCATCAACTAAAACGCACATTGATTCACCGGCGAGATCAGGGAGCGATGGTGCTGATCGTTAGTTCGACGTCTCCGATCGCGAGCCCCAGTTGCTCGGCGATTTCAGATGACGTGTGACCTTTCTGCAGCAACTCTTTCAGGCGTGATAGCTGATCGGCGTCCAGCGCGAGGGCGGACGCCTGCCCGCCGCCGGCGGCGGGATCGCTCGGCGTGTCCATGCTCGCCTCGTTCGATTCCATCCGGCGCAACTGCTCGATTCGTTGGTCGGCCTGCCGGACCAGTGTTTGAACGATCGCGATCCGAGTGTCCAGTTCGGCCTTCAGATCCCGCTGCAGATCGAACATCGCAACTTGCCAGCGCTGCGTTTCGACCGGGGCGTCGCACAGCGGCACCAAGGGTTGGGTCTGTTCGCGGATCGCTTTGAGTTCTTTGTTTGCTTGGCGAGTGCTGCGATTGACGCGTTTTCGCATCGCGATCTGCCGTCGCGCCAGCACCCATCCCAACATCACGAATCCGGCCACCATCAGCAACTGCGCGCCGCGGATGTCGGCGAGCAGCAGTGGGGCGACTGCGGATGAAAACGCGTTGATGGGCATGGTCAATTCTCGACCGGTGATGAAAGATCTTGGATTGTCGTCTAACATCGACCCAGAGGACGCCGGGACGCAAATGGAATTGAAACCATTCCGTTTCAGCGAACATTGACGATTATGCGGGCGTCTGTTGTCATTCGCCTGAATGGAAGTGCCTGATTTGATCAGCCTGTGGATGAAGCCTGTGTGCGGCTGGCCCGTTTCCTCTGGCCTGTTCGTCCAAACTTCACTGCCGGCGCGACCGCGATGGCGAGTGCTTAAGAGTCGTTCGAAACCCGCTTTTTAATCTGCCCGCTTTTCAATCTGCCCGCTTTTCAATCTGTTTGTATGTCATCGGATTCTGCCAAACCGCTTTCCGACACCACGTCCGCCGCGACGATGCAACCGGTGCGGGTGTGGCATGCAACCAGTTCCACCGAACGGCCTGGCCGGATCGAAGCGACGTGCCAGGGCTGGCTGAGCGCCGAAGAGATCAAGCGGGCAGACCGGTTTCGCAAACCAACCAGCCGCAATCAGCACGTCGTCGGCCGCGGAATGGCGCGACGTTTGTTGGGTGAAGACAACGTGTCGCCCGAAGACGTTTGTTTTGCCGAAGAAACCTATGGCAAGCCCTACGTGGTCGCACCCGAGGCCGCCAAGCAACCGTTCAACGTCGCGCACACCGACGGCTTGGTGATGTGTGGCGTTGGGAACGATCCATCGCATCTGCTGGGCGTCGACGTGGAATGCCTATGCCGCAAGACCGACCCCGGATTGGCCGAACGCTATTTCGCACGTCCGGAAGTAGATTTCCTGAAAAGGTGTTGCAGCGAACGACAGCGTCAGGACCTGTTCCTTCGCATTTGGACGCTGAAAGAGTCGTTCATCAAAGCAATCGGAACGGGCTTGCAGACGCCACTGGCAGATTTTGCGTTTGAAGATATCGAGAAAGACCGCCCGCGTATCAGGCTGCTGAATCCGTCACTGGACGATGGCCGAACTTGGAATTTCTTTTCCATTGAGCCACGTCCGGGGTTCATCGGGGCCGTGGCTGTCGCCACGCGGTGTCCGAACGAAGCCGTGTCGGTCGACGTGAAAAGTTTCGACGATCTGATTCTGGCCGCAAACGGCGGATGATCTCTATGGCTCGTTGTCGGCGGTCATGACCAACAGATCCTGCTGTGCGTCAGGCCACTGGACCCACACTCGGAATCGAATGGGAACCTCGGTCTCGATGCGGTTGCACAGCGATTCCAGTTCGGCCAGTCGTTGAGAGATCTCTGCGATCCGTTGTGACTCTTGTTCGATCGCGTCACGTTTGGGGCTCAACATGCGGCGCTGGTCGCTTCCGGCGCGAGAATACATCGCGGCCATCTGTGTGGACAACTGACTCAGCTGAGTCGCCCTTGCCGTCACTTGATCCGCCGCGCTCCGCAGCACCGGTCGCGAAATCAACTGCCAAGGCATCTTTGAATCCAATCGGCCGAAGGTCCGCACGCGGGCAGAAAGTTTTCGCGTGCAGCGAACGTCAAAGCGGATTCCCACCGCAATCGTCTCGCCATCGGTCGGCGTCAACACGGCCAGGCCGCGGGTGCGTTTGGGATCGGTCGTTTCCACCGGTTCGATCCAACCCAGTTCGATGCCATCACGATCTTTCGATTCGGTGGGCAAATCAAAATCGATGGACAAACGTGTCACGCGTGGAGGGATGGGCGATGATAAGTCCCAACTTGGCTTCGCGTCGGATTGGTCGAACGAAATGCCATAGCGATCGGAAACGATTTTGGGCCGCAAGTAAACCGTTTGGCCCGATGCGTCGATGAGTCGGGCGTGATGCAGCAGGCTGGCGGTCGAGGTTCGCTTGGCCGATTCGGTCCAGCGAAACGTCGATTGTCTTGGATCGCCCTCGCCCTGGACGCGGATGTTCGCCAGTACATTCTTGCGTTTTCCGTCGACCACATCCCACTGATCGCTCGCACCCGAGGCGTCTGGCCGTACCGCCAGGTCGACATTGAAAGGAAACTTCAGGGCGGGGGCGTTCAACGGAGATTCCAGCAAAACGATGTTGGAATCCACGTCATCAATCTTGGGCAACTCGACCGCGGTTTCGCTCACTCGGCGAGTTTGTTGCGGTGACTCATCGGGTTCGTCTTTCTCATCGGATGCGGCCAGAGGGTCATCGCCCGCGCCGGTGGACAACATCGCTGAGGTGGTCATCGCCGAGGTGGTCGAATCTTCGCTCGACGGGGCCTCTGTCGATGTCGGTTCGCCAGCGGTCATTGGTGCTGTGGGACCATCGGAATCGGCGGTACTGGATGGGCTTGTTGAATCAAGATCGATGGACAGCATGGGCATCGATGGTGCAAGCGCATCGAGCGACAATAGTTCTGACGATGGATCGACCGAAGCCTCGCTTGTGGACATGGCCATCTCGAACGTCTCCAGGGAATCCGTGTTGACGCTCGCGCGGTTGTCCTGTGAGGTTTCGCCAACGGGGCGTGTGTTCGGCGAATCTGCGCGAGTGTTGTGCGCGACGCCATCTTGGACCGGACGCGAACTGACCTGCTGGGCAATGGGATCCGCGGGGCGCGAGGCTCGGTACAGAATCACGCCGATCGTAGCGGCGCTGGCCACCAGCAAGCCGCCAACGACCACACCGCGCAAGGTCTTCTTGGGCGCTGTCTTCTTTGGCTTTGTCTGATCTTGCTTGGTTGTCTTTTGCTCGGTCTTCTTTGAAGCGGTCTCCTTCGACGGCTCGGGCTCGGACGGAGTCATTGATTCCGACGAAGGACCTTGCTCGGGTGCATCGTTCGCGGCCGGCGCGGGCAAAGAAGTCGACGATGCATCAAATTGTTGCCGGAATTTGGCGGCGTGTTCCTGCGCGAGCTTCTGGATGTCTGGCGGGTGAATGTTTGGCGAGACCGAACTTGTATCAGCAGGTGGTTCGATGTGTCCTTTGACAACAAGTTCTCCGTCGGTGGCGACCAACCACTGCTCCACATCGATCGGCGGAACGGAGCGGTTTGCCATCAGCGCGGATGCGGCCTGCTGGTAAACATTGTCGCTCCACCGGTCCAGCACATCGCCGGGTGGCGGTCCCAGTCGCCGGACCAGTTGTGCCAGCGACTCATAGCCGGCCGACTCATAGCCGGCGGACTCCGAATCGGTCGACCCAGAGATCGAGGATCCTGGTGCCGGGGATTCTCTCAGCAATATTTCGGTCGCTTCGGCGGGGGAGATTTCGCCGGCTTGGACTCGTCGAATCGCCGACTCGATGTTTTCGCGTTCGCTGGACATGAAGGACAGTTTACGCGATCAGGCGGATTGGTGATCAAGCTGTCACCATTTGGATTTTGCAGCGGTGGCGGCGGGACGTTCTCCGCGTGCATGCCGATCCTTCGTCAAAGTTTTCCTAGTTCGATCGAGAGGAATAACCAAACCTTGGGGGGCGATTGTGCCGATAAGTCCGCCTGGAGCGGTTGTTCCACGAAGTCGGATCGTATGGAGATCCGTCTGCACAGGACAAATGCGGCCTCAGCCGCGGAGAAGTTTGTGATGCACCGAATGACTCAGTTGAAATCAAATTGCCTTTGCAAAGGATCTGGCATGCTTGAGAATGCTCGCCGTAGTTTCCAGCTCGCCAGTTTCACGCGGGCAACGTTCAGCCTGGTAATGCTCGGTCTGGTATCGTTCGGCCTGACATCGCTGAACATTCATTCGGCACATGGCCAAGTCGTCCAAGCCGATGCGGACTATGCGGCCGCCGGCTATGTCACTCCTGCGGGAATGGCTCCGCCGTCGATGTATCAAGGCCCCGTGCAGCCGGTTGGTTTTTTCAGCGGCGTGCCGTCGAACAATTGTGACACCTATGGTGGCTGCGATGGCGGATGTGACGGCATGAGCGGGTGTGATTCCTGCGGCACCGGTTCGGGCGGCCTGCTGGGACGCATGGCCGGCGGCGGAAACTGTGGTTGCGGCAGCGGTATCTGCGGCGGTGGCTGTGGACTTTCCAATCTGCGTCACATGTGTCTGTTCTGTCGCGGCAGCGGGTGCAGTGCTTGTCAGATCGTTGGCAACGGCCAGATCTTGGGAATGCTGTCCGCCCTGTTGCCTTACAGCGAAGCCGGGTTGTGTTCGCAGCGTTGGTATGACTTGTCGGCCGAAGCCGTTTTCTTGTCGCACGATACCGGTGGATTCAACGGTGCGGTCACTTCGCTTGGTAATCAAGGCCCAATCGTGATGAGTCTTTCCGATGCCGATGCCGGCGACGATCTGGAAGCCGGTGTGCGACTTTCGGGTGCCTTGATTTTCGGTGCCGGTGGCAACATCGAAGGAACCTGGATGGGCGGTCACGAATGGAGCAGCAGTGCGTCGGTTTCCGATACAGGTGCGGGGTTGTACTCATTCATCAGCGATTTCGGCAACTTGCCCGTTCCGGGTGGTCCCGGATTCGACGATACCGATCAGTCGCTCCGTCAAAGTATCAACGCCACCAGCGAATTTGACAGCGTTGAATTGAATTACCGGCGTCGCACCGTCGGCCCGTACTGCCGGTTCCAAGGATCATGGTTGGTCGGTTTGCGTTATGTGAAATACGACGACGGACTGCTGTATTCGACCCTGGGCACACAAAACAACACCGGTAACGGTAACCTGCCGCGATTCTTCTCTTCGGACGAAGAAACCGAAAACAAACTCTTCGGTGCACAGCTCGGATTCGATCTGTGGTGGAATGTGATTCCAGGTGTGAACGTCGGTGTCGGTGCCAAAGGTGCATGGCTGAAGAATGACGTCGACCGTCACTCGGTGTTGACCGCCAATTCGCTGGGCACCAACGCGACCCCAGGGACTCGCACGGTTCCAGGTGGTGGCGATGAAACCGGCACCATTTTGGGCGAGTTCGAAGCCAAGATGGTTTATCGACTGACGCATTCCTGGTCGGTCAAGTCGGCCTACTACGCGATCGCGGTTGACGACATCGCCTTCAGCGGTGTGGATGTGGAAAGCAGCCGAAGCTTTGCCGACGTGATTAACGGGAACGCCGCTGTTTTGACACCACGATCGGTGACGTTCGATTCGCTGGTTGTGCAAGGATTTTCTGTCGGTGCCGAATACATTTGGTAATCGGACCTGAACGCAAGGCCACTCTTAAGACCCGTTTGGTGAAACCAAGCGGGTTTTTTTGTGGACTTACGCCCCCCAAAAGTGGTGATTTCAGCGTTGGGTTGAAATCGGGTGATCCGGTTTTGCGGCGCAAGATTGGAACTTTGCAGCCCCCGCAGCGTCCTAGAACCCGCGTTTCGTTGACACCCCATGGGGTGCAACTAGAATCGCAGGCACTCCTTGTCCGTTCGTTGCATCTTTCCTGTTTTACCCATACTTCTGAATGGGCTGGCATCAACTATTTACCTACGGCCGTAGTTTTTGGCGGGCCACCGCTAAATCTTGGTCAACAGTAGAGTTAGTACCAGCCGTCGACATCGTCCAAGCTGACGGCAAGAAGCACCTGAACCGTACATATCAACTTACGTACACAACCGCCCATGAACCTGGGTCGGCTGATCGTCATGACCGGATTATCTTCATGACGAGGGCCGCACGATTGGTAGAGAGCCTCGATGATCGAACGCAGTGAATCGGAATCCGCAATGAATTCCCGTCCTCGCCCTAACCGCCTTTGCAAGAAAAAGCGTTCGCGACGAGACCAGCGCCGAAAGACGCACGGTCGGCGGATGATCGTCGAAGGACTCGAACAGCGACAACTGCTCGCCGCAGGTGTTGTGCCGACGTTGCCACCGGCCACGTCACTGGACTTGCCTGCTTTCACATCTCCGCGAAACGTTGGCACGGTTCCCGCCTTTTCGGCATCGGAAAACGAGGGTGCCAGCGAGTCCGGCGCAAACGACTCGTTCCTGACCGCCCAGGAAATCCCACTGGGTAATCTGCCAGGACAAGAAAGCACGATCGACTTGGTCGGATCATCCGACTTTACGATCAACCCGATCACCGGGATCGTTCAAGGCGACATCGACATCTATGCGGTTGATCTTCAAGCCGGTGACATTCTTGATATCTCGGTTCAGGGAACGCTGACTCAAGTCTCGGTTCACGGTGCGAGTGGTCAATTTCTGTGGGGAACGGATCAGAACCAGGGTATCGCGGGATATTCAGGATCATCACCGTTGCAGACGACCGGCAATGCCGTCATGGCACAGGTAGTACCGGAATCTGGTCGCTACTACATCTTCGGTGCAGGAACCACGGCCGGTTCCGGCAGCTATACGATTGGCTTGCGGACCTATCGACCAGTCACCGAGTCGCTTCCGATCGGCCAGCAGCAGGTGCTTTATCTGGACTTTGACGGCGGAACATTCTTGCCAAGTCAATTCAGCCGATTCATTCCGGCGCCCGGGTTTATTCGCATCCCGAGTCTACAAGAATCGTTGCCGCTGGTTGGCATTCAGCAAAACGATGAAGCGAACATGTTGGCGTTGGTTGACCATATCGTCAGCGAGGTGGAAAAGCATTTTCAATCGGTTGCAACGAATGGGACAAACGGCGATTACGACTCAACGGGAACACCGGGTGAATACGGGATCACGATCGTTAGTAGTTTCGACTTCCGAAACGATACCGACGCAACAAGGAAGTTCGAGTTCCTGGCGAATCCCCTCGTTACACGTGTGCTGATCGGTGGAACGACCGCGGGGATTGGAATTCCAGATATTCTGGGTGTTGCACCATCGGGTGACATCGGTAACTTCGACCTTTCCGAACTCGTGCTTGCACCCATGGACCTCGTGCAGGCGTACTCGACTCAATTTCCAATTGCGAATGGTTCCTCCGTCCTTGATGCAGTAGCCGAGACGATCGCGGTGACCGCCTCGCACGAAGCTGCTCACGTCTTTGGAATGGAACACACCGATGGAAACAATCTCGTCGGTTCATTGATCGACGGGGTGGGGACGCAGGTTCCCGCCTTTGACCTCGGAGTTGGCCCTGACGGTATTTTTGGCACGTTGGACGACACCGAGATCGAGTTCGTGACGGACCAGTTCGATCTGACCGAAGGCTATCTGGGCACTCAATTTGTCCCTGCCGCACTTTCGCACGTGCTTTCGACCGGTACGGCCGGTGGCAGCGTGAGCGGACGCGTCTTTAGCGACGCCAACCGCGATGGCAATGGTGCAACCGACGCCGGACTTGCCGGTGTGACGGTCTTTGCCGACGTCAACGGCAACGGCCTGCTCGACCCAACCGATCCGTCCGCAGTGACGGGTGCCGATGGAACTTACACGCTGGGTGTGACTCCAGGCACGTTCAACATCATTGCCCTGACGCCCACTCAATTCGCTGGCACGACGGTTCTGTCGCAATCCGCCACGATCGCACTGGGTGGTGCTGTCACCGGCGTTAACTTTGGTTTCAACCAAGTCATTCCGGATATCACGGGGACGAAATTTGCCGATGTCGATGGCGATGGCATCTTTGATACCAACGAACGCGGAATCGGTGGTGTCTACATCTATCTTGATTTGGACGGCGACGACCGACCCGATTTGGGCGAGCCCGGTGACATCACCGCGGCCGATGGAACCTACTCGATCAACTTCCCTGGCCCAGGCACTTATACCATTCGTGAAGTGATCGGCCCTGGTTTCCAACAAACGTTCCCAGTCGGTGGCGAGCACACCGTCACCTATGATGGCACCGCGCTGACGAATAATTACAACTTCGGCAACCTGCCGTCGCGCGACTTTGGTGATGCACCGGATTCGTATCGCACGACACTTGACGCGGACGGACCGAGTCACGGACTGCTGGACGGTCTTCGCATCGGCAACGCGGTCGATCGTGATCTGGACGGTCGGCCAGGTGCGGCGGCTGACGGCGATGACGTCAACGGATTGCTGGATATCAATGGCAATGTCATCGACGACGAAGACGGGCTGCGTTTACTTTCCCCGCTAGGTCCGGGTGCCACATCCACCGTCGAAGTCAGCCTGACGAACTCGACCGGCACGGCCGCTTACCTGCAAGCATGGGTCGACTTCAACGGCGACGGCGACTTTGAAGATGTCATCAACGGTATTAGCGAGCGAGTCGCAACCGACTTGTTGTTGGGCACCGGCCAGCACATCCTGCCGGTAACGGTCCCCATCGACGCGGAAACGGGAACCACTTACGCACGACTGCGTTACAGCCAAACGCCTGGATTGGGGATTGGCGGTGACGCGGACACCGGCGAAGTCGAAGATCACGCCATCACCATTCTGACCGGCACAGCGGTCACCAATGACGATGACGTTTCGGTTTCACGCAACTCGCTGTCCAACCGCTTGGACGTGCTGGCCAATGATTTCCAAACGGCTGAAAATCAACTCACGATCATCAACTTGAATTTGGCCGGCACGCGTGGCCAAGTTCGCATCGCGACCGATGGCAAGTCGGTCGACTATACGCCGCCGAACGGATTCATCGGACGCGATACCTTTGAATACACCGTTCGTGACGAATTCGGACAGACATCATCGGCACAAGTGAACGTGACGGTGACATTCCAGTCGGCTCAGCCGATTGCGGTCGATGATACGTTCGACGTGCCGCAAGGCAGCGTCAATCGCGCTTTGAATGTTTTGGATAACGATGTGCCTAGCATTGCCGGTGGCATCTCGATCACCAGCGTCACGCCAGGCACCAGCGGCGGCACGATCACGATCATTGGCGGCGGCCAGTCGCTGCGTTACACACCACTGCCTGGATTCAACGGCACTGAGCAATTCACCTACAGCATCCAAGACGCCAACGGCGTACCCAGCACGGCACAGGTCACCGTGAATCTGTTGCCGGGCGCGCAGAATGATGATTTGGCCAGTTACACGGTCGAGATCATTGATCCAATCAATCAGCGTCCGGTCGAGAACGTGCGAGTTGGTGACACGTTCGGTGTTCGCGTTTCGGTCGATGACCTGCGAGGATTCGATCCTAGCGGATTTGATCCCGAAGGCGTCGTGTCCGGATTCTTGGACCTGCTTTACACCGACGAGCTAGTCGCGACGGTGGATACCAATGCGAATCCGAACTTCCCATTCGATATCACATTCGGACCACTGTTCACCGGCAGCAATCTGTTCCAGCAAGGCGACTCACAAACGCCGGGGCTGCTGAACGAGTTGGGCGGAACCCAATCGGTCGGAAACCAGCAATCGCACTTCGATCCCGCAGTCTTGTTTACCGTCACGATGCAAGCGGTTTCACCGGGCGTCGCCGTGTTCCAGGCAGACCCGGCGGACGAAGTCGAGAGCGAGACGATCTTGCTAGGGCAAGACACTCCGTTGACCGTGAATCAAATTCGGTTGGGACGAACCGAGTTGCTGATCGCACCGGCGTCGGACAACTTTACTTCCGCGATCGACGATTCGTTCCCAGACGGACGTGATTCCGATGGTTTCGTGATCACGGCGACTTCGATCGATCCCGCCGTATTGGATGTGATCGATAACGACAATCTTGGTGATACGGGTACGATTCAAGAGTTCGGAATCGTGACCGCACCGTCGTTGGGCAACGTTGAAATCAACGACAACGGTACACCGACAAACTTGAATGATGACTTTGTCGAATACCGAGCCAATGTCGACGCCAACGGATTTGATTCATTCACTTACGTGATCGTGACCGCCGATGGTATTCGCAGCACCGCCGAAGTCACGCTAGCCATTGGAAACGCAGGTGATGACGACATCGTCGCCATCGACTTCGCATTGGTCAACGAAGCCGGCGTGCCAATCAGTCAGGACACCGGCGTCACCGTGGGTGACCGATTTGGTGTTCAAGTCAACGTGGAAGATTTACGCGGCGGATTGGATGAAACATTCGTTTTTGCCGGGTTCTTGGATGTGTTGTACACCTCGGGCATCATCAGTCCGAGTGACACGATCGCGGGCGACGATTTCGATTTTGACGTCGAATTTGCCGCGGCCTTTAATGAACCTGCTGCCGTCGGAACCGCGGCCACGCCAGGAATCATCGACGAGTTCGGAACGTTGATGTTGCAGGGTGTTGCCGAAGGCGGTGGAGCCGGGAATCCAACCTTGATGGCGACGTTGTTCTTTACTGCGACAGGCCAGGGAACCGCAACCGTCGTCGGCAGCCCCGCTGATGCGTTCCCATTCCAAGACACACTGCTGTTCAATCAAGACGATCCCGTTGCCGTCAGCCAAATTCGCTATGACAATTTGGTGATCAATGTCGGTCCATCCACCGGGGGCGAAGGCGAAGCACCACTTCACAACAACGCGATGCCGGCTGATGTGAACAACGATGGCGTGGTCACGGCGATCGACGCGCTGCACATCATCAATCGACTCAGCCGCGGACAAGGCGAAGGTGAAGCACCGCTCGTTTCCAATTTCTACGTCGATGTCAACGGCGATAACAAGCTGACCGCCGGTGATGCACTGCGAGTGGTCAACTATCTGAATGCCGCCAACGTCAATCGGGCTCAGGGCGAGTTCCTGAAATCGGTGGGCTCGACAAGCGGTGGATCCGAGTCGGGCACATCCGGCGCCAGCCAAGCCGATGTCGTCTTCGCTGACTTGTCTTCGGGCGATTTATTGACCGACGCACCCGTTTCGCTTGCTCCAGCAAGTGCATCGCTGGCAAGCATCGCGATCAACGATGCGTCCGATGACGAAGAAGACGACGTCCTGGCAACGCTGGCCAACGACTTGGCCACACTGTAGTGTCGAGGCATCGCAAGTGTATTGATGCGTGGTACCGTTCGCGCATCTTGACACGGGCCACTGGCCCATCGCCGTAAGCCCAGACGCAAGAAGTCATCGCTAAAGTGAGCCGCGACGCGTAAGCGGCCGGGCAAGCTTGTCTCGTTAATGTGACCCGCGACGCGTAAGCGGCCGGGCAAGTCGTGCAGCCGAGTGTCATGACGACCGACGGCACAGCAACCTACGACGTCAAGGCAAATATGCGAGCGCGATCTTGCTTTCTCGGCGGACCAGTCCGTTCGCAGATGTCAGGCGGCCGCTCTCGCGGGTTTGATCGCAAAGACGTCTTCTTGCGCGATCACTTCTTCGGCCAGCGATTGATAATCGGCGGCTCCGTTGCTGTCGGCGGCGTATTGAAAGATCGATTGTCCAAAGCTGGGTGCTTCGGCCAGGCGAATGTTCCGTCGGATTCGTGTGTCAAAGAACTTCGCATGGCTGACGAAATCGCGACTGCTTCCGGTCGATTGGAAGAACTCGTCGATATCGGTGCTGACCTCGGCGGCCAAGCGCGTGTTGGAATCGTACATGCATAGCATCACGCCCGAGAGTCGCAGTTGGCTGTTGAGGCGGCGCGAGACCACTTCGACCGTGCGCAACAGTTTGCTCAGTCCGTGCAGGGCCAAGAAGTGTGGTTGCAGCGGCAGGAAGACTTCGCTGACGGCGACCAGCGCGTTGACCGTCAGCACGCCCAGGCTGGGTGGGCAATCCAGGATCAAGTAGTCGTACTGCGAATCATCTTCTTGCATACGATCACGCAGAATCATTTCCCGACCGACTTCGCCGGCCAATTCTAATTCGGCAGCCGCCAAGTCCAAGTTGGCCGGGATCACGGAAAGGTTTTCCGTCACGTGTTGGCGGGCTTGGGAAATCGTGGCTTCACCGCACAGCACTTCGTACATGCTCGGCTCGCCATTGACGGCCGAGATCCCCAGGTGCAGCGAGGCGTGTGCTTGAGGGTCCAGATCGATCACGCAAACGCGGCGGCCGGATTCCGCAATCGCGGCAGCCAGATTCACGCTGCTGGTCGTCTTGCCGACGCCGCCTTTCTGATTGATCACAGCAATGGAACGCATGATTCTTCCCTTTTGGCGCGAGTGCCTGTAATTGCTTGAGACAGGATTCGATTACGCCGCCTTGCGGTCGATGATTCGTTGATAGGCTAATAGCACGTCGTACAGGTCCGAGTCGATACGGACACTGTCGTCGGCAAAATCGCTTAGCCACGTGCGATCGTTTTCCATCGCGTCAAGCAACAGCGGGACGATTTGTCCGACGGTCAGCGTGACGGTTTTGGGTTGGGCGATCCCCGATATTCGGTCGAGTTCGCGTTCTTGGCGGTCGCTGCGAACCATGGGGATCACATCGGCGTGCTGGTCGCTTTGCTGGTCACACTGTTGATCATCAATCGAGTCACCGATGCAATTGTCCAGGTAGATACGCAGGGAGGATCGCGGTGTGGATTCAAAGTTGGTCATCAGCAATTGCTTCTCGGTGGTTTTGGATGGGAGGGGAGAAAGCGGTGACTCACGCATGTTTTTCCAGCCGAATGGATCTGCGGCGATGTGTCATTGAAGCGGTATCGACTTTGCCGGCCAGGAAGATTGAGTAAAAAATTCCGATTTTTAGGTTTGGTTGCAGTGGGGATCGCAGGCCTGTTTCACATCCCCGCAGCGATTCCATTTACTTCTGCCGGACGGTTCCGTTCGTGTCCGCGGAACGAATCAGGCCGGAATGAACCGAATTGCTGGTCGGGAAGGTCCGTACTTAGACAAATGAGCGAGGGCGAATCTACCGCAGCCTGGATTTGCGACTGCGGGGGTGCCGATCGCCACATCGGTTGACATTGCTATGTCTCCGCGCTATTCTCGCATCCACTTGATTCACGAGATTTCCCGTAATCTGCGGGGTAGTGAAACGAGCTTCGTGGGAAAAACCGGCCGACCCTGCGACCCTGTCCATTTGAACGACGCGGATGGCCCCAGGCCGCGTCCTGATAGAGACCGACTCATATGGTTGTCGATCTAGAAGCAATTGCCCGCCGCGGGCGTTGCGATGTTTCCAGTCTGCGAATTGCGTTGCCACTGCTTGAGCAGGGTTACTCTCCGCCATTCCTATCGCGATACCGTCGTGACGAGTTGAGTGGCGTCGATGAAGCAAGTCTGTGGGCCTTGTCCGCCGCCGTTGCCGCAGAGAACGATCTGCAGCAGCGTCGCGATGAATTGCAGGCAGTGTGGTCGAAAACGACCCTCGCCGACCCCGCGATCGGACAGGCGATCGAAAAATCCAATTCGATCCGCGTTTTGGAACGTCTATCGCGACGCCTAAAACAAGAGTCCGGTGATCAAGTCAGCGATGCGAATCGTTTGGCGGTCCGTGTTCTTAATCCTCAGCGGGGCGACGGGGACGACCTTGCGGCGCTGGCCGAAAAAGTCGAAGGCATCCAAGACGCATCGGCCGCAGTCGCGGGGCTGGATGAAGCGTTGGCGAACCGGTTGGCTGGCGATCCACGTTTGATCGCTTCGGCCGTGCGGTGGTTGTCCAAGCACGCAAAAATCCACATCGCCAGCATCAGCGATCCTCACATCGGTGGTGATGAATCGGCCAGCGAAGGAGATAGCTCTGAAGAAAACACCGACTCCGAAAACCAACAAGCAAGTCCGGCCCAGCGGGTAAGCACACCCGAGCAAGATGCCTCGGACAAAGCTGTCTCGGACAAAGCCGCCGATTCCCTTGCCGCTGATTCCACGGATCCCGCCAGTAACACGGAATCCGCCAGTCAACCGGCCGACGGTGGTTCCGAATCGCCGGCGGCCGAATCCGAAACGGCTAGCCAGTCGCCGGCCGCTGAACCGGTTGCTGGAGAAGTCACAGTTGATCCGTCGGCGGTGACCGGTAACGCCGACGAAACCGCGCAGCCCGCAACGGAGACCGACGCACCCGCGGCAACCGATGGGGCACAGGCGTCTGAGACGCGGACCGACGAACCAGCGGCGTCGGAGACGCCCGCCGGCCAGACGGGCTCAGCCGAGACGTCACAAGCGACCGAACAGAAGCCTGCCGCCGACACCGATGTATCCTTGGCGGGGGCTGAAGCGATCCAACCGCAGCCGGAGGCAGCGAAGACAGTTGCCAAGTCAGCTGGGAAGAAAGGGAAGTCGGCGAAAGCTGCCAAGACAAAGGAAGCCGCAAAGAAGAAGAAAAAGATTTCGCCGCGTCAGCGTCGTCGTCGCTGGCTGGTCAGTGTCTTGAAGCCGCTGGCTGGAAAACGATTCCCGGCAACCAAGCTCAGTTCATTCCAAGTGGTGATGTTGGGGCGAGCCCTGCGCAGCCAAGTCGCCGAGTGTGCTTTTGAGTATGACGCGACGAAATTGGTCGACGAATTGCAGCGCACCGCGGGTAATTTCAATCGACCGGCATCGCAGAAGTTGCAAGCGATCGTGCTAGAACACGAAGCGAACATTCGTGAAGCCGCAGAATCGGCTTGGTGGAACGAGTTGCACGAACGCGCGTCGACCCGTTTGGTCGACGTGGCCGCCGATCACTTGCGTCGCTATGTGAATCGAGGATCCGTCGACGCAAAGGTGGTCATGTCCATCGATGCGGTGGGACCGCGCACGGCGGCAACCGCGATTGTTGCCGCTGACGGACGCGTGCTGCACTGCGAGGATATTCCTTGTCAACTGTCTGCCGCTCAGCGCACGCAAGCCGTCACGAAAATGGGCGAACTGATTCACGCGCACCATGTCGACTTGATTGTCATCAGCAACGGTCCGGCAAGACGTGCCAGCATGATTGCCGTCAATGAACTGATCAAACAGTCACCCGAGAAATCGATCCGCTGGACGATGACTGATCGCAGCGGCGCCGACGCGTATGCGGGCAGCAGCGTTGCCGATCAAGAGATGCGTAAGACTTCGCGACGTTTCCGTGGTGCGGCGTGGCTGGCCTTTTCCGTGCTGCAGCCTGCACAGGCATTCGCCAAGGTCGACCCGCTTAAGTTGCGACTGGCGTCGTTCCAACGCGAACTGGCCGAGCAAACGCTGTATGAAAAGCTAGAACATATCCTGGTCAGCGGCGCATCGCGCGGCGGTGTCGATGCCAACCATGCTCCGCAATCATGGCTGCAACGACTGCCCGGCATGACGGTCGAGATCGCTGCGGCGCTTGATCAGCGACGTCGTGAATCGCGTCTGATGTCGCGTGATGACGTCTTGGGAATTGACGCCTGGCCCGACGTCGTCCACAGCCGACAAGCGATCCCCTTTCTGCGCGTCTTTGGCGGTGAAGAGTCGTTAGACGGAACTCTGATTCATCCGGACGATTATGCGTTGGCCAAGAAACTTGCCACGGCGCTAGAGATCGAGTTGCCACCGGCATCGCCACCGGGCTACGTCGCCCAAGAGTTGACTCAGCCGGAATCCGGTTCGGTTGCCGTCAAGGGTTTGGCCGAAGCGACGCCCGAACCCGAGCAGCCCAAGGTGGAAGACTTTACCGAGTCGCAATCCTCAGGCGATTCATTCGCAACCGATCTGACCGAATCATCAGCAGGCGAAACCGCAGGTGATCAGCCAGAGGCGCCGACCAGTGAAGTAGCTGGCAGTGAAGCCGCTGGCAGTGAGTCGCCCGAATCCGTGACCGTGCCGTCCGATTCAGGCACAACGGACGATAGCACAGCGGACGATAGCCCTGGGGGCGCCAACACAGCGGACTCCGATTCTGCAGAATCCGGTTCGTCGACAGCCTCGGCGACGGATGCCGACGGGCCAGCCGAGACCTCTGAACCAACCGCGGCCGATGAGACCTCGACGCCGGCGGATGAAAATCCAGAGGCTGCTGCGGCGACGGAACCTTCACCGGCCGAAGAATTGCCTTCGGTCAAGCGACCAAAACCTGATCAAGCCAAGATCGACAAGTGCATCAAGGAATGGCAAGTCGGCAAGTCAAGAGTCAACCAGTTAGTGACTTGGTTGTGCGACCCATTTGGCGACAGCGACGTTTCGGGCAGCCCGCACGCGGTGATGTCGACGATGCCTTCACTCAAGGGGCTCAAAACGGGCGATGAAGTGATCGGTGTGGTTGTTGGCGTGATGCCCTTTGGCGTGTTCGTCGAACTCGCCCCCGATTGCAGCGGTCTCATTCATGTCAGCAAGGTCTCGGAATCGTTTGTTGAGGACTTGCATGAAGCGATCCAGGTCGGCGACGTCGTCACATGCTGGGTCACGGGAGTCGATGAAAAGCGCCGCCGAGTCGCCTTGAGTGCGATTTCGCCGGAACGCGAAGCGGCCTTGAACCAAGCACGCAGTGAACGATCGCGTGGTGGCCCACGCGGGCGTGGCGGCCAGGGCGGCCGCGGCGGCGATCAAACACATGCGGCTGGTCGCGGAAGACCGGCAAGTGCCGCCTCGAGCGGACAAGCGGGCGGCGGGAAAGCCGGCGCGCAGTCGGGCGGTCGTGGCGGACCGCCATCAAGAGGCGGCGGCAAAGGCGGACAGTCGCGTGGTGGTCGTGATTCCCGAGGCGGACGCGATTCGCGTGGTGGTCGCGGCCGAGACACGCGCGGTAAACGCAAACCGGAGTCCTATCGCGTCGTCGGCAAGGCGGAAGAGAAACCGATCTCCGAAGCGATGCAGGCCGGCGCCGAACCACTGCGGTCCTTTGGCGATCTGTTGCAGTTCTTCGACAAAGATAAACAGTCTGGCAAACCCGAGCCCCCTCAAGCGAAGCCGCAAAAGAAGCCTGCCGCGTCGCAGGATCAGCAATCTGCCGCTGCCCAAGAGCCGGCGGCTGATAACATGGCGGCCGAAGCGTCGGAACCGGCGGCGGAAACGCCGACAGCGACCGACAGTGTCGTGCCTGCGGCAGAAACCGATTCGGCAGCGGTTACACCCGCACCGGAAAAAATTCCCACAAGCGATGACTCCTCCAACCCGAGTGTGTCAGCATCTGGCGACGAGGATCCACCGACCTCATGAGTAGTGATGAATTTGAATCGCGGCTTGAGTCGGCGATCGCCCGTGGAAAACAGCGTGCCGAAGCGAAAGCCGACGAGCAGCGTAAGCAGGAAATGACTGCGGAGGAACTCAAACGCCTTCACACGTCATACCGGTTGACGCTTTCGGAGAGAATCGAAAAAGCCATTCACCGCGTCGCTGATCACTTTCCCGGATTCAAACAAGAATCGCTGTTCGGCGAAGTCGGCTGGGGCGAAGCGTGTTTCCGGGACGACCTGCGCATCGACGCCGGCAAGCGTTCTAACCAATACAGTCGACTGGAAATGACGATTCGTCCGGCCAGCGATCTTGGAGTGCTGGACCTGAAAGGGAAAGGCACCGTGATGAATCGCGAACTCTTCAATCGCAGCCATTTTGTGCCGGTCGCTGATGTCGATCTGGAAGAATTCGAGCAACTGATCGATGCTTGGGCCATCGAGTTTGCCGAACAGTACGCGGCGCAAAGCCGGGCTTGATCGAACCGTTGGAGTTCAGGCGTTCGCCGTCAATCGCAATGAAGCCTCCTTCGGTACATCTGGTCGGCACCGGAGTGGTTGGCCGGGCGATCATCAAGGCGCACATAGATGCTGGAATCGGCGTCACCGTTTCCGATCAAGATGCTGCGTCGCTGACTGCCGCCGTCGACGCCTTAAAATTGTCGCCCAGCCATTGGGATCGGTCCGAAATCGTGGCGCCGCAAGGTTGGCTGCCCTCCGTATCGATTCGGCACCTGGGCAGACACGCTGGCGGAGATCCCGGTGCGGGCAATTCGGATGCGGGCAATTCGGGTGCGGGTACCAGTGATGCGCACGCGGGTGATGCGGGCCGGACGGATGCGGGCGAATGCGATGCACCGCTGCTGGTGATCGAATCGATCTCTGAGCAACTGGACGCCAAGCGATCGTTTTTCTTGCTCGCCGAAAAATATTTTGGCGACATGGCGGTCTTGTGCAGCAACACGTCGACGCTGTGCATTGCCGCGATCGCGGAACCGATGAATAACCGCAACCGATTGTGCGGCATGCATTTTTTCATGCCGGTCGATCAACGTCCTGCGGTGGAATTGGTGCGGTCTGAGTTAACGTCCGAAGCGACAATGCATCATGCGACGAGACATGTTGGCCGTTTGGGCAAGCAGCCTTTGGTCGTGAGAGATTTCCCTGGGTTCATCGTCAACCGTTTGTTGTCACCCTATTTGAATGAAGCGATGCTGTTGCTGGGCCGAGGCGTGTCGGCAGAACGTATCGAGCATGCGTCGCAGCGATACGGGATGCCACTATCACCTCTTGAGCTAATCGATTGGATCGGTGCGAGAACGATGTTCCAGGCCGGCCGAGTTTTCTGGCAAGCGTTCCCCAATCGCATCAGTCCATCGCCGATCCTGCCGGGCCTAATCAAGGCTAAACGCTTTGGGCGAGCCACCGGCAATGGTTTTTATGACTATACCGATGAGGTTCGATCGCCGGGCCTGTCACCCGATGCCCAACGACTGGTCGAAAACTACTCTCGACCGTCGGCGCCGTTATCCGATGACGACGTCTTACAGATCCTGGCGATCCCGATGTGGATCGAAGCCGCGATCGCGATGCGACAGGGCGTTGCGGATTCTTTTGACGCGTTCGAACTTGCGATGCACGGTGGTCTTGGCTTTGACGCAACACGCTCTTGGTTCGATTTCTTCGATTCTTTGGACCGTACCGCGATGGCGGACGCCATTACTCGGTGGTCATCGGTCACCGCCAGTATGAACGCACCCGCCGAATTATTGCAGCATCTAAAGCGGCTCAGTCCGATCGGAGCGTTAAGAGCGTACGCAAACGTATCAGGATGATGATTGGTCACTTGCCGGTGCGTCGGCCGAATGTGCCGCACTGGATTTGTCCCAGAACGTCACAAAGAACAGTACGGCGACGCCCAGTGCGATCCATGCCGGCAGCAACCAGAATTGCCGACCATCAGCCAGCCAGCCTTCGGTCGTTGACGGATCCAGACCGATGCGGTCGCCCCAGAAACCGAACACATAATTACCGACCAGCATGCCGGCACCATACGTCAGCAGGCCAACGAGCGCCTGTGCACTGGTGCGTGTCTCCGGCGGAGCGACGCGGTCGGTGTACAGCTGACCGGTGACGAAAAAGAAGTCATAGCAGATTCCGTGCAGCACGATCCCCAGCACCAGCATCGCAGAACTTGACGGGAAGAGTCCGAACAGAAAGTAGCGTGCTGCCCATGCCAACATGCCGACCAGCAACATCTTTTTGACGCCAAGTTTCGACAAGAAGAACGGGACGAGCGCCATGAACAGGATTTCGCTGACCTGACCCAAGGCCATCACGCCTGCGGTTCGTTCGCCGAACGCCATCTCGCGGACGAATTCTCCCGTCCGGGCGTAGTAAAAAGCCAGGGGGATACAAATCAGGAACGAACAGACCGCAAACACCAAGTATGAAGGATTCTTTAGCAAGTTGAGGGCGTCGAATCCGAGCACCTTCACGATGCTGACCGGCTTGCCTTTTCCCTCTGGCGGTGACGCCGGCAACGTAAAGCTGTACACGCCGTAAATAACGCTGACAATCGCGGCGATTTTGAACTGAACGTTCTTACTTGCTCCGTCTTCGATGCCTGGCAGGATATTGATCGAGAATAATCCGAATACGGATTCGGATATCACGATCCCAGAGACGATCCACCCGATGGTTCCCCACAATCGAATTTTCGGAAAGTCACGCTCGATGTTCGCGACGTTTTGAAACGTGATCGTGTTGACCAGTGCGAGCGTCGGCATGTAACAGATAAAGAACGTAAGCAATGCCCAGAACAACATGCTGGAATCGGTAATCGTGCTGACCCACCACAAGACCGCGCCCCCGATCAAATGCAAGATTCCGTTCAGTCGCTCTTTGTTCATGACGCGGTCGCCGAGGTAGCCGACGATCAGTGGGGCGAAGAGTGCCGCCCAGGTTTGCGTCGCATAGCTGCTGCCGATGATCGAGTTGATACCTGCTTCACCTTGGAACAACTGCGACAAGTACGTTCCCATCGTCACGAAAAAGACTCCCCAGATAAAAAACTGGAGAAACATCATGATGTTCAGGCGGATCGTGGTGGGCATCGCAAATTTCCGGCAGTAAAGAATGGTCGCTCGTCTCGGTGCGATCAAAGCACATAGCACGCAGCGAGCTGTCGCTAGCGCGTCGCGATCCAGGTTGACCGCGACACATACTGACGAAAATTCTACTCCAAATCTTCCAGCACCTGTTGCGTCGGTACCGGCTCGATCGCATCGGTCGGGCTGTCGTCTCGGGCAAAGAACATCAGATGCTGCCAAGGCAATTGGTTGTATTCGCGAACCAGTTTGAATCCGTTCTTCTGGTACTCTTTCATGATCTGATTCTTAGACATCTTGTGCAGTGGTTTAATCGGCACCTCAGGATCTTCTTCGCGGTACTCCAGCAGTGCGACGACCCCGTTTTCGGTCAGCGATCGCCGGATTGCCCACAGCATTGATTCGGGGTGAGAAAACTCGTGATAGACGTCGACCATCAGCAATAGGTCGATTTGGTTTTCGGGTAACCGAGGGTCATCGATATCGCCACGCACCAATTCGATGTTTTTGATCTTTTCTTTGTCGGCGCGCACTTGCAGTTTTCGCAGCATTTCAGGCTGGATGTCGACGGCATACACTTTGCCCTCTTTGCCGACCTTGCGTGCCATGGGCAGCGTCCAATAGCCGTTGCCACAACCCAGATCGCAGACCGTCATCCCATCGGCCAGCTTTAGCTGCACAAATGATTCCGATGCGTTCTCTTCGTCGTCGCGTTCAGGGCGAACCAACCATGATGCTCCCAGGTGGGACATCGGTTGGGCCAGCACGCGTCCCAGATAAGAACGGCGAGACTTCTCGACCGGTTTGGGGGGATCGGTGCGCGGCGAATCCGCGAATAGCGATGACGTCAACAGCGCGAACACCAAATAGCCGGCAACAAGCCGCGAGAGATTGCGACATTGATCGCCGCTTGGTCGCGATTTTCGATTCCTGCCCTCACCGTGCACGGTTCGTGCCTGGCCGAGCCATCGACTGCCCGACAGACGGCTAGTCGTCGTCTCGTGCGGCGAACTCGAACTGGGGCTCGAACGCATCGTCAAAAGAATAGACGTCATCGAAATCCTCTCGGCGATCTGATTCGCTCTTGCGCATTTGTTCGATGCGAATCAGGTTATAGACCAATTCGCCAAAGTCACCGGTCGTGTGAATGCCCCAGTCGGCCAAGACGATCTTGGCCAAGTATCCGTATTGATCGATCGCGTAACGACGGCAAGCTTCGCAAAGTTGCTGGCCGGTCACATGTTTAGGCATCGCCGACGCCGAACTCTCTGGCGTTTTCGTGTCGGGACGATCGAACAGATCCAGATGTTCTTGCGCGAACTGCAAAGCTTCGCGAATGAATTGATACGCTTCCAATTTGAATCGCGTATCTTCTTCCAGCAATTCTCGCATCGCTTGCATGGGTGTGGTCATATTTTATATCTACTGATTCGATGATCGATTGGTTTGGCTAAGATCCATTCGGGTCGCCGCCTGTTTCGGGTCGCTTCTTTGCGCGGCTGTTCTTTGCGGATTTTTCGTGGCCCGCATCGCCCCGACGTGTAACGCTGATCACAGCATCGGCAGCAATCATGACGCGACGATTGTCATCGGTCTTGATGACCAATTGTTGCGATAGGATATCTTGAGCGATCACATGGGCGGTACCCTCTCGGGTCAAAATTTCGCTACCCACCGGTGGCAGTTCGGCTGCCAACGACTGATACGTCTCAAATTCGTAGCGTAAACAGCATTTTAATCGGCCACATCGACCTGAGATTTTTGTCGGATCCAGTGTCGCTTTTTGCACTTTCGCCATCTTCATCGACACGGGCGGCATCTTGCTAAGGAATCGTGAGCAGCAAATCGGTTGCCCGCAGTCTCCGTAATCTGCTAGCAGCTTGGCTTCATCGCGAACGCCAATTTGACGCATCTCGATCCGCGTTTGAAATTCGCGTGCTAAATCCCTGACCAGTTGTCGGAAATCGACGCGTTGTTCGGCCAGGAAGTAAACGATCAGCAGTTCACCGCCCAGGATCCGTTCGACGTCGACCAATTCCATGGTGAGTTTCAACGCGTCGACACACTGTTGGGCCAGTTGCATGTCCCCGTCGCGTTTTTCGTCAAAGTGAGACCATTGGCGTTTATCGTCGTCACTTAGACGCCGCAGTATCCGTCCCTGATTCGGTTCGGTCATGTGGTCCAGTGCCGTGGGCGTCGCTTCGCACAAGACCGTTCCGACCTCGGTACCACGTTTGGTCCGCGCGACTACTTCGTCGCCATAACGAAACGTTTGGCGCGATGACATCACGCCCAAGATACGCATCGAACCGAATCGAACGACGTATTCGAGTGTTTGCGAAGCATCGGAGGGCGCCGGATCGACAGGCAGCGGCAGCTCAGTCATCGTCCGACTCGGTTGCGGATCCATCTGCCTCGGTCGATTGCTGGGTCCACTTCCAGCTTCTGCCGGCAACGGAAACGCCATGTTTACGCGTGCCAACGAGCAATTGTCCGTCTCCGTTCCACTGCAGCGCCCACACACCGCTGGTGGCGTCCATCGATTCGGTTTGTCCGCCTGCTGGCAAGAGCACGCGGCCGCCTACCTCCGATGCAGCGATTTGTCCGCTTGGCGAAATCGCGATGTCCGTGATCCAATCACGGCCTTTGGTGGCGACTTTAGGTTTGGCGTCAGGCTTGGCACTGCAGCGATAGAGTTTGCGATCGCCCGAACCGATCAACAATGTCATGCCGTCGTCGATGAATGCGACCGACCAAGCCGGTTCCTCGGAAACTTCGATCTTACCGATCGCATCCAAGCTTGGCCATTTCAGCAGGTGGACGTGTCCGTCACCGTCGCTCGCTGCGATTCGTTTTCCGTCCGGTGAAAACGCAAGGTCTGTGACTGCATGTCCATCCAGTTCGACCGTCGTTTCGACTTTGTTATCGGCGAGGTTCCAAGCCATCACCTTTCCGTCTTCGTTGCCCGCAACCACGAACTGATCATCAGGCGACACGATCAGCGCTTGGCACCATCGCTGGAACGCTTCGGTGTGCGTGGCAGCCTGTTGTGACGATGTGTCGTACGTCATCAAGTTGCCGCGATAGTCGACACTTGCCACCGTTTTACCGTCGGCGGTTGCTGCCACGCACCAGACCGCGGCCGGGTGCGAATACAACTTCACCATCTCGTTTGGCGAATCGACTGAAAACGAAACAACGTCGGCCTCACGCAACAGCAGGCTGGTAGCCGTGCCGGCAACAAATTGTCGGTCCGAATCCAACGGAGCGATGGAGGTAACCCAAACCGATGAATCCGAGTTTGTCGATTCGTCAGACGATTCGTCGGCGTCGGCGTGCACGGTTGCGAAGGCGAGCATCAGCGTGATTATCGCCAGCGGTTGGCAACAGACGTGACTCGCCCGGTCAATCGAGCGCATCATTCGGTGACATGCCTTTGTTGCATTCGCGGCCGCTCGGGACAGGGTGGCAGCTTGAGATAGGGTGACAGCGTTGGGTTGGTCGATATATTTCGTGTTGTGCATCGTGTTTATTCTTTGCAGTATGCGAGGGCAAGCAGTGCGTAAGCCGTCACCAGTTGTCGGTCGCCTTCCATCCAGCGATCGCTTCCTGAATTGACCCATGATCCGTCATCCTGTTGGGCGCGAATCAAAGTTTCGGAAAGTTCTTGGCGCCAAGCATGTGGCGTTCCCGACTGGTCATCGATGATTTCGATTTCGGCTGCGTCCAAGGCTTTGGCAAACGTGTGGTAATAGTAATACAGGCCAGCCTGGCCCATGCCGGGATTATCGTTCAAGGAATAGTGCTTGCTGATGAAGTCCATCGCCGCGACGACGCGTGGATCATCCGCGGTCAGTCCGGCATAGATCATGCTTTTGAGTCCGGCATACGTCATCGATCCATAGCTTCTCAATCCGCCGCTGTCGGTTTGCCCGGCTTGGCTTTGTCCGCCAGCGGCCGGCGTGTAATAGAAACCACCATCACCGACGATCTCGGCGTGCGGCGTGTCATTGCCTTCGTCGGGCAAGTTTTGCGTTCGGACAACAAACTGCAGCGCCTTCTTGATCGCTTCGTCGTCGGGGTCGTTACCCAACTCGTGTAACGCGTCGACCAGGAAAGAAGTGTTGGAAAGGTCGGGCCGTTGATGCTTGCCGTAACCGGCACCCCCGAATGCCGGATCGGACGATTCGACGCCTTCGCCCGCGTCCCACTGGATCTCTTTCAAGAATGCTTCGGCGCGTCCCAAGACACTATCGTACTTGTCGTCCTTGTTGGCCTTGATGAGAGCGCCCACTGCGACGGATGTTTCATAGTTGCGGTACATCGAACCCTGCGCGTAGATGCCGCCATCACTGTTGATTTTCGATTCGATGTACTCGATGCCCTTGCGAACGGTCGGCGTGTCGATGGCACGCGGGCGATGTTCCAAGATGGCACGCACGCACAGCGCCGTCACGGCAACCCCCGTTTCGCCGCTGAAGGATCCGTCGTCGGCTTGGCCACGGACTTCTAGAAATCGAATCGCGCGATCGACCGCTTGTTGCTGGTCTCGCGTGCCCGAGGCGTCCGCAGAATCGCTCGATTTCTGCTGCGGTGCCTTCGCCGCATCTGTTTGCGCCATCAGTGGGCTTGCCGATAAAACTGAGATCACGCTTATCGCTGGAATCGCAAGCCAAACGAGTTGACCGATTCGATTCATATCCGTTGTCCTTCTGGAAGAGGGCGTTCTGTTAGTACGGGGGCGAGTAATCGGCACAGGCCATTTAACAGGCCGATTCGCAAACTCTATCTTATCGTGCCGCGGCTCTGTGATGCAGGTCGACCCTCGTGCTCGCCGAAGAAAGAAGTGTGTTACTCCCCGTCGAATTTGGATCATCCTTCCGTCAATTTTGGCCATGACCCCGTCGTTTCAAAGACCGAGACAGCATGCACCCGCGGATCCGTCCGCGACGGGTTCGCAATCTCGCGTCACCGGCGAGGCGAAAACGGATGCGATGACCGCTGGCACGTCCGCGGCGGCTTCAAACGCATACCAGCGGATTGACCGGCCCCATCACGGTCAGGTCAATCCCGATCCGACCACCCCCTCGTCCGACAAAATCGCGGCTTGCCCGCTTGGCGATCGGCCGGATCGACCGGATGATTTTTCGGTGCTCGAGCAAGTGGCGTCCGAGAATGTCGCAAGTTCATCGTCACGTCCCTTCGCTCCGTTGCCGGAAAGTTGGCTAACTCTTCACGCGACTGATTTGATTGATCGGCTGGCCAGTTGGTCCGAGGATTTGGATGCTCGCGAGGCACAGCTCAATGCCAGGATCGCCAAACAAGATGTGCGAGAGCGGCAATTTCGGCTGACGCAGCAAGTCGCACAGACAGAAATGGAAGAGCAACAACGGGCCATCAACCGTCTGCGAAAACAGATCAACGATCAAGCGAGACGACTGGCGTTTCAGGTTTAGCGTCTCAGCCAAGCGGCGGGGATTCTCTGCGTCCAGCAAGGCGGCAAGTGTCGGGATTTAACCGGCCGGACTCGAGTTCCACGCCTCAATGTTTTGCGGGTTGTTGCGGCCCTGGCCAAGGGATGCGCACAATGGTGGCCCGTTTCCAACTCTCGCCACCCACCGCCGGAGAAGCTCCATGCCTCGACCCGTCACTCTGTTCACTGGCCAATGGGCCGACTTGCCCATCGAAGAAATGGCGAGAATGACCGCGGACTTTGGTTACGACGGAATCGAACTGGCATGCTGGGGCGACCACTTCGAAGTCGACCGGGCGCTCGCCGAAGACGGATACTGTGACAACAAACGTCAATTGCTCGATGACGCCGGATTGCAGTGCCATGCCATCAGTGCTCACTTGGCCGGCCAAGCCGTTTTGGACAACATTGATGAACGCCACAAAGCGATCCTGCCCGAATACGTGTGGGGCGACGGCGACCCGGCAGGAGTCAATCAGCGAGCCGCCGAAGAGTTAAAGAATTCCGCTCGCGCCGCACAGAAGTTCGGCGTCGATGTCGTCAACGGATTCACCGGCAGCAGCATCTGGCACCTGCTCTACTCGTTCCCGCCCGTTCCACCATCCATGATCGATGCGGGCTTTGATCTGTTGGCCGAGCGGTTCAACCCAATCTTGGATGTCTTTGGCGAGTGTGGTGTTCGCTTTGCATTGGAAGTCCACCCGACCGAAATTGCGTTTGATATTTACACCGCACAACGCGCCCTCGAGGCGCTTGAGCATCGGCCCGAGTTCGGATTCAATTTCGACCCGAGTCACCTGATTTGGCAAGGTGTCGATCCGGTTCAGTTCATCCGCACCTTTGCCGACCGTATCTATCACGTCCACGTCAAAGACGCGATCGTCACACTCGACGGCAAAAGCGGCATCAATGCCAGCCATTTGAACTTCGGTGACGCGCGGCGCGGATGGGATTTCCGCAGCCCCGGTCGCGGCGGTGTGAATTTCGAAGAGATCATTCGCGCCCTAAACGATATCGGTTACGAAGGGCCATTGTCGATCGAATGGGAAGACAGCGGCATGGAAAGAACCTTCGGGGCCCGCGAAGCCTGCGAGTTCACCAAGAAACTGGATTTCTCGCCCAGCACCCGAGCCTTTGACGCCGCCTTCGACGAGGAAAATGACTGATCCTGGCGTCAGCCGCGACCCGCCAAGATTTCGATCGCTGCTAATTCGTTGTAAATAGTAGGCCGGAACAAGCCATGCGCAGTTCCGGCGAGAATCGCCGTTCGATCGTATCTTGCCGCAGCCGCGCAAAGCCGACGACGGCCAACCGTTTTCACGCTGCCTTCGACGTAGATATCGATTAAGTATGATCCAAATCACTGTGAACGGCGAAAGCGTCGAAATCGAATCACCGATGACCATCGAACGTTTGCTCGACACGGTTGATGTGCCGCCAAATTACTTGGCGGTCGAGCTGAATGCAGACGTCGTCCCGCGCGAGCAGTACGGCGAAAAGATGGTTCAAGCCGGTGACGATGTCGAAGTCGTGACGCTGGTCGGCGGCGGCTAAGCAACGGCCTGATAACGGGGCGGAACAATCCTCGAACTCTGTGCCGCCGAAATCTTCCCTCAGCAACGCTCAGGCGGCTTGGCCGGATCGCGATGGGGCATGCGGGGGCGCTGCGGAGCTGTCGCGTTGCGCATCTGTTCGACGTGGATAACCCGGATAGCTGACCCGTAATCGCGTTCAAGAGTGACCATCTTGCCGCTGCCGGCAAGCGGTTGATCCGCCTTGTTTCGCAGGCTTCAATGGTCTTCGTTGTTTACCCGGTGGCGGGTCTGCATTGTGGCGAAAGCGTTGTCGGTTCGGCGCAGCACGTCGTTGTTTTTTGATCGAGGTATCTGATGCTGGATGTGGCTGAAACTCAAGTCCAAAGTTTGGGCGAGTGTTGTTTTGACTCTCCCCTGCTGCCGCTGTTGGACTACCGTCAGTATTCAGTCAACTATGTCGAAGAAACGGACCGCATCCTGCTCGATAACACCAGGTCATGGATCGTCGATCAACGCGTTCCCATGGATCAGTTGCCGGGGCTCGAACCCGCCGGTCCGCGACGCCGAATTTTTTTCGATCCCGCCACGACGCGAGCCGCGATCGTGACCTGCGGTGGCCTTTGCCCAGGATTGAATAATGTCATCCGCTCGCTCGTCAACGAATTCACCCGGCTGTATCGGATTGAAAAAGTCTTTGGGATTCAAAACGGTTATCAAGGTTTTGCCGAGGACTGTGAAAGACCCATTCTAGAATTAACACCCGAGCGGGTTGAAAATATTCACGAGCATGGCGGCACGATGCTCGGTTCATCGCGCGGTGATCAAGACCCCGCGATCATCGTCGACTGTTTACAGCGTCACGGAATCGATGCGTTGATGGTCGTCGGTGGCGATGGCACGATTCGCGGTGCGGTTGCAATCGCGGACGAGATCGAACGTCGCCAGCTGAAAATTTCGGTCATCGGTATTCCCAAGACAATCGACAATGACATTCTTTTTACCGATCAGAGTTTTGGTTTCCAAACGGCGATCAGCGAGGGGACTCATGCGATTCGTGCGGCGCAGACCGAGGCCCACGCCGCACCCCAAGGTGTCGGGTTGGTGAAATTGATGGGCCGGCACAGCGGCTTTATCGCCTGTTACGCGTCGCTTGCGGTCAACGACGCAAACTTCGTACTGATCCCAGAAGTCGACTTTCATTTGGAAGGCGACCGCGGGCTGTTTGCGTTGCTCAAGAATCGCCTGGACCGAAAAGGCGAGGCCGTCATTGTTGTTGCCGAAGGCGCCGGTCAACACTTGATGGAATCATCTGGCAAGACCGATGCATCGGGCAACGCTCGTTTAGGCGACGTGGGCGTTTGGCTGAAACAGCAGATCGAAGATCACTTTGCCAAAGAAAACCGGCCGCTGAATTTGAAATATATCGATCCCAGTTACGCGATCCGCAGCGTGCCGGCCAACGCCTACGACAGTGTGTTCTGTACCCGTTTGGCTCATAATGCGGTACACGCCGCGATGAGCGGTAAGACGCGCATGGTTGTCAGTCGCTGGCAAACTCGGTGGGTCAATGTGCCCATGGATTTGGCGATCCGAGAACGAAATTGTGTCGATCCCAACGGTGACCTGTGGATGACCGTTCTGGAATCAACCAACCAGCCGCCGCGATTCCAGTAGCGTCAAGCGTCGCGGTCTCGCTGATGCTTTTTCGCGTTCGATTGGATGTCGGCTGACGATTTCTACCGTTCGCTGCTATGTTGATACATCTGGCGACTCCGCCGTCGGGACGCTTTTTGGCGTGGTGCGAAATAGGGTTTCTCGCGAGCGGAGACGCGAGACGCCGAGGTTGCGATTGTGTCGAGCACTTTGAATAAGACAGATTCCACTGCTGAGCAGCGACGCCTTGTCGTTGGCGGGCATACCTTGCAGAGTCGGCTGATCGTCGGCACCGGTCGGTATGACACGATGGATCAGATGCGTGATTCACTCGACGCATCGGGTGCGGACTGCGTGACCGTCGCCGTGCGGCGCGAGCGTTTGTACGATCGCAACGGCCAAAATATTTTGGATTTTCTCGATCTGGATCGTTACACACTGCTGCCCAATACCGCAGGCTGCTATACCGCCGCGGATGCGATCCGTGCGGCGAAGCTGGGACGCGAAATTCTGCGATCGCTGGGAAACGCGGGTGCCGATTGGGTCAAGCTGGAAGTGCTCGGCGACAGTCGCACACTGCTGCCCGACCCCGCCGAGACGCTCGCCGCGTGTGAGACGCTTGCCGCCGATGGTTTTTCGGTGCTCTGTTACACCAGCGATTGTCCGGTCACCGCACAGCGTTTGAAATCCGTCGGTGCCGCCAGTGTGATGCCGGCGGGAAGCCCGATCGGCAGTGGGCAAGGCCTGCTGAATCCAAACAACCTGCGGATCATCTTGGAATACCTGAAAGAGGACGATCCCGACTATCCGGTGATCATCGACGCGGGCGTCGGTACGGCCAGTGATGTCAGCGAAGCGTTCGAACTGGGCGCCGACGGCGTGCTGTTGAACACCGCGATCGCACACGCACGAGATCCGGTGCGAATGTCAGTCGCGATGAAGCACGCGGCGATCGCCGGACGCCAAGCCTATTTGGCTGGACGCATCCCGCGAAAACTTTACGGCACCGCCAGCAGTCCCGAAAAAGGCGTCATCAGCACCCGGCCCTACGGATCGGAAAGCTGACCCTCGCCGGTGATGTCCTTGGTGGCCCATCGCGTGAGCTGCCAATTATCGCCTGCGGCTAATCGCGGCTAATCGCGAGTTGTCGCAAAGTTCGCCAAGAATTCATTGGCGAAATCAGTGAAATCCACCGCCCCATCGCCGTTGGCGTCCAGCGAGGCTTGTCGCAGGCTACCGGCCCCGGCATCGTCGGTATTGACGACCGTGAATGCGGCTAAGACCCGGCGGTCTTCGAGTCGCTCGAATGATCCGAACCGGTATTTGCGACGACGTTTGCGAATTGCCACGATCGAATCACCCCACGCCTTGAAGAATTGGTCGGTGGTTGTCGTAAACGATCCGCGGCGGCGGTGCCGACGTTGATAGGAAAATACGCCGATGTCACCGAGGCCGCAGACGAAGCTTTACATCGAACGACAAAACATTTCGCATTCGTCCAGCGCGTTGCGGCGGCAGGCTGGGTGTCTTTTTAGTGCATTTTTCAATGCTCTGTCGCATAGAGAATGTGACTGCGGCAACCGTCGTGAGACAAGTGCACGCCGATGTCCGTTAATAGTGATCCGGACGCATCCACCGCATTGATGATCGCGACGGCGTATCGACTTTGATCGGCAGCGAATTGTCGCTGTGCCACCAGTGATTCTTCCTGGGCGTCTAACAACAGTTCCGTCGGAATCTTGTCCGCGTCAAAGAGAGCCCGCGAACTTTCCAGTCGCTCGCGGCATGCATCCACTTGCGCCTGTGATGCCTGCATCGCAAGATAACTGCTGTTTACATCGGCAATCGCATCGCTGATTTCGTATCGGACGATGCGTTGCTGTTCACTCAAGATGGCTTGTTCGCGTTGCAATTGCAGCGATGCGTTTCGCACGGCCGCTCGTGCCTGGCGTTGGCCGACCGCGACGCCCATCTCAAGACCAAATTCCCATTCCTGATGATCAAGGGAAAAGAAATCTCGATACGCGTTGCTGAACCGACCGGCACCACCAGTCAAGTCGTCGCCAAATCCGCGTAAGCGATAGCGTCCGATCAAGTCCAGTTGAGGAAGCAGGAAGTTTTTGGCCGCAACGACGCGCAGTTGCTGTTGGCGAAGACGCAGCGATTGGCGTTTCAGTTCGGCGCGGTTCATCATCGATCGCGCAACCAAGGCGTCAAAGTCAAAGCTGATTTTGGCCTCAACCGGCGCGTCGGCGGGACGCAGCAACTGTCCGTCGACGACATCCAGTCCGATCAGTTGGCGCAAGCGGCGTTCGGTACCGTACAGGCCGCCGCCCTCATGTTCGCCGCCCAACGCAATCGCGACGTCACGACGATACCGGTGGAATTTGGCCCGAGATTGGGCCTCGCGATGCGATTCGCCGCCTGCCAGTTTTGCTTCGCTTTTCGCCAACACGCTTTGCCACGTGTCATGGGCGAGGTCGCGGGCACGGACGACATCGTCGTAGACTTGGTATTGACGGCTCAGTTCCCAATACGTCGCATACAGATCGCGGACGAATGTGCGTACCGCGATTTCGAAATCCGCATCGCTGATTTGCGTATTCAATCGCGCGATCACGATGCCATTGGAAAAGTTAAATCCCGGTTGAGCGTTTGGTCCCGCAATCAGGTTGAATTCGCGGCCCGCCCCACGCATCAGCGGTTGGCGGACACCGGCTTCGATTTGTTTTTCCCAGTAATTGGCAAAGCTATTGCCCGCGCGGTTGTTGTCGTCATACCCGGTGAGCGCGCGAATGTCCCAGATCGCGCCGCTATGCGTGCGGCGACGCCAAGTCGCATCAGCCGACACCAAGTCTTGCGTCAGTTCTTGAACTTGGCCGCCCAAGGTCGCATTGTTGAAGACGCGATCGTTGTTTTGTGCGTTGATGCTGGCGCCAAGTTGGCTGTCGAAATCCGCGAGCGCCGCTTGCGGTCCGAAGAATGGATCCGTTGCGGCGATCGCCGTGTCATACACTGTCGTCGCGGCGGACGGACTTTCCAGGATCCTTAGTCCAAGTGGACGCAGTACCGGGCTATGCGCGAAAGCGAGTTGCAACATTTCGCTTTCGCCGAGCAACCGAAAATGATCCGGCACTTGTGAGGCATCTCGCGGCACGAGCCCAGTCGGTGATCGATCGTCCTCAAGCAGATGTGCGGCAGGCGCACGATCGCCCGAGTCATCATCGGCTGCCATTCGTCCCGACGGGGCGGCAACGTCGGTTGTTGGGTCGAGCCATCCATCGACAATCGATTCGGTCGCGGCGGTCGATTCGGTCGCGGCGGGCCTGCGAAATCCGGCCAGTCGGTAACGCGACTCGTCTTCGTCGGCTTCGGTCTCGGCGTTGGATGCTTCATCATGTGGGTCGATATTTTCGACGGCGGCGGATGTGGGCAAACGCAGCCAACGCGGGCGCAACGAACGACTGCATCCGGTGACCCACAGCAGCGCAGGCACTAGCAACACGCGTAAAATGAGAGTGATCGGCAGCGGCGCGGTTCGGCGTCCGGCCCACACGCGTCGATGAGGCCAGGCTGTGCGATGGCGCGATGTGCGATGGCGCGATGTGCGATCCAACCGGGGCACGATGGGTTCTTCCTTGAACCAAAGGTAGATAAATCGACGGGATCAGACTTTGACAATAGGTGCCGGCTTAATTGGTGCCGGTGTACTGTTTGCCGGTGTACTGGTTGCCTGTGTATTCCCGTATCCGTCATTCACTTGATCGACGTTCGATGAACACAAAACGAGTTGCCAGCGGTGTCGCGGCACAGTCGGGACAATCCTCAGCGAATTTGCCCGATTTCCGAGCGAGAACACGCTTTCTAAGCGAGAACACGCTCACGACAAGACCGCCCGCTGTCGCAATCGCGACGATCGTCGTAGAACAAACAGCTGGATTATTTTCACAAGGCGATGACAGGTAATCAAATGTCTGCTGCGGATCAGAGTACCCCCGGCGCCCAAGCGGCCAATCGAACCGCGTTTTCGTTCCTGCGAGTCGCGTTGGCAAGCATCAAGCACGGCTGGCGAGTCTCGCTGGCCGTGGCGATGGGAGTCGCGACGGCCGCCGCGGTCATCATTGGCGCTTTGTTGGTCGGCGACTCGATGCGAGGCAGTTTGCGCGGATTGACGGTCGAGCGGTTGGGCAAGACCGAATCGGCTGTCGTTCCCGGCGCCTTTTTCGATATCGACGGGATCACCACCGATGAGTTTCGCCCGGTCGCTTTGATTCTGTTCGCTAGTGGTGTCGTCGAGTCACGCGCCGGTGAATCTGGTAATGGTTCCAGCGGTGATCTGCGCCGCGCCGGTTCGGTGCAAGTGATTGGATGTGACGAAAGTTTTTGGCAGTTGGACGTGAGCGGCGTCACGCCGAAAGAAATTCCCAGCGATGACGGAGTCGTCCTGAATCAGGCCGCGGCGGACGAATTGCAAGTCGAGATCGGCGACATGGTCACCGTGCGTTTACCCGTCGAGCAAGCCGTGCCGGCCGATAGTCCGCTCGGGCGTCGCGACATCCAGACCGAGGGTTTGCCGCGAATGAAAGTCTTGGACATTATCGCCGATCGAGGCATCGGGCGACTTTCGTTGGCCGCAAGTCAAGCGTCGCCGCAGAACATTTTCGTCAATCGAGAAACGATCGCCGACGTGCTGGACCGCAATGGTCAAGCCAACACGCTGTTGTTCGACTCGGTGATCGATCGCGAAAGCTTGAACGTCGACATCACCGATTTGGGGCTAAAGCTAGAACGCGTGCAACAGCAATTCACCGCGGGTGATGGATCGGTGGATACGATTTTCGACTATTACTCGATCACTAGCGATCGGTTGATGTTGCCCGAGGCGGCGGTGGAACGCGTCGTTGAAAAGGTAGGTGCCGAATCAGCGACGGCCGTAATGACGTACCTTGCCAACGCGATCGAACGACTTGACAAAGACGGAAACGTGGTTGCATCGGTTCCCTACAGCACGCTGACGGCAATCGATTCGACCGAGGCTTTGCCGCTGCGGTACGATGCTTTGACGGTGCAGCGGAAGGAAACCGCCGAGAGTGGTGATGCGATTGCGATGGTGATCAACGACTGGACTGCCACGCAATTGGATGCGCAGCCGGGCACGCCGTTGCGCGTTGCCTACTATGAACCTGAGGTCGAAAAAGGCAAAGAAATCGAACGCTACTTTGACGCTATCGTCAGCGATATCGTCCCCGTCACGGCGCCCGCAACACCGTATCGGCGCCGACGTCCGGCGACCTTTGACCAGCCCCCGACGGTCTATAACGATCCACATTTGACACCGACCGTACCGGGAGTCACCGACCAGGATTCGATCAGCGACTGGGACTTGCCATTTCAGCTGACGCGCGAGATCAGCGACGCTGATGATTCGTACTGGGAAAACTATCGGCTGACGCCCAAAGCGTTTATCCCGTTGGCCGACGGTCAACGATTGTTCGGCAGCCGATTCGGACAGACAACCGGATTGCGTATCGCAGCGACAGCGGCCCCGGACGTCGAGGCTCTTTCGGCGGAGGTTCGCCAATCGCTGTCACCCATTTTGGATGAACTGGGTTGGTCGGTTCGTCCGATTCGCCAGCAACAACTCGCTGCATCCAGCGGCACAACGCCTTTCGATGCGTTGTTCTTGTCGCTCAGTTTCTTTGTCATCTTGGCCGCGGTCATGTTGATTGCGATGCTGTTTCGTTTGGGATTGGTCCAAAGACTGAAACAGTTCGGCACGCTGTTGGCGGTCGGCTGGACGCCTCGGCGAGTGGCATCGTTGGCGTTGGTCGAAGGGGTCTTGGTCGCTGCGGTTGGGGTGCTATTGGGCATTGTCGGCGGTATCGGTTACGCGGTGTTTGTCTTGTGGGCACTGCGCAATTGGTGGGTCGGCGCGGTGACGGTTCCGTTTTTGACGTTTCACTGGACACCGACAAGTCTGTTCATCGGGGCGGCGGCGAGCTGGTTGGTGGCCGTGGTCACCATTGCGTGGACGGCCCGTTCGCTAAAAAAGGCACACGCACAAACCCTGTTGTCCGGTCGGGACACGGACCAACAACAGGTCCGGACGTCCAAAACAGCGGATCGATCCGCCGCGAAAGACAAATTGCCAATGGTCGCCGGCGCGATGGCGGTGTTGGCCATCATCGTGGCCGCCGCGGGCGCCGTCGCCGGCGGGCAAGCGGCAGCGGGCGGGTTTGTCGGTGGCGGGATGATGTTGTTGTTTGCTTCGCTGATATGGATCTTTTCACGATTGCGACGACCTCGCCGAATCGAATCAAGTGGCGACCAGAAAACACTCCGTCGATTTTCGTTGGGTGGCTTAGCGTCACGTAACGCCTCGCGTCATCCGCTGCGCAGCACGCTCACGGTCGGGTTGATGGCGTCAGCGGCGTTCCTGATCATCGCGATCACCGCGTTCCGGCTGCAGCCGACCGAACGTGGCACCGGTGGGTTCGATCTGGTCGGCCAGACGGCCACTCCGGTTCTCAGAGACTTGAGCGATCCTGCGGTGCAATCGGAATTGTTGGGCCCGGATGCCCGTGAATTGACCGGCGCTCAGATCGTGCCGATTCGCTTGCGTCCGGGCCAAGACGCCAGTTGCAATAACTTGTATCAAGCGGCTCAGCCGACGGTGTTGGGCATCCCCGAATCGTTCGGCCCAATCGCCCAGTTTGATTGGGCATCGCATGCGCCGGTCAGCGATGACGAATCACCGTGGCAATTGCTACATGCCGACGCCAAAGGAACGGCCGAGGATCCGATTGCCGTCATCATTGATCAGAACACGGCAATGTGGAGTCTGCAGATGCGCGGTGGTGTGGGTGAAGTGAAATCGTTTGAGTATGAATCGGGACGTCAGGTCTATTTTCGCGTCGTCGGACTGCTTTCCAATTCGGTACTGCAAGGTCGATTGATGATCGGTGAATCGAATTTCGAAAAACAGTTCGCTCATATTAGCGGCTATCGATTTTTTCTGGTCGGTGGTGCGCCGGAACGAACCGATGCGATCGCATCGACACTCGAAAATCGGCTCGGGGATGTCGGGATGGACGTATCGGACGCAGGCACCGTCTTGGCCGGCATGTTGGCTGTGCAAAACACTTACCTGCGGACCTTTCAAAGTTTGGGGGCATTGGGGCTTTTGCTCGGCACGATCGGTCTTGCGGTATCACAGCTGCGCAGTATTTATGAACGCCGTCAAGAATTGGCGGTGATGCGAGCGATGGGGTTCACGCGTCGTCGGCTGGCGGCGTTTGTGATGAGCGAGACGGCGTCGCTGTTGTTGACCGGAATCGGATGCGGCGTCTTGTGCGCCATTTTTGCCGTGTTTCCCTACGCGGTTCTCAGTGGTCTGAAACCGCCGGTGATCGAACCACTGGTCGTCGTTGTCGGCATCATCTTGTTCGGCATGCTGGCCGGGTTGTTCGCGGTTCGCAGTGTCGTCAGGATGCCGCTATTGGAATCACTTCGCGGCGAGTAAGCACGGATGAAACAAATCATGATGGACGTCGCCGATGCCGCGTCGCACTTGGCGTTGGACGAGGCGATGCTGTTAGCCGCCGATGCGGGCCAGGTTGCATCGGAAACGATTCGTCTGTGGCAATTCGATCACCACGTGGTTGTGCTGGGGCGTTCATCCAAGGTCGATGCCGAGGTCAATCGTGACTTCTGTGACCGTGAACGTGTCCCCGTGATGCGGCGGTGCAGCGGCGGTGCGGCGGTCGTGGGCGGTCCGGGATGTTTGATGTATAGCGTGATCTTAAGCCAGCGAGAAAAACCGGAACTGCAAAAGGTGGACGCGGCCCACCGCTTTGTCATGGACCGTGTCGTCGCGGCGATCCGGTGTCAGGTGCCTGAGGTTCAACATCAGGGCATCTGCGATGTGACGTTCCAGAATCGAAAGTGTTCGGGAAACAGTTTGCGAATCACACGCGAGCATCTGCTGTATCACGGCACGATCTTGTACGACGCCGATCTGGCCGTTTTGGCAAACTGCTTGAGCGAGGCTCCTCGCCAACCGGAGTATCGCCGCCGCCGTGATCATCATGATTTCGTCACCAATATTCCGGTGCGAGTGAACCAATTAAAAGAGGATTTACTCAACGCGTTTGGTGCCGACGGCGACCTTAAAACGGGTCTGCCGGTGCAACAAGTAGCCAAGTTAAAGACGACGAAGTATGCCAACCCGGCATGGAATCTGCGTCACTGAAACTTCTTGTTATCCTGTTTTCGGATCGGCGGTCGCTTCCCTTCCGTTCCGAAAGAAACGCTTTACGCCTCAAGAATTGATTGAATCGAGCATGAATCAAGAATCTTTGCAGAATTTGCTGTCTCCGCTGGGCCAGGATCACGTACTGCAGTTCTGGGATGAATTGGACGAACAACAGCGTTCTCGGCTTGCCGGCCAGATCGAGAGTTTGGATCTGAATCAGCTGTCCAAGTTGATTGCCGATGAGGATGAAAAACCAGACTTCGCCGACATGGCCGCGCGGGCATCATCGCCGCCGGCAGTTCTAGCCGATGGCAGCGGGACCGATTGGTCGATCGACCAGGCACGACAACGTGGCGAGGCGGCACTTGCCGCCGGCGAAGTCGGTGTCGTCGTGGTCGCCGGCGGTCAGGGGACACGGCTTGGATTCGACCAGCCCAAAGGCATGTTTCCGATCGGACCGGTCAGTGATCGTACCCTGTTTCAGGTTTTTGCTGACCGACTGAAGGCGGTCAATCAGCATTACGGCGTCGAGGTGCCGCTGTACTTGATGACCAGCGAGGCGACCGATGCCGCGACGCGCGAGTATTTCCAACAGAACGACTATTTGGGACTCTCGCCATCAAGCGTCACGATTTTTAAGCAAGGAACCATGCCGGCGGTTGATTCGCAAAGCGGAAAACTGTTGTTGGCAAGCGAAGACTCACTCGCACTGAGTCCCGATGGGCACGGCGGGACCGTCGGTGCGCTGCAGCGAAACGGTTGTCTCGAGGATGCCCAAAAACGCGGGGTCAAACACTTGTGTTACATCCAAGTCGACAATCCGCTTGTTCACCTATGTGATCCGGTGTTCATCGGACACCACTTGCTGGCCGACAGCGAAATGACGACTCAGGTCGTTCGCAAACGCTATCCCAAGGAAAAGGTTGGCAACGTCGTTGTGGTCGACGGCAAGATGCAAATCATCGAATACAGCGACTTGCCCGATCAGGCAGCCGAAGCGACCGACGCGGACGGCCAGTTAAAGTTTTGGGCGGGCAGTATCGCCGTTCACGTCATCGACATCGATTTTCTGGCTCGGATGGCGGGCGAGACCGATGCATTGCCGTTTCATCGGGCGTCAAAGAAGGTCCCATTTCTTGATAAATCGGGCGTGCTGGTCGAGCCGGAAAGCCCGAACGCGACCAAATTCGAGCGATTTATCTTTGATCTGCTGCCCGCGGCAACCAACGCGATCGTGGTCGAAGGGCTGCCGAGTGAATGCTTCGCACCGGTCAAGAATGCTGACGGGGCACCGGCCGACACCCCAGAACTGGCTCGCCAAGCGGTAGTCGATCTGCATCGTGGTTGGCTGGAACAGGCCGGGGCCAAGGTCGGCCCGGGCGTCAAGGTCGAGATCAGTCCGTTGTATTCGCTCTCACCGTCACAGCTTGCCGAAAAGATTTCTCCAGATATGGAGGTTGAAGCTGACCGGTTTTTTGACGCCTAAGTAGAATGATGGGAGGTTCCGATACCTTGAGCCGTTAACATGGTTTCATCAGAGTGCGTAAACTCCTGCCTCGTTTCCCACCATTCATTCTACCCCGCCAAGACATGAACTATTCCACTCGATTTGCCTCCGCTCGTGGTCGTCACGGTGGGCTGGCTGGTATCGTCGTCGTGTGCCTTTTGCTGGCCGGTGTGGTCGGCTGGGCTGGGTATGAATACTTTTTCGGCGGTGTTTCCGGTGTTTCGCAGGATGACCTGATCACGCAAGAAGTGTTCCAGGGGCCGTTCGACCATATCGTGCTCGAGCAGGGCGAAATCGAAAGCAGTAGTAACATTGAAGTCGTCAGCAGTGTGAAATCGCGCAGCGGCGGTGGAGGCGGAGCGGCGATCCTGTGGGTCATCGACGAAGGCACGGTTGTCAAAGAAGGTGACAAACTGGTCGAGCTTGATTCGTCGGAATTGGAACAGCTGTTAAAAGATCAACGCATCCAGGTCATCACGCAGGAAGCCGCCGTGACGACGGCAGAAGCCCTGCTGGAACAAGCCAAGATCGCTCGCGAAGAGTATCTCGAAGGCGTCTATAAAACTGAAGAAAAAGCCATCCAAAGCGAGATGGCCGTCGCCGAACAAGACCTTCGGAAAGCCCAGTTGGCGTTGCAGAGTAGTGAACGTTTGGTCGCGAAAGGGCTGGTCAAATCGTTGCAGCTTGATGCTGACAAATTCGCCGTCGCAAATGCACAAAACCAGCTTGAAGCCGCCGAAGGCCGCCTCCGCGTGCTGCAGAATCTGACGAAAAAGAAAATGCTGGTGCAGTTCGACAGTGATATCGAGGCGGCACAGGCCGGATTGGCCGCGGCTCGAAGCGATCTGGAAGAGAAAGAAAACGAACTCGCCGACATTCAAGAACAGATTAAGAATTGTGTGCTCGTGGCGCCCGCGGCCGGTGTTGTTGTGCATGCCAACAAGTTCAGCAGTCGTGGCGGAAACGCCGAATTTGTCGTCGAGCCCGGAGCAACCGTTCGCGAACGCCAAACGATCATCCGCCTGCCCGATCCATCCCAGATGCAGGTCGAATGCAAGATCAACGAGTCGCGAATCACGCTGATTCGTGAGGGCATGGCCGCTAAGATTTCCGTCGACGCTATTCCCGGCATGGTGCTGAAAGGCCGCGTGAAAAAGGTCAATCGATACGCCGAGCCGGGCGGATTCTTTAGTTCGTCGGTCAAAGAGTATGCCACGATCGTGTCGATCATCGATCCGCCGGACAACATTCGTACCGGGATGACCGCCGAGGCGCAAATTTTTGTCGAACAGATCTCCGACGCCACGCAGATTCCGATTCAGGGGCTGTATGAACACGGTGGCCGAATGTATTCGTTGGTCCAAGAGGGGCCGCAGTCGTTCCGAACCACCGAAGTCGAAATCGGCGCGACCAACGACACCATGGCCAGCATCAACTCGGGATTGGAGCCAGGTGAGACCGTCATCCTGAACCTGCGTGAGCATTTGGACCTGATGGACCTGCCAGAGCTCGTTCAAGAGGACAATAGCGACATGCAAGAAATTGCGGACGTCAAACCTGGCAGCGGCGGTCCGCCCTTGGACGGTGCATCACGCCCAGGCGGACCTGGCGGAGGACCCGGCGGTGGTGGGCCTCGCGGTGGCGGTGGACCTGGATTCGGTGGCCCCGGCGGCGGACCCGGATTTGGCGGCCCCGGCGGTGGACCCGGCGAAGGTGGTCCTGGCGGAATGGCCGGCGGTGGCGGCGGGGGTGGACGTGATCCAGCGACCATGGTCACGCGGACGTTTGAACGCGTCGATTCCGATGGTGACGGTACGTTGTCAGCCGAAGAGATCAGCCAGATCGATCCCGAGCGGCGCGGACTCGTCGATTCGGCTGACGCCGATGGTGACGGATCGGTCACCCGAGCAGAGTTGATGCGGGCCGCACGCGAACGCATGAGCCAAGGCGGTGGTGGTCGCTAGTGGATACCTCGCAAGCTTACAGCCCGGCCGCACCCGGGGCGGCTGCCGTTGCGACAGAATCGGCGACGTCGATCCGCAACTTGGCCAAACACTACGTGCTGAAAAGCGAAACCGTCAAAGCGTTGCGCGGTGTCTCGTTCGAAGTCCCGGTTGGGGACTATGTTGCCATCATGGGACCTTCGGGAAGCGGGAAAAGTACGCTGTTGAATCTGTTGGGGTGCTTGGACAAACCGACCGAAGGCAGCCTGATTTTGGGCGGCGACGATATCGCATCAATGAGCGATGACCAGTTGGCCGAAGTTCGCAGCCAACGAATCGGATTCGTTTTTCAATCCTATAACTTGATTCAACAACTTAGCGTCGTCGAAAACATCCAGGTCCCGCTTTATTACCAAGGCAAGCTTGGCCCGGAACAGTACCAGCGTGCCGTCAAGTTGGCCGAACGTGTGGGTTTAGGCGATCGGCTTGATCACCGCCCCAATCAACTCTCCGGTGGACAACAACAACGCGTCGCCATCGCACGCAGCTTGATCAACGATCCGTTTTTTGTCTTGGCGGACGAAGCAACAGGAAACTTGGACTCGGTCACAACCGACGAAATCCTGGGGCTGTTTGACGAACTGAATGCCGAAGGCCGAACAATCATCATGGTGACCCACGAAGACGACGTCGCCGAACGTGCTAAGCGAATCGTTCGCTTAAAGGACGGGCTGTTGCATAGTGACGATGTGATCAGCGAAGAACGCCGACAAGCCGCTCGCGACCAGCAGCGAGCCGCCGTCGAAGCACTCAAGGCCAGAGAATAAAGCGAGGTAGCGAAGAATGCTCTGGTTAAGAACTTGGCGATTAGGAATCAAAAGCCTCGCACTGCACCCGCTCCGCAGCGGACTGACAATGCTGGGGATCATGATCGGTGTTTGGGCGGTGATTGTGCTGACCGCAATCAGCCAAGGTGCCAGCAACCAGGTCCAAGCGCAAATCGCTTCGCTGGGTGCGAACACCATCATTGTCCGTACACAAAAACCGCCGGACGACAAACTTGCCAGCGGCCGCGTTAGCCAATACGGCCTGTTGCGGCGCGATATGGATCGCATCCTGGGCAGTCTGCCTACGATTCAGGAAGCGATTCCGATTCGCGAAATTCGGCGTCAATTCACCTACCAGGATCGATCCGTTGATGGTCGTCTGGTCGGTTGCACGCCAAATTACGCCGACGTCAATCACTTAAAAATTCGCAACCGGGGCGGACGTTTTCTTTCCGATGCCGACAACATGCGTGCGGATACCGTTTGTGTGTTGTCATCGGGCGTCGCCGAACGGCTGTTTCCCTACGAAGACCCGATCGGAAAGCGTGTCTATATTCCCGAGCACACCGATTACTACAAAATCGTCGGCGTGTTGGAACACCGTAATCCTTCGGCCGCTATTGGTGGATCGCTCGATTCGCAAGACTTTTCCTCAGACATCTATATTCCGTTTCGAACCGTGCGCCAGCGAATCGGGGACCTGATCATCACGCGCCGTGCCGGACAATTCGCATCGGAACTGATCGAGCTGGATCAGATCACGCTGCAGGTCGAATCGAGCGAACAGGTGCGCACCAGTGCGGCCATGATCGAGACAATCTTGGCGCAGACGCACTCGCAGATGGGTGATACGGCGGTGGTTGTCCCGTTGGAATTGCTTGAACAAGCCCGCAACATGGAATTGATGTTTTTGGGGATCGGTATCTTGATCGCCTGCATTTCGTTGATGGTCGGCGGTATCGGCATCATGAACATCATGTTGGCCAGCGTCACCGAGCGGACTCGCGAAATCGGTGTCCGTCGCGCGTTAGGTGCCAAACGTGGTGACATTACGAGACAGTTCTTGGTGGAAACGATCGTGCTTAGTTTTGCCGGTGCAATTCTTGGTATTGTGCTGGGTTTCCTGAGCATGCCGATGTATCGCGGTTTGATTTGGGGAGCCCGCAAAGGACTTCCCGAACAGTTCGCCGCCCTGCCCCCGGCAATTCGTGAAGCGGAACCGTCAATCGTCTATTGGACGATTCCCTTGGCGGTCGGTATCGCGGTTGCAGTCGGACTTGTCAGCGGTTTGTACCCGGCGATCCGAGCGGCCAGAATGAACCCGATCGAAGCTCTGCGTCACGAGTGATCGTCACCGGAGTCGCGTTGGTCGGCGTCGGTCAAGTGGATCGGCGCGCTGCCGTCGCGATACGAACGGAACATCAGTGCGCAACCCGCGGCGAACAAGATGATCATGCCAAGTAAGTGTGTCAGCTTGGTGTCGATGATGAATCGAATTCGGCTGAGGATCTCGATGGCCAAGATGGCGATGCCGACATAGGTCAAAATCCACGGCCATCGGCGGCGCGAATCGACGAATAGCGAGAACACACCGATAAAGAACGGAACGAAAAGGATCCCCATCGACGTCGTGTCGATCATCCGTCCGTGGCGCCCGCCGCCACCCATCATTCCACTCAACACACCCGGATGCCCCGCGTGAACGCGGACCGAGTCAAAGAAAAAATAGACTCCGGCGATCGCCATCAAAAGTCCAAAGAAGAACATGCCGATGCCGCCATCGGTACCACCAGAACCTTTCACAGACGCCTCGCCAATGTGTGTTGGTTGCTAAAGAGCTTCGCTGATCACTGCGAACCAGTCTAACCAGCCGATGGAACGGCAGCGCGGGCGACCACCCGGTGGAAATGCAAATAAACTTCGCGATCAACCACGCGGCGCACGCCTTCGACCAAGCATGCCGGTTCGTTCTCGCGCTCCCCCGTCGCGATCACGTCGGCCAAGGGGGTTCCCGGAGCGACCGAAAACGTTTGCTGATTGATCGTTTGGTTGCCGGCGTCTAGTTCCGGGATGATGAAATGACACGTCGCGCCGAACGTCAACATGCGGGCGTTATAAGCGTCATGGTAGGGACGGAATCCGGGGAATCCGGGCAGCAATCCGTGGTGCAGATTGATGATTCGCCCGCCCGCGAATTGCCAACACGTGCTGGGCGGCAAGACTCGCATGTACCGGGCCAACACCACGTAATCGACGTCGAACTCGTCCAGCGTCTGGACCATCGCCGCATCGTCGGCCGCCCCGTTGCCGTCACCGATCATCCGATACGGCACATCGAACTCGTCGGCCAATGACTGCAGTTTCTTTCGATTGGAAATAATGACGGCCGCCTCGGCATCGATGACTCCGGTTCGGACCGCCTCAAGGACCGCCCTGGGAGTATGTTCAACAAACGTGCCGCAAATCGCCAAACGAGGTCGGCGGGCGCGCCGTTCGCTGCTCCAGACCCGGATCGCCAGATGCGTGTGTTCGCCGATCTGTCGCATCGCGTCGACCAACGGATCGAACTCATTGGGCTCGATGTGCAGACGACAGAGCAATGCGAATAAATGTTCCTCGTCGTGATCGTACATCTGAATTTCGGCAATCCGAGCGCCGCGGCCGGTCACGTGATGGATAATCGGATCGGTTAGCCCGACGTTGTCGGGCCCCAGTGCGGTGATGACGACTTCCATCCCTGTATCCTTTATGGATCTTGAAATTGCGTTAAGCTGTGCTGCCCTTATCTTTGCACATCGGATCCGGTTTATTAAAGGCCACTCAAGGAGACTCGCATTGGTGACCACGTCAAATCTGCCGACGGCCCGACGCAGCCGGGATGATTATCCCGCTGATACGAATCTGTGCGAACACTGTACCGCGAAATGTTGTCACTACTTTGCCCTTGCGATTGATGAACCGGTCGACCGACGCGATTATGACTTCATGCGTTGGTACTTGCTGCATGAGCACGCGACGGTGTTTGTCGATGGTGAAACCTGGTACCTGTTGGTGCACACGACGTGCAAGCATCTGCGAGACGACTATCGCTGTGGGATCTATGAGACACGCCCGCAAATTTGTCGTGAATACACGACGAAAGAATGCGAGTTCGATGACGATTATTGTTACGACGCATACTTCGAAACACCCGAACAAATCGACGAATATGCCGACGCACTGTTCGGGCCGCAGTTCCCTGATTTTGAACGCAACGATCGCGATTCGCTTCGTAGCCGACGGCCGACCGGTTTGCCCGTTGCATAGCGAGGCTGCCGCGTAGCACTGTTGCTGCTGCTTGGCGTTACGACCGCTTGGCGATCCCTTGCTTGGCATTTTTTAGCATCAACGCACAAGCGGCATTGTTGAAGTCACCTTTTTCGAGGGTTCGATTTCCTCGAGTTTCCTTTCGCCAAGACGAATCGATTTTCACGTTCTTGGCACCATTCCAACTGCGCAACGATTCTATGTCTCTGATTCAACCTCGAACGCTCAAGGGTTTTCGTGATTATTTGCCGGCGGTGATGATTCCTCGCGAGCGTTTGATGCAAACCGCGCGCGACGTCTTTCAGCTTTTTGGCTTCGCGCCAATCGATACGCCGACGCTAGAGCATCTGGAAATCCTGACGGGCAAAGGCAGTGACGAAACCGATCGACAAATCTATCGCTTCGAGGACGGCGGCGGTCGCCCGGTGGGAATGCGTTTCGATCTGACGGTTCCACTGGCAAGATTTGCCGCGCAGCACATTGGTACTTTGGGGACGCCGTTCAAGCGTTACCACATCGCACCGGTCTGGCGCGGCGAAAACCCACAAGCGGGTCGGTATCGCGAATTTGTGCAGTGTGACTTTGACACGATCGGCACCGAATCGGTGCTCGCGGATATCGAAGCGGTCGTGGTGATTGACCGTCTATTGGCCACCATCGGATTCGACCGATTCACGATCAGCATCAACAACCGAACCGTCCTGACCGGACTGCTGGAACATCTCGGACTGGCCGACCGCACCGTTCCGGTGCTTCGGACGCTGGACAAGCTTGCCAAGATCGGTCGCCAAAAAACGGCTGACGAAATGTGCCGGGTTGCCGAGATCGATCCCTCGCAAGCGGATTCCGTATTGCGGTTGGCCGAGTGTCACGGTGAAGCGGCAGAAATTTTTCAGCAGCTTCCCGATATCACTGGCGGAAATGAAAATGCCGCGGCCGGAATTGCACGATTGAAAGACGTTTACGAGGGTGCCGTCGCGTCGGGTGTGCCTGCGCGTCGTATCAAGGTTGATGTGTCGATCGCGCGCGGTCTTGATTATTACACCGGCATGATTTTCGAAACGACATTGGACGACTTGCCGGGTATCGGCAGCGTTTGCAGTGGCGGTCGGTATGATAATTTGGCTCAGCTATACACCAAGCAGCACTTGCCTGGCATTGGGGCTTCGCTGGGGCTCGACCGGTTGCTGGCGGCGATGGAACAACTGGACTTGTTGCCAAAAGCGTCCAAAGCGGCACCGGTTTTCATTCCCTACTTTGATGCGGACCATCGTGACGACTATCTGCGGTTGGCATCGAATTTGCGCGACGCGGGTATCGGTGCCGAGGTCTATCCCGATGCGAAAAAATTGGGTGCACAATTAAAGTACGCCGATGCGCAAGGTTTTCAGATCGCCGTTATCGCCGGTGGCAGTGAATGGTCCGAACATCGATGCCAATTAAAGACGCTCGCGACGAAGGAATCGACCGACGTCGCCTACACGCACGATGACCCGGCGGCCACGATCGCGGCAGTCAAGGATGCGATCGGTTCGCACTAAGCAAGTTCGCTTCTTTGGCAAACCGCAGGACTTCTCTGGTTGCTTCGATTTGTCGACCGCGCCGGTCGTTTGCAACCAACTGTATGCGTACCGAATTGGTTTGCGATTCGGTTTCACCGCGGCACGCACAGGCAATGTATACCGTGCCATCGATATCTTGCGGTGCGTCAGGGCCAAGGTGCCCTGTCACTGCAACGGCAATGTCGGCTTGTGAGGTTTTTGCCAACACTTCGAATGCCATCGCGCGGGTGACTTGGTCGCTGACCGCCGTGAACTCGTGAAGATCGTGCGCAGAAATGTTTAGCCAAGCTTGCTTGGTTTCTTCTTGATAGGTGACCGCGCTGCCGCACAACCAATTCGATACACCGGGAATTCGGGTCATCGTGGCCGCAACCAAACCACCGGTGCAGCTTTCGGCAAAGACGATGCGACGATGATGCCGGCTTAGTAAGTCGACCAATTCGCTTGCGGCGTCCACCAGTTCCTGATCATCGCTGCTCAACTTGTACCCCGTCTTCTAATGTGTCGCTCGGATGGATCACGACGACCGAATCGACATTGATTCCGCCCAGGATTTCGGCTTGCCGACCATTGTTGTGGCCGACGTCCACCGGTGTCAGGATCGCAACGCCGTTGCGGACTTCGAACACATGCCACCGTTGTTCGACGCGGAACAGTGCGCTGGTGGGGATCTGCAGTACGCTGTCGGAACTCCACACGATCATACGACAGTCGACGCGGAAATTGTCACCAAGTTGCGTCCGCGATTCGGGTGGATCCAGCAGATCGATCACGACGTTGACTCGCTGTTCCTCGACGCCCAATGCCGACAGCTTGGTGAATCCCGACGGTTCGACCAACCGAACACGTCCGCGCAGTGGTTTTTCACCGCCCCAGTGTTCCAAGGAGACATCGTTTCCGGCTTGGATCCGGACCGCATCACGGGACAGCACATCGGCGACGACTTCCAAGTCCGACGGGTCACCCACTTCCATCAACGGCGACCCGGCGGTGATGACGGCAGCACTTTCCTGGTTGATACGTAGTACGCGTCCGTCGATCGGAGCGTTGATTGGCAATTCGCCGTCACCATTTTTTTGCTTGGCGGGATCGGTCAGGATCAATGCGGCTTCTTGCAATTCCAACTCGTACTTCGCGATATCAACGGCCAATTCCGCGCTTCGTGCGTCTTCGGTCGCTTGTCGAAACGCCAGCTCTTTTTCGGCAAATTCAAGATCCGAGGCCGCATTGTTGCGACGTAATACGCGGACGCGTCCCATCTCGGATTCCGCAAAGTTAAGCGCGTTCTTGGCTTTGGTTTGTTCGGTCTTGGCGGCTTCGAGTTTACGCTGTGCCGCGCGCACGCGGGCTTCCGCTTGCGCCACCATGCGCGGATCGAGTAATTCGGGATCGGTCGGTTCCATGCGAGCCAACACCGTTTCACCGGCTTTGACTTCGTCGCCGACATCCAAGGTGATGCGCAGCAATCGCCCGCTCAGCGGTGTCGATACGACATAACGTTCTCGGATGCGTGTGATCCCGTCCTCGTCGATGGTGACTTGCATTGGTGCTTGTTCGGCACGTGCCGTATCGACCAACACTTTTTGGGGACGCATGGCGATGTATAACGTCACCGCGATCATGATCAAGGCCAGGGTCCACCAAGCCAACCGACGCAATCGTGTGGATGTCTTATTCATTCGCGGCTCTTGAGTACTTCCACCAGGTCGAGCTGGTTCAGGCGACTGCGTACCATCGATCCGCTGATGACGGATGCCACGCAAGTCACGACCGCAGCTTTGGCATAACTTGAATTACGGATGACCAACGGAAACCGATACATCTCTGATTCGAACCCTTGCACCATCGCTGCGCAAAACGAATAACCGATCATCCAGCCCAGCGGAATCGCCACGATTGTCAGCACAGCCAGTTCGCCCATCAAGATCGATGCGACCTCGCCACGAGTAAACCCGATCACTCGCATGGTCGCTAATTCGCGACTACGTTCATCCAACGAGATACGTGCCGTGTTGTACACGACTCCGATCGCGATCACACCCGCAAAAAAGACCGTGAACGATTGCATCATCGTTTGGTTCTTGGCAATGGTATCTTGAAACTGGCCGATCATCGCCGCCTTGACCGAAACGGAGGCGACCTTGGGGGTTTGTTTTAGCTCTTGATAGAGTTTGTTTTCCGCCAAGGAGTCCACCGCCAGAAACGCGCCGGATGTGGCGTCCGTTTCTCGCAGGATGGTGTTTAACGCCGAAATCGACATGTACGCGTTGGTTCCCGAGTACTCCGTTGCGATTCCGCGTACGGCGATTTCACGTTTCGGTCGTTTTCCTTCAAGTACCTCAATCGTCACCGTGTCGCCGAGCCGAACGTCCAACAATTTGGCAAGTTGGTCGTTCAGGACAATACCGGATTCTGGCAGCGGAATCGGCTTCGCATCGACGTCCAGCAACCGGTACAAGTCACGCCGCGATCCCAGTCCCAGGATGCTCGTCCGATAGTTGCGATGGCGGTGCTTGAAATTGACCGCCACTGCTCGGAACGGTTCCACCGCGAGCACGCCCGGTTGGTGTACCAAGTCGAATTGGGCCGACGGCGAAAGCGGTTCGTAAAAATTGACTTGAACATCCTGACGCTGTGCCGTCGAGAATTGAAAATCAATCAGATGGCTGATGGCGTCGTTGGTGAATCCGCTCAGCACGAGGACCGCGACCGAACACGCGATGCCCAGCGACGACAAGATTGCATTGACGGGGCGTCGTTGCAGTGACCTTAAAATCATGCGGACGGGCAATGGCACGAACGGTGTCAGTCCAACGATTTCGATCAGCGAACGATGATAAACCGCTGGCGATGGCGGTCGCATCGCTTCGGCGGGCGGTAATTTGACGGCTTGCCGCACAGCGCGGTAAGAACCGGCAATCGCGGCCGCCAAGCTCGCCACGATCGCAAGCACGATCACGCGAGAATCAGGCCGATAAATAAACGTGGGAAAGCGATAGAACTCTGAATACATTGCGGCCAAGCCGCTGCCCATCCAGTTGCCCGCAATGGCTCCCGCGATGGCTCCGATCGTGGCGACGATCAGCGAAGATTTGATGTAATGCCATGCAATCTCAGTATTGCTATACCCGAATGCCTTTAGCGCGGCGATAACGACGCGTTCGGTTCCGATCCGGCGAGAGAGCACAATATTTAACAGGAATGCCGCCACCAGCATGAAGATAGACGGCGCGACCAATCCGGTGGCCTGCAGTTGTTTGATCTCGTCGGCCAAGAATCTTGCCGAAATCTGCTGATCACGATCAATCGCTCCCACACCACCATAGGGTTCCAGCAGGTCGTCGATGCGATCAATCACTTCCTGCGGTTTTGCGCCTCGAAGCAGTTTGACGGTGACGTTATTAAACGCGCCATCCATGTCAAAAGCGGATTCCATTTGCCGCTGCGGCATCCAAAACACACCAAAACGTCGGTTATCAGGCAGCAAATCGCCGCCGCGAACTTCAAAGACGTATTCCGGCGACAACGCGACACCGACGATTTGAAGTTCCTGTGATCGCCCGTTCAGAACCGCTGAAACCGTTCCGTCGATTTCCAGTCGGTTGGCTTGGGCAAACGCATCACTGGCAAGCACTTCGCCGGGTCGGTCGGGATCAGGCATCCGGCCGAATTTCAAGTGCACCGCGTTCAAGATGCTTTCGCCTTGATCGGGGATTGAGATCAATCGGCCTACGGCGGGCTCGTTCAGGTCCGGAACGTCAAGGGTCACATCGGAAACGATGCGCGTTTGCACGCGGGAAACACCGTCGATCGATTCGATGCGCTGCGCGATCGGCTGGGGTGCGCGGCGCACCGACGCGAACAGGTCGGCGAACCGGTATCGGTCGTAGTAAGCGTCTCGCGTCTCACTGAGAAACCCGAGGGTACTCAGAGACATGACCAGTACAGCCACGCCGGATGCGAGTACCAACCCAATTGCCAAGGACTGTGTCTTGGTCTGCCACAGTTCGCGTAAAAGCTTTCGGTCCAGGCTGCGCATGGGCTTGTGACGTGTGATTGTCTACCAGCGGATTTGTTCGATGGGCGTTTTATTCGCGACCCGCCGATCTTCTGAGATCATCCCGTCTCGCATTGTCACGACTCGGTCTGCCATTTCACCGATGGCAGCGTTGTGCGTGATCACAACGGTTGTCGTTCCCAGTTGCTGATTGATCTGTTCAATCGCTTGCAGTACGGTGATCCCTGTTGCGGCGTCAAGCGCACCGGTCGGTTCATCGCACAACAGCACCGCCGGTCGTTTGGCGATTGCTCTGGCGATCGCGACACGTTGTTGTTGGCCACCGGAAAGCTGTGCCGGAAAATGGTCTTGTCGATCAACCAGATCGACCAATTCCAACGCTTCGGTAGGCGTCATTGGATCGTGGGCCACTTCGGTAACAAGGGCCACGTTTTCTTTGGCCGTCAAACTGGGAATCAAATTATAGAACTGAAAAACGAACCCCACCGCTTCCCGTCGAAACCATGTGCGTTGACGCTCACTCGCGTCCGACAAGTCCTCATCCATATAGGTCACAGTGCCGCTGGACGGGTGATCCAGTCCGCCCAAAATATTCAGCAACGTTGACTTGCCGCTGCCACTGGGGCCAAGCAATACGGTGAATTCGCTCTTGAATAGGTCAAGATTGATTCCTCGAAGCGCGTGAACGACGACCTCACCCATCCGGTAAACCTTGGTGACATCGCACGCGCGAAAGATGGCTAACGATGGATCGGGATCAGAAATCAATGTGTTTATTTCTTGTTTTCGATGCAAAGATCGCGGCGCGAGATCCGAAGCGCGGTTCAGTTTCCATGACATATCTGCGTTCAGTTTATACTATGAGCGACCAAAATTGCGTTCAATGATGGTGTGATTCTGGGCATCAAGTGGTATGAAAAACGCTGAGTGGTTCGAAAACGCTGCGTCGCTATGTCACCAAAACCCAACGACTCTGACGATCTTCCGCCGACCGTGCTGGCTTCCGATGCCAACTCCGTTGATGCACTTGAGATCGACTACGACGAAGAGATCGCGCCGATTGGTCAATCGCTCGGCCGTTATCAGATTTCTGAAATGATCGCTCGCGGTGGCATGGGACTGGTTTATCGAGCGGTCGACAAGATGCTGTGCCGCGATGTTGCGATCAAAATTCTTCGTCGCTGTCATCGCGACAGTCCGAGCATCAGGCAACGCTTTAACGATGAAGCACGCGTGACCGGCCAGTTGCAGCACCCGGGTATCGTACCGATTTATGAAACCGGCCAATCAAGTGATGGTGACGCCTACTTTGCAATGAAGTTGGTCGAAGGCGAAACCCTGGCCGATCTGTTGGCAACCAACAGTGGACAGTCACGCGATCGGTCGCGGCAGTTACAGGTGTTTCAGCAAATGTGCCAGACAGTCGCCTATGCGCATTCACGTGGTGTTATCCATTTAGACCTGAAGCCCGGCAATGTGATGGTGGGCGAATTTGGCGAAGTCCACGTGATGGACTGGGGGTTATGTCAAAGCTTGCGAGGGCGATCGAGGGTACGCGCCGATGAGGACGATGCGATGTGTCGGACGTTGCGAGGGACCACTGGCTCTCGATCTTTGTTGTTGCGGCAAGATGTCGATCCAAGCCTGGGCAAGATCGACGCATTCGATCCACAGGCTTGGTCGGATGGCCAAGTGCTCGGCACGCCTGCCTACATGCCGCCGGAACAGGCTCGCGGTGATGCCGTCGGCCCGCTTGCCGATGTGTTTGGACTCGGTGCGGTCTTGTGTGAGATTTTGACGGGCCGGCCCCCGTTCTGCGGCGACGATCTTCGTGATGTTTATCGCAAGTCGTCTCGCGGCGAAACTCAATCGGCCATTCAATCGCTAAATGAGTCCGCTCGCGAAGAACCGTTGCTGCGATTGGCCAAGCAATGTCTCGATGTGAATCCATTGAATCGCCCCAAAGATGCCGGCGCGGTCGCGGCGGAGATCGGTCGATTCTTAGAATCCGCGCTCAAACGTGCCGAACATGATCTCGCACGCTTCTTCGAAATCAGCATGGACATGTTCTGTATCGCCAGTCTGGACGGTTACTTCAAACGCGTGAACTCGAATTTTTCTCGCGTGCTCGGTTACTCCGACGCAGAACTCGTCTCTCGACCATTCTTAGATTTTGTCCATCCCGACGATATCGACAGTACCGTCGCAGTGATGCAGGGGTTGAACCATGGCAACCCGGTTGTCCGCTTTCGAAATCGCTATTTGGATTCCGATGGCCGATACCACTGGATGGAATGGACCGCAAAATCCATTCCCGAAGAGAATATCGTTTTCGCCGTGGCGCGTGACGTCACCGACGGTGTCTCTGTCAATTCTCAAAAGGGCTTGTGATCGCTCTGCTACCACGATCACTCTATCGCCGAGGTTACTTTGCGGTCGCCCGTTTTTTGGGTTGTCGCGGCGGCGAGTCTAAACCGACAAGCGGGAACTCTTTCGATGGCACCCGGGCTTGTTGCATCATGGTGACCAGTTTCTTGACCACGCCGGGGTGTTTGGTCGCGACGTCATTCTGTTCACTGGCGTCGGTGCCAAGGTCATACAATTCGACGTGCTCGTTGCCGCTGCTGATGTCTTGACGAATCGCTTTCCAGTTGCCGACACGAATCGATTGTTGGCCGCCATACGCTGGGAATTCGCGGTATAGGTAGGGCCGTGGCGATTGAGATTCGCCCAGCAACGTTGGCAGCATCGAAATGCCGTCTACGCCGTCGGGTACCGTGTCGATCGCGCCGACGGCGTCGGCGAAAGTCGGCAACCAGTCTTCGAATCCGCTGACGCGATCGTTTTCCGTGCCCGGTGCGACGCGACCCGGCCAACGCACAATCGTGGGAACTCGGACGCCGCCTTCGTACAGCGAACCCTTTAGTCCACGCAATTCACCGACGCTTTTGAAAAACGCGTAATCGACTTCTTCCAAATAAGTCGCGCCGTTATCGCTACTGAAAACAACCAGTGTGTTTTCGGACAGTCCCAGTTCGTCTAACAGGTCCAAGACATTGCCGATGTATCGATCCAATCGCGTGATCATGGCGGCGTAAGCGGCACGTGGCGTGAAATGCGGAGTGTATCCGACACCGTTTTCTTTGGTGAACGGCGGGTCATTCCATCCCATCGCCAGATAGGGCTCTAGGTCTTCGTCGGGAATGTGCAGCGCAACGTGCGGAATGATCGAGGGGTAGTAGAGAAAGAACGGCCCGTCTCGGTTGTCGCGGATGAACTGCAGAACTTGTTGATTGATTCGATCGGGTGCGTAGTCGGTGCCTTTGAATTGGTCGTAACTGCGCGGATCGTGGATGTCCGCTCCTTCGGCCAACGGCGCGTGGCCTGGAACCGGTGGATCATTGTCCAACATCAATTTATGGTCGTCGTCCCACAGGTGCGTTGGGTAATAGCTATGCGCAACCGATTGGCAGTTATATCCAAAGAAGCGATCGACGCCTTGGTTCAGCGGTCGACCCGTTGACTCGGGGCCGCCGAGTCCCCATTTTCCGAAAGCGCCTGTCGTGTATCCCTGTTGTTTCAACAACTCAGCGATCGTGACTTCCGATTCGGGAATCGGGAACTGGCCTTCGGTAGGCATGCGGTGGTTATTTCTTACGTATGCATGACCGGGGCTCTTACCGGTCATCAACACGCAGCGCGATGGAGCACAGACAGCGTTACCGCTGTAATGATGCGTCAGCCGCATCCCCTCGCTGGCAAGGTCGTCCAGTCTTGGCGTTTTGATCAGTTGCTGTCCAAACGATCCAAGTTCTCGGTAGCCCAGATCGTCCGCAAGAATAAAGACAATGTTGGGTTTGTCAGGATTGGATGAGTCGGCACCGGAGACGATCGCGTTGCCGGAAACGAGCAACAAGATCGAGGCCAAGATTCTTGGACGGACGCTCGTGAACATGAGTCTATCTCGCAAGATTTTAAAAGGAGGGAAATAGCGGGTGGGAACGCCGGCTAGAGGTGGGAACGCGCGCGTGCCGGTTCCGATCAGTTTACCAAGAACTTAGCTGCCGCGCGTTACTGTGGATGATGTCGCGAAGTGATCGACAGTAAATCGTTGTGCAACCGGCCGTTGCTGGCCAGAACGCTGGATGATGCTAGAGGAAGATCGTCGCCGCGGGCGGTCGAGACTTTTCCGCCTGCTTCTTCGACAAATAAACGACCGGCCGCGAAATCCCAAGGCGACAACTGGTACTCGAAATAGCCGCCAAACTGTCCGCAGCCGACGCTGCACAGGTCCAGTGCGGCGGACCCAAAGCGACGGATGCCGTGGATGTGATGTCCGAATAGATCTTCGATCGATGAGAGCGTGCTGCGCATCATGTCACCGCGATCATAATAAAAACCGCAACCGATCAGAGTTTCCGAAAGCGATGAGGCGTCGCTGACATGCGCCGGCGTATCGTTACAGAATGCTCCGCCGCCGCGTGTCGCCGTGAATAATTCATCTCGCGCCGGATTCAGGACGGCGGCTACCGTCGCAAGGCCTTGGTGATAATATGCAATGGACACCGAAAACTGGGGAACACGGTGTGCATAGTTGTTGGTTCCATCCAGTGGATCGATAATCCACAAGTCCGCGACGTTGGTATCGTCAAGCGATAACGCTTCCTCGCCCAGCAAGTCATGGGTGGGATGGCGCGACCGAATAAGATTCGCGATCGCTTTCTCACTATCGATATCCGCATCGCTGACCAAATCGTAGGACTTTCCGCCCTCGCTCGATTTGTTTCGCATCCGGACACCCTCACGCAAATACTGCATCAGCACTTCGCCGCCGGCTCGCGCGGCAGCGACTGCGGTATCGAGCAGCCGTTCGCGGTCGAGCGTTTCAGATTCTGGCATGAATTCAATCGCAGAGGATAAAGGGTGTACGCAGTGGATAGAAAGTATTTTGTTGTGGCATGTTCACGGCGGCCGTGCAAATTGCAAGCGGCCCAGGTGCGAATCCCATGCGGCCGACGGCTAGACGGGCTAGGATCATCTGGCTTTAGTCAAGCTTGCCAAGATGCGCGTCGGACTCTTTCAGCGCGGCAACCAATTCTTCCGCGACTTCTCTCAGCTTTGGCATGGTTTCACCAGCAAGAGCGAGATCATCGTTCGCGGCGGCTTGTTCGACGATCTCGGCGACGTTCATGGTGCGCACGCCTGCGACGACTCTGGCAGCACCTTTGATCGTATGCGCCAACCGCATCGCCGTTTTCGCATCGGTCGCATCGATCGCCGTTTGCAGTGCTGGCATCAACGACGGGATTTCCTCGAGTGCCGCATCGCGCACGGCATTAAAAAGCGATTGGTCGCCGGCCGCATTGGCCAGGGCCGCCGGCCAATCGACGATCACAGCGTCCGATTCATGGTTGTCCGATTCATGGCTGTCCGGTTCATGGTTGTCCACGGCCGATGCCGATTGCGCCGGAGAGGGATCGTTTGTTTCTACGCCGGTCATCGAACTCGCTTGGTGAATCGAAAGTAGTTGATGGTAAAGTTCGTCGCTTCGGACCGGTTTCGATAAATAGCCGTCCATGCCCGCTTGCAAGCACCGTTCTCGGTCGCCTTTCATCGCGTGCGCCGTCATCGCTACGATCGGTGTGCGTTTTCGGTTCAGTTGTTGTTCCAATTCTCGAATTTGACGCGTCGCTTCTAATCCGTTCACCGCCGGCATTTGCACGTCCATCAATATCGCGTCAAACTCGCCGTTGCGCCAACGGTCGATCGCTTCTTCGCCGTTGGTCGCAAGCGTGACGTCGTGGCCGTGTTTGGTAAGCATGCCGACGGCGACTTTTTGGTTCGCAATCCCGTCTTCGGCCACCAGGATTTGCATCGGGGATGCCGTTCCCGGAGTGCCGGTCGTCTTGCTGCTCTTGGTTGAGACTTTGTTATCACCAATCGCCGCTTCGATGGCTTGCCGCAATTCATCGTGAGCAATCGGCTTGATCAATCGGCTGGAAATTCTTAAATCCTTGCTGCGCGCGACGTCATCGTGATGAGTGCCCGAAATCAGCAAAATAATTTCAGTCGACTTCAAGGGTTCCAACCGGCGGACATTTTCAGTCAGTTGAACGCCATCCATCTGTGGCATACGAACGTCGGTGATCAGCAATGAAATGGGGTTGTCATCGCCGACATAATTCTGCATCCACTGTAGCGCCGATGTTCCGTCGCCAAAGTCTTTGACATTCAGTTTCCATTGTTCCAAAATCTGTTTCAGGAACTTTCGATTTGTCGAATTGTCATCGACGAGCACCACCTGTTTGCCACCAAAATCGGGGCCTTCTGTGCTTGGCAGCGTTTTGTCACGCGGGATTTTCAGCGTCGCGGTGAAGTGGAATTGACTGCCCTGCCCCAGCGTGCTTTCGACCCAAATTCGGCCTCCCATCGTTTCCGCAATCCGGCGAGTGATCGCCAGACCAAGCCCCGTCCCGCCATACTGCCGTGTCGTCGACATGTCGGCTTGCTCGAACGCTGAAAAGATCGTTTCATGTTTGTCTTTCGCGATCCCGACGCCGGTGTCGGTCACCCGGCAGTGCAGCGTGATTTCGTCACCGGTATCTTTATCAACGGAAACGTCTAGGACCACTTCGCCTTGTTCGGTGAACTTGATCGCGTTGCCGACCAAGTTGACGATGACTTGTCGCATCCTGGTTGAATCGCCGGTCACCCAGCGTGGCACCAAGGGCGAGAGATTCCATGCAAGTTCCAGACCGCTGGCATGAGCGCGATAGCCCAGTGTTTTGATCGTCGACCCAAGTTCGTGATGAAGATCGAAATCGATCGACTCGAGTTCCAGTTTTCCGGCTTCGATTTTTGAGAAGTCTAAAATCTGGTTGATGATCGACAATAGTGACTCGGCCGACTCGGCAACCACTTTCAAATACTCTCGCGCCGTATCATTTAAATCTGTTTCTAACGCCAGTTCGGTCATCCCGATCACGGCGTTCATCGGCGTGCGAATCTCGTGACTCATGTTCGCCAGGAATTCACTCTTGGCTTGATTGGCCGCTTCGGCCGCGTCCTTTGCTGCGGCCGAGTTCGCTTCGGCATGTTTTCGCATCGTCACATCTCGCGAGATGCCGAAAACGCCGACCACTTCCCCGTCGCTGGTTCGCAGCGGAGCCTTGGTCGTGGAAACCCAGATGGTCTTGCCATCAGGTGATGTCTGTTGCTCTTCTTGACCGACGATGGGTTCACCGGAATCCATGATCCGTTGCTCATCGGCCAGATATTTTGTGGCCTGTTCTTCGCTGAAAATATCGGCGTCCGATGTTCCGATTGCTTCTTTGGGTGATTCGAAACCGAGATGCTTGGCCAGTGTCTCACTCACTCGCATGAAACGGCTATCGGAGTCTTTGAAGAAAACAAAGTCGGGGGAGTATTCCAGCAGGGTGTTCAGCAGGAAGTGCTCGACGGCATATTTCTCGTTCATCTCCTTCAGTTCAGCGGTTCGCTGGACGATCAAACGTTCCACTCGTTGGCTGCGGCCGAGTAGTGTGCGCGAGTATCCGGCAGAAACCAGCGAGAGCAATGTCCCAAACACAAGTACTGCGGCAGGCAGATTGCCGGTCCGCCGAGAAATGAAACGCGGCGTCGCGATGCAGCGGATCTGCCAGCTTCCAACTGGCAAATCGACGGTTTTCGCGGGAACAGAACTTTGTTGCGCTCGGGTGTCGAATGTATCGAGGTCATCAAACCGCGTTCGGCCGGCCTGGGCGTCATAGGCCGCGACGACTTGGCGGTCCGTCCCATCGTTTCGCAAAATGACCAAGTCGATCTCGTCCGTGAAGTTTTGCATGGCTTGTGTGATCAACAGTTCCGCATCGATCACCGTCACTAAGAAACCTCGCAATCGATCGACCACGTCCTCGGATGTGGTGTCTTCGTCTCGGTCGCGAATGTCCGGCCGCATGATTGCGATCGCTTTTCGCGTGACCGAATCGGATTGCCAGGAAAAAGGATCCGACAATGCGGCGCGTTGCAACCGCAGTGTCGCCAGCAGCGCCTGTTCACATTCGGGATTGCTCGCCAAGTCCATTCCGATGGCGAGCGAGTGATTGTCGGCTGGTTCCACCACGGTCAATGGGAACGTGTATGCCGCCAGCGGATTTTCGGTGGAATTTGACTCTGCGATATTTTGGCCGTTGCGAATTTTCGACTTTGCCGCCCAGCCGATCGCAATCAAACGGTCATCGAGTTCGACTCGCCGCGAGACAAAGTCGGCAATCGCCGCGTGGCGATCGGGGCCCAAGTTGCGTGTGATCGCAGGGTTTCGTCCTAGTCCTGCGTTGGCCGTTCGCAGTGACGTCTCGAAAGCACGGATGCGGTTGTCAGCCGCTACGCTGAATTCGGCTTCGACCAATCGTTTCTGATTTCCACGAATGGCGCGGTATGCAGTCACCGAAATGGCCGTACCGACCAAGGCGATTGTCAGCGCGACCAAAGTCGGTACCGAGACACGGGCGGTGGGATTCGAGTCGGATGTGGGCACGGCCGGTGATGTTCGACGAAACGGCAGGAAATTTCTATCGTTTACCATACCGCGCCGCTATCACAGCCGCGACAACATCGATTCGATCTCGATCGCCGCCGCTTCGGCTCCCGATGTTTCCGGGTCGGTCGAAAGTTGACGCTTGACCGCGTCACAGGCGGATGCAACCCCTGCGTCGCGACGAACATGGTCCAGCATGTCGGTAAGTTGTCGGTCTCGTTTCAGCCAGCGACCACAACCCAGCCGCTGAACTCGCGTGGCGTTGTCAAATTGGTCGAACGCGTTGGCGCGGATCACCTGCGGTACACCCGCAGCCAGTGATTGTGACGTGGTTCCGATCCCACCATGGTGAACAATTGCCGACGCGTGAGCGAGCAATTGACCCAGCGGGGCGTACGTCGCGTGGACAATCCCCTGTGGCAACGGATTCGGGATGTTCTCGCCATGCGTCGAAAGTAAGATGCCACCGCAACGCAATCGATCGCACGCCTCGACGGCCCGTCTAAAAAATTCGCCACAGTGGTGATGCGCCGTGCCCGCGGTAAAGATCACGGGGCGATTCAATTGCAACCGCTGCAGTCTTTCTAGCGTATCATCCGACTCTGGCGCGAGATCGGCCAACGGGAAGCCGACATGCATCAGCTGGGTCAAAACCGTGGAAGTCGCCGGCGCGAACCACTCTGGAAACATCGCGAGAATTCGATCCGGCGACAACCACCACTGGTCCAAGTAACGATTGATTTTCGGCAGGCCATATTGGTCGCGCAGTTTCCCCACCGAAGGGGTGAGTGTCGGATCGAGGAATAGACGGTCGGCCGCCCAGTAGCTTGCTTTGACTGCCCATGTCGGGCGGCGGATTTCAAACCACCATGGTGACAATCGGCCCGGCGACGAGGGGACACGCAGCGTCGCCGGGGCCAGATGCACATCGACCAGTGGCGTCGAAGGATCACTTTCGCGAAATACACATGATGCAAAATCGAGTGGGTGCGAAATCAGGATGGTTTGCCCGGGCCGGTGGTGCTTACGAATCACATCGTTGTGTTGTGACAAGAATTGAGCGGCCACCTGGCCCAAGACCCTTCGCATCCCGCGAATCGGTTTCCAAACGTCGGCATCACCCAAGAGTTCGTCGAACCGTTCTCGCGAGAATACCGATTCGACTTGCAAGTCTGCTGCTTGGGCGACGTCCGCATAGGGTTCGGCGAGTGAAATCACGACGTCGATGCCGCGCCGACGCAATTGTTTGCCGATCGCGACCATCGGATTGACGTCGCCGCGAGAACCCGGTGCGGACAAGATCGCTAACACACTATCGATCGATTTCGTATTCGGTGATCTTGCGATAAGCGGTCGCGCGACTGATACCCAATAGTTTTGCCGCCTGCGGAACGCTGCCTCCGGTTCGCGTGAGAGCCTTTCGGATTAATCGTCGTTCCCATTCTTCGATGCTCAGGGTATCCAGTCGGCTTGTTCCCGCGTCGCGCAGTCCCAGGTCATCGCTCTCGATCGACGGATCGTCGGCCATCACAACGGCGCTGTCGATAACGTTTCTCAGTTGGCGAACATTTCCCGGCCAAGCGTATTCCAACAAACGTTCACGCGCGTTTTCGCTCAACTGCAAAGCGGCGCGACCATGCTGGATGCGAAAGTGGTCCAGAAAGTGGTCGGTCAACAGATCGATGTCATCGCCGCGGTCACGCAGCGGCGGAACAAACAACTCGAAAACGCTTAGTCGATAGAACAAATCTTCGCGGAACTTCTTTTCGCGAACGAATTCGCCCAGGTCACGGTTGGTTGCAGCGATCACGCGCACGTCGACCAACACTTCTTCGGTCGCACCGACGGGCAAGAACGGATGGCCTTCGAGAATCCGCAGCAATTTCGCTTGGCCTTCCAGAGTCAGTTCGCCGATCTCATCGAGAAACAACGTGCCGGTGTGAGCCTGTTGAAACCAGCCGATATGGTCGCTGTCGGCGCCGGTGAACGAACCTTTGCGGTGACCGAACAGTTGGCTTTCGATCAAATCTTGGGGAATCGCGGCGCAATTCACCGTTAGCATCGGGCGCTGTGCGCGTTGGCTGTGTCGGTGAACGGCACGAGCGACCAATTCCTTTCCCGACCCGCTTTCGCCTCGCACCAACACGCTGCCGCTTGCTTTACCGACGCGTTCGATGCGCTCTTTTAGTTTCGTCATCAAAGGGCTGCGGCCGATCAATTCATCGGTGTCCGCGTTTTGTGCCGCAATCCGGCTGCGTTGTGCACGCAGCGAGTCAAGTTCTAGCACTCGTTTCAAACCGACGGCCAACAAACGACCCGCCGCGATGGCAAGTTCAAAGTCAGACTCTTGAAACGACTTTTTATGGTAAAGCTGTAAGACGCCAAGGTTGTTCTCGCCCGCTTCTAACGGAATGTACATTGCATCGGACCAGTCTTTGAAACTGCTGTCCATCGATCGGTCGCCAGAGTGATCTTGACGATGATCGTTCACCCATACCGCTTCGCCGTTGCGAATGATGCGGCGAAAAAAGGCTCGGTTCAGTTTTACGGATTCGAAAGCGGTGGGCGGAATCACGCGTTGCGGCTTCTGACGCCCGTCGCCAGAGTTGTAGGAAAGTCCGACAACTTCGGCGCCGGTGCGGTCTCGCAGCAGTTCGATGACTGTCGCGATCACATCGTCGGGGTTGTCGGTTTGCAGCAACCTAAGGCTCAGCGAATACAGATCAATCACGTGCCCGGTATCGACCGCTCGCCCGAATGGATCGTCCAGCAACGCATTCGAATCGGACAAGCCCATCGACACGTCGGCGACAACCGTTTGCATCTCGGGATGATCCGCTGACAATTCGGATTCTTGATCGACCAGACGCATTTCGCTGCCGCCGATCTTGACCACCGACGAATCCATCAGCCTCGCATGATCGACTTTCTGGCCATTGACCATCGTGCCGTTGCGACTGCTGGTGTCACGGATGTGCCAGCACCCGTCGTCGAAATACATCACCGCGTGAAACCGCGAACTGATGGGATCGTTTAACCTGATTTCACAGCTCGAGCCGCGGCCAACATGCATCGGCCGATCGGGATCCAGGGGGAAGTGTTTCCCTTTTTCCGGCCCTTTATCGACCGACAGATATGCCACCATGACTCATTCAGGCTTTGATGCGTTGACCAGGAAGTAAACTCGCGCGTGGACTAGGCCCTGATGGTCATCATTAAGTGCGCCCCGTTCGGCGTCAAAAGATGCCGAATCCCAATAACTCGACACGGGTCGCTTTTCAGGGCGACCGGCGCGGCTCCTTCTACTGTATCAGCTACGAAGTTCAAAAGAAATGTTAGTAGACCGCGGTCGATCGGCGGAACGTCGCCGGAGTCGATAAAACCCTTGTGATTTATTTACAAACGACAACAGACACTGAGACCTCTTGATGGACGCATTCGCCCACGAGCATGCTGCCGGCATCGATCCGCCGCCGACAACGGTCGAACCAGAATCACCCCCTCGCTTTGCCCACGGCGGCCAGAATCTCGGCCGTGGTGGGCCGATTCGATCCATCGATCGTATCGAGACACTTGACGTCATCCGGGGCTTTGCGGTGCTTGGGATACTGGTCATGAACATTCAGTCGTTCTCGATGGTGGGGGCGACCTATCTGAACCCAACAGCAACGGGAATCCACCAGGGGGCCGAATATCTGATCTGGTACGTCTGTCATTTGCTGGCGGATTCGAAGTTCATGTCAATCTTTTCCATGTTGTTCGGTGCCGGCATCGTGCTCATGGCACAGAGACAGATTGCCCGCGACGGGGCCCCCGGCCGTCTGCACTATCGACGGATGCTGGGGTTGCTATGCATCGGTCTGTTTCACGCATATATCTTTTGGTACGGCGACATCCTGGTTCCCTATGCGGTGTGTGGTTCCTTGGTGTATCCGCTATGGCGGTTGCCCGGTCGCTGGTTGGTCGCTGCATCGGCGACATTGATGTTCATCGGCGCGCTGATCATCGTTCTTTTCGATTGGGGGGTGTCTTTTCTGTCCGCAAAGGAACTCACCGACGTCATGACATCGTGGCAACCGACCGACGATCAGATTCGCAAAGAGATCGCCGCGTACAGAGGCCCCTGGACGCAGCAGTTTGCCCATCGCGCCGAATCGGCCATTGGCATGCAGTTGTTTGTCTTACCGACGATGATCGGATGGCATATCGCGGGATTGATGGTGTTGGGGATGGCTTTGTTCAAATCAGGTTTTCTCTCAGGCGATCGATCCGTCGGGTCGCTGGCGGCATTGATGGTGATCGGCCTTGCTGGAGGCTTGCCGCTGATCGCTTGGGGCATCCATGCGAACGAGCAGGCCGGCTGGACGCTGCGGCAAAGTATGTTTCTGGGAACCTTACCGAACTATTTTGGTTCGACACTGGTGGCGATCGGCTATATCGCCGCGATCGGACTGCTAATGAAAACTGTGCGTGGCAAAGCGTTTCTCTCGCCATTGGCTCCCGTCGGGCGAATGGCTCTGACGAACTATCTGATGCAAACCGTGATCTGCACCACCATCTTTTATGGTCACGGCTTTGCCTTGTTTGCAACGCTTAATCGACTACAGCAAGTCGGCATCGTCGTCTGCATCTGGGCATTCCAAATCATGTTGTCACGCATCTGGATGAAAAATTATCGATTCGGACCGATCGAATACTTATGGCGAATCGCAACCTACGGCCGAACGGCCAAGAGGGTTCGTCGCCAGTCACATTCGTGAACGACCGTGTTGCCTTACGCTCTGATGCGCCGCAGGGACGTTAGCACCGTGGAACGGGTGCCTGTTATTCCGGTGCATCGTGCTGATGGTCAGCCTGTGCGAGTGGGCGAACTCCGCGGCACCGGGGCGGCTTTGACGGATGCGTGGATTTGGTCGCGGCGGTTTCGAGAAGTATTGTTAGCCGAGTTGGGAGACGACTCGAAAAGTCATATGCCTCATGAGTCGTTCATAACATCGCGGACGCTGTCGCATCGCCCCAAGTGATGCCAATACAAAACGTTCGGCATCGCATCCTGCTTGACGGCGCGCTCTTAGCCGTCGAACGATCACTCAGCGAGACGCACATCGATCCAGCAGTGTTTGGTGGTGGAACTGCTTGCCGCGGGCTACACCATGTCAATCACCGAGCACGCCTTTATCGCACAGGCAAAAATAGGGTCCAAGAAGCATGGACGCAAAATAACTCGCGTAGAAGTTCAGGCCGCAATCGCCCATGCAACGAGAGCCCATGCAACGAAAGCACGGGCCGGAAAGAAAAACGGATCCTCACCACGTCAAATAAGGTGCCCATCGGATCGCATCTCACCGTTGAGCATCCGCAATCAGGAACGGTGATCATGCTTCAACAGGATGCTAGGACGCAGGATCGAAGTCACAAGACTACGCTCGCTTGCGTCGTCTTAAACCCGCCATCCCAACGGTTGCCAATGTCAGGGCGGCAAACGCGCCTGGTTCGGGAACGGCTGCAACGTTCAAAGCACCGGATTCGAAGCTCTGAATTGTCAACATCGTTCCGTCGCCACGTCCGACTTCGTTAAAGCCATTGACGAATGTCAGCGGGTAACTGCCCGCAGGAACACTGCCGCCAATTTCGAAATTCAAGTCGAATAGCTTCTGATTCGTATCGAAGACGGTGAAGTTGTTTGGAACGATATCGCCAGCGATTGCGTAGTCCGCCATACCGACTGGGCCGAAGTTGGACGTATTGAGGAAGAGTGGGGTTGTGATCAGCGGCATCGCATCGTCGATCCCCGCGAAGTCGAACGCGATTCCCACGTTAAAGCTACCGAAGTCTTCACCCGCTGCTTCGGTCGATCGGATAAAGACGCCAATCGATGCGGCGGAATTTGGTGAAAATTCGGGCGAGTCCTCAATCGAAAGGATGAAATCTGCCGCCGCCGGCGCGTTGCCGATAAGCAGCAAGGCCAAGCCGATCATCGTTGGCACTACGATCTTTCTAACCATCCGTCACGGTCCTTTTTGTCATTTTGATGACGAGTTAACTTGCTCAGTTTACGCCCCCCGAATATAGCTATCCGAATAGGGGAGTCTAGTTGTAATTGCCCTAAATTCACAAGTCGGAATGTCTTAACTAAACAAACGACCACTGGAGAACAGGGTGTCGACCATTTCTTGCCATGATTCGTCTGTCTCGTCGGCGTCCTCATCGTCCGCCGCGTCGAGTGCCATCATTGCAACAGGAACTTCGGGGTCGTCATTGGGCAGGAATGTAAACTGCCGTGCACGCGCGGCTCCGACGTCGGTACCTAGAATGCTCCCCGAACCGTTCACGTCATAGAACGCTTTGAATCCTGGCGTTGTTGTGAAGGTGAATTGTTCACCACGCACCAGTCCAACATCTGTGCCGAATACGCCGGTCGAGCCGTCGACGTCACCTGGCAGTACGTTGATTCGGAATTGCAACTCGTCCAACGGATTCCCGGAAGCATCTTCGATGGTTCCGTCGGCAATGTGAATGAGCAACTTGTCTGCTGTCAACGCACCATCGAATGTCAACGTCGCTTGGTTGGTCGATGGATCAAAGTCGACATTGATCAATTGCGGTGTTTGACCGTCTGACACTTTGTAATCTTCTTTGTTAACACCGAAGACATTGATGTCGTCCAGCTGGATCGCATCGGAATTACCCAATGTTCCCGATCCCACGACAGGTTCCGAGAACGTGATGATGATCTGGTTTAGGTTGACCCATGGAAGTGGTGTCAGCTGCTGCGGTAGCGTGGCTGTCGGAATTTGATAGCCGACTTGGTCGCTTCCATCGGTGTTGTCACCGTCGACAGGATCAATGAAATCTTTGAATTCAGTAGTCCACTCGTCCATCGGTATGTTGCCGGCCACTTTAACGCTGGCCACCGTTGGGGCGGTGGCGTCAACGATTTCGATGGTTCCATCGTCGTCGGTCAACGCCAACGCGCCTTCGTTCAACAGGCTGTCGGGTTCAGCAACGATGTCAACCGGCGAAACGCCCAAAGGCGCCCCGGTCGGAACGTGGAATGCAAAATCAAGAAGGTCGCCGGCACCAGCACCCAGAGGCGTCGTCGTGAACGCCGCGAGTGAGACATGACCGGCTGGATCATTCACATTGGTGATGATGGTCCAGCCGCTTGCGGTTAGTCCGGTCAGCGAAATGTCTGCATTGCTCAAGTCCAAACGCGTCGTGTCATAATCCACTGTCAAGTCAATCGCCTGCAACGTGTCGGCGTTATCGATGGACGCTACCGAATTAACCGTGCTGCCGGCCGTCGCCGTCAAGTCCGGGAATGAAACCAAAGGATCGACGCCAGTGATCGGTGTCGGCATGGTGCCGGCGGGCAAGGCAGGAATTTCGGGCACCGGAAGCTCAACGGAATGTTGGGCAACCAGCGACGCATCCAGCGCGCCGACGATGCCGTTGCCGCTGATGTCGCCGATGATCTTCGGATCCGTTTTTCCATACGCGTCAAATCCGGTGTCGAGACCGGCCGCGACACGGGCAATCAAAGCGGCATCCAAAGCCGTATAGGAACGGTTGGCGGTCGGATCACCAAAGAACCCAATTTTCTGGAATGCATGATCGCCGACCACGTTCACCGCACCGCCATTGAGCTGTGCCGATGTGATTTCAATCACTTGAGATGCACCAAACGCCGCTCCAGCAGGAACTTCAGCGATCAAGTCAAATACGTTCGCCACACCTGCACCCAGCGGAGTGGTCCCCGAGGCGGAAAGAGTCGCGAGGCCTGGGGTTGATACGTCGACGCTTGCAAGCCAGTCGCCAGGGACGGAGGTCGAAAGGCTCGCTGCGGTGACGTCAAGCAAAGAGGGATCAAACTCAATCGTCATCGCGACCGAAGTGACTCCGGACCCATCGGTCAGGGTGACCGGCATGCCAAATCCAGTGGCGGGCAAGTCGACGGCTTGTTGAGGTCCGCGGATAAAGTCAGGCAAGCCAATCGATGGAGCGGTGTTCGTCACCGTGAACGATGTGACAAAGTTGTCCCCGACAGTCCCGTCGCTATCGCCATCGAGCAGTTGGCCGCTGCGAGTGTCTTTCCATGCAGCCGAATCGCTAACCAGCGTTACCGTATAAGTATCCGCGGGCAGGACGCTGCCACTCGCAACCCATCGGATTTTCTCCGGCGAGCTGCCATCGTACGAAAGCGAACCATCAACGACTTGACTGGAACTATTGGTCACGACGACATCGGGCAAGTCGATACTCGCATCAATACCGTCATATAGATTGATGTCAGCAAAATCGGCTCCGCGGTTGAATACCGCATCAAATCCGCTTTCGTTGGATACGAAATTGATGACGCGGAAAGTGACGGGAGTGACCGTGATCGTTTCTGTGATCGTTCCCACGCCCGTGTCGTCATCGTTGACAACGACCGTGATTTGATAGGTTCCGAATTCAGGTGAAGGAATCGAAATCGTCGAACTTGTTCCCGAGTCAAACGGTGATCCGTCCTTCGTGATCGTCCAAGCGTAGGTAAACGCATCGAGTGTGCCCGGATCGTTCTCGGTCACGCCCAGATTAATCGCGTTGTATTCCTCGGTCGTATTGCCAGCAGGCACACCAGTGATGACCGGTGCAGGCGCGACGTTGTTCACCGTGATGGTGGTATCGACCGAGTCGACGTCTCCATCGTCATCGGTTGCCGTCACCGTCAGCGTGTAATCATCGCTGGCCGTGCCGTTGCCTGGCGAAGTGCCGTCGTCTTCGTAGGTGTGGGTTTGGCTGAACGTGGCACCTGGTGCCAGTCCACTCAGCGCGATGCCGGGCGAACCGTCGCCCCACTGGATAACCAGATCGATCGTGTCGGCCGATCCGTCATCATTGACCGTTCCGCTGACCGTCACCGAACCATCTTCGTTGATCACGACGGCCGAGTAAGTGACACCGTCGATCGTTGGCGCGACGTTTCCAACAACCGGGACGTTATACGTCAGTGTCGTCGTCCCCAAATCGTCATCGGACACGGTCAAGTCGATCGTGTAGTTGCCGTTGTCGGCGGGAACGAAGCTGATTGCCGTTCCGGTTCCCGTGATCGGCGAGCCAAGACCTGGCCCGGTGACCGACCAGCTATAGCTCAACACGTCATCGGCGTTATCGTCCGCCGAAGCGGTGAAGCTGAGCGTTTCACCTTCGTTGTAAACGTTGCCACCGTCTGGCGTCACGGCCAGATTGATTGGCGCGACGTTGTTTACCGTGATGGTGGTATCGACCGAATCAACGTCTCCATCATCATCGGTCGCCGTCACCGTCAGCGTGTAATCATCGCTGGCCGTGCCGTTGCCTGGCGAAGTGC
>CAXBGS010000018.1:0-150759 GCA_963975425.1 uncultured Pirellulaceae bacterium
CGGACAAGAGATGACGCGCCCGGCCGCTCACGCGTCGCGGCTCATGGTTTGCAGGATCACGGTTTGCAGGATCGGGGAAGCCCGGCCGCATCGCGGCGCACGGTGGTTTGCTTTGTGAGCCGCTGGCCGTGAGGCCTCGGACGATCGCGCGCAGATCACGGACAAGAGATGACGCGCCCGGCCGCTCACGCGTCGCGGCTCATGGTTTGCAGGCGCGCCCGGCCGCTCACGCGTCGCGGCTCATAACTGGGATGCGTTTTGCAAATCTGGTCGTTTCTTGATCGCTTGGTTCCACCGGCTAACTCTTTCCGTTTCAATCGATCCTTCTCGGCCACCGCCACAAACGTCGCCCCGGACCCCGAAACAATCCGGAAAGATACCCTCCGCAGCCAGTCGGTCGATTGCCGCTAGCTTGATCGAGCCGGCCAACGCCCACCACATTCCCAGCTCGGCGACTTGGCGACCGATCCGATTCAGACGATCGGTCCCCAAATGATCAATGGATGATTGCCCGTCTTTACCGAACGTGTCGACCAGAACGCGTTCGATTCCGAACGTGTGCGCGGCGGCAATAACGGATTCCACGTCGACGCAACCTGCATCGTCCGCGTACGCGACGGCAACCAGTTCGACTTCACCATCCAAGCATTCGCGCACTCGGGACCAGTTCTCGACCAACTTTTCACGCGTGTCACATCCGGACGGCCCCATCTTTGCAAAATGAAATTCCGCGGGCACCTTGCCGGCGATCTCCAGTGCATCGGATGGCTCACCCAGCGCGGCCGACAACAGGGCAGGGCAGTCGGGTTGATCTGCGGCCCAGCGCCAAATATCCGGATCCACGGGGGCGAGCGGTCCTTGGCGAGGCTCCTTGAAGTCGATGACATGGGCACCGGAACGAATCGCAATCGGCCACTCGGCGGGCCCGCGAATACTGAGCAACCACTGCGGATTCGGTCGTCGCTGGGCCAGGCCCTGGCCGCGGCATGTGTCCCGATCTCCGCTGAACTCGTCCTGCATATCCGTCGTTGCCAAGGAAATCAATTTGTCCGTCGTCACGCGGATGGCCGAGTCGTCCGCTGCTGGTTACAGTAGGTGCGAAGCATTGCCCACCTTTTCCGACCATCTTGTCTTCGCAGCCGAAAGCACATCATACCTTTGCAGTACGAGTCGATAAATACGAGCGACGAGCTGGAGCAATATTGCGAACAGCTTGCCAAGCATGACGTCATCGCTTTTGACACCGAATTTGTGTCGGAGGATCGATATCGCCCACAATTGTGTTTGCTGCAGGTTTCTGCGGGCGGGCAACACGCGATCATCGATCCGATGGAAGTCGGAAAGACACAGCCGTTCTGGGACTTGTTGACGCAGAAGGGCCGTACGATCATCGCGCATGCGGCGCGCGAGGAGATTCGTTTCTGTTATCGCTTTACCGGCAAACCGATCGCAGGACTGTTTGATACCCAACTGGCCGCCGGATTTGTGGGGATGGAATACCCGGCATCACTGGGCACGTTGGTTCAAAAAATCGTCAACAAGACGCTGCCCAAAGGCGAAACTCGCACCAATTGGCGTCATCGGCCGCTGACCAAAGCTCAAATCACATACGCCGTCCATGACGTGGTCGATTTGGAACAGATGTACCATCGACTCGTTGGCGATATCGACGCGCTCGATCGACGTGCTTGGGTTGATGAAGAAGTCGCGTCGCTGCAGCAAAAAGTGATCGACGGCGAGACGCAAGAACGATGGCGCCGCGTCTCTGGTGCATCGGGCCTGAACCCGCGTCAGCTCGAAGTCGTCAAGCACATCTGGCGTTGGCGTGAAGACCGGGCGAAACGCACCGACCGTTTACCCAAACGCGTCATGCGTGACGACTTGATGGTCGAACTTGCCAAGCGAGGTTCGTCTGATGCCGAAAAAATCCGGCACATCCGAGGTCTGGAACATCGCGGATTCCAAGATCACTACAAAGACATCGCGGCGGCGATCCACCAAGGACATCAAACGCCCGAAGAAGACTTGCCGAAACGCAAACGGGGAACTCGTCGCGTCGCGTCGCCGATGCTTAGCCAGTTTTTATCGACTTCGATCGCCTGCATCAGCCGCCAACAAAAATTAGCGCCCCCGATCGTCGGCAACGCCGACGACGTTCGCGAATTACTCGGCTATGAGCTGGACCGAAAGAAGCACGACGGCGTTCCCGCGCTTCTGCACGGTTGGCGCGGTGAGATCGTTGGCAAGTCGTTTCGAAAAATTCTCAAAGGCGAACTCGCCATCCGCGTGGCGGACGTCACCGAATCTCAACCGCTCGAGTTTATCGACGTGGATCCATCGAGGTAAAAGGTGAACGGCACGAGGTGACAGGCTTGATGCCGCACCAGATGCCCGTTACCTCAGCACCTTGTTTTCACTACTGCTGCGGCTGACTCGGTCGCTCTTAGGGTTCATGTAGTGCGTTGCTTCTTCGGCGACCAAGACGGTCGCACCCGAGCGGACTTCGCTACGGAAGCGATGATGTCCGGCACGCTGGGCTTCGGCGACGATTCGCAATCGAATCTCTTCACCCGCACCAATGCGTGGAATCGGATCGAACAGCACTTGTCCCGTCAAGACTTCACCGCTGTGACCTTCCAGTCGTTTCGGCTCGATGCCATGACTGAATTGGGCAATCGCTCGCACGTCGGTCGCTTCCCGTGAACCACGGTTGCGAACCACGATTTCGTAAGCGACTTCTGTCGAGACCGGTGCCGGTGCGACCGGGTCGTCGATCGTCAGCACCAAGTCGGCAATCGATTCGACGCGAGTCGCGATGGACACGCTGGTTTCGGCTGCCGCGGTACCCTGGCAATCGAACGTGAACAGTTGATCGCCAGTCGATGCCATGTTGCAGCGGAACTCGTATTCTCGCACCGCACCGGGTGCCAATGCGTCGATCTTCCACTTCACGACTTGGCCGCGTTGCAGCGAATCCGCGATTCCGCCGAGATACTTGGCACCGCCAGGCAACTGCAACGTTGCGACCACTTGCTCGGTCATCGCGTTGCCGTTGTTTTCGATGGTCAGTTGGTAAACCGCCTCGGTGTTTTGATACTTGAGTTCCGGGCCATTCATGATGGCTTCCAGTTTGGCGGCGGCCACATGGATCGTCTTGGACGCTTCGGCACGCAATTCCAAATCGCCCGATGCCAAACCGTGGATCTTGAGGTCGCCCAAGTCTTGCGCGGTCAACTCGACTTCGAACTGAGCTTCCTTGCCGGCCGGAATGTCACCGATCCGTTGCGTTTGCGGCGTGGCAGAATTTGGCGACAAGGTGAACGTGACATTCGGTGCGACGCCATCGCCAGGATTCATCACGCGAACCTTGTAAGTTTGCGATCGTCCGTAAATGACTTCAGGCGGTCCGTCGATGACCAATGACAACTGTGGTTCGTGAACGTGAACCTTGGTCACACTTTTTTGTGGAACCAGCGTCCAATCGACATCGACGCCGTGGGAACCGCTTCGTTCGGCACGCAAGCGAATGAACATGCGTTCGGACGCACCCGCGGGCAGATGATCGATCGTCCAGACCAATCGTTCACCGGTACCGATATTGAACGTGTCTTGTGATTTGCTGTTCTTGGCTTGTGGGGTCACACTGCCTCGGGTCGCATTGTGGCCGCGAACGTCCGCCCAATCGGGAATCATCGCTCGTACCATCACGCCTTGGGCGTCGATCGAGCCGCGATTTTCGACGCGGATTTCGTATTGTTGCGTTTGACGGATCATGATTTCGCTGGGGCCGTGCGTGACCACACGAATCCCAGGCAACTCGGATGCAACCGCTGTATCGCCAGGTTTCAGACGACGCGTCGTCGACTCACGCAAATCGGAATCGGGCGACGTGGCGACAAAACCAGAATCCGGCGACGCGACTTGCGGACGCGTCGTGTGCAGCGGAGTCGTTGCCGGCGGTGCCTGCAGTTGCTCGATCGCCGAGTCCGCACGACGGTACTCGTTTTCGTATTGCGGGACGGCAGCGATATAGGCGTCCGCCGCTTCGTCACGTGGATTGACCGCGTCGCTGCGCGAGTTTGGTCCAGGCAATTGCGGCAGCAATCCTGATCCGATCGGGCTGGACGCCGTGTCGAATTGCGTCGACGGCGTCGTAGCCTCAACCGGCGACGATACGATCACTTGTCGGGGCTGAAACTCGCTTGCCGGAGGACCGGCGCGGTGCGAAATCGGTGCCGTTGGAGTCGAAGCGGCATAAGGCTGTGAGGGTACTGGTGAAGTCGCGGCTAGCGGGACCGATTCCGCTGCGGGTCCATCCATCGGCATCGTGTAGGGCGCTGGTGCCGCAGGCGAGCCCGCCGTCGATGAAGCGTTCGCCTCGGGCGACGCTTTTGCGGTGGGCGGCAACAAGGTGGACTTTGGTGAAACCTTGACGGTCGCTTCCGCAGTCGGTGCCGGCGATGTTTTGGGCGCTGGCGTTTCTTTGTCTTGTTTCTTCACAGCGACGTCCGCACGCGTTGCAACGGGCTTGGGCTGAGTTGCCTTTGCGGAAACCTTGTCCGTTTCGGTGCTCGCCGATGTGCTTGGCTTCTTTGGTGCCGGTGCGAGCGCCACCGCATTGCCGGTTGCAGGCTTGTCGGCGACTGGTTTCTCGGCCGGCTTTTCCGTTTTGGCGATTTCTTCTTTCTCAGGCACCAATCTGCGGCGTGAAACCTTCGGCACTAACTCTTCTTCGATTCTCGATTCGACTTGTTTTGTCGATGTCGACGTCGATGTCGTAACGGATTTGACGATGCTTGGATCAAGAACTTCCACGCGACGGCGATCGCTGCGGCGACTGCTGTTGCTGCTGGACAGCGGCACATCGGTGATCGCGGCTTCGGTATCAGTTGCCGCAACCGAACCGGTACGACGCGAGCTGGCCGTCGCCTCGGGACTTGGCTGAGGCAAGGTGAGTGGCTTGATCACGCGAGTCTTGGGGACCGGACGTGGCAGGATGACGCGTGTCTCACGCCGGACCGATACGGGTGCGGCCGCAACACTGCTGCCGACTCGACCGGTGATGATGCGCGTGGTTGGTTGGGCGGAAGGATCACGGATCGGTTCGTTCGCCTTGCTGCGAGCGACGACGCGTGGTTCGTGATAGGGAATTCCGTTCCAATCGGCGACGGGACGCTCGGCAACAGGCTTCGCCGCTGCGGGCGTTGGCTGCGGCTGATTGCTGCCCCCGAACAATCCGCTCAGCAGTCCGGAACTGGAACCCGAAGACGCCGTTCGCGGGGCCGGCTTGCTCGTGGAGCTATTCCCCTGAGCCGACCTGGACGCAGCGACTTGCGCTCGTTTTTCTGCGAAAGATTCGAGCAGCCCCACTTGTTGAATGACGCCCGCAGACTGTGCCGGGACAGCACCGGCTTGCCGGATGCCTGATGACTCGATTGGTGCGATTCCGCCTGCATGGGCGACGCCGCCCGGCTCTAAATCCGCCTGCGTGGACCCTGAATCCGCCTGCGCGGACCCTGTCCGCAACAGGTCATTGGGGGACCCCAATGAATCCGGAGAGGTTCCGGTGGTAAAGGAGGCCATTACTAAGGCCACTGGTAGAGCCAATAAGGTTGACGCCACAATGAATTTGCGGTTGCCACGGACCATACGTACATCTCGCGTCGATTGCGTGAAGGTGTTGAATCAATCGTCATATCGGTTCGGGTGACTCTCAGTGATGAATCGAATTTGACGATTAAGAGGACTTCATGAGTCGGCGAGAAAAAATCGAGGCAATGTTGGCGGACGATCCCGGTGACACCTTCCTGCGTTACAGCCTGGCGATGGAACTGCGGAGCGAGGGCGACCACCAAAGCAGCATCGAGCGGCTGGACGAATTGACGAAAGATTCACCACCCTATGTGCCTGCCTATTTCATGGCCGCACAGCAGCTCGCGGACCTGGACCAAATCGACAAAGCTCGCGATTACTTGCGTAGCGGAATCGACGAAGCTCGCAGTCAGGGTGATCAACATGCCGCCGCCGAGATGAGCGAATTGCTAGCATCGCTAGGTGAAATGGGCGAACTGTGACCGATCAAGCGTTTGCGTTGCGAGCATTATCGATCGCATCGAAATTCGGCATTTCAAGATTCTCTGTCGTGAAAATCTGCGCTTCAAAGATTCTTATCGCATCAGTGGCGGAACGATCGTGACGGCCGAGCAAACCACGGCGATTGTGCTGAGAACGATTGAGTTTAGCGAAACCAGCCTGATCGTGACGTTGCTGACACGAGACTTCGGACGTGTTTCGGCGTTGGCCAAAGGTGCCCGGCGGCCCAAGGGACCTTTCGAAGGCGCGCTTGACCTGCTGGCGGTTTGTCGTGTAGTCGTGATTCGTAAGAGTACCGATACGCTCGATTTATTGACCGAAGCCAAGCTGCATCGACGCTTTCGCGGGGCCGAACGATCGCTCCCGCGCGTCTATGCCGGCTATTACGTGGCCGAAATGCTACGGCTTCAAACCGACGAGCATGATCCTCATCCCGACGTGTACGACTTGGCACTGCAAACGTTAAACCAGATCGACGGCACCGGCGAAGTCGCTTCGTCGCTGGCGTATTTCGATGCGCAATCGCTGCGAATGCTTGGTCATGCGCCGGGGACCGACCGCTGCACCGTCTGTGGTGATGAGGTTCTGTCGGCACCGCGAATGGCATTTGCCTTGAACGCCGGCGGGATCGTCTGCGCGGCGTGCCGCCCACGACAGCATAAGACATTGTCGGTGCGCCGCGGCGTGATCGAAGAAATCAAACGCTTGCAATCGCCTGATACTCAACTGCCCACCGCTGTACCGCCGAATCTATACGGTGAATTGCGCGCGGTCTTGAACCGATATATCGAGAACATGCTCGGCCAACGGCCCCGCATGCAATCTTATTTGCCAACTGTGACACGGACGGAACCGACCGCATGACGCGACTTGATCCACCATCATCGACCTTTCACGCCAAGACCAATCAACGGACCTGTGCAAAGCCACAAACGTCGTCCGCCGTGGGCTGGTTGTTGACCTTGTCCGTGCTGTTGGCCGGCTGCCAATCACTGGGCAGTCGCAGCTTGATCGCGCAAGACGAATCAGTCGCCGGCGCCGCCCCAGCGGAAAAGAACCCGGTCGTGCAGGTCGCCGCAACAGAAGATTCGCCGGGTGCTGTTCAACGTGCCAGCACGCCGCCATCGCTAGCGGAGTCGACGAAAAGCTCGACCAACAAAGTGTTGAATTTTATGACCGGCCGCGAACAAGAAGACTTGAACCGCGCCCAACAACTGTACCAAGAAGGCGATGCGATCTTCAGACGAGCCCAGCAATTACAGCCCGGTCAGCGGGAAGCCATTTTTGACGATGCGGCCAAGCAATTTCGCAAGTCATCCGAGGCCAGCGAAGGTGCCGCGCTGCAGCAAGATGCCATGTTCATGCTGGCCGAGAGTCTGTTTTTCGCGAACCGTCTGACTCAGGCAGCAAAGATCTACGAAAAACTGCAGAAAGATTATCCGCGTAATCGCCACAATGATCGCGTGAGCGCTCGCCTGTTTTCGATTAGCAAATACTGGATCGACACGGCAAAAGCCGACGAGGACAAGTGGTTCACGTTGAATCTGACCGATCCAAAACGACCACGGCTGGATACCGATGGGCATGCCATCCGCGTCCTGGACCAAATCCGATACGACGATCCAACCGGCCGTCTGGCCGATGATGCGACGATGGCCGCCGCAGCCGAACACATCCGTCAAGGACGGTTCGAAAAAGCTGATGAGTTTCTAACCGACCTGCGTGAAACTTTCTCTGACAGCGACCACTTATTCTTGGCACACCTGTTGGGGCTGAAATGCAAGTTAGAAATCTATGCCGGCCCGGACTACAGCGGACTTGTTTTGGACGAAGCGGAAAAACTCGTTCGTCAAACGCGCCAACGTTTCCCCGACAAATTGAGAGAGAAAAACTACGCCGACATGGTCGCCCGCAGTGCCGCCGAGGTCGAATACCATCGTGCCGAGCGATTAGCGAACAAGGCTCGTTGGCGTGAAAAACGCAAGGAGTACGGTGCCGCACGTGTTTATTACCAAGAACTGTTGGAACGTTTTCCCGCGGCACCCCAAGCCGAAGTCGCTCGTCAACGTCTGGCGGCAACCGAAAAGCTGCCGTCGGTGCCCGAGCAACGACTCTCTTGGCTAGCCGATGTGTTCCCAGAAAAACGAAAATCGTCTCCGCTGAAAACGGTCCACGACCTCGACGGACCGCAGTCGGACTCGGGAACGATGCTGCGATGATCGGCGATGCTGTGACAATCAGTGCTTATCCAAAGATTGGTGCTTGCCTAAAGATTGGTGCCGCTAACCAGCGAGATAACGCTGCGTGGGACGGCAGCCGTGGCCGCGCGGTTGGGTCACGCCCAATCTCCGCGAGGTCACTCTGTTTGAAAATGATCGTGCTGGTGGCTTGTTCGGCGACCGGCTGCGCAGGTTACCAGTTTGGATCGGCGTCATTGTTTCGTCCGGGAATCCGCACGGTCCATGTCCCCATCGTTCGCAACGAAACGTTTCGTCATGACCTTGGCATCCGTTTGACCGAAGCGATTGTCAAAGAGGTCGAACGACGAACGCCTTACAAGATTGTCAGCGATCCGAACGCCGACAGCATTTTGACTTGCACCATTTCCAATCAAACCAAACAAGTGCTAACGGAAACGGAAAACGACGACCCCCGAGCACTGGACACTGCGATCTCGGTACGTGCGACCTGGACCGATCGCCAGGGGCAACTGCTGATGCAAAACAGCATCACTCCAGTCGGCGATGGCATGATCACTTTCGGGCAAGACGCGAGGTTTGTTCCCGAAGCTGGACAGTCGATCGACACGGCGAACCAAGCGGCCATCGAAAACTTGGCCGAACGCATCGTTTCGCAAATGGAAATGCGGTGGTGACCAGCAGCGATCCGGAAAAGGGCAATGCCCACGACGATAGCGATACCGCCGGCGACATCAACGAAATCAATCCGGCCGCTCGCGCCACCCGCTGGGACATCGGCAAGCGAATACTGCCGCTGACCAATCGTCCGCTGGTAATGGGCATTTTGAATGTGACACCAGACAGTTTTTCTGACGGTGGAAAGCATGCCGCGACGCAGGACGCCATCGCCGCAGCAATCCGAATGCAATCCGATGGTGCCGACATCATCGATATCGGTGGTGAAAGCACGCGTCCGGATAGCGATCCGGTGTCGACAGATGAGGAATTGGCTCGCGTCGTTCCCGTCATCGAAGGACTTGCCGGAAAACTGTCGATTCCGATCAGCATTGATACCAGCAAGGCGATCGTGGCAGAACACGCTATCGCATCGGGCGCCGAGATCATCAACGACGTCACCGGCTTAGAAGGCGACCGCAACATGTGCGCGGTCGCCCGCAACAGTGGCGTTGGTGTTTGCGTAATGCATATGAAAGGCACACCGCAAACGATGCAAATTGACCCGCGTTACGACAACGTGGTGGAAGAGATCGCGGACTACCTGATCCAGCGACGCGACTTCTGCATCGAACACGGGATCGGCGCCGAACGGATTTGCCTGGATCCCGGCATCGGTTTCGGCAAGACACACCAACACAATTTGACGCTGCTGCGAGCGACGAAGCGGTTTGTCGCGATAGGCTCGCCGATCCTGATCGGACATTCGCGAAAGGGTTTCATCGCCAAGTTGTTGGGTGACAAGCTTGCCGATCGAACGGCCGCAACGATCGGAGTTTCCTTGGCCGTTGCCGCCGCAGGGGCACACGTCATTCGCGTACACGACGTCAAAGAAACTTGCGACGCGTTAAAGTTGTTCGATGCAGCCGGGGCGTTAGATCCAACTTGATTGCATCGAACTGGCCCGCTGCTATTTCGCCGACGGAGGATTCGGCGATTCGCCGGATCGCGCTTCCGGAGTCGTCGCGGCGTTGGATGTGGGGACGACCACGGGCGTACGCGCCGAGTCGACAACGGCAACAACACCGCTGGTCCCTACAACGAACGTATCCTTCAGTCCGTGAACGGTTTCCACTGTCACTGTCGTATTCATCTTCCTCGCAAGCTCCGTATCGATTTGCGGATCGTCGTGTGTTTACTTTCCAAACTATTGGCCAGTACCACACTTCTTTGCGAGCCAATCTGCGACTGAACCTCTCAACAGTTCTCGAGGGAATCACATTGGCGCGGTTCTAACGGTCGCAACATCCTCAAGCCACTACAATACGTCTTCTGCGAGAAGCCGCTTAGGGCCACCAAGACGCTACTAAAAACGCCACTAGGGAACAATCGCGACGCTAGCGAGCAGGTTTGCATACAAGAGAACGGATCATGAACATCGACCTGGTCATCACCGAACTGGCTCCGGGAGGCGCTGAACGATGCCTCGCCGAACTCGCCGTTGGGCTAGCCGAAACCGGTGATCGAGTTCGTGTCTGCTCGATCGCGAGTCTGCCATCGGCCGACCGTGGACAATTGGTCGACAAGATCAAGAACGCCGACATCCCGCTGCATTCGTGTGAGTGCGACCACAGCTACCAATTCGTTTCGGCGTATCAAAAACTGGCGAAGTGGATGCAAGCAGGGCAAGCCGATCTCTGCCAGACATTCTTGTTCCACGCCAACGTCCTGGGAACGATCGCCGCGGAGCGATCGGGCACGAAAAAACGCGTCGGCGGATTGCGAGTCGCCGAGCCCAATCGATTCCGAGAATTGGTCGAACGCTGGGCAGTCCGCCGCATGGACAGCTTGGTCTGTGTCAGTGATGCCGTGCAGTTGTTTGCATTGCAACGGTTGAACTGTCCATCGGCCCGATCGATCGTCATTCCAAACGGTGTCGATGTTTCACGCTTCGCCGGCGCCCCACCATTGGACTGGTCTGCGATCGGATGGCCCCGCGACGCCCAAGTAATTTTGTTCGTCGGCCGCATGCATCCGCAAAAAGGAATCGATCAGCTGCGACGACACATCGATCGATTGATTCCCAAAGACACCCATCGACGTATGCTGCTGGTGGGCGACGGTCCGCAAGCCGCAGAAATAGACGCTTGGATCGAGCAAGTGGGCGATGGTCGCATCAAGCGGTTGCCGTGGCAGCCAGACGTCGCGCCGCTGATGCGTTCTGCTCAGCTATTGATTTTGCCCAGTCGCTATGAAGGCATGCCGAATGTCATCTTAGAAGCGATGGCGGCCGGTCGACCGGTTGTTTGCTCGCGAGTCGAAGGAATCGACGAACTGTTGCCGGCGCGGGCCGCCACGTCGGCGTTGCAAACGTATCGGCCCGGCGACGAAGCGAAGATGCTGGACTTAGTCGACGCGTTCTGCACCGCCCCCGAGACCGCCGATGAGGTCGGTGCATCCAACCAAGCCGAAGTGCGAAATCACTTTTCCATGGCCGCGATGATCGACGCGTATCGACGTCACTATCGCGAACGGCTCCGTGAAAATTCGGCCGATTGAAATCGATGTTGCCAGGGCAGCCTAGCGGCGACTTGGCAGATATTCGGTCGGCACAATTTCGATCAGGTTGCTGGAATCGCCCGATTGCATTCGAGTCGTGGCCGATTTTTGGCTCGCTGCTTTCACGCGCGGCATCGTTGGTCCACTAGCGGTATTGGCCACCACACCCGATCCGACGGGTTCGGCGTCAATGGCGCTGGTCTGCCGCACCGGTGCGGCCAATGTCGGTGCGACCGTGCGATGCGTTGCTTTTCTCGCAGGCGTCCCGCTATTCGATCGGATGGGAGCACTCGGCATCGTGCGAAGGGGTGCCCCGGCGCGGCGATAGCTGTTGGCCGATCCGGCGCGCTGCAGGTAACCGCTGGGTCGCACGTTGCGATACGGACGATAGTTTTGAACCTCGTCATCGCTAAACGGATCCTCAAGCGCGTCGAACAAGGAACCTTCTTGCTTTGGCTCCGCTTGGGGAGCCGGCGTCGGCTGAGGGATCGCACGGGGCGCCGGTGTTCGGGGCGCCGGTGTTCGGGGTGCCGGTGTTCGGGGTGCCGGTGTGCTGGGTGCTGTGGTACGGGGTAAAGGCGTCGGCTGCATCGATGGCGTGCCCAGATGCTGGCCGCTCGGATTTCGGGGAGCCGATTCGATCGGCGTCGGCATCGCGGGCGGCAGGGGCACGGCCGACGGGGCTGGCGTGTGCCGAGGCGCCGGCGGAGGAATATGTGACGGAGCCGAAGGCAACATGTGAATCGGCTTGGAATGGTGCATGTGCACGGGTCCCGCGTTTTCAATCGGGAACATCATTTCGCTCATCGTCGCCGCGTCGCATGCGTCGTCGCATCCCATCTCATCGCAGCCGGCCGACTCATCCAATCCCAGCACGCTTTCGATTCCACCGGCCAGAGCATCAAGCGACTTATAGATCAGACATTTTTTCATCGCTGCGTCGCGTGAACCACATGAGTCGCAGGATGCTTCCCAGCAATCACAGTCAGCCGCCATGACGACTTCGCCGCCAAACAAGATGCCCGACCCGGCCGTCATTCCTAGAGTGGCGGCACCGGCGATGACGAAATTCCGCAGAACCGAAGACAGCAATCGTTGCCGCCGCGCGGCTCGGGTGGCGAGGCGTTGGGCAGACGATTCGATATCGGCTGATTTGGCGATGTCGGCCACGGCCGAGATGGAATCGTGCGAACGATTGGCGAAAGGCGCTTTCATTTCGATCAACTTGTGGTTGCGTGTGTATAAACCCAGGCGGCGACTGGTTCGCCGTATCGTGGGTGAACGGATCACGCTATGGATATCGGCGCGTAAGATTCGGCAGGACTACGAGAATCCGAACGAGCGACAAAGCGACCGCAATTCGCCTAAATTTCCAGGGTGCTTTCACAACCGGTATCAGGCGATTGTTGCGTGAAACTCAGCCCACAACGTCTGGCGGCAGACAATGAGCGGGATGACGGCTAAACTGAGTCGCCCTTAAACTGAGTCGCCCCAGGTCTCGAGCGTTCTTACGATTGCGTTCCACAGGCAGGGGTCCAAACTTCATCCCGCACCCTGACGATAGAGACGACACTGTGAGCTTCGATCCCTTTGGAGCGAGAGACCAATTCGACACCGGCAACGGCTCTGCCACGATTTACCGACTGAGCAAATTGCAGGAGGCCGGTCTCGGCGAAGTCGATCGACTTCCGTTTTCGATTCGAGTCCTGCTGGAAGCCGTCCTCCGCAACTGCGACGGTTTCTCGGTCACCGAAGAAGACGTCAAGAATTTGGCCGCGTGGAATGCCGCCGCGCCAGCCAAGCAAGAAATTCCGTTCAAGCCTTACCGCGTCGTGCTGCAGGATTTCACGGGTGTTCCCGCCGTGGTCGACTTGGCGGCGATGCGCTCGGCGATGAGTCGGATTGGTGGTGAAGCAGAAAAGATCAATCCGTTGATTCCTGTCGACCTGGTGATCGACCACTCCGTTCAAGTCGACTTTTTCGGTTCAGCCGGCGCGCTCGAACACAACGTCGAAATGGAATTCAAACGCAACCGTGAACGATACGAGTTCTTGCGTTGGGGACAGCAAGCTTTCGACAACTTCAGCGTCGTGCCACCCAACGTAGGCATCGTCCACCAGGTCAACTTGGAATACTTGGCCCGCGTCGTCGCGATCCAAGAAACCGAAGACGGTCCCGTCGCGATGCCCGACACACTTGTCGGTACCGACAGCCACACCACCATGATCAATGGCCTGGGTGTGTTGGGCTGGGGTGTGGGTGGTATCGAAGCCGAAGCGAACATGCTTGGCCAACCGCTGTACATGTTGATGCCCGAGGTGATCGGGTTTGAATTGACAGGTTCGTTGCCGTCCGGCGCAACCGCCACTGACATGGTGCTGCGGGTCGTCGAAATACTGCGAGAAGAAGGCGTCGTTGGAAAGTTCGTCGAATTCTTTGGTACCGGTATGAACAAGATGAGCGTCGCCGACCGAGCGACGATCGCGAACATGGCGCCCGAATACGGCGCGACGATGGGCTTTTTTCCTGTCGATGACGTGACACTGGCGTACATGCGGCAAACCGGCCGCAGCGAACAACAGGTCGCTTTGGTGGAAAGTTACAGCAAGGAACAAGGCCTGTTCCGCACCGACGACGGACCCGCGTTGAACTACACCAAAACGCTGTCACTGGATCTAGGAACTGTTCAGCCCAGCCTCGCCGGACCGAAACGGCCGCAAGATCGCATCGCTTTGGTGAACATGAAGGAATCGTTCCAAAAATCACTGACCGCGCCGGTCGGCAAAACCGGCTTCGGACTCGAGCCGAGCGCGCTCGAGCGGACCGCGACGGTCAAGGACAACGGGCACAGCAGCCAAATCACGCACGGAGCCGTGGTGATCGCTGCGATCACTTCTTGCACCAACACCAGTAACCCGTCGGTGATGATCGGCGCGGGACTGTTGGCCAAGAAAGCCGTCGAACGTGGATTGCACGTCCCGCCGCATGTCAAAACGAGCCTTGCGCCAGGATCGCGTGTCGTCACCGATTATCTGAACAAGGCCGGTTTGAGCGACAGCCTCGACAAGCTCGGCTTTAACACCGTGGGCTATGGTTGCACGACATGCATCGGCAACAGCGGACCGTTGCCGCCGCCCGTTGCCGAAGCCATCACGTCGGGCGATCTTGTCGCTTCGGCTGTGCTCAGCGGTAACCGCAACTTCGAAGGCCGCGTCAATCCGCTGACTAAAGCCAATTACCTGGCCAGCCCTCCGTTGGTGGTCGCTTACGCATTGGCCGGAACCACGGACATCGATTTGGTCACCGAACCGATCGGCCAGGACCCCGATGGCAACGACGTGTTCTTGAAAGACCTGTGGCCGAGTGCCGAAGAGATCCGCGAAACGATCGCCACCAGCGTCGAGCCAGAGATGTTTACGTCGCAATACCAAGCGGCCGTCAACGGCAACGAGCGGTGGAATGCCATCGAAGTCTCGGGCGGTGCGATCTATCCATGGGACGAAAACAGCACCTACATCCACCACCCGCCGTTCCTGGATTCGGTCACCGGCCAAGACGTTCCCGACATCACGCCGATCAAGGCAGCCCGTGTCCTGGCACTGTTGTCTGACTCGGTCACAACCGACCACATCTCACCCGCCGGTGCGATCGCCTCAGACGGCCCCGCCGGCCGATATCTGCAACAGCAAGGCGTCGACGTTCGTGACTTTAACAGTTTCGGATCTCGCCGCGGGAATGATCGCGTCATGGTTCGCGGCACGTTCGGCAACATCCGCATTCGCAATCAATTGGCCCCGGGCACCGAAGGCGGTGTGACCCGGTACTTGCCATCGGATGAAGTGATGAGCATCTACGACGCATCGATGAAGTACCAACAGGATGGCACGCCGCTGGTCGTCTTGGCAGGCAAAGAGTACGGAACCGGCAGCAGTCGTGACTGGGCCGCCAAAGGCACTTTGCTGCTCGGCGTCAAAGCCGTCATCGCGGCCAGCTATGAACGCATCCACCGCAGCAACCTGGTCGGCATGGGTGTGCTGCCGCTAGAGTTTGCCGATGGCGCGACTTGGGAATCGCTCGGATTGACTGGCGAAGAAATCATCGAGATCGAGGACCTGGACAACAACCTGCAACCGCGATCATCGATCACCGTAACGGCCACCAAACCGGACGGACAAGTCACCCAGTTCGCGTGTGCCGTTCGCATCGATACGCCGGTCGAAATGCAGTACTATCGCAACGGCGGCATCCTGCCGACCGTGCTGCGAAATCTGTCCAAGTAATCGGCCACTGCCCCAGCGACTGGCCTCGCAATCGGCTTCGCCCCGCGCCAATGCGGCGGCAAGCCGGGGCTCCAATTCGGCGTCGAGCCGCGACTCAGTTCGACGTCGAGCCGGGACTCAGTTCGGCGGCAAGCCGGCAATCGGCATGGTCACGCGGTACAGGCCCGTGCGAGCGGTCACGTACATGGTTTTGCGGTCGGGGCCCGCAAACGTGACGTTGGCGGGCTGCTCGGGAAACTTGACCAGACCGCGTCGCTTGCCATCGGGTGAATAAATCTGCACTCCCAAATGCGTCGTGATGTACAGGTTACCCTCGACGTCAACGACCATACCGTCGCCGCCCGTCTCGGTTTTACCTTCCGGCTGTTTCACCTTGCAAAACGTTCTCATGCCTGAGAGTGAACCGGGACCGTCGACGTCAAACACCAGCATCTCATCCTGCTTGCTGGGGATGACGTACAAATGCTTGCCGTCGGGCGACAAAGCGACCCCGTTGGGGGCCGCGATATGCTCGGTGACGCGGGTGACCGAGCCGTCCTTTGCGATGTAGTAAACCGCTTGGATTTCCTGTGGCAACGGTTCGGGCGCGCGAAACAGAGGATCGGTAAAGTAGATCCCGCCAACCTTGTCGATGATCAAATCATTCGGCGCGTTGAATCGTTTACCGTTGTATTGGTCGGCAATCGTTGTGAACTGGCCGGTTGCCGGATCACAGGAGACAACTTGGCCTGCCATCTGGCAAACAAGCATCCGGCCGTCGGCGGCGACCAAGATTCCGTTGGCGAATTTTGAATCCGTTGTTACCGCGGTCAACTGCCCGTCGCTGTCCAGACGGTGGATCGTTGTGTTCGGAATATCGGTGAAATACAGCGATCCACTCGGGTCCCAAGCGGGGCCTTCGGTGAATGCAAAATCGGAATGGACCTTTTCAACCTTTCCGGTTGGTTTGATGCGTTTAAGTTTCGTCGCGGCATCTTGCGCAATCGATGCTTGTCCGTGAACGAAGAGACCGCACAAACAGGCAGCGATGGATAGAGAAAGTCGATTCATTTTTTTATTTCCGTCAGCCAGAACCAGCCGTGCGCCGTTCCGGCAGGCATCAACAAAGAGGGGCGGTCATACCGGAACGGCGCACGGCACGTTCAAGCCAACGAAGACACGGCGAGTCGAAGATCACGCCAAGAATTCGCGCCGCAAACGGACAAAGTATTCTAACAGCGGACGCGGCTGACCGGTGGCGTCGATCACGCCGCTGTGACTTTGCAAATGGGATTCGGCATCAGACCAACCGTCCCACACGACGCCATGCACAAAGTGCTTTGCCAACAGCGTTCGAATCAGCGGTGCAGCCACTCGAAGCTGTTCCGCTGCTGGATCGGAAAGAAACTCTTTTGACATCAAGATGTCTTCCGGCGCCAACGCGTTCGCATCGACACCTTTTCCACCGGGAACCGATAATTGCACCATCAAGGGCATGCCCAGCGTCGCCCAGCGGTCGATCATCTGACCGAAATCAACAGCGGATCGAGGCAACGTCGCGTTGCGTTGGTAATTGATTCGAATGTCTAACCCGAGCCCGGCCATACCAAGACCGCTGCGTGCCAACGCGTCGGCAAAATGAAGCGGCGAAATTCCGTCGCGGTGATGCGAAAGGTATTCGCCAAAGGGCTGGTCAAACGTGATGATGGCCGGCGATTGTGGATCACATCGTCGGACCGTCTGCAGCACACCCAGCGCTAAACGCATCACCTGTTCGTCATCCAATTCCATCGGCCCTGGCGTATTGAGCCCGGCCGCGCAGTTCCACAACTGCACAGTGCCCTGTAGCCGCGTGACCGTCTTTTCGACGAACTGACAAACGGCGGCTTGGAACGCATCGAAGTCGTCTTCGAGAAGATACAACCAGTGCGGCAAAAGCCGTTCGCGAAAGTCTAACAGCGGACCGCCAATCACACGTAAACCGTTGGCGGTACACCAAGCGATCGACGATTCGACGTTGTCGTAATCAAATCGCCCAGCATCGGTTTCGATGTCGGCCCAACTGATGCGGACCGATGCCGCGTTGAACGCAGATTGAAATTTTTCGGCGCTGGCTCCCTGGCCCGGTGAGGGGGGAACGATGGTGCCGGCCAGCAACGTGCCGATCGTCGATTCACGCTGTTTGCGAAACGCAATCGATTGAATGGCAAATGATTCGCCTAAGTCCGCGATCGCACGCTCGAGCAACTCGATTGCCTCGATCGAAGCCTCCGCCGACGCATTAGCATCGTCACGGCATTGGACGGCGTCTAAGAATCGCCGCGTTCCCTGGCACAGCAGGTCCGAAAATTGTTTGCTGACGGTCAGCCCGGCACGCTGCCATGCGTCGGATTGTGAACGCGCTCGGTAACAGCTTCCACGGGCGAGTTCCAAGACCAATAGATAGGGCTCGTCTTGTGGACGCAGCGAACAGGTCGAAAGTGTGCGATATCCCACACCTGCGACGGGGCACGCGATCAGTAGCTTTCCCGATGATTCGATCCCACGTGTGACCGTTAGTCGCGAATGGGCGTACTGAACGTGCGATTGCCAGGGAACACCCTCGATGCCGCAGATATAGGCGTCTTTCCAGAGGGCTTGATCGATATATTCGGCGCTCGCTTCGGGGACGTCGAAGAGAAACTGTCCCATAGCGCTGAACCGATACCTGTGCAATGCCTGTCGTGATGTAATCGCGGTCCGAGCCGTCCGGCAGATACCAATCAATCAATTGCATTTTGATCAATCGATAAGCCAACGGCCACCGCTTTGGTCTTTCGGTCACCATATTACTCGTTCGGACCTCGTATCGCGAGTCGACAAAGCCTGACATCGTTGGTGACCCGTCCGGTTCGCCCCTGCCATCCAGGTCGTTCCTGCCATCCGGATCATTTCTGTCGTCCGGATCATCACGGCTGTCGGGATCCTCTCGTCCATCCACATCAACCGTGTTGTCACGGCGTCCAGCTGACCCGTTTGCGGACCGGTGGCCAGCTTGCCGACCGATGCCCCGTTTGCCAAAGTATGGCCATGAATACCCAACAACGGTCCGACGACAGAACGCTGTACAAGTTTGACGAATCTACGACCCGTGGCGAACGAGCGTTGTCGCCCATCGGCGAGCGGGCGTTGCTCGCCACGGAACTGCCATTGCCCAAACGCTCTGGCAAAGTCCGCGACGTTTACGACCTGGGCGGTGACGAAATGCTGATCGTCAGCACCGATCGCATCAGCGCGTTCGATTTCATCTTGCCCAGCGGCATTCCAGGGAAAGGAAAACTGCTGACCGCGATGAGCGAATTTTGGTTCGATCATCTGGACGTCTCCCATCACTTGATCAGCACCGAAGTCCCGCCGCAGCTTGCACAGCAGTTCGACGTCGAACCGCTGCATGGTCGCGTGATGGTCGTCAAGAAAGCCCAAGTCGTACCGTTTGAATGCGTCGTTCGCGGCTACCTGGAAGGCAGCGGGCTGCGCGAATACCAAGCGACCGGCGCGATCTGCGGCAACAAGTTGCCACCCGGATTGGTGCAGTGCGACCCATTGCCCGAGCCGATCTTTACGCCGGCGACCAAGGCAGAGGAAGGCCATGATGAAAATGTCACGATCGGCCGCATGATTGCCGACTTGGGAAGCGACCTGGCGCTGCGGCTTCGCGAAATGAGTTTGCAGATCTACCACGACGCATCAAAGCACGCCGCTCAGCAGGGCATGATCATCGCGGACACTAAATTCGAGTTCGGTCGGGTCGGTGACGACTTGATCTTGATTGATGAAGTCCTGACGCCAGACAGTTCACGGTTCTGGGCCGCATCGACTTATCAACCGGGACACGCACAACCATCCTTTGACAAACAGTTCGTCCGCGAATGGCTGTCACAATGTGGCTGGGACAAACAGAGCGACCCACCCGAATTGCCGGCCGAGGTGATCGAACAGACAGCCGCGAAATATCAAGAAGCTTACCGCCTGATTACCGGCCGCTGAAAACGCAACCAGGATGTTCATCCAGCGTCTGCGGTCAAAAGAGACTCGCCGGATCGGCGCTGATCAGTTTCCTGAGCGCCAACAGCCCACTGATCAAACACATCGTAACTGTCAGCGCCAGCACCAACGCGACCCGAGGCAGCGTCAGCAACATCGGCAGCCCCACGAACGCCTCGATCAATTGAAACATTGCAAAACTGAAAATCAACGCGGGAATGAATCCGGCCAGGGACAAATAGATTGACTGGCGAATCACCAGGCCAACGAAATACGAGTTTGGATACCCCATCGCTTTCAGCGTTGCGAACTCCGACATCGAATCGTGAATACTGGTGAATAGGATTTGGTAACAGATAATCACCCCCACGGCGAACCCCATCATCGCGCCGATAAAAAAGATCATCCCGATCGGCGTCTGTTTGTTCCAAAAGTCGATCTCGCGATCAATCAACACTTGCCGCGGATAGACGGTCCACTGATCGCTTTGCAGTGCCGTCAACCGCGCTGCAACGTCCTGAGGATCGGCTCCCTCGCGCGTGCGAATGACGGCCAAGTCGACAACGCTAAGCGGCTTGCCGGCACCGCGAAAATAAAAATATTCCGCAAAACTGCGGTCACTGACGATGACGGTTCCGTCGTTGGCAAAGTCGGTCCCGACATCAACAGCGGCAACGACTCTCATGCTGCGACCTAACAATTCGACGCTTTGGGTTGAAAGCGATTCGGGATCGTCCAGCGAGAACCCGTACGTGCGGCGTGTATGTCGATCCAACAGTGCGGTTCGTGGCTGACTCAACCGTGACAAGTTGCGATCGATCTGCTCGTCACGAAACAATCCCGATTGAAGGGGCGTTCCGATCACGCGAATCGGGCGACGGGGTTTGCCGACAACACGAATCTGGGCGCGCGACAGTTCGACATAGATTGGTGTGACTTCTGCGACTTCCGGATCGGACCTCGCCCGATCCAAGAGGTGTCGCGGAAAGCTCTGTTCGCTGGCCAGCGAATACCGTGCGCTGCTGATCGCGATCAGATCCCCATCCAATGAATGGACCAATTGGACCGGGCTGTCCAACAGCGCATTTCGAAAACCGTTTTGCATGAACATCAACATCGCTGCAAAACCGACTCCGCCCGATGCCAACAGCAGTCGGCGCCAGTCGGCGGATAAATTCTTCCATGCCAGCGGGGTTCGCACCATCGGGGATGATCACTTTGGGTTCTAAAACAAGTTGGCCGGTTCGACCTGGGCAAGCTTTCGCAGCGCCAGAATCCCTGCGGAACTGCACATCACAATTGAAAGAATCGCCACCAAGACGACGCGAAACCCGGTCATTTGGATCGGTACGCCCGCCAGATGCGACGTGATGACGTATAGCACCAGCGCAGCGACGAGGGCCGGCGGCAGCGCGATGCTGGCCAACCAAAACGCTTGTGACAACAACACACGGCATAGATATCCGTTGGAATAGCCCATCGCTTTCAGCGTTGCGTATTCGGGCAAGTGTGCCAGCACGTCTCCGGCCAAGACCATGTAACAGATCACACCACCGACGATCACGGCCAGCACGACGCCCATGGCAAAGATCATGCCGATCGGCGTTTCCACGTACCATCGACGACGTTCGGCCGATACCGCTTCGTCGGCCGTCAACACGCCGATTGCGGACGCAGGCCCGCCGATTTGCGCCAGACGCCGACGAATCGCAGCCGCCCCCGCCTCGACCGTGACGTCGGGTTTCAAATCGACCAACACCATCGAGACTCGACCGGAATGATCCTCCGGCGCAATTCGCTGAAATCCTTCGCGATTGATCAACATTGCTCCGTTGGCGGCCAGCCCCGTGCCCATTTCGAATGTCCCGGCGATGCGAATTTCTTTCCCGGTCACGTCGGTCAGGGCGCCGACATCTTGGGGGCCGAATTGCTTACCATCACGCGGTCCAAAGTCCGACCGACTGGTGCGATCCATCAATACGTTTTCTTTTCTGCGAATCAGCGGCAACTTTTCGGCAAGTTCCGGAAGCAACAGTGCTGGGCGATCAGCATCGACCCCGATCACCGCGACCCCGCGGTATTCCAACGTCTCAGGATTTTGCCAAGCGGCGACGGTCAAATCGATCGGCCGGACTTCGCCGATTTCCGGCAGCGAACCGACCCAACGCAGCGTTTCGTCGGGGATCGTTCGCGGGTCGAAAACATGCAGGTACTCTGGCGAGCGTAAGACCAAGTCACAAGGCATCCGTCGATAGACGTTCGTCGCCGTATCTCCAACGGCACCCAAGAATCCCAACTGCATGAACATTAAAAGGATGGCGAACGCGATGCCGCCGACCGAAACGGCGGTCCGCGCCGGCTGATGCGTCAAGTTCTTCCATGCCAGTGACGTGCGCCGCATGACGACCTATAGCTCGATCGCAGGCGAATCGGCTTCGATCGCGACATCAACCTGCAGATTGATCAGATCGGCCGCCTTGACGGACGCTTCTTCATCTAACTCGACCACCACTTCGACGCTGCGCCAATCGACGCGGGCCAGTGGGTTCGGATCCGGCAGACTGGGTGAACCGATCATGGAACTGACCGATTTCACTTCGCCACCCATTGCACCATAGAACGCCGGACTGGTGATCGTTGCGCGAGCGCCGGGCTGCACACGCGTCAGCTCGGCGACGTTCATTTCGACGCGGCAAATCATGTGCTTGGTATCGGCGACACGCATAATCGGCATGCCGGTCGTCGCCTCGCCGGGACCGATGTCGATGGCCAGCACTTTACCCTCGAACGGGCTCGTCAACTCGGCCGTCGAAACTTGCAATCGCAACAGTTCGATTTGCTTTCGGATCGAATCGATCGGTGACGATGCAGTGGCCGATTCGATGGAAAGTTCAGCGGCTCGAATCTCGCGTCTGGCCGACTCGACCGACAGCTTGCCCGACTCGATCGCTGACACCGCGTTTTGCCGCGCCGATTGCAGGTCCGACTTCGCTTGCTGGACTTCCAGCGACTGCTGTTCGACGGTTCCGGCCGACACCAAGCTTCCCGTCGTCAGATTACCGGCAGCCTGGCGCAGCTGGTCGAGTTTTTTTTCCGCCAATTCGACACGCTTGGCGGCGACATCCAATGCGCCACCGGCGGATTCGGCTTGTTCGAGTTGCTGGACGGATTCGGCGACCCTGAGCTCAGCTTTTTGAAGCTCGATTTGCGCGACTTGTAATCGAGCTTGTGCCACGGACTTTTCGGCGGCAAGTTTCGATTCGGCTTCTCGCAGTTGCGTTTCGGCGACGGCCAATTGAATCAGTTTCGCCTGGTGACTTTCCAGTTTTCCGAGCGGCTGACCGATGGTGATCCAGTCCCCTTTGGCAACCTGCAACTGCAGAACCCGATCACCCGGGGGTGCCACGATCGACAGGATTCCGCCGGCCGGCGCGAGTTGTCCCTGAGCCAGAATGGCATTGCCGGCATCGGTTCCCAAAGCCGATAGTGCCGTCAGCGGCGGCTGAAACGACTTGGATGACTTTTCCGGCTTGGCATCACATCCGGCGGCAACCAGGATAAAAAGGCCGATCCAACACACCGCAAGTCGGCAACGAGTTGACAATGGGGCCGAAAAAAGGGCGACCGGTCCGTCAAAATGCAGCGTTTCATCGTTGCTGCCGCAGGCTTGGTCATCGTTCGGCCGACGGTTATGGTTCAATTGCATCATTTATTATCGTTGAAACTGCTTTGCTTATCTCACAGCCCTCCCGCGAGTTTTCTCGGCATGCGAGTCGTCCAGTATGACTGAAAACATGCAAGCGACAAAGTTTGATTCGCGTCCACGACGCCAAGCGGCGATTGATGTGCGCGGTGTGCAGCATCATTACGGGACCGGCGAAGCGAAAAAACAGGTGCTGTTCGACAACAACTTGCAGGTCTCGCCCGGTGAAATCGTCATCATGACGGGGCAGAGCGGCTCGGGAAAAACAACGCTATTGACCCTGATCGGCACGCTGAGGCGGGTTCAACAGGGCGAACTGTTCGTGCTGGGGCAACCGCTTCACAGCTCAAATGCGGGCGAAATCAACCAGCTTCGCAAACGGCTGGGATTTATTTTCCAGGCTCACAATCTTTTTTCGTCATTGACGGCCCATCAAAACGTCCGGATGGCGTTAGAGCTGCAATCGGACCGACTTTCGCATGCCGAAGAGAACCGGCGCTGCAGCGAAATGCTGGAAGCCGTCGGACTTGGCGAACGGATTCATTACAAACCCAGTGGGCTGTCCGGCGGGCAAAAACAACGGGTCGCCGTTGCTCGCGGATTGGTTCATCATCCCGAAATCTTGTTAGCCGATGAACCGACCGCGGCATTGGACGAAGAATCAGGCCGCAAGGTGGTTGAATTGTTTCAGCAGCACGCACGCGAACACGGCACCGCGATTGTCATTGTCACGCACGACAATCGCATCTTGGATGTCGCCGACCGCATCGTCAAAATGGACTTCGGTTCGATCGCCCGTGACACGCGGATCGGCGAAGCGTCGATGATCGGTGAAATGCTGACCCGTTGCAGCGTCTTCGACGGTGTGACCGTGCGGACGATGACCCAGTTGGCTGATCGCATGACGGTCGAGGAACATCCCGCCGGTGCCCGCCTGATCCGGCAAGGCGACCCGGGTGATAAGTTTTATATGGTGCGATCCGGCGAGCTTTCGGTGACTCATGAAAACGATGGCTTTCTCGCGACGCTCGGACCCGGCGACTTCTTTGGCGAAGCGGCCTTGATCACGGGCGACCCGAGAAATGCACACGTCGACGCCAAGACCGATGTGGTCGTTTACACGCTCGACAAGCCGTCGTTCACCGAAGCCATGAATGAACGAGCGACGCTGGACCAAGAGGTTCGCAGCACCCTGTTCTCGGGTTAGCAAAGAGGGCTCGTGGCCTGGCCGCATACGCGGCGGCAACCAAGCCACAAACGTTAACGCTGTCGCGCCAGTTTGCCCAGCGCGGGCAACAAGTCACGGTACAAATCGTCGTGTGGATGATGACCGCTGGCATCGAAGCGTAAGACAAAATTACGATCGATCAGATGAAACCCGGGAATCAGGTTGGACGATTCGCGAGTGACCATTGAACGGTCACCTTGCAAAACGATTTGGTTCTTACTGCGGTTCATCCCAAAGTGACGCGCCCAGCCACTGACTTCATTCGCCGTCGGATTGCGCATCGATTTGCCGTACAGCAACAGTTGAACGAACACCACGTTGGGGTCAGTTTCTAAGTCGACACGTGCGTATTGCTTGGCGTACTGATGGATCGACCCAAGGCCTTTCTGAACGGCCACTCCGCCGAATCCGCCTCGCTCGTTACCACCGGCGTATGCTTGGCAACCCTTGCAGGGGATCGCGGCGAGTTCCAGCAAGATCACTTTGCCCGCCAGGTCGCTCAGTTGAAATCGCTCGCCGTTCTGGTCCTTCAAAACCAGATCAGGATAGAACGCACCGACACTTGGTGGCCAATTCCCGACCACGGGGACATCGTCCGCGGCCGGCTCGGTCGCCCACGGATTCAGCGATGGCGAATGCGAAACGTGGCGCACGTTGGGCACCTCGTCCTGGGCGACTGCGTGCTTGGCCGGCGTGCCATCAGCCGCCGGTTCATCGCCCGATCCGAACCAATCGCCGCCGATCTTGACTCCACCGATGTAAATCCCACTGCCGCGATGCTTGGATGATCGATGCAGTGAATCGACCTTAGCCTCGCCCGTGAACGCAAAGACCAGCCCCGCCACGACCAGCGAGACCAATGTAGAAAGTGCTCGTCGACGAGGATGGCGGTTTATCTGTATCATGGAAAGGTTCTCGCGTTCTGGCGATTGGCGAACAAAATCACCAGAATCTACGACGCACGCGTTCGCGGGTCGCGCAGTCGCCGGCCCGAATCCGACAAACCCTGTTAGGCGTACTCGATGCCAGCCGATTGTGCTGCTTTTGCGTTTAAAACAGATTGGCATTCTTTTAAAATTAGTGAGCAAAACGAAGTGAAGTTCTCATTCTTGTGGCACCCCCAGCCGAATCTTTTCGCCGCGCTGGTTCGCTTTGCGGCTTTCATCGTATTGGCATCGATCGGTATCGCGCCGCTGGCCAGCTCGGCAACGGCCGAAGATTGGTCTCGATTCCGCGGTCCGGACGCCAGCGGTGTGCAGGCACAACCGCTGCCGACGAAATGGGATGACCAAACCAACTTGGCCTGGAAATCGGCTTTGCCGGGTCGTGGGTCCAGCAGTCCGGTCGTGTACGGCGATCGAGTTTTCTTGACGTCCTATACCGGATACGGAATCAACGCCGAAGATCCAGGCGACCGCGACCAACTGCGACTGCACGTGATCTGCTTGTCGCTGACCGATGGCAGCATCTTGTGGGACGAACCGATTGAACCGGCGCCAGAAGAACAAGCCGCTAAAGGTCAAATGGCCGGCCACGGTTACGCGTCGCCCACGCCTTGCGCGGACGAATCAAACGTTTACGCATCGTTCGGGGCGTCGGGCATCGTCGCATTCACTCACGCAGGTGAACAGCTTTGGCGGCAAAGCGTTGGAACCAAAACGGTCGGTTTCGGCGCCGCAGCAAGTCCCATCCTGTTTGAGGATCTGGTCATCATGAACGCCTCGATCGAAGACGGTGCGGTGTACGGCATCGACAAAGCGACCGGTGAAATTCGCTGGCGAACCGACGGCATCCAAAAAGCCTGGACCACGCCGACTCTGGTATCGCTCAAGAATGGCCAAAGCGAGTTGGTGCTAAATCAAAAAGAAGCGATCCTTGGTCTCGATCCGCGCACCGGCGATCGGCTTTGGTCGTGTGATGCAATCCAAGACTATGTCGTGCCGTGCGTAGTCACCGATGGCGAAACGCTGTATTGCAGCGGAGGTCGATCGAACATGACGTTCGTCGTCAAAGCGGGCGGACGTGGTGACGTCACGGATTCGCATTTGGTGTGGGATGTGCCTCGCGGCGCAAACGTAACCAGTCCCATTTTGGTCAACGGCTACCTTTACTGGTCGCACGACAAAGGGATCGCACTTTGCTTGCGTGCCAGCGACGGCGAAGAGATGTTCCGCGAGCGTATGCCCAACGGCGGTCGTATCTATGCGTCGATCGTCAGCGATGGCGAAAAACTGTTCCTGACCACTCGCGAATCGGGAGTATTGGTGCTGGAGGCGTCGCCCCAATACAAGGAACTCGCCATCAATAAACTCGGCACCGACGACGAACGATTCAACGCGACCCCGGCAATCGTTGGCGGTCGAATGTTGATTCGATCTGATCAGAACCTGTACTGCATCAAACAGCAGTAGCGATCATGTCTCTGCGGTTTATGCGAGACAAACCTCGCAACCCGCCTCGAAAATCGCCTCGAACCTAACCGTCGTGGGTGATTTCGATGCGATTCATTGATTAGTATGAGTTGCCAGCCCCTCAAACTTGATATCCCCGTGAGCTCTTTGATGACGAGAATCCCCTCTATCGGCCTTTCCGCACTCCTGATTTTTGTGTGTGTTTTCTCGGCAAATGCGGCCGATCTTGAACTAAAAAAAGGTGACCACATCTGCTTGGTCGGCAACGCATTGGGCGAACGAATGCAGTTCGAAAACCAGTGGGAATCGTTGCTGCATCAACGGTTTGCTGACTTGCAGTTGACCGTCCGTAACCTTTGCTTCCCCGGCGATGAAGCGTACGAGCGGATTCGGTCGAAAAACTTCGGCGAGCCCGATACACATCTCGCTCACAGCCAAGCATCCGTCGTGATGTATTTCTTTGGCTTCAACGAATCGTTTGACGGCGAAAAGGGTTTGGCCGCGTTCAAGAAAGATTTGACAAAGCTTGTCGAGGAAACTCAGGCCAAAGACTACGGCATGGGCAACCCGCGTGTGGTACTGGTTTCCCCCATTGCGTTTGAAGACATCGGTGACCCAAACGTGAGCGACGGCACAACCGAAAACGAGAACTTGTCGCTGTACGCTGCGGCGATGGGCGAGGTTGCCGAAGCAACCGATGTGCCTTTCGTCGATCTGTTCACACCCACCAAAGCGTTGTTCGAATCTTCCGACGTCCAGCACACGCTCAACGGCGCCCACTTAAACGGCAACGGGTACGCCGCGCTGGCCCCCATGATCAACAACGGCTTGTTTGGCGATGGCGGCCCCACGGATGTCGACCCCAAAGTCAAAGCGGAAGTCGATGACAAGAACTTTCATTGGTTCCACCGCTATCGCGCCGTCAATGGATTCTCGATTTACGGCGACCGCGGCAAAGCGGGTAACGACGGCACCTATGACAACACCGCCGTGATGGAACGCGAGCGAGCGATCTTGGACGAAATGGCGGCCAACCGTGACGCGAGAATCTGGGCCGTTGCGGCCGGCGAATCGGTTCCCAAGGAAGTCGACGATTCCAACACGTTGCCGTTCATCACGCCCAAGACGAACGTCGGCGGTGCGGACGACCCGAATGCGAAAAAAGGAAAACTCGGTTCGCTGGATTACCGCTCGGCAGAAGAGCAAAAGGAACTGTTCAAACTTGGCACAGGATTGCAAATCCAATTGGTCGCATCGGAAGAACAGTTTCCCGAATTGGCTAACCCTGTTGCACTGCAATTCGATAACAAGGGCCGCCTGTGGGTAGCGACCATGGCTTCTTATCCACACTGGAAGCCCAAGACGCCCATGAATGACAAGTTGCTGATCTTTGAGGATCTCGATGGCGATGGGGATGCCGACGAGTGCAAGGTTTTTTCCGATAATCTGCACCAACCAACCGGTTTCGAACTGGGCCGCGGCGGCGTCTACGTTTCGGCACAGCCGGATATCTGGTTCCAAAAAGACACCGACGGTGACGATCGCGCCGACGAGACGACTCGGCAATTGGTCGGATTCGATTCGGCAGATTCACACCACGGGATCGCGGCATTCGAGTGGGGACCAGGCGGCGGCTTGTACTTCGAGGAAGGCACGTTCAAGTACTCGGCGGTCGAGGCCAATGACGGCGTTCACCGTTTGGCCGAAGCCGGCATTTGGAGGTACGATCCGAAGACCGAAAAATTCATGGTGCACTCTTCCTTTGCGTTCGCAAACCCCTGGGGCCACTGCTTCGATCGTTGGGGACAGAACTTTATCGGTGACGCGTCACCGGGCAAAAGTTACTGGGCCGCCCCCATCACGGGACACATCAATTATCCCGACAAACACCCCGGCGGATCGCAGTGGAAACGCGTTGCTGGCCTGATCGGCGGCGACGCCAAGATCGATTACCCGACGTTCTATGAAAAGCGAACCCGTCCGCTGGCCGGATGTGCGATCGTTTCCAGCCGGCATTTCCCCGAAGACATGCAAGGCAATTTCCTGGTGACCAATGTGATCGGTGATCGCGCCGTCTTGAATCACAAGATCACCGAACAGGGCAGCGGATTCGTTGGCACCGAGGTCGAACCGATCATCTCATGTGACGACGGCAACTTCCGCCCTGTCGATGTCCAGTTCGCGCCCGACGGTTCGCTATACGTGGTCGACTGGCACAACGCGCTAATCGGACACCTGCAACACAACTTGCGAGACCCCAGTCGCGATCACAGTCACGGTCGTATTTGGCGCATCACGCACAAGGATCGCCCTCTGCTTGAACCGGCCAAGATCGATGGCGAGCCGATCCCGGCGTTGCTGGAATTGCTGAAGTTGCCCGAAGACCGCACCCGCTATCGTGCCCGTCGCGAATTGGCTGATCGCGACAGCGACGATGTCATGGATTCGTTGGAATCCTGGATCGCCTCGCTCGACCAATCGGCACCCGATTACGAGCACCATTTGCTGGAAGCACTTTGGATGCAGCAAACACACAATCGCGTCAGCGATTCATTGCTGCAACAGGTGCTCTCGGCGAAAGACCACCGTGCTCGCGCGGCCGCCACGCGAGTGCTTTCGTTCGTCCTGGATGACATCGCCAACCATTACGAGTTGCTGGAGAAGTGCGTCAATGATGAACACCCTCGCGTCCGCTTGGAAGCGGTTCGTGCGATCAGTTTCCTCAAGGGCGACGACGCGATCGAGTTGGCGCTCGGTGTACTCGAACATGAAATGGACGACTACTTGCAGTACACGCTGGACGAAACCATGCGTGCACTGGAACAGTAGTTCCTAAGCGAATTTTTGAAACGGCAGGTCTCGACAAGCGTTCTGGGCAGTCGTTGCCGGCCGAAGTGGTAAAAGATCCGTTTGGATCAACCACAGTGAGAATTCGACGTCAATTTTTGTTAACAAAACCTTCCACCGGGACATGTCCTGGTGGATGCCAACCACAACCCAGTGCCGAAAAACCTCGTTGCGGGACTCGGCCTCTTCATCGTGTCAGTTTTTTCATGTTAAACCGCTCTATCTTGTTGCTTGTCTGTTCGACGATTGGCCTTCACTCGGCCGTTGCGATCGACACCGGTGCCGCTCATCAACATGGCCAGGACACGGCCAAAAAAGTTGAGGCCCCGACGATCTTTTTGGACAAGAGTCCCAGAATTGTCGAGTATCAACTCAAGCGACTAGACAGCCAGCGACTGCTGTTGGTCGATCGCAAGACCGACGACGTCAAGTACATTCCTGTGTACGAAGCCATCCTGGGACGTGACGGCATGACGCCTCAGTTCCAGCAAGAGGCGGTTGAAGCGCTTGCAAAGTTGCGTGAGACCGACGCCGCCACCGAACTGCTGGCGGTCCTGGCCAAGCTGGATACGGATGATCGCCAAGTCCGCCGCAACGCACGCAGCCTGGTCAAAATGTTGCTCGGACAACCAGCCGAGCTCTTAGCAAAAAAAACGGATTTGCTGGAGGAAGCATCGAAGTCAGACAGCGAATTCCGCCGTGCAATTGGCTACGCCGGCCTGATCGTGGGCGGCAATCGCGACCAAGCGTGGTCACAGGCACAGAGCGACAGCGAATCCAAAATCGACTGGGCGTCATCCATCCCGTTGCTGCCCAAGCCCGAGTTGCGCATCGCCGCGCGAGACCGTTTAGCGGGATTGATCACGGATGACGATGCCCGTGTCCGCGCCGCCGCGATCACCGCGATCGCTTCGGTGCCGGCAAAGCAAGCGGAGACGTTCGAATTGGTCGCACCGCTGGTCAGCGACGATGGGCTTCGCAGGGTGGTCGTCCAAACATTGCTGCGAGTGCCTGCGAAACTGCGAGGCGCCGAAACGTCCGCCGACCTGGCTGCGACGCTGGTCAATCATGCGGAAACGACACCGCCGGCAAAACGGACGACCGACGAATTCATCGATGCCATGCAATTGGCTGATCAACTGCTGGCAAAGTTGCCATCGGACCAAGCCAAGGCGTACCGAAATCGGCTGAGCGAAGTCACCGTACGCGTGATCAAGATTAAAACCGTCGAAGAGGAAATGCGTTATGACATTCCTTACTTCGTCGTCGAGGCTGGTCGCCCGGTTCAGGTGTTGCTGGAGAACCATGACTTGATGCCGCACAATTTGGTCATCACCCGTCCCGGAAAGCTAAAGGAAATTGCCAATCTAGGACTACAGGTCGGCCCGAGCGGCGGATGGAAAGGGCTGCCTTATGTTCCCGAGTCCGATGACGTGCTGGAATCGACCGCGATGGTCCAGCCCGACAAGAGCGACCGCATCACCTTCGATGCTCCTACCGAACCCGGCGAGTATCCCTATGTTTGTACGTTCCCCCAGCACTGGTACCGCATGTACGGCGTCATGGTCGTCGTGAAAGACCTCGATGCGTGGAACAAAAACCCGGTGGAACCGGCCAACCCGATCGGCAGCAACCGATCCTTCGTGCAGAGTTGGAATGTGGACGATCTGAAAGACGAATTGGACGGTGGCATGCGAGGCCGAACGGCCGACATCGGTGCGAAAGTTTTTGTCGAGGCGTCATGCAAGGGGTGCCACAAGGCCGCCGGCGAAGGAGGCGTCATCGGTCCTGATCTGACCGATCTGTTCACGCGCTGGAAAGGCGATCGCGTCGGAATCCTTCGTGAGATTTTGGACCCATCCCACAAGGTCGATGCCAAGTATCAGATGCACCAGGTTTTGACCGCCGACGGACGCGTCGTCTCGGGAATTATCGTCGCTGAGACCGATGACGATGTCACAATCTTGGAAAACCCAGAAGCCAAAGATCCGACGGTGATCGCTCAGGACGATATCGACGAAATGCTGCCGTCAAAGAATTCGATGATGCCCAAGGCGCTGATGGATCAGTACACCAAAGACGAAATCTTCGAATTGATGGCGTACCTGGAAAGCATTAATCCGAAAAAATAGCCCCGATTTGTCCCTCGGGACGTAACCCGGATGGTTTTGGCGGTAATAGATTCTATGAGCCAAAATACGTCCGATTCCGCCGATTCCGATCCCGTCGGACCCGCCAAAGGGGCCGGACCTCTGGATCAGGACACGGCACAACCGCAAGTTTCGGCACAGAGCGAACTGGACGAAATGGCGGATTCGACTGAACAGTTCGTTCAGCACATCGCTGAACATCAAAACCGCTTGTTCAGCTACGTCTTTTCGATGCTAGCCGACCACACGCGGGCGAGCGACGTTTTGCAGGAAACCAACTTGGTCCTGTGGCGAAAGCGGGACGAGTTCCAAGAAGGGCAACCGTTTCTGCCGTGGGCATTCGCGATTGCCAGATTTCAAGTGCTCGCAAACATTCGTGATCGCAAACGCGAACGATGTTTGCTTGATTCCGACTTGGTCGAAATGTTGGCTCGTTCGGCGGAAGTGGAAGCCGACGCGTTCGAAGAAACCCGCATCGCCTTGCGTGAGTGTCTTTCGGACCTGACACCGAAAAATAGAGAATTGGTGCGAGATCGATATTTTCGCGCGATGCCCATCAACCAACTTGCCGAAACGCTCGGACGAGGGTCCAGCGCCATCAAGGTCGCGCTGCTGCGGATTCGCCGCCAGCTCGCCGAGTGTGTGACCCAGCGAGTCTCGAAGGCCTAGAAAATGAAATCATTCAACCCACCATCCGGTGCTGACGATCATGAACCGGCCGCCATCGAAGAACTGCAACAACTGTTGATGCGGTGGGAAGCGGACGAGCTTGATGATACAGGCGTGCAGCGCGTCCGTGAGATCATGCACGGCAGCGAATCTGCTCGCCAGCATTATGTCCAGTGGCAAATGGTTCATGCCGCACTCTGTCTTGGCGACGACGTTGCCGGCCCGGTTGCGTCGACGCCAGCCGAGCATCCGATCCGAACGCACGCGACGCCACGATCGGGACCTGAACCATCATCAGCCATCGGACGTGCCCGCGTTTTCTTAGCCATTGCTGCTGGGTTGGTGATGTGCGTCTTGGCTTCGCGTTGGGCATACTTGGAATCGCGAACTGGCCAATCAGAAAAGTTGTTGACGCAATCCACCTCGACGATGGATCCGGCGGGAACCGTCGATGAGTCCGAAGAAACATCACAAGGCATCGCGCTGATCACCCGCTTGGTCGACGTGGCATGGGCGGATGATTCTCAACGAGCGGCGGTCGGAGAGGCTTTGATGCCGGGACCGCTTGCGATCGAATCCGGTTTCGCACAGGTCGAATTCTTTTGCGGGGCGACAGTCATCGTCGAAGGACCGGCAATGCTTGAACTAGAATCGACCACTCACGCGCGAGTCATCCGCGGGCGACTGCGAGCACAGGTGCCGCCAGCGGCGCGAGGATTCGAGCTGAAGGTCGACGACATGCGCGTGGTGGATCTGGGCACCGAGTTTGGCTTGTCCGTTTCGGATGCCGGCGCGGACGTGCAAGTTTTTGATGGCGAAGTCGAACTGCATCGGCCCGACACCGAAAAGAAACTGGTCACCAAAGGCCAGTCATTCATTCGGAATCCGACTGGCGATTTGGCGCCTTCTGAATTGACGCCTGAGAAGTTCGTCGACATTGCGCACATGGCCATCCGTGACGAAGACCAAACCGATGCAAGGCACCAGCGATGGCAGGCATACAGCCGTCAACTGCGGCGGCGGCCGTCAATGATCGCGTACTACGCCTTCGATTCGCCCGAGCCCTGGGAACGGAAACTTGCCAATTCGAACCATCCGGCGAATCCAGAACTCGACGGTGCCATTGTCGGTGCGAAATACACCACGGGACGATGGCGACACAAGGGAGCATTAGAATTCAAACGCCCAGGTGATCGATTACGTGTCCAAATCCCTGGCGAACATGGCTCGCTGACGCTGGCATGCTGGGTAAAGATCGACAGCCTGGATCGATGGTACAACTCGTTGTTCCTGACCGACAACTATCAACAGGGCGAGCCCCACTGGCAGATTCTCGACACGGGGCAACTGTTCTTGTCGGTTCGCGTCAGCGCTCAAGATGGCGGTCAAGTACACCGTCCGGTCTTGTCACCACCGTTTTGGCAACCCTCGATGAGCGGACAATGGCTGCACTTGGCAACCACTTACGATGTGCAGCGCAAACGAACAACGCACTACGTCAACGGGACCCAGCTTTCCCAGGAATCGATCCCCGATCAGCAACTGGTTTCCACCACGCGGATCGGCAGGGCGACGATCGGCAATTGGTCGCTGCCCACAAAGCCGGATGAATCGTTTGCGATTCGCAATCTGAACGGCAGCATCGATGAATTTGCGTTGCTGGGCGAAGTCCTCTCGGCCGATGAGATTCGAGAGATGTATGAAATGGGCCAGCCGTAGCGTCGGTTCGCCATCTTCGGTCATGCATCACCGCTTCCCATTTCATGCGATCGGCGCGAAGATATTGGCAGCGACCGTTGCCCTTTTGATCGCCCGTCCGCTGTCATCGCGAATGCGAATTCTAAAGCAGCACCGCGGCGGGCTACCGATGCAAACGAAAGATGAAGATGCCCGATTCTACCTCGAATATTGTCTATACCCGTACGGATGAAGCCCCCGCCTTGGCAACGGTTTCTTTGCTGCCCATCATCCGGGCCTTCACGTCCGCCGCCGGGATCAACATCGAACTGCAAGACATCTCGCTCGCCGGCCGCATCCTGTCCAGTTTTCCAGAAAAACTGACTGAGGCACAACGTCGCAGCGACGCACTTTCCGAGCTGGGCGAATTGGCCAAACAATCACACGCCAATATCGTCAAACTGCCGAACATCAGCGCTTCAATTCCTCAGTTAGTCGAAGCGATTGCCGAACTGAATGACCACGGCTATGCCGTTCCTGCATTTCCCGAGGAACCCACCACCGACGAAGAAAAAGACGTTCGGGCACGCTATTCCAAAGTACTCGGCAGCGCCGTGAACCCGGTTCTTCGCGAAGGCAACTCGGACCGACGCGTCGCCGCTCCGGTCAAGGAATACGCCAAAGCACACCCGCACTCGATGGGCGCGTGGAGCAGCGATTCGCAAACGCATGTCGCCTCGATGACCGCAGGTGACTTTTACGGAAGCGAAAAGTCACACGTGATGGCCGATGCGGGTGCCGTTCGCATCGAACTGCAAGGCGACGACGGTCAAACAACCGTCTTGAAAGACAGCCTGCAATTGCAAGCCGGTGAGGTGATCGATGCTTCGGTCATGAGTTGCAAAGCACTCGTTGACTTTTTAGAGCGAGAAATCTCGGACGCGAAATCAAGCGGTGTGCTGCTCTCGCTGCACCTGAAAGCGACGATGATGAAGGTGTCCGACCCGATCATCTTTGGCCATGCGGTCCGTGTTTATTACAAAGACGTCTTCGAACAATTCGGTTCGAAACTGGATGAGATCGGCGTCGATCCGAACAACGGACTCGGCGATGTGCTGGACAAAATCAAGGAACTGCCCGCGGACGAAGCGTCCAAAATCTCGTCGGCCATCAATGCGGTCTATGAAAGTCGTCCGGGACTGGCAATGGTCAATTCGGACAAAGGCATCACCAATCTGCATGTTCCCAGCGATGTCATCATCGATGCATCGATGCCGGCCGCAATCCGTTCGTCCGGGAAAATGTGGGGGATCGACGGGCAACTGCACGACACCAAGGCCGTCATTCCCGATCGTTGCTATAGCGGTGTTTATCAAGCGACAATCGATTTCTGTAAAGAACACGGCGCGTTCGACGTGACCACGATGGGCACGGTTTCCAACGTCGGGCTGATGGCCCAGAAGGCCGAAGAGTATGGTTCACACGATAAGACATTTGAAATCCCCGCCGACGGGACCGTACGAGTCGTCGATCAAGCCGGCACCACACTGATGGAACACAAGGTTGGTCAAGGCGACATCTGGCGGATGTGTCAGACCAAAGACTTGCCGATCCGCGACTGGGTCAAACTCGCCGTCACCCGCGCGCGTGCCACGGGAGCACCGGCGATCTTTTGGCTCGACAAAGACCGCGCGCACGATGCGAACCTGATTGAAAAGGTGCATGCCTACTTGCCGGATCATGACACCGATGGCCTAGAGATTCAAATCATGTCGCCCATCCAAGCGACACGGTATACCTGCCAGCGTGCCAAAGACGGGCAGGACACAATTTCGGTCACGGGCAATGTGTTGCGAGATTACCTGACCGACTTGTTTCCGATTTTAGAACTCGGCACCAGTGCCAAGATGCTTTCGATCGTGCCGCTGCTGGCCGGCGGCGGGCTGTTCGAAACCGGTGCCGGCGGATCCGCGCCCAAGCATGTCGAACAGTTGCTGGAAGAAAACCATTTGCGTTGGGATTCACTGGGCGAGTTCCTGGCGCTAGCCGTTTCGATTGAAGACCTCGGCACGAAAACTGGAAACGCGAAAGCTTTGGTGCTGGCCGAGACGCTCGATCAAGCCACCAGCCAGTACTTGAACAATGACAAGTCACCGTCACGCAAAGCCGGCGAGTTGGATAACCGAGGCAGCCATTTTTACCTGGCGATGTACTGGGCTCAGGCATTAGCGGCACAGACCAAGGATGCCGAACTCGCAGCCCAGTTTGCAACGTTGGCCAAGACGCTGACAAGCGGCGAAGAAAAGATTGTCAACGAGCTGAACGGAATCCAAGGCAAACCGGTCGACATCGGTGGATACTACGATCCCGATGAGACAAAAACGCAAGCGGTCATGCGTCCCAGCGAGACGTTGAACGCCGCCATCAACGCGATGTCCTGAGACGAGATTTCGAGAGACGATCCGGCTTATATCGCATCCGTTTCGTGAACGCTGAAACGCTGGATTGTCAGCGTTCTCGGTGGACGACAGTGCAGTCAGGCGACAGTGCAGTCAGGCGACAGCGCAGTCAGGCGACAGCGCAGTCGGTCGACAGCGCAGTCGGTCGACAGCGCGCACGGTCGATAGCGTCGACAAACGGAAGCCGGTCACCCAAACAGCAGGGAATCAAAATCGCGATCGCCCGTCGCGAATGAAAGGGTCCGCTGACGCGTGTTGAAATGCTTGCGAGGCAAATCTCGAGTCAACACAATCGGTATCGACCGTGTCGTGAAAGCAATCGTCCTCTGCAAAGCAAGCAAGTGACACACGTGTCGGTCGATCCGACGGTACCGTGCACAATGCGTGACTTGGCACAAATTTCGCACAGCCGAATTTCAAACAACGGTATCACGCTGAACTCGTGTGCGGGGATAAAAATCATTTCCTTTGTGGAATCCGCGGCGATAGAATCCGTGAATCCTGGCGTGACGACCTGCACCGTCACGCCAACGCTTATCCTCCTTTTCGAGAAGACCGATGAAACGCTTCACCGTAACCGTTGCGATCACCGCACTGTTGTTGACCACAGCTGTCGCCGATCATCACAACGAAAAACCATGGCTAGACATGCAGAACTGTGAAATCTGCAAGCACATGTCAAAGCACATGGATGTGATGCAAAACGTCACCTGGGAAACGCACAAAATCGAAAGCGGATTACTATCCGCATCCGTGGTCCCCAAAGAACACCGCCAGATGGTCGATGCCATACATAAAAACATGCAAGCATCGGCAAAGCTGTTCGAGACCGGAAAAGACATGCAGTTGTGTGGATTCTGCAATTCGCACATGGCATTGAAAAAATCCGGAGCGAAAGAACAGGAGATCAACACCGATTTCGGAATGGTCTCTTTGCTAACCTCCGATGATCCTGACGTCGTCAAGCAGATCCACGATCACGCCGAAAAGACGATCAAAGAGTTTGCCGCGTTCAAAGAAGCTGCTGCTGGGGCGCATCAATAGACGCACCATCAAGTGAACTCATGACGGCCATTGGCAGCTGGCCGTCACCAGTTGAGCTGATCGCAATCGCAGGTCGGAACAGCACACGGGCTTGTTCCGGCCTACGTTCTCATTCGACGCTCGTCTCACTCGCGATCCAGTGAGATCGCTTCTGCGTAGGCCAATTCGCCGGTACGTCCGTCATAATATTGAAAGACGACTTGTGGATGCGGATAGGCAACCAAGCGTTTATCACCAAGCTTTTGCGGCATGTTAAAAACGTTGTTGACCTGAACGACACAAAAATGTGGATACAGGCGTTCCAGCCGTGGCAAATCGGCCAAGATGTAACTGCTCCAGCGAATATCGCACTCACGCGGACCGAATTTAAATTTGCCAGTCGCCGGCCGATCGCTTTCGTCAAGCTCAGGTACATGGTTCACACTGTTGTGCGGCCCGCAACAGAATTCCCAGACGTTATCAGTGACCTTGATCGCAAAACTATTATGCAGATCACCGGTCATCACAAACACCTTCTTGCCGAGCTTTTCCCACTCATTGATCAACATCTCGCGCTCGTCAAAGAATCCCGTCCAGGCTTCCTCTTTGTTCGCAGCATCGGCTTCGAATCCACCGGCACCTGAGTGCGGAATCATGAAGGGAACGGTCGAAACGACAAAGAAAAAATCAGCATCGCTTTCCTTCATCGATCGCAGCAGCCATTCCCGCTGCGGTTTGCCGATCATGGAGACGCCCGGCTTATCTCGCTGGCTGACATCGTGCATGTCGCGGTCACCGCGGGTGTCGATCAAATAAAACTCGCAGTTCGAAACCCGAAACTTTCCGTAACTACGCCGGCCGATCGAGTAACTCAAATCATTGTCGTCAACTTTCGCCGGCATGTGCACGCGCACCGTATGCGGGTCAACGACTTCGACGATGTCATACACGTACGAGTTCTTGTTGCCCTCGTCGTTGTCATAAATCATGTCATTGACGCCGGCCTCGGGGGTGCCCCAATGAACGTGCAAGTTTGTCATTTCGGAAAGTGGCAACTTGGTAAAATCTGTGTTGGGATCGACCAATAAGTCGCTGCCCGCTTTCATCGAGGCTTTACCAAAATGGATTGGATGATCGTGTTCCATCGGGTTTGCCCAACCGAGATAGTCAAACCAAGCTTTCGTTCCGATGTCACGAAACACGGTGCGGCGATGACGCTTTCCCGATTCCGCGGAGCCCCAGATGTCATTAATCAATTCATGATCATCGAAGGTAAAGTAGCTCGGCATGTTGCGATGCCAATCGGCCAATGCATCGCCGCGACTAAGGTACAGTTTGTAATTTTCCCAAACGCCGACGATCGTCGGCATGACTTGAACCGCTAGCGGGAATTCGGCTAACCCCTGCACCAGACGCCAAGCTTCCGGCGGATAAGTTCGTAACTCTTCGTACAGCCAATCCCCGTTCATGATGTGAAAGTGAACTTTGTCGGCCCAATCTTTGTTCAAATGCTCGTAGGTGGTTGCCCGGTGACCGCCGCCGTGCAGCGGATTCTGGTTGGCGCACGAACCAATTTGAAATCGAAAATTAAACAGTCCTTTCGGATTGTGCTCGGCGTTGCGAGACTCATCGGCGCTGGGCAGCGTCAAGAATGTTCCCGGCAACCCATGCGGACGTTCGTTGACCCAGACTTGATAGTGATAGCGAGTATCGGGTTTCAGTCCGACGAGTTGGGCCACGCCGGTGTTGTCGTCATCATTTTTGGTCGTCGCAACCGCGCTGACCTGATCCATCGCGTCGGGCTCGGTGCCATAACGCACGGTGAACTCACCTGCCTCGGACGTTCGCGCCCAAACGACCACTGAAGTCGCGGTCGGTTGGCCTAACATTGGACCGTGGGTCAAGCGGATCGGATCACGCCGCTGTTGGCTGTGAACGGACGAACCGTAGGACGCCATAAAAAACAAGGCGAAAACAATCAGGCATCGACAAACATCAAGTCTATATTTCATTGCGAGCGGGCTTGTGGAATCGGGTTGGGAATTGGGGGGTCCACATTCTAACCAGCCACGACGCGCGTGTTATTGCTTGAGCGTAAAATCGGGCAGCCCGATTTTTTCGCCACCGCGAATCGCTGATTCGTGCGCGCAGATACCGACACAGGTCCAATTCGCACTGGTAACCGCATTGGGCCATGGGTCACGGTCATTCAGCAGTGCATCGGTAAACTCGTTCACCAAATGCGGGTGCGATCCGCCGTGACCGCCGCCTTGAACAAACGACAAGTGTTCGGCATCGTGGATTTCTTGCGGCAAGGTGAACTTTTGAATTTCTGGCGGCAGAAGATGCGCAAAATCTGGCACTTCGACTTTCTCGGGGATTTCCGGCTCGGGCTTCTTTGCGGTGTGGATGACGTGCGGTTCGTTCTCAATCAGCGTCCACTCGAAACTTTTCTTGGTGCCGTACACGTCAAAGCTTTCACGGTACTGACGTGCGACGTCATACAAGAATCGCCAAATATGGGCCGCCACGTCACTGTCTTTGATCTTGATGTGGCATGACTCGACCGCGAATTTATTGCCGGACTTTTCGGCAATGTCCTCTCGCACGGTGCCGCTGCCGAAACAGCTGACGTACTCGGCGAGCCCGTTGACAAGTCCCAGACAGGGGCTGACGACGTGCGTGGCGTAGTGCATGGGAATCATTCGCTGCCAATAATCCGGCCAACCGTCCATGTCCTGCGGATGCGAAGCGGCCAAGTGCTGAATTTTCCCCAGCTCGCCTTTTTCGTACATGTCTTTGATGAACAAAAACTCACGGCTGTAGACCACCGTTTCAGCCATCATGTATTTCAGGCCTGTTTCTTTGACCTTGTTAACGATCTGTTCGCATTCGCCTATGGTCGTCGCCATCGGCACGGTACACATCACGTGCTTTCCCGCATCCAGAGCTTTTAGCGACATCCAGGCATGGTCCGGAATCGGGCTGTTGATGTGAACGAAATCGACTTCGTGGTCGGCCAATACGTCATCGAAATCGTTGTATCGTTTTTCGATTCCGAATTGCTTTCCCGATTCTTGCAGTGCCTGCTCGTTGCGCCGGCAAATCGCGACAACGTTTGTGTTGGGGTGAGCCTGATAGATCGGAATAAATTCGGCACCGAAACCAAGTCCGACCATAGCGACATTCACAATTTTAGCCATCCGAAACTATCCCTTTGCGTTTGAAAAAGTCATGCAACCCATGATTCGGTCTTCACTGGAAGCGATCAGGCGAGAGCAATTGTAACGACTGCAAACGTGGCGTTTCGCGCGCGACCAGTTCGGAAACCAAAGAACCAGAAACCGCCGCCAAGCTTATCCCCATCATCGCGTGCCCGGTTGCCGTCATGACGTTTTCCCATTTCGATGTACGACCGAGGTAGGGCAATCCATCGGGCGAACAGGGCCGCAGCCCGACCCAAGGTTGCAGCCGGGCGAAATCCTCAACATCGAACGCCGGAAAGTATTTGGGCATCGCGTCGATGATTCCCTGCACGCGCCCGCGCGAAACCGAGAGATCGTTACCGGCCATTTCCATTGTCCCACCGACGCGCAGGGAATCGCCCATCGGTGTCACCGCAACGCGAGCTTCATGCAACAGCGAACACAGTCGCGGTTGCTGTACCGGACGATCCAGTGTCACGCTGTAGCCCTTTCCCGCTTGCATCGGAATCGATATCCCCAAAGCCTTGGCCAGTTCCATCGTCCAAACGCCACCAGACAAAACGATTTCATCGGCGGGAATTTCGTCCTGATCGTCGGCGACCGCATGCACCCGGCGACCAGAGCTGATGAAATCACGAACGTGTCGATTCCAGAGAAAGCGGCATCCCTGACTGACAAGGCTGCGCTGCAAACTGTTCATCAAGCGATCCGGCGACAGGTGACAATCCTGCGAATAGTAGACGCTGCCGGCCACATCCATCGTGACGTCGGGATCCAGGACCGCGGTTTCCTCGGCGGATAAAACGGAAGCGGGCACGTCAAAGCGATTTGCCAATTCGGCCGTCTTTGCTTCTTCGTCCAATCCCGCCTGCGTTTTACACAGCATCACCAACCCACGTTGCTGCAGACCGAATCCGTCGGGCAGCGACGATTGCAATTCCTCGTACAGCGATCGGCTGCGAAAATGCATTTCACGCAGCAGTGGCGCCGATCGCTGAACATGACGTGACGAACAATGATTCCGAAACTGCCATAACCAACGCAGCAAGTCCCACGACGCACGTGGATGAATATAGAAGGGCGATTTCGGATCCCACATCCATTTCAGCCCCAACCGAATCATCCCCGGTGCTGCAAGCGGAACGACATGACTGGGCACCAACATGCCCGCATTGCCAAAGGAGCAACCGTCGCGACGTGGCTGATTTTGATCGATCACGGTGACCTGCATGCCCCGGCGAGTGCAGTACCATGCGGCGCATAAGCCGATCACGCCGCCGCCGATGATCACGACACGTTTTGCCAATCCGATATTCCTCGTTCAAACTTGATCCGCTTCGATTCCCCAACAGAACCGGTCGCTTGGGTCAAGCAACAGTGTCGCCTCAGAAACCAGATGAGCCCTGCCGTTGATGGTCGGCACAATTTTTCCTTCGGATTCATCCATCCACTCGAAGCTGCCGTGAAAAACGGTGCCCAGAATGCCTTCTTGTGTCCAGGTTTGCCCAGGCCTCAGCTCGCCATCGGCAGCCAGGCAGGCCAACTTGGCACTCGTGCCGGTTCCGCACGGCGAGCGATCGTATTGAAATCCCGGACACAAGACGAAATTACGTGAATCTGAATCCGGTGCGATGGGTGCGCCGAACAATTCGACATGATCCACGTCCGGGTAACCTTGTTGATTGATGGCTCGCCGGATCGCCGACGCAGTCTGCAGCAACGTCTTACGGCTAGTGGATTGCATCTCGATCATCGGTTCACGAACAAGGTAAAACCAGTTGCCCCCCCAGGCCACGTCTCCGGATACCGCACCGATTCCATCCACATCGATCGAGACGGATTTGGCAAGGCGATAACTGGGAACGTTCTGAATTGATACGGATTGATCGTCGCGCAGCGTCACCGTAACAACGCCGACCGGTGTCTCGATTCGTGACACCCCTTGATCAATGCGGCCAAGGTGCTGCAGTGTCGCAACCACACCGATCATGCCGTGACCACACATCCCCAAAAAGCCAACGTTGTTAAAGAAAATCACGCCCGCGGCGCAGTCGGGATCCTGCGGTCGGCAGAGCAGGGCACCGACAACGACATCGCTGCCACGAGGCTCGTTCACCACCGCTTTGCGATAGTCGTCAAACGACTGTTGGAACCGCGCCAGTTGCTGCTGCAGAGAGCCGTCGCCCAGATCGGGGCCGCCGTCGACAACCACTCGCGTTGGTTCACCGCAGGTGTGCGAGTCAACAACTTCGATGCGCTGGAACATCACAAACCGCCGTCTTGCGGCGAGTCTTCACTTCCCGGCCAAGACTGCCACCAATTTAGAAACTGATTCAGCTGTTTTTCCGCGTAAACGGCTTGGCTCGCACTCAGCCGGTCGGTTTCATTGAAGTGCCAACGATAATCCTCGTCGCCTAGCAAAACCAAAAGGTACTTGTAATACAGCACCAGGTCCGGCCCTTCGTCAAAAGATGACAAGACAGCGATCGCCTCGGTCAATTCTTGCGCCAATCGGCGGGCATTGTGGTCACCTCGGGCGGCCCGCTGGCACAGCGAAACCAAACGCAACACTTGTACCGGCAAACAATTGCCGATGCCCGTGATGGCACCCACCGCGCCACAGTGCACGAACCCGTGAAACACTTGCGTATCGACGCCGGCCATCAATAACACGTCATCGTCGGCATGAGTGATGTGTTCACCGGCATAGCTAAGAGATGCGGCACCGCCGAACTCTTTGAAACCGACAAGGTTAGAAAACTCGCGGCGCAGATCGAAGAACAAATCCGCTCTGGTTTCGTAGCCGTAGTAAGGACTGTTGTAGATCACGGCGGGCAACTGTGGTGCCGCATCAAAGATTCTTGCGAAATGGTCCCGCTGGGCCGCTTGCGACGTGGCTCGCGAAAGAAGTCGCGGAATGACCATCAATCCCGATGCGCCAACGTCCGCGGCATGCGCCGCGTGCGCTGCCGCGGCGGCGGAACTCTGGGCACCCGTGCCGACAATGACGGGGATACCCGCCTGCACCAGTCGCTGGACACCCTCTTGCCGCTGTGAATCGGTCAGCAATGGCCAGTCGCCCATCGAGCCGCAATACACGACGGCGTTCATACCGGTATCGATCAGCAATGCGGCCTTGCGAACCAATGCATCAAAGCATGGCACGTGATCCTGAGAACATGGCGTCATCAACGCAGGAATACAGCCACAAAAAACCGAGGAATCCATCGCGTACCTTTACATTGCAGTTGCCGTCACGACGCCGTAAAACTGCGGCATCGACCGCTTAGGCATTCACCTATTTACGACTGCAATGGTTGGACTTTCCAAATGTCCGACGCGTATTCACCGATCGTACGATCACTCGAGAACCACCCACTGCTCGCGGTATTGATGATACTCTTTTCGATCCAGCTTTGTGGGTCTTTGTAAGCCTCGTTGACTTCGTGCTGGGTGTCGATGTAGCTGCGAAGGTCGGCAATGGTCAACCAAGGATCGTGAGCACTTCGAAGACCCGCTGTCAACAAATCGAAAAGACCCGGTTGGTCCGAGTTGAACTTTCCGCCTTCTAACAATTGCATGACTCGCGTGATGTCTGGGTCGGCCGCGATGATTTCATTGGGGCGGTAGTCTTTTTTCGTTTTCTGGACGCCGGCAGCGTCGAGTCCAAACAGAAAGAAATTATCCGCGCCGGCGTTGTCGCGAATTTCGATGTTCGCACCGTCCAGCGTTCCGATCGTCAACGCACCGTTCATCATGAATTTCATGTTACCAGTCCCCGATGCCTCTTTACCTGCGGTGGAAATCTGCTCGGACAACTCGGTTGCCGGACAAATCACTTCCATGGCCGAGACGCGATAGTTGGGAAGGTACACCAACTTTAGCAAGTCTTTACATTTCGGTTCTTTGTTGACAACGGCTGCAACATCATTGATCAGCTTGATGATCAGCTTTGCCACGTGATATCCCGGAGCGGCTTTACCGCCGATCAAGACACAACGCGGGACCATGCCTTTAGAATCATCACGCGTGATCCGGTCGTACAAGTGAATCACATGCAAGACGTTCAGCAATTGACGCTTGTACTCGTGAATCCGCTTGACCTGAACGTCGAACAATGCATCTTCGTTAAACGTGACGCCCGTGTTTTGCTGGACATAGCTAATGAGGTCTCGCTTATTGGCAAGTTTGGTTTCGGCCCATTTCTTGCAAAAACCGGCGTCCTTGGCGAACGGTTTCAACTTGGAAATCTCACTCAGATCGTTTAGCCATCCGTCGCCAATCGCTTCGTTCATCAAGTCGCGTTGTCCCGGGTTGCAATGAGCCAGCCAGCGCCGCTGGGTCACACCGTTGGTCTTATTGTTGAACCGCTCGGGCCACAGGGTATAAAAATCCGAGAACAAGCCGGCCTTCAGCAATTCGGTATGCAGTCCGGCAACCCCGTTGATCGAAAAGCTGCCGACGATGGCCAGGTAAGCCATTCGAATATGCGGGTTGTCGCCTTCTTCGATCAACGACATCTTCCGGCGCATTCCGACGTCGCCCGGCCATTGCTTGTCGACCAATTTCAAGAAACGCTCATTGATCTCGTAGATAATCTCGAGCAAACGCGGCAGCAGTCGACTGAACAGATTCACCGACCAGCGTTCGAGTGCCTCGGGCAACAACGTGTGGTTTGTATAGGCCATGCACTCGGTGGTGATGCCCCAAGCTTCATCCCATTCCAGGCCGTGCTCGTCCATCAGCAACCGCATCAACTCGGGTACCGCGCAAGCAGGGTGGGTATCGTTCAGCTGAAAGCAATTCTTCTTGCCGAAATCGGTAAAGTCATCGCCGTGTTCGTTGACCCACTGGGCGATCACGTCTTGCAAGCTGGCCGACACCAAGAAGTATTGTTGTTTTAGCCGCAGCTCTTTTCCGTTTTCGCTGGAATCGTTCGGGTACAGCACCATCGAAATTTGTTCGGCCGAAGTCTTTGACGCCACCGCTTCGGGGTAACTGCCCGCATTGAATTCGTTTAGATCGAATACGTCCGTGGTCGTCGCTTTCCAAAGCCGAAGTGTATTGACGGTGTCATTGCGGTAACCGGGAATCGGCATGTCAAAGGGAAAGGCGACAACATCTTGCGTGTTAGCCCATCGTGTGCGGCGCACACCTGAGTCGTCGTGATAGGGTTCGGTGTGTCCATAGAACCGAATTTGTCGCGCCGATTCGGGACGTTCAATTTCCCAGGGGTTACCGTCGCGCAGCCAGTGATCGGGATCCTCGACTTGTCGGCCGTTCTCGATGTGCTGATGAAACATGCCGTACTCGTATCGGATCCCGTATCCGACAACAGGCAGTTTCATGTTCGCACAACTGTCGAGAAAGCATGCCGCCAATCGTCCCAAGCCACCGTTGCCCAGACCGGCGTCAAGCTCTTCCTCTGCGACCTCTTCCATTTCGACGCCGAACTGATGAAGTGCGAGTCTCGCATCGTCATCCAAATCCAGATTCTGAATCGCGTTGGTGAGCGAACGCCCGATCAGAAATTCCAAGGACAGATAATAGACCTTGCGACCGTCACTCTGCTTCATGCGAGCGCGAGTCCGTTGCCAACCCGGAACCAGACGGTCGCGAGCCGCGATCGAAAGTGCGCGATACAGATACGATAGATCGACCTCGCGAGCGTCATGCCCCAACGAGATCGTCAGGTGTCGTCGCAGTTCGATCGGCAGGCTGGCCAGTACGTCTTCGGCGGTCGAGATCGCGTTGGTGGAAGGTGCGTCGCACAGATCGCTCATAATTTCTGATCGCTGTATCGGTTGATTGAAGTGAAAAAGACAGTCCGGGAACCCCGACTTCATCGTCCAGAGTCTAGGACGATTATGCGGTAAATAGTAGGTCGAACCGCACATCCAGGATGGCCAACCGGCCCGGCGGTTCGAACAGTCGACGATACGGTGGCGGAATACGGCAAAAAACCGGAATTGTCGGCAAACACGACACCGAAATCGCCCGCCCCCCATGGGTGAGGCCCTAACCATAAATTTACCGCTTCGTGCGATCATGCGGGTCATTTTCAACCAGCGACCGCTTCATTTGCCCCTTCGCCTTGCGGATCGCTTCCCCGACGGGGCGCCCGGACTCATTGACGCCCCGTCGCTTTTGCGACATTCCCCATCGAGATGACTGCCGGGTTTGACACGGCGAACCATCCGTTCGGATGCATCAAACAAGAATCAAGAGCGATGCAAACGAAAGACGTATTTCACGTTGCTGATATTTGCTGCCTGACCTCTTCGATGCGGTCATTTGATCGTCGGCCATTTCCGAATGCAGCTTGAGCGAGGGCGTCATCAACAATCGGACTTCGGATATACTGGTCAACCCTTCCTGTTTCGCCCCACCAAATTTCCGGCCTCACCATGATCGACCGAATTTTCGTTCTCGCCTTTGCCTGTTTGTTTGCTGCCGTCACCGCTGCCGCCGAAGAATCAAAACCGAATATCGTGCTGGTGATGGCCGATGACCAAGGTTGGGGCGACATGGCGTACAACAGCCATGACGTCCTGAAGACGCCGAACTTTGACGAGGCTGCCGCGACAGGTCTGCGTTTTGATCAATTCTATGCCGCCGCGCCAGTTTGTTCGCCGACCCGCGCAAGCGTGATGACGGGACGAACGCCGAACCGGATGGGCGTTTTCAAATGGGGCTATCCCATGCGACCGCAAGAGACAACGATTGCCGAAGCGGTCAAGACGGCCGGCTACGCAACCGCGCATTTTGGCAAGTGGCATCTTGGCAGCGTCCGCAACCAAAGTCCGTCCAATCCGGGCAAGAATGGTTTTGACCACTGGCTAAGTGCTCCGAATTTTTATGACAACGATCCGATCCTGTCCCTCGGCGGCAAGGCGGTACAGTTTCAGGGTGAAAGTTCAATCATTGCGGTCGACGCCGCGATCGACTGGATGAAAGAATCTTGCGAGAGCGAAAAACCGTTCTTGGCCGTGGTCTGGTTCGGCTCGCCGCATCACCCGCACTTGGCCGCGGAAGAAGATCGCAAACTGTACGACGACCAGCCCGAAAAGCTGCAACACTTCTACGGCGAAATCACAGGAATGGATCGCGCTTTCGGAAAACTGCGAAACAGCTTGAGCGATCTGGGCATCCGCGAGAACACGATTCTGTGGTATTGCAGCGACAACGGCGCCTTACCAAAGATCGGCAATACCGGCGGACATCGAGGCGACAAGGGTGACGTCTATGAAGGCGGCTTGCTGGTCCCGGCGATTTTGGAATGGCCCGCCAAGATCACGCAGCCCCGCGTGACAGACATGCGCTGCGTCACCAGCGATATCTACCCGACCATCACCGAAATCACAGGTGTAGAAATCGCCAACCAACCTCCGCTTGATGGAATCAGCCTCGTACCACTGATCAATCAACAAGTCTCACAACGCCCACAGCCAATCGCGTTTTGGGATACCGATGCGAAAGGCATCGGCACGCCGGCAGCAGAGTGGATGACAGAATTGTTGACGGCGCAAAATGCGGGCAAGGATCTGCCGCCGCATGAATCCAGCCTGCACGCCGCTGACCTGCCCAACCCGCCACATTCGACCGAAGAGTTCCCAGGACACGCGGCTCTGATTGACGGTGACTGGAAAATCCATCGCATCCAAAATGACAAACAAGGCATCGCGTGGGAGCTTTACAACTTAGCCAACGACAAAGCCGAATCGGTCGACTTGATTGATCAAGAGTCGGCAAGAGCCGGTAAGCTGAAAAGCAAGCTAAACACCTGGCTGGAAAGTGTCGCGGAAAGCTTGAACGGCAACGATTACTAATGTTACCGAACGTGCAGGCCGGTTAATCTGCAGGCTCGTTAATCTGCGGGCCCGTTAACTTGCAGGCCCGTTAATCCGAAGGCCCGTTAGCTTGCGGGCTTGCTAACGTGCAGGCTTGCTAACTTGCGGGCCCGTTAACGCTGCAGTCTCTCTTTCATCTGGTCAGACAGTTCTTTGACCAGCATGGGGTTGGCGTCGGCAATGTTGCGGGTTTCCTTCGCAGCCGTTGTATGGTCATACAACTCAGCGAATCCGTCATCATGAAGGATCAATCGATGCTTGTCGGTACGAATCGTGGTTGCTTTGGACCGATAGGCGATTGCGGGATGACCGGAGGAAGTCGCATCGGCCAGCAACGGTCGTAACGAAACACCTTGGACGAAGTCGGGCGTTTCGACACCGGTCAGCTCGCAGAGGGTGGGGAAGACGTCGATGGTTTCCACGATTGAATCGGTGGCCTCGCCGGGATGATCGATCCCTGGATGTGAAACGATCAGTGGCGAACGCAATGATTCTTCGAACAGACAGTGCTTGCCCCAAATCGCGTGTTCGCCAAGATGCCATCCGTGATCGCCCCACAGAATCACGATCGTGTTGTCGGCGGCACCGGCTGCACGCAGTTGTTGCATCAATCGTCCGACCTGTGCGTCTGCGTAGCTGACACAGGCGGCATAGTGCTTGCGGACTTCGATCGCGAACTCGGGATCTAAATTTGGATCGCGCCCTGATCGATCGTATTTCATGAACTCGCCCGAACTGTGCCATGTGGTTTTCCCGTCGGGTTTGGACGGATGTGGTGTCGACGGCAGTTCGGCATCAGCGTACGGTGCCAGATACTTAGCGGGAGCACCAAAGGGTAAATGCGGACGCAAAATGCCAACGGCTAAAAAGAATGGCTTCTCACGCTCATCGGCGAGCGTATCGATTTGCCGCAGCGCCTCGTCGACCGAAACGCCATCGGGATAAATCGAGTCTGGGCCCTCGACCGCCTGGAACACGTCCATTTCCACGCGTCCGCCAGGTTGCTTGGCATCGTAACGAATTTCGCCGTTGGCCAATCCGTGCATCCAACCGCGTGGATCTTGCCACGGTCCGGCAGGCAGCAGATGACGATCCCAGGAATCGGGCATCTCGAGTTCGGATGGGTCATCCCACCGATCACCTCCCATCCCGCCTGGATGATGCGAGACTTTCCCGACCGAGACCGTTGTATAGCCGTGGCGTCGAAACCAGGCAGGCATACTTGGCGGAACCGAAGAGCTCTGCTTTTTCATCTCCGCGGCACGCCCAAACAACGCGTTGTTGCTGGCGCTGCCATAGCGCCCCGTCAGCAAAGCGTATCGCGACGCGCCACAGGTTGGTGCTTGAACGTAGTGACGCCTAAAGATTCTGCCTTGGGCCGCGAGTTGGTCAATGTTCGGCGAATGGATATAGTCCACGCCAAAGCATGCCAATTCTGGCCTCAGATCGTCAACGCAAATCAGCAACACATTCGGCTTGCCCTCCGCACCGCGAACCAATAGCGGGAACACACAGCAAGTGATCATTGCGATCAACAACAATTTTACCGTTCTCATAGGACTCAGTGAGGTAATTCGGTCTGAATGACGCTGGGCGTCTGAAGGTCGGGGTTGTGAACGTCGGGATTCTGCGTCTCGGAATCCTGAACATAAGGGATCAAGGCTCGCCGCAGCGCATCCTGTTGGTCCTTGTGTTGCGGAGAACCGGACAGATTATCCCACTCGTTGGGATCCTGTTCCAAATCGTACAGTTCGTCGGTTCCGTCGGCATAACGAATGTACCGCCAACGTTCGGTTCGCAGTGAGCCGTTTCCAGGGTTGAACATGGTGACCGATTGACGGTCGGTATGCGCGTCGGGTCGCCGCATCAGTGGAACAAGTGATCGACCGTCCAGATCATGAGGCGGAGCGGTCACGTCACAAATCTCGACCAACGTCGGGTAAATATCGATCAGGTTTACCGGTTGGTCACATCGTGATCCGGCCGGCGCGTATTCGGATGCTTGGGATTTTGGCGGCACCATGATCAATGGAACTTTCGTCGCTCGTTCCCATCCGGTCCATTTGCCCCAGTGCTGTTTTTCACCGAGATGCCAACCGTGATCCGACCAAAGAACGATCAATGTGTCTTGGGACTTGCCGGTCTGGTCCAGCACATCCAGCAAGCGTCCGATCTCGTGATCGACATAGGTGACACACGCCAAATAGGCTTCGATTGCGGCCTGCCATTGATCGAATTTGACAACCGTCGAATGAGCGCCGGACGTGACGGGAGTCAACGCCCAACGCTTGCCCGCGTCACCCAGATCGTCCAAGTCATCTTCGCGAATCGGAGGCAATCGTCCCGGCGAATTCTCGAATCGGTCGAAAAATCGCTGGGGCGCCCACAACGGCTGGTGAGGCCGATAGTAGCCGACGCCTAGAAACCAAGGTTGATCGACAGGTTCCTTGAGTCGGGTGATCGCCCAATCGGTAATTTTCGTATCGCCAAAGTCCGAATCGGGAACATCAAACGGTCCCCAATCAAACGATTCACCACTGGACTCATCGGGGGTTCGATCCGACGGCATTCCGTTCAGCGGCAAAACGTAACATTTGCCCTGATGGACGACGACATGACGCGGATGCTCACTACCTTTGCTGGGCAGTTCTTCTGACGTGTACTCAGCCTCTTGCTTGCCGGATAACGGACTCCATCGTTGCTCGAATTCTTGAAACGTTTCGAAACAGGATCGGTTCGGACCAAGCTTACCGGTCCCCAAGGTTCGATAGCCGGACGCGGAAAAGGACATCGGCAGCAGAAACGCATCGGGCCGAATTTTGTCAATCTTCGGTCCTTTGTTTGCCCATACTCCGGTGTTCTGTGGCATTTGGCCGGTGAACAACGAGGTCCGTGACGGAGTACACGCCGGTGCGGCACAGTGCGCATTGGTGAACAGCATCCCACGTGCGGCAAGTCGATCAATGTTGGGCGTCAGCGCCTGAGGGTGCCCGCCGAGACAGCCGACCCAATCATTCAAATCATCGATGGCGATGAACAGCACATTGGGTTTGTCGGCGCGGGCGCCGAGAACACTGCAAAAAATGATCGCGACTATCATCCCGATTCGAATCATTGAAATACCTTTTCGTTGGGCAGGACGGTTCGTGCTCACGAGACGGTCTCTGCGATCGAATTCGTCAAGAACAGGTTCATTGTTACGAATGGATAAAAACAACGGGCAGACCTCACAACCAATCACTGCTGGCGTTCATCAACACCCGCGATGTGTGTCACCAACAAACCGATGTGTCCGTCGGCGACGGGACACGAAAACCTAGAGTGTTGCGTTCCCAGATTTAGGGCTGGGTATTCCAGGGAGCTCGTTGCGTGTCGATCATTTGTTTTTCGAACAACTCAATTTTCGCCGTCAAGCGTTGGACCACTTTGGGATGGCTTGACGCGACGTTGGTGGATTCTCGTTCGTCCGATTCTAGATCGAACAGCCAAGGAAAAGGCTCGGTCACGGTTCGATCGTTTTTCTTTTTGCGAGCCGACAGCAATAACTTCCACCGCTGATCACGAATGCCTTGTGGTTTCGGACCGCACGTCGGACCGTAGTAATAGAATTCCTGTCGCGGCGATTCGCTGCGATTGCCTAACCAATGTGCCGACAGGTCCACTCCATCCAGCGGAGCACCATCACGTGCTTCGAATTCAATCCCACTGATGCTGGCCAATGTGGGCAGTATATCGATGGTCGCCCCCATCTGATCCGTTGTACTGCCTCCCTTGATTCGGCCGGGCCACCAAACGATCGTTGGGACGCGCTGGCCACCTTCGAAATTGCTGAACTTAAGTCCTCGCAAATACGTCGCCGAATCGGCGTTCCATGGTCCGTTGTCACTGCTGAAAATCAATAATGTATTTTCGGCAATTCCGGCCTCGCCAATGGCACCCACCAGTTGCCCGATCGACCAGTCGATTTCTTCGATCACATCACCGTAGAGTCCTCGTTGGGTCGTTCCGACAAAGTCGCCCGAGGCGGCGATCGGTTTATGCGGCATCGTGTGTGCGAAATACAAAAACAATGGCTCACTGGCATCTTGGCTGCCATGTTGCTTGATCAGTTCGGTCGCACGTTGTGTGTAGCGACGTGTGAGCGTTGTTTGATCGGAGGGTACTTCGATGATTTCTTTGTCCCGCATCAGCGGCGCCAACGGGTAACGCTTTGCGGATTTGCTGCGAAAATTTTCGCGAGTGATATCGTCACGCAAAATGACATCGTCAGCCAACGCCATCTCTGGATCGCACCCCATATCGTTGCTGTACGGCACACCGTAATACGACTGAAATCCTTGTTCGGTGGGCAACACGGGGTCTTGGTGTCCGAGGTGCCACTTGCCGACCATATGAGTTTGATAGCCGGCGCCGGCAAACATTTCGGCCATGGTGTTTTCGTCCGGATGCAGAGCCGTCGTTGAGTCTGGAAACAAAACCGATTGGTTCATCACCCGAGCCGGATAGCACCCCGTCATCAATCCCGCTCGAGAAGCCGAACACACACTGCAAACGGAATAAAACTCGGTGCAACGCAGCCCCTCGGCAGCCAATCGATCGAGATGCGGTGTCTGGAAACCGGTCGCACCTTGTGTACCGATATCGCTCCATCCCATGTCATCCATATAGACCAAGATGACGTTGGGCCGATCGGCCGCAGCGGCAACCGAAACGGAAACCGTCCATAGGGCGAACCCCAAAAGAATCTTACGCATCGAAATCAAATTCCTGTGATCCGGACTGTGGTGACGTCGAGAGCCAGTGACCCATGGGGCGTGGCGGCGGGAGAGCAGTCAGTCTAATCGAATCGACCACAACTCGGCGTAACAGGCCAGCGAATCTTGCGGGTCACCGAATGTTTTCATGCGTTGCAATTGAAATCCGGCCGCTTGATAGCCTTCAATGATCTGTGCCTCGTGATCACGGCGCCCCACGATGATCCGCTGTGTCGGAAACTTGGTGCTGTCAAAATACATCGGATGCTGACAAGCCAAAATGATGTCTCGGCCGTTGCCATACGCATCAAGTGCAAACTCTCGACCGACCGTGAGTGTTACGTCCTCAGGAATCTCGCGGAGGATATCTTGCACGAATATTCGACTCGCATAGTTCGTGTCATTCCAGTTCGCAACGTATGTCCACGTAGCACGCAATCCGGATCCCGGAATCAACGCGGCGATCAACCCCGCAAGCATGGCCACTCGCATCGCGCCAGATATCTTGAACGTATCAAAAGCGCGCACGGTCGCGTATGCAACACATGTCCATCCAAAGGCAGCCGGATAACACCAGAAACCTTGAATCGGATGAATCCCGACGCACACCACCAGCAAATACACGCCGGTTGACGCGATTAAGAATAAGAGGGAAGCGGTTCGATCGCGTTTGGAGATTGCAAAGACGCCGCAGGTCACGATGCCGATCGCAAGCAATGCGAACTGTATGGGATTCGCCCGCAGGAACAATTGTGGGATCTGATTTGCGAACGACTCCGCGGGCATCACGAAACGTGTTAGCAGTCCCGGTCCGGCGGGCCGCAGGATGTTACCGACGAATTGCTCGCGGAACAGATCGGACGACATCGCGATCAATGGCAACCAAAGCATAAACGTCAACGCCGCCGCCACGATCAACAGGCTGCATCGCAAACATCGTTGAGTCAACGTTCCCGATCGAATCAAGTGCCATACGCCAACTTGGGCGGCAAACACGATTGCAAACGGATGGGTCAGTCCAGCCAGTCCGAGTGCGATACCCGATGTGACGGCGGAAAGGAGCGGTTTGGCCGCCAATCGCGAAGTGCACCAGATCGCAACCAATCCCAACGTGCCACATAACATATCCGGTCGCGACGAAATGGCAGGAAAGAACAACAACCGCGAGAATGAAAACAGTCCGGCGGCGATCAGCGCAACTCGATCATCGCCGGTCAGATGTCGTCCGATTGCAAAGACCAACACGATCGCCAAGCAAGCTGCCGCGAGTGACGACACCCGCGCGGCACCATATCCGGGCGGAAGCACGGCAAAGAACGGAGATTGTACGTAGAAAGAGAGCGGCGGTTGTGCAAAAAGAATTTGCTCTGCGCCGTTAAAGACGCTGCCTTCTTCACGGGCTCGACAATACGGCACGCGAGGTATTCCTTCGCGCGCGACGGTGAGCCCAGGAACGCCATACCACTCTTCGTCTTGGCTAGCTGGCGCGTGCCAGGCAGTGGGGCACCGCGCCAGCAGAAACGCCAGCACGATCGCGGCCAGCCAAAATAGCGATCGCGGCGGCCGTCGAGTGCTTTGGTGGCCGGTGGATTGCAATCGATCGACGATGGGATCGTTTCGTTTCGGTTCGGCAGGTGGGTGTTCTTCGTCGCTTATGGTTTCATCTCGCGGTCGATGCGTTCACAATCGTGTCGACCTTACCATTATCGACGCAATTAAAAATGCGCCGGCTAGCCGGTCGCCCTTCGTCCTTCATTTGATATTCCGCTTACATCGGACGTTCCGCTGTGCCTCAATCGCTCTGTCCCTGTTGTCAATCCGAACTGCGTCGGAAGCGAGAACGCGTTTGTGATCCTGATAGCGGACAGACGTTTGCGATTGACAACTGTGTCCAATGTGGTGCGGGCCGTACGGCGCCCGTCCCGGAAAACTTGGATACATTCTATCAACAGCAATATCACGGTGGACGTCATGGCGTGACGGCGCGGATATGTGATTCCAGGCGACTGGATATCATTGGCCAGCAGACAAAAACCATTGGCGGAAAAAGACTGCTGGATATCGGCTGCGGCGACGGCACGCTGATGGCGGCCGCACGATCGGCCGGATGGTCCGTCATGGGAACCGAAACTCACCCTGACCGGGCACGGCAACGGGGCCTCGACGTCGTCACCTCACTGGACGAGGCAACGAAATCGGGCCCGTTTGACGTTATCACCATGTGGCATTCGCTTGAGCATTTCAAGGATCCGAACGATGCGATTGAATCCGTATCGCGTTTGATCGATCCGGGCGGCGTCGCCATTGTCGCGGTCCCCAACTACGCCAGCTTGCAGGCCACCATTTTCGGACGACACTGGCTTCACCTGGATGTCCCGCGGCATCTGTCACACTTCACGATGAACTCGATTGATCGTCTTGCACAGCGACACGGCATGACGGCAACACGTATCCGTCGCAGTGAATTTGAATACGATTTGATGGGCTGGATCCAAAGCGGATTGAACGCGATCGGATTGCCACCGAATCTGCTAATGAAAACGCTTACCGGCCGCACGTCGAATGCGTCGATGGTGATTCGTGCGATCAGTTTTGTTGGGGGCTGCGTGCTTGGTGCCGCGACGTTGCTGCCGACTGTCATCGGGTGCCAAACGGGGCGTGGCGGCACCCTGATTTTTGTGTTGCGCCGTGCGCGTTAACGTAGTGATCCGGTCGCATCCATGCTTTGCGACATGTGCATTTAGCAGAGGCGTACAAACCAGTGAGCGCAGAACCCAGTGAGCGCAGAACATGATCAACCAGAAAAAAGTCGTGGTCGTGATGCCGGCGTACAACGCGGGCAAAACGCTAATGCAAACCTATCGCGAAATTGATCGGCAAATCGTCGACGAAATTGTGCTGGTCGACGACGCCAGTTCCGATGACACGGTGCGTATCGCTAAAGAACTGGACCTGCATGTCGTCGTGCACCCCAAGAATCGCGGATACGGTGGCAATCAGAAAACCTGTTATCGCACGGCGTTGGATTTAGGTGCGGACATCGTCGTGATGGTACATCCTGATTACCAGTACACACCGTTGCTGATTCCGGCGATGTCGTCGATGATCGGCAGCGGGCTGTATGACTGTGTGATCGCCAGTCGCATCCTTGGTGGCGAAGCGAGGCAAAGCGGCATGCCGACGTACAAGTACATCGCGAACCGTTTCTTGACGTTGACGCAAAACCTGTTGATGCGTTCGAAATTGACGGAGTTCCACACGGGATACCGGGCGTTTTCTCGGGAATGTTTATTAACTTTGCCGCTTGAAGAAAACTCCGACGATTTTGTGTTCGATAATCAAATGCTCTCGCAGGCCATTTACTTCGGATTTCGCGTCGGCGAGGTATCTTGCCCGACCAAGTATTTTGCTGAGGCGTCGTCCATCAATTTCAGCCGTTCGTGCAAGTACGGGCTTGGCTGCCTGAAGACGGCAGCCGAGTTTCGGCTGGCCAGGCTGGGCATCTGGACCAGACGAGTGTTCCAATCCGGCGGCAACCGGCTTGCCGATCCCCCCGGACCGCCAGAATCGCACGAATAGTCGGCAACCAGTTCTCGCGTTACACTGCTGCTATGAATGCAACATCGCCCGCGGAAAAGCCTGCGGAAAAAGAAATCACATCGTTCGATGAACTCGACCTTTCCCCCGTCATGATGGCGGCGTTAGAAAAAGCGGGATTCTCTGAACCGTCGCCGATTCAGGCTAGTTTGATCCCGCTGGCGCTGGACGGATTGGACGTGATCGGACAAGCCCGAACGGGAACCGGCAAGACTGCGGCGTTCGCCATACCGATCCTCGAGCAACTCGATTCGCTGGAAGATTGCCGAGATCCGCAAGCAATCATCGTCGTGCCGACGCGTGAATTGGCTGATCAGGTCGGACGCGAGGCAGAACGATTGGCCTATGGCGAACCGACCGAAATTGCCGTGCTGGCCGGTGGCAAGAATATCACGCGTCAATTAAGACAGCTGGAAAACGGCGTGCAGATTGTCGTCGGGACCCCCGGTCGATTGCATGACCACCTGCAGCGTAAATCGCTGCGAACCGACAAAGTGTGGTGCGTCGTGCTCGACGAAGCCGACCGCATGCTGGACATCGGTTTCCGGCCTCAGATCGAGCGCATTTTGCGAAAATGCCCGCGAGACCGCCAAACGCTGTTGTTGTCGGCAACCCTGCCGCCGACCGTCCGCAGACTGGCCGAATCGTACATGGTCGATCCAAGCGTGATTGATTGCAGCGTCAACGAAATGGCCGTTGAAACAATCGAACAACGTTACTTTACCGTCGCGCAAGATCGCAAAAACGAACTGTTGGAACGCTTGCTTAAACGCGAAGATCCCGAACAGGCCATTGTGTTTTGCCGCACCAAACGCGGAACCGATCGACTTTATCGACAGCTCAGTCGCACGTTCAGCGATTGCGGCAGCATGCACGGCGACATGCAGCAACGTGAACGCGATCGCGTTTTGCAGCGTTTGCGTGATGGTAAGCTGCGTATTCTGGTCGCTACCGATGTCGTCGGACGCGGAATTGATATCAGCACGATTTCACACATCGTCAACTACGATGTGCCGCAAGACTGTGACGACTACGTCCACCGCGTCGGTCGAACGGGCCGAATGGGCCGCGATGGAATTGCGTTTACGTTTGTGGTCCCCGGCGAAGGCGAAGTGCTGACCAGTATCGAGCAGCGGATCAACAAGGAACTAAAACGCGATACTTTGGAAGGCTTCGAAGCGGCCCCGGTCGCGAAGCCGGTTGTCGCCGCAACGGATCCCGAAGAAAAAAGCGTGGTCAAGAAGCGGCTGAACCCAATGCATCGAAAGATCACTCGTCGGCGACGCTAAAGCTCTTTATCTTTCACCTTGCCACCGGTCGCTCGTCGGTGGCCTGCGTTCTGAAGACGAACGCAGCACAGCACACGGCCTGCGGATCACGTGACTTGGTGATCCGCTCCGGTGCAGCGAGAATTTCGCTCGTGAGAAAGAGGTGCCGGCGCGGGAAAGAGGTGCCGGCGACGGACGCAGATTGAATAGGCGTGCGGTGCTGCACAAAATTTGAGACGACCGCTGCTGCGGTCAAGTCTCCTTCGCCACGTCGATGTAACCTATTTCGTTACATCAACGCGATTGACCACTTGCATGCCCGCAGCGACGGTCCGCACGGTCTCTTGCGCCAGCTGCTTGTGATAGAAGCTTCGCACGATACCGCTGAGACGTAATTCGCCCTCTTCGCCATCGACGCGCAGCCTGCGCAATTCGCTGACTGAACTTCGTGCGAGCACCGCGGTTGCCGCCGTCGCAACTTCTTGTGGGTAAGTGGTTTCCATATTTTGTACGTCCAACTTGTATGCTTTTATACTTTGTGCAAAGCCGATCGATCATGGCGATCAGACAATGTGTGGTGAACCCAGCCTTCCTGAGCCGGACAGCTTCCAAAACTGGAATACCGCGTCTGCTCCCTTAAATATCCCACATGTTTGAGGATTAGGCTACGCGAATTTCACACGAATTTAGTTTGCCCAAATTGCCACACTGAACAAGAAGAACTCAATCGGCCTGTCTTGAGGTCGATCAAGTGAACGTGGTCAAAAAAGAACCGATGGAGTCCGGTTTTGCGGATTAGTCGGCCGATTTTCGGTCACCGCACGCAGCCATGCAAGAAAGCCCGTGTCGGCGGGCATGATTGCATGTTGGTATTTTTTGACTTTTGTTGTTGGCGACGTAGATCCACGCGGACCACTTCTCCCGCATCACGCTAGCTTTCGCGTCTGCGGTGACGCCTCGCTCGCGACGACGTCAACCATCAGATACCCCCGACAATCCGCATGTGGCTTGATATTTCCATCGCGATCAGTTGTGCCGTGGCCGGACTCGCCGGCGGCTGGGTGATGCGCAGCATTGGCTTGTTCGACGATCACGACCCGAACATGTTGGTAACGCTGAACGACTCACGTCGGCTGTCCAATGAACGGTTGGAAGAGGTCGCCCAAGGACGCATCTCGGAAGTCGCCGGTCGTCTGCATGATTACGCGTCGACGATGGCGATGGATGTCGACGCGCACCAAACACGTGTACAGGCGGTCAACAACACCCTGCAAGAGCAAGAAGACGACGGAACGACCGACGCGGTTTATCGCGCGGTCGACGAACTGATCGCGGCCAACGATTCGATGCAAGAAAAGCTGCGGGTCGCACAAGAAAGAATCCAAGAGCAAGCCGAGCAACTGGAATCGGCCGAGCAAAAAGCCCACACCGATGGTTTGACGCGTATCGCCAATCGCCGTGCCTTCGATGACCACCTGGATCAGCAATTCGATCTGGGCGAAGACGAAGCCGGCACATTGGCGATCCTTGATGTCGACCACTTCAAACAATTCAACGACACGTATGGCCACCGTGCCGGCGACGAGGTCTTGCGAGTTGTCGCATCGATCTTGAAAGCACGCCTGAATCCTTACGGAATCGCGGCTCGGTTTGGCGGTGAAGAATTTGCAATCGTGATGGACGGCATGGCCGTCGAAACAGCCGCCGAAATCATCAACCATGCTCGTCAGGCCATTGGCGAACGCGATGTTCACTTTGGCGAGAAACGTCTGCGAGTCACGATGTCCGCCGGGATTGCCGGGCTGATGCCGTCGGAGTCAAAAGAAGACTGGCTGCAACGCGCCGACGACGCGCTGTACCACTCCAAAGAACAGGGCAGAGACTGTGCACACTGGATGGACGTCACCACGCCCGTCCTCGTAGGAACCACAACCGCCGGCGCAAAACCGGTCAAGACGCCTGACAGCAAAGCGGAAGTCACCAGCGATCAAAGTCCGCAGGAAACGACTGCCGACACGGCGTCCGCCCCCGCGGCGTCCGCCCCCGCGGCAAACGGCGTTCAAGACCGTCCGGCAACCGCCGATAAACCACCAGCTGTCAAAGCCAAAGCGGAAAACGAAACGACAGTACCCGATCCCATTGCAAGCGAACCGAACGCGTCCAAGGTGGACAGCGATGCGTCTGAAATTGTTGACAACGATCCGACCGAGGCCGACGAAACAGTAGGCGTCGATCATCAAGACGCTGAAGCCAAGCAAAATGCTGAAGTCACCGAAGCCCCTGAAATCGGCGCAACGCAAGACGTCGACGACGAAGCGAAAGGGGCGCCAAAGAACGATACCGTCGATGTGCAAGATGATCTCGATGAATTGCTTAACGATTCACTGAATTCGAACGACGACGTCGGCGATGCGGTAAACCGTGATGCGAAAGATGATGACGCCGAGCCTGAAAACCCCGACGCCGCCACGGACTCACCGCAATCGCAAGACGAAGACCAGGCGGCAGCTAACACTGCGAGTGATTCCGACGAAAAAACCAAAGCACCGGCCACCGAAGCAGACGCGCAAGGCGATGAAGTCGTCGACGATTCGGTAACGGACGCGCAAGCGGACACGTCGGACCAAGCAGATGGTTCCGAATCCGTCACGGCGACGGCGAGCGATGAACCCAAAGAGCAGGAAACATCGAAAGTCGAAACCGGTAGCGACAAAATCGATCAAGAAGAATCGCAGGCGCCAACAGAAGATCGCGACACCCTGAAAAAACGAAAACCGGTTCAACCGCCGACGTCAGAAGCGACTAAAAAAGAAACGCTTCACAAAGCGGATAGTCGTCCGCGACAGGCGTTCAAATACTTGCCCGATACCGATGGGCTGGCCAAGGCGATGACCGATCTGCACCAACGTTCGCAAACCGCCAACATTCCGCTGCACGTGATGGCCATTCGATTCAGCCAAGATGCCGAGACCGAAACCACCGAAGCGTTGCTGCAGATTGTCCGGGCAACGCTTCGCAGTGTGGATCGCATCGGGTGTGATGACGCATCCACGCTGTTGGTTTGCATGCCGAATTTGGATGCCGATTCGGCGTTCGAACGGGGGCAACAAATTTGTCACGCGGCAAAAACGCTTTCGAATAATGGCAACGAGACTGCTGAACACTGTCACGTCAGTATCGGGCTAGCCAATGCGGCGAATGATCCCGACTTCTTCCAGGTCGTCGAAAACGTCAAACAGGCGGCCGTCGAGGCCAACGCGAACGGCAACAGCGTGCTGTTTGCCGACGAGGTTTAATCACCTTAAAAGCTCGGCCAAGTCGATTCACCGCCGTTTCGTTGTGGCTCCGGTCCGATGCAGCGTCCCAGAGACTCCGCCACGAAATTATCGTGACGTCTGAATGCTTGCGACGAAAAAGTTGCTGCCAAATTTTGCGCTGAGTCTTTCTCCATCGCCACCTGGCCTCTCTCTCTGTCGCGACCGGATCGCTCGTTCACCGAGCATTCACGTGTCGAAAACGTGATTCAAACGCCCGCCAAGCTTATCGCCAACGGGGCGTAGCCGACGATATCAATTGGCGTGAAACACGCAGATTTCATTTTTTCTCAAGCTGACATCGAATCCACCTTGACCGGGAGAAAACTGAACCCCTATCCTCCGCCCATCGTTGATCACTGGCACCGACCGCAACGGAACGGGCGTCAAACGATCGACGATAACTTCATCAATCGAACAACACGATCCTGCATAGAGCGACCGAAAGGAAGCTGCGGACAACTCGTCGTATTGCGATCACATGGATGTGATTTCGAGGGCGTTTCGTTGATCGGATGAAGCTAGTTCGGCGGGTCATGGCAAGGATGCCTACGACTTGTTCGAACGACAATCCACCGGCTCCCGGAATTCGAGCGCGTCGTCCTCCGCCCCCCTAGGACACCGTACTCTCCGGGAGCTTTTTTTATGCGCGCACCGTTTTTTCGCCAGGTCCTGTAATTCGCCTCGGCCTGACGTGTGCTAACACCACCGGTGCGTCCAACGTTGTTTCCGCGTCCGCATTGATTGCGTGTCCGCTTGTTTGCAAACACGGTTGGTTGCAAGCCTGGATCGCGGCGGCTGCGAGAACGGAATGCTGTTGTCTGCTGAGCCCGGTGAATAAGCCCAGTGAATAAGCCCACCGAACACGGTCGACAACGCTACTCGCCCTTGTCGGTACCGACTTCGTCCGTCTCGCCCTCACCGCTGGCGATCGGATCAGAGCTGGCCGTTGATGCATTGTCCTGCCAAGGTTCGCCGGGACGTGATTCATCATCCGCCTGCACAACGACTTCAGCGTGACCGCTATCATCTTGCCCATTTTCCGGCCGTGGGTGGGGGATGAATCGGTATCCGGCATCACGAACCGTCAACAAATGAACGGGCGCGGCACTATCTGGTTCGATAATTTTCCGCAGCCTGGCGATGAATTGATCCACGGCGCGGGTTTGCAGATTGCCCGAGACCTCCCAGACTTCGCTCAGTAATTCGGCCCGACTGATGACACGTTCGGCGTTGACGACAAAATACTTCAGCAACCGAAGTTCTTTGGGCGTCATCCGCACGAGTGTGCCATCGACATAGACCTCGTGAGTCTCGAAATTGACGCGGATATTGCCGAACTCGGCTTCCAGCACCGCCTCGCGGTTTCGCCGCGGTGCAGCCGCGACATTTTCGCGGCCGACCGATTGAAGCAAATTCTTGACACGACTTAGCAATTCGTCCAACTCGAACGGCTTGCTCATGTATTGGTTCGCGCCTGCATCGAAGCCCCGCGTCCGATCTTCCGCCAACGTCCGCGCTGACAACATCAGCACTGGCATCGTCATCCCGGCATCACGAATCGTTTCACAAACGCTATAGCCGCTCATGCCGGGCAACATCAAATCCAGAATCAACAGATCGATTGACTCGGCCGATGAATCCAGCAGACGCAAGGCAGTCGGGCCGTCCTCGACCAACGTGACACGGTAGTTTTCGGCTTCGAGATTAAACTTGATGCCGACGCCGAGGTGTTGCTCGTCTTCGACCACCAAAATATGCGGACGCATGTAAGGAATCGGTGTTATGTGTGAGGTGACAGTTGATCAGGTTCGGTTGCCGATGCGGCCGCCGAGGAGGAAACGACGCCACGCAGGGTGACTTCGAATTCGGTGCCGGTTTGCGCCGGCGTCGTGGCGGCAGGGCTGCCGGTTGATCCGTTTGACGCATCGCCATGTTCTTTGGATTCGCGTCGATCACGAAGTCGGATCGAACCGCCCAATGATTTCGCAACATTGCGGACCAAGTAAAGCCCCAGTCCCGTACCCGGCGTGCTTCGTTCCAATTCGTTGCCAAGCCGCACGAATCGCCCAAACACCTTTCGCCGCTGATGCGGGGGAATGCCAGGTCCGTTGTCGGCGACCGTCACGGTGACCTGCTCATTGGGCATTGTCTTGACCACGACTTCGACGCTTGGCGGCGACCCACCATATTTGATCGCATTGTCGATCAGATTTCGAAACAGGATTTCGATTTGCACCAACTTGCTGACAACCGTCACTTCCGGCGATGAAATGTGCACGGATTCGGGAGGGACTTTATAGCGGAGGCAGGTCGACTGCGCACATTGACGCAACAATTCGTCCAGCCGAATCTTCTCTTCATCGGCCGGTTTGGCGTTGCGATCAATGCGAGCGGCATCCAACAGATGATTGATCAGAGAATCGAGTCGCTCAACATCGTCCAACATGATGCGTCGAAAATCGCGCTGCTGTTCTTCGCCGATCTCGCGCTGGGTCATCGTTTGCAAGTAAAGCTTCAGTGACGCGATGGGACTTTTCAGTTCATGGGTTACCGAGTCGATAAAGTTTGATTGACGTTGATTCAAGCGAAACGCCTTGACGGTTAGCGTCAGGTACGCGATCACCCCCGCCAGGACCACGGACAAAAGTACACCTCCGGTCGCCAGGATCACCCAGAACACGGGGGCCGAACTGCGGTTCGACATGGCTCCGACGACTCCGCCAGAAATCCATACGGCCGCCAGAATCACGATCAAAACGATCAAGACGACACCCAGAGTTACGGGTGCACGTAGCGAGCGGCGTTCAAGCATTGGCTTTGAATGAAGTTTCCGAGTCGTGGCGGACGAGAATATGCAAGTTGGATCTATTCTACCGGCAAATCGAGTAAGCTTATGAAACCACGAAAATCATTCGCAGTGGAACCGGGTTCGGCAGCAAGCCAGCCCCCTTACGTACTCAACTTTTTTTGCGGAACGCCGATATTTCGTCGAAAGTCCCAGTGACGTGAATCCGCTCACCGACAATAATGCTCCGATGGCGGATGGAACCCCCTTAGCGGATCACAACTTATCTATGGCGGATCATTAAGGAGAAAGTCCGATGAGTGCGGACACCCGTACAGTACGCTTTTCAGAACATACGATTCGGCAAGTCCAAGCGGATTGCGCCCGTGCAATGCGGCGCGCACGCTTCGATCCCGACCAGGGAGAGATCGTCCACATGCGATGTGTCGATGACCGCCACGAATCCGATGAGTGCTTCGGCAGCCAGCTGTGGTACTTCGAAGGTCTCGGCATCGATGACGAAGCACATCGTCATCGTGTGTTTGGAGTTGTCGAGTACTCCGTTCAATATGGTTTGCTGGAACTGATCGAAGACGGCGTGTTTGATTCGGAGAATCAACGCGAACGTTTCCGTTTGCTTTATGAACGCGAAATGCATCCACCGTCATGGCGACATCCCGCACATCGGATGCTTGCAATGGGTTTGATCGCAGTCTCGTCGATTTGGCTCGGCTATTTGGTGTTGCGTGCCATCGTCGCCTAAACCGTCATTGCCAACATCATCGTTGCCAGAATGTTGGCGGCTCGCGTTGTTTTCGGTGCGTCGGCTGGGGTACCGATCAACCGTGACGCCACTGGTTGTCGCGTAATGGAATCGGATTCGACCATTGTCGACATGCGCGATTTGCGCAAGGTCTATTCGGGCTGGTCGCTCGGCCGGCGGCGGCGCATCGAAGCGGTTCGAGGCGTCTCGCTGCAAGCACACGCGGGTGAAGTCTTCGGGCTGCTCGGTCCCAACGGTGCCGGCAAGACCACACTGATCAAAATGTTGTTGGGCGTCGTCAAACCCAGCGGCGGCAAAGCTTACTTGTTCGGCCGTGACGTTGGCAGTTATGCAGCGCGTGCGCGAGTGGGGTATTTGCCCGAATCGCTTCGCGTGGATCGCCATCACACTGCCAGATCCGCACTTCGGTTTTACGGTCAAATGAGCCGGATGAGCAGCGGCGAAATCAACCGCCGCAGCGATGAATTGTTGGAACTCGTCGGCTTGCAAGGCCGTGATCGCGAATCGGTTCGACGATTCAGCAAGGGGATGTATCAACGTCTTGGGCTCGCACAAGCTTTGATGCACGACCCGGACTTGTTGGTTTTGGACGAACCGACCGATGGTCTCGATCCCGTTGGCCGTAACGAAGTTCGTCAGGTCATACAACGTCTGCGTGCCGCCGGAAAAGCGATTTTCTTGAACAGCCATATTCTGCAAGAAGTCGAATTGGTGTGCACGCGGGTCGCAATTTTGTCCAAGGGAAAGATTCGCGCCGTCGGACGACTTGATGAACTTGCCGGCAGCGATGAAGCGGACCAAGTCACCATCGAGACGACATTCGACACCGACCTGGAATCCTTTCATGCCGCGTGCACGAATTTTGCCAATGAGACAGAGCTGACAAACTTTAGTTTTGAAATGAACCCTGGTCACCCCAGCCAAACGATCACCGCAAGTGTCAATGACCAACAGCAGATTGACGCGTTGGTGGACTGGATACGCGGGCGCGGCGTTTCGATCGGTCGATTACAAATTCATCACCCGACGCTCGAAGAAACATTCATGAAATTGGTCGGCGAGCCGGAGCAACCTGACTGATGAGTCCGCTTAGATTGATGGAGCCTTATACGGCAATCATCCGAGACTCTTTCCACTCTGCGCTCTCGTCGCGGATTCTGTGGGTAGCGTTCGCGGCGATCTGGTTGTTGTTGGCAGGACTGGCGCCGATCGGCTATCGCGAAGATTTCACGACGACTTTTCTAGGCCGAGACTTCGAAAACGGCACACGGCTGAAAGCCATGCTGGCGGAGGGATTGGTAGGTCCGGATGACAAAAAAGCGGCACTAGGCCGCATCGCGCACGCGATGCCGAATGATCTTCAGCGGCAACTGCGCCGCGTCGCCCAAGGCGATGAAGTTCGCATTCGTTACAGCGTCCTCTCGGATGCGCTGAACGAATTGCTGGATGACGAAAGCTGGTATGACGCCGACGCTTGGTCGGACCGTTTGCGCCTGCGAGAACTGCGTGAACTGGACCAGTTGTCTGGCGATGAGATGACCGAATCGCTACGCCGCCGCCGCGCCCGACTGCGGATCGAAGCGGCGCTGCCGGGAGTATTTCAAACAAGGTCCTCACGCAGCATCGTGCTGACGTACGCGGGCATGGATTTCCCCGCGAATTTTCAAGTCGATAAATCTCAGTTCGTCACGCTAATCAACCAATGGGTCGTTCCGACGATCGTCAATTGGTTGCTCGGTTTCATCCTGGTGTTTTTGGGCATCCTGGTGACCGCGTCAATCGTCCCGGACATGCTGCAACCCGGATCCTTGCACCTGCTGCTAAGCAAACCGGTCTCGCGCACGATGCTGTTGTTAAGCAAATTTGTCGGCGGGTGCTCGTTTGTCTTCCTGTGCGTGGTGCAGCTAATCATCGGCTTGTATTTGATCGCGGGCTTGCGACTGGACCTGTGGAATATCCGAATCATGTGGTGCATCCCCGTGTCGGTGTTCCTATTCGCGGTGTTCTATAGCGTGTCGACACTGGCGGGCCTGAAGTGGCGTTCACCGATTCTGGCGATCGGCATCACCTGTATGTTCGGTGCGTTTTGCTTGATCGTTGGCGTGATCGGAGGGTTCTTTGACGCGCTGGTTTCTGGCCCTGATCGGATCCGCAGCCTGGTGACCGTCGACGACACGATCGTTGCTGCGACTCGCGGCGGAGGCTTGATTCGGTTCGATACCGGACAGAACCGATGGATCGAGATCATCGAATCCGACCCCATGAAGGGCGATCGTATACTCGCGCCGATTGCGCTGGACGATCGACGCGTCGCCACGGCGAACGTGCGTGGTGGTCGATTCAACCCCTACGGATCAGGATCGCTTGACCTGTTAGTCCTGAGCAAATCGAGCGGATGGGAACCCGAACCGAGTGTGCGGTTGCCGACTGGGACGACGCAATTGGTTTCGCCAGATTCCGACGCCGTGTACGCGATCACCACCGGCGCGCTCATGAAAACCAATCGCCAGCAAATCATTGACAAAGTCATGGTGCCAGAGGACGAGACGTCCGACATGACACAGGCGTCGACAGACCATGGTCGCGAAACAGACGGCAATCAAGCGACAGACAGTGACGTCGCCGCGGCGAAACCCAAGTATTCGAAACTCACCGGATGGCTCTCGCGGTTGACCGGAATGCAAGGCGGTTCGGCGGAAGGTTTCCAAAACGTTCTGCCGTCAAGCGTTGTGCTAACGCCGCCACGCAGCTTGTCGCTCAGCGCCGATGGCTCGGCGATGGTCGCGCTGACCCAGGGACGTTTGATTCGGATTCAATCCAATCCAATTGAACCACAACCCGGCGAGAGCGACCAGCAGTGGACCGTTACGGCGAATCGGTCACTGGCGGGCGAGACACCGCGCGGGTCAGAACTATCAGTCAGCGGGAACATTGCGATGGTCACGCGACCGTCCGAACAAACGATCGAATTTTTTGACGCAATCACGCTGGAACCGATCGGGACGACCACGCTGGATTCGTCTCTGGCTGTCGATTCATCCATTGCAATCGACGATAACGAACAGTTTGCTGTTGTGACCAGCGACGGCCGGTGCCGGATGGTCCGAACAAGTTCCCAACCAGAGCCGAGTTCAATTTTCGTCGCTTCGATCAGCGATCCTTTGCCGGTACACGACGTCGACACGCTGATCTATGATTCCCGTTCGGGTCAGTTGGTCGTGGTGCATCATGTCGACCAGATTGACTGGTTTGACCTGCAAACATCGACCGTGGTCAAACGCCTGCGACCGTCACTTGATCGCTGGCGATTGGTCGACAAATACGTGATCACGCCGCTGAGAACGGTTACGCCACAGACGGGCGAATTAGGACAAACGATCGCATCGATGATCAGCGGCGAGTCGTCGTTCACGGTCAACAACGGCGCCGGCGCAGAGACGGAAACCGTCCGCTACAAGATCGCCAGACCCGTGATCAGTTGTGCCGGATTCATACTGGTGATGCTGACGATCAGTTGCGTCTATTTTGCCCGCCGCGACTTTTGATCGCGGCCGGTTTGATGCGCGGCCCGTTTGATTCGCGGCCGGTTTGATTCGCGGCCTGTCGCGGGTCAGCCAAGCATCACTTGTCCCAGCGGATTTATTCGCCAAGTGCGTACAGGGAATGACGGGTCCGCAGCAGGAAACCACCCTCGACCGGGACCAAGCTAGAAACCGTATACGGTTCCTCATCGGACAGCTTGTTCGTCGCGACCACGCCCGGCTCACTGGCATCCAGCGGTCCGATCACGTACGTGACGGCTTGTTCGTTGGTGACGTACAGGTGATTGCCGGCGACCATGGGCGAACTGCTAAAACTGATACGAGATTTCGGCAACTGCGTTTCCCAAATTGTTTTACCGGTTTCTAGATCGACACAGGTAATCACGCCTCTGGCGGTCTTGCCGTCGCCAACGATATACACGCGGCCTTCGTGCTCGGCCGGCGTCGGTACATCGCTGCCTAGCCCTTCACGAAACCAAGCGATCGCATCTTTCCCTTTACCTGCGATCAGTTGGTCCATGTGAACAGCCGTGGTGGTATCACCGCGAGCGTAGGGACAAACGATGATGTTACCCTTAGCAACGGGCGACGCGATCGAACGAAAATATTGATGCTGGGTCGGATTGAATCCGCCGAGTCGTCCGAGTTCACGACCGTCGCTTGCGTCATGAATTGTCAAATGATCAGCCCCCATGACGGCAATCGCGTCACGACCATCGACGGTAACGTTCAGCGGCGTTTGATAACTTTGCGCTGCTTCTTCGGGCGCATCCAAATTCCGATCGACTTTCCACAGTCGCTCGCCAGATTTCTTGTCATAGGCAACAAGGTAGCTTGGGCCCGTTTGCATGACGGCAACGATAACAGCATTTTCGGTCAACAAAGGCGATGTTCCCAAGTCCCACCACAAAGTGTCTTCGCCATATTCCTCTTGCAGATTGGTGTGCCAAACGACGTTGCCCTCGGTGTCGACACATGCCAAGTCACCACTGCGAAAATACGCAAAGACGTGTTTGCCATCGGTGACGGGCGACGGGTTGCTGCCGCTGCCTTTCTTGTGCTTGTTGCTGCGATCGCTGCCTAGTTTGACGGTCCAAGCAACCTCACCGTCGGGGACGCGAATCGCCATCAACGTGTTATCGCCAAAAACTTGTTGATCGGTATCGCTTCCGATGCCGGCGGTTAAGAACGCGAGCGATCCACTAACGACTGGCGTGCTGCCACCGCGACCAGGAAGCGTAATCTTCCAACGTACCCCCGAGGTGGATTGACCGTCGTCGGACTCGTTCCACTGCTTGGGAAATGCATCGTCGCCGGCGAATCCGTTTTGACGTTCGCCACGCCACTGCGGCCACTGCGGCTGGACGTCTTCGCCGAAAAGGGACGGCACCATGACTAGACCGACGACAAAGACGAGCGAAAATGTGGCAGATTGAGCGAGCGAAAACGCAGATCGCATGGGAAGGATACTCCGGCACGGAAGGATGAATTGGGCGGGGACTGGAGGTCGTATATGGTAGAATTTTAGCAGAAGACCGACAAATTTGCGGCGGTCGGTTTGATGCAATCGCTTTCTGCATTCGCTGCTTTGCGATAGACAATTCGTCGTGAATGGACATGATAAGTTCTACCACGGCCGCCGCGGACCGCTAAGTTGACAACGCCATGCAAAAGTTCTCTGCCAAGATGGTCGAACGTGACGTGTCACAAACGCAACCCTTGCCAATCTTGATGCCAAAGTCTCAGCCACGCTTTCCGCGACTTATCCTGGCCCTGATTTGTCTGATCAGCGGAATCGTTTCACTGCCGTTCCCCGCGTCGCTGCCGCCAGCGTTTTCGCCCCGGCCGGCGATTGGCGCCGAAGTGCCGCCGCCGGCGCAATCGCCCAAGCCGGACGGTGAAGAGGTCGTCAAGCAAGGCTCTGAGATTTTGGCACAAGGCACTTACGCGGAACGTCAACGCGCCACACTTGACCTTTGGCGACGTCGCGAACGGACACGCGACCAAGTACAAGAGGCGACACGAGATAGCGATCCCGAAGTCGCCCAGCGAGCCAAATGGATCCTGCGTCAGTGGCAACGGGGTGCGTTACCAGGCAACACGCCAGACATTTCGCGGCTGTTGCGGCAAAGCGATGAAAACGCCGCGGTCGAAGAACTGCTTGAAGCCGGTCAATTCTCCGCGGCCGTCGTGGCGGTCGAAGAGGTCGCCGGCACGCTGCAGCGAGAAAACGTTCACAGCAATGCATCGGAGGCTTTGCACCGTCGTTTTCCCATCTACGTGCAAATGGCGATCGAGCAAGAAGCCTTGCCGGAACTCGTTCGTTTGGTCGACTTGGTCGCCGACAGTAAAGAAATGGCGGTCTGCCGGATTCAGCTGATGCAAATCATCGGAAAGCCCTTTGATGACACATCCCTATTGCCGTCGGCATCGTCCGGCTGGTCGCTGGCGGAACGACGCGAAGCAACCGTATTGGTGCTTGCCGTGTTGGGGCGGCTCGATGATGCCCTGCGCCAGGCCGAGGCTAGCGGAAGCGACGAATTGGTCCGTGTCTGCCGCATGCTAACCGGTTCATGGGACGAAATTGTCACGACGAGTGTCCAGCAAGCGAGGGCGGCCGAGGACGGTTCGCTGGAAAAAACGCGTCACTGGTGCCGAGCAATGATTGCCGCCGATCGTGCCGGCAATGTCAACATTTTCGATGAAGCCGTTGCGGCATTGTCATCCGATCAAGCGGAACGTGACAGCGTGTCGACGAACCTCAGCTGGCAATGTTTGGCTAGCCACGGACAGATCCAACCGGCGCTGAAACTGCTCAACACGATCAACCCGAACGCCGCCGCCCAAGTCGCGATGGCCGCGTCACGCACGCACGAAGCCTTTGAGATTCTCGGCTATCCGGTCGACGAAGTCGACGAGCACCTATCGCGATGGATCCGTGAAGCGATCGAGTCACAGCGAGTGCTGCAAAAAGAACCGCGCGGCGGTGGGCGATTGTCGGTCGAAACCAGCAGCCTCTTGATGCTGATGCGTTGCCTATTGATGGTCGGGCGAGATGACGCGGCATGGCGCATCGCCGACACGTTGTCACGATCGGATGTCCGTGTCGGATCATCATCGATTCGCGATTCCGTCCTGGCATCGCTAACGATGGTGCCTTCGCGGTCCGATTGGATTGTCGACCTTGCGGTATTGCCAGGCGAACGCATGATTTCGTCCAAAGCAGAAGCCGCGATTGTCGAAACGCTGGGCGACACGTCGATGGGCACCTGGAAGATCCTGATGGACGTGATCGCCACCTTGATCCCCGAACGATCATTCGATCAGCGGTTGCGAATCGTTTACGAATTGTTTCAAGGCAATATCCCCGACGGCTTTGATCCCGACCGCGATTTCAAACGCGTCTATGATCGATTGACGACCGGCAACCAACGTAGCGTGCGGGGGCGCCTGGTCGTTCCGAATCGGTCTCAGATCAATCAAGAATTTGCCGATTTGTTTACCCAGCACGGCCAAGTCGAATTGGCCACGCAGTGTTTACGGCAACTGTTGCAGCAAGGCGAAATGGCCGCCGCACTGGATATCGCCCAGCGTGAACTCGATGGTGGCGATCTGCAGACGGCCAAGACATACCTCAATTTCATCTGGGATCAGACCGCAACACAAAGTCGAGTCCGCCGCGAGTTCCGGCTCGGTTTCAAAGATGTGCAGTGGGCAACCAAAGCGTTAGTTGGCCAGTGGACGGTTGCTCGCCGCGAGGGCGACCGTTTGCGCACTGACGCGTTGACCCAACAAATGCGATTGACGCTGTGCACACCGTCGACCGAACTGCGACGAACCCTGGCCGGTCATCTGATCGACCAGGACGAGAAAGAGCTTTCCATGGAAGCGTATCGGGCACTGCTGCTGATGACGGCGATGGGCAGTGAAGAGGGAACGGAGTTCGTGTTCGTGGCCAGCGATTATGCCACGGCTGTTCGCAGCGATGATCCCGTATCGGCGGCACACTGGTTCGACCTGGCAATCAGCGGCACGCTGGAATCGACAACCTTTCAGCCGATCTTTTACGTGACGCTGCCGCTATCGGCACGACGAATGTTCATCGAAGCGGCGATTCAATCCGGTGACGCCCAAGCGGCTCGTCATCACGTTGGGCGGCTGACACAACTCGACCCGATGGACATCGATTTTGCCGAACGACTGTTGCCGAAAATGCGTTCATCAGGCATGCAAGAACTCGCCGATGCCACGTTCGACGCACTTTTCGAAACCGGCCAACAATTCATGCGTGACTTTCCGTTTCATGCGACGACCAGTAACAACTTGGCCTGGGTGGCGGCGATGAACCAGCGACGTCTCGATGAAGCGCTGCCGCTGGTTCGACGAGCCGTCGAACGCGAACCCGATAGCGCGATTTACCGCGACACGTTGGCCGAAGTGCTGTTTCAAAGGGGCCGAATCAAGGAAGCACTGCAGATCGAACAAGCGTGCATCCTGGACGATCCCGGTCAATGGCATCTGCACCAACAGGTTCAAAAGTATCAAGCCGCTTTGGCTGACGAAGCCGAATCAGCATCGCCCGCTGCCGTCCCCGCTGCGATCGATTGACCACTGGCGAAACCGTCGACATCGCCGAAATTAAAAACGCAGATGAAAGCTGCTCGATGGGCGGTGGTGACGGGAACGATAGTAATGATGGGGCGGTGCGTAGTGCGGCACGACGTGATGTTCGCGAACGATGATCGGTGTCGTGACGTGTTCGTAGACGACCGGTGGCTGGACGGGAGTGACGATCGGTCGAGCCACCGTTTGGCCTGCCGCGGGTGCCGATTGCAAAGCTGAAATGACCGATTCGCTGACGCCTTGCTGGTGCAGCCCAATGATGTCGGGAACACGCAACTGCTGGGCGAACCCACGTTGATGGACCTGATTCAAAATCACCTGGTCGCTCAACCCGCTGCGGCTCATGTTCACGACGTCGTTGATCGTCACGGCGGACTGAACTTGAGCGATCTGTTGCTGTTGTTGTTGGTAATAGTATTGCTGGTTTCGAATCGCGTTCTCTTTATCCGCGGCATCCCCCAGCACGCCGCCAGTAACCGCTCCCACCAGACCGCCAATCACGGCGCCCGCACCGGCTTCGCCATTGTTGTCGCCGATCAAACCGCCGGCGACTGCGCCGGCTAGTCCACCCAGGGTCGCACCGCGTTGCTTGCCGACTTGTGCCGATGCGGTCTGACAAAAAATCGAGGCGAGCGCCAACACGGTCAACGATTGAAAAAACGCATGCTGAACGAAGGTGCGTGACGTCATATCTGGTTCCGTCCTTGGATCCAAAATTTTGGGAAATGTCTGGTACGTGTCTCAGTGATAGAAAGCTGACCTCACATGTGGCAATCCCAAACCGGGGATGGATTCGGCGGAAGCTCGAACGCGATGGCGAAACGGATCAAGCGAAAGTCGAGAGGTGAAACGCCCATCTTTGCGCTGGATACGCCGTGGCGCGCTGGATACGCCGTGGCGCGTCGGCTTCGCTGGTCAACGTCGTCTGGTTTCACGCGGTTGTTTCATGCCGGTGATCTGTCTCACAGCGTCACTCTGGCCTACAGCGTATTGGTGAACCCAGCGTACTGGTGAACCCAGCGTTGGGGCCCCCAGAATTGGTGAACCTCAGACGGACACCACCAGCGCAATTTTTACTCCGCAGACGCGGCGGGAATCGGATCGGTCACATCCGAAGGCGGCACCACCTTGGTTCGATCAATGGCGGAAATCGCCTTGATGAAATCTTTGACGTCGTGAAATTCCCGATAGACGCTCGCGAATCGAATGTAGGCCACGTCGTCGAGGTTCGCCAAGTGTCGCATCACGATTTCACCCAACTGGTCCGTCGACAGCTCGTCCTCAAATGTGGCATAGACGTCCGCCTCGATGCTTTGGACGACCTCTTCAATTTTTGCGCTATTGATCGGCCGCTTGGAACAAGCACGCTCGATTCCGCGTCGAATCTTTTCTCGATCGATCGGTTCTCGCGTCTGGTCACGTTTGACGACGCGCACGGTGACCTGTTCGATTCGTTCACGGGTCGCGAAACGACGATTGCAGGCGGTGCAAACGCGTTTTCGTCGTATCACATATCCTTCCTTGATCGCACGAGTATCCAGCACTCGGTCGTCGTCACGATGACAGTAAGGACAACGCATGAAATTCCTATAAGACGTTGGGACGCCGACGCCGGGGGCTATCGCCAGAGTCGCGACGGCACCTGAATCAACCTGCAGCACGTTCGGAAGTCGACAAACGACCGAGATGATATGCTGATATAGTATTGTTGGCGCGAGAGGCCGGTCGCAAGGGGTTACTCGTCGTCGACGCGAACCGAGACGCGATCTGAGACGCGATCTCGTCAATCCACATCGTTGCGAAATCCGAGCATCAAGAGGTGTGTTTTACCAACCGCGACACGTACGCAGCGGGGGCATCCAGCAATACCCGGCGAGCTGGCCGCTTGCGACTTATCGAGGCCCGACAATCACGCGTTCGTTAACACTAGAATGTCAGATGGCGAAAACGGGCGATGACAGCAAAGATAACGTTCTTTTGAGAACCGTTTCTTGAAGAACGTTTGTTTCAGGAACAGTCACTTGAACGATATTCGTGTGGAATCGCCGCAATATTAGTGGGAGGCAGCACCGCCGTGGCGGAGTGGTACATCAAGAATACGGATCCGAACGGCGCGCCCGAGCGAGGTCCGTATCGTCCCAACGAACTGTTAGATCTCGTCCGCGCCGGCGATGTGGTTCCCGGGACGATTATCCGCAAGGATGATTCCGCTTGGTTTATGGCCGGTGACGTGGGCGGTCTGTTCGAGGCCGCCAGGCGGCCGACCATCAAACACTTCTGTCCGCACTGCAAAGCGTCCGTCCCCGAACCACCTTGCTCGTGTCCCAAGTGCGAAGCCCATCTGACTCGCACGCGTGAAGAGATCACCGAGAACTCGATTGCCTCGGACTCTGATCGAGACGTGCCAGGCAAGGGACAAAGCGTTCAAGCTTGGCTAAGAAAAAAGGTTGGCAAGAAGAAGTGATTGATACTTGATTCTTGACACTTGCCATTGGCAGTTCCGTTCAGCTTAGCCACGGGAATTAGTACTTCAGTTCGGCACCCAAGTTGAAACCGAAGACAAAGAAGTCGCTGCCGTCATCGATACTCGATTGGTACACCAAGTCGAGCAGGCTGTACGAAACGGTTCCCGGTTGAGTCGCTGCGGAGGCAACCTGGGTGACATACCACATTTCTGTACCTGCACGAACCGAGAGCATTTCGCCCAACTGGTATCGAATCCCCGATCCTAGCTCGAATACACCCGCGATACCGCCGGAGGTATCACGCGTGGTGATCTGGGTAACACCTTCGTTGATCGCTTGAAAGTCGGCTTCAGCATTGTTGTAGTAGATACCGGCTCGAGCACGGAAATCCGAATAGGCGAACAGACCGACCGGATAGAGCAAGTCGAGTCCGATCTGACCACCGACCATGCGGTTCTGCGTCGTCGATGCGGCCAATGCCGTTTGGGCTGCGGTGTTGACACCCGAAAACACCATTGTTTCGTCGTACTCGATGTAGCGGCCACCGATAAGGATCTTGGCGACGTCCCAGCCGACAAGCGTTCGGTTTCCTTCGATGCTCCAGTACTCCGCTTCCAACGATTGCGTTTGCGTCGTCATGTCTTCGAAAGCAGGAATATTGCTTAGGAACAAGGTACGCGACGGCGTCGTTGGCGGGCCATAAATCGTTCCCAGTCCGCCGCCGGCATTGCTAAACGTCGATGCCGTGTTCCATTCGATGGGCGTGACCAAGGTCATTTCGTAACCGTTAACACAGTTGGGCAAGGACCCGATCGTGATTCGCGATGCCCACTCGTAGTCATAGTCGTCGAATCCAAAGTTTCGGCTAAGCCCACGACCAGCGTCTTCGCGTTCCATGTACAGCCCTTCGACCATCGCATAGCAATACGGATCGCATGGGACGCCACAGGCGTTGTTGCCGCATGCATACGAGCTGCCATAATCGCCGAAGGATTCGCCGTAGGCCGAGTAGGCACCACACGATCCGCCACAACTGGTGCCGCATGATTGGCAACCGACTTGCTGAATCGTCCCTTGACCGTTGATGGCCGCCCCGATCGAGCCTGGTCGGTCGGCAGCGGTCGGAACCTGCGACGCCTGCATCACCTGGTAGGCTTGGCCGTTGTTGATGTATTGGCCTGCTTGGGTGACGTTGCCTCGGCCGGCCGAGGTTGCCCGTGCCGTCGCCTGTGCAGCAGCATCACTGACCGCGACGGACGCGAACAGCACCAGTGCAAGTGCCATCGTCAGCGGGCTGCAATACCGAAAGCGCCGGTCAGTGTTGGGCATGATTGTTTGGATCGTCATGATCGAACCTCGTTGACTCTCGTAGCGGAACGGTAACCGCATATTGATGAATCGATGGGAATTGGGAACGGTAACTTTGTGACCGGCGGCTCGTCGCCGAACCACCTTGATAAACAGACCTGATTTCAACGAACTTGGATCTCGTCACGAACGGGAATCAAACACGTCTTTCGGATCATTCGAACTATTTGTTTGGCGGTCTCTTCGCTATCGCAATAGCCGGTGACTTCCAAACGATCTTGCAACTGCTGCACGTAGACATGGCTGGTCGGAAAAGCACGACGAATCGATTCATTCAACACGGTCGTCTTGTCGGCGAACCCGTCTTTCGAGGCCGCCTTGTCTTCGACGTGAACTTCGAAGCGACGTACTCGCGTCGGCGACGAATCAGTGGTGTCAGCCCATACCACCAGTCGAGTCACACCATTGCCGGTGCCGATTAGTTTCAATTGGTTCGGTCCCGCCGCGAACGCCTGGCAGACGTTCTTGTCGCCCACGGCGACGCGACGAACGTGCCCACCGATCGTCAATGATCGAACTTGTGCGCGAGACATGAACAAGGCCGCAGGCTTCGGTTCGTCCGCGACACTGGGCGTTGCTTCGAAGACCGCGATCGCGTCGTCCATTTCTAGGGTTGGCGCCTCAGCACGTTGCACGGCGGATACCGGTGCCGGGCTGGACGCGGATTGGCCGCCACGCACGACCGCGATCGGAGGCGAGTCAACGGCGACGGGCGAACGATAACGTTGCCGGTTCAAACTCGGTTCGGGCTGCGCGACGGGTCCGGCCACAACGGGCTCATCCCGATAAATTGCCTTGGGAGCCGGCTGCAACGCTTCGGGCATTTCAGCGGTACCCTGTTCATCGCCCAGCGTCAGTGGCGAAATCGGTTGGTCCGCGACGACCGGCCCTGCGGCAGATGCCAGTGGCGCCTGAACGGTCGGATCGGCGATCACTGCGTTGGGCAATTCACTGAGGTCCGGCGCGAGCGTCGATTCGGGCATCGGCGCCGGTTGCGACGAAGCGACCGAGTCGGACGACTCGACCGCAGAGGGTGAATCAAGAGGCTGCGGCACAGCTTCGGTGCTCGCATCGGCAATGGGCTCTGACACCGTGAACGGTTCCGCCATCGCAATCGGCTTGGCGGCTCCCACCGACTCAGCAATCGCAATCGGTTCTGCAACCGCGATCGGCGGGGCAACGTTCGCCGCCGAGACACCATCGGCCGACGGCAAGGCAGCGAGTGCTTGATCCTCTGTGTTCTCAATCACTTGCGGCAAATCTTCGCCCGAAGGTGCCGATTCACGGTTCATTTCGCCGTCAGGCTCGGTCGCGGAATTGAGGTCCCATTGAACCGGCTCCGCCGCAACAACCAATTCTGATACGCGACGTTCCTCGGCCTGCTCGCTGGTGGCGTCTTTATCCGAGATCGAGAAAAAGATCGGCTGCGACTCGGCGATCGGTTCACGACCGTCACGGGCGTCCGCAGTAAGCTGGATGTTCTCATCACTCGGTGCTCTCGCCGAGTCCATGCTTGGGGCCGGTTTCAGTGTAGACGCCGTCACGTCCGACGATACGGAACCGAATCCGGGGGCCGCTTTCAAAACGGGTGCAGCCGGTAGACCGGGCGCGGTACCCGGCACGTTCATCAGCGCGGGCGCATTGACCGCAGATAGGTTCGCATCGCCAGGCTGACCGCCGGCTTGATTGCTCGACGGAGCAACGTTCATCTTCGGATCAAATGCCGGGATCAGCAGCTGAGGTTCTGACGAACCGCCTGCGACCGACCGCGAATGCATCGGCTTTAGCTGAGCGGCATCTGTATTGATCAAGTCGGGATTGTGATGATGCTCGGACCCGATCAGCGGATTCGTGCGAACGGCGGCGGGTGGGACCTGATCAATCACAATCGATGACGGACGAACCCGGATCGGGTCTTCGCCAATCGTGTTCAGACCGATCGGCGCGCCGGTCGGTCGCAGCCGGATCGCTGGTTGCGCGTCGCCAGAAGCCAAGCGAATCGAAGCCTCCGCGGCAGCCCGAGGCGGCTGATAAAACGGATTACTTTTGACATGACCGTTGGACTGAGTCGTCACGGGCAGCGGCGGCAAGGCGCCTCGCGAGACGAAACCTGGGTTGGCCGCCGTCGCAATCATGCTGCTGCCAGCGCCGATGCTGGATCCGACGACCAGGGCCGCTATCAGAGCCAACCGCTTCTTACGTGAAGTCGTCTCTGATGTTTCGATGGTCGTTTTGTTCGTTGCCTTACGCATGCCGCGTCCTTGCGTCCGAATCAGGTGCTCGGGTGTACCCCCCATGTTTGGCACACCAGCCGGCGATAGTGCTCGCGCACCAATTCGTCGGATGCATTACGTATCGGATACGCATTGCCGCGACATTAACGATTCTGCAGGTTCGTCCAAACGTGCCGGTTCGTCCTAAGGTGCCGGTTCATCCAAACGTGCCGGTTCGACCAAAGGCACTGACCATGCAAATTGCATCGGTTGGAACATAGCTGACCGATGAACGAGCCGTGTTTCACGCGGTTAGCAATCGCTGCGGCTGCGAACTCGCAGCACCTCATACGCGATGACAGCGGCGGAAACAGAAATATTCAGGCTATCCACCACGCCTGCCATGGGAATCTGAATTCCCTGAATCGGCGTGGAACCCAAGGCTTGCCAACGGTCGGCAAGTCCTTCCGCCTCGTTGCCCAGCACAACGGCCAGCGATCCAGATAGGTCGCTCGCCCACAGCGGGTTGGACGATTCCACGCGTGCGGCCAAGACCCGAATGTCCCGCTGCGCCAGAAATGCTTGCGTTTCAGCGGCGGTCGCCACTGCGGCGGGAACACGAAACACCGTTCCCAAACTGCTGCGGATCGCATTCGGATTAAAGAGGTCACCGCCATCGGTCAAAACCACCGCGTCGACACCTGCGGCGTCGGCGCAGCGAAAAACAGCGCCGACGTTTCCTGGTTTTTCGATTCGATCCAATACCAGAATGAAGGGCTGCTCGGGCAGCGTTAGCGACTGCAGCGTCCGATCGGGCTGATGAAATTCGGCCACCACGCCTCGAGCCGACTGACCATATCCGATCTTTTCTAGAATTTCGGGCGTGACTCGTTGCAGCTTTCCCACCTCGCCAGCCTTGCGAACGAGTTCGTGAAACTCGCCGGGTGATTCAGCACAGTAGACACCGCACAGGTCCAGCCCCGCCTCGATCGCGCGGCGGCATTCGCGCCAACCGTCGACGATCACGCGGCGACTGCGGCGGCGAAATCGATTGTCTCGCAATCGCACCAGTCGGCGCACGGTCGGGTTGGACGTACTGCGAATTTCGTCGTGATCGGCTGCGGTCAAGGATTCTTTGCTATTCTGTTGCCGCGTCGCCGCTGAAACAGGGACGCGATCGACTTGAAAACAATTCCAACGCAAAACATCCTACACCGACCAGCCAAGACCAGAACACCATGAGCGAACCCGTTCGATGCGAACCTGTTCAATCGCGACGTGATCAAAAAGCGTTTTTAGCGCTTGAACAAGAAATCTATGCCGATCAACCCAACTGGGTACCGCCGATTTGGATGATCCGCAAAGAATTGGTCGGGTTCAAACATCATCCGTTTTACGATCACGCCGACCGCCAAGCGTTCTTGGTTCGCCGGGGCAACCGAGTGGTCGGTCGTGTGCTGGCCATCATCAATCATGCGCACAACGAGTGCCATCAGGAAAAAATTGGGTTCTTTGGCTTTTTCGAGTGTCTGGACGACCAAGAGGCCTGTGACGAGATGTTCACGGTCGCGAATCGATGGTTGTCCGAACGGGGCATGACTGCGGTTCGAGGCCCGGTCAATCCGAGTCTGAACTATGAATGCGGATTGTTGGTCGACGGATTCGATTCGCCGCCGACCTATCTGATCACGTACAACCGCGACTATTACGGCCGTCTGATCGAGAACGCCGGCTTTGTCCAGTCGCAAGATCTGTTTAGCTATGAGGCACCGATTTCGATCTTAGAACACCTGGATCCGAAACTGGTGTTCGTGATCGAAGAAGCCACCAAACGGTTTAACGTCAAATGTCGGCCGATTGATCGAAAGAACTTTGCCAAAGACGTTCGATCGTTTCTCGAAATCTATAACCAATCGCTGCAGCAGACTTGGGGATATGTCCCCATGAGCGAGGCGGAAATCGATCATCAGAGCGCTGGACTGAAACATTTGATCGTTCCCGAATTGACCAGTATCGCCGAAATCGACGGGCGCGCCGTCGGCGCCGGATTCGGCTTGCTGGATTACAACGAACTGATCGCCAAAATCAACGGACGACTGTTCCCGTTGGGCTGGTGGACGCTGTTGACCAAAAAACGGCAAATCAAGCGTCTGCGACTCATCAGCACCAATGTGTTGCCTGAGTATCAAAAATGGGGGCTCGGACTGGTCACCCTGGCGCGCATCCTGCCCGATGCCATTAAATCGGGGATCGAGATCGGCGAGTTCTCTTGGGTATTGGAAAGCAATACGCTCTCACGCGGCACCATTGTGCGGGGCGGGGCCACCCTGACCAAAACCCACCGACTGTACGATCGCCCGCTGACTTAGCGAAAACAGGCTGAGCGGATTGCGAATTAGGCGGCGGATGCTCGATTTGGCCGCGGATTCCCGATCTCAGGGGTCGCTCGTTTTGATTTTTCGACGGGTGGCTGTCAGCAGGATCGCGAATCATACTTTTTCGAGACCTCTCTTTACGTCTCCTATCGCATTTTTTGCTGCTCATGCGTCAAAGCACTGTTGTCATCACCGGAATCGGCATCGTCTCTTCGATCGGCACCGGTGGCGACGCGTACTTTGATTCGCTGCTAGCGGCCCGCTCGGGAATCCAGTCACTCGCGGCGCGAACCGATGATGGAGTCAAACCCAACGGCGCTGCTGATCCGGCAGGCCTATGGATCGGCGCCCCCATTGTTGACTTTGATCCCAAACCGTTCGTACGACCGCGGAAGGCGCTGAAAGTCATGTGCCGCGAAATCCAAACGGCATATGTCGCGTCACAACTGGCGATCAAAGAAGCGGATTTGGAATCCGTGTTTCCCTGTGATCCCGAGGGGACGATCACGCCCGATCGTGTCGGAACCGTCTTTGGCAGTGAGATGCTTTACGGGCCGCCTCGCGAAATGATTGATACGTTCAATGACAGTACGAACGAGCGTGGCGAGTTTGATGATTCACGATTCGGACAAGCCGCCATGCGTGGCATCACGCCGCTGTGGATGTTGAAATACTTGCCGAACATGCCCGCTTGTCATGTCGGAATCGCGATCAACGCCCACGGACCGAATAACTCGCTGATCCTGGGTGACGTGTCCGGCCCGGCCGCCATGATGGAATCCAACTCGTGCATCGAACGAGGCATCGCCGACGTGATGATTTGCGGATCCACGGGAACGCGAATCAACACCACGCGATTGGTCTACCGAAATGATTTACCTATCGCTAGCGTGGCCGATCCGGCGGCGCAATCCTCACGCCCGCACGACCCGGCATCGGCAGGTGTGATCGGCGGCGAAGGCGCATCGTCACTGGTACTGGAATCGGCCGAACATGCCGATCGTCGCGGCGCCAAAGTGATCGCGGTGATCGCCGGCGCCGCCAACCGCTTCATTGCGTCCCAGGCAATTCGCAATGGACGTCGCTCCGCCCAGTCCAAGCCACAGCATGCACGCGGTTCGGCTGACGCAATCGCATCGGCCATCCAAGCGGCAATCGATCAGGCCCACAAGCGATTTGGACTCAGCGCGTCCGACGTGGGTGCGGTCGTCAGCCACGGCATGGGTGACACCGATACCGACGGCGCGGAACAGGCAGCCGTCCGTCGTGTGTTGCCCGGCGTAGCAATGGTCGCGCCGATCGCGTCGATAGGCTACACCGGTGCGGCCAGTGGCGGTATCGCGATGGCGACCGCCGGATTGATGCTGTCGCGACGGACCATTCCGCCGACGCTGAACGCCAACCGAGCGATGGGCGTCAACTTGTTGTCCTGTTCGCAGCCGCTGTCAAAACCGTGCGTCGTATGCCTGGCGCATACCGCCGAGGGAAGCGCAACGGCCGTCGTCTTGACCGCATCTTAGCGCACCGATGGCAAACGACAACATGTTAACCGCGTTTGGGACGCGGGACGCGGGCGCGAGTCTTATTGACGCCCTTGCGTCGCTTGCGTTGGCGGCCGGTCGCAGACGAGTTCGATTTTACGATTTCGACTTCTGATAACGGCTTTCCGATATTGTCTTTCAACTGCAAGACGCGGTCGCGCAGCGATGCGGCCCGTTCAAATTCAAGGTTCTCGGCAGCCGCCAGCATCTCTTGCTCGAGCGCCTCAATGTACTCGATCGTGATATAAGCGCCGTCCGCTTCTTCGCGAGCAGCGGCGGCGTTCTCTCTGCGTTTGGCGGCCTCGGCTTCGATTCCGCCACGGATTCGTTTGCGGACCGTTTCTGGCGTGATACCGTGCTTTTCATTGTACGCCTGTTGAATTCGGCGGCGGCGATCCGTTTCGTCGATCGCCATCTTCATCGAATCGGTCACCTTGTCCGCATACAAGATCACTTTCGAATTCGCATTTCGAGCAGCACGGCCGATCGTTTGAACGAGACTCGTTTCACTGCGCAAGAACCCTTCCTTGTCCGCGTCCAAGATCGCCACCAAAGAAACTTCGGGCAAATCCAAGCCTTCGCGCAACAGGTTCACACCAACCAAACAGTCAAATCGGCCGGCACGGAGTTCCTGCAACAGATCCACTCGCTCAAACGCATCGAGTTCACTGTGCAACCACCGGCACCGAACGTTTTGTTCTTGAAAAAACGTCGACAGGTCTTCCGCCAATCGTTTGGTCAGCGCCGTGACCAAAACACGTTCGTCCCGCTCGGCACGGATCCGGATTTCTTCCAACAAGTGCTTGACCTGGCCGCGCGCCGAAACGACTTCGACGATGGGATCAAGCAGACCGGTCGGTCGAATGATCTGTTCGACGACTTCGCCACCGGTTCGTTCCAGTTCATAATCGCTGGGCGTGGCACTGACGAAGCAGATTTGTCCGGTGCGTTCTTCCCATTCTTCGAATTTCAACGGCCGGTTATCCATTGCACTGGGCAATCGAAACCCGTGATCGACCAAGGTCAATTTACGACTGCGGTCCCCGGCATACATCGCTCGCACTTGCGGTACCGTCACGTGCGACTCGTCAACAAAGGTAATGAAGTCCTTGGGAAAGAAATCATACAACGTGTCCGGTGTCGCCCCGGGCGGCTTTCCCGATAGCGGGCGACTGTAGTTTTCCACTCCCGGACAATGCCCGACCTCGGCCAACATTTCCAAATCGAATCGCGTGCGTGCCGACAAGCGCTGGGCCTCCAACAACTTGCCCTGACCTTGAAACAGTTCCAACTGTTCTTTCAGTTCATCGCGGATCGTTTTAAGCGCCCTCTGGATCCGATCCTCGGGCAACACGAAGTGCTTGGCCGGATAGATATAAAGGTGATCCAGCGTTTTGATCGTTTCGCCCGATACCGGTTTGATGATCGAAATCTGTTCGATTTCGTCGCCCCACATTTCGATGCGATAAGCAAACTCTTCATACGTCGGCCACAGTTCGATGGAGTCGCCACGGACGCGAAACTTGCCTCGCTCAAATGCGATGTCGTTGCGTTCATAAAGCACATCGACCAGCTTTAACAACAAGTGATCGCGACGAATTTGTTCGCCCTTGTGCAGATCGACGATCAATTCTTTGTAGTCCTCCGGCGAACCGAGACCATAAATACTGCTGACCGACGCGACGATGATCACGTCACGACGACTGACCAGTGAGCTTGTCGTCGCCAAACGCAAACGGTCGATTTCTTCGTTGATCGACGCGTCTTTTTCGATGTAGACGTCCCGCTGGGGAATGTACGCCTCGGGCTGGTAATAGTCGTAGTAACTGACGAAATAGTGGACCGCGTTCTCGGGAAAGAACTCTTTGAACTCGCCGTATAACTGTGCCGCGAGCGTCTTGTTATGACTGAGCACCAAGGCCGGTCGCCCGATGTTGGCGATGACGTTGGCCATCGTGTACGTCTTTCCGGTTCCGGTCGCGCCCAATAGAACCTGAGCCGATTTGCCCGACTGGATACCCTTGGTCAGGCTTGCGATCGCTGCGGGTTGATCACCGGCGGGGTCGAACGGTTGATTCAGTCGAAAGTCGGCTTTGGGAAGACGCTTGGGCCGTGGCTGAGATTTCGGTGCAGTCATCAATTACGGTTTGGTGCGGACATGGCGGCGGAACTCGCCCGCCAATTCATTGGGACGAGAAATCGGCGGAAGACGATTTCATGGAACCGATGCTTCAAGAAACCGATGCGGTCGCGATGAAGCTTTCAGACTCGGCGAATTATCTTTCCGAACGCATTGTTCTACATTTACCGCACCGAGGGCACCCCATTTCACCGACCCGTTCGCTATCGATCGATGGATTCGTCACGGTTGACCACGCATAAACGGCTGATTTCGCCGAGCGTTTTTGGGCCGATTCCAAAGACACGTTGCAGGTCTTGGACCGAAATATACTCGCCATTTTGCCGACGGTCGTCGACGATACGGTCGGCCAAAATGGGTCCCACACGAGGCAGCAATGCCAGTTCGTTCGAATCGGCAAGATTGATGTCGATCTGCAGGCCCGCAACGGCGTCACCCGCGAAGTGGCCAGGCGCTGGACCGTCGTTGCGGTTCAGCGCCGTGCCGCTCAGCCAAGGGACGATCAGCGTGACCATCACCAACGAGGTCAAACCAAGCAACGTCTGCTGGACGACACGCTGCTGCAGCGGTGACCGAATATTGGAACTGCCCTGATCGACCGACATCCTAAGTCACCAATCCTTTGCTGCTGCCATCCCCTCGAAGTGCCCGAACCGTGCCTGCCCCCGCGATCCCGCCAGACCTGCGATGCCGCCAGACCCGCGACTGCCCCGGCGCTCATCAACCGACCTGTTTGCGGCCGATCGGTTTATGCCTCATCAATCCGCTTAAGCACGATTAATCCGCTTGGGCAACTTCCACTTGTTCGCAAGCGACCAGACGCATCGGCTTGTCTGCGTTATGATGCTCGAGCGTTTTTATTATGTTCCTCCGGTCCTGCACCGACAAGCTCTGGCGACGCAACAGTATGCTCTGGCGACGCGACACCAAGCTCTGGCGACGCACCGGCAAACACTGGAATGATTGATGAAAGACTATCGTGTCGTGTCGGCCGATCAAGATTTAGAACAGGACTTGCGCAGCCTTGTCCGATTGTCGATCGCCGAAGACCTGCGGCGTGCCGTCGACTGGACCACAGTTTGTTTGATTGATGCCGATCGCAACGGAGGCTGTCAAATCGTTCCTCGCCAAGCAGGCATCTGTGCCGGCTTGGCCACGGTCGCTTGGATCGTGGACGAGTTTGATGCCGATTTGCAAGCAGAACTGTTGATCCGGGACGGTGATCCGCTGGTCCCCGGCCAGCCGATCGCAAGCCTGACCGGCAACGTCCGCGACCTGCTGACCAGCGAACGCACGATTCTGAATATTGTGTCCCGGTTGTGTGGTGTGGCCACGCTAACCGAATCGTACGTACGCGAAATCGCGGGCACCAAGGCCCGCCTGTACGACACTCGGAAAACAACACCTGGATGGCGATTGCTAGAAAAGTATGCCGTCCGCTGTGGTGGCGGTCACAATCATCGGTCGGGTTTGTACGACGGATTTCTCATCAAAGACAATCATCTGGCGCTCGGCGGCAGCGGTGGTCAGTTGATGCCAGCTAGCAAAGCAGCAGAAAAGGCGCTGCAGTGGCGTGGCTCTAACGTTGAAGGCATGCCCGCTCCGTCGATCGTTGAAATCGAAGTCGACTCGATTCAACAGCTCCGAGACGTATTGCCGGTCGGCCCCGACATCGTGCTGTTGGACAATTTCGAACTGGCGGACTTGGCCGAAGCCGTTGCGATTCGCGACCAACAAAACTCGGCCGTCGAACTAGAAGCATCGGGAAACGTCAGAATCGATACGATCGCTGCGATTGCGGCAACCGGAGTGGACCGCATCAGCAGTGGAGCATTGACGCACCAAGCACGCTCATTGGACCTGGGATTGGATTGGTCGGGCGCTGACGCAAGCTAGGTTTGGACGTCCTTTGCGGCGTGACGATTCTGCGCGCCCGTTCTAGCCACTTGTTCGCCTTGCGCCTCGATCAACATGAATACTCGTACGCCCATCACGGCGACCCGCCGCACATGGGATTTTCTGCAGCCCGCTCTGGATGCCGCCGCCGTCTTGGCGTCGCTCATGATCGTCAAGACGATCGCTCGCGGCTGGATCGACGAAGCATCTTTAGCGATGGGACTGGTTGCCGTCGTCGTCTTTCTGTTGGCATCGCAGCTAACGGGATTGCACCGACGTTTTCATGGCTCCAGTGCCAACGATGAGATGTCATCGATCGTGATGACGTGGACGTTAACGGTTTTTGTCTTGGCGCTGCTGGCGTTCGCGACACGATACGGACAGCACTTTGCCCGCTCGGTGATGCTGGGCTGGATCGTGCTGGCGCCCACCCTGATCGGTCTGTCGCGAATGAGTCTGCGAATTTTGCAGAAAGGACTGCTATCGCGCGGCGTCGGTGTCAAACGCGTCGCGATCGCGGGCCTGAATGATCTGGGACGTCAAACGGCCGATAACATCGCCGACGATGCCGGACTTGGATTGCAATTGGTTGGCTATTTCGATGACCGCAACGAGGTCCGTGACACCGAGACGACTGAAACACTCTCGGGCGATTTGTCCGAACTGGTCCAACTGGCTCGCGATGGCGAAATCGACACGATCTTGATCACCTTGCCGATGCGTGCGGAAGATCGAATTCGATTTCTGCTGGATCAACTCAGCGACTCGACGGTGTCGGTCTATATCGTACCGGACTTTTTTGTGTTTGAACTGCTGCACTCGCGCTGGACCAATATGGGCGGACTGCCTGCGGTCAGCGTCTTTGAAAATCCGCTGTTCGGTGTCGACGGGGTGGCCAAGCGCGTCACCGATGTGGCCATCGCGACGGCAGCGATTGTCATGGGAGCGATCCCGATGATTGTGATCGCAATCTTGGTCAAGCTATCGTCGCCGGGGCCTGTCTTTTTTCGCCAACGCCGTTACGGATTAGACGGAAAAGAAATTCTGGTTTGGAAATTCCGCAGCATGCAGACTTGCGACAACGGGCCGGTTGTCAAACAAGCCACCAAAGAGGACCCGCGGATCACTCGGATTGGCGGTATCCTGCGCAAAACCAGCCTGGACGAATTGCCGCAATTATTCAACGTGATTGAAGGCAGCATGTCGCTGGTCGGTCCGAGGCCACACGCCTCGGCACACAATGAGCAGTACCGAAGCCTGATCCGCGGCTATATGTTGCGTCATAAGGTCAAACCGGGCATTACCGGCCTGGCACAAGTGAACGGTTGTCGCGGCGAAACGGAAACGATTGACAAAATGGAACGCCGAATCGAATGGGACCACAACTACATTCGATCGTGGTCCCTGTGGCTGGACCTGAAAATCTTGTTTCAAACCGTCGCGGTGGTCTTGAAACAAGACCAAGCCTACTGATCTTCGCTTCTAAACCCGCCGGTAAAGTGGTTATGATAGGTCGTTGAGCGATAACACGTCGCTCATGCCCACATCACTGCGTCTTTCCACAGCGTCCCGCCTGAATTTCGATCTGACATCGTCGTATTGACTGTTGACGATGACGAGCCACCATCCCTTGGTGAGACCAGGGTCATGGATCGATACCAAGTCACGACCGGACCGCTGCGGTTGCCCACCTTGCCGCTACCCATCGGTAGCAAGAGAGCGATTGTGAAGTTCCGTTTGCCGCCTCGATCCGAACTGATACTGGCCGCGTTTTTCGCGATCTTGATCGGGATGTGTATGACGGGATCGGCCAAAGGTGAATCAGCTTGGCCGCAGGAAGACCTGGATTTTTTCGAAGCGAAAATTCGACCGCTGTTGATCGAACACTGTTACGACTGTCACTCGCGACAGGCGGGTGAATCTGCGGGAAACCTGCTGGTCGATTCCTCGGACGGGCTAGCGCGTGGTGGCGATCACGGTCCCGCGCTGACAGCACGGCATCCCGAATCCAGCCTGATAATCAAAGCGATCGAGTACGACAATAACCATTTGCAAATGCCGCCCGATGGCAAACTGGATGACGAATCGATCGACGCGCTGCGTCAATGGATTCAGCGGGGCGCGCCCGATCCACGTACGGATTCTTCGGACCCTGAATCGATTCTTGCGAGTTCACAAACGCAATCACCGTTGGACCGAGACCCATCGAGCCATTGGGCGTTCGTGGTGCCGACGATCGTCCCCGGACCCGCGGTACATCAATCGCGGCTTCGCGATGTCGTCGATGGATTTGTTACCGTCGGCGCGAAAGCGAACGCGTTGCAATTAAATCCGGCCGCAGATCGCGAAACACTGATACGCCGACTGTACTTTGATCTCGCCGGTACACCGCCGTCGCCCGACGTGATCGAACGTTTTGTGCATTCGGATCATCCGGCCGCTTACGAACGGCTAGTCGATTCATTGCTTGCCGCACCAGAATTTGCTGAACGATTCGGTCGCCACTGGCTGGATGTTGCTCGCTATGCCGATACGCTGGGCTACACGACCGCGGGCAAACCACGAACCATCGACGGCAGCGACCGATACCGTGATTGGGTGATTGATTCGTTCGCAAGCGATCTGCCGTATGACCAGATGATTCGGCTGCAATTGGCCGCAGATCGGATCGTCACCGACAACCGCGACGGTCACTTCGATGCGATGGGATTTCTGACAATCGGACGGCGATTTCTAAACCGGTACGACACGATCGACGATCGAATCGACGTAATTTCACGTGGACTGATCGGTTTGACCGTTTCCTGCGCGCGTTGCCACGATCACAAATTCGATCCGATCCCGACAAAAGATTACTACTCTCTGTTCAGTATTCTCTCTAACAGCGAGCAGCCGGAAAAAAGTGCCAGCCCGTTGATGATGGTCGATCGGCCCAAAATTCAAAAACACCACGTCTTGGTACGTGGTCAAGCGAGCATTCGTGGTGAGGAGGCGCCTCGGCAATATCTAACCGCGTTCCGTCAGCCAAGCGAAGACACGTTTCGCGATGGCAGCGGCCGCCGCGAGTTGGCCGATCGGATCGCGTCCTCCGACAATCCGCTGACCGCTCGAGTGATGGTCAACCGAATCTGGTCACACCTGATCGGACGTCCCTTGGTTCATTCGCCCAGCGATTTCGGTTTCCGAACGCCGCCACCGAATATCCCCGAAGTTCTGGATGACCTGGCCGCTGACTTTGCCTCGCACTGGAGCATCAAGAGAATTGTTCGCAGAATTGTCCTCACAGAAACCTACCGCCAAGACTCACGAACGACCGAAGAAGCTAAGCAAAAGGATCCCGATAATGCATGGTTGTGCCGCGGCAACCGTCGCCGACGTGATTTCGAATCTTTGCGAGACAGTTTCCTGCACAGCGCCGATTGGATCGACCGGACGATCGGCGGCCCGTCGACCGAAATCACATTAGATACGCTGACGCCACGACGAACGATTTATGCCAAAATTGATCGCCAGAATCTGCCGCCAATTTTTCGCACATTCGACTTTGCAAGCCCCGATGCGCATTCGGCGGGACGATACTACACGACCGTGCCGCAGCAAGCGCTTTATCTGATCAACAGCAAACAAATGATCGAACTTGCGCAGCGCGTTGTCGCTCGCGTCAAGAGTCAGGCCGCAAATCAAGCGACGTCCAGGGATGTCGATGTGCATGATCAGGTCGACGCATTGTTCGCGTGTGTGCTGCAGCGTCGCCCATCGGTGGACGAACGTCGGTGGGCTAGCGAGTTTCTTGCGCATCCGACGACTCCGTTACCCGAATCGATCGAGACGCGACGACTCTGGTCCTATGGGACCGCGACCACCGATGCCGACTTGCGTGTGAAAGAGTTTTCGGAATTTGAATTCTTTCGTCGCGATCAGTGGCAAGCCGCGGCCTCGTTTCCGGCCGACGGTCCACTTGGCTATGCAAGCCTTGGCAAGGAAAGTGGCCACCCCGGATCGGGGCAGGGCGGGGCGGTCGTCCGCCGCTTGACTTCACCGGTATCAGGACACGTAAAGATCACCGGGACAATGGGACACCGTGCCCAGCAAGGCGACGGAGTCCGCATGCGGATCTGGGCAGGGTCGAATTCAGTTTTTGATCAAACGCTCAAAGGCAGACGACGACCCTTTGGCCCTTCCGCAGCAAAAATCAAAGAGGGCGAGCACATTGACTTTGTTGCCAGCGGCGGGCCAACATCCAATCACGACACGTTTGTTTGGCGCATGCGGGTTCAAATCACCGATGACTCAGGGAATATCATTGAGACGGAATCGATGCGTGACTTCAGCGGGCCGCTGCCACTGAAATCCAAACAAAGTCTCGAACGACTCGCCCAACTGGCGCAAGTGCTATTGATCAGCAACGAGTTCGCGTTCGTTGACTGATCCGATCGAATAAAACTGATAGCGTGACGAAACCGTGAGCGAGAACTTTGGCGATTTTGAAATGAACCTGACACCACAATGCTTGTCGCGACGTCAACTGCTGCGCACCTGTGGCGTCGGGTTCGGGTCACTTGCGCTGACCGAGATGCTGTCGCGCGATGCGATTGCGGGCGGCGAAATCCCACTGCATTTCCCGGCCAAAGCAAAACACGTCATTCATCTATTCATGAACGGCGGACCGAGTCATGTCGATACGTTTGACCCCAAGCCGGCGCTTGAAAAATACGACGGCAAAACCGCGCCGATCAAGAATCTGAAAACCGAGCGACCGACCGGGCACGTCATGCGGTCGCCCTACAAGTTTCGGCGTTATGGCGAATGCGGACTGCCGGTCAGCGAGTTGTTCGCCAACACGGCGCGGCACATGGACGACATTTGCGTGATCCGATCGATGCACGCCGATGTTCCTAATCATGAACCGTCGTTGATGTTGATGAATACCGGCGAGGCGCGCTTGGTACGTCCGAGTTTGGGTTCATGGTTGACCTATGGGCTGGGCAGCGGAAATGAGAACCTGCCAGCCTTTGTCGCGATGTGTCCCGGTGGTTATCCGATCAAAGAATCACAAAACTGGCAAAACGCGTTCTTACCGGGAAAGTATCAAGCGACTTACATCGATTCCAGCGGTCAACGGGTCGACCAGCTGATCGATCACATTCGCAGCCACGCCGTTGCGTCAAAGGATCAACGATCCCAACTGGATCTACTGCAGCGTTTCAATCAGGAACATGCGGTCTCACGTCCCCATGACCAACGCTTGGAATCACGCATCGAGTCATTCGAATTAGCGTATCGCATGCAAAGCGAAGCATCCGATGCGTTGGACGTCTCACGCGAGCCCGAATCGGTGCGACAGATGTACGGCGACCATGCTTTCGGACGCCAAACACTGATCGCGCGGCGGTTGGTCGAACGCGGTGTGCGATTCGTACAGCTTTACACCGGTGCGGGGCAACCCTGGGACAACCATGACGACTTGGCGGTACGACATCGCAAAGTTGCCGAGCCGGTCGATCAAGCGATCGGTGCATTGTTGACGGATCTAAAACGCACGGGATTGCTCGACGAAACCTTGGTACTGTGGGGCGGCGAATTCGGCAGAACGCCGGTCGTCGAGATGCCCAAAGAGGGCAGCAATCAAGGAAAGATGAATGGCCGCGATCACAACCACTGGGGATTCACCGTATGGATGGCCGGTGGTGGCGTGAAAGGCGGGCAGGCATACGGCGAGACCGATGAAATCGGATTTCAAGCCGTACGGGATCGCGTACACGTGCACGACCTGCATGCAACGGTGCTGCGATTAATGGGATTCGATCACACACGACTGACGTATCGGTACGCCGGACGTGATTTCCGACTCACCGACGTGCATGGCAACGTGATCGAACAATTGATCGATTCGTGATACTTATGCTGCGGGAACCGGCGGGAACTCAACCGCTTGGCGATACACGCCTAGCAGGTTGACGATGTGCTCGAATCGTTCTCCGACGCGCGACTTCAACACATAGCCGGCGATGTTCTTGTCATAGCTGGTGCGCAAATCCGAATCGGCTTCGGATGTCGTCAACACAAAGACCAGTGTGTTTCGATATTCCGCATCATCTCGCAAAGCCGATAAGAACTCGGTGCCATTCATCCGAGGCATGTTCAAATCTAAGAAGATGACAAACGGAACTTCCGGGTCGAAAGGGCGACTTCGCAGTGTCTCCAGTGCGTCGACTCCATCGACGGCTCGATGGATATCAACACAAAGCGAGGATCGACCCACGTGACGTTCAAACGCCATGGCGTCAACGTCATCGTCTTCGACTAACAGGATGTTCAGCGATAATTCAGTTGTCACCAGAACGTTGCCCCTTAACGGGTGGTGTAAGATCTATTGATAAAACGTGGCAAACAAGTTGTGCCGCGCCAATTCAAAAGTACAAATTCGCCTTGCCTAAGATGATCCCACTGATATCTAATTCCTACAACCGTCGTTTTCCGATGCTTTCCAGTTGATTTATTCAGCTCGCCCCCCCAACACGCAAAGTGTACGAATGTCGCAGCTGAAGTCGAAAGAACGACGATTAAGAATCCGGGTAGCGAAAACTGCATATTCGACCAATAGAGCGAGCTCAACATGAGCGTCACTGATCGACGAAAGTTTCTAAAAACGACGGCGACTGCGTCCGCTGCGCTCGCCGCGCCGGTCGTCGCGCCAGTCGCTGCTTACGCTCAAATCAAACAGCGGTTCAAGGTGCGCGTTCTAGGGACCCATGTGACTTTGCAGGAACCTTTACGCCGACGAGCGCAAAAGGAACTCGGCATTGAGCTGGAGTTTCAACCCGGCGGCAGCGCGGCAGTTCTGCACAAAGCTTCGACACGTCCGGATTCGTTCGACCTTTACGAGCAATGGTCCAACAGTATTCCGATTTTATGGCGCGCGAAAGCCATCCAACCGATCGATACGGATCGCATTCGTGCTTGGGACGAAATCAACCCGTTGACCAAAACGGGCCGCCTGACCCCCAACGCAAAAGTCGGGCTCGGCGATGCTCCCTCTAAATTGTTGTACGTTCAACCCAATGGCGAACTAGGCAGCAACGCGAGCAAACAGGCCAGCTTTCTGCCGTATGTCCACAATGTCGACTCGTTCGGCTACAACGCCGATGTCGTTCCCGAAGGGACGCCATACAAGACCGAGAGCTGGGGCTGGCTGTTTGACCCCCAGTGGTCCGGCAAAGTGGCGTTGGTCAATGCGCCAACGATCGGCATCTTTGATGCCGCCCTTGCCGCGCAAGCAAGAGGGATGGTGCAGTTTCGCGATATCGGCAACATCTCGCGTGACGAAATGAACAAACTCTTTACCGTCATGTTGGACTTGAAACGCAAAGGCCATTTCCGCGGGGTCTGGACCTCGGTGCCACAATCGGTCGACCTGATGGAAAAAGGCGAAACGGTCATCCAAAGCATGTTTTCGCCAGGCGTCACAGCCGTTCGCGGTCGCGGTGTCCGCTGTGTCTACGCCGCACCCCGTGAAGGCTATCGCGCTTGGCACGGTGTCATGTGCATGTCAGCAGCGACCGAGGGTCCGACCCGCGACGCAGCATACGAATATATGAACTGGTGGTTGTCGGGATGGCCGGGAGCCTTCATCGCGCGTCAGGGCTACTATATTTCCAACCCACAACGCTCACGCGAGCATTTGTTGGGGGAAGAATGGGATTATTGGTACGACGGCAAACCCGCAGCGGAAGACCTGTCGGGAACCGATGGCAATATTTGCGTCGTCAAAGGCCAACGCCGACGCGGCGGATCTTATCAAGAACGATTCAGTAACATTGCTGTTTGGAACACGGTGATGGATACTTACGAATACAGCCTGGCCCGCTGGCACGATTTCTTATTGGCGTGATTTTCTTATTGGCGTGATTTCGCCCAAGCATCGCCGAGAACGAGCATCGCCGAGAAATTGAATACACCCGAGAATCAAGTACACCCGAAGAACTGAATACGGCTGAACCCCCAACCTGATCGAGGTTCAAGCCGACTGGGCCTCAACCAGACTGGGCTTCAAGCAAATGGGGCGACAATCATCAACAGCGAGCAAATGTAAGTGACTGAAGCGTCCAATAGCGAATCGGCTTCTTTACTGCGGCGTCTGCGTATCAGCACGCGTATCTATGCCAGCATCACCACTTTGCTCGTGTTGTTTCTATTCTCCATTGGCATCGCGTGCTTTGGTCTGATTCGCCTCAAGGCCAATGTCCAGCGATACGCTCAGGCCGATAAGCTTGCGACAATTATCGACCGCATCGATCGCGACATCATCGAACTGCAACGCGACGTGTTGGTCTTTGCCGCCTCGGGAAATGCTTCGGCCCCACAACGAATCGAGCGCGTGGGGCAAAATTTGCGCGACCAAATCGCTGAAGCGATGACTTATCCCAACAACGAGGACACATCATATCGCCTGACAGAGATGCAAACGCGATTGAACGCATACCTCGAGAATTTCCCCGCGGTGATCGAGGAACGAGAAACACGTCAACAGTTGGTCGGCGTGACGCTGCGCGAACTCGAATCGCAAACACAACCAGCATTCGACCGTCTTCGTTACCTTGTCATCAACAGCTCATCCAACACCAAGCCCGACCGCGAACCAAACGTTCAATCAGACAGCGACTCGGAAACCATCGCCCGTGACGAAGTCTTGGTTGTGGAACGTTCGATGAGTTTGGTGGCGTTGGCCCAGTTGAAAGCCTTGCGATTTTTCGACGATCCCGATGTCTCTGCGGTGCGGGAAAGTCTGAAACTGCTCGGCGACGCACAAACAGAATTGCTAGGGATTACCGACCTTCAAGACGATCAGGTGACCAAGACCGCGAATGACGTCGTTGGCCTGATTAACGATTATGAGTCTGCGTTTCTGCGAGCCGTTCAAGCAACCCGCGGATACCTTTCGCTCGTCAATGTCGTGATGGCGGGTGAGGCGGCCGAGTTTCTGTACCAGAGCCAACAAATTCAAAAGCAGACATCGCTTCAATCGAGTCAAATTTCGTCCGCGACCGTAACGACGGCAAGCCGGTCCACGATCGCGGCCATCGCGATCGCACTTTCCGCACTGGCGGTCGCACTGATTGTCATGTGGACAGTCGCGCAAGGGATCGTTAATCCCATCTCGGCAATGACATCGACTTTTTCGCAGTTGATGCTTGGTCATAACAATGCAACGATCCCTGGACTCGAACGCACCGACGAAATTGGCGACATGGCCCGCGCCGCCGACATGTTCCGAGATCGCAACCGTCAAACCGAAGAACTGCTTCATCAATCACGTCAGTTGGCGCAAGAGCTCGACCAAAACGCAAGAGAACTCGCTCGCAGCAATGAAGACCTGAATTCGTTCGCGTACGTCGCCTCGCACGACCTGCGAAGCCCGTTGCGGGCGATCGACAATATCTCGTCTTGGATCGTCGAGGATGTCGGCGACCAAATCCCTGACGAATCAAAAGAGCATCTTGGCGAATTACGACGCCGAGTTCGGCGAATGGAGCAACTACTCAACGAGCTGCTGGAATATTCACGTGTTGGTCTCGGATTCGCAAAAGTTTCGGAAACGGACTTATCCGAGCTTGTCAACGAAATGACAGATTTACTGGACTTGCCTGCCGACGCTAACGTCGTGATCGATGGTGAAACGCCTGTGATCCGTACCGATCGCGGTTTGCTCAGCCGCGTATTGCTGAACCTGCTTTCTAATGCGATCAAGTACCGCAGCGACAAGCCGCTGACGATTCATTGTCAGTGCGATATTGATGGGGATGTCGCGACCTTTCGCGTGAGAGACAATGGCATCGGGGTCGCTCCCGAATTCCACTCTCGCATCTTCGAGATGTTCAAAAGATTGCATCGCCAAAGCGAAATCGAAGGCACCGGTATGGGCTTGGCCTTGGTGAAAAAGATCGTCAATCAGGTCGGAGGGACGATCGACATCGAGTCCGCTGTGGATGAAGGATCAACGTTCTTCTTCACCTGGCCGATCGGCGAATCGACCAAAATCGAACAACAATATTCGTCCTCGCAGCCAAGCCCGGCCTCGGCCAATGCGTTGACGGACTCATCGCGCCCCGCCTAATGACGGCCACTTGTGTTGGCGAAATCCTTTTTCGCGAAACGAAAAAGGATGCCACGCACACCCGGCTTCACTAGCGAGAGATCAGACGGGCGCGAATCCGATTGCCGTGTTCCTGCGGGACGCCTTCGGTCTTGTACAATTCGACCGCCCGGTCAACGTCGCCCAGTTTTTCGGCCGTGCGCGCCAAGTTGTACCGTGCGGCGGGCTCCCAAAACGATTGCTGAGACTCATCCAACACACGATCATCTAACCACGACATCGCGGTATCGTATCGCCCATCGTCGTATTGAACCAAGCTAAGCCAATAGGTTGCGGTGCGTTTGCCCAACCGCAACAACCCCTGCACTTGTTGGACCTGACGGTCATAGGTCTCTCGGTCGGACCGCAACTCGCGACGTATACCGTACGCTTTTTGCAAATCTACATCGATTCGCAAATCATCGATCTCGAATTCCGGTGCACGTTGAGTCAAGTAATAAGTCCGTGCACCTTTTTCGTCTTCGATGTCATCGTCGGCAAAGCGTCCGTGCAAATGTTCCCAGCGACCTTGGGCGAGCTGCTTGGCGGACGGAAACTCGGCGTCCAGCATCGCCCAACGCGAGTGGTACCAGAAACCGACGCGGGGATCACGCTCGGCGGCCACTTGCAATTGCGCGCGATAGAGTTCGGCCAATAGCGGCACTTGCCATAACCGCACACCGGCAACCCCCGATTGATCATCCCATTGTTTCGTTTGATCATCGGCGTCGACATAGACTCGCATGCGTCGCTGTCCGGTCAATCCCGCCTGCAACCGTTTCATGCGCGGACTCAGTGACACGGGCAAGGCGTTTAGCAACGCGATGTTCTGCTGCACGTCATCTTTGCTAAATCGATAGTCAAAAAAGCCGGGCACATTCAACCGGCGCATCACCGAAGCGTCTTTGCGTGCTTGGTCCAACGTGGCGATTCCGACTTGCCCGGGCCCGGGGATGTAGGTGCCAAGCTCTGTTTCAAACAAGTAGACCTCTTGGCCGATTCGCACGCCGACGGCCCACGGATTCAACTCGCCCGATTCCGCCGATTGCACCGCCAGCACAGCGGCCGGAATATCCGCTTGCCGACACAGTTGCGTAAAGACTCCGGCCCGTTGCAGCCAGTCGCCGGTGCCACGCCACAAAGTTTCGTAATCGGTCTGGCGGTAACCGGGACCTTGAAAGGTCATGCCTAACGCGAACTGCGGTGGCGACGGAAAATCGGCACCTTGCTGACTGGGTTCAAGCGCGACGTTACGCACCATCCAATCAAACAACCGTGATGCGGTCCTTAGCTTTCCTGCGTCGTCTTCGCCCAGGTCCGATTCGACCGAATCAAACCAATCGCTCAGCACCGGATCGTCTTTGCCCTCTTGGTCGACCCAGCGGACAACTTGTCGATACAAATAGCTGTCGCGCAAATGGTTGACGTCTGACTTGGAAAAGTTCGGCTGCAAGACAAAGACCGACGACTTTTCAACCGGCAATAAATCGCTGATCGTGCTGAGAATTTCGGGCGCGTCGGCCGAGCCAGATTTGTCGTCGTTACCCGGCGCGTCCTGTCGCCACTTGTTCAAGTGATACGTGATTTGCTGCGTCGCACTTTCGCGATTCAGATCAACAAAGTCCGACAACAGTTGAAACGTTTCGCCCAAGTGGTCTTGGACATTCTTGGACCGTGACTGCTCTTGTCGACGATTCTGGATCTCGCGAACCAAGTCGGCGTCGTCGCCGCAACCCGCGATCACAAGCAAGACGACGACCAGCCCGCCAAGCGGGAAACACATGGCAGAGGCTTTGGCGTCGGCCGAAAATGGAAGAACATTCATCAAAGCGAGTCTTTTGGCAGAATCTCAATTAACAGCAAGCGAGCCACGATGTCGCTACGACGCCACCGCGTCGCGGATGCGTAACAGGCGATCAATCATCGAGGGAAAATCATCAAGCGGGATCATATTCGCTCCATCGCTGGGCGACGTCATCGGATCGGGGTGAGTTTCGAAAAAGATCGCATCGATACCCGTTGCTACGGCAGCACGGGCCAATGGTTCGACCATTTCGCGATTCCCACCGGTCGCACCGCCCAGTCCGCCGGGACGCTGGACACTGTGGGTTGCGTCAAAAACGACTGGAACCCCCAGCGAGCGCATGATGACCAGCCCCTGCATGTCGTTGACCAAGCGGCCGTAACCAAAAAACGTCCCGCGTTCGCATAGCAACACGCCGCCGTCGCCACTGCCTTGGACTTTTCTCGCGACATACGTCATGTCTTCGGGCGACATGAATTGTCCTTTCTTGACGTTCACCGGTCGGCCGGTTCTTGCCGCGGCGACCAATAAATCGGTCTGCCGAGCCAGAAATGCCGGGATCTGCAACAGATCGCAAACTTCGGCGACCGGACTTGCTTGTTCGGGCAGATGGATGTCCGTGGTTGTCGGCAATCCCGTTTGCCGAGCTACCTCTGCCAGCATCTGCAGACCTTCGTCGATCCCCGGACCACGCTGGGCATCCAAGCTGGTCCGGTTGGCTTTATCAAACGATGCCTTGAAAACGACATTCAAGTCGTCTCGCTGGTTTAGCTGCACCAACGTATCGGCAATGCGCTGGGTCACTTCGGCCGTCTGCAGTACGCAGGGTCCCGCGATCAGCATCAATGGTTGGCCGGGACCACATAAGTAGGGTCCCACCCGTACCGGTTCAGGCCGCGTCGGTGCCGCATTCGGATTCGGGTCAGAGGCCGATGAATCGGGGGAAGATGAGCTGGTATTCATCCCCAAATCTTCGATCATTCCAGGCAATGTCGCAATCACGGGCAGATCGCAAGAAAATAGATCTTGCGAAATCGGGGTGACCATCCGACCCAGAGCCGATCAAGCAATGACAACGCTGGAATCGAACAGCTAGCCCGGCGTGACCGGTACACGCAAGTGAATGCGTTGAGGAATCGTTTCGATCGTCAATGGCAAGTGACCGGCGTAGTCGCCATCGAGCTGGTACGGTACGCGTTGATCCGATGTGATGTGGACCCGTTTGGCCGTGCGTCGCACCACGTCTTGAAATCGTTGGTGGCGGCCCAGCTTGATGCCCGCGACGTACCGAAGCCCGCTCCACAGCGATCCGCGCGTGAACAAGATGGCGTCCAGCCGGCCGTCATTGCCAACAGCGTCAGGCTCGATCAACAAATCGCCCCCGTACTTGGGCAAATTGAACACCATCGCCCAGCAACAACGGATTGACGTCGATTCGGCCGAATCGGTTTGCAGCACGGGTCGCTCGCCCGCAAGACTGTCACTGGACCGGGATCGGCCCAACGGCGGCCCACTCGACGGCGGCCCACTCGACGGCGGCCCATTCGTCACTGCATCACCGCATGGCGAATCACCGATCGCGTCGGTGACGATCGCCGCTGGCTGGGCACCCGCGTCCGCACCGACCGCAGCGTCCATTCGCACGCGAAGGGCAGGGAAGTGGTATCGACGCATCGCTCGCCAGATCGGGCCCGCGTAGCTAAGCCGGTTGATATGTCCTTTGCGAGTCAGATGCAGCGCACGCACGACTTCGGCATCAAATCCGCACGACGCCATGACCAAAAAAAGTTTCCCATTGGCCCGTCCGGCGTCCAGCCAATACGAATCGCCGCGGACGATCGTGTCGAACACAGATTCGGCCGCCGATGTGTACCCGAACTGGCGTGCCAGCAGGTTTTCCGTCCCCAGCGGCATCGGGACCATCGGTATCCGGGGCGTCACGTGTTCGGCGACCAACGAAACCGTTCCATCGCCACCGGCTGCGACAACCAAATCGGCGCCGGTCGGTTCTTGTTGCGCGCGTGAATCGAACTGTTGCAGATCCGAAATCTTATCGGTCGCGGTGACCTCCACACCGGCTTGCTGCAGACGATCGATGAGTTGGGGCAACTGTTCACGGCCCAATCCCGTGCCGGCTTTGGGACTCATCACGATCATCACACGGCGAGGCGGCATCAGCGGCGAGGATGCCCCCTTGGTCGGCTTGATGGCGCACGAGGGTTCGTGGTTGGAAACTTCCGTTTCACGACGTTTTTCGTTAGCCATCAACTTGCTCGCAACCTAGATTTCAGCGGAATCCGAATCGGCGGACCGCAAGTCGGCTGATTTCGAATCGGTGCTGGTCGGAATGACTGGTTTGATCGGTACGACCCGTGCGAGTTGGCTCTGGGGCCAAATGGACTGGTCAAAGCCGAATCGGTTTTCGGAAGGGTTCCCTGACTTTCTCATCGTAAACGAGACTCACCTGTGAAACTGATTCGCCGCTATTGGGCTGCCGGATTGATCTTGCTGATGGTCGCTATTCACGCGTCCGTCATCGGGTATGTACGTAGTCGTGTTTCACGCCTCAGCGAGATGGCAAGTACGGCCGTCGAGATCGGAACGTTTCGATTTCAGACGGTCAAGGATCCTGACAAGGTTTACCATTTTCAACTGCACGCGGTGGTCGATCCGGCCAAACAACACCGCGGACGCGACCGAATCATTCAAATGCGGATGGAAATCGTCGAAGCGTCAGAACAGATGCTGCGACAAGTCGATCCGAATTGGTTAGAGGATCCGACGCAGAGCCAGATTCGCGACCAGTTGATGGCCGTCGTCCAGCGGAACCTGGACGAACCCCTGGTTCAACGCGTTCTCATCACCAATTGGCTGGAATTGCCTGTCCAATCGGTCGGTTTTGGCGCCGATCCCTCCGCGATGGCAAGCCGCTAAATCGACGCCATCACGCGGCGGTGATCCCCCGCCGCGTAAATCGCCACGCTTGCCAGCCTCGGTTTTGCACGTTTCGATCCGTGATCGATGCAGCCGGCCTCCGTTGATAGTAGAGCCCGCTGGATGGGAAATCTGCGCGCTTTAGCGCCGTGCATTCCCGTCTTAGGCACACGTATTCTTTGCGGGAACGTCCTGGTTTACGGGAACCTGCGCCACCCCCGGATAAATCCGCCTTGTGGCAGCGAGCGATCGGTTGGTAGTTACCGGAGACCGATGAGTTTCCGCCGGACAAATACCGACCATTTGAATAGCATGCCGAACCTTTTTCGTTCGTTCCCGACTACGCAGATCGGCCGCTGCGCCCCTCGCCCAGCCGATGGGATTGGTCGTCGGCTGCGTTATCGAACGATGCCCTATCTCGATGGCATTGCACGATTAATCGCCATCGCGATCGTTCTCGTCGTGACCCACCTGACCGCGCCGGCACAGTTCGGCGGCGGTGCACCTGGTGGAGGCGCAGGCGGCGGCGCCAATGCACCGGCACCCGAAGTCAAACCCAAATTCCGCGATCACATCAATTCGCAAGACGGGCTGCCGATCCGGCGCGAAAAAGGCGATGCCCTGGTCGCCGACGTGACCATCACTGGCAATCGCTCGATCAGCACGATTGCGATCATGCAAAAGATCGAGACGCGTAAAGATCGCTTTTACGATTACGAAACCGTCTTGGGCGACGTCCGCCGATTGAACGACATGGGTTCGTTCGACCACGTGACATTTCAACTCGACGAACGGGCCGACGGGATGGCGGTCAAATTCATCGTCCGCGAAAGGCCCACCATCTCTCGCGTTGTCTTTCATGGTAACCGCGGACTGAACGACCGAGAACTCAAAGGCCGCGCCGGGCTGAACCCCAAAGATCCACGCAGCGAATTTTCGATCGAGTCGGCCCGCCGGCGATTGGTCGAGTACTACAAAGAAGAAGGTTTCAATCAAGTCGCGATCACGTCGACGATCGGTCTGAATGACGATCCGGGAATGGTCGTCTTTCGCATCAACGAAGGACCGCTGGAACGTATCGCCAAAATCAATATCGAAGGCAACACGATCTTGACCGAAGCGCGGCTAAAGAAAGTCATCAAAAGCCGGGGACCGGCCGTCGGCGTCGTGCGTCACGTCGGCAACAAAGCGGACTTTGCAAAGATCGACGAAGACGTCAACGTGCTGGCACGCATGTACCACAACCTGGGTTACCTGACCGCTACCGTTGGGCGACGAAAACAGTACGACGCGTCCGGCAAATGGGTCACCGTGACGTTTGTGATCAACGAAGGTCCCCGATTCAAAATCAACGACATTCAAATCATCGGCAATCAATTCGTAACCACCGATTCGCTGCGAGAAAGACTCGAACTGAAACCGGGTGATAACTTTGATGGCACGATCATGCGACGTGACGTCGGCGAACTGACCTACGGATACGGCGAACTTGGATTCATCTATGCCGAAGTCGAACCACAAACGGTGATGCGAGACGAAGCGAACGAAGTGGACTTGGTCTACAAGATCACCGAAGGCGACCGCTGGAAGATCGGCGAAATCAGAGTCAACATCGAAGGCGAACCGCACCTGATGCGTGAGACGACGATGCTGAACTTGATCGACCTGCGCGAAGGCGATTTCATCGATCGACGCACCTTAGAACGTAATACGCTTCGTCTAGAACGAAGTCAGCTGCTGGAAACGAACCCACAGATCGCGGACCCTCCCGACATCAAGGTGGTTCCTCGAGACGAAGCCGACGACCTGCTGGGTTACTAATGCAACACGACTCCCCTTATCACTCGCGCGGCGAAGCTGACGGAATGATGAACTCACCTGACACACCGACGGGTCGAACCGGCCACCGGCTGGCCGATGCAGGCTGCTGGTTGGCCGCAGGCGCGCTGCTGTGCTGTTTCGGCGGCTGTGTTTCGTTGACCAGCGTTGCCGATGGCGACGGCTTTCCCGTCTCGATCGTCCCAGCCTCGGACACGTCCAATTCGGTCGCCGGTGACGTGACCCCCAACGCCCCGATGGGAAAACTGTATCCGCCACCGACCGCCGACTCGCTGGCCGGCCCTGTCGCGGATGCCGCCGTGGCTAATGCCGCTGTCTCGCATGCCGCTGTCTCGCATGCCGCTGGTTCCGATACGGCTGTGCGTCAAGCTTCCGCGTTCGATGATTCGGGTGTCGATGATTCGGGTGTCGCTAGTGGATCACGCTATGTCGCCCGACAATTCCCGGTCGGCCCCGCCAATAACGGCGCGCAACCAAGCCAACCCGTCCAGCAAGTTCAGTACGGCCAGCCCACGACTTACGGCCAAGGTTCCGCATACGGACAGTCATCAGCGTACGGACAGCCGGCCGGCAACGGGCAAACAGGTACCTATGGTCAAGCAGGCACCTACGGTACACCCAGCACATACCCGGGTACCGGCTCTGCCGCTGGCAACGGCTATACCTACACACCGCCGACCGGTCCGCCTTTGCCACCGGGTTCCAGCTATTCGGCGCCAAACTTGCCGCCCGCCGGCCAGCCGAACCCGTACGCGCCGCCACAACCAGCCCCCTCGCCCAGCTATCCGCAAACCTATGGCCAAACGACCGTCTCGCCGCCCCGGCCTGTCGTGTCGTATCAGAACGCGCCGAATGTGTTGAACACGCCATCGATTGGCGACAACATTTTCGGCCCGGGAACCGGGCCCGGTGCGGCGCCCGCGCCGCCATTGTTCACCCCGACGGTGCGCGAAGCCGACCTGATCATCAATGGTTACCCGGCACGTACCGGACGCATCATGATCGGGGGTGCTGTCAACAGTGACGCCGGCGTGACCGGACAAATCACGGTCGACGAACGCAACTTTGACATCACGCGTTGGCCACGATCGTTTCAGGACTTATTCAGTGGAACGGCATTCCGCGGTGCCGGCGAAACATTCCGCTTAGAAGCTGCACCGGGCAGTGATTTCCAGCGGTACACGATTAACTATGCCCAGCCGAATCTGTTTCGATACTTACCGTTCAGTTTCTCGATCAGCGGATTTTTGTACGATCGACGATTCACCGACTGGGACGAAAACCGTCTAGGTGCACGCACAAGCCTGGGGTATCGAATCACGCCCGACTTGTCGCTCGCCGTCGGCGTCAGCGGTCAAAACGTCGAGGTGTCCAACCCTCGCCAAAGTGTCGCGCCACTGAACGCGGTCTTGGGTGACAACACTTTATTCAGCGGAAACATCTCGCTGACACACGACACACGCAACAGCGCCATCCAAGCCAGCAGCGGCCACTACTTTGAATTCAGTTTCGAAGAAGCGTTCGGCGATTTCGATTACGCTCGTTTCGAACTGGAATACCGTCAATACTGGTTGCTGGCCGAACGAGCCGACAGCAGTGGTAAGCAAACCATTTCCTATTCAACGCAGCTCGGCTTTAGCGGCGACGACACACCCATCTTTGAAAACTTCTTTGCCGGCGGTTACGCCACGATTCGCGGCTTTGACTTTCGTGGTGCAAGCCCAGTCGATTCGGGTGTCGAAGTCGGTGGCCGATTCCAATGGCTGAACTCCATCGAATACATGTTCCCGATCACGGCCGATGACGCATTCCGAGGCGTTGCCTTTGTCGACTTCGGAACCGTTGAAAGCGACATCGAGATCAACGAGGAAAACTTTCGAGTCGCACCCGGCGTTGGTTTCCGCGTTGCAATTCCAATGCTGGGCCCCGCGCCGTTGGCATTCGACTTTGCCTTTCCCGTCGCCAAAGCCGACACCGACGACGAACGCATGTTTAGCTTTTACATGAGTCTGATTCGATAGAGGAAAAGAGGTCACAGGTCACAGGTCACAGGTCACAGGTCACAGGTCACAGGTCACAGGTCACAGAATGTTGGCCTGCTAGCGTTCCTGTCACCTTTTTGCCTGTTCCCTTTAACCTTCTCTACCTCCCCTACCTCCATTCTTCCAAACATGGCCGGAGGCTCGGTACAGGGCCGAGGGACCGATCTTGTTGGCGATGTCGTCAACGACGTTATCAAGCTTCTTGCCATTCCGCTGGCCATCGGTGCCGCCGCCGACATCATCAAACAGCCCGAGTTGTTTCATTGGATTGCGGTCCGTTAACGATCCGACCGAAACGCCGATCAAACGCACCGGACGCGGTTGGTCTCGCCGCATGGCCGACAGCAACTCGCTGGCCGCCTGGAAGATCGTTTCGGTTTCGTCGCTCATTTCTTTCAGCGTCGTCGAACGGCTGAACGTCCGAAAGTCCTCGCGGCGATATTTGATCGATACGTTTCGAGCCTGACGCTCGCTGCGCCGCAGTCGCCGAGTCAACTGTTCACACAAGGCGCACACGACGCCTCGCAGCAGCTCTTCGTCGGCAATGTCTTCGGCAAACGTTCGCTCGTGGCTAATCTGTTTCGCGGTATGGTCCGGTACGACTTTTCGAGGATCGATACCGTTGGCAAGTCGCCACAGGTGTTCGCCCCATCCGCCGAAATGTCGCCGCATGTCATCCGACGTACGTGCGCGAATGTCACCGACGTGATGGATACCGATACGCTGCAGTTTTTCTTGACCGACACGTCCGACGCCCCACAGTCGTTTGATCGGCAATGGGTCCAAGAACGTAAGAATTTGATCCTTGCCGACGACCAGAAACCCGTCAGGCTTGTTCAGATCACTGGCAATCTTGGCAACAAATTTCAGCGGCGCGACGCCCACGCTGGCGGTCAGATTCAACTCGTCCGTGATCGCCGACTTGATCATACGCCCGATTTTTTCGGCATCACCGTACAGTCGCAGCGAACCAGCGACGTCCAAGAACGCTTCGTCGAGCGATAGCGGCTGGACCAGCGGCGTGAAGCGATGAAATATTTCGCGCACCTGTCGCCCGACATCGGCATAGTGGTTGATACGAGACTTGACGAAGACGGCCTCTGGGCACAACTGCGCCGCTCGTCGGCCGGGTATCGCACTGTGAATTCCAAATCGACGTGCCTCATAGCTTGCCGCCGCAACCACCCCACGTCCGCTGCTGCCGCCGACGACGACGGGCTTGCCACGCAACTCGGGACGATCTCGCTGTTCGATCGACGCATAAAACGCGTCCATGTCGACATGCAGGAACATAGATGGCAGGCGAAAAGTGACCGAAATGAAAACAGGCGACAAGCGGCCGGAAATTGTACCGCAACGCCTGCCGGCTTTTCACCGGCGGGTTTGGTCCTGCCGCGGTGCCTAGCTTTTCAAGCTTTCAAGGTAGCGTCGCACCCGGCGACTGAATTCATAGGGTTTGACACCGACGACCGCTTCGAAATCACGCAGCCGTTCCGCTTTGGAATAGTCTTTGAACGCGGGGCGATTGGCAGTCAGGTTTAGTAGTTTGGCGAACGCCTTGGAATCGCGTTCGGCCAGATAAAACATCATCGCCCATGATAACGCGTAAGCATTGTCAATCGTGCTGTCGCGAGCAAACATTTCGTTATCGCCGATCAGCTGGACGATTCCGCGATCAAAGTTGACGTCGCCGGGTTTTTCGTATTCCTTGGCGATCACGTACATGCTTTCTCGGTTGACTCGGTTTTGCACGTTCGATGTTGATTGCGTCTCGGTCATCGCGGCCGGTTCGAACATTTGACCGATACCTTCGGTGATCCAACGTGGGGTATCGGCCAATCGGCTGTGCACGCCGTAATTGAACGCGGATTGATGCGCCGCTTCATGCCGGACGGTGGCGGCGACAAATTCCATCCTGCCACCGTCATGCGTCATCACGCGATTGCTGTTGTTCGAATACAACCCCGAGACGCGTGACACGTTCAGTTTCAATTTCCGGAATTCCGCATACATCGATCGTTCATCGGGAAAGACGACCGCAACCATCGGGAATCGACCGTGCCGTGTCTTGACGCCCCGTTTGCTCATGTACGTCGTGAACGAACGGTGTGATTGTTCGAACATGTCTGGCCAAAGATCGCCGCGACCTTTGGGCTGCACGACCAGAAAGTTGTTGGTTGCGACGACTTCGAATGCGCGTCCAAACTCGGCTCGCAATCGATTCCGCAGTTCGGTCGCCGAGAGCGGTTGGTACCGCCCATCGATCTTGCGAACTTCCATCTTGTTGCGTGGATCAAGCGAGTGCAGTTGCCCGTCACGACCAAGGACGACCGTTTCGTGAGCAAGGTCGACCAGTGCGAGTCCTTTCTGCAGCTTTCCGGAACTGAAGAACTCGACCATCCCTGCCGTCTGCCCGCTGGCGAAATTCACCAGGACTGCTGTCACCAACCAACAGGCTCCGCCCAGCCGCAGGATCGAAACCGGTGACAAGAGATCGAGACGAGTGGGCATAGGGTCATTCCGACTGGCAGTGAATAGGATCGCGTGCAGAACAGGACGGCTGCAGAACGGGACGGCTGCAGAACAGGCCGCTTGCAGAACGGGACGAGTTTGCAACTACGCCGTGTTTCGCGTGATGCGGCGTTAACGCTTGGACGGCTATCCCAAGGCTAGGTTAGAATCAGTCCATTCACCCCAGGCGATCCGTCACGTGTGCGGTATCACCCGCCATCGCCGTACGGTTTCTGTTCCACTTATTCCGGTGATTCCGATCATGCGACGCAGTCATCCGTCCTCAATCGCCCCCGCGTTTTCGCTCGCAGCCATGTTTCTGTTGATGCCGGGGATGCACATTCCGGCATCGGCGGCACCTCAAGATTCCGAACCGACCTCTGGGCAAGAAGTCGATCTAAAATCAGATGTGTTGGAATGGGTGGATGAACTGGACGCCCCCAGCTTGAATCAACGCAAAGCCGCCGAGAAATCGTTGATCGATGCGGGACCGGCTGCCTTGGAATTCCTGCCGGATCGAAAACCGGGCGCATCGGTCGAAGCCACCGAACGTCTGGCCCGCGTTCGCAAGGTGCTCTCAGAGAAAAAAACCAAAGCACAATCGTCCGCAATTGTCGTGCGTCTGGATGATGTCGAAACATTGGGCGAGGCACTCGAAGCGATCAGCCGCGATAGTGGAATCGAGTTTGAGTTCATGGGTGACGATGCGGTCCCGATCCAACCCTCCGCCGCGCCGCTTTCGTTCTGGCACAGCGTCGACACGGTTTTAGACCAAGCCGACCTGGACATCAATTTCTACGGTGGTGACCGCGAAACGTTGCAACTGGTCGCGCGCGAACAAGAACGTCCGTCGCGGGTCGATTCGGCCGCCTACGCGGGCGTCTATCGAATCGAACCTCAAGGCGTTTCGGCGCGGCGAGACTTGAAACAGCCCTCCATGAGTGGTCTGAACGTCAGCATCGAAATTTCATGGGAACCACGAATGACGCCCATCGGTATGACGATCCCGATCGCACAACTGTCCGGCCGACTGGACGACGGAGCATCACTAAAGCCACAGGCATCCGGCGAGAACATCGACGTGGCGACGCACAGTGATATCGCGTTTAGCGAATTCTTTTTCCCGATGCAGTTGCCCGCCGGTCGACCCGAAAAAATCAGTTCGCTATCGGGCGTCATTCGCGCGATGCTGCCCGGCAAGAAACAGACGTTCGAAATCCCAATGTCAGATGTCGGAACCGACAAAACCATCGACGCGATGACCCTTCGCATCGAAGCGGTTCGTAAAAACGGTCCACTGCACGAGGTGCGCGTGTCGATCGAACTGGACGACCCCGGCCGGGCCCTGGAAAGTCATCGGCACTGGATTTTCGAAAATGAAGCCTTCGTCAAACGCCAAGATGGCTCTCGTGCCGACCACCTGGGTTATGAAGTTTTTCGCCAAACATCCAAGGGCGTGGGAATCGCATACTTGTTCGATCTCGGCGACGATGCCAGCACGTCAACATTCGTCTATCGATCACCCACGGCGGTCATCAATACCGAATTACCGTTCGTGATCCAGGACATCCCATTGCCGTGATTTGCATCTGCCATCACAGGCGACTCGTCGCGCATGCTCAAGCGTCCGCGGCCGGCCCCTGCGATTTCAAACGACTGCCAACGATCGCGCCACGGCGAGCATTCGCGCTAGTGCGTGCATTTGTGTTAGTGCAGGCTTTTTTGCTGATGGCGACGATTGCTGCAGGACCCATCAGTCACGCGGCCGATGAAATGCATCAGCCCAGTGATCGGATCGCCTCGATTGACGGCCATCCGATCTACTTGGGTGAATTGAATCTGATTTTGGCCCAGCGATTGGGACCCGAAAACCTAAAACAAGCGACGCCCGAAATACGGCGGGCCGCAGCGGTCATCCTGATTCGACGCCATTTGGCAATGCGAACGATGCGTGAACAAGGCGGCGAGACGCTGGAGCGTTTGATCGGAAAAGACCTCGCTGATTTCCGCAAGTTGATGAAACAACGCGGCACCGGTCTGCAGGAATACGCGGAAGCGCGCGGCGCCGACGAAGCGAGCCTGGTCGCCGACCTTGCTTGGCAAACCGGATGGCGGACGTATCTGCAAAGCCGCATGACGGATGCGAACCTGCGAAACTATTTCACGCGCCAGCACGTTCGCTATGACGGCACGCGATGGAACGTATCGCAGATTTTCTTTGCGACCGGCGGCCAAGACGAGACGCGATGGGCGTCCGCGCTGGACCGAATGGAACGGTTGGTCGATGAGATTCGTTCCGCCAATTCGATCACCGGTGCGTTTGCACAATCCGCCAGAGAACACAGCGAAGCCGGATCGGCCAGCCAAGGTGGATTGATCGGCTGGGTCCAAAAGGTTGGCGATTTGCCCGAACCGGTGATGCGGGCGATTGAAAAGACAAACGTGGGGCAAATCAGTGCAGCGGTCCGCAGCCCGCTAGGGATCCACCTGCTGTTGATCAACGCCAAAGAACCCGGCAAGATGACGTTCGACGATCTGGTCGATCACTCACAGATTCGTCGTGACGCGGCCGACGCGTTATTCGATTCGCTGGTAAAACAACAACAGGATACCGACGTGGTGTGGCACATCGAATCGCTTCGCGCACCGACGCGGCTGCCGTGACGTCGTCGACCACATCGGACCGTCGATGGTGGCCCAAGATTCAGCCGCGAGAACGACGCTGTACTGCGTTGGCAGCAAGCTGGTTCTTTTGCATCCTGCTAAGCTACTTTGTGATTCGCCCGATCCGTGAAACGATGGGTGCTCAAGGCGGCACGAAAGAACTGCCACACCTGTTTTTAGTCACGTTCTTGGTGATGCTGGCTGCCGTTCCGGCGTACTCGGCGTTGGTCGCACGATTGCCCCGACGCTGGTTGGTGCGGGTCGTGTATCACTTCTTTTGCGCGTGCTTGATCCTGTTTTGGTTTTCGATGCAGTACGGCAATGCGCCCGTCAAATTTTGGGCGGCTCGGATTTTCTTTGTCTGGGTCAATGTCTTTGGGCTGTTCGCGACGAGCGTCTTTTGGAGCGTTCTGACCGACATTTTCAGCAATGAACAAGCCAAGCGTTTATTCGGATTGGTCGCGACCGGCGGAACCGTCGGCGCGATCACGGGATCGCTGGTCACTAGCGTGCTGACCAATTACCTAAGTATCGGATGGTTGATGCTGCTGCCGGTTGTGCTGTTGCAAATCGGTTTATGGTGTGCTTGGCGTTTGGAACGCAATGCTCGGATATTGGCTGAAACAGAGCCCGACGCACCACCGGATCGGTCGGCCGTGGCATCGACTAACGAGGAACCAACTGGCGGTGGACTGTGGTCGGGGATCACACAAGTCGCTCGGTCGCCATTCTTGGCAACGATTTGTGTTTATCTGTTCCTTGTCCAAGCAATAGGAACGCAGCTTTACTTTCAACAAGCATCCATCGTCGCAAACGCATTCGATGTGAATGAGCAACGCACCCAGTGGTTTGCATACCTGGATCTGGCGACACAGCTTTTGACGTTGGCGATCCAAGGCGCACTGGCGAGTGTCGTGCTAAGACGGTTGGGCGTCGGTTTCGCTTTGGCATTGCTGCCGGTTGTCTATGCGATCGGTCTGGTCGCACTGGCGATCGATCCGACTTTGCTGATCCTTAGCATCACGATGGTCGCGACCAGAGCGACCAGCTATGGGATCACGGTGCCCTCACGCGAAGTGTTATTCACCGTCGTGACGCGCGAACAGAAATACAAGTCGAAAAGCTTTATCGACACCGTCGTCTTGCGTGGCGGAGATGCGATCGCAAGTCAACTCTATCGCGCGGTCACATCGGCCGGAGTCAGTCTCGCCAGAATGAACTGGTACGCCCTGCCAATCATCCTCGCCTGGATCGCGGTCTCTTTTGGTTTGGGGCGATTTCAACAGCGGCTCTCGACTCAGCAGCAGAACTCGACGCGAAACGATCATTCGCCACCGCAATAAAAATCGCCGCGCGAACCAACGTGAGCCGCGACGCGTCAGCGGCCGGGCGCTGCAATCCAAAATTGCGAGTCATCCGCAAGCCAAGGCCCGGGGCCTCACGGCCAGCGGCTCACGGGTGCCAATCAACGTGAGCCGCGACGCGTCAGCGGCCGGGCGCTGCAATCCAAAATTGCGAGTCATCCGCAAGCCAAGGCCCGGGGCCTCACGGCCAGCGGCTCACGTGCGCCAATCAACGTGAGCCGCGACGCGTCAGCGGCCGGGCCTTAATCGAAATGGCGTGCCGTCCACATACCAATGCCCGAGGCCTCACGGCCAGCGGCTCACGGGCGCCAACCAACGTGAGCCGCGACGCGTCAGCGGCCGGGCGCTAATCCACACCGCGAGTTATCCGCAAGACAAGGCCCGAGGCCTCACGGCCAGCGGCTCACTTGCGCTAATCAACGTGAGCCGCGACGCGTGAGCGGCCGGGCGCTAATCGAAACCGCGAGCCGTCCGCATACCAATGCCCGAGGCCTCACGGCCAGCGGCTCACGTGCGCCAATCAACGTGAGCCGCGACGCGTCAGCGGCCGGGCGCTAATCGAAATGGCGCGCCATCCACATACCAATGCCCGGGGCCTCACGGCCAGCGGCTCACATGCGCCAATCAACGTGAGCCGCGACGCGTGAGCGGCCGGGCGCCGCAATCCAAACGGCGAGTCACCCACAAACCAATGCCCGGGGCCTCACGGCCAGCGGCTCATGGGCGCTGAGTGCGATCTCATGATTCGCTCGGTCGGTGAGCCGATTCACCTCAACGCGAATCGATCCATCACCATCTTAGAAAAGGCTCATCCGAAAGAGCCTTTGTTATAAGGATATGCCTGTTTATATAAATTCCGTACGGGCATAAAAAAACGCCCAGGGAATTGGGGCAGAACCCCCTGGGCGCCTGGACAACGGCGAACCGTCATCACAAGGTTTGAAATTACTCCAAAACTACCCAGCCTGCCAGAGGGCTGTCATTGTTTTGATTCAGAAATTTTAGATGAGTACCGTTACAAACCGAACCCCAGCTGGGGGTCCAGGCAACATTCCCCCCTGCACACCGCAGGAATGAATTGATTGCGACACCCTCGACGCTCATTCTGCGCAGTCAAACAGCCCGGCAGGCTAACCTGCCGGGCTGTCTCGTTGCATTCATTTGATTCGAAGAAACACTTAGCTCTTTTGGAAATCGAGTCCGCTGTCTTTGGTCCCATCCAACTTGAAATTGAATCCGCTTTGCAAGTTGCCCGACCAAGTGCCTTTCAATTCTTGACGGTCGCCCGATCGAACCAACAACAACCGACCCTCCGCGACACGATAGTCTCCGGCGAAAGTACTTGTTTTCCCTTCCTGCGTTGCAGTCCAGCTGAACTTTCCATCAGTTCCCAGTTGCAATCGGATCGACGCACGGTTGGGCAACGTTGCTGTCCAGGTGCCGACATGCTCGGGCTGTTTTGCAGCGGCCGGTGCGAATTGTGGAATCGATGATGAACTGGCTTGATTTTGTGAAGGCGTCGGTGCCGGAGCAGCGATGGATGCCAACATTTGCAGCGCGGATTGCTCTGAGCTGACCGTCGTGTTGGCTTGCTGTGTCGGTGCGTTGCCATTGGTCGTGGCCTGCTGATTTTGGGCGACTTGGTTTGCCGACGGTGCGGTGTTGACCGACTGCGGCGTCGTGGTCGACTGGCCAACGTTGGACTGAGTCTGAACAGACTGGTTCTGTACAGTAGAGTTTTGCCCAGTAGGGTTCTGTACTGTTTGATTCTGCACAGGCTGGCTTTGAGCGATCTGCCCCTGATTCAATTGGCCCTGAACTGGTTGGGCCTGCGTTGATTGAACGGGGGCTGACTGGACTTGGGTTGGCCGCTGCTGAACGACTTGTTGCGGCGCGGCCGACAGGACTCGTTGTGGCACCGATCCAAACTGACTTTGCATTGTCGTTGACGACGGATAGCCATAGTTGGGCTGCGAATATCGGTACGACGACGAAGCGTAGGTGGGACTGGCGTACGAGACCGGACGGCTATAAGAAGTCGACGGGCGTGAAAAGATGCGGCCGCCATAACCGCCGCCACCGCCACCGCAGGCCAACACAGGTGCCGCTTGACTCGCCAAGGCGGCAACGGTTGTCATCACGGCGATCACTTTTTTTGTTGAACGTTTCATCGTGGAATCCTCAGTAGAAAATTGAATGTTCGATTGTGGGTGCGGCCGACATCCGACTTCGCGTTCGCAAAAATCGGTTGGCTCCTGTCGGCCATCTACCTGACCAAGCGTGATGAAGCCGGCTGCGTTACCGCAAAACCAGCATTTTCTTGCCCGCCCACGCAGCAAACGCTTAAACCTTTCCAAGCAAACGGGTAACGCCAAGCCAAACACTCGGGTAACCGGACTCGAGCACAACAAGCGAGACGCAGCACCACCGGCTTTCACGGCGATGCTGCGTCTCGATGAAACCGAAATCACACGCCCCTGCTTGCCGCCTCGATTGGCCGAGCCTTCCTTCATCAGCTGCGACCGGCGACCAGGGTTGTGATCAATCGGCGAGCCAACTTGCGAGCGTTTCCGAAGCCGTTTTCTGCTTCGTTTCCGGGCTGAGTTCGGCTTTCATCGCGATCGAAATCTTGGCGATGTACTCCATCGTGCTGCGAAGAGCTTCGTGCGTCGCTGTTGCATCGATTTTGGCCACGTACATGATCATGAATTCACCGGCGGAGTTCTGTTCGACCGCCCACGAGCCGATCTTGGTCGCCGAACTGAGTCGCAGCAATCGCATCGCGACCTCCGCCGTGGGTGCTTCCTTGGTCGTGCTGACCAGTGTCCAAATCTTTCGCACGTCGGCACGTTCGTAGTACTCGATGTCTTTGGTGATAAAGATCGACTGCGTTTTGCCGTTGTCCAGCGTGACGTCGACTTCGTAGTGACCGCTGGAGTGCTTTTTGTGGGACAAATCGGCTTTGTCCAGCAGCACCTTGGCCGGCAATGGGGCGGGTTTCCAGCCGCCTTCCATGAAATCTTTGATCTCCGTCACGTCGACGCAGTAGCTGACCAGGTTGCCTTTCTCGGAGAACGATTGTGCGATCCCGATCAGCTTGCCTTCGGGGCTCACGACCGGTCCACCGCTATCGCCCGTGTTGATCGGTGATTGAGTTTCGACCACCTTGAACTGGTGATCACCGGCACTGGTACGAAACTGTTTTTCGTACACGCTGCGAACGGTTCCAGAGGTGTATACCCACAACACATCGCTGGCACCCGGGTTGCCGATGGAGTCGACGTGTGACCCGGGCGTGGTGCTTTTTTCGGCCAATTCAATGGCTTTGGCGCCGTCGGGCAGTCGATTCAGTTCGACCAAAGCCAAGTCTCGCTTACGATCGACGGCCAGCACGTTTCCTCGCAGACCGATTTTCAGAATGTTGTCCAGGTAATGCCGCTTTTCGACAACCGGCACGCCTTTCTTGTTTTCGCGAAAGAAGACAACCACTTTGCGGCTGTCGCCGACAACGTGTGCGTTGGTGATCATCAGTTTCCGTTCAGCATCGACCAAGACGCCCGTCCCGCTGGACGTGTTGTCTTCGGCGTCGCTGGCAATCACCCATGTCGTGCTGCCAAGGGTCCGCTGATAGTTCTCGGCATCGGCGTGAGCGGGTTGGGTGATGGTGGTCGTCAGGGCGATGGCGGCACAGGCCATCGTCAGATTTCGTATCGGATTGAGGAATTGGCTCGGGTACATGTCTTGGCCTCATTGAAGGAAATTGGCGTTGGGTTGAATCTGAGATCGATGCATCAAGAAGCGTTCGTGAAAACGGTTTGTTACAAGGATTTCCGCGATGAAACGCAAGGAATGAGGGCCGAGACGCCACCGCCCGCGGTGAACGTGCGCTAACCAACGTGAGCCGCGACGCGTCAGCGGCCGGGCCTTAATCGAAACGGCGTGCCGTCCGCAAACCAATGCCCGGGGCCTCACGGCCAGCGGCTCACGTGCGCCAATCAACGTGAGCCGCGACGCGTGAGCGGCCGGGCGCTGCAATCCAAACTGCGGGCCATCCGCAAACCATGCCCGGGGCCTCACGGCCAGCGGCTCACGGGCACTAACCAACATGAGCCGCGACGCGTGAGCGGCCGGGCGCCGCGATTCAAACGGCGAGTCATCCGCATACCAAGGCCCGTGGCCTCACGGCCAGCGGCTCACGGGCACTAACCAACATGAGCCGCGACGCGTCAGCGGCCGGGCCTTAATCGAAATGGTGACCTGCCCACATACCAATGCCCGGGGCCTCACGGCCAGCGGCTCACGGGCACTAACCAACATGAGCCGCGACGCGTGAGCGGCCGGGCCTTAATCGAAATGGCGACCTGCCCACATTCCAAGGCCCGGGGCCTCACGGCCAGCGGCTCACGTGCGCTAACCAACATGAGCCGCGACGCGTGAGCGGCCGGGCCTTAATCAAAATGGCGACCTGCCCGCAAACCAGGCCCGGGGCCTCACGGCCAGCGGCTCACGGGCGCTATTTGGCTCGTTTGAAATTCAACGTCACCGAGGCGTTTCCGCCGACCATTAGCGCGAATGTGTCGGGTGTTGGCTGGGTTACCGTTCCAGCGATTTTCACGCCCTTGGTGTCGACCAGGGTCAGCTGGTTGCCGTCGCGTGTCGCCGTTCCGCTGGAAACGGTCGTCTTACCAGACTTCGCAATCACCAATTGAAATTTGCCATCGCGAGCGATTTGCACTGCGAACGCTTCGCCGCTGGCAAGCGATGCGGACCAACGTCCCACCAACGTCATCCTGGCCGCATCGGCTTGCGGAGCCGGATCGGGCTGAGCGGCCACATCGGTCGTCGTGGCCGCGCTGCTGGCCGAATCAGAATTACCCGTTGGCGCGGCCGCGGGTTGTCCGACTTTGGACGCCAGCGAATCGGACGCTTCGGTGGAATCGGCCGATTGGTTTTTGGCGACGTTTGCCCAAGTATCCTCGTATGTTTCCGCGACCAGAGCCATCTTCATCAGCTCATCTTTCAATCGCGCCGGTGTGATCATGCGATTGCTCATCGATCGCCTCAACTCAATCCGCTGACGTGACTTGCTGAGAGCGAAAAAGACCGTGGATTCCTCGGCATTGGCGGCGAACAGGCGTGTCAAACGGCTGGTGTCCCACTCGCTGTTGTCACTGATTTCAGTCAGCAGCATCACCATATCCAAGCGGTCCTGGTCCACCGCAACGCTCATCAGCACGGGCAGCGACCAACCGGCCTGGCGGATCGTGACCGAAACGACGCTTCGCTCGAGCTTTTTCGGCTGCAGTCCGGCACTTTCCAAGACGCGAGCCAGCGAGCCGGCTCCCGTGACCCGCTGGGTACCGCCGGCCAGGTCAGCCGACAAAGCGGTGCCGAGCGACGAGTCGTTCTCGGCCTGGAAAACCGATTCCAACGCCACGTCCGAAAACAAATCGTCGGCGCTGACAGTCGAACGGAGGGACGAACCGGCCGCGAGCATAAAGGGGCACAAAGCGGCGACGGCTAACCGAATCGAAAAACGCATGGCAACACTTCTGGGGCCAGAGGGAACACGAAAACAGAACACGATTCCAAAAGGTTCTAAATAGAAAAGCGGACGGCCATCAAAACTGTTACGGGGTGAGAGGTAAAAGGTGATTGGAGGTAAAAGGGGAAAGGTGATTGGAGGTAAGAGGGGAAAGGTAACAGGTAACAGGTGTTGCGCTCCGGTGGAGCCATCGTTGCCAAAGACGCGCATTTACCTGCCACTCGCTACCCATCACCCATCACCCATCACCCATCACCCGCCACCTGTCACCTGTCACCTGTCACCTGTCACCTGTCACCTGTCACCTGTCACCTCCAAACTCCCACCTCCAAACTCCCACCTCCAAACTCCCACCTCCAAACTCCCACCTCCAAACTCCCAACCTTTTTTCCTTCAACCTCGTAACACGCATCCGCCTTCACCGCTTGGCTGATTAGTCAAGAAACAAACGGGAACGGCGAGCACGCGGCAGACTCACTGTTCCTCATCCCTATTAAATCTGCCAAGTTTCGGAGAGAAGAAAGATGTTAAAGAAATTCATGTTCGCGATGGTTCCCATGATCATGCTCGCTGGCACCGCATGCGGCGAAGACGACTTGTTGTCAAAGATCGGCAGCATGGATGTCAACTCGATTGGCAACGCATCGGCGGAAGTCGAAGAGTTCGATCTGGGCGACGTCGACGTTGACGACTTGCTCGCCGAGAACGACAGCGAAGGCGAAGAAGATGCCATCGCCGCATGTTTCCGACGCATTCGGTACGGTTACGGTGGCAGCTACGGTCATCGCCACTACAGCTATAGCTACAACTGGCACCGTCCTTGCTACACCAGCCACTACACCTACACGTACTACCGTCCGCTGTACTGCTACCAGCCGGTGCACTACACGACCTACACGCCCGTCTACACCAACTACTGGGGTTGCTACTAGGACACCATGGCCGTTGGTCGCTCCGCGATCCGTACGAAACGGTTGGTCGCTGATCGCACCGCGATTGGTGCAAGCGAACAGCACCAACCGTTCATCCACCATCACCGACGTGGTCGATCCCACCGGACCGACCACGTCAAACACTCGGCTGTCGGCAAGCTTTTTGCCGGCAGCCAACCGGACAGCCAGCCGGCGAGTCAACCGGGCTGCCGGCCGGACCAGGACTTGATCACGCAGCGCCTCTCGGTAAGTCCATCACCACCAAGGACGACCGATTGTGTTCCCACACATCCACAAAGTTTGTGCGGACAACGTTGCGTGCCAGTTCACACCACGACGGACCACGTGCAAGCCCGGCGACCTGCGAAACCATGCGGGCGTCGGGCTTTTTTTTTCAACTTTACTTCATCCAACCTTGCCATCGGAACACGCGACGACGCGATCGTCCACACGACCGATGCGATTCACTGGAGACAATCACATGAGAACTACGAACCCAAGGAAGCTGACGCTGGCTGCGACGATGATTGTCTTCGCCGCCGGTTTCATGCACGCGAATCTCGCGAAGGCCGACGGAGTTGACCTGCATCAAGTGCTGCACGGCCCCACGCGGTGCGACCACGTGATCGAGCTGATGATGCGTCACGGCATCAATAACGACAACCGCAACCACGGCTACGGGGGCGGATCGATGATGCATCATTCGCCGATGGGACCGATGTGGATTCCGCACGACGAACTGGGCGACCTGGAACTGATCGAAGTCGCTCAGTTGCCAGTGGTTGATCCCGCGTGTGGACCCAAATTCGCCGTCGTGATTGAGAACAAAAGCAAACGTGACGTCTGTGGTTTTCGCGTCACCTTGGTCGGGTTGCTCGGACGCATCTTTCCAACCGCACCCACCACGGTGGTGAAGGTCGACAAGATCTGTGCCGGTCAAGCCGCGGAAGTTCACGTGCAATTGCCAATCGAAGCGCTCGCCATGGGGACACGCAACGGGCAAGCCATTGAATTCGCACGTCTGGTGGTTGCCATCGACAGCTTTGATCAATTCGCCGAATGTAACGAAGCGAATAACGTGAAAGTATTCGATCGGACGTCCATCGCGATCCGTGAAGTGGCGGTGCAGTCGACCGCCGCGATCGAGCAAGTCAGCGGACAAACGGGGACGGCGACGGTGCAAGCCGGAACCGCCTCGCAGGGCGGCGCAACCACCGTGCAGGGCATCAGCGCCCCAAGTGGTGCGGCATCGGGTCCGGCGATACAGGGTGGTGCAGGGCAGGGCGTCGCGCAAGACGCCCCCGCCGCGCCGCAGGTCCAGGCCGGTCCGTCGACACCCCAGTCGGCCCCACCGGCCAGCGACGACCTGATGTCCGCCATCAACAAGCTGGATATGAAGCTTTAGAGGTGAAAGGTTTTGGGAGGTAACAGTTAGAAAGGTGACAGGAGACAGGTGCAGCGAAAGCGAGCCTGTCACCTGTCATCTGCCTGTCCCCCATCCCACCCGTCACCCGCCACCCGTCACCCGTCACCCGTCACCCGTCACCTGTTACCTGTTACCTGTTACCTGTTACCTGTTACCTGTTACCTGTTACCTCTTTCCCAACCCGCATGATCCGACCGGCGTGTTCTTGCCTAACCCGACAACGGCGTGCAAATCAATGATGCGACCGGTGGGGCGCCGATACAGAGATGGTCTTGCGCGCCGAGTTGGTTTCGCGCCTGTTCCAACGCCTTGGGCCCGTTTCGCGTGTCGGCCTGCTGTATCAAACCACGACGGAAAAAATGACGGGCAGAACGATCAAGTATCCAAGTGTGCTCGTCCGACATCCCGCCGGACGGGTAATGAGCTGCGGTCTCGTGCTGTGCTCGAGTCTTGTGCTGTGCGGCGGACTGTTATCGTGCGTCGGCTGCGCGACATCTCCGGTCTCAAGCGTCCACGCCGAACGGTCCTTGTCCCAGGCAGGATCGCCATGGCTGCCCGAGCGACCCAGCCCAACCCAACTAGCGCCAACCCAGTTAGCGACAGCCCAGCCAGCACCAACCCAGTTAGCGCCAGCCCAGCCAGCGACAGCCCCACAAGACGCGGGCCGACCGCACACCGCTCAGCAGTTCACCGGTCCATCCAACGACGATGAACCGACTTTGCAAGTCGATTTTGTCGACGTCCAGTCGACCAGCAATGATTTGATCACGACGGAATTGATCACCACCGAGCTTCCCGCGGCGCCGTGGATCGAAAGCGAAGTCGATGACAACGAAATCACGCTCGAAGCGTTACAGTCACAGGCCACCACCGAGCATCCGGCCATCGAGTCCGCGGCGGCACAATTGGCGGCCCTGAACGGCAAATGGGTACAAGCCGGTTTACCGCCCAACCCGGTCGCCCAGTACAACAGCGACGAAATCTTTAACGATGACGCCAGCGGGTTGCACCAATTCGCGATCGGACAAACGTATGTCACCGCGAATAAACTTTCGCTGGCCCAGTGCGTGGTCGCCGAACAAATCCAAGCCGCCCATGCGCAAGTCGAAACGGCGCGGTTGCGAGTGCAAACCAATGTCCGCTCGTCGTTCTTGTCCGCCCTGGTCGCGCAGCAGCGACTGGAACTGGTCGACCAACTGTTACAAATCGCCGAAAAATCGGTCCAGTCCGTCGACGCGATGGTGCGAGCCGAAGAGGTATCGCGAATCGCATTGCTGCAGGCCCAAACGGAATATCAACAAGCGATGCTCGAGCGGGAAACGGCCGCCAGCAATCTGGATGCGGCTCGCCGAAAATTGGCCAGCGATGTCGGCATTGATTCGTTGTCCGGTGGCCCGTTGGCGGGTTCACCGGAGGATTTGTTCGAGGACACATCCGAAGCGTTCGTCTTTGAAACGCTGCAGTCCAAGATGACGTCGCTCAGTCCCGAAGTCGCGCGGCGGGCCGCACAGATCCAACAGGCACAGCGATCGTTGCAACTCGCCGTGGCTCAGGTCACGCCCAATGTCACCACGCAAATCGGGGTCGGCTTTGACGCGTCGACCGATGATACCTACACATCGATCCAAGTCAGCATGCCGTTGCCGATTCGCAATCGCAATCAAGGCAACATTCGGCAAGCGCGCAGTCAGATCAGCGTGGCGGGTGCCCGGCTAAGGCAAACCGAGTTGGATTTGTCCAAGCGGTTGACGGCGGCATTTCGCGATTACCAAAACGCCACGATCCGCCGCGATCGATTGCGGTCGGAAATCATCCCGAGGGCCGAAGAGATGCTGACGTTGGCGGTCCAATCGTTCGAAGCGGGCGAATCGAGCTATTTGGAACTATTGACTGTGCAGCGCACGCTGTTTCAAAGCCGACTGAGAGAACTCGACGCGGTGGCCGCCGTCGCCCAAGCCGCCAACCAGATCGACGGTTTTCTGTTAGGAGGTTAAAGGTGAAGAGGTTACAGGTGAATGGTATTGCGTTCGGATACCGCTGTCTCACCTGAAAACAAGACGCGCTATCTCAAGCCCAGCCCAGCCCAGCCCCATAACCAGTCACCTATCACCTGTTACCTGTTTCCCTCCTTACCTCCCCATCTCCCTTTCCCAATCACGTCCGTTGAGGCGACCGGAGATGAGCCATCGCGGCGGGTGATCGGGGGAGGTGTGATCGTGGGCCGTGTGATCGTCGCTGTGGGCGTGTTGGCCGGGGACGAGTTCGCTGGCGACGTAGGCGCCTTGGCTGATGACTTTGCATGACGGCGTCTCGAGAGCTTCGTCGTAGCCTGGATCGAGTGGCGCGAGGCAGCGGTCATCGCTGTACATGGCGCCCAGTTCGCTGGCGTTATCGACGATGCCATCGGCATCATCATCGAAGCGAGCTTTTCCGGGCGCGGCATCATCGCCGGGGCACAGCAGCACGACGGCCTGGGGGTCAAAGACCAGAGCAGTCACGCGCCGCACGCCCAAAGCTTTCGCGGTGGGCGTCTGCAGCAAGTCGCTTGAGGAAGATTCGCTCATCGAGGCGAGCGCAAGCATGGAATCGGGAGTCGGCTGTCTGGTGGCGGGCGTCCAATGAGCAAGAGACCAAGCTCGCGCAGCGCCGCCGATCAGCAATGCACCGGCCAAACAAAATCCAATCCGTCCGGTCACGATCTACCTTCCACCGACCTTCCACCCAGCAGCACCAGACCACTCAATCGCGATGCACCACCGAAGCCTGCCGAATCTGACGAGTCGCCGGATTCTCAATTCTGACCGTAATGCGAATCGCTTCAGGTCGTGTGGCAAAAGGCGGAAGCGTCTCGCGTTCTAGCGGATCATCGGAACCATAGTAAGCAGTGCCCCCGCCGTTGTCATCGATACCGTCTGCTCCCAGATCCGGGGCCGACGCGATGGTTGCGCTACCAACTTGATCGTAATATGTCCCAGTCCCAAAGTTATATCCCTGTACGATTCCGTCTCGCTCATAATGATATGTGTAGGTGTCAAATGCTGGTTGAAACAAGCGAATGGAGGCACCTCGCGTTACGACACGTCCAGATCGATACAGCGACGTCTGGTAGGCATTCGACGAAACACTGCCAGCGTTGTATTGGCTAATGCCTGAGAATGGCGTTATCAAAAAGAAGCGGTCAAGTGCATTGCCCGCAACGCCTGGCGAAGTCGAAATCGCAGCGTCATTCGATACACTTAGATTGTGCAAGAGACGAGGTTGCCATCCTCGCAGACTTCCGCCGGCCAGAACCGGGTACGCAAGGTCAACAAAACCGCCTTGAATTCGCGTCACATAGTCGTCGACGGATTCTGTCGAGGCGGCGGCCGAACCATCGGCAATGGCTTCCTGTAATGCTTCGCGATAACCAGCATCGCTCGGACCGACAACAAGGTTGCTGCTCGTTGTAAAGAACGACGCTTCTGGGTCATATACTTGGATATCAAAGCCTAATGCATTATTCGTTAGTACGTCCTCTCCGCGTCGTTCGGCTCCCCATTCGTCCAAATTGCTATCGAAGTGCAATGCGTCATCGCCGAATACAAACTCTGGCCTTAAAAAGCCGCTCAATATATTCGGTGTCACGACCGGTCCAGCACTCGGAGTAAACGGGGGTGCAACACTAATCGGCACCGTTGCCCCGTTGGTCGCGTTCAGGATCGTCGGCGGAAGCCCGAGCGCCAAAACGGGCATCGAGGTTGGCGTATTCCCAGCTCCTCCAAGCACATTGTGTGGAACTCTTACATGTCCGAATCGGTTATGCGGTTTCGATAAGTCAGCAAGAGAGTTCGCAGCGACGACACCTAATGGCAATCCGTTCGCGTCGAGCGCACGCCGAAGCGAAAGGTCACACTGCTGATGCACGCCAGCCATTCCATAAAGCCATGCTTGGCCCAGAACTGCGGGGCTTAGACCTGCCACCAAAGTTGTGGTTGACGCATTCCCCACAGGCCAATCATCAGCTCGCATTAAAGGCACACCGTTGTACGACCTCGCGAAGATCCTTCCATTTGCAAGATTCAAGTCTGGACGAATGAGTAATACTCGACGATGAATCTTGATGCGGTCCGGCAAGCCGTTTTCGGATGCATCCATGTCACCATCGAAATCGGTGTCACCATCCGCGTCGATGTATGCGGCGCTGGTCGTCAGAGTGGAAGCCTGATACTCCGGACTTGCGAAATAGACAATCTCCGCATACTTCGATCGTATGACGATTGGGTCCTCAGGATTGCCGGGAAAGTTTACCGGATCGTAGGCAACACCGTTTAGTTGTGCCGTTTTCTGATCGAGGACAAATCGTGGAACCTTTCCTGTAAACCAGTTGTTTCCTTTCGCAACTGCCGTAAATGCAAGGTAGTCATCGAAGTCACCATACCGCGCGTCATCGAGGGCAGTATTTCCATCGGCGTCAAGCGACGCTCGAAACAGGGATGATGTCGCATCAGTCACCGGTCCTTCGTAATACATGAAGTATCCGAGCGGTTCGTTGTCGACCACGGTAGGTTCCAAGCCGACCGTGCACTGATTCAACTCATCGGTTAGCCGCGCTGTCACGTCACGAAGCCTGTTCGAGAGTTCAACATCGGCACGGCTATCGCGAATTTTAGCGCCGACAAACCCAAATGATCTCGCCAGCGCAGCCATCATTAATAGCGTCACCGCCATTGCGACGAGCATCTCGACAAGCGTAAAGCCTCGCTTCATTTCAATCGTTTCTCGCGAAATCATTGGTCGTAACTCTCGTAAATAACGATGTCTCGGGCATTCAGATTTTGTCCCGCAACAAATCCGACCGGAATCGAACGATCAACCATGAACGTGGCCCGGTATCGATTGTTCTGTCCAATCGATGCGTTGTATTCTTGGCCAACACTGGCAATGTCATTCGCATCGACCTCAAAGAAACCCATCGTCATACGAATCAGAAATGTCTGCGAATTGTCAGAGACCAGATTTGGCATTCGCATCAGCGTCTGATAGCGAAGGAAAGGGTTCCGATTACGATCCTGATGCAGCGTCATTGGCGTTTGAGTTGAATCTCGCACGAACAACGATGACTGGATGGGCGGTCCACCCGGCGGATCGTTGGCATCCAATGTCCCCGCTCCTCGGAGAAGCGTACCGTTGGCGCCGCGTCGGCGAAGTAAATCGGTATCAGCGGCGGTACGAAGTTCCGGTGAAAACGGTGTATCGATCGCTCCTTTGTAAGCACCCGCAAACTGTGTTGGAAAACGCGGATCCAATTTCGTCGGTTCATAGTTGTAATTGGGTGCGGCTCCGCCCGACACAGTCGTCAATGTTCCCGCCCCATAGCCGCGACGATTCGCAATAAATTGGTCAAACGCTAACTGGGAAGCTGTGTTTGAGTTATTGAATTCATCAGGGTTCATGTGCCCCTGCATGAGTCCAGCCCAAACAGGAAACTCAGCCAGCGAGTTCAGGTTGATCGTGCCCTGTCGAGTGTTGTCATAGCGGAAATTGAATGGAGGCATCAGGAGCGTTCTGAGCAAAGCCAATTCAGTCTCTTCCGCAGCGACGGTCGAAGTCAGGCGCCCAGGATCAATCATCTCCACCTCGCCCCGGAAACGTGGCAGCGTATGCACGAAATCAAGCAATCGCGTGACTTGAGTTGCGTCGTTGTAACGCGTCGCTGATGAGCCAGCGTTGTCGTAGCTACTGTGAAAGAAATTCAGCAAATGCCGAAATGGCGAATTAAAGACGGTTGGGTCCGCCGACGGGGTAGCTGCTTCTGGATAAATATCGGGATCACCGCCTGTATTGACGGTGAATTCCTCGAATAGACGTCCTTGCGAACAGGCCGGCACCATCAACAGCTCTAACTGGGAACTGAACGGGCGATTCAGCCACGGATGCAATGCAAATGGTGTCTGCGGCAGATTTCGATCGTTGCCCACGACGTTGTCCGCAGTTGGCGAACCGAGTCGACCAATGCTTGCGGAATATCCGATGAATGCCGGATTGGAATGTCCGTTGTCCACCTCATCGCCAACGGCAGCGAGAATGTATTGGTTCTTCGTATAGGTTGGTGTGTTTAAGAAACCCAGCGACGAAAAAATGTACCGTTCGGGATTCGTTGGCGACGGATGCTGGATATTGAAAAAGTCCAAATCAGTCAAACTTGCGTCGGCAACCGTCAACATGTTGCCAGGCGTCAAATCCACATCGTTCACCGCATAGGAATAGAGTACGTCCTGGCCACCGCTTGCAGGCCGTCCAGTGCGTTGTCGGCTTCGAGTCGTGTATCGAGCACCACCTTGCCCCATGTCAGCACCCGGCCGAGCTTCACCGCTGAACACTGTCAAGTCAATCTGAATCCAATCGACGGTCCGATACGGATTCGTGATCGGATTGTGAGGCAGAGTCGGATCCGCCAAGCGTTGCAGGAATGCGGAACAATAGCTTGGGATAGTTCCCAACTCAGGTTCATCACCAGCATTGGGGATTCGCGGGTTTGCGATATCCAAAGGAGTATCAATGGCGGACGTCGTCGCTGTGTTTGACAGATCTAGATACGCGTCAGTTAGCGGATAATCAACGCCCGCAAAACCATCGTTATCCTGCGGCGTCACCGGTTCGCCAACGGTTCCGTTGTACTGAAACATTGGCTCGGTGTAGTACGCGTCGTGTGGTCCTGCTGATACATTCAGACCCACTGCGCCATGTTCAAACTTGGTGCCTGCTGTCCAAGTAGCAGGATAGAAGCTATTGACGACAAGTGTCTTTGGAATCGTATGAAACGCAGTCGCCCCGAACGTTGGCGACGTTCGCACCTCGGTGGGCGGATTGGTCGTACCGTTCGTGTTCCGCAAATGCACCAAGCCATTTGCAAACCGCTCAAAACGCTGACGGCTAGGATAAAGAGGGTTTCCGCTTCCATCACTACGAGAGCCTAGATACGTCGTTGTTCTTGGTGCGAGAACCAAGTACTGCCCAGGTGATAGCAACCTTTGTGCACTCGGGTTATATCCAATATCTCTCGCAAAAAACAAACCGTTTTCGCGGCCAGACATGTCTGTAATATTTTCGTTGGCAACAAGCGCGTTGACATTGGCCAATGCAGCGAAGTTTCCCGAAATACCCGTTGTTGTCGGACCGGCAACCGTCCGTGGCCCTCCAAAGAAAATAAATCGATCATAGTTGAGTGTCGGGTCGGTGAAATTGCCAAGTTCATCTGGTTGTTCAATTTCAAAGGACGCAGAATCAGGAAAGTTACTGCGCACCAAATCTGGATCGGCTGTGGGTGAATTGATGTGCGGTTCAGAGATCGCGATTCGCCAAATTGGAGCACCGCTTACAGTGCTGTTGCCGGGCGCAGTCGCACCGAGATCCAGTTCTCCATTGCTGTTGTACAACTCTTGCGGAAATGATCGCTTGGTTGATTCGTCGGTCGTGGACGCGGTGGGGTGAGGGCAATACAACTCCAGGAACAGTGATCCTTGTGGGACTCGCACTTGATCCGTGTCGTTATCCATTCCGGACCGATCATCACCGGATGGATCAAAAATGGTATCCCTGACTCGGACATCATGAAACGCAAGGCTTTCGGTGAACATCAACTCCGGAGCTTCCACACCCCAAACGATCGGGCTCGGTGTCGGATGCGTTGCCAGTGTCGCGTTTCCTTCGAATCGATCGGGTGTTCCATCGTCATTGTCATCGATAGCGAGCCCCCATCCATCCAGAGGATTATCGTCGTAGGGAAATCGAGTCATGATCGAATCGGGGTCGCGATAATCAACGACGTTCACTGCCCACTGTGCCAATCGTCGGGCTTTATACGCGGCTTCGATTGCGGTTGGCAGCGGATTGTTGCCTGGATCGATCGAAACGAAATCAACGCCATCGGCTGTTAGAACCGAAAGCAACACATATAAATGCCTGGCAAGTATTTGCCGCCCGTTCGTCTGGGCGGGCGTAAACGTGCCCGACGCAACCGTACCAGGGACATTCGGCTCGTCAAATGTGTAGTGAGGATCATAGGTCTGATAACTAGTCGGAACCGAACCCGCTGAAGCGGCGACCCTGAACGCCTCGGTTTCGGTGCTTGGATCGTTATATAGTTCACCCGGTTCGTCTGTGACGCCATCGCCATCATCATCATCGGTGTTGTTGTCAGCACGAAGAGTCTCAAGCGGCTCATCGATCACGCCATTACCGTTATCATCGACGCCATTTCCGATCGATCGATTAACATCCAGCTTACGTCCCAACCGAATCTCAGGAGCAATGAGCTGTTCAATCTGTGCTTGCGATAGTGTGATCGACCCCACAGATTCGATCAGTTCCACGAGACCAACGAACGCGTTATCCCCTGAACTTACTAACGGAAGTGAATCGTCGGATGCGCTTTGCGTGGTCAACGACCGTTTGTACTCGGGATAATTCGCAATCAGTTGTCGAACTCGATTTCGCAACCGCTGTGGCAACATTTCTGAATCGAAATCATCGGATCGCAAGATCGCTTCCAAATCAGCCGCAGTGAATGCTAGGTCGCCACTCAAGGTGCCCGTCGGATCGGTCTCGTACGGATCGTCAACGGCTTCGTTAATCGCTTCGATTGCCGTCGTCATTGTGTCCTCAGGGACAATGATTGTTCCCGAATCCGCTGCGACAACGTGCCCACTTCGGCCAGCGCCAACTCCGCCCCATCCGAACGGATCACTGGACATTCCGTACCCGCTATCGGACAATTGCCGAATCGGGCGATAGCCAGTCCGCACCACATCCAAAGCATCCGCTCCCTCGCGTCCCGGCTTATCCGGCGTCGCGAGCGATTGATTTCCGAAGCGATAACGATCGTTAAGGAGCGCTGCGATATCATTCAAGATATTGGTATTTGTGATAATCCCGGGAGTCGTACCAGTCGCCGTATAGGAATACGACGCTGGAATCATGATGTCAGCTGGGCCGTATCCGATTCCTCGAAACACCCTCCGTTGATTGGCAACATCGCCGAAAACGTTTCGTGTACCTGCCCAGAAGGCGTTCGCGTTGTTTGGGGAACCAGCGACGTTCGTTGCTAGCTGTTGATTTCCGACAACGTTAACGTTCAATCGCCCATTCAAGTCCTCGATCATCGGCGCTATCAAAGGCTTAAGTAGTTTCCCTTCTTGCGATGTGAAGATTGGCAACCCCAAGTCAACCCAAACGCTATCAGGTATTCCGTCGGAATCGTTGTCTACATCCCACGGCCCCTGAATGAGCGCCCTGGACAACTGATCGAGCAGTGTCCTTGCATTCGACCTGAGGTCACCCGGACTGTTCGGCGTAGGAGCTGGATTACTGTATCGAAACGCTAACGTCGAGCGCAACGCGTACTGACTATTACCGCCAGTAAACCGAGGATTGATCGCACGGCTGCCGATTGTTCCCGCAGTCGCTCCGGGGCGCATCAAGTCTTCAGCGATTGGAATCGGTCTGAACGTCGCTCGCGCAATACTTACAACGGCGTCGCGATAGTCGTTTCCTGTCGGAGCCGGGGAAGTCGAACTCCAGTCGACTTCGTTCAGAATGTAGTTGATTACCGAAGGACGATGAAATGACGGAATCACGGTACCATCACTATGACGATGACTTAAGAACCAATTCAAATAATCCGGCGCGTCGTAGCCTTCGTCAAAGTCACCGCCCGCGGTCAATAAATTGCTTTTGTCAACATTCGTTGTGCCTGGTAGCCGAATGTGATTTGGCTGAAGTGCAACCGGCAGCGTGTTGAACCCGACTAGCGTCGTTGTCGGGTCGCTTGGATCAGCCTGCTGATAGTCGGTTACTAACGCTACCGTGTCATTGAGATTGTTTCCGTCATAGCCAATTCCTGCCGAGTTGCGCGGCACTCCGTTGAGCTGAAACTGATATCCGCCAGCCGAGAAATCAGTAAGGTCCGGATAAAAAAGTGATCGAATTTGGTTGGTGCTTGGGTTCAACGCAAGTTCCGATCCATCAAGTTCAATATACAAGTCATCGCACTCAGCGATTGTTCCCGCAGCGGGATGGTAGCGTGAACGGAGAACGCGATAACTCTTGTCAGCCAGTGGACCTTGCGTGAACGTAATCACCCGGCCTGAATACAGATCGTCAATATTTCGCGAATAGGGATTTCCCGGTGCGGTCGGTCTTGTGCCGGGCGTATTTCGAACCACAGGAATTCGCACAATCCCAGTGCCTAGTTCAAAAGGGCCTTCTCGAGAAGGATCCGGATTTACTGGCATCGTCGATGGCGGGCCGATGCTTTGGAGGCGCATCGTGATTCCATCACGACCGTAGTAATCGTCTAGAAGACTTTCACCGAAGAAAGGGTTGTTAGGATCGTTTGTCCCGCGAATCAATGTCATCAACGATTCGTTCAGCAGCCCATTGACGTCGGGCGCACGAGCGTTTCGAGCCGCCATTACGAACGATGACTGACGCGATTGGTTGCTAAACACGAGGTATGCAGCAACCAGGAGGCTGAAGAACGTCAGGCTACTAAGCACCACCAACAGAATGATGCCGCTACGTTGTTCGGGTTGAGATCGATTAGGTCGATGGCGATTCATGAGAGCACTCGGATGCCAGCGTTTCGGAAAAGAAGAGAGTAGACTTGAAGTTCAACAGGATCGGTTTGTTTAAATCTATAGATCACTAAGCAACACGGTTCGTTCGGTTACAGACACCACGTCACGAACGATCGTTGCAAACGTATTATCAGCGATCGCCACCGTGTCCGCGTTCCCTGGCGTGACAAATCCGAAAGACCAATCGGGGCCATCGAGCAAGACTTTATGAAACCAAACGTCTTGCGACGAACTGCTAACCGGGTCAACCGCGGTCGTCATGATCGGATCGGCATCAACGGAAACAACGCGGTACCATCGATGAAAGGTGTTAACGGAATCCGTGCGTGAAAGCATGATCCAGTCATTCGCACTTATTTTCGATGGCGTGCTCGCCGAAGCGACAAGATGAACGAGACCGCCCGCGCCACCAGAAAATCCAGAGGCAAAGGTGACATACGCCAAACGCTCGCCAATCGAGTTTTCGCGTGGGTCACCAACAGGACCAGCAACGGCAGGAGCAACAAAGTTGCGTTCGCGTTGCCGCATGACAACGACCGAAATGGATGCGTAGACGCCACCGGGCAACGGATTGACGGTCGCAACCCAAGTAAATTCGCCTGTCGGAATTCGTTTCCCGTAGTTGAGCGCCGCCGTCGATGTCGCTTGCAATGCAACATAAGAGGCAGGTTTGGAACCATCATCCGGACGTACAATCGGAAGATCATCGCTGCGTTCGACGAGCGTTCGCGCCTGTTCAGCGTCGAGAAATAAATTCGTCAAACCCGCCCCAACCGGAGGTGTCGGAGTTCCGCGCGCGATGCCCGCCCGAATCAATCGAGGCTGTGCGGACGGCCACTCATTGGCCATCGATGTCGACAATGTATCGGATGGATCGAAAAACGGGTTGTGATTCGTTTTGAAGTACGGAAAGAACAACTCCGAGTAACCGTTCGATGTTCCCGTTGGCGGCATCGTAATTCCGTCCGATGTATCAGCGTTCGCGGCATCTTCGTAAAGAGACGCGAACAGTGGGTCGATCACGAACGAAGGTGATCCTGGCGAAGCCAACACACTGGTATCAAGCGCTAACAATTCGCCATTGGACAAAGACTGCCGCGATTTCAATCGCGCGAGAACCGATTCACTGACAGCTGAACCAATATTTAGATTAAGTGAGTCTTGGGCGCGACGACCGGCGAGCGGCAAAATCGAAAGTAGCCCGAGCAGACCGATCAGAATTACGCCGATCGAAAAGATCACTTCGACCAGCGTGACCGCTCGCCGAATCGTGCTTTGAAAGCGGAGCTTTTGCTCGTATAGATTTTTCAAATCGGCTCGCATTATTCGCTATCAACTGTATCAGAGAGAAGAGCTAGACTTCGTGCCGACTGTAGGAACGGTTCCAACACGGGTGCAACTGGTGCAACTGCCGTTAGTTCGTAAGGGTCTGAGAGCATCGAAACCGGCGCCGTGGAACCGATTGCATTGGGAGAAGCCACAACGCGCCCAGTGTTCGGATTGACCACCAACCAAGTCGAATCAAGATTCAACAAATTTGCGGTCGCCTTTTCCTCGGTCGAGAGAAGATCGAGCGGACGAACACCATCGGTTTCGCCAACACAAAAGAAAATCAGTCCGGTCGGTGGCCCCGAGAGCCCTGACGCGTTGCTGATGTTGATCACTTTACCGTCGGCTCCGAATAGCAACGCGATATCAGATGCAGCAAGCGCCGGGTCCGACGGAGCCATTGGATCAACAATGGGAGCAAATTGGTTTCCAGAAACGCCCACGCCGGAGTAATTAAAGTCAATCGCAACCCCACGCGGAAGATTCATCGAGGCCGTTGACGAAACCACCGGTCGCCGATGTATTTTGTAGCGAACAGGTTCCAAGCCTTCGATTTCGTTCGCCGCAGGTCCGAATCCGCCAAACATTGTTGGCAGTGGTGGCAAGCTTTCAATCGCCGCCCTTGCGGCACTGGGAAACCGTTGCGTGGACAACGTCGACGTTGTTGAATAGCCGAACCGTTCGGTAAGATCGAAATTTACAATCACCGTCGCTGGCGTCGTGGTCGAGTCGGATGTAATTTTTTTGATCGGAACAGCGCGGCCACCAGGAAACTCGATCAGATCACCAACGCGAATCGGCGGATTGGATTCGCCAGCGGCGATCATCAGTCCGCTTAAATACAGCAACTGATTGTCGTTCGCGTCAAAGACAGCACCATCCAATCCGATGATTGGATCGGGATCGCCCATCATCGGACGCAAGGGAGTTCCCTCAGCCGGCCAATTGGGGTCGTTGACCAAGAAGGCAACGGAATTGGAGGATTCGCCGACATAGGGTGGCACGCCCGTAATCTGTTTTACGCGGATCGATGCCGCACGTCCCAAAACATCCGAAACACCGCCGGCACGTTCAAACAAAACGCCCGTCGGACGCGAATTGGCAATCGCTGTGCTCCTGGCGATATCCAAATACGCGGCCAGATTGCGGGCGGCCGACGCGACCTTTTGATCGGAAATTAGATTCCGTACCGTTGGCAGGGCGATTGCCGCCAAGATCAAAAAAATGAACAACACCACCATCACTTCGATCAGCGTAAAAGCCTGACCTTGTGGGCGCTGTCTTTGGCGACGAGGTGTAGGCGATTCGATCATTCTGACGCTCGCAATTCATAGTTGCTGATATTGTCCGATCGTTCCTCGAAAGCCGTCGTCGTGGCGAGTTGTTGCCCCGGCAGCAAGCCACCAAATGTTCCCATCGGCGGCGTATTTACATCGACAAAGACTCGCATGAATGGATCGAGGAAGGGATGAGTGCTGTAAGTCGCCGTACCAACCCCGCGATCGCGGCCTAGCCCTTCGGCACCGTAGTACTCGTCGGAGGTCGTAACGGGTGTCGTCAAATCCCAGTTCCACGTCGCACTTCGATAGGCGAACGCCTTCTGCTCAACACCCCCGGATGTCCAAGGATTCGTTGCAATTCCTGCCTCGCCATCGGAACCGACCGACATAATCAACGGTCGAATCGACCATGGATTCGTTTTCAAACTCGCATGACCGGGCAGAGTATTGGGCGACGGAAAATAGTTAACGTCTGTCACTTTGGATTTATTCGTTGTCGGCGCGATATACGCATAGTCGGATCGAAACAAATCGAACTCGTCTGGAATTGCGGTATCGATCGCACCTTCGAAATCGTAATACCCAACCGGCCAACGGACGAAGATCAGCGGTTGCCCCCATCCGTCCAAAATCTCGAGGAAACCATCGTCATCCGTATCACCGATGTTCGCCGTCGGAATCACGTCGATCGCCGGCGTACCAGCGACAAACGAAGTCGACATGATCAAGAACAGACATTCGGCACCTTGATTCTCCAAGTTCCGGTCAATCTGTTGCAACTCAGCGGTTGTCGGCATCGGTGACGAAGACCGAACCAAATCCGATGTAGGAATTCGATCGCGATATGCAGCAAGCTTGCCTGGCACATGACTGGAACTCAGATATCCGAACCAGTTCACGTCCATCATCCGGCGCTGAGCTGGATCATTTCTTGACGCAACAATGACACCACCAGATTCGATTACCGGGTTCACCGCGGCTCGAATCACCGACGGATCGCCCAGGCTCAACTCGACAGTAATGTCGGTAAATCGATCCGGCATCTCCATTCGCTGCAAATCACGAATCATCATCAAACGCACGCGTGCCGCCTCGGTCGCCAGCACGTCATACCCAACCTCGGTTCCCGAACGAGTCCCCGGACGATAAACATCGGGAACCTCGACAGGCAACGGCCGAAACTTGTACGACTCGTACTGCTCTTGGATCACGGCATCGACGGCAGCAATGATGGATTTCGTCCGAGCCTCACGAGCCGTTTCGGTGACGCCGCGAACCGCCGCAACGACCATCCCGCCCATTAGCGCAAGCAGCACCATCACCGTCAGTACTTCAACGAGAGTGAAGCCCGAACCCTTTCGTGATGTTGTCTTGATCGTTTTCATAATTACCCAAACGTACGTTTACTTCTTTAGTGCAAAATGACACTGAGTCGATCGGTCGACTATGGATCGACAACGTCGTCGACGATTTTCGATTTCGAGAAATTCGTCACGTTGTCCAATTGAAAGTTGTCGAGGCCGCCGAAGATCGAAGCTTCTTGAAACGCCCTGCTATCAGGAACGATGAGGTCACCTGGCGTAGCGATGCCCATTCCGATAATCGCTGCGATAGCTCGTCCACTGGGATACTGAAAGAAGATGGGGTCATTTGTCATGTCGCCGTCGACATCAAAACTGAGTACCGCACCAAATGTTTCGTCGATACCCGGTCCGACGACCTGAAACGTATCTTTCTTCATGAATTGCCATGCACCCAAAGCTGCAACACGAGTCGGATAATCACTGCCACTCGTATTTGCAACGGCGATATCTGATGCGAACGGACGCACAAACCCATATGTCGCCGATCCGTAACCGTTCATAAACGGTGCCGCGTCCGTCCCAGTGTTGATTCGGTAGGTTCGTGAATCAAAATAGACATAGGGAGCACCGTTGTCCGTTGCCGCATAGGCTGGGAACACATCGTTTCCAGGGACGCTGCCGTCGTCTTGGGACAAATATCGATTCGTGCTATCGATGGCTGCGGATGCATCGACTTCCGTTAGGTTCAGTCGTGCCGTATCGAAGTCAAAGAAAGAGTTCTCGCGGTCGGTGTTGACCTGAAAATACGCCGTCATGGCAGGAGAAGTGACAGCTTCAAGCGGTCCACCTGGGCCGGTGAACGGCAACTGAGGATTACTGCTAAAACCGCCTAGCGCCCAAACGAGAGCTTCAGCGCGATCGAGGCGATTTGGATCATGATCTGGCCAAGTCGTCGGCAGCGTCGTGTCTTCATCATTCGACGTATCGATATCCGTTAACAACCGGAGGCGATCGAGTTCACTCTGCAAAATCCGGGGGAAGATCTTTTTGTAGTGCCGCTGAACGGTCGGCCAATCCGTAAAGTCAGGCGGATAGTCACCATACTTTTGTTGATACTTTTCAATCGCCTGTTCGATCGCATCGACTTCCATCCGCATCGCCGCTGTCTTTGCGTTCGCGACCGCATTGCTAATCGCAGGAATAGCGATAGCAGCCAAAATCCCGATGATTGAAATCACGACGAGAACTTCCACGAGGGTGAAGCCGGATCGGAGGTGACGTGGCGAATGGTGACAGGTCACGGGTTTCTCCAGTTGATGGTCACGCTGTGGTCGTTGGTTTTCGGACATAGCGGTTGGGAAGGTGCGAGGGTTTTTGAAAGGTGCAAGGGTAAAGGTTGAAAGGTGACAGGGTTTGGAAGGTGCGAGGGTTTGGAAGGTGTGAAGATGAAGGTTGAAAGGTGACAGGGTTCAGGTTCGAAAGTTCAGGTTCGAAAGTTCTTGCTTGCTGCAGTTTGGGACTGCTGCGGTCGTGACCGCCTGTGACCTCTTCACCCGCCACCTTTTCCCTCTCATTCAACTCAATCCTGTGATGAGTGAAACGAGCGGCATGAACAAACTGATCACGATAAAGCCGACCGCTAACCCCAAGAACACAATCATCAACGGTTCCATCAGCGCGGTCAGACCGTCGGTCATCACGCGAACTTCTTCGTCGTACGTGTCGGCGACCTTGTAAAGCATCGTGTCCAGTTCACCCGTCTCTTCACCGACGTCGACCATGTTGACGACCAAGTCATCAACGACGCGTGTTTTGATTTTGGTCAGGTACCACAGCCCCGCGAACGCGGCGCCGCCCAGAATGCCGTACAGCGACATTTGATTCAGCATTTGAATCATCGTCCCGTCATCCAGCTTGCTGCCTTTGCCGGTGATCGCAACGGAAAGCAACAGCACGCCGGGGAATGCACCAAAAATCGCCCAGAACACCAAGCACATCGGATGAAATCCAAGTACGGAGTATTCTTTCAGCGGCTTTGAAATCACTTCGCCTTCGCGGATCGAATCGTTCACGCGTGTGAACATGCGTTCGAACATCGCGTTGCCGGCGGTCTCGCGGGTGATATTGATCGCTTCCAAAATCGGCACCCCGCTGCTGACCAACGTTCCCAGCGTTCGCGTGGTCCGTGCGAGAATGTTCTTTTCGATCAAACTGCCAAAGATCGGCACTTTGATAATGAACATGTCAAAGCCCATTCGCCCGTGACGAAATTTCCGCAACAGCTTGATCAAGACCAACAATCCGACCGGCATCGCGATCAACAAGAACCAATAGCCGGCGATATAGTTGCTCATCGCGATCAGCAGCACGGTCGGCGCTGGCAGGTCGAGCCCGAACTCTTCGAACATTTGTTCGAACGTCGGCACGATATACAACATGATGAACGTCAGGATCGAGATGGCGACCAAGACGACGATGACCGGATAAATCAGTGCCCCTTTGACTTTACGCTTCAACGATTCGGCACTTTCCAAGAAGTCGGCCAAACGCTGCAGAATCGTTTCCAGTGCACCACCGGCCTCACCGGCTTTGATCATGTTGACGTACAGCCGGCTGAACACCTTGGGGCTCTTGCCCATCGCTTCGCTGAGCGTGGCCCCGCCTTCGATTTCGTCACAAACATCCATCAGCGCATTTTTTAACTTGCCCGGCTTTTGGTTGTTCTCGAGGATCTTGAGACTCCGCAGGATCGGCAGACCGGCGTCTTGCAGAATTGAAAGTTGGCGAGTGAACGCGCAAATATGTTTTGTTTTGGCACCACCGATCGCAAAGGCTCGTTTCTTGCCCGAACCGCCCGCCTTGGATGCCGCCTGTTTTTTGACGGAGATCTTCGTAACGAAGTATCCCATCTGGCGAATGGTGGTTTGCGCTTCCTCTTCGCTGGCGGCATCGATCTCGTCCCGGATCTCTTGTCCGGTCGCGTCCATCGCTTCGAATTGATAGGTAGGCATAGGAAAGAAAGGGGTTAGGTATTAGGTGTCAGGTATAAGGATTCAAGATTCGGATATTCGGTACGCCACGCGACCATCGTCAGTGTGCGAAATGTATTGAGGCTCGAGAGCCGCCGTGCTAATTGTCAATTCTTGAACGAACCGCTGAGATAAAGCCATTGAGCATTTTCTTCACTTCAAGTAACTCGTCTTCTATCTCGCGGTGTTCTGCTTTGTCGATATAACCCAAGTCACGGGCTAGCAATAATTGGTATTCCGATTCGCTGGCCGATCCCATCGCTATGTCGCAAAAGTGGGCCAGGTCTTTGTCGGTTCGTCGTCCACACCCCTCGGCTAAATTTGTCGGAACGGACGCGGTTGCGCGTCGAATCTGAGACGTCAATCCAAATCGCTCGTCGCTGGGGAACCCTTTGGTTTGCTGATAGACGCGGAGTGCAAGGCGATGGGATTTTTCCCAAACCTTCAACTCTCGAAAATCTCTCATTGGCGATACCGATGTCTCTAACCGCTAATTCCTAAAACCTAATACCTATCACCTATTTACTAGTCCGCTACCGTTTCTCGGATGACTTCTTCGACGGTGGTGACTCCGGTGCTGGCGAGTCGCATGCCGTATTCTCTTAGTGGGATCATGCCGTTGCGCTGGGCTTCGTCGCGCAGGTCGTCGGTCGAGGCGTTGCCCATGACCATCTCGCGAATCTTGTCGTTCAGGACCATCAGCTCGAACAGCGCGATGCGGCCTTTGTATCCGGTGTTATTGCACTGTTCGCATCCGGCACCTTTAAAGAACGTCTGATTTGCGATGTCGTCGCGCGTCATGCCCAAATCGCGCAGCATGTCGGTGCTGACCTTGGCTTCTTCGCGGCACTTCGTACAAACACGGCGGACCAGTCGTTGTGCCAAAATCGCTTCGACCGTCGCGCAGATCATGAACGTCTGGATGCCCATGTCTTTCAAGCGAGTGACGGTGGCCGGCGCGCTGTTGGTGTGCAGCGTGCTGAAGACCAGGTGACCGGTCAGCGACGCCTGGATTGCGATGTCGGCCGTTTCCAAGTCACGAATCTCGCCGACCAGGATTGTGTCCGGGTCTTGCCGCAGAATCGCCCGCAAGCAACTGGCAAACGTCACCCCGACGTCATGATCGATGGGAATTTGAATGATGCCGTCGATGTCGTATTCGACGGGGTCTTCGGTGGTGATCAACTTGTCCTTGATGTCATTCATCTCTGACAGCGACGAATACAGTGTCGTCGTCTTGCCGCTGCCGGTCGGGCCGGTCACCAAGATGATTCCGTTGGGTCGATCGATCGCTTTGCGGAACGCGGCGATGGTGACTTCGTCCATGCCGACGTTGTCAAGACTGAGGTTCACGACGCTGCGGTCCAAGACTCGCATGACGACGCTTTCGCCAAAGATCGTCGGCAACACGCTGACGCGAAGGTCGACCGGGTGGCCGCCGACCATCAATTCGATCCGGCCGTCTTGTGGCATCCGACGTTCGGCGATGTCCAGATCGGCCATGACCTTGATTCGCGTCGTGATGGCGAACGCCAAGTGACGTGGCGGCGGGACCATTTCGTACAAGACGCCTTCCGCCTTGATGCGAATCCGAAACTCGTCTTCGAACGGTTCAAAGTGGATATCGCTGGCGTGATCCTTGATGGCCAACAACAAAACCATGTTCAACAGTTTTCGCACCGGCGCCGAATCGGCCAATGCTTCCGCATCGGTGATGTTGAACTTTTCATTTTCCAACAGCGAGATCGCCGACTTCAGGTCTTCGTCGTTGGCAAGTTCGGCGACCAGTTTTTCAACACTCTCGGCCTCGCTGTCGTAGTGCCGCTCGATCGTCGTCAGCACGTCCCGTTCGGTCGCGATCAACATGTTGATCTCGTGACCGAGGAACGTGCGCAGTTCGTCTTGGATGGTCAGGTTTTGCGGGTCGCAGGTGGCGACGGTCAACACGCCGTCTTCGAACGCGATCGGAACGATGCGGTAAAGCTGGGCCATCGTCTCGGTGATACGTTCCAAGACTTCTGGTTTCAGATCGGCGTCTTCCAGTGAGACCGTTTGCATCCCCATCTGCTCGGCGAGCGCTTGGATCAGCTGCTCGTCGGTGATCAGCTGCATGTCCTCGGCGATCTTGCCGAGCAACGTGCCTTGCTGCTGCTCTTGTTCCTCGACAATGATCTCTAGCTGCTCGTCGGTTAGGAAACCGAGGTCAACGAGGATCTGTCCGATGCGTCGGGTAGCCATGGAGAGGTTGAAAGGTTGGAGGTATTAAAGGTGACAGGTAACAGGCTGAGGGTTTCAGGGAAGTGACGGCGGGTTACGGCTCACGCTGGGGTGACCTGCAACCGTTGGCCATTCACCTGCTAATGCTCGTCTTCGGGAACGGGGATGGGTTCGTCGGAAAGGCCACGGCGGGCTTGGACGATTCGTTTGGCCAAGTCATCGGGGCGGTGTGCTTTGGAAAGCACGTCCTCGACGGTGACCAGTTCATCTTTCCAGTGGTTGTACAAAGCGTCGTCCATCAACTGCATGCCGAACTTGGCACCGGTTTGCATGGCACTGTTGATCCGGAACGTTTTGTTTTCGCGAATCAAGTTCGAAACGCCCGGTGTGACCACCAACACCTCGTACGCGGCACATCGTCCGCCGCCGATTCGCGGCAACAGGGTTTGTGCGACCACGCCGATCAGCGTACTGGCCAACTGGGTCCGAATCTGGTCCTGCAGGTTGCCCGGGAACGCATCGATGATTCGATTGACGGTGCCCTGGGCGCTGTTGGTGTGCAGGGTGCCAAACACGACGTGGCCGGTTTCGGCCGCACTGATGGCCGCTTCGATGGTTTCCAAGTCACGAAGCTCGCCGACCAGAATCACGTCGGGGTCTTGCCGCAACGCGCGACGGATCGCTTCGGAGAAACTAGGCACGTCGACGCCAACTTCGCGTTGATTGATCGTGCTTTCGATGTGATCGTGATAGAACTCGATCGGGTCTTCGATTGTGATGATGTGGTGATCGACGGTCTCGTTCAGCAAGTTGATCAGACTGGCCAGCGTCGTACTCTTACCACTACCGGTCGGCCCGGTGACCAGGAACAAACCGCGAGGCCGGTGAACCAGTTTGACCACCGCTTCGGGCAGCCCCAATTGCTCGGGCGTCAGCTTGTCATTGGGGATCTGACGCAGGACCATCGAGATGAAACCGCGTTGCTTGAAGACCGAAACACGGAATCGGGCGGCATCGCCGAACGCGAAACCAAAGTCGGCGCTTCCCGCCTCTTGCAACTCGCGCTGACAACGTTCCGGCGTGATGCTCTTCATCAACGACACGGTGTCTTCGGCTTCCAGTGTTTTCGTTTCCAGCTTTCGCATCCGACCGTGCAGCCGGAACACCGGCGGCTGGCCGACGACGATGTGAATATCACTGACGCCTTGTTTGATCGCTGCTTGCAGCAGCTTGTCGATCAGGACGGTTGCCACAGGAAAGTGCTCCGAAGAACGAACGAAAGGGATGAAGATGCGGGTGTGGGTGCGTGAGACAAACAGCGGCGCCAAAGACAAACAACATTGTCAAACGCGAAAGTTGTCCAAGCCAAAAGGGTTGTCAAATCCAAAGGGGCGGTGCCCGACGGCTCCACGTGATTGCATCTGACAGGTTGCGTGTTGGGCAGGTTGCGTGCCTGGCGATGCCAACGCGTCGCCAACGCGGTCTCCAGCAGAAAAGAAAAGTGAATGAGAGAACGCCATATATGGATCGCAGGCTCGCTGGGGAGCCCGCGTTTGCACCAGCATTATCACTGCGTGCCGGCCGATCACCAAAAAAATCGACAGTTTCACCGACGAAGGGCGCATTCTGAACGTGATCTTTTCGATACAGCGACGAACGCATCACCGGTAAAACCACCTAACGATGCGGTGGACGCCTGAGCATCGATCGGGTGACAGGGGGCAGGCAACGCCCGCCCCGCGATCCGCGGCAACGGCCAGGCGGAAAGTGGCCACTTTTTGCTAGTGAATGAGCGACGGAATCGACACCACCGCAAGGGCTACAACGACGCCAAATCCTTCACAATGTGCTGCAGGGCGAGGTCCTCTTGTTCGGTCACCTTGGCGACCCGATAGACCTCTTCGAAGGTCGTGATTCCGCGGATCACTTTCAGCATCCCATCGGCGTAAAGCGTTGACATACCGTTGTTTATCGCTTCAACGCGGACCTGCTCGGTCGACGCACCCTTGAACATCATCTCGCGTAACCGACCGTTGATCAGCATCAATTCATAGATACCGATTCGACCGCGGTAACCGGACCGCCCACAGTAGGTACATCCCTTGCCGCGGGCGAACTCCGCTTGGGCCAACATCTCCGGTGGCAGCCGCGAATCCGCGATCACGCTATCGGATGGTTTGTATTTCACCTTGCAGCGTGGGCAAATCGTCCGCACCAAGCGCTGTGCCAGGACGGCAATCACGCTGCTTGCGACCATATAACCAGGTACACCAATGTCCACCATTCGTGATATGGCACTGGGCGCATCGTTCGTGTGCAGCGTACTAAATACCAGGTGTCCAGTTAATGAGGCCTGGATTCCCATCGATGCGGTCTCGTGATCTCGCATTTCGCCGACCAGGATGATGTTGGGTGCCTGACGCAACATCGCGCGGATGATCAAGGCAAAGTCCAGTCCGATCGAGTGGCGGACTTCGACCTGATTGATCCCCGGCAGGTAGTACTCGACCGGGTCCTCGGCCGTGATCACTTTGCGGTCAGGCCGGTTCAGCGCGTTCAGCGCGGCGTACAGGGTCGTGGTCTTACCGCTACCGGTCGGGCCTGTCACCAAAATGATGCCATTGGGACGCCGGATCAGCGAATTGAAGTTGCGATAGTCTCGTTCGGACAAACCCAGTTGCCGGACGCCGACTTTGATATTGTCTTTGTCCAACAGCCGCATCACACAGGATTGGCCGTGGTTGGTCGGAATGATGCTGACGCGGAGGTCCAGCTGTTTATCGCCGACGGTGATTTTGATCCGGCCGTCGGTGGGCCGCCGTTTCTCGGAGATATCGATTTTCGACAGGATCTTGATCCGGGCGATGATGGCCGACAGCATCCGCCGGGGTGCACTTTCGCGTTCGACGCAAACGCCATCAATTCGATAACGAATTCGAACGCGATCCTCGAACGGCTCGACATGAATATCGCTGGCCCGCAACTGGACCGCTTCTTGGATCATCAGATTGACGAGCCGGATGACCGGAGCGTCTCCGTCGCCGCTGCCCGATGAAGATTCATCGGAGGCTTCGGCGTCGGAATCGGTTTCGGTAAAGTCGATCGCGGTGTCGGTGAATTCCTGCAACATCGAGTCAGCCGATTCACCTTCGACCTGACCGTAATACTGGTTGATCGCACCCTGGATGGCTTCTTTGGGGGCCAGAGCGGTTTCGATCTTTCGGTTCAGGATGAAACGCAGTTTTTCGATGGTTTCCAAGTCGAACGGGTCGGAAACCAGAATCTGCAGGGCCCCGTCTTCTTCGCCGTAGGGCAGGATATTGTTTTCACGAGCGACCGATTCGGGGACCAGCTCGATCACGTCGTCGGCAATTCGAATTTCACGCAGATCGACATAGGGAATCTTGTGGAATTCGGCCATCGCCTTGGCCACCTCTTCTGGAGAGGCGTATTCCAGCTTGACCAAAACGGGACCGATATCGGCACCGGTGTCTTTGGCGATCTGTTCGGCTTCGGAAAGCTGATCAAGACTGACCACTCCCCACTGGAGGAGCAAATCAGTGAAATCCTGCATCGCTTGGCTCATCGTCGTAATTCTTTAGCAGCCAGAGAGAAAAGTGGGTCATGGTCCGTGCGTTTTAGCGCATCAGGCGTCCTAGGTTCAAGGATACACCATGTGCCATCAAAAAGCGCAGTCGCTGGGCAGCCGTTCATCGGAACCGCCGTCGCATGTACCCCGAGGTGAGTTGGCCGCCGCGTGTGACTCGTTTTTTCGCACGGCTTGGTTCTTACTGCTTGGTTCTTACCGCTTGGTTTTTACTGCCGCCGAGCAATCAGGACTGCCGTCGCGAGCCGGACCCGATCAACGAAACAGCAGCCGTCGTTGGCTGTCGGTGATGCGGACGCCATATCGTTTGAGGTAACGGTCGGTCTCGTTGACGAAATTGACTTCGGAATCCTGATTTTCAAACCGAAAACGCTCGACCGGGGGTGCGGTCATTGGATGGATCGCAAACAGCTCGATCAACGACACCAATCGTGCTCCCGATGCGGTGTCCGCAGCAGACCGCTTGGTGGCAGAGCTTTCGGTGGCAGAGTTTTCGGCAGTGCCCCCTGCCTGCGGCGAACGTGCTTGCGGGGTCTTTGATCTTTGGTTGCCGTGGGAAGGCTGGCCGTCGGGATCGCACCAGAACTCGAATCGAATCGGCAAGCCTTCGCCGAATCCGGTTTCGGAACTCGGCAATGTGGCGATCGCCAATTTCACGGTGGTCGGATACATCTCGGGCCAGGATCCGCCGGCGGCGGCCAGGACATCGCGGCGGACGCTTTCGCGCAGGTAACCGGTGATCACGAGCACGGGCTGCTTTTCGATCGTGCTGCTGCCCAGCCGCAGGACGTAATCGCGGCGGATCGAATCGAGCATTTCGGTCCAGGCACCGACGATCAACCGCGGCGCAACAGAACCTGGCGCGACAGAACCTGGTGCAACCGACCCTGGCGTGCCGGATCGACGGGCCGGCGAACGATTGGTCGTCCAAGTTTCCGATTGCGGCGTCAGCGGTGGCGGCGCGGTGGCCGAAAGCGGCGAGCGAGAGAAATCCACCGGCGTGAGACCTTGTTGATAGATCGCACGAGTGTCGGTTGCCTGAGCCGGAATCCATTCGTCCAGCCGACCCACATCGACGCGGCGCAGCGAAACCTCGTCGGCAATCACCGTGCGGGTCCAGGCCAACCGTCCGTCGCTGATTTGTTGCAGGGTGTGTTTCCCGGCTCCATCGAGCATGGCGATTTGCAAATTGAATCGACCGCTGCCGTACCCGGCCTGTTCATAGGTACCGATGCCCACGACTTCGCGTCCGACCGACCACACACGCTGGCGGACTTTGGCGTTGAAGGCGGGACCGTTGGCGAGGCGGTTGATTGTGTGATCAAGCAGCACGACGGCTTTGGGATGCGATGTCTGCGGCGGCAAGCGTGCATCGGGCGTGGCTGCAGCGTTGGGTGAAGCCCCAGCGGCGGGTGAGGACACTACTTTTGGTGAATCTGCCGCGTCTCGCGCAAATCTCGTCTCGGGCGGAGCCACGGCGTCGCGGGCAGATCGATTCGACGATTCTTTGGCTCCCGGATTGTTGGCGGTGCGCTCTGCAGACAGGTCCCGGGTCTTGCCAGCGACAAGCGAATCGTCGCCGAAAACGAATGGGCCGCCCAGCAAAATGGCACCCAATAACAATGCGACGCGGATGCAAACGGACGCCCGCGCCGCTGCGATCTGTCGCGCCGCAGCGAGTTTCACGCGTGTCAGGAATCTGGTTCGGCTATGTCGATCGATCTTCATGGGCCGGTTGTAGCGGTTTTTTCAAAGATACGGCGTGCTGGATGCCGATGACCTCCTTCGGGAGCCGGTCTGTCGAAGGTTTGTGACGGATCGTAGAGACCTATGGCCGCCGAAGTCCAGCCAGATTGGTTCCCATTCCCAGCGAAGCGAATTCGCCGGGATCGTTTTCACCACAATCACTTTCATTGCACGAGTCATGTGGGCCACCAGCCCATGAACGGTTCAAGCGGTACCTGCCACGCCACTGACGGCTCGGCGGTACTGATGCAACCGCGACGACGCTAGACCAGAAGCACCCAAGGAACGGGGGAAAAGATGAAACGAATCGTCACTCATTTGTCGCTATTGGCGGCCGCGGCGGTGTTCGCCACCGGGTGTGTGCCGGTTCGACACAACCTGCCGCCGGAACAACACTTGATGGAACCTGGCCCTGGCGTCGGTGGCCCCGGCCCCGGCGTCTTGGGACCACCCGCGATGCGTGGTGGCCCGATGATGATGGGCGGACCTGGTGGCGCGATGCCACCGGGCGCGATCGGCCAAGCCGGTCCTGACGTCATGCGAAGCGCTCCTTTGGCCGGCATGCCCGGCATGATGGGTGACGCGGCCGGCCAAAACGGTGTCGTCCCCGCAGGATTTAACAGTTGTGGACCGAACTGCACCAGTTGTGGCGGATCGGGCGGTTGCCTCGGCGGCGGATTGGGATCAAACATCCCAGCCGGCGGAGGCGTGCTGACGTCAATGGGCGGTGGAGGCGGTGCGCCGTCGACCGTTCAAGTCACGTTCGGCCAGCCCGATGGCATGCAAGTGCGCTATGACCAGTCCGGTGGTGGCATGTTCGACAGCGAACCGCTGATCGTGCCGGCCCGACAGAACTTTCCGCAAGGAGGTCTGTACCGCATCAAGTTGACCAACATTTCCGGACGCGAAGGTGTCGAACTCTATCCGACCGTCGAGCTGGCATATTCCAGCCCTCGCACCGGAGCCTACTTGGCGCATAACTCGATTCCGATCCAGTTCACCGAAGAGGACTTTGACCAAGTCGTCACCGGTAACTTTGTGACGAAGGTGATTTACCTTCCGGATCCGGATTTCCAAGGCCCGGCGATTGCCGGTATCGATACGCTGGTTAGCACGCGACTTGATCCGGGCATCGACCCGATCGTCGAAGCCGACCGTCGCGGTTCGATCTTGGCCATCATCCGCTTGGGTGACAAGGACATTGAAATGCCAGGTGTTTCGGCAGCCGGATACAGCGGCGGCGGCATGATGCCTCCGATCGCCGGATTGCCCGCACCCTTTGCACCAGCGATGACCGACGGTTGCGGCGGGGCATGTGGACCGGGTGGTCCAGGTTGCTCGCCAACGCCGGCTCAATTGCCGGGCATGATCGCCGGTGTCAACGCACCTCAGTACGGCATGCCAATGTCGGGTACGCCGATCGGACTTCCCGGACCGCCACACATTCCACTTGGAACACCGGCCGGTCTGAAGAAGCACGTGATGCGGAACCACACGCCGATGCATATTCCTCGCCCGGTCGAAAAGATGAAGATCGACGTTCGACACCAACCCGGATACAGCTATCCCAATCCGGTCAGTCGCGTGAAGATCACCGAGCAGAATATTCATCCGGGCACCCCGAACTTCCGTGGCTTGTATCAGCACACCAGCCAAGCGGTTGATCCGGACTGTCAGCCCTAAGATCGGGCGATCGAAATGTGACCTCTTCCGCAACGTGTCGGAAGAGGTCCGAAAGAGCAACGACCGGGGTGAGGTGTTCCAACCATCGACTCGGTCGTCTTTGCATAACCGCGAGCAGGCCTTGGACCTGTTCGAACAAAAGAAAAGTCAACTAGCCAGCGCTTGGGCCCACCGATGCTGAACTTCAAACGCAACGATCTTTTCATCGTTGGCACCGTCATGGTTTCGTTTCTATGGGGTTGCGGCGACGTTTGCACCGCCGTCGGTCCGGGCGGAACTCTGCCCTCGGGCAACTATCACCCACTGGTAAACGGACACATGCCGCCCGGTGTTGTCGGCCGATCCCGGTTGGCATCGCAACAACCGGTCGCTGGTTATTTTCAGCCCATCAAATTTTCGGGTCCCCGAGGAACACAATTCGCGCTGCCGCAAGGTGGTGCCATGTCGCCGGGCCAGCCGAACTTGATGGCCGGATTGCTGATTGGCAATGTTTATCGATTCAAGATCACGGGAATCCCGAGCGCACCAGGGGCCGAACTTTTCCCGACGCTCGAACTGATCGATCGGACCTATCCGCCACCCGGCTTGGCGACGTCGTTCCCGATCCCGATCAACCTGGACCAAACCGATTTGGACGAAGCGCTCAACGGACAAATGGTCACGCGCGTGATCTACTTGGAAGACCAACAGACGGCCGCACCACTGCCGACCCAACCTGATAACACGCAGGCCATGGAAGTCGCCCACCATCAAGACCCGCTAGAAATCGCGGATCGACTGGGCCGACCGGTCGCGATCGTGCGCATCGGCTCATTGGCGCCGCCGACGCAACCCCATTTGATGCCACAGTTTTACTTTGGCTATCCGACTTGGGCGCCGATCTATCAGCCCGAACCATCCGACGTTCGCACGCCGGCGCCCGCGGGTGCCATCCCAGGCACGACATCGGACGCTTTTATCTCCGCACCGTAATGAATCGAATTGGCATGAACGCGTCCCACCGAATCCAACTTGTGGTTGCTGCCGGAATTCTTCTGCTGTTTTCCGGTTGCGCCGCTGCGCCGGAAACCGGAATGCTTGGCGGTTTTCGCATGCCCGGCGGAAAGGTTCCACCGGCGCGCGCGATCCCGACACCGTCGATGCCTGGCAGCGGCGCGGTGCCGGCCATGCCTGGCGCGGCGATGTCGTCTGCGCTGGTCCCCGATCCGAACAAGTCGATCCAGCAGGCTGGCTTTCAGGACGTGAGTGCCGGTGGATGCACCAACGGTTGCTGTTCGACCGCATCGCAAATCCCGTCATCGCAACATCCGGCGGCACACCCGGTAACGACCGCCGGCTGCGAGACCGGATCATGCCCCACCGGATCATGCCCCACTGGTTCGTGCCCCACTGGTTCGTGCCCCACTGGTTCATGCTGGCCGGGGTGTAACAGCGGTGCTTGCCCGCCCGTGACACCTTTCGGTTATGCCATGCCCCCGGCCAACGCCTGGAATGTCTACGGCGCCGATCCGCAAGAATTTGTTTGCGACGGTGGTGATCACGATCCGGCGGCCAAGCTGCGCCGTGACGGCGTGATGGCCGGGCTGCAAAGCGAAGACACCGTCGCCCACTACACCACCGATTCTGGCGACGTTCACGTGCAACCCAGTACGCGTGCCTGTATTTACTCACCTCGATTCGCTTCGGTACGCAAGGTTTCATCCGCGGCTTCGGGCGGTCGCGTCATCGGGCTGTCCGGTATCGCCAAACCGATTGGCCCGAATCGCTTTGAACATCAAGTTCCAGGATTGGTCATCAACGATACGACCGAACTGGGACACGCCGACGTGACGCGGCGACCCGATGCGATGCGTGATCGCAACCGCGGCGTTCGCATCGGCAACGTCATTCAGCCATTGGTCACCGACGAGATCATGGTCGCACTGGCCACACTGCAGCGACAAGGCATGGGCCAGCTGCGAGATACCGACTTGGCCCTGATTGAACGGTTTGCCAATGCCGCGGTGGCGTGGACGGTTGACGCATCGGTCGAAGTCGCGATCGAAGACCTGAAAGCACCGACCCTGACGCGTGACCGAAAAGTCGACTCACTGACCACGTACGAATTCCCCGATGCGGGGCGATTACAGATCATCAAACTGGCCGATCGTGCACACGCTCAACCCGGTGAGACGGTCTCGTTTGTGATCCATGTTCAAAACGTAGGCGACTCGGCCGTCAACCACGTCGTACTGACGGATAATTTAACGACGCGTCTGCAGTACGTTGAAGACAGTCAATCATGCACCGTCGATGCCGACTTTGAAACGGCGATGAACGAAGGTCAGTCCTTGCGACTGGAGTGGACACTGAAAGAAGAACTGGGTGTTGGCGAAGTCGCTGAAATCCGATTCGAGTGTTTGCTGCGATAGAAGCTTTGCCGGTCAACGGTTGCGGCCTGCAGGTCCAGCTCGCAGGACACGAGCTGATAAGCGCAAACGCACCGCGCATCGTTGGTGTACCGCCTTTAGGCGGATGATGCGACGCGCGAGACCGGCTAAAGCCGGGACACCAACGGCAGCGAGTTGCTGGTCGCCTTGAGTTCAGGCTTTCGGGTGCGATCGGATCCGCGGATTAGTGTTGGATTGATTTTTCTTGACGCCCTGCTGATTGCCAACGCACCGCGCATCGTTGGTGTACCGCCTTTAGGCGGATGCGGCGACGCGCGCGACCGGCTAAAGCCGGGACACCAACGGCAGCGAGTCGTTGCTTGGTCGCCTTGGATTCAGGCTTTCGGGTACGAACAGATCCGCGGATTAGTGCTGGATCGATTTTCCTTGACGTCCTGCAGATCGCAAACGCACCGCGCATCGTTGGTGTACCGCCTTTAGGCGGATGATGCGACGCGCGAGACCGGCTAAAGCCGGGACACCAACGGCAGCGAGTTGCTGGTCGCCTTGAGTTCAGACTTTCGGGTGCGAACAGATCCGCGGATTGCTGTTGGATCGATTTTCCTTGACGTCCTGCAGATTGCCAACGCACCGCGCATCGTTGGTGTACCGCCTTTAGGCGGATGATGCGAGGCGCGCGACCGGC
>CAXBGS010000019.1:0-93836 GCA_963975425.1 uncultured Pirellulaceae bacterium
TTGACGCTGAGAAATTGACGCTGAGAAATTGACGCTGAGAAATTGACGCTGAGAATCCACGATGGGTGATCTTGTTATGATTTGCTGGACCTGTCGCGGGGCCGCGCCCCGTACGGACTCCTCAAACGTGGTGTTTTAAATGAACTGCAAATCAGTCACGTGGGTCTTGTTCGCCACAGCGATGCTGGCCGTCCACCCGTTGTCGGCCGAAAGCCCTGAAACGCAGCGACCCGCATCCGTCCCTAACATCGTTTTTATTCTCGCCGATGATTTGGGCTACGGTGAACTGGGCTGTTATGGGCAGCAAAAAATTGAAACGCCGCACGTGGATCGCCTTGCGTCGGAAGGTATGCGTTTCACCCAGCATTACACCGGAGCCCCGGTGTGTGCACCGGCTCGATGCACGTTGATGACGGGGCAAAGTCTTGCGCATGCACAAATACGAGGCAACAAAGACTCACCCGGTGGGCGTTTGTTTCCGGGTCAGTGGCCGTTGACTGATGAGATCGTGACCATCGCCGAGTCATTAAAGTCGGCCGGATATGCGACCGGCGCGTTCGGCAAATGGGGACTCGGGCCTTCACGATCGGAAGGGTCACCGATCAAACAAGGATTTGATCGATACTTCGGTTATAACTGCCAGCGAAACGCGCACAGCTATTTCCCATTCTTTCTCGACTCCGACGAACAAGAACAGCGAATCAATCCCGGTTCGATTTTCGGACACCAGCGCAGACCGAACGGTCGAGTCGACGCGAACGATTATCGGCTCGAAACCTATGCACCTGATGCGATTCTATCCGAGGCTCTTGCGTTCGTTGACAAACACCAGTCTGAACCATTCTTTCTGTATCTCCCATTCGTGGAACCTCACGTCGCGATGCAGCCGCCGCAGGAATGGATTGATCGCTATCCCGTTCAATGGGACAAACCCAAAGGACCTTATCGTGGCCAAAACGGTTACTTGCCGCATCCTCGGCCCCGTGCGGCCTATGCAGCGATGATTTCCGATTTAGACGAACACGTCGGGACGATTTTGGCAAAGCTAGATGAACATGGTTTATCGTCAAACACCATTGTCGTTTTCACATCGGACAACGGCACGACTCACCCGAGCCGCGATCCCGCGTTTCATGTCGGCGGTGTCGATGCAGAGTTTTTCGAATCAACCGCGGATCTGCGCGGTTGGAAGGGCAGTGTGTACGAGGGAGGCATCCGCGTTCCTTGCGTGGTCAAGTGGACCGGCCGTGTTCCTGCGGGGACGGTCTGCGATGTTCCGACCTATTTTCCTGATTGGTTTCCTACACTTTGCCACATCGCGGGTGCGGATCTGCCAGCGCATCAACAACTCGATGGAATCAACTTGGTTGGGACGCTGACCGAAAACGCACCGATCGATCGCAAGTCGCCGATGATCTGGGATTTTCATGGCTATGGCGGGCTAGTCGCGATTCGTGATGGCCGATGGAAAGCCGTACGGCGCAACCTCTTGAACAAGCCAACACCGTGGGAACTCTACGATTTGGATCAAGACGAGAGCGAAGCGGTGGACCTAGCCAAGAACCATCCGGCGATCGTCGAGCGACTTGAGACGCATTATCGCCAAACGCGAACGGCCGAGCCCGACTTTCCACTGCCACTGTACGATTGAAGATGGACCCGGTGAATGTCGCGAAAGTGTGTTCGGCGCGGCCGAAACCGGTGCAGTGACACGGGACATTCGATCCACGTCTTCAACGGCACCGAGGTCGATGCTGCCTCATCCGCTGATGGCGGCGACTTCGATGACGAGCGTATCAACGTCGCCGACAAGTCCAATCGCATGGCGGGATGCGGCGCGCGGTGGCGGACCGCGAAAGATCGTGTCGGAAAGCGATGGGCGGACGCGAAGCGTGTCCGCTAACAGCAATGTGCAGCACGAGCAATGTGCAGCACGAGCAATCTGCGAGGCCTCTTCGATGAGGATGCAGTTCACGTCACCGTCCAGCCCTGTCGATCGTGGCGGACGATTCCATGTTCGGGCCAATAAACCGGCGAGTCGTTAGCCGAGCCGGATTGTCGAGCGCCGGCGCGATCACGATTGATTTCAAGACCAGCCGCCGTTGTGGATCGATCGCCATCTGCGGATTCGGAAACCGATGTTGACGCTGCGAATCGCATCCAACGTTCTTTTGTACAGTTGCCCGCGTAGGCGTCGCGATGATCAATTATACTTTTGTGCTTGGTCGACGTTCGGCCTCATAGGGACCATGGGAATCAACATGCATACAACTGCAAATCGACGGCCGTCAGCGATGTTTCGTATCGGCTTGGTAACGCTCTCTGTTTTCAGCACGTTCTTCGCGCGGCATGATGCACGTGCCGAAGACGCAAGTGACCGCCCCAATATTTTGTGGCTGACTTGTGAAGACAACAACGTGAATTGGGTCGGATGCTACGGGAATCCGCATGCCGACACGCCGAATATCGATGCGTTGGCGAAAGAAGGGTTCCAGTATATGCATTGCTATGCGAACGCGCCTGTCTGTGCGCCCTCGCGAAGCACTTGGATTACCGGCGTGCATGCCCTGTCGATGGGCACGCATCCGATGCGCAGCCGCTACGAGATCCCTCACGACCGCATCAAATACTATCCCGACTTGTTGAAACAAGCCGGGTACTTCGTCGGCAACGCGCGCAAGACCGATTACAACATTGGTGGGCGTGATGACTCGAGCGCTTGGGATACAAACGCGGTGGATTGGGAACAGCTCAAGAGTCAGCAGCCGTTCTTTATGGTGATCAACAGCACGCTCTCTCATGAGTCCAAGGCTTTTGGCGATGTCGACAATACGACTCATCGTCCCGAGGATGTTCGACTCGCAAAGTATCATCCCGACATTCCCGTGATTCGCAAGAATTATGCGCACTACCATGACCAAATGAAAAAGATGGACGCAACGATTGGCGATGCGCTTGCAAAACTGGAACAGATGGGCATGGCCAAGAACACGATCGTCATTCACAACTCCGACCATGGCGGCGTGATCGCTCGCAGCAAACGCTATTTGTTCAACAGCGGAACGCATTGCCCGTTGATCATTCGTATCCCGCAGCAGTTCTCGCATTTGCGTCCTGCGGAACCTGGTACAAAAATTGACACATTGGTCAGCTTTATTGACATGACCAAAACTTGGTTGAATTTGTGTGGTGCCCAAACGCCGGACTATCTGCAAGGCCGAGTTTTTCTGGGGCCCGATGCCGAGTCGCGAGACTATCACGTCAGTTTTCGGTCGCGAATGGATGAACGCTGCGACAACGTGCGCGCGATTCGAGACCGCCAATTCTTATACATTCGAAATTACATGCCATACGCGCCCTGGGGACAGAAGCTGATGTATCTATGGCAAATGGCGGCGACGCAGGCTTGGCAGAAACATCACGATGAAGGAAAAACGGACGCGATCACTGGCCGTTTCTTTGGAACCAAGCCTACGGAAGAGCTTTACGACACAAGTGTCGATCCGGACAACGTCAACAACCTGATCGATGATCCCCGATATGCGAACGATGTGGCACGATTGCGCGGCGCATTAAACGCATGGCAGATCAAGCATTTTGATTCAGGCCTGTTGCCCGAAAGCGAGGTTGTCAAACGGGCGGAAGAATACGGTGCGACGATCCATGATTTTGTGCGTGACGAGAATGCCTATCCCGTTCAGACCTATCTGGATGTTTCGTCGTTGGCTCTGGAAAAAGACGCGTCGAACCTTGCCACTCTCTACAAAAACCTCGGCGATTCTGACGTCGGAGTGCGCTATTGGGCGACGGTGGGATGCTTTCTGTTGCAAGACTCAGAATCTTTGGATCTAGATCGAATCCGAAAGTCACTTGACGATACGGAATCGGATCATGTGCGAGCGATGGCGGCATGGATTCTTTACCGAGCAGGTGAAAAACAGGTGGCCCAAAGCACATGGAATGAAATGCTCGCTGACAGTTCTTACGCTTCGCTGAAAATCTTGAATATCATCGATTGGATTGGCGAAGGGGTTGCGCCTTACGCCGACGCGATCGCATCATGCTCGTTCAGTCATGGCGGGTACGTTGATCGAATGAAAGAGAATTTGGGCTTGAAACCAGCCGCGAAAGCCAAAGGTAACAAGAAACCTAAGAACGCGAAAAAGCAAAAGAAAGCGGCCTAGCTCTTGCAGCCTCAAGCGGTTCGAAATTGTTGCATCGGTTGACGCGATGAAGCCTTTTCGTCGGTATCGTTGTAGGCAGCGTGCGAGATTTGCGGTTTTGCAATCACTGGTTAGGCTCTCGCAATCGCCACGGGAATGGACAGTTCCTGTCCATTCCCGTGGTCAATCTCTTTACACCACGTCGCCAATCGCTCGCTTTCGCTCAGTGAATCGATGCATCAAGTGGTGGGATTCCGCCGCAGACGGGGTTCTGATCGCCATACGTGCTGGGCTGAACCCGATGGCACGCTGAATGCATAGATTTCCTCGCGAACTGGTTTTGTATCGCATGCGGGTTTCGAGGAAACGTGTCTCATTTTCAACTGAACCGTCCGTCGACAGAAACGGACTTAGCGTTTTCGGAGGCCATCGTGTGGTCTCGGATCATCCGCAAGGCCGTTCCGACCGTGATTACGATCGTGGCGGTTGCGGCGTGCTGGGTGTTGGCGGTGCGGTGGTGGGCTGACCGAGAACTGCACCCGGTGGGTGCGCCCGAAGTGGTTGAGTCGGCGTATGTCGAATCAATGGACGTGCCGGAGATGATTACCCTGCCGGCGGGAAAGCTGGCCGCCGGGCGTTTCGAATCGGCGCCCGTGGGGCGGCAGACGATTCAGCATTTGCACACAGTCCCTGGGCGCATTCGCTACGACGAAACGAAACATATCGATGTCAAATCACCGTTAACGGGCATCCTCGCGGAAGTACACGTTTTACCAGGGCAACAGGTCGAGGCGGGGCACTTGCTAGCCGTCTTGCGGAGTCCTGAGATTGGTCGCGCCCGAGCCGAGGTCTTGCGATGCCAGGAGGAGTATGAAATTGCCAACCAGGCTTTCGTTCGTGAAACAGAAGTGGCGAACAACCTGGAAGCACTTTCGACGATGCTGAAGCAACGCAAATCGATCGACGAAATTGAAGAGGTGTTCGCCGAAAAATCCCTCGGTAGCTATCGCAGTGATCTGCTGGCCGCCTATGCGCGAGTGCTGTTGGCCAGCGAGTTGTCGCAAAAAGCGAAATTGATCGGCCAATCCGGTTCACTATCGGGACGCACTTTACGCGAACGCGAGACCGATCGCCAAATCGCGGAGGTCGCATTCAGTACGGCCCAGGATCAAGCTCGATTCTCGGCGCAGCAGTCATTGCTGAAGACACGTTCGAAGGTCGCCGATGCGAAGCGCCAGTTGAACCTCGCGTGGCAGGCGGTCGAGACTCTGCTGGGGCATCCGATCGAAAAAAGATCGATTGACTTTGCCGACCAGGAATCGATTTCCCGTTTAGAAGTCCGCGCGCCTTTGTCGGGGACGATCGAATCGCGGGCGTTCGCAAGCAATGAACGCATCTCTGTTGGCGACTCGCTCTTTGTACTTGCGAACACAGGTTCATTGTATGTCGCGGCAAGCATTCGTGAGGGTGACTGGTACGCGGTGTCGTTGCAGCCGGGGACCTCGGTTGCGGTCACCGTTCCCGCACTCGGCGACCGAGTCTATTCTGCTTCTCTGAATTACATCGGCCGCGAAGTCACCGCCGAAACCAACGCGATCCCATTGATCGCAAAAGTCGACAATGTCGATGGGCTGCTGCGACCAGGGATGTTTGTCCGTGTTTCGGTTCCAATCGGCGCACCATCAAAGACGCTTTCGGTTAAACCTCAGTCGGTGGTCCAACATGAGGATCAAAAATTCGTTTTTGTCGACGAGGGGGATGGAAAGTTTATGCGAGTTGACGTCAAGACCGGTGGGGGTTCGCAAGACTGGGTCGAAATCAAGGAAGGACTTTCGCCAGGGCAACGTGTCGTGACCGAAGGAGCCTTCTTGTTGAAGTCGGAGTATTTGTTGCAGGGCGAAAGCGAATAACGACGCTGAACCGCTGGCGGTGGCACGAATCGCAGTGCCCTGGCGGTCAGATCTCGCCACGATCACGATTTTGCTTGAATTGAATTGCACCTTGGACTTTGACGTATGCTAACGCGACTGATTGAATTGTCGGTCACTCATCGTGGACTTGTCATTATCTTGACGTTGCTCATGGCGGTCGGCGGCCTCTATTCCGCGTTCGATTTGCCGATTGATGCAGTTCCGGACATGACCAATGTTCAGGTCCAGGTCGTGACCGATGCGGGGTCTCTTTCGCCGATCGAGGTCGAACGTTACGTGACCTATCCCGTCGAGAACACGATGGGCGGACTGCCGGATGTGGAAGAACTGCGGAGCGTATCGAAATTTGGTATTTCGGTCGTCACGATCGTTTTCCAAGAAGGGACGGACATCTATCGTGCGCGTCAATTGGTCACCGAACGATTGTCGGACGCGGCAAGTCAGATTCCGGCGGGTTACGGTACACCCAGCGTCGGTCCGCTGACGACGGCGCTTGGCGAGATTCTGCAGTTCGAAGTCCGCAGCGACCATCACACGCCGATGGAGTTGCGGACGATGCTGGAATGGGATGTCGCGCCTCGGCTGCGCGAAGTCGCCGGAGTTACCGAAATCAACACGCATGGCGGATTCTATAAGACATACGAGGTGCAGCCTGATCCGAATCGCCTGACCAGTTACGGGATCGCGATGGAATTGCTGTTTGAAAGTCTTCAAAACAACAATTCGACCTCGGGCGGCGGATATGTCGTCCACCACGGCGAACAACGATTCATACGTGGCGTCTCATTACTTAGCAGCAAGGAAGATATCGAATCGGTGGTAATCCGCCGTGAATCCGACGGAAATCCCATTCTCGTTCGCGATGTTGCGACGGTCACGATCGCGCCCATGACGCGTCAAGGTGCTGTGACACGCGACGGACGCGGTGAAATTGTCACCGGGTTGGTGATGATGTTGATCGGTGAAAATTCTCGCGAAGTGGTCATTGCTGCAAAGGAAAGACTTAAGGAAATCGAATTCACGCTGCCCAAAGGCGTGCGGTTGGAGGTCACCTACGACCGCGCCGCTTTGATCGGTCGAACACTGAAAACCGTGCTGACGAACCTGACCGAAGGTGGTCTGTTGGTCGTTATTGTTTTGTTGCTGATGCTGGGAAATCTGCGTGCCGGCATCATTGTGGCTTTGGCCATTCCACTGTCGATGCTGTTCGCAACGAATGTGATGCGGTTTACCGATGTCACGGCAAGTTTGATGAGCCTTGGTGCGATTGACTTTGGATTGATCGTCGACAGTTCCGTCATCATGGTTGAAAACTGCATTCGGAAACTTTCACATAGCAATGGTTTGACGAAAAAGGCGACGCTGATCCGAGACGCGGCGGTCGAAGTTCGAAAGCCGACCATGTTTGGTGAATTGATTATCGCCGTCGTGTTTCTGCCAATTTTGCTGCTCGAAGGCACCGAAGGAAAGCTGTTCCGGCCGATGGCTCTGACGGTGTTATTTGCGTTGGGCGGGTCGATGATCCTTTCACTCAGCTTCATGCCGGCCATGGCTACGATCTTTCTGCCGAAGAAAATGGCCGAGAAAGAGGTGTTTGTCGTTCGGGTGGTTAAACGCCTCTATGAGCCAATCGTGACGTCCGCAATTGCGCATCCACTTGCGACGATCGCGCTGGCACTCGCGGTGTTCGTCTCTAGTTTGCCGGTTGCGGCAAACCTGGGCGCTGAATTCATGCCTCGTCTGGAAGAAGGCGATCTGTTGGTGGAAGCATTTCGGCTTCCCAGCGCAACACTGGAAGGTTCAATCGACATGTCGACGCAGATCGAAAAACTGTTGATCGCGTTTCCCGAGGTAAAGACGGTATTCAGTAAAACGGGACGCCCTGAAATCGCCAACGATGTGATGGGTGTCCACCAAACCGACGTGTGGGTTTTATTGCATCCCGTCGATGAATGGCCGGAATCGAAAACGCGTGACGAATTGATCGAAGAAATGTCGGCGGTATTGAATGGCAACGTTCCGGGCGTCGCCTTTGGCTTTACACAGCCGATTGAAATGCGCGTCGACGAACTTGTCGCTGGCGTTAAGGCCGACGTCGCAGTCTTGCTGTACGGCGATGACCTTGAACAGCTTTCGGTCAAAGGCAAAGAAATCGAATCGGCACTGCGAACCATTCCCGGAGCCGTCGATGTCAAAGCGGATTACCAGGCAAATCTTTCAACCCTGACCATCAAAACGAATCCCGACAGCTTAGCCCGGTACGGTATCGACGCGCAAACGGTCCTGGATGTCGTCTCATCTTTAGGCGGACACGAGGTTGGCCACGTGTTTGAAGGCCGGGCTCGTTATCCGATCATGGTCCGCGTGCCAAACCGGTGGCGTGAAAGTGTTTCGATGTTAGAACAGATTCCCGTTGCGGAAACGGGCGGTGAAACGATCCCGTTGCGAGAGCTTGCCGACATACAGCTTGAGGAAACACCGCCGACGATCGAACATGAAGGAAATCGCCGACGTACTTTCATCTCTGCCAACGTCCGGGGGCGAGATGTCGCGACATTCGTTTCCCAAGCAAAGCAAACGATTGCCGACAAAGTTCAATTGGCACCGGGCTACGAAATTCGATGGGGAGGTGACTTTGAAAACTTGCAGTCCGCAAGCCGTCGACTAGCGATCATCACTCCGATCGTTTTAATCATCATCATGCTGTTGTTACACACCAGCCTTGGATCGTTGAGATTGGCGTCTCTCATTTTCCTCGCCGTTCCCATGGCAGCATCCGGCGGAGTGATTGCGCTGTATCTGCGAGGGATGCCATTTAGTATTTCCGCGGGCGTTGGTTTTATTGCTTTGTTCGGCGTGGCCGTTTTGAACGGATTAGTCTGGGTCAGTGCTGCCGAGAATCTTCGCTTGCAAGGCCTACCGCTAGACGAGGTGAGCCATGAAACCGCGCTAGTACGACTGCGGCCGATTTTGATGACGGCGTTGGTCGCGAGCCTCGGCTTTTTGCCCATGGCCTTGTCCACCAGCGATGGAGCCGAAATGCAACGGCCACTTGCGACGGTCGTCATTGGCGGGCTTGTGACGTCAACATTGTTGACGTCGTTAGTGGTTCCCTGTATCTATCCCTGGTTCGCTCGCGGATTGCAACCCAATGAATCGAGCCGTTAGCTCCGCCGTCGATCGATCTGCGCCGATCCGGTGGTGACACTTAATATCGTGATTTGGTTTCGATGCTGTGTCGGCCCTTGATGCGTCGAATTTGGATGCATCGAACTTGGATGCGATGGAATGGGCGTGAGGTCTTCGCCGCGACGATCTGAAGGTTGGACTGATGGGCTGACAGTTCTTGGTCATTCCGAATACTCAGTCGGGTCAATGCCCAAAGTCTTTAGTTTGCTACGCAAAGTGACTCGCGAAATCCCCAAGATTCCAGCGGCTTTCAACTGATTTCCGTGAGTATGCGAGAGGACCTCGCGAAAGAGTTGGCGTTCCGCCGCCGCGATTGATTCTGCGTAAAGATTTTGCGAGCCGGCTTCGAGGCGTTGTGAAACGAAATCGCGAGACAAATATTGATTGTCCGTATCGGATGATTCGTTACGTGCATCAGATTCATTCAGAGCCGGAAGAAACTCCGGCAACAAGACGTTGCCTCGTGAGGCAAGCAGCGATTCCTTGATGACGCTTTCGAGTTCGCGAACGTTGCCGGGCCAATGGTATCGATGAAGCAATTCTAATGTTTCCGGTGCGAGCGTCCGAACGGGCTTACCGAACTCTCGCCCATATTTCCTCAAGAAATACTCCGCGAGCAGCCTCAAATCATCCTCTCGATCGCGCAGGGGTGGCAGTTCGATGGACACAACGCTAAGCCGGAAGTACAGATCGGCGCGAAACAGCCCTTCCGAAACAAGTTGTTTGAGATCATGGTTGGTGGCGGCGATGATTCGCGTGTCGACTTTGATTGGTTCGCTGCCGCCCACGCGCTCAAACGCTTGATCCTGAAGAACTCGCAAAAGTTTTGCCTGGGTCAAGGGCGACATGTCACCAACTTCATCTAAGAACAGCGTTCCTTTGTCTGCTTGTTCCAACTTTCCGATCCGCTGGCGATGGGCATCCGTGAATGCACCCCTTTCGTGACCAAAGATCTCGCTTTCCAGCAACGCGTCTGGGATTGCAGCGCAATTGATCGCTTGGAAGGGCCCCTTGGCTCGTGCGCTGTGGTGATAGATCGCTTGTGCAACGACCTCTTTCCCGGTTCCGCTTTCACCCAATAAGAGCACGGTGATGTTTTGCGAAGCCACGCGTCCGATCGATTTATAGACCTCTTGCATCGCCTGGCATCGACCGACAATCGCATCGGTTTCTGCCAGATCGCTTTCATCGGCAATCGTGGGTTGAACCCGCACCATGCGACTTAGGTCAAACGCTTTTTTTAGCAGTTCGCGGATTTCGCTCAGTTCCAGCGGTTTGAACAGGTAATCGTAGGCGCCAAGTTTGGTTGCCTCGATCGCCGATTCAACGGTACCGTGTCCAGTGATGAAAATCACGGGGACGCGCGAATCGATCTCTCGTAGTGTTTGAAAACACTCAAGCCCCGATTTATCGGGCAAGCTCAGGTCGATCACGACGACGTGCGGACGTTCGTCTCGAAAAATGCGTTCGCCCGCCGACGCTTGTTTGGCCGTCAGTACGGTCGTGGCCTCGTCCGCGAAAGCCCGCTCGAATGCGTGTAAGATGGCCGGTTCGTCGTCGATCACGAGCAACTTTTGCATCAAGATTCCTTGCGTGTCGATAGTGCTGTTTCGGACGTCATTGGCAGCGTCAGTTTGAACTGCGCGCCGCCGTCGATTCCGTTTGTCGCTTCCAGCGTTCCATGATGCGATTCTGCGATACGTCTGCAAATGCCCAGACCGAGTCCGACGCCATTGGGCTTGGTCGTAACGAATGGCGAAAAGATACGATCGAAGACTTGCTTAGCGATCCCCGGACCGGTGTCTGCCACGATAACCTCGACGTGATGGTCGGTGGGGGTGACGGTGATCGACAACTGTCCGCCGGTGGGCATTGCATCAAGTCCGTTCAGCATCAAGTTCACCAACATTTGTCGGAACTGAGCCGGATCGCCGCTGACTTCGACCCCTTTTTCCGGCAACGCAACGCTTAATTTGACGTTCTGGGCGGCGCACCGACCATCGACAAGCTTCATGGCATGACTTACGACCGCGCCGATTTCGAATCGACAGAACTCTGTCTTTTCGGGGCGGGCGTACTCGAGCAAGCTTTCCACTGAACGTTCCATCCGGCGTATCTCTTGCTCGACAAGCTCCATGTCATCGGTCGGCAATCCCTTCTCGGCAAACTTGGCTCGGTTGACTTGAATCAACATTTTGATCGAGGTTAGCGGATTGCGAATCTCATGAGCGACTCCGGTGGCTAGTTGTGCCAACGTTGTCATTTGCTGTGCGCGAAGCGCTTCCGTTTCGCGCGCCATTGTGATGCGTTGCAGCTCTGCTTCTTGAGCCAGCGTCAAGTCTCGGATGATTGCGACGTATTGACGACCCGAGTCCGACGGATACTCGCTGATCGAAACATGGATCGGGAATTCCGAGCCGCTGTCACGGACGCCTTCCAACCGATAATCACTGGGCAAGCGAGAAAACTCGAGCGGTAAATTTGGTATCGCGTCATGAATGGATCGACCGATCAATTCGTCAGCTCGCAGTTCGAACAGACTGGTACATGCCCTATTACAAGAGTCGATGATGAACATGCGGTCGAAAGAGATGATGCCTTCGCTGGCATTAGACACGATCGTTTCTGATCGCTGATGTTCTTGAATCGCAATTCGGCGCAAAGGTCCAATGATGATCCACCATAACGCCGGTGCACAGATCAGAGTCAATAGCACCGCGTCCACAAAGGCGATGCCGACATCACCGAAATAACGGGGGACGAGATGCGGAAGTACAAACATCACCGCGACTTCCACCGCAAAAACCATCAACAGGACGATCACGAGGATTCGTGCAGGCGATTTGACAATGTTAGAAAGAGCGGACTCGCGATCAGGCATCAGTCAAGCGCAGAAATAAGTGATGTAGGCCGGTAGATGAGGAATCGCTGGTCGTCGGCGGTTAGTGAACGGCGTAAGACCATGAGAGTCTAACACTTTGGGGCAGAGCTGAATTCGGCATGCCAACGGGAATCGTTGTGCGGGGGCCTATCTTGTGCGGTGGCCTATCTTGCGTTTATCCGCAATGCGCTGGATTTGTGAATGTCGGTCGCGGCGGTCATCGCCGATGGTGATGATGGAAAGCGAGAGGCTCGCACCGTTCGGGGATTGGTCGTCATCTTTTTTGACCCCGCGGAAAGTTTATGTCTCGGCGGTCGTGCCCATCCGTACGCTCTGCCGTCGTACTTACTGAGGGACAGAGATCCGGCAGCGATCTTGCTGCCGCCCCAGGCGATATCGGCTTGGCATGATCCGTAGAGATTCGCAGACGGGCGGTCGTCAACCGGTGCGTTAACAACGACAGGGTCGTCATTCCTAGTGGAGGGACGTAGGAGCGGCGAAGACGAACCATGTTCCGTTATCGATTCTGGCGACTTCGTGTTCATTGGCTTACCAACTTTAGTGGCGTACCAGCCATCGGAAGAGCAAACGGGAACGGAGTTCGCGTCGGCATGTTTCCTTGATTCGACTGGACCACTGCGCAAGCGCAGGATCAATCTCTGCGGTCTGAGCGATCGCACGCAACGGTGAGCGGGGTCTGGATGTAATTCAAAACCCCCCGGCCGAAGATTGATTGCTGTTTTGCAGCTAGCTGCGAATGAAGTCTACGACGCTCTCGTTCCATCGCAGGGGTATTGATCGCGCGAGTAAAAATCCCCGGGGTGATGCTGGACACGCGTCGACTCCTCACGTGGTCTCGCGGTGTCGATGCCGCATGTGTCGACTTAATAGCTTGGGCTAAAGGTATGTGGCAGAAGGCCGCAGGGATCGTTGGCACGTGATCTCTTTCTTGTTGATATCGAACACGAAATTCGTGGCGTACGTTGGTTTGACCATGCTGAAAATTGAACATTGCGCATGAAGACACGGCACGATTCGGTTTAATCAGAATCCCTCTCTTAGTGGAAAATCAAAAATTCGCCCCCTAGCGCCACCCTGCCAACCTGGAATGAGCTACGCTTTTCATGAGTGACACATCTATCAATTCGTCGCAGTCATCGTGCTGGCGACATTGTTCGCTCAAGACGTGTTCGGGGCCCCGCCGATTTCCTCCCCCTACCGACAATTTGACATAATCGACCGGCAATGACCGACACCCCACAAGAGCTACTCAGAGTCGTAGCACGTTTACCAGAATCGGAACGGCACGCGCGGAAAGACGAATTATTGAAGAAGTATTCTTCGCAATTCGCAACACCGCTGCATCGCCAAATACTTGAGTGTCTGGTTGGAGATTCGTGCACTAGTTTGGCTGCGCAATCGTGGGCCTCGACGCTTGTTCGCGAAGAAGCGTCTGGCGAACAAAAGAGCGACCCCGAGCAGCCATAAAGTCGTCACTCGTATTGGGCTTGCGAAAACTGCTTTCGAGCCTCGCGACGCCGCCGCTAGGTTGAGGCTAAGGCGGCGCAGAAGGCTCAGTAACTGAATCTGTGTATCAACGAAAAGAGCGAGCTGCGGTTAGGCAGCTCGCTCATTCACTTTCGTACAACATGGCGCTCTTAGCCGGCCAGTCTACAACTGGACATCGTCAGCACTTTTGGATTTGACGCCTAGCGAGTCCATCGTTCACGCCAACTCAAGTCTCGTTCGCGATGGGCGCCTAGCGAAAACCCAATCAGTAAGCCGGCAACGATACCGACACCGAAAGCAGTTCCCACTGATTCCAGTGGATGACGCGCAACGGCTGTCGCTGAGTACTGGTAGCCTCGGCGAGCTTGTTCGGACGCCTGATCGTATCCTTCCCTGATTGTCTCTCGGGCTTGATTCGCGTAATCAGATGCCCGGCCCATCGCCGAATCGCACGACGAACAGCAGTCGTGCATAAATGCTTCGATCTGTTCACGTGCGTGTCCCGTCTTACGCTGTACCAACCCGACCAGCTGATCAACATTACCTTCGACTTGCGCTAATTCGTCATCGGAAATTTCGCCGTACTTCTCTTTGACAGCACCAACGACGGTATTCCAATTGCCTTTCAACTCTTCTTTCGTAGCCATCCGACTCTCTCCCTTTGTGTATTGTTGCGACTGACTCCTCGGTCAGACAAACTCACGTATACGCACAACCCATGCCAACTGTTAAAAGCAGAGGCAGAATGCTCGCCGCGATCCGCTACGTCTTAAAAATTGCGCTCCCGCGATCCAGCGTGACGGGTTTGCGTTCGAAACGAGGGCCACTCGCAACGAGGTGATTTCACGCTGTCGCGTTCGATCGCCAACGACCCAATTGCGATCACAAGTTGGTTTCTTCCAGTAAGTTCGCTTCGTTCTCCACCGCCCCTTCGGCTTCCGTCACTCGCTCAATCTCGGCCCGTTCGCTGGACAGGTCGCCCTCAGGTTCAGTCGAGCGGCTAACTGTTTTCTTGGTCTTGGGCTTTGACCGGTCTCTTGCAAAGGACTGGTCGTCCTGTAGCAACCGAACCGGAACACCTTGCGGGAAGATCAGCTCACGCGCTTCATCGGGCATCGTGATACCTTCCTCAACAAGACGCTGTGTTACTTGCCGGATCAGAGAGCTGGTAACTTTCACTGCGGAGTGTTTCGACTGATCCAGCCAATACTGACAACGTAAATTGACTGTGGCCGAACCGAGTGAGTCGACGAGAACCAACGGCGTTGGATCGTCTGCAACCGCAGTATGAGATTGAAAGACGTCGTCGATGAGCGCTCGCGCCTCGCTGATCGAGTCTTCAAATCCAATCCCCACCAGAAAGTCGCGGCGTGTCATCGGTGTCGCCGTATAGTTGATAATCGTGCCTTTATAAACGTTGCTGTTGGGTATCTGGACCTGATTTCCCTCGACGGTATTGAGCACTGTCCCACGAGTCGTGACCTTGCGAACAAAACCCTGATGGCCATCGACTTCGACAAGATCACCAACGCGAAAGGGGTTATTTAAACTGATAAGAATACTGGCCAGATAATTCTCCGCGATGTCTCGAAAGGCAAAGCCGAGGGCGAGCCCGACGAGCCCAGTCCCGCCTAATAGGGTGACCGCCAAACGTGTGAGTCCCGACACGCGAAGTGCAATGTAGATTCCGATGACGAAAATCAGAACGCCCACGGCGCTGCCGGAGACTTGACGCAGCAAACCGCTCGTGATTGTCCGCCGGCTGAGCCAGCGAGTCAGACGCGCTCCCGCCACCGCGAAATAATAGAAAAGTGCGGCAACGACACAGGCAATCAATAACAGCGGCAGCAACGCGGTGGTTTCGCGTGCAAGCGACTTGATCGAGGCGATCGCCGGGGTGAAATCAAAGAACGGTTTCTCCGTGACCGACAGTCGATTGACCACCGCAACGACATCTGTCGTATTCATCGTCGTTCGTTCGGCCCATTGCCGGTGGTCTGCCGTATCAGCCACACCTCGCAGAAACGCGACGCCGCCGTCGACCCGTACATCCGCATCGACAAACCAACCGGTCGCACCAAAGATTTCATCCAGTCGGCTAGCAATCTTTTCGTCGCTGTTGTCCGGATCGACATCCACCGTCGCTGCAACGGTAGTCGGCTCGCCCTCGCCCTCGCCAATCGACTCGGTCGTGTCTTCGAGCGGAGCCATGGACTGTTGAGCGAGGGCAGGTGCGACGACCGCAGCGTTGAATGACAACAAAAGTGCCGTGGCAAGCGCAAACAACGCAGGCACGGGTTGGTAGCGGGCTTTAAATTCCACTCGCACGTCCCTTTCGCGACCGCGTTGATTGCTAAATTCTTTTATCAGACTGAGTCGAAATTTATCCGCGTAACTTCCAGCCCACGACGACGCCTAAGCCAAAGGCCCACATCGCAGCGACATCCGGTTTGTCCTTCGCGTAATCTCTGAGCAAACTAAACAAGTCACCGGCCGGTTCGGCGACATAGTACTGTCCCGCTTCGCGCATCGTTGACGCCGCCGTGTCAGCCGCACCGGAAAAGGTTTCGCGGACCGCTTCGCGAGCATCACCCATCGCTGATTTTTCTTGATCGCCGGTTTCTCGGGTTACATTGTGACTCATTGTTTTTTTCCTGTTAAAGAGGCAAAGGAGAGAATTAGTTGGTCGAGCTAGCACGTGCGTTGGCATATCGATTGGAAAAGCTGTCTTCACGAACTTGAGCCCGAGCGGATGTTTCCGGGGCAATGACGGCTGCTTTGATCCAACGAAGATTTTCCGCAAGCTCGCTGCGAGTTTCCTCGAGTGCAGAGACAGCTTTTTGCAACGCAAAGACGGCCAAGACCGCTAGAAAAACTGCAATAATCGCTGCACATCCCGCGGCGCCAAAAATGGACGCCGTCAACGACCAGCCCAGCATCTCGTACAACGCCGCGGCCAAGCCGAGCGTCACCGTTGAAACCGTCGCGAGTGCGAACACGAACGCAATTCCCAGATAGACCGCCGCAGTCTTGGTTCGTTGAGTGGCGACTTGGCTGTCGATCGCGAATAGCTCGATTTGCAATTCGCAAAGGTCTGCGATATCTCGGATGATGCGTCGGAATCCAGTTTGATTGTTCATTGTTTTTTCTAAGAGTCTGGGACCGGGATGCTCGTGACGTACGCAATCGGTCGCTATCGAAACTTGCGTTTCACTGCCCACCCGAGCAAAAGGCCGACAGTGATCGAAGCAATGACCACGGCAGATGGATGTAGCTCGATGCATCGTTCTGCCGCAGGCCACAGTCCCGAGGCTGAATCGGGCGTTCGTGTCATGCGGTCGTTCCGTCGCGGATCGGTCGGATCGGTGAGCCGCGAGTAATGATCTGGTTTTTCGATGGGAGCAATCATGAGTTGTTTGTATTAAGGGGTGTCAAAGACCACGACTGGCACTCGTCGGTTCCGGGTTGTGCAGCATTTGGGATATTCGTCTCGTTGCCAAAGTGCTGCCCGAACGAAGGGCAAGCGTAAGAGCCGCACTGACCAATCCTGATACGATTGATTTTTTCGGAATCTGATCTTGGACCAGACGCACACGCTGGATTCCGTCCTCGCGATCGAGGTAAGCAACTTGATCGCTAGGCTCCGATTTCCGAGTTGGGACAAGTGCATAAGCAAGTGCCGCGACAACGGGCACGACGATCGCAGGGTAGGATCGCACGTAGTACTTCCAGTCCGTTAGGTTGTTTACCTTTTCTCGTGCATTATCCATTTGGATAGGTAAATCGCTGCGAATCGTCTGCATACGCTGTCGTATATCATCCGTTCGTTGCCGGGCGGCAGGCTTCGTTGTCATAACATTCACTCAGTGGAGCCGGGTTGCATGGTTAATGGCGCGATTGCCAGAGCAGCGTGGATCGTGCTGCCAACCGTATACGTCGCGACGCACCTGCAGGTCAGCGGCGACGGTTGTTCATCAGCATCAGCGCGCCGGCAGCAATACCAACACCAAAAGCGATGGCAAGCGATTCAATGGGACGTCGTTGAACGCTGCGAACGACCTTCTTGGAATAGTCGGCCGTCGCTGCCGCAACTTGCTCGTAACCTTCGCGAGCCTGTTGACCAAGTTCGTTTCCGTACTGATCAGCAAAACTCGCGACGCGTTGTTTTACCGATTCACCATCTCGCAGAACGTTTTGCAGGAATGCTTCGATCTCGTTTCGCGTTGCACCCGTCTTGCGCTCGATGGCGCCAACCAATTCGTTGGGAGTCCCGTTGAAATGCGACAACTCCGTTTCGGAAAGCTCACGCCAATTTTGGTGTAGGCGGTTTTTAACTTCGTTCCAATGCGCTCTTAACTCTTCTCGGGTGACCACGATATTGACTCCTCTAAGGTGTTTCGTAACGAGCGACCTCGCTCGTCGAAGTGTCAACAATGCACGCGTCATGCCAAATGCCAATCAAAGCGTGGTTCTGCAGCAATTGGTGCGTTCTGTCGCCTGGACGACCATTTGTGACACGCTGTCGAGCAATCATTGCTGGTCAAGAAACCCTCGCCCTGAACGGTTTGAAGCCAGCGCATGCGACTTGGCCGTATCATGGATTGGTCTGCGATTCGGCTTGGATGCGATCAAACCGTTGCGTGCCATTCCAGCATGATCGATTCTGAACATCTCTAGACATCGGCCCATCGTTTGCGTTGCTGGCATCTGTCAGCCGATTCCTCTCAGGTATTTCTCGTGCGTTCATATCTACAACAAGTCGTTTATCGCATCCGAGGAAGCTACTGGTTTATCCCGTCACTGATGGTGATCGCAGCGATCGGACTATCACAAGTTTCGATCCTGATTGACCGAAACGTGGGGGCCAGTTGGATGTCAGATTCCTGGTGGGCATCGATGAATCAGCCGGATGGAGCCCGGGCACTGCTGGCAACGGTGGCGGGATCCATGATTACGGTCGCCGGCGTGACCTTTTCGCTGACCATTCTGGCGGTATCACACGCGACGTCGCATTTTGGCCCACGCCTGTTGGACAACTTTATGCGAGACCGCGGCAACCAAATAACGTTGGGGACATTCGTCGCGACATTCCTTTACTGCTTGCTCGTGCTCAGAGCCGTGCGCGGCGGAGATGCGGTTTCTGATGACGGCTTGCAAATCGCCGCCTTTGTGCCGCAATGGTCATTGACCATTGCACTTGCGATGACACTTTCGAGCGTCGCGGTGCTGATTTACTTTATTCATCATATTCCAGAAAGCATCCATATCGCGAACGTATTACGAAACGTTGCCGCTGATATGCACGACAAGATTGATGTGATGTATCCAGAAATGCTGGGCGACCCCTTAGCGAAAAAAAGTCGCGCGCCAGACAGCGTTGGAAAAGTTCCTATCGGAATCGTGCGGTCTGCCGCCAGCGGATATCTGCAGGGAATTGACGACGTCGATTTGCTGAGCGTTGCCAAGGATTATCGCGTTGTCTTGCGACTGCTAAAACGCCCGGGCGAATTCATTTGTCGCAACGAACACATCGCCGACGTCCTTCCGGCAGGTTTCCCCAGTGAATCAGGGAATTCCGATGACAAAACAACTGCCTGGCCCGATGACGCATCGGTACGGGTACAACACGGATTCACGATCGGAAACTCGAGGACACCGACGCAGGATGTCTTCTTTATCATGCATCAATTCGTTGAAGTAGCAATTCGAGCACTATCGCCGGGCGTGAACGATCCGTTTACTGCGATGCAGTGTATTGATTGGCTCTGCAGCGGGTTGCTGCAGCTCTCGGAACGAGAAATACCGTCCCAGTTTCGAGTTGACGAGAAGGATGAGCTGCGTGTGATCACCACGGATTTGGCATATCGAGATTTTATTGAAACGACGCTCGGGCAACTAATCTTCCACGTCAAAGGCGACCCCAATGTCGTAGCGTATTTCAAAGATTCTTGCGAACGAGTCTGCAAAACCTCGGAGAATCGGCAATTCAACCGTCTGATTCGCGACCAAGTCGATTCGTTGCTTGCTCAAGCCAAAGGGTAGACGGCGAGACGCGGCCCGATCATGCCTCGCCGCACACCTGTGGTCCCCTACGAGATCGGCGATGGGCGATGGGCGGAAATCAATCACCGCCATGGATTCACTGGTGGGTGCCGCTTCATCGTGGTCGGTTTTCGGGCAGCGAGGGTCCGCGTTTTAGCCAACTCGACGCATAAGTGCTCGATTGGCACGCATTCTGCGTTAGCCGTGCATTCAATCAATCACCTCTGCACGTATGCTGACCTACTGAATGCTCTCTATCTTGCGACGACTGCTGGCCTTAACGATCTTGTGCGGGTCACTTCATGCGACGGTTTTTGATGGCCGTTTATTCGCGCAGGATTCCGAACAGGCGGAGGTTCCAGCGGCTGCTGGCGAAAAAGTAGCTGTGGACGGTGTCGCGGAAGATTCGAAGATCGCAGATCGATTGGGGCAGATTTTCCGATCGACCCAGTGGTACAAAGATGTCAACGTCAAGGTGGACAACGGGGTCGTGATCCTTGAGGGTACCGCGGATTCTGATGAGCATCGTCGCTGGGCAGAAGACGTTGCGCACCGCACCCAAGATGTCGTAGCAATCGTTAATAGGTTGCAGGTAGAAAGCGTTGTCGATCTCGATGGCAGCGCGAGCGTCGTCTCCGATAGCCTTTGGCAACTGTGGCGAGATTTCTTGAAACGTTCGCCATTGCTGATCGCGGCTTTGTTCGTCCTATTCATCACTTGGGTTGCGGCACGGTCGATTGGATGGCTCGTTCACCGGGTGTTGGGGAATCGACGGATTCGTGACAGCCTGAAAGATTTGATGTATCAGCTGACAATCATCGGGGTTTGGATTGTCGGTTTTCTGGTCGCGACCGTGATTGCTTTTCCTGGTATGACACCCTCGAAAGCGCTTACCGTTCTCGGACTGGGCTCTGTCGCCATCGGATTCGCGTTCAAGGACATCTTTGAAAACTTTTTCGCCGGCATTTTGATACTGTGGCGTTATCCATTCGACCGTGGTGATTTTATCACCGCGGGCGACTTAACCGGCCGAGTGGTCGAAATCACAATTCGCAATACCTTGATCCGGCGCCTCGATGGCGAACTGAGTATTGTTCCGAACGCTCAGTTATTTAAGTCAAGCGTCGATGTGTTGACGGATAAATCCGTTCGCCGTGTACGTTTGATTTGCGGTGTGGCCTATGACGAAGACGTGGACGTCGCCCGCGAGGTCATCACTAAAGCCGTTTCGGCGTGCGATTCAGTCGAGTCTGGTCGGGACGTCGAAGTCTTTGCACAGGCATTCGCCGACTCGAGCGTGAATTTCGAGGTCGCTTGGTGGACAGGATCGCAGCCAACGCAAATTCGCAGCAGCCGCGACGAGGTGGTCGCGTCGATCAAGCGTGCATTGGATGACGCAGAGATTGAAATTCCTTTCCCGTATCGCACGTTGACGTTCAAAGAGCCGGCGTTGGAACGCGCCGTGATTGAGCAGTCAAAGAACGTGTTCGAGCAAACCAAACAAGAGAGCCTGACATGATTCCCGGCACCGAGTTAGAATCGACGCCGCAAGTCGAATCCGAAGCGAAACCCACTAGACGAGGGACGTCCCGCATGCCAAGAGTTCTCATCGTTGATGACGATCGATCGATCCGATTGCTGGCAGAGAAGGCTTTGGCACCAATTGCGGACATCATGACGGCCGACACGGCCGAGAGCGGTTTAAAGCTGATCCGGCACCACGCGTTCGACGCCGTGCTGCTTGACATCGTGCTGCCCGACCAAAATGGGCTCGCGCTTTACTGCGAGATACGTGAACATGACCGCCGCTTGCCGGTGATCTTCATGACTATCGAAGCAACCAGCCAAACCGCGATCGAAGCGATGCAGTTGGGCGCTTTCGATTACCTGGCCAAACCCTTGTCAGTTGACCCTCTGCGCGATCTTGTTGAAAAGGCGATTGATCAGCGAAAGATAAGCAGTGTCCCGGTTGCGATTTCCGCGGAAGATGAATCCATCGACGAGTCGAGCGAGCTGTTTATCGGTCGCAGCGGATCGATGCTGGACGTTTTCAAAGCGATCGGCCGAGTCAGCAAACAAGACGTCCCCGTGCTAGTTCGCGGCGAGAGTGGTACCGGCAAAGAGTTGGTGGCGCGTGCTCTGTACCAGTACAGCCATCGCAGCGACGAACCGTTCCTGGCGGTGAATTGCGCAGCCCTGCCGGACAACTTGCTGGAGAGTGAGCTGTTTGGACACGAGAAAGGTGCTTTCACCGGAGCCGAGACGCGGCGGATCGGGAAATTCGAGCAGTGCAACGGGGGAACGCTGTTCTTGGATGAGATTGGCGATATGGCTCCATCGGTCCAAGCGAAAGTTCTGCGAGTCCTGCAGGACCAGCGTTTCGAGCGAGTGGGTGGCAACAACGAGCTGAAGACAGACGTTCGCATTATCGCCGCGACGAATCGACCGCTGGAGCAGATGGTGGCCGATGGAGAGTATCGAGAAGATTTGCTGTATCGATTGAACGGCGTCACCATCGAATTGCCCCCGCTCCGCGACCGTCCCGGTGACGTCGCGATGTTGGTGCAACACTTTTTAAATCGGGCCAAGCGTGACCTAAATAAGCCGGACCTGGAGGGTATCTCGCCAGACTCGCTGGACTTGCTTACCGCCTACGACTGGCCGGGCAACGTACGACAGTTGCGAGCGGTGATTCGACGGTGTGTACTCGATTCGGTCATGCCGGTAATTGTGCCTGATGTCTTGCCAAAAGAAATTCTGGGTGCGAAACGGTCCGAGCCGGTGGAGCCGACCAGCCCTAATGAGACAAACTTCCAGCCCGATCGCCCTGGGACGATGCTTCCAGACTTGGTCGATCGTCTGTTGAATGAAAAATCTACGAACGTGTACGCGGAGGCGGTCGAGTACATGGAACGCTATGTGCTCTTAAGGGTTTTACGCGAGACAGGCGGCAATCAAAGCCAGGCGGCGGAGATTCTCGGCATCACGCGGGGTAAGCTCCGCGACCGTATCGCTACGTACAACATCGTGCTCGAAAGTGGCGTATCGATCAAAGAACCGGGACAATAAGAGGCACACGTGACTGACGAACAAAAAAAACGCTTTGCCGAGGCTCTTGACCGGGTCGCCGGCGACTGTGACTTGCTGACGGCGATGGCATCGATGGTTGCAGAGGATGCTCCGGGTGTACTAAACGATCTGAAAGAGCAGGTAGCGGACAACGATATGGCTGCAGTCGCTTCGACCGCTCATAAGTTGAAAGGCATGCTGAGCACCTTCGAAACCGGAGGACCCGTCCTCGAGCTGGAAGAACTCATCGCCGATGCACGTCGAGGCAATTCGGAACAAGTATCGGCGGCACTCGATTCTTGTGCCGGCGATATCGAAAAGCTCGTTGGTGAGATCACAATGCTCGAGGAAGTGGCATAGCTCAACACGCCTACTAATCTCATATAGATGTGGCACGTACGCATATCGCGATTTCAGTGATGCGCCCCACGCCGCTTTGCCGCGTTTGGCGTCGTCATCGCCGGTTCGTAAATTGCTGCGAAGGAAGTGGTGCATCGAGGTACGATCGGTCTTTGTCGCATCGTCCTTCGATTCCTGCGAATCCAAAATCCTGATCGCTGCTGGGACCTGGTTGAGCCAGCGAGCGATCGATCTTGATTCGGCCCGACACTGCATCGACCATCTAACTGATAACGCTCGTGGTTGCCGATGACTCCCAGCGTCACGCTGTTATGTCCGAGCGGGCAGGTTTCGTGCGGGCAGATTTCGTGCGGTTCCCGCGAGTGGCCGTTACGCGGCTAAACTACAGTTTGACCGACGCGTTGAGCTTTTCATCCTTCGCCGGTTTATCACCTTCGAAGTAAGCTTTGCCGGCTTTGATCAGATATTTCAATCCGTTTAGTCCCGAGTTGTCCCAATACTCGCCAGCCGATGGGACAACATGAATCAGAGTGATCGCTGGGTCCGATTTCCCTTTCGGAAACCATACTTTCCAGACCTCTTTCCAAAGGGACTCAATCTTCGCCTGATCGTCGACAACTCGGGCAGTTCCCGACAACATGACGAAACGGTTACCGCTTTGCATCGTTACACCGACTTCCGGATTGGACTCAATCTCTGCGATCTTTCCAGAGTTCCGATCGGTGATGAACCAGATTTCGCCATTTTCGGTCGCGTCGGCAATGGCCATCGGTCTCGCCTGCAGACCCTCGTCGTTGCCGTGAGTCACTAGCATGGCATTATCGAAGTCCTCGATCAGGTCAATCAGCTTTTCTTTCTTGTCCATTAATAAGTCTCTTTAGGTTCGTGAAATAGGTAAAAGGGTAAGACGGTCACTGTGTCGAAAAATCGGGACCTGGATTACTGATCGACAGCAATCTGCACGAGTGATTTGCCCAGATTTTCACCTTCGAACAAACCGATGAAGGCAGCGGGTGCGGATTCCAAACCGACGGTCACCGTCTCGTTCCACTTGATACGATCGGAACGAATCCAAGCCGACATTTCACGCAGAAACTCGTCTCGGTCCGCAAAGTGATCGCTGCAGATAAAGCCTTGCATGCGGAGCCGCTTTGCCACGATCTTGAACAGATTCCTCGGTGCCGCGACCGGGTTTTCCGCGTTGTAGACGGAGATCATTCCACAAGCGACGATGCATCCAAAATCGTTTAGGTGTTCGATTGCCGCCTCCAAGTGGTCACCACCGACGTTGTCGAAATAGACATCAATTCCGTCGGGCGAGACATCGGCCAAAGCACTCGCAATATCTGGCGATTCTTTGTAGTTAATGACTGCATCGATCTTCGCCTCATTGAGCAGCCAATCCGTTTTCGCTTGGCTGCCAGCGCTTCCGATAACCTTGCAATCGTTCGCTTTGGCAATTTGGCATGCAACCGAGCCGACAGCGCCTGATGCGGCTGATACAAACACGGTGCTCTCGCGTTTCAAAGCTGCGATCCGCTTCAAGCCGACCCACGCGGTTAAACCGGGCATCCCAAGGGTGCCCAAGTAAGTCTGTACCGGTGCGATGACGGGATCAATTTTTGTCACACCGGTACCATCGGAAATCCACTTTTCACGCCATCCTAAAGAACCAAGTACATAGTCGCCTTCGGCGAATAACTCATTCCGACTTTCAATCACTTTTCCGACACAACCGCCGTCCAGTGGTGCATCGATTTCGAAAGCGGGGACATAGCTGTTGCCGTCCCGCATACGGCCTCGCATGTACGGATCCACCGACATCCAGAGGTTCTGCACCAGAAACTCGCCGTCGGCGATCGGGGGCAGGGTGGTCGTCGTGAGCTGGAAATTCACCTCGCTGGGCTTTCCAGACGGGCGGGAAACCAATCGAATTTCTTGGCTCTTTGTTTCAATATGCGTCGACGTCGACATCAGGAACCTCGCGTTAAAGTCGTGGACCAATTCTCGAGAAGAATAATCGTCGAGCTGGGCGAGAATGATTGGATGCACGATCTATGCCAAAGGTCTTCTGCGGTTTCGCAGGTTCGCCGAATGTTTTTCGGCGGTCCGTTTACACGCAGTCGAAATTTGTTGTCCGGCGATGCGTCATGAACGACATTCAATCAACTGGCTTGTTATCGATCGCACCGATCTATTGTCGCGCAATCCGCGATGCCCAAAGAGACGACCGCAATGGACGTCGCCATGATTACCTGGGAATCCTTGCTCGATTCCGTTCTGAAAGTTTTCGAAGAGGCGGCGCGAGATCGGCACAACATTCGCGTGATCGAGAACAACGAAGTGGACGACTTTTGTTGTGGTCCACGCCTTCTCAATTACGGAGTTTGAACGATGAAGACTTTAACGATGTCCGCGATGATGCTCGTGGCACTGGCACTCGTCGGTTGCGACGAAAGTGCTCTTGAACAAGAGGCGGATGCGGTACGTGAGCAGACGCAGCAACAAGCCGAAGAGATTCGCGATGCAGGCCAAGCTCAGGCCGAGCAGTTACGAGAATCGAGCCAACAATCGGCCGAGAATGTTCGCGACAAGCAAGATTACTCAGAAGAGCGTGCGGATGCTTTGGAGGATAGAGGCGAAGCCGCCGCCGATCGGACTGAAGAACGTACCGAAGCAAAAGCAGATGCTGTGGAAGAGTTGGGCGAGCAAAAAGCTGATGCTTTGGAAGAAGTAGACGACGAATAGTCGTTCGCAAAAACTCCGATGACGAAAGCGGTGAGTACGCTGACACATGGTCAGGTACTCACCGTTTTTTTGTGCTCCGGCTTCTGGGACAAGTGATGGATACCAGATTTTTTCATTGCGCGGGCGGGCAGCCGGTTCAATCGAATTACGCCTTCTCTCTCGGCGTCAATCCCGAATGCAGATGATGACTCAAAGACCGCCATTAGATTCGTCATTTCTTGGTGCGGAAATTCAATGATTGTTCCGTCTGGTCTGCAGGCTCGATATTATGCCTGCCCGATTATACCTGCCCGCCCCAGACGTCTTGCCAAACGGCTACCGCGCGCAGACGATGGTGAGATGAACGAAGCATTCCCACCGACGGAGATCATCTTTCGCGCCACCACTCGGGCGGCGTGTATGGAATCGCGTTTGGTGCTGGAATCAGCGGGGATTCAATCGCATGTCAGCAAGCGAGATCATTGGTGGATTCTGAGCGTCGCGGCGCATGACCGAGTGCAGTCAATTGTCGAGCTCGAGGCTTACCAACAAGACAATGCCGAGCGGGTAAACGAGAGGCCAACGAAAGTCACGCTGTTCGCCGGTGGTGTCGTCGGCTGTGCTGTCTATGCGATTGTATTGATCTTGGTGGATTTTTACGTTCGATTTCAGACCTTTGGGTTGCCTTGGTTGCAGGCCGGTCAGATGCAATCAGGCATGGTAACCGCCGGCCAATGGTGGCGAGTCGTGACCGCACTGACCTTGCATGCGGACGCGCAACATTTGTGTTCCAACCTCGCATTCGGTTGCGTGTTCGGGCTGATGGCCGGCCGTATCCTGGGTGGTGGCGTCGCCTGGCTGGCGATCGTCGTCTCCGGCTCTATCGGCAATCTCTTAAATGCATTGACGCGAAATTCTGAGCATACATCGATTGGCGCTTCGACAGCGGTATTCGCCACTTTGGGAATTATGGTGTCACATGCTTTGCATCCTCGCTGGTCCACCTATGAAAAGCCGATGAAGCGCTGGAGTCCTTTAATTGCGGGCATTTTGCTGTTGGCATTCATCGGCGTTGGTGGTGAACGGACCGATGTTGGTGCGCACGTCACCGGTTTTCTTGCAGGTCTTGTGATCGGTTGGGTTGGATGCCGCCTGCCAGAGCGTTTGATTGCTGATCGTCGGGTTCAAGTCGGTGCGGGTGTCGCCGCAGTCACGATCGTGATCATGGCATGGACAGCGGCATTCGTCATCGCAAACGGACATTCGCCGTGAGGTGTCGGTCGAGCTGAAGAAGTGCCAGTTAATCTTCGATCGCTAAAAGGACCAAGACACAACTGCCGTCATCGATCACGTTAATCCCGGCACGACGTGCGGATTCACTTGCATGTTCGTCTTCAGCGCCAGGTTGCATCCAGATATGTTTGACTCCGGCGGCGATCGCTTGTGCCACAACTTGTCGCGTCACGTGCGGTGGAGTGATCACCGATAGAGATTCGGGGACCACGGGCGCATCGGAAATTACTGCAAACGCCGGATGTCCCTCGATTTCAACCTGTGACGGATTGATGGGATAGGTCGTGCGGCCCGAGGCGAGCAGAGCGCGGAACACCTTGTTGCCGTACTTTGCACGGTTGGTTGATGCTCCCGCCACGGCGTACGTCGATGCGGCAAGAAACATCGTCGTGTCGTTCTGGACCATTTTCGTTATTAGAATTTTGGGGGCGATACGGCATCGGTCGAAAGGGCGATTGGCAAACGAAATCCACTACGAACGCGATGCTCGGTGTTGAGCCTTAGCGCACGCGGACACAATGGGAACCCGTCACCCCAGTGCGTCAACAAACAACCGTTTCGAATCGATCGGTTGGTTGTCTTCCCGGTGCGTCTGTGTCACCTTGGCGATGACTTCTATAGCACTTCTGCATTAGCAACGAACATGAGTGACCAAAGCTTTAGTATAGCGATCATCGGGGGTGGGATTGTCGGATTGTCGACGGCCCTGCATCTGCAGCAAAAGCTCGCGGACGAACGGATCGTGGTGCTCGAGGCCGAGCCAGGTGTGGGGCGGCACCAAACCGGTCACAATTCGGGCGTCTTGCACAGCGGAATCTATTACAAACCGGGATCAGCCAAGGCCGAATTATGTCGCCGCGGAAAATCGTTGATCGAGGATTTTTGTGATGAGCATCGGATCCCGTGGGATCGATGTGGCAAGGTGATCGTGGCGACGACCGCGGCAGAACTGAGTGGATTGGATCTGATTGCCGAACGTGGCGCAGCGAACGGAGTTGCGTTTGAGCGAATCCATACCGATCAACTTCGCGAAATCGAACCGGCAGCGGTCGGGCTTGCTGCGTTGCATGTGCCCGCGACAGGAATTGTCAACTTTGGACAGGTGTGCCGCGTGATGGCCGATGTGTTCACGCGGCACGGCGGTGCGGTACTCAAATCGTTTGCGGTCCATTCCATTCAATCGCACGGAAACTCGTTGACGATCGGTGCACGCGACGGACGAACTGTCCGGTGCGCAAAAATGGTTGCCTGTGCCGGACTCAATAGTGATCGCGTTTGTCGCTTGGCTGGCGGTAAACCGAGTTGCAAGATCGTCCCGTTTCGCGGCGAGTACTATGAGTTGACCGAGGCGAGCGCGGGGCTGTGCAACCATTTGATCTACCCCGTCCCCGATCCCTCGTTTCCGTTCTTGGGCGTGCACTTCACGCGCATGATTGACGGTGGTGTCGAGTGTGGCCCGAACGCCGTCCTGGCGCTCTCGCGGCAAGGTTACTCCTGGTCCAACGTTAGCCTTACCGACTTGGCCGAGACGATGCGATACGGCGGATTCCGCAAGTTGGCGATCAAGCACTGGCGAAAAGGAATCGGCGAAATGCAGCGTTCACTCAGCAAACGCGCATTCGTCACGGCGCTGCAAAAGATGGTGCCGTCGATCAGGGAGTCCGACTTGATCCCGGGTCGTGCCGGCGTACGCGCGCAGGCGGTCACCGAAGACGGCGGACTGGTCGATGACTTTCTATGGGAAGAGACCGAAAATGCGATTCACGTCTTGAACGCACCGTCACCCGCGGCGACCGCATCGATGGCGATCGCCGAACAGATTAGTGCACGGGTGACAGGAATCGGGTGACTGACAGGAATCGGGTAGCCGCGATTGCCAATCAGGATTGGCATCACTTCAACGGCATCTTTCCAGCTGCCATTTATTTGGCTCAGTTATCCACGCATGTTTCCAAGAACCGTGCCAAGCGATGAAAATCGCTATCCGCGTCGATAAAGCGAACCTTCGTTACAAGCGTCACGGGGTCGACCAGTTGCTCGAATGGCACATAGTGCAAATCCAATTGGCCCGAAACGGAAACCATCACGCCATTCAATTTTTCTTCAACAAGGGCACGGTAGGCACCCACGCCCAATTGCGAACCCAGCATGACATCGTATGCGTGAGGCGGTGCGCATCGTGATTCGTATCCAAGTTGCAGTCCGTTGACCTTGCGTGTTTTTCCGGTGCGTTCGGTGTATCGCTTGCCGATCAGGCCCGAGATCAACGCGGACAAGTTGACCGACGAAATATTGATGTGACCGTGATCATCGCGGCTGACGCCTTCAAGAAATTTCGAGGGAAGGTATTCGGCCATGCCTTCGGCGATCACAATCGTTCCATACTCACGGCCTTCGCGCTCGCGAGCCAGCATCATATCGACCATGCGATCGATCACACGGTCAAGCGCCATCACCTTTCGCGTTTCGCCGGTTTCTTGGTTAACGACTTCTTCGTCCGCTAAGGCGCCCGTGATATCTTCGACGCTAAGCACCATGCTTGCTTCGCCAGCGATCGCTGCACCGTAGGCCAACCATCCGGCGCTACGTCCCATGGCTTCACACAGAAAGTACGAACGACCGGCCGCAGCGTCATAGTTCAGATTGCGGATCTCTTCGGCCAAAGTCTCGACGGCAGTAAAGAAACCGAATGTGAAGTCGATTCCTGAATAATCGTTGTCGATCGTCTTGGGCAAGTGAACGACGGGAAAGCGTCTTGCGCCATCGGGCAGATTGTCCTGAAACATTTTTAACTTGTTGGCCGTCTTCAGCGTGTCGTCGCCGCCGATGGAGATCAGGGCGTCGATCTCGAGCGAACAAAGACCTTCGTAAACGCGTCGCAGTGGAGCAACCAGTTCGCTGTCACGCAGGTGTTCGGGCGAACTGACGTGTTTGCCAGGATTCGTCCGAGCGGTACCGATCATGATGCCGCGGCTGCTGCGCGAATGTGTCAGCGAGTCGTGCGTGAACCGAATGTAGTCGGTTCCTTCTTGCAGCGGACCGGCTGCGGTGTATTCGGCCAACCGGCTGTAACCGTGTTTGATGCCGAAAACCTGCGCGCCCTCTTCCAGGAATGAAAAGGCGGCGGTCGAGATGACGGCGTTGGCCGCGGGTGCGGGTCCACCGGCAAAGAGGACGGCTACTCGTTTGATGTCGAGATTGTGGTGTTCAGTCATATCGTTGCAGGCCGGTTCAGAAGGGCAGGATCGGTTTCGTGAAAAAGAGGGCGATGTCATCAAGCCGATAGTCACCGCGGCGAGCTAGATTCTAGAGAAGTCAGGCGTCTCGCCAAGGCGTCACGCAGTTGGCACTGAACCAAAACGCGTAGCAGCCGGTGAGCAAGGCGGTTAGTTGGGTGCATCCCATTGCAATGCTTCGCCGATGGCCGTTTCGTACTCGGAATCGGTAAATTCGAGGATGTCACGCATTTTTGCGAGAGTTTTCAGTTGTTCATCGTTCAGTTCACCACCCGCGCTGGCGGCCAAAAACATTGCCTGCAGCGCCGTCTTGCGTTGTGTTTGATTCCAACCGCGAGAGATCGTTAGCACGTAGTTGCCGGCTTCGATCTGATTTTGAGTGGCGATACTGCAGATTTCGCCGATTTCATCCCGAGATACCGGTCGTTCGAGAAGTCGAGAGACAACGACCTCGAGTGCAGAAATCTCCGCTTCGGTGATGTGCCCATCGGCCAAGACCACCAGCACGGCGGACCGAATCGCTTCCAAACGAAACTGCTCATCCGCTGCTTGCTCGTGCTGCTTTTGGTCCATTTGCAAGACCGACGGATCCCAGGTCGATCGGCAATGGTCGCATTGGACGAACATCTCCGCGCCGCCGATGGGAATGACCGGAATGAAATACAACGTCAAAAAGGGACGACTCGATCGCATGCGATAGCTATGCAGACCGGCGCAAGTGGGGCAATAGAAATCGCCCGTTTCCCGCGTCCGCTTGATGTTCAACGTTCCGATCAAGATCATCCTGGTTCCTATTGTCGTGTCGACACAATCGTCATGACCGTCACATTTTCGCTAGATGTTAGCGATGAGTCGACCCGTCGGTTGCGAAGATCAGATTCGATGGATGGCCGGGTCACCGAAGGCCGATGAGAAAAAGTGGGTCCTCGCTACCCGATTTTTCCAGCGGGCCCCAATTACTCACAATCCGTTCCGGCCATGCCACTTTTGCCAATTTCGACGGTTCGCACCAGCACGCCGCTGACTCAGCAGCGGTTGCTGTTTCAGTTGAACGCGGATCAACTCGCTTTGCAGCGACAATACGATCAACTTAGCAGTGGTCGTCGTCTGTTGCAGTTGGGGGATGATCCGGCTGCCGCGGCGCGGTCGATCAGTTTGCAGCGAGGCATCGACCGCAGCGAACAACTTTCACGAAACGCGAATTCGACCCAGGCGTTTTATAACTCGGCGGACGATGCCCTTGGCCGTATCGATAACGCCCTGATCGAGGCCCGCGCCGCGTCGGTACAAAGTGCCCAAAACGTTTTATCCGAGGACGAGCGAGAGGCACTTGCCATCACCGTTCGGCAAACAATCAATTCAGTATTTGCCGGAGCAAACTCGATCGCGCGTGACCATCAGCTGCTGGGTGGGATTCTGGAGCCGGAAAATGCGTTCGAGTTCGATGGTGAAGGGATCGTGTTTCGCGGCAGTGATGCGGTTGGTCAGACCAAAGTCGGCATCGGTCAACCCACACAAACCAGCGTTACGGCCGAAGAATCACTCGGTGCCTACGCAACATTCTTAGAAGGTGACTCGCTCAATGCGGCGCTGGACTTGAACACCCGATTGGTCGACATGCGGGGCGGACGCGGCGTCGAAGCAGGTGCAATTCGAATTTCAGGTGGAGGCGACTGGACCGAATTCGACTTGCGAAACGCATCCACCATTGGTGATGTCGTCGACATTATCGATGGAGCACAAATAGACGGTCGTGCGCTCAGCGTTTCGATTGGCACCGATTCTTTTCGAATCGAATATGCCGACGGATTGTCTGGAACACTCGCGGTTTCCGATGGTTTGGGCAGCAAGATGGCCGAACAGCTTGCCGTCGACAATCCAGATGGCATCGACGCTCCGCCGCTAATCGGCGACCGCTTGTCACCACGGGTTACCGCAAACACAAAGATCAGCGACCTCAATGGCGGCCTCGGCATCGATTTGACCGGTGGCATTCGAATCGAGCAGTCCAACGAGACTTACGACATCGACTTCGGTGACGCGGAAACGGTTGGCGACATTCTGATTGGCATCAATCGCAGCAGCGCGGACGTGAAAGCCGAGCTGAATGAAGAAGAAGGCCGGATTCGGTTGCGAGCGTTGCGTAGCGGGGTTGATTATTCAGTCGGCGAGAACGGAGGCGTTGCAGCGGAATCGTTGGGGATTCGCTCGGCGACCGAGCAGACTCGCCTGGAAGACCTCGGCCGGGGGCGGGGGCTGGTATTGAACAATGATCGGCCCGACCTCCTCATTGTTCGTCCTGACGGAGTCGAACTTGAGCTAGAACTCGGCGATGCGGCCACGATTGAGGACGTGATCACGCTTATTCGTGATCACCCGCTTAACCAAGACACTCGGCGTGTTTTGGTCGATTTGAACGACGTTGGCAACGGCTTGCAGTTAAAAGCGCCACCGGGTGCCGGAAGTTTAACGGTGCGTCAAATCGAATTAAGCGATGCGGGCATCCGTCTCGGGCTGATCCCACCGGGCACCAACGAGTCGACCGGTTCATTGATCGGCAGCGTCGACACCATCATCGGTCAAGACTATGACCCGCGCGATGCTGGCGGTGCCCTGGATTCGCTGTTGCGGCTCGAGCAAGCAATTCGTGACGGCGACATCCCGGAAATCGAACGCCTTCAACAGCGTGTTGATATCGATCTGGACCGTTCCAGTCGGACGCGTGGTCGGATCGGAATCTGGAGCCAGACACTTCAGGGACTCGAAACCACCCTGCAATCAAACGCAACTGAACTGAAATCGCAACTGTCCGATGAAGTCGACGCGGATTTGGCGACCGTTATCAGTGAGTTGAACGCACGGCAAGCCGCGCTTGAGGCATCGATGCGCTTCATCGGACAAGCAAGCCAGATAACCTTGCTGAACTATTTGTAGCGATTTTGTCGATTCTGATTCGGATGCCGTCGATAACGAATGATGAATGCTGACGCGCCGAACGATCTCTCGCGAGTTTCACGAGTGGTCCAACAGGTCAGCCGGCTGTGATGCTGTGCACGCATGTTGTGTGCCCATGACGGCCGTTATCGATGGTAACGTTCCTGATCTTGATTGGACATCGCAAGCCATGCGGATTGAAACACAACGCTTTGGTGCGTTACGGATGAAGGCTGATCAATTGTTCCTGTTTCCCCAGGGGCTTGTTGGCATGGAATCCTTGCGGAGTTGGGCCTTGTTGCCCGATCCGGATAATCCCGCGGTCGCATGGCTGCAATGTGCGACGCGAGGCGATCGGGCGCTGCCCGTGATCAGTCCGCGATGCTATTTCGATGAGTATCGTGTGCACATCACACGTCGCGAGCTGAATTCGTTGCATCTCAAGCCCGGCGCCGAGCTATACGTGCTGACGACGCTCAGCGGTCATGTCGGGAAATTGACCACGAACCTGCGGTCTCCGATTCTGTTAAATCTGAATCGACGCCTGGGATGCCAGGTCATCACCGAAGACCAGCAGCCGATTCAAAAGCCGGTTCCCGTTTCGCCGCCGAACAATGCGTCGGTGATCGAAATTGCTCGCCGAGCCGCGTAGTGGCGCCGATAACGGTTGCGCGGATTGAATCAATGCTCTGCGGCCGCTTGCTGTTTCCGTCACCAAAAAACGTTTCCATGCCTTGCATGCGCACGCGGCGGATTCATGGCAGTGAAGTTATCGTGACGTGTTTTTGAAGCCGTCGTGACCCGGTCGTGCCGATCATAACCATTCGTTTGTCCATGGTTTCGGCGTCGAATCGGCACGATCGATACGGACCCACCCTGGCAAGCTCTAAGTCATCTACGACACATTTCCATCCGATCATTACCGTGTCGAGGGGAGTGTCGCTGATACTCCCTCCGCATGTAACCTTCATCGGATCGGGCGGTATCCAGAACGGACCGGGCGAGCCACTTTTTCAGTACCTCTTAGAGAAACCATGAGGACACAATGCTCGTCCTTTCCCGACACCGAGACGAAAGCATCATGATCGGCGACGATGTCGTGGTGACCATTGTGGATATTCGAGGTGACAAGGTTCGTCTCGGAATCGAGGCGCCACAGTCGATTCCGGTCCATCGTCAAGAAGTCTACGAAGCGATCCAGCGTGAGAACCGTCGCGCTAGCCAGACGGGCGCCAGTGCGACCAAAGACGTCCGAACCGAAAAACCGGAATAAGAGAGATGGCCGACATCGCGTCGGCCGCTCTGGATCGAATCAGACTGGTCTGTCCGACCGGTAGCATCAGGTCTGCCTGATCCGATCCATTAGGCGGTTGCCGTCACCATGGCCCGGACAGACTCGTCCGATTGGCTCCGGTGGATTGGCTCCTGCCCCGACGAATAATATTCGGTTGGTACGGTGATCAGGTCGCCGACGCCCGTTCCAATCGAACCTCTCGTCTGCACTAGCAAGCCGGGCGTTACTGCTCCACGATCGAATCAACCCTTGCGTGGTTTTTGTTCGCACGAGATTGCTCGGACTCGCTTCGGCGTCAGCCACCGAGTCGCGATCGGTGTGCTACCTTTGCCATCGGTGTGCGGTGCTCGAAGGATTGTTCCTGGCCATTGAGAGGTCGCTTGTTCGCCGAGAGATGCGTCCGTATCAAGGGTGTGCGGGTATCGCGTGCCGCGCAGATGACACACTTCTTCTTGCACCCGAGGCACAGCCGGCTTTTGGCGCCGTTCATTTGAGCGCACAACGGCTTCTGGACGACTCGGCGAAGCGGTGGGCGACTTTGAGCGTCAAAATTGTTTTGACAAGCTCACAAATATCTTCCGGATCCCAATCGCTTTTCGGGCTATGCTCAAATATCAGCGGTGTGCGTTCTTGCGCGCAGGATCGGTTTCGGACGCATATCACGGAGAAAACATTGTCTGCTTGTTTTCACTCATTCAATCCCACGTGCGTCTGAACCAAAAGACGCTCTGGAACGCTCAGCTTGAGCAATCTCTGGTGTGGATGTGTTTAGCGTTGCTGCGCTGAAAATGCGCGTCGCGCGCCCAGGGACGACAACATCCGTTGGGTTTGCACATCAATCGGGTAGAACCTGATCCGGGTTTGGTACGAGTTGTTCGGATTTGTCGGGTTGCACTGTGTTCAAAGTGTGATTCCGTTTCTTTTCATCGCGTGATTTCTATCACGTGTCTGAGCAGTGACCAAGTGTTATCGCAGACGAGACCTTCAGTTTCACAGCGAGTAATCGACGGTCGATTGCACGCGAATCTGGGTTAACGCTCGTCTGCCGGTCCAATGCGGCCGGATCAAAACTTCTCATTCCCGATTCGCCGCAAACAAGGGGTTCCCTTCCATGACCAGAATCAACACAAATGTTTCATCGTTGGTAGCTCAGAACCGACTTCAGTCGAGCAACAACGATCTTCAAACCGCACTGACCCGACTGAGCACCGGTCTTCGCATTAACAGCGGAGCCGATGATCCGGCCGGTTTGATCGCCAGCGAGGCACTTCGCAGCGAGATCACCAGCTTGAACTCGTCGATCAGCAATACACGTCGTGCTAGCCAAATTGTTAGCACCGCCGACAGTGCACTGGGACAAGTTAGCAGCCTGCTCAACGACGTCCGAGGCTTGGTCGTCGAAGCAGCCAACTCGGGTGCACTTAGTGATGAAGAAATCGCGGCTAACCAGCTGCAAATCGATTCGTCGCTTGAAGCGATCAATCGAATCGCACAAACGACAACGTTCCAAGGCAAGAAATTGCTGGACGGATCTCTTGATTTCGAAAGTACGATCGGCAGCGTTGCAAGCGTCACCGACAGCAACATCGATCAAGCCAACCTGGGCGCAACCGGCCAAGTTGACGTCGAAGTCGTCATCAGCAGTGCAGCTGAGCAAGCCGAAATCACCGCGAGTACGTCTGGATTCTCTGCAGCTGCCGCTGCATCGGCCAGCACGTTTGAAGGTACCTTCACCGAGGTCACGATCAACGGCGAAGACTTCGTCATTCAAGGTCCGACGACGCTTACCGACATTGCTTTCACCGATAGTGGCAGTGGCGACGATGTTGCGACCGCGACTCTGAACGCCGGTGGCGATACGCTGACGATCGACAGTGACTTCGGTTCCGCTGCCAACAACGCAGAAATCCTTGCCGCATTGAACGGTGTCGACGGCGTCAGCGCCTCGATCCTCTCTGGCGGAACGGAAGCTGCCGCCGCCGCACCTGCGGCTGTGACGGGCATCACGTCCGAGCAAGCTTTGACCGTCACGGCAAACAACACCGGATCGGATTACAACAATGTCGCGATTAACTTCGTCGACCTTGCTGACGACTCGGTCGCGACGGCTGCCGCCGTTACCGCTGAGTACGATGCGGAGCAAAAGTCGTTGACGGTGACTTACAACTCGGCCGCCACGACGACCGCCAACACTTACGACGATATCGCAACTGCGATCGACGCGGTTGATGACGACAACGGTGATCCGCTGTTCACAACGACCGTCGCAGCCGACCTTGCGGACGCGAATTTCGCAGCATCCCAGGATTCGATTGACACCGGATCGACCGGTGGTGAAGTGCTGAATGCGGACTTGGTTTTCCAATTGAATGGTTCCAAGGGAGCGGAAACGTTCAACTTTGGTGCCGGCACATCCGCCGATCAAATCTCCGCTGCATTGAACCTGGTTTCCGATAGCACCGGCGTCGCCGCCACGGTTTCCGCAGGTGCTTTGGCCCTGACGTCGACTGATTTCGGCAGTTCATCGAAGGTCAATGTTGAAGTCATCAGCGAAGGTACCGGCGGAACATTCGAAGGTGCTTTGGATAGCACCAGCGATTCGGGTTCCGATATCGTGGCTACCGTCAACGGTATCGAAGCCAACGGAACCGGCAACGCGTTGTCGATCAATACGAGTGCGTTGGACCTGAGCCTGACGGTTTCGGAAGGCAGCAGCACCAACTTCTCGTTCTCGATCACCGGTGGCGGAGCGAAGTTCCAGCTTGGTCCCGACGTGACCAGCAACCAGCAAGCACGCCTTGGCATCGGCAGCGTCAGCACCGGTCAACTGGGCGGATCGGCTGGTCGGTTGTATGAACTGGGCAGCGGACAAGCCAAGAGCCTGATCAACGACGTCAGCGGAGCCGCTGAGATCATCGATCAAGTGATCGGCAAAGTCACAGCTGCTCGTGGACGATTGGGTGCATTCCAATCAACGACGTTGGAAAGCAACCTGGTCAGCTTGAACGAGACGAAAGCCAACCTGCAAGAAGCAGAGAGCTCGATTCGCGATGCCGACTTTGCACAAGAGTCCGCTAACCTGACGCGTGCTCAAATTCTGGTTCAATCTGGCACGAACGTGCTATCGCTTGCCAATCAGAATCCTCAAAACGTTCTCGCTCTGTTGCGTTAAGCGACTGAGTCTAGACGATGATTGATAGTTGATAGTCAACCAGCCGGTGAGGGAAACCTTGCCGGCTGGTTGGCGTTTGTACCAAGCACGGTTCAATGTCTTGCTTGATGGCTGTAACAGCACGGCTGTAACAAGCAATCTTGATCACCGGCTTGATCACCGGGACAACGGCCGCGGTGACAAAGCCTTAGGACATGCTAAACATCGATGCGACGTCCGTGCATCGAACTGTCATAGGCGGCGGCCAATAAACGCGATGCATGATAAGCGTCATCAAGATCGCTTAGGTTGCGAACAAGACTAGTGATCGCCCGATGGAAGTGCTGTAGCAGACGTTCGCCGACGGGCAATTCCGTTTCCAATGATTCCAGATGGCGTCCGGCATCGTCGAACCACACCAAGTTCGATGGCAAGTCAATGAACGCCACGCCTCGTTCGCAGCAAATCTGCATCGCAGCGGGCGGTCGAAAGGCGACCGCTTCTTTCCAATGGCTGCTGATGTATCGACCGCAACTCAATTGCACCGTGACCGGATCACCGACCGATGATTCCGCTGGCGCTGATTCGCTTGGTGTCGCTGGGGTGCCGGGAAACTGCAAACTGATTGATCGATAATCCGTATCGGCTTTCGTTTCCGATCCTGGTCGTGAGCAGACGTGACCGGTTGAGTTGACGGTGTGTGGGTCGCGGCCGACGACGTACCGACACCAATCGATCAACTCAATCAATTCTCGGTCCATCGGATCACAGCCGCGCGAGCCAGCATTGGCACACGCGTCGTTTTGCAGACGCGTGTGACAAAAGATCAGCTTGGGGCTGCCAAGCCTCGTTGCGATCAATTCCTTCAGCCTTAACGTGGCGGGCGCAAAGCGGCGCGGAAATTCCATCATGAAAGCGACCCCGCTTTCATCGACTGCACTGCGCACTTTTTCATCGCGGACTGAGTCAAAGTCGACGTTGCCGGCACAGTAAACCGCTTTGCCGGCTTCGCACGCCGCCAACAAGGGCAGCCAGCCGTGCCAAGAATGCTTCAGCACCATCACGGCGTCGATGTCATTTCGGTTGACCAGAGCGCGGTAACCGTCGACCGGATCGGCTTGAAACTCGCTGGCACAATTCTCCGCCAGTTTCGGCACATCGGCAAAAACGGCGCGAACATCAAAGCGATCGGCCAGCATCCGCAGCGCGGGCCGATGCCTGGTTTGCCAAGCGTCGCCGAGTCCGATTAGACCGATGCGGATTTTCAACGAATTCGACCTATCTCGCCGTTTTGCTTGCTTGAAGATTCCAATTTTGCTCATCCGGGTGGAGCGATTTGTCGCACCGGTTTGGCATGCTCCAAGTCACTGCTGTGAAACAGTTTAGCGAGGTCCAATGGATTCCGCGCGGCCCATCAAACCTATTTTCGAAATTTTGCCCGGAGGTTTTTTAGTCAAACATGGATTTGGTCACTTGATGGCTTCAACCTGATCCATATACTCCGCCCAACTTGCAAACACACGATGACCGGGACTTTTATGCTAGCTATCCCTAATTGTGTTGTTTGCAGCAGAGGGCCCGAAGATGTCGGTTTCGGCCGATATCAAAAAAGAAGGGGCTCTCGACTGCTTCCCAGCCGTCGTCGGCGAAGACGAACGAAAAGGTATGGACTGAGCTGGGACTCAGAGGAAAGTTTGACGCCCGAGCGGCCCTTATCCAATTAGCAGAGCAATCAGGTTTCATCAGGCCGGTCATTCGACCGGATGGAACACGTGAGAGTTCGACCGTTTCGGCATCGTGCCGAATCCGCAAGGGAAAGTCCGTCCACGAAACGAAGGATCTACAAATGGTTTCGTTGCTTTTGGCTGTGATTCTAGGAAGTGTGACAAGTGAAACGGTGCCGCATAAAGACTACGCGGAAGCGTACAAGGAGTCCGTCGCGCAGGACAAGCCATTGATGGTTGTCGTGGGCGCGCCGTGGTGCCCGGCATGCAATGTGTTGAAATCGAGCACGATCGTTCCGATGGCAGAAACCGGTGAGCTGAATGATGTCAGCGTCGCGCTGCTCAATCGCGACGACGACCCTGAATTGGCCAAGCAGTTAACCAAGGGCGACAAAATGTTGCCGCAAATCATTGTTTTCTCGAAAACAACAAACGGCAGCTGGGAACGCCGACGCTTGAAGGGGTATCAGCCTAAGCAGCCCGTGCGGTCGTTAATCCGCAAAGCTGTCTCGCTGACCAAGGGATAGTCGCCCCGGGGTGCGGGGTGTTTCCCATTGGTTTCGCCCGAACCGGCGCAACCTACCGTACGCCGACGCAACCTACCGAAAGCCGTCGCCACCGGTCTGGCATCCGTGGCGACGCCCGCGCCGTTATCAATCTTGCGTCAGACCCGAATCCGCAATTCAGGTCTGACGCATTCTTTTTGTCGATGCGTTATTCTTAGGGACTTCACTGTGAAGACCGACTTCACTGGGATCGACGGCTTCCCCAAGGCGATCGGCAGACAAGTCTGGGCATGAATCCGCCACCTTTGCCAAAACGCACATCGATTGATTTGAAAGAGCGAGCATAGATGAGTTTTCCCGAGGATTTGCTGCACCTTGTGCGCACTGACGAGCCGCTGGCCCCGTTGGTTTGGCTGGGCATCGGCGGCCCCGCACGCTACTTTGCCGAACCGGTTGACCTGGACGAATTGAAACTGGTCCAAAAAGCCGCTCACGATGCCGGGCTGGCGGTCAGGATTCTCGGCGGTGGCAGCAATATTTTGGTGCGTGAAGCCGGCGTTGACGGGGTCGTGATTTCGCTTGGCGCGGCCAGCACCAGCGGGCTCGCGATTCACGAAAACCAGATGACTGCGGGCGCGGGAGCCAAGCTTTCGCATGCCGTCATCAAGGCTGTCGGCAGTGGACTGGGTGGTTTAGAGCATTTGGTTGGAATTCCTGGAACCGTTGGCGGAGCCGTTGTCGGAAATGCATCCAGCGGTGGGCGTGACATTGGGTCGGTCGTCTCGGGCATCACGGTGCTCGAGAGCGACGGTACCCAGCGGACGCTGACGCAAGACGAGGCGGGGTTCTCACACCGCAAGAGTTCACTTGCCGGGCAAACGTTGATGGACGTCACGTTCACGCTGGAATCGCGCGACGTCTTGGCACTGACCAAGCGAATGCAAAAATTGTGGATCAGCCGCAATGCGTCGCGGCCATCGGAACAACGCCGCATCGCGGTACCCTTTGTCGATCCCGACGGGATGCCGGCACGCGAACTGATCCAAACCGTGGGGCTGGCAGGTATTCGCGAGGGCGAGGTCAGTCTGGATGTGTCCCAGCCGCACTGTATCGTGGCCCATGCGGGAGCTACCAGCGATCAATGCCTGCGGTTAATCGAACGCGTTCGAGAGCAGGTTTTGCTGCAAACCGGGGTCGACTTGCAGCTAAATCTACAGATTTGGTAAGAAGGGTGACAGACGATCAGACTGCGGGCCGTGTCCCGGAACGGTTCGCAGAACGGTCGCTGGTCGATTTGTTTCTTCAGTCACGGGCACGGACGCATGGCGATGAGAACGGCTGACGCCGAAGAGCGAGGACCGCTCCGCAAATTCGTCCAGCGATTGATTTCTGCGCCGGCTGCACTTTCGATCCTCTGGCCGGTTCTGTTGATCATCGGCGGCTATGTCACTTGGCATCGTTGGGGTGCCGAACACGTCGCCAAGAATTTCTACGGTATTGATCCGTCATTGCTGCGGGTCACCGAGCCGCCACCGCACGTGCGGTCTGACCTGATCGACACGATTTACAAAGACACTCAACTGGATCATCTTTCGACACTGGACCCCCAAGCCACCGCAAAGATCGCGGCGGCGTTCTCGACTCATCCGTGGGTCCGGGAAGTATTTAGCGTCCGCAAGCTGGCCGGCGGGATCATCGATGTCCAAATCGATTATCGGCGGCCCGTTGCCATGGTTCATGTGATCAGCAAACATCGCGATGTCAAAGACGATGCCTTCTTTGCCGTCGATGGCAGCGGTTATTTGTTGCCGACCTATGATTTTACGTCCGATGAAACACTCGAGTACATTCACATTCGCATTCCCGGTGTTTACCCAACCGGACATGTGGGTGGGCCGTTCGGCGATCACCGCGTGACAGCGGCGGCCAAATTGGCCGAGTTGCTGCATCCGCATCGCAATGAGCTGAAATTGGTCAGCATCGACGTCAAGGGCGACTTGCGGGAAAACTCGGTACCACAGCTTGGCTTAACGACGCGGTCGGGGGCTCATCCGTTTTGGGGCAGCCCACCGGGAATGGAACGTCCCGAGGAACCCGACGCTGCCATTAAGATTCGCACGCTTCTTAGCGGGAAAGCGGGAGCCAACGCCGACCTGCGGATCGCGTCGCCGATTCGAGCGGAACGTCGCTAACTGACACGCGTGTGGATCGAATCACGTAAAGGTCAACGCCGCATTTGACCGGTCGCTGCTTTCTAAGTCGGGCCATCAAGCGTTGGCATCACATTGCGGCGTCACATCAGGGGCGAGTGATTCTGGCCGAGTTGTATGGTCACTGGTCGCGGGACCAGCGTTGCTGTGCCGCGCTCGTCGGTTTCATTGGCCGTGCGATGATACGGTTGCCGGCTTACTTGACGGTTGATGGTTCCACTTGTTCGCGTGTGACGACACTTGTGACCGTCTCGTGAACCCTTAGTGGTTCGCGGCCAATCCGTTGCAAGTGGACATTGGCCAATTGAATCTCCTGCGGGCTCAAGCGCTGGGCGATTCGTTTCCAGTGGTCCGCATCATTGACCAGCAGGGCAGAGAGCGTCGCTGGCGTATCGTCAGTGCGCGGCTGCAGCATCGATGTGATCTCTCGCAGTCTCTCGATCTGTTCGTTATCCAGGTCATCGATGCTGCGCTGGTAGATGATGGGCAGCACGGGCGAACCGCAAGCCAGCAATTCTTGGTGCGCTTGGCGTCTTATCGACAGTTTGTTCGCCGCCAGACGATCGATTGCATCATTGACCGCATCAATGTCAATGCCACCGCTGGTTTGGATTCTCGCAATGAGCGCGACGTCGGTTTGCTCCGATAGAGACTGAATCGTCCTGCCGCGTAACAGACGACGCAGCAGCGGTCCATAATGGTTGTCGAACCGTATCGGATCCGAATTGCGAATGTGCAGAAGCGTCGCTCCGGTGAAGACCTTTGTTTCGTCCGCGTGCGTGACGGTCCACTCAATGGAGTTGCCGCCATCGATATCGGCGGACGGTTGGTCGATGACCGACGTCTCGCTGGCGGACGTCAGCAAGGACTCAATGCGAACGTCATTGGCGTTCTGGACTGACAAGCGGGTCTCGTGTTGTTTGGTTCGGTGAATGTAATGAACCGATGGGACCCCGCGGTGGGCGGTGATCGTGATGCTCTCGAACACACCGTCTTGTTCGTGGTGCTGGGCACCCTTGCGGTGACGGGGGGCATCGAGGCAGAGTCGCCCCTGAATCAGTTGAAAGCGGGCAACGCCATCGCTATCGAAGTAGCCGGCGTCGCGGTACGCCGAGGGGTCCGTTTCCCCAGAAATTGATGAGAGACGCTCATCATCGGGCGGTCTCTGTGCAAGAGACGCCACGTCCGAAATAGACAAGCCGAGCAGAACGGCAAGCTGCAAATTCCACCTCATCTCTGAACCTCTTGTTCTGATGGCGGTGGACACGCAAGGGCCGGCCCTCCATCGGGCGCGGCCCGACGAGTCCAATGGACTCAATCGAGTCCAATTTCAGTTATCGTCAAAATTCTACGAGTAAATGAAGAGCAGTTTTGCTCACCAGATTTGAATGGCAGCAATGTGTGCTTTGGCAGGCTGATCTGGTGAATTATCTTGCCAAGGTCGCGAAAAAAAATGAATTTCCGTGATCGCACTTTCGCATTTCGACACCAAATTGGTCTCATGGGCAGCGTCGGTACGTCAATTTGACGTCGTCTTTGAACGTCTCGATTGAATGTAATCGCAGTCGTGCCGCGTCGGCTAAACGCGTGATTCCCCGTCCGCCAAGAGGACCGGGGGCATCCGAGCCACCGATCGTGCAGGGGGCTACGAAGATTTGGTGCTCGTCGATGCGACCGGCCTCGGCGAAGCTCGCCAATAGTCGCCCGCCGCCCTCCAGCATCACATTGGTAGCCCCCCTGTCATTTAGCGTCGAAAGCAACGTCTGGATCATTGCCGCCGGATTATCGTCCACGCAACATACGACTTCGGCACCCTGATTTCGCAGGTCGCTCAAGTGGGAAGGGCTGATCTGGGGCCCCGCAACGATCAGGACGGGGGCAATTTCGATCGACTGAATCAGTTTCGAATCCGCCGGCGGAACCCGTTGCCGACACATCACCACACGGGCCGCAGTCCGAGCAACTGGGTCGACGTTTCGAGCCGTCAACATTGGGTCATCGGCGAGTACGGTTCCCATGCCTGTCACAATCGCATCGACCCGAGCACGCAGATGGTGAACGTTCCGCCGCGACTCATCATTGGTGATCCACTGACTCTCGCCAGTGGCGGTCGCGATCTTGCCGTCGGCACTCATGGCCCATTTAGCAATCACAAACGGACGTGCATGTCCGAGACGCATCAAATAGGGCGCGTTTAGCGATCGAGCATCATCCTCGAGCACACCCACCGTCGCTTCGATGCCGGCTTCCTGCAACCGTTGGATTCCGCCGCCATCGACTTGCGGAAACGGATCACGCATTGCGGCGACGACCCTGGATATGCCCGCATCGATCAACGCGTCGCTGCAGGGTGGCGTTTTGCCCGTGTGACAGCACGGCTCAAGCGTCACGTAGGCCGTTGCACCTCGCAGCATCGCCGCATCCGTAACCGACCGGATTGCGTTGACCTCAGCATGCGGTCCGCCGAACCGTTCGTGATAGCCTTGTCCGATGACTTGGCCATCACGCACGATGATGCAGCCGACCATTGGATTCGGTTCGACAAAACCCTGTCCACGACCGGCCAACTCAATTGCCAACCGCATGAAGTCACTGTCGGATTGCCGCGAAGAGGGAACGGACATTTTGTTGAATCGTTTCGTTCAATGAACCCGAGCGAATCAATCCATACCCGGAACCCACAGCTTTCCGCCGCCTTCGGAACTGGCCGGGGCGTCGGCAGGACCGCTATCGGGTGTCCATAGACCAGAGCCCTCGCCGCCGCCAGCGGCGGGCGGTCCGGCGGGTGAGGGTGCCGTTCGCGGCGATCCGTCGGGCCGGAGCAGCCCCATCGAGATCAACATCTGCTGCAGTTGTGCCATGACTTCGGGATCGTTGCCATGTTTTTCAGACAGCGTTTGCATCGCAGTCTGGAATCCGTCGCGATCGCCGGACTGCAACCGCAGGCTTACTTCGCTCAGCAATAGTGAGGCATCGGACACACCTGTGGTCGCCGCAAACTTTTTCGCTTCATCCAAGTATGCCAGTGCTTTGTCAGCTGACCCTGCTGAATTGATCAACGACATGTAGGCGACCAGCTTTGCGGGCTGTTGTTCCTCCGTCATCTCGCTTTCGAGCAGTCGGTTCGCAAATTTTTGTTCCGCAACACTGGCCGAAATTTGCTGTGCGCGCTGGAGCAGATAGATCAGCGATTCCACATCCAGATCGGATGGATCGACACGGTCCAGGTCGGCATTGTCGATCGTTTCGATCGCCTCTTTATCAGGTTTGATCGTCGGCAGCGGTTCGAGTTGGGCGAGTTCGTTGACCTTGCTCACCACGCCTTGAGCCTTGCCGACGATCGCGTCGTACTGTTGGATCACTTGCACGACGGCGGATCGTTCAAGACGTTTCGAATCGTCTGCGACAAGGTCTTGCAGCGATTTGCCGCCCAGCAATTCAAGTTCAGCCGTCACGATCTTCTCTGGCATGCGGCGTTCCATCAGTTCCAGTTGCGATGCCTGCGCCTCGCCCGGCTTGCCTTTGAAACGGATCATCGCAATCGGTGGCTGGCACGCAACGAGCAACGGCAGTGGTTCGGCTGCTTCCTCTTTCAATTCGGCGCCGTCGATCACCGACGCAAGCCGGCTGCGCACATCGTCCAGATCTTTCGTTCGCACGTCGAGCGCTTCGATGCGTGCCGCGCGATCGGTTTGTTTTCCGAACACCAGCACTAGCGATTCGGCCTCGGGGATTTCGTCCACCGGAGGCAAGCTCTCGATCGATTCAGGCTTGTCGCGATCGAGCAATTGAAAACCCGCGCGTGGCGGCACGTCGTCTTCGGACTCTCGCATTTGCCCGAGCATTTCGCTGGGCAATGCAAAAAATCTTGAGTCCGCCGCCATCGCCATTTCGACTTGATCGACATCCTCGATGTCAGCGGTCAGCTTCTTGATTTCGACGGCGACTTTTGGCATTCCCGGTTCCACGAGCGCTGACATCGCCAGGAAACGTGTGCGTTGGGTAAAGTCCAGACTCTCGCACCCGGAAAGCTTTTTCAGCAGCGCGCTTTGAGCCTCCGCATCGCCACGCCAGATCGCGCACGTCAAGAGTCCTGACAAGACGGCGGGTTCGTTGGCGTGGGTGCGTTGCAGCGATTGGAATTTGTTTTCGGCAAGCAAGACCTTGTTGCTGCGCAGCAATGTGGTTGCTTCGTCGTAACGCTCGCCCCAGTCCGCATCGAGCGGGCGTTCGATGGTCGCCGGAATGGCCTTGAGCAATTGGTTGATCGTCGGTGCAGAATTCATCTGCTGCAAGACGGTCATGGCGGTACGACCGCCTTCGTATCCCGAAGCCATCATCGACAACGTCGCATAGACGCGAGCGGTCAAGAACATTCCGCCTTGTGCGAGCGAATACGCCAGCACCGATGAGACGTCCAAAACGAATGTGTCGACGTCGCGGCCGCTTTCGGTTAGCGCCTCCAACATCGAACCGGTCGCTTCCTCGAGGTCGCCGGCAAACAACTTGGCCGCAGCTCGCTGGGTCAGCGCGAGCGGATTGCTCGGTTGTAAGCGAATAAAACGTTCCGCATTTTCGGAAAGGCTGTCGTATTCGCGCAGGTCGAGCAACAGACGGCCGCGTACCGCCAGCGCCCACGCTGCGTCAGGATGCTCCTGCAAGATGGTTGAGAGTCGGTCCAAAGCGGGAACGACTTGGCCGCCTTCGACCATCTTGAGGACCAGGTCGAGTTCCGACACAGAGTCCTTGCACTTACAGAATTTGATTTTCTTTCCACTGCCGCATGGGCAAATCGCATAAAGATCGACGGTCATCGGTTCCTTGCCAAAGCAAAGAGGGACGGGCTGCGGACGCCATTCGGCGGACGTCTTCAAGCGGCAAACTGTACCACGCCGAGCCGCATGGCCCAAACCCCCGACGACAACCGCGTGTGCCAGGAATGCCGATGGTACTGCCGGAAAAAGCAAGTTTGGCGATGTCGTCGCCCGTCAGTCAGCAAATCACGTCAGGAAGGAAACGCCCCGAGGCTCCACGTTAAAAACGATGCATCGCAATCTCGCTTAGCGGTGACCCGTTCAGGGAGCGGATTTTCCGGCCGGCCGCGTCCACTGGCTTGCTTTTGCGTCGGGCGGTATCGGTCGCAGCCCGTGATCGGTCACCCGATCAAGTTCTTCGTAACGAATACGGACCAAGCTGATAATCTGGTCAAATACACCGCGGACGTGATCTTCGACCAGCTCGCGCACCATTTCCTTGGTAACGTCTGTATCCTGGTCAATGGGATGCGTGAATTCGTTTTTCTGGCGCACCAAATCTTGGAAACGTTTCTCGATGATCGGATCGGACGAAATGCGGACATGATCCAGCTCGTGTCCCACCAATCGCTCGTCCCAAAACTCTGTCACTGACGGTTCGTCACGAAACCAAACGTCGTGTGAATAGTTGAGGTCCAGTGTTTGATACGAAACGTTGACGACCAGTTGTCGCTGCTGGCGTTGGCGCTCGATCCGCCAACGCGTTTTCGTGGCGTAGGTGTATTTCATTTCGAACTGAGTTTCCGCTGCTAAGCGGCGGCGGCGATTTGACACGCGATCTAATTCGTCGCGGCCAAGCAAGCTCCGTGGTCCGAACCGAAACGAGACATTCGCGCGATCAATCAAGTCGCCTACCTCTCCCGGCGGTTTCGGCAAGTCGTCCATCGATATCTCTGTCAACGTCTCCGAAGCCAGAGCCACGTGTCCTGCGGCAAGGACGAAATAGAACAGGAATGGTCGGATGTATGACATTGATAAGATTGTAGCGTGTCGCATCACCGCCACAGACACCCGTTCGAAAGTTTGATCTGTACACATGCGGAATCAACTGATATTCAGAGTAGGTTAGTGAGAGCCGATCGCTTCGGGGATGGGCGCTTGTGGGACAATCCGGTGGGCAGAATTGGATGGAGTGTCGTCATGTATGTGTTGCAAAGCTTCGCAACGTGGTTGGTTCTAGGTGTCGCGCCTACGGCAACGACGACACCCTCGGTCACGACTCGGCACGTCGACTTGATCGAGCTGAATCACTACATCGATGAAGAGGGACGCGAAGTCTTTCAACAGCTGGTCTTCTATGACTGGTCAAAATCCTACAAGCGATTTCACGTACGGGCGTGGCGTCTGATCAAGCATCCAAGTCAGCTGCCACAGCGGCGTTGGGCACCGACAATGTACCAATGCACGTGGCGCGATGAAGGCAGCATTCGACAAGTTCAATCGCCATCGATGCGCGAGACTTGGACGCAAGAAGACCCCGAACGTGCGAACCGAGAGTTGCTGCCCGAAAGCCAACGCGTTCCGTTGTGGGATGATCACCCCGAAACGACAAGCCGTTAGCACTTCGGCGGCGAGTCACGCTCGCGTACGATTGTCAACGGTTTTGGCCGTTGGGTTGTTACGTTGACGCAGCCGACGTTAATACGTTCACGCAGCCGACGGTATTCGGCATTCTTTGCCGATGTCGTCTCTGGAACGATTTCCGCAAAGTGCATTGACGCGACGTGATCTTCTCAGCAATCACGGATCATGACGCACGATTCTGAGTGAGCGATCCGGTGGCGCTGCGCGATTCGCGACATGGCTGACGGTTTTGGCTACAATCGGAACCGGCAGGGGCGGCGAGAGCATTCGCATGACAACCCTAAGGCCGCCGTGTCGTGGATCGAGAGAGCCTCTCTCGGTGTTTGATCAAGATCAATGCTGACTTCGACGCTCTGCATTTGTCGACGTGTTCCTTACCAGGCATCAATGCTGCTCTCGTTTCTCGTCCCATCGCTTCGCTTCGTTTGCTTTCACAAAACTTCCCCTGGTCACCAGTGGTCCAGCCACAATGGACTTAGCAAGGTTGGTTCTCGAATGCTCACGCTCGGCAATGAGTCGTGCGTTCAGGTTCCGACAAACAGCAGACCGATTGATGCGACGGCGATGCAGAGAGATCCAGAACACCGAGTCGGGGTTTGCTGAGAATGCTGGTCCAACCTTCAAAATCTATCACTGATGCAGGAATTCAAATGAGTCAGCGTTGTGTTGTTTCGCTTAGCATTCTGGTGGGGTTGGCCATTGTCGGTTGCTCGCGTCCCAGTAACGAGTACATCGCACCACCACCGCCAGCGGTAACGACGGCGAGTCCGGTGCAGCAACCATTGACGCTGTTCATCGAAAACAACGGTGAGACCCAAGCGTTCGAAAGCGCTGAAGTTAGCGCTCGGGTGCGCGGATTTATCGAAGAGTTGATGTTCGAACCGGGGCAGATCGTCAAACAGGGCGATCCACTGTATCGAATCGAATCCGATCAATACGAAGCAGAAAGGCTATCGGCACAGGCGTCGGTCGAAGCTGCGAAAGCCGCGATCTCGGTGGCGACGGCAGCCAAGCAAGGCGTCGAATCAGAGGTCACGCGTGCCGAGAACGAGTTGCAGCGAGCGAAAAAGCTGATCGATCAAAATGCCGGTTCGCAATCGGAATATGACCAAGCCCTCGCAACACGTGATGCCGCGGTCGCTCAATTGCGTTCCTCTGACGCATCCATCGAAGCCGCAGGTGCGGAACTATCGCGGGCCAAGGCTACGCTCGCCAACGCGGAATTGAATCTGAGCTACACCACGGTGTCGGCACCCATCGCTGGGCGGATTACCCGCACCACGATCGACCGCGGCAACTTAGTCGAAAATGGCTCTCAGTTGGCAACCATCGTCAACCGAGCTCACATCTTTGTGTACTTTAACATCAGTGACCGGACACTCTTGGATTTGACGGCGACTCGGCCACGAGAGCAACGATCCGGTCCGTTGGATTGGTCCAAGATCCCCGTCTATCTCAATTATGACCAGCAAGGCAAGGATTGGTTGCAAGGCCAACTCAACTACGTCGACCAAGCCGGCATCGACCAATCCACGGGAACGTTTTCGCTGCGGGCTAAGTTCGAAAACTCGAACGATCTGCTGATGCCGGGCATGTTTGTCAGTGTTCGCTTGCCGGTCAAGCAAGTGGCCGATGCGATTCTGGTTCCGCAAAAGGCGATCACCCGCAGCCAACAAGGTGACTACCTGTTTGTGGTCGACTCGAGCAACGTGGTTGAACAGCGTACTGTCGAGCTTGGCCAATCGTTTGACGGATGGGTTCTAGTCGCCGATGGGTTGCGAGCGGACGAATCGTTTGTGATCGACGGGATCCAAAGAGTCCGCGCGGGCGAGAAAGTGTCACCGACGTCCATCGAACTTTCCACCGAAGACAGCCCGATGTTGCAGGCGGCGATCATGGGCGCGGCAGCAGGCGAGCCTGACCAGCAACCAGAGTCACAGGAAAACGCGAAAGACCAAGCCAATCGCGCGACGGACACCAAGCCAGAACCGGAGGTCAGCAGCAAGCCGCAGTGACGAATGTTTCGTCGTTCCGCATGCCAAACCAGCTATGTCACGTTTCTTCATATTCCGGCCCATCTTTGCCACGGTGATCTCGATCGTCATCGTGATTGCGGGCATCGTATCGTTCGGCGCGCTACCGGTCGAAAAGTTCCCGCCGATCTCACCACCGACGGTGCAGGTGTCGGCGGTTTATCCCGGCGCAAACTCTCAGACGATTGCCGAAACCGTTGCCGCGCCCATCGAACAAGCGGTCAACGGAGTCGAAGGCATGGTCTACATGTCGTCGTCCAGTACCAATGAGGGCACGTACAGCCTGACGATCACGTTTGAAATTGGCGCGGACTTGGACAATGCGTCGGTGCTGGTGCAAAACTTGGTCGGCTCGGTCGAAGCGACGTTACCCCCGGAAGTCCGCGCGCAGGGCATCACCACCAAAAAGACTTCGCCGCAAACGATCCAGTTCATCGCGATCACTTCGCCCGATCACGCCTACGATGCTCGCTACCTTAGCAATTACACACTCAACTTGCAGGATGAAATCAGCCGCATCGATGGGGTCGGCAGCACGCAGGTCTTCGGCGAAGGCGACTACAGCATGCGGATTTGGATTGATCCGCGAAAGCTGAAGCAACGTGGTCTGACCGTCGATGATGTGCTTGCCGCCATCGGCGAACAGAACGTCCAGGTGGCGGCCGGTCAAATAGGCAGCCCGCCCGCGCCCGCGGGCACCCCCTTTCAATTGTCCGTCAATGCGGCGGGCCGATTGGTCGACGCCGATGAGTTTGCCGACATCATCATCCGCACCGGCCAGAATGGTCGCGTCTTGCGAATTCGCGATATCGCGCGCGTCGAACTTGGCGGTAAAACGTATTCGTTGACCGGACGTTTCAATGGCGAACCCGCCGCGATCCTTGCGATCTACCAGCTTCCCGGTGCCAATGCGCTGGCGACCGCCGAAGCGATCTCGCAGCGACTGGACGAGCTTTCCCAAGCGGCCAGCTGGCCCACCGGCGTGCAGTACAACATCGGCTATGACGCGACCGAGTTTGTCGTCGCGTCGATCAACGAAGTCTATTCGACGTTGGCCTTGGCCGTGGTCCTGGTGGTCATCGTCATCTTTGTGTTCTTGCAGGATTGGCGCGCCACGATCGTGCCCGTTGCCGCGATCCCTGTTTCGTTGATCGGCACGTTCGCGATCATGAACGGCATCGGTTTCTCGTTGAATATGTTGTCGCTGTTCGGGATTGTGCTGGCGATCGGAATCGTGGTCGATGATGCCATTGTGGTGGTTGAAAATGCCAGCCGCCACTTGGCCGACGGCTTGTCGCCGAAAGACGCGGCGGTCAAAGCCATGGCGGAAATCACCGGACCCGTGATCGCGACAACCCTGGTGTTGCTTGCCGTCTTTGTCCCTTGCGCATTCATGGGCGGCATCACGGGCGAATTGTTTCGCCAGTTTGCACTGACGATTTCAGGCGCGGTGGTCATCAGCACGCTGAACGCGCTGACGCTCAGTCCGGCGTTATGCGGTATTTTTCTTCGAGCCCCGACCGAGAAACGCTTCTTTTTCTTTCGCGGGTTCAATGCGATTTTTGACCGCATCACGCGTGCTTATGGAGCGGTGGTTGCACGCATGGTGCGGCTCACCGCGGCCGTGAGCTTGGTGTTTTTATCCCTGCTGACGTTGACCGGCTGGATGTTCACATCGATTCCGACAGGGTTTGTGCCCGACGAAGACCAGGGAGCGATTTTTGTCGACGTTCAACTGCCCGATGCGGCAAGTAAAGAACGCACCGACGAAGTGATCAAGGATTTGGATTCGATCTTTGCCGACACGCCTGGCGTCGAAAGTTGGCTCAGTGTGACCGGGTACTCTTTGCTGGGCGGAAACCAAGGTTCTAACGTCGGGTTCGCCGTACTGGTATTGGACAACTGGTCAGAACGGGAATCCGCTGAAAAGAGCATCGCTGCGATCCAACAACGTTTGCGAAAGGAATTCGCGTCGGAACAGCGAGCGATCCTGTTCTCGTTTACGCCGCCACCGATCGACGGATTGGGCATGTCAGGAGGCTTCCAGATGGAACTTCAGGATCGCGGCAGCGGTGGATACGAACAATTGCAGGCCGTGGCCGACGGCATGGTCGATTCGGCTCGCCAGCAATCAAGTCTCGGTGCGGTCAACACCTCCTTCCGCGCCAACGTGCCGCAGTTGTTCGTCGATGTGGATCGTACAAAAGCGAAAACGATGGGCGTTCCACTGACGAATATCTATTCGACATTGCAAGCGTCGCTCGGGTCGGCGTACGTCAACGATTTCACGTACAACAGCCGCACCTACCAGGTTCGGATTCAGGCAGAGTCGCAATTCCGTCAATCCACTGATGATATCACGGCGTTGGAAGTTCGCGATTTGGACGGCAAGATGGTGCCGCTGGGTGCGGTTGTCTCCGTACGAGACGATTTCGGTCCCAATGTCGTGCGCCGATTCAATCTCTATCCCAGTGCAACGGTCACCGGAGCAGCAGCACCCGGGGTCAGTTCCGGACAGGCACTTGAGCTGATGGAACAGGTTGCGGCGACCGAACTGCCGGACTCATACGGATTTCAGTGGTCCGGAATGTCGTTTCAAGAGAAAGAGGCATCCGGTGGCCAGTTTGTGATTGTCGGGCTCGCGTTCGTTTTCGTGTTTCTTGTCTTGGCAGCTCAGTATGAAAGCTGGACCAATCCCGCAGCCGTCGTGGCGGTCGTTCCTTTGGCCGCACTCGGCGTGGTGATTGCGTTGATGATCACCGGCGGCGACAACAATACTTATACACAAATTGGGATCGTGTTGCTGGTTGCACTGGCAAGCAAGAACGCGATTCTGATTGTCGAATTTGCAAGCGAACAACGAAAGGCCGGCGTTGGCATACAAGAAGCTGCCATCAATGCGGCCAGCTTGCGCTTTCGAGCGATCTTGATGACCGCATTTTCGTCGATCCTGGGATTCCTGCCGCTGGTGATCGCAAGCGGTGCAGGTGCCGCTAGCCGTCGTGCCGTTGGTGTCGCGGTGGTTGGCGGGATGACCGCGGCAACCGTTTTCGCGCTGCTATTTGTGCCAACGTTTTTTGTCGTGTTTCAATCGATCTCGGAATGGCGTTCGACATCAAGACAGCCGAAGTCCGAATCGTAACGGCGCGCCGCAAATAAGTCGCACCCAGTTCGCGGTCGAGGTTTTGCGACCTGCGTTTAGTCACCAGGGATTTTGCCGAGCCGTTGGTGCGATCCGTGGTGGCGGCGATTCACCGCGTGACTGGCTGGTTCGCTCGATCGTCTTACGGCGATTCGGACAACAACGGCGTGCTGTGGATCATCAGCTTCTTATGATCGCGAACCACTCGCATGAACTCGCTCTCTTGAACGGGCTTGCTGATGTAATCGTGAACATTCAATTCGGCGCATCGCTGTTTTAGCGAATCATCGGCCGAGGCCGTCAGCACCACTGTTGTTGTGCGGAAGTCGTCGGTTTGGATGTCGCCGAGTGCTTCCAGAATATCAATGCCAGAACCATCCGGCAGCATCATGTCCAGCATCATGAGGTCGGGCTTCGGGGCGCGAGCAAAGATTCCCTCGCGGCGATAGAACTGGATCGCTTCCTTGACCGTTCGAACGAGTGTCAATCGATGGTGCACCTGACTGCGTCGAAGTGCCAAAATGGTGATCCGAGCATCCGTCAAGCCATCCTCGACCAGCAGGATCTCCATCGGCTTGGTTATCGAGTCGCCGATCACAATGTTTGACTCCGTTAAAGCCCCAGTAGACTGAACTGCCGCTGACAACGGCCTACCACCTCATAAGTATGCTGTCATTTTGCAAATGCTTCCAGGTGCAAATCGGCACTTTGTTCGCAGAATGAAATCAGGATGCCCATCAGTGTCCGATTGTATTGGTGTCGAGCATCGAACGCCTGTGCAAGAGTGATTAGGAAGTTTGTTCGGCGGTGACGATCACGGCCGCAATCGCCGCCACAGGATTTCCGATGGAATAGCACCGATAGCGTGCCCCCCCAGGGGAACCGTAACGATCGGTAACTTGCCGTTACTTCCTGTACTCAGACTTTCTATGTCCAGACTTTCTGTGCCCGGACTACCTATTCCCGGACTTTTTGGCCCGGACTTTCTGTGCGTCACGGACTTTCTGTGCGTCACGGACTTTCTGTGCGTCACGGACTGATCAATCGTCCGTGTTGCGATGCCGTGTCACTGGCGCGCCGGGAATGCGTCTTCGATCAGGGCGTGTTCGCGCTGTTCGTGTTCACGGACCGCGCAATCAAAATCACGCGCGCGTTCGATCAATCGATTCAATTGCTCCATCGTGACACCGCGGTACTGCAGCTCTTCGGCCTGTTCGGCCAGGTCGCTGATCATCAGATACAAATTGCAATGTTGCGATTGTGCCGCTTCGGCCAAGTCCGATTTCCAGCGTGGGAATCGATCCGCCGATGGATCGACCGGGGACGCAGCGGGAATCTTCAGATACCCGTATGATTCTTCTAGCGCGAATTGCATAGCCCAGCGGTCGCGCAAGTCGTCCAGCAGGCGTACCAAGCTGCGAAGCAGCGGCGAGGGCATTCCCTCGGATTCGCAAAGTTGGCGCAATTGATGCATCGCGTGCCACAGGTCAGGATTGCTGTCCTTGATCTCTTGCAGGAACGCAGAGTTCACGACCAGAACTGGCTTGGTCGCATTCGATTCTTGCGGCTGATTCGCCCCGACCGACTGGCCCGAGACGGCACCGACGGCGGTCGGTGTTGCCGTTCGTAAGACTTCAACATCTGTCATGTCGACTTCCGCCTCCTTGAAATCGGTGTTGGTTGCGCCAAGAAAGAACTCGGTCAAACTACCGCGATTCGGTTCGAAGGTCAAATTTTTTCTGGTTTATCGGCGAAACAGTCCGTACTTTCCGATACACCACAATGCGCGAACCCCATCACGCCACCCGATCTTCTTACCCTCATCATACCAACGATGGTGGTACTGAATGGGGCGTTCGGAAAACCGCAAATTTCGGCGGGCCCATCGTGCCGAGATTTCGATCTCGATTCCAAAGCGGTCTTCTTTCAGTTGGTCCGCAATGGCAAGGAAGTGTTCGCGTCTGGCCATCTTGTAACACGTTTCGATGTCACTAAAGCGGCGACCGATCGCAATACTGGCCAACAACGTGATAAAACCGTTAACAGCTTGGTGCCACCACGGTGATAGCTGTCGATCGCTGTGACCGTAGCGCGTGCCGTAAACGATGTCGGCACGGTTCTCGATGATCGGTTGCAGCAGCAAGCGGAAATCATTCGGATCGTATTCCTGGTCTGCATCTTGGATGACGATCACATCGCCAGTGGTTTCCGAAATAGCAGAACGAATCGCGGCTCCCTTTCCGCGGTTCTTTGCGTGCTGCAAGATGGTGATGTCGGGGTCGGTCTGTAAATGCGAGATGGCATCGAATGTTCCGTCCACACTGCCATCGTCGACCAGGACGATTTGAAGCGGCAGACCGGTTTGTCGAAGTCGATCAATAACGATGCTGACTGTCTTGCTTTCGTTATAGACCGGCACGATCACCGAGAGCAAGAATTTGTCGGGCAGGTCATAAATTGCCAAACGCCGGCAGACATCCGCGCCTAAGAGTTGTTGCATCTCTTTGACGTATTGCCGAGACCAACGATGCTGAACGTTGTCACGTGATTCGTCGCTGCTTTGATCGTTCAAGGAACCGTTTGGCAGAAAAGAATAGATTGACAGAAAAAGACAACGGTATCGGCACGGGCCATGCGTGTATCTTGGTCGCGTGACAGGGCGATTGTTTCAGCTGTGACGAAAGGCACACTTTACATCATTGTCTCGCTAGCACGCCGAGACGAAAGCCATGCCCGAATAACGAGCTCGCTCCGACGCACCGCTCCGTAATTGTTCACTGTATTTGCGCATTCACTACATTTGCACGATCATAATTTGCACGATCATGAACGCTCGCATCGACTCGTACGCTTCGACATGACGCGCTGCCGCTCGTGCGTGGCACATTCGCACACGATGCGACGCAAGCCAGTATCTTAGCGTCGGCGGCTCGCCTCGTGTTGCTGGGGCACTCGGTTCGCCAATCTCAATCACACGCCCAGCCGAGTTGATCGGGTGTTGCTGTCACCCAATGTCAGCGTGAACGCGATGGAGAAATCGGGCCGCGTAATAAAAACTTTCGCGTTCGACAACTCCTGCCAGTGACGGTGACGTGATGACAAAAAAGTTTTTGCGCATCCGTCTCGGTATTTCTAGGCTTTCACAGATGCAAGAAAAAAGAAATGAGAAAGTTGCATGAGATTGTTGTTGACATCGCGATGCACTAACGCCAAATTCTGCGACCGTAACAGTGACTCACGCGAAGCACGTAAAACTCATCCCGCTTCGCTTTCTTAACGTTGGAGAATGGTTCATGCGAAACTTGAATGACTCAAGCCTGCTTGCATTCATTGGTTCGCCTCCCCGCCACCAGCATCCTTGCTGCTATTCTCTGAGAGAGCTTGCTTACCGCAGCCATCAACGTTTCGATTCAACGATCGTTAGCACGCAATGTTGCGTCTCCGATCCGACTTGCCTCCGATGAGCGGCGCCTTGTTTTGTAAGTTTGCTCGCTAGCAGGTGGTTGCACATGTATTGCCAAGTCTTTGCATGTCAAATCACTTTGTCCATTGAGCCGGACCGAACGAATCGGTCGTCGTGGAGCGTTTGCAAGGAATGCGACGCATAATCTTCGGGAGATGCACTAAGGATAACGCAGACGGTAAATACTGCCCCTATTTATCGTGTACACGGATGTCGCTCCCTATTTTTTCTCTGCCGCGGGAAACATCGCTGATTTAATTGCCGACGTTTTCCGCCAGGCCACTGTCTCAATGAAGGATCAGGCAGACGAAGTTCTGACAAAGCAGCGAACGATGAGCCGGCCGCACATGATGTGCGGCCGGCTTTTTCGTGCGCTTGCCGTACTGATTCGACCGAACGCCCTTCACCCCAGTCACATCCATCAAGATCGCATCGGTCCAAAAGAATCCGCCTTACTGAGACGTGTTCCTGACGCTACAGCCTCGGCCTTTTGGGGACGACCGGGGCTTGCCACGGTGCGATGCCGTCAAGTCTTGTCTTTCGGCGATAGACGTTGTTTCCGCACGTGACGTACAGCGTGCCCATTTCGTCTCCGGCCAAAACACAATTAGAAAGCTTGCCGGTCAAACTAGGCCGTGACAGGATCAAGTGCACGCGACCGGGCGGATCAACAATCTGAATCCCTAGTTTCGTCGCGACCAACAACGACCCGTCTTTGGTCATCGTGACGCCGTCGGCGCCACCCATCATGTCGTCTTGCGGTGTGTGGATGTAGCTGTACGGTTGTCCGTAAAGCAGTTCGCCATTGGTCATATCGATTTTGTACGACCAAACGTAACGACCTTCTGCGTCGACGACCAACAGGAACCGCTTGTCGGGTGTAACGATCAAACCGTTCGGCTTCTGTGGCCCGGTACCGGCTTTGATCGGGGTGGCACCCTCGCGTGCATTCCCTTGCTCATCGATCGGTAAATACCAAACCGCTTGCTCGGTCGGCCCGGTAAAATAGATCCCATGATCGAGTACCACCAAGTCGTTGCAGGAAACGCCCGACATTAAATCGGTTCTTGCGCCATCAGGATCGATCCGCGTCATTTTCATCGTTTTGTTTCGAGCACAGAACAGGCGTCCCTGCGCGTCAAACATCAGCGCGCTAACGCCGGGCAGATCGTCGGCGAACCGCGTCGCTCGCTTTTCACCGGCACCGATTCTCCAGATCTCGCCTTTGGGGCCATCGATAAAATACACGTCACCATTGGGCGCAAGCGCCGGGCCTTCGGTGTACTTATGGCCTTCACTGACCAATTCCCAAGATTCGCCTTCGATCAATCGGGGTTCAATCTCGGGGTGCTCAGCAACATCGACCTGGATTGTCCGATCGTAGTCTTGCCAAAGCCAACGCATCGCATCGGGAAAGATCGCTGCCCCATGTTTGCCGTTATGCCCGCCATCGCCCCATTCGTTCTTCACTTGATATCCCGCCCACTGCAAGGCCGACAGCATTGTTTGGTTCGCATTCCACCAACTGCCGCCGTAAATATTCAGATCGTTGCGACCGTCCTGCAGAAAGATCCGAAGTGGTTTCGGTTCGGTCTTGCGGATCAGGGTCGGGTATTCGTTGCCGCCGCGCAAACCGACGTAGGTTCCGACGGTGCTGAAGACGCGACGAAACTGATCACTGCGATGCCAAGCGACGCCAAATGCCGCGATAGCGCCGCTGCTGCTGCCGGCGATGGCGCGCAGATTCGGGTCATCCGTGATCGCGTACGACTTTCGGACCTCGGGGATCAATTCATCGATCAAGAACGACGCGTACCGATCGCTAACGGTGTCGTATTCAAAGCTGCGGTTGTATCTCGCTTGTGCTCCGTCGCCGCCAGGCACGATTCCGGGATTCACGCAGACTGCAATCGTGACGGGCATCTCGCCGCGGTGGATCAGGTTGTCAAAGACATTCTGAATGCGATAGCCGCCTTTTTCTTGCACGTACTTTGCGCCGTCCTGAAAGACCATCAGGGCGGCCGGTTGGCCCGGGGCATATTGTGACGGCACGTAGACGAAGTAGTCTCGCTCGGTACCCGGATAGATCTGGCTTTGCGAGAACTGGTGCTCGGTCACAACGCCTTTGGGAACGCCCTCGCGTGGCAGGGTGTCCGGGTGGACTGGATAACTTTCCTGCGCTTGCGTTGGGCTGCACGCGAATAAAGCCATCAGAATCGCGAGCGACTGCTGCCGTAGCGAAGACTTTTTCAGTAACAGAGATATCGGTTGGATCATGGGTGTACCGGTTCCGCCGTAAGGAAGATGCTAGTCGGGTTGTCCGAATCAAAGCCAATACGATAATCGACCTGACATGATCCCGCTTCGCGACGATATTCCCAGCCGAACGTTTCCGTTGATCAACTATGTGGTGATCGCGATTTGTTCGTTGGCGTTCCTGTTTCAGGTGTCGGCCGGCAAGGACGGCAACCTGATCGTCGAGCGATTCGGCATGGTTCCGGCTCGGTTCAGCCAGCCCGATGTGGTGCCGGTGATTCGGCAGCAAGTGCAGGTTCAAGACCAGTTTGGGCAAGTTCGTTCGGCGGTCGTCGAGCGCGAGGTTGCCGCACCGACGATTCCGATTTGGGCAACCGTACTGACATGCATGTTCTTGCATGGCGGCTGGATGCACTTCCTGGGAAACATGTGGTTTCTCTATGTCTTTGGCGACAACGTCGAAGATCGGCTGGGGCACGTCGGGTTCGCCCTGTTGTACCTGGGGACTGGCGTCCTTGCCGGGGTTGCCCATTTTTTCTCGGCGCCCACAAGCCCCATTCCAACGATTGGGGCAAGTGGCGCGATTGCGGGTGTGATGGGAGCGTACGCATGGTTCTATCCCCACGCGAAAGTTCAGGCGGTGCTGCCGCTATTCATTTTCATACAAGTGTTTGTTGTTCCGGCTCCGCTGTTTTTGGGGTTTTGGTTCCTGATGCAAACGTTCAGTGGGCTGTCCAGCGGTGCGACGACGGGCGTCGCTTGGTGGGCTCACATCGGTGGTTTCGTTGCCGGCGCGGCGGTGGCCCTGGTCGCCGGTCGCACCCATTTCGGGCACGATGCCGTCAGCGAACGCCGGTTCTGATCTCTGGCGGGCCGTCGTGGATGAATTGGCCGTGGTTGCCGCCCCATTTCGACGTCAAAGGCGGCGTCACTCGACGGCGTGTCAGTTCCAGCGCTGGGGCAAAGCGGCAGTTCCTGCCAAAATGGACATTGCGTGCGGTGGGCAAGGGACGCCAATTGCCGTAAACCGTTGCTGCAATGTGGCTTAGATACATATTTGCAAGTACGGCACGCGGCTTGCTGTAGGTGGTGGCTCCCATCGGGTTCGCTGCCATCGCTGCGCGAGACAGGCGGACACGGCAACAGACAAACCGATCGGTCAAAGCGGGCGGAACGTTCCATACCGTTTCCAACAAACTCGATCACTTCAATCATTGTTTCCCCGAACAGAAAAGGTGTCACGGAGATGGCGACTGCCACAAAGAAGAGCGCGAAAATTCGATTGCAGCCCATGGGCGAACGTATCGTGGTGCAGCGCGAGGAAAGCGAAAACACCACCGCTGGCGGGATCGTGCTGCCTGATTCGGCTCGCGAAAAACCGGCTCGCGGTACTGTCGTCGCAATCGGAAGCGGCAGATTACTTGATGACGGCACACGCGCCGAAAGCCAACTGAAGACGGGCGATCAGGTCTTGTTCAGCAGCTATGCCGGCGAAACGGTCGAAATCGACGACGTCGAATATCTGTTGATGCGCGAAGACGATGTCTTGGCGGTTGTCGAGTAATCGATTCGGTTCGGCCCGAGACACGGCCGAGCATCGATTGATCCAAATTCGATTCACACTCTTATTCACAGCTATACGGAATACAGTTTCTCATGCCTAAAATCATCGCATTCGACCAAGAAGCCCGGGAAGCGATTCGCCGCGGCGTCGGCAAATTGGCCCGAACCGTCAAGGTCACGCTGGGCCCGAAGGGTCGCAACGTCATTTTGCAAAAGAGCTTCGGCAGCCCGACCGTCACCAAAGACGGCGTGACCGTTGCAAAAGAAATCGACCTGGAAGACGTCTATGAAAACATGGGCGCCCGAATGGTTCGCGAAGTCGCCAGCAAGACGAGCGATGTTGCCGGTGACGGTACCACGACTGCGACCGTCCTGGCGGAAGCCATCTTTAACGAAGGCCTCAAAGCAGTTGTCGCCGGCGTGAATCCCATCCAGCTGAAAAGCGGGATGGAAGCTGCCGTTTCTGACATCACCGAAAAGCTGCACTCGATGGCCACGAAGGTCAAAGACCAAGAGGCGATGGCCAACGTCGCAACGATCGCCAGCAACAACGACCGCGAAATCGGTGACTTGCTGGCCGATGCGATGAGCAAGGTGGGCAAAGACGGCGTCATCACCGTTGACGAAGGCAAGAGCCTGCAAACGGAACAAGAGTGGGTCGAAGGCATGCAGTTCGACCGCGGATATCTGTCACCTTACTTCGTGACCGATCCCGCAACGATGGAAGCTGTGCTCGAAGACGCTTACATCTTGGTTTTCGAAAAGAAGATCAGCAACATCAAGGACTTGGTCCCGATGTTGGAAAAGGTTGTCGAAAAAGGCAAGCCACTGTTGATCGTCGCCGAAGATGTCGACGGCGAAGCACTGGCAACGTTGGTCATCAACCGTCTGCGCGGCACCTTTGCCGTCGCGGCTGTGAAGGCACCCGGATACGGTGACCGTCGCAAAGCCATGATGGAAGACATCGCGATCTTGACCGGCGGTCAAGCAATTTTCGATGCACTCGGCATCAAGCTGGAAAGCGTCGACCTGCCGCAACTCGGACGCGCCAAGAAGATCATCATCGACAAAGACAACACGACGATCATCGAAGGTGGCGGAAAGAGCGGCGACATCAAAGCTCGCATCGACCAAATCCGTCGTGAAATCGAACTGTGCACCAGCGATTACGATCGCGAAAAGCTAGAAGAACGATTGGCGAAATTGGCCGGTGGTGTTGCCAAGGTCAACGTCGGTGCAGCGACCGAAAGCGAAATGAAAGAAAAGAAGGCTCGCGTCGAAGATGCTCTGCATGCGACACGTGCTGCGGTCGAAGAAGGAATTTTGCCAGGTGGTGGCGTGGCCTTGTTGCGTGCCAGCGGCAGCGTCAAGCCAAGCGGTGATCTGACCGAAGACCAAATCATCGGCTACAACATCATCGTTCGTTCGTGCCGTGCTCCACTGACCATGATCAGCGAAAACGCCGGACAAGATGGCGGAATCGTTTGCGAAAAAGTCTTGGCGATGAAGGGCAACGAAGGCTACAACGCCTTGACCGACACCTACGAAGACTTGGTCAAAGCCGGTGTGATTGACCCAACCAAGGTGACGCGAACCGCTCTTGGAAATGCGTCGAGCGTCGCAACGTTGCTGTTGACCAGTGACGCCTTGGTCGCCGAAAAGCCAAAGGCAGGCAAAGCCGGAACCGGCGGCGATCACGACATGTATTGATCTGACACCAACGTGACGTCGACTGACTTGTCAGTCGGTTAAACGTCCGATCATTGATAGAGACGACTCGAAGACACCGTGCTTCGGGTCGTTTTTTTATGCACCGATGTGAGCGATGACCCTCGATTGATTTCGCCGCTTACGTGGCGGCTGGATGATTCGAAACGTCGTCGCTGTCGTCGTCTGGACTTTCCAATCCTTGTGCTGACTGCGACGTTTCTGCCTCTGCCGAAAACCAGCCACGGACGCCCTGCCACGCTTTACCGATCATCCGCCCCGTGATCAACTCTTCGGTCCAAGTCTCACGCTCGCTTTCAAAGTTCTGCCAAACCGCGCCCAGATATGGCGTCGCGGCATCCGACAGCGTTGCGTACAGTCCGTTGTCGGCGATCTCGTTTAACGCGTCACCGTAGTGACCCAGGATATGTTCGTCCAGCAAGCTGGTTGCCACGTTGATTGTCGACAAAGCGCCTCGTGAAGTTAACGTGATGCGGTTCATGGCATACATCGTCATGGTTGTGCTGACGTCCCACAGGCCGACATCCGCCTTTGATGCGGCGTCTTCCATCTCGGACCACATCCGTGCCAGTTCAGTTTGAGGAACCAGCTTTCGCGGATCCGCTTTGCCGATCTCCTCACTCAGTTGTTCGATCGTATCGCGAATCCCTTCAATACTGACTGGCGGCGTGTCAAAAACATCCGCTGCTTTCGAGCTTGACGTTTGCAGCGCCTGGATCAGGTCAGAAACGTGGTCGATGCTGGAATCCTCGTCGATGATTCCTTCGCGCTTTAGTTCCTCGCTGAGCTTTGATAGATAGACGCCCGAACCGTACGCCAGATCGCTAAAGACCGCCAAGACGGTCATCGGTGACAAGTGCAGTGTGGCCGCGCCGGCAACGTCTAACAAACCGCCGACGGCCTTTTGCGCCAGTTGCGAATCTTGCTCTTGCTGAACCGTGACATTGGGATTTTCAACGCCACCGACATCGTGAACCATCATGTCCAACGCTTGCTGAACGAAAACGGTATAGCTACGAGAGCTACGAAACGCACTCGGTATCAACCTTGCTGCGGATTCGTTGACCAGCCCACCGACAATGGCCGATACACTTCGCGCCGCTCGTTCGGGAATCGTCAAGCCAAAGGTCAGTGTTTCAATCAGCGTGTCGCCGGTTTGTCCATCAACGCGATTTTCGCCCTGAGGTTGGTCCGTGCTGGTCATAAGGCGCTCAGTTAGCTTGGGCGGCGGCAACCAATCGGACTCGGACGTCAGGCGTTTGGCCTTCGATACGGCCAATCGCAACCACTTTATCGTTGCCAGGCATTGCGACCGAGTCGGTTTTGATCGAGATCGTTTCTCCCGACGGGAGTTCTATGGTGGGCCCAGTCCCGTTCGATCCAGGGCGCCCAATCAAGACAACTCCTTCGGACGTCCTTTTCGGATAGCTGATCCACTGTGGCGTCGACGCCGCAAAATCATCTAGGTGGACCGACTGTTTCAGGTCGGACAGCAATCCTGTCAACTTGTCATCGCTCGGGCCTTGGTGCACGTCGCCCACCTTTGCGACAGCAGCGTAGGTCCATGCGAGCATCGGTTTGTATTTGTCCGACGTCTTTGCCAAAACGTTTAGCTTGCCCAGTTTTTCCCGAGCGTCAGCGACCGCTTTATCAGTTTCACTCTCAGGTGGTGATTCGAGTTTGATGTTTGGTTTCGGTGTTGCTTCGGTGCTCGAGGCGGCTACCTTAGGTTTCGCAGCCGAAACGATTTCCGGCTCGTTGGTGATCAACAATCCTTCATCCGAGACCGATTCTTTTCCAGCCAAGCGATTCGCATTCTCGCGCGGCTGTGGCTTTTTTCTCGCTTTAGGCCCTTTCTTGGGCGTAGGGCTGACCTCGGGTGGATTTGCGGCGACCTTGTCCGGCTTCGAATTGGCGGGACTTGGTTTATCCGGCACGACTTGGGGCAGGCCCTGCTCGGGCAAGCTCTGTTCGGCCTTCGACACGTCGGCTTTGGACACATCGGCCTTCGACACACTACCCGGCGCCGTGTTCTCGGCTAATGGTTCGGCGGAATCACTCCACAACGAATCGTCCACCCGCATTGGATTTTCGCCACTTGCTTCCGCAGGCAACGGTTCTGACAGTTCGGGCGGCGCCCAGAATCCATCATCCAGTGTCACGCTGTCGGCGATAACAGTATCTGAATTCAGCTTTGCGTTGTTCGACGCAAGCGTTTGAGGCACAGGGTCCTCTGTCGCAAGGTCGGATGCACTTACGTCATCCTCCGAGGGCACGTCGGCCGTGATCGCATCCGGTCTTGGCTTCGGGTCAAAGTGGCTCGTGTCGATCGGCGAGGCCTGCACACTCGGTTTTTCGCTGCGACCACCGTCGAGCGGCCAGAACCCCAAGTCGGTTCCCAGCAAGTAAAAGATCAGGCCGGCGATCGGCAGAGCGAAGATCGGGCCCAAGGCGATGCCAAGCAGAGTGCGCAGACCGGACTTCTTGGGTTTCGAGCGTGCACTCGACTTGACCCTCATCGGAGACAACCCGGCGTTCAGGTCAGAGGAATCAAGCCCTGTATTGATATCCGAGACAACTTCGTAGCTGTCATCAGAGACCGCCCCAGATTCTTCGATGCGAAAGTCGTGCAAACCTGGTTCGTCCTGATCGGGCACTACATCCGCGTTATCGTCGATCTCCATCACACCGTCCTGGTCGTTCGCGTCGTCATCAGCCGATGGGTCTTCCATCACCTCGAAAGGTTCGTTCTCACCCAGTTCCGTTTCGAAAGCGACGGTTTCGTCGGTCGTGGCGAATCCGTGTTCGGTCGGCTCGTCGTTATCGTTCCACGTCTCGGTGTTGGGGTCGAACTCAGGTTGTGTTGCCTGATCGTCGTGGTCTTCACCAAGCTCTTCGCCAATCCCTTGTGCGATCTCGATCGAGTCCGAATCCAAGGGCTCTGGATCATTGATGGCCTCCGCGGCGACGACGGATCCCAAACCGGCCGAAGCCGAGACCGCATCGATTGGCAAACCTGCGTCATCGAACAATTCGACCATCGGCGGTAGTTGCTGAGAAATTTCATCCACCGTGAAATATTCCAAGCACCATGGGCACTTCGCTTGCGTGCCCTCGGGCAACGCCGATTCAGGCAAACGAATGGGGTCGTTGCAGTGCGGACAGGTGGCAAAATTCATCTTCGAACCTGCAGAGGTAGCTTAAACGGTGAGTCGCCTTGGGCGCCGGTTCCAAACAATTTCCGCCTCGCCGAGAACGTCCGAAAGATTGCATGAACCGACAAATAGTGTAACCCGATCGAGGTTTCAGTTCAGGGGCAGAAACACCGATTCACGGCTCAGACAGGTTCTTCGAGCCCGTAAAGTGGGCGCAGTTTGCCTCGCAGGTACGTGACCAAATCCGTCGCCTCTAGCGGTCTGCCGGTAACTTGCCGAACCAACTCGGGGCCGGTATGTCGGCGTCCCGGTTGATGGACATTTCGCCGCATCCAGTCGAGTAACGGGGCAAACCTGCCGTGACGAAAGTCGTCATCAAGATTTCCGAGTTCGCGTTCCGCGGCAGCGAATAACTGGGCCCCCGTCATGTTGCCCAATGAGTACGTTGGGAAATACCCAAACAGCCCGGCACCCCAGTGAACGTCCTGCAGGACACCATCGCGATCTGACGCAGGCCGGATACCCAGATCGTTTTCGTATCGATCATTCCAAGCGTCCGGCAAATCTTTGACAGGTAATGTTCCGCCGATCAATTGCTGTTCCAGATCGAATCGAATGATGATGTGCAAGTTGTAAGTCACCTCATCGGCTTCGACGCGAATCAGACTGGGCTGCACCGCGTTGATGGCCGCATAGAAAGAATCCAACGTCACCGCATCCATTTGTGACGAGAAACTCTGCTTAAGATCATCGAACAGCCATTGCCAAAACGGACGACTTCGGCCGACCTGATTTTCCCACATTCGCGATTGGGACTCGTGAATCCCTAACGAAACGTAGCTGCCTGGCGGCAATCCAAACCAATCCGATCGCAATCCTTGTTCATACATTCCATGACCGGCTTCGTGCATCATTCCGAACAAGCCGCTGGACACGAATGAGTCGTCGTAGCGCGTCAGGATGCGGCAATCGTGTGGTCCCAAGGTCGTGCAGAACGGATGCGAGGTTTCATCGAGCCGCCCGCGGCGAAAATCGAATCCAACGCGTTGGGCCAAGTCCGCACAAAACCTACGCTGCGTTTCGACCGGAAATTTGCCGTGCAGCACCGAGGTATCTGGTTGTTTCGGCGCGTCACACAACTCTTGTATCAAAGCGACCAAGGGTCGTCGCAAGTCACCAAATACCAACTGTAACTCATCAATCTTTGCGTCTGGCTCATACTCATCCATCAACGCTTCATAGGGCAAACGCTGGGTGCCCTCGGCCATACGCTCGGCAGCTTCACGTTTCAGATCGATGATTTGGTTCAAACTGGGCGCAAACGAATCAAAGTCATCCGCCGAGCGAGCCTCGTCCCATTTCTGTTGCCCCAGCGTGCGTGCCGACGAAATCTTCTCGACGAGATCCGACGGCAACTTGCAGTCACGGTGCCAATCACGCAGCAGTTCCCGGACGGTCACGACTTGATCGCTGCACGGATCTTCGCCCGAAAGTTGCTCGGACAATTCCAACAGCTGTTCGCCATACTTTGCGTCGGTGCGCAGTTCATGCACCATCGTGCTCAGCATCGAAATTTGCTGGGCCCGATATCCACCGGCCTCTGCGGGAAGCCCGGTCCGATCATCCCATTCCAACGTTTCTGCGGCCGTTCGAAGCATCGCTGCTTGACGGGCCTGATGGCAAACCGATTCAAAGGTGTTCATAGAGCGTGTCATTTCGAGCAGCTTGTTGCGTAAACGGTTCGTTGGAATTGGCCAGCTAACTCATGTGTCTAACGTCGCCGGTTCTTTCGCGCCGAGTTCATGATTCAGTATTTCTAGCAGCGTTTGCAGGAACACGACAACCATCGGTCCAACCAAGATACCGATCGGGCCGAATACCTGAACTCCACCGAGAACGCTAAGCAGTGCAAAGAGCGGGTGCAATGTCGACCTGCCGTGCAACACAAACATCTTGATCACGTTGTCGATCGACGAAACAACGGTGGCACCGTAGATCGCCAAAAAGATGGCCGCGGTCCAGCGTTGATCCACCGCGGCCAGCCAAATCGCACACGGGATCCAAACGGACGCCGCACCCAAGAACGGTACCAAGGCCATCAAAGAAGTGATCAAGAACAGCAAGATCACCGAATGAAATCCCAGGAAATAGAACGCGATCGCCGCCAGAATGCCTTGCACCAACGCGCTCAAGACGCTGGCCAGCACAACGGCGCGACTGGTACGATCGAACTCGATCAACAACCGCCGTTCGTAGTTGTCATCGAGCGGGCTGAGCCGCATCAGGGTGCGAACCATCGCCGGCCCATCGATCAGAAAAAAGTAAACGGCGATCACCAAGATGATCAAACCGATTGTCAGTTGAACGAGGAATCCGCCTGTTGCGCTGGTCAGCCGGACGAATCGCGGCTGCAACGACTCTCGCGCGCGGCCAAGCAGTTCCGCGAAATCCTGCTCACTTGGATTCGCCAGCAAGCGAACTTGGCTGCGCAGCGAACCGCCCAGCTTGGCGTGCATCCAAGTCCGTATCGAAGCGGCGGCACTCAACGACTGACGATGAAAGGGCTCTCGCGTTTCCAGTTCTTCCTGCTCGATCGATGCGTTTTCTTCCACACCCGTTGCCGCCAATCCTTGAACGTCCGAATCGTCGATATCCGCGTCGGTATCCAGTGTTGCCGGTAAGGGTGAAGCCGTACCAGATTGCTCGTTCTGCTGACGCACGGCATCGGAAAAACTTTCAAGCTTTTCGATTGCGATATCCGCTGCCGCTTCCGCTGTGGCGGGTCCCCCGACGTTGCTCTGCAAGAACATCACGAGTGACTTCGCCTCATTGATTGATCCGAGCAGCACGCGGGCATCATCGGGCTTGTCCAGCGAATCGGCCAATTCGTCCAGCCTTTGAAATCGATCGGCGTGTTCAAGCGAAATGCCCAACTGAGCCCGAGCGCGATCGAGTGCCTCGGTCAAGTCATTGAAGTTCACTTGGCTGATCATGGCCGTGAACTGGCCCGCCGCGATCGAAATGGTCAACAGAATCGGCAGCAAGACGCTGCTCAGGATCAAACCCGTCGTGGCGGCCGCCGACAATCGACGCCGATGCCCCGTTCTTACAAATATCCATTCGTGAACCGGGCGAAACAGCACGACCAATAACGCGGCCAAAAACAGCGGCACAAAGAATCCAGCCATGACACGATAGAACAGTGCGCCAACGGCCAAGATTCCAAAGATCAACATCACCACCGACATGATGCGCGACAGCGACGGCAGGGCTGGAAAACTGAGTCGCGGGGCCGGCTCGCCGCCCGCGCCGGCTGCCAAATTGCGAGTGGATTCGTTAGTTTGTGCTGACCCGCCGCCGGAACCCGCGTCTGCGGGGGCATCAGATTTCTCGGCAGGTTTTCGTTTCGATCGGCGTGCCATCTGCTTGCTCATCAGAGATATCAATGCGATTGGGATCGTGTCGCATTTCAAATTGAGCGAACCGTCAATTGCGATTCGCCAGAGCGATTGTGGCGAAAGGAAGTAGACATGAATAGGCTAACCGGCCCGAACTTTCGGCGCTATGTCCCGATCATTAAAGCGGCGATCGCGCTAGCGGTCGCCGTCGGTCTGGTGCTAGCCGTTCGTTCTGCCGTCGGCCAGTGGAACCAGCAAACCCAAAAGGTTCAACAGCGGCTCGGTCAACTGGACGCTCAACTGGAAACCGCCCAGTCGTCACAGATCGTGGAGTTACAAAATGAGCGGGATGCCGTGCAGGCATCCGTCCCGACACTGGCCAATATTCGATGGAGGTTTGTGTTGGTCGCCGCGCTGCTTTACGCGTGCGCATTGGTGCCGCCCGGGTTGGTTCTGTGTTGCGCTTTGACCACGATGGGCGAATCGCCGCGTGGTGTGACCTGTGTCGCGGCACAGCTGCTGGGCCACGTCGGTAAGTACGTGCCCGGCAAAGCGATGGTGATTATTTTGCGGGCCGCATCGCTTTCGCGTGACGGAGTCCACATGGGGTCGGCCACGGTTGCGGTGTTCATGGAAACGTTCTTGATGATGGCGGTCGGGGCGGCGATCTCTGGCGCGATCATTTTCCGCTTGCCCGTTCCGGCATGGATGACGTGGCTGGCAGCCTTTGTCGCGATCGCTGCAACGATTCCAACGCTGCCTCCAGTGCTTCGGCATGTTGTGGCTCGCCTGGCTCGGTCCGACGAACCGATCGGGTCTCGCCAGTCGAGGCGATTCTTTTTTGTCGGGTGGGCTTGGTCGGTTCTTGCTTGGTTGCTGGTCGGTTCATCGTTCGGTTGCCTGATTCTGGCAATTCCATCGATTGACGATCTACCGTCAGGCTTATCCTTGTTCGCCATCGCGACCGCGGCCATCGGATTGGCGATGGTGGTCGGTTTCGCGTCTTTACTGCCCGGCGGTGCAGGGATCCGCGAACTGGTTTTAACGACATTACTGGCTACATCGATTGGAACCGCCCACGCGATGTTATCCGCCGTCGCAGCGAGGTTGCTGTTCATTGCGGTGGAATCCGTCATGGCATCGCTGGCCTGGCTCTGGCTGCGACAGGATCGGCTGGCTCGAGCTGCGCCGACGAAAGATGGCGTTTTGAGTGGCAATCTGGGGAGCGACGACCGTGCGAGTATCCACCCGGTGAGTCAGGAAATGCCGGGCGAAAAGTAGCTACTTTCTCGCCAAAGCTTGCCGGACGGTACGAAGCCGTATTCCGCGTTTGTTATTCGATTCGCTGTTATTCGATTGGCAATTTTGATTGGCAATGGGCTGGGGGATTTTGCGAAGTTAGCTGATCTTGCGTGAGGACTGCGTCAGGTGTCGAAAGACGTGAACTATAATTATGCTAAGGATTCTTCATCCAACCGCTTACCTTTGCACCGACGGCCGACCTGTTGACTTCCGCGCACGTTTCATTCGTGATACCGACGCTTGATGAACGGGATTCGGTCGGTCGCTTGCACGATGCGATTGCGGACGTTTGTGCTCGAGAATCGATTCAGTATCAAATTATTTTTGTCGATGACGGGTCTCGGGATGGAAGTCGCGAGATTCTAGAATCGCTCGCGCTGCAAAACCCAGATACCGAAGCGATTCTGTTGCGGCGCAACTTTGGCAAGGCCGCCGCTCTTTCAGCTGGTTTCGATGCCGCTGGCGGCGACGTTGTGATCACAATGGACGCCGACCTGCAAGATGACCCGAATGAGATCCCGCGCTTCCTGAAGAAGATGGACGAAGGATTCGACGTCGTCAGTGGTTGGAAACGCGTTCGTCACGACCCTTGGCATAAGGTGTTGCCCAGCCGTGTGTTCAATTGGCTGGTCAGCCGCAGCACGGGCGTGCATCTGAACGATCATAACTGCGGTTTCAAAGCCTATCGCCGTGAGATTTTCGACGAAGTCAAACTGTATGGCGAGTTGCACCGGTTCGTGCCCGTGCTTGCCGCCGCACGCGGTTGGAAGGTCGGCGAGATCGAAGTCGAGCACCATCCACGCGAATTCGGCCATTCCAAGTACGGCGTGTCGCGTTTGGTCAAAGGATTCCTGGACCTGCTGACAATTGTATTCTTGACCGGTTTCGGTCGCCGACCGCTGCATTTGATCGGGTCCATCGGGCTTTGCTGCTTTGCATTCGGCGGCCTGGGCATGACCTATTTAACGCTAACCAAGATCGTCACACGACTTTTTGGCGCCGAAGGTGAACTAGAATTACACAAGACCGCAGTCTTCTATTATTGTATTTTAGCGATCTTACTCGGTGCGCAGCTGCTGGCAGCCGGACTCTTGTCGGAACTGGTGGTATCGATCGCGCGCCGCGATGACGTTCCGTACAGCATTGAGAAACGAATTCAAGGCGCAGGACATGAATCCGATGCCACATCCGACACGGCTGACTACAAGGACGTAAGCGACGATCATGCTTAAGTACGACGTCGAACAACAGCGAAGAATGGCTTTCTATCGCATGTTGATCTTGATCGCTGTGATGATCGCGGCCGGACGAATCGCGTCGGTCCTCAGTCGTGAGGGTGACACTGCGTTTCAAAGCGCGAATGACCGCAGCCGCTGGTGCACGATCGCTTCACTGGTCGAGCACGGCACGTACGAAATCGACCAACAGATTGCGATCCGTGGCGAAAGGAATCGGCAACCCTGGAACACCATCGACAAAGTGCGGCACCGAGGTGCCGACGGCCAACTGCATTACTACAGCAGCAAGCCGCCGCTTTACACCACGTTGCTCGCCGGCATCTATGCGGTCGTCGAACGTGCCTCCGGGATGACGATGACGGATCAACCGATCTATGTGCCACGTATCATGTTGGCGCTCGTCAATCTGCCCATGTATGCCGTGATGTGCTGGTTCACGATCCTGGTGATCGAACGTTTGGGGGTCGGCGAATGGCCGCGCCGCATAGCCGCAATGTCAATGTGCTTTGGGACAATGCTGTTGCCCTTTACGATCACCTTGAACAACCATCTGCCGGCGGCCATGGCGACGGCAATCGTGATGTACTTGTACCTGTTAACTGCGCATGAATTGCGGGACGAATTCAACGGCGGCATTCATGCCGTCTCGCGATGGGCCTGGATGGGCGGTGGGCTCGCCGCGGGGTTCGCGGCCGCCAACGAACTGCCGGCGCTTTCGATGTTGGCGTTGTGGACCGTCATGTTGGCGGTGCTCGATTGGAAATCACTGATCTGGTTTGCACTTGGCGTTGCGATCATCGCCTGCGGATTCTTTGGAACCAATTACCTTGCACACGATAGTTTCCGACCGCCATACGCGCACCGCGGCGATGGGGAACCCATCACGACGCTTGCCGCTGCGAACGAACCGGCCGCGGCGGACGTGAAGGCTGCCCTGATCGAGACGGCACAGATACAACCCGAACAATCCGTCGTTTTGCAACGATCTGGCGAAGCGGGCCGCTGGGTCGCACAGACCGATGACGATCGGTTGTTTGCCGTCACCAGCCTTACACCGACCAGCGACTCAACAGCCGCGCGAGCCGCCCAGTGGCAAATTCGGCAGTGGGACGACTGGTACGATTATCCAGGAAGCTATTGGACGGACGGACAGCGGCGCGGTGTCGATCTCGGCGAGCCTTCTCGCCTTGCCTATCTGTTCCAGATCACCATCGGTCATCACGGCATTTTCTCGCTAACGCCGATCTGGTTTCTGCTGCCAGTGGGAGTCGTCTGCTCGTTGGCGTATGGACAGCGCGACTTCCGGATCTTTGTGATGGCTGTGATGTTAGCGACGGTGGTTTGCATCATTTTTTACGTGATGCGTCCCCAAATTGATCGTAATTACGGGGGCGTCAGCTGTTGTTTCCGCTGGATGCTGTGGTTCATTCCTCTATGGACCGTGATCTGCATCCCTGCGCTCAACGAGTGTGGCGAAACACCGCGAGCCCGATTGATGACGAATGCTTTGCTAGCGGCCGGTGTTTTCTCGGCAGCAACGGCTCTGCATTCACCCTGGCAATCGCCGTGGATCTATCGGTTCTGGTCGTTTTTGGGCTGGCTGGGCTAGTGCCGAGGTCCCTAGGATATCGGCTGAACGAATCCGGTATGGAAACCCCGTGATTCGCGGTCAAAACCCTTCAATTTTGTTTCGCATTTGCTCGGCAAGGACGCCACATCGAACGTTCCCAAATCGGGACGATTGTCCCGCATGTTTGTCGCTGCGCTGATTGTCACGGGATTGGTGTTCCTGGTCATCCAGTTGGCGCCCCAGACGATTGGCGAAACCGCACGTCGGCATCTCCTGAAACAGCTCCAGCAGCACTATCGCGACTACCACGTCACGATCCGTCGCGGCCACTATCAAACCGACCTGGGGCTGGTTTTCGATGACATTCGAATCGCGGACCCATCGCGATCTTCGTCCGGCCAGTCGCCCGCTTCTGCGCTTGTCCGCATTGATCGGCTCGTGGTCGTCGCCGAATTTGACCGCGACAAATTGGTCCAACAGCAGAACCCGTTTGTTTCCAAACGGATCATCGTCGAAGGACTGCAAGCGGACACGACCGTCGACTCATCGGGCGAATTATCAATTGCAAAACTTTGGCCGCTGCCAAAATTCGGTCCAGCCGCCCCTCGCGTTGAATTGCATCGCACCGAGTTAAAGTTGCGTGGGGGCCGACACCCACATCATCCCTTGGCGTTACAGCTCGACAAAATGCTTTTGACGACGGACCCGGTTACGGGAACTCGTCGAATCGCAGCCACCGGCAACGCCCCCTTCATCAGCAGTCTGAATCTGCAGGCCGAGATGAATGGGTCCGCCGTCAGTATTCAGGGTCAGTCGCGCGGCTTTCACATCAGCCAAGAATTGATCGACCGATTGCCCTCCGGATACACCAAGGCGCTTACCGAGGTCCGAAGTCTTGATGCATTTGTCGATACCGCATTCGCGTTGACACATTCCTCGCAGGGTGAGCTGGACTACAGCGTACGCGCGTCAATCAATGATGCCCAATTCGATCATGTTGCTTTGCCCAAACCTATCACGCAAATCCGCGGATTGGTGACGTGTGACAAATCGGGACTTCGTATCCAAGAGTCACAAGGTCGTTTCGGCGACGCAATTGTCCGTGCCAACGGAACGATCAATCCGCAATCCTGGCCCCATGGCAGCCAAATCCAGCTTTCAGCTGATGGCTTGTTGCTGGACGGGCATTTAGCGCGGCGGCTCTCGCCGGCCATGCGGGCGGCCTGGGACAAATTGCAGCCGTACGGACACATCGATGTCGATCGTGCGACCGTGGCCTACGTCGACGGACGCTGGAATGCATCAGGCGTCGTGCAAGCCAAAGGCGTCAATGTGCTGTTCGAAAAAATGCCGTACCCGGCCGAACAGTTGGTCGGCCAGGTCGACATCGCTGACGGAATTGCGACGTGCTACGAGATGAACGGTCGCGTCGGCGGGCGCAGGATGAAATGTGCATTTCGGATGCCGATCATGCCGGGGGTTACCAACGAAAAGCTGTTTCGCATCCGCATGGATGGTCCAGTCGCCATCGACAACACACTGGTCGATGCGTTGTCACCGCGGGGCGAAACGGAATCGAAACTCGAATCCTTTGTGCGGTCATTGCATCCTCAAGGCGCCGCGCATTTGGTCGATGCGATGTTCCACACGGATGTCGACGGTCGGCAAAGTCGGTCCATCGACCTGAGAATCGTCAACGGACACCTTCGATATGACAAGTTCGCTTACCCGTTGTACAACGTCACCGGTCAAGTCAAAGTCCAAGACGATCTGGTCACCCTGACCGATTTTGACGCCAATAATTCATCCGCCGGACAGGTCGCATGCCAAGGCTGGTATCGAATGCCGGCGAAATCCGAACCGCTGACGCTGGACGCGATCAGCGGTACCGATGCAACGGCGCTCGCAATCAAGCAACAGCCGGCGATGAAATTAACTTTCAACGCGAAACAGATTGCGATGGACGGTTCGCTGCGTTCGTCGCTGCCGGAAACAAGCCGGCACGCGTGGGATGCGGTATCGCCCGGGGGTGTCCTGGACCAACTCGATGTCGTCGTGACACAAGCCGAACACACCGATCGCATTACGACAGACATCACTGCCATCCAACATGGCGGACAAACGGTAACCAATCGCGTCCTTAGTCTGCAGCCTCCGGCGTTGCCGTACCGGCTGGACGTACTGCACGGAAGTGTCAGATTTGATGGCCGACAAGTTCTAATCGACTCGCTGAGCACGCGACATGATGCGACACGTGTCTCTGCCGACGGCAAGTGTGTGCGCGGCGAGGACGATCGCTGGAATCTAATGCTGAATATTCTCGGTGGCAGTCGATTGCATCCCGACGCAGAGTTAATCGCCGCCCTGCCCAGCCAACTTCGCGAGGCCATGCACAGGTTGCAATTACGTGGCCCACTGAGTTTGCGTGGCACTGCGCAAGTCTTGCTAGCCGATGCAAAGCATCCCGATCCAACGGTGAATTGGGACTTGAACATGCAACTAGAGGGCAACCGAATCGGCGACGTTGGCCCCGTGCACGCGATGCGAGGTGAAGTCCGAACGACCGGATCGAGCAGTTCAAGTGGAATGAGGGCGATCGGCGAAGTCCAAATCGACTCGATGCATATCAACGACTTGCATGTCACTGCGATCAAAGGTCCATTCGTGATCAACGACGATCGGCTGCAACTGGGCGGTCACACAAAAACAAGCGAGGGCCGATCCGCGCCGCAGCACCTGACCGGAAAGATCTTCGGCGGCACGGCAGAACTCCGAGGCGACGTGGTGTTGTCCTCAGGCAAGTTTGATGTGTCCACGTCGATCAGTCGTGGCCAAGTTCCAACGCTGTTGTCCGATCTTGGCAAAGGCCGCAGCGAACTGAAGGGAACGTTCAACGTCGCCAGTCGCCTGGAAGGCTTCCTCGGAACGACCGAGCTACTTAAGGGCACCGGATCGGCAAATGTTTCTGGCGCTAACCTGTACCAGTTGCCGCTATTGGTTCAGTTGCTAAACCTGCTGCGTATTACTCCCACCGAAGATGTCGCATTCACCGATGGTAACGCAGATTTTCAAATCATCGAAAACGAAATCAACTTTAGTAAGTTGCAACTGTGGGGCGATCTGGTTGCACTCGATGGCGGCGGTACGATGAACCGGCGTCGCGAGCTCGATTTGACATTCAACACGCGAGTTAGCCCTCAAAACTCGTTTACCCGCGTCGTGCGACCACTGCGCGTTGGCAAGTACACCTTGTTAACCGTTGACGTCCGCGGCCCCGTCGATGCGCCGATGGTTCAGCGACGAACATTCGACGGCGTCAGCGAAACACTTGAAAAACTATTCCCTGTGATGACCGAGGCAAGCGAACAACGCCAACAACAGGCCGGCAGCTGGTGGCCATCCTTTTTGAGATAAACGTTTCCGAGCTTCAGAACACGTGTCCCAGTGACACACCGTCAATGGAGAATCGTCCGATGAACATTCAACCCAGTGCCGCCGCCGCATCGATTGCGGGCACCGATCGCGCCGCGACCCGCGGCGGTGAAGCCGATGCGAAACGCGGCGAAGCCAGCCGGCAACAGTCTGCCGCGGAAGCCCCCGGAGGAAAGGCCGCCGATTCGAGCGCACTCGACTCAGGGCAAGAAACCGCAGATCGCGGAGGCGACGGGCGGCAAGTCTTGGACATTTTTGAGCAATCGGCAAAGGACGAAGAAGAGCAAGCCGCCGATCAGGAATCGTCTAAGTCATCCGCCAATCAAGAATCTCAAGGCAACCACCTGGACCTCGAGGCCTAATGGAATCCGGACAGGTAATCCCTGTCGGTTATTGTTTGGCGTTCAAGGGTGACTTGGTTGCTTCGCGCTTCGAGGCTCGGATAATACCGTATGCGGGCTGGGTAGATATTCAGGTCGTTGATCACCATCAGCCGAATGTTCATTTTGCCAGGCAGCTTGTTGGACAAATCATCCGACCGTTTTTTCTACTGGGCGGCTTGATCGAAAGGTTATGAATTAGGCGTGGCTTTCGTCTTGGCCTTTTTGTTGCCACCCCCCTTCTTCTTTTTCTTCTTCGACCCCGTGCCTAGTCCCCGAGCTTCCTTGACCATTTCGTTACCGGTATTCATCCGATCAATCGCGGCCATTTCTGTGACTTGCCCTTGATCACCTTGCGACCTCATCCATCGAGCAAGTTCCGCTTTGAGAATTCCAATCGTCTGAAAGTACTCAGGTTTGGCCGCGAGGTTGTTCTGTTCCAGCGGGTCAACGGTTGTGTCGTAGAGTTCGAATTCCGGTCGGTCGTAATAACGGTTGACCAGATTGACTGCGTGCGGATCCCCCGCTTTGGCAAGTGCTTCCCACTCGGCAAAGAATGCTTTCTTTTGAGTTGAGTTATAGAATCGGGCTTCGGGATCCAGATTGTGAATCAGCTTGAATTGCCGCGAACGGACGGATCGAATTCCGTAGTGGTCCGGACCGCTAAAAATACCGCGAGAGGTTTGGATTCCGAACACGTAATCTTTGTGATGATTCGTTTCTCCCGTCAGCACGCTCAGCATGCTTTTCCCATCGAGGACTTCTGGAATTGCCGCGCCGGCTGCATCAAGAAAGGTGGGTAGCACATCGACGTACTCGACCATCGCATCACTGACCGAACCAGCGGCGATCTTGCCGGGCCAGCGGACGATCATCGCCGATTGCAGTCCGTGGTCGTAGCAAGTCCATTTCGCGAACGGAAAACTGTTGCCTTGCTCGGAAACGACCATCACGATCGTATTTTCCGCCAGTCGGTGTTTCTTCAGGAGGTCCAAGACTTCGCCCACTTGGCCATCATAGTACGTGATCTCTGCGAGATAATTCGCAAAGTCCTGCCGGGTCGTTGGCGTGTCAACGAAATACGTCGGCAGTTTAACTTGGTCTGCGGGATATTCCGCCGCGTCACCTTTGTTCCATGGTGCATGCGGCTCGTTCGAGCAAACAAACTGGCAAAATGGTGTTTCGGTTGACGACGCCTCTTTGAATAGTTTGTCGATCGCGTCCATATCCGGATTTTTCGCGCCGGAGTATTCAAACGAAAACGCTGAGTCCGGTGCAATGTGGCGTTTTCCTGATAGCGCGACGCGATATCCGAGAGGCTTCAGGTATTGCACAACCGTCTGCACGCCATCTTTGATAAACGTGTGGTTGGGGTACGCGCCACTCTTTACCGGATACAGACCGGTATAGATGTTGTGACGCGTCGGCGAACACATGGGTGCCGCCTGAAAGCACCGCGTCATCCGCATGCCTTCGTCTGCCAAAGCATCAATATTGGGCGTCTTCGCCTGACCGCCATAGCAACCGATGTCTCGAAAGGTGCAGTCGTCCGCAATGATGAAGACGAAATTCGGCGAAGCGGCAGTGACTGTCGAAACACGGCACATCATCGGAAGCGACAAAATCGCAAATATTAGACAAACGTATTCGGTGGAGGTGCGAATCACGGACGGTTCCCTATCGCTAGCGGTTGGATTTTGATGAAAGGTTGGATGCCAATCGAACGCCTTGCGTGTCGCCCAACAAATTTGGCGGCGCTACGGCTTCGTGGTTTCGATCCGCAGGGCAGGCCGGAAGCGGCGACGGTGTTTGCATGAAACGCCCAGTTCACGGGCGCGACTTGCATCGACCGAACGACGAACGAGCGTAATCACGTACGCCGCCAAGCGTCGGTTGTGCTGGGTAAGTAATTGGACCAATTGTTCAGCTCGCTGATCGTTGCTCATCGGTTCCCTTATTATTGTCGGGCAGGTCTAGCGACAATTACAGTGCCAGCAAGCGATACATTGGGCACCTGCGACCGCCTTTTCGTGAAAAGATAGCGAATCGACTGTCCAAATTATCTGGGCCGGGACTCAGGGCCAGGACTCTAGGCCGGGCACTCAAAGAGCATCCCAACCATCAATTCTCTCGAATTCGAATTCAAATGACACAAGATATCCTTGGACCTGGTGATCAGAAACGTGGCGTACGATGGATGCGATGGGTCGCAGCCACTTTCGCGTTCATCGCTGTCTCTTGCATGGCAGGGGCAACGTGCATGGCGGATTCAGGCCAATCCCAATCGGATCGCCCGCAAAGCAAGTCCCAACCGGATCCGCCTAGCACTTTGGATCACCTGGGAACGGAACTCTCAACGAATCAAGACATCCCTTCCGCACCGCCCAAGCCCGCTCGCACGGATATTCACATCAGCGGCGTCTATCCGCATCTGACGACTTACGGCGTCTACAGTCAAAACGGTGCTCACTTTAAGGACGGCCACAACGAATGTGGCATCGGCGCGGTGGTGCCGTGGGCAGGAAAACTTTGGATGGTCAATTACGCTCCGCATCAACCCAAGGGCAGTGAACACAAGTTGTTCTCGATCGATCCGGATTTGTCAAAACCGATGACCGTTCATCCCGAAAGCGTCGGTGGAACACCCGCCGGACGGATGATCCATGCCGAATCGAATCAGTTGTTGATGGCCCATCACTTGATCGATGCAAACGGAAATGTCCGTACGATTCAGCCGAAGGACATGCCCATTCGTGTCACAGCGATCGCAAGGCACCTGAGCGATCCAGAGAACATGGTCTACTACGTCGACATGGAAGGATCCATTTGGGAAGCCAACGTGCACTCCCTCGCGGTAAAGCAATTATTCAAGAAGCCCGTCCCCGGTTGGCACGGCAAAGGTGGATACACATCCCAGGGGCGACTCGTTGTTTCTAATAACGGCGAGCTTCACGTCGGCAATTATAAAGATGTCTTGGTCGGAGGCAAAGCAAAGACATCCGAAGAACGCGGAGTGCTGGCCGAATTCGACGGCACAAACTGGAATATCGTCGAAAGGAGGCAGTACACCGAGGTGACCGGCCCCAAGGGAATCACCGGCGGCAGCGATAACGACGATCCGATCTGGACGATGGGTTGGGACCGCCGCAGCGTTCGCTTGAAAGTTCTCGATCATGGCGAATGGCACACTTACTTGTTGCCCAAAGCCGCCTATTGCAACGATGCCAAGCACGGATGGTATACCGAGTGGCCGCGAATCCGCGAAATCACTGACGGCCGCTGGATGATGGACATGCACGGAATGTTCTTCGATTTCCCCCACACGTTCTCTGCCGCTAATTCCGCTGGAATCAAGCCGATCGGCAGCCATCTGCGCTACGTCCCCGACTTCTGTGACTGGAACGGCAAGCTGGTTTTGGCAACCGATGAAACCAGTATTCAAGGCAACCCACTGGCGGGACAACCGCAGAGCAATCTCTGGTTCGGCCAGTACGAGGACTTGAAAACGTGGGGGCCCGCGAGTGGATACGGTGGACCATGGGTCGATGACGATGTGAAGGCCGATACGCCGTCCGACCCGTTTCTCGTTGCCGGCTTCGATCGACGCATCGTGCATCTTGCCGTCGGGCAAGAATCGTCGGTCACAAAGACGTCGTTCCGCACGACCGACGATAATGAGATCACGAAACTGCCAGCGGCGCTTGCCGATCTGCCACGAGTGACCATCGATCGCGGAAACTGGCGAGAGCGTGCGAAGGGTTTTGCATTTGTGATCGACCGACCCGCAACGGTTTACCTCGCAGTCGACGGTCGAGGCGCCTCTGCCCTCCCTTCACAATGGAAGCCGACCGACCTCTCCCTGACTTGGGGAAAAGACGTTCGCGACCGCGTTTATGTCGGCGAGTTTCCAGCTGGAAAAGTCGAGGTGCCAGCCAACACGTTCCAGCACACCAAAGGCGCCTACGGCCTGCCGCACATCGCTTTTATCAAATCCCAGGGTAACCGCTCTGCTGAAATCTCCGGTCTCGGTTTGGCCAGCGTTGCGCTGCCTTTGGCCGGCGAGGTCGAACAGTCAGCCAAAGAATCCTCCGTAAAGTTCACGCTTCAAGTCGACCGACAAGGAAATGGATTCTGGGTCGACTTCGAAACCGTCGATGTGCCTGGCAATGGATATGTCGGAAAGATCTTGCCAAGCGATATCGATGCGGTTTGGTTGCGATTAAAGACCGATCGCGATTGCATCGCCACAGCTTTCTTGCACCAGACGACCTCACGGTACGTGGACGGCAACACCGATCAATACACCAAGATGTTCGCTGGGCTTGCAGGCGTGAAAGACACCGATGTCTATGGCTGTGTCGCTTATCCGGCCAAGCGCAATCGAGACCTGCGAATCATCACCGGTGATCATCGTTTTGTGGATTTCACCAAGGCCGAATTCGAGTTTCACCCCGAACAAGCGGATGCATCGCTGTCAGAAAAGTTACGTGTGGAACCAGAATTCACCGTGGACGCTGCTTCGGTGGTTCTGCGCTATCGGGAACAAACGTACCGGCTGCCCAAAGGCGACGCCGCCTACGACAAACCGTTCGCTTCCGGCTGGCCGCGCGCCTCGCGAGAAGTCGAATCCGAGCGTCATCTCGCCAACATCCACGGCACGTTCTATGAAGTTCCCCTGGTCACCAACGGTGCGCCACCCGCGTGGAATTTGCTGCGGCCCGTCTCGAGTCACTCCAAACAGATCACGGATTTCTGCTCGTGGAATGGCCTGCTCGTGCTGTGCGGCGTTCGTGCGGACGCCGCCGACGACGGTCATGTATTTGGCAACGAGAAACTCAAGTCAGGACTTTGGCTGGGCGGAATTGATGACCTGTGGAAATTTGGCAAGCCTGTCGGACGTGGCGGTCCGTGGCGAAACACTTCTGTGACTCCGGGTATTCCCTCCGATCCCTATCTGATGAAAGGTTATGACCAGAAGACCGTCACGATGTCTCACCGAAGCGAGAAGCCGGCGTGCATCACCCTGCAAATTGATTTGGACGGGAACGGGCGATGGGTGAACTACCGCCGTTTCGACGTTCCCGACGGTACGCCGTTGCGACACGAATTCTCAACGGAATTCTCGGCCTGCTGGATACGGGCGGTCTGCGACACAAAGACTTCGGCGACCGTCCAGTTCGACTATCGATGAATTCTTTGTCAAAGATCGTTCAAAAAAATTGCTCCCCGCGAAGCAGTTGCCAACAATTCCGCTCTACGTGAGTTGGTGCAACTCTGGTCTTCTCTCGACCACAGCATTCAACAGGCAATAACTTTGTGAGTACGAAACGGCAACGCGAACTGATTAGTTGCTCCACCGAGAGGAGCGGCACAAACTTCTCAGACGCTGGGAAAAACGCAATCTTGCGAGTGTGGTGGTGCGATAAGTGGTGCTGTAGGCTCGGCGGACGACTTGGATGACACTCTACGCATCGTCTTGCTGGAACACCCAGTGTCAGGGGGCGCTTGCCACCGTTTCAGGTCCGACTTTTGCTTGGCGGTCAGTCGTCGCATTCGTGCGAGATTTGATTCACTCTCTCGGCACCCCAGCGGTTCGGGCGCAGGGAACGCTAGGTCGTAGGCGCGATAGATTGCCCGCATATACGTCCCCGTCGTGAACTCGAATCGCGGTTGCTTGACGGCGGGTTTGCGGTCCTTTCGGTCGGCGTTTGACCGCTTGCCGCGACGGTTGCCGCAGCTGGCCGGCGTGACGCGTTTTTCGCTTGCTGCCTGCCGACGTTGTTCGAGAGATTCGGCCATCGAAAAGCACACCTGGCCGGCCGAACGCAGCAGGTAGGGCGCAAGCAACGATTGCGCCTCGGGCCCGATGTAGACCACCCGCGACCGTCCGTCGTGTTCGGTTTTGTGACCGTCGACGCGGTATTCCCACACGTCGCCAGATCGATGCACGCATGCCGGCGTCAACTTCACAACCTAGCCGGGTCTCGCACCGGTCAACAGCTGAAACCGCACCATATTGGCCGTGACAGGCGGCAAGAATGGAAGCGTCTTTTCGACCACCGCAACTTCGACGGGAAAGACGGGGTCGGGTTCGGGAGACTGGCACCGTCCCTTGCGCAGGCCTCCGACGGTCTGCAGCGAGTGGTAGACCGAACCGGGCACCAATTCCTCCGACGCTGCCCACTTGAACATCGTTTTCAGGCGTCCGGCACTTTTGTTGATGCCCGGCCGCGACAAACCGCGGTCGATCCACATTTGCCGAATCGCTTTCATGACCAGCGGCCAAAAAGACTCTGCCGGCGTGCGCCCGTACAACGATTTGACGTCGGCGATCAGCCTCGCATACGCGTCGAGTTCCCGGGTCGGCTTGCCGTCCTTCACATACTACTTTTCGGCGTGCGCCCAGAACTTCGCCAGGACCTCGACCACGGTGATCGCACCGTCGTCGGGGTCGCGATCGGTCGTCACTTCGCCGGTGACCGCGCGTTCGGCGATCAGCCTGGCGTACTTCTCCAGGCTTTCGGGAGTGTCGTACTTTCCGAGATAGTGGTCTCGGCCGTCGACCGTTACAACGGCGTTACCCGACGCCCGATGGAGACGGTACGACGGCGTTGCGCCCTTACGTTTACGCCCCATTTCGCGGCCCTCCAAACAATCCGGTATGGATACCGGATAAAGCTTGGGAGAGCGCCGCACGAACCAGGTCGGTTCGGATCGCGAAACGTCGCGATTTTCAGCATTTTATTGAAATAGCGGCAGAGGGACAGGAACAACCCCGCGAAACATTATGTTTCATGCGTCGTTTCCGGAATCCACAGCAGAATCCACAGCAGTCAGCGTCAGACAGTGGGCGACGAAGCTGAAAGAGTCGCTATCCGCCTACGAGATTGCTGAACTGATCGACATGTTACGCGAGTAGTTTGCGTGGGTCCTCCCGACGATATCGTCACTCCCCTGCGAAACGGGAACAACTACCTATCGAGTCTGCCTACCTACCCCGGGGGCAGTCAAATTCTGGCGACGATTGCCGAGCGACCTACCGGTGCCTGCCTTCGTCTACGCGTGCAGCAAAATAGAAAAGTAGCAGCGACACCCCCTTCGCGGGTCCTTGGGTACTGGGGATCCGATCTTGTGCGGTCGCATAGCCCGGTGTTCTCCGAGAGAATTAGTGAGGCACCCTGTTACAATCACGTTTTGGGGTAGAGGGGCGGTACGCCCTGCGGGGCCTATTCTGCCACCTTCGATGGCGTTTCCCACCTCCCCCACGACGACATATGTCAAAGTCCGTCCGGTGGTGGAGTATGGACTTCCGCAGCAATGAGATGTTCGCCAAAATGTTCTTTCGATTGGGCTGATCACTCGATCTCTTGAAACAACCAACGGACTGATCCCCGATGGTTTGGGTTGCGAGTCGCTCTCGCTTTGCGATCGGTCGACAGGGGCTGTCTTTCGCCTCTGCCGATCCGATCGGCCCTTCTAATGGAAAGACATTCTTATGACGGTGGAACGTGGCGGACAACTGGACACGACGCCGCTCGATCTCACTTCGCTACCGAGGGCAAGAGAAGCAATCGACGAAACGTACCGACTCGCGTTCAGAATTGTGCAAAGCTTTCGGGTAATCAGTTGCTATTCGCTAGATTGGCACTCTGTCACGACCGTTTCGTATTGGGAGGATCAGCCAGAAGCCCAAGAAGATCACTGGAATACCCTAAACGACAAAGGTGATGAATTAAATGAATTGCTCGCGGAACTCGAAGAGAACGGCATTCGGCACCGCGAACTATTCGCGAGGCTATTGGATATGTATCAAACTTTTGTGCACGAAGACTTGGGGGATTTCGTCACAGGGGAGAAGAATTGGGGACGCTCAACCTATCCGGCAATTCAAACTATCGGCTGGGATGTAAAAAGGTGGGGGCGTCAGTGCTTGGCTTATTACCGGGCGAGGTGGGATGGCCCGATCACGTCCAAGCACAGAGAACAATTCGAGAAGTGTATGAATAACTTCCCGATGACCTTCGATCTTGAATCGAAAATTCGATCGAGGCTCTATAGCGAGCAAGGGAAGTTAAAGAAGGCGATTCCCAAAGCTCGTAACTTGTATAGAGACTCGGCCCCCGAACTTAGCGAAACCGAAAAACGAAAATCGATCGCGATCGCCGCACGACTTCATTTTCAGGAAACGTATGGCGTCAAGCGAGTGGATCGTCCGATGTGCTGGCGAATCGCAAAGAGCTGGGGGTATCCCGATTCACTCACGAATGACGATTATAACGCCGACATGGGCGACTACACGAAGCCGCGATACCTGCAGCTTGCCCAGCAGCTACTTCCGAAGCTTCGTTTAGAGTTCGGCAATGTCGCGGAAGACAAGTAGGAAAAGCTTTCCTACTCCAAAATTCTTCTCCTGGCCGTTCATGCTGCTCAGCGTCACAAATTGACAATGGAGATTGTTGGGGCGTGGGAAAATGCATTCCCACTTTTCTAAGTTCTGTTCGGTGTTGGCTGACCTCGCAAACCTAGCTCTCGAACGCGATCGACACGTAGAGCGGTCGCAACATCATCCTGATGTTTTGAGCGGGTTGTCCAATGACAACGCAAGCGGTTGACCCGTGCTACACGAAGCGGGAAGTCGCCCAGGACTGGCTGAAGATCTCGACCCGATCTTTAGATCGATTGATCGAGAAGAAGGCGTGGCCCAAGGGAATCCTCGTCGGTGGCGTTCCTCGCTGGCGACATTCGACGGTCGTTGCCGCGATCGATCGGCTCGAACAAGCCGATGGCTGATCATTTCACTACCTGCGACGGATGCGGGATGGACTTTGGCTACAGCTGTCGCAGGGAGGCATTGTGTCCCAGCTGCGGCCATGACGCGGACGATGGCGATGAATGCTCCTGTCCGCAATGCACGGCGATCGAAGCGTCGCTCCCAGATAGTAACCGGATCGGGCCGGTCGATGAATCGCAATTTCGATACGAAAAGGACTAGAAACGATGTCAACTCAATTCACTGTCACAGCTGCCGGAGGCGTCCCAGCTGGAAGCTACAATGCGACTTTCACGGGACTCGAAGCGTACACCGAAAACGCCGACAAGTACGGCGAAGGCGTCATGCTTTGCTTCAAGGTGACGGGCGGCGATCAGGACGGCGAAACGGCTTCCCGTATTTGCTCGAAGAAATTCTCCGCGAAAAGCAATCTCTACAAATTCGCGAAGGCACTTGTCGGTCGTGATCTCGAATCCGGTGATAGCTTCGACTTCGCCGATCACGTTGGATCGAAGGGAATGATCATCGTCGAAGAGACGGACGGCGGGTCGACACGGGTCGCGACGTTCCTGAAGTCGGCGGACTGATCGACTGTATCAACGCGAAGGGCCTGGGAGCGGCAATCTCCCAGGCCCGACGCTTCTGTGAATCGCAATCCCCAAAGCAAGGATCACAACGAACATGATAACGGACCGAGAAGCCTTCGTCGAAGCTGCGTCGGGGTACGCGTCGAAAGGCTGGAAGACATACCCAATACAACCCCCGGACGGTGACAGTTGCAGCTGTCGCAAAGGTAGAGCTTGCGACGATCCCGGCAAGCATCCTCACTTCGATCTGGGCGGATTGAAGTCGGCAACGAACGACGCGTCGAAACTGAAGACGATCTTCGGATCAAGCGACGCGAATATCGGTATCCTTTGCGATCGCTTTTGGGTTCTGGACATCGACGGTCCTCAAGGGATCGACGATCTCGCCAAGTTGATCGAAGACAACGGCGATCTGCCGACGACACCTAAGGCGTTCACTGGCGGAGGCGGTCGACATTACTTATTCAAAGCCGATCGAAGAGTCGCGAAGAGTCAAACGAAGATCGGCGGTTGTTCCATCGACGTGAAGACGAAAGGCGGAGCGATCGTCGCTCCCCCAAGCCTTCACGCAAGCGGAAGCGAATATCACTGGCTTGTCGATCCGGTCGAGTGCGAGATCGCGAAGGCTCCCGAATGGCTGATCGACTTTGTTTGCGGCAAGCATTCTTGCGCCGGAAGTTCATTCACGGTCGAAGCCGATCTCGACTTGAAGACTCACCCAGGCGTCGAAGATGGTGAGCGGAACGACACGCTCTGCCGACTTGTCGGCTCGCACCTGGGACGTTTGGGGGACACCCCCGAACTTCTTCAACTGGCGACGGACTGGGGGCGACGCTGCGATCCACCGATGAAAGACAACGCGGTCGCAAGGACGGTCGCGAATCTTGTCGCCAAGCATCTGACAAACAACCCCGAGCAATCTGTCGATACAAACATCGATCTCGATCTGGACGTGATCAGCTTTGCCGACATCGAAGCAAAGTCGGTCGCCTGGCTCTGGGAGGGTCGCTTTGCCCTGGGCAAGATCACGCTACTCACGGGCGACGGCGGAGTCGGTAAGTCGATGTTGACCTGCGATATGGCGGCAAGGATTAGCAACGGCGGACACTTCGGCGACGGGGCTATCTGTCCGATCGGTGACTGCTTCTTCATCGGTAGCGAAGACGGGGCCGAAGATACGATCCGGCCACGCTTGGACGCTGCCGGAGCGAACGTCGATCGGATTCACCTAGTACGCGGACCGAAACCGGAAGGTGAAGAGTACGCGACAGCATTCGATCTGTCGCGACATATCGGCAAGCTCGATCGAATGCTCTTGCAGTTTCCCGAGGCGAAGCTGATCGTGATCGATCCGATTATGGACTACCTGGGAGCGACAACCAACAGCGACCGGGCAACCGACGTGCGAAGGGTTCTGTCGCCTTTGCGATCGTTGGCCGAGCGGCACGAAGTCGCGATCGCGGCGTTGAACCACTTGAACAAACGAGCGGGGACCGGATCGAAGAGTCGGTCGCTGGGATCGGGGGCTTTCGTTCAAGTCGCTCGATTTGAGTTTCGGGTAGTGGAAGATCCCGACGACACTGATCGACGGCTTCTGTTGCCGGTGAAGAACAATCTCGCAGCTGCCCCAGGGCTAGCGTACAGGATCGAAAGCGGGAGCAATGGGGCAGGGTTCGCGGTATGGGAGGAGGGAACGGTCGACGTATCGATCGGGGAAGTCGAAAGCGACGGCGGCGGGGAAGATCGATCGGCTTTCCAAGAAGCGAAGGAATGGCTCGAAATGTTTCTTTCCGACGGTGCGGTGAAAGCATCCGAGGCGAAAAAGAAGTCGCGGGCGGACGGGATCGCCGATCGGACGCTGGCACGGGCGAAAAAGAAGCTGTCGATCGTTACCGAGAAGCGGGATCGATGTTGGTGGTGGAAGCTGCCGAAAAGAGACGGCGACAATGGAGAAGATTCGCCAAACAACCCCGAAACAAGCTTCACGTTTTGACGCGACCAACTCCAAGAATGCCAAGAATGCCAAGACTGCCCTATGGGGAATCGTTGGCAACCTTGGCATCCTTGAAACGGTTCTTTCGACATCCGCTGACAAGCGGCGACAAAGCGCGTCGGCTTCAAAGACTGAGCTTTCAGCTTGGCACCCTTAAAATGAATACTCAACAACTCTTCCACGCTCTCAATTCTCGCTCGCTGCGAGTACGCCTTCGCCCGGATCGGCGTCTCGAAGTGATTGGCGATCTCTCGAAACTGACGGACGATATGAAAACCGCTCTCCGCGACAACCGGCAAATGTTCCTTGATCTTCTCGATCAGGACGATCCCAGCGAATCGATCGGGCAATCGGTCCGCCTGGGATCGGAAGAGTACGCTTTCGATGTTTGGGGGTTGTCGGAGCAACTACTTTCGCCGATCGCGATCGATACCGAAACGGAATTGATCGACGGGCGAGCGGTCCCGCGTATCGCTCTCGCTTCGGTATCCGATGGCAAGCGGCATCGACTGATCAGGCCGGTCGATCTCCAGGCGTTTATCGACGCTCACCGCGACTGCCACTTCGTCGCCCACAACGCAAGCTTTGACTTCGCGGTGATCCGGCAAGCTCTGGCCGATCCTTCCGGCTGGGTTGAAGTCGCGGATCAAGGACGGCTTCACGATACGATGTTATTAGACTCGCTGATCCGACTTGCCCGAGACGATAGCTACCCGCGATCGGTCGATCTGGGATCACTGGCGGCAAACTATCTGAAGATCGAGATCGACAAGGAGGATCCCTTCCGTCTCCGCTATGCCGAGCTTCTCGATCGTCCTTGGGATCAAGCCGATCCCGGCTTCTTCACCTACGCGGTGAAAGATGCGATCGTCACTTGGAAACTATGGCAAACGCTCACCGCAATCGCTGAAAAGCTCGTGAAGCCTTTCGAGAGCGACTTCTTCCCAGGATGGCGGAAAGCCTGGGGGCTTCTTACTGAATCGCTTCAGGTACGCGGAGCGATCGCTCTGTCGGAGATCGAACGTAACGGGATCGCTCTCGATCAATCGCAAGTCGAATCGACGAAGGCGAAGCTGTCGTCGGAAGTCGAGACGTTGATCGATTCGCTCGCGAAGCTGCCGGCAGTCCTGGGATTGTTCAAACGGTCGAAAACGGGATCACTGATCGCGACGGCTTCCGGCAAGCCTTCCACGAATCGCGACAAGCTGATCGAGCTTCTCGAATCGATCGCCGATGATCTCGACATTGACGCTCCCAGGACGGGAAAGACTAAGGCGATCACGACTTCGATCAAGTTCTGGGGACAGTATGCGGAGCGGTCGAAGTTTCTGTCGCTCTGGGTGCAACTGGAAGAGACGGCGAAGCTATGTCAATTCTTCGCGGGTCTGAAGAGCGACAGGATTCACCCACGATATACAACGCTAGTGCGGACGGGGCGGACAAGCTGTAGCGGTCCGAACGTGCAACAGCTTCCGCGATCGGGAGGCTTCCGCGAAATGATCGTTCCGTCTGCCGGTCACTACTTCTTGACGATCGACTATTCCGCGATCGAGCTTCGGACGCTGGCGGCGGTCTGCGAGAGACGCTTCGGTCGCTCCCAGCTGGCCGAAGTGATCCGCGAAGGGGTCGATCCTCACAGCTTCACGGCGTCGATGTTTGAAGGCGTCTCGATCGACGACTTCGCGACGCTGCCGAATAAGAAGCAGCTTCGCCAAAGGGCGAAGGCTCTCAACTTCGGAATCCCTGGGGGCCTGGGTGCAAAGTCGCTAGTCGCGTACGCGGCGACGACATACGGGGTCGATATGACGATCGAAGAGGCTGAAGCCTTCCGCGAAAAGCTGATCGGCCAAGTCTATCCCGAGCTTGGGGAATACCTGCAGGACGATCCCGTCGCGGCTCTCGCCCATAACTTGAAGACTTCCGGCTTTCGCATCGGCGCTTGCTTCGATACCGATGGGACGTTGGGGGCGGCGAAGCGGATCGTCGCGGGATGTGGAAAGGCGAACGGGAAAGACTACGGCGAAGCCTTCGTCGATCGGGTCTGGGAATCATTCAAGACCTTGAACCAGAATCCCAAACTGAAGAAACGAATCGCCGACCGCAACGCAAGCGAACAACTCTCCCGTGATCTCTTCTACGGACCGGTTGCAACGCTCACAGGACGGATACGCGGAGCGGTGGGATTCTCACAAGCAAGAAACACGCCTTTTCAGGGACTCGCTGCCGATGGGGCAAAGCTCGCATTGTGGGGGTTGTATATTCGCGGCTTCCGATGTGTCGCCTTTGTTCACGATGAAGTCGTGATCGAGCTTCCGATCGACGCTGAACACACGCAACAAGCGAGAGAAATCGATAAGATCCTTTGCGAGTCGATGGCGACGCTCACGGGGACAATTCCGATCGCTTGCGAATATTCGCTGGCCGATCGGTGGTACAAACAGGCCGAGGCGGTTTTCAGCGAAGAGGGGAAGCTTCAACTATGGGGGAGAGAATAATGATCTCGGATAGAAATCGTTATCGATTGGTTCTGATTGCCAGCCTGATATTGAGTGGGACTCTTGCCAGGGCAGAAGAGGACAAACCACGATTCATCGAACGTAGGGAATGGGATGCATTAGTCGAGCTTCGCAAAGTCGAAATACTTATAGACGCGATTGAAAAAGCGAAAATCGCGAGGACTAGTATTTTCGAGGTGCGTCGTGGCGACATTTTGGTAACTGTGACATCCGAGGAAGAAAGAGAAAAGAAACTTTCGCATCTCAAACGAAAGTTAGAAGCTGCGACATCGCTTTACGCAATCGTCGCGTTCCCTCAATTCAACGTGAGCCTTAATTCCGGAATCGAAAAGGGTATGAAAGGATTGTTTCGGATCAACGAAGTTGATGCACCAATTTTTCCTGTTGTGCAAATCATCGACGGACAGACCATGATCGTCGAAAGCGGCGATGAGACGTGTTGGATCGAGGGTATTTCAACTGAAGGCATAACCGATGACAGCAAGATTACGATTCTTGAAGATGTCGAGGTTGTGGGACAGAAGCGATATACAACGGTCCTTGGATCGAAAAAGACGGTATGGCTAATTAAACCTGTTGATCTTACGAAGGAACGACAAGAAGCAAGAAAGCGAGATCAACGTAAATGGGTATCGTCTGACGGTAAGCATGAAACCGTTGGATCCCTTAATGCAGTTGACAGTGGGATAGCGACGCTTCGTCTTGAAAGCGGCACGCTTGTCGATGTCCCACTATCTCGCCTGAGTTCAGGCGACGAAGCATACGCAAAGAAGTGGGCGGGCGTCCGAGGGAACATCGACAAAGAGGCAATCGCCGATCTCTTAAAGAACAACGGCAAACTTGGGCCGTTCGACGACTGGCAATAATCTTTCAAAAGTGAATCGTAGAAGTAGAGGATCACGGCAGTGGCAAGTCTAATAACGCGGAAGAACGGAACTAAAGAAATACAGTTCGTCGATGAAGACGATAAGCGACAGGGCGTCTATCTGGGCAAGTGTTCCCAGCGAGACGCGAATCGAGCGAAGGGTATCGTCGAAGACTTGATCACCGCGAAACGAGTGGGTGGCGACGTGAGGCCAGCTTCGCAAGAGTGGCTTGCGGCAATCGACGACAAGTTGCACGGGAAGCTATCTAAAGTCGGTCTTGTCGACGCCCGCGAAGCAACAAAGCTCGAAGCCTTCATCGATCGTTACATCGCAAGCAGGACCGATCTGAAGCCGAGAACAATCATCAAGTTCAACGCAACGAAGGACTATCTGATCGAACACTTTGGGGCGGATTGCGACATCACAAAGATCAATGAAGGCGAAGCGGAAGAGTTCCGAATCTTTTTGTTGTCCCGTCGGCACGGCAAGGAGGGCGGCGAAACGATGGGCGAGAATACGGTTCGGAAACATTGTCAGATCGTGAAGCAGTTCTTCAACAAGGCGATCAAGCTTAAGCTGATCAAGTCGAATCCGTTCAATGTCCTGCCGTCAACGATCCAGGCGAACAAGACCCGCTTCTTCTTCATCGATCAAACGACAATTGAGAAGGTGATCGACGCTTGCCCTGATCAACAATGGCGACTGATCTTCGGCCTAGCCCGTTTCGGCGGCCTGCGATGCCCCAGCGAGATACTCGATCTGAAGTGGTCCGACATCGACTGGGCCGAAGAAGAGATGACAGTCCGATCGGATAAGACCGAACATCACACTGGCCAAGAGCAGCGGATCGTGCCGATCTTCAGCGATTTATTGCCAATGCTGCGAGAAGGTTTTGAGATGCTGGAAGAGGGCGGTAGTGAGTTCGTGATCAGCCGATACCGCGACGGGTCGCAGAACCTTCGTACACAAGCTCATCGGATCATCAAACGGGCTGGCTTCTCGCCCTGGCCGAAGACGTTCCAGAACCTTCGGTCATCCCTGGCGACGGACCTAGTCGAGTTCACGCCGCTACATATCGCGGCACAGTGGACCGGCCACAGCGTCGAAACGATGCGGAAGTTTTACCTTCAAGTGACGAAGGAACACCGGCAAAAAGCGAAGCGTAGGGAGAAGGAGGAGAAGGCTACGGCGAATCCACAGCAGTCGGCACAGCCGACTGAAAGCGAATCAAGCGATAACGCCGACAATTCCCGGGCGAATGCTTCGGATAATCCACAGCAGAATCCACAGCAGTCAGTGTCAGAAAACCCGAGTCACGGCAGGACGGACAAAAGCGAGAAGGGCGTTTTGTCTATAAGAAACTCGGACTGTCGCGAGTTGTCCGAGCGTGAAAATAGCGGCAGAGGGACTCGAACCCCCGACACGCGGATTATGATTCCGCTGCTCTAACCAGCTGAGCTATGCCGCCGTTGTTGACGTGGGCCGGGATTCTAGCAACTTTCTCCCGACCGCTGTAGATGTCGGCACAAACTTGGTCCGCCCCTGACAAAATTTATTTGCTTGACAGAAAGTTGGTCTCCCAAGGGACCGCTAGCGCACCATTGGGGTTCGCAGCCGCACGAACATTGACCTGCCATTGGCTTTTGCCCCCATTCCTCGCGAATTGGCCTTGTTCGCTGCGCCAGATCATCATGATGAGGGTATGCCGAGCCTCGATTCCGGCTCGGGCAAGCGGTTCGGGGCGGTTAGCCAGCACGTCTTAGACTGGCGAAACCGATAACGTCCTGATTATTGCGCTCATTTGAGAGCCAGCCCTGGCTCTGGTAT
>CAXBGS010000020.1:0-76108 GCA_963975425.1 uncultured Pirellulaceae bacterium
GCACGATCCGCCTGAAGGCGGTACACCAACGATGCGCGTTCAAGCAACCGCGCACTCTTTCCCTCTCCGCCACCCGTTGGTGTCCCGGCTTTAGCCGGCCTTTCGCCCAGCACGTTCCGCCTGAAGGCGGTACACCAACGATGCGGGATTGCCGTAATGCCGGGTTCATCGAATCAGTGGCAGACGCGCGGCGGAGCCGTTCTTTCGCACGCACGAGATCCAAACCGTTTTATAGCACCGCTGCGTTGGGCTCTTGCAATCGAATGGTTGTTCCCAACCTCGACCGAAGCGACAGCCACGCATCCAAACCCTCACACGTCCATACTCTTTCACCCGACGATGAGTTGTCGCGCGACGTCGTTTTCAGAGTACGGAATGAGTATTGTCGGAACGATTACTTATTCTTGCCCTGTCCCTGGCGAGGTGGAGTCTCGGGTAATGCAGTAGACCTTTGTCAACGTTCGAACGAGCAGTTTTCCGTCGACGACGCTCGGGGTGGCGATGCAGAGTTCGTCCAGCGGGTTCGTTTCCAGAATCTCAAACTTTGGCCCCGCCTTGATGACGTAGGTTAGCCCGTCTTCACTCAAACAGAATACTTTTCCGTCGTACGCCCAGGGCGAAGATGTGAACGATCCCTTTGGGGAAAAGCGATGTTTGCCATAAACTTCTTCTCCGCTCAACGCATCGTGGCAGGTCATAAATCCTTGATCGTAAACCGTATAAAGGTAGTCGCCATAAACAATCTGTGTGGTGTTGTACGGTGAAGCCTTCGGCTGATACCACTGGATGAATTCGCTGTCGTCGTACTCGCCTGCGGTCGCAATCTGGCCTGTCGCACCGGGGCGGATTGCAAATGTCGGTCGATGCGCGTCGCCGACGTAGCCGGAAGAGATGTAACACACGCCGTGTGCGGCGAAGGGTGACGGGATCACCAGCACCGACATGTTTCCGTTGAAGCGCCACAGTTCCTTGCCGTCGAGCGAATAGCTGCGATTGAATCGCTGTCCCGGTACAACGATCTCCGTTCGCATCTCATGTTTCCAAACGAATGGTGTCGCCCACGACATGGTTTCGTCGCGTTTGGTGATCCATCGTTGATCGCCGGTTTCGGAGTCAAACGATGCAATCCATGAATCCTCTTGGTTGTCGTAGACAACGATGACTTGATCGTCATGAACCACCGGTGAGGCTGCCGCGCCGTAATCCATGTTTGTCCGCTTCGGCTCAATCGGATGCGACCATAATGGTTCGCCGTCAAGGCTGTAGCAGTACAGACCAAGATCACCGAATAGCACGAACAACCGCTTGCCATCAGTCGTTGGCGTCTCCGCCGCATAGGAACTCTTGGGGTGTCGCGGGACGGTGGGGCGACCCGTATGAGCTTCGTGACGCCACAGCTCTTTACCGCTGTCGATGTCAAAGCAATACACCATCCAGTGGTGAATGCCTTTGGCCGGATCACGTACGCCTTTACCAAGGTACAATCCTCCCTTCGGTTTGATGTTCTCTTCATCGGCGACGACGGAGGAAACGAACACTCGTTTACCAACCACGATCGGGCTGCCCCAGCCCTGGCCCGGCACATCTGCCACCCATGCGATGTTGTCCTTCTTGGACCATTGATCCGGCAGTTCCGGATGGTCCTTGGCAACACCCGTCGCTTCGGCACCGCGGAAGCGCGAGAAGTCAGCGGCCGACGTTGTACCCGCGCCGAAGCTCATCGAGACAATCAGCAAGAGGATTGGCGTTGGAGTCTGCACGGTAGTTCATCCTTCATAAGCAACGCGTTCAAATCGTCAATCGTCAATCGTCAATGCAACAACCAATTCCTCACATTCAGCACTGGCTACCAGCGTTTAGGGCCATCAGGAACCAGAGCGTTGGAACAGTCGCGAAAACGGAGATTGTACACGCTGTTAATGCATACAGTGGTGTCTGCGAATTACGTAACCTTTGTCAACTTAAGCAGCTGGTCATGGCGGGACGTGATCAGCCAGGCAAAAAATCGATTGTCGAAGCGAGTTGGCGATATTGGCCAACCATCCGAGTTTGCCAGCCGTCAGAGTACGAAATTTCGTAGCGTAATTCCGCACCTCGCCATCGCATCGGCGGGATCCTGTTGATGAGTTGTTTTATGGGCACGGCAGCGCTTCACTGCCTCACACCGAACCGTGCGACGGGGTGTTATAACATCGAGACAGCTCCCAAGCATCACTCAATCCGCTTGCGTCGACTGGGCACGGATGGTGAACAGTCGGTAATCGATCCGTTTGCGAATGCTACCACTCACGAGGATTCACGCACCCTCGCGGATCGCGTTGACTCACAATGGCTTGCGTTGACTCGCAATGTTCGTACTGTCGATCATAATAACGTTCCATGAATCCATTTGTATCCCGCCGATTTTGCGTCGCCGCCGCTATTTGTTTCCTGATCGCATCGGGATCGGCGCGTTCGGAAGAACTAAAGCTCGTCTCCTTTGATCGGGATGTTCAACCGATCCTGCAGACACACTGCACCGAGTGTCATGGGGCAGGCGAAGCGGAGTCGGGACTTCGTGTCGATGCGCGATCCTGGCTCTTAAGGGGCGGCGATTCGGGAGAATCCGCGTTGGTTCCGGGAGACGCAGCCAACAGTCTTTTAATTCACTTGGTGAAGGGCGACGATACGGATCGGCGGATGCCACCGGATGATCCATCTCTTTCCGGCGAGCAAATTTCGATACTCAGTCGTTGGATCGACCAGGGAGCCCACTGGTCGGCTGAGGTGGCAAGCACGGATGCCGACCCGGCACCGAGTGTATCAAGCAGTGATCATTGGTCATTGCAACCACTCGAGCGACCGGCGGTGCCCCAGGTGGCCGGATGTGATCATCCAATTGATGCGTTCATTGGCAGAGAACTTGCAAGAAAAGGATTGCAGTTTTCATCACGTGCCGATCCGCAAGTGCTGCTTCGGCGTGCTTCCCTAGTCCTGACTGGATTGCCGCCGCAAGCCGGTGAGAAAGCCCCGAAGAATCCGATCAGTTATCGCAAGCTGGTCGATCGTTTGCTCGCGTCACCACGATACGGGGAACGCTGGGCACAACACTGGCTGGACGTCATTCGATGGGCGGAAACGGTGGGGTTCGAAACCAATCGCGAACGTAAGCAGGCATGGCCTTACCGCGATTGGGTGATTGCCGCGCTCAATAGCGACAAGCCTTATGACCAATTCGTTCGTGAACAAATTGCGGGGGACCAGACCGAGCAGGATGCCGCACTCGGTTTCCTGGTCGCCGGACCTGCGAACCTGCCCGGTCAAATTGGTCGCGACGAAGAGGCGATGCGACAGGCGCGGCAAGACGAGTTGGACGAAGTCATTCAAACCGTTAGCCAGAGTGTGATGGGGATGACCGTTGGATGTGCGCGTTGCCACAATCACAAATTCGATCCGATCTTGCAGAAAGATTATTACTCGATGCAGGCAGTCTTTGCAGGGTTGTCGTATGGTGATCGGCGACTGCGAGGTGAGGAAAACGATCGCCTGTCGGCGCAGGTGCCCGCACTGAAGCAGCAAATTCGATCACTTGTCGAGCAAGCGGAATCGGCTCGCGTTCGATACCGTCTCGATCCACCGCTTCCATCGTTTCCCAGCCAGCGCTTCGATGCCATCTTTGCGGATGCCATTCGGATGGAGATCTTCGCAACAAACAAGGGTGCGCCTGCCTCGCTTTACGAACTGCAAGGGTGGACCCGCGAGACCGATAATGGTGCGACACGAAACGTTGCGCTCGCGGCAAACGGAGGACGTTCATCGGCGTCAAGTTTTGCCCTCGCCAATCAAACGCGGCATCATGAAAACTTGATCGATGGCAATGTCGATCGGCGTCAGGCATTTCCCTGGGTTGCCGCCGAGAGCGGGCCCGCCTGGGTGCAGGTTAATTTCGACAAACCGGCATGGATCGACCGCGTCGCGTGGGACACCAGCGGAAGCATTCCGGTTGATTTGCGCGTTCGAGTACATGACATCAAAAGTGGTCAGTGGAACACCGTCGCTTCGTCTCGCAATCGTATGTTGCGAACCGATGATGAGCGTGACGCGGACGAAATTGTTATCTCGGGTCTGTTGGACGTTGAAATTGAGGAATGTGCAACCATCAATCGGCGGATTCGGCAGACTCAAGCCTCGCTCGTTCGCGTTTCCGCGGGGCCCCGCGTCTTCGCGGCTACTTTCGTTGACGCCCCCGAGCCTACGTTCCAACTGCGTCGCGGCGATCCGATGCAACGTATTGCCAAGGTTGTTCCGTCCACGCCTGCGGTCTTGGGATCACTGGGGCTGAACTCCGGGGCACCGGATCGAACGCGGCGACTTGCATTGGCGGATCATTTGACGGCTGCGGATCACCCATTAACGGCGCGCGTGATCGTCAATCGCATCTGGCAACATCATTTCGGCGTCGGCATCGTCGACACACCTTCTGATTTCGGAAAAATGGGATCACCGCCTTCGCATCCCGATCTCTTGGATTGGCTGGCCACCGAATTGGTTCAACACAACTGGTCAATCAAACATATTCATCGACAGATCCTGAATTCACGAACGTTCCAGCAGTCCAGCACGCCACGTGAAGAGGCAATGCAGATTGACGCCGATTCGAGGCAGGTGTGGCGTTTTCCGCCCAGGAGGATCGAAGCCGAATCGATACGCGATTCCATCCTGCAAGCCAGCGGGAACCTGAATCTGGAAATGGGCGGAACTGGATTCGATTTCTTTCGGCAACGAGGTGGTTTGGCCGATTACAAGCCGATCGAAGTCTTTGATCACAAAGGCTGGCGACGGATGATCTATGCGCACAAGATCCGGATGCAATCGGTTGATGTCTTCGGAGCATTCGATTGTCCCGATGCGGGCCAGATGAAACCGCGTCGAACGCAATCAATCACGCCGCTGCAATCGCTGAGTCTGCTGAACAGTCCCTTTGTGAATCGCCAAGCCGATTTTTTTGCTTCCCGCGTACGCCGTGAAGTTGGCACACAGATTCCAGACCAAATTGACCGCGCCTTTGAGATCGCGTTCGGACGTACTGCCACCGAGACAGAACGCCGCAAGCTGATTCCACTGGTAAGAAACGAAGGTTTGTCGCAACTTGGTCGCATGCTAATGAATACTAGCGAATTTTTATATCTCCACTGAGACAATGGCGACACATGACAGACTCGTTTCTGCCGAAATCACTCAACCGCCGTCGATGGATCACTGGGGCCGCCGCCGCGCTGCCTCAAATAGCGATTGCTTCTCTGTTGTCAAAGACGAGGGCCGCCGACGATGCAAAACGTAAGAAAACCACGTCACGCCAAGAACCTCTTTTCGACGCGAAAGCACAGAATGTCATCGTCGTATATTGTTCCGGCGCTGTTAGTCATGTCGATACGTTTGACTATAAGCCCGAACTCGTTCGCTTAGACGGTCAGCCTTTGCCGGGGAATGAAAACCTGGTTTCTTTTCAAGGCCCCAATGGGAATCTGACGGCCCCGCTTTGGAAATTTCGTCCACGTGGGAAGTCCGGAAAGATGGTTTCGGATCTGGTACCGCACATTGCAGAATTGGCAGATGACATTTGTTTTTTCCATTCGTTAACCAACAAATCAAACACGCATGGTCCCGCCGAAAACGTGATGAACACGGGGTTTGCATTCGACGGTTTTCCCAGCATGGGTTCATGGATCAATTTTGGGTTGGGTACCGAGAACGAAAACCTGCCGGCCTTTGTCGCCATCGAAGATCCGCGTGGCATGCCGCAGTCGGGGCCGAACAATTGGGCTAACGGGTTCTTGCCGGCTGCGGTTCAGGGAACGCCACTGAGCACCACTAAACCCGTGCGGTACTTGCAGCCACCCGAATCAATGCGTGGGACAACCGATGTGGCTGCGCGAAGCGCCTTGCGGTTTCTGGAAGAACAATTCCAGCAAAAATATCCCGGCGACGAACAACTTGCCGGACGGATCGCCAGCTATGAATTGGCCGCTCGCATGCAAATGCACATCCCGCAGGTGACAGACCTTTCGAACGAAACGAGCCACACGTTAAAGCTTTACGGCGCCGATAGCCCGAACGAAACGAAAGCATCGTTCGCAAGAAATTGCATTTTGTCGCGTCGTTTGATCGAGAGCGGCGTTCGCTTTGTTCAATTATTTAACGGTGCTTACGCGTCAGCGGGCCGTCTGAACTGGGACGGCCATAGCAAACTGAAAGAACAATACGATGTTCATGGTGAGGTTTTGGACCAACCGGTCGCAGGCCTGATTCGCGATTTAAAGCAGCGTGGACTGCTCGAGTCGACCCTGGTCGTGTTTGCCACCGAATTTGGGCGTATGCCCATGTTCCAAGCCGGCACGTTTGGCCGAGACCACAATCCGCTCGGCTTCACCTGCTGGATGGCCGGTGCAGGTGTTCGCAAAGGATTCAGCTATGGTTCCACGGATGAGTTTGGTTTCAAGGCCGTCGAAAATATTACGACCATCCACGATTTCCACGCCACCATATTACATCTCTTAGGTCTCGATCACGAACGACTGACGGTCTATCACAATGGAATCGAACGACGATTGACCGATGTGAGCGGCAATGTGATCCGACAGGTCCTTGCATGATTTAGAGCGAAATCAATCGTGAGGCAGCACCTCGCATCGTGGCGATTTGGCAAGCCGAGACGCGGAATCAATTAGGCGTGGCAGTATCGATCACCTTAAAAAAGTCTTCCATGATCGCCGCGGAATCAAAGTCTTCCCAAAGCACCATCTTGGTCGGATTCATCGGACGATCTATCCAACCCTTTTTGTGCAGCGCCGGGCGAGGTATTTCAGTTGCCTTACCAAATCGTGGGTCTTTCAGTACGGCAACCGCCGTTGCGTCAAAAAAGGAACGAAAGGGCGGATCGCCATGCTGCGGCGCGTGCTCGTACAGGCTGACCGAATAGTCGCCGAACGTTGTAAACGTCCCGCCATCGCGTCCCACAATACTAAGATGAACTCTTGGTCCTTTTCCGGGCATCTTGTTAAAGATGTCGTGCTGGTAAGCCTTAACGCCCCAACTGCCTGAGGGATCGTTATATCGCACCGTCACCATCTCGAATTCGACGGGCAGCGAGAGGACGTAATCGAGACATGTTAAATCGGCGGTCATGTTGTACTCGCCGGGGCGTGGATAGTTGGATCCAAGCCAAACAATCTTGACGTTGGGGATAATCGAGGGAGCCTTCGCAAGCGCCAACGCAATATTGGTTAGCTTTCCGATCGGCAACAGCACAAGCATACGGTCGGATTTCTTTTCAGCCTGCGCGACAATGAAATCAACTGCTTCTTTCCCGTCGAAATTTGCTTCGTGAATGTGCGGCAATATTTCTGCGAAACTGCCATTGGCGCCTTTGAACATGGGCAATCGCGGATAGAAACCACAGAGTTTCACGACCCGGACGGCCTCGGCCATTTGTTCGTCAACATCGCCGCCGTTGTGGGTCTTGTTGACCGTAATGCCCTCGACGTCGAACGAGTCTTTGCTCAGCAGCGCATAGGCGATCGCGTGCTGGTCATCCGTTTCGTTGTTAGCGTCGGAGTCGATTAGCAGGCGGATTTTCTGTGAGTCTTCTGCACGGGTGCATGCCGCCATTGCGAACCAACAGAGACCGATCAACATACATATTTTGAACTCATTCATGGTCGTCTTCTTACGTTTGGTGTTCTGCGTTGATGACGTACGCAGCGCGGATGGGCTGGTCGTAAGCGCCTTTGAACCTAGCGTGCAAGCGGCGCGATAACAATCAATTTGGTTGCTTGCCGGTTCAGTGTTTTCGAACTCGTCGAGTGGGCCCGGCATTTAGAATGTGTGACGCATCGGCAGAAGCGCCCGGAAACTCGCCTCGTTGATCCGGTGTGATATGGCCGACGACCGTCGTTGGCTGGCTTGGAATCGTGTCACCTGTTTGTTCGCACCAATGATCCATCGCCTCGCGAAGCTCTTCAAGGGTTCCGGCGTGCTGTGGCGATGCGACCAGATTGTTGAATTGATGCGGGTCTGAGCGAACGTTATAGAGTTCTTCGAAAGGACGAGGTTGCAGAAACACGTCTCGCTGGTGTGGCTGCAGCAAACCGCTGGCTTCCGCTTCCCATAATTCTTTTCCAGCCGGGAACTTATCCGCCGATTCTGCGCACAGATTCTTGTCTTTATAGTTGTGGTTCCGGATATAGACCCAGTCCTCCAGTCGCACCATGCGTTCATTCGCAGGAAACGTGTGCCAATTGTGTTCGGCAAAGATGTAATCACGCACGGTGGTTTCTGGATCACTCAGGACCGGCACCTGACTGACTCCCTGAAACTGTTTAGGAATGGCAACGTTCGCCAGTTCCAACACGGTCGGAGCGATGTCAATCAAGCTAACCAACGACGTTGAGCGCTTGCCCGTGACGATTCCTGGGCCGGAAATGACAAGCGGGACTTTAGCGCCAGAATCGTACAGCCGTGTTTTGCCGCGCGGAAACGGTTTTCCATTGTCACTGGTGAAGATGACATAAGTGTGTTTTCGTATGCCTTGTTTGATCAATTCATCCAGTAACCGTCCCAAATAAAAATCCGTACGAGCCACTTCGTGATAGTACCCCAGAAAATCACGCCGGGTCTTAGGGCCATCCACCAGATAAGGCGGGACGGCAACATCCTCGGGGTGAAACCGAGGCGAGTTCTCCGTGAACTGCCAATCGCGGTGCGCATCATACGATGCGAACCAAAAGAAGAACGGTTTGTCTTTGGGCCGATTGGCGAGTGTATCAACCCAATCGGATGATCCACTCGGCTTTCCGCCTCTCACGATTCGGTCGAACGCGTCGGATAGCAACGACTCATCATCCGACCTCCCGTCAAAGCTCATGTGATTCTTGCCGCTGAGGACGCTGTAGTATCCGTGTCGCCGCAGTCGCCCGGGAAATTTCCACTGGTCGCGTGGCAGTGGCGTGTGTAGCTCGGGCGCACCCGTATTATGCGGGTAACGACTTGTGATGATGCTGCATCGGCTCGGACTGCAACTGCTGGCGGTCACATAGGCGTTCTCGAACGTTATTCCTGACGCCGCGAGGCGGTCGAGATTCGGTGTGGGCACCGGGCCACCGTAGGTCCCCATGTCCTCAGCAGAAATGTCATCCGTGATGAAGAAGATAAAATTGGGGCGCGAGCTGTCCTCCTCTGCAGACACGCTTGCGAGCCATAGGAGTGAGAGCAGAACCGCAGAGAAACGTTGAGGTCGCGTTGCCCATGTCTCAGCCATCGGTGACTTCCATCTTCAGTTCACGCAGCAAGAAGCCGTATATCTTCTTGATAATCGGTGTGCCCTCGTGTTTCGCTCCCCACGCCGAATGCCCGAGGCCATCCAACGTGTAAAGTTCGAGATTGGCTTTGTATTTTTGTTTCAGTTCGATCGCATTACTGTACGGGACCCGCGTGTCTTCGGTTCCATGAATGATCATCAGCGGAGCGTCGTTGGGATCGAATCGGTTGCGACCATCGAATCGTTCCAGCAGGTCAAGAAGTAAGCCGGATCCCCAATGGCTGATGACAGCCTGTACGCTAGCCGATTGTTCGGGATGGCTCTGTTCCAGCAGCTTTCTTTCTGCGGGATTGTCCATCAGTTCATCCCGAAAGTCTTCTTCGTCAGACGCTCCCAATGCGACCGAGATATACGCGCCCGCGGATCCTCCATAAGCCACAATGTAATTGGGATCGATTCGGTACTTCGATGCGTTCGCGCGAATCCAACGAATCGCCGCCTTGGCATCTCTTGTCGCGGAATAGGTCGGTCGATTGTCAGGCCAGCCTTTCGGCGCAATCGCTTGGTCGCCAAACAACCGGTAATTGATCGAGAAGCATACCCACCCGCGCTGCGCGAAGTACTGAGCGCCGTTTACCATCGAACCCATCAGCGAATCGCCGGTCCAAAATCCACCTCCGTGAATGAGCACAACGACGGGCCGATTCTGTTGGTGGTCGTCGTTAGGCTGGTAGACGTCAAGCGTCAGGTTGCGTGGAAAGCAACGCGTATTGTCGGACGGGTGGTAGATCATTCCTTGCCCGTACGGCTCGCCGCGTGTGACGGTGACCTCGTAAATCGCCTGATTGGCGACCGGGCCGAGCGTGCCAGGCGATCCATCGCCGTCCGATTTGATCCGCGATTGATCCGCATTCGCCACCGACGAACGTTGGGATTGATTTGTACCTGGAACATCGTCCGCATTGGACGTGTTGCTCAGCGTCATGCTGGACGTCACCACAACGCTAAATACAAAACGACATGCTGTCCGTCCAATCGTGTCTGGTGACATCGAAGACCCTGTGCGAATAATAGATTTGATGATCGCTGACCGATGTGAAACTTAAAGCCAACGCGTTTCGGCTGAAAATACGCGGCATTCTGCCAAGCGTTTGAGAATCCATTGTAGTTAGTTCACCCGAACCGCCCAAGGGTTCGCCAATGGTCGATGTTCAGACCTGCGAATCAGTCGGTCGGAAACAAAGGAAGCAACATGCACGTAAGCATTGCAATTGCCCGATCAACCTAAACGGGCTCGTTCACGTGGCCAACTTGTTATCCAAGACGGCCGCGAAATGCGAATTGGTCTCGCACTGACAGCGTCGAGGCGCTGCAACGTGGGGCATGAACGGTGGTGAATCGCGGCGACTGTTGCCATAAGTTTCGCTCAACGTCAGGTTCTGCTTGACGTCCGAATGTATTCCTCGTCGCTTGATGTCGAATCTTTGGCTCCTAACACATTCTCGTTCCTCATCTTTTCAACCGACGTCAATTCGCGACAATGTTCGTCCGATCCCCACGACTAATTTGCTAACTAGCGAAAACGAAATGAGTGACCTACCCAACTGCCCGCAATGTGACGGCGAATACACTTACGAAGATGGTCCGCTGCTGGTCTGCCCGACGTGCGCCCATGAGTGGTCGCCTGCCGAAGAGGCTGCCGCGGCGGAGGACGACGCAACTCGTGATGCCAATGGCAATGTGCTTGAAAATGGCGATACCGTCACGGTCTTGAAGGACCTGAAATTCAACGGTGGCGTTGTCAAGGTCGGTACGAAGGTGAAAAACATTCGTATCGTCGACGGCGATCACGATATCGATTGTAAGATCGACGGCATCGGTGCAATGTCACTGAAATCCCAGTTCGTCAAAAAGGCCTGAATATCCAACGGGACCAGATGTGCATCAGTCGCACAGACGTTGATTCCAATCTTTCTTGGGGCACTTGTTGATCGCGTCCCAGCAGGGTCAAAAGCGATGGGGCGTCGGAAATGGCGATGGCTCGCCGTTCGGGCATTCGTTGATGCCTATGCGAATCAAGTCCGAGGCAACTTTTTAATTCATCAACTTCACTCTTTGGATTCCGAATTCAGTTTGTCGAGTGAATGTCGGATCGCTCCCAACAGTTTCTTGGATGCATTGATCGAGAAACGATAGGTATCCGTTTTGTCTTTGTTCTTGCTTTCCAGTTGAAGGAAGCGATTGCCCTGGTCGTTTGCGAACGTCAGTGCCCAGTCAGCTTGCTTGAGTCCAGTCTTGATTGGAATTCGTTTTCCCTTTGGCTCCGCTTTCACTGCGCTCTCGAATGCTTTGATGAAATTCAGTGTTTGTTCCTGATTCATCAACAGCATGCCGCCCGGTGGAGTCGCGTCGTTTGGTTTTGCAGGTACGATCAGCGAAAGCTGAACCGATGGATCGAAACCATCCCAGTGAGTTTGGTTGACGTAGGTGTAACCCGTTCGCGATAAGCCCAGATGGACAAACGGAGATGGGTCGCCCAGTCGCGTTGCGCCCCCAGCAACCACCGAATGAACGCTGGGGTCAAAAGTATCGTCATCAGGGTGCCAATCGTCCGCGAATACGATGGTCGAAGTGACGCAGAATATTAGTAGTGTGCCAAACAAGAGCCTCACAAGACAAACCTTTTATTTTGTGGGTGCGAAGTCGTGATTAATTCATGATTAGACGGTGAAGCTAAGGCCAACGTAACTAACCGCCGTTAAACGCATTCGGGGCACGTTGGTCAGGGGGCTGTAACAACGCCGACGTTGATGCATGATAATCTAATTTCAGTGAATGATTGAACGATACTGTGTTAGTCGAAGTGCGAAAATGATGGGGCCGCATCGCCGTCAGGTACCATGCAACTGGCCTTGCGAAACCCGGTCGCATTCATCGCGAAGCGGCGCAGCGACACGAGTCATCGACCATGAAAATGGGACGAGGTACGCGCGCGTGCGATTTCATCTGAGGTCGTCTCTCGAATCGAGAAATCTGATTTAGAGGGACGCGACTAATTCTGCTGTCCATAGCCACTTGCTTTATGGTGGCTTGCAAACCTGAACGAAGGTGACTTGTTTGGCATACTCTTTGCCGACAATCGTGTTCGAGTCTCGCTTCAAGCTTGACTGAATCTGCCCCACGGTATTGACAGAATTCCAAAGGCGACAGGTAACCAATCATGAGCTACATACGACTATTAGTTGCGTTTCTCTTGCCACCGATTTCAGTATACATGCAGTTCGGTATCGGAAAGTATTTCTGGCTGAATGTGGTCCTCACCCTGCTCGGGTTTGTGCCCGGCATGCTGCACGCCGTCTACACAATGGCTTCGCGTCCGCCAGGTCTGGTAAACCTCGAGTAGCAACGGTGCAAACAATTAGCAATTGCTAGGTAGGGCGTCGATTTACGCAGCCGACCTGATTCGGATGCCACCACTTCGGGCGTTTAGAACGCAGCTTGGTCAGTATCGTTTCTTTAGTCTTGTGATTCGGTTTTGGACTCCACGGACATCGGCCCCATGTTGAATTCTTTTGCCAGGATGTTCATGGGCGGCACGTGGGATGAACGCGTGGAACAAGGTTTGCTTGGTCTGCGGATTGTTTATGTAGCTCTCGCTAATCCAGCCCATGATCTTGCGGACAAACTTTGACGAGCCAGTGCAATCTTAGCGAGACGGTGCAGCAGCCACGCTGCAATATCTTGATCGCCTTTTGTTACGAGAATTTCGTATCGCCCGTGCCGGAAATTCGTTAGCCGTCGCTTCAACCGCCAGCAAGTTAATAGCGATCCCGACTGCTAGAAATCACATTGCACGACAACTCTGCTCTGTAACTTTGCACAACCGCTTCCCGGCAAATCACCAGTCAATCTGATCGACCCATGAACGAGATGCCATCGCAATCAGCGCTCGATCCAGCCGGCAAGGGCGCCGAGGCGATTGCACAGTTGTTTTACGTCATGACAGTCGGAGCCGTGATCATTTGGACCGTCGTGATGGGCCTCGCGTTGTATGCCGTCGTGCGTCCTGGCCAACATAATGTCAAGCGAACACGATCGCTGGTGATCGGCGGCGGGGCGGTGTTTCCGATTGTAGTCTTGACTTCGCTGCTGACGTACGGATTGTCATTGATGCCGGAACTGCAGCGACCGGCACCTCATGGCAGCCAAGTGGTGGAAGTTGCTGGTGTCCGATGGTGGTGGAGGGTTGTCTATCGTCTGCCAGACGGATCACGCGTGGAAACCGCGAATGAGATTCATTTACCCGTCGGCGAACCGGTCGAGTTTAAGCTCACGAGCGAGGATGTGATCCATTCGTTCTGGATTCCATCGCTGGGTGGCAAGATGGACATGATGCCTGGCCGAGAAAACCGTTTGAAGCTCTTTCCGACCAAGGTTGGGCGCTATCGCGGTGTTTGTGCTGAGTTTTGTGGAACGGCGCATACGCAGATGACGTTCGAGGTGGTCGTCGAGTCTCGATCGGACTTTGAAATCTGGCTCGCAAATCTTCGTTCAAGGTCTCAAACGAACACGCACGACGGCCACATCGTGTTTTTGCAGCGGGGATGCGGCGCGTGCCATACCGTTCGCGGAACCCAGGCGGATGGATCACTTGGCCCGGACCTGACCGGGTTTGGTCGTCGGCGATCTATCGGTGCAACGGCGATGAAGAATACGCCAAAGAACTTAGCACGCTGGATTCGCAGCACGCACCGCGTGAAACCAGGAGTCGAGATGCCAGCGTTTGAATCAATCGGCACGGATGAGCTTGACGTTTTGGTGGATTACCTGGGGACGCTTCAATGACAATTGCCTGGGTCAGCGATCATGGATGAGCAAGCCGAACGCCTGCTCAAGGCATGGGAAACTCCCAAGGGTTGGCGCTACTGGTCGGCCGTGAACAACAGCGAAGTTGGGTTGTGGTACACCCTCACGGCGTTTGCGTTTCTGCTGTTCGGTGGTGTGCTTGCGTTGATCATGCGGGTCCAGCTGGCCGTTCCCAATAACGACTGGCTATCCCCGGATCAGTACAACCAAATCTTTACGATGCACGGCAGCGTCATGATGTTCTTGTTCGCGGTGCCGATTCTCGAAGCGCTCGCGATCCTGTTGTTGCCCCAGATGATGGGCGCGCGTGATCTGCCGTTTCCGCGGCTATCGGCTTATGGGTATTGGTGTTTCTTGATCGGCGGACTTTTCGTTTGCGGATCGCTGTTCTTTGGCGTTGGTCCTCGCGGCGGTTGGTTCATGTATCCGCCGATGACGACCGAGTACCACAACGATATTGGGCCCGACATCTGGTTACTGGGGTTGTCGTTCATCGAGATTGCATCGATTGCCGCAGCGGTTGAATTGATTGTGGGTGTGTTGAAGTGTCGACCGCCGGGCATGCGACTAAATCTGATGCCGCTCTACGCGTGGTACGTCCTGGTGGTCGCGGTCATGATTCTGTTCGCGTTTCCTCCGTTGATTGCGGGCGACGTGTTGATGGAACTGGAACGGGCGCTCGACTGGCCGTTCTTTGACGTTGACCGTGGCGGCGATCCGATGTTGTGGCAGCATCTGTTTTGGATCTTTGGACACCCGGAGGTCTATATCGTTTTCTTGCCATCGATCGCTCTTGTCGCAATGATCGTCCCGACTTTCGCGCGGACTGCGATTGCCGGCTACAGTTGGGTTGTGTTGGCGGCGGTGGGGACCGGGTTCTTGAGTTTCGGCCTGTGGGTTCATCATATGTTTACCACGGGGCTGCCAGGGATCTCGATCGGAATCTTCTCGGCTGCATCCGAAGCCGTTGCGATTCCAACGGGAGTGCAAATATTTTGCTTCATCGCAACGCTACTGATCGGCAAAGTCAAGAACAGTGTGGCGTTGATGTTTGTATTGGCTGGGTTGGCGACATTCATCATCGGTGGGCTTACCGGAGTGATGGTGGCGATCGCTCCGTTCGATTACCAAGCTCACGATACCTATTTCATTGTGGGGCACCTGCATTATGTGCTGGTCGGCGGAACAATCTTTCCGATCGTCGCTGGCTTCTATTACTACTATCCGTTTGTGACCGGCAAGCAGTTGTCTGAGCGGATGGGAACGGTCGCATTTTGGTTGATGCTGGTGGGATTCAACGTCGCGTTTTTTCCCATGCACATCGCAGGGCTAATCGGTATGCCGCGACGAGTCTACACGTACCCGAGTGACATGGGGTTCGAACTTCCAAATTTGATTTCGTCCGTGGGAGCTGCGGTCTTGGGGTTCGGTTTCTTGGTCTTGCTTTGGGATGTCATTCGGCCCAAAGGTCACCAGCCACTGGTTCGACGCAACCTTTGGAATGCGGGGACGTTGGAATGGAGCGGTGAGGTCCCGGATAAGCCATGGGGCATTCGATCGATTCCCATAATCTCGAAACGCTACCCGATTTGGGAACAGGAAAATCTGCTAGCTGACATCGATGCGGGGCGATTCTATTTGCCTGATGCCGAGGAAGGCCTTCGCGAGACCTTGGTCACGAGTACGGTCGATGCTCAACCGGTTCAGTGCTTGCGCGTTCCAGGACCAACGTTCTTGACGCTTTTCGCGGCAGTGTTTACCGGTGGCATTTTTATCTTTTCAACCTATCACTGGTGGATTGCGGCTGGTGTTAGTTCTGTACTTTCGTTCGTAACGATCATTACTTGGTTGTGGACCGGAACGGCCCTCATCCCTGAAAAAGACAACAAGCATGTGGGGCTGTCACTGACGCTTCCAACGTATGTATCTGGCCCAAGAGCCGTTGGATGGTGGGCAATGTTCATCACAATGTTGGGTGACATGACGGCCTTCATTTCGCTCGTGTTCGGATATTTTTTTTACTGGACCGTTCACGATACGTTTCCACCTTCGCAATTCGAGGGCAGGGTTGTCGCGGGGCCGGGTTTGTTCTGGCCACTGGTGTCGGTTGGCATGGGGGCGCTGACTTGGTTTACCGTTGTGTTCACTCGACGATTAAACCGCCAGGATCGTCCTCTGGCTTTCTACGTGTGGTTGTGTGTTGCGGTCGCATTGGCGTTGGGTGCCGCTTCGTCACTTGCGTGGGGGCCCATTGGAAATGAGATGGACCCGACGCATCACGTTTACTCCGCAGCGGTAAGCGTGTTGGTGCTCTGGACGGTCCTGCATCTAATGGTCGGCGCGGTGATGTTGATCTATTGCGCTGCGCGCCGGTTGGCAGGCCGCATGGACGCACTGCACGATGCCGACATGGTTAATGTCACGCTCTATTGGCATTTTCTGGCGTTGACAATCGTGATCACGGGCTTGGTGATTTCCCTCTTTCCGTTGGTGGCATGATGGTCCGGGGCAAGAGCAAATATGACGAAACAGTCAGACGCCCAATCACTCAGCGGTTGTGGTGGATCGTGATTGCGCCGCTGCTCTGGGCATTACACTTTTTGGCTTGTTATGTGACGGCCGCAATTTGGTGCGAAAAGTATTCGTCGGGGGCGGACATAAGATCGCTAGGCTGGATGATCACCGCTTATTCCGTCGTGTCTTTGACCGGCATATTGATCGTAGGAACGCTAAGCTTTTGGAATCTCCCGCCCGCGGACTCGCTGGTGCCTGACGAGTTTGACGATCCTTCTGACCGATCGCATTTCCTTCATTTCACCTCGCTATTGCTGGCCGTTCTCAGCGGAATCGCAACGATCTTTACCGTACTCGTTTTTGTTCTGGTGGGGAGATGCGATTGATGAAACTGTTCATCTGGAATTTAGGATGGCTTGTGCTGATCGCGTCTTGGCTGGGCCCCCTGCCGCGTATGGCGCAGACTTCCTTCGCAGCTCACATGACATTGCATATGGCCGTCGTGGCGGTTGCGGCGCCGTTGCTGTCGATCGCGATGGCTGGTCTTCGTTTGGACCCGGTTCGAGTTGTACCTGGCTGGTTCTCACCGGTTCCTGCATCGATCGGTGAGCTTGCCATCGTTTGGGCTTGGCATGCGCCTGGGCTGCATCATTTTGCACGTCAATCGGTCGTCGGATTTGTCGTAGAGCAGACCATGTTTCTGGCCGCCGGGATGTGGGTTTGGCTTTCGGCATTTGGCGGACCAACTCCGCGACCTCGTGAACGCAGCGGCGCGGGTGTGATCGGATTGTTGCTAACGTCGATGCACATGACGCTATTAGGTGCATTGCTAACGTTGTCGCCTCGATTGCTGTATTCGCATCAGCATGCTGGTGGGACTCTCGATCCGATCACTGATCAGCATTTGGGCGGAGCGGTGATGTTGATCGTGGGTGGAATCGCATTTCTTTCCGGTGGGCTTTGGCTGATGTGGGGAATTCTGAAAGACTCGTCATTGGCATCGCTTGACAATCAGGTCAGAACCTTGTCTTTGAATCGTAATGAATCCGCGCTATGAAAAAGTTCGATTTCGTAAATAAGGTCAAACCGCTTGCGATCATGATGGCTGTCGTGGGATCGATCGGCGCCCTGACTTTGGTTTCCGGTGTCGTTCCGGTCAATGCGAGCAGCGGTCACTGGGCGATCACCAAATGGTTGCTCGACTTTGCCAGCGATCGCTCGGTTGACTTTCATTCCGATGGGATCAAGGTCCCGGATTTGAACGAGCCGGGACTCGTCGAGCTGGGGGCTTCGACTTACGAACAAAACTGTAGCTTCTGTCACGGTCGACCAGGTGTTAATCAGCCGCCGGTTGCGCGAGGGATGACGCCAACACCTCCATATCTTGCGGGATCGCTGGAAGGCAAAAAGTCACGAGAGCTTTTCTATATCGTTAAACACGGGATCAAGTTCGCAGGGATGCCTGCATGGCCAACACCAAACAATGACGATGAGATTTGGCCCGTCATTGCGTTCTTGGACAAAATACGATCGCTCGATGCTGCTGAGTATCGGCGCCTGATTCGAATTGCAGAACAACCTTCTCTGTACGAACGTTGTCAAGCATGCCATGGTGATGAACACATGTCGCCAGTGAGCAAACGTGTGCCGGCATTGTCAGGACAAAATGAGACCTATCTTCGCAATTCGTTACTGGCTTATCGGGACGCAACTCGTTCCAGCGGAATCATGATGCAAGCGACTCATGGGCTGACGGACGAACAGATCGATCGGTTGGCACGTTTGTATTCGTCGCAGAAGCCAGCCCCGCAGCGAGAAACCAATGCAAAGCTGCAACATGAAATTGATGAAGGACGACGACTGGCACAGCGGGGTGACCGTCAGCAGAAAATACCGTCCTGCGTCGATTGCCATGGTCCGAATCAGCCGACACAGAATCCCGAGTACCCAAGCCTCGCGGGGCAATCCGCGCGCTACATCGAACAGCAATTGTATCGCTTTGCAAGAAGGGGCCGCGGCGGTTTAGCAAGCGCAAAGCTCATGCATCCCATCGCGGACAAGCTAAACAGCGCGCAGCGTCGATCTCTAGCAGCCTACTACGCCTCCATCGTCCGTGACGAAACCAAGAACGATTGGCAGTGAGTCGCTTGTTTAGACTTTGGGAACCGATGGAACAACGAGTACCGAACGAAGATTCCTGTCAAAGCAATCGTCATTGCGTTTCCATTCATTTCACGCGACGTTCCTGAAGGATCGATCTTGCAGGCCGCCAGGTCCACGTCGCGATAGCGTTCGGCTCGAATAGTCGTCGATCTACCCGAAATCGATGGGTTGGGATCTAGGTGAGAGCGAACCGCGTTCGCGTGTCGTTTCGCTGAACTTGTTCCATCGGCCTGACGTGATGCTGACAGACCTATATCAATTGAGTTAGATTCGCTGAGGCTAGGACAGCGCATGGGGGTGCTGCTTTGCGTCCGCATGCAATTCGATGATCCAGTTGGACTGTCCCGTGCGAGCTTTTTCAACAAAATGTTCTTCACAAGTAGCTGCAATGAACGATCGCCACCCACTTGTCCTTTCTGCTTTGCTTGTTTTTTTGACGCTCTATCCAGGATGCGGCAAGTCGGAAGTGTCGAACGATATGGGCGATCCGCCTCTCGCAAACGCATCACTGGATTCAGGTACAGAGAGTGATCTTGCCGAGAAACAAAGCGATCCTTCGAAAACCGAATGGAACCGAGAGACAGCAGCGGAAGCGGATATCCCAAACGACATTCCCGTCTATACCAATGCAATTCCATTGGACGGAAGCGCGACAGATCGTCTGTTCGTTTTTCATTGGGAGACCAAAGATCCCAAGAGCGACGTCATGGATTTCTATCGAAAGCAGTTGCCAGACGCAGGTTGGAACATTTTGTCGGAAGAAGCATTTGGCAGCTTCAAGGCCTCTCAAGGCGACCGAGAACTTGACGTTTGGATCGGATCGGAGCCGAATAAACCTGTGTCGATTCTTGTCCGGTTGTCGCGTTAAAGGATTGATATTCGATGCCTGACTCTGAATCATGGCGCCAATGGTACGAGGGATTGATCAAGCCGTCTTGGACTCCAGAGCCGGCAACCATTGGATTGATCTGGCAGTTGCTCTATCCGATCATCCTCGTCACATTCGGCTTCGTCTTTGTGCAAGCCATCCGAAAAAAATTGCCGTGGCAAGTCACTGTGCCGTTTGCGATCAACTTGATCGCCAACATTTTGTTCACGCCGATACAATTCGGCTTAGGAAATTTGCCGCTCGCCGCCGCCGACATCTTGGTCGTTCTCATCACCATTCCGTGGATGATGCTCGTCATCGGAAAATACCATCGCTGGGTCGCGGTCGCGCAGTTGCCTTACTTGATCTGGGTCACGTTGGCGACAACGTTGCAGTTTGCGATCACGTGGTGGAATCGCTGAAACCAATCTTGCTCCTCGCATTGGAAAATACTTGATATGTCGGACCAACATTTCTGTGGGGTTAAGGTGCGATATTGCATTTCTCTGCTCGTCGCGCTTTCACTGTCGATCGCACCAACTGCGCAGGGGATTGATACGGCGGATCATCGCGACGGCATGTCAATCGCAACCCGGCAATGGGATGTGCTGGACGTTCGTTTCCAAGTCGATACGGTCCCGGATGAACCCCATGATGTTGAATTCGTCGCGGAGCTGAAGAGTGATTCTGGCCAGCAGATTGACATCCAAGGTTTTTTCAATGGCGGCCGCGAGTACCGAATACGCTTTACCGCGCCGATGCCGGGCGTTTGGACTTACAAGACGCGATCGGAACTGCCACAGCTCAACGGACTCAGCGGAACGATCGACGCCGATGATCCAGGCGCGGGCCGCAAGGGAGGCATCGTCATTGACCCGAACACACCACGCCAATTTCGCTACGAAAACGGCGAAGCCTACTTTCCGATCGCGTTTGAATGCGATTGGTTGTTCGCGCTTGACGCAGAGAACCCCAAGGATATTCCGAAGACACGAAAGTTGGTCGATACACTTGCGGAAAGCGGATTCAATCAGGTCGTGATGAACGTCTTTGCCTTTGATGTCAACTGGAAAAAGGACGAGCGATTGAAACCGGAACACGACTATGGCAGCCCTCGCGTGTTTCCCTTTGGTGGTGACAACGAAACACCCGATCACTCGAAATTGAACATCGAGTACTTTCAAAGGCTCGATCGAGTCATTGAATATTTAGATCGAAAAGGAATCGCAGCCCACTTGATGATTTACGTTTGGAACAAACGAGTGAATTGGCCCGAGGCGAATTCCGACAACGACAATCGCTACTTTGATTATGTCGTTCGGCGCTACCAAGCCTTTCCCAACTTGGTCTGGGACATCTCCAAAGAGGCTTTGGGCTATGGACACACCGACGTGACCTACATCCACGATCGCATCGCGCGACTGCGCGATTTGGATGCGTACAATCGATTGATCACCGTTCACGACTACAGCTATAACCGACGATTCACCGAGAAAGTTGATTTTGTGTCGGTGCAGTTATGGAGTTCTGAACTGCACAGCGTGATGCGCAAGGTGTGCGAAGACATGCCAGCCAAACCGATTCTGAATATCGAACATGGCGGCTACGAACGGGGACCCTATGTCGTCTTCACTGGCAATTACACCTCACCCGAGGTTTGTCTGGAACGATCGTATCAGTGCGTCTTTGCTGGCACTTATCCCACACACTACTGGCAAGGTGCGGCATGGAACGCGGTGGTCGCGGACATCGCTTCGTTGCCGGCGGCGGATCGACCGCGACTGGACTATTACCGTCACATGCAATCTTTCGTGCGGCGATACGATGTCGGCCGATTGATTGCCGGCGACAAGAAAAGCAACGCGGGATTCTCGTTGCACAATGGTGAAGATTTGTACCTGTATTACGTGCCGAAGGAATGCGACTTTATCGGGATACGGTTTCCAAGCGAGCTTCGTGGCCAGCAGATGACGGGAACTTGGTTCAATCCTTTTGACGGAACCTATAGCGAACCCGTCGAGCAAGAGATCGTTCAGTGGCCCGCGTTTAAAAAACCAACCGGCGAAGGTTTCCGAATTCTGGTTGTGGAAATCTAGGGCCACGCCGGTACCGACGCGGTTGATGTCCCTGTCCTTTCGAAACCGGACTTTGGTTGGGGCTCGCACCGCTTTGCTTTGGCAGGAAAGTTCGCCAAACGGGCGATCCAGCGCGTTCCGCGCCGTGACTTGTGAATTGTCGGCGTTTTGCGATTGTCGAAAGGTCGCAGAATTCTAGAATTTTGCGTGACATTCTGTGTTGAAATCGGCCAGGGGATTTAGGGAAGGACCGATGGCGAATCATGCCAAGCCCGCCACGCCGGCGGAACTGCTTCGCCTTGCGCTCGAGGGTGACCGCGAGAGTCTGGAGCAGTTGTTGGCCAGCTATTGCGGGTATCTGTACGTCCTTTCACGTGCGCATTTGGATAGACGAATTCACCATCGGGTTAGCCCGTCGGACATAGTTCAGGAAACTCTCTTGGAAGCTCACCGTGACATCGCGAATTTTCGCGGTACCGATATCGAAGAGTTCACCGGCTGGCTCCGTCAGGCACTCGTTCACAATATTGCCCATGCCGTGGGTGCACACATGCTGGCCGCTAAACGCAGCGTTCGACGCGAACAAGTGATCGGAAACGTGTCAGCGTCGATCGAACAATCGCATCAAGGGTTGTCATCTTTGGCGGTGGACCAGGAACGCTCGCCAGCATCAGAAATGGGTCATCAGGAGTCGCTTTCCGAATTGGCGTCGGCGCTGGATCAACTTGCGCCGGACCACCAAATGGTCATCATGCTGCGACATTTACAGGGGCTTGGCTTTGCCGAGGTGGCAAAGCGAATGGAGCGATCGCCGGGAGCGGTTCGGATGCTGTGGCTTCGAGCGATCGAACAGCTGCGCTTAGCGATGGAGACGCGATCGTGTTAACACAAAAACCAACCGCAGAAGACCAACAGTGGATTGCGGAACTGCTCGATAAGTATGCCGATCGACTTGAATCGGGCGACGAGGCCGGGGCGTCGGCGTTGCTGGCTGAATTCCCCGAGCTGGAATCGGCTTGGGGACCCCATCTGGAAACACTGCAAGCGTTATGCAGGGCGTCGCGTCCGAACGAGACCGCGAGGGATTCCGCGATGCGTCCCGAGATTGGCGGTTCTCTGCTGGGCGACTATCGGCTGAACCGCGAAATCGGCCGCGGCGGAATGGGGATCGTTTATGAAGCCACCCAATTGTCGCTGCGACGCAGTGTGGCGCTAAAGGTCCTCCCGTTTGCCGCGGTCTTGGACAAGCAACAAGTCGCTCGTTTTCGCAATGAGGCGCAGGCAGCGGCGTCGCTGCATCATCCCCACATTGTTCCGGTCTACGCGGTCGGCTGTGAACGGGGCGTTCATTATTACAGCATGCAGCTGATCGATGGTCAGACATTGGAAGAAGTGTTTAACGCCGATCAACCGGGCGTCGCTGAAGTCAATGCCGAGAAAATACGTCGAGTTGATCCGGCTGTGAAATGGTCGATCGACGATGAAGCTTTGGCGGGCAATACAACGCTGGATGCACCGCTTGTCCTAAGCGATGCGGAATCGTCGTTGCATCGGCAATCACCGGCTCAATTACCGGCTCAATCATCGGGCGAAGACGGCCGCCAAGACGGACGTGAGCAGGCGCGCGGCTCAAACTGTGACCGAAATTCCTTCTCGACACCCAAGGAAATGTCGACACCCGAGGGAATTGAGGTCACCTCGCTCGCGAACCGATCGACGCGTGTGGCATTTTCGGATCGTGATAGCACTGCACAATCGTTACGGCATCGGGATACGATTCGCAGTACCGTCGAGCTGATCATTTCGGTTGCGGATGCTCTAGATTTTGCTCACCAGCAAGGTGTTGTTCACCGGGACATCAAACCGTCCAACTTGTTGCTCGATGCGAACGGCAAAGTCTGGGTAGCGGATTTTGGGCTCGCCAGAGCCAGAGGGCTCGCAAATCTAAGCGTCGAAGGCAAAGTGATGGGGACGGCTCGCTACATGAGCCCCGAACAGATCGCCGGAAAGCCTCAAGACATCGATCATCGCACCGATATCTATTCACTCGGAATCACGCTGTATGAGTTGTTGACGCGCCGCCCTGCGTTTGAATCGACGGATCGCGAAGCAATCTTCGCATCGATCGCGAATGCCCAACCCATAGCACCTCGCCGTCTGAATCCTGCAATCGCATTGGACTTGGAAACCATTCTGCTAAAGTCGATCGCCAAACGCAAGGAAGAGCGGTACGCGACAGCCGCAGAAATGGCGGACGACTTGCGTCGATTCTTGGACGGAAAACCAACGTTGGCCCGTCGTCCGACACACTTGGAATGCTTACTGAAATGGACACTCCGACGACAGCGTTTGGTTGCGACCGTGTTTTGCCTACTGTTGTGCACGATTGGCGTCCTGACAACAGCAGCGGTGATGATCAGCCATGAAAGTAAGCAGAAAGAGCTGGCTGCGTTTCGGGCTCGTCTGCACCTGGACCAGGCGCATGCCTTGGTCGACCGATTTGGCGGTCTGATCACCTATCGATTAGAAACGGTTCCCGGCGGGGATGAACTGAGAACCGAAGTGCTGCGTGAAGCCGAACGCTATTACACCGACTTCTTAAAATACGCCGACCAAGATTCGGGGCTCGACGGCGAGCTGGCGAAGGTTCGGTTTCGGCTGGCGGTGGTTTACACAAAGTTGGGCGAACTGAACCTTGCCGAAGGCAAGTATCGTGAGGCTCTAGCCGACTATGAGTCGATCAAGACAAGTGGCGGTTTGACCGATGAGATTCGATCCGAGATGGCATTGTGCTTGCACAATCTGGCGGCGCTGAAGAAAAGCCAAGGCGGTTTCTCGGATGCACTGCACACCTATCGTCGTGCCGTGCAGTTGCAGCGATCATTGGTTCAGCATCAAGAGGTGTCGGGCGGTAAAGCGTTCAATCGGTATTTGGTTCAGTGGGCCATGACGCAGAATAACCTCGGATTGTTGCTGTGGCAAAGTGGCGAGGCCGGCCAAGCGCGCGACGGACTTCGAGAGATCGAAACTCACTTGCGCAAAGCCGTCGAAGACTTACCCCAGCAGTCCGATTTGCGGCGACAACTGATCGAATGTCGTAATACGCTGGTGGCGACCCAAATGGATAGCGACATCGATGACGCGGAACGTTTGCTGCGAGAAAACGTTGCGGATCTTCGCGAGTGTCTGCACCGGCAGCGGCAATCGGAACATTCCGTAAGTCCGAATTCCGACGGTGCCAGCATCGATTTCGGCCACCAGACATACGAGCACCAGTTAGCAATCACGAGCAACAATTTGTCCACCCTACTCGTCCGTCAAGGCGCATACGATGAGGCAGAGAGAACGGTCCGTGACTCCTTGCGGTTGTTGACCTCGGCATGCAATCAGACGCCGGCTGATGATTGTTTGACGCAGCAGCTTGCGATTGCCCACAACAACTTGGGTCAGGTTCTGTGGTCAAAAATGAATGCCGAGCAGGTCGACAGCGGTAATAACGCTGACGGCGATGCCGCGCTGAGGCATGATTCCATCGCAGAATTTCGCATTGCCGAAAAGCTGCTGCGGCAACAGGTCGGATCGGAAGAACGCCGCCACGAAGTGACAAGCCAACTTGCTGCTGTTTTGCACAATCTCGCCATGGTGAACCAGTTCGCAGGCGAACATTCCACAGCGATAGACCAATTGACCGAAGCTTTGGAACTGCAAGCACGGGCGGTGAAGCAAGCCCCATTTCACCAGGGGTATCGAACGCAATTGACGAAACATCGCGAACTCTTGGACCGACAACTGCGTCGTTTCAAGAGTTTACGATTCGTCAACCCGAATGAAATCGCAGATGCCAATCAGACGAGCGATGCGGGTGTGGTGGGCGAACTGACGAGCACGGACGGATGAGTAAAAGGGATTGCCACTGATGTCGGTACGAATAAAGTCGCATTTAAAAAGACTCCTGTCTTGTAGCGGATACGAGCCGCAGCCGTCACCGGTGCGCGCCGCTCGCAACGATGTTGCGCACAACAAACGCTTGCGTCACCGCGCTGGTGGTCGCACGCGTGCACGGGTTGCGGTCGAGACGCTGGAATCTCGCGCCATGCTGGCGGGACTGGTCAATCTTGGCGATTCGATCATCGACCCGTTTCCGGTTGCTTCGCCTCATTCCTGTCTTGAATCGACGTCGATGCACAGCCGGGCTATCGATGATTCGGAAAAAATCTCCGCAGCAAAGTCAATGCGCGAGCATGACTCGCCATGCAAAGAGACGGTGGAGTCGGGGCAAGGCCTCGCTCATCAGCCGGGGGACAATGTTGACGAGGCCGGGGGAAACGATGGGACAGGGGACGAATGCAATCCAGACGGGAATTGCCATCACGAGTGCGATGGGGACGAGGTAGAGACCAAGGTGGAGACTGAATTACCAGGCGACACGTCACCGACCGAACAGACAATGCGACCTGACGATCTCCGGTCAAATGGATGGTCGTCTGCGGCTGCGGCGAACATGTCCGTATCGCAAGACGATTCTGTGAATTCGTTTATCACGCCGATTGCGACATCCGCGATCGCCCGTGATTATCAATCGTCATCGGTCAATTCTTCGCCAAACGCAGCGATCGACTCGGGCGATTCAACCTTTCACTATTTTGACGCGGATCAGCAGGGGGCAACGATGGACTCTGCCCTCAGTCTTAGCAGTCGGCCGCTTACCGGTGACGCGGTTCGCGAAACGTTCTTTAACATTGCACTGATCGACACGGTGAGTCTGGACGTTGCACACACGTCGTCGCGTATCACCGAACTTGTGTCAAAGCAGAGCCAGTCGCGATCAGATTCGAACCCTATCGTCAGCGGTAAAATCACGCAGCGATTGTCTGACCACGAATACATTGCGGTCGTGCAAGATGCGGAAGCTGCGATTGCAGCGGCGAATGAAAGCATCCGCGCAGCAAACGCGAAATGCGAACTGGCTCGTGGCGAGACTGGGCCCTCGGAGTTTGCGTCATACCGTGACCTGAATAGTCAGCCGGATTCCGAGATCGTTGATTCCCTTGTCAACTCAGGCACCAAGGTGCGTGGCGTTCCCGAAGGCGTACGTCTGCCATACGATTTGCGAGATTGGCGTTTCGGGTTGATCGGAATCTTGTCGGTCTTTGTTTCGGCGCGATCCATGGGCAACCAGCGACCGGATGTCGCAGCGGGTCGCGTCCGACGGTGGCCCTCAATGACAATCTTACGCCGGTTGAGGCGGTAACGCGTAAGAACGCATTCAGGTAGCGTTCGCGTTCAAATCGCGGCGTTTCATTCGCCCCGCTTGCATAGTCGTGCATTCAGCATGGGCTTCCGAATCCATCGCAGCCCTTCCGGTCAATTGCTAGACGGACATCAACGTGACCAACTTACGAACACTGAAATTCGAGAATCTGCAAGCGGCAACGAGCGAGGTCCAGCAGCTGTTGCAAAATGGATACCAGCAGCGAGGGAATTGGACGCTCGGTCAAATTTGTCGGCATCTCTATCTGGTGCAAGATCCAAGCATCGACGGCTATCCAAAGTGGATGTCGCTGTTTGCGTTCATGCGTCCAGCGATGCGACGTCTTCTTTTGCCGCGTCTGATGAGCGACGATTCACCGACCGGAATCCCAACGTCTGGTATTTTCGTTCCGCCGGATGATTTGGACGACGAAACCGAGGTCGCTGGGTTCATCGAAAGCATCGCGAGATTCCATGCACACGAGGGCGGGTTTGCACCACATCCGGCATTCGGAAAGCTGGAACGACAAGAGCTCGAGCGATTGCATGCCGCTCACGCAGCACATCATCTGCGGTTCTTGGATTAGCGTCGTGACCGAATCGCAGCGAGAGACGGCGTCATCGAATCAGGTAGTGGCGAATCAGGTCGCGCCATGGCGCTGCAATGAACCTTGGAATCGTTGCCAGAAATCCATGTCACGTGCGAATCGTTCCGGTTCGATTTGATTCTTCAAATATTCCAGATGCCCGATCCAGTCCTTCGTTACCTGGATGAACGAATAGTCTTCTGCGTTCATCGGATTGACGAAGTCTGGGTCACCCGGCGATCGTTGGTGAAGAAAGCGACCGTCTGCATCCAAAACAATGTTGCTGGTCAGGACCGGCAATTTCATCCGAAGTTCAAAAAGAGCGACTTCCATTGGAGCCATTCCATCGGTCACCTCTTCCCATGCCGCGGCGACATCCGGTGGTGTCAAGCTGTCCGGAAATCGTATTCCGTAGCTGAGGCCTGACTGAGTCAATCCATCGTGATTCAGATCGACTTGCGCGGCCGACGGAATCAATAGATTCAAGGCGCCCTCTTCGGTCAGCGAGTCGACATTGATGGGATCGGCCAGCCAGTGTGTGTTTTGCACCGACTTGAGTTCGGATGCTGACAATCCTTTCAAGAAGGATTTTGGATCGACGTAGGCGTTGGCGTCATAGGCCTTTTGCAAGATCCCACCGAAAGATTCACCGAGGTCTTGGGGTGCTTCAGGGCTTCGGTAACGGCCCAGTCGCTCGACTTGGTACCAGCTGTTCCACGACTCTTGCACGAGTATGTCCAGTGGCTGGTCCGACTCGATGCTTGATGCGGACGCATATCCCGCCCTGTCGGCGTGTCGCAAGACCTCACTGAACACCGTCTGAATGTTCTTGTCCTCCGCCCGTCGCGTTTGCTGGAGCGTTGTGACACCGGTTGGGTTGTTCTCGATCTTCAAGGCCGCCACTGCCCCCGTTCTGCTTCGACTGCTTTTCTGTCCAGGCTCACGAGCAAGTATCGGCGTTTGCCGTATCTGCGCTTTCGAGAAAGTTTGCGCATTATTTGGGTAAGAAGGCCCTAGATTGGGCGAGAAGACCAGCGCGACAGTCATGAACCCGTGATCACCAATGCTTGGTGGCACCAGCGGCCGGAAAGCAAATGGAACTTATTGTCGTGGTGACTGAAACGATGAGATGAAACGCTTGTCAATCCAGTTTTTGAGTGTCAGGCACCAACGCGCGTGCACGGTGAACCATCCGTATTCCAAAAGTGCATTCCCGTCGCCCGTATTGAGTATTTTTAGAAATCCTTGTTGCGGAGCGAAATGTTTCATCGGCCGCTTGTCAAACAAAGCTCGCAGATTGTTCGACAAGATTGGAATCTGCCGCACCGCGTACACACCGGCTTTCGGCGAAGGCGATGCGAGCACGGTCCCCGAGTCACCGACGGCGAAAATTCGTGGGTCAGAAAGCGACTGCAGCGTATCGCTGGTTGCAATGAATCCGCGATCATCGGTTCGCAATCCCAGACGCTCGAGCACGGGCGGCGGCGCCGCGCCCGTCGCCCAAATCACACAATCCGATTGGTGCCTTTGGCCATCGTCGGTCAGAAAGTCAGATTCTCCGACTTCGGTCACTCGGTGTCCCGTTTGGATAGCGATGTCACGTTCGGACAACAACTTTTCGATGCGCCGAACGCTGCGACTGCTCATATCCGGAGCGACGCGGTCGCTGCTGGTAAAGATTTCAATTCGCAGCTGGCACTTGAAGTCACGTTTGCGACATTGTTCGTGTAAACACAAGGCAATTTCGACACTTGCGACGCCGCCGCCGACGATTGCAACGTGTTGCAGCTGATCACGAGAACGACCGTCTTGCTCAAGTCGATCATTCAGCCTTTGCAGAAACGTTTGCATCGGCTTGATTGGCACCAATAGCGGTGAACCCGAGTGCTCTCGCCACCCGGCAGGCATCGATCCAACACCGACCGAGAGTGCATCGAATCGAATCGGGGATCGGTCACTTAAACACAGTTCACCTGCACTCAGGTTCAAACCGGTCGTGTCCGCAAGAATCAGTTCCGCACCGGCACGGTCGCAGAGGCTTTCCAGGTCGATCCGCATTTCTTCGTCGCTGAATTGCCATCCCAACGTTCCTGGCAGCATGCCGGAGTAGGTTGCTGTTGGAAACTTGCTGATGCAAATCAGTTTGCAGTCGGGAATCGGATCATGAGCCCATTCCTTGACGATGTGGGCATTGGTGTGGCCGATCCCCAGCAGGACGACGTTTCTCGCCCTCTCGCGGGTCTCCGTCGAGGTCACTTCGTGACCTGTTCGTACTTTGCCGGTACACGATAGCGATCGCTGTAGGTGTGCACACGGTTGGTTGCTTTGCCGTCAAGTGTTACCAACGGCAATCCGGCTTCGATCCATTGCAGGATGCTTCCCTGGTAGTTTTGAACCTTGATGCCTTCCTTGGCGAGCTGTTTGGCATAGGCACCGCTGCGGCCACCGACGGTACAGTACGGAATGACCGTTCGTCCCTGATAACGTTCGCGATCTTTCTCGTACTGCGACTTGGTAATCGCACCGGGGATGACGGATACGGCGGTTTCTGCATCAGTGCGGACATCAACCAGCACGAAGTCAGGATTCGGAGCTTCTGTGCCGGTTCGCTTTGCCCTGCTATCGGCCTTTTGTTGTGCGACCAATCGCTCACTCAGTTCGCTTGTTTTGATCGTGTCGATTTTCGGCCCGCCGAACAAGGAGCTCAGCTGAGCGTTGGCGCGAGGCGTTTGACACGTTCCCACGACCAGAATGACGACCGCGATGATCCAGTGGCGTTTATCCATCGTTGGGTGTTACCTGTGGGCTTGTGAGTTGAGTTGAGATGAGATTGTTTCTTCCATCTCGATATTTTACATGTGTTTGGAGATGAATGCAGGTTCACCCATTCTCAGCAGCAGGTCCAGCTGCAGCTCTAACCAACTCTTATGCCCTTCTTCGTCCAATGCGATCCGTTCGAACAATTGCCGTGAACCGATATCCCGATCGTCATTGGCTTGGTATGCAGCTTGCGTGTAGAACTCGATCGCCTCTTTCTCATCGGCCAAGTCCAATTCGAACATCTCCTTGAGCGAAGTTGCGCGGACCGGGGTTTTGTCGAACTCGAGTTTCGGATCACCCTCCAAGAATAGGATGCGGTTAAGGTACTCCTCGGAATGTCCAAGTTCTTCCTGCATCTCTTCACGCATTTTGGACGCCAACTGTGTGATTCCCCAGTCATCCAGCACACATGCGTGCAGTTGATACTGGTGCGTTGCGCTCAGTTCCATCCCAAGCGCTTTCTGCAAGTTTGCGACGGTGTTTGATTTTGACATTCTAAGTCTCCATGTCTCTCGGTTAGTTGACTGAAAAAATGGGTTCGTAAGGTTGGTTCTGCGTGAGACGATTTCCGTCGTTGAAAGTCGAGGATCGAATAAGAGATTTTGCCCCAGTTCGACCGCTGCGTCTGTGTTGCCGGGAAGCCGGGCTGATTCCGGTGAGAGCTAAGAATCGTCGTCGGCATTCTCGACACTGTCGACGGCAGGTTGGTCAACCGTCCCGGGCACCTCGACCCAGAACCATCCGCGCAATTCATCCAGCCTAAAGCCCGTTGCTCGATCACTCGGATACAGCTTTGCCAACGCTGGTTTAACTTCGTCGATAATATCCTCGTCCTGTCCATGGCACATCAGGCACTTCACACCCATTCGGATTGGAAAGACTGCCCCGGTCTGGCCGTCTTTCAAAGTCACGAAACGCGGTGTGTCTGTGCGGTCTTCGACAAACGGTCTTACCCAGTCTCTTGGTTCGTTTTCGGCGCTGCGAAGCTTGAACGACGTGCGCCCAATTTCAACACAGTATTCCTCGCCAACGGAGGACGAGATTTGTTTGGCTTCTGTACGGCAGACCTCGATCGCGGCTGCGGGCCCATCGGACTGCATGGCGGACATCAACCGGTTCGAAAGCTGGGAAAACAAGGCGTCCTTTGCCCGTGTAGCGATCGCTCTGTGCCGAGCGGGGACTTGCGTTTCCGTTCCCAAGTCCGCCGGCGAAGAAGATTGCGCAGCGGGTGTTTCGCTTTGCATGGAAGATCCATTCGAATGCTGTTCACGGCACCCGATTGCTGCAAGCATCGATACCGTCAGGGTGATTTGTAGCAAGTGACGTAGGTGAACGACGTTTGGAAATCTCATCGTGCTTTTCTTCTTGATGATAGCTGTCTGATTGCTTCGTTTCTTAGCGGATGCGGCCAGTGGATCGAAGATTGATCGAGCTGGCGTCTAAAGTTCGTGGATTGATCAATTACGTTCATTGATGAGTTACGTGCATGGATGAATTACGTTGAATGATCAAGCGCTGACCGCGTCGGCGGGTTTGACCGACGGTAAACCAGCGCTCTTCCACGCGACATATCCACCGGACAGGTTGACCACTGATTTGAATCCGGCGGCTTGCAAGACACTTGCGGCGACGGCGGAACGAGCAGCACTGCGGCATTGGACAACGATCGTTTGATCGCGTGGCCACGGATCGATGTGGTCCGGCAATCGGCCTAAGTAAACATGTTCGGCTTGCTCGATGTGTCCCTCATTCCATTCTTCGTCCGATCGTACGTCAATCAGTCTGACCTGTCCGGTTTCGATCGAACGCGCTAACTCAGCAGGTGTGGCTGCGGAATAAACTTCTGTCGCCATGGCTGAGGCCTGGACCGCATCGACATCAAAGCCACCCTGAATATCTTCGACACCGATTTTGTGCAGGACTCGTGCGGCTTCTTCAAGTTGATCCGGTTCGCAAATCAAGAACACCGGCTGATCGTAAGGAACGAGCCAGCCGGCCCAGGTCGCCAGCATCGACACGGGAATATTGATCGTTCCCGGAACATGTCCCTTGGCATAGTCCGCAGACGCAGTGATATCGACGACCGTTCCCCGAGAGATGGCGCCAGCGAGTTCGCCCATATCGAGCATTTTGTGAGTATGGTTTGCACCGAGGATTCGAGGTCCCTCTTTGTTCACTCGTTTCATCAAAGCAAAGTATTTCGGGGCTTCGGGTTGGTCGGCCAAGATGTAACGAACAAACTCATCCTCATCGGTGAACTGCAACGCGGGATTGAACCGTTTTTCGTAACCGACGGTCGACGAGGGAATTGCACCAAGACCCTTACCACACGCACTGCCGGCACCGTGGGCCGGCCAAACTTGCAGGTAGTCCGGCAGCTGTTTGAACCACTGGGCCGATCGATACAGATCACGTGCGCTGGGCCGGGCCGTGTCGGCAATTCCGGCGGCTTTCTGCAACAGATCGGGGCGACCGATTGAGCCGACAAAGACAAAATCGCCCGTAAAAATTCCCATGGGCTCACTGGCACCGCCGCCTTGATCCGTCACCAGAAAAGAGATGCTCTCGGGCGTGTGACCCGGTGTATGAACGACGTCAAACTTGATTTTGCCAATCATGAAGTGATCGCCGTCATGCAGCGGCTCATTCGCATAAGCATCCAAGTACACGTATTTCCAGTCCTCGGTGCCTTCGTCGGACACGTACAGCTTTGCGCCAACTCGCTCGGCCAACTCTCGGGCGCCGGATACGTAGTCGGCATGGATGTGCGTTTCGGCAACGGCGACCAGACGTAATCCTTCTTGTTTTGCGAAGTCTAGATACGGATCAATATCGCGCCCCGGGTCGACAACGACCGCTGCGTTCGCTCGCTGGCATCCAACGATATACGATGCATGTGCAAGCTTGTCGTCATAAAAGTATTTCAGCAACACGTTGATTTCCTTTACTCATTGTGGTCCCCGCCCTTGGTTCTGACGAGAACAGGTTCCCAGCACGATTACGCTTTACGACAACATGACTATGTCGAACATGATCCACCGGCGGCACATTGATTCCACGGCATCTTGGCGATCATCGAAGCCATGGGGCAAAGTCCGGTGAAACCTGCGAAGATCAGCCCGGCACCAACAACCGCCGAAAGGCCGACAAAAAACGGGTGCACAAGGTATGCCAAAACGACACCGAGTACCGTCAAGGACCCGGCCGCAATCTGGACCTGTTGCATCAACGGCAGGGTCTTTTTGCCTCGCACGACGGGCAATCCTGCTCGGTCCCATGCCGTCGTGCCGCCTTCGACATTGACAACGTTTTCATATCCGGCGTCGAGAAATTTTTGACAAGCTTGTTCGGACCGATTACCTGCATGACAGATCACGTAGAGGGGGTGATCGGCGGAACCATTTCTCGATTTCATGATGTCGTGCGGGTCCAAGGATTCCAGTGGAACACTTCGAGCACACTCGGCGTGAATTTCGCGATATTCGGTGGGCATCCGCACGTCGATCAAGTCAATGTCTCGATGTTCTTGATACTCGGCGAGTTGCTTGACGTCGATGGATTGCATTTGGGTCTCCGCGGATGACTTATTAAACCCCAACAGGTCGCGGGGTTACGACATATGGGATTAAAAAAAGGGAACGGGTATAGGCGGTGCTCAGTGCTGTCACTATTGGCACGTGGCGACTGAAAAACGCGAAGGTGGATTTGCCGGTCGGCCGCGTGAGGAAAGCCCTGGATGTTCTCATGATTCTCCAGCGTCATTCCACTCAAAATTGCGTTACAAGCGACTTCGGCAGGTCTTCATTCCAATATATCGGAATGTTACGACATAACAATGAGACTATCGTAGAAAAATCCGAGGCCATCTTCTATTGCGGCGAATGATTGCTCGCCGGCAGCAGATTTTTCCGTCAGACCGTTAGCTCGACCGGCCGAAAATTCACGTGCTTGATCGCCGCACCGCCGTTATAGAACTCAAAGCCTTTCAGGTGGTACTGCTCGATCCTTCGATGAGTATGGCCAAAGACGACTCGACGAACCGGTTGCATCAGTGCGGGGTCTTGGCGATGCATCCAGCGGACCAAACGCAAGCAGGTCCTTCGGCGGCGATGGGCCGCAAAAGCCACCGTTTGGTGCAGCCTGGCAGAAACCGCGGCGTCGTACAGCCGACTTGTTCGCGGGTGAGCCATCGGTTTGTCTCGCCAAGACTGGCGATAGCTCGTGAAAGCTTGATCGGTACCGCCCTTTTCAATCACGTCGCCATGCACAAACAGTGCATCGCCGGCAATAAGTGCATCGATGCCGCAACGAAACCTCTCGCGTGCATCAGCCCACTGATGCAACCGGCTTGCGAACTTGCCGTGGGCGTCGTGATTTCCGTTCAAGAACACGAACTGCGTTGTCGGGTGCGCATCATATTGAAATTGCAACCAATCGAGGGCCGCCGCGACGGATTCGTCCTCGTGTCCCATTTGGCTCCAGCGAAAATCAAATAAGTCGCCTCCCCAAACGCACACGTCACAACGCTCAACGACGTCGCGGATCAAGCGTCGATGCGTTTGGACTGTTGAACGACTGCTGAAGCAATGCAGGTCGGAAACAAAGCAGAACCGCAGATCGGAACGATCATCAACATTCCACCTGGCGATCGCAGGGACTCCATTGGGACTTAAATTCATGCGGTGAGTCTTCTCGGAAAAACAAGGCGAACACGTACAGCAGCGGAATAGCCTTGTCCATGGGAAACGATCGTCAAGTCAGCATCGCACCGTCTACGCTCGGCCTGTCCATTCTACCGGCCGAACGATCAGGCTGCCGTGTACGAGTCAATGTCTTGGAAGGGCAATGCGTGTCCTGCCAACAATCGTTCGATCGGGTGCGAGCCTAGGCCCGAGTCGACCACCTCTCGCAAGTCTTGCTTACGCACGACCGCCACGGGGACACCTCGGTCGGATACAACAAATTCATCGACTGCGTCACTCGACAGCCAGCCGAGTACATTTTGCGCGTTCCATCGTGCACTCACCACCGGCAGTGGCGCCGGTCGGACGGGCCCAATTTCCTTTCCATTGGCGTCAATCAGCACACCACTGGGGCTTCCGTTTTTCGCGTTCCAAACTGGTTCGTCCGCCATCATGACTTCGCTGCGCGCCGCCAGATAAACAAAGCCTGCGACGAAAACCAATAGAACATTGCCCGTCATTAGTCCGACCAGTCCAAAGCCAATCGCAACAAATTGACCGACGTTCGCGGCGATACCTGTTGCTTTGCGGTACGGCATCGTCAGCGCAAGTGCCGCACGCAACACCCGTCCGCCATCCATCGGAAACGCCGGCAGCATATTGAAAAGCACAAGCGCCACGTTGACCCAGGCCAGATTCATCAGAAACGTCAGTCCTGTGGTTGGGACGATGCCCGACCAAGTGATCAGTGGCAACCCGAGAAACAACATCGTCGCAATAACGACATTCACGGCGGGACCGGCAACGGCGATCGCAAGTTCTTGCCACGGAGTACGCGGAATGCGTTCCAAAGCCGCGACACCACCGATGGGCAGTAATGTGATGTCCTTTGTATGGATGCCGAAACGTCGGGCGGTCAACGAATGTCCCAGTTCATGCAGAACGACACAGCCAAATACCGCAAACACAAACAAGACTGCCACCGTGGCAGCGACCGCCCCGCTGCCCGCGGCAAGGTTTGCAAAATAAATCCACGCCGGCAGCAGCAAGAACGTCCAATGCAGACGTAAATCGATTCCAGCGATTTTTCCCAGGTGCCATGAATGATTCATCGAAGAGCTCCAATTTAGACAAGTAGCATGACGGAGATATGCACAACGCGTGCCACTGGTCGAACATGTCAAAACGGCGGAAAAACTGGTGTTTTCTGGTCGTGTGCCACCCGACCCGCCGGTTGGTCGCGTTCGATCGCTACCGGCTGACGGCCGCCGCAAGTCTCGCGTTTTCGCCCTCCTGTTGATGCGAGTCTGGTCAAGATGGACTCCGCCGAGTCGCCACGGATCCATGGCAGTTCGAAGGGGGCCGTTTATCGGCGGCGACCGAGGTATCCGACCTGTTCGTCAAAAAGTACTGACGCCCTAAGCCGATTCGTGCCACATCCAGAGCCCTTACAACTTTCACTCGCATAGTCTTGAATGACCAAGCTTGCCGGGCAGCCGCCGCATCACGATTCTGCGGCCGATGCATCGATTAGCGGCCCGCTGGCTGCGAGTTCGATGTGGCCTGCTTGACAGTGTTACCGAACGGGTAACGCTAGACGCGTGCGGTCGGGACCAAGGACGTGGAGGGACGATGGTTTGAGTGAAACGACACGAAGGATTACCGAAATAATTCTAATCCCCGGACTGTTGGAACCAAGGTTCGTGATGCTGCCGTTGCGATCGTGTCTATCTACGAAATGTAACGAGGTCGAAATCTGGCGAGACCGACTCGCGTTTCGAAAACTTGATTCCAGCGTCGATCGTTTGGCTACACGGATTGCCGGCGACCCTGGTGATGACCAAGCCATCGGTATTGTCACACATAGCTTTGGCGATTGGGTTGCTCGAGCGGCCCTCGCAAAACAGAAAACGCATCGCGTCGGTGCGCTCGTTTCAATCGCTCCGGTGATGCGCGCGGGATTCCTTCCAACGCTCGCATATTTGCTCACTGGAAATCTGATTCCCGAAATCGCCGTCATTTTAGATCGAAACCAGGCATCCGCGAACATTGATTGTGATCCGAACCTTCGTCGTATGGTTGTTTGGTCGAAATTTGACGAGAGCTTACGACGCGTCGACCTGGCGAAGTACAAGAATATCCAGACGCGCGATGTCGCCGCGACGCATCTGACGATCGTTCTGCAACGGAACGTACACCGTTTGGTCAATGACTGTTTGTTCGAACCGGTTGATCGTCTTTAGTGCCGATCTGAGGCTTGCAGTCCGGTGAGATTTGTCGAGCACATCTTGATTCGTTGGCTGCTGCGATCTGGAGCGGTCGCACTTATCAAAGAATGCAGGAAAATCGCCAATGTCGAAACGGCTTCTCTGACGTGCGGCCGTGCACAGTGTCCACATAGGCGCAAAAAGCGTGTTCTCCCGCACGCTGCTCACGAGTCGACAAACCGCTCCAGTTGCCGACGGTGCGTCTTGTCGAAGTCGGGACCTCCAACCGTCGATGATTGGCTCGGATGATCGGTGTCTCGTTAACGCGATCGAATGGCGAGGAACATTGCGACGAGAATGGTTGAGTGTTCTTCAAGCCGGGGCCGTTTCAGTCGGTTTCTCCTTTGGTACACGAAAAGCGATTTGGCACACGAAATGCGATCGGGTTTGCGCAGTGGACGAGTTTCCACTGACTCAATTTCGAACCTCAAACCGGACGGATCAACATGCGACGCGGCGCTGGCATCTTTGTGATTTTGTTACTTGCTTCGGCGGCACTTACGTTAACGCAACACCGGACGCTTGCAGAAGAGTCTGCTGCGGCGGGCCAAGATCAATCGCTTGACGAGCCACAGCAAGTGGTGGTGCACTTATCGCATTTTACGGATGACCTGCACCGCTGCTTCATGGCGCTAAAAGTTGCCAACTTGATGCAGGAGCACGGCGCGAGCGTCACGATCTTTTTGGATCTCGAAGGGGTTCGGTTGGCCGAGCGTCGTCAGTTGCTAAATCTGACATGGGGCCCGGATTCGCCGCCGCTTTCAGAGCATTACGAAAAATTCACCGAAGGGGGCGGTAAAATCGTTGTCTGTCCACACTGTGCTAAGTCCGCGAGGATCGGCGACGGGTCGCTCAAGCGTCATGCTGAGATCGCTACGATGCCGTCACTGGGAAAGTTGCTAATGGATGCCGATAAGATCATGGATTACTAACGTCCTGTTAGCGTCGTGACCAAAGGAAAGCAACTCAGCAATGCCAATACGCAATTTGGGTCGGATCTTTGATCCCAAGAGTGTCGCCGTGGTCGGCGCGAGCAATCGTGTCGATAGCGTCGGTCACACCGTCCTGCGAAATTTGCGTGATGGTGGATTCGGCGGTGCCGTGCATGCGGTGAATCCCAAGCACCCAGTTATCGATGGATTGCCGTGCTACCGTACCGTCGGCGATGTAGCCGATGTCGTCGACTTGGCTGTGATTTGTACGCCAGCCCCAACCGTCCCCGAGATTGTCAGGCAATGCGGCGAGGCGGGAATTCGAGGCCTCGTGATTCTCTCGGCGGGATTCCGCGAGTCATCCGCGGATGGTGAATCGTTGGAGGCATCCGTGTTGGCTACCGCCAAGCAATTCGAAGGGATGCGAATCATCGGGCCGAATTGTCTTGGGGTGATGTCGCCTCATGTTTCATTGAACGCGAGTTTCGCCGGTGACGCACCCGAAAAGGGGCACATCGCGTTCATTTCGCAATCCGGCGCTCTGTGCACCGCAGTGCTGGACTGGGCACTTCAGGAAAAAATCGGATTTTCGCACTTCGTGTCCGTTGGCAACATGATGGACGTCGGGATTGCGGAACTGATTGACTATTTCGCATCGGATCAAATCACCGAATCGATCATCCTGTACGTCGAGTCGATTAACGAAGCTCGTAATTTCATGTCCGCGGCTCGCGCGTTCACACGCACCAAGCCGATCATTGCCTACAAGGCCGGACGGTTTGACGAATCGGCCAAGGCGGCCGCGTCACACACCGGCGCGATGGCGGGCGTCGATAACGTTTACGAAGCCGCGCTGGCTCGCGCCGGCATCGTTCGCGTGTTCGAGTTGGAAGACTTGTTCGACTGCGCCGAATTACTAGCGAGACAGAAAATCCCCGCGGGTCCTAGATTGGCAATCGTCAGCAACGCCGGTGGACCCGGCGTCATGGCCACCGACGCGCTGCTGCAGCGAAACGGAATCCTCGCTGAGCTTTCGGAGCAAACTTTGAAGGAGCTAAACGAAGTTCTGCCGCCGGCATGGTCGCATGGCAACCCGGTCGACCTGCTCGGCGACGCTCCGCCGCCACGCTTTGCGGCCGCGATCAAGTCGGTTTTGAACGATCGAGGCGTCGATGGTGTCTTGGTCGTTCTGTCGCCGCAAGCGATGACCGATCCGACAGGCGCCGCACACGCGGTGATCGACGCGGTTAGCCGATCCGAAAAACCGGTGTTGGCGTCATGGATGGGAGGCGGAAAAGTACGTGAGGGCACCGAGACGTTGAATCTTGCCGGGATTCCAACGTATTCATCGCCAGAGAAAGCCGTGCGTGCATTCATGCACCTTGTGACGTACGGTCGCAATCGCGAGACCTTGTACGAAACGCCACGCGAAGTCCCGATGAACTTTCCCCTGGATCGTGAACGGCTGCGCGCCGTGTTCGACACGATTCTAAGCGAAGGTCAGGACTTGCTGAGCGAAACCACGTCGAAAGCGTTGTTGGATGCCTATGAGATTCCAGTCACTCAAACCTTCGTCGCGCGATCTGCCGACGACGCCGTGCAGTACGCCGATCGCGTTGGCTATCCCGTCGTCTTGAAAGTCTTTTCGCCTAATATCACTCACAAGACAGACGTGGGTGGCGTGGAACTAAATCTGCTTGACGCGGCAGAGGTGACGAAAGCGTTCGATCGAATCAAAGAAAGTGTGCGGCAGTGTCAACCGAATGCACGCATTGACGGCGTGACGGTTCAGCGCATGTTGGTCCGTCCGAACGGACAAGAGTTGATTATCGGCGCGAAACGCGACCCGGTGTTCGGTACGGTATTGATGGTCGGCGCCGGTGGGACGAACGCAGAACTGTTTCGCGACCGGGCATTGGAATTGCCGCCGTTGAGTGATCGACTTGCACGTCGCATGCTTCAATCACTGCGTTGTTGGCCATTGCTGCAAGGCTATCGAGGTCGGCCGGGAGTCAACATCGACCGCTTGGTGAATGTGCTGATGCGGTTGTCATATTTGGTTGCGGATTACCCCGAGATTGTGGAACTTGACGTCAATCCCCTTTTGGCGACCGCAGATGAAGTGATCGCCCTGGATGCTCGGATTTTGCTGGATCATCCTTCGGTCGTTCATCCGGTTCGTCCCTACTCGCACCTGGCGATACGCCCGTATCCTGATGAATTCACCAAGCAAGCCAGATTGAATGACGGGACCGAGGTCGTCTTGCGTCCGATCAAGCCCGAGGACGAACCGATGTGGCACGACTTGGTGTCGGATTGTTCGACCGAATCGTTGCACTTGCGATTCCGGTACATGTTCAAGGCGACAACCCACGCCATGGCAACTCGGTTTTGCTTTATCGATTATGACCGCGAGATCGCCATCGTTGCCGAGGCAAATGTTGGCGGTCAACGGCGACTGCTGGGCGTCGGCCGCTTGATCGCTGACGTGGATCATCACGAAGCCGAGTACGCCGTACTGGTCCGTGATGATCATCAAGGAGTCGGGCTGGGATCACTGCTGACGGACAATTGTTTGCAAATATGTGATCGATGGGGTGTCCAGTCAGTTGTCGCTGAAATGGCACCACAGAACATTCGCATGATACGTATGTTCGAACATCGCGGTTTCGAGATTGATCGAAGCCATCCCGCAGACGTCGTGCTGGCACGCAAACAGTTGGTTGATGAAAGAGTAGGAAGCGTTTAGCTCGATCAAGGCGCCATCCGATGCAAACGCAGCATCTGGCCAATATGATGGCTGGAAATGACTGCTGATTTGTAAACGGATTGATTCAATTAACGGTGGTTCAAGAGTTCTTCCAGGTGGACGGTCACGCATTCGGCCAACGCGTGTGGGTTGTAGCCGCCTTCCAAAACACTGACGAGTCGTCCTTGAGCGTGTTCATCGGCGACTTCGAGTAAACATCGCGTCAACGTTTGGAAATGCGAGGTCTCTAACCCCAGTGATCCAATGGGGTCATCCTTGTGGCTATCGAATCCCGCGCTGACCATGACCAATTGCGGCTGAATCGAATCGGCAAATTTTCTTACTTCACGGGAAAACGTCTTGAGCTGTTCCTCCGGTGGTGTGCCGAATCGGACGGGCAGGTTCAGCGTCGTGCCCAAACCCTCACCCGAGCCGATTTCCTCGGCCGCTCCGGTGCCCGGATAAAATGGCGATCGGTGCATCGAACAATAACCAACGTCAGCCGATTCCCAGAATATGGCTTGGGTTCCGTTGCCGTGATGGACGTCAAAATCCACGATCAAGACGCGTTCGAATCCCAACTCTTCCGTGGCGACACGAGCCCCGACGGCGACATGGTTGAAAAGGCAGAATCCCATTGCTTGATTGGGAAGCGCGTGATGACCGGGCGGGCGGACGAGACAGAATGCGTTTGATTCCTCGTTGGCCATCACACGCTTCACCGCATCACAGACCGCGCCGGATGCCATTCTTGCAACCTCGTGAGATTTTGCGCTGACCACTGTGTCGGCTTCGATGTATCCGCCGCCGCTCTTCGCAAATTGTTCAACCGAATCGATGTATTCTTGCGAATGCACATAGCGCAACTGCTCGGTCGATGCCGGTTGCCATCCGGGACGCTGACAACTCGCATCCAACGCAACAAAACTTAGGTGCCGGACCGTCGACAAAATCCGGTTTCCGTTTTCAGGGTGGTCACCCGTTCGATGCTCTTGGAAGATCGGATCGTAGTAAAGCAGGGTCATGCGGTTCCGTGGGCGTCTTAGGTTGGGTGAGATGAATCGCAGTCCTTTCAACTTTATCAGGTCGTATGCGATCCTATCAGCACACATCAGACCGCAGACGACCCGCACGGATCAGTGTCGAGTACGACTAATCCATCGCGCTGGCTGAATTCGTATCAGTGTGCAAGTCGGTTGCCGACCAGAAACATGGGGCGAAGTCTACATACGCACACTGATATTGATGGGCACGCTTGGTGTAAAACGTGTGCGTGGGGCGTTCCCTCTGACCAGCAACATTGTCGCACGTGATCGCGGGCGTCAGCGGCGGCACGTCGTTTGCTTACTTCATTTGTGTTTGCTTGATCATTCGTCGTTTGATTGTCGTTAGCTCCGTTTCGATCGCCGAATCGACGTGTGATCGATGATGAGAATCGTTGGTGCAGCGATGGCTTTCGCCGCCGTGGAGATCGTGATGGACTGAATTTGGTGTTGTGGGACGGGGTGTACAGGTACAAGAGGATCGCTGTTAACGGCTGCGTGACCGTCGCACCTGACACTCCCTCCCACGACACCAAGCTGGTCAATCGTCTTTCGTGATACTGGTTTTCATGACGCTCAGGTGTCTTTTGATCGACCATGTTGAAAGCGACCGACCACACTTCGTCCTGAGCGTGTCTGCGCGACAAATTTTTCGTAGCAACGGTCGGTGCGTCGATACCCGTCTGGCCGTGTACGGTTTGCGGGGACGGATCAGAGGCAGCGAGAGCAAAATCCCGGTGCGAATGCACTGTAGCGATGCGACCGCAGGGATGGTTCGTGGATACACAGAGGTGCCTGACAACAGTGTTTGACAACAGTGTTTGACGACAGTGTCTGACGACGACGCCTGACGACGGGGCGACGGTCCCAACGGTCGCGCCGTGCGTGTATCCTGAGTCGATGGATTTCATCTTCGATTTATTACATCAACCGTCTGGATCGGTACTATTGGCTGCCGTTGTGCTGCTGATGCACTTCCTGGCGGCGTTGACGGCTTATTACGCGTTGCAAACGGTGCGAACTTCACAGGCCGCCGTGGCGTGGGTCGTGGGATTGGTTACGCTGCCGTACGTCACGTTGCCGCTGTATTGGGTATTTGCGAGGCGACGATTCGAAGGCTACCGCGAAGCGGTTCGCGAAGTCGGCGACCAGCATCAGCACTCTGTTGCCGCGATTCGCCGTGAACTTTTCACCGATCCGCTGCAGCGAACGACTCAGCTTTCGACGCCGCTGGAACAAGTCGCGGATGTTCTAGACACCCCGATCAGTTACGACAACGAATTTCGCCTGTTGATCGATGGACGCGAGTTCTTTGATGCCGTTTTCGATCAGATTGCGTCGGCGGAACGCTATATCTACGTCAGCTTTTATATTCTGCGTGACGATCAGATCGGCAACCGGTTCGCCGACGCACTTACCGATCGTGCCCGATCCGGCGTGCAGGTGCGGTTGCTGTACGACGAAGTCGGCTGTTTGAGTCTGAGCAACCGTTATCTCCGACGACTGGAAGACGCGGGCGTTGACGTTCGTGCGTTCAATACACGTCAGGGGTGGGCAAATCGGTTCCAAATCAATTTTCGCAATCATCGCAAATTGGTGGTCGTTGACGGAGATCGCGCCTTGGTGGGAGGCCTGAACATCGGCGACGAGTATTTGGGGCAAATGGACTGGGCTCCTCGATGGCGGGATACCAGTGTGGAGATGTCCGGACGCATCACACGTAAAATCCAAGCGGTTTTCGCTGGCGACTATTACTGGGCGGCACGCAAGGACCTGCCAGAAGCGATTTGGCGTGATGGCTTTGGCGATCACGATATTGGGAGCGCTGATCCGTCGTCCGCACCGTCTCTGGTGAACACGGGAGATGCGATTCAACCGAACCGTGCCTCTCAGAACGGCTTGGCCGTGGTATGTGCGACCGGGCCGGCAGACAAACGGCCGAACGCGGTCATGATGTTCGCGGCGGCAATCGGCGCAGCCAAGCAGCGTTTGTGGATTAGTACACCGTATCTCGTTCCTGACGATGCGATCATGATCGCCCTGGCGATGGCTAAATCTCGAGGCGTGGATGTCCGCTTGTTGATTCCGTCGGTTCCAGATCAATGGGCGGTGTTTCTTGCCGGATTTTATTACGAGCGAGAACTGGCGGATATTGATATCCCGGTGTACCGATACAGCGACGGAATGCTGCACCAGAAATGTGTGCTAGTGGATCGTTCGATGGCCTTGATCGGATCGACCAACTTAGATAACCGCTCGCTGTACTTGAATTTTGAACTGATGGTCGCGGTCCAAGATCCTGACTTCGTTTTTGAAGTCGAATCGATGTTGGAACGCGATTTCGAAAAGTCACAGCGCAGCAACGGATCGGGGGCCCCCGCGCGACCGTGGATCGCACGCATCGGTACGGCCGTTGCGAGACTATTCAGTCCCGTCCTCTAGGGATTCAATCGGTTCCGCTGGTGCAGGTTTTTCAGTGGTTTGATCGTTGTTACTTAGCAACAGAAACCACGCCACCTCGCTCAAATTCATTCCAAAGCGCAGAATGGATCTCGCCCCGCAGGCTTGCCGGCACGGTTGCCGGTGCACTCAGTCGAATAGGGACGTCAAACCGCGCTGCGGCTGATTTATTCGTGATCTGTGCAGTTTTTCAACTTGGCCTCGCCGAAAAACGATTCGATTTGGAAACTGCTCATGTCCAAGCCTCTCGATCAATTGCTCGAAGAGATCCATGAATTGGAGCGTTCGATTGCGCAGAAAATTCAAGAGAAGAAGCAGGATCTAACTTACGAGATTTCACATGGTCGTGCGATCTTTGGCGAAGACGTGCGTCGGCGCCACCGAGCGTTGGCAAACCGAGTTTGGCGGACGATTCGCGAATCATCATTCTTAACCATTGCGACCGCTCCGGTAATTTACTCGCTGGTCCTACCGATCGCGATGCTGGATTTGTTCGTCAGTGTTTATCAATTCGTTTGCTTTCGCGTCTATCGCATGCCTCGCGTCTTGCGAAGCGAATACGTTGTCATTGATCGATACCAACTGAGCTATTTGAATGTCATCGAAAAATTCAATTGCGTGTACTGCGGTTATTCAAACGGTGTGCTGGCGTACGCCAGGGAGATTGCTTCGCGCACCGAACAATACTGGTGCCCGATCAAGCACGCAAAACGAGCGAAGGGATGCCACAGCCGACAATGTTTGTTTTGCGAATTTGGTGACGGCGAAGCCTTTCATCGCAGTTACGAGCAGCTAAGAAAACAGTTCGATGACCTCGTTTAGTCCCCCAGCCATGATCGCGTTGAAACAAGCATTTCTTGATTTGCATCCAGTTTGGCAGGCCGCCTTGGCGGGCCTTTTCACCTGGGGCGTCACCGCTGCAGGAGCCGCGTTGGTGTTCTTTGCAAAAGCGGTGAATCAAAAGTTGATCGATTCGATGCTGGGCTTGTCCGGCGGCGTGATGATTGCAGCCAGCTATTGGTCACTGCTGGCGCCATCGATTGAAATCTCGCGTCATCGCGCGGAACCGGCGTGGTTTCCCGCAGCCGTGGGATTTTTACTGGGCGGTCTCGCACTTCTGTCCTGCGATCGAGTGCTCCCGCATTTGCATTTAGGTTTTCGACTCGATGAATACGAAGGCCCCAAGACCCGGTGGCGACGCAGCACATTGCTCGTACTCGCGATCACCTTGCACAACATCCCTGAAGGCTTGGCGGTCGGTGTTGCGTTCGGAGGAGTCATCGCGGGCCAGCAAGCCGCCGGTATCGCCGGCGCACTTGCGCTGACGTTGGGGATTGGATTGCAGAACTTTCCCGAAGGCACCGCCGTTGCCATGCCATTGCGAATGGATGGAATGTCGCGTCGAAAGGCGTTCTGGTACGGACAGCTTTCCGGAATCGTCGAACCGATCGCCGCCGTCATGGGAGCCGCAGCCGTCGCCTATGCGTCAGCGATTCTGCCGTATGCGCTCAGCTTTGCCGCAGGTGCGATGATTTATGTGGTTGTCGAAGAGCTGATTCCCGAATCCCACCGCGCAGGCAACGTCGATCTGGCGACGATTAGTCTGATGATCGGTTTCACCATCATGATGATTTTGGATGTTGCGCTGGGTTAGTCCCCGACACACAACAGCGTTAAACCTGCCCCGTGGAAATTGGTTTGCGACAAGCGATGCGTGTATCGAAGTTTCGTCGTTGAGGGATCGCGACAGGTGGGCGAAGCCGTACCAAACCGCTCGTGTCTTGAAATCGTGACGAACTGTATCCGCGTAGCGTGCGTCCTTGCACGGTTGTGCAGCCACAACCCGGCAAGACTGGTCGTCACAACGCAATACCACCTGCAATTCGTTGTGTAACCCGATTTCGGATGCGGTGGCATTCGATTTGCGTTTCCTCTGGGTGTGAATCGCTCGAATCCACGGGCACACGGTTTCCAGCCACTTCCGCTGACTCGAATGGTTCGGAAGGCCCGCCACCACATTTCGGATTGTTGAAAATGTCCACTCACGTTGAATCAATCAAGCAAGCATCGGAACCTTCTGTCGGTCGTGATTTGGGTGAGCCAGATGCCCATGCGATGTCTCGGCATTTGGCGACGACGATTCGAGTCGCGCTCATTCTGTGCGTGATTGCAACACTGGTGTTGTTTGTTTTCTACCGCCCCGCAGCGTACCTGGCTGCGATTCCGGTTCCCTTGCTCGCGGTGGCATTGATGCTGGTCGATTTGTTTGAACGTCGGTCGCGATCGAATGCCTTGCGCAAGCCCAATCAAACTGAGATCGGTCAAGATGAAGTCGAGTTGGATGTCGAAGTGGCCGGACTGACGACCGCGGTAAAAGCGTTCGCCGTGCTGGCGGTCGGAACGTTCATCATCGCGGCGGCGTACTTCGAAGCGGCAATTTTAGGGATCGCCGCGACCGCCGTGTTGCTATTGGCGTTGCTGATCGAGCTTCCGTTCATCCTGGTTGGTGTTTCGGAGGCCAAGCGAGACGAACGTGAAAAGATAACCGGCAAACGAGACTGAAGTCTTGCTCACGCGGTGATCGGAGGATCCGCAACCAGAGGCTTGGCAACTGGCGTACTGGCGACCTAGGCACACGCGACCAGGAAAACAGATCACTGCGAAAGCCACTCGACAGCCGTACACCTTGGCGAGGTGCCGTGGGTGATGGCGGGGCGGGGCTCGATCGCTCGGTCACCGAACGACCAGTATCCGAACGACCGGTACACGGTTGCCCGACTTTGCATCGCCCTGCATCGCCCTGCGTCGCGCTGCCCGGCGGGACAGGCCTCGACGGATTCACAAAGGCGACCACGTACCGTTGGACACCCTGGCTGGGACCGTGTGCCGCGCTAACTCGATGCCGCGCTAACTCTATAGCGTCAAGCGCTTCAAATTCTTACCATGCGCATAGGATCACGGCCGGAACCAAGATCGCGCGTCGCGTTCGTCTCTGCTCAAGCGGTTCCGAGGTTGATCGATCGATTCTTGATCCAGCAGACAGTTGATCCAGCACACAGGAAAACAGCGTGGCGAAATTGACGAACGATAGCGAGAACCAGATCATCCGGAACATTAAATTCATCGTCTTTCTGACGGTGGTTGTTCCCATGGTCGTCTTGGCCATCTTTATGGAATTGCGATTCGACTCCATTGAAGAGGGGCTGCAGTTTCACCATCCGGGGATGCGAGATTCGGCGCGCTCGGATATCGATACGCTTCCTTGGCATCCGATCCAGGGCCAGACGTTATACGTGCCGGCCTATTCGCACATTTACCACCAGAGCGGGAAACCTCGTTTGTTGGCGGTGACGCTATGTGCCCGCAACACCGATCGCGAAAACGAAATTGTGCTAACATCGGTGCGGTACTTTGACACCAGCGGCAAAGAGTTACGGTCATTCATCGAAAAACCGTTGCGGCTCGGTCCGTTGGCATCGACCGAGTTCGTGATCGAGCAAGACGACAAATCGGGTGGCAGCGGCGCCAGCTTTATCGTCGAATGGAAAGCGGGGTTGCCAGTCAGCGTTCCCGTGGTCGAGACGGTGATGATCGATACCAGTAACGCTCAGGGAATCTCTTTTGCCCGCTCGGCAACCGTCTTGGAGGAAACAGCGCCGACGGTCGATCCTTAGTTTCACGAGCAGCCTATCCTGGCGGGCGGAACCAACACAGCAACCGTCAAAGCTATCCAATCGGCGTGATGTAATACCTGCGCGACACGCCCTCGAGTTCGTGATGATAATAAAAGGAAGCCGGATCGGCCTCTTCGATCGCGTCGCGAAGCGGCGGCAGTTCTTCTTGGGTCACGATCGCTCGTACCATCGAGAATGATTGGCCGGTGTGACCGCCGATCCCTTCTTGAACTGTAAAGGTTCGGTGTGACGCGATCTCCTTGATCGTTTGGCCGATGGCATCGGGTTGTCGAGTCACGACGACCAGCATCGTGATTTTGAATTTCTTGTAGAGATTGTTGAGCGTTTCGGCGGACGCAAAGATATAGATGCACGTGTACATCAGAGTATTCACGACCGATTCGATTTCGCCGTGCTTTAACAGATCCATTCCCAGCCCAAATGCCGTCGATCCCACCGCTGCAAAGATTGCGATCGATCCGACGGGTTTCAAATATTTCATCGCCAGATAAGCACCGATGATGTCTTCGTCGCCTGTCGAACCACGATTCTGAAATGCCAAAGCTTTGGCGAATCCTGCAAGCAAACCACCAAAGATCACCAGAATGATGCGTTCGTTCTGTGGCTCAGGTTGCGCAAACCGCAAGTCCGGCAGCACCGACAGCGCGATCACTACCGTGACGACGACCAGCAGCGATCGAAGCGCAAAGACGCGGCTGACCTTGGAAAAAGCAAACAGGATCAGCGCTGATTGAAAGACCAGATACAGGAAAATAAACAACCAATAGCTATCGAAATAGTACGACAACGACGCAGCGATCCCTTCCGTCCCGGTCAGGATGACTTTCGATGGAAGCACGAAATACTTCAGCGCGATCGCATAAAGTATGCCTGCCGCGACGATGATCGCGTGTTGAACCAAACCAGGTGGCAATCCTTTGGGCACAGTTTCCAAATCCTTAAAAACAGTCTGTTTGGCTTCTATTCAATTGAAACGGGGATCACGATGATTGATCGTCCGGAACCGGTTCCTCAGCGGAGTCCGGTGCAGGCGGAGCGTCGTCCTGCGACGAGACGCCGGTGACCTCTGCGGTGTCATTCGATGGTTTTCCGTTTTTCTGTGGTTCATCCGTTCCGGCTGCCACACTTTTCGAATCACTCGGCGTCGACATCGTCGTTGATGCCGCAATCCCGTCAGCCGAAGCCAATGCGGTCTTCGGGCGATGACTCGATTTGACCAAGCCTCTGAGCACCACGTAGAAAATCGGCGTCAGAAACAAGCCGAATACTGTGACGCCCAGCATTCCACTGAACACAGCCGTTCCCAGCACGCGACGCATCTCAAAACCAGCTCCCGTTGCAATGAGCAGTGGAATCACGCCGAGGATGAATGAAAACGCCGTCATCAAAATTGGGCGCAATCGCAATCGGCACGCATCGATGGCGGCTTGAAAACGATCCTTGCCGGCATCTTCTTCGGCTTTCGCAAACTCGACGATCAAGATTGCGTTCTTACACGCGAGCCCGATCAGCACGATGAAGCCAATTTGAGTCAGGATGTTGTTTTCCATCCCACGGAACCACACGCCGATGATTGCGAATAGTAAACATAAGGGCACGATCAGAATAATCGCCAACGGCAGCAACCAGCTTTCGTATTGTGCCGCAAGGGCCAAGAAGACGAACAGTACCGCTAGCGGAAAAAGGAACACGATCGTGTTGCCTGCTTGGCGTTCCTGAAAGGCGAGTTCAGTCCATTCGAACCCAAACCCAGGCGGCAGATTCACCGCAGCAAGTTGTTCCATCGTGTCCAGTGACTCGCCAGAACTAAAGCCGGGCATCGTCGCACCATTGATGTCCGCGGCCGGATAAAGGTTGTATCGGACCAAACGGTCGGGCCCCGCCGTGTGCGTGAGTTCCAAGACGGAACCGAGTGAAACGCTCGCACCTCGCGCACTGCGAGTTCGTAATCGAAGGATGTCACTGGGCTCATCGCGAAATTCCGGGGCTGCCTGTGCCGTGACGCGATAGGTTCGTCCCAAAAAGTTGAAGTCATTGACGTACAGCGAACCCAAGTAGACCTGCAGTGCCTCGAAGACGCTGCTGATCGGAACGTCCAGCATTTGCGCTTTGGTCCGGTCGACGTCGGTATAGATTTGCGGAACGCTGACACGAAAGTTCGAGAATGCCTGAGCAATCCCGGGCTGCTGGTTCGCTTCGGCGACCATCTTTTCGGTGACCTCGTTCAATGCCCCAATCCCGGCACCGCGTCGGTCTTGAATGTACATTTTGAAACCGCCACCACGCCCGATCCCACGTACTGGCGGCGGCGGGATGATGAAGACCTGGGCCTCGTTGATCGCTGCCACTTCTCGCCGCATGTCGGCAACGATTGCGTCCACACCACGGCCACGCGCGGCTCGTTCTTTCGCATCTTCCAGCGGCAAGAATGTGACGGCCGCGTTGGGACTGATCGTAAACGTTGAACCCGACAATCCTGCGATACCAACCGCATGCGCGACACCGTCAATTTTGCTGCCGATATCGGCAACGCGTTTGGTGACCTGGTCCGTCCGCGCCAACGATGCACCATCTGGCAATCGGATGCTGACGATCACATAGCCTTGGTCTTGCTGCGGAACAAATCCCGAGGGCACCATTGAAAAACTGTACCAAGTGCAGACGAGCAATCCGCCATACAGCAACAATCCGACCGTTGTCATCCGCACCAGCCGAGAAATGATTCCGGCATAAACCCCGCTTGTGACGTCGAACACGCGATTGAACAGCCGAAAGAACCAACCGAACAGGAAGTCGATCACTTTCGCGAACCCGTGCTTCTCGCCGTTTTTCGGTTTTAGCAACAGCGCGCACAGCGCGGGGCTAAGTGTCAACGACACAAAGGTTGAAAACGCCGTCGAGATGGCAATGGTGAGCGCAAACTGTTGATAAAATTGACCACTGATGCTGGGGATAAAGATCGTGGGGACAAACACCGCAATCAGCACGAGCGTTGTCGCAATCAGTGCGGAACCAACCTCATCCATCGCTTTATGAGTCGCGGCTCTGGGTGTCATCCCGTCGGCGATCAGCCGCTCGACATTTTCGACAACCACGATGGCATCATCGACGACGATCCCGATCGCCAGCACCAAGCCAAACAATGACAACGTGTTTAGCGTCACGCCCAAGCTCTGCATGGCCGCGAACGTTCCGATCAGCGAAATCGGGATTGCGATCACGGGAATGATGGTCGGTCGCCATCCATGCAGAAACATGAAGACGGTCAAGATCACAAACGCCGTAGTGATGAACAACGTATTGAAGACTTCCGATATCGATTCTTCGACAAAATCGGTCGGGTTGTACGCGATCTCGTACCCGATGCCTTCAGGGAAATCGGTTGCCAACTTTTTCATGGCCAACTTCACTTGTTCGGCTGTATCAACGGCATTGGTTCCCGGCCGCTGATAGATCAGAATCGCGACCGCCGATTTTCCGTCCAAATAGCTCAAACGAGAATAGTCTTGCGCGCCGAGCTCGATCCGAGCCACGTCACTCAAGCGAGTCACCCGGCCGTCGTCGCCCCGTTTGACAATGATGTCGCCGAACTCGTCCGCCTCCTGCAGTCGTCCCTGCGTTGTGACGTTTAACTGAAATGCGCCGGACTGGTCGATCGGTGGTTGGCCGATGACACCGGCGGCGACCTGGACATTCTGTTGCCGGATGGCCTCGACCACGTCGCCTGCGGTCAGGTCGACGTGTGTCATTTTTTCGATGTCCAGCCAGATACGCATCGCGTATTCGTTGCCACCGGCGACGCGAATGTCACCCACTCCGTCCAGCCGCATCAATGCATCGCGGACGTTCAAAAACGCGTAGTTGCTGATATAGAGTTGTTCGCGGCTGTCGTCCGGCGAATTCAAGTGAACCACCATCAACATGTCCGGAATCAGTTTTGTCGTGGTGACTCCGATTTGGCGGACCTGATCCGGCAGGCGCGATTCGGCAACGGCGACTCGGTTTTGGACCAGCACTTGGGCGTCGTCCAGATCGGTGCCAAGCTTGAACGTCACGGTCAATTGCATCGTACCGTCGGCGCTCGATGAAGACTCCATGTACAACATGTCGTCAACGCCGTTCATTTCCTGTTCGATCGGCGTTGCGACCGTGTCAGCGATCACCTGGGGTGTCGCGCCAGGGAAGCTCGCCCGAACCACAATCTGCGGCGGAGCAACAGGCGGGTACTGCGATACGGGCAGCGAAAAATACGTGATCCCACCGACCAATACGATCACGAACGATAGAACAGTCGCAAAGATGGGTCGTTCGATAAAAAAGTGAGGAAACTTCATGATCGGTTTCCTCGCTCGATCGCAGTCGTCTCGTCTGCCAGCCCGCCGTCAAGCGGATCGTTCAGCGTCGGAACAGAAAATTTCGGCGCGGGATTGGGTGTATTCGATAGCCATTGCTCCGGTGGCAACGGCTGGTAGTCATCGGGCAATCCGTCTTCGACCAATTCGATCGTGCCCGGTTGCGTTTGCACCTTCAAATCCGGACGCACCTGCAGCAGCCCCTCGATGACGACGGTATCGCTGCCGCTGAGTCCCTCGCGCACGACCCGCAGCCCGTCAACCAAAGGCCCCAGTTTGACCGGTCGCCGCTGGACCGTTTCGTTTTCGACGATATAGACGTATTGGGATGACTGATCGGTCCCGACCGCTGAATCTGGAATCAACAGTCCTTCGTGTGCGGCGCTGCCGGGAATACGGATCCGGGCGAACATGCCTGGCAGTAAGACTTGGTCCTTATTCGGAAAGACACAGCGGGCCCGCATACTGGCTGTATCGGGGTCGAATCGATTGTCGACAAAGTTCATGTGGCCTTGATGTGGGAATCCGTCCTCATCAACCAGCCCCAAAAATACGGGGTTCTTTGCGACTCGCGAACTCTCTCGTTGACCGCTCTGCGCCAAACGAATGTACTTCAATACTTCCTGTTCGTTCGCGTCGAACGTGCAGTAAATCGGGTCGACCGATGTGATCGTGGTCAACAGAGTCGACGTTGCCGTCCCTCCACTGACCAGATTACCCTCGGTCACATATTGGCGGCTGATGCGACCGGTAACTGGCGAGCGAACTTGTGTGTAGTCGACGTTCAGCTTTGCGGTTTCGACGCCTGCTTTGGCGGATTCGATCGCCGCATTCGCTGTCCCGATCTCAGCTTCGGCGGAAGTGATTTCAGCTTTACTGGCCTCAAGATCCGCTTGTGCTTGGCGAAACTCGGCTTCGCGTTGATCGAGGTCTTCCTGCGAGCCCGCGTTTCGCGTCATCAATGTCCGCTCGCGATTGACGCGTGACTCGGCAAGCTTTAATTGCGCTTCGGACTGTTGATGCTTAGCCTGCGCGCTCTGCAGACCCGCCTTGGCTTGTGCTAACATTGAGACGGCTTGCCCCAGGGCCGCGTTAGCGCCATTCAGATCAGCCATAAAGGGGCGCGGGTCAATCACGAATAACAAGTCGCCGTTGTTGACGATCTGACCTTCGTCAAAGTGGATCGATTGGAGGTATCCACTGACGCGTGCGCGGACCTCGACGAACTCGATCGCTTCCATGCGGCCAGAATACGCGTCCCATTCGACGATTTTTTTCACGATTGGCTTGGCGACGGTCACCGTCGGTGGCGGCATCTGGGGCGGTCCGGTGGGCCGCTGGCTACATCCGCCGACGACCAATGCGGTGACCAGTAACGCGTATCGAAACACGCGCGAAGCGTATTGATTGCTCGTTTCCCGGTCGTCGATGATCTGTTTCGATATCATGTTGTCGGTTGTGGTCGCGGTGGGGGGATAGGGGCGTGGTTGCAATACGTCTTCGGTCGCCGGATCGGTGGGTCATGAATGCCCGCAACCCGGTCCTGAACAAAAAGCGACTATGAAGAGATGGTCAATGGGCTCTTAAGTTCGCCTCTTTGCCTGTCACGAAATTCGAATTTTAAGAATTCCGATGTCCAGGAACTCCGCTGCGGGCGGTGACTTTCTCGGTAGGAAGGCTGTTTCCTCGGTATACCCGTTAAGGACGGCATCGAAATTCCCTGTGGCAAGCAATACGACAGAGCATGTCATACTAGATACCTGCGTTTCGGTTCGGGAAGGCGGGCTGATTTACGAAATGCATGCAGTGGTATGCACGCAGTGGTCACTGAAGGCTCTTCGTACGGTGAAAGTGAGTGCAAGCCTAGACGCCAATGGGCACACCTGGTGTTCGTTCTATGAGATGCAGAATCGAAGCACCAAGAAATGGAAGCGTTGAGCGAGACATCGGTCGTCAACGTCGTCGATCAAATCCGCCGGCAATCTTGAACATTCAACGAAACCTGAGCATTCGATTGGATGAAGTCGACTCGGGCCAAAACTTGCGACTGTGGGTCACGCGACATCTGGCGCCGCCGGACACATTTGAATCTCGCCAGCGCCCGTGAACCGTTGCGTCTTGAACGCTGTCCGATCTTATCGCGGCTCGCGGCTCGCGATGCTGCGATGTGTCGCTAATCGCTTGATTGCCGCCAAACCCTGTGTGAACGATCGGAAACATTGACACTCGTCGACAAGCGTACCCCACGATGGTCTATTTGTGAAATCAATAATAGTTGTCATACTTATTGTTTTAACCAATAAACGAATCATGGAACTAAGGCACCTGCAATACTTTGTCGCTGTCGCAACCGAGCTGAACTTTACCCGTGCTGCCGAAAAGCTGATGATCACGCAGCCGGCGCTCAGCACGCAGGTTGCTGACCTGGAACGTGAAATTGGTACGCCGCTATTGTTCCGGAACAAGCGCGTCGTGCGTCTAACGGCGGCTGGCGACGTTTTTCTAGACGATGCGAAAGCAATCTTGGCCAAAGCGGATGCGGCCAAGGCACGAGCACTACGTGCCTCGCGAGGTGAAGTTGGGGAATTGTCGATCGGATTTTTTACGGCGCCAACATTGCACTTTCTGCCGGAATTGATTCGAAAGTACCGAGCCGAATACCCCAGCGTGACCATTCGCATGCGAGAACTCACGCCCAATCGACAACTCACCTCCTTCGCTCGCAACGAGATTGATATCGGGTTTACGCGTCCGTTGCCGCCTGGGCATTCCGAGTTGACGACTCAGATTTTATTCCGCGAGCGACTGCTTGCAGTTGTGCCGGGCTCGCACCGGTTGGCAGCGCGACGACGAATTAAGTTGTCCGACCTGTCATCGGAACATTTCGTACTATTGGACCGACAAGTTGCGATCGGCATGCATGACGGGATCATTGCGGCGTGTCGTTCATCCGGATTTTCGCCATCGATGATTGATACGCCCGATTTGATTACAACCGTTCTGACGATGGTATCGTCCGAACAAGGAGTCAGCATTGTCCCCGAAAGCGTGAAGAACTTACGCAGCGAAAATGTTTCCTTCCTCCCCGTCTCGCCAATGTTAGAGCCGATTCCGCTCATCATGTGCTGGAAAACAAGTTCGGACCGTCCGCCGGCAAAAGCGTTTCGTGCGATGGTTCAAGAACAGACGAACTTGATTCGTCGAGACTACGCAGTTTGAATGCGTAACCGACCTCGCGTTCGCGATAAGTCACCGTAGTTATTTCCGTATCGTTTCCCCCCTTCACAAACACGAACACGAACAGAGATTGGAATTCATGGCTTGGACCTACCTGATGATCGCCGGTTTACTCGAAATCGGATGGGCGATCGGTTTGAAATATACCGAGGGCTGGACCAAGTTGTGGCCCAGCGTGCTGACAGTCATCACGATGATTGCCAGCATGTATTGTTTGGCCATTGCCGTTCGCAGCATTCCGATTGGCACCGGGTACGCGATTTGGACGGGGATTGGTGCGGCGGGAACTGCGGCTTTGGGAATTATGTTGTTCGGCGAATCAGCATCCGCGTACCGTGTCGGATGCATCGCATTGATTGTCGCGGGAGTGATCGGGCTGAAAGCCGCGTAGCAATTCGAATCATTTGAACGAACTGCTATCGCGTGATGAGGATCCGACGGGCAAAGGGGAACCCGTTGATGCGCGCGGCTTCAGTGATCGCTGTGGCGGTTACTCAGCACGAACCGACTCGGTTAATTCGGCACTGCGACTTTGCTCGTAGGTGGGGAAGTCGATGTAGCCTTCCGGTCCGGGGGAATACCAAACGTCTTGGGGTGCGGGCTCATTGAAATCCCAGTCGTTTGCAAACCGTTCGACCAAGTCGGGATTGCTGATGAACGGGCGACCGAATGCAACAAAGTCGGCAAGCCCCTCAGCGACCGCTTCTTCCGCTTGATCGCGGTCGTACCCGCAATTTGCCATCAGTCTTCCTTGATACACACCTCGCAGGTCTCGCAGTGTTATCGGCGTACCAAGTTCATGGAATCCAAACGCTAAACCATCCAGGACGTCAAGCCAAGCAAGGTTATAGCGATCGAGTTGCTTTGCGACATACAGAAACGTTTCGCGAAAATCAGGCGATCCCATGTCGTTGAAAACGCCATTGGGAGAAATCCGCACTCCGATTCGGGAACTGTCAAAGACCGTGCCGCATGCGTCAACGATCTCTCGAAGGACACGAAAACGATTCTCGACCGAACCGCCGTATTGATCCGTTCGGTGATTTGTCTTGGATTGCAAAAACTCGTCGATCAAATACCCGTTGGCAGCATGGATTTCGATCCCATCGAAACCGGCATCTTTCGCCCGTTGCGCCGCCAATCGGTAGTCTTCGACCAAGCGAGGTATTTCGTCAGTCCGCAGTGCTCGCGGGGTTTCGTGATCTTTCTTTTCGCCCGACGGGGTTCGGATTTTATCACCTTCATGACGAATCGCTGAGGGCGCGACGGGCAACTCGCCGTTATGGAAATCACTGTGTGAAGCACGACCGGTGTGCCACAGTTGCATGAACAGCGGTGTTTCGTGCTGGTGTACGGCGTCGACCACGGGCCGCCAGGCGTCGCGCTGCTGGTCGGTCCATATACCCGGCGCATGTTGCCAACCGACGGCTTCTTGGGAAATGAACGTTCCCTCGGTGATAAGGACTCCTGCGGACGCTCGCTGAGCATAATAGTCGGCCATCATTGAATTGGCGATCATCTGTTCGCCCGCGCGGGCACGAGTCATCGGCGACATGACAACTCGGTTCTTCGCCAGCAGGCCATCCCAGCGAATCTCAGAAAGCAAATGGGGTGCGTAAGGATTCATCGGCTAGTTCTTTCAGTGAGAGTAGAGTTGAATTGAGTCTGTGTAAGCGTGTCGGCTGCACAAAAAACGTGCAGACCTTGATTGTGAGTGGTCTCTGGTCGGCCGGACGCCATGAACGCACCCTTCCAATCGTAGGGAACCAGCAAGCGATTGACGCTGGACGCGCTAGTGATCTGCGTTTCGCATGCGGTCGCATCCATAGATGGACAATTCGATGCATCCACCGCCGGGCATCAGAATCACGCTGCGCTCTGTGAACCAATCGCGATTGACGGGTTCGAGGCCCAAAGTCACGGGACAAGCCGAAGGCCTATTCCTCGCCGAGATGGATCAGTTTCTTATTGACGAACTCGAGGATGCCAAGGTGCGACAGTTCACGGCCGTACCCCGAGTTTTTAATGCCTCCGAACGGCAACTCGGCTTGCGAGTTGGTTGGCTGGTTCAAAAAGACCATTCCTGTTTCGATCCGCTCGGCGATGCGTTGCCCTCGTTTGATATCGCTTGTATAGATGCTGCCACCGAGACCGTATGACGATCGATTCGCCAATTCGATTGCCTCTTTTTCATCTTTGACAACATAGACGGTTGCGACCGGTCCAAACAATTCTTGGTCGAAAGTTGGCATGTCGGGCGTGACTCCAGTCAAAATCGTCGGATTAAAATACGCGCCCTCGCGGTCCGGACGATCGCCACCGAGAACCACGGTCGCACCAGCATCGATGGATGATTGAACTTGCTCGAGCAACTTGTCAGCCGCCTCCTCGGTCGACAATGGTGAAAGCGTGGTGTCCTCATCCATTGGGTCCCCAAGTTTCAAGTCGGCCATCTGTTCTTTGAAAGCCGACAGGAATTCATCCGCGACCGATTCGAGAACGATGAATCGTTTGGCTGCGACGCATGATTGCCCAGCGTTGACGGTGCGGCCTTTGACGGCCAATGCAACTGTCTTTTCAATGTCCGCGTCCTCCAGAACGATAAACGGATCGTTTCCGCCGAGTTCCAGGACGCTGCGTTTGAGATTTTTTCCGGCAAGTCCTGCTACCGCCGCTCCGGCTCGTTCGCTGCCTGTCAGCGAGACACCTTGGACTCGAGAATCGGAGATGATTACCTCGGCGAATTCGCTTGGGATGAACAGGTTTGTGAACACGCCATCGGGCAAACCACAATCGCGAAATAGTTTTTCTATCTTCGCGGCACATTGCGGGACATTATTCGCGTGCTTCACCAAGACCGTGTTGCCAGCCATAATGTTTGGACATGCGAAACGCACCACTTGGTAAAACGGAAAATTCCAAGGCATGATTCCAAACAACACGCCCAGAGGTGCATGTTGGATGTACGCGTTCGCGCCGTCGATACTCATCGGCTGATCCGCTAAGAATTCTTCGGCTCCCTCTGCATAGAATTCGGCGATCTCGGCACAGAACTGAATTTCATCACGGCTTTCGACGATACGTTTGCCCATATCAAGCGTGATCAATCGCGCGAGATCGTCCGTCTGTGATCGCAGGGAATCCGCGAACGCCTTCATCAAGCGTTTGCGATCTGCGAACGTCGTTGTTCGCCAGTGATGATAGGCTTCGTCGGCCCCCTCGATCGCTTGGACAACTTCGTCGCGGGTCATCGGTTGAAAAGTCTCAAGAGTTTCGTTCGTCGCCGGGTTTACACTGGTAATACTCATCGCGTTCCTTTCATCTGAGCTTCTGATTTTCTAAGTCTTGACGTTCAGCCGTTTGCGTTAACTGACACCAGTGCACATCGCACGAAATGCACTGCGATGCCGAGAGACACGCGATTGCTGTGCCAAGAACTTTGGCGGCTTTTGGGGGCGAAGGGTTTACGAGCCGCTATGACGATCGATTCGACGCTGACGCTTGATCGAACAGAGCGCAGAGTGAGCGGTAATCAACCGACACATGGGCAGCAGAAAACTCGGTTGACGCTTGAAACGGTCTCAGTCGGCTAAATGCGTCTCGATTCGATCAGAAGTCAATTGACCAGCGTGTCGACTTCGCGTTCAATGCCTAAACTTTGGTTGTTTGTAACGTTTGGTGGCCAACAATGTTCGGGTGCACAACGATGAGTCTTGAGTCACTGGCCGGCGAGCTTGAGGGCATGATCCGTGTCGGGCAAGCGGCGACGTACTTGGGTGTTTCGAAAGAGACGCTGCGAAACTGGGACAAGTCGGGAAGGCTTGTTCCCGTGCGGCATCCGGTCACAAAGTACCGCTTTTACCGCTACGAGGATCTTGATGCATTTTTGGATGCGGTCCGAATGAATGAACAAAATGCATCGCGCTGAACACCAGCCGTTTCGGCTGATTGCGGTGAAAGGGAGCTTGACCGAAAACTATGAATGAGATTCATCCCGCGATGAGCGACGCAAGAGGAAACGCAACGCCTGTGATCGTTGGTGTCGGCGCGTCCCGCGGCGGTCTGGCGGCATTTGAGTCATTGCTGCACGGTTTGGATGGTGTGGAAGACATCGCGATCGTGTTTGTCACTTCCGTCTCAGCAAGTACTGACAGGTTCGTCGAGCAGATTGCCGCGGCGACGTCTTTTCGCGTCATTGAAGTCACGGGGCGTCGAAAGATTAAGCCGGGCTCGGTTTACGTCGGGGCTCCGGGGACATTGCTGGAAGTAAAGAATGGGTCCGTTCGGATCGCCAAGCGGGAATCCGGCCGCGTGACGATTTCGCCGGTTGATCTCTTTCTGCACTCGTTGGCCGCAGATCAGGGAGAACGAGGTGTCGGCGTTATTCTTTCTGGCACGGGGGCCGATGGTACGCTGGGTCTGAAAGCAGTCCGTGATGCTGGCGGGATGACGTTCGCTCAGTCATCCGAGACAGCGATGTTTGACAGTATGCCGCGAAGCGCCGCGACAACGGGAGTCGCCGACCATGTGTTGTCCCCGGACAAAATCGCGGAAGAGCTGAAGAAACATGCCAGTTTTCATGCCGATGCCGATGGGGAATCAGTCCAACTGAGCGCGATTGCACGCATTCACGATGCGATTCCGCAAATCGCCAAGCGGTTGATGGAAGCAACGCATCACAATTTTCAACACTATAAGTCGAACACGCTTGTGCGTCGCATCCGCCGACGAATGCAAGTGCTGAAGGTTGCAGACATCGATGCGTATGTAAAATTGCTGTCCGAGGATGCTGACGAACCGCATGCCTTGTTTCGCGAGTTACTAATCAGCGTCACGGCGTTCTTTCGCGATCCCGCCGCATTTGAAGTCATCGAGCAAACTGTGATTCCGGAAATCTTTGCCCGGCATGACCGCAATGACGCGGTGCGGATCTGGGTGCCGGGATGCGCAACCGGCGAAGAAGCCTTCACGCTTGCCATGTTGTGCCGCGAACAGATGGACCTGCTTGACGCGCCACCGGAAGTTCAAATTTTTGCGACCGACATTGATGCCCGTGCCCTGAAAACAGCACGGCAAGCGGTGTATTCGTCGTCCATTGTCGAAGAAGTCACACCGCAACGATTGAAAAGATTCTTTCACAAACGAGGTAAGCGGTATCAAGTTGCAAAGGACATCCGCGAGTTGGTGCTATTCTCGACACATAACCTGATCGCCGATCCACCGTTCTCGCGGTTGGACATGGTGTCGTGTCGCAATCTGTTGATCTATCTGGGACCGCATCTACAGAAGAAGGTGATTCCCCTTTTTCACAATGCGATTCGTCCCTCAGGATTTCTGTTTCTCGGGCCATCGGAGAACATTTCGTCACACAGCGACTTGTTTCGCATGATTGATGCCGATCATCGGATCTCACAGCGAAAAGGTACCGGTATCGATTTTGAGCACGCGGACAAACCACTTGAAGCGGAAGTCGATGCGGCCAAAGGTAATGGTGCATCGATGGGGATAGCAACATCACGTGATGACTTGATGCCGATCATGCAGCGCATCGTGCTGGACGAATTCGCACCGAGATCCGTGATTGTGGATGAGGCGGGCAAGGTTCTCTGTGCATCGGCGGACATGCACAAGTATCTGACCGTCGGCACGGGCCCGTTTCAAAACAACATCATCAAAATGTCTCGCAGCGGACTGCGGATCGCATTGCGAGCGACATTGCAGGAAGCCAAAGTCACACGACGGCGGGTCGTGCATGAGCATCTTTCGCTGCGGATCGAAGGCGAATTGAGGCGAGTGATGTTGACGGTCCAGCCGATGCCGCGGGTCGGAGCCGATTCCGAACTGTTCATGGTCGTTTTTCATGATGCTGGGCCACAAACCGGTACCGAGTCGCAAGGTATCGATACGAACCGACTGGACGGTAGCGCCAACGCATCAGACACGCAATCACAGGTCATTATTGCCGAGCTAGAACAGGAACTCTCGGAAACCCGGGTTGATCTCGAAAAGTCCATCCAAGAAATCGAGAACGCGAACGAGGAACTGAAGGCATCCAACGAGGAACTGCTGTCGCTCAATGAAGAATTGCGATCAGCCAACGAAGAACTCGAGTCGTCCAAGGAAGAAATTCAAAACGCGGTCAACGCATTAGAGAACGCGAATAGTGATTTAGAGAATTTGCTGCGCAGTACGCAAATCGCAACGATCTTTCTGGACAAACAGTGTTGCATCCGTGGCTTTACTCCCGCAGCGACAGCGATCTATGGACTCATCACGACGGATATTGGTCGTCCGCTCGCGAATTTGATGCCGCTTGCGGACAACGTGCCGGCCATTCCTGATCCTGAGACGATCACCGGGGACGAAGCGGTCGAAGATTTGATTCAAACGCGTTCAGGCGAATGGTATGTGCGCCGAGTGCTGCCGTATCAGTCGCGGCTAGGTGAAATCGACGGCATCGTGATGACGTTCACCGACGTGACAATGTTGCACGAGGAACGCGAACGTTTTTCATCGCTTATCGAAGTGTCCTCGCAGATTGTATGGGTGACCGACGCCCAAGGACGCGTCGCAGAAGACTCGCCCAGTTGGCGGGCGTTTACCGGTCAGTCCCAGGCTGCGTGGATGAACAATGAATGGATCGATGTCATTCATCCCGATTATCACGACGAGGTCTCGCAGGCCTGGGCAAAATCGCTCGGGACTGGCGAACCCTTGTCGGTGGAGTATCCGCTGCGACATCATTCCGGTGGCTGGCGTTGGACACAGGTGCGAGCGGTAGCCCAACGCCGTCACGATGGCACGATCGAATCCTGGGTCGGGATGAATACGGATATCGACGATCGCAAGCAGGCTTTATTGGAACTGAAAGTACGCGAGGAAGAGATTCGATCGCTGATCAGTTCGACCGCCGAAGGAATTTACGGGATCGACCTTAACGGAAACTGTACGTTCGCAAACGAAGCCTGCTCCAAACTGTTGGGCTACGAGAACTCGGATGAATTGCTCGGCCAATCAATGCATGAACTGGTCCACCATAGCCACGCCGATGGATCGGCATACAAGATATCCGATTGTCAAATCTATCGTGCTTTTCGCAATAACGAGCAGGTTCATGTCGACGACGAAGTGTTCTGGCGGAAAGACGGCTCATGTTTCGATGCAGAGTATTGGTCGTACCCGCAGGTTCGAGAGGGCGCTATCGTTGGGTGTGTGGTCACGTTCATTGACATCACCGAACGCAAGAAATGGGCGGTCGAACTTGCCGACCGTGAATCCCATCTGCGACGTGTGATCGATCATACGCTTGGGTTCATCGGCGTTTTAGATACGAAAGGTATTCTGCGCGAAGCGAATGAAACCGCCATCATTGCCGGCGGCCTGACGCGTGACGAAGTGATCGGCAAACCCTTTTGGGAATGTTATTGGTGGTCGCACGATGATGAGACCGCAGCAAAACTGAGGTCTGCGATCGCGACCGCTTTGCAGGGCGAGGTCGTTCGATACGACGTTGAGGTTCGCATGGCCGGCGAAACTCGGCTGGAAATTGATTTTATGTTGTCACCGGTCAAAGACGCCGATGGTCGCGTGACTCATTTGATCCCATCGGGCGTCGATATCAGCGAGCGCAAGCAGGCCGAACAGGAGGCGCAACGGCGAGCGAATCAGTTGAACCTCGCACTCGAATCGGGACGGATGGGGTTATGGGAATGGGACGTCCAGTCGGACCATGTCACTTGGTCACCGCATCTTTACGAGATGTTCGGCTACGGGGTCGACGGATTCGTTCCCACCAAGGATGGCTTTATCGCCATGATTCACCCTGATGATCAATCGAATATCCAACGGTTGATTGATTCCGCATTTACGGCGACGTGTATCAATCACGAGGTCGAGTTTCGGGTCATTCGAGGCAGTGACGACGCCGTGGTGTGGACCCATTGTCGAGGCACCATTCGACGCGATGCCGACAACCGCCCCTTATCGATCGTCAGCGTTGCCGTTGACATCACCGCAAGGAAACAGCGTGAACTGTCGTTAGCATTCTTGGCCGATCTGCAAAGCAGTCTGTTGGGCGTTTCCTCGGCCGAACGAATCATGTGCGAGGCAAGCGAACGCGTCGCCGATTACATGCAACTCTCACATTTTATGTTGATCGAAATGGATCGTGCCGCTTCTAGCGCCACGGTGATCTCGGATCATCCCATCGAGGATTCGGAAAGCTTGGTGGGCGTGTATGACATGACGGCCTTCGCAACCGAGGACGAGCGTCGTCAACTGAGTGCCGGATTGCCAATGGTCGTTAACGATACGAGGGATCCGTCTCGGCCGAGTGAGTCGAGTGGTAATTTCGAAGCCTTGAACGTGGGTGCGATCCTTAACGTACCCAGCAATCGCGATTCGCAGTTGCAATTCATGATCAGTGCGACGAAGAAAACGGCGCATCAGTGGCGTGATCATGAAATCGAACTCGTTCGTCAATTGGCGAACATGCTTCGACTGAAACTTGATCGTGCTCACGCGGAAACCGCCCTGATCGAGAGTGAAGCGAAGTTCAGAGACCTCAGTGACAACATCTCTCAGTTTGCTTGGATGGCCGACTCAGAAGGATCGATCTTTTGGTACAACCAACGTTGGTTCGACTACACGGGCACCACGCTTGAGCAGATGAAGGGCTGGGGTTGGAAAGCTGTGCATCACCCCGACCACCTGGATCGTGTGGTCAAACGACTGCAACATTCCTGGGATACCGGCGAAGTCTGGGAGGACACATTCCCGCTGAGATCGAAAGATGGCGAGTATCGATGGTTCTTGTCACGTGCTTTGCCGATCCGCGATCAGTCGGGAAAGATTCTGCGCTGGTTTGGTACCAATACAGACATTACCGAAGCCAAGCAGTCCGAAGAGGCACTGCTGGCAAGCCAAGAACAATTGCGCATCGGTGTGGAAGTGTCTCAATTTGCACTAGCCCAAATCGACTATGCAAATAATTCGATTCAGTTGTCACGCGAGGCATCGCGGCTGTACGGAATTGGTGACGCCGAGGTCTACGTGACGCGCGACCGGGTGCATCAGACATTCCACCCCGATGACCGCGAAAAACTTCAACATTGCATCGGTCACAGTCTCGCTGATCCAGAAAATAGTGAATTTGCAATCGAACATCGTATTGTCATGCCCGATGGTCAGATTCGATGGCTGGATATTCGCAAACGCATCTTTTTTGACGAGTCAACCGAATCGAAAATCCCAACGCATGGCATTCTGGCGGCAAGAGACATCACCGAACAAAAACGGTGGGAGATCGAGTTAGCCGATCGTGAAGCTCACTTGCGACGCGTCATCAACAACCAACTGGGGTTGGTGGGCGTCGTCGACAGTAACGGAATGCTGGTCGAGATCGATGACCGTTCAATGAGTATCGCCGGGCTTGAACGAAGCGATGTGATTGGAAAACATTTCGCGGAGTGCGCGTGGTGGACGTACGACGATAACGTTTCACGCCGCATCCGCGAGTCGATGAACAAAGCGTTTGCCGGTGAGACGGTTCGTTTCGACATCGCGTTGTATGCATCAGGGAATCGGCGTCTGATGATCGATTTCATGATCGCCCCCGTTCGAAACGATGACGGCGAAATCATGTATTTGATCCCATCGGGCGTCGATATTTCAGAACGAAAGCGTGCCGAAGATCAGTTAGAACAGGCTCGTGCGATCGCCGAGGCCGCGAATAAATCCAAGAGTGAGTTTCTGGCCAATATGAGCCATGAGATACGAACACCGATGACCGCAATCTTGGGCTACACCGATCTGATTGCGGAAAAGATCAATGATGAGGAAACGGCTCAGCATGTTCAGACAATTCGGCGCAACGGTGACTTCCTGCTGGATATCATCAATGACATTCTGGATCTGTCCAAAATCGAAGCCGGTAAATTCGAAATCAGTCAGCAGCGATTTTCGCCCCAGCATCTGGTGGAAGACGTCCGCTCGATCATGGACGTGCGAGCGAGCGCGAACAACATCGACTTGATCGTGAAGTACCGCGGAACCATACCCGATCAAGTCGAAAGCGATCCGAAACGATTGCGTCAAATTTTGATCAACTTGGTCGGAAATGCGATCAAGTTCACTCCCTCGGGCAGCGTTGAATTGGTCGTTTGCTACGAGAAAGAGACCGATCAACTGCGTTTTGATGTGGTCGATTCGGGTATCGGAATCAGTGAGACTCAGCGTAACCGTTTGTTCCAAGCTTTCTCGCAGGGCGACGGAAACGTGAACCGCGAGTTCGGCGGCACGGGACTGGGGCTGGCAATTAGCAAACGACTGACCGAAATGCTGGGCGGCGAAATTTTGGTCGAAAGTGAACTTGGCAAAGGCAGCACGTTCACGGTGACGATTGCCACGGGTGAAATCGAAGACGCTCGCTTTGTTGACCCGGTCGCGCAGACTGCACACGACTTTGTCTATGCCAACGACTCTGACGTCAGCCTGAATTGTCGTTTATTGGTGGTCGACGATCGCCGTGATATTCGTTTCCTGACGAAACGTCTGCTGACCGGCGCCGGTGCCGACGTGACTGAAGCGGAGGACGGCGAAGTGGCTGTTGCGCTCGTTCAAAAAGGAATCGAAGATGGCGATGGATTCGATCTGATCTTGCTGGACATGCAAATGCCCCGTTTAGACGGTTACCAGACGGCAAAGGTGTTACGCGAGTTAGGCTATGACAAGCCCATCATCGCGCTGACCGCCGACGCCATGCAAGGCGATATGAGCCGATGCATCGAAAGTGGCTGTAACGACTATTTGAGCAAACCGATCGACAAGACGTTACTGCTAAATACGGTCAGCAGACTGACGCAGCCTTCGCACGGATAACGAAAGCGTCGCGAGCCGGTCTGTTAGTTGCTGACACGCCTGTTCGGCGATCGACCAGGCTGACTGGTTTTCCTGCAATTGCGTCTGATTGCTAACGACTCGATGGGATAGTCAAGATGCCTCAAGCGTGGTGGCGGTGCGCGAACCAATCGCGTTGCGGTGAACTTTTGCACTGGGCGCGAGCGTTTTTCCGCGGGTGGCGAGTGAAAGATTCATCGGGGCGTGAAGGGTTCATCGGGGCCAAGCTGCCCTGCCTGGGCGACGACGGCTATTCAGAAGAGACGTTTCCCGATCAGCAAGACGGCCGGCAACCTGTGATTTAGATTCCTCGGATATTTGGCCCGAGAAATGCTTAACTGTGTTTTGCCAACATTGCCGTTTTTCGGCGAGTCATCGACACGATGGTTGGCGGGCACGATTGTCGCTCGCGTCTTCCATCATCCATAGCGGTGCTCAGGGCTGTCCTGCGATGGGACGCAAATTGTTTTCTTTTGCTCATTCAATGGACGTAAGACATGATCGTTTCATCCAATCCGCTTTTCCAAAGTTCAAGACGGCAGAACGGAAGGCGTGCGGTCGCGATCGGGGATACGCTGGACAACCAAGACTCTTGTGGTCGAGAGCGAACCGAATTCCGCATCAACGCAGATTGGATCGACCATGTCTAACACCGACGAATCCACATCGCGTGAGGTTGCAGAAAGCGATGCTGCGTCGCGGGCCGGCGTCATGTCGACGCGCATTTGCGCGACAATGTTGATACTTTACGCGCTCTATTTTGCGCGCAGCCTAGCAGTTCCGGTGGTCACCGCGTTTGCTCTTTACATGGTTTTGAGACCCGTCGTCAGGCAGGGTAAGCGTATCGGGATCACTCCGGCGATCGGCGCCGCGGGAATCTTGTTCGGATTATTAATTGCGATCGGTTTCGGCACCTATTTGGTGCTCGAACCCGCGCAACAGATGATCGCGAATACGCCGCGGCACGTGTCGGTGGTCAAAGAAAAGCTTGAATTCTTGACCAACAAGATGAAAGCGGTCAGCGAGGCGACGGAAGACTTAGCCGAACCGACAGTTTCATCCGACGGTGACGGCGACGAAGACGGAGAGCAGGAACCGGTTCCTGTTCAAATCAAGCAACCGAATTGGACCAATAGCGTGACGTATCTGAGTGGGACCGGAAACGTCGTTTCGTTCTTGACCATTTGTGGTGCTTTGCTGTTTTTCTTGCTGGCAACGGGCGACAATCTGTTGCGCAGCATTATGCACGCGCTGCCAAACTTTACCGCGCGTCGCCGTCTTGTCGAAACGATCGAGAATGTCCAAGAGGGTTTGGGCAGTTACTTGGCTCGCATTTCTGCGATCAACGCTTGCTTGGGATTGTGTGTGGGTGTCGCGATGTGGTTGCTCGGTATGCCGTCGCCGGTTCTATGGGGCGTGATGGCGTTCGCGTTTAACTTTATTCCGATCTTGGGCGCGATCGCGGGGGCAACGATCGTTTTTGTGGTGGCGTTGGTGAACTTTGATCCGACCTACTATGCTTTTGTTGTGACGTCGACGTTCCTGGTGCTGACCTCAATCGAAGGCCAGTTCATCACACCGGCCATCCTGGGCCGGACGATGAGCATGAGCCCGGTCCTCGTGTTTCTGTCGATTGTCATATGGGGATGGATGTGGGGAATCATTGGCGTGTTTTTGTCGGTGCCGATCTTGATCGCGGCTCGTATGGCATGTGAACGCTATGATGGATTACAGCCTCTGGCATACATTCTGGGTGCCGAAGTGCCAGAACCAGAGCCGGTTGAAGACGGTACCGCTAACGCAGCGCCCCGCCACCATTTGGCTCTCAGCAGCGAAGCGGCAACCATGACGTCAAGCTCTTCCTAGTCGACTTAACATTGTGACCATCGCCGTCGATCGATCGGAGCCACTCACCCTTTCCCCCCCGTCCAAGCGAAGTCGAAGAAGATGAAAACAGGCAACTGTGTCTGCGGAAACCAGATCTTCTTTAATAATCATCGCTGTCTTTCTTGCGATGCTACGCTTGGTCGCTGCGGGCGTTGTCATACGTTGACGAGTTTTTCTGCCAACGGTGACGAATCGATTTGCGATTGTTGTGGGGCAATCGTCCATGCGTGCGTCAACCAGAAACACGCCGTCTGTAATTCATTCAACGCCGATTCAATCAGCTTGTGCCGGTGGTGCGAATTCACTGACGTGATTCCGATGCTCGGAAATCCCGAGTGCGTACGACGGTGGGCGGCGATGGAGACTGCGAAGCGACGGTTGTTATTGCAACTGGAACAACTGGAATTGCCGCCTTTTATCGCGAATATTCAAAACACCCATCCACTGCGTTTTGAGTTTCTCGAAGACACGGTCGAGCAGGACGGGTCACCGCGAAAGGTCAAGACCGGTCACGAGAATGGCCGGGTCACGATCAACTTGGCCGAAGCGGATACGGTGCACCGCGAACGAGTGCGTGTTCAGCTTGGCGAGCCCCAACGAACGCTCATTGGACATATGCGGCACGAGGTGGGGCATTACATCGATTGGGCCTGGGCAAATCGCGTCGATCCAGGAGACTATCAACGCTTGTTCGGCGATCCAGATGCGATCGACTATGTTCAAGCGATGGAGCGTCACTATGCACAGGGTGCACCCAAGAATTGGGCCGGCAGTCACGTTAGCGCATACGCGACCATGCATCCTTGGGAAGATTTTGCCGAAACCGTAAACGTCTATCTGGACATCATGGCGATTGCTACCACGGCCACCGACCTGGGTAACTACGAGCTCGACCTTTCGCCATCTGCGGATGCAGTCGACCTGGTCGCATCCGTGCTTGAAATTGCAGTCCGGGTTAGCGAATATAATTTTGATCTCGGACTTACGCCTTTACTGCCCGAACGAATGCCACCACCCGTTCTGGAAAAGCTTGCATACGTGCACGGGCTGCGCAGTAAGACGTTGGTGCCCGCGATGGAAACGCCATAGTCGATACTCATTTCGACTGACCGAGTTCAACCATTAGTGGCTGGATGGTAGGAACCATTTGTAGTTAGGTTTTGATTGTGACAACATTGAAACGTTGCGTTATCGCTGACGATCTGCGTGCGTCTCGAGAGATGCTTCGACGTTGGCTTGATGAGTTGGGTTTTTCTTGCTCCTTGGCTTGTGATGGGGCCGAGGCGTTGACCATGGTCAGCGAGTTGAACCCGGCCTTGGTTATCACGGATCTCGAGATGCCAAAATTCAATGGCCTTGAATTGCTGAAGATGATTCGCACCGGCGGATTGACGCCGCTGCGTCGCATCCCTGTGTTGATTGTGACGAGCCTGGAGGATTCAGAGACGAATCATGTGATTGGTCAGATGGGTGGCAACGGTGTGCTGAAGAAGCCGTTGGATAAAGCAGTGGTTCACCAGGTGGTGACAACGGTCCTCAGCGAAGACGCGAATGCGAGTTGGTTCCCTGAAGAAGAGAACGGCTGTGAGGCAGGTCCAGGGAAGATCTCGCCGACGTTTCGAAATCTGTTAAAGACCGTTATGCCCGAAGACAGCGGGTGGCCGATTTGAGCGGCGGTTGGTCAGTGGACATCTGACCGCGGTGCCATCAGACGTGCGAGAATTCGGCACGGAAGTTGCTTTCCTTAAAGAGGAAACACTTCCTCGAATCAATCTTGGCGAACGATTACCATGTTTACAATCATCGGATGGGTCATCTTTGGCTTTTTAGTAGGGTTGATCGCGCGCGCCATGGTTCCGGGTGACCAAGCGATGGGATGTCTGCGCACGATGTTGCTTGGCATAGCCGGATCGTTTATCGGTGGAATGATCGGCTATCTATTTCAAGGCGGTTCGTTGATCCAGACCAGTGGCTGGATCGGTTCAATTGTCGGCGCGATTATCTTGCTGGCTGTTAGTATCCGTCGGGCTAACACCGCGTCCTAGTGCTAAAGGCGTCGTCTCATGCGCGGCGTCAGCTTATGCGTGATGTCACGCGGCTCGTTGCCCGCAAGCCTGGCTGCATCAGTCCGACAGCTGATCTCGCATCGTTTCTTTTGCGGCGGCCAGAGCTTGCGGAAGCTTGCTGGGGTCTTTGCCGCCAGCCTGGGCCATGTCGGGTCTGCCACCGCCACCGCCGCCCACCGCTTTCGCTGCAGCCCCCACCCAATCGCCTGCTTTAAGGCCGCGCTCGACCAGCGACTTGCTTAGCCCACCGACCAGCAACACCTTCTCGGACTGAACGGTCGCTAGCAGCACCGCAGTTTCGCCATCGTGCTTTTTACGAATTTGGTCAATCCACCCGCGCATCACGTTTGGGTTTGCGCCGGGTGTTTCCGCAACAACGATCAACGTTTCGCCCACTTGTTCGCCATCCTGCATCAGGTCGTCGGCTGACAGTTTCCCACCGGCGGTGGCCTGCTGAAGTTCTTGCAGCAATTTCTTGCGTTCGGCAAGCAGCGACTGCAGCCGTTGGGGCGTTTCCTCGGCCGAAACGTTCAACCGTCGGGTAATTTCACGGACAGCTTGGCGAACCGTGTTGTAATCCGAAGCGTCAATCTTTTTTACGCCCTTGGCTAGGGTGAATTCGTCGTCGTGCTCACCGGGCTTGCCGGAGCTGAGCTCTTTTTTGATGGCGCGGATTTCTTTGACCAGTTGGGCCGCCGCAGCCGGTGCTTCATCTGGTTCGCAACCAAGACCACTGGCGATCTGCTGTAGCGTTTCACGGGTCTGATCGCGATGTGATTTTGCGCGGTCACCGGTCAGCGCGACGATCCGGCGAGTGCCAGCCGAAACGCTTTCTTCGACGACAAGTTCAAACGACTCGACTTGTGATGTGTTCGTCAAATGGGTGCCGCCGCAAAGCTCTTTACTGAACCCACCCATTGAAACCATGCGTACCGGATCGGGGTACTTTTCACCGAACAACATCATCGCGCCTTCTTGCCGAGCCTCGACCAGCGGGATGGTTTTCCAGCCGATGGGTTCTTTTGCCTGGACTTGTGCAATGACGTCTTGCTCGATTTTGATCAGTGTTTCATCTTCGATCGCCGCTTGATTGGTAAAGTCAAAACGCAGCCGGTCTTCTTCCACCTTGCTGCCCTGTTGTTGCGCATGGTCGCCGATATTTTTGTGCAGTGCGTAGTGCAGAATATGGGTCGCCGAGTGGGCGCGTGCGAGCGCGGTGCGACGTTCTTGATCGACGATGGCCCGGCATCGATGCCCCTCGTGCAATTCGCCGCGTTTCAGTTTGCCGTGATGGACGATCAGTCCGGCGTGACGCTGGGTGTCGGTCACTTCGAATTCGAATTCGTCACTGGTGATGATTCCAGTGTCGCCGATTTGCCCGCCCGATTCACCGTAAAAGGGCGAGTGATCCAGAACCAGTCGCATTTCCGTTTCCGCGGGACGATCGACATGGCTTAGCAATTGACCATCGTCATCCTTGCCGCCTGCACCGGTGATGATGCCCTTGATCGTCGCTTCGGCTTCGATGGATTCGTATCCGACGAAAGGCGTTTCTCGCAGCGCTTCCTTTAGCGTTTCCAGCGGACCGGTTTGGAAGAGGACTCGTTGATCGCCGCCGCTGACCCGTGCGTGTTCGTCCATGGCCTCGCGATAGCCGGCCCAATCAAAGGTAAAGTTTTGTTCGGCGCTAAGCGTTTGCACCAATTCAGGCGGCACACCGTACGTGGTGTTCAATTCGGCGGCTTCGCTGCCGGGTACCATCACGGCCGACTCGTCCCGCATTTGTTCGAACAGTTGTTCGATGCGACGCATGCCGCCATCGATGGTGCCGAAGAATGCTTTTTCTTCTGATTCGATCACGTCGGCGACACGTTTAAGCGTTTCACCAAGTTCGGGATAAGCGGCGCGGGATGCTTCCGCCACGGCGGGCACCAATTTGTACAGGAACGGTTCGCGCAGACTCATTTGATAACCGTCCAAGACGGCGCGGCGAATCAACCGCTTGACGACATACTTAGCGTCCTTGGGACCCGGGTACACATTTTCGTGGATCGCGAATGCGCAGGCGCGGGCATGATCGGTGATACGCCGCAAGCGACGCCCGTTGTCACTTTCGTATTCGTACTTCACGCCGACAACATCCGAGGCGGCCTGCACGATGGGGAATAGATTGTCGATATGGAAATTGGTTGGAACGTTTTGCAAGACGCTGGCCGTCCGCTCGAGGCCCATCCCCGTATCGATATTCTTGCTGGGCAGCGGTTTCAAGTTGTCGGGCGGATCGCCCACGCGGTTGAACTGGGTGAAGACAAGGTTCCAAATTTCAACATCGCTGCCGTCTTCCAAGTGGTAGTAAATCTCGCTGCAGGGTCCGCAGACACCGTCCGGGCCTTCGCTCGGGGCTGACGCGGGCCAGAAGTTCTCGTCTTCGTCCATCCGCGTGATGCGAATATCGGGCACGCCAATTTTATCTCGCCACAATCCGTAAGCTTCATCGTCATCCTTATAGACGGTGACGCTTAGGCGCTGCGGATCGATGCCCAACCACTTCTTGTCGGTCAAGAACTCCCAAGCCCAGCGGATGGCCTCTTCTTTGAAATAGTCGCCGAAACTGAAATTGCCCAGCATTTCAAAGAACGTGTGGTGAAATGCGGTGCGACCAACGTTTTCGATGTCGCCGGTGCGGAGACATTTTTGGCAAGTCGTTGCCCGTGTGAAGTCCAGTTTCACTTTGCCCAGAAAATGATCCTTGAACTGGTTCATGCCCGCGGGCGTGAACAGGACGGAGGGATCCCATGTCGGGACCAGCACGTCGCTGGGTTTGCGAACACAGCCTTTGGATTCAAAGAAAGCGAGGTATTTTTCGCGTAGCTCGTCAGTTTTCATGGATCGGGTGGGTTAAGCGAAATGAATCGGTGTCTGCCGTGATGATATCGAAAGTAGGCAGATCAACAGAGGGCGGGTAGATCGGTGTGAAAAATTATCGAGTCGTGAAACAGAATGAATGACAAAACTGGGCTTGCCACGGGACGGCTCAAATTGCGATAGCAAGCATCAAACCAGGTAGCATTACCCCTGAGATTCTGTATGAGGATGAACCAATGGGTTTTACGACTCGCGCATTAGCACTCTGTTTGGCCGTTTCTATCGGACTGATGGGGACCCCGAACCTCGTTTCCGCTCAATCGCCCGAAGCCGAAGGGCCGTTTTCGCGGCTGGCCCAAGGTTTGAACCCGGCCAATTGGACAATGCCAAAATTCGAGATGCCAAAATTCAGTGCACCGAGCATGCCGAGCCTGAAGTCCGTTCTGCCGGGGCAGGACGAAAAGCAGCGGATCGTCGAAAAGAAAGACGGCTTGGTGACGGAGGTTTCGAAAACCGCGTCGAGCAGTTGGACCAAAACCAAGGAAGCGTTGAATCCCATGAAAATGGCTTCGTGGCGCCCCTTTGGCGGCGATACCACTGACAAGCCCGAAGAAAAATCACCGGGTTTCTTCGCCTCGCTGTTTCAAGGCCCCGAGCCCGAAGAAGCTCGTCCGACGACCGTGACCGACTTCCTGGGACAAAACAAGCTGAGTCCCTGATTTCGGCATTTTCGAATTCGGCATGTTTGAGTGCGGCGAGGGATCTTCTTTGATGGAATTGTTCCCGACGCATTCGCTGCTGCCTTGCCTCACATTCGGCTCGCGACGATGATGGATCCTTTGATCAATCATTTGACGTGCTCTGATATAAGGCGAGTCTGTTATGGCGCTTCCGCCGTGGACCATCGAACTTCTCCGTCGCGGCTTGACCGACGTCGCTCGTAAAGCGGGCGACGCGGAAACGTTAGACAAGTTGAAGCAACAAGCGACAGAGATCCTGCAAGATTTGCCGCAAACGGCCGCTCGCGGAATCGACGCCGTGATGCGAAGCGCCGATGCGGGCAAGAAAAGTGTCCAGCGTTGGTCGCGCAAGCACACCGCGATCGCTGTCCCCGTGCTGAATGCCAGTGGTACGTTGCAGCACTTATTTGGCGATGGTGTGCCGATTTGTGACGAAGCAATCAGCGCTGGCGTCGACATCATGCGCGGCGATTGTGTCAGCGGACCCGCCGCAAGCGAACGGATGCTGCGTCGACTGCAACGCAATTTGCCCGTCGGCGGTGACTACTCGATCGCGATCGCGAACAACTTTCCCGCAGCGCTGACGGCGTTTTCGATGTTGGTCGAGCATCGTTCGATCGTGGTGCATCGCAGCCACGCGGTGCGGCTGCCCGGTGGTGTCCCGCTGCCAGAAGCATTCGGAACACTGCTGCCGGTCGTTCAGGAAGTCGGCGGAGTGGAGAAGGCGACCACGGACGACTTTGACGGATTCGAATCGTTTTGCGTTGTCTGGGCCGATGGCGGAACCTATCCGGTGGAAATACTGGATTTCGGCGATCGTGACGCAATTCAAGCGGTCGTGTTGCCGGTAGCGACTTTCACGAGAACCGCGCACGAAGAGATCCCGTCGGTCGAAGCGATCCTGACCCAAGGAGCCGACGTTGTGATGATCAATGGTGGTGGCGTCTGCGGTGGGCCCGAGTGCGGATTGCTGGTCGGTCGTCAAGAAATCATCCAGGCGATTACCGACAGCCCCGTCTGGCCGGCACTGCAGGCCAACGAGGCAACGCAGACGATGATGTCAGTTGCGATCGAAACGGCGGCTGCATCGGCCGACAACATTCCGGTCTTGGCACTGCTGGATACGAACGAAGAGAACTTGCGCGCACGAGCCGAGCGGATGGCCACGCGGTTAAGTGGTTCCGACTTGATTCAGCATTGTCACGTTGCCGCCGAGGAGGCTCGGATCACCGCAAACGGCCGCTGGCGACTGCCCTCCCGACAAGTTCGCCTTCGGCACCAGTCGTGGTCCGCCGAAAAGTGGTCCGAAGATCTGCGAGAAGAAATTCCGTCGGTGATTGCGCGGGTCGACGGCGAAGAGCTTGTCGTTGATTTGCGCTGGATCGCGGCCGCCGACGACAGCAAGCTGGCAGCGCTATTGGCTGGTGAAAGCGAGGAATAGGCCCGCTAATACCGTTAAGTGGTCGCGAACCAAGTAGGCTGGAACAAGCCGTGCGCAGTGCCGGCATGAATCGCCGATCGAGACCGCACTTGCCGGAACGGCGCGGAGCTTGTTCCGGCCTACAACTACAACGTGTCGCACAGAAATCTACGCGACACAGCCCTGCTGATTCTGCCGATTGGTCGCGAACCAAGTAGGCTGGAACAAGCCGTGCGCAGTTCCGGCATGAATCGCCGATCGAGACCGCACTTGCCGGAACGGCGCGGAGCTTGTTCCGGCCTACAACTACAACGTGTCGCACAGAAATCTACGCGACACAGCCCTGCTGATTCTGCCGATTGGTCGCGAACCAAGTAGG
>CAXBGS010000021.1:0-66545 GCA_963975425.1 uncultured Pirellulaceae bacterium
TACCGGCACGGGTCACTGTAAAGGTGAATGAGGTGTTGCCGGAATTGCCTTCGTTCTTGACGGCCTCGGTTGCCGCGATCGACAAAGAGGGAACCGCGACTGTAGCTTCGGTGATGGTCGCCGTAGCAGAGGTCGTGACGGGCGTTCCTGAAATCGGCTGAAAGATGCTGTAATTGAATTTTGCGGGACCGGCGGCTATCGCGCTAAAATTCAAATCAATGAGCGGGGCCAGGCTTTCGGCAAGATTCGACGGAAACGGTGTCACCGCCAAGAATACGTATTTCGTTGTCGATGCATCACTGTCGAAATCATCCGTGCTGTCATCGCCCACCGTTGGCACACCCGTTGATTCAACGCTCGCACGGATGTTCTCTGGAAGCGTGTATGCGGTCGGATCGAGTTTTACTGATCCAGCCTGTTGGGCAATGGTGACTTTACTCGGATCGAAATGAATTCTAATCGTTAACCCCTCCAACTCCGCCGCAGGCTGGGTCGAATAGTTTGTGGTCAGCTTGATCGCTTGCCCGACTTCGGCCGTTGGAGAATCGAGAACGCCGGAGGCCACTTGGGCGAGTAATCGGCGGCCTTCTAACGCCTCGATGGAAGACTCACGAAAACGGCGTCGGCTTGGTTTGGCACGCATGGAAATTCTCTCGGCTAGCTGGTATCTACGTGAATTGATTTAAATAATTTGGTCGCGCTAAAGAAATGCACCACTCTCCCGATCACACTAAAACAGTCCTTGTACAAACGCGTCGTCCGCAAAGAGTCGGTCATAAGTTTCGTCGTCATCATCCTGTGACAATGCAATCTGCCGATTAGCATCCGCAGCCAAACGGTTGATCACATACAAAGCATCTGCGGCCGAAACGTTGCCGTCCTGGTTTGCGTCGAACCGTGACCAGACGTCTTGCTCATGCGATGACGCGATCGGCTGTGAAAGACGATTGATGACATTCAAGGCATCATTCGCAGTCACCCGTCCGTCGCCGTTAACGTCAACCGGATTCAGAATGGTTGGCAGGATACTTGCCAGCTCACTTTCGCCAATACCGCTTGCGGCAAGTGCAGGCGCGCTTGCCGTCGGCATCAAGGTTTCCAAATAGCTGCGGATTTCTGATGCCGTGGAACGGGTCGAACCTGCAGGAACTTGACGACTACCTGGGACCGCCAATATCTCGTCTGGCTGACCGATCAAGTATCGCAGGATCAAGATGCCATCCTGGAACCACACCACCTTTCCGTCACCGTTAACATCCAATGCCATTCCGGCATCGTCCAAGTGCTGGCGAATATCAGCGGCGGTCGCCCGTGTCGACCCCGCGGGAATTTGACGACTGCCCGGTACCGCAGGGACCTCGTCCGGTTGGCCAATCATGTATCGCAAGAGAAGGATCCCGTCGCGGAACCAGACGGCGTCCCCGGTTCCGTTGACGTCCAGAGTTCCGGCCACAATCGTCGTTCCGGACACAGTAACGGTCGCGGAAACCGAGCTACTGTTGCCCGCCATATCCGTTGCCGTGAAAATGACCGTTGTTGTCCGGCCGGCGGGAAAGAGCGATGGGGCATCGTTGGTGATCGTTGGATTGTCATCCAGGTCGTCCGTTGCGGATGCACCGTTGAGGAACGTAGCAATCTCGGCCAACGTCGCATCCGCTCCGCCGCTCACGTTGGGATCGACGGTGATGCTTTCCGGCACGGTGATCTCCGGTGCCATTGAGTCAACGACCAGTGATAACGGTTCGGCTGCCTTGGTGGTCGTCGTGCCGTCACGACCGGTCGCAGCGGCGGCAACAATTGCGACCGTGACCGTGTCGCCACCGCTCGGATCGACCGTGGCGCTATAGAGACCACTGCCCAGATGCTTCAGGTTTGTCACCGTTCCGCCCGTGACCGTGATGTCGTCGCTCTCAAATCCGGTGACCGTTTCGCCAAAGTAGATCGTTACGTCAAACGGATCGTTTGATGTTGTCCCACCGGTTGGTCCAGCCACCACAGGCAACAGAGATCCGGTTTCGATAATGAACGGTCCTGTATGGCCGTTCCCGATGGATGGCGTCAACGTCCCGTCTTGGCCGTCCGGAAGACCATAACCAGAATCGACATCCACTTCATTTCCCGGCGTTCCGATCGTTCCGTTTCTGGCCGTCAGCGTAACATTCTTGCCAACCACATCCGTTCGCGGCAAACTCTTGAACGAATGCTCGATGTGCAGCAATGGCGCTGCCGGCCCGTCACCGTTGAATGATTCGGCCGTTCGCGACCCCGTTCCTTCGATGGTGAAGACAATGCTGTTGCCAAAGTTCCATCCCGGTCGGTTCACCACTTGCTCGACGAGCGCTGACAAATCGGGTGAGCGATGAACTTCGTCGATTGTGGTCCAGGCCGGGATATCCCAGACCACGCTGGCGGTTGTCGTCGGCCTGCCGGTGATATTGTTGGTTGCTTCGACAAAAGTACCCGCGTTGTCGGCTGCCTGGGCGCGAATCGTAACGCTGGTCGGGACATCGTCGATTTCATCCGTGGTGAATTCCAGGTAAGCGCCGGTAACCAGTGAATTTCGTGGGACGGTCACGTTTTGAAATCTCAAGCCAGCGGTTTGATCTTCAAAATGGCCAGGGTCGTCGCCGAGTTCCACGTCGGTACTCGCTAGGTTGACCGCGCCATCGGCTGCACGTTCCTCGGCATCGTCCGACGACTGGCTGACGCGGACACTTGTGATGGTCGATGCGTTGACTGCATCGCGTAAGTAAGCGTTAACGACATCGGATGTATCGAAAATCGAAATGTCGGCTGTGAGGTCGACGTCGCCGTTTTCGGACAGAACATAGCGAATGCCCAGATTGCCAACCGTTTCCGTCAAGCGAACGTCATCGGTTGCGACGACAGTGACTTCACCGCTGGCGGCAACATCAATGTCCAGGGTCTTGCTCGCTGTTCCGATTGAACCGCCAGCATCAAGCAGAATGCTTCCAGTGGCGGTTCGGACGTCCTCCGAAGGATCGTTGAATGCGTCGAAGATCGAACCATCAGCCCCCAGCGAGACTGTTCCATTCCGCGAGAAGACTTGATTGATGGGAAGATCCGCAGCGGTGCGTCGTGTCTCGCCTGCGAACTCAATCGGGAAACTGGTCAGTTCCCTAATTGCAACATCACCTGATGCCCGTGCGATGAGGTATCCGCCCTCCCGCAGTACGCTTGGATTGGCGGCTTCAGCAGGCGCACCGGTACTCAATGTGATCGGATTATCGAACGTACCAATCGATCCGCCGCCAGCTTCCAGGACGACACGTCCCCCGCGGACTGTATCACGTGCGGGTGAATCTGGATCGTCTTTGGGGTTTGGATTGGCATCGGTAATCGAGCCTTGGACTTTAACCTGTACTCGGCGGTAGAAGTGGCTGTACGCGCGTGCGAGAGCCAAATCGGCTTCCGATCCCAGGAAGATATGCTCAGCAGAAAACGCTGTAACCGGGCCGCCGCTCTCGATGTCAACGTCTTCTCGTCGGAGCACGTGAATGTGTGTTGCCTGATCCGGATCGACGGCAATGGGTGCTACAACAAGTTTGCGTGCCGAATCTGACGCAAGAAAATGATCGCCCGTGTCCAGGGTCATTTCGAATCCCGAAAGGTCCGTGATTCGATAGTAGACGCCTTCGTCGGTGGAGTCTTTCGTGACCGCCTCCAACATGATGGACTGGCCAACTGAGAATCCGAGCTGCGCCCACGTATTTTCTGGAGGAGTGTTATCCAGCGATGCCATGACCAGCTTGCTCGCCACAGCATCGATCGAAGCGATGACGTCCACCGGCTTTTGGGTCGTGTAGATAATGTCGCCAGGTTCGGCAGCGAGTAGAGCCGCCCGTTCGTTCAAGGTGAGTTTGGCGTCGTCGCCTTGTTCATCCTTCAGTTGAATGCTCAATCCATTTTGATATCGACCGATGCCTCCATCCGCTTGGACAAAGATTTCAGTGCCAACCAGGTTGGGTTGCTCAACGACGAATTCCGTGTCAGTGACCTCGAGAAGGTGAACACCCTGAAGATTTAGCAATTCGTCTTCCGTCCAAACCTTGATATTCTCGTCAAGTCGATCCAGTTCATCCGCCGTCAGCGTGTAGTCGAATTCCGGATCGTACTCGATACCGACGCTGCCCCACGTTTCATGCAGCGTTTGATATTGCTGGGTCCGTCCATCCTCCAGATCCGTGATCTTGCCGGCAACGAACTGATCCAATTCTGATCCAGACAAGTTTTGATCTTGCCCCTGCTCGGTAAACAGCTGTGTGTAGAATTCGACTTCGCTCACCTGCAAAGTCACCCGGAACTGCGGATCGTAGACCGCAGGATCTTCCTGCATACTGCGGAAATTCCAATAGGCTTGGTAGAGTTGGTTTTGGGTTGACTTGATCGCGTCGATGCGTTCCAGCCGCTTTCGACCGGCGCCTCGATCCTCTGTCAGACGCAGGTCGTCCCAGACTGCGATCAGTTCGCCTAGCGCTCGTTCGTCGGGATTGTCGCTGGTGTTTCCGTCTAATATCGCGCCAAACGCGGTGATGTTGATTTTGCCTCCGGCAATCACTTGATCGACGATCGTTGTACTAAACGGTCGAAGGTTGACGTCTCCTGCCGCTTGGACGGACAGTTTGTGCGCGGGATTCTTAACATTGCTGTAGAACTCGACGTCGACGCCAGCTCCGATCTCGGGTGTACCAATACTACCCGTATCTGAAATCAAATCGATCGACTTGCCGTCGACAGGGAAGTAGAAGCGAGGAATGCAGCTTGGTTCGTTGGCTTGCCGATCTTCACACGGTACGTTGACATCACCCGGGTTGAACGGGTTGGGGACTGTTTCGCTAAGCACTGGACTTGCGAGAATGCTGCCTGCGGCTCGGGCAATCACATCGCCGTCGGAGGCACGATTGGCAGTTCTGTTAGCTTGAATCCCTTCTAACAATAAATCGCCGCGAACTTCATGCACACCGATATGGCCAAACTCAGAAATGAGCGTCGCACCGGCAATTTGATTAACCATCTCCCAATCACTGGAACTGAAGTCGACCGTCGTCAAATTGAATGTTGGAATCGACTGGGCAGTTCCGCCCTGGTACTCGTAGACTTCGCCAAGTGTACCGCCCGCCGTATGTTCCGACGCAACAAGCACGCGATGTCCGTCCGCTATCTGGAATGTGGTTCCGTCTTCCGATTGACTGCTTGCATAATCGTAGACGGCGTGGTCGATGATGTCGGTCTTTAGAAGCTCGGTAGCAGGGCCATCGTCTTCGGGATTGACGAAGCCAATCCCACTTCGTGCGCGAATGTCCACACCTCGTCCGCCGACAACGCCACCGGCCGTGCCGCGAACAAATGCATCTCTTCCACTTGTGTTGATGGTTGTGACACCCGTGGGATTGACTAACTCGCCGGCTAGATAAACGGCACTATCTGTGGACAACACAATGCGCCCTTCATCGGAGCCGGTGAAGTCAATCTCGATGGGATAGTCGGCATCGATGCTGTGGTTGTGGTAAGTGACCGTTCCCTTGGTATTAACATTAGTCGTAATGTGGGTATCAATAAAGAATCCCGGGTCCGTGCTATAGGTAGGATCATCGCGGTTCGAGATTGTCTCCGTTTGGGATGCGTAACTGTAACGAGTGCTGTCGTTGGGAGAGTGAAATAGGTAGGCGCCGGAGCCCGAGATGAAGGGGTCACTCGACTGCACGATGGGATCACCAACCTGGGCGTCAGGGTCAGCGGCTAGTTCATCGATGCCCAAGAAAGAGTCAACCTCATACGTTGTTGTTGTTCGAGTGAGTTGTTCCTGCGCAACGGTCCACTGATAACGGAGCCCCGGCTTGGGCTGATAGGATTGATTTTCGAATGTCGCATTCAGTCGATCTTGGCCCTCGGGTGAATCTCGATAGACGAAATCTCCCTTGCGCTCGTAGATCGTGACGGCTGGATTGGCGACTGTCCCCCTTTCTTGATCCTTGATGATCAGCGTGCCCTCCCCGCGACGCGAAACATCGATGCCGCGGACTTCGATGTCATAGCCGGACTCGTTATCAATGCGGACGTCCGAGTATCCACTCAAGACCTCAATTCGCCCCCACTTTGTGTTGGCAATTTTTCCGGTGATGTCCACGTAACCACCGCGAGACTGGACGTCGCTAACGATGATCCGCTCCTGATCCAAATCCCAACTGACAACGAAATTGGGATTCGTATTGGAGCTCAGACGACGCACGCCGGATCCGCCTAGTGATTCAATCTCGTCCACCATCGCTTGGGTGATTTCCAGATGCATTTCCGCACTGCCACTCTTAATCAGTCCGTTCAAATTGATGTTGGCGGCAGCAAGAAAGACGCTCGCTCCGGAAATCACACTTTCGTCTTCTGGTCGGAAGTTCAGGTGGTTGGTGACCTGGTTGTTGAATGACGGCAGGCTGAATGGAGGAAGGAACAAGTTCGGAACGCCGTTAGGCGCTTCAATCGGCCCCGTTCCATCGCCAAATGAATTGGGACTATCTGTGTCAGGGTTCGACAATGGACCATAGATGAAATTAAATTCGTTCCACTGTGGATACTGCTGCTGACCGACTTCATACATCGTGTCGCGACCCGGAATATTGATCGTGATGTTGCCGGCGTTGGCACCCAGGATTCGGACTTGGTTGGCATTCAAGGGAGCATCGATGTCCATCGGGCCCGCACCGCTGGCAAAGTTGCGAAGCGTGAGCGAACCGCTCGCGTTATCAATTTGTCCGATAACGTTGATTCCGGGCCATGCTTGCCCAGAAACTTCGGCCACGTTGTCGACCAGGATTGATGGAAGTTTTGTTACGTCCGACGTCAATACGTTGTTGACGAAGACGCCACCGGTGCGATTGGGAATCGTGATTCCTTCCACTCGTATGAACGCAGCCGAGTTGTTGATGATCTCGACCTTCGTATCGCTGGGTGCGTCAATGGTTCCAGACTTTTCCAATTGCCCAAGAATATCAATCGAGCCTTCGCTGAATCGAATCGGATCCACCGAGATCACCAAGCCGCGACGCCGGACCAAGTTGCCTCGCACGTCCAGGAAACCTTGTTCGTTCAACTCGGCTTCGATTTCCGTCAATCGTGCTTCGTAAGTAATCCTCAAGTTTTCAACGTCACGATATCGAGCAAGCTCGCTTTTGATGTTCAAGTATTCGATGGCAAGCGAAGACTGCGTGAATTCGTAGCGTTCATCGAATGGCAGACGAGACGCATCCTTCGTCGAATCAGCGGACAACGTAACGTTGAAGGTGACGGGATCGCCTGGGTTAACCGGATCGATCTGGGTTGCGCTGTCGATCCCCAGTTTTCGGTGCCGAGTGATTCCCGTTTCGACATTTCCGTCAACTTTAACAACACCGCTCGTGGTGTCGTTGACCGTTCCGGTCACTTCTTGAGTTCCACCCTCGCTGAACAAATCGGTAACCGCGTCCGTCAGTTCCGAGGCCCAGTTCACCGCCTTGGCTTGTGCCTCGACCAAGTTTTGGCCGATATCGTCGGCGTGCAACTGAATATTGCCTCCGCTACGAAGGTGTGCGCCACTCGCCACGTGGATGCGATTCGACTCCGACAAGGTCGCGGTTGCATCCAAATCGCTGATGGGGATTGCGCTTTTGGCAACGTTGTCCAGGTAGGCGTCGATGGTGTAAGTCTTGTCAAAGCCGTTATCCACTTTTCCGGCGACTAATTTGATGTCACCGATGGCCGTCAATTCGCTGCCAGGATTGATACGAATCTCGTTGAGTGGGCTAAGATCGACGTTCACGTCGCCGGTTCCAACCGTCAGTCCTCCGTCCGTCTCGACATTGGCCTGGATTATTGCTGTGCCGCCACCACTGGCGGATGCTATGATTCGGTCCTGAGTGTTCACCGTGACGTTGTCACCGAAGGTGATCGTCGCTTGGTCTGCCACCGTTTCGATCGTTGCGTTGATCGACCCACCTGAACCCAGGCCGCCACTGCCGAAAGTGATCTGGTCGGTGACATCCATCTTGCTTTCTGCAGAAAGATTCACATCATCCGTCGCGGTGATCGCCGTATCGTGGTCGATCAAAATGTGGGTGTTTAGGGTCATGAGAATGTCGCTGTCGACCCCACCGCCGGCAACCAACCCGCCGGCAACGGCATCGACGTTTCCTTCGACGCCCAAATCGGGTCTGACCACTTCGTTGACGGCGTCCATGCTTACATTGGTAGCGTTGATCGTGGCGTTGCTTCCAATGTTGCTGTCCACGCCTGATGTGACCGTGCTGTCCACATCCCCACCGGCGCCCGCTAGCAGTCCACCCGACGTGGCGGAAAGGATGGTATTGAATACAGCCACGTGGTTCGCCTTGACGACCATTGCACCTGACAAGGTGATGTTCGCGTCATTGCCAACTTCGGCTGTCATCTGACTTGTGTTGATGGTTTCAGGAATCGCTGCCGCACCCGACACCAGACCGCCCGATCCAGCGGTCGTGTCGGCAACGTTTTCGTTGACTCCATCGGCGATCACAATCAATGATCCACCTGTCAACTGTATGCCCGCGCCGATTCGTGCCGTGGTGTCCGTGTCACTCTCGGCCGTTGATGTCGTGACACCAGCGGCAATCAGTCCAATGGCCAGGCTGCTAGATTCAGCTTTCTGCGATGTGTTGTTGGTTGCGTGGAGCCGAGTTTCACCCGTTGACCTGATGATCGCATTCTCTGCAATCGTCGCCGACGTATTCATGATGTTAGTTGCCGAGGTGATCGTGGCGTCGACTCCCAACAACAATCCACCCGATGATCCTTGTGCAAATGCACGCGAAGGTGGTGTTTCTGTGATTGGATTGTTGACTGCGTCCCTCAGTGTCGCACCGCTTATATCCCTCACAAAGAAGGCGTCGGCGTCTCGAAGCAAATGGCCGTCCGCGTCCCGCGGCAAATAATCCATCATTGGTTCGACTGTTTCTGCGAAGATACCGATGCTGCCAACATCGAATGTCTTATTTGCACTGTCCAAGTTCGCCGTGACATTGCCGTCGGTGGTGATGGTGGCGGTTGAAACACCGACGGCCGCTCCGGAGGCGGCTGTGATTCCGGCAGCATCGGCCATCACATGTGGTGACGCAGCGGCGTGGATCAAGACATTGCCGGAAGCGGTCACATCACTACCCGTGATGTTGGCATCGGTGTTGGACGTGACCGTACTCGTCGCAATGGACCCAGAAGCCGCCAATCCAACCAATCCAAGTGCAACGGACAAAACAGACGTTTTCACATGAGAAATGGCCATGTTGGTGGCCACAATCTGAACGGAGCCCGCGTTGATCGAACTGTCGATGATATGGGCATCGACGGACGATGTGATCTTGCCGACAACGTCTGCCCCGCCACCGGACAACGCGCCTCCAATTCCGATGCTGATGGAAATGGCACCGGCATACGCATCCGAGGTGATCGTCGCCATTTCCCCAGCTGCGATATCGACACCGCCGGTGGATTGCACGTTGGATCGCGCGATGTACGCGTCGATGTTGTTGTCGATTCGATTGTCGGCGAGCGCGACGGAGACGGAAACAGCAATCGAGACTTTGCCTGCGGCAGCGGAGATCGACGCAGCTCCTACTAATGCATTCACGACTGACTCGTTGCAGGCGTGAACATGAACGTTGCCTGCGATGACTCCAACGCCAGTGGAATCTTCGATATACGCTTGAATATCGTTCTTGATTGAGTTGCTAACCGATACACCCGCTCCCGCTACCGCTGCGCCCACAGCACCCAGGGCGGCTGCAACGGCGCCAGCGACAACCGTGGCATCGATGGTATCATCCACGCGCGATTCGACAGACAGCGTGCCTGATACATCGACCGAACTGTTGTCGATGTAGGCCTTGATCTGCGAGGATCGGTCCCCCGCGCTCGTATCATCTGGATCGGTGGGCGTGCCAATCGTGTTCGTTGCGAGGGCGACGCCAATCGCAACGCCGACGCCGGCTCCTGCGCCGGCTCCTACTGCGGCACTTACCGAAACGATAATCGCATCGATTTCCGATAATGAATTTGCCGCGACATCGAGGCCACCACCCGTGATCGTGCTGCCCTCAACGAAGGCTAGCGTCTTGTTAGAAATCTGATTGTCAGCAGTCGCTCCTGCGCCAGCGATCGCGGCGCCAATCTTTGCCCCCACGGCCGCCGCCATCGACGCTGCGATGGAAGAAGCCTCAATGGTGGCGTTCTCGTTGCTGCTAAGCGAAGCACTTGATGCGGCGTCCAGAGTGGTCGCGTTTGTGATCGATGATTCGACGTGATTGCTGATTTCGTTGCTGGCCAGCGAGACGCCAATGGACAGCGTGACACCAAACGTTCCCGACGCGACAATTGCGATGGCGATTGCAGCGGTGTCGGCCGTGATGTCTGAAGTGTCGGTGGAATCCATTGACAAGGTAGCAACGTCGATCCCCGATCCGCCACTACCGTTGATCGTTGATTTGACGTGTTTGCTGATCAAGTTGCGTGAAACAGCGCCCGATCCAGTGGCTCCCAATCCGCCACTCGCGGAAGCGGTGACGGCGGCTGAACCCACCAGCACAAGTGAATCAATGGTTTGTGATGCCTTGGAGTTTAGGGTTAGCGTGCCCGCGGCGATGCTAACATTGGTCAGCGTGGCAAGTGCATCGGAGGATTGATGGTTTTCGTCAAGATCATAACCAATGAAGTTGTGTGCGAGCGCCAGGCCAATGGCCGCTGATCCGGCTACGGATCCCGACCCTGCCGCAGCGACGAACACACCATAAACACGAGCTGTTATCGTTGACTCGGAAGTGGCATCAAGCTTCACTTCGCCGCCGGCGTTGATTCCCGAATCGGCGACGGATGCATTGGCGTCGGTCAAGATGATGTTGTTGGCGATCGCGCCCCCGCCGGATAGGCTAAGTCCAGCATTGGCCGAAGCGACGGCGGACAAACTGGCGGCGACGGCCATGGCGTCGATTGTGGAGTCGTCCACGGTCTGTACAAATACGTTGCCGTTATCGGCAACGATGGTCGTGTTGCTAATTTCGGCGCGTAGATCATTGTCGATTTCGTTGCGTGCGATTGAGATGCCGACGGCAATGGCTGCCCCCTGCGTTCCCGACGCAGTTGCGGCAATGGAACCGCCGATCGTCAAGCTATTGATCGTCGATGTGTCTTTGGCTTGGACATTGATGTTGCCCCCTGATTCGAAGATCCCGCCGCCAACGATCGATGCCTTCACTTGATTGTTGATTTCGTTGTACGCGACCGCGCCGGCACCGGCCAGCGAAGCACTCAGCCCTCGTCCGCCAGCGACACCAATACTAGCAGCGATTGTCAGGGCATCGATCGTAGCAGCTTCCGCGTTGGCTTCCACGGTCAGATTGCCCGAGACGTCGACCGGTGAGGTCTCAATCTTTGCCGTCGTCACGTTGTCGATGTCATTCAAGGAGATGCCGACTCCAATACCACCCGAGATGTTCGTGCCACCAGAAACTGCCGCACTGATTGCGAAGCCACCCGCATCGGCATTGATCTGGGAGCTATCGATGGCTTGCACCAACAAGTCCCCCGCCGCGATCGTCATCGTGCTGTCGACCACGTTGGCGGTCAGGGTGTTGGCAACGGAGTTGATCGACAGGGCACCGCCAATGGCTAAAGTTCCGGTCGTGCCGTTCTGACTGCCACGGGCTGACAGAGCGCCGGCAATCGTAAGTGCATCGATTTCGGTGTCGGCTTTTGATTTGACGGATACATTTCCTGTCGAGGTGATGTCGACGTTGTCAATCAGCGCCGAAACGTTGCTGGAAATATCGTTGATCGCAACACTGGCACCGAACGAAATGGCTGCGCCGGCTCCGCTGGCTGCGGCCGCTGTGATCGCGAACCCGCCCCCATCCGACATGATCAATGAGCTATCCAGCGCTGAAACATCAATTGCGTCGGTTGCGGTCACGTCGCTGTCTTTGATGAATGCCGCCGAGTTCAACTCGATCGTGTTAAGCGCGACCGCACCTGTACCAGCCAAATCAAGTTTGGAACTGTCAGTCGTCGTACTCTTTGTCTGAACTGCGAACGAGGCTCCAATGACAATGGACTGGATGTCCTGATCCGAGTTGGCTTTGACGGTCAAGTCGCCAACGTTCAGCCTGTAGTTATCAACGTAGGCTTCCAGGTTCGTCGAGACATTGTTGTAGGCTACCGAAACAGTCAATGCGATTGCGCCAAGCTTGCTCGACCTGGCGTTTGTGGTCGCGGCGCCGTCTGCTGCTTCGGGGGCCTCGGTATCGCTCTTGAAACCTTGCAGAGCTCCCGACATTACCAAAGAGAAAAAGTCACCCGAAGCATCTGCCGTTACGGTTACGCCGCCGTGAACGTTGATGCCCGCATTTGCTGGTGCGGTCAGATCGGGTGCCGTATCCGCTCGCCCGATGTAGGCGCTGACATTTTGTTCAATGGTGTTTACGCCAACGGAAGCGCCGATGCCAACTTGGTCCCCTTTCAAAAATGCGCCGACAATGCTGATTCGATCGAGCGTGTCGTCCGCGTCAACGATTAGCTTGCCACCATTTATCGTGACATCGGGCGCGATGCTTGCCCGCGTCGTGGTCTTAAAGTCGGCTGCGGAGATCGCGGCTGAAAAACCAAAATCGGTTGACCCGGTGCCTGTTTGGACGACGGCAACGTTGTGAAAGGCGCTGTGGGCCTTGACCGTCACGCCTTCGTCATCGGTATGAATTGCCGCGCCTTGACCGATTTCGGCAATCGTTGTGTTGTCCGCAAGTGCTAATAACATGGCGCCGCCGGCGGCATTTTTTCCGGAAACACCCAACGGGTTGACGATATCCGTGAAGAAGTCCTTCACTTGCTTCGCTTGGAACTTCTCGCCGCTTTCAGTCTTGTTGTTGAGGAATGCTTCCGCTACTCCGGGCACGCTCAAATTAATCGCCGACATTTGGCCGACATCAATCAATACGGCGTCTAGTTCCGATGCGACGACTACGGACTGGTCGTTGGAATCCAGAGGGTTGTTGTTGTCTTGATTGATCTGAGCGTTGTCGCCAATCTTGGCGACAACGTTGTTCTGGAAATCGGTGACGACTAAAGCGGCGGCCAACACGAGATCATCTTCAGTGCTTCCAGCCAGTGATTTGGTTTGCACATTGAATAGCTGTGACAAACCAAGTACGCCATCGTTAATCGACTCGAATCCTGCGAGACCGCTGTCCTTCAGCGTAGCCAGGGGATTCAGGGCCTTCGTGACCGAATCCAGCATCATGGGGTAGTCAATCTTGGCGGTCGCAGCGACTTGCCTCGCAGCGTCGATGGTAGCATTGTCTTGGATGATGGCCTGGGCATCGTTTTCGAAGATGCCCCAACCGGCGGCGACCGAAATTTCAAGATCGTTCCCTGTTGTGTCATCCGTTCCTTTGCGAGTCGCTTCGGAAGCAGTTCCAATCTTTGTCGCTTGGGTAATCTCGGCATCGACGATCGCATCGCCCATGGATCGAATCACCGCAGTGGCCCCAACAATGGCATGTACATCGTGATCGAAGATGGAAACGGCGATGGACCCTGCGAGATCTTGTCCCGCGCCTGAATCGACCTCGGTGTCAGTCTTTCCCTTGGCCGAATCAGTCGCTTTGTTTCCGCGGAACGCGTTGATCAGTGACGCGCCACCTGCCACGATTTTGTCAATGTCACCGCTGGCGATTGAATCGATCAGGGAGGGCGAGGGTTGATCTTCTTTGTCGCTTAGTGCAATGCCGGCGTCCGCTTGATTGGTAGCGTCCAGATGTGCCCCCAATAGCTTGCCCGCTTCTCGCTGGAATACGTGGTCATCGCCAGTTCCCGCTTTTAAATCGACCACTCTGGCTCCAAGAGCGCCGGCCAACGTCGTTGCAAGTCGAATCAGGTTTGGTGCGTGCCCATCCACAACTGCGCGATACCCAAAGTCGCTGATCAATCCGGCGATGGGCGAATTGGGGAGCGTCACATCTCCGATCGTAGCGGGCGTGTCGTGACCATCTCCGAAATGGGCGAGCGCGCGTGTGATGGACTTGTTCGCATCCGTTTCGTAAAAAACCAAGTCGCCAGTTTTCAGTCCGTGACCAGGGGCCAACTGGATTGTGTCGGTAACGCTATCGACTTCGGTCGAGGCATCGAATGTCTGCAATTTTTCTGTGTAATAGAAACCGTGGACGCCATTGGTCGGGGCGACGAAATCAATGAAATTAGCTGCACCGGGAACTTTTAACTTGATTTGATTGCCAACGCGAGTGACATCATATTCTTGGCCCTGAACGAGCCCCGCGATGCCTTCCAGCGAGATACTGTCGGGATCTTCGCCTGCGGCGAAATCAGGACCAAGGTAGGTCAGCTTGGTGACCGTCGCGGGCAATCCGGAGAGTGTGATCAAGCCGTCCGCGGAGTTGGCTCCGGCGGCGACATCGGTGGGATTGAAACGAAGCGTCGCTAGTTTTCTCAAGGCGTGTTGGCTGGCCGCTTGGACTTGCGAGATGTCTAAGTCAACGCTTTCCGATGACACCAAGCGGATGGTTTGCGAGACCATGCCGCTGTCGGGAAGTGACGGATCGCTTGCTTCCTTGACCGTGTAAACGCGTCCGTCAATCAGTCCCAGATCTGATGCGTCACCGTCCGCGACCGAGCCCGCGTCATAGGTGATTTTTTCGCCGACTTTAATGGGATCGCCCGCAGGGATGCCACGAAGCGTGATCTGGTTGCTCGTCGCACCGACGTCATTAGCCGTGAAACCGATGCGGTGATTTTCTGCGCTGCCGTTGGAAGTCACGTGTCCGTGAATCTCAGCTTTGATGACCGCCTCATCCAGGCCGACGGCAACCGATAGGCCGCCGAAACCGTCGTCGAATACGGTGGTACTTGCCGCCACATCATTCTCGACTTTGCCTTTTGCGTCGATCGACACAAGACCACCCGAGACGATCACGGAGTCTTGCCCGATCATGACTGTCGAGGTTTCGCTGGTCTGGGCAAGGGCCGCATTGAACGCAGCTTCGATATCATTGTTCGGACCAACCGCGTTGGCGTCGGCTCGTGCTGACACGCTCGACGTACTGGTGGCGTCCGAAGCAATATTGACGCGACCTTGAGCGTCGATCTTTGTCGTCCCCAGGACATCAATCGTGGCGCTTGTCGTCGAGCTGCTATAGCCGAGCGAAATCAGCACCGGGTTACCGGAGCCGGCAAGACCGCCGAGTGCGACGGTGTTCAACGACGCATCCGCTTCGGCCGTTGAACCGATCGTTACGGTCGTTGAGCTATTGATGAAAGCGTCGATCAGCTTCACGCTCGCGGCCGCATCATGAACCTTCGCTTGACCGGACAGACTGGTAATCGCGCTAAGGGCCAATTGCGGCACCGCCTGCAGTTTCGTCAGTAAACCATTGCCAATGTCGTCGGCAAAGCCGCCAATGTCATCCCAGCGAGTGTTGGACGACCCAGTGGCGGCGATTGTCACATCACGGCCGTTGATTGTCGCGCCTGCCAAATCGATGCTGGCCGATCGATTTGTTTGGAGAATTGGGACGAACGTATCGGTGAAGACAGATTCCGCTGCGGTCGGCATGTCGGCTGCCAAAATCGTAATCGTGCCAACGCTAAAGTTGCCGACTCCGACAACGGCCGAACTGATCGTGGCCGCACCGACGATGATTTCTTGTGCGACGAGGGAAATGTCGCCCGAACTGCCTTCCGATACCGGGGAGGCCGCCGAATCTAAGTCGGAGGTGATCAGCGATCCGCCTGTTTTGATTTCGATCTTGTCTGCTGTTATCTCGAGCGAGTCGCCATCAAGGTTCACCGTCGAGTCAATGAATAGAGATTTGGCGTTGATCACGATCTTGTCGGAATCGATATCGCCGATCGCTTCGGACTTGATCACATTGTTGTTGTTGGCGATGTCAAGCACTTCGATCGTGCCGCCGGATATCTGCAGTTCCAGATCTTTCCCTGACTCGTCGACGATGAAATCGGCTGCCAACAGCTGGCGAGACTCCAGCTGTTCCATCAGCATTCTTCGGCTGCGAGACGCATATCGCTTGGCAAAAGACTGGCGTCCAAGGAGAGATCGGCGGCGTCGGGGTGTGATTCGCATGGTGAAGATTTCGTGTAATACCTAAGATGATCTAAAAGGCCGCAAAGCAGTCGATGACGCTACAAGTCCTGGGTTCCGGCGCGAACGATTTCGGTGCGTGCTCACTGCTATATCCGCGGTGAGCAGGAGCTACGACGAAAGTAACGGCCACGTCAGCCAGAAATGTTTCAACGCGAAGATAGGCGTAAGTGATGGAATGGAAGGCGGCAAACGTGCACAACCGATTGATATGCGAGCTCTGGAGAGAGAGGGGGTGATCAAGGCGGGATGAACGATGTCTACCCTCGATTTCTTGTAGCACGGGTTCGTAAGGCAAAGGCGGACACACTTGATCACGGAAGCGGGTTTGGGCGCGAGCGGGTTTCGGCGCGAAGTTGAGCCGTACACTGTCCATTCGCTTTAGCGCCACGCGAAATTTCCGATCTTCACGCGTGGCGTGCAGAAGCATGGCGAGAGGTGAGCCGGTATCCATCTATGCCTCTGCAATACGTGAAAATCTGGCGACTAGCACGTACGATCGAAGCGACCATTTCCCTGCTTAAACTGAAACCGTTTGTCTGGGCAATCTGGCGCCTCGATCGGCAGATGACACACATGAAACAGCAAAAAAAGCCGCAAACGATCTTCAATTTGGGATGCAATGTGAGAGGATCGTGCCTTAAACGACAACAGATTTGCTATCGGGTGGCGGCGGGATTACACTTCGAACACGAATGATTTACTCGATTCTGATGATTTGCATCGACCGCTTATCACTCGGAAGGTTCGACCAACGAACGAAACGAGAGCTTGAACTTGGAAGTTTCCATTGCCGACCGGGCCGAAGGGCATAGCACCTGCAGTGTTCTTCTGGGGCAGTTGCGCGTCGAAGATTCTGAGTCCTGGCGTAAATTTTCGGAGCTATACACGCCGTTGGTGTACAACTGGGCACGAAAGTCAAATCTGCAACCGGCCGATGCGGAAGATGTGACTCAAGAAGTCTTTCGCGTTGTTGCACGCCGATTGAGTGACTATGAGCCGACGGCGTCTCGCACAAGCTTTCGGGCTTGGCTGTGGGGTATCACCCGCAACATGTTGCGCAGACATTTTGATGCGGTGAATAAACATCCGCCGAGTCGAGGTGGTTCGTCCGCGTATCAACGGATCACGCAAGCGCCCGACATCATTGATTCGGCGCTGCCGCCAATGGATCGTGACGCCCAGAAAGGTTTCGTGTTTCGCGTTTTGCGTATGATTCGAAACGATTTCGAAGAGTCCACTTGGCAGGCCTTTTGGCGTACAACGGTGGAAAACGAAACGGCGACCGATGTCGGTCGAGATCTCGCGATGACGGCCAAAGCCGTGCGGCAAGCAAAGTATCGCGTTTTGTGCCGTGTGCGTCAGGAAATCAGCGATTGACTGTGTCGGCTGGGTAACTAGGAATCTCAGCTCGCTTGGCCTCATTGACCGTAGGATATTTTCGAGCCTGCCGATTACTGCGTGGCGCAACTGGGAATACCCATTGTCGTTGTGATCATGCCGCGCATGGTATTACGACTTGTTTCAGAGCGGTTCACGGATAGTACGGCAGAGAGTCCATGGGTTCAGGAAGCGATAGCGATAATCCGACAATCCGTCGCTTCTACTGGCGAGATGACGAAAGTCTAGTCAATGGCGGTGATATTAACTTTGATGACGATACGAACTCGTCGTTCGATCCCGAGCTGACGTCGGAGCTTTCCGCACTTACTGAATTGATCAGCGATTGCGATTCGGGTGACACCTTCGATGGCGAGCGGTCCTGCCGCCGAGCGGTGTCAAAAGTCAACGCGTTGGCAAATTCCTCTGGTTCCGGGCAAGAGACCCCGTCCAACGTCCCGCCTTTTGATGACCGAGATCCGGTGCGCATCGGCCCGTACCGTCTCATCGCAAAGCTTGGCGAGGGCGGAATGGGCCGAGTCTATCGAGCACGACACGAAAGCCTTGACCGCACGATCGCGCTGAAAATACTACTCCCAGACCGAGCGAAGCGTTCTGCCTCCGCTAGTCGGTTCCGTCGCGAAGTTCGGGCGCTCGGAAAGCTAAATCATCCCAATATCGTCGCCGCGACCGACGGTGGCATTCGCGACGGAGTGCAATTCTTGGCCATGGAACTGGTCAGCGGCGTCAACCTCTCTCAGGTTCTTTCACGCGAAGGATCCTTATCGATCCCCAATGCGTGCGAGCTGACACGTCAAGCCGCGACCGGACTTGCAGCCGCGCACGCCAACGGGATGGTACATCGCGATGTAAAGCCGTCAAATCTGATGTTAACCGTGGGGGAAGCTGGACAACCGATCGTCAAAATTTTGGACCTCGGCCTTGCGCTAGATGCGGATCGGAGCGAATTCACTGACGAATTAACAAGCACCGGCCAGATTGTCGGTACGATGGCCTACATGGCGCCGGAACAAATCACGGACGGTCATCAAGTCGATTTTTTCGCAGATATATACTCGTTGGGAGCGACTCTTGCGAAGCTGCTTTGCGGGAGGACTCCATTTGATCTCGAATCAAATCTGACCCCGGTGCAAACGCTAGTTGCCAAATCGTCAATTGATGCTCAGTCGATCAAACAATTGCGTCATGATCTGCCCACGGAACTGGTCGATTTGATTGATCAATCTTTAAAGCTGCGACCGGAACAGCGTCCATCCGACGCGAAGGAATTTGCAACTCGACTCCAACCGTATGCGAAACATCACGACCTGGTCAGTTTGTTTAATCGCAACCCGATGGCACCTGAAACTCCCTTGATTTCACGGACGGATCTAGCAGAGTGCGTGCTGTCCGCAGCCGGCTTTGCGCTGGATGATGAGGGTGCCGGATCGGTTCAGAATGAGAGAAAACAAGCGCGCAATCGTCGGTCGCGTCAAATCACTTGGTTGGTTCTCGCGATGTCAGCGATCTCATTGGGAATGTATGCGCTCTTTTCATCTGACGCAGACAATTCCGACCATCCGGGAGAACGAAATCGGTCGACCGCAGCGTCATCGGTTGAAATCGCAAAAATAGGAGATGACGTGGACCAAATGATGTGGGACATCACGTCGAGTCTGGTGTCTTATTGGCCAATTCGATCGCAAGATGGCGACGTGTTAGTTGACTATTCGGGGAACGGATTACACGCAAAGATTTCATCCAACCGGTCTGCTGTAAATCGAAGTAATGGTGCCACACTTCTCGGAGATCGAACGTGTATCGACGTAAGCAAACTTGACCATCCGATTGCGATTGCACATGACGCGCGATTCAACATGGACCAAATCACGGTGTCCGCCTGGATTCGCGGAAAACCCTCTCAAGGTTTGACCTATCGATTGATTTCCAAGACCAACAAGACCGACGGGTTCGCACTCAGCTTAGGTGGACAGGCTTCGAATCGATCCGGTCGTGCGTTCTTTAATGCGATGAACCAGAAGGGTAATGCGCCGTCCGCCCGATCAGGAAATTTCGTTTTGGATGGCTCGTGGCATCATCTTGCGGGAACATGCAATGGACGCGAACTATGCGTCTATGTGGATGGAGTGTTGAGTGATACAGTCGAAATGACGAATTCATTCGGTGTGAACGATAAGTCCTTGTTGATTGGTGTTTCGCGTGATGAAGACATTCTCTCGACCGAAATCGATGAAATCGTGATCTGCAATCGTGTTTTGACAGCAGGTGAAATCCGGTTCCTTACCGCTCACACGTTGACGCCACATCCGTTGGTTGCGCCCGCGGATGCCGTGACGGTCTCCGAGACTCAACATCGTTGGCGAGAATACCTGAATCAACCGTTGGAAATCGAAAATTCCCTGGGAGCGACGATGACGTATCTGCCTCCCGGCGAGTTCACCATGGGATCGAGTGAGGAGTACGTCAACGAACTGATTAGCAGAGATCGACGTGAGAATCTATGGGACCGATTTCGCAGCGAGTCGCCCGCACATCGCGTTCAGTTCCGCAATTCGATCTACTTTGGGACACACGAGATAACACAGCAGCAATACGTTCAGATCATGGGTGAGAATCCCTCTCAATTTTCAGGTGCAGGCGAGCGTCATCACCTTGTGGATGGGATGGATACGAACGATTATCCAGTTGAAAACGTCAGTTGGTTCGATGCGATTAAGTTTTGTAACCGACTGAGTGAACTAGAAGGCTTGCAACCGTGCTACCAAATCACTGACCTAGAAGTCAGCATGCTTTCAGGGGAGGGATATCGATTGCCAACAGAGGCGGAATGGGAATATGCCTGTCGTGCGGGGACGTTGGACCCCTGGTCCTACGGCAGTGGCAAATTCTCGGACTACGAATGGAGCGTGAACTCGGCACCAAAGCTTCCGCAACCGATTGGGCGGTTAGCTCCCAATCCTTTCGGCCTTTACGATATGCATGGCAATGTGTTCGAGTGGTGTTATGACTGGTATGCAGCGGATGCCTACAGCGATCGTTCGGCGAGTATCACGGTCGATCCGAAGGGGCCGATGACAGGTTCGCGGCGAGTGTTCCGCGGTGGAAGTTGGTGGCAACGACGAACGTCATCCCGTTCCGCATTTCGAGGAAACCACTTTCCACATTTCGTAATGAATGAGCACGGATTCCGAGTTGTTCGGTCAATCAATTCACGGAAATAGTGAAACCCTCCGAGATTCTCAACACGGCGAGACATGCCGTTTTTTATTACGCCCGTCGAGCAAGCGGAGTTCACGTGTCAGAAGGGGCAACGTGGTGTCGGTCTGTTTCTTCAGCGAAGCTTTAGATGGGGATTTGCGCCGCCCGGTGAGCGGTCGCTTTTTATCGTGTTACGTCACCATTTTTTAACGTGACTTGGCGCGGAATGATACGGGCTGAACGAACGCGGCGACCAGAGCTGCCGATCCGTTTCCGCGTTGTCCTACATCGCCAACAATTTGTTTGACGATTTGGTGGTCCCCGTAATTCATTGGGCGTCCCGCGGCTCAGGTGAGCAGCTTGCCGAATAGGTATTCCTCGACAGCGTCGATATGCTCGACGAGGTATCGTTTCAGGTCAGTGATGTCTTCTGTTTCCGTTCCATCGGCCATTGCGTGTGAAAACGTTATCGCGCTCTTTAAGGTGGGCCGGGAAATGTTTTCGCCATGTCCTATCAGATCGAAATTTTGAAATACGAAACCGAGTGGATCAATCTTGCGATCGCGAGATGTACAGCTAGCCTCCGCCTGATTGCGATCGAGAAGTTCTCGGATATTCTTGCGCCGCTTGTCTCCGGTTCGGACCTCAAAAAGATCCCCTTCCCCTTTGCTTCGTTTTTGCTTCGTTTTCGGGCCTCAAAAGATCCCCTTCCCCTTTGCTTCGTTGGCCCCTTCCCCTTCGTTGGACCGCTGCACGGCCCCGTCGCTGCTTAGGATCAAGATGGCATTGCCGGTCCTGGTGACGACAAGTGACAGCGTTTGCAGGTCTTCCCGGTCAGCCTTGGGACTATTGCCGCCCTGTTTCTCGCTGCGTCGATCCTCGTTCCCATATCGCAAGCGAAACTCACGTTTAACCATCGCACCTACCTGAATGCAAAGTCGTTGCCCGCTCGGCAAACGTTCCCTGATTTCACGTACTCATCGACCGAGCTGACTCATCGACTCAGCAGGCGACCAACGAAACGACAAATTGGCACACCTGTTGCTCGACGATTGCTAGAGCGAATCGGATGCCGATTTGGCATCTCTCAATCTGTACAAAGGTTTCTTGAGTATCGATTTCGTCAAGATTTGCGGAGTTTGCTTGCCGTGTCGTTCATCTTGGTCATCGACGACGAGCCGGCCGACTTGAACCTTGTACGCCGGGCTCTCGAAAAGCAGAATCACACCGTCATCGCTGCCGAATCGGCGCGGCAAGCCATGGCGGCTCTTCGCAAGCACCAGATCGATGTGGTCGTTTCTGACGTATTGCTGCCCGACGGTGATGGTCTAGAAGTCCTGAGAAAGATCCGCGAGCACGACGACCATTTGCCGGTCATCCTGATCACATCCAGCAGCGATAGCGGACTTGCGATCCGCGCGATGAAGCTTGGCGCTCTCGACTATCTGCTCAAGCCGATCGACGTGGGTGAAATGCGAGACGCTGTCGCCCGTGCGCTAGAGATTCGCCGGCTGACCGAGGCACCGGTCGAGATCAATGCCGATCGAGCCGAATCACCCCAACATGCAATCATCGGTCGGTGCGCGGCAATGCAGGAAGTGTATAAGTCGATCGGGATCGTCGCAGCCCAGGATGTCACGGTGTTGATTCGCGGTGAGAGCGGGACGGGAAAAGAGTTGGTCGCCCGCGCGTTGTACCAATACGGTGAACGAGTGCAGGGGCCGTTTCTGGCGGTCAACTGTGCGGCGATCCCCGAGGCATTGCTCGAAAGCGAACTCTTTGGTCACGAGAAGGGAGCCTTCACGAGTGCCGACCGCAAACGCATCGGCAAGTTCGAACAATGCAGTGGAGGAACATTGTTTCTGGACGAGATCGGTGACATGTCGCCGGTACTGCAAAGCAAACTGCTGCGAGTCTTGCAGGAGAAACAGTTCGAACGCGTCGGTGGCAATGAAACGATCAAAGCGGATGTTCGCGTTATCGCTGCGACTCACCAAAATCTTGAAGCGATGGTTGCCAAGGGGGATTTTCGAGCCGACTTGTACTACCGGCTCAACGGATTCTCGATTCACCTGCCGCCGCTACGTGATCGTGGAGAAGACATCGAGGTGCTCATCAATCACTTTCGTCGACACGCATGTCGGGATCTAAACAAAGAGGTGCAAGTGCTCGCACCAGAAGCGATGCGAAGACTGAAGGAGTATCGTTGGCCGGGTAACATTCGTGAGCTGCAAAATGCGGTTCGTCAGGCGGTTTTGAAGACGCCTGGTCCGGTGCTGCTGCCGGAATTCTTGCCCGATTTCGTTCGCCATGGGGCGGAAGTGCAATCGGCGCGAGTGTCTGACGACGATGATGACGTCAGTGCTGACAGACCAAGACATCAATCGCACTTTCTTGACGAGTCAAACAATGGAGTCGCCCGTTCAGAAGAGAATGGCAGCGTTCGCTGCGTCATCGACAAATACCTTGACTCGCCCACCCTCTATGACGATGTCATCGGTTCAGTCGAACGGGACCTTGTCGAACGAGTCTTGAAATCAACCGAAGGAGACAAGGTCGAGGCTGTCAGACGACTGGGAATCAATCCCGCTTTGATGCGTAGCCGCGCGGCATTGGAATTGCTCGATCTAGAAAACCTTCACGAAAACGGACACGCGGCGGCACTGATTCGTCCCGACATGACGCTGGCGCAAATCGAAACCGAAGCGATCCGTCGTGCGCTCAAACAAAATCATGGATGTCGAAAGCAAGCGGCTAAAGTGCTTGGCATCAGTACACGAACGATGCAACGAAGAGTCAAAGAACTGAACATGTAGGAGTTGTCTTCGATGAACGCACCATTATGCGGATCTTGCGATTGTCCGATGCAAGAAGGTTGCCTAATCGACCGGTACGGCGAATTCCAGAAAGAGTCGATCGTTTGGGCCGGCGGTACTTTCTGGTCATACATGCTCGGGCGTGAGAAAGCATTTCCGGTGACGACTTGGCGATGTCCCCAGTGCGGGATACTACAAAGCTATGCCGTTGCGGCCGAGGCGTCGGGTCGCAGAACGCGGCAAGCGTTGCGCCGGGGCGATCGCAGTGAGCCGAGTGCCATGGCGAGTCCCGCTGTGACCGGTGACAAGCCCGAAATGCAAGCGGTGACCGCATGGCGCACGACGGCATCATGACGGTCATCCAGGATTCTACAACAACAGAAATTCTCGACCGACGCTGCTGCAACTAAATCGTGCGGACGACAGAGTTGACGTCGCGGCGACAGTTTGGCACTTCACGGGCCATTGAGAACGTTCGGGCACGCTGCTTGCTTTGCTGCGTTGGGTTGTACGGAATCGAAGGCGACTAGTGACGGAGGAAACGCCATGAAGCGGTTGCTGATCGGCGGCCGGCTGGACGGGCAGTTGGATGCTCTTGGTTACTTCATCAACCAGGGTGAACATCACCAGCCTGATGCTGTATGCGTCGGCTCGCTTTGGGCGGCCAGCCACAGCGTCGATCGCAAAATGTCTCTGCGACAAATGGACTTCTATCGCGAATTCTTCTTGGCAATCAAGACGACAAGTTGTCCCGTATTCGTGTTGCCCGGTGAGCATGATGTACCGCTGGCTGATTTTGCGAGGCTCATCATGATGGCGGAGATCGACAATCCAAACTTGCATTGTGTTCACGTAACGCCTTACCGGTCCGCCGGCATGCATGTTGTTGGCGTAGGAGGCGATTTGAACGAGGTCATTGATACGTGGAACGATCGGCTCCGCTGCTCGCGTTCGGCGGTGGAATATTATCTACGCCATCTGACACGCACATCCGTCGACCACACCATTGTCATGCTCACAACGCCTCCATCTGGCGAATTGTCGACGGCTTTCAATTCCGACATGGCCGGCGACGCCAGATTGTCGAGCGAGGTCATCCATACGCTGCATCCGGAACTTGCGATCACCTTGGGTGAAACCGAATCAAGGGGCGTCAGCCGAATTGCCAGCACGTGTGTTCTCAATCCGGGGCGGCTTAGCGACGGTAGCGCGGCGTTGTTGAATCTATCCCGTCCCGATGACGCATGCTTTTTGGATGCAAACGTCTCCACCAAGGCTGGCTAGTGGCACTCGGTTTGCTGACCGTGATGGTCGACCGTAATTGTTGACCGTGTTTGCAGCAGCGGTGGGTGTCTTGCAAGTGCGCATGACGCTTGCGGGGTGAGCAATTCTTTGAGGCGTAAGCAACGGAGGCAGAACGATGCTAGTCCTATCACGCAAAGCAGGTGAACGGATTCAAATCGGTGACGACACATGGATTGTCGTGGGGAAAATGAAAGGAAGCCGAGTCACTCTCGCGATCGACGCTCCCAAAGATGTCCCGATTCGCCGCGGCGAATTACAACAAGGGTCCGAGGTCGCGCCGATCCTGGACCACCAAACCGTCGACGCCAATGCGTCTTCGGTCGCATGACAATGTGACGGTCGAGTGTCAGAGTGTCATCAAGCATTCTGGAAATCCAAAATGCAGGAGCGACACATTTTGGGCGGCAATAATGCGTCGGATAGTCTTTGGATCGTGATTGCTAGTCGTCGCTCGCCCCGCCTCGTTGCCGGGTAAGACCCAAACGGCCGACGTGGACGTCTATAACCCACAGCTTATGACGACTGGCACGGCCGCTGCGCCCGTGTTGACGCCGTCGTAGTGTGTTATCCCGACGGTGTATCTTCCCGGCAAACCGATACGCAACGTCTCCAAAGCAATCATGTCCTAAATTCCAAGCGACCAACGAAGCAATCCCAAGCCCATGGTTTCGACGATCAAGATCACGAAGTACGTGCATGCGACGATCATGAAAAGCGCACCGGGTACCCGCTGGTCCAAACGATCTTCATCGACCCACCATTCGGGAAGACTTAGCTTCGGCGAATGAAGCAAGCGACGAAAGCGAAACTTCAATCCAGGTGGAAGAGTCAACATTTCGGCACCTCCGCAATGACGATTTCAAAGGATCACCATCACGTAAAGGGGTTGCAAAGCACGGACCAAAGAAGGAATCGACACTGACTCTTAAGCAAGCGGGACCGGTGCCTTCGTTCAAGGTCGATCTGTTTCCCACCTGTGCCTGGCTGACCGTTCGATTATTGGTTAACGCGAGTCAAGGAGAAATCGAAGGCGAGGGTTCGCGATTGATCTGATTCGTCGTGCTGAGATTAGCCGGCGTTATTCTTATGCGACGGCGCGCATCGACGAGGATGTCGCCTTCACGCGGCCCATCACCAATCCAGTCGCCTGGATCGCCTATCGAAAAGCCGATCGACAATTGGAAAGCCGATTGACAATCGGAAAGTCGTGCACTGCTCGACAGGGGGCACCGGCACGAATAAGTCGTGGGCGTCCTAATGCATTGGCCTCCTAAGTCATGGGCCTCCCGTCGCGATCGGCCACTTGATGCCGCCGGCACCGAAAACGGATTTGAGTCGACGAGTATTTCTCGCGAGTTCAACGTTTCGACGGCCCCGGCATATCAAAGGATCCCATCCCCGCAGCGGAATCACCAGCTGCCGATTTTTTCACAATCCGCCGCAATCCGTGGCTTGAGAAGCTGTAAGAATTCCGTTCGGCATGCAAATTTTGAGTCTTGTCCGCAGGTTCCAAAATGATCTTGTTGTTTATGTCACACGCCATTTGTCGATGTTCGCGTGGGCTCTGGGTGCCAGCCTGCGACTGCAACATGATCGTCGACCGGTTGGCTCAACGGTTTAGGAGCACTTGTGATAGGTGCTCTACACGGGTTGCGCCTCGGCATTCCATTCGTTCTTGGAAAATCCTCGATCGAGTGGCGTTTGAGCGACGTGGTTCGTGTAGTTAGAAAGCACCTTGTACGCCGTGCCCACAATTACGTCGAAGACCGTTGGTTTCGTGTAGCCAGCAGCGAGCAACGCTTCGATATCTCCATCGTCAAGCCAACCACGCTTCTGATTGACCTTCTCGGCGAACACCCTGAGTGCTTCCAACTTTGGGTCATCGATCGGAGTGCCGTTACGAAGGGCAGTGATGACATCGTCGGATACTTTGCCGGCTTGCATGATCGACGTATGAGCCGCCATGCAGTACGTGCAACCGTTAAGCCGGTTGTTGGTCATTGCAATGATCTGTTGCTCGGTCGTCGAGAGATTGGTCTTGTTGTCGAAAATGTCAGAGACCGTTTTGTAAGCTTCCAGCAGCGCGGGCGATTCTGCCATGACGGCATGCAGATTCGGAACAAAGCCGTACGCTTTCTTGCTGCCTTCCAATTGCGGCTTGCTGTTTTCGGGCGCGGATTCGATGGTGTGGACGCTAAAGTCAGTCATGGTTTTCTCCATATTGTGTTGACCAGTCGGTCAAAAATGGGTGATGAAAATGAGGAGTTGTACTCCTCTAATGAGTTTTGATGGATTCCAACCGCAACTCTGAAAGAGATTTTTTCACGTTTTTTTGTCAGATCAATCGCTGTGCTTGATCTCCGATCTGCCTCAATGCTGCCTTGTCGAAGGTGCCTCGACCGAGCACCCGGATTCCGACCAGTGAGGCAACTAAGGCTCTAGCGGTGGCGCGTGGCTTGACCGATTCGCAAATATCACCTTGGTCCTGTCCCCGCACGATTTGCTTCTCGATGAACACGACCACTTCTTTAAAGCCCTCGGTGACAACTCGCTGAACGCTTTCATCGTGCAGCGAATAGTCGAGTGCGGTGTTGACCAGCAAGCATCCTTTTTTGGCAGGGTCATTGAGCGTGTCTTTCACGATCAAGTCGAACAACATCGCGATTGCCTTGCGAGGATTCTCGATCGTTTCCAGCAGTCGCAGTTGCTTGCTTCTCTCTCCTGAACCGTACTTTTGCAGCGCCTTTAAGAACAGGTCGTGTTTACCATCGAACGCGTTATAGAGACTGCCTCGCTTGATCCCAGTCGCATCGGTGATGTCGGAGATCGAAGTTGCCGCATACCCTTTCTCCCAGAAAACGTCCATCACCTTGTCGATCACGTCCGATTCATCAAACGATTTTTCCCAGGGCATCGATACTGTCTCGCATTTGCTAACGGCTTTTTCAAAGCTAGGCAGTCTGGACCAATCGGTCAACACTGCAAAGGAAGACGTGGCCGGTGCGAAGGGTGACGCGTACGGTTGGCCTCCCGTTGTGGCTCAAATGTCCTCGGATGATGCGCGAAGCAATCCGCTCGCTTGAATCGTCCAGCCAACGCGTCATTCCGTCGCGCGGGCTTTTGGCTTCTGCGTGAACGGAATCGCAGGACGCTTCATCTTGCTGTCGACATCGCGAAACACCCAAGGTTCCCAGATCTTTCGCACCTCTCGCCATTGCTGAAGTGTTCGCGTTGGATACCAGGGGGGAACCCCGTGTTTTTTGAAGTCGTACTCGTCTGCATGCTCCTGGACCCACTGCCCCACCGTACGTTCAGCGGGACGCTCCGGCGGGTAGACATCTTGTGCGCAAAAATCGTCGGAGACTCCCTGATCATGAATCACTTCGTCTCGCCAACGATCAAGCTCAGCCAACAGTTCCGACTTCACTTCGGCATATTTCGGATCGTCGGCGACGTTGTGGACTTCGTGTGGGTCGCTGCGAAGGTCGAACAGTTCGACCGGCGGCTTGCTTGGCGACAGAAAGGCTGCTTGTTCTGGCGTGAGTTTGCCTTCCAAGTTCAAAACGTTCAATTCAGCAAGCGGCGGATACGCACCTTCTTTGTAGAAGCTGAATTGGCAATAAGCCCGCTCCGGCATCAGATTCAAAATCAGTTTAAAGTCCTTTGACCGAATGCTACGCATTGCATCGTGCGTTGTATCCATTTTGTCGCGAGCGGCGAAGGTGTATCGACGGTTCTTTACTTCGTCGCTTAGCAGGCTTTTGCCGTGCAGGGGCACGGGCGAGGCGACCCCGGCCGCTTCGAGAACCGTCGCGCAGATGTCGATCGACATGACCATGTCGTCATTGACCTGCTGTGGTTGCACTTTCCCAGGCCATCGCATGATCATGGGAATCCGCGTCCCTTCGTCATACAGAAACTGTTTTCCGCGAATGTGACAGCGTCCATGATCGCCAATGAAGAACACGATCGTGTTATCGGCCAGCCCCTCATCATCGAGACGTTTTAGAATAGCGCCGACTTCGCGGTCGACCAGTTGCATTTGTTCTAGCCCATTCGCCCAGTCTCGACGAATGAATGGCGTATTCGGATAGTATGGCGGCAACTCAACATCCTGGATGTCGATGGGCCGCTTGGGGTCACGACTCCAAGATCGGTGCGTGCCACCAAAGGTGATGCGAGCGAAGAAGGGCTGGTCCGGTTCGCGGTTCTTCCAGTCCTTCAGGTCCATGAAAAGTTCTTGCCGCGTGTCGGGAAGGAAATTGCAATCCGTTTTCCAGCTCATCAATACGGTGTAGTAGCCCGCGTCGGCCAGCAGATGCGGGATTGGCCGGATGCCGTACGGAAGCGGTTTCTTATCCTCGGTCCGGTGTTGATGCGCCCCGATATAGTTCTGATGAAAGCCGGTCATCATTGCCGAACGCGATGTCGAACAAACCGGCGAGGTCGTGAAGGCACGCTGGTAACGAACGCCTTGTGAAGCCAGCTTGTCCACATTTGGCGTGTGAATGCCTTTGGTGCCGTAACAGGAAAGATCAGGACTCCAGTCCTCTATCGTGATCCACAAAATGTTCGGCCGGGACTCTGTCGCCACTGCGGACGAGGTGATAGCGATGGCGAAACACAGAACGTTAAGAGTGAGTTTTATCATTGGTTCCTGTCTTGGTCGGAAATTCATTTGGATTGATATCCTTGTTCGCTGTCGGCGGTATAGCGGAGCACTTTTGGGGCGCCGGTCCCGCGAGCCTCGGTGAGCTTCTTTTTCCACGCAGCCTTCAGCCGCTGCAATGTCGCGGCGTGACTGGGATCGTCGATCAGGTTTTGCAGTTCACCGGGGTCGGTCTGGACGTCATAGAGTTCTTCGTGGACCGCTGGTTCACCCTCAAGTGATGCCTCGACGTAGTATCGATAGACGGCAATCGCATCGTCATGCACGCCGTAAAGCATCTTGTTTTGCGGAATACCTAGCTCTTTTGCGACGCGAATCTTCCAAGACGCCGGAAAGTTCTCGTTCTTGTAGTACCGGATATACTTCCATCGCGTGTCTTGCACCGCTTCGATTCGCGGGTTGCCAAAATGCGTGGACCAAAGGTTCTCTGTGAAAATGTATTCGTGAACGGGCTTTTCACTTCCCTGAATCAATCCGCGGAGACTCTTGCCCTGAAAGGATTCGGGCGCGTCAATTCCCGCAAAGTCCAAGATCGTGGGGGCAATGTCGATCGACTGCACCATTTGATCGCTGCGTCTGCCGCGCGCGGAATCCAGAACCATTGGGTTGTAGATGATCAAGGGCACGTGCGTGGTTTGTTCGTAGCAGAACGCCTTGCCTCCGAGTCCCTGTTGTCCTGAATAGAGACCGTGATCGGACGTAAAAATGATTACCGTGTTCTCGTCCAATCTTTCATCGGCCAGTTTCTCGCGAACTTGACCAACCATGCGATCGATGCCGGTCATCGCTTGCATTTGCCGCGTGATGCGTTCGCGTGCCGATGATGGCGTGTCCACCCAGTTGTATCCGGCCTGGCGGTTTTCGACTTTTAGAATCTCTGGCGGCAACTTGGGTTGTTGGATGTCGGCTTTGGCCACGTAGTTTGCCGGCAAAGGAACTTCGATGTCTCGATAGAGCGTCTTGTAAATCACATCGTCGCCCTCACGCATTTGCATCGTACTGGTTCCGGCACTGTGGGGCAGGTTCAAGCAGACGCTCAGACAAAACGGCCTGTCCTCGGGGCGCGAATCAAGGAAACGCAAGACGCCATCGAGCCGATGCTCGGTCGACAAAAAGTCGTCGATGCTTTCGCTGACGATCTCTACCTGTGTGTCGTGCTTGGCCGAATTGAAAATCTCGTGGTGGTCTTTGGGATAAAACCGAATGTGACCATGTCCTGCATAGAAATAGTCGAAAGACTTTTCCATCAAACCACTGTCGTAACCCCCTTTGCCAATTGGTGCGTGGTTCTTACCCACGTATCCGGTGTAGTAACCGGCGTCACGCATGATGACCGGATAAGAATTCGCCCACGCCTCCGGTGCGACGCTCGTGCCAGAGTTGAAATTGACACCATGCTTGCGTTCGAACTGGCTAAGCAGAATAGAGATTCGGCTGGGAGTGCAGATGGCACTGGTGATGTAAGCCCGATCAAAGAAAACGCCTTCGCGGGCAAGTTGGTCGAGGTTGGGGGTCTGCGTCACTTCGTTTCCATCACAGCCCATCATCCCATAGGATTGGTCGTCGGTCAGAATGAAAATGAAGTTGGGCCGCTGCGCGGCAGTTGCCTCTGCAGCGAAGATCGAGAAAAAGAACGTCAACAGAACCTTTATTCCCGAGCCTGGCCTTTGACGTGACAAGCCATCGGCGACGGAATTGATCCGTGGCTGGGACGATGCCATGAATTTGGCATGCAACATTAGAAGGACTCCACAACCAAGGGGATTTGGATATTGAACGAGTGCCGGACATTGTTTTCATCGATTCGGTCAGCGGCACAGACAATCGCGATCGGTTTGCCATCTTCGATTACCACCTGAGGTCGTTCGAGATGATCCAGTTGTTCGGCCGTTCCATCCTCCCAGGTGATCGTGCGGTCGGATATCTCGTGGTACTTGGCTGGTTGCCAGTCGATTCCGTCGATCGAGTCGTAATGCACGAGTGAAAAGACGCGTTTCTTGCCTTCGTGTTTGATTCGTTTGACGATCGCTCGATACTTACCTTCCTGATACCAAATGTACGGGTCTTCGGCGGGGAAACGCTCGCCTTCGAACGTGAAGACCGGGTCTCGCATTTTCTTGAACGGTCCGGTCGGTGAATCACCAATTGCCACCATGTGAACGACGGGGCCGCCGTTAGGCATCGGAAACTCTTTGCCGACCGCCTTGTAAACCATCAGGATCTTCCCATCGGGGCGCTGACAAACCGATGGATTAGAAGTCATCAGTGCGTCGGCCGCCGTGTTATCAACGCTTACGCCAAGTACGGGCGAGTCCAATCGCGTCCAAGGTCCCGATGGATCATCAGCAACAGCAACACCGATACGTTGATTGTTGCGATGTTGCCAGTTAAGTAACTGCTTGCCGGGATAGCCAACGATCTGTCCATCACCCGTGTTGCCCATATGATAGAGATAGTACTTGCCGTCAAACTTGTGGACGGTCGGATTGTGAGTACACCAACCGTCCCAGTGCGCTTTGCCGCGACGTGGTAACGCAACACCCTGATGCTCGAAAGGGCCGAACGGACTCGGCGCGGTTGCGTGGGCGATTTCCGAGTCGGTGACCCAGGCCCAGCCCAGCTTTTTGGGCCAGCGGGAGTACAGCATGTGGTAGCGGCCATCATCGCCCTTGACCACGCTGCCGCCCCAGTGGCTCCATACTTCACTGCCAAAGATGGATGTCTTGGAAACGGGACCAAAGCTGATTTTGAGGTCCGAAGCGGACTCTGATGAATTGGTTTGGACGTGTGGAATGATCGACGCCGGAATATCCAGTTGTCCGTCGTGTGCTCCAGCAGCGAAGTCGCTAACGGAGTAACTATTTTCCTCGGTCCAGTCCACCTCCACGCGTCCGTCACCAAGGACGATGCGCCCGAGCTTCTTACGAAACCAATCGGCGAGTTCGACGTAGTCTTTGTCACCGGCGACGTTGTTTTGCTCTTTCGGATCGACTCGCAAATCGAACAACGCGAGTTCTACGTCCTCGCGTGGAGCGTCCATTGCCCACTTCACATTTTCGCCCGGAGCGTGTCCCCACTTGCTGCCGAACATTCCATTCTTCTCACGTGTTCGCATCGAAAAGGCAAAGTCGTTACTGCGCAAGTACGCACGTGGTCCAATCGAGTGATTCATTTCGCCGAGGACGTACTCGCGTTTGAAATCGCCGCTAAACGTTTCATCAATGGGTTGTCCGTCGAAATGGGCGAAACGTTCTTCTGCTAAATCGGCGCCGGCGAGATTCAAGAACGTGGGTGCAAAGTCCACGAACTCGATCGGATCGTGGCAAACGGTTCCGGCCGGGTAGCGTTTGCCGTCAGACGAAACTGCAATCACGGCACAGTGATTGGAGGTATCGTACGGCGCGAACTTGTTCTCGCCGCCTTGTTCGCCAAGATGCCAGCCATGGTCGCCGATCACATACAGAATCACATACTCGCGGTTTTGCGTTTCACTGTATGCCTTGAATTCTTCGACCGCTTTTCCAACCAGAGAGTCACCCATGGCACAGAATGCGTAGTAGTCGCGAATCGCCTGCTGCTTGGCCTCTGGCGTGAAAGCATCGAAGTTTGACTTCTTGAACCAACTCACCAACTGGGGCGGCAGCTTTTCAAGTTCATCTTTGCTGAACTCCGGAACCTGGTAAGTTTTCTTCGCAAACCTGTCCCGAAACTCTTTTGACGGCAGCACGGGGGTGTGCGGGAAATGGAATCCAACGTTGACGAATAAAGGCTGTTCGGTCGGCGCCCCGTCGATCTTTCGGCCCCAAGGCGTCTTGTATGGCTTGCCGGCGTTTCGCACAAAGTCGATGAAGCTTGACGCGATGTAACCATCCTGAGTCGTCATGGTTGGCTGCGGGCTGACGCCGCCGACCGGCGAGTTGTCCGCCATGCCAACGCGGTAGAGGAGATCGAGTTCGTCATCCACTCGTCTTCGTTTGGCAGCATCTTCATCGCTACGCGGACCTTCCTTCGGCGTCTGGATATAAATTCCGCCATCCGGCATCGCCCAGAACGCTTCGTCGCCCGTATGCCCACCTTTGCCCCACGTCTTGCGATGAAACCAGTCCACTCGCTCGTTGGCGTAAAGTTCTTTCTGATCAATACTGACCTGGTAAGGCGTCGTCTTGATCAGCTTGGGGGCGCCCCAGTCGAAGCTTGCGAAGCCGCTCTTGCCGAACTGGGCCGTGCGATAGCCTTGCTCGGCAAGCAGTTTGGGAAAGAACGGTTTGCAGAAATCGGCAGACTGGTGCCCCGACTCGAACCCATACTGCCCGCAATGGTGAGGGTACATTCCAAAGAGCATCGAAGTGCGGCTGGGGGCGCAGCCTGGTGAGTTGCAATACGCACGTGTAAACAGCACGCCCTGACGAGCCAGTTCGTCCGCGCGCGGCGATGACACAAACCCGAGTTCACTGTTGCCACGGCCCGCCGTAGCCTGATTGAAAGCACGAATCGAGTCGGCACGATGATCGTCCGTAATGACCCACAGGATGTTGGGCTGGCCAGCGAATGTAGTAAGAGGTGACCACAGATGGACGCAGATGAACGCAGATAAGAACAGAAACAGGCAGCGACCTCGCTTCTCTTTCTTCTGGGTTTTTAGAAAATTCTTAGCGTGCGACACGTTTCCATTCCAGTTTGGCGTTTTTGAAGTTGATGAGCAGGCCGACGTGTAGGCCGGTGACTTTGAGATAGTTGAGCATCTGGCCGATTTCATGGTCACCAATCTTCTCGATCGTTTTGGTGTCGACAACAACTGAATCAAAACAGATGAGATCCGGGATGTAGGTGCCGACCTGTGTTTGCTTGTAGATGACGGGATAGTCAGGTTGCTGGGAGTAAGGAATTCCTTGCAACCGGAATTCGACGACCAATGCATTTTCATAAATCTTTTCATGAAAGCCGTGACCGATTTCGTTGATCACTTCCATTGAACAACCAATGATCCGGTGCGTTTCCTCTTTCAGCAAGAATTGGCTATCACTCATCTCCAAATTCCTATTCTTCGGGGGAACCACAGATGGACACAGATTCTGCCACGTACCCCCGTCTGTGTTCATCTGCGTCCATCTGTGGTTTCAAGTCTTTTCACAACCAGGTTGTCAAAGTCGATCGATTCACCATTCACCGTGAAGCCGAACTTCGTCTTGGTGGGATGGTCGAAACCCGGCGAACGTAGGCTTGTGACCAGTTCGCCATCAAGAAATGCCTTCATGATGTCGCCACGGATGCGAATTCGCAGCGTGTGCCACTCTCCCGGCTTGATGCTGATCTTTGCGGAAGACTGTGTGCGATCGAGCAGCTTCTCAAGTGTTTCTGCATCAGCAGCGGACAGGTTCTTGTCCTGTCGTTGTTTGCGGACTTCCAGGTTCATGCTGCCCGTCTTGTCGTCGCCGATTCTGAGAGACTTCGGGAAAATCGAAGCGCGGCAGATGTGTCCGGCATGTACCGATTTCTCATTCGCGTCGTCGATTACGAAGTTGAAACTCTTGCCGCCGCTGAATCGAAAATCGAACTCAATATCGACATCATCAAAATCTAGTTCCGTACGAATCACGGCTCCGTGATCGGCTTTCGTTTGCTTGCCAACCAGCACTCCGTCCACGACCGACCAAGAGTCCTCATGGCCTCGCGCTGTTGTGTAGTCCTTTCCGATTTCGGTTCGACCCTCGTAGTCATCTTCGAAGGCTAACGCCCACCCGCCGGTTGCTGGCGACGTGGGCTTCGATTTTGGTTTTGTCTTTCCATCTTTGGGCAGAAGTTCGACGCCGGGGGCATCGGGTTCAGTTTGGAAAAGATCGAATTCAGGCAGGACGGCATTCAGCTTGTCACGCTGAGCACGATGCTCCTCGGAAACACTGTTCCAATCAGTGATCTCTTGGTAGCTGATCAAATCCGACGGTTCTTCGGAGACATCCCACCATTTGTCGTACCCATCCTTCATCACAAGATCGCCGCGAATGATCTGGCGCTCGCGGCTGTAGCCATAGATCCACTGGCGGTGTTCAGGTTGGTCCGTGTAGAGGAACGGCACCAGGCTCTCGCCGTTGTGCGCGTAGTTATCCGGAATCGTCGTGCCGGTCAGTTCGGCAATCGTCGGCAACAGGTCAGACATGTTGACCAGAACATCCTGCTGGCCGTGCTTCGTCATTCCCGGTGCGTAGATGATCAGCGGAACATGAACGCCCTTTTGGCGATCATGGCTATTCTTTCCGTAGCCGGCCGTTCCGTTGTCCGCGCAGAAGATGACCACCGTGTTGTCTGCGATGCCCATCTCCTGCAGCCGGTTTCGGTACAGCCATATCTGATAGTCCAGGTACTCGATGTGCGACTTGATGCCCGTCTCGGTGACCGTTCCGTGCGTGTCGTAAACGCCATCGTCACCGGTGATCTGTGGCTGAGTGCGTGTGTACTGCTGCCCGTCCCACTGGATCACAGGAGTCCCCGGCCAACACTGTCCGTTCGCGGGATTCAGCCAGTCAAACGCTCCGTGGCCCAGGTGAGTCGTGTGATAGACAAAGAACGGATCGCCCTTGGCGTGCTGGCGATTCATAAAGTCAAAAATAAAGTCCAGCTCGACGTCCGGGCCGTAAGTACCGAGGCCAAACGATTCGGTCGATTCCGGCGTGTTCGGCCACCATTGGAAATCCTTGTCGTCATGGTTCATCAGTCGGACGTGCGGATAGAAGTACCAGCCGTGTTGCAGATAGGTGTCGAGTTGCTTGCCGGTGTCTTGATTGAAGACAAGCTTCTCACCGTCGCTATTCTTCTGAACGAGCTTGAAATCCGTGAACGGATTGTCTTTGTCGGCAAGATTGCCCGGAGTAAAGCAACCTTGATCAAACCCATATTCACGCAGGTCGCCAGCCATTTGCGTCTTGCCGGCCCAGTAAGTTCCATAGCCGGCTTGCTGGGCGACATGGCCAATCTGCAGTGGCGAACTCATATAGAGCGGCCAAGTCGTGGCATTTCCCTTTTCGTCGAGGTAGCGACCTTTGTAGGAATTGTTCCACCACTTATGCAGGTGGGCATATCGTCCGGTCATCATCATCGCACGGCTAGGCGAACAGACGACCGAAGCCCACGCGGTTTTGACCCAGCATCCTTCCTCTGCCATCTGGTCCAGCACAGGCGTTCTGGCGCGGAAAGCTTCATCTAAAGTGTCGACGCCCTTGTCTTTCGTCCAGACCGATGATCCATAGATTGGTAGCTCACGAGCACTAATGTCGTCCGCATAAACCAAAATGATGTTGGGACGGTCGACAGCATGAGCAACATTTGTATTCGCGAAACAGACGAAACCAACGGACAAGAGTGCAAGGAACTTCATGATGCTTTCTTTTGGGGGCGAAGGTTGTGACCACAGATGGACTCAGATAAACACAGATTTTTCTTGGTTCACAATCTGTGTTCATCTGTGTGAATCTGTGGTTCCTTTGTGAGCCGAACGCGCTAGCGTCGGGCCAAGTGTTGTCGAGTTGCGATACTGCGAACGCCCGCGGCTAGCGGAATGTTGATTTTGTCGATTTGCGAATTGAATAGTGAGCCGCTGGCCGTAAGGCCTCGGGCAGTACCGGTTGCCGGCGTTCTTTGTCCGGCGGCTCACGCGTCACGGCTCACTAAAGCTAAGTGACTCAAAGTGGCACGGCCCAGATGTTGCGATACAGATTTGGGTTGCCGTGGCTTTGGACGTAGATTGGTCCGGTGGCAACTTCCGGGCGTGGACCTCTGGGACCGCCGCCGGTGCCCGAAGGGACCGTGACGTTGTTGTGAATTCTGACGCCATTTTGATGGACGGTCATGCGAGCGTCAGTGACTTTCTTTTCGCCATCGAAACGTGCGGCTGTGAATTCAATGTCAAAGGTTTGCCATGCCAGAGGTGGCAGGCACATATTCACACTCGCCGCGTGGATGCCATAAATGCTCCCACACCATGTGTCGGGTTTCTTCTGTACGTTGTCGGCCTCCCAGCGATCCGGTGCGAAGTCGACGCCGAAAGTATCGCAAACCTGAACTTCATACGCGCCCAGCGCGAACACTCCGCTGTTACCGCGTCCAGGGTGAGCGAGTGGGAGTTCCGGCTTGAAGGGGATCAGTGTTTCAAAGTGCAAACGGAAATCCTGGAAGTCCGACTTCCTGGTTTTGGCTCCGGCAAGCAGCAAGCCATCTTTCATCTTCCCGTTGGCCCACTGCTTCATATCAGAGCCATCGAAAAGAACGATCGCGTCTTCAGGCGGTTTGGCGAAATGCAGTTTGGCCGATCGGTCGACTTTCGTGACGTCAGCGAGCCTTGCTTTGATCCTGTCTGCCTCAACCCATTCGTGCTCGATCTTGCCTCCGTCCCAACCGGCACCGGGCAATCCGCCTTGATAGACAGACAGGTAGAACCGTCCTTCGCATGGCACGACTTGAATCGCTTTGTCGCCGCGGGCGTACTCCCCAAGAAAAGCGAAGGCTGGTGATTCTTTGGCTGCAACGTCCGGATCTGTCCATGTGGGAGTTTCCGCTTTGTTAGTCGGCTTCTGCTTCTGGGCAAGGCCACAATTAGCCATGCACAGGACGGCCGCGACCGCAATCACGTAGAGTCTTTGATTACACCTCAATTTCAAGCCTCCAGAGCATTTCATCATACAGGGAGTGGGATGGTTCAATATGTTCGCAAGAGAACCACAGATGGACGCAGATGCACTCAGATTTTTTCTCGCGTTCGTTATCTGTGTTTATCTGAGTGAAGCTGTGGTTGTTTCAAATGAAAGTCTGCACTGGTTGTACTTGAACTCAGATTTCTGCTTACCTGTCATCTGTGTCTATTTGTGTTCATCTGTGGTTTCTATTCTGCTACAGCGTGTAGTACTGTTCCCAGCCTTCACGCGGCGTGTCCTTGAGCAATGCATTCGCCGCGTCGTTGTTGGTGATCTGGTTTGTGTTCCGATCGAACTGCAGCTCTCCACCCAACCGCTGCGCCAGGCATCCCAGTGCCAGCATCTGCGACAGAGGACCTGAAACCGAGAACGGCGAACGCGTTTCTTCGTCGCCGCGACAAGCCAGCAGAAAGTTGGCGTAGTGGTCGGAGTTCTTTCCGAAGTCCGTGGGGACGCCCTTTGCCGCAAGTGCTTCCTGCTTTTCTTCGTCGAGAAGTTCCAGGGTTGAACCGTGACTGCCGCCTTGGAAAACAAAGTCACCGGCATAGATAAACTTGCCGGGAACCTTCGGATCCAACTCGCGCCCGCCAAATCCCTCAGGAGTCGGTGGCAGATTCTCCTGTCCGTCGTGCCAGTCGATATCCATCGCCGGCAAGTTGCCGCGTTTGGGAAATTGAAAGTTGATTGTCGTCGCCAGTGGATAGATCAACCGGTTGGGCTGCAACATTTTCGTTGCCGAGATCTTTTCAGGCATACCCAGTTCAAGGAAACGATGGATGGTGTCCAGGACGTGAGCCCCCCAGTCGCCAAAACATCCGGTGCCGTGCTGGTACCATCCTCGCCAGTTGCCTGGATGAAACTTCTTGCTGAACTCGTGCATGGGCGTCGTGCTGTGCCACAGATCCCAGTCCATGGTGGCCGGTGCCTTTTCGCCGGTCGGCATCGCTTTCAGATCACCCCAAGGATGCCAGCGACGCCACTTGTTCATGTAGGCATCCACATGCGTGACATGATCCATCACGCCAGCCGCTTTGAGCGCTTGGAACTGAAAGTAGTTGTCCCCCGAGTGGCCCTGATTGCCCATTTGCGTCGCGACACCATGCCGCTTAGCAGCGGCCATCATCAATTCAATTTCCTGAAACGTACGTGCGAGCGGTTTTTCTGTGTAGACGTGTTTCCCTGCTGCCATCGCGGCCATGGTGATGGGGAAGTGCGAATGGTCAGGCACCAGAACCACGACCGCGTCGATCTCCTTGTCCATGTCATCGAACATTTTTCGCCAATCCTGAAAGATGCGAGCCTTCGGGAATTTGTCTTTTGTCCCGTTGATGTGCGGGTTCTCCGGATCGACATCACAGTATGCGACGAAGTTGGCGATCCCGGCTTTCTCGAAGTTCTCGATGATGCGAGGCCCGCGGTTGCCAACGCCGCACCAAGCGACGTTGACCTTGTTGTTGGCACCAACAGGGTTGCTCCAGGCAGAGCGTGGCAGCAGGCTTGTGGCCATTGCCGCAGCGCCGGAAACGAGGGCTGTTCTTCGTGTGATATGCATAGTTACATCTCGTTGGGGATTGTGTCTCATTATGTTTTTCGGTTTGGAACCACAGATAGACACAGATTTGGACTCTGTTGTTATCTGTGCTTATCTGAGTTCATCTGTGGTCACCGATCATCTTCACGCATTTCAAATTCGAGCGTCGGGCCGACGGCGGATGGATGGGAGTGCGATGCGAACGCGTGAACCAGGACGCGTCCATCACCGGCGATCTTCTTTGTTTCTCGAACGACGACGAACGTTAGTGACCCATCGCCGTGATTGCGAACAAATTCCGCTAGCTTGTCTGATTCTAGAACGCATTCGCCTGATTTGCGACTTCGCGGAATCTTGAATTCGCCCACCAACACGCCGTCTTCCGGCGATGGTGCTTCTTCCCAGGTCGATCTTCGATCCCATGATCCCGCGGCAATGTCGGCTACCGCGTAAACATGGAAAACGTTGATTGGAGGAAGACGGCTCGCGAAACCCATCTCACTTTCAACCTGGTTCAATCGCAGCCGAATAGCCACGGCCGCCTTGATGTCGACATCGGAAACATCAAACGAGAAGACTGCTTTGCGATCGTAAAGATTGTTCTTCCAACTCGATTTCACCATCAGCAGCTTTCGTGGGCCGGCGTTCGTATTGCCGCGAACAAAGGTCGCTTCATGGCCTTCCGTTTCGATCCGCACCGTCGGATTCACCGCATTAGCAGGTTCAGGGGGCTCTGCCGTCGAGGCTTCTGAGATACCGGAAGAATCGACCAATACCGCTTCGTTGTCTTTCAACAGGACGCGTTGGTCTTTGCTGGGCAAGCCAACCGAAATACTGCCATCGAGGACCTCGAATTCCGATGTTACGTTTTCGCTGTCCACATTGACGGCAAAGCTGGTGCCCAGGTCTGTCGCCTCGCCCGAAGGTGTTGCAACAACAAAGCCAATCGCCGAATCGGGAACTTCGAGAATCGCTGCCCCATCGTGCAGAAACGCTCGCATCTCCGTCTGCAGTTCCAGGCGAACCGGGGCTTCCAGAGTCATGGTCGCCCCGGAATTGAAACGCAGCGTTGCTATTCCACTGATCAACTGCAACTCGCCGGCGGAAAGCTCCGATCCGACGGACGTCGGCAGGTCACTTACCCACGCTGCATCTTCGCTGCTGAGCAGGGTTGCAACGTGATTAGGTAACGTAAACGAGATCCAACTCGCGACTGCGATAAAAAGCGACGCGGCGATCGCTGCGACAGATGTCCAACTGGCCGACCGCGTTGCAACACGATCGGTTGATTCTTGCACGCCCAGCTGCTCTTGGCCTGCCACGTCTCGCAGGTTGCAGTCCAGTACCAACTGATCTGCAAAAGATTTTCTGAATTCGTCGTCGCTACAGAGACTAGCGTCCAAACGAGCGAGATCGTCATCGTTTAGATTGCCCAACAAGTACTGCTGGATCAGCTCTCGGTTGTTCATTGCACGAGCCCTCTTCCCGACGCATCCGTCCTCAGAGCGGATGAGTCAGCCTTCAACGAATTCGCGACGCATTCGGATAAATGCCCACGAAGCCGGCCGAGTTGTTTGTAAAGAGCATTCGCCGACTTACCGACGCTCGCCGCGATGTCCTGGACTTCGATCCCGTCGCGGTAAGGAGCCAGCACGAGGTCTCGCTGTTGTGGTGACAACTTCTGAAGGCAGCCTCGTAGCGCATTCAGGTTAGTTTCGTATCGCTCGCGGTCGACCGAGTCGATCTCAACGGCGAGCAACTTGACTGCTTCCTCCGACAACACCAGGCGACGTCGACACGAGGCATTGATCGCTGAATGGCACTTCAGGCGAACAATCACTCTGGCCCAGGGCAGAAAGCCATCAGCGTTTTCAAGCTGGCCAATCTTCTCCCACATCGTCACGCCCGCTTCCTGCAACACGTCGTCGACGGCCATCCAGTCAGTCAGCATCGACCGCGCAACGAGGCGCAGCACAGGCTCATGCTGCACAAACAACTGCATGAATTGCGTTTCAGTCAGCGTTTCGCTGTCAGAATCCTTCTTTGTCATGCTCACCAATGCCTCGGAAATCACCTACCTGCCGCCCAATTCTAGAATTATGTCAAAATCACCGGCAGGTGACGCCTTCGAACGGCATTTGGGTGCGGGACTAAAGAAACCGCAGATGAACACAGGTCGACACAGATAGATCACGGTGCGGAAATCTGTGTAGTCTGCGTCCATCTGTGGTTAAAAGATTTCTCCGCTAAGTATCGAGCGAGGAATGAGCGGTGGGATAGGCTTCCAGCCTGTCGTTTCAGGCATGACAGGCTGGAAGCCTATCCCACCGCTGTGTCTCCGATCGATGCGACGTATTGCACCCGTATGTCTGTTTCGTCGGAAGACTCGATGAATCAAGAACCAGGAACTCTGCAGAACACCCGTCGCGAATTCCTAAAGAAATCGGTGATTGCCGCAGGTGCGATCGTCTGATTCTCCTGGTCACGACCGACCCTGGCGTTCGAAAGCCCGAATGATCGACTGAACATCGGAGCGATTGGACTTGGTTTCAGAGGCAGTGGCGACATTGCCAGTCAACGCAAATTTAGTGACATCGTGGCCGTGTGCGACGTCGACCTTTCTCACGCCGAAGCAGCCAAAGAAAATCCAAAGACTAGAAATGTTAAGATGGATGTCTATCAGGACGATCGTCGATTGCCCGGACTCACCGTTTCAAACAATCAAAAGTCGTCTATCTGATGCCGTGGTTTACCGAAAATGCATACAACAATCCTTCGTGCCGAAAGTTCTTGAGCAATTCGTTTTGGTTCGTAGCCAGAGCTGACAAGACAACGCTTCCAGCGAAGACGCACTCGCCGAAAATAGATTGCTAAACTGACCGGCGTAGAACGTTCTCATTTGCCCGATTGAAATGTAGCCCGATGCCTTTATTCCGTCGTATTCTGTCGCTCGTCGCCCTTGCGCTTGCCGCATCCAGTGCCACTGACTCGTTCGCGCAAGCACTCAGCAAAGAGGGACGCGACCGCAAGGCCGTTCACGACTTCTTGTTTGACCAATTCGTTGAAGGCCGCGAAACACGTTTCGTTGGTTCGGGGCGAGACCGTGGGTTGAAAGAAATAACGATCCTCAGCGAAAGCAGGGAGATTCGTCACAACGATGAACTTGCGCTGCCCGCGGGCGCCGAGCGGATCGCCGGAGTGTTTCGACACTTTGCCTTTCGTGGGCAGAATCTGGACCGCATCAAAGAGGTCCATGTCTTTCCGTTTTCTCCCGATAAAGCTCCGCCGCGAAGCCAGCAGGTGACCGATTTTTATCGCGTTCAGATGCCGTCGATTCCGCGTTCGGACGAAACACCTGAACGCATGAAGATCCGCTTCTTGATGAATGACGAAGCCGCAACCTGCCGAATTGACGATTTAGTATTCATTGCTCAGAAGCAGATTCCGTCCGAGTTTGACACGATTCCGTATCGCGACCTCGGTTCGGAACTTCCGCGAGAACGTGTGGAGATTGCTATCGATGTGGATCACGAACTGTCGGTCGGTGGCACGTCGGATCTGCTGCGGAGTCGCTGGTTCCGCATGCACGAAACGCCAGGCGTCGTCGATCAGTCGTTCGAACGGTGGGCACTAGATCGCAATTTTTGGCCTGGACGCGGAGCGTTCAAGTTCAACCCGGCACTCACGCGAGCATGGGGCAATTGGAAACCGCTGAAAGAAAGAACGGATAAGCCCGGAGCCGCCGACCTGTCATTCTTTGACCAATACGACGCCGGCGTCCGACATCGAAAGACGATCGAAGAATTCAAAAAGGAACCCTTCGCGTATTGTTTCAATGACTGGCCGGATTTCATGTCCGTACCACTGGTTGGACGGGGAACACCCGAACCCGAGTATTTCGACAATGCCGCCGAACTCGCCGCGGCCTATGTGGAAGACCAGATCAAAGACGGTGGGTTCACGTCGAAATGGTGGGAAGTCAAAAACGAAAGCAGCGTGCAGTCCGAGTGGGCGCATCACTGGAAAGAAAACCAGGGGATCGACGGCTGGGGACTGCTGGCCGACTTTCACAACCGCGTCGCCGATGCGGTCCACGCTCGGGCCCCTGATGTGAAGGTCGGTGGGCCGTCGTCGGCCTATATGCAGCTTCAGGTAAAGGACTTTGCGCTTTACCGTGATCAGGCTCGCTTCATTGAGGAAACTCGCGGGCACATTGATTTCTTTTCGCACCACTTCTACGAAAACGCTTTGATGCTGGGAGCCCACCACCGCCGCGGGCAGGGCTATTCAAACTATCTTCTGGGCCGCTACGAAGCGATTCTGGATATGCTGCGGGCTCACATGCACAAGGTCGACAACGTCTTGCCGATTCTGATTACGGAAACAGGGTCACTGCAGAATGGACGACAGCCGTCCGACAATTGGCTGCGGCTGATGGCCTGGAACGCGTACCTGACGAAGTCGATGCAGAGGCCCGATCAGATCGACTTGTTCGTGCCATTCATCTTCTTGCACATGTCCTGGAACCCGAACAGCGGCGACGCGGCATTCACGCCAAAGCTCGACCGCGAACGGCATCGCACCATCGACGACTTCGAGCGAACGACCGTATCGAACTACTTTGAACTCTGGCGCGACTTCGACGGACGCCGTCTGCCGGTACAGTTCAGCCGCGACTGGTTGGACGTGGTTGCCGTGCACGACGGGAAGCGAATTTCGCTCGCCGTCACCAACATGGGCGGCCGGCAAATCGCCCTGGACCTGTCTTCGGTCGCGAAACGGCTGGGTTCCGCAACCGCCAGCCAGGTTCGGCTGAACTATCATGACGGCGCAGTCGTGTTTCAGCCCGAACACCGTGTCGATGTGGCCGCGGTGCCTGTCGACGTCAATGAAACTACCGTCATACGACTCGCTCTCGAAACGCCGCTGTCCCCATCGGGAACACTGAACCAGAAACGCTGGTACGCGCCCGAAACCGCGATCAAGAGCGATGGTCAACCGGCGAACTTCGACGTGGGTCTTGAGCAAGCGGACCGTATCAAGTCGGCCAAGCTTGTCATCGGCGTCCATCGTCGCGGCGGCGTGACGGAGCCGCTGGTGGTAAAGGTCAACGGTACTCGAGTGGACGTGGATATGGGTGACGCCAACGAATTCACTGAGTTCTTCGCTCCTTTGGACGCAGCTGTGCCGGCGGCGATACTGAAAAGCAACAACAAGGTTGAAGTGCAGGCGCAGAACGGTACCACGATCACGTCAGTTCAACTGGTCACTTTCCACGCCACACCATGACCGGCGCCGTTTTGGCTTTAGCCTGCGGTGCGGCATTGATGTACCGTAACAGCGATGGCAGCCTGAGAGCTGTACCTTGAGACGCTATACGATTAGCCATGAAAACGTTTGAAGTCATTTCAATGATCCAGTTGAACCTATTGGCACTCGGTGCGCTGATCCTCGTGACGGCTGCTGTCGAGTCCCGCATTCAGGCCGAACAGCCCAACGTGTTGTGGGTTCTGACCGACGACCATCGATACGACTCAATCCGTGCATTCAACCGAATGCTGCACGGTCGGGAAATGAGCGAGCTAGGTTACGTGGAATCACCGCACACCGATCGCCTCGCGATGATGGGGACGACTTTCATCAATGCGTATTGTCACGCACCCGGCTGTGCACCGTCGCGAGCTTCCATGCACTACGGACGCTATCCGTTTCGGTCCGGCATCTACGAATTCGAATACCACAACAACAACGCGGAACACTGCCGTCCGACGCTTCCCGAAAGTATGGCCGCACTGGGCTATCAGACGACCCACATCGGCAAGCTGGGGGTTCGTGTCAAAACCATCAAAGACCAGTCGGCGGCCCCGCATCCCATTTACCAGCAAAGCTTCTATTTTAAAGATCTCGCTCGGGACGGATTGTGCGGATGGGGGAAGGATTGGATTCGAGAAATTAACGGAGTGAAGTTCGACAAGCCGTTTCAAAGCTTGGAATTTTTCGTCACGCCCGAAGGTAACGTCGAGTACTGCTCACTGGAACTGGAAAAGGTCATGCCCCAGTTCGCCGGCACTTGCGCCGAAACCATGCAAAAGTACGATCTGCTGCGTCACTACAACAAGAATAAAGGCAAGCACGTCGACAGCGGCATGATTCTGGCCGGTGTGAGTTCACGCGAGGCGGGGAAGACTCGCGATGGATACTATGCTTCGATCTTTGTCGATTACCTTGCCAACCGAAATCGCAAGTTCTCGGTCGGCTCGCAGGACTATAGCGGCGTCGACACTTCCAAACCGCTGTTCTGCCACATCGGATTTGACTTCCCGCATACTCCAGTGCTACCACCCGGCGATTATCGCAAGCGATTCCATCAGCATGCGTACAAGGTTCCGTCCATCACCGAAAGGGAAATGAATACGCTGCCGGCTCAGCTGAAACGCCAGGTCATGCAGGGCTATTCCGATCATTTTACCGACGCGGAAAAGCAGGCCATGATTCAGGACTACTTCGCATTTTGTGCGTACGGGGATGCTCTAGTCGGACAAGCAACTGACGCGTTCATTGCATACAGCGAGTCGCAACAGCAGCCGTGGACGATCGTGTATGTTTGCGGCGACCACGGCTGGAAGCTGAATGATCATGGTGCCGTTTCGAAGTTCACTCCGTGGGACGTTGACACGCACAATCCGATTATTGTGGTCTCGTCGAACAAGCGGGCCTTCCCGGCCGGCAAGGTCGTCACGGACTTTACCGAATTCGTGGACATCGCCCCCACAATTCTTGCCCTTGGCGGCGCCACACTCCGTGACGAAGAGTATGAGTACTTGGACGGTAGCAATCTGGCGGACGTTGCTTCTGGAGAAGTTCCCGCCCGTGATTATGTGATTGGTGAATGCCACGCCGTCACTGGACCGCGAGCTTTCATCCGCACGAAAGACTACGTGTTCTCCATGCAGATCCGCCCGGACCGCAAACGGGGCAGGAATATGCAGTGGGCACGAAATGCATCGTACAAGGAACTCGATCCGGCCCTCTATCACATGCCAACCGACCCTAAGGAAGTGAACAATCTGGCCTTTCACCCGGATCACCAACACATCGCCCGCAAGATGCAGCGAAAGCTGACGGACATTGTTCTTGGCGACAACCGGATCGAGGTCGACTGGGGTGACAACAAGGCGCTAGGGACCACCATCTTTCGCAGCAACTTCGCGCCCGGTGCCGATGACAAGAAACTAAAGTTATGAGTTGGATTGCTCTTCCTGATTGTATTCTCGACCGTTTCTTGTGGACAAAATTGCCAGCTCGACGGTTTTTAATCGCACGCGGGAACCCTGCGCCACTCAAATTCGTTTCCGGCGAACGGGGTGTCGTCGCCTCTGGCTTTGGGGCTAACAGGTCGCGATGTCCGGGGCGGATGTTTTTAAAGCCCCGACACAGAGAGCACATTGGGAATACTTGCCCCAGTCAGGCTCAGCTCTTCAGTATCTCAGCTGTTCGGCGGCCGGCCATCTGGTAATCCGACGTCGTGCACGAGTTCGGTGTAAAAAAAGCGGCCACTGTCGTTTTCGTGCGGCCAAGCGGTTCGATGGTCATCGCCCATGGCTTGCCCCCGCGGGGCTTGATTTATTCACGCACCGGCTTCAACGTCGACTCGTCGAATCACCTTTGGCGGTTTTTCGCCGTCACAGCAGAAAACCGCGTGTCCACCAATCTCCTTCCAGATGGAAGAGCTTCGTGCGCGAACATAATTTTCTCAGAAACTTCAGATAAAACCTTCCAAAATAGGATAGTGACTGCGATTACCTCATACTGCCTTTGAAAGTCGCGACTAGGCACCTCAGCGATCATGCCCACTGGCTGTGAAGCCGTCGACAAGGAAAACCATTCTAGTGGCCGATTTACCCAAGAACCCAGATGCCGTTGTTGCGAATGAAGAGGCCTTCATAAGGTTGTTTCTTCAGTCGGAACGCCGAATTCTGGGGTTCATCCTGTCGTTGGTGCCGAATCTGTCCGATGCAGAAGACCTATTACAAGAGACGTGTTCGATCATGTGGAACAAGTTCGAGCAGTTTGAACACGATACGGATTTCGTCGCGTGGGGCATTTCGATCGCACGTTACCGAGTCCTGACCTTCCGGCGGAAAGCCGGATCGCGTCGAGTCTGTTTCAACGAGAAACTGATGCACCAAATCGCCGACACGGTTGCGGAAGTTTCGGCACAAAGTGACGCACGGCTCGGTGCTCTGCAGTCTTGTTTGGCCCAGCTGCGTGACCAGGACCGCGAGCTGGTCCGACTGCGATACTTTGCTGAAAGTTCAACTAAGCAAACCGCCGAGCAACTCGGACGTAGCGTGGATTCGATCTACAAATCGCTGAACCGAGTCCATGATGCACTTCTGTGGTGCATTCGTCGCTCGTTGCAAGCGGAGGGCTAGTGGCATGGCAGTTCCCCAAAAACATCAACGCTTGATGGAATTGATCGGTTTGGTGCGCGACGGCGGTTTGGATGATTCGCAGACCCGCGAGTTAGAGACCATTCTTGAAAACGATCCAAATGCGCTGCAGTACTATGTCGAATCGATCGACCTGGCTGCGATGCTGCATCGTCAGCAAGGAATGACGGATTCCGGTCGCGATACAGAGCATCCCCAATCAGTGATGTCTGCATCCGTCACGCGGCAAACGCGAGGCTGGTGGGCTGTTGCCGGCTGGTCCACCGCGTTATGTGCCAGTCTTGCTGTTGGCGTTCTGCTCGGTGGGAAATTGTTATCGGTTGATCAGCCTCCGGGGATCGATCGCGGGTCAATCGCCGGACAGCCTGATGAATCTGAGATCGCCACACTTAGTTTCGCGAATGACTGTCGCTGGGGCTCAGACGATCAGCCGCGGCATGAAGGTCAGCGACTGAAGGCGGAAACACTTCACTTAGCCCAGGGGGTTGCAGTGGTGCAGTTTGATTCCGATGTGCGTTTGGTTATCGAAGGACCGACCCAGTTGGAACTTGCCAGCGTCGATCGCGCGATGCTGCGTTACGGTACAGCTGTTTTCAGCGGCGAAGGCGATCTTGATCGCTTCACGCTGGAGACGCCATTTTCAAAGATCCAGGATGAAGGAACTGAATTCGCCGTCAGCGTGAATCGGTCAGGCGAAGTGGCCGAGGTTCATGTGTTTGACGGACGAGTAACCTGTGTACCGCCTGAACAAAAGAAGACGAGCGCGATTGACGATCCGTTCATTCAAATCGGCGCTGGCGATGCCCGACGAATAACCGAGACCGGTTCGGTCGAAACGATCCAGCTGGCATCGAATCGTTTTGTTCGAGCGCCTGTCGCGCAATCCGAGCCAGCCCAAGCACTCTTGGTCACCGAGTCATTCGCTTACGACACAGAATCGTTGATAGGCCAGAGCGGTGGCACAGGATGGCTGCAACCCTGGACTCAGGAACTGCAATCGCCGGACGCACCCGAGCCAACGTTGCGGACGGCTGAGTCGGTGCAATGGCCCGGCCGGGAAAAAAACGGCGATGGAAGCTTGCTGATCGCCAGCAATGCGGGGCTAAGTCGTATGCTGCAGCATCCGATCGATATGAACCGCGATGCGGCCTATTATCTGAGCTTCCTTGTCCGAAAGCTGGACAATCCGGAGGAAACGAATGCTGGAGGTTGGGCCTATTTCACACTCCGCAACTCTGAAGACAGGGCCGGTAAAATCTCCTTCGGTCCGATCACTCAGCGAGGTCCGCCTCGCATCGCCCACGATGGTCGAATTGCCAATGCAGTCAGCCGCATTCGCGAGAACGTTGTCTATCTGTTCGTTTGCAAGATTCTGGCCCGGCAAGACAAAGACGATTCGGTTCAGGTGCGGATCTATGGCGACCATGAAACCGTCGATTTGGTGGAACCTTCGACATGGAATGTGACAACACGGCCCATCCGCAGTGACAGTATCCTAGACACGTTTCGAGTGTCGACCAAGAACAGCGTTCCGATCCTGTTCGACGAATTGCTGATCGGAAAAACCTGGGGAAGCGTTACTTCTCCCTATTCAGACTAGTATTCGGACCTGAACATCATCGAGAATCACGAATAGCATGAACGTATTTCTGACACAGCACGTCATGATTCAGATGCGACTCATTCGCGTCTTTGTCGCTATGGCATTTGTTGCGGCAGGCATGTCGACCGTCGCCGCGGGCAAAGTGAAACAGCCGAATGTCCTATTCATCCTGATTGATGATTTCGGATGGAACGATGTTGGTTACAACGGAAGCACGTTCTATGAAACCCGTGCAATCGATTCGCTCTCTCGGCAGTGGATGCGGTTTGACAACGGTTACACGCCAAGCCCAATGTGTTCGCCCACTCGCATCAGCATTTTGACCGGCAAAAATCCGGCACGGCACGGAGTCACTCAGTGGTTGGCGGGTGCGGAAAAAGCATTTACGCAAGAGGGAGAGAAGCCTTAAGTCTTTTGCCCGTTATCTCAGTCCAGCCGAATCGCAGACAACGACGTGACGATCGAACGAAACTTCAACAAGAATAATTCCTCCGCACCTGCCACGCTTTCTCACCGGGTAAAATGAAATCATCCTTACTCTATCCGCGTTACTGGGATCGCCTGCGACGGCGATGTTTCCCGATAGCGTTGTTGATCTTTCCAGCAATTGTTCCGGCCGCTCATGCGACGGATCCTCCCGCCAACATCGTGGAACTGTTGAGTTGGAACTGCACGGGGTGCCACGACTCCGACACAAAGGAGGGCGATCTGGATTTAGAGTCGTTGGCTTTGCAGCTGAATGATCCGGATAACTTTCATCTTTGGGAACGAGTATACGATCGAGTCCGGGAAGGAGAAATGCCGCCGGATGAAACGATCGACGACGAAGAACGGGCGCCGTTTCTCGTGAGCCTGCACGGACTGTTGGAGGACGCTGACGCTGCGCGTATCGCTGCAAAGGGACGCGTCGCCGCGCGTCGTTTGACTCGCGCTCAATACGAACGAAACGTGTGCGAATTACTAGCGGTCGATATTCCGCTTCGCGAATTCTTGCCCGCGGATTTGCTGACTCACGGCTACGACACCGTGTCAAAAAGCCAGCAGCTTTCCGATCACACGATGGCGGCCTATCTTGATGCCGCCGACGCGGCCTTGGACGCTTCATTCAAGCAGCTACTGGTCGATGCATCGACGCCGACTGTCCGGTTTGACTGGACGCAATTGCGTCGCAGTGAGCAAAACACAGGTCGTATGGCGGAAGGGCGGCCTGAACATGAGGACATCGTTTCCTGGTCGACAAGGCAGAATTTTTACGGAAAACTGCCGGCAACGATCGTCCCGTCCGATGGTCGCTACCGAATTCGATTAAGCGTACAGGCTGTCAATCCGCCGCCCAGCGGTCACGTCTGGTGCAGCATTCAAACCGGCTTGATCAACGCCAAAGCGTCCACGATGTATTGGGTTGGAAGCTTCGAGGCAACGCCGCAAACAAGGGAATACGAATTTGACGCCTGGATCCGCGAGGGTCACATGCTTCGCGTCCTTCCCAACGACCGTGGTTTGAAACAAGTGCCCGTAAAATTGGTCGGCGAGCCAGCGGGCACTGTCGAGCCACTGGGGTTTCCCGGCGTGGCGATCAAATGGATTGAGATGCAGCGGATCGTTCCCGACCGAGTTGAACTTCAGCAGGCGTTGATCGGCGACTTGGAACTCCGCCCCATTGCGGTACAGACGAAAAAGATCAAGGCTCCGACCGAAACACCAGAAATAGTGAATCCTGAAAGATTCACGTACTGGCGGGAGGGCCCGGACGCACGATTCAAAAGCGAGCTGTTCGAGTCGGAGCGATTCGAGATCGTAACGGAGGATCCTGAACAAGACTTGCGGGAATTAATTCAATCATTCGCGCAGCGAGCGTTTCGGCGCCCTGTCACGCAAAAGGACATACTGCCGTATTTGAATTTCGCCCGCGAGCGTTTCGAATCCGATGGTTCCATTCGCGATGCGCTGCGTGCCGCCTATCGAACGATCCTGTGCTCTCCACGATTTCTGTACTTCGAAGAAGCCCCCGGTTCGCTCGACCAATACGCGTTGGCAAATCGTTTGAGCCATTTCTTGTGGGGAACTGGCCCCGACCGAAAGTTGTTACAGCTGGCCGGCGCGGGTCGATTAAGCAATCCCGCCGTGCTACGCAAACAGACCGAACGTTTACTCGCCGACAAACGTTCCACAACTTTCATCGACGAGTTCACGGACCAGTGGCTCAAGCTGTACGAGATCAACAGCACCACGCCGGACGGAGACCTTTATCCTGAGTATGACGATGTGTTACATCATACGCTTGTCAAGGAATCGTATGCGTTCGTAAAGGAACTGGTGGATCGGAATCTGCCTGCTCGCAATATCGTTGATTCTGATTTCACTTTCCTCAATAGCCGACTGGCCCGTCACTACAATGTTGATTGGCCAGGTGGGATTGGACTGCAGCGCGTGAGCCTTGATCCGTCCAGCCGGCGCGGTGGTGTCATCACGCATGCCAGCGTCTTGAAAGTTACCGCGAACGGAACCACAACATCCCCCATCATTCGCGGCGTCTGGATGCTAGAGAGGATTATGGGGCAACATGTTCCGCCGCCGCCTGCAAACGTCTCTGCCGTGGAACCTGATATCCGAGGCGCGACTTCGATTCGCGAGGAGCTGGAAAAACATAAGAATCTCGATAGCTGCGCAGCATGCCACATCAAAATGGATCCTCCTGGTTTTGCGTTGGAGAATTACGACGTGATTGGCGGTTGGCGCGACAAGTACCGTGCCGTCGCAGACGACTCGGATAAAAAGTGGGTGGATGGTCTGCCAATCGACGCCAGTCATCAGTTCGTAAGTGGCGAGACGTTCAACGACATTGATGAGATGAAAAGCATTCTCGTGAATCATCCGGATCGAATCGCTCGAAGTTTGGCGATGCACTTGATCACCTATTCGACCGGTGCGTCACCGACCTTTGCCGATCGCAATGCCCTCGATGCGATTGTGGCCGCAACGGAGCCATCCAACTATGGCATTCGTTCAATCATCCACGAAGTTGTACAGAGCCCTCTGTTTCGAAACAAATAGCTGTCTTATCGGATTCCAAAAATCGATCCATCTGAAGAAAGAAAACACCGATGAAATCAAACTACTTTGCGAACCATCGCTCGATTTCGCGTCGCACGTTGCTGCGCGGCGGCGGTGGAGTCTTTATGGCACTGCCTTGGCTTAACTCGATGGTTCCGGCGTTCGGTCGCGAAGCGGCGGCAGCAGCCTGCTCGCCCCGACGTTTCGTCGCAATCAGTAACGCGTTGGGGTTTCATGGTCCGAACCTATTTCCTGAAAAAGCAGGACGTGACTACGAAACGACGCGATATCTAAAACCCATCGAGGATTTGCGGGATCAGTTCACCGTGATTTCGGGAGCGTCGCATCCCGGCGTCGGTGGCGGTCACAAGGCGGAGCCCTGCATCCTTTCGGCGGCACCTTATAGTGGATCGAACTTTCGCAACACGATTTCGTTGGACCAGGTCATGGCTCGCGAACTTGGAGGCGAGACACGTCATCCATCACTTGTGCTGAGTTCCAATGGGACTACCAGCACCTCGTACACGGCCAATGGGTCAATGATTCCGCCGGAAAATTCACCGCAACGACTTTTTGCCCAGCTCTTTACGGACGACAGCCCCGCGGCCCGCAATGCACAGAAGCAACGAATCCGCGAGGGTCGCAGCATCATGGATATTGTCAGTGAAGAAGCCAAGGCAATGCAGCGTCGCCTTGGTCCGGCCGATCGCGACAAATTGGACGCTTACTTCACCAGCGTACGCGATCTCGAACGACGTCTCGTCGTCAACCAGGGATGGGCGGAACGCCGGAAACCGAAAGTCACCGAAAAGGCTCCTGACCCAGTCAGTGACACCTCCGACACAATCGCGTTGCAAACGGCAATGCATGACGTCATCTTCCTGGCGCTGCAGACCGATAGCACTCGCTTCATCACCATGCATACAAGCGGCGACGGAGGACGCATTCCTTTGGTGGGAGTCGAGCAGGGTTATCATCAACTCAGTCATCATGGCCGCGACAAAAATAAGATCGCGCAGCTGTCGATTATCGAAGAAGCGCAAATGCACTCATGGGGCAGACTCGTCCGCCGACTCCATGAAACACAGGATGGTGACGGTACGTTGCTCGACCGTTCGATGATCCTACTGACATCCAACTTAGGAAACGCATCAGCGCACGACACCAAGAATATGCCAGTCGTGGTTGCGGGAGGCGGGTTTCAACACGGTCAGCACTTGGCATTCGACCGCGACAACAACTATCCGCTACCGAACCTCTACACATCTATGCTGCAACGTCTCGGCCTCGAAATCGACGCGTTCGCCAGCGCCACCGGAACGATGCAAGGGCTCGAGTTTTTATCATGATCCGGTTGATCAACTCTCGCGACGACTTTCCATACGAAGATCTGGCTGCTATTTCCGTGTATCGAATTTACATCTCTGTTCTTGTCCTGCTCTCGGTTGCGTTGCTCAGCGAGCCTCTTTTCGCGGAAACGCCTGACGAGCTGATCACACGTGGAAAGCTGATTTTCAGTGACGATTTCAACCGAACAGAGGAAGGCGATACGATCGAGAAACTTGGAAACGGATGGGAGACTAACTCCGAGGATGGAAATCGAGCGGACCTGCAGGACGATACGCTTGTCATCATGAAGGGGGAAGCGGCCAGCCACAGCCTCTCGGTTCGTCATGTCAATCCATTCGACGACGGCATCGTGAAGATTCGTTTTCAACTCTATGACAAGTACGGATTAAAAGTGAACTTCAACGATAAGGGAGCCGACAAGGTCACCTGGGCCGGCCACGTCGCACGAGTCGTCGTACAACCCGATTCAGTGACCATTCAAGACGATATTACCGGTGTCTATGATCTGAACGTTCGAAAAAGACGACTCAGCAAAGAGCTCAGCTCGAAAGAAAAAGACGAGCTCCATGCGTTTCTTGCGACCAAGCAGAAAGTCATCAAGACATCGATCGAGCTTGAGACGTGGCACGAACTGACCATTGTCAATCGAGGACCGAAAATCGAAGTTTATCTCGATGACAACGCGCTGGGCTCGTTCTCGTCCGAAGGTCTGGATCATCAAGTCAAACAAAACATGGCTCTCGGAGTGTCGGGCAAGGTGGCCGTCGATGACGTGCGTGTCTGGACGCTGAACTAGATAAAAGGGGAAAGGGGTTTTATGAGCGTTCGACTCGTTCAGCGATTTGCGAATCATCACGGATGAGTGGCCGGAGCAGACCGCATGAGATCGGTCCATAAGGAAAAGGGGAAAGGGGTTTTATGGGTTTTATGAGCGCTCGAACTCGTTCAGCGATTTGCGAATCATCGCTGATGAGGGGCCGGAGCAGACCGCATGAGATCGGTCCGGGTTGCTGGCAAGGATGAACAAGACTAACGCTAGCGAGTTTCAGTGCGCGAAGTAGAATTATGCCGATCGATGAAATCTTGCGGCTGCCCACTGGGGTTGCTTGGGGAAAGTGAAATGAAGACGTGTAACTGTCGACCGTTCTTGCTTCGACCGTCGGTTTTAGTCTTTCCAATGGTTGTGTTGCTTGTCGCGTGTTCCTATGCACGGGCATCCGCACGACCGCCCAACGTGATTCTGTTTCTTGCCGACGACCTTGGCTATGGCGACCTCGCTTGTTACGGCAATCCGATTGTTCAGACGCCCCATCTGGACCGATTCGCTTCGCAAGGAGTGCTCCTGACCGATTGTCATTCCGGAGGAACAGTTTGTTCACCGTCACGCGCCGCATTGCTGACCGGACGCAATCCATACCGAAGTGGTTTTTTCTACATCCACAACAGAAACACGTTCCTGAGAGACGAAGAAATCACACTTGCCGAGGTGCTGAAAGAAAAAGGTTACCAGACAGCTTTCTGGGGCAAGTGGCATCTTTCCACACTTGAGAAGACCCACCGAAACCATCCTGGACCCGGCGAGCAGGGTTTTGATTACTGGATGGCCACGACCCTGAATGCATTTGACAAGCTTGGTGGGCCGCGCAGGCCCAACGCGTTTATCAAAAACGGCAATCCTTTGGGGGCGGTCGATGGTTGGTACTGCGACGTGATCGTTGATGATGCGCGCGACTGGTTGCTAAGCAAACGCAACAAGCAGAAGCCGTTCTTTCTATATGTCTGCTCACATGAGCCGCACACCCCGATCGATCCACCTGAAGAGTACAGCGCCCGATACGACAACACCGAAGTGGACCGATTGGAAAAGCGAGTGCGTTACGGGCGGGTCAAAAGGCCGAGGAGGGATATCGCCGCGCATAAAAAGGATTACTACGCAACGGTGAGCCAGCTCGATGACGCCTTCGGACGTTTGATGAAAACACTCGAAGAAGAGGGGCTGGTGGAGAACACTTTGGTGCTGTTCACCAGCGACAATGGGCCGGAAACACCCGTAACGTTGGAGGAGTCGCGGGGGCAATGGGAGGATCTCATCCGCGACAAGTGTTTCGGCACGCCCGGTGAACTACGTGGCATGAAACGCTATCCTTATGAAGGAGGACACCGAGTGCCCGGACTTGTCCGTTTGCCAGGTATCATTCCCGCCGGCACCGAAAGCGAAGTACTATTCAATGCGACAGATTTCTTGCCCACGGTTTGTGGTCTGGTCGGTGCCAAGGTGCCCAAGAATCGTAACGTGGACGGCGTCGATGCCTTTGGTGCGTTCCGGGGTAGGCCAGTCGGGCGCGGTGATTCCGTCATTTGGTTCTTCCCACATCATGGCGATACATGGTTCCGCATGCCGCATATTGCGATGCGCAAAGGCAACTTCACACTGATCGCCTGGTTGCCCAAACGCACCGAAAACATACCGCTGGACGAGTGGTTTGCGAAATCCGATCCCGACCGAGTGGAACTGTATGATGTTGCGGTCGATCCCGCGCAGCGTAACGATATCGCGGACCAGCACCCAGACATCGTCAGTTCCATGAAAACCGAAATGACTTCGCTATGGCGCGAGATGCGCGACGAAGGCTTGCGGCACTAGCAGATCGGGACTGCACGCGAGATAGGGTTAATAGGCCGACATTTCCGTTTCTTTACTTTTGCGGGATGGTTGTAAGAAGCCCGGATCTTTACGGATAGGCAACTGACACATCACTGGGTCACGGGTGATCATCATGACGCCGAAGTGGGCACGCTGTGGCTGCAGTAGCCCAGTGCGACATTGCGGACCAGCGTTGGCGTCTTGGCTTGGATGTTCGACCGATCCGTCAGGGCCAGAAACGTGCCGTTGCAAGTTGCTCAGTCCATCACACTTGTCCGCGACTTGAAAAGCACTTCAATCGGGCCCCGCTGCTGCTGCGTGAGTGGTGATCTAATTCTTCGCCACTGCACCGGTATGCTTCCTCTGTCTTGTCGTATCTCATCGTAGCGTTTAGGTCGCAGCTTGATTCGCAAGAAACAGCCGAGTTGAAAAGCGGCCGTGGGTCTGCCGTTGAGCCGCACTAAATCTGTGCGTCGGTGTTATCTATTTCTGTTGGCTCGCATTGACTGTTTGATCGACGACCGGAACTCTTGCCGTTTGGCTTAGGTGACGGAGATTCGGCCCGGCACTTCCCTTCTTGCAGGATCCGCAAAGACAGCCATAGCGGCGATTAAGCAAGTGAGCTGTCACCAGGAGCAAACCTCCGATCGGAGTGATCCAAGAATCGAATGTTTCAAGGGACAACAGCGACGGCATCTGCGTTTTAACAGCATCGAATTCCGCCCGATTGGTTGGCGGTACTTTTTGCACCTCGGTGGTGCAGAGTTCGCAGCAGGTCTCTGCGCAGACAATTCGGGATCCTGTCGCCGAATGATTTACATGGGATTCGCAAGTTGCGCAACAGTTGCCTGCCATTCCGAACGCGGCCGAGGTGATCAAGCAAAGGCCAATCACGCCGATGACTCCGGGGAGCATTCGTTTGTGTGTGCGAAACCCAGGAATGAACGCGGCGATGGCGATCAGGAAACAGGCCAGTGCCATCCATCGGTGAAACGCTTCTTCGGCGAGGAAACTTAAGCCCAACAGCGGAAGGTACGCGATGACAAATGGCATCGCGGCGCAGTGGATCGCACAACCAACGGACGCCGCCACGCCAATCCAGTCTCGCAAGCCGGATGGTGAGTGTGAGGTGAAGGCAACGGTATTAGAGCTCGAAGTGGTCAGTTCATTCATTGCGATGCCTCCCCGGCACCGGTATCAATTTCGATCGGGACATTGGGCTCATTCATCTGAGCCCAGAAACCGACCGGATCATGTATTGGGACTTGAGTGGAGACTTTGGCGAAGGAAGCGGCGTAGCGGTGCTGAGCAGTGGTGCGGATTGCGATTCAAGCTTTGAAGTGATAGTCGCAACAATATCGCAGCTGCAAAACGTATGCAAGTAGGGGAGGGCGATTGTTTGTGTTGACCGTTGTTTGCGAAACACAGTGGATTTGCGGTTAGTTGGTTGCGCGATGCCGTGGACGAACGCGAAGGGGCGCATGATTAGCGCGGGATCACTCGCGGTAGGTGTTTGCATACCAATCGCATTCATGTAGGCTGAGTTAAAACAGCAGGAAATCCTTATGACCAAGAACGACGAATCGCTTGACCTGGTCAAGCAAGCGATTCGCGACGCGGGGTTGCGAGCCACGCCGGCGCGAATTGCCACCTTGCAATTGCTTCGAGCTTCCAGTTCTCCGCTCACTCATGCAGTGGTCGCAGAACATCTTTCTGCCACCGGCGTCGACAAGGCAACGGCGTTTCGCAGTCTGAACGATATGGTCGACGCTGGATTGCTAAGGAAGACCGAAGTGGGTGACCATGTCTGGCGTTTCGAAGCAATCACGGGAAAACCTGGCCATGATGACGGCCACCCACATTTCCTCTGTATCGATTGCGGCTCTGTTTCCTGTTTGGACGACGTCAAGCTGACCGCGGGCAGTCAACGGGTCAGCGAGAAGGTTGGCGAGGTCACCGAAATTCTGCTTCGTGGTCATTGCAACGAATGCCGGTAGCCCTCGACAGAAAGATTCAAACCAGACGATGAAACTCGTATAGAGTGGAATCGGTCGCAATCACGGGCATCGTCGCGTCGTTGTGCACCACGACGCGTAGGTGGCCGCGCAAGGCCGCGTCGATGTGAGCCGCGATGCATAAGCGGCCGGGCGCGTTTCGCTGCCCAATGCCTTACGATCAATCGCTCACCCAAAGGCGGTCTCGTGTCAATGACGAGACCGTAACCGACTTGATCGCGATACTCGTACGTGACACCGCCGAAGCCCGCTTCGTTTGTCCAGCGAAAACGCGATGAGCCCCTCGAACATTGTTTGCAGAGCAACAAGCATGATTAGCTTCGTTCAGTTAAAGAGACCTACAGTTGTTGCGCTCGTTGCCGCAATGGTATCGCTTTCCTGCGCGACGCCGTTGTTGGCTCAGCGCTCTGCAAGGCAACCTCCGAGCATCCCCGACTTCACGCAGGGAGGTCAAGCGGACGGTAGTCATGATTGGACGCTGGGCGCCACCGGTGCGCGTGGCTGGATCTATGCGTACAAACACACAGCGGATGCTCGTCAGATTCTGATCACCGACGTGGCTAAGGGCTCACCCGCCGATGGCGTCTTGAACATTGACGATGTGATTCTAGGCATCGAAAGCAAGCCGTTTGACGGTGACGCGAGAATTCAATTCGCGCGAGCGATCATGCGAGCTGAAAAAAAAGATTCGCGCGGCGTTTTAAGACTTGTTCGTTGGCGCGAGGGGCAAACGGAGGATGTTGAGATCCTGATTCCGGTGATGGGAACGTACAGCGACACCGCACCTTACAATTGCCCCAAGTCGCATAAGATATTTGAACAAGGATGCGAAGCGATCGCGAAAAAGGGTTTAGGAGGCGTCTCGATCCCAAGCAGTATCAACGCCCTCGCTTTACTTGCCAGCGGAAAGCCGGAGTATCGCTCCGAGCTTTCTCGATACGCCAGAAAGGTGGCCGAGTATCGAGTCGGTTTTTTTGCCACTTGGCATTACGGCTATGCGATGATGTTCCTTGCCGAGTATGTCATGGCGACCGGTGACGACTCTGTCATGCGGGGACTCAAGCGGCTGGCTCTTGAGTCATCGCAAGGTCAAAGCTTGGTTGGTACGTGGGGCCATCGGTTTGCATTGCCGGATGGCAGAGTTGGCGGGTACGGCTGTATGAATTCGCCCGGTTTGTCACTGACGATCGCGATGGTGCTGGCGCGAGAAGCTGGCGTCAATGACCCCGAGCTAGACAAGGCCATCAACAAGTCTGCCCGGTTTCTGCGCTGGTATGTTGACAAAGGAGCGATTCCCTATGGCGATCATGCGGCTTGGCCAGGCCACGAAGACAACGGCAAATGTTCCATGGCCGCGGTTCTCTTCGACTTGCTAGGCGACCGCGACGCGGCGAGCTATTTTGCCAGGATGAGTGCAGCAGCGTACGACGAAAGGGAACGCGGCCACACTGGCAATTTTTTTAACATCCTGTGGGCCATGCCGGCCGTGTCCCGCTGTGGACCACTGGCCACTGCCGCCTATTGGCGCGAACAGTCGTGGTACTACGATCTCGCACGCGGATGGGATGGCAGTTACCGCTACCAAGGTTCGCCGGTGGGTGAGGAGGAACATGGGAAATACGTCGACTTTGACAGCACCGGTTCATACTTGCTGGCCCATGCGTTGACCCTGAAAAGTCTCTATCTGACTGGTAAAAAACGTAGTTCGGTGCCAATGCTTGAGCCGGCCGAAGTCGAGGACGTGATTTCCGCTGGGCGTGGTTTCTTTCAGACCAAAAAGGACGATCGCTTTGGTTACAAAGATCGGAGCGAAGCAGAACTGCTTGCCGGATTGTCCAGTTGGTCACCATCGGTCCGTAAACGCTCGGCGCAGGAACTGGGCACGCGAGACGGAGACTTCGGTTCGGCTCTCGTTCGATTACTGGATTCCAACGATCGCTATGCACGCTACGGGTCCGCCGAGACGCTCGGACAACTCGGGTCGAAACAGGGTGTCGCTGCCAGTGTAACGTCGTTGACCAAGGCGCTGCAGCAAGATGACTTGTACCTGCGCATTCTCGCAGCAGAAGCCTTAGCAAACATCGGCGAACCGGCCATGTCGGCCGTACCTGTCATGCTGGAACGTCTTGCCAATGTCGAACCGGAAAACGATCCGAGAGGCATGGAGCAGCGGTACCTCTGCTTCAGCCTGTTCGACCGTCGTAGCGGACTCATCAGCAAGTCGCTCGATGGTGTTGATCGTGAACTGTTGTTGAAAGCGGTTCGTGTCGGTTTGCAAAACGAAGACGGACGTGCGCGCAGCAGCCTTGGAACCGTATACCAGAATCTCACCTATGAAGAGATCAAACCTTTGCTGCCCGCAATCTATCAAGCGACGGTCGAGGCCGCGCCCAGTGGCATCATGTTCGCCAGCGGAATCCGTCTGAGCGGCGTCGAACTGCTCGCCAAACACCGGATCAGCGAAGGCATGCCGCTCTGCATCAAAATCATGGAGATCGACAAGTGGGGAAAGAAGAATCGGATCGCACGGTGCCTGAAGACCCTGGAAAGCTATGGAGGGGCAGCTAAAGCCGTTCTGCCCGAACTACGACAACTCGAACAGCACCTTCGCGCTCACCAGGAGTCTCAGATGCTGGCCCCTGTCATCGAGCAGGTCCATACGATGATCCTCGAACTTGAAAGTTCAAAAGACACAGTGCAACTGCGCAGCATCAAAGACGATTAATCCGCCGCGTTCTCTCCCCGAATGTCACGCAATTCTTGCAGCTGTTTCCGATCACTGACAGCATTCTGCCTTCACGTGGGTATCGCTACTGGGTCCGGACTAAAAACTTGCCAACCAAATGTGGATAGTGAACCGAAATTGACGGAAAGGCAGTAGCGGAACCAGCGGTTCGAAATGCGCTCGTGTCGGACACGGATGTTCTGACTCGTTTACCTTCGGTGATAATTCCGGCTCATTCGTAGCTAACTTTTTCCTCTCACGTACGATTTCTGGCATGAGTGACTATCGGTACAACTTCGACGTCAAGATCACCAAGACGCTGGTCTACTTGCCCAAGCACATCGCCTCGCAGTTGGACTTTGGCAAATCAAAGCGTTTGAGAATTGACGGTGAAATCAATGGCATTCGCATCGAATGCGGTTTGATGCCAGAGAAGGGTAAATGGTGCTTTATGGTGTCGAAGAAGCTGCAAAAGCTATGCGGCATCTCGCCTGGTGATACGGCAAGTGTCAGCTTTGACATTGCCGACTCCGAAGCGGTCGTCGTGCCAGCCGAGCTTCAGTTTGCTCTCGAAGCGAACAATGCTGCAATGTCCGCATGGGAAAAATGGACTGCAGGCAAACGTCGCGCTCAATGCCTTCGCGTGTCCTCGGCCAAGAAGGTTGAGACGCGGGAGCGACGCGCGGAAGAAGTGATCGCTTTATGCTTGGCCGAACTGGGAATACAAACTGGCATCACCGCTTGGCAAGCGTTTGAGAGTCTCGATATGCGAGCGGGCACAATCACTGCTGTCGAGCAACTTCCCATGGCGCGCAAGCCCGCGTATAGGGTCACCGTCGACTTCGGAACGGAACTGGGCACGAAGCGCACCAGTGCTCAGATCACCGCGAACTACACCCAGGATGAATTGGTAGGACGACAAATCATCGGCGTCGTGAACATACCGCCAAAGCAGATCGGTACTTTCATGTCGGAGTTTCTGATCGTTGGATTCTATCGCTTAGACGGATCGGTCATCCTCGCGGTCCCGGACAAGTTGATCCCCGACGGAGCAAAATTGGCGTGACGGTAAGGCGGAGGGACGATGGCAACTTGGGGGCCGATCCACTGCCGCGGCAGCGTCCTTTGCCAAACAGCGACAATCGGCAAAGGACCCGTGTTTCATTAGTGATCTCGGCTGCTTCGGTCCGTTTGCATTTCACTCATGCGGGGTTTGGGCGTACGCGGGACGCCCGATTTTGGCGCGTGAATCGGCACGAATTTTATTCAGTAATTGCGTGTAACAACTTCAGTCCTCTCGCGCTTGCCCAGGGAGTGAAACGCGTACATCCGACTCGCCAATCGACGTAAGAGATTTCGATGCCTACTGCATTGCCTATCCGTGGTTGCCTGCTTGCCCTGGGTTTACTCTCAGTCGTCGCGGTGCCGATTCGAGCTCACGACTTCCCTTCACTTTCCGACGTATTGCCGCCTGAATCAGAAGACGTCAATGATATCGAACTTGTCGATGATTGGATGGACAACACCGTTGTTCTCGTAGGGACTCCCGGTGACGACAAAATCACAATCGAAATTGATGACGACGCGATTCATTTTTGGGTGAACGACGAAGACGTCGGACGAATTCGCAAGCGTGATCTTCCACCAGATCCTTTCGGTGAGAACGTGCCGATGGATTCTAATCCGCGTTCCGTTCTGCAAATCATTGTTTCTGGTGGTGGCGGCGACGACGGAATCTCGGTCAGTACGGATGATTCTGACGGCCCACCGATCAACCTATTTGACCGCGTGAAATTCATGCTTTATGGGGGCGACGGGTTTGACGTTCTCATCAGCGAGGGAATTGATCAGGTGAACTTTATCGGTGGCCCCGGAATGGACATACTCGTCGGTGACGGTTTCGAATCCGAATATTTAGGCAGCGAATTGCTCGTATCCGATTTGGAATACTTCGAAGGGGTTGTCGTTCCCGATGGCTGCAAGGACCGCATCTTTCCCGGTCACGCTGAGAGCACGGCCTATCGAAACTACTTCCTGCATTTCGCTCCGGTATCGTACGTTAGTCCGACCATCCAGGTGCTCAACAAGAATCCGCCCAAGCTCCCTAGCCTCGGCGACATTGCCAGTCGCGAAAAAGGAGACGTGCTGACTCCAGAGCCAACTGTTTACGATTCCATCCTGATCGAGCGAGATGAGGTGAACAATGAAATTGGCTGTCTCGTCTTTGACTTGCACTTTCAAGAGGACGGAACCATGATGCCACCCACGTTGGCCGAATGATCCGAAATCTGACACCGATTCGCTTGCACAAACGAATTGGCTCTGTTCTATCATCAGCATCGAACCGTTGCTCAGCAATTCCTCGAAAGCGAAGCGTCCGGCCGCGTCCGCAAAATTGCATTCGTTACCTGCAATTCTTTGTCTCTGGGATTCGTTGATGATGAGAATCAACTCAATAGCAGAGCCGAGACTGGGACTCGAATGATCGCAATTATCAAGACGTTATCCTCGCCGCAGGATTATCAAGGTACCGCATTCGCCGCCGTCGCAGCCTTGGCCAACGGGACCATTCCGTTGCCGCTCTCTAAGAAACATATCCAGCGTTATTCTGGCGTGATTCCCCGAGTCGCTTTGCGCCAGAAAGACCTGGCAACTCGTATGCGAGCTAGGAACAGGCTTGAGAAACCGCAGCAAGCATCCATCGCTATCGATGGTTGGAAAAAGTCAGCAGGCATTCGCCGAGTGTCGAGAATTCGAGCTTTCACTCACGAAACCTATTCATCCTGTGATTTCTTTATCGACATCGCCTTAGGCGGTTCGCAGCGATAATGAGCGCTGATTTACGCGCTGATCGATTCGGAGGTACAACTTGATTGGCGCTGTGAGAAGGTCTGAATGAGTTTTGAGGCCGGCTGAGTCTATACGAGTCAGACAATCGCTCGTCGCCCATGATTTCGGAGAGCCGTTCTTCAAGACACCCGATTTTTGCATTGACATGATGATGGGAGCGCGGTGGTAGTGGCGGCCGTTAAGTCGATTGCGAAATCCGGTGCCCGCGTATCGTGAACAATAACCCCGAGCGAGAAATGTTCTTTGACAAAGATGACTCGGTTTTGGCTCGTGGGGCCGGGGTGTGTGCATTTCTGGCTTTTCTTTCCGTTCCGCTTTGCTGCAAAGCGCAACAAGAGCTTGCGATCGAACGGCAGGGTAGCCGCACATCGAACCATTCCGAATTTAATCCCGATTTCAATAACTTCAGCCGGGCGCAAGCAACGAAATCAGATGCGTCTAGCGACACGATTATTCCATCCGAGCCAGGCTATCTGACGCCTTGGATGGATCCCGAGTTCGGGGGCACATATATCCGGGTCACAAACAACAATGATCCCGGCTGGGTTTCCAAGTATGCGGGGCATCACTATGGCGAGGAAGATGTCTTCAATGCGGACGGCTCACTGATCTGGTTGCGCCTGGGCGGCATCATGCTTGACGGCGATACTTACGAGGTCGTCGATATCCCGCGCATACCCGACGGGCTTCGGCAATGGCATCGCAGCGACCCCAACCTCATGATGCTCGAGGACGAGGGGGCATTGGTCTGGTGGCATGTCATCAAGGGAAAGGTTGTGCAATCTTGGGATTTCTCGGATCGTTACTCCTTTGACGGACCCGATGAACAGGCCTTTGATTCCCGTCGCAACGGCGACACGGAAGGCCGCTTTATCGCATTTTCTGGCCGACGAAAGATTGACGGAGAAATGGTTGCGATGGTTTTGGATCTTTCCGATCCCAATCCGAAAACGGCGGTTGTTTTGGAGGTGTAATATCGTGATTACGGTTATGACGCACACATGTCGCCGGTCCCCTCAGCCTCCAAGCGATTCCAGGCCGGGATGTCGCAGAGTGGCGACTATCTCCAGCTAAGCGGGGACGTGATCCACTCCCCACGCATCCCGCACGTTTGGCGGGGAGTCGTGGATTCGATCAAGGCACCGCCTGCCCCCGGTACCCCTTCGTTTACTGATTCCATCACGTGGATCGATAGGAAGCTCGCGCTTACTAACCACGCTATCGAAGAGCACGCGATCCAACAACGATGGAACAATGACGTGGAGAGTCCAGGCGGTCATGGCGCGATGGGTGTCTATTTGGATGGCCAGGGCGACGCCCACGATTGCTGGGCCGGGAATTGCAAAGGCAGTTCAGGTGATCACAAGGGCAGGCCCTGGGCGCGTCAGTTCGCAAACAGTGTGGTTCGCTATGATGCGGACACGGGACTGCTTCACAAATTGAGTGGACCGCGGCCAGGTCACTCCAGTGCTCGCAATCTTGATCGGCCGAACTGGATCTACCATTCGGGAGACGGACTGCTTTGGGCGAACAGGCTCGATGGCGGCCGCGTAGAATTCTATGGCCGGACGTTCACACCGCACCGCCGTACGTATGAGGATGAGGCTCACGCCTCGGTGAGCCGAGACGGGAAAAGGATCATCTTCCGATCGTCTTGGGGACACCAATGGCCCGAGGAACGAACGGAAATGTATATTTTGGACATTTCAGCGTTGCAGTCGCCAAAAATCTTCGGCGAGTAGAGTTGTCCATGTCCTTTCAGAGGATCGCCGTTTTCAACAAACTCGGCGTTGAACTTCGACACACTGTTTAGGTCATCGGGGTAGTCGTCTTGTTTCTCCAGTGCATGGGAGAAAGCGTGTGAGGAACCGAATCGAGAGATTGGTTCAATGGAGCCTTGGATTCACATTGGCGGTTCAACATAAAAATGTGTCGGCCTCCGGCCTTTGTTGGCTTGAACCTTGGAACCGGTGGCTAACGCCACCGGCAGGGATTCTGCCGGGCTCCGCCCTTGAGCTAACTGCATAGCCCGGAGGGCGAAAGATTCATTGCCGGTGGCGTCAGCCACCG
>CAXBGS010000022.1:0-38440 GCA_963975425.1 uncultured Pirellulaceae bacterium
AGGTGACAGGTGACAGGTGACAGGTGACAGGTGACAGGTGACAGGTGACAGGTGATTTGCACGAGCGGCACGCACTAGCTTTCCTGTAACCTTTCATCCTTTTTTCCTCCAACCTCCAATCCGCTAGCAATTGCGATTCGCGTTGACGTTCCCCGGTGAAATCATCTAGTTACGGAGTCGACGATTTCCCGCATTGCTCCTCGCTTCATAGTCTGTCTCGCTCATGGGCACCCTCTTTTTTTCCGTTGGCGAACCGAGCGGTGATCAGCATGCGGCTCGTTTGGTCGACGAAGTTCGCAAGCTGGATGACACCATCGAAGTTCGCGGATTCGGCGGGCCGGCGATGAGCCAAGCCGGTTGCCAGCTCGACCGCGACTTGACCAAACATGCCGTGGTGGGACTGCTTGAGGTACTGCCAAAACTGCGTGAGTTCTTTCGGTTTGCCGATGAGGCGGAAGCGGTTTTCCAGCGAGGCGGCATTGATGCGGTCGTCTTGGTCGATTTTCCAGGCTTCAACTGGCACATCGCCAAACGTGCCAAGAAGTACGGAATCCCTGTCTATTACTATTGCCCGCCACAGTTGTGGGCGTGGGGCGGATGGCGCGCCAAAAAGATGCGTCGCTCCGTCGATCATGTCTTGGCTGTCCTGCCAATCGAAGAGAAGTATTTTGGCGATCGGGGCATCCCGACCACGTTCGTGGGGCATCCCTTTTTTGATGCGGTCGCACAGCAATCGTTGGACGAAAAGTTGATGTCGCGGCTGGAATCGCGGCAAGAGGATGGCGACCCGTTGGTCGCCGTCTTGCCCGGATCGCGAACCCACGAAGTGCATCGGAATTGGCCGATCATGTTGGATTCGATTCGCCAACTCTCGCGTCGACATAAGAACGCAAAGTTCATGGTCGCGGCTTATCGCGATCAGCACTGTCTATGGTGCCGCAGACAGCTGACCGGCGACGATGCTGACTTGCCGATCGAATTCTTCGTCGGACGCACCAGCGAGGTGATCGAGGCATCGCGGTGCGCGATGATGGTCAGCGGCAGTGTTAGTCTGGAATTGATGGCCCGACGTACCCCCGCCGCGGTCGTGTACCGCGTCGGACGTTTCTTGTACACCTTTGGGAAGTGCGTCATCGGGGTTGATAGTTTGACGCTGCCTAATCTGATGAGCAAACGCAAGGTTTTTCCCGAAACAGTTTCGGTCGGTAACACTCAGCCGGCGGTGGACTTTCTGACCGAGTCGATCGACGCAATGTTGGGCGACGAGTTCTATTATCAAAACACGCTGCGGCAATTGGACGATCTCTGTGACCAATACGCGACGCCGGGCGCGTCGCGTCGAGCTGCGGCGTGGTTGGCCGAACGGCTGGGACCGTCGGCTCCATCGGTACCGCTGCGGCGGGCAGCCTAGTCCCGACGGGCAGGCCAGGCAACGAAGCACTGTATTTTGCTTGAAACGCTGCATTTTTTACCTGCTCGGCAAACCAATCCGACTTTGGTAGCGTACGGCCTCTGACTCGCGGCGTTCGTCCGCGCGTCTTTCCCATCGCCCGAGTGATGTCTGAAGCGAGATGTCTGAGACCGAAACAAATCCTGATCAAGCATCCAGCCACCTGCCCGACGTTCCGCGGATGGGCGCAGAGTCAGGTTTTGATCTCAGCGAAGTTCACGTGCCGCTTCGCCTGTCCGGCTATCTGTGCCTTGTGCTCGGGCTGGTCAGCGCGTTCAGCTTGCTGGCGGTCCCGATGCTGTTGGTGCCGGTCATCGCCATTTTGATCGGTTTGTTCGCTCTGAGACCTTCGCGGCAAGGCCGACCGGTGGGAACCACTGCCGCTCTGGTCGGGATCGTATTGGCTGTTGGATTTGGCGCCTGCGGTGCCTCGGTGGCATGGTTCAAACAGAAAACGTTCGGCGACCAAGCCGAGTATTTCGCTCGTCAATATTTCGACGTGATCGCCAATCATGAAATGGAATTGGCGATGGAGTTGCGAAAGGATTTTGTCAATCGGTTTTCTGCTGACATGCCTTTGAAGACGTTTTACGAAACCAATGGCGACTCGGCCGCCGCTTTGGCCGAGTTCGAAGAGGACGGCATCAATGCCGAAATTCAAAAAGCAGGGTCGGCCGACGCGTTCGAACTGACCAAGGCGCCACGCGTTTACCACAAATACGGTCACGATCGTGTGGAACTGATCTTTGTCAATTCCCAAGATCCCAAAGCGCGCAAGATCGAAGTCATCATGGAATGCAAGACCGATCCGACGACCAATACGGCCCAGTGGCACGTGCATCGCGTCCAGTACGTCATGAAACCGATCTACGCCGAATCCGTCCTATAGGCCGCGGTGCTATCGAGACCGCGGTTTCTCGCGCCGGCGGCGACGTTACGATCGGCCGGTAATCCATCGGATCTGTGAACCGGCCGTTCCGGTGAGCCGATCGCGTTTGTGAACAACGTGCCGTTTCAAAGCGCGCCTTACTGAAACCATTGCACGGCGTTGCGGAACATCGCCAACCCGTCACCTTCGGCAGGCTGTTCGTCACGACGAGTCCAGTACGGGTGTTGCGTCGGGTCGAGATGGCGTTCCGGATGCGGCATCAAGCCGAATACGCGGCCGCTGGCATCACAGACGCCGGCCACATTCGCGTCGGCACCGTTTGGATTGGCGGGGAACGGCAACACGTTGTCATCGACATTGCCGCGTTCGCCGTCCGCATATCGCAAAGCCAAGCGGCCTTGCTCGTGTAATGTGTCGCGGACCGATTGATCAGCGGCGACGAATTTGCCTTCGGCATGCGCCATCGGCAGATACATCCTTTCGATGCCTTTCAAAAAGACACACGGTGTTTCGTCAACGACCAAGTGCACCCAGCGATCCTCGAAACGACCATGGTCGTTCCAGGTCAACGTGGCCGGTGTGTGATCGTCCGTGACGCCTTCGGTCAGAACGCCAAGCCGCATCAAAACTTGCATGCCGTTGCAAATGCCCAGCACCAGTCGGTCGCCTTTGCCGTGCACAAACGAATCGACCATGTCGGCCAAGTGCTGATTCAATCGAGACGCCAGGATGCGTCCCGCCGCGATGTCGTCGCCATAGCTGAATCCGCCCGGCACACACAGAATCTGATAGCGGTCCTGCAATGCAGGATTCTCGATCAACCGATTCACATGCACACGCTCGGCCGTCGCTCCGGCAAGCTGAAAAGCGTACGCAGTTTCCTCGTCACAATTGGTGCCGGGAGCACGAAGTACAAGAACGTTGGGCGACGGCATCTTTGACTCATCGGAGTTGACGACAGGTTGAGGGCCGGTGAGTTTAAAGTCTGTGGTGAATTTTGAGAACGGGCTCAATCACGCGATTAGCGGCTCGAAATCACGTGCGGAGCGAGAAAATCGAGGCGCGGGTCACCAAATCTGCTCCCCAGGTCATGGGCGTTTGTTTGGTCCCTCACCCGGTTGCCTCTCGCCGTCGAGGCAGGCCCGGCCATGGTGCCTCGATCGAGAGGTACCGGTCATCGACGTTCCGCTTCGTCTTGTTCCAGTTTCACCTGCAAGCGACCGTGCAGCGTGTCATAGCCCACGATGGTGCCTCGCCCCCGCCAGACTTCTCGGCCGATTTGTTCGAACTCGTCCGCCAAGTCATGCGGAACGTACAGGACCATCGGCAATTCTGGCTCGGGATAGTGTGCCCAAATTGCATAGCCGTCTTTGAACACATGGGGATCGTCATCGCCGGAATACAACAGACGCCGTTCCACCCGGGCCTGCAGGTCGAACGTCAATCCAGTGACCGCGTCCACCAACATCTCCGTTTGCTCGCGGTTGTCACGGACCGACCACAGATGGCTGGCCGTTTCTGCAAACGTGATTTCACCATTGGCCGAATCGGAAGACGTGGCGGGTGTGCCTGCGAATTCCGCATCGTGTTCTATGATCGGTCCATCGGCACCTTTCCCAGAGGGCAGCACATTCAGGGATATGGTTTTTCGCCAATCCGGCCAACGCGGAATATCAACGTTCACGTTTGCCGACCAAATCAAATCGTTGTTGCCAAGGTCCAGTGAATAAGGTGCGGTCGTTGGAAGCTGGAAACACAACGGAAATCGACGTTTCTCGTTCGGACGCAGGCTAGTCGTGTCTTCGACCTTGTATGTCTGGTCAAAAATCTGATGGGTGTGTGTCGTGCGATTACTGCCGCTGCCGCTGACACAGCGTTCTTTCGCTGAAAGTTTCAGCGTGATGCCGTTGATCGAGACGTTCTTCCTGGGTTGAATCGTCAGTTCACCGGTGACTTCTTGGCCGGGAGATACTTGTTCGGTGTCGATTTCACAGACGACCTCACCCAATGCCCATTTCGGCAGCAAGAAACGAAAAGCCACAAAGAGTCCGCCGAATAGCGGCAGCGCGAAAAACGCAACCAAAATGATCCAGCCAAAGCTCGCCGCCATCGCGAATCCCATGCCCAGAAACACCGACAGAAACACAAGCCCGACCAGCGCGGCGGCCGGCCCTTTCAACTCGATCACGTTCGATCGTTTGGCGGTCTCTTCGTTGGGATGCGTCGCGTGCAAACGAAAGGGAACCGTAGCTTTCGGGTCAAAACCCCAAGGGATTTTTGCCCGCGCTTCAATGTAGTGGTCCACGTTCAAGTAATGACCGTGGTAGGTCGGTGGCCAGCCACCCACGTTCAATTCAAAGCGGTATTCTTGTTCTTCGCCGGCAACCCATTGTCCGGTGAATAGGATTTTGGAATCAGCCTCTTCCGAATCGACATTGCCGCGGCCATGCGTTGCCCACAACGTTCGAACTTGTAAGCCACTGCAGTTAACGTCTTTGTCGGCATTCACGCGAACAACGCCGGTGATGATGTCGCCGCCGGTGTAAATCCTGTCGCCGCCGTCGATTTCAATCGATAAATCGCATTTCGCCACGTTGCATTCCTTCCGTTTTCTTTTGTTGCTGGACGTTGTCGTACAGGAACGCTTCCATTTTGCGAATGTCGCTGCCAAACCGTGCGACCAATTGATCGGCTTGTTGCATCGACAGTGTCGGCACAGGGCCGTTGGCAAGTCGTGCCGCTTCGATCCGCCGATTCATGATTTGGGATATATGTTCGGCGTCAGCATGTTGCCCGATCCACTGGGTCGTCACGTGATATCCGGCGCGGCTTAGCGGACGGCTGAGATCGCGATGAGTCGCCAGCACCAACGGCAGCCCGCTGCAGAATATCGCTCGCCTGGCTCGACGTGTGAGTCGTTGGGCTTCATCGATCAGAATGGGGCGGCCGACTGGGATGGGGCCACAGGGTTGGTCTTCCGCCAAGTAAGTGTACGACGCGTCGGGCAAGTATTTCTGCAGCGCCAGCATTCGTGTCGTCTTGCCACGCCCGCACTCGCCGATCAGCTGGACTGCGTGCCGCTGGTTTTCGACCAGTCTTGCCAGTTCTGGCGCGTTCACGACGGCCAATCGGGCACGTTCGTCGCGGGATAATTCGCCGAACGGATTGCGTCGCAGGTTGCACCACGCCCACGGCAGCCATTCGTGACGCGGCGCTGCAGTTTTTGTCGTCGTCATCGATTACGGCGGATGTGCTACAGTGTCGACAAGGTTCGTGATAACAATCAAGGTTTGTGATAACAGTCATCGGGCAACCGATAGACGCAACAATAGCACCTGTGTTGATGGGCGAACAGACAATACCAAACGGGCCAATCGAGGACGGACCAATCGAAGACGGGCCAGTACGAAACCGGCCAGTACGCAACAGGTCAGTGCGAAACGGGCGTTATCGGTTTTTGCTGCCTGCGACTCTGGTGATGGTTGGCGCAGGTTTCTTGGCATCGGGCGTCCCGTTTTCTGCGATCGAGGGTCGGGTCGAACAGCTGGGGACGCTGGCTCCCGTCGGTTTCGTCTTGATCAGCATTTTGATGATGTCGGTGTTGTTGCCCAAAACGGTTGTTTCTCTGGCAGCCGGCGCGCTGTTCGGCACGGCGTTCGGATCGGCATTGATGCTGGTGATCGCGGTGGCCGCCGCCGTCTTGAATTACTCGATCGGCCGCTGGTGGCTGCACGAATCGGTGCTTGCGCGAATACAGGCCGCAGACGATTTGAATCCGAAGTCTCGAAAACTGTTAAGCACCGCACACGATCTTGCTCGTGACGCCGGATTCGGATTTCATTTATTGATCCGATTAGCACCCGTTCCGACCATGGTGATCAGTTACATGATGGGTGCCGGCGGTGCAAAGCTGCGTCCGTTTGTGTCCGCCGCAGCCGTCGCCGTGATTCCTCAGACGCTATGGGTCCACAGCGGCTCGGTCACGTCGTTGATCCACGACCAGAATGCAACGGTCGCTCAATGGACAGGCATCGCGCTCTCACTGGTTGCGGCGATCGGAATCAGTGTCCTGGTTCCGCGAGAGGTGATGAGGCGGATTCGGTTGTAAGTTAGAATGCATGAGTCCGATCTTCACTGAGCCAGTATGACCGCAAACAAATCGCCTTCTCGTCCAACCGTCTACGAATCGGCTATCGACACTTGGATCGCCCTGATGTTGGTGTTCGCACCGGTCATGGCTGCGCTATTGGGAGGGTACCTTTGGTGGCAGGGTCGGCCATCCGATGCGTCCGCCATGTTCTTGACCGGCGCGGTGACGCTGGTCGTGACGATCGCCTTTACGTTGCCTTGCCGGTACACGTTACTGCGCGATGCTTTGTCGATCCGCTGCGGAATCATTTGTTATCAGATTCCCTACGATGAAATCATCCGCGTTGAACCGTCGGCGAGTCTAAGAAGCGGTCCGGCATTGTCGATGCGCCGCGTGTTGGTGGAAACGAATAGGCGACGCCATATTCTTTCTCCGAAACAGCGACAAGAATTTATCGACGATTTAACGCTCGCGACGAAAAACGAACTCGTTGCAGCCCCAGCCGCTGCCGACCGTGCGTAAGTTTTCCAGCACGAAACCACGCCGGCGCAAGGGCAAGATGATGCCTTCGGGTGTGGCCACTTCAAAGGGCAATCCACCGACCCAGTCGACCCAGTCATGCCAGGCCGACATGCCACGATCATCACGTTTGGCTTTCCAGTCGGCCAACGGCAGCGGGTTTTTGCCACGCAGAAACCTTGCCACGGCAAACTTGAATTCATACCAAGATGCGATCGCAACGACCCAGGCCGGTCGCAGTATCCTCGGCAAACGATGGTAAATTTTCTTGATCGTTAACCATCGTCGGCTCGCGCCGCCCTGGTCGTTATAGATTGCAAGAAATAGCAGTCCGTGTTCGGCGACACGATCCGCTGCGATTTCGATGGCGACGTCCATCTTGCCGGTATGGTGCAGGACACCCCAGGCGTAAACCACATCGAACTGGCCAAGTGACTGCATGAAGTCACTGTCGATGGCCGACCCTTGCGAAATTTCCCACGTCGACGAATCAGCGGTGTACCGGTGGCGAAGATCCTTGGTGCAAGTGACCGAGTCATGATCAAAATCGATCGACATGACGTCCGCCCCCATGCGGCTTGCCGCCAATGACGAGAGACCGCTGCCGCTGCCGATATCCAAAAAGGATTTCCCCTCCAACGATTTGACATCTAACATCGACGACAACGATTCGATCGACTTGCCGATTCGATTCTCATCAAGTGTCGACAAAAACGATTGCCAATTCTTGCCAAATGCAAAGCGATCTTGTTGCTGATTCATACGGCGGTGTTGTACCCGCGAAACGTCGTGTCCGTCCAGGCTGCAAGCAAGTCGCCTCCTCTGGGCCGAGTTTTCAGATGAAGCTGATGAAGGCGACAGTGCCGAGCGTCATTCATTTGCATTGTCAAGCGTGGCGTCGTCAAGCGTGGCTTCCAGCCAGGCATCGAAGTCCCGCAGGAACGGTTCTTTCACGCCGCCCAGCGTCTGCTTGAATGATCCTGATTCCTCATGAACCGTTGCTTCGCCCACGGTCGCATTCCACAGATCCAGCTTGGACCACTGCACCAGGTTCAGTTCGTTTCCGGATGATGCGTACGGTGCAAACAGACCGCAAGCTTTGTTCTTGCCGTTGTACAACATGAATCGTCGTGTCGCCGGCGCGGTCGCCAGCAAGCTTGCACCCGAGAAAACCTCACCGTGATTCACCGTCGCGCCGATCGCTTGTATCAACGTTGGCAAGATGTCGCAGTGCTGCGTCGGTCCTTTTAGCGATTGGGGTTGCACCCCAGGTATGCTCATGATCAACGGCGTGCGTGTTTGTGCGGGGGACAGCGAATTGGCATGCACCAGTTGATTCCCGTAATCAAACATGGCCTCACCGTGATCGCCAACGAAGACAACGATATGGTCGGTCCGCAGCAAAGGTTTGATCACGCGGTCCAGGGCGTGAATGCTGTTCATGTAGCGATTCTGCAGACCTCGCAAATCCTTGTTCGGGTCAGGGGGCCACCACAAATTGCCTTGCAAGCTGGGTTTGTGTACTTCATCTTCGGCAGCAAAGTGGTAATCCCAGTGCGTCGTATAGGGACAAAAAAAGACACAGACCGGGCCACCGTGTTCTCTGGTTTCCTCTTCTCGATTCAGAAGCGAAACGATTTGCGCAACGTGGCCCTGGTCGCGTTTGTAATAGGGAAAGACATCTTCTTCGTCATGGTAAACGTCCCAGTCCTCAGGGCGAACAAAGTCGGACATGCCCATCCATGTGTATGGCCCCGAGCCAAAAAACGCGGTGAAGTATCCGGCTTGTTTCATCAACTGAGGAAAAGCAACCGGCCAGTGTCGTCCATGGTCCATCAACGCCGAATCGAGACCAGTCAGTAGCGTGAACATGCCGTACTCGGTGGAATTGCCGCCGCTGTAATGTTCCACCGAAGTGATGGACGATTCTCGGAATTCACATAAGTTGGGTGCATGTGGCAGTGCGATCGCATCGTGTCGCAAGCTTTCCGCCATGATCAAGACGATGTCTGGCAAGTTCGGTGATCCCGTATCGATACGCAGTTGGCTGTAGCGTGATTCGATGCGCTCAAGCGATTTGCGATGTTGCCGCAGATGTGACTCGATCCGCTCGCGATCCTTCTGATCGATGATCGTCCGCGGCGGCATCAGCAGGTCGACAATGCCGAACATGCACAATGGATGCTGCTGTGGATGCGCACGATAGATCGTCGCGGCATGTGTCGGGCTGCGCAGCGTCCACAGCAACAACAAAACGCCTGTGATTGAAAGGATGGTGATGCTGGTTCGGCGATAAAGCCACGGCGGTAATTCCTGGGACCGTGGCGGCGAACTCGCCAGATGTCCGGCGACAAAGAATAACCCGGCTTCCACCGCGATAAAGATTCCACCGCTGATCGCGATCTTGGTAAACGTCTCCGGCGTCGTGTAGTCATCGAGGAAAGGCGCAAACGCGATCAGTTGCTTGATCGCAGTCGCAGAGAGTAAACCGTCTTGCAATGAAATTCTCGCGAGACGATCGCAATACCAGACGACAGGCATCATCGCGATCAGGCCGACCGCGATTCGAAAGCCCGGTCGTCCTGCCAATGTGATCAGGACTCGCCCGATCCAGTAGATCGCTGTGAATACCAAGCAGGTTTCAGCGATCATCCAGTAGTCATGAAGCAGTTTGTCAAGAAACGAGTCCGCAGTGAATCGAAAGGGGCTTTGGTCCGTGACCACGCTGACCGACAACACCACCGCGTTCAATAGCGAGAAAATGCCAAGCTTTGCAGCGTTAATGCGATTCGATGGAGCCGCATCGGGCGTCAGCTCGATGATGCGTTCTTCGTTGACGGAAAAGTCGTCGTTCATCGAACTTGAATCGCGGAAATCTGACAGGGGCGGATGCAAGATGCGCCACACAGTTCGCGTTGCACCTTAGCAGAACTAAAACATTGTAACGGACGTATAGAACGCCATAGCCGAAGCACATCAAACGCCGTCTGCATTGTCAGAAGGTTGTCATAGCGTCTTTTATTTCCCTGATTCTATTCTCAAGAGGAAAGGAGACGATCGATGAACGATCCGAATCATCTTCGTTCGATCGCGCGTGTGCTTTATACCCAAAACCCGTTCTATTTGATCAGTTGTGGGTTTACGATCTATGGGTTGCAGGCGGCGACGCTTTCCATCGGCGACATGTTCTCGCGAGGTGTCGTGTTGTCGGTCGCTTTGTCGGCTTACGCAGTTTTGATGGCGGTCACGGTCATCGCCGTCGTTCGATGCGGAAAAGTCTGGGACGACGCACGCTCAATCTTCTTGGTTGTTCTCATTTCGTTGGTGTCACTTTCGGTCGGACTGGACGAACTGTGCGTGTTGAATTGGAACGCTGCGGTGCTGCTTCTGTCGTGCTCTTTTTTGTTTTCTGTTGTCACAGCCGAAGCGGTGTTGCATTTCTGTCGCATTCGATTTCGACTCGGATACCGACTGCCCCTGTATGCGATATTGGTGGTGTTCTTTGCCGCCCCAGTCGTCGCCGGCTATGCACTGAATCAGCAATGGATGGGGGATCGGAATTGGTCCGCGATGCTGTTTTCGTGTGCTGTCGCCGCCTCGATGCTATTGCTGGTTCCCGCGGTTCGTTACGGTCGCGCATGGACACACGGAAGCGGAACGCCGTGGTCCTGGCCGTGCTATCCGCTCAGTCTATTCGTCATCTTGATCGTCCTGGCAGGGTTAAGGACACATGCGATCTGGATGTCATTCAGCGCGGATTACTTGACCGTCTCGTTCGAACCGTTCTTGTTGATGCCGATCGGACTCGCAATTCTTGTCTTGCTGATCGAATCGGATCGTCGTGGCAGGTTTCGTCGTCGCGCTGCGACAGCGTTGTTTTTGGCACCGGCTTTGTTGTTGCTTAGTTTCCGCAATGACGGTCAAACGTTTCTGCCGACGCGAAGTGAGCTGCAAGATGTCTTTGGTTCGGCGACCACACTGTGTGTCGCCGTTGTTGCTGTCTTTTATTGTTACACTTGGATTCGCCGGGTTCGCGGCAGCGCCGTTTTATTGATTGCGACGCTTTTTGCGTTTGGCGCAAGCCAGTTGCCGCTCGGGATGGCGGCCACCTGGGGAGCGGAAGGCTGGATGATTTGTGTGGTCGCCTTATCGATCGCATTTCTGTACGCGGTTCTCAAGCCGCGATCCGACAAGCGATGGTTTTTGTTCGTGACCGTTTCGGCCGCATCGATCGCCGTCGCCGGAATACAAACGAACGACGCGAACCGATGGATCGTCGCATCGGCTGCGTCTTGGCTTGCCGGCACGATGTTGGTCGCCGCGTTTTCTGATACACCTCTGGCGCGCATTGTTCGCGTTTGCTCTGCGACCGCGAGCGTATGCCTTGCCGCCTCGGCCGTTGCTTGGAATTTGGACCAGGCGGAACCGGTGGTGTCACCGATGTTTTTGCTTGCCGCGGGGATCGTCGCCATGATCTACTGCCTCGCGGTGCGCCGAACCGGATGGCTGTATGTCACCGCGATCCAGTTCGCCTGTGCAATCGTGCTCTTCATCGCCGATGGTCGAGAAAATGCAAGCTGGATCGCATTCGTCCAGTCCTACTGGCCGATCCAAGTGGGCATGGGGTCGTTCTTGGCCGGACTTTCGATCACTTCGTTCAAAACGGGAATTCATCGCCAATTGGGATATCAGCTGCGCCGGCATCGACGAAAATCAAGCTTTCGCAAAGGATTCTAAACCGCTTGTGCAGTTGTCTTGTGACAGAAGGCCTGCAGGTCCAGTGACGGGGTGAATCAACTGCACTCAAACGATTCGGCCGGCAACTCTTTGCAGAACATCGTTGCTGCCCATTTGATCGTAGGGTTAAACGCAGCCTATATTCAAATTTCGCTTTATGAATCCGCTTGTCACGAAAGCCGTCGATGCAGTTAAGTGTCTTTGATATGTTCAAAATCGGTGTGGGACCTTCCAGTTCCCACACCATGGGACCGTGGGTCGCTGCGAGACGTTTCGTGTGCGAACGAAGTCCGCAAGAATTGTCGGCCATCACAAGAATCAAGGTTGATCTATTCGGGTCGCTGGCCAAGACGGGAAAAGGACATGGGACTGATATCGCGGTCCAACTCGGGTTAGGTGACGAAGATCCCAGAACGTTTGATGTCGACCAGTTGCAGCTTCGGATTCGTACAATTCGGTCACGACATCGTATTCAGACCCGTGGCGGCGTTGATCTGCCGTTTGATCCCGATCGAGATATCCAATTTCACGGCTTGGTTCAGTTACCTGCTCACCCTAACGGCATGCGATTGACGGCGTGGTCAAGTGACGCAATTGTCGCGGAAGAGACTTTCTATTCCGTCGGTGGCGGGTTCGTGGTCAAAGAGGGAGAGACCGAAGCTGCGTCGACCGCTAGCTTTCCGCGACCGGTCGAGAACGCAGACGAATTGCTCGCGTATTGCCAAGGTGAATCTTTGTCGATTTCAGATGTCGTCATGCAAAACGAAATCGTTTTGCGCAGCAGCGATGAGTTGATTGCGGGTCTCGATGAAATCAAAACAGCAATGGTTCGCTGCGCCCATCGCGGGTGCCGATCCGAAGGTGTGCTGCCGGGCGGGCTGAATGTCAAACGTCGCGCGGCATCGATGGCAAAACGATTGCTTGGCGGTCCGCCACCGGATGACTGCAAGCAGTGGATCGCCGCCATCAAACAATGCCCATCCGGTTTTCAAGACGTGTTGGACTGGGTCAGTTGTTTTGCGTTGGCGGTCAACGAAGAGAATGCCGCATTCGGCCGCGTCGTGACGGCGCCGACCAACGGTGCCGCCGGAGTGATTCCGGCCGTGTTGCTTTACGCGGAATGCTTTACGAATCCGCCGGAAGATTTTCATGTGCGGTTCTTGCTCACCGCCTCTGAAATAGGTTGCCTGTTCAAAAAGGGGGCGACCATCTCGGCGGCAATGGGTGGTTGTCAAGCCGAAATCGGCGTCTCCTCAGCGATGGCCGCCGCGGCGCTCACCGAGTTGATCGGTGGAACGCCAATGCAAGCGACCGAGGCCGCCGAAATAGCGATGGAGCATCATTTGGGCATGACGTGTGATCCGGTCGGTGGACTGGTGCAAGTCCCATGTATCGAAAGAAACGCGATGGGAGCCATCAAGGCCATTACCGCTGCGCAGCTTGCAACTCAGCGTTCTGCCGCCGATGCGTGCGTGTCGCTCGATGCGGTGATTCGCACCATGTGGCAAACCGCACAGGATATGAACTCGAAATACAAAGAAACGTCCGAAGGCGGTTTGGCTGTGCAGATTCCCGTCAACGTATCGGAATGCTAACCGACCCGATATCTTCAATTTTTGTGGTACGAATCTTTCCACGACGAACCTTCTTTCCACGACGAACCCGTTTGCACTTTTGCGAGGATTACGAAATGAAAACGTTCATCAAACTTGGCATTGTACTGATCGCTGCGACGTTTGGATCCGCCGTTTCGGGCGCAGAAGCGACAACCGAATTACGAACCGTCCAAGCCAAGTCGCTTTCGTTGCAGGTGCCCGTGCAGTGGGAACAAGTCGCGACGACGTCCGAAATGCGAGCTGCACAATTCGCCATTGCAGGTGGCGAAGGTCAATCGGCCGATCTAACCGTCTTTCACTTTGGCGGCCCAACCGGGGGTGTGAAGGCAAATGTCGAGCGTTGGATCGGGCAATTTGAAGAAAAGAATCGTAAGCTGACGATGTCGCAGGGCAAGTGCGATGCCGGTCGATACATCATTGTTGATGCCATCGGTACGTGGAACAAACCCGACGGTCCACCGTTTGCCCGCAAGACCATTGCCACGCCAGACAGTCGCGTTGTCAACGTGATCGTGATCGAAGAAAAGAATAACGAAGAAGATTACTACTTCCTCAAGCTATCCGGAAAAGAAGACATCGTTTCCTCACAGATCGATGCACTAAGGAAAGCGATCGGCGTCGACGATGCATCCGAAAAACCGTTCGCATTGAAAGATGCACCGAATTGATCGGACGTAACGGCTGACGATTGGGATCGAGGGGCACCTGGATTAGTGAACGATGCGAATTCTCGACAGAACCAAACTGCAGTTTGCGTCGGGATGCCGTGACGACCCGTAACAGTCATTCTGCGCATAGCCGTACAGCTCAATCTCCATCTGCCCGATCAGCGGGAATGCTTCTTGTCGCATGATCTCGCGCATGTGCTCGATTGTTCGATAGTCCGGTGTCCCAACGCCGTCGATCCCTTGATGTTCAAGTTCGCCGTACAGACGAACGAACAGGGCTTTCACTTGCCGGATATCATTCTTGACGTGATAGATCAATCGAGTTGATTGCCGGCCCGTCTCGGCCGCTTCGTGCAGGATTTCATGTAAGTGCTGTGGCAAGCGATCGACACGCCTGGCTAATTCTAGCCATGGCGTTGCTCGGTGGAAATGCACCGATCGCTAGGCTTGAACGGTCGAGCTTGAACCCACAACGTTGGTGTCGAACACTGCCGCAGGGGCAATCATTGCGTCGAGTCGCGACTCAGGAGCTTTGCGGCGACAGCCAAAGAATCCGCGTTGTTGAATCACCTCGGCGACGGCCGCCGGCACATGCTCGATCCAGCTGTCATCATCGGCATCGATTTTTCGTAGCACTTCACGCGAGAACGTTCGTAAGTGTTCTGGGTTGTGATTGTGCAGCTGTTCGATGCATCCTTTTTCAACCAAGTACTGATACAGACTGCGGATTTCCGGTGCAATTTCTAGATTGTCGACCGTTGTCAGCTCGCCGGTGTCTCGGTCCAGCAACGGATAGATGTACAGTTTAAGATCGTTCTTGAACATGCGTCCGAACGATTCCAAGATGCCACCATCTAGCTGAGTGTAGTATTTCTCATCGAACAGTTCGTGCAGGCTCCCCGCCCCCATCGTGATACCAATTTTCTTCTTGGTGTACCGCGACAAGTACGCAGCAAGGCGATAGTACTCGAAGTAATCCGAAATCAAGACCGTCATCCCACACGCGGCCATTACGTCGACGCGTTCCAGGAAGTCTCTTAAGTCGATTTCACCGTTGGCCGTCAAATTCCGCATGGTGATCTCGGCAAGCGTGACAACTTGTTGAGATTCTACATCTGGTTCGTTGCAAAAATTCTCTTGTGCCGAACGCAGCATGTCCACGTTCACGTGCGTCAATGGCCGGAAACTGCCGCGTTCGACCAGGATCGGTTTCTTGTACAGGACTTCGGCCGGTTGCAACACTTCGCCGTTGGCCGCAAACATTGCCGCGTTGCTGAGTCCCAGTTGAACCAGTCGCAGGCTCATGACCCTGTTGTCGACATGTCGGAACGCGATGCCCGAAAACTCGATCATGTCGATTTCGATTCGGCGTGTGCTCAGGTTATCAAGCAGTGATTCGATCAGCTGATCGGGTTCATGGTTCAGGAAGAACGCTCCGTACAGCAGATTGACACCAACGATGCCTAGGGCTTCTTGCTGGGCCGCGTTGTCGGCGTCCAACATGCGGACGTGGATGATGATTTGGCTGTCTTCGTCGCGTGGATGCGCTTGGAATCGGATTCCCATCCAGCCGTGACACTCGTTCGTGCCATGAAAGTTGCGTGCCGAGACGGTGTCGGCAAACGCAAAGAATGCCGTCGAGTCGCCGCGTTTTTCCTTCAGCCTTTCCAGGTTCAAGCCGTGCTCGCGCTGCAGCATGTCTTCCAGACGTTGACGACACACGTAGCGTTCGCATTCGCCATAAATCGCGTCACTGACGGACATGTCATAGGCCGACATGCTCTTGGCGATCGTGCCTGCCGCGGCACCGACGCGGAAAAACCATCGCACCACTTCCTGGCCCGCTCCGATTTCGGCGAACGATCCGTAGCGGCGCGGATCCAGGTTGATTTGCAGTGCTTTACGTTCGGTGCTTGGTCGATCAGCTGACACGGTGGAATACCCCCAATTGCATGAAAAATTCGAGCTCGACACAAACAAATGGGAGACGCCGGGGCGTGCGGCGGCCGAAAAGTCGACGGATCGTTCTACTTCGTGGACAAATCGCTGGCCTGACCGTCAATGTTGGAATAACCGGTCTCGCACGCATCAAGTCGCCAAAGCAACGTCGGGTTCGACCCTCACCCAGCGGTGCATCGGTTCATCGTGCCGGCAGAAGGACGACGCTGATCGGGTGAAGATAGGCCGCGGACCCACGGAAACGTGTAACCCTCGGAAACGTGTAACCCTCGGAAACGTGCGGACCCTCCGGAGCGCACAAGCGCTCCGGAACCGACAAGGGTTGGCTACCGGGTCGCTCTCTTAATTTGCGGAGTACGTATCGTTGCACGCTCCGGTTTCGAGACGACGCTGATTTACGAGGCGGCCTTTAGCAGTTCGGCCAGCTGTGCCTTGAGTCGTTTTTGCTCTGACTTCGCACTCGGCTGATCGATCAGGTTGTGCATCTCATAGGGATCGCTCCTCAGGTTGTACAGCTCGTCCATTCCATCCAGTTCTCGGTACTGAATGTACTTCCAGCCAGCCGTGCGAATGGCGCGGTACCCCATTTTGTGAACTCGCGGGAAAACGGTGTCCGTGTTGTATTGAATCAAGAACGAGGTGCGCCAGTTGGCGGGCGGTGTGCCGCCAAACAGCGGTACAAGACTTTGCCCGTCGAGTGCAATCGATCGATCAACCTTGGCCAATTCCAGGACCGTCGGTGCCAAATCAATACTTAACGCAAAAGCGTCAACCAGGCTTCCGGCGGTGATCGCCCGGGGGTATCTAACCAACAAGGGGACGCGAATGCCTTCTTCGTAAGCGAGTCGACGTTCGACGCTCAATCCATGCTCGCCATACCAATAGCCGTGGTCACTGGTAAAGACAACAACGGTATCGTCCAGCAGACCGTTGCGTTCCAGTTCGTCAAGCAGTTGGCCCACGCCGTCATCCACTGCCGCTAGCATACGCAGCCGATCGCGAACGGTTTCGTCCGATGTTCCCGTCGATTGGCCAAGCGGCTTAAGTCCGCGAACCTTGCGTTGCAAGGCCGGTTTGCCGTTCAGTGAATCCAGGACATTCAACCGTCTGGGAATCGCGTCATCGGCATAAAGTTCGCGGTGACGATCGGCAGGTATGAACTTGGACGCGTTGGGATCGGTGATGCTGCCGTCGGCACGTTGCGTCAGTTCTGGATGCAGCGCCTTGTGTGCCACATACAAACAGAACGGCTTTGCGTCGACGCCACGAGCATTATTTGCGTCGTGAACGAAGGAAACCGCTAGTTCATTCAACACGTCGGTCGTATGACCTTTGAACTGTTTGTGCTGGCCGTTGACGTTCACCATCGGGTCGAACGATGTGCCTTGTCCTTTCAGTCCTGCCCAGTGGTCAAACCCAGGCCGAGGTGTATCGTCGTTACCCATGTGCCACTTGCCGACATACGCCGTTTGATATCCCTCACTCTGCAACATCCGCGGGAACGTATTGAGCGAGTGGCTTTGTTCGCTGCGATCGGTGTTATCGAGGATGCCATGATGATGCGTGTGCAGTCCTGTTAACAAACATGCTCGTACGGGTGAACAAAGCGGCGTCGTGCAAAACGCATTTCGAAAACGCACCCCCTCGTTGGCAATTCGATCGATATTCGGGGTGCGTACAAACGGGTGCCCCATGCATCCGATCTCATCCCATCGCAAGTCGTCGACCAGAACGACAACAAAGTTCGGGCGGGCCAGCGAAGGCGCGACCGGTGTCTCCGCACGCGAGGTCACGCAAAGGCTGACGACAAAAACGAAAATAAGCGATGCGTATTTCATGGTGAGTTCTGCGTGGGCGGGGCGGTGGTAGCGGGACGATGGTCATCCATCGAAACCAAAATGTACCAAGTGCCGCAGGCGACTTCAGACGTCCTGGGCCGATGAACACAATGACGTGAACCACAGATGAGCAAATCGCCAAATACGGTTACCCATCAGCTAATTTGGATGGCTCTTTTGCGGCCGTGGGTGAACCGCAAAGGTCGCGCCGAATCACTCGACAAGCAAACGCTCGGGAGTGTTTCGGAGCTGCCTAACCCAAACCGTTTTGTCGATCCGATGCACGCGACGGTGCAGGTGTTCATCACTCCGGTTGCGGCGAAGAACTTCTCTCAAGGGGGCGTGTCATGACCTTATTTGCAGTTTATGGATGGAATGTTCTTGCATTGGAAAGATCAATCCGTCACAAAGTCCGCCAACTGGGCTTTTCAGTACAGGTGCAATTTCGGGGCAATATCTCAATCGAGGCCCCAATCGACTGACGAGGGCTTGGGGCAATTTAGCGCTGGCCATGTCAGGCACATCCGTGTCTGGCCGCGCTTCTATTTCATCGATTTCAGTCATCTTGAGGGAGATTTTGTGATGAAAACACCCGGTTCATTGAGGCATCATTTCAGTTTTTTTCGGTGTCATCTGCCACTGCTGATTGGGCTATTGGCAATTTCAAGTTCCTTCGCAGGAACGTTCGAAGCGGACACGGTGGCAGAGCGAAATTCGCTAAAGAACAAAGTGCGGGCGAGTCAATTCTTGCATCACGCGACATTCGGACCGCGCGCCGCCGACATCAATAACCTCGCAGCGCGAATGGACCAGATTGGTCGAGACGAGGCATGCGAGGAATGGATCGACGAGCAATTCGCAAAACCGGTTCGGCGGCATACGAATTTGATGAAGCTGATGTTTGAAAGTGACGGACGCACCATCGATCAGCGAAACGGCAGCTATCGCGATTATGCGTGGTGGCATCGTGTGCTAACGGCCGATGATCAACTTCGCCAACGCGTCGGTTGGGCACTCAGCCAGATCTTTGTGATCAATGACCGTGGAGCGGGATTCAACTCAAACGGTGTGGACTCCAGTGGCAACCCCAGGTACTACGGCGTGTCGAAATACTACGACATGTTGCTTGCCAAAGCATTCACAAACTATCGCGATATTCTTAAAGGCGTGACCGTACATCCAATCATGGGTGTGTTCTTAAGTCACGTGCTCAACCGCAAAGCCGCCGGCGATCGATTGCCCGATGAAAACTATGCCCGCGAAGTCATGCAACTGTTTTCGATCGGGCTGTATCGATTGAACAACCAAGGCGTCATCCTGAAAGACGCCAATGATAATCCGATCGAGACGTACGACAATTCCGATATCGAAACCTTCGCGAGAGTCTTTACCGGTTACACCTATGCGGGCGTCACCACCGACCCGCCGCGGTTCTATCGACCTCGGAATTACAATCAAAACATGGTGATGTTTCAGGGGCAGCACGACACGGATGCCAAGTCTTTATTGCAAGGACAGACCTTGCCGGCCGGTCAGAGTGGGAACGCGGATATCAACGCGGCGATGGATAACTTATCCAATCATCCGAACGCCGGTCCGTTCATCAGCCGCTTGCTGATTCAGCGGTTGGTCAGATCAAATCCGACACGAGGCTATGTCAGTCGTGTCGCGTCGGCGTTCAATGACGACGGCACCGGTGTTCGCGGCAACATGCAGGCGGTCATCAAGGCGATCTTGCTGGATGTCGAGGCTTGGCGAGGGGTTCAGTTGGTCAATGTTGGCACGACAGACTTTCTGGCCAGGCGAGGTTCGACGGAACGTTCGCGGCTACGCGAACCGGTGGTTCGATACGCCGCGTTCATGCGAGCGTTTCGCGTCTCTCGTGACACGCATCCATATTTTTATATTCGGCCTTTGACGGATCAGTTTGGGCAAGCCGCATATAAGTCACCCAGCGTTTTCAATTTCTATCTGCCGGATTTCCAACCTGCGGGTCCGTTGTTGTCTTATTCACCGTCGGTTTCAATCCCCAACGGTTTTCTCGCAGCACCGGAATTCGAAATTTTGGACGGCGTGACGCATAATTCGACGTCGAATCAATTTCGCGATGACTTGTACCGCGGTTCGATTCGCGCCCGCATCAACGGGACAACGCGTTTATACCCTCTGAATACGACGCCGGAATCGAACATGTTGCCGGCGACCGTGACACCGGGTGATCCAAAGGTCGAACGCCTGTTGCGTGAATTGGACTTGCGATTGTGTCATGGAACCATGACGGAAGAAACCAAAGACATCATTCGTGATGCTGCGGACCAGTTTCCGACGCCATCACGTGAGGAGCTTGCCACGGCCATCATCCTGTGTGTGCTGACGAGTGCTGATTGCGCGGTCGGTAGTTAAGTCGAATCGGTTGCTCGGACGCTGTCGCCATCGGGCGGAATCGTCCGTGGATCGAGGACCGAGAGACTTTTTTGATCGTCATTCATTCATTCTTAAGACATTTCAGGGGATATTCTTATGTTTCGCAAAACTGTAACGAACTTTAGTGACCTGCCATCGACGGGCCGGCGAGCTTTTCTGAAATCGTTGGCCGCGGGCGCATCGATGAGCGCCTCGCCGGCGGTCATGTCGACTCTGATGAGTCTGCATGCGGCATCTGACGTGATGGCGGATGCCGGCGATCCGTCCGATTACAAGGCACTTGTCTGCGTGTTTTTGCTCGGCGGCAATGACTCGTTCAACATGCTGACCCCGTACGGTCCGGCCAATGCGTCGAACCTGGGTGGCGAATACGCCGACTATGTTGCCGCGCGCGGCGGCGTTGCGGGAGAAAGCGACGGGGTGGCCCTGCCGAAATCGCCCGACCGCACCAACCCGGATGTTTGGCGACAGGGGTTGTGGCGAATCCGCGACTCGGACACCAGTCGGTACTTTGGGTTGCACCCAGGCATGAAGGAAATACGGAATCTATTCAACCAAGGTAACTGTGCTTGCATTGCCAACGTTGGATCGCTGGTCAGGCCGACCACGATGAATGATTTCGACAACGGCGTGTCACTTCCGCTCGGCTTGTTCTCGCACTCGGACTTGATCCGTCACTGGCAGACCGCCGATCCTGCAACCCGCAGCCAAAAAACGGGATGGGGTGGGCGTTTGGGTGGCGAGGTCAAAGACCAGAATACCTCGGGCACCGTTGCGATGAACATTTCGCTCGGCGGCGTGAATATCTTTCAAACCGGTGGCGGTATTGTTCCCTATTCCGTTAGCACCAACGGTGCTGAAATTCTAGATGGACTTGGTTCAACCGATGAACGTGACAGACTGTATGCGAAATTTACGAATCGAATGATCGCGGGCTTGAACGTCAATTCAACATCGCCACGTCGTTACGACGATCTGTTCGAGAAGACGTTCACGCAGTCACAATCGCGTGCCAAACGCGCCGCGGCAACGTTCGAGCAGGGTTTGGAGGATTGTCCGTTGGATCAGGAAACGATCGATCTGTTTCCACCGTCACGTCTCGGGTCTCAAATGCTGATGGTGGCGAAGTCGATCGCGGCTCGCAGTGAATACGGACATAACCGACAAATCTTTTTCGTCGGCGTGGGTGGTTGGGATCACCATGACGAAGTGATGAATGCTCAGTCAACACTGCTGCCGGAAGTGTCGCAGGCCATTCACGCGTTCTATCAAGCCACAGTCGATTTGTCCGTCGCCGATAAAGTGACAACCTTCACTGCGTCGGACTTTGGCCGAACGTTGTCTAGCAATGGCAACGGAACCGATCACGCGTGGGGAGGAAACCATTTGGTTGTGGGAGGCAGTGTGGCTGGAGGTCAGGTCTATGGTGACTATCCGACCGACCTTACCAATCCAACATTCGATGGTGGTTCGATCGACACCGGTCGCGGACGACTGATCCCCACAACGGCAGTGGACGAATACGCCCGAGAATTGGTTCAGTGGTTTGGGGTTCCTGCGGGAGACCTGAACAAAGTGCTGCCCAATATTGGCAATTTTCAGGGCGTCGGTCGTCCCAGGATTCGGTTCCTCGGTTAACGATTCGGGAGTGATGCCCGCGCAGTCCTAGTTGTCGTCCTCGGTGACCGTCACCTCGCTTTCTGCGGAATTGCAATCCGCACGCGTTTGCCCGACTTGCCGGTCACTGGGGATCGTTTGGTACGGATGGCTGAAATCGGCCGTCGTCGGATTCGATACAGCGGGGCCCTGACGGGAACGAAGTTGTCGATCGATCGACGGCTTGGTTTCCGTTCACGTGTACTGGCTAACTTCGACCGACGATTAGACGCCCGGTGTGAATGGCGCCCGTTTCTCCGCCGGCCAACTGGCTTTGGCCGGCTTGGCGGTCGAACGAATCCATCAAAGAGAGATGCAGGATGCCCGTCCGGGTCGCCCGCCGGCGTGTTCGTTGCCGTCGGTCTTGATAGTCCAGCAACAGTGATGGGGCCGCGGTTTAACGTGTGGCGGCCGTGTTCCATTCCGGCTCCAGTGCTCCGACGCGAATTCTCCATGCTCGCAGCTGTGCGTGAAGCTGCGCGGCGAGGTCGGGGTGCGAGCTGGCTTGGTTGGACGTTTCGCCTTGGTCCACGTCAACGTTGTAAAGTTCGATCCGTCCGTCTTCATAGTATTCCAGCAGTTTCCACGGGCCTTTTCGTATCGCGCTGACCGGCGAAGTTGTCGAATAATAATGGGGGTAGTGAAAATAGAGTGCGTCTCGGTTCAGTGTTTCATTCGGGTCATTCAATACCGGCGACAATGATCGTCCATCGATGTCGCGTGCCGAATCTCGTTCGATACCGGCGGCGTCCAGCAGCGTCGGGAACAGGTCACAAGAGAACACGGGCAGGTGGCATTGTTGGCCGGACCGCATACCGGACCCTGACCCCCTGGGCGCAGACGTAATGTCCGCAGACGTGCTGGCCGCGGACGTACCGACGCCTGACATGTTGGGGGTTCGTATGATCAAAGGCACGCGAATGCCGCCTTCGTAACATGAACCCTTGCCGCTACGAAGCGGTGAGTTGTTGGCGACCTGTAAACCTCTGTGAAGTTTGCAAGATTTGACGTAACCTCCATTGTCCGATGAAAACACGACCAGTGTCTTATTGCTAATTCCGAGTTCATCAATGGTTTTTAAGACTCGGCCCACGTTTTCGTCCAAGCTATGAACCATCGCAGCGTAATACGGATTCCGTTGGATATGGTGGTCTTTGATCTTTTCCTCATAGTATCGCACCAGATCCGGCTTGCCTTCGATTGGCGTGTGAACGGTGTGATACCAAAGGTTGACGTAAAACGGTTGCTCCGTGGCACTTCGTTCTCGCAGCACGTTGATCGCTTTATCCGTTAAAACGTCGGTCAAATAAGTACCCGTTTCGCCCGGCTCTAGATCTGGAACGTAACGCCAGTCTTTAAAATATGTGTCACCCGCAAATGGATACCAGAACGTCTGGGGTGCACCCCACAATGTGCCACCTATATTGCGATGAAAACCATGAGCTTGCGGATATCCTTCGGCACGACCGACATGCCACTTACCCAGATGCACGTTGTAGTATCCGGCGTCTCGTAAGAGTTCGGCAACGGTCGTTTCGCCCGTTGGCAGCGAATCGACACACACCGGTTCCAGCAGCTGGCGATTTCCCCTGTTGAGTGCCGATTCTCGCCAGATCGTCATATGAAGACGTGCAGGATGTTTGCCCGTCAGGATCGATACTCGCGTGGGTGTGCAAACGGGACTGGCCGAGTAGGCATCGGTAAATCGCACACCCTGTTGGGCCAGCCGATCAAGGTTGGGCGTCTCGTGCAGATCGCTGCCATAACAGGCCAGGTCCGCCCAGCCAAGATCGTCCGCCAGAATCAGGACGATGTTTGGACGGACATGGTCTTCCGCCTCGCTAGATTTTGGTCTGAGACCGTACAAGACGAACAGCGAAAGAATCAGAGCAATTGACGATCTCATTTTGGTCGCGTCTCCCCAAGGCGTTTGGACGTTATTCGGAAAACGGAATGTTTGCTCCGCTGCAAAAACGAGTCTATCAAAGCCACGGCGACCGCGCCGGGTGATCGGTAGGAATGCATTTAGCAAAGATACGTTCGCCAAAAATGCATTCGGCAGAGTTGTTGGACTCGGGATCTTTACGGGGCCGTTGATATTGGCATCGATTGCGACTCTGGCCACTGGGCAAACCGCTTTCCATCGGCAACGGTCCAGCCCCATAGGGTGCCGGTGCGTCCGCCGGCATACAATCGCTTTCCGTCGGGTGATAATTTGGCTGTGAATAAAAACTCGGTCAGCGGTGCGGATGGCTTGGCGGTAAAGCTGCGAATTGTCTTTCCAGTTGTCGAGTCGAACAACCGAACTCGCCCGTCGCCCGAGGCCGCGATAGCTTGGGACGCGGTGGGGACGAAATCTACCGCTGTGATTTCTTTGGCAAACCCAGTCACCTTGCTGGTCGTTTCACCTGATTCGGAATCCCAAAGTCGAACCGTCAAATCTGCGCTTGCCGAAACGATCGTCTGAGAGTCTGCGTTCCAGGCAAGCGAGAGCACATGCCCGGTGTGACCTTCTAAAGTTTTAACCGCAGTGCCTTCAGCAACATCTAGCAAACAGATGTTGTTATCGGCCGACGCGGTAGCCAGGGTGTCGCCATCATCAGAGAATGACATGCTGAAGACCGTGTCGCTGTGGATCGCATCAAATTCTCGTATGCGTCGTCCGGTCTCGACCGCAAATACTTTCACGTCACCGGCGCGACTCGGGGTACCGCATCCGATCGCCAGTAGTTTGCCATCGGGATGAAACGTCAGCGAAGTCACGCGGCCTTGGATGCGATCCGTCTCGGTATTCGGCTGTTCCGACGTCGCCATCGTCTTTGCTGTGGTGAGGACTCGCTCAAGCTGCCAGCGCGGAGTCCGTAATAGGCTCTCGGCCGGATGATCCTGGCGATATCGAACGAGCCGATCTGCCAAGAAGCAAAGTCCCGAACTCGCTTGATCATCGAGACGGTCGCCCGACGATCCAAATCGCAACGACGCGATCGACTGACCGGTCTCACGATGAATGATTTGGGCACTGCCATCGCGATGCAGGATCGCGATCAGCCCTCGAGACTCTTCGGAATCGAACGCGATAATCTCGGATTGCGATATCGATAATTCTCGCAAGTCGGCCGCCCGTTGAAAGGCCTGCAAGCGACGTGACGCGAGCGAGAGTTCACGGTTGTGGGGCGGGATCGCCGAGGCCGCGAGTTGCCGCGCTTTTCTCGCCGCCGCAAGCGTTTTCTTTAACTTGTCGATTGCACTTTCTGCTTCCTGCGTTTTTTCTTTCGCGTCATCACTGTCCGAGTCGATCTGTTTGAGCTTCTTGGTTTGTTCAGACAGTTCCTTGGCTTTGTTTGCGACCGTTTCTTCTTCGGTCTTGACTCGGTCTTCAAGCAACTTTGTTTTCGCATTCAGCCGCGCGACGTGGTCTTGTTGTCGTTTGACATCATGAAGCTCTTTTTCAGTGATATCGTTTGATTGAGTATGAGTTGGATAGGTTGCAACAAGCTTACCGTCGTTCAGCGACCATAGTTTCGCATCACCATCGATTCCCCCGGTCAACAACTGAGTGCTTTCATTCTTGCTGTTGTCGGCCTTGGTGTTTTCGGCAAGCACCGCCAGCGAAGTGATTGCCGAACCGTGTGTCAGCGTGCGAGTGACTTTGTTTTTCGTCAAGTCAACCAGCATGACTTTACCGCCCCGCGTGCCCAAAATTGCCATTTTCGGATTGCCCGCCAAAGCGATTGCCGAGGAGACATCTGTCGCTTTGGTTGAATGTTTTCGAACTCGACGGATCGTCGCCGCTTTACTTTTCGCTTTCGCTGTGAATTGGAAGTGCTCTGCATGCCCGTCGACGATCGTGATGATTGTCGCTCCGTCGCTTGCGATACTGAAATGATCGATGATCGTGCGAGTATCCAACTGGGCAATGATCTTGCCGTGCTGGGCGTCGATGATGAACATTCGACCGATCTCATCGACGACGCACAGGATTTCGACTTCGGATGCCCACTGCATTTGCTTGATCGGATCGGCGGATACGAGCAGGGAACATCGCTTTGCACGATCGTTCGTGTTCCATATTTCCACTTCGCCAATTGCGTTCACAATCGCAATGTTCGTCCGAGCGTGATCGACCGCAATCGGGCCAATCGCCCGGCTGAGAATGTCATCCACAGTGGTCGATGCAGCGGGTTGGTGCGTTTTTTTCCAAAGTCGGACGGCTTGGAAACCGCCGGCTGCGATGCGTTGCCCGTCGGGAGAGCACGCGATTGATTGAACGAGGTCATGCGCGGCGGCAGCGTTGGACGTGATGCTTGGATCAATCAGCCTCGTGACTTCTCGTTGCATAACGGCATCCCACACGACGACTTGGTTCGCCAAGCCAAAACAGACCCATTTTCCGTTGGGTGATACGTCGAGCGCATTGATCGCACGGATCGTGTCGGGAATGGGTTGCCATGCTGTCGCGTGATCGTTGTGGACGCGTGTGTCGCTTGCGCCTTGACGAATCCAGCGTTCGAGCAGTCTCAGCTGTTTCTCAGTCAGTTGTTTTGCACCGACCGAGTTGTCATCCGGTGGCATCATGGAATCATCGGTGCTGCGTGCCCGTGTCAGTATCAAGCTTTCCGCCGCGTCATCGATCATCAGCGCCGGTCCGCTATCGCCGCCACGCAACATCGCAGCGGGGGTTTCCAAAACAAGATCGCCTTCGGATTCGTTTTCACGGTGACAGGCGATGCAATTACGCTGCAGGATTGGAAAGATTTCGGTGCGAAAGTCGACCGCTTGGTTTCCCGTTCGGTCGGCGTTTCGATCGATCGTTTCGGCGCTTGCTCTCTTGCATGCGACAAAATGCAGCATGACGAGAGTTGCCGCGACCAGGATTGAAACTCGGTGTGATCGCCATTGACCGAAAAATCGGAACATAGTTCGATGATGGGGTGGGAAGAATCGATTGGACGTCGGGAGGGCTTCTTAATATACTCACGCTCAGGCCGATCAAGGCCTCCCCGCCGCCGTTTACGGCACCCATCCCACCAAAGCGACCTCGGACATGAATTTAAAGTCTCAGAGGCGGAATACGATTCGGCAAGTTCGACTTACCAATCTTTGCATTGGTCGTCCGGTCTTGTTGACGTTCATCCTGTTGATATGCTTCGCGCGTTCTGGTGTCGTGCAAGACGCGACCGGTGCGGACGCGAGCACCCAGCTTGTGTCGACGGTCGATTCAACGGACGTACCAGCAGATATAAGAACGGACATACGTCCTGAAAGTGATGCGGCGGATGGATCGGCGAGTCCCGTTAGTTTTACGAACGACGTGGTCCCCGTACTCACCAAAGCTGGGTGCAATGCGGGTGTTTGCCACGCCAAAGCGAATGGTGGTCGGAACGGGTTTCAGCTTTCGTTGCTCGGATTCGAACCACAAGAGGACTACGACCACATCGTCTTGGAAGCACGTGGTCGTCGCATTTTTCCCGCGGCCGCCGAAGAAAGTTTGCTGTTGATCAAGGCGACCGGGAAACAATCACATGGCGGTGGCGTACGGATCGAACACGGTTCGGATGAATATCATTTGATCCGCCGCTGGATTCAGCAGGGGGCTCCGCCGCGAATCGAAAACGAACCCGAATTGTTGTCGATTCGAGTGCGTCCGAAACAAGGTGTGATGCGGCCCGGTCAACGTAAAACGCTTCGAGCCACGGCGCTTTATTCGGACGGAACCAAACGCGATGTCACTCGCATGGCGATTTTCGAATCCAATGATCAGGCCATGATCGAAGTCGATCAAGCCGGTGTGGCCACTGCCCAGGATATCCCTGGCAAAGCATCGGTGATGGTTCGTTATCAAGGCAAAACGTCTGTTTTCTCAGCCGCCATACCTTTGTCGCAGGAACAGTTCGAATTACCTGCCGAAAAGAACTTTGTTGATAAGTTCGTCTTTTCTAATCTCAAAACGCTAGGCATTCCTCCCTCGCCGATTTGTGACGATTCCGTCTTTCTGCGCCGCGTGACGCTGGACATTGCCGGTCGCATTCCGACAACCGAGGAAACAGAGTCTTTCCTTCACGACACCCGGCCGGATCGTCGTGATCGAATGATCCAGTCGTTGTTGGACGGTCCGGGCTACGCAGACTACTTTGCCAACAAGTGGACCGCGTTGCTGAAAAATCGACGCGATTCCGGTACGGATATTCTGTCCAATTTCGCATTTCACGCCTGGATTCGCGACAGCCTTTTAGCGAATCGGCCATACGATCAAATCGTCCGCGAACTGTTAGCCTCGACGGGAACCGTGCTCGATAATCCGCCGGTCGCCTGGTACAAGCGTGTGACGGATCCTAAGCAACAAATCGAAGACGTCGCGCAGCTGTTCCTTGGTGTGAGGATGCAGTGCGCACAGTGCCATCATCATCCATTCGAAAGATGGAGCCAGGGTGATTACTATTCGCTAACGGCGTTCTTTAGCCAGGTCGGTCGCAAACCCACGACTGTTCGGGGCGAAGACTTGATCTTCCACGAACGTGGAATCGCGTTTGCCGAAAACGTAAAGACCGGACAGAAACTTTCCCCCATGGCGTTGGGGGATTCCGTCGGCGAAATCGCAGCCGATGTCGATCCAAGGCTGGTGTTGGCGGATTGGATGAGTTCAAAGGACAATCCTTTCTTTGCCAAAGCACTTGTTAATCGTTACTGGAAGCACTTCTTCGCCCGCGGGCTCGTCGAACCCGAGGACGATCTGCGTGACACCAATCCGCCCACCAATCCTGAGCTGCTCGCCGCGCTCGAGAAACATTTTGTGGATTCGGGTTTCGACTTGAAAGATCTGGTGCGCGTTATCACTCAGTCCAATGCGTACCAGCTGAGTTCGATCCCCAATGATGCAAATCTTGCCGATCGACAGAACTACTCGCGGTTTTACCCTCGTCGAATGCAAGCGGAAGTCTTACTCGATTCGATTGACGATGTGGCGGGATCGCGGACAAGTTTTGCGGACCTGCCCCTGGGGACGCGAGCCGTCGCGCTGCCGGACAACAGTTACAACGCGTCCTCTGATTTCTTACGGGTTTTCGGCCGACCAGAGAGCTCGAGTGTTTGCGAATGCGAACGAGTGCAATCAGCAAACTTGGGCCAGAGCTTGCACTTCCTCAATGCAAAGGAAATTCAGGACAAGCTGGTAGCACCGAAAGGCCGTCTGCAAACGTTACTGGATAGTTGTGAATCCTCGGAGGAACGCGTCACACAAATCTATTTGGCGGCGCTTTCGCGATCACCGACTGCGGACGAGCTGGGGACTGCTACTGCTTATCTGCAGCAGTCACGCGTCGACGAAGACGGTAAATCCATTGATCCGCAATCCGCGGAAAAAGAGAGTTTGCAAGATCTGCTATGGGCCATCATCAACACCAAAGAATTCTTGTTCAATCACTAATGCGAAATCGATGATCCGTTTGAATTGTCCGCCAATGAACCATGACTGCCGATCTTGGACATCGTTGTCCAGTGGCCTCGTCTTGCTTGTCCTGACTCTGGCTTCGTCAAACGTGTCGGCACAATCAGTCTGTTTGCCGGTTCCGCGACTGCTGACAACGATGCCGATGGGTGGGCAAGTCGGTTCGGAATTCGAAGTGACCGTCGCGGGTGAGTTGCTGGAAACGGCAAGTGATTTGGTGTTTTCGCATCCAGGTATCAAAGCCGTCAAGTCAATCGCGGATGACGACGAAACGGATGATGTCAAAACGGGCTCGAATACCTTTACCGTTTCGATTTCCGAGGATTGCCCGCCGGGAATCTATGAGGCCTGTGTGGTGACGTCTTATGGAGTTTCAACCTCGCGGATTTTTTCGGTCGGTGATGTGTCGGAACTTGTTCAAGATGACCCGACGACTTCGCTAGACCGCGCGAAGCGACTTCCGGTCGATTCCACCTGCAACGCAACCGTTCCCGTTCGTGCGGTGAATCATTACCTGTTCGCGGCAAAAAAAGATCAACGTCTTGTGATCGATTGTCTGGCCCGCGGTATCGATTCTCGGTTGAACCCTGTCGTGATCGTTGCCGATTCGCAAGGACGTGATCTGGTGGCAGAACGTCTCGGCGATCGATTGGATTTTGTGGCGCCGGATGACGGCGACTACGTCATCAAAGTTCACGACTTAACTTTCCAGGGTGGGGCTGATTATTTCTATCGATTGACGATACGCGGGGTTGTGGGGGATCACGTTCCGCCGCCGCCCGAAACCACAAAAGAGGTTTTGCAATTTTCTTGGCCTCCGCACGGGCTGTCCGCAAAGGCTCAATCCAATGAAGCGAGTCTTGACGACCAGTCGCATGCCGATTGCTCGACGGCGCAGCGGATCAGTCTGCCGTGCGATATCGCGGGGCGGTTCTATCCGTCGGCCGACGTCGATTTGTTTCAGTTCGAAGCGAAAAAGGGCGACGTGTGGTGGATCGAAGTGGCTTCGCAGCGTCTAGGATTGCCGACCAACCCGACCGTTTTGATCCAGCAGCAGAACGCGGCGGGCAAATCCGAAACGTGGGTCGATGTTGCGGAATTTTCGGACATCGCTAGCCCCATCAAAGTTTCCACGGGTGGCTACTCGTACGATGGGCCGCACTATGACACGGGTTCGTCCGATGTATTGGGGGAATTCGTGGTCCCGGCCGATGGGCAATACCAATTGCGTCTCTCGGACCTCTTTGGTGGGACGCGTTCGGATCGGCGTAATCAATATCGTTTGATCATCCGCAAGGCCCAGCCCGACTTTGCGCTGGCCGGTTGGGCGTTACACATGGGCCTGCGAAATGGAGATCGCAATGTATTGTCCAAGCCAATCGCGCTGCGGCCGGGCGCGACGATGGCGCTCGAAGTGGCAGCACTGCGTCGTGACGGGTTCGATGGCCCGATCTCGTTGTCGATGCAAGATTTGCCGCCGTGTGTAACGGCACAAGGAATTAAAATCGCATCGGGCAAGTCACGTGGGATCATCCTGATCAGTGCAGAGCCCGGCGCTGAACTCGGATGGACACACGCCAAAATGATCGGCACAGCGATCATCAACGGAAAAGAGTGCGTGAGGCCTTGTCGATTGGCATCAATGACATGGCCCGTCAAAAACGCGCGAACGGAAATTCCGGTTCCTCGATTACTGGAACACGTCGTCGTGTCGGTTGGTAACGCCGAGTATGCGCCGCTGACCCTGACGGCAGAATCGGACAAGGTTTGGGAAGCGGTCGAAGGGCGAAAGTTAACGATTCCCCTGACGCACTTGCAAAGGTCTGACTTTTCCGGTGCAAACATCAAAGCCAATACATTTGGCAATGGGTTTGAATCGAATCCGGTATTTGATCTGCCACTGAAAGCGGAAACATCAAAGGTCGTTCTGGATTTAGCAAAGCTGAAGACGCCACCCGGCGATTACACGATCGCGTTTTATGGCGGCGGAGTTGTCAAATACGCGCCCGGTGAAAACGGGCCTTCGTCACCGTCGGTTGGCCTAACGGCAGCCAAAACCAAGAAGATCAAAACAGTTGATACGGTCGACATCATGGTTTCACGACCAATCACGATCCGTGTCCTCCCAACTGACACTTCCGAATCGACAAGCAAGTCAAAATGAAACGATCTAGCGAGAAACATCATTGCCCTGGGCCACTAGCTTCGTCGCGAAATACCGGTTCCGCGAAACATGCCGAGGCATCGCGACGGGCTTTCTTGCGAATGGGGTTAGCCGGATTCGGAAGTCTCAGTCTGCCGGGGCTATTGAGAATGCGTGCGGCCAACGCCGCGGCAAGTTCCGAACGTAGCAAGACTGCTGTCATCATGGTTTGGAAGCCGGGCGGCTGTTCGCACATCGATACTTATGATCCCAAGCCCCATTCCGGCAGCGAGTATCGTGGTCCTTTCGGCACGATCGCTACTAAAGTTCCGGGGATGCATTTCACCGAATTATTGCCGCGACAGGCAAAGATTGCAGACAAGTTCACCGTCCTGCGCGGGATGCACCAGACCGCGGGCGGCCACCCGGCCGGATCGATGCAATTACTTTCGGGCGACTCCGACACGCGTGACAAGCCCGAACCTCGTTTGCCCGACTGGATGTCGGTTGCCAATTATCTGCGATCCGAAGACGGACCACGTGACAATCCGTTGCCGCGATTTGTCGGGGTTAATCCGCCGCTGAAATACACAGGGCCGGCATACCTGGGCGATTCCTATTCGCCGTTCTCCGTGGTCGGCGATCCGAATTCGCCAGAATTCGTTGTTCCCAACATTGGTTTGTCTGATGAATCCGCCGTCCAACGCCTTGGTCGGCGCGTCGATTTGCGCCGCAAGCTAGACACGATGACCCGAGCGTTCGATCAGTATGGCGAAATGGGAGCACTCGACGAATTCGAAACGCAAGCGATGGCGTTGTTGACTAATCCGAAAACAAAAGACGCATTTGATTTGTCGCTCGAGGATGATGCGACGCGTGATCGCTACGGACGCAATACTTGGGGACAACAGCTACTCTTAGCCCGGCGCTTGGTGGAAGCGGGTGTGGAGGTTTTGACCAGCAGTCTGCATGGCCCTCTTTGCGCTCGGGTTGGTAACTGGGACGATCACGCTGTCAATCATCATGTCTTTGATGCGCTCCGATTTCGTGCCGATGCTTACGATCAAGCCGTCTCAGCGTTGATCGAAGATATCTATCAGCGAGGGCTCGACGAGCGAGTCTTGGTCGTCGTGACTGGCGAGTTTGGGCGGACACCTAAAATCAACTATCAGCCCAGCACCGGCGCGGGCAACGCGAGCGCCGCGGCAGGAACGCAACAGCCAGGTCGCAACCACTGGCCGCGAGCTTTTTCGAATCTGTGGGCCGGTGGTGGAATCGAAACAGGCCGATACATCGGGGCCACGGATAAACGTGGTGAAGATGTGATCGAAGGCCACTGCGGTCCAGGCGACTTTCTGGCCACGATTTATCATCACCTTGGCATCGATTCGTCAAACGTATTCATCAAAGACTTCAACGGTCGGCCCACGCCGATCGTCGATGACGGCAAGCCGATCGCGGAACTGGTTGGGACCTAACCGATGGCTTGGCCATTCGTGTCGTATCAGGCCAAGTCGACACGCTTGTCGTCGACACCCGACGGTTCCAATCTTGGCTTACGCTTCCTGCAGTGCATCGACGATTGGCACGGTGGCGGCCTGAATCGCTGGCGCAATTCCTGCAACGATACCGACCAACAATGAGACGGCTGTTCCGGTTGTCAGCAAACCGTACGATGGTCGAAAGGCAATCGTGGCTCCCTCCGCACCAATCGCGAATCCGCCGAGCGCCAGGGCTCCGGTTGCCAACAAGGTGCCTCCGATTCCTCCGATCAAGCACAAGATTGTGCTTTCGGCTAAAACCAGTCGCATGGCATGAAGCGGGCGTACGCCGATCGTTTGCAGCACCGCATACTCTTTGATTCGATCCTGCACGCTCATCACGGTCGTCGTTGCGACCAGTGACAGAACCAGTCCCACACAGGCATATCCCAGCCAGTGAGCGAATCCGATCAGGTCGACCAGGTCCGACAAAGTGCTCGCTTGAAACGCACCCTTACGCCGTGTCTTGGTGGCTACCGAACCGGCGCGCAAACTCGCATCGATTGCCGTTGCGACTTGATCGGCATCCGCATCGTCGGTCAATAACACTTCGTGTTGTGTGACCAAGCCGGCTGCGTCCAGTCCTCGCGTGTACTGCAAGAATGCCAAGCTTGTGTAGATCAAGTTTTCTTCGGATGGGATGGTCGACGAAAAGACGCCAGCGACTTTGACCGATATCTCGCCGATCGAAAACTGGTCGCCTGTTTTCAATCCGCGACGTTGTGCGACGTTGCGACCGACGATCGCGGCGTCGCGTTGCTTCATGAATTGTTGCCAATTGCCGCTCATTAGCGTGATCGGCCGAGTCTTCTGGATTTGGTTTGGATCGGCACCGTTGAAAACAACGATATCAAGACTGGCGCGGCAGTTGTTGGTCCAAACCTGGATCGGCATCACATCGCGGACACCTCGCACCTCGCGGATCTTGCGAGCGTAGTCTTCCGGCAAACGACTGCTGGTGGGGCAAAATCGGTTCTCTTGAAAGACGATCAAGCTGCGGTCCGCGTCCGTTCCCGTCGTTAACCGGTGCAGGCCTTCTTGCACCGAACCGACGAAGCAGAACACGAACATCGCCACTGCCGAACCGGTCACCGTTAGCAGTGTTCGAGTGCGGTGACGCCACAGTGTTTTGAATAAGTATTTGAACATGAAATTTCGCGATTGATGAATCAAAAGCCGCCGAGAAATATCGTGCGAAGGTTAGCCGTATTTTTTTATGGCACTCTGTTCCTTCACGCTTCCCATTGCCACCATTCCATCTGCAGCATCGCCATCCAAAAACTTCCCCCGGTCCAGAATCAACTGACGCGATGCGATGCCGGCCGCGTCACTGTCGTGCGTGACCATGAGCATCGTGATGTCAAGTTCTCGGTTCAGCCGTTGCAGCAAGTCCTGGACTTGCTCGCTGGTCTCGGTATCAAGGCTGCCGGTCGGTTCGTCCGCGACGACAACTTTTGGATGCGCCACGATCGCTCGTGCGATCCCGACGCGTTGTTCCTGGCCACCGGATAACTGTCGCGGATAGTGGTCGGCGCGATCGCTTAGTCCGACCGCTTGCAGTGCTAGTTCGACACGCTGTCTGCGCTGTGTCGACGTCAGTTTCAGCAGCAGCGTTGGCAGTTCGACATTTTCGTAAGCGGTCAGCACGGGAATCAGATTATGCGTTTGAAAGATGTAGCCAAGATTCTCGGCTCGCCAATCGGCCAACTTGCTCCGCGACAACCCCGTCACTTCCGTCCCCGCCACCTTGATGGTTCCCGCGTCCGGTTGATCAATGCCGCTGACCAGATTCAATAATGTGCTTTTGCCCGTCCCGCTCGGTCCCATCAGCGACACGAATTCCCCGGCTTCGATGTCTAGATTGATGTTGTCGAGCGGCGTGATTGTTTCATCGCCCTTGCGGAAACTTTTGCTGACGCCACGAAGTTCTAACAATGCCATTTTCGAGTTTCCATTTTTGTGGATGCGCGGGTTGTGACTTCGAATCTGCGACTACTTGAACCCCAACACTTGATCGTCGCCCGTCACGATCACCTGACTGCCGCTCTTCAAGCCCTCTCGGCCACCGGTGATCAATTTGTCGGTGGGCCGCAACCCCGATTTGATTTCTATCAAGCCGTCTGCTCCGGCGGTCGCGGTTTCAACTGATCGCTGACGGGCGAGTTCTTCGGCGTCGACGATCCAAACAAAATCACCATCATCCCCGGACTGTATCAATGATTTTGGAACGAACATTCGCTCCGTTTCCGTCGACTCGGTCGACGGTGTGGCTGTTGGTGGCGCGAGAAACGTGGCGGTCACCAGCATTTCAGGACTGACGGTCGAGGGCGGTTCAATCAATTCAATTTTGACTTCGAGTGTATTCTTTTGAATGTTTGCCGAACTTGTTGTCTGCAGGACACGCCCTTGAATCACGTTTGCGGACGATGCCGTTTCGATTTCGACGGGTTGCCCGCGGGTCACCATGGGTACGTCTTCCAATCGCACGTCGGCTCGCACTTGCAACCTCGCTGGGTCGTACATTTCGACCACCGTGCTGGAACTTTGCCCCGCCGTCGCGTCGAGTCCCATCACACGCGTACCGGGCGAAGCAATGAGCCGCAGAATACGCCCGTTCATCGGAGCCCGAATGATATTCCGTTCGAGCATCAGTTCCGCCTGCCGGACTCGCAATGACGCATCGTCTCGCAGTGCGATCGCAGATTGAACCTTTGCTTCAGCTTCGTTCAACTGGCGTGTCTCTTCGACCAGCAGGTCCAGTTGTTTCTCGATCGCATCAACTTTGTCCTGCAGTGCTTTGACTTCTTTTTGCAGATTCGGGCCACGCTGGCGCAGTTCCTGCAAGGTAGCGTGGGCGGCGGCATGTTCGCTTTCAGATTCCTGTAAAACGCGTCCCGCAATCGCATCTCGGGCAGCCCGCCGGCGTTCCATGCTGCTGCGTGCGAATTTTGCGTTTGCCTCTGACGCCTCGATTAAGAATGGCAGCTTGGCAAGTTCCGTTTGGGCTCTTGCGAGCGCGCTCTGCGCATCGGAAAGCTGCACCTGCAAATGAACAGGATTGTCCAGCCGAATTTGCGCCGCATCGCGTTCCGCTTTCGCGCGATTGAGTTCCGCTTCATGAATCGCAAGTGAGTTCTTGGCCTGCTCGACATCCAGCTTCGCGTCGATCGAAATCAACGTTGCGATCGCCTCATTCTCCTGAACGAATTGGCCTTCGACGACCAACAATTCTTCGATCACACCGGGTGCCAGCGACGCAATCGCAATCGCAGTGGGGCGAGGTTCGATCCATCCTGGCGCTTGGAATAGTGTCGATCCGGCCTGTTGGACTGCGGAACGTTTGACGATCACGGGGGTGACCGTCACATTGTGCGCGGGCAACAATTGCCGCCCGGTCGCGGCACCCAGCAGGGCGATGAAGCCCAGCAAAATGCCGATTGGTAATACGTATCGCGAGAACCAACGTCTGGGTCGCACCGACTGTGCGGATGATTCACCGGTGGGCGAACGGTCCAGCGCAAGTTGGCTGAGATCGAGTTTTGAATCGCTCATAGCTTTTTGATAAACACTTTGCTTGCCGCGACGGTTAGATTTCCTTGCTCGTCGCGTTCGGCCTTGCCCTGCACGACGACCGTTGAAAGTTCCTTGACTTTCAGCAATTCACGAGCATCCTCCGCGACCGGACTGCCGCCATCGTCAACCACCTTTACCGTGGCGATGTTGTCTTTCACCTGTTCCTGAGTGCAGCAGTAATCCCAAGGCGTGGGGCAGCCTTCGTCCGGCGCGCAGTAGGGGACTTTCGCATCGACGATCGTAAACGCCGCCATTCCATCAACGAACGGTTTCGATGAGCCGCCAATCGTCCCAACCAGCGTGATTTCTTGTTCGTCTTCTGCCGATTCTCTGGCTTCACCGACCGCGACGGCTCCCTCGGGTTCGGCTTGAATGACGTACGGCGAATTGACGGCGGACGATTCGGATTCCTGTGCCGTTTGTGAATTTCCACAACCGATGACACCCAAGGTAACGCAAGCAAACACAGCGGCGATCCACTTCAAACTCTTCATCATTTTTCTCCAATGAAAGACCAAATGTTCAAACAAAAATTTGCAGTCTTAAAACACATCAGACTGCTTTCAAACTAATCGCCACCGGTTCGCGTAAAGCCTTCAGGGCCGGTGGCAGCGCGCCCAGGACACCGAGTAGCAACCCGACGCCGCACCCGATCAAGATGGCAACGCTGTCAATCCGCAGCGCGAACGCGCCCATCGTGAACCGTATTGCCATGCCGTTTAACATCGTGAGTGCCAGCACTCCGGATAGCAGTGAGCCGGCTGTCGCCAATAGAACACCTTCTTGCACCAAACTGATAAGGATTGCTCGGCGGCGGTATCCGATCGCCTGTAACGTTGCGATCTCTCGAATGCGCCCCGCCACCGCGCCATACATCATGTTCAATCCTGCAAAGATGCCCGCGCTGGACACCAGAACCACCACGAACCATGCCAACAACCGCACCGGCTTGTAGTGTTGCTGCAGCGATGCGTAATATTCCGTTTCACGGACCGCTCGCAGTTCCAGGTCTGTGCGTTCTTTACAAAACAACGATACCTCCGCTGGCGATCGTCCCGGTGACAGCAACATCGCGGCGAGACTGATGTCCTGCCGCTTGGTCGCCGTTTGGAAATCACTCAGCCGGCACCACACTTCTGATTCGTAAGCGGCGCCACCGGCAGCAAAGCGGCCACTGATTCTCCAGTCTCGGCCTTCGAACGAGATCGTGTTTCCGATGGCGAGTGCCTCTGTGTCGCTGCCCATTTTCGCGGCGGCCAAACGCCCCACCATCACCTCGCCATCGCCCGGCCATTCGCCCTCGATCAACTTGACCGATCGACGAACTAGCGGTGCAGTGAGAGTGATGCCGCGAACTAGGCCCAGTCCGGCATTGTCTTGCTGCGTCGTAACCCGCGTCCCCAAATACAATTCGGGAGAAACGTGCGTGACACCGAAACGCTTGACGGTGCCGTCCAAACTGGCGGTCAGCAGAGCTGGCGTGCGAGCGGCGATCGACGAATTCTCGATGTTCTCTTCCGAGTTGACCGAGTAAACAAGCACCACATCTTCATCACCGCTAACGGATAGTGATCGCTCCAGCCCTCGGATGAATCCGACGACAACGAACACCAACATCACCACCGTTGCCAGAGCAACGAGTGTCAATGCCGTCCGCACTGGCCGTCGGGCCAGATTGCGAACACCGTATTCCCAAGGAAGAAGCATGCGATTGACGACTAGTGATGAATGAGGGTTGACCGAGTGCGAGTTGCAGAGCAAAGCAGGGCTAAGCCGAGCGGGGCAGAGCTAAGCCGAGCAGGGAAGGGCAGGGGGAAGTGAATCCTTGCGACTCACTTTGGGCCTGTAAAGATTTTTGTGTCAGCCAGCTTTGGAACGTTACTTGCTTCTTAG
>CAXBGS010000023.1:0-31479 GCA_963975425.1 uncultured Pirellulaceae bacterium
TTGGTCGCGAACCAAGTAGGCTGGAACAAGCCGTGCGCAGTTCCGGCATGAATCGTCGATCGAGACCGCACTTGCCGGAACGGCGCGGAGCTTGTTCCGGCCTTCGACGTGTCGCACAAAAATCTACGCGACACAGCCCTGCTGATTCTGCCGATTGGTCGCGAACCAAGTAGGCTGGAACAAGCCGTGCGCAGTTCCGGCATGAATCGCCGATCGAGACCGCACTTGCCGGAACGGCGCGGAGCTTGTTCCGGCCTACAACTACAACGTGTCGCACAGAAATCTACGCGACACAGCCCTGCTGATTCTGCCGATTGGTCGCGAACCAAGTAGGCTGGAACAAGCCGTGCGCAGTTCCGGCATGAATCGTCGATCGAGACCGCACTTGCCGGAACGGCGCACGGCTTGTTCCGGCCTACGACTACAACGTGATTGCGTGTGAACGCGTGCACAGCAATTCACCGGAGCGTTTTGGTGCCGCTTTGCCGCCTCTGATAGACTGCTGCTTGCGATCGATTGGCCGATGGGGAGCTATATCGGGCCGGGCATCGAGGGAGACACGCATGTCGAGTCGTGACGATCAAGAGTGTAATGAGTCAATCAATGGTGGTCGCTGGAATCCATTGTCCGCCGTTTCTCGATGTTGGCGTTGGGCGTTGCCGCTGGGAATGGTGCTCGCCGGCATCACGGCAGCCCGCTTGTACTTTGCCTACGTACCGATGTATCAGTCCAGCCATATCCTTGAGGTGAACCAAGACTACGTTGTTTTCAAAGGCGTCATGCCCGGTATTGAAGACCTGGTCAAAACCGAATCCCAGCTGATCTACAACTCGCTTGTCCTCGATCCCGTCCTCAGCAAACCTGGAATCGCCAAGACGCCGGAACTATCCGATCCGAAAACAGCCGTAGCGAATCTAGAGTCGCATCTTTCGATTGGCAACGCCGGCACAAAACAATTACTGGTCATCAGCTACGAAAGCCGCGATCCCGATTCGGCCGCGATCGTCTGCAACACGGTCGTCGATTATTACTTGCGCGTGCGTGACCGTTTTGACCAAGCCCGCGTAAGCAGTTTCGAACATTGGTTGACTCCGGAAATTCAGCGACGGGAGCAAGAGGTCGTATTTCATCAACAGCATGTAGCCAGGCTTAGCGAACGAGTGTTCGGATATGATGTGAACGAACCGGGTGCAAAGGATGTGTTCGACGATCGCTGGGCTATGGTCCGACGACTCTGCAACCGGCGCAACGAGCTCTCGCTCAAGATCGAAATTCTGGATGCACAGATTGCAATCAACGATTCCACAGAAAGAGAAGCGCCTGATCCCGATCAAGAGCCGCGGTCTGTTGTGTTGCCAGAACCTTTGGTCGAAAAGTTGGTTCGAAAGCGTCAGCTCTTGTCCGCCGAACTGCCCATCGTGATCAGCAGGTGCGAGCGAGAAAAGGCGCGACTGGCTGAATTCGGAGGTGATGTATCCGAACTCCAGTTTGCCAGAGACGAGATGGAGGTTGCGAACGGCGTCTTATCCAAATTAAGGGACCGGATCGCGGCGATCCGAACCGAGCGCCGCCGCGACGGTCGAATCCGATCGATCGCTGCCGCGGTGCCCCCCCAGCAACCGATGGACTCCTTACCGACTAGACGTATCGCCGCGCTATCGCTCGCCGCATTCCTGGCCCCGTTTCTGGTGGGTTATCTGCTGGGATACGGAACTCGCCGACCAGCGGCTGTTACTGACGATTCATCGGAGCCGGGCTTAGAATCCGCTTTGACTTGACCGGCCACCGACGCCCCTCATCCGTCCTCCTTCCGCGTTTCACCTCCATCCGGCATAATTTGGCGCTTTTCACGTCACCCCTGCGGATGCGGTTTAGCGAAAAATGTTCGACAACAAGATCGGCGCGATGGGCGTCACGTTCGATGACGTCTTGCTGCAGCCTCGATACAGCGAAGTCGTGCCCAGCGAAGTGGATGTCAGCAGCCGGCTGACCGAACGCATTGAGCTGAAGATCCCCCTGTTGTCCTCGCCCATGGATACGGTCACCGAAGCCGAGATGGCGATCGCGCTGGCCAAGCAGGGCGGGCTGGGCATCATTCATAAGAATATGTCGGCCGAGTCGCAGACCGAAGAAGTCCTGAAGGTCAAACGGTCCGCCAACGGCATCATCGTCGACCCCGTGACCCTATCACCTGAGGAAAAGGTCAGCCGCGCCGCTGAGCTGATGGACCAGGCAAACGTCTCGGGCATTCCAATCGTGCACGCCGACCGTACCCTTGCTGGCATTCTGACTCGGCGCGACCTGCGTTTCCTAGAACACCCTAACCTCCCAATCTCTGAGGTCATGACCCGAGAGAATTTGGTGACTGCAGTGGGGAATGTGACGCTTGAGGAAGCTGAGAAGATTTTAACGGCAAAAAGGGTCGAGAAACTTTTGCTGGTTGACGAAGATAGAAAACTAACGGGACTCATTACGATTCGCGACATCGACATGATGCAGCGTTTCCCAAATGCCTGCAAAGATTCGCAAGGTCGTTTGCGAGTCGGCGCGGCGATCGGAGTTCATGACTTTGACCGAGCCGAAAGTCTGATCGGTCAGGGCGTGGATGTCTTGGTGGTCGATTCGGCTCACGGACACAGCCAGAACGTCATTGAGACCGTTCGCGAGATTAAACAACAGAAGAAGTGGGATATTGATGTCGTCGCCGGCAACGTCGCCACACGCGATGGCGCCAGTGATCTGATCGCGGCCGGTGCGGACGCGATCAAAGTGGGAATCGGACCGGGTTCGATTTGTACGACACGGGTGATCAGCGGGATCGGTGTTCCGCAAATCACTGCCATTTTGAGTGCGGCCGAGGTCGCAGAAAAGAAGAACATACCAGTCATTGCTGACGGCGGGATTCGCTTCAGTGGTGACATAACCAAAGCCATCGCGGCTGGTGCCAGCACGGTGATGATCGGCAGCCTGTTCGCAGGATTGACCGAAAGTCCCGGCAAATTGATTTTGTACCAAGGTCGGACGTTCAAGTCATACCGAGGCATGGGGTCGATGGGAGCGATGGTGCAAGGAAGTAGTGATCGGTACCGACAAAAAGGCACTGACGCGGGCAAGCTTGTCCCGGAAGGCGTCGAAGGTCGTGTGCCGTTCAAAGGTCCGCTGCAAGATTATGCCTATCAATTGGTTGGCGGTTTGCGAGCGGGCATGGGATACGTTGGAACACGGACGATCGAAGAGCTGCGACGCGACGGAAGCTTCATACGCGTCTCAGCCGCCACGGTGAGGGAGAACCATCCGCATGACATTGCGATCACCCAAGAAGCGCCGAACTATAGCCCAGATGTTCAATCGGGCGATCCAAGCTAGCGCCGTTTTGTCGGCGTTTGGTGCGGGTTGCTGCATCCATGACATGGCGTCGGCACAGATTCCCGTCTCGCGCATTCCTGTCCAACATCGATCCGCGCTGACATCCACGGCGCATTCGGCCACCGCCCAGCACACGTCGTCGCAATCCGCGCCGGCGGTTGGCTTGCGGCCCGTCGCTAAATTCGGTGCAAAGTCGACACCGTCAACCAGCGTTTCGACCCAGAAACGTGACGGCTGGAACCTGCGTTGGCGAACGAGCAGCCAAGTCCGCTCGCCAGAACCTTACGCCGCAGCCGCTAAACATCAACAAGCTGACAATCAACAAGCGGTCGCGGATGTCTTCGCTGATGAAACCAGCGGCAACACGCGACAGGTTTCCGTTTCCGCCCAGGACCGTGTTCCAAGCTCAGGTATGGTTCGGCAAGCGGCCGTCTTGGTGCCGCAGGACGAGGCGTTGTTGCAAATGCCGTCCGGGGACGGCCAAACGGCAGCGCCGCAAAAAGAGATCGATTTTTTCCAAGATCCGTTTGGGCTGCCTGATCCCAAAGGCACCATTGCATCGCCGGACGCTGCCGAAACGCAGTCGTTAATTCCACCGCCGGCAAAGCCCGCCGCACCGACGTTGCCGACCGAGCCGCGTTCGATGGACGAGTTGCGAAACGACTTGCGGAGCAATGACCCGCCGGCTCAATTTCGTGACAGTTTTGAAAGTCGGCCCGCTGCACCGGCCGAGACGGCACCCGCGGAAACCGCGCCCGCACCGGACGTGAACCTTGCGCCCGCGCCCAAACCTGTTCCTGCTCCCGCGGCGCCGGAGATGCCGTCGCCGCCATTGCAGACGCAGCCTCAGCCAAAAACGACCCCGCCGCCAGCTGATGACGGAATGTCGTTGCCGGATCTGATGCGAGGTAGTGATCCCGCCGAGCCAGAGACGCCGCGAAGTTCGGCGGAACTCTTGCCCCCGCCCGCCCGAGCATTGGATAGCGAACCATCGTCGTCTGATCTGGAACTGTTTGACAATCCCTTTGATCGGCGAACGCAGTCCGATGCCGACCGACGCGACCGAGATCGTCTTCGTGATAAAGCGTACGGCAGCAAAGGAAGCAGCGAGCTTAACGACGAGCTAATGAAACTGAGCAGAGATGCGGAAGAGGACTCGGTCGTGGGAATCAGTTGCGACGAGTTTCGCAGCCGCATCGCACGTCAGACGATTCGCGACGTGTCACTGGACATCAGCCCACCGTTCCGTCCCGACGTCATCGACGAAGGCGAATACCAACAACTGAAGTCCAAGTTCGACGATAAACAGCAAACGCGTCAATGGCGTTCGATCGATGGACGCGAACTCGCATCCGGACGACTGGTCGACCTGGCTTACGAAAAAGTTGTGATCGAAACAGGCTATGGAAGCAACGAAGAGTTGCAAATCAATCAGTTGAGCGAAGCCGACTTGGCGTTTATCTCGCAGAACTGGGGATTGCCAACGGAATGTTTGATCGAGCAGGTCGCCTACACGCCTCGATCGTGGAATTCTGCGACGATGACTTGGAAGGCATCGAACTTGTGTCACAAACCGCTGTACTTCGAAGAAGTCAACCTGGAACGATACGGTCATACCGCCGGTCCTGTACTGCAGCCAATCGTGTCGTCGGCGCACTTCTTTGCCAACATCGCGGTCTTGCCGTACAAGAAAGGCATCCATCCGCCAAGCGAATGCCAGTACGCTCTGGGCTATTACCGTCCAGGCAACTGTGCACCGTGGATCATCCCACCCATTCCGCTAAGTGCACGAGGCGCCGCGCGGCAGGCCGCCGAAATGACCGCAGCATTCTGGCTGATTCCATAGAGACCTGGATTCGGCAGGTCACAGGTCACAGGTCGCAGGAGAGCAGATTCACACCGCCAACCTTCTGTCCTGTCACCTTTGCGCCTGTCACCTCAAATATCACAGCCCCCGCCACAGCACCGGGGTGCGCCGCAACCTTCACCCGGGCCGGCGACCGGCAGGCTTTGTCGGCCACTCGATGCGGGCGCGGCGGGCGCACTGACGATTCTGGTCAACTTGCCTTGCCCACAATCGGGGCATTCGGCGGTTTCGGTTTGTGTTCGCACGAGGACCTCGACGGTTTTATCACAGGTCGCGCATTCGTATTCGTAAAGCGGCATTGTTGGGCTCGCAGCGTTAAGATGGAAACTCAATCGTTCTCACCATTATCGCATCCCGCAGCTTGGTTGTTAAGCGTTGAATATTCCGCCTCTTTCCCGCCAGCAAGTACGCCGAGTCGACCAAATTGCGATCGATGAGTACGGGATACCCGGCGTCGTGCTGATGGAAAACGCCGGGCGAGGTGCCGCAGAGGCAACGAACGTCATTGCGCCGCAGGGCGACGTTGTGATTTTGGCCGGCAAAGGCAACAACGCGGGCGACGGCTACGTGATCGCACGACACCTTGAATTGTTGCAGCGCAACGTCCGAATCGTTTCACTTGTCGATCCCAAATCGCTTAGCGGCGATGCATTGATCAACGCCAAGGTTGCTAACGTATCGGACATCAAAATCATTGTCGCCAATGATGAGGCTGCTCTGCGTCAGGCCTGTGATGGCGCAGCTGTGATCCTAGACTGTTTGCTAGGAACCGGAGCGACCGGACCGCTTCGTGAACCGTTCTCCACCGCCGTCCGCGTTGCCAATGAGTGTAAATCGACGCGCATCGCGATCGACGTACCGACAGGATTGGACTGTGATTCCGGCAAACATGGCGACCCGACATTTCAGGCAGATCACACGTTGACCTTCGTGGCTGCAAAGCGCGGCTTCGCCAACGCCCCACGCTACGTTGGCAAGGTGCAGATCGTCGCAATCGGAGTCCCAAGGAAGTTGATCAATCGAATCGCAAAGTCCTCATCCAATGACATTTGACGCGACAAGTGTTTGGACCAAAGGTTGGTAGGGCCGGCGTGATCGATCCGCGTCACGTCTGATGACTCGCAAGCGGTAGGCTGGAACGAGCCGTGCGCTGTTCCGGCATGAACTGCCGGTTGGTGCCGTCATTGCCGGAACTGCGTGAAGCTTGTGCCAGCCTACGATGGACAATTCGTCTTGACGGCGTCTGATGACTTCCTGCGGCAGCGCAAGCGGTAGGCTGGAACGAGCCGTGCGCTGTTCCGGCATGAACTGCCGGATGATGTCGTCATTGCCGGAACTGCGCAAAGCTTGTTCCAGCCTACGATAGACAATCCGTCTTGACGGCGTCTGATGACTTCCTGCAGCAGCGCAAGCGGTAGGCTCGAACGAGCCGTGCGCTGTTCCGGCATGAATTGCCGGTTGGTGCCGTCATTGCCGGAACTGCGTGAAGCTTGTGCCAGCCAACGGTGGGCTACGAAGAACAATCCGACGCAATAATCCGTTGACCAGCGAGTCCGCCGGTTGGTGTTACGTTCGACCACTACCGGCACCTTTGTGCACTTACCCTTTGCCGCAACAGAGTCCGCTTCTCAAGCGGAGTACTGGTCTCAACAAAGCACCGGGCCGATTCGAATTTGCGGCGTCACCGCAACTCGGATCCGCACGCGGACTCGGCGGTCACCGCTTGCGCGTCTGTTGGCGACCGCGCCTGCTGGTGGTCCATCTCCGTTCAAGATGCTTCACCGGCTCGATCGAGGTTCGATCTCTGGCCGCACGGGTGGCGGTAATTTCCACCGGATCGTTAAACCCTACCCAGCTTATTGCATTTTGCTCCCATCGTACCGATTGATCCGGTTCCGACGCCTATTTCGGCTTTAGCATCTGTCGGGAACGCGACGATGAACGGGATCAAGCGGGTGTAGCGCTCTTGTAGTCCCGCGATTTTCAATCCGCAACTTGGCCAGAAATATAGGTGTTCGCCCGTGCGACGCTCGATCATTCAACTGCTTGGCATCAGCGCCATCGCATCTTTGACCGCCAGTCCCTTGTGTGCGCAGCAGTCTTCCCGTCTGTTTGCCAACTCGGCCACGCGGACCAGCGCTTCGTCAACTCCTAAGCTGACGAAGCTACAGGTGCCCGCGGACCAGGTTCGCTCGTTGGCGACCAAGCTAAGTATTCAGTACCGCGATTTACCCGACGTCAAGATTTCACCGGATACCAAGAACCGACAACTGGTCGTCCTTGCCCCCGAAGCCGAGCAGCGAAAGATTGCCGCTGATCTGCAATCGATGATCCGTGCCGGTCAATCCGGAACCGTTCGGCGCACGTCCGCCAGCGCCCCCGGACCACTTCGAACTCAATTGTCGCACATCACTTGGCGTGAATTCGAAGACAACTTGCGCCAGGTTTCTGGCGAAGATGTTCCCGTGACGACCAGTCGCAATGGTGAACGCGTGTCATTCCATCTGACGTCGGCGCCGTTGCAAAACACGACCGTCGAAGTCGACCGTCGCAACAACGTGATCACGGTCGTGGCACCGGAAACGTCTCTCAATGGTTGGCAGCGACTGATTGGCGCCATCGATCAAACGCCCAGTCGTGGCGGCCAGACGACGGAGTGGATGCGGGTCGAAAACGCCGAGCCCGCACCGATTCAGCAAGCGATCCGATTGCTGCGAAATCTGGAATCCACGTCTGCCGATGAATCTCAGCCGACACGCCGCACGTCACCGTTTCGAAACGCAGTGTTTCAACAAGCGCCCGCCGGTCAGGGCGATGCCGGAACACCACCGGCTGATGACGGATCGCAAGAAGGCGGATCGGGCGTGATCGGCGACACTCAGATCGAGTTCGTTCCCGAACTTGGCCAAATCATCATCCGCGGTGCGAAACGAGACGTGCAGCGAGTGATGGACGTGATCACCCAAATCGAAGAGAAGGCCAAACTGACACAACCGGAAGTGGAAGTCTATGCGTTGCAGTACGCCGATTCCAACGCGGTCGCGACCTTGCTGACTCAGCTATACGAAGACGTCCTTTCGGCTCGTCAGGGCGAAGTCAGCATCACGTCGCTGGACGCACCGAATGCGTTGTTGTTGATCGGACGTCAAGAAGCGATTGACGGACTAAGAGACCTGATTGAAAAAATCGATCAACCGATCGACAACCAAAGCGGTCTACGAGTTTTTCGTTTGCAACACACATCGGCCATCGATGCGGAAACCGCGATTCGTGATTTCTTTACCGATCGCCCCGGCAGCAGTGATGACTTGAGACCTGGTTTGGGACCGAGGGTTCGCGTGCTGGCCGATTACCGAACCAACTCGCTAGTCATCAGTGCATCGCCACGCGATATGACCGAAGTGACCCGCCTGATCAACGAACTGGATGTCGAACAGGTCGCTTCGCAAACCGAAATCAAAATCTTTACACTTAGCAACGCCATCGCCGAAGACTTGGCACCGGTGCTGCAAGAGTCCATCAGTGGTGTTACCGACGACGGTGGAAACGAAAACGTCACCTTGCCATCGACGGCGCTGCAGATCGTCAAACTTGATTCCAGCGGCAACCAAGTTCTCGAGTCGGGAATCCTATCCAACGTGACCGTCACGGCGGACACCGGCGCGAACGCGCTTGTCGTGCGTGCCCCGGCTGCCAGCATGCCATTGATCGCCGAATTGGTCCGTCAATTGGACCAGTCACCCGGCGTGGACTCGCTCGTCAAAGTGTTCACGATCGAAAATGGTGATGCGGCACAGCTGACACAAGCGTTGGTCGATCTATTCGGTGACGACGCGGCAACCCTCGGTACCGCCGTCGGTGCCGGTAATCTTGCCGGTCTGCCCGCCAGCACGGCCGGTGGCGACAGCTCGCTGGTTCCACTGCGGTTCAGCACCGATATTCGTACTAACAGCATCATTGCCAGTGGTGCTGCGGAAGACCTGGAAGTCGTCGAGAGCATCTTGCTGCGTCTGGACAGCGAAGGATTCGCAGAACGCATCACGGAAGTGATTTGGCTGCGTCACAGCGTTGCGTCGTCCGTGGCGACGGCGATCACCGACTATGTCAATTCGCGTCAACAAAGTCAAACGGCGATCACGCAATATCAGCAGGGTCTGGGCCCATACGATCTGGTCGACCGGGACATCATTGCGATCCCCGAACTGGACAGCAACAGTATCTTGATCAGCGTTTCACCGCGACTGTACGAGGAAGTGCGTCACTTGATCGATCAACTGGACCGCCGTCGTCCAATGATCCTGATCAAAGTTCTGATCGCGGAAGTGTCCCTGGACGATGCGTTTGAGATCGGCGGTGAACTCGGACTGCAAGACTCGTTGCAATACGATCGCGGCATCGTCGGTGCAACCCTTGCCGACGGCACGCCGGTCCAGCCTGTCATTCCCGGATTCAACTTTAACAATGCGGGTGTGCCCAACAACAACAGCATCCTGCCTGGCACCATCGCCACGACGGGTCTGTCGTCCTTCGGTGTGGGGACCAGCAACAACACGTTGGGTTACGGCGGGTTTGTCTTGAACGCCGCCAGTGATTCGGTCAGCATGCTGCTGCGAACCCTGCAAGACGCACGACGACTGCAGGTCTTAAGCCGGCCACAGGTAATGACGCTCGATAATACCGAGGCGGCGGTTCAAGTCGGGCGTCAAATCGCTCGAGTGACCGACATCGTTAACAATGGTGTTGCGGGAACCCAAGTCGTTACCGAAGACATCGATGTTGGTCTGATTCTGGTCGTGACGCCACGAGTCGGTGCCGATGGTTTGATCATCATGAATATCGATGCGACGCGAAGCGATCGTGACCAGAACAACGGGACGAACGTTCCAACAGGTGACGGAGGCGTCATCGTCATCGACGATATTCTGCAGACCACGGCACAGTCAACCCTGACCGCCTACAGCGGCCAAACGGTCGTCTTCGGTGGATTGATCCAGAAAACGCGTGGCAATCTCAGCCGACGAGTTCCCTACTTGGCAGACATCCCCATCCTGGGACACATGTTCAAGTACGATCAAGAGACCGAATCTCGCAGCGAGTTGTTGGTCGTGATGACGCCGATGATCGTTACTGGCGATCAAGACTTGGACTATGTCAAGCAAACCGAGTCATCTCGCATGAGCTGGTGCTTGGCCGATGTGGTTGAAATGCACGGCGATGTTGGACTCAGTGGTGGATACGGATTATGGGGACCCGCCGCGGGCCAAACAATCTATCCTGATCTGCAGCCGACGGTCGATCACGTGATCAACGAGCAAGTCATTTCAGACCAACCCGTTGGTGCCGGAGCAAGCGGAACGCCGATCGATGGCCCGGTCATGATCGATGCCGCGGTCGGACAGCCGTCGACTTACATGGGACCAACTACGAGCTATACCCAACCGAACCCCAGCGTAGGACAACCGACGGGCGTGGGGCAATCGTCCGGAATGCTGCAATCCGGTGAAATGATTTCATCGCCTGGGGCGACCTATCAATCGCCTGGTGCAATGTATCAATCGCCAGCGGCACCGTCCGGTGCAGTTCCCCAGCAAACGGTTCCCGGTTCATCGCTCGACAGCTTGCCGATGCCGAACAACGGATTTCCTGGCGGGCAAGTCCCCGGCGGCGGACAAGCTGTTCCGCGTCAATCGGTTCCTTCTCGCATCATCCCTTCACCGAGTGACGGAGCCGCTGCATCGGGCAACCCGGCTGTTCGGCAAACCAGCTTTGCTGCCAACCAAACGCAAGACGATGGCGAAAACGTGCGAGCGGACTGGATGCAACTGCTAGAGGATGCGAACGAAAAGAAAGGCTCCGAGGTCAACCTGGCATCGCCGGCAGCCAACGTGCCGAAACGACTCGGTGGCGCGGGTGACGACACGAAAATCGTCACCGCACCCAGCAGACCCGCCATGCTTGGTGAAGCCGGATCGAATCGTTAGACGAATTCGATTCTGAAGAGTGTAATTAAACAACCATCTCACCTCGTTCATGGATCCGATGATGCGAGTCTCACGAAGAAAGTTTACAGCAGCTGTTGCGTCCCTCGTGGTGTGCGGCCAAGTCGGCTGTGCAACGCTGTCGGGCGGAAAAGAAACATCGACAAATAGCGAAAGCAAAAAATCGTTGTTGGAACGTATGCCGTGGGCGAAAGATAAAGACGAAGCGCCCGAGCCCTATCCCAATCCCGTTAAGATCGCCGCGACCTGGACGCCTGACACGCTGATGCAAAGCGGCCGGACGCCCACGCGTGGTTTTGGCGGACGGTTGTTCTTCTATGACGAACGATCGCGGCCCGTTCCTGTGGAAGGTCGATTGGTTGTCCATGGGATCGACGAATCGGCGCCATCACCGGAGGAGGGCGTGAAACGATTCGAGTTCACGCCTGAACAGTTCACTCGCCACTTCAGCCAAACCGACCTGGGAGCGTCCTATAGCGTTTGGTTGCCCTGGGATGCCGTTGGCGGAGACCAAAAACGAGTCTCGCTGGTCGCGTCGTTCATTACCAGCGAAGGTAATACGATCCAGTGCGTTCCCTCGGTGGTGATTTTGCCTGGACGCAAACTGGTGGCGGACGAAGCGGAATTGTTGTCGCGGATGTCACCTCAGTACCAACAACACCTCGATGCGCTCGCGACCAATGCGAATTCATCGTCAGGGCTGACGACGACCACGATCCAGCGCCGGCAACATTCGCTCGGTGGCAGAAAGCCCAACGTCGAGGCCAGACCATTTGGCAGCGATGCGTCCATGATCGCGGGAAAATCAGCAACACCGGCGGCCGATTTGCAAATGCGACGTCCGACGCGTTCGCCGCTGATTCAACCCGCCAGTGCCGAGTTGCCAGCCGCGACCACACCTCAGACCTACCGACACTAGGTCGCGGCGGTAATTAGACTATCTAAACTCGCCAGAGGCGTCCCATTACATGTCAAAGAACGGTTCCGCAGGTCGCAACAGGCATAGCGAATCAGCGAAGCGGTTCGTTGACACATCATGAAACGAAGTAACTCAGCAATGCAGCGTCGTCGCCAGTCGCAACGCCCCGAAGGACCCAGCTGGCGTACGACGCTGTATGACATCATCTTCGAGGCCGAGACGCCTGCGGGCCGCTGGTTCGACATCCTTTTGCTGGTGGCAATCGTCGCCAGCATCATCATTGTCGCGCTGGAGACCGTGGATGAGTACGCCGCACAGTATGGCACGCTTTTTTGGTACGCGGAATGGTTACTGACCATTCTGTTTGCGATCGAATATGTGCTGCGTCTGATTTGTTCGCGCCAGCCACTGCGATACGCCTTCAGTTTCTGGGGCATCATCGATTTACTTAGCGTGTTGCCGATGTTTGTCGCGCAGTTCGTTAGTACTCAGTCGCGATCGTTCGTGATGTTACGCAGTATTCGGCTGTTGCGGGTATTCCGCGTGCTGAAACTGTGGCGGATGATGAACGACGCGGACGAGTTGTCCGCCGCGGTTTGGCATTCGCGCAGCAAGATCGTCGTATTTTTAGCAACCGTCCTGGTCGCCGTCACGATCAGCGGCACGTTGATGTACCAAGTCGAGACGATTGCGAGCGGTCCAGTTGATGGTGACGGACCGGAAAGCCAATTTACGTCGATCCCGCAATCGATGTACTGGGCGATCGTGACCATGACCACCGTGGGCTACGGTGATATTGTCCCCAGGACCAGCGCGGGAAAGATCATTTCGGCATGTTTGATTCTGTTAGGTTATAGCCTGATCATCGTGCCCAGCAGTTTCGTCAGTGCCGAACTGGCCGCCAATCGGGTAACCGAAGAGGAAGACGTGGTCGAGGACTGCGCGAACTGTGCAGCGCCGCATCAACGTCACGATGCGATGTACTGCTATCGATGTGGCGAGCGAGTGGATCATCAATAGGGCAATTCGACATGTTCGCGCCCGCTTTGCAGCAAATGTTGGTGCCGCTTTTTATGTTGATCACCCTCTTTTCTCGATTCGCTGTGTGTGCTGCACACATGCATCTCGGATGCGAACCTTCACGACGACATTTGCGTAATGTCTCTGTTGCCGTTGCATGATGGTTTCGTGCGCGCCGGCACCGTACAATACGCAAAGTCTTATCTGAACCCGTGAAACGGTGTCGACTCGGGATCGAGACGGCACACCGGTCGTTTCCGAAACAGCACAGCCCTCCGTTGATTACCAGTCCACCAGAACCAGTTCGGCAAAACCTGTTAACCCCGTTCACCCGACCCCAGGTGTTCCCTCAGGCGACGGCGACTGCGTTAGAGCTTAGAATGATTCCGATGCGGTAACACGTTTCGTGTTATTGTCAGCTGGCACCATTTCGCGGCGGATAAGATTGGCCAGTGATTCCACTCGGTCGACAGCGGTTTTCGTTTTAACGTGATCGTTTCAATCATCGCGACAGCGTCGCACTGGACAGGCGGGCAACGATTCATCCATGAAGACTCCTTCGGTCGAGCCCGTCCTGCGCAGCCGATTGCTGCCGAAGATCTCGTTTCGAGGCATGTTTGGCCTGATGACGCTGGCCGCGTTCTTGGCGGCACTTGCAAGAACGGCCGGCGGAGGTACCTCGTTTGCCATTGGAGTGTTGGCAGCATTCGTCTTCATTGCCGCGTGTTTCGTATGTTTTGCGTTCACGTTCATGGTCACTTGGCTGTTTGCAACGCTGACGTATAAAGGCGATCCTGACCAGCGGACGGGCAGCCCCTTTGCCGCCGATCAATTGCCACCACAGATCCTGCCACCGCGGGAGCGTGAAGCATGACCAAGAGGATGCTGTTTGTTTGCGCATGGCTTCTTGCGAGCTTTGGTGGCAATCTATCGATGGCGCAGCCGCCGATTCCCAGTCCGCCGCTGGGCCGGGGGAAAGCGGTGTTGAATTTGCCTGCCTCGGTGATCACGTTACCGACGGTGAAGGCGGCTACGAAAGGTTTTGTCGCCGAAATTGTGTTCCCCGACACAAGTCTGCCGGGTTACATTCCCATCGAAATCACGATTCGATCGAACACCACGTTCACGGCGGATCGCTTGCTTTCTTTGCGACTCTCGCCGATCGCCGAGGGACACTCGCCCGCCGTGAATATCTTTGCGGCGGATGTGGAAATCCGCGTCGATCAAGGAAGCAAAACAACGCGAGTGACTCGGTACATCCCTCGGTGGTCGGTCGGGAATGCCTATCGGCTGCAGTTGTACGAGGGTAACACTCCGTTAAAGGACTATGAAACCGAGATCGGTACATTGAATCCGTCCGGTGCCGATATTCCTTCCTACGAGTTGATGAGTGAAAGTGACGGGAAGTGGCTCCATGTGATTGATGCGGACCAAGAACCGCCGGCCGACACCCGTGATATCGTTTCCGCCGTATCAGGGCTGCCGCTGATGGCGATCCCTGATGCTGGAGGCGATCCTTGGTTTTGGAATCGTCTTGAAAACTCGGGCGTATACAACCAAGTAACTTCGGCACAACTGCCCACCGACTGGCGCGGATTTCAAGCCATCGATGCCGTGCTGTTGTCCGCTAGCAGCATCGAGCAATTGCGACAGCAGCATGTCGAACACTTCCACGCGCTACGTCAATGGTTGCTTTGCGGCGGAACCGTGGTTGTCACGGACTCTTCCGACGTCGACGGGATTTGTCGTTTGTTTGACGCGGCCGCCAGTCGACCTGGAAAAGACGTCCGATCGCTGCTTGAGGATTTCCCAAAGTCGGCGGAACATGTCTTGGAACGCGAACAGGAGAACCTGAACCTGGCCATCGAATATGTTTCGGCCAGCAGATTTGCACAGAATCGAGTCGGCTATACGCCGAACGATATCCCAGGGTGGCGAAACCGCGGGACATCGACCGCAACGCAACATTTGATTCAGGCCCTACCCAAGCCGGCTGACTTGGTCACGCGAATGACAGGCGATTTGCGACGGATCGACTACGTTTTCGGCCGCACCCTGCGCCAATGGCAAAACGAATGTGCGATGGCACAGGTATCGGCCGGACAAATCATCGGTGTCAAAGCTGAAACGGACCAAGAGGCCACAAGGTTGCCAAAATGGTTGTTCGTTCGTAACGCCATTGGCACGCGTCGTTCCGCGATGTTGCGTCGTGGCGTCGATCCGATCATTGGCGATGCGCGAGCCCGCCGTTGGCTAATCCCCGGCGTCGCGGAACCGCCCGTTTATACCTTCATGGGCCTGTTGGGTGTCTTCGTTATCTTGGTGGGGCCGGTCGCCTATCGTCAAACGAGTAAAACCGGTCGTTCGCACTTGATGTTTGCAATCGCGCCCGCGTTAGCCTTGTGCACGACGTTGGCGATGTTCGGATACGGAATTTTCGCAGACGGTTTTGGGGCGCACGCGCGCATTCGCCAATTGACTTGGGTTGATGGAGGATCGGGTGACGCCGGGCAACGTGTTCGCGCCACGTATTTTGCGGGAATTCGTCCTGGCGACGGTCTTGCATTCCCGCCTGACGCCGAAGTGTTCCACTATCCCGACCCGGTCGGACTTAGCTGGGAAGCCATTGCGCGACGGACCGTGGGTGGCTCGGGACGTGTTGTGATCAAAGATGACGAGCAACGGTTTAGCCGGTCGTTCTTACCGTCCAGGCAACAAATGCAATTCGTTTATCATCGACCTCGTCGCGATGTCGGTACGCTGTCGATTGATACGAGTCCCACGCGGACGACGCTATCGAGTGAATTCGTATTCGATCTTCGCCGTGTGATCGTGTGCGACGCCGATCGCCGGTACTGGTTTCTTGAGTCGTTGCCGTCGATGGCCGACGATATGAAATGTGATCCGGTACGCAGACAAGATGCGTCGAAAATGCTGTTCGATCTGTTCCTCGACTATCGACCGATTTCGCAGGAAGTCGATTCAAAACGCGTGCGGCCGAATGTGTATACCGAAGAAACCCTCAACCTGTTGAACGCGGTGCTACGCCGCGTCAACGCGACTGGCAATGTCAATGTGGTCGAAGGCACCTTTGAGGAACGTTTGCAAAGGTGGCTGCAAACCGAAAGTGCGCTGCCGCCGGGAACCTTTGTTGCGTTGACGGATGTCACCGATGACGCAGTCGCGATCGACAACGTCGAAATGATCGGCAGCGTCCATTACGTATTTGGGACGCTGAAACCGTGAACGATGTCACCGATACCACTGCAATCAGTTCACTGCCCCCGGCGCCTGCGGTGCACGTCAACGATTCCGCCTGTATCGAACTGCGGCGTCTGCATCGATTCTTTGGCGATACCAAGGCCGTCAGCGACGTGTCCTTTTCAGTCCCACGCGGGCATGTGTTTGGATACATCGGTCCCAACGGTGCGGGCAAGACAACATCCATGCGTATCCTGGCGACGCTTGATTTGCCCAGTTATGGCGACGCATTTGTCGATGGATTTTCCGTGGTGAATGATCCTGAGTTCGTGCGACAACGCTTGGGATTCATGCCTGATTCATTTGGCACCTATCGCGACGTTAATTGTCGTGAGTATTTGGACTTCTTTGCGCGTGCCTATGGTTTGGTCGGACGCGAACGCCTTGAGCGACTGCGGTGGGTGCTCGGCTTTACCGGAACCGAGAACATGGCCGACAAACCCATTCGCGGATTGAGCAAGGGCATGAAACAGCGGTTGTGTCTCGGCCGTGCCCTGATTCATGACCCGGCAGTGATGATTTTGGACGAACCCGCCGCGGGCTTGGACCCCCGCGCGCGAATCGAGCTGCGAAGAATGATTCGTGAATTGGCCGACCGCGGCAAGACGGTCTTGATCAGCAGTCATATTTTGACCGAGCTGGCCGAAATGTGTGATTCGGTCGGCATCATCGAACAAGGCCGACTGTTAGCGACCGGCAGTGTCGACGACATTCAACACCAACAAGCCCAGACTCGCGAGCTTGTCATACGAATATTGAACGACGCTGATGCGGCCGCGCGAGATATCTGTAAACGATTGTCCTTGGACGCCACAATCGTCGATGGCGAATTGTTGCGTTTTGAATTTGCGGGCGACGTTAATGATCAAGCCGCCTTGGTCGGCTGGCTGGTCGGTCAAGGCTACAGCGTCGCCGAAGTGACGTCCCACAAGAAGAGCCTTGAGGACGTTTTCTTGCATGTCACCGAAGGACTGGTGCAATGAGCGAAACCATCGATACGCTGAACTCACCCAAAGCCATCATTGGCGAACCGTCAAAACGGCGGCTTGCACAGTGGACCGATCGCGTCGACGCTCTGTGTTTGCAATTGGGCGACCTGATGAATCCGATTCTCGTCAAGGAAACGCGTCAGGCTCTAAAAAGTCGCCAATTCGTGATTACCTTTTCGGTGCTTCTGATCGCCGCTCTGGCTTGGACCGTCATCGGCAGCCTGTCGATGATGCCGCAAATCTATACGTCACCATCAGCGCCGCGCATGTTGGTCGGCTATTACGTTGTGCTGGCAATTCCGATGTTGTTGGTCGTTCCGCTGGCTGCCTACCGATCGTTGGAAGGCGAGATCGATGACGGAACCTTAGAATTGCTTTCGATCACAACGATGCTGCCGTGGCAGATCGTGTTGGGAAAACTTGCAAGCGCGTCACTGCAGATGGTGCTGTATCTGGTTGCACTGTTTCCCTGTGTCGCCTACGCCTACACGCTACGCGGCGTCGATTTGCCCACGACGATGATCATCATCGGCGTCTTGGTCGCGTCGGCATTGTTGTTGACCGTGGTTGCTTTGTTCTTTGCTCCGTTGTCTCGTACGCGAACGGGACGCATCGGCACGCTGTTGGCGGTCATGCTGATCTTGATCAATGCCGAATGGGGCGTCGGAGCGATGGTCATTAGCATGATCTTGTACGGCAATCCGTTGCCGATCGATTGGGTGATGTTTTTGACCGCGGCGGTGGTGTTGGTTGGTTTGGCTCTGGGGCATTTATTGCTGACCGCGACGGCAGCACAACTGACGCCTGAGAGCGAAAATCGTTCGACACCGCTTCGTATTTCTTTGCTGATTCTGTCGTCTGTCATGGTCGGACTGTCGGCGTACGCCTGCACCGAACTGGGCGAAACTGGCTTGGCGGTGCACGGCGTCTTTGCAATGTCGCTGGCCACGATCTGGTTATTGTGCGGAGCCTTGATGTCGGCGGAATCTACGGTGATGACCCCCAGAATTCGCCGTGAGTTGCCCCAGAGTTTTGCCGCCAGGCTAGCACTGACTTGGCTGACCCCCGGTCCTGGCACCGGACTCGTGTTCGCCAGTGTTTGTATCTTGCTGTTGTGTGGTGCATCCGTTGTGGGACTGTATTATTCAATCACTATGTACGCACCGGGACGAGGGATTGGTACCGCGGTCTGGCGCCAGTTCGTTCAGTTGCATGTTCTATATGCCTCGTACGCGATCGCGATGCTATGTCTAGTGCGAGCCGTTGTTGCGATCGTGCGAATGAAGAATCAGCCACCGGTCCAAGTCGGGATCGCCGCATTTCTGGCGATTGCCGTCGTGGTCGCGTTGGTGCCATACTCGGTGGGGCTGCACTACAACGACTACCGGCCCTATGCCTACTCGTGGTGGCAACTGCCGAACTGGGCTTGGACGTTCCAGCAGTCGCTCGATCGGAGTCTGCTTCGCGGCGAAGAGTACGTCATCGCGTTTGCCGCCGGTTGTATGTTGATGGGCGCGTTGATGCTGTCGCCCTCACTTGTCATGCCCCGTCGAACGGCCACGCCACGGCGCGTGAAAGAAGAACGTCTTGCGGAAAGTCGGGTCGGGACGGCCCCACCGGATCCGGATGCCGTGACATGACATCCCGGCAGTCCGCAAGCCGGCCGGCAACAAACCGGGTGCCGACAAACCGGGTGCCGATTCGCGTCGAACGTCGCCTTCGGAGACATCGTGCGTGCGGTTGCGGCGATGTCGATTTTGTGCCGTGTCTGGCGGGTATCGGTCAAGTCTGGCGGGTATCGGTCAAGTATGCAGCTGCTGGGGTTTTGATGTTTCCCGGCGATGCCTAGACTGACGATCGTTCGTTTCAACCAAAAAGGCCAATAGTCGAATGTCATCTGACAATCCGTCACCACCCGATCAGCCAAATCCTCAGGACAACAACCCTGCGCTCCGCGCTCGAGTGCCCGACAACGTCGCGGACGGATGCTTCAGCACCGGAGCCATCGTGATGACGGGGCCCAGCGAGTTCGTTGTCGATTTCTTGCAGACCGTTGGTCGGCCGCATCGCGTTGCTGCCCGCGTGGTAATCCCACATCCGGTCATGCCGCAATTTATTGATGCGCTCAATACAAATTTGGAACTGTACCGCAGTCGGTTTGGCGACCCGCAAACCGTGCCCAGCCAGCCACCCAATCCAGAGGCGCGCCGCCCGTCACCCCAGGAAATCTATGATGACCTAAAGCTGCCCGACGAAGTGCTCAGCGGTGTGTACGCCAACGGTGTCATGATTGGTCACGGCGCGACCGAGTTCGGGCTGGATTTTCTTACCAGCTTTTTCCCCCAGTCCGCCGTGAGTGCCCGCATCTTTGTGGCATCCGGCCAAATCCCACGGTTGCTGGAATCCTTGCGCGGCGCCATGCGTCAGCTGGAATCGCGACAGCAAGGCGGAAACCACGTGCCCGGGATCGAGCCGACTTCTCCGCCGCCACCCCAGCCCGGCAATCCCCAGGCTAACAATCCGCAGTCTAACAATCCCCAACCCGGCGCCTCCGACTCCAATACTCCCAACGCCAACGACGATGAACCTCCCGCTGGCGACAAACCGTCGGACCCGATCGTTTAGTCTGCGATGAAATTCAGTGACGATTTGCCGTTGATGCGAAACCTGCCAAAGGCCGCATTGCCTACCGACGAGCCACTGGTCTTGGCAAGTGGATCACCGCGCCGCGCACAGTTACTCAAAGCCGCTGGATATCAGTTCACTGTCCAGCCTGCCAGTGACGCCGCCGAGTGCGGCGTTTGCAGCCGCGAATCCGCACCCGAGCTGGTTGCCCGATTTGCCTATCGCAAAGCTGCCGATGTCGTACGGCGAGAAAAAGCGGGATTGGTCCTGGCCGCAGACACCGTCGCGTCCATCGGTGGCCAAATTCTAGGAAAACCCCACAATGAAGCGCATGCCGAATCGATGCTTCGCACGCTCAGCGGACGCCGGCATGACGTCTACACCGGTGTCTGCCTCTGGTCACGCGTTCAGTCCAAATGTCTGGTCGACGTCGTTCGCACGGAATTGGAAATGCAAACGCTTTCCGATTCGATGCTGCGAGACTACCTGGATTCGATGCTTTGGGAGGGCAAAGCCGGGGCCTTCGGATTTCAGGACGGAAATCAATGGTTGCGCGTGATCAATCAAGGCAGCGAAAGCAACGTTGTGGGGCTTCCGATGGAACGTTTGGCGGAATTGCTGGAAAGTTTCGACTCATTAGCCGAAACGGTAGATATCGACGGGGAAAATACACCTACAACGCCTTAGCTATCTTTGCTAGAGTCCCCGCTCGTTCCCACCATGAATGATTCCTCGATCGGTATGGAAGCCATAATGCGTTTCTGTCGTCCCACCACGCTGTTGTTGCTCGCTCTACTAGGTCTTTCGACGGGCTTTGCCGAATCGGCTGTTGCCCAAAGCTGGGCCGATAAGATGTTTGCCGAGCGAAGTCATGACTTCCGCACCGTCGGACGTGGGGCCAAGGCCGAATATCGGTTCGAACTCGAGAATAAATTCGAAGAAGACGTTCATATCGCCGGCGTGCGAACCAGTTGCGGCTGCACCACGCCATCGATCACCAAAGAAACGTTGCAGTCGCGCGAAAAGGGAGCGGTCATCGCGACCTTTAACACGAACACGTTCATCGGTAAGAAATCCGCCACCATCACGGTTGTGTTTGACAAACCGTATTACGCCGAAGTCCAGTTAAAGGTCACCGGGTTTATTCGCACGGATATCACCTTTGATCCGCCAGAAGTTTCTTTTGGCGAATTGCCGTCCGGACAATCGGCCGAACGCGAAGTCGTCATCACACACAGCGGCAATAGTAATTGGCAAATCACTGACGTGCGAAGTCACTGCAGTGATTTGCAGGTGCGTTTGAATCCGCCCGAACGGTCACCCGGTTTGGTCCGCTATCGAATGCTGGTTCGCTTGAACAAAGACGTCGATGAAGGTGAGTTGCGCGAGCGATTGACGCTGATCAGCAACGACCGCGATTTTCCGACGACTGAGATGTCAATCTCAGGGCGCATTCGCCCGTCGCTAACCGTCTCACCGGCATCGGTTAGTCTGGGCACCGCAACACCCAACAGTGTGGTCGAGCGACGGTTGGTGATTCGTGGCGAAGAGCCATTCGAGATCACTGATGTTGTTTGTGGCGATGAGCGTTTCGAATTTGAAGTGCCCGGTGGCAATAAGAAAATTCAATTCGTCAAGCTACGCTTCACGGCCGACAACTTGGCCGGCGCGATCGGACAGGAAATCAAGGTTGTGACGAACCTTCCCGGAAACAAGGCAACCAAGTGCACCGTCACCGGCACCATCGCGGGCGACGAGCTGTAAACCGATCGAAGTTCGTCTCAACTCGTGAGAATCACTTGCCTTGCGCCGGTGAAAATCGCGTTCGGTCATCCATCACGGTCGAGCAGTTACGCAAGCGATCGTTAACTTGCCCGCTTTGCTTGGGCGGACTTCCTCACGGCAACATTCACATGCCGCGAATTGTTCGCGAACACTTCGTCTGAAGTCCTGAATTCAATCTCGAAGTGAATTTCGGGAGCCGCGATTTCGATGCGACCGTTCGCGAGAAGCTTGAAAGGCGACCAGATCGAAAAGTGGTTGGATGTCTGCCCCTCTTGCACCGCTGGCTACTCGGGTGCCTTCGACCTCACCGTGGGTATCCGCGGTCGGAAACAACTTCCGCGGTTTAATTCGCTGGACTCGTTCTCAAGTTCGCTGGTGAATCGTTTGATTCGCCCGGGGTGAGCAAACCGTGTCGCTACGATGCTTAGATGCGACGATGGTGCGTCAACGATTCGTCTTGAACTCAAAACGAGTACAGCGATGGTTGCCGAACCAACGAGTGGGGTCTGCGTCCCTCGATGGATTTCTTGCCGAGATGGAGTCGCATGACGGCGCGAAATTTGGATAGACGCGTTCACTCGGGTGGTCCAAGCATATGTTTCTTTTGCGTCTGCACGCTCATTGGTCGCACCCGAATGCCGTGAGTTGATCAAGGGCTTCGCATGCGGATTCATGATGCGCGTTGCTGTCGATACTCGGGTGCAAATTGATGTGCTTGGTTGATTGTCGTGCTTTCAAAGGCTTGGAATTCACGCTGCTAATGCGGTAGGATGTGCCCCTAGCGTCGGTCGGTGGCTCATTGGCTTTTTAACCTATGCGTTCTTTTTAGTTTTGCCCCGAGCGCTGTCGACCGTCTTCTCTTTTTTTCGACACTTTTCTATCGGGCTTCTTATGAGAAATTACTTGTTCTTGCTAGCAACAGCGATTGCGTCTTTCTCGCTTTGTGGATGCGATTCATCGGGCGGCAATACTGCGGCGGACGTCACCGTGGATGAGATCGCGGAATACGAGCGATTGAATAATCTTGCCGAAGGTGAAGCGGCCGCCGAGTTAGCAGAAACCACGACAGCACCGTAAGGTTGCTGTGCTGGATTCCCGTTCGGGTTCAAGGTGGCCGCGTCCGTTGGCGTCGGCGGCACGTCTTTGACGCGATTGCTTGTTCGAGCCGCGCGTTTAGCCACGCACGGCCGTGGTTGGCCGTGTCGCAGCGTCCCACGGCGTTGCTGTTTCCGTTTTGCGTGCTGTGCACGCATTGTCATTGATATGGCGTTAAACCGGTGCGATTGCACCGGACATTTTTGTTTTGCCTTTTTTATGGAGCATTTACAGTGAGGAAATCTCAAAGCATGCACCGTCAAGCATTCACGTTGGTGGAATTGCTTGTGGTCATCGCAATTATCGGCGTCCTGGTGGGACTTCTCCTGCCAGCCGTCCAGGCCGCGCGCGAAGCGGCTCGGCGAATGAGTTGTAGTAACAATTTCAAGCAAATTGGACTTGGGATCCACAACTATCATGCGGCGTACAACAGCCTGCCGATTCACGGCACGGGTGCGACGAACGAAAGTGAAAACGATTGGATGATTGCAGATGAGCCGGGGCCTGCGGGCGGTCCGGCCATCGGTTACACCATGAATCGATTGAGCTTCTTGGTCGGTGTCTTGCCGTTTATCGAGCAGCAAGCATTGTGGGAAACCATTTCAGCGGAACACGAAGACGCGGAAATGGAATACTGGCCTGCGATGGGGCCGTCCCCAGTGACGATCCGGTACAAACCTTGGGCGTCAAACATTCCAACCCTTCGTTGCCCAAGTGACCCAGGGGTCGGTTTGCCGGGCCTTGGTCGGACAAACTATGCGGCATGTACCGGCGATTCGCCGTCCCGAGGTAATCTGGGTTCGGCACGATTCAACGGCATGACGGGACGTTGGCACTATGGCGACGAAAGCTGGTTAGCCCAACAAGTTCGTGCTGGTCAGCGTGGCTTCTTTGTGCCGCGGGAACAGTCACGTTTTCGTGACATTCTTGACGGACTTTCCAATACCATCATGGCGGGCGAGATCGCAACGGACTTGGGCGATCGTGACAAGCGAACGATTGGTTCTCGCAACAATGACGGTCCTCGAACCGGTTGGGGGCTTGGCATTCAGTTAAGTCCAACGGCATGTTTGGATGCCAACCAGATCGATCCACTGCGGCCTCAGTTCTGGTGTCCACCGGGATCGACCGGATGTACGCCACCGTTGATCACGGGCGTGACCACGGGGCGCGGATATCGCTGGGCAGATTTCTATCCGAATTACACCCAGATGAATACTTGTTTGCCGCCCAACCGCGAATTGTGCTTCTCGGCGGGACACACCAGCGATGCGATCGCCCCGCCGGGCAGTCGTCACCAAGGTGGATGTCACATCTTGATGGGCGACGGAGCGGTGAAGTTCATCACCGATTCGATCGAAGCGGGCAATCAAAATGCGATGCCCGTTTGGCGACAAAACGCGATGAACCAGAGCACCACCGTTCCGGGAGCCCAAAGTCCGTACGGATTATGGGGATCACTCGGAACTCGTGCTAGTAAAGAAACGATCGAGGAAGAGCTTTAAAAGCAGCTCGCTCGTAACGTTCCCTCCGATAGCCTCGCCAAGCCTCGTTTGGCGAGGCTATCTTTTTGCGCCGCCGCGAAGGACTTGTCGCCGAATCGGAATCATCGGTACCTCAAGCGGCTCTTTGCGTCTGGATCCTGCACGAAATAGAACCACCATCGTGTTGGGTCAGACCGCAAACTCGTGGTATTCGTGGTGATCGCTGAGTTCATCAAAGAGCTGTTGGGTGAACAACGGCGATGTGAGCGACATCAAGTTGTGATCAGCGTCATCGTAACGCAGCTTTGCGTGCCCGGATGTGATTCCCACCGCGAAGTATTCGTCATTGATTTTTGCCAACCAAGGGCAACCACTCGCGCCACCGCCAAAATCCGATGCAACGACCGGCGAATAGGATGCATCTGGCCCGTTGCTTTGCCCCATCAGATACGGGCCGTTTGAATGCCACATTTGTTTGCCAAAATCAAAGTGGCTGCCGGCGGGATATCCAACGACTTGGATTGGATACTTGTTGAAGAACGAGTTGTCAGGAATCGGCTTCATTGGGATGGTCGCGTCCACGATATCGCCGACATTGCGATCAAGAAAGCACAACCCAATGTCGCGGTCGGTGGTCGGGTTCGACAGATAGGCTTTGGGGATGTAACACGACGTGACTCGCGAAGTCACCAGTGGCTCGTTTGAATAATAGTCATACGTGGCGCAGAACTCGACGGATGCCGACCATTCGTTTCTTGTCGAGTCGTAAAGGTTGTGCGCGCTGGTTGCGATCACGCTAGGCGAAACGAGCCAGGCCGATCCCGAGGCCGGGATATGGTGCGGATGATTCGAAACCCGGATCATGAGTTTGCCGATTGCTCGCAGCAGCGTTTCCTTGGGTTCGGCAACCCGGTTCGATTTGACCAACGACGACAACGGCGTGCTGGACAAGTCACTCGGATCGGGAAACCGTTTCGATGGTAACGCGTTTTGAATTGGTCCTGCGGCGATCGACGCGTCACGCGTCGGCCACGTGACGGGCCCCGGGATTCCCGCTGGCGTTCTGGGCGAGACCCGTGCCGCATTCGAATCGGCGCCTCGGGGTGGTGGCATCGCACCGGACGAATCGTAATGGCCGGCACCGATCGGGTCGCCAACCTCGACCGTGTCGCCAACCTCGACAGGGCGGGGACGTTGCTCATGCGGTGGAATGTCGCCCTGGGACGGATATGCATCGTATCGGCCGTCACGCCGCCGCTCGTTTCGATCGTAGGGTTGCTGTCCTGGCATCAATCCGTTCGCGATAAAAGAGAAGAATCGAGCGATCGATTATTATACGTATTGTCCACCTTGGACACGACAAATCTTCCGCCTCGTGCAAGTCGAACGCTAGCCAGCAAATCTTGCGTCCGTTCTACTGTTGCCTGCCAACTGGTATGGTCCAATGGGTTCTCTATTGCGGGAGACCGTTTGGCTGATGATTACCAGTGTCCCGCCAACTTGCAACTCGCCAATTCAAACGCAACCGTGAACTTGACCCCCGCGAATAACCCCAAGAAGTTGTCCGAGAGCATCGATCTTGAGGTCAAAGATGCTCAACTGATCTTCAATTCGATCTGGAAGAAGCTCGAGGAGGAATACGGCAAATCAAATTTGCGTTTTCCAAAAGAGTTAATCCTTTTGGGTGGGGCTCCAGGTGCAGGTAAGGGCACCAACACGAACTTCATTCGCAAGGTGCGCGACATCACGGCCAAGCCGATCGTCGTTAGCGAATTGCTGAACAGCCCAGAAGCGCAAGCGGTCAAGGCTCAAGGCGCGATGGTGGGCGACCGCGAAGTCGTTGATTTGGTGTTCCGCAAACTGCTGGAACCCGAGTACCAAACGGGCGCGATCCTTGACGGGTTTCCGCGGACCAAGGTCCAAGTCGAATGTTTGAAAATGCTGTTCGACCAGATGAACACGTTGCGGCGCGAGTTTGCCGAATCGGACGATCGTCTGCATTTCAAGCAGCCGACTTTCCACATCATGGTGCTGTTCGTCGACGAGTCCGAAAGCGTCGCCCGACAATTGAAACGTGGGCGCCAAGTGATCGCGCACAACGAAGAGGTCGCGCGCAGCGGGATTGGCGAACCATGGGAGGAACGTCCGACGGACTTTAACGAGTCGTTGGCCCGAAACCGCTATCGGGTGTTCAAAGAGAAAACGTACGATGCGTTGGTTTCTTTGAAACAGATCTTCCATTTTCACTTCATCAACGCCCAGGCTCCGCTGGAAGTCGTGCAAGACAACATCTTGCGTGAATTGGAATATCAAAGCTCGCTGGAACTTGACCCGCGGACGTATGATTCGCTTCGCAATATCCCGCTTGCCAGTGAAATCGTCAGCCACGCTCGTCGTGATCTCGTCGAACGACTCGATGGATACGAAATGGAACAATCCGATTTGTTCCATCGCGTGATCGACGTGATCGAACATCGGATGATGCCGATCATTGTTCGGCATGCCATCTCTGGCGACGCGCACATCAACTCCGAAGACAACCTTCTGAGCGAACCGAATGCGCTTGCGATCCTGATCGATGTTTTTTCCGAGCGCGGATATCACGCCAGCGTCGATGTCCGCATCGAAGATGTACCGCAGCGTATTGATCTGCGTACCGGCGAGATCGAATTCTTGCAGAAACGAGTCTACCGGATTGCGATCCGATTCAAGGGCAGCGAAATTCGACGAGGTTAATTGACTGGGTAGATTTCGATTGCCATTCCGGATTCGCTAGGTCGCCTTGTCGACCCACTGCTTCCAGAACGCGACGTCTTCCTCGCTTAGGTTCGGTGTCGGCATGGGAGTCGGACGCGTGCTGCCAGGCACGCCCGGCGTTTGTGATCGGACCGTCAAGAGCCCGTTCACGTTCACCTCGAAACCAATCATCCGCGTCCCCGATGCTTTCGTCCCCGACGCTTTCGGCGCATCGGTTTGGTCGTCATCACATTCATAGCGGCCAAGCGTTTGCCATTCGTCACCCTTGATTCCGGAGGATTCAACCAGCGATAGCGTCATTTTGGACTGACTCTTGCCGACGGTTAGGCGGCGATTAGTGCGTGCCGGCAGCGCCGTTCCTCGTGGGATGATGGGCAGGATGCGCCGGCGTCCCTTGCGGTCTTCGACCACAATTCCGATGGTTTGGCTGGTGACGCAACGTGGGGGCAGGGTCCACGAAGTTCGGCCCGGCAGCTCGCCCGCCAAGCAGGCCGCTGCACCACGTGCGACGTCGCCCCGGTCAACCGATTGTGTCCGCATTTTCGTATCGAGACCGATCGACAGTTCCGCGCGAACATCGCTTAGACGCAACGCTGCACCCATCGTGACGACGCGGTCGATCGATCCCAGCGTGATGTCGGCGCGCTGTAACGCGGATCCCACAGCATCTCGAATGGTCGCGATCAGATCGCTCGAGCGCGAGATCCATTCGCTACGGTGGATTGAGATGGACGGTCGCTGGTTGCCAGCGTCGATCGCAATATTGACGCGCGGCAACAACAACAGCGAATTCATCGCACGCTCACACGCCACTTGCAAACTGGACGCGCTGCGCAGCGATTTCGTTGGGTCAATACCATGCTGCTTGATGAATCGCTCCGTCGCGATCTTGACCAATCTGCTTAGCCAAGCCAACGCACCGGTGTGCCAGTGCCCGGCACTGGACAACTGATGCAATCTCGCTCCGTCTCGTCGTAACACGGCGACTTCGTTGGCTTGCCCGGTGACCGAAACGAACAGCACCGTTTCGTCGGTCGACATGTCCAAGACCATCGATTCGTCGCTGATGGAATCCTCTGGCGTGTCCAACAATGTCGACTGCACCGCTGCGACGCTTCGATCGACGAGCCGAACGGACTGCAAGCCAGCGATTTGTGCGGCGGCCATGATACTGCGACGATGCAATTGGTCGTATACCGATGGCAACGTAATCGCGACAGCGTCCGGCCCGTTTCGGTCACCCCAGGCATTGTGAACGGACTGACGCAACAAGATCGCCATCAGGGCTTCCGGCGGACATTTCTCACCCAGAATGGTTCGGTCGACAACGTCTGACCCGATATACATCGGCAAACAATGCACGACCTTGTTCGGCTGTTGAAGTCGCAGTTCCATCGCGTCACGTGCAAGCAGCAGTCGGCCGTTCTCGGATGCCAACGCCATTCGCATCAGCATTTGTCCGCTGCCACCTGCGGCTAATAAGCTGACGCCGCCCGATGGTGCTGCTGAGGCGGCCGCGGAATAGAACATGCCCAAGTCAATCGCAAGCACTTGCGAAATCGATGAAGCGGTCGAGCCGACCGACGCCGTCGACACCTCGTCACGTGCTTGGTGACGTGAAAATTCGGCCAGCCACAGTGGCGAAATGGAACGATCGGTATAGTCGGACAAGTCATCGATGACTTCATCCAGTGACGCATAGCGTTCCCCCGGTGACTTCGCCATCATCCGCGAAAAAATGTTTGCAAAGTTCAAATCAATGTCGTCACGGATTTCCATCAAGTCAGGAATCTCGCCGTGGCGGTGTCCGTAGACCACATCCAGATACTCACCGGTGTACGGCGGCTTGGCGGTCAGCAAAAAGTGCAACACGGCGCCCAGAGAGTAAATATCGCTACGCGCATCGGCTTTCTCTGGTGCCTCCAATTGCTCGGGCGACATATAGGCGAGCGTGCCGATCAGGCGTTTGACAGGCTTGCCGCTGGCTTCTTTGGAACCACTCGTGCCTTGATTAGATGCTGCCGCGTCGGCGTCAGCAGTTGGCGTCGACGAATCACCCATCAACAGCGGCGCATCGATCTGGGCAAGCCCCAGGTCAAGGACCTTGATCGTTCCGTCACTCGCCCTCATCAAGTTGCCTGGTTTCACGTCGCGGTGAACGATCCCGGCGCGGTGCGCATGCAGCAGTCCCAACGCGGCTTGACGAATCATCGCAGCCGCTTCGCCGACCGACGTGGGGCCTCGCGTCGCGACGATTTGGGTCAGAGTCTTGCCGGCGACATATTCCATTGCCAGATAGTGAACGCCCTCGGCTTCACCGGCGTCAAACGCGGTCACGATGTTGGGATGCATCAGTCGGGATGCGGTGCGAACTTCGTCATAAAACCGCTCGATCGCAGTCGCGTTCTGCATGCGGTCGAACTGCAAAGTCTTAACAGCGACAACCCGCTGCATTCGCAAATGCTCGGCCAAGAACACTTGCCCCATCCCGCCGGCACCAATCTGCTTACGGATTACATAATCACCAATTTGTGGCGGGATGCCGTCGGTGATGGGTTCCGACGAGCTGGTGTTCGGGTCATCAAGTCCATCGATACCAAACGAATCCACGTTCTCGGCGAACAATTCAACGTCTCGCGTCGCTTCGTCGAGGATCGGATACTGGTCGTCGGAAGACTCGGCCACAATAATCGGTTGCGATGGTAAGAGAAAAGCGAGACGGCTACGAATCAGAACCCGTAAACCTTAATATACGCGAGTAAAAATTGCCGCGGCACGGGTTTCGGTCCCGTAAACACCCTCGAGCGGCAAACTGCCGGCTTTCAGCGTCACAATTGCTACGTTCCTTACGAGAAAGACACTTTTGGATCCATCCGCTTCTAACGCCCCGCAACCTGCACGAACGTTTCGTATTGCGACGCGCGAGAGCGCCCTGGCGATGTGGCAGGCTGAGTACATCGCCTCACGTTTAGGCCAGATTGGCGTGGAATCCGTCCTGGTGCCGCTGGTCAGTCGCGGTGACGTCGATATGCGTCCCATCGACGGCTCTCGCAGTGTCGGCATGTTTACTAAACGGATTCAGCAAGCACTTGTGGACCAAGAAGCCGATATTGCCGTGCATTCGCTGAAAGATTTGCCAACCGAAGCAACGCTGCACTTCCAATTGGCCGCTGTGACCGAGCGGGAAGTCGTTCACGACAGCTTGGTGTCGCCCGATGCTTGGTCGCTTGGTGATCTACCCGAGGGCGCCCGAATCGGCACGGGCAGTCGGCGTCGCGCAGCTCAGCTATTGATTGCTCGTAAGGACCTGCAAATTCTGCCGATTCGCGGCAATGTACAAACTCGGCTCAAAAAACTTGCCGACAACGAGTACGACGCGATTGTGTTGGCCGAAGCCGGCTTGTTGCGGTTGCAGATGTCCGAGACGCCGCGCACCACGCTCTCACTTGAAATGATGTTGCCGGCACCTGGACAAGGTGCACTGGGAATCGAAGTACGAAGCGACGACAAAGCCGCCGCAGAAATCGTCGGCACGCTTGACGATGCACCAACCCGCGCCGCCGTGACCGCCGAGCGGACTCTATTGGCCAGCTTGCACGGCGGGTGTCTGGCGCCGATCGCTGCCTATGCACGCGTCGAGAACGAAAAGTTGATCATGAACGCTCTTGTGGCTGCAACCGACGGCAGCGAACAAATCGTTGTCGAGGGTGAAGTGGCCTATCGGAACGACGAGCCGCTGGATTGTGGTCAACAACTCGGCCAACAACTCGCCGAGCAGATGATCGGTCAAGGGGCACGCGAACTGATTCAGCAATCAAGGTAAAAGAGCCGACGCTAACACACGCCATCATGCCGAATCGATCAACGGTGATTAGGCCACAGATGGCGAGTAAACCGGTGCCGGTCGTGAATCCGGTGCAATGATTAACTTTGCGTTAACTCCCGAAACGGCAAAGGTTTGCTATGCAACTTGCCCCGTTGTCGTGTTAGCAGCGAACCCACCGTCGCCGGATCGCCTTAGTTGACCTGAAGATTTTAGAGGGTTCGTGCAGGGACTGGCTCCGGTCTCGACCATCATCGGTGGTGGTTCTGCGGAAACCGCGAAAGCCGGGGCGGCAGCGATTATTCCATCGGGAAACACGCGTGCCCTAGCGGTTCCCGGACCAACCTCAATGGCGATATTTGGCATAGGCGGGCTGATCATGGTTTTCCCTCGTCGCCGACGAAAATAAAAAGGTTCGCCCGGGAACGGTTTCGCGGTAGTGTCCGTCAAGTTGCGCACATTTGATTTCCAGCCTGACTCTGGAAATTT
>CAXBGS010000024.1:0-23182 GCA_963975425.1 uncultured Pirellulaceae bacterium
GCTAACTGCATAGCCCGGAGGGCGAAAGATTCATTGCCGGTGGCGTCAGCCACCGATTTGGCAGAGATTCTACCGGGCTCCGCCCTTCATTCGACTGCATAGCCCGGAGGGCGAAAGATTCATTGCCGGTGGCGTCAGTCACCGGATGATAGTTTCATCACATCCGAGCCCGGAGGGCGACACATGCATTGCCACCATCGGACCACGATTCGGTGTTAGGTCACGGCAACGAATCGATGCTATGTTGCGGCAACACCGGGCGTTTTGGAGTGCGCGTTCTGCGGGAAGTCGAACGTCAACACCAGCGGTTCGGTTCCCGTGTTCTCGATTTGCACACCGCCGTTTGACAGGGCCGCCTGAGTGATGAATCCGATCTCGGGATAAAGCTCGCCGAGAATCATGTCTTGGTGATATTTCACCTCGAGTTTTCCAACACGGCCGCTTCCGCCATTGGTGTGGAACAGCGCGGGGCTTTCTGGGCAAAACTGAGTCTTGCCGCCAGGCTGCACCGTAAGCCGCAGGATTGAGCACTTTTGATCGCCAAGAAAATCACCGTAAATGATCCACTTGGCGTCGACACCATCACCGGAAAATTCTTCGGCGGTGATCGCGGGACGCCTATTCTCCATGACGAAGTCGGGATCCTGGTTGGCCGCGAAGTCGAACTTCTCAACCAGGTATTCCCAGTCTTCGTGCCGCTCCTTCGGATAGTCTTCTTCTCTGCAAGCGTAAAACGCATCCGCGGCTCCGATCCTTCCGTCAAGCGTTAGGTCCTCGGCCAGAAAGTGCTCGTCCATCGTGACGTGCAGCTCGTGGGTGCAAAGGTCCGTCGGGGAATGCAGCACGCCGTTGGGCATCACAAAGCCGTTATCAATATGCATCATCGTATGCGGCGACAAATGCCGAACACCGTTGTACTCGCCCTTTCCGAAACTTTTCATGCACGCAAGAAACTGATCCTTTGTCACGAACGGGTACAGCCCCATTGCCGTGGTGTGATAGTGCGACGGACTGACACCCGGATTGTCGAAAGAATTAATGTCGTAAACTTCCCACTTTGACCAGTGAAGGTGATGAGGGATCGGATTCAGGTTGTCGAACTTCTTGGAAACAATTGGCCAGGTCGGCGTTCCGTAAAGTGATTTTGCAAATGCGGTCACCTTTTCACCCATCACGGATTCTGGATTGGCGGTGATCAAGTCCTGCAACGAAATCACTTGCCCGCTTGGTGTGAGTACGTGCGATTCCCCTTCGCGAAACGGTGCTTTGTTCGTTCGAGTATCGATGACACCGGTGACGATGGGCACAGTGCAGCACATCCAGAGTTCATCCAGTCCCGTCCCGTTCATGTAGTCCGGGTAGTACGATTTGTCATCAAGCCGAAGCCGTTTACCCGGCGTGCAAAATGTCCTGCCCGCGTAGCGGTGAATGAGCTGCAAGACCCCGTCGTTCTGATTCAGGCAGTCATCGAGAATCGAATCTGAGCTTCCGCCGGATCCGTCGATTACATCTTGCTGGGGATACTCGTGCAGTTTGTCCGCGAGAATTGACACCATCGGTAATGAACCTCAATGAATTTTAAAAAAGCGGTCGGCTCCAAGAAGTTCCTGGAGAGCTGTAAGGGGGGTATATTTGCTGACGCAAGACGGGACTGCATGAGCGTCGGGCGATTCGATGCGAAAGCAGCGTCAGATAGCTTAAGGAAAAGAGCGGCAGGAGGGAATCAAGGAGCCGTGCGAGCTGCGTCTGTTTTTATCGCAGAATGAAGTCAACGGCAGCGGTAGAACCAGCGGATGCGTCATGACTCCGTCCATGCATGGTGAGCCCAATCCGAAGCGGGGGCGCATCCATCGCAGCGAGATCGAACCTCAGCAATCGCTGCATCAGGCCACATTGTGGGACGCACGAAGAATGGGTTGCGGAGGATCGAATCAGAAAGAATAGTGTCCACAAAGACAGCACATCCGCACAGCAAAACACACCAGACCAGGAACCTGTCCACCTGCCATCCCGCTTTGGTGCGGCAAATGGTAGCGCCGCAGAAGACCTACCGATCACAAAGCTCGCGGGGATCAACCGTGAAGTCCAATTCCAATCGGAAGGCAAAGTCGTTGTGGAAGTCGCAGTCGCAGTGCGAATCGCAAAATTGCGGATGTCCGATCAACGCACACCGTGCACCCTGCGGGGCGTGGCCCTTCGAGGGCAATCTCACCGATACGACGGGCAAGGCGGTTGGCAAAGCGACGCGTTTGCTCGCACAGATGCCAACACGAAATCGGTGATCGATTTCGGTCCGGCGCACAATTCAAAAGCATAGCTATTTGCAAATTTCCGGCGGTTGAACATGGATCGGTACGACATCATTGGCGACATCCACGGACACGCGAATGAATTGAAGAACTTGCTCAAATCACTCGGCTATCAACGGTGCGGTCAAAGTTACCGCCAGAGAGACCGAAAGGTAGTGTTCGTTGGCGACTTCGTTGATCGCGGTCCGGCAATCGGTGAAGTCATCGCGATAGCTCGTGCGATGGTGGATGCCGGTGATGCGTTGGCGGTGATGGGGAATCATGAGTACAACGCGATTGCGTTTCATGCTCCTCGGCCGGGGAAGCAAGACGAATGGTTTCGACCTCACTCGGCGAAGAACATCAAGCAGCATCAGGTGACGTTAGACCAGTTGTCGCAGGGCGAGCTTGCCGATGCGGTCGCTTGGTTCAAAACACTTCCGGTTGCGATCGAGATCGGCGGGATCGGTGTGGCTCATGCATCTTGGCAGTCGCGGGATATCGATCGCATCAATAACGAGTTGTCCCACGCGGGCAGGTTCACGCCTGACTTTCTTGCGATCGCGGAGAGCGCCGGCAGCGAATTGAATGTCGCGATTGAGAACGTATTGAAGGGGCCGGAACTGCGGTTGCCAGACGGATGCTCGTTCGTTGACAAGTCCGGGCACCGTCGGAAATCGGCGCGAATCAAATGGTACGAAGACGGTACGGGTCGAACCTATCGTCAACATCACCTCGGCAGCGACGAAGTTCCTGATGTCGAGATTACTACGGACGAACTAGCGACCGTAGACATCTACCCCCGTGACGCGGTACCAGTATTTGTGGGCCATTACTGGTTAACGGGGACGCCGGCGCCGCTCGCGGCGAACGTAGCCTGCACAGACTATAGCGTGGGGAAAGGTGGCAAACTGGTTGCCTACCGATGGGACGGCGAGTCGGAATTGAATGCCAACAAGTTTCATTGGGTGAGTAAAAACTTAACGACTGATCGGCCAGGCGAGTAAGTTGAGGCCGACAGCGGCATCGAGTTGACGGAACATGCCGACGCCGGTGTTCCAAGTTTCGTCAGGGAGTCAATCATGGATTGCATCCATGAATTGGGCCGGCGTTTTTCTGTATTCAGTCGCGTCGAAATCAACTGCCGTGATATCGGTAAATCTTATGTGGCTCTTGCGATCCAGAAATCGCAGCAGCTTGATTTCACGCAGGCAAAGCGGGGACTCGCCATCGCAAGAGACTTCGACCGTGTAGCTGAGCAACGAGACTAGGTCGCTCACGCATTATTTTAACCGGATCAGGATTTCGTTGCGGCGCATGGGGCCGGGGGTGAAGGGTGGATCGTAGGAAGCCGATTCGACATTGCCGCGTGGATTGTCGTCCGTTAGGACAGAGTCATCGGCGATGAGCCCCTTGGTTTTCATCCAAGATCGGAGCTTGGCTTCGGATTCTTTGGCGAGCTTGGCGGTGAGCCGCCCAGAGAATCGGAGGACCGCGAAGCGTCCGCCGGGGCGCTTGCGAACATTGACGTCGGAACCCGTCGGCGTTGGTACGCCCTCGACGGCTACCTCCTTTGGCATCACGAATCCCATTTGGACCGCTGAGTCTTTCTTGTCGCCACTTTCGACCATACTTTCCTGCATGAACACGGGCGTCGTCATGGAAATCTTCTGTTCCGACTCATTCGCACCCGAGATGTAGCGGAACAATTTCATGAAGCTGCCGTCGCGGCCTTGAGCGTCAATTTTGGTGGTCGTGGCCACCAGCATCAAATCCGGATATTCACGGACTTCAAAGTTGCCGTCGGATTCGACGACTTTGTATTCGGCCGATTTATAGCCGGCTCGCGTCGACTTGTTAAACACAAACACTCCGATCGCGATCAAGACGGCGACGCTCGCGAAGTTCATCATTCTTTTACGCATCATCCGATCACCCGTGGAAACGTGCGGCAACGATTCGGACATCGAGTCGGTCACCAGAGGAGAATAGGTGTCTGGCAAGGTGGCACGGAAAAGGTTTGAAGGGTGAAGTTTGAAATTCGGGGTGAGGACGTTTCGTTGTGAGCGTTGTTATTCAACCGCCGCGTTGGGATGAACCGTGGTGGGTGGTGTGCCGAGCGATGTGCCAGGCCGTTACAGTGTCCCGGTTCAGGGCGACGGGGGTTCGGCTGTTTACGCGTCGCGGCTCATGGTGATAGGGGCCCGGCCGCTTACCCGTCGCGGCTCACGGTGATGCGGCCTGCTGTTTAGGTGTGGCGGTTAACGGTGGGCAACGGTATAGACAGTCTTTAACTCGACAACACAAAACGGTAGAGAACCGCTGCCAGCGCGGCGCCGAGCAGTGGTCCGGTGATTGGCACCCACGCGTAGCTCCAGTCGCTGTCGCGTTTACCCTTGATCGGTAGCAAGGTGTGAACCAAGCGGGGGCCGAGGTCTCGAGCCGGGTTGATCGCGTATCCGGTGGTTCCGCCAAGCGATAAACCGATTCCAAAGACCAGCAAACCGACTGGCAGCAGTCCAAGGGAACCAAGCCCTAACCGCGGATCGGAAACCGACGGGGCTTCACCTTGGATCAAACTGGGCGTCGCCATCAAAAAAATTGGCAAGATCAATGCGAATGTCCCGACAGCCTCGCAGAAGAAAGCTTGCGTGGAATTGCGAATGTTTGGGGCCGTGCAAAAGCAAGCGAGCTTGGCATCAGCATCGTCGGTGATATTGAAGTGTTCTCGATAGAACAAATAGACCAGAGTCGCACCCACGATCGCGCCGATGAACTGCGCCGCGATGTATCCGCCCGCTTCAGCGACACTCATTTTTCCCGCAATGACCATCGCCACACTGACGGCGGGATTGAGGTGTGCGCCGCTGAATTCATTCGCACAGAATGCCCCCACGAAAACGGCAATCCCCCATCCCGCGGCGATTACTATCCAACCCGCGTCAGTGCCTTTGGTGCGAGCGAGCACGACGTTGGCCACCACCCCGTTACCAAACAGAACCAACATCATGGTTCCAATCACTTCGGCGGTGATGGGAGACATCAGGCGATTCCTTGTTGGGGAACGTAGTGTGCGGCGACGGATTTAAACCGCTCGCATTGTTCTCGACACCACGTATCGTCTTGTCCCAGTTCCGCCGCCATCACCGCGGCAACGTCTGGTGCAATCTGCAGTGCGGCCGCGGAATCAAGGAAAAGCGCTCGAGTGCGCCTCGCCAAAACATCCTCGACGGTGCGCGCCATTTCATTGCGCACGGCCCAGACGATATCCGATTTTCGAATCGATAGTGATTTGCACATCGGTACCGAGAGTTCCTGGTTTTCCGCTTCCAATTCCGTGATCGCAGATAAGTCCGCACCGTAAAATCCGCGAGGATCGTTCACTGGCGGCGACTCCATGAACCCGTGCAGCCTCATCGATTTTGTCTTGCAGTTGGCGGAATTCAAATTGGCCTCCTTGACCGCCCGGTTGACGCAATCCTCTGCCATTTTTCGCACCGTTGTCCATTTCCCGCCGGTGATCGTGATCAGTCCCGACGACGAAACGCGAATCACATGGTCTCGCGACAGCGAAGCCGTGCGCGCCGATTTGTCTCCTTTGACCAGTGGGCGGATGCCTGTAAAGATGCTCAGCACATCGTCTATTCGAGGAGCCTTCGAAAGATACGCGGCTGACATATTCAGCAAGAACTGAATTTCATCGGCTTGTGGGGCAGGTTCAAGTGTTGCGTTGGTAATCGGCGTGTCGGTCGTCCCCACCAACGCGTGTCCATGCCAGGGAATGATAAAAATCACTCGCCCATCCGGTGTCTTGGGAACAATCATCGCAGTGTCGCCAGGAAAAAACGCTCCCGGCAGAACCAAGTGCACACCTTGGCTGTGCGCGAGCATGGATTCGCAGGTCGCGTCATCCATCCTGCGTACGCTGTCACAAAATGGGCCTGCCGCGTTGATCAAGCAACGACATTTGATGTGAAATTCTTCGTTTGTCTCTTGATCGATTGCGGTCACACCAGTAACCGAACCGTCGTCACTCTTGGTTAAATCGGTGACGGCCATGTAATTCAACAAGCAAGCACCATGTTGGTGGGCCGTCTGCGCCATGTTCAGTAACAAGCGTGCATCATCAAATTGGCCATCGTGATAGATGACACCGCCGCGAATGCCATCGCGGCGCAGCCCAGGCAAGACTCGTACTGCGTCGTCGGTCGACACGCTATGCGATCGGCCGAAGTTATTCCCAGCGGCCAGAAAATCGTAGACCTTCAAACCGATTCCGTAAAAGAAACGTTGCCACAGATTGTGACAAGGAATCAAGAATGCCAGGTCATGAACGAGGTGCGGAGCGTTATCTCGCAGCAAGGTGCGTTCACGAAGTGCGTCGCGAACGAGGGTGATGTTGCCTTGACGCAAATAGCGGACGCCGCCGTGCACCAGTTTAGTACTACGGCTAGACGTTCCCTTGCCGAAATCGGACTGCTCGACCAGCAAGACGTCCAGTCCGCGACTTGCCGCGTCCATCGCAACTCCGACTCCGGTCGCCCCTCCGCCAATGACGACGATGTCCCAAGGGGTTGTGCGTTGTCGCATCCGCTCGATCGATCCTGCGCGGCTGAGCGCTGTCGAAGTCATGAATGCGACTCCCACGCGCTGGCGCGTTGCAACGCCTCGGCCCATCGCGATCGTCGCCGCGAAACCTCGTCCGCCGGCATCGATGGCTGAAAGACTTTATCGGTTTGCCAAACCTCTGCAATCTCGCTGGCGTCGTTCCAGAAACCGACGGCCAGTCCGGCCAGGTACGCAGCACCAAGTGCCGTGGTCTCGATCACTTTCGGTCGCACGACGGGAACCTGCATAATATCGGCTTGGAACTGCATCAACAGATCGTTTGCTGACGCGCCGCCGTCGACTCGTAATTCCTGGATCGGAATTCCTGCGTCCTGTTTCATCGCATCCAGAACATCGGCCACTTGGAATGCGATGCCTTCGAGTGCGGCACGGGCAAAATGAGCCTTTGTGGTGCCGCGTGTGATGCCGACAATGGTTCCGCGAGCATACGAATCCCAGTGTGGTGCCCCGAGTCCCGCGAATGCTGGAACCATGTAAACACCATCGCTGTCGGCGACACTGGCAGCCAGCGATTCGACCTCCGACGAAGAGCCAATGATGCCGAGTCCGTCGCGAAGCCATTGAATGGCCGCGCCGGCAATGAACACGCTGCCCTCAAGTGCATACTCGCGTGTGTTGTTGATGCTGCAAGCGACCGTGGTGAGCAATTTGCACGTCGATGCGGTCGGTTTTTCGCCGATGTTCATTAGCATGAAACATCCGGTACCGTAAGTATTCTTTGCCATCCCGTGACGAGTGCAGTTTTGGCCGAAGAGCGCGGATTGCTGATCGCCGGCAGCACCACCGAGTTTGATTGGCGTTCCGAATAGCTCGGCATCCGTTTCGCCATAGAGATGACTTGACGGCAGCACTTCCGGCAAGACCGATCGAGGAATGTCGAACAGCGACAACAGATCGTCGTCCCATTGGCAGGATTCAATATTCAACAGCATGGTTCGCGATGCATTGGTCACGTCCGTGGCATGAACACGGCCACCGGTCAGTTTCCAAAACAGCCAACTGTCAATCGTCCCAAACGCTAGCTCACCACGCTCGGCTCGCTGCCGCGCCCCCGCAACGTTCTCGAGCAACCAGTGAATCTTGGTGGCACAAAAGTAGGGATCGATCAATAGTCCCGACTTCTGCTGGACAATCTTGGCATGTCCCGCCTCTTGAAGCGAGTCGCAAAACGCGGCGGTACGCCGATCCTGCCAAACGATCGCGTTGTGGATCGGTTCGCCGGTCGTTCGATCCCAGAGGAGCGTTGTTTCACGCTGATTGGTGATGCCAATCGCTGCGACGTCGTTGGCGGACAGGTCGCACTCGGCAAGCACCTCGCGCGCGACGTCGAGTTGTGTCTGCCAAATCTCGTTTGCGTCGTGCTCGACCCAGCCAGGTTGGGGAAAATGCTGGCTGAATTCCCGCTGGGCAACGCCGAGAATCGAGCCGCCGTGATCAAAGACGATCGCCCGCGAACTGGTCGTGCCTTGATCGAATGCCAGTACAACGCTCATAGAACTCACATGAAAGGGGATGATCGCTGGGGCCGCAGAATCCTTGAGAGTTTGATTAGCTTAACAGTTGTCGCGAGCAATTTGTGGTTCGCCAAGTTTCCGCGGTCATGTTGCGGCTTAGAGCACTCGTCATAGGCGAATTTGCAAGCTTTCGTTTGTGAGATTTCCGAATTGGCGCACGAAGACCGGTTGGCTTTCGATGACGGGATTGGCTTTCTGGTCGCGAAAGACTCATTCCGTGGCTTGAACGAGAATGCAAACAATCGTCTGTTCGGACTGCAAACGGTACATCCGTCCCACGGCCATCACTCATTTGCATGTAGGTTCAATGTCGCGCGCGAAGCAGCTTGTCGTATCAAGAAATTCATTCCAGCGACCCGGCTGACGTTAAGCAAAGAGATTCCGTCTCGATGGCTACGTGGCAGGTTGTACAGATCTAAATCGTTAAGTGGCTCGTCAAACAGACTGGCATAAAGTGCCCACGAAGCGGCATGATCGGATCCGCGAAGACTGATCGCCGAATCGTCAACGTCGGGTGATTGCCGGACCGCAGCAACCGCGCGGCGGACATCCCAGATTCGCATCCCGTCCAGCGTCTGTCCCAAAAGCATGAAGCGTCGCCGGATATGTCGACGCTTCTTCACATCGCGAGTCCACTCCGTCAGGCCGATGCCGCGAGGTGCAAACAAGATGAGAGACTGGTGTGGGCTCTGTTTCACACGATCGGCAAGCAACTGGAAAGCCTCACTCGACGGCTCGGTGTTGACAATCGAGTCCGTCAGGATTGACGCGATTCCACCGGCGATTCGGTCCCATTTTTCCTGGTTCAAGACTTCGAGTGTGCACCCCTGTGAAACGCTCGTTTCTGGATCTGCTTGGAGTACGAAAAGAGGTAATCGGTACGGATGCTGACTGGTAAATTGATAGATTGCACAATGGACACCGTCTTTTGCCGATTGTGCGATCTGCTTGACATCGATCGGCAAGGCTTGGTCGTCATCCGGCCATCCGGCGAATGACAATTGACGGAGCGTCGCTTGCCAATCATCGCCTTGGCTTTGAATCGGCGGTACGAACCATTCGTCCACCGAAGTCACACGTTCGTCCGCTGGCAGATGATCGAATACAACCAGGTCTTGCAATTCAATGCATTTTTCGGCAGGCGTACGAATCAATGCGTCATCATGCTTAAGAAAGCGGTTGAACCAGCGAAATGCGTGAACGCGAAGCTCTTGCGTGTCCTTGTGCGGGCCTTCGGTGATCTGCAAACCGAGGTGGTCTGATTTTCCGTAAAGTTTGTAGACGTCGCGCACCTGTCGATGAATCTCGACCACACCATCGAGTGGAAATATTCTGTCTTTGTCGCTGTTGGAGATTAGCAACGGTCGCGGTGCAACCAGCGCCGCGACGCGGCTGTAATCCCATCGGTATCGATTGACCATGTACATGCAATCGCAATGGCCCTCGACACATCCGTCGACCACGTGATTCTTTAATGTCGTGATACCCGCGACGGGAACCGCGACTTTGATCCGCTGATCGAGCGCAGCGATCCGCCACGAATACGCACCGCCGCCGGAACGTCCGGTCACGCCAAATCGATCGGCATCGACTTCTTCGCGAGACTGCAAATAGTCGAGTGCTCGGATGCCCGTCCATGCCTCGACGCCTGCCGGCGTGTATCCGCGATTGTTCCACCACCACTTGCCGTGTCGGTATGTGCCGTGATGTTGACCGGCGAATTCACCAAGTTGGATTGTGTCAACAATTAAACATGCGTAACCGTTTCGAGCAAACCAAACGCCATGGTGGTGATACGCAGCTTTGTTTCCTGGTCGAACACCATCTTTCGCCGTATTGGCGTGGCCACACACGTATAGGATCGTTGGCAGCGGCTGATCGACTCGAGGTGGCAGATAGAAATTCGCAGCAACGTAGAGGCCGGGTGAAGGCTGGAAGTGCAACCGCTGAACACGAAAGCCGTCACGCATTTCCGTGCTCAAGATCACCGGCTGAAGAGGCGTTCGTTCTGGCATCGGATCAAGGCCGAGCATTTCAGCCAGATGTTGGCGATCGATGCTCTGTTGCTGCTTTAACTGTGCAAGAGTCATGTTCGGTCGCACGACGTCTTGGGAAACCGCATCGGTTTCTAATCGAAAGTATTCGGCCACCAAGCTGTCGCCTGTTTCGCTGTTGTGTTCGGCGGCAGGCTGCGCCCACACGCTGACTTGGCACATTGGGAACCAAGCGATGGCGGCACAGAAGGACAACTGTTTCGAAAGTGACTTTAGACGCTGACTGAAAGGAAATTCCACGGCGCACGCTCGATTGTTGAAGGTGGAATCGCGATTGTATCATCCACTGGTACCGACCGTCGGAACATGATTGTCGATCGCCTGCACTGAGTTGCCGTTTGCCGAAGTGTTGGTCGGAACAGGCGAGGGTGCTCCCTGAACAAATATTTGCGGCACGATGCCTGTTGCGATGAGGCTACGAGCGACTGGAACTCTATTGTTGCCGAGCGTCCGGGTAAAGTTTGCCCAAGTAATGTCTGAATTTTGCTCTTAAGGGACGATAAGATGGCATCACTGATGCAAGTCATCCGTTGTGGTTCGATAGACCACGGTTAGAATGGGCCTTCCCACCTACAACTTCCCACCGCAAATCAGATCTAGCGATATGAATCCATTTTCTCGTTGCGAATGTTCGTTACGAACCGTCGCCTGTGCCGCCCTGTTGATGGCCGCGTCGGCCTGCCCCGCACAATCCCTTGACCCGATCGCGAAGCTGCAAGCGGACGCAGTCGCGGCGAGGAAAGCCGATTGGGGGTATTGGGGACCGAGCCCCGAGAAGTACTCAAGTTGGAAATCGCACAGCAACCGTTTGATTCCCGTTTACACCTTTGGCCTTGATCTCAAGTCGGTCAGCGGTGAGAACAGCCTGTATCGTGATGCGAAAGCCATTGAGAAACTGTATGGCTATCTTCCAGACAACACGTTGAATCCCCAAGCCGAGTACTTCGACCAGACAGACATCTATCGACTTCAGATGCAAGCCGTCGAATCGGGGAAAAAGCGTGTCATCCTATTTGTCTTTGACGGCATGGATTGGGACACGACCAGAAATGCCGCGATCGTAAAGGCGGGCAAGAACGCTTATGACAAAGGGCGTGGCCAAGGATTACACTTCCAAGATTACCGTGGCGCGATGACCGACTTTGGCTACTGTGTCACCAGTCCGCATAACGAGGGCACATCGGTCAACGTCGACAAACAGACGATAACGAACCCTGACGGAAAAGTTCGCGGCGGATACGATCCTCATCTTGGTGGTAACGCGCCTTGGCAACAAAGCAGCGATCCAGATTACCTCACCGGCAAAAGCACACAGACTCGGCACGCTTACACCGATTCGGCGTCGTCGGCGACTTCGTTGACCAGCGGCATCAAGACTTACAACGCGGCGATCAATGTGGATTCGATGGGGCGTGAGGCAATGCCGATCGCCCGGACGTTACAAGAACAAGGTTTCGCGGTCGGCGTTGCCACAAGTGTTCCGATCAGTCACGCGACGCCGGGATGCGCATACGCAAGCAACGTTCACCGCAACGACTACCAGGATTTGACGCGGGACCTAATTGGACGACCCTCGGTTTATCATCCCGGCGGTTTGCCTGGGGTCGATGTCCTGATCGGTGGCGGATGGGGAATCGACAAAGACAAAGACCCGGCCCAAGGCAAAAATTTTGTTTCGGGCAATCGATACATTACAGCCGATGACCTGGCCGCCATCGATGCGGAAAACGGTGGTGATTACGTGGTTGCACAGCGAACGAGTGGTCTTGCGGGGCCAGACGTCCTAGCCGCTGGCGTCCAAGCGGCGAACGCGAACCATCAACGATTGTTTGGGTTTTTTGGCGTCGAACGCGGACATTTGCCATTCCGCACCGCCGATGGAAACTACGATCCCGTCGTCAGTTTCGGTAACCCAAAGCCTGCCAAAGCGGAGGTTTACAGCGAAGCCGATCTGCATGAGAACGTGAAGCTTCGTGAAATGGCCCTTGCGGCGATCGATGTGCTTGATTCGCGCAGCGATCGTTGGTGGTTGATGGTCGAATCTGGCGACGTCGACTGGGCGAACCACTCCAATAACATCGACAACTCGATCGGCGCGGTGCTCAGTGGCGACGATGCCTTTGCCGCCGTCGTCCAGTGGATCGAGAAAAACGGGGGATGGGATGAATCCGCATTGATCGTTACGTCCGATCACGGTCACTACTTCAATCTCGTTCGCCCCGAAGCACTCATCGCGAACTCCAACGAATAGGCGAATCGCAGAATCATGTTCCGTGTGGAATTACCGACTGTAACTCTATTCATGTTGATGGTCGTGGTCGCTGCTCTGCCGTGCCAAGGACAGACAGAGTTTCACCGGATTGATGCGCAGAGTCCGCATGACCTGCGCAGTCTCTTTGAATTTGACGGTGAGCGAATGCCACTGCTGAGTGCACATCGAGGCGGCTCTGTACCGAGTTATCCTGAGAACTGCATTGAAACATTCGAGCATTCTTTGCGACATGCCTTTTGCCTCTTAGAGATCGATCTGCGATACACCAAAGACGGCCAGATCGTGTTACACCACGACGCGACGCTCGACCGCACGACCACGGGGACGGGGCCGATTGCCGATCGAACGCTAAAGGAACTGAAACAGCTCTACTTAAAGGACAACAGCGGAACGGTCACGGAGTATCGCATCCCGACACTTGACGAAGCGCTGCAGTGGGCGCGTGGCAAGACGATCGTGATCTTGGACAAGAAAGTTGTGCCGGTCGAGATTTGTGTCCAGAAGATCCAAGAGCAACGCGCGCAGGCATATGCAATGGTCATGGCCTATGGAGTTGACGATATCCGAGCCTGCCATCACTTGGACCCGGACATCATGATGGAGGTAATGATTGGGAATCATCAACGATATCGCGAGTTCGAGGAATCCGGTGTGATGTGGAATCGGATCGTGGCCTTCATCGGGCACACACCGCCGGACGATCATACGCTTGTGGAAAAGATTCACGCCAAAGGGGTTTGCTGCATGGCGGGCACGTCCCGAAATCTGGATCGTCGGGCGATCCATGTCCAGGCCAAAGACCGTGACGCTCTGGCGAGTGAATACCTCGAACGATTGAACTTCGGCGTTGACCTGATCGAAACGGATCTACCCATCCAGGTCAGTTCGCTGCTGTATCAGCCAATACAGATCCCTGCAAACAAAACTCGCTTTTTCTTTCCACCGAAGATCACGTCTAAATAGTGTCCCGGTGCAGGCGAGTGCGAGAGATTTTTCGCGAAGTAGGTGGGCGTCATCAAGCAGCGTCTTGCTGTTACCCAGCCGCGACGCGTTCGCACCAAGCAGCGAATTGTTGTTTCGAATCCTGAGTCAGTACAATGACGCGAAATTATTGCGTTGTCTAAGCAAAGAATGAAATGAAATACGTCTTCGCCACACTCGTCCTAGCCCTGCTGTTGTCCAGTATCGTCTCGGCCGAGCCGATTCGGTTGCGGGTGATCAGCTATAACATTCATCATGGCGAAGGAGTCGACGGCAAGCTTGACTTGGAACGGATTGCAAACGTGATTCTTTCGGTTCAGCCGGACCTGGTGGCTCTGCAGGAAGTTGATCAGAACGCGAAACGCTCTGGCGTGGTTGATCAGCCGGCAGAACTAGGTCGCTTGACACGAATGAACGTCGCCTTCGGAGCAAACATCGAACTGCAGGGCGGCCACTACGGCAACGCGGTTCTATCACGGTTTGCGATCGCAAAGCATCGGAATCACCGACTTCCCAACCTGGGCGGTGGTGAACAACGCGGTGTGTTGGCGGCAGAGCTCTCGGTCCCACGACTCGATGAAACTTTAACGATGTTGGCCACGCATTTTGACCATCGACGCGGTGATCAAGAACGGCTCCAATCCGCAATGGCCGTCAATGAGTTGGTGACCGAGGAATCGCGTCCGGCACTCTTGCTGGGAGATCTGAACGACGTCATGGGCAGCGAAGCGTTGCAGCGGCTGAACAAAGTATGGACAAGCACCAACGCTGTCGTGATTCCGACAATTCCCGTCGCTAAGCCGACCCGACAAATCGACTTTGTTCTATTCCGCCCAGCGAAACGTTGGCGGGTGATTGAAACGCATGTGCTGGACGAAGCTGTTGCCTCGGATCATCGAGCCATCTTCAGCGTGCTCGAACTGACATTGCCTCATTAGATAACCCATCCGAGCGCCTTGAAGAACGGTCGTCGGCGGTGAAGTGATTCAGGCCGTTTGCGTTCCTTTCCGCTTGCAATTCGTAGGACGGGCTCGGTTGGGTGGCACATGAGCGAACAGAGCTTTTCGAGCGCGGGCGAATTACGATAGGAAGTTTCAATGGAATGCATTCACGCGATCGGCGGAGTAAAGAATCCGCTCGAGAAATCAGATAACGCTTCGAAACATTTCAGAGACCGCGGCAACAAGCTCATTCACTCCGTCAATTTTGGATGAACATTGCCGTGGATCACTCCGGCGATCCCGGCGAGCAGTTCTTTCGAGCCGAAATGACCCTATCCCGGGCGACGTGTAAGATCGCCAATCAGCATGGCCTCGATCTCCGCCCGGCGGTTCGGGTAAAGTGGCACGAAGAACGTAGGGGCGGACGGATTGCGGAGACCACATTGGATCGAATCATGGACCCGACTTTAAGCTCGGGATGATGGTGGTCGTTGACAAGGAATGGCTGATGGGGTCGCGGAACGCGTGTGTGGATGATGTCGCTGGCACGGCCGAACGTTTAGTCTGGGATGGTAAGGTGTTGGCGTATCGCTGTGACGGTAAGCGATTGTTGCTGGCGGATAACAAAGATTGGATCGGAAAGGGAGACACCGGTGCTTGATTGGATCAAGGTTGCAGGGAAGCTGGCGTATGATCGTCCGACGCGAGAGCGGTTGCTGGGCTATCGGCCGGTCGTGATTTGCTTGATTCAATCGCTCCAGCGGGATGCGTTCTTGTTCGTTCAACCGGCCGCCAGTCGAGATGCTTGGATGCCGCCGCAAGAAGGGATTGATCCCAATGGTTCCGTCGAGCAAGCAAGCATGCAGTGCTTGGACGTGGAACTGGGGATCCGTCGCAATCAAATGCACTTTCGCCGATCCGTTTGGCTGGGCCGAAAAGCGATTCCCGGACGACAAGGAAGTCGAGACGTTGAATTCTCAATCCGTCCGATGCAGGGAAAGTCGTACTACGGATCGCTCAGCAAAGTCGCCGAAGAAACGCCGGTGACCTGCAACCCTGCGGAAGTGTCGGCGTATCAATGGCTGACGGTCGATCAGATCCGCGAGCGATTGTCGGCGAATTCCAATCGCAAGGTTGAGTTGCTGGAAATCCTGTTTGACAAATTGGTCCACATCGAACTGTGAACGGCGAAAGATGTCTCGATGAAGATCATGGATCCAGTCTCGTGGGATTCATGGATCCCCTTCAGTGTTTCAGTTCCGCGTAGTCACCACTCTGAACGGTACATTGCTGCACGAACACCGGCAGTCGCGATCCTGATCGGAACAAGCCATCGTTGCGGGATTGAGCTTGGCCGATTGTGCGTGACGTTAGTCGACCTTGGCGGCGGCATGCAGTTTCGCAGCTTTCGGATTGATGGCTTTAAGAACGTTGGTCCATTGAGTGCGGTGTTGCTCTAGCGGATCAAGGAAGCCATTTTCGTTGCGAGGCGAATCGCCTCGTTCGGCTTCATCCCACTGTTCGATGTAGCCGCAGTGATGCCAGCCGATATAGTAGGGCGTCGCCATCATGCCCCGAAGCATGTCTTCGTATTTTGCCGCGACGTCCTCGATTGTTTTAGCGCCCGTTCGATATCCCTTCACGCCCCACTCTTGTTGGTTGGGACCCGCGAGACCAAAGCAGCCGTCTCCATTGAAGATTGGTTTCCCGGTTGCGCTGTAGATCGAGTCACAGAGCTCTCTGTCTTTCTCCCACGGCCCGTACGCTTGCACGCAGACGACGTCAACGTGCTTCTTCACCGCTGGCAAAATGAAATCGTAATGCCACATCACCATATTCTTGTCGCCCAGAATCAAGTGGTTCGGGTCGAATTTGCGAATAAGTCGTGCGTGCAGTCCGTACCACTGCTCCGCAATGATCGGCATGAATGTCAGCATGTCCTTCTTTGCGGCCGCGACATCAGTCGGGTCGGACCAATTCATTTGTCTCGCCATTTCTTTCCACGAGATCCCGTACGTCGGGCTAACAGGCATGTTCCACACTTTCGCGGCCGCTTCTGCGTTTGGGTAACGCTGCTTGAGATGCTGCAGCCATCGCAACTTTCCCGGTGATGATTCGCCCAGTGGCAGGATTGCGTTGATCCACGGATAGATCATCGTCGTATTGTTCTGCTGCATCTGGTCGGCGCGGCCCATCACCCAGCTGGGAACGTCGGTGTAGAGGTACCCGATCAAGTTGCGTTGATCTTTATGCAGGTCAGTAAGCTGACGAACTCGATCGGCAACATGATTCTCGAAGTCCACGGAAAAGACATCCGGCCGCGGACCGCGTCCGTGCCGTTCTTGCCAGCCAGCCAGAGGTGCCGTGTCGAGTGACGCGATGTAGTAGATTTGTTCTTGGTACAGGGCCGGGTCAATGGCCGGATGCGTGTGTTTACCAAAAGAGTTGAACCCAAGTTCCCGTGTGGTTTTGACTTGCGCGTCGATCCATTTCTTGGCTGCATCACCGGTCGTGTTAAAGTGGCCATCCGGGCCAACCATATCTCGGCCGTACTTTTTTAACGTCGCGGCTTTGTTGTACGGAGCCAGCCAGAGATGCGGCTCGATGTGGTTCACACCGATGCTGACAAACTTTTCGCCGTCCGCGTTGATGAACCACCAAACGCCGTCGACCTGTTTGACATGAATGTAGCCCGTCGCATCGTCGGCACGGGATACGCCGCACGTCATGAATGTCGCCGCGGCAATCAATAGGATGGTTCGAATAGTAGGCATTGGATGCTTCATTTCTGTAGGGGTTAGAACTCGCGCGCAGCGTGCTAAATCATTGTTTTCGTGAGCCGTGACGCGTAAGCGGCCGGGCGCTTTTGCGGTAAATTTCATGAGCCGTGACGCGTAAGCGGCCGGGCACTGTTGCGATAATGTCATTAGCCGCGACGCGTAAGCGACCGGGCGCTGTGTCAATCGATTGCGTGAGTGTGGTGCTGGTTGCCCGAGGCCTCACGGCCAGCGGCTCACGAATGAGCCACCAAAGTCGTGAGCCGCGACGCGTAAGCGGCCGGGCGCTGTTGCGATAAATGTCGTGAGCCGTGACGCGTAAGCGGCCGGGCGTTGTTGCGATAAATTTCATTAGCCGCGACGCGTAAGCGGCCGGGCACTGTTGCGATAATGTCATGAGCCGTGACGCGTAAGCGGCCGGGCGTTGTGTTAATTGATTACGTGAGTGTGGTGCTGGTTGCCCGAGGCCTCACGGCCAGCGGCTCACGAATGAGCCACCAAAGTCGTGAGCCGCGACGCGTAAGCGGCCGGGCGCGGTTGCAATAAATGTCGTGAGCCGTGACGCGTAAGCGGCCGGGCGCTATGTTAATCCATTGCGGCCGTGCGCTGTGCATTGCCCGAGGCCTCACGGCCAGCGGCTTACGAATGACTCGACCATCCAACGGCAAAATTCTGGTCGATTAACGTGCATTCTTAATGCTGTTCTCTTTCCATTTGTCGAACAACTCTGTACGTAACATTTCCAGCTCTTCTGGGGATGCCGGTTCGGTTGCGTGCTCGTACACCGCCCCGTTCAATTGCGTTACCACTTCGATCAACTTCTCTCGCGGCTTGCCGTCGAGCGAGTAGAAACCGTTTTGGTTGTTCTTTGCCAATGTGTTGCCGCCCTGATCGTACATGCAAGCACAATAGGTAACGCCCAGCACACGTGGGTCTTTGAGATGTCGCATCAAGTTCGCCTGATAGACCTCACCACGTGCGTCGTGGGAAACCAGACCCGCGTGCAAGCTTCCGGTCCCGCCGGGATAATGAAATCCGAAGTACTCATCGGAAAAGATGATCGGCAATCCCGTCGCTGCGGAGACGTCGCTTACCGAAATGTACTCGTTGACGTGTTGCGGTGCGATCATATCCACGTACGGTGCAGCTCTCTTCCACGAATCCGTCGAAAGAGCCCATTCCTTGATGAAGGAGCCAAGGATCAAATGGTTGTCGTCCCATCGCCGAATCGCGTCGTGCCCAAGTTTGTAAAGGGAAACGCACATGTGAGACACGATCGCTTCAAAATCGGCAAGCTTGTCTTTATCGAGCGATTGACCAACGCGGGGATAGTTGCGGCGCTCGTAGTCCTTTTCGTACGTGAGCTCAAAGCTCGATTTCAGTTCCGACATGTCCTTCAGTGACGTTCCGTAGACCGCATTGAATTTCGCGACGTCGTTGTCGTACCGCTTGATCAGCAAGTTCGACAAGACCTCGCGACCGGGACTTCCAGGCGGTAGTGAAAAGTGATGATTCACCCACTCGTCTGACTTATTGAAAGCGCCGAATCCATAGTAATATCCCATGCACAGCGGATCGTCTTTGTATCGTGGGCAAACCCCAGCGGCTCGCGACCGGATCAGCTGCTCGTAATCGGGATGAAAGATGTCCGGCAGCGTCTCACCGTCGACAAATTCCCACGGATGTTTCAGCAAGATCACGCCGACGGCGAAAGGAAAGTTGGCTTCGCGGAAAAGTTCTTCCGCTTTGGATACGTCGACAAAACCGTTCAGGTTACGTTCCGGGCTGGTCGCACTGCCGAGTGCACAGTTGAACCCCATCGCCCGAGCCTTCTCGAATGATCCCTTCAGCCAAGCGTCCGCGTCGCCACCGTAGACGTTCTGGCATGCGACATCGCTTTCGCCCGAAAGCATGTGGCTGAGTCCCACCGCAAAGAATGCATTGCCTTCTGGAGTGATGAACCAGTTGCGTCCGTCGATTTCTTCGATATGAAAAAAACCGGTTGCCTTGCCTTTGATGGCTGTCGTCCCGCCGTACTGATCTAGCTCGGCGGCGACAAGCGTGCTCGAGAATAGCGAGAGAGCGAGTCCAGCCAGTAATGCGCCGACGGCTGGAAAACGAAAGAACGGCATGAAAAATCTCCAAAAACGCGGGGTAGGCTTCCAGCCTGTCATCGTCGATGTGACAGGCTGGAAACCTATCCCACCTGTCATAAGGGAATGTCGTGAACTGTCTATTCGTAAACCTGGCGTTTGCTATTTACCGACGATTTCCAGTAGCATCTTTTCGAGTTGCTTTATCGTCTTGGCATCTTCAGGAGCCTCCGCCAGATTCCTCGTCGCCAGGTCGGACTGTAAGCACGCATCAAGAACATCCCAAAATGCGTTGTCGTCTGAACCGTGATGATAGATTTTGCCAAGCGAGACAGTGCGATTCGTTCTCTCAATCGTCTCTGCCAACGACAGGCCGGAAGCCTATCCCACCGTTCTCATTTAGTCAGCTCGTGCGGATCAACAAAGTGTTTCACTGCTCCAAGCAACTCGGCCTGATCAACCGGAACCCTTTTTCGCCCAACTATGCGAATGACAAAACGAAGTTCGCACCTGCTGTCGATGGTATCTATCGATCGATTGACGCTGGGATAACATGGTCCAATGTGATGAACACCGTCCAGTTGCTGCCCAAGGTCCCGCAGTTGATGTTAAGGGATCCCGCAGGTCACGAGATTCCGCTCGTTTTCGGCGGGCCGGAAGAGATGAAACGCTACGGGCGATACGACGAAGAGGTGGCTGAGCCGATGTTCCGCAAGTCACGCGGCGCATTCCAAAAGATCAATCATCCCAAGGCCTACCTTGCATCGTATTACCGATTCAATGTGGAGAAGGGAAGCGCCGTTGAAATCTATTTTTATGGTACGGGTGTCGAGTACAAGTGTGTGCAAGGCGACGACCTGGGCATCGTCGAGATTGTTCTCGATGGAAAGTCTTAGGGGGAATTTGACTTGTACAATGAACACCCAACCTTTGACGTCACCGGTTTTTCTCGAAACGACCTGAATGAGGGTTTTCACACCTTGCGAGTGATTGCAACAGGGCGAAAACATTCGAAATCGTCAAGCTCGGCGATGACGTTCAACGCAGCCAATATTACGAATTAGCTCGTTGAGACAGGCATCCTGCGTGTCATCCATCGTTCACTTTTCACAGGCTGGAAGCCGATGCCACCTTCAACGCACGACGACGATCAAGTCCAACTATTTTCACGCCTACTGGTCGCAAATCAACGACGACTCTATGGCTTTATCTTGACGCTCGTTCATGACCGCACAGCAGCGGATGACATTTTGCAAGACGTCAGTTCGCTACTGTGGCAAAAGTTCGACAAGTTCGAACCGGGCACGGACTTCGCGGCTTGGGGAATGGCTGTTTCTCGATTGACGATCCTGAATTGGCGACGCAAGCAAAAGAAAGTCCCGTTACCGCTGGATGACCAGGAATTCGCGCTGTTGGCGGACGAAGCGGTCGCGGTGAGCTGTCAACACGAAGCGAGGCAATATGCGCTGCGCGAGTGTCTTGAACGGATCGACGCGGACGGACGAGAATTGCTCGCGTCACGATTCGAGATGTCGCAAAGCGTGACGTCGATTGCCGAGCAACTGGGGCGCAGCCGAGTGGCAATCTATAAGCGATTGAATCGGATTCAATCCCTGTTGCTCGATTGCATCAACGAAAAAGTTCAAGAGGAAGGCGTCTTATGAATTGGTCGCAAGATCATTGGAAAACACGGTTGAACGAGCTCATCGCAGCCATGCGCGACGATCGCCTCTCTGACGAAGAGTCCGTCGCACTTCAAGACCTGTTGAAAACCCAGCCCGGGGCGCGTCGACGTTTCGCAGAGTCAATGCACTTGATTGGTATGCTTGAATCTAGCGAATCCTCAAGTGGTGTGGATCGATCTGAGATCCAACGTCTTGATCGCGGAGCGATTGACGATAAATCGCCAAGTCAATTCCGCAAGGTCGCGTTCGTGGTATTGGCAACGTCGGCGACCGCTCTTTTTGCATTGCTTTGGGCACGACCTCAAGGTGGCATGGACAATGTTGGTGCGGAACTCTTCGACGAAGGCGTTGCGGTCGTCACCGAAAGCTATGACACCCAATGGTCTGGCGCAACTGAGTTGCAAGTGGGTTCCAGCGTCTCCCCGGGAACGGTCGAGCTGGTGTCGGGTTTGATCCAGCTGGAGTTCTATCGCGGTGCGGTCGTTGTCGTTGAGGGCCCGGCAGAGTTGGAATTCGTCAGTGCGGATCGTCTGATTTGTCGCCGCGGCCGTCTGCGCGCTCACGTTCCACCACAAGCGGAAGGATTTGCGGTGGTCTCGCCGAACGTTGAATTGGTGGACCTCGGCACCGAATTTGGGATGGATGTGTCCGGTGACGGCAGCGCTTCGGTACATGTGTTTGATGGGAAGGTGGAACTTTATCAGCCCGGGACAGGACGGTCGCCGAAGACGCGGCAAGAGATCACCGAGAGCGGAGGCGCGTCGGTTTCCGCAGCCGGAAAGATCGTCCGGTCGGATTCTAGGAACGTCGAATTTGTCTCGTCATCACAGTTGCATCAATTGGCATCGACGCGAAACACCGCGCGGCTGGAACAATGGAAAACAGATCAACGAACCTTGGTAGATGATCCACAGGTCGTGCTGGGGTACGCGTTTGAACGGGACGCTGTTTCCAGCCGATTGTTGCGCAATCAAAGTTCCAATCGCGGCCGACTTGGCGACGTTGGATTGGATGGGGCGATCGTTGGATGTCGTTGGACCGAGGGGCGATGGGCTGGAAAAGACGCTTTGGAATTCAAGCATCCCGGTGATCGCGTGCGGCTGCAGATTCCCGGCGAGTTCGACTCGCTGACGTATTCCGCCTGGGTGCGTATCGATGGACTGGACCGTCCGTTTATCGCCCTGATGCTCACCAACGGATACGAAGTCGGTGAGCCGCATTGGCAATTGCGAGACGATGGCCGCTTATTGCTCGGCATTCAGACTCCTGGCGGCCACGTTGCCTACGACTCCGAGCCGATTCTGAACATCAAACACGTCGGCCGCTGGACGCACTTGGCCACGGTCTATGACAGCGATTCCGCACGAGTCACTCACTACATCGACGGCCAGAATGTTGGCGAGTCAGCCATCACCACCGAAAAGTTTAAACTTCGGTTCGGCGAGACCGAAATCGGAAACTGGGGAACTCCCATGGAATACAGCCCCCAGAAAATTCGTAACTTTAACGGTCAAATCGACGAACTGACAATCTTTCGCAAGCCGTTGACGGCGAGTGAAGTCAGGTCGCTTTATGCCGGTGGAATTCGTTGAACGCTCGTGATGCGGCCAATGACCCACTCACTTTTCCGTTGACGATGTCAGTTTGCATCGACTGCCGCAATTGAGATTGGGGCGACGCCACCTTTTCGGGCGTCGATTGTCGGCTCACTGGTGGGTTGTGTCTACGGAACACCGGTTGTAACCGCGCTGGAGAACGAACGCGTACGTCGATTAACGGACGGTGAACCGCAGTCGTTCTGAGTGGTACGCACACGCATGACATCGTGAGCGACAAAAAGCAGATCGTGGAGTTGATCACCACGCGAGCTTTCAGAGTTCTCTGTGACTTAGCGTTCTCTGTGACTTAGCGTTCTCTGTGACTTAGCGTTCTCTGTGACTTAGCGTTC
>CAXBGS010000025.1:0-16725 GCA_963975425.1 uncultured Pirellulaceae bacterium
GAAATTTCCAGAGTCAGGCTGGAAATCAAATGTGCGCAACTTGACGGACACTACCACTGATTATTGGAATGGTCGTCATTTCTAGATAATTTTTGTGTGGGTGGTTGGGTGCTTAGCTGCACTGAACCAGATACTCGATGCCGTCAGGATTACTCGATGCATCGAAGTGTTCGAACCCGAGGGAATTTCATCACCGGATGAAGCGTCGACCTACTTGCTCCATTCTTCAGAACCCGACGTGAACACGCCTAGGAATGCTAAGATCACTAGCATGGTCCCAGCGACGAAAGTCGCTGCAATGCCGATGAATATTCGCTGGAATCCTTTGAAGAATTTTAGTGCCCAGCGACTGTGGTCGCGGCTTCAAATGATGTTTGATTTGACCGCCTTGATCGTTGCCTTGGTGTTTCTCGAGCGTAAACACTCGAAGATCTCAACATGTTCACTATACGCTTCGTCGTAATTATTCAGCCGCGAATAAGCCATTAGCATCCGCGAACAGAGTTGGCGCCAAGCGGGAACGAGATCTTCACAACCGCATGCGATCACTATCGATTCATGAAACTCGACGTCATGCAGCGCAATCGCGGGAGCTGATTGACTTTCGCAAGCAGTCTTTAGTTCAGCTAGTGCAGCTTCCACTTTTTGAAGTCCCGCGTCCGACACTGTCTCGCATCCCCGCTCAATTGCATGCGTTTCGATTTGAACTCGCAGGGACATGATGAATGGACGGTCGTCTGGATTCGGCGGCTGCCGCACCATGACACCACGGTTAGGGTAGTACGCTAAAAAGCCTTCATGGGAGAGCTGAATGAATGCATCGCGAACGGGGCCTCGGCTGACGCCGAAGCGATTGACCAGTTCGGCTTCACGAAGCATCGTGCCGGCTTCGAAACGTCCCGAGACCAAGTCATTGCGGATCTGGTTCGTCACTTGTTCGCGAATCGTACGTGGCGACAATTCCATGCTTGGAAATCCAGAATGGGCACTGACTTGAACACTCCAGTCGGCTGCCACGTTGTCAACACAATAACGCGGGTAAAGATATGATAAGTACTTCGTTGTGTCGCACGCGATAGGTAGTTGTTCCTAATTGCCTAAGTTTCGCTCGAATTCCTTAAAATAAGACGCGATTCATGACAACGCCCGGCGACACCACGGTGGTCACGGTCGACGAAGTCAAGAAAGTCATATCAGGCGGTTAGACCGAAGATCGCATCCGAATGATTCTGCCATCACGAAACCCCTTTCCCAATTCCGCTTCTGACAATCGATCGAATTGTAGTCGCGCTCGTTGGTATACCGGCCTCAGCCGGACGAGCCTGATCCAGGATGGTGCTCACGGTGGCTGGAAGCCACCGCTACGAAACAGGTTGCCTACGGGTATCAGTGTAGCGCTCTGGTCCGAACTTGGATCCTTGCTGCATGTTTCTATATCTAAGGTTCGAGGCTAGGTTTTGAATCGAATAAGACGCAGTTCAGATCGTTCCTCGGACAGCTTTCGGTAATGCATAGCGATGGAAAAGATTGTCCTCACACCAACCTTTTGACAGAAGTTTGAGGCATTCCACCCGGCACGCCTCGCTGCTGGTTATCGAGCGTCCAGTGCATCGCGGGCCGATAAAAAAAGCCGTCCCGGAAAACCGGGGCGGCCATAAATCGACTTTCAGCTTTCGCTCGCGTCGGTGTCGCTTAGCGACGACGACGGGTGACGAAACCAATTGCGCCAACACTAAGAAGAGCCAAGCTGGATGGCTCAGGAATGGCGACGGCAACCGAACTGAATTGGAAATCGAAACTCCGTGCAACCATGCTGCCAGAGCCCGCAGTCGTGAAGCCCTGATTGTCAAAAACCACGGTTGGTGTTGGAGCCAGATCGATACCTGCCTGAACGAACTGGAATGCGCCAGTTGATGCGGAGAGAATCGTGGCGGTCGTCCCGTTGATATCGATTGTCCGATCGATTTCGCCACTGCCTCCTGATGCCGCTACAGCTCGCGTGAAGCCGTCAAAAACGATGGCATCGCCCGCGGTGGTCGTACCAACAATGTTACTCACGGTGAACGTGATGCCCTCAGCATTGCCAAACGAGGTGTTGTTTCCGGCGCCATTCGAATTGTTGATTCCCTGACCCCAAATCGAAACACCGTTTGCATTTGTTGTCGTCGCGGTGAAATCGAAGGTGAACGAATCATCCGCCGCAGCATCGCTATCCAAGATTTGGTTTGATGCAGTCAGACTCCAAGTCACCGAAGGAATCCCACCGTGGCTAGCCGGCATTGAGCTGGTAACATCCGGATTGCCGAAAGGGCCTCCAGACCGTGTTTCAACACCCGCAAGCGTGACGACAGCACCTTGGATACTGCTCGCCAGCGATAGTGTTCCGGCAACCATTGCCGCGAACGTGAGGATCATTTTGGGCATTTTGTGCTCTCGTCTAAGGGGATAATCAGTGGGGATGATCAGTGCGGATGATCCATGGATTTGGCTGACACCGTTCCAGTCAAGGTGTTCGCTATCAGAAACCCGCCCTGGCAGCGAGCAGGCGATTAATCGTCACCTGTAAATTGTTAACAATTTCTTGCCGGGGTGCTTATTAAAGTCGATGAGTCGCTCATTCGCAAGTCATCAAGGTGAGAATCGTTCTCTTTTACCAAAATGGGCAAAAGGCCCTAAAGCTTGCCTCTCCGTCGCATGGTCTGGCAGTTAGAGAGGGAAAATGACGACAGTTAAGGGCATCACATAGGAAAAGACGTCGAGAAAATCGACCGAATTCGGCGAGTGTTCCCTTTTTGCGCGAAGCTACAGTTGGCAGCGAAGACAGGTAACACGATTCGCGGATGCCCCCCCAAGAATGAAGTAGCCCGTCCAATGAGTCTCCCAAAGCCGAGAAGACACGGCATCTCGAGATTCCAAGCGCATTTATGCTAGCGGTGATCGATTCATGCGTTTATCCACTACTTTGGGATGTTGCTCAGCGAAATCTTTGCTGATCGGGACCCTGGGGCCCTCTCTCGCGTGTCATCGTGTTTTGGTTGGAGGCCTTTGGCGCCTCTTCGCCACTCAGCCCGGAAACGCGGCAACGCTTGGCCCTGGCAACCTGATCATCGGGGACTTGTCAAATTGCACGGTGTCCGAGTACACCCCAGCCGGGTCAGTGGTCCAAACCTTTACGTCAAGCGAACCGTTTTCATCGACTGGAACGCTCGGTCACGGCAGCATTGCAACGACGGCTGGTCGTGTTTTTTTCAGACGTGTCAACACTTCCGCGGTCGGACAACGGAATCACACCCACGCGATTCGCAACCGACTTTGCGCCGTCGGATTTGACGATCGGTGCCAACGGGTTTCTTCACGCTTTAGGGTTCGAGCAGGCATCCGCCGGCACGCCGGGGCTCGTCAATATCTATGACCCGACAATCTATGACCCGACAAGCCAATCCCGGATAGGTCAAGTGGATCTTCCACCCGCCACGTTTGGGTTGAGCCTAAGAGCATTAACGGCGGACGCATCAGGATTCATGTATGCGGTCAACTTGATGGATACGATTTATAAACTCGATCAAAGTGGAACAATCGTCGACTCGCTTGTCCTTAGTGGCGGCCCCTCAGCGCCAAGTCTATCGGACATCGACATCGCTCCGGATGGCACGATCGCGGTGGCTTCGAGAAACGGGACCATTTTCCAGACCGACACGTCGTTGGCCGGATTCACACAGTTCTCTGCTGATGCCAGCACGCTGCCCCGCAACGACTACGTCGCGTTCACTGATTCGATCACGGCGATTCCGGAACCCACGACCGTACCCGCGATGGTTACCTTCGCTGTTGCAGGACTCTTTCGGCGTCGCCGCTAATCAGTCGCTGCTAATCAATCGAGAAATGATTGCTTCGCGAGGACATCACAACTCGGACCAGTTGAGCGATAGAATCGACCTGCAGCTTGCGCACAATGTTACTGCGGTGTACATCCACCGTTTTCGCCGAGATGCTTAACTGCTTGGCAATCTGCTTGGTCAGTCGGCCCGCGACGACCAGTTCCAAGACCTCTTTTTCACGAACCGTCAGTGCACGAATCCGACTTTGCGCCTTTTCCAAAGCTGCTTTTCGGCTACGCCGATCTTCGTCCATTTCGAATGCTTCATGGACACGTGCAAGAAAAACATCGGGGTCAAGCGGTTTCACGAGGACATCAATCGCGCCCATCCGCATCGCCGATGTTGCATCGCAAACGGCGCAACTGTCTGTGATAAACAGACAAGGTCGACACGAATCGCAATCCCGAATCCTGCGAAACAGGTCAAAGGCGTTCGTGTTGGGCGTATTCAGGCCCAGGACAAGACAACCCGACCGATCCGGCTGAAGATTCATCAGCAGGTCGGTGCCGCGATCGAACGCCAAGAACGGAACGCCATTCCTCGAAAGCACATCCGTCAATGCTTCGCGGTCGGCGTCGACGTGGTCGAATAAATAGACAACTGGATCACTCATGTTTGCCCCATTAGTGAATCGGTAGCTTTGACCTCCGCTACGGCTTGATCGAGACTGCCAGCTCGCGGCAGTGCTCAAAATGAGCGGCAGTTCTTGATACCTCGCAATAAAGCCATCATCGGTTGATCAGCCGCCGCCAAGCCTAAGGTTTTCCCCTAGATGGAGTACATGAGTCCGAGAGAGGCATCGCAAACGGTTGCATCCGGAAAAGGCGACGCATACTGCAATCCTTTGCTATCAATGCACTTACACGACGGCCCGATGCGAAAACCAAGACCGAATGAAACAGGGTTATCGAGCTCGAGTGCTTCCTGATTTTTTCCGCCAATGGGCTTCGATCACACCGAAACGGCGACGCATGGCCCGCAAGTGGACCTTTGTTCACATAGCAAAACCCTTAGAGCAAAATCACACCGGCTGCATTTTGAGCACTCCGGTTCGACGTAGGGTTTGTTGCTTGGCGGCCCCAGTGGCGGCCATTCGCCTTCGATCAAGAAGGCCGTTCTGGCATGAAGTCTTGATCGTGCAATGCAATAGGAAACGTCACCGTGAGAAACATCTGGATCATCAACGAAAGCGAGGCCATCGCACGCTTGTTGAACGAAGAACTCAGCAAACTTGAACTCGCAACTCCGGTGCAGACTATCCCTTCGTTATTTTGCACCGAAGGCGACCAATGGTCCGATAGCGGCGACGATCAAGTATGTTTCCTCGCCATTGAATCGATTGACGAGACACACTTTGAACTCCTTCGCAGCCTAAAATCGGCGACGGGTGCCAAACTGGTCGTCGTTTCACCGATTCCGCAACCCGAAACTGTGGTCGCACTCATCCGCGCTGGGGCCAGCGACGTTTTGCTTTGCGAAGAAAACCTCAGTTGCGACCTGAGTGCCGTACTGGGGCGATTGCGATCGGAGTCAAACAGCACCAAGTCAAATGGTCGTGTCGTTACGATCTTGCCGACCGGCGACGTTTGTGACGCAAACATCCTTGCCACCAACTTGGCCGCCGTGATTGCGGCGAAAGAACGCTCTTGCGCCTTGGTCGACTTGCATTTGGGCGGTGGCGACCTTGCGACCATGCTAAAGCTGCAACCCAAACACACACTTTTTGATTTACTGACGCAACAGGAAGTGGTCGACGACGCGATGATCGAACAGGCGATCGTGCGGCACGCATCGGGCATCGATCTATTGGCCAGCCCACCGCTATTCAATGATATGAATCGCGTGAATCTGCAGCCTTGCGGCAACATATTTCGCTTCACCAACCGCACCCGCCCGTTCACGATCCTGAATGCGGAACGGACATCGTTTTCGGAACAAATCTATTTGGATAGTTCCAGTGAATCGATCGTGCTGACGACCCGATTGGACGTGATTTCCATTTCACGAACGCAGGAAACGCTTCGTTTCCTCAGCCGAATTGGCGTCGACAGCAGCAACATTTGGGTCGTTGCCATGCGGACCGGATGCGACGGAGAGCTGCCATACGTCGCGGTAAAAAAAGTGCTAAAGGTCGATCGACTTTTCTGTATCCCCGACGATCCGATCGGTTTCACGGTGTCTCTGAATCTGGGCAATCCGTTGGTGCTTGAATCGCCCCGATCCGCCGCAAGTCAGCAAATACAGTCCTTCGTCGAAAGCCTGATCGGATACCCCGAGTCGTTGCCACAACGTCCGTCGCGGGCCTCGCATCTTGCGACGCGGTTTGTCAATCGACTTAGCCAAGCCTTCTCTGTACCCAATGCCCGTCTTTAGCGTTTCCGAGGTTTCGCAAAAGACAATTCATTATCGCCTGATGGAAGAACAACATGCTCTCGGTAACCGAAGACACATCGACGCGTGAAAAACGCTTTCAAGAATTGAAAGTCGAAATCCACGAAAAATTACTCAGCGGATTGAATTTCACTGTTTCGAAATCGATCGAAAACTCACATCTGCGATCTGAATTGCGGCGTGGCGTCGAGCAACTTTGCAGTGCCCATTCGGACCTGTTGTCTCAAGCCGATCGCAAACGTCTGGTTGACGAACTGGTCGACGAAACGTTGGGACTGGGACCCTTGGAACCGTTGATGCACGACACGACGATTTCGGACATCCTGATCAACGGCCCCCATTGTGTTTACGTGGAACGACGCGGGGTCCTGGAAAAAACACCCGTTCGCTTTCGCGACAATGAACACCTGCTGGACATCGTGCAACGGATCGCGGGACGCGTCGGCCGCCGCATTGACGAATCAACCCCGATGGTCGACGCCCGGCTGCCGGACGGAAGCCGGCTCAACGCAGTGATTCAGCCGCTGGCCCTTGACGGTGCGTTGGTTTCGATCCGTCGATTTCCGGGAAAATCTTTGGACGTTCGCAGTCTGATTGCGCGGCACACCGCGACGCCCGCCATGTTTGAATTTCTGGCCGGATGTGTGCGGGCGAAAATGAACATCCTGGTCTCCGGAGGAACCGGCAGCGGCAAGACGACGTTACTGAACGTCTTGTCCAGCTTTGTCCCAGCCGACGAACGGATCGCAACGATCGAAGACGCCGCGGAACTGCGATTACAGCAACCGCATGTCGCGCGGATGGAAACGCGGGCGAACAATATCGAAGGCAAGGGCGAGATTTCGTCGCGAGACTTGGTGAAGAATGCGCTGCGTATGCGCCCCGACCGTATCATCGTCGGCGAATGCCGCGGCGGCGAGGCGCTAGACATGATGCAGGCGATGAGCACGGGCCACGACGGCAGCATGTCGACGATCCACGCCAATGATACTCGCGAGGCCCTGAATCGACTGGAGATGCTAATCGGAATGGCCGCACCAGAGCTGCCGATGTGGTTTATTCATCGCCAGATTGCATCGGCCGTCAACATCGTCGTGCAAGTGGCAAGGCTAAGCGGAGGCGAACGCAAGATCGTACAGATTTCAGAAGTGACCGGTATCCACGGCGACAACTTGAACATGCACGACTTGTTCGCGTTTCGCCAAACGGGCGTCGAAAAAGACGGTAAAGCTTACGGCGAGTTCGAAACGCTGGGCTTGATTCCACAGTGCATGGAAAAACTGGAAACGGCCGGCATCAAGATGTCTCGGGCAAAGTTCAAGTCCGGCACTCACTCGTTCAATCGCACCGATCATCTGGGAGGTCAAAAATGAACTTGATGTTGATTTGCATCGGTACATTTGCCGTCGTTTCCAGCGCCACGGCACTGGTCAGTATCTGTCTAAGCCGATACGCCTTTGGCTACCGGTTCGCCATGGACGAACGACTGCGGGACCTGGACCTTTCGCCGGATGAACAGACATCCCTGTCGCTGTTCAATGACCTTGCCATCGGCAGCGCCCCCGAGCGGCTTTCGTGGTCAGTGTTATCGAAACGCCTAAGGCAGTTGCTGGAACGTTCGCATTGGAATTGCTCGATTTCGACCTTCTTGACGATCTGCCTGGTGTCCGGTGTTGTCGTGGGAATCGTGGGATTCTGTGTGCGTCCGCTGGCGGTCGTCCCGATGACGTTAGCCGGTTTTTGCTTGCCACTGATTGTCTTGATCGGATGCCGCAATACGCGTGAACGAAAATTGACGCGTCAATTACCAGAGACATTTCAGTTGATCAGTCGCGCCGTTCGCACCGGTCAGACGATTCCGTCGACGATGAAGATTATCGCGGAGGACTTTCCGTCGCCAATTTCAGAAGAGTTCGCCCAGTGCTATGAACAGCAAAACCGTGGAATGAGTCGCGAGTCGGCGCTGCGAAAGCTTGCCGAGCGCACTCAGATCATGGAGCTGCAGATCTTTGTCGTGGCACTGCTTGTCCAGTCCAAGTCGGGCGGCAACCTGGTCGAGTTATTAGACAATCTGGCCGACATGGTCGAAAAACGTTTGCGCCTGAAAAACCGGGTGCGGGCAATGACCAGCGAAGGCCGTATGCAGGCTGTGATCCTGTTGGTCTTGCCTTTCCTGGCACTCGCCGCCATTTCGATACTGGCACCGGATTACGCCTCCGTGCTGCTTGAAAAACCGATGTTATTGGTCGCGACCGCCGTGACTCAATGTGTCGGCATCGTCTGGATTTACCGCATCATCAATTTCGAGTTTTAACTTATGTTTATTGATTGGCTCAGCTGGCAAACCGTCGCGATCGCCGTCGTCTTTTGCACTGTATCGGTACTGTTGTACTTCGCGTTCGCGTTCGTCGATCCCTATCGATTCCGCGTGCGAGCGCGCTTGACCCAGTTTTCGGATCACGAATCGGTTGAAAACGATGGATCGACTGAAGATTCCGCACACCAGGAAGCAACCGCCACGATTCTGTCGCTGCTCAAACGCGTCGTCGTCCTCTTTCGTTTTGGCGATCAATCGCAAGCGAAACAGCGGCTCGCCATGGCCGGAATCCATAGCACATCAGCGCACATCGCACTGATCAACGTGCGAATTGCGTTGACGATCGCGCCGATGCTTGTCTTTGCGTTCGTGGGATCGACTTCGGTTCTGAGCCGAAACATGGCAATGTTCCTAGGGATAATGGCAGCGGCCACAGGATGGCTGATCCCAATGTTCTGGCTCAACCGTGCCATCAAACGTTATCGCAGGATGCTCCGTCTTTCGCTGCCCGATTTCCTAGACGTGATGATTGTCTGTCTGGACGCCGGGCTCAGTCTGCAAGACAGCATCCGACGTGTGACAAAGGAACTGCGTGTCGTACACCCGGCACTTTCGTTTGAACTTGGGATTGTGCAGCGTGATATCGAACTCGGTTCATCGATCGATCAATCACTCAAGCGTTTTGCAGCCAGAACGAATGACGACTCGGTGCGAACACTCAGTTCGCTGATCCGCGAATCGCAACGATTCGGCACATTGATTTCGGAGGCGCTGCGAGGACACGCCGAGATGCTGCGTTATCAACGTGAGCAAACCGCCGAAGAAAACGCCCACAAAGCGTCCGTCAAAATCATCATGCCCATGATGCTCTGCATCTTCCCCGCCACCTTTATCGTGCTGGTCAGCCCCGCCGCAATTCAGATCCAACAAGCGTTCATGAAACAATGATTGATCACAACAAATCCCAGCCTCCGCCGGTCAACAATCGGCGTAAACGACGTGGTACGTCCGCAGTCGAATTTGCCATTGTCGCACCGGTGCTACTGCTGATTGCGTTCGCATGCTGTGACTTCGGGCGAATTGCACATTACCGCCAAATCGTCAGCAACGCAGCCCGTTCAGGATCCGAACGCGCCGCAGCGCAACAGTTCACCGACGACACACAACCACACTGGGAACAGAAGGTACGTGACGCCGTGCGAGGTGAACTGAACAATCTGCCCGGGTTTGATCAAAACTTGGCAACGGTGACGCTGGATGTCCAAACCGACATCGATGGCGTCAAGACCATTGTGGTCGACACGTCGTATCCCTTCCGTACTGCTATCGCGTGGCCCGGAATTCCCGAAGAAGTCGTTTTAAGACACCGATCGCAATTCCGACAATTTCGTTGAGGCACACCCGAATGATTCCGAAACCGAAAAAAAACCGACGCTCGAAACGACAGATCGCTCGCAAGGGTGCGACGCTAGTGGAAGCTGCCATCACGTTGCCATTGATGCTATGGATACTGCTTTCGATGCTAGACCTGGGGCTAGCCGCGGTTCGGTTCAATGCACTGGCCGAGGCCGCGCGACGCGTGTGTCGCCAAGCGATCATTCATGGCCAAGATGCTGGCGAAATCACGTCCGCGTGGGGGCCGGAAGCTTACGAAGCGACCGCCGCTACGGCATCACCGATGGTCGCGCCGGCTGCCACAGCGATTCCGACGATGGCCCCCGACGAGGTCTCCATCCGTATCGCCTGGCCCGATGGTGACAACGCGCCACGCGACCGCGTGGAAACACAGTTGCAATACACGCATGAGCCGCTTCTTTCTGGACTGATGCCGTGGGGGCCGTTCCAACTTGACGCATCCTGCACGATGTCGATCGTTAACTAGGAAACGTGAACGAAAATGTCAGCGATCCCAATCTTTCACCAACTGAAACACCAAACCGCCAGCGCGGCATTCGCGCCGCCGCGTGCGCAAATGCACCGACAACGTGGTGGAAAAATGATTGTGCTGTTGGCGATCATGCTGCCAAGCCTATTCGGCATGACCGCGCTCGTTTTGGATGGAGGACTTATTTTCAGCGAGTACCGAAATCTGCAACACGCGACCGATGCGGCGGCAACCGCGGCGGCCGTGGATGTGCGTCTGGGCAACGACCAAGCGACGGCGATTCAAACCGCACGCGACATCATCGGTGACGGACATCTCTTGGACGATGTCGACGTAACGCTGAATCGCCCACCGACTCAGGGAGGCTTCGCAGGCAACCCGAATTATGTCGAAGTTGTGACCGTCCGTAGGTACGAATCGATTCTGATGAACATTCTTGACGGAGTGACCGACCGTGACATTCAAACACGAGCGGTTGCCGGCGTGGATTCGATTCATCCGGGAGCCGCGATCGTGATTCTCGATCCTCGCCCGTCATCCATTTCGCTGCCCAGCACGAACCAGTTGATTCAGTCGATCAACCAAGGAGCAATCGTTGACGCGGCGGTCGACCAATGCGGCGTCAGCAGTCTGCTCTCGGCGTTGCCAACGATCCTGCCCAACCAATCCAGCTTGATTGCACCGGGACTGATCAGTTCGATCACCGATGAAATGACACAATGCATCGACTTGGTCGCTGACGATTTATCGACGACGCTATTGCCGCCCTTGCCAGCGCTGATCGCCGGCCTCGAGATCGAAGGCCTTGGGAAAGTGATCGTCAACGGTTCGGTTCACGTCAACAACGAATGGGGCGGTGTGGACGAATGTCACGAACCGGCCGGAAGCCTGGGCCTGATGCCTCAGGCGGTCGCCTGCATGCCGCTTCTGTCAACGACTCGTTTGCAGGCAAGTCATATCCGAGTCGTCGGTGGCGTCGATCATCCCGATCACTACTTGCCTCTGCATCCCGGCGATTTGCCGCCACTGCGAGCGAACCGAATTCCCGTGCCCGATCCATTCATAGATCTGCCCGGCCCGCCGGCTTCGGGTGACCCGGCCGACGATTCGCTCGGTCACTGCGTGAAAGTGGTCGTCTCGACCGATGCGGCCACCGATGCGGTCGATTCGGCAATCAGCGGACTGCTGCCCATCCTAAAACCCCTGGTTCAATCGATCACCGCGCCGCTGGAACAGTGCATGACCGAAGCGGTGATTCAGCCCGGCGTCTATGACTCACTAACCGTCGTTGCTCCGCTGGGCGGCGTCCGATTCGAGCCGGGGGTCTACACGATTCGCGGCAAGAACCCGGTGACAGGGCTGTCCCTCGCCGTTGTCGGGCCGGTCGAGGCCCAAGGGGTGATGTTTTATATCGGCGACCCCAGTGAACCTGACCCAAGCGGTCCGCCCGCGCATGTCGTGACCGATTTGATCCCCAGCGTCGTGATTGCGCCGCTCATTCCAGGCGGTGCCTACACGGGCTTGAGCGGCTCGGGTGGGCCGCTGGACGGCATGCTGATTTACCAGAATCGGAACGATCGCCGACCGATCATCATGGAGGCGCAACACTTGCTGGGCGACACTTCGCTGTCAGGAAAGATCTATGCCAAGTGGGGGCACTTATCGTTCGTTGGCGGTATGGGTTCCTATGACCTGCAAGTTGTCACGGGGACCGCTCGCTTTGTGACCGTTGGAAATTCAGTATTCGATCCGGTCGAACTGATGCCCAAGGCAGAAGATGTTTACTTGGTCGAGTGACGTTCACCCACTGTTCCGTCAAATACAGTCCAGTCAAACACTGTTCCGTTAAATACGATTCAGTTAAATACTATTCAGTGCGAAAGCAATCCGGGATTCACTTGCATCCCAAGATTCACTCGTACCGCGAGCGTCACTCGCACCCTGAGCGAACGTCGACCCATGCCATCCCGGCTCGTTCGGCGGCGGTGAACCCCAGCGGTGAATCCTCGAACACGACACAGCGATTGGGTGAAATCCCCAGCAAGTCAGCGGCCAACAGAAACACGTCCGGCTCGGGCTTGTGCTTCGTGGTGTCTTCCGCAGTGACGATCGCGTCAAACAGGTTACGGACACCGATCTTTACCAGTTGCTGATCGACGATGGGGCGGATGCCACCACTGGCCACCGCCATCGGCAATCGCCCGTGATGGCTGCGCGCGACCTGGCACACATCGTCCTTGCTTTGCAAGCGATCGATCATCGTTGCAAAGGCGGCTTCTTTCTTCTCCGCTGCGGCATCGATGTCGACGCGCACCTGTTGTTCGCCGGACAAGATGCCGATGATTTGATCGCTGGGCATCCCGGCCATCGAATAAAAGCGATCTTCGGCGAACTCAATCCCATACAACGTCATCGTGTCACGCCAAGCCACGAAGTGCAGCGGCATCGAATCGGTCAGCGTCCCGTCGCAATCAAAAATCAGTCCGTCATATTGCACTGAGTAATCAAAACCGATGGGTACTTCACTTAACCTGTGACCTGTCACCGCTGAGCCTATCCCTTTGCACCCGTGCGTTACGTTCACGCGTTTTACGTTCACGCTGAAGTACTTACATCACGCTGAAATAATTGTCGCAGGCAAAGTCAAAGTATTCATTCTTCAGCTCGATGGGCAAGTCGTTGTACAAACAGAAATTCTTGACCTGCAACAACAAGTCACGCGGTTGGCACATACGCATCGGCCGGTCAATCGGCTTGTAATGCGTTTCGATCAGGTAATCGATGGCGTCGGGGTTGTAAGGAATCTTTACAACACGGCACATGATTTCGAACAGTTTACGAAAGTCGGCCTCCGGCGGATTCTCGGCTTCGATCTTGTACGGAATACGACGCAAGAACGCGTCGTCAACCAGATCCTTCGGTTCCAAGTTGGTACTGAAGACGACCAATTGATCGAACGGCACCTGAATTTTCTTGCCGCTGGCCATGTTCAAAAAGTCGTAACGCTTTTCCAGCGGCACGATCCAGCGATTCAGCAGCGCATCGACCGGCATTTTCTGGCGGCCAAAGTCATCGATCACCAACGTGCCGCAGTTGCTCTTTAGTTGCAGTGGCGACTCGCTGATATTGCTTTCGGAGTTGTGCTGAACTTCCAACATATCCATCGTCAATTCACCACCGGCGACGATGGTGGGACGCAGAATGCGAACCCAGCGTTTGTCGAACCCGCTGACATCCAACAGCCCGCCGTCAGATTCGGGCATATCCAGTTCGTGTGACATCGGGTCGAACACCCTCAACACGTCGCCGTCGACATCGATCGCGCGCGGGATCCAAATGTATTGCCCGAATGCTCCCGTGACTCGTTCGGCGATGGACGTTTTGCCGTTGCCGGGAAATCCGAACAAGAACATTCCGCGCCCGCTGGCGACCGCCGGCCCCAACTTGTTCAACATTTTCGGATTGATCAACAAGTCGTTAAAGGCTTTGAGCAAGTCCTGTTTTTTGGGGTATTGGCCTTCGATCGTTTGCAGCTTGATGCTGTCGATATAGTCTCGCAGTCGCACCGGACACGCGCCGTAATACGTGCAATCGCTGATGTGGTTGCGGGCGATCGCGCGCCCCGTTTCGGTCAAGATATAGACGTAATCGTTCGTCGAAGTCGCGTTCTTATACGCGACGTTCTGTTCCATTTTCAGCTTCGTCAACATCGGTTCGATCAAACGAAACGGCAACTTGACCTGTTCGGCGACTTGGCGACCGGGAGCCTCGCCCATCGTTTGCAAAAAGCGATAGATGATCGCCTCGAGCAATGTTTCGTTGACGCCCGCGGACGCCAAATCGGCCGGCTCGCTGGGCCGCCATGGTTCGTTTCGGTCAGGCTTGAACCCCAGCGGCATCTCGGCAATTGGGGACTTCAGCAGTGCAGCGGGCGGCTGCGGTGGCGCCGCTTGTGCGGCAGCCGGTGATGGCGAAACGGCTTGCGATGCCGCCGCCGGGCGTGGTGCGGCGGGCTGACCGGAAACGGGCTGCGGTCCCGACGCAGCGGGAACGGCGCGTGGTGCCGACGCAGGCCCGACGGGCACGGGCGAGGCGTCCGGCACGGGAACCCCGGTAACCGAGCCTGCCGCGGTGAGCCCCTGAGCCGCCGGCCTTGGTCCGGCGGGACCGGGCGGCGGTGCGTCCGCGGCACGCCGGGGCGCCTGTCGCGGGGTCTGTGGCTCGGATTTTTCAGCACCGGTCAGCGATTGAATTCGCGAAATGATCGCATCCAACTGACTTTCCGGATGGCTCTCCGCTGGAGTCGCGTTCGTGGGTGCTTGGCTCATACGATGTTTCTTTTGAAGGTTCCGGCCGGTGTCTCAACGCTGAACAAAGCACAAACGGTGATGAGCAATTCGCACATCGGCGGGCCGCAGCGACAGTCGCGAACTCACTCTGGGGCAGTGAAGTTCGATTGCTACTGCATTGATTGCATCTCGATCTACGAATCCACTGCCACCCTGCTCCAGGTCCTTTCGGAGCCGAAAAACGGGATGAGACCGCAGGGCTTTTATCGACGAAGGCTTCGCCTAAACGTTGTCGAGCCCACAGGTGTCTGCACAAGACGAACAGCCGTCATAAGTTCACACACCGAGCCTGCGTGGATTGAAGTGCCACCGGTCGCCACGGGACGCAGGTCGCCACGGGACGTCGGTCGCCATGAAGCGCAGATCCCCATGGAGCGCGGGGTGCCATGAAGCAAAGACGCGATTGTGTTCTGTTAGCGCGGCTGGTTCTTGGTGCCGAGTTTAGTTTCATTAGCGAAACCGCACGCGAAGCGGCGAGACGACGGCAGGGCTGGCGAGATGTCCGGATGAAACGGGTGGCAAATCGAGCGTCGAACGTGACGTGATCACGTCGAGAGCATTTTCTTGACCGCGTAAAAGCGGGACTTCTGCGATGAACGCAACGAATTTCAAAAAAATGGCCCAACGGCACTTGCAAGCACACCAAGCTAGCTCTATCTTCTCGCCTCGCTGACATTGAAACAGCGGACGCGATCTTGATCGCACCGCTTTTTCTCGCCGGCCAACAGTTGAAGATTTCAAGATTTTCTTGTTCAGACCCTGTTGACCAAATGTCGAATGTCCCACATACTGCGGGACCGCACTCAAGTGAATTCTTCAGTGACAAGAACGCTTTGCTCTTGTCGTTGACGAGCACACTTTGTGCACGGCACACGAGGTAGCACTCGTGTTGCTAATTGATCTTTGAAAATTTGGTGATGGAACTTCTGTTGAGTTCAGATTGTTGCGAGGTCGCTTAGCGACTGGCGTGATCGGTGTCAAAACCGAAAGCATCAGTAGCAAAAAATGGCGAATCGCTGTGACGTTTTAACCGAGCGTCACGGAGCAGAATCAACTTTCGGTTTTAAATTTGTTCATAGCAAGTCCGCTTCGGCTGGCTTGTTAAAGCATATTCAAATTGAAGGGTTTGATCCTGGCTCAGAATGAACGTTGGCGGCATGGATTAGGCATGCAAGTCGCACGAGAACCTCAATTAGCTTGCTATGAGAGGGGACAGTGGCGAAAGGGAGAGTAACGCGTGGTTACTTGCCTTCGAGACCGGGATAGCGTCGGGAAACTGGCAGTAATACCGGATAACATCTACGGATCAAATGGTGTGATTCCGCTCGAAGATAGGACCGCGTACTATTAGCTTGTTGGTGAGGTAACGGCTCACCAAGGCTGCGATGGTTACCGGGTGTGAGAGCATGGCCCGGCTCACTGGGACTGAGACACTGCCCAGACATCTACGGATGGCTGCAGTCGAGAATCTTCGGCAATGGACGAAAGTCTGACCGAGCGATGCCGCGTGCGGGATGAAGGCCCTCGGGTTGTAAACCGCTGTCAGTTGTTAGGAAATGCTAGTGGGTTATCCCATTAGTTTGACCGATCTTCAGAGGAAGGACGGGCTAAGTTCGTGCCAGCAGCCGCGGTAAGACGAACCGTCCAAACGTTATTCGGTATCACTGGGCTTAAAGCGTGCGTAGGCGGCTTGGTAGGTGAGATGTGAAAGCCCACGGCTCAACCGTGGAATTGCGTTTCAAACCCCCAAGCTTGAGGAAGATAGGGGTGATGGGAACTTATGGTGGAGCGGTGAAATGCGTTGATATCATAGGGAACACCGGTGGCGAAAGCGCATCACTGGATCTTTTCTGACGCTGAGGCACGAAAGCTAGGGTAGCGAACGGGATTAGATACCCCGGTAGT
>CAXBGS010000026.1:0-15724 GCA_963975425.1 uncultured Pirellulaceae bacterium
CGGCGATGGACTTGGTCGATGTGGACGCCGGCGGCAGCGACTTGACGCTGACGCTTGAAGTTGGGACCGGCGTGATTCAAGCTGTTGCAAACCCGATCATCGATATCGACGGAAGTGGTTCTAGTACAGTGAGCCTGACAGGAACACTAGCCGATTTGAACGTATACCTGGATGGTGTGACTAACTTCAGCTATCTCGGGCTTCTGAACACAAGCGGCAATGATGCAGATCTTGTCACAATTAGCATTGACGATGGTGGAGGCTCGGAAATTACTTTGGGTACCGTGAACTTCGATGTCGATGCGATCAATGACGATCCGGTCAATATTGGAGTACTCCCTACCGATATTAACGTCGTCACAGGTCTGTTAAGCGGCGTTGATCTCAGTGGAATCACTATTCAAGACGTCGACGCTGGCAGCAACAACATTCAGCTGACACTAAGTGTGGCTAACAGTACGATTGTCGGGGAGTTGCTCGCTGGTATCACTGTCTTCGGAAGCAACTCCAATACGCTGGTGCTGACAGGCAGCGTTGCCGATCTGAACGTCTATCTGGACAACGTCGCCAATATTCGATTGCTTCCAGGCTTCGGGTTGCTAGGGGTTGGCGTCGATGCATTGACGATCAGCGTAAATGACCTTGGTTTCAGTGGCATTGGCGGTGGCGGCGACGTTCTCATTGGTACGGTTGACGTCGACGTGCTTCTGTAAAACGGGCATCGACGTCCGCAAAGGACTTACTTGTTTGATTCTTGCGTTAACAACCTTGTCTGCCACGCGACTTGTTGGTTTGCAACGTACTCACGGCGAGCCTCCGAATCAGGTCACGTATACAGCGACCAAGTCACTGGAAATGGCACCAGCGATCCGAGTAACCCTCTTTGCGGTTCGGACAATTCTTATCGATCTCAGTATTAACTGAGTTTGTGCAGCTTAGGCACATATTAACGGAGGTAGTGATCATCTTGTAACCGATTTTGTATGACGAATTACGGATTCGGAAGCCAATGAATTTGTTGCATCCGTCTCGCAAGACGCCACGGCGAAACTCCGTTCGCCGCTTGTCGTCAATCGTTCCTCATCGATCGTCCGCGCACCGATGGACGCCCTGTTTCTCGCAAGTATGCTGGCGGCTTCTTGCAAGAGTGTGCTTCCGCTACAGCGACGTTGGACAATGCGGTCTGGTCGCAATCTTTGAAGTTGCGTCATCTTGAACAAGACGACGGCGGCAAACTGGTGAGGGGGATAACAGCGTGAAGTTGCAATCTGTGGGGATCGCCAGTCGGGATCAAGAGATTAGGCGGGACCGCATTGTTCCTGGCTCACCGTAGAGATTCGCGTCACTCGATCACGAATTCTTTCCGCACTTTCAGGCGACCGTATCGGTTTTCACCGATCAGCCATGCTTGCGACTTTCCTTTGTCGGTCAGCAGATCAGCGGGGACTTTCACCTTGCCGTTGGCGCGGTCTTCGTCGGTTGGATAGATCATCCCTTGGGCATAGCTGTTTTGATTGCTCCTGAAGTACACCATGATGACTTTCATGTTGTCCGACAAGAAACCGAGTTGCCACGACTGGCCGAGCGAAACCGCCTGTGTCGGCAACGTGAGCTTAAGATCGCACACCGAGAACTCGCAAGCTTGACTGATCGAACCGTCTTGAAGAATGCAGTGTGCGGTGTAGTCGCCACAGATTTCGAACGAACGCTCGATCACGCCTCCCTTCACTTTGGGGATTTCTTCGACCAAGACGCCACCTCGCTTGATCACGAGCGAGCGTATGCCCTTCTTGTCTCGATCCATCAGATTGAATTTCACGACCTGTCCCTTGCTGTAGGGAACCCAGTCCCCGCGGTCCAGCAACAAGACGCGGTTGATGGTGGGCGTTGCCGAGTCTTCGGCGTAATTGGGAAACAGGAAACGGTCGGCTCGGTTGCCTCCACGCCACGCATCGAAGTCCGTGATGCGGCACAGCATACGATTCTTGGATGCCAGGTGTGAATCAAAGTCCGCGGCGGTACGGTTGGTATTCATCGTCGTTGGTGGACGGCTTTCTTCAACCCGCACGTGCGTGACGGTTCCCTGATCGTCTCGCGTCACACCGGTCACGATTTCGATGTGCGATCCGCCAGGTATCGATTTCGGCGGAGTAAAGATGAGGTCGCCCACGCGAGTGGACTGTGCCGACTGGTCCTCAACCACAACGGCTCCCTCGCGGTACGGCGGGGCGTGCAAACGGCTCAAGTACCAGATGCCGCACTGCAGCGCATAACTGGTGTACGAGGAGCACACTTTGCCATAGTAGCACTCGGCGTTGCTGACGCGGCCTTCAAGGTTTTCGGTATACAGCACGCTTTCAGGGTTCTCGACAGCGGCTAGAAAGGTTTTCAGGTAGATGTCAAATCCGATATACCGACCGACCCACTTGACGCTCGAGTAGGGAACTCCGGTGTAACGTTTGCCTTGCTCAAAGAACCCTTTGCGTTTCGGCATCCCTTGGGCAACGGGACTCCACTGCACATGCGACATGATTCGAGCGAATTCTACCGCTTCCTGCTGCCAGCGGGTCGCTTGGTTGCTCTGCGTACGCTCCTGATTCTCTTCGTCGGCTCGGACAGCATCGTTCGGAATCGTGAGGCAAGCAAGGACAGCCAGGACGCTTGCGTGCAAACAAGACAACAAACGACTGGTTAACACCGTTTCGGTTTTCATGGTTGCGCAATGTCGGGCTAGACGGTCAATCAAAATGAAACAACTCATTTTAGCCAAAGCTTCCAAGGCCAACCCTTCCAAGGCGAACCCTTGCGATTGTTATTGCTCGATGAAATCGCTGCGGATCGTGAAGGTTGGCCGGTTACACCCCGCATCTAGTTGATGCCTTCGTAGACTTTCAAATCGTCAATGCGGATTTCGCCGTGGTCGACTCCTTTAAAGTCGATTTGCTGTTGATCGACCATGTCGATCAGATCGTCTTCGAAGAGGTGTTTCTTGTCGTTGATCTTCAACAACATTGCACCTTGCTTGAGTTCGATCGTGACATCGGCCCACTCGTTCAGTGCGAGAAATTGCTGATCAAGCTTGATCGATTTCTTATCTTTTTTTAATGTCAGCGTTGTCGCATCCGCAGTGAAATTGACGGTGTTGATGTGGTGTCCCAAGTCGATCAGGGGAAACTTGGGGTGGTATTTTTCCGCATCAAAGCGGACTCGGAATTGAACGACAAAATTCTCGGGGACTCTTTCCAGCCACATCACGGGCTTGAACCCTGCGTGTGCTTTATCGCCTTCGGCCACTTTCTTGTCTTGAAACTCTTTCGGCGACGGGCTGCCAACAAGAATTCCGTCTTTCACAACCCAGGTCGACCCCTGGCGGGTTTGCCAGTGATCCGAGTTGATTGTGCCACCGCTGAAGTCATCTTCGTAGACCAACTTGACGGACTTAAAAAGTTCTGGCTTGTACTCGTCGGCGAATAGAGTGGTGGACGCGCAAAAAACACTCAAGTAAATGAAAGTCGATCGCATTGCAGTGATTACCTTTTGCATTGGGGGGGCGTTTGCGGGACAGTTTAACGCAATCGCGATTGTCGTTCGCACCCACGATGTTGCCAATGCCGTAAGCCAAGCGACTTGTTGGCACGAAACGAACTGGACTCGTGTCACCTTGAATCGAAAAAATGTCGGACTAGCCGTCACATTCTACGTCGGATTACGCGACGAATGAGTCAAACCATGATGTCGTTGTATGGGCAATCGGCCACGTCGCCACCACGTATAATTTCGATGGTTGGTCTCTGGTCGTGTTGGATCGACACGAGACGATCCGCATCACGACGAAACTGAACGCTTGGGCCAAACGTGGCCGCAAACTTAGGAGCGACCGACGAACGTCAGGGTCGATAAAGACGGATGAACGATGTATCTCGATTTTTGTTGTTCGTTTCGCTTATCTCGGCAACCATGGCGGATGGCCACGGTCCGGATACTGCACCGAAGCGTGGACCGAACCAACCGACATCCCCGAACGCGATTTCGTCTGCCGAACGGGGCGTTCAGCTTGACGCTAATGACGTCAATGTTGTGGGCAGGAAGAGTCGCGATCGAACATTGGTCAATCTTCTTGACCAAGCCAGCAGCGAAGAACTGACGCGGGTGACTGTCAAGTTTGCGGGCACTAAGCGTAACTACTACGTGTTCTTACCCCAAGATTTCGACGCAGAAAAATTCTATTGGCCGCTTGTGACGGTTCACGGTGGCGGCGGAAATGGGAAATCGCATTTCCTAGCCAATGGCATCCGCCAAGAGATCAATCGTCAAGGGTTGGAAGCCATCGTCATTTCACCAAGTTTCACCAACAAAGACTTTCAAGCGAGTCGCTTTCCGCATCTGGGCGAAGGAGCGTTTCTTGACGTGGTGCTCAAGGACGTCCGTTCAAAATATCAGCTTCGAGAAAAGATACTGATCACCGGCTACTCAAGGGGCGGGCAATTTTGCCATCGATTCGCGCTGCGGTCGCCGAAGCTTGTTGCCGCCGCGGCGCCGTGCGCAGCGGGCACCTGGACGACGCCCGACGGACACCTATGGATGGAAGGCGTTGGCGAAGTTACGAATCCACAGGCATACCTCTCCGAGACATCCGATCTGAGCAAAGTCCCCGAACGCTTGCATGGAATGTTTATTCCCCGTGTGGCAGCCGTTGCCGGTTTGAAAGCTGAACCGGGATCGAAGTCTGTCCCGTTCTTGGTGATGTGTGGGACGCTAGATACTCGTTACGACATTGCGAAAGCTTTCGCCAACAACTTGAAAGGCTCTGGCTATCAAGTGCAGACCCACTGGCCTCGGACTCCGCACGGTGAAAGAAGCAAGCCGGAGTATCGGCTGGAATTCGAAAAGTATCCCCGTGAAGTGGTCCGTTTCTTTCAGAGCGTCGTTACACAGAAAAAGTGAGCAGCCAATCAAAGAGCGAAATTCATCGAGTCGCACGCGAATCGCCGGGACAGCGCGGGCAAAGAGTTCGCACGCAGAAAAATCGTGCGCAGAAAATCGTAGCATCATCGGTAAGGGCCTGCACCTACGTTCAGCCTGAACGACCCATGGATTGCAGCGTAATAGGCTAGTTCTGCGGTCCGTCGTCGTTGAGTTTGGTTAGCTTGACGTTGTCGATCTGTACATGACCACTTTGGTTGACCAAAAAGACCAAACACGTTTTTGGCACATCAAGGACGGTGCCCGTTGCAGTGATCGCTGCATTGTCATCCATGACCACACTCACATGGTTTCTCTGCAGCTGAAGGCGAATGTGATGCCACTTCCCATCAAAGACGCTGGCTTTATGACGGACAAGCGGCTCGACCCGATAGAAAGATGGATCGGCTAGTTGTTCTGGTGTAGGCGGAATCCGCTTGCCGCCATTGTTGTCCTTTGCCAATTTTTGCTGCAATTTCGACTCTGGATCACCACGGTCTTGCGCAATCGAGACATCGTCGGTTGAAATTCCCAGACGCAGCAAATGAGCTTGGCCGCTAAACTGAGATTCGCCGTCAATCAGCAACAGGAACCGCCCTTTCGGCCGTTCAACCTTGAGATCAAACGTAAGCGTCAGGTGATGCCCACGGATCGGAACGCCTAAGGACGGACCATGAACATCGTCACTTTCCGCCACTCCATGCAGAACGCCACCGCTAACAAAAAAGCAATTTTTTCGTCCCCCGGGTTCCCAACTTTGGGGCAGCCTCGTCGTTGAAGAGTTCGTCCCGTCAAAGGTCTCATTCAGCAAAACGGTCGATTCGTCGGCGCGTAAATTTGTTTGCGAAACCAGGGCAAGCGCGGTAGCAAACGCACATGTCAAAATTCGGACCGTAAGTAATTTTTCGCTCATCTAGATTGGCTATCGGTAAGGTGACTGGGGGCTCGGTCGCGAGCATTGCGTGAGCCTGCGGTGAAGCGTCGCAGCCCTGATCGCAGCCAGTTCCGACCATCATAGCAGGTGCGAATTCGAAATAAATTCAAAGTTTCCTGCGTTCGTATGTTCAATAATCGAGTGTTTGCGACATTGGCATCATGATGGATGATTCGCAACTTGATCGATGCATGAAACTCGTAACCGACTGTCGCGAACGGCTGGCCCGATTCGTGCGAGTCCTCGTGCCTTCGCATGATGACGCCGAAGAAGTCGTCCAGCAAACGATGGTGACGATTTGGGAGCAAGTGGATCGCTTTGACCGTGATGGCACAGCGGATCAGTTTTTTGCGTGGGCAAGCCGGATTGCTGTGAATCATGCACGGAATTACGTGCGCAAATCGGCTCCGTCGCGGCTGTTGTTCTCGCCCGAAGCGATCGAGGCGTTGGCGGCACAGTGGGACCAGTCAGAGAAACACTTGGACGAGAGACGCGAAGCCTTGCGATCTTGCCTCAGCGAATTGCCTGAGCAAGAACGGCAGTTGATTCAGCGCCGCTACACTCTCGGTGAATCAACTCAGTCCATGTCGGAATCACTAGGCCGGCAAGCGACGAGCGTCTATCGATCGCTGCGACGAATCCATCGAGTCTTAGAGACTTGCATCAATAACAAGCTGGAAGAAGTAGAAAAATGACGGTGTCGCAAGAGACGATAGATTTGATCGACCGCGTTTGCCTTGGTGAGGCCACCGCAGCGGAGGTCGCCAAATTAGATGCGTTGGTCTGTGGGTCCGGCGAAGCACGGGCGGCTTATGTTCGCCGCGCGGAATTTCACAATGGTCTGCGTGATTTCGCAGAGTCGAATTCGATGGTCGATTCAATCAAGTCGTTGGCTGCGGCGGGATTTGGGCCTGAGTTTGCCACGGCTGAAGATCGCCCCATCCACGGTGAAATCAATCGAGATCAACCATCACGATCGCCGTTTTTTATTCCCTTTGCTGTGACATCGGCATTGGTTTCTATCGTGTTGATTGCGGCATCGATGTGGGTGCTTCAGCGTCAAACGCCACGGCGTGTCGCGCAACAACAACAACAGGCCGTGTTGTCATCGCCGGCGGTCACGGACGGTCAATCGCAGGGCAAGGCCGCCGAAACCGGTCTGTCGAATCCTTGGAAAACACTCCAGACGACAGGTTCGATGAATCATCCGGGCCTGAACGAACGCAGTGTGCCGGTTGCCCGGCGGGACCGTCCGATTAAGTTCAATCGCGACATTCGACCGATATTGTCCGAGACGTGTTTCCATTGTCACGGCCCTGACGAGCATGCTCGACGTGCCGATTTGCGACTCGATACGATCGCCGGTGCAACCGAGGATCTTGGCGGGTACCAAGCGATCGTGCCGGGAAATTTAGACGAGAGCGAAGCGTGGCGACGCATCTTGTCGGACGATCCAGACGAGTTGATGCCCCCGGCCGAATCGCACCTCGTGCTGACACCCGACCAAAAGCAGATGTTTCGGCGTTGGATCGAAGAAGGCGCCGTGTATGAAGGACACTGGGCCTTTCAACCACCTGTCGCCCGCTCATCCACTGTCACTGACGAGGCAAACGATTCAGAGACAGCATGGGGACGCAACGAGATTGATGCGTTTGTGCTGGCTCGATTAGCAGAAGAAGGAATGAAGCCTTCGCGTGAGGCCGACGCCAGAACTCTCATTCGTCGATTGTCGTTCGATTTGACGGGGCTGCCACCGTCGGTGAATGAAGTGCGCAAGTTCATTCGCGATTATCGCGAACGAGGCGAAGCGGCTTGGCAGGACGCGATCACACGTTTGTTGGATTCGCCCCACTTCGGTGAACGAATGGCGGTGCCATGGATGGACCAGTCGCGTTACGCCGATACCAATGGCTACTCGATCGACGGCGGGCGGCATATGTGGTTGTGGCGAGATTGGGTGATCCAAGCCTACAACGACAACATGCCTTTTGACCAGTTTGCCATCGAGCAGTTGGCCGGTGACCTGCTTCCCGGTGCGACGGATTCGCAGCGAATCGCGACCGGATTCAATCGTAACCACATGATCACGCACGAAGGTGGCACGATCCCGGCCGAGAATTTGACCAACTACGCCGCCGATCGCGTGAAGACAACAAGCGAAGTTTTTCTAGGACTGACGATGGGCTGTGCTCAATGTCACGACCACAAGTACGACCCGATTTCGCAGCAAGAGTACTACGAATTTTTTGCGTTCTTCAATGAACTTAGTGATAAAGGCAACGACGGCAACGGAGGGCTGAACGCGTCACCAAGTATCACGGCCCAGACTGTCATCGAGACCGATGAACTTGCCGAATTAGAGCGAGAATTAGAGCAACAGCAACATCAGTGGCTAACCTATACAGACGGGTTTGATGAGTGGGTATCAGCGGCGCGCAAAGAGATACTCACGCGTGGAGTTGGTTTCGGACTGCGAGAGTTGAAACTCTTGGATGTGTCCTCGCCGAACCGACCTGGTCCTTACGAAATTCGCGATGACGGAAGCGTATTCGCGTCGGTACCAAGTCGAGGGCTTAACGCGTTTAGCCACGTTCTCCAGCTAAGTGGCGAGACTCCGGTTTCTGGCATTCGCATCCAGTTCTTTCCTCATGCCGGCGTCGCCGATAATGTCGCTGAAAAGGCGGGCAAAGATGGAACCGGTAAAGGCGGTGGTGATGCGTCAGCGACGTTGACGCCTCATCCTGAAGGGGTTCCGAAAATCACAACAGTCTTGGCTTCTGCGGGGAATTTGCCTGCGAAACAGGTCGATTACCATCAGCAACTAGGCTTGTCCTTTGCGACGGCCAGTTCGTCGATCGACGGGCACGCACCCCATGCTGTTTTGGATGAACGGAATCTGGATTGGTGGCAACCCGACGATGCAACACAGCCTCAACATTTAACGTTGACGTTCGACGAGCCGATTGATCCGGTCAAGACGCCCTACTTAAGCGTCATGGTCTTTTTCGGTAGGCCCAATTCGCTTCCGAGCCACTGGCGCATCGATGGGTTTTCTGGGAACGACACCGACAGCATCTATCCCGCACAAATGGTCGACGCGCTGTCGCGGCCCCTGCGGAAAGGTTCACCGGATTGGACCAAAGCGGAAGAGGAGCTGATCAGACAACAGTTCCGCGAGCGCGCCGAGCAATTGGAACCGCTGCGAATTCGCATCGCCAATTTGAGTGAACGAATTGCGGTATTAAGCGAGTCGTTTTCGACAATGGTCATGGATACGGCCAAAGAGCCGCGGCAAACCTTTGTGCTTTCACGTGGTCAATACGACGCGCCGCTGGATCCGGTCGAATCGAATACGCCTCGCGCCTTGCCGCCCCTGCCCACCAACGACCGGGCGACGCGATTAGATTTTGCTCGGTGGTTGGTCCAGTCCGATCATCCGCTGACGTCGCGAGTGGCGGTGAACCGATTGTGGGCACTGTTCTTCGGGACGGGAATCGTCGCAACCTCAGCCGATTTTGGTTCGCAAGGCCAATGGCCTAGTCACCCGGAATTGCTCGACTGGCTGGCGATTCGTTTTGTCGATTCCGGTTGGGATCAAAAGGAACTGATCCGCACGATCGTTAGCAGTGCGACCTATCGCCAGGACTCTTCGGTCACACAGGATCAAGGAACATTGGATCCCCAAAACCGATTGTTGGGTCGGGGGCCGAGATTCCGCTTGCCGGCGGAGTTCATTCGCGACCAAGCTTTGGCATTGAGCGGGCTGCTGGTGCCACGCATCGGTGGACCCAGTGTTCAACCCTACCAGCCAATGGGGCTGTGGAAAGAAGTGAGCCACTTTGGCAGCACTCCAGCAACCAAGCAAGTCTTTGTGCAAGATCGTGGCGAAAAACGTTACCGCCGAAGTCTTTACACGTTTGTCAAGCGAACAAGTCCGCATCCCAGTATGGCTGCGTTTGATGCGCCTAATCGCGAGATGTGCATCATGCAACGCGGCGTGACCAATACGCCGATGCAAGCACTGGTCACGCTTAATGATCCCCAGTTTTCCGAAGCAGCTCGCGTGTTTGCACAGCACTTGCTGGTCGAAACTCGCGACAAAACCGAAACTCAGCGAATGCATCAAGCGTTCGAAAAAGTCACCGGTCGTCTGCCTAAACGCGAAGAAGCACAGGTCATCGAAGAGTTTTTCGGCGGTGAGTTGGAACGATACCGCCAGGATGTCGACGCGGCACAGCTAGCGATCCGTGTCGGCGATTCGCCATGTGATCCAAGCCTGGATCCGGCGATGCTCGCCGCCTGGACCAGCGTAGCAAGCCTGTTGATGAATCTTAGTGAGACGCTGACGCGTTCTTGATGACCTGCCCGAAATGATAATTTGCTTGAATACTCTCGACGTAATTGACCAAATGAAAAATACCAACGAACTGGAATACGCCAAGTCGATGACCCGCCGCGCCCTGTTCGGTACGGCGGCGTCGGGAATCGGCAGCGTCGCATTGGGGAATATCGCGCTGCGACAACTATTCGCTGACGATTCGGTGCCAACAGCCACAACCGATACGCGGCCGGACAGTACGCATCTGAATTCGAATACCGGCGGGATGCCGGGGTTGCCTCATTTCGCGCCCAAAGCGAAACGCGTGATCTATCTGTTCCAGTCGGGCGGCCCGAGCCACGTGGACCTGTTCGATCACAAGGATTTTCTTGATAAGAGTCACGGCAAGGATTTACCTGACTCGGTTCGCGGATCCCAACGGCTGACAGGAATGACATCGCGGCAAAAAAGCTTTCCGATCGTCAAGTCGCTGTGGGGTGGACGACGATGTGGGCAACACGGCACTTGGATCGGAGACCTGTTGCCGCACACGCAAACGATTGCAGACGATATCAGCATCGTTCGATCGATGTGGACCGAAGCGATCAATCACGACCCGGCGGTGACCTATATCAACACCGGTTCGCAGCAAATGGGGCACCCGTCGATGGGCGCTTGGCTCAGCTATGGACTTGGACGCGACAGCGAAAATTTTCCCGCCTATATGGTTCTGCTCAGTCAAGGGACCGGAAAGAACCCCGGACAGCCGTTGTTCTCTCGCTTGTGGGGCAGCGGCTATTTGCCCTCAAGCCATCAGGGTGTCATGTTGCGGCCAGGAGCCAATCCCGTGCTCTACTTGCAAAATCCACCGGGCGTCACCCGAAGCTCTCGACGCCAACTGCTGGATGCGCTCGCTGTTCTGAATCGAAAACAGGCCGCGGAAGTTGGAGACCCCGAAACGCTCGCCCGGATCGAGTCTTATGAAATGGCGTATCGGATGCAAACTTCTGTTCCCGACTTGAGTGATCTCAGGGACGAAACCGAAGAGACATTTCAGCTGTACGGCGACGAATCGCGTCGGCCCGGAACCTTCGCCGCAAACTGTTTGCTCGCTCGCCGCATGGCCCAACGTGGTGTGCGATTCATCCAACTGTTCCATCGCGGTTGGGACCAACACATTTCCATCAAGTCACAACTGCCACGGCAATGCCAAGACGTCGACCAAGCTTCCGCGGCATTGATCAAAGACCTCAAGCGACTTGGGATGTTAGACGACACGCTAGTGATTTGGGGCGGCGAGTTCGGGCGAACGGTCTATAGCCAAGGCGAACTCGGGGCGCCGACTGCGGGCCGTGATCACCATGGCCGATGTTTTTCGATCTGGATGGCCGGCGGCGGAATCAAACGAGGATTCGATTACGGTGAGACCGACGATTTCGCTTACAATATCGCCAGCGACCCCGTCCATATCCGTGACTTGAACGCCACCATTCTGCACCAGTTGGGGATCGATCATGATCGCTTTACTTTCAAGTTCCGGGGGCTCAGTCAACGCTTGACTGGCGTCGAAGATGCGTATGTGATCAAGCCGCTGATTAGTTGAATCGTTTCACGATGGGTCCGCAATCATGAACAACCCTTCTTCGCAACCGCGGCGACATTTTCTCAAACGTACGATTGCGGCATCTGCCGCCTGTGCGTTACCAATGTTTGTTCCCTCGTCCGTGCTGGGGCGGGACGGAGCAACCGCGGCAAGTGAAACGATCCGGGTTGGCGTGATTGGCACCGGAAATCGCGCGCGTCAGTTGATGACCCAAATGGCTCAACCGGGAAAGCTGGTCGCCATCGCTGACTGTTACGAGCAAAAGATGATCGATGCTCAAAAGTCATTGGGCACCGATTTGCCAATGTACCGTGATTACCGAAAGATGTTCGACGACGAACAGCTTGATGCCGTGATCATCGGTACCCCTGATCATGGACGGTCGCTGCCTTGCGTGCGCGCCTGCCAAGCGGGGCTGGATGTATATGCGGAAAAACCTTTGACCGCGTACATCCAGGAAGGCCGCGCGGTTGTCGAAGCCGCCCGAAAGTATGACCGTGTCTTTCAGGTTGGCACTCAGCAACGAACCATGGAATTGAACCGATTTTGTTGCGACTTTGTGCGGCAAGGCCGACTTGGCGAATTGAAAGTTGTGCAAGCCGTCAATTACTCCGGCCCGACCAAATACCCAGGCGTCGACGCATTACCCGCAGAGCCGATTCCGGACGGAGACGATTGGGATGTTTGGTGTGGCCCGACTCCGCGTCGCGCTTTTAATCGCAAACTGCAATTTGGATGGATGCTCTGGTGGGATTACTCCGGCGGCCAGATGACAAATTGGGGCGCGCACGGGGTTGACCAGATTCAATCGGCACTCGGCAAAAGCCTGACCGGACCTCGCGAATTGTGGCCGGTGACTGACGGACCCAATGGCAAAGTTTCCATGAAATACGCCGACGGTACCCTCGTGCGTTTCGAACTAGAAAGCGGTCCGATGGGCGGAGCGATCTTTTCGGGTACCGAAGCGAAAGTGGAAATCAACCGAAACCGCTTTGCGACCAACCCGCCTGATTTTGTCCGCGATGCGCCCGATCCCGAAGTTCAAAAGAAGTGGGAGGGACCTGGCTGGACCGCGGCACCTCATTTGGCAAACTGGCTCGATTGCATCAAGACAAGACAGAAACCGAATGCTGACGTCGAGATCGGCCATCGTTCGATTTCCGTCTGTCACCTGCTGAATATCACACGCGAAGTTGGCCGCAAGCTGATCTGGGATCCCGAAAACGAGCGTTTCGAAGACGACGACGCTGCCAATCAATTGCTCAAACGCCCCAGACGCGCCGGATACGAACTGCCAGTTGTCTGACGACGACGATCGATGTTCGCAACACCAGCAATCCGCAGTCGTGCTGGTCGAACCGATTCCTTTAACGCGGGCCAGTTTCACCATCTTGCTTCTGGCAAACGATCTGGCCCAGCAAATCGAAATCTTTCTGTCAAGATTGCATTCCGGACTTGATCGCATACCACCATTCGCGACACCGAGTTGGTGCGGGATATCAGCAAAGACTCGTCATACGACTTGACCCAGCTTTGTGGCTTTCGTGGCAATGAACGTTGGAATGTACTCGGAAATCGGCCACTCCGACCAACAGTCCTCGAACATGCCAGTGATCGCGAGACCCGCATCGATCTGTCCGCCGACTTGATCCTTCAGTGAATGTCCAAAACAGAATGGCTCATCGTCGGCAAGATAGGCTTGCCGCTGATCCAAAGAAAGAGACCCGAGATCCGAATACGGGATCTTGTGACAGACCTTAAACTCACCTCTTTCCATCAATTGATCGTCAAATAGATAGAGCAGCGGGTTGACGATTCCTGCAAGCAAGTTGGCTCCTGGTTTCATGACCCGAGCCGCTTCCTTCCAGACCGGCAGTACGTCGGCAGCAAAGCAGTTCGAACACGGATGAACAATCAAGTCGAACGATTCGTTTTCGAAAACGGATAGATCAGCCATATCGCCTTGCACTAAATCGATATTCAGTCCTTCACGATCTGCCACAAGTCGGTCTTGCGCCAACTGAGCTGGTGAATTGTCGAACACGGTTACGTTGGCTCCAGCCGCCGCGAGAATCGGAGCCTGTTGGCCACCGCCACTGGCGAGGCAGAGAACCTCGATAGAATTCGCGCGGAAATCGGGAAACCACTCGCGAGGAACAGGTTTTTCGGGCGTGAGAATGATCTGCCAATCATCCTTCCGGGCTCGTTGAATCTCTTCCGACGATACCGGTATCGTCCAGCGGTTTTTTTTGCGAACCTGACTGTCCCAAGCCGCACGGTTATAAGCAACGATGTCATGCGCGGGATCGAGTTTTTGGTTCATTGCTTGTGGGTTTCCGTTTGGATGACTCTTGCGAGCAAATCTGAGTACCGCTGACGTTCAACATTGAGGTCAGCATTACTTGGCGAACGAATCCATGCGGCGCAACAACGTGTCCGAAATTCGTCGCTCCAGCTCGATTCGGAACGCTTTGATGTCTGACCCGCGTGTTTGGGTAAGCATGATCCCAATGGTGTCAGTCTCAAAGTCGATCCAGACATTTGTACCACTCGACCCCGTATGTCCGAAGCCAACGGGCTTGCCTTGGTCGTCTCTCTTGCGAACAAAGAGACCACCCCTAGCAACACCGGTCAACTCGTTCGCTTGAAGCATTTCCGAATGCGTTTGCGGTGTCAGGAAGACACGATCACCGTGGACACCACCGCTGCGAATCATCTGCAACCACTTCAGAAGATCTGGAGCCGTCGAGACAATGGTGCCTCCAGAGGCGGTGTACCGATTCGGTTTGGTTTGCGAAATTCCTTTATAGACGCGTAATCCACCACCGACCTTTTTGTCGCGATAATAGCGAGTCGGCATTTGACGTCGCATGCGCTCGAGTCCGGTTTCGTCCCAATAGAACGTCGTCTTCATTTCCAGCGGGATACATAAGTGCGTCTGTAGCATTTCGTTTCTTGGTTGATCACTTACGATCTCTCCGATCCTTGCGAGAACGTCGGTGCCAATCCCACTGTAAGCGAACTTTGTGCCGGGCTGTGTGACAAAAGGAAACTCGATCGCGACCCTCTTTACGACGTCCTCGAGTGTTTTGCCCTTCGTCCACTTCTGAAACCAAATCTTGCCTGACTTGGCGTCGTCGTGACGCAGCCCAGAGGAATGCGTGAGTAGTTCAGAAACGATCGGTTGACGATCCAGTGCAGCACCCGACTCCAGTTTTATCTCGTTGAATTCGGGCAGGTATTTAGCGACGGGAGTCTGCAGGTCTAGGATTCCGACGTCTGCCAGTCGAAACATGGTCGTCCCAAGCATCGGTTTGCTGATCGAGGCGACAACCACCGGCGTGTCCACCTCGAAAGGAGTCTCGGATTCAAGATCGGCGAAACCAAAACCGGATTGGAAGACAATCTCACCGTCATGCAATACGACGACAGACCCACCCGCCACAACTCCTTGGTCGACGGACCTCTCCAGGAATTCGCGAATCGGACCGAAATCGTCGGTGGTTTCACCGAGACAACTGCCTGGCGAAAACGCAGCAAAGAAAACGCCAAGAAGCAATGGGCAGGAAAGGGGAGAGAATAAGTGGTGTCTCATGTACAATCTCATCGATGGTGAAACCAGATCGGGTTACGCAAATAGCGTACTGGTTTGTGCATCACCGGTGGCCCCACCGTCAACTCAACGACATTTCAATCTCGTAGCCATCGTGTCAGTCTAATACGGTCTTCCGCACCTGTGATCCGCCGTCCGCCACACCCCGCGCAACCCAAGCACGCAAAAAGACCCCCTCCCCCTTTGTTGCGCCCGTTGCGGACTTCTCCTATTCCCGTGAGCCGCTGGCCGTCAGGCCCCGGACAACCCGCGCGCACCATCCGCTCTTCCCGTTTCAGTTCGCGCCTATAGAAA
>CAXBGS010000027.1:0-8492 GCA_963975425.1 uncultured Pirellulaceae bacterium
TAGCGTTCTCTGTGACTTAGCGTTCTCTGTGACTTAGCGTTCTCTGTGACTTAGCTGAGTAGCGTGGCGAATGTGTGGACGGCGACAGTGTTCAATCCGCGTTGGATTGGTAAGCACCAGCGGAATACGTCAATTCATAGCTGTGTGAATAGATCTCGATAAGATTTCCGAAGGGATCCTCACAGTAAACCATGCGGTAAGGTTTTTCGCCGGGATAGTACTCGCGAACTGGCATCCGTTGTTTGCCCCCGTTGGCGACAATCCTCTTTGCGAGGCCCTCGACGTCAGGGTCCTGGACGCAGAAATGGAATACGCCTGTTTTCCAATATTCAAAGTTATTCTCTGGTCTTTCGGCATTATCAAATTCGAATAATTCGACACCGACTCGGTCTCCGGTTGCTAGGTGAGCAATCCGGAATCGCTCCCAGCCCTTTCCAAAGACATCGTCGCACATCACACCAATAGCCGAGTCATCCGAGACGATTTCGGTGGGCGGCATGATGACGTACCATCCCAACGTTTTTGTGTAGAACTCAACGGCTTGGTCCAAGTCCGTGACAGATATGCCAATGTGGGAAAAGGTTCGTGGGTAGGTCATGGGTGTCTCTTTCGCAGGATGTTGAGTTTGTGAACGAGGCATCGTGGATTTTGGCTAAGTTGCACATCACTCCGGCTTCTCCGTTTCACGAAGCTCGCGAGCGACGGTCAGGTAATAGTTTCGCGCTGTTGCATTGACCATATCTCTGGCCAATCGCGTCAACGCGTCGGCTTTGATTTGCTTGGCTTCTTGGTCGTTAGATTCGATCGCAAGCAAGTGATCGGCAAGCTGTGCAGCCCATTGGTTGTCGCCAGCCGCTAACGCCTCCCGCGCCGATGCCGATAGCTTATCCAGTCCGCCTGCCAGTTTCGCAATCCGTTGGGCTTCGTCCTTGGGCGACAGCGGAAACAAGTTGGACGGATTACCATCGAACCAGCCGAGGTAATAGTTAAAGGTCGTGCGGACGCCCCAATCTGGGTGTCCATAAAACGGCTGCAAATAATCTTTGCCAGCGAGCGCCTCAGGAAGCTTCACATACTCGACCAGCTCATCCGGTGTCAGCCCCTTGTTGATGCCTTCGACCGTTTTGTCGTGGATGAACTGCACTGCGTCGCGGTAATCGCTGAGAACTTGTCTGACTTGTTCGGATCCCAGAATCGGATTGGTGTGTCCGCCGACCAAAGCAACGGCATTTGTGTCGGCCATCTTGGCGAGGCTTTCGGCCCATAACCGCGTGCTGCGATTCGGGGTGCCGCGAATCGCGTACAGATTTGGAAACGATCGGTAAAAGTTGTCACCCGCAAATACGACTTTGCCCTCGGGATACCAGACGAACAGTTCGTCATTGGTTTCACCTGGCGCCGCAACGAGTTCGATTTCCACGCCACCGACGTTGACTGACATTCGGTCGGTTTCGAGGAAGTGAGTCGGCATGGTTTCCCTGCCGGAAGAAAAGACGGCTCCGCCGCGCCGCGGGTATCGGGCCGGCGCGACGCCGTTGTTGATCCGCTGATCCGGCGGCAGCTTGAATCCGGCTTGCCTCGCGCCGCGAACGTTTTGAAAGGTCAAACCGCCGGCTTTCCACGGAGCGGCTTCGCTGCCAAAATTTTTGTGCGCCCAAATCTGTGGACGTTCGTCACCGAGAAACGCTGCCGCACCGCCGGTGTGATCGCCGTGTCCGTGGGTAAAGACGATCGCCTTGACCGGTTTGTCGCTAAGTTTACGGAATTCATCCATGATGCGAGTGCCATCATCAACCGACATGCCGGTATCGACGATGATCATTCCATCATCGCCTTCGATCATCGACACGTTTGCCGGACTGAAACCGACGGCGACGTGGACTTTGTCCGCAACCTTGATGACTCGTTCTTGGAATTGGACGCTCTGGTCTTGCAGTCGCTGTGTCGCGCTGGTCGATTCTTGAGCATTACCGGTACCAGCCGCGGACAGCGCAAGGCAAAGACAGAATATGGTTTTGTTCATGTAACAATTCCTTAAGATAAGCGATGAGTTAAGTTTTTCTGCATCTTTTGCAGCACGCTTTGTGTTGCTTCCAGCTGCGACTTTGAGATGCCCTTGAGCGTGCTTTTTCGCAAGTCGTCTAAGAGAGGTAAAACGGTTTGAAGTTTTTGCTCTCCCCGGCGAGTCAAGCCGACCATGACGATCCGTGCGTCTTCACTTGAGACGCTCCGCTGAACAAACTTTTGTTCAACTAGTCGATCGAGCTGTCGTTTCACCGTTGTGGGATCGCGAATCATCAACGATGCCAATTCGTTCATGCTCAGCGGTCGACCCGCATCCAGCAGAGTGATCAGGGTCTGGGTTTCCTCCGGCGTAAACGGCCAACCGGCACTTTTCAGCACCGCAGCCATTCCCTGACGGATTAGATAAGCGACACGCCCGATTGCGAATCCAGGCGAAGACTCCGAGTCAAATTGCATTTTCTTCTCCTTGGGGAGTCCGGATCACAGAGGTTGTTGGGCCGGCAAAGATTGGGCGATACCAATCAAAGTGGCAATAGATCAGCACGACGCATGCGAAGAAATCGAGTAGCCCGATCGCGAGGTATTGATGTGCAAAAAAAATCACGTACAGAAAAATATTGAACGCATACGGCAGCGACATCAGGATCGCGAGTGGCGATGTCCGAGGGAAAAACATCAGACCGCCGGCGACCGTTTTGAGAAAGCCGACCCAAAAGATCAGATAACCCGTTTTCTCTAACGCGAGCATGAACTGATCGAGTTCGCTTGGTGGATCACCAATTGGATATCCATTAATGCCAAAACCCATCGTCACGATCCCCGTACCGAACAGGAAGAGTGCGAAAAGTATTCGCACGACGAAGGCGAGGCGTGGAAGTCGAACGCGGCGATAACCTGTCAAAAGCATGTCACTCGGTTACTGCGATATGAAGTCGATCGGATGCAAACCGGTCTCACAATACAATTGCTGGAAAGCTGTAGGATACAGAGAAATGGGCGTGAGTCAATACATGTCGATTTAGTCGGGCGATAGAAATACGTTTCCGTCCAGCGAGGACGCCAGGGTTACGAATGGGTAACGACTAGCGGGGCGTATCCTCTTTCTTCTCTTGCAAAGCCATTCTTCGCAGGAATGCCTGCATCTTGGCCGGCTGGCCTGTATGAAAAATCCGAACGCCGGCATGGACCAATTTTTGCCAATCTTGTTCGGTTCCCTCGGCATGAGTCTCCACGAGCAGCCCTTGATGCGTCGCGTACCGGATCAATCGAAGCGTCCTGGGGTTCGTCGGGTTGTTTTTGTTGACGTTCACCTGAATGGTGGAAGGATCGAAACGCTTGCGAATATCATCGACCTGCTTTTGGTCAGAGACCATGAACATCAGCTGGTCTCGCGTGATCGGTACACCCTTAGCCCGGTAGTCAGCAAAGAGATCCGCATCGCGATAGGGAACACGGAAAATAATACCGTCCATCGCGTCATGACGGACGACAATCGCCATGATTTCGTCGAAGAACTGATTCACACCTGGTTTCAAGTCTGCCTTAAAAACAACTCGACCTTTTCCCGCGACGAGAAACTCGTCCAGGGTGGCAACGCGATGTTCGGAAACGGTGCGATCACGAAATCTCTTAAACAGATTTTTCAGGTCATCTAAATCGAGTTGGCTTGCCGGACCTGTCCCCGTGGTCTCGCGATCGATCGTGGCGTCGTGCACGATCACAAAATAACCGTCACGGGTTCGCTGGATATCGGTTTCGTAAATGTCGAAGCCCTGTCGCTGGCAGTTGTCGATATTGGCAACGGAGTTTTCGGGGGCATTGTCGGACTTGTCATTCTTGTAGCCGCCTCGGTGCGCCGCGATCCGAACTTTGGTCGACTGAGTATGATTCGGTTGCGACTCAATTACCGGTGCCTGATCCACACTGTTTGGAGGTGCCGGCATTTCGGCAACACCAGCCGTGGCCAGAAAGGCGAAGAATGACGCGGAGACAGAAATTGCGAATTTTCGATTCGGCAAAAGCCGCCAGGGGCTGCGGTATGATTTCTTCACTGTGCTGCTTTCCCGATGCATAGCCGTGGCGATAAATTCGCGTGTTAGACGTGAGTGTGGTGAGATTTGGTCACCCATTTTTCAATGTACATTGTGAACGACAGTACGATCGCGATTGCGTTTGCTCTTCAAATTCTCTGATCATTTTGCGGATGCAAGCCTGGCTGTCGTGACCTGGATTCCCTCGGTTTGTAAGACCAGCGAAAGGTTACAACGATGGCCATTGATTGCTGGCACGATAGTGCTAGTGGTGGGCACAATCGTCAAGGTTTGATGTGGGGGCATCAACTACTTTACGGCAGTCAACTACCTTACGGCAGTTCGGGCAACAACGACTTGCTCGATAATGCCACAGATGGCCTCACTGCGGTAGCTAAGCAATGATCAACATTGGCAATTTCGAAGCCGCTTTTCGGCATGCGGTTGAACCGTGCGACCCGAGCGGCGCTGATACCACGAGGGGCGCTGATGTTTCGAGGGGCGCGGATGTTGACTCCGTCCTTCAACGACTCGGCAATCATTGGGACGATGTGCCCGCCTATTGCAACGATGTCTTTCCCACCAATGCCTTTAATCTGGTGTGCTCTGCAAGACACATAGCAAAAAGAGCTAGGGCGGCATTGAATTCCAATGTCGATTCCTGCCTATATTCGGGCGGTACCAGCATCGTCGGGCATGAATGTACCCTGCGGCACGGATCTGGCATTTCATTTTTTCGACTCAATCAGTTTCGCCGACTCCCTCGGCTAGACATTGCGACTTTAGCAAGCAAGCGACATCGACCACGCCGTCTAGCAAGCCGATTCACAACCAGGACACTCCGCTAGATGAGCCAAGCCGATTACTTTCGATGATCTGCCCAGACTCAAGCCAAAATAGACGCCTTGATTTATCCGACGGAGGTTGGATCACTGTAGGCGGCAAGCGGGCTATCGGGACGAACGATGGTGCGTTCTGGTATCGGTTTCGCGCCGGAACCGAATAAGCCAATAAGAAATATCGTTAAAAAAGACTGTTCAACCAGAATCTTCCTAAACGCACACGCAATCGAGAATGAATCAAGTGGAATTAGATTATGACCCACAGTACCCCAGCGTGGATGACCTGCGCAACCGCGCGCGTAAACGCATTCCTAGGTTTGCGTTTGAGTATCTCGACGGCGGCTGCAACGAAGATGTCAATCTGCATCGAAACACGGCCGAGATTCGCGACATCGAGCTGATCCCTCAGTACTTGTCCGAGCACGTTCGATCGGACATGCGTACCGAGTTGTTTGGTCACACCTATGACGCGCCGTTTGGTATTTCGCCAATTGGGTTGCAAGGCTTGATGTGGCCAAAGACTCCAGAGATTTTGGCTAAGGCTGCGCTGCAGCACAACATTCCATTTTGCTTGAGCACCGTTTCGACCAGCAGCATCGAAACGATCGCGGAAATCAGCGAAGGACGAGCTTGGTTTCAGTTGTATCATCCGACCGAAGATAAAGTTCGCGACGACATCATCAACCGATGTAAGGCTGCCGAGTTGCCCGTCTTGGTCATTTTGGCCGATGTTCCAACGTTCGGTTATCGACCGCGTGACATACGCAATGGCTTGGCGATGCCGCCCAGCATGTCGCTAAGAAATATTCTGCAGATATTTGGCCGACCCGCTTGGGCTGCCAGCACGCTGCTGAATGGTCAGCCTGAGTTCGAGACGCTTAAGCCTTACATGCCTAAGGGTTTGAATCTCAAACAGCTCGGTCAGTTCATGGACAAGACTTTTTCAGGGCGTTTGAACGAAGAAAAGATCAAGCCGATTCGAGATATGTGGCCCGGAAAATTGGTGATCAAGGGGATCGCCTGCGAGGCTGACGCCGAGAGAGCCGTCCGTTTAGGTGTTGACGGACTGTGGGTTTCCAACCATGGCGGCCGTCAGCTCGATGCGGGGCAATCGGCAATCAAAGCACTCGATACAATCGCGCAGAAATATAGCGGTCAAGTAACATTGATGATGGATTCTGGGATCCGCAGCGGTCCAGACATCGCGAGAACGATGGCGGTCGGTGCCGATTTCACAATGCTCGGACGGACTTTCATGTACGGTACGGCGGCGCTCGGCAGACGGGGCGGAGATCACACCATCGCAATCTTGAAACGCCAGCTGCAGCAAGTCATGGAACAGCTGTGCTGTCAACGAACGCAGGATTTCCCTAATCACCTTTCGAAATAGCAAGTTAACTTCCGTGCAAACCGCGTCTCACTCATTCAAGCGACCCGAAGCGGACCTTTCTACGTTGGAGCTATTGGCTTCACTGTTTCCCAATGTCGACGCGGCGATCGCCGAATCGGCACGTCTTGCGGCCGTGCAAACGCTGCCCAAAGGCGTTGTCCATGTCATCAGCGATATTCACGGCGAAGACAAGAAGCTAAAGCATGTAATCAACAACGCTTCAGGGACGTTAAGGCCGCTCGTTGAACAAATGTTTGCGGAAACAATGGACGAGGCTGAACGGGCCGAGTTTCTGAAGCTGATTTTTTATCCAGCCGAAGTGACTCAGCGCGTTGGGAAAATTGTGAAGACGCCAGAAGAAGTCAAAGCGTATGCGCAGCGGATGCTGGTTCCACAGCTAGAGTTGCTTCGCTATCTCGTTTCCAATTTCAGCTTGCGGCTTGCAACGGAGGTTTTCCCCGCCGAGTATCGTGAGTTGCTGCTGGAGATGATGCACGCCCCGTCTACTGAACGCGGGCCAGACTTTATCGATGCGATGCTGAATGAGCTCGTCAGACGCGGTCGAGCGTTGCATCTGGTTCATCTGCTCGGACGCTTGATCCGAAACCTTGCGGTGGATGAATTGATTATCGCCGGCGACTTGTGGGATCGAGGTCCTCGCGGTGATCGTGTTATGGATTATTTGCGTCTGCAGCCCAATGTGGAATTCATTTGGGGCAACCACGATGTCCTGTGGCTCGGCGCGTCACTGGGGCACGAGGCGCTGATTTGCACCGTCCTGCGAGTGTCACTGCGATATCGTCGCCTTGGTCAGCTGGACGAGGGCTACAGCGTTCCGCTCACCCCGCTGGAACATCTTGCTCGGACGATCTATGCCGATGATCCATGTGAGCATTTCATGCCCAAAAGGGATGGAATGAGACCCAATGATGTTGTCGCGCGAATGCAGAAGGCCGCTGCAGTGATGCAGTTCAAACTTGAAGGCCAGATGATCGAGCGCAATCCGCAATGGAACCTTGATCATCGACGTTTGATGCACCGAATCGACCATCGCGAGGGCACGATCGAGATTGACGGGAAAACCTATCCGCTTCGCGATACAAGTTTCCCGACGGTGAACCCGGATAACCCTTATCAGTTGACCGAGGATGAATCGAGTTGCTTGGCTCGCTTGAAGCACTCGTTTCGAAACAGTCAAAAATTGCAGGAGCAGATGCGGTTCATGGTCGGGCATGGTTCGATGTATTTAAGACGCGAAGATTGCCTGATTTTTCACGGCTGTGTGCCGGCCGACGCGAAGGGTAGCTTCTTACCGCTAAGCATCGATGGTCAGTCACTCGCCGGGCGAGCGATGTTCGAAGAAATCGAAAAGGTCGTGCGGCGTGCCGTTGTGCATTCGGATCAAGCCGATCTCGATTTTCTATGGTATCTATGGAGTGGTCCCCGATCGCCGTTGTTCGGCAAGGACAGGATCGCCACTTTGGAACGAGACTTTATCGCCGACAAGACTCCTCATCGCGAAACGAAAGACTGCTATTTCGCGCTGATCCATGAAGTTGAGTTTTGCGACAAAGTGTTGACCGAATTCGGAATGTCAACCGAAGGCGGTTTGATTGTCAATGGACACGTACCGGTAAAAGTAGAAGCCGGGGAATCTCCGCTGAAGCGCAGCGGTAAAGCGATCACGATTGACGGCGCGTTTTCAGAGGCCTACGGCGACTACGGTTACACGTTGCTTCTTGAACCGGACCGTATCGTGCTGGCACAACATTCTCATTTCGATTCAGTCGAAGCTGCAATACAGGACGGAGTGGATATCGTTCCAAAGGTGCAAGACGTCCGAGTATTCGATTCACCCAAACGCACAAGGGACACCGAGCGTGGCCAACGAATCGGTTACCGAATCGAAATGCTGGAACGGTTGATTGAGGCGTATCAAACGAATCGGCTGCACGAACGCCCCACGAAGGCAAGCTGAAGACAAGCAGAGACCGGCGTAGCGACTTTTTCCGCCTAAAGGCGGTACACCAACGTTGCGCGATCAAGCATCTGCGCACACTTTCCCTCTCCACCACCCGTTGGTGTCCCGGCTTTAGCCGGCCTTTCGCCCAGCACGATCCGCCTGAAGGCGGTACACCAACGATGCGCGTTCAAGCAACCGCGCACCCTCTCCCTCACCACCACCCGTTGGTGTCCCGGCTTCAG
>CAXBGS010000028.1:0-6107 GCA_963975425.1 uncultured Pirellulaceae bacterium
TTCACGCGCATCCCATGTCCGCAACTCATGTCCGGCCGCTCACGCGTCACGGCTCTTGGTTACATGACATCTCGATCTTTGCGATCCTGGGCTTCGTTCACGTACAACACGCATTGCTCAATATCGGATTCGGTGTCCAAGAATTCGATGTCACCTTTCGCGGTCCAAACCGGGCGATCTTTCCAAATGTCAAATGCCAGGCGAAGCTCTTTTGTTGCTTTGGCTTTTAATTGATCTCGGACCAACCTAGGGTCGTACTCCGGTGCCGTTACAACCAAATGCACGTGGTTGGTTCGAACGGAAACGGCCCACAACGTCCACGACCGCACTCCACAGATTTCTCGGACGGCAGCGTCGGTCGTTCGCTGCATTGAGTGATCTAGCACGATCACATCGTGCATCAGACGATCCCGATGCCAGACCTCCAAGTTGGGTCGCGGAGGCTGGATGCCAACACTCGCGTGCCTCCAACCTCGCATGTCTCCAGAGAGAAACGTTCCGTACACTGTCCAGGTGAGAAACAAACCGATTGGAGTGGTATTCATCGCAAAAAGCCCCCGGTGTTGCGATCGTGTCGAAGATGATCCAGCAGCAGTGGGGTCAGTTTAAGGGAACGCACCGGGACGATCGAGCGTGATGCAACTCATGCCCGGCCGCTGACGCGTCACGGCTCACATCCAAAGTCCCGCGAGCCGCGGGCCGTAAGGCACCGGGCACCTGCGCGCGATACATAACGTGACTATGCCCGGCCGCTCACGCGTCGCGGCTCACATCACAATCCCCTGAGCCGCGGGCCGTGAGGCACCGGGCACCTGCGCGCAAAACCTAACGTGACAGTGCCCGGCCGCTCACGCGTCGCGGCTCACATCACAATCCTCTGAGCCGCGGGCCGTGAGGCACCGGGCCCTCCGCGTGCTATGCATACCGCAACTCAGGCTTGGCCGCTGACGCGTCGCGGCTCACATTCAAATCCCCGCGGGCCGTACGGCACCGGGCGCCCTCGCGCAACTCTTGCCGCATCATCCCCGGCCGCTGACGTATGAACGGTTCCTTTACGTTAAACTGGCGGGATCGATAATTTGCCCCCCCTTTCTTCGGAGCCTGCCCTGATGCCGATTCGCACTTTTTTGCTTGCGCTGTCCGCTACGATCACTCTTTGCTTGTCGACCAACGCGGAAGATGCGTCCGGCACGGTCCAACCTGTCCGAATGGGCTGCGGCATCATGACGTTCGATACCGTTCCCGGCTGGGGGCTGCGTCCTGACGGCAGTTCGGCGATCGGACCGACGCATGGCGCGGTGGTGATCGACACCGACGGCAACATTTACACCAGTGCACAGGCCGGGATCTTTGTCTTCACACCCGAAGGATCGCTGATCAAGAGCTATGAAGGCGAGGAATACGCCAACTGCCATGACATGGAAATCCGCAACGAAGATGGCGTCGATTACATCTATGCCGCAAGAAACAAGAACGCGGAAGGCATGAAGTTCAACGCACACACTGGCGAGATCGTGCTGAAATTGCCGTTCCCGCAGGAATCCGGCCTCGACTTAAAAAAGTTTAACCCCACCGCCATCACCGTTGCCCAAAACGGAAACATCTACCTTTCCGACGGCTACGCCAGTAACCACATCTTCATTTTCGACAAGAGTGGAAAATACTTGACGCACTTTGGTGAAAAAGGCAACGAGCTAAAGCAGTTCAATACCGCGCACGGCATGACGCTGGACACACGATACGAACCGAACCGTCTCCTCATTTGCGATCGCAATCACGAACCCAAAGGCCGCCTGCTTCATTACACGTTGGACGGTGAGTTCATTGAAGAAGTGATCACCGGGCTGGGGATGCCCACATCCGCATCCATCCAAGGCGACTATGTTTCTGTGCCCGATTTGCATGGTCGACTGGTCATCTTGGACAAGACCAATACGATCATGGCTGTGCTCGGCCACAATCCTGACATCGCCAAAGGCAAAAACTATCGAATCCCTCAAGAAGAATGGGTGGAAGGCATCTTCAGTGGCACGCACGGTTCGTACTGGGACGCTGATGGAAACCTTTACGTCCAAGACTGGAACATCTCCGGACGCATCATGAAGCTCGCTCGCGTTGAGTAGATCCACGTTCCCGATTGCGTTCCCCTGCAAACATCGACTCTGGCTGCCGGGCCGGCCTCGAGAGCGAGGCCGGCCACGGCAAAGACAGTCATCTCTGGCGGTTTAGGCCGGTTGCAATGTTGCGACGTCGTTGAGGAACTCGATATTCCCGCTCTTGACGTCGTAGAGTGCTCCGACCACCAACACCTTTTCTTCACCGGCGGCGCGGCGAATCGTACCGCTGCGTTCCTGAATCTCTTGAACGGTTCGCAGCACGTTCCGTTTGGCAATTTCATCGACAAAGGACTCCTGTTCGGCTTCGGGCAATTCCTTGAATCGGCGGAAATCATCACTGCGGAGGCTCGGCGCGATTTCGTCCACGATCGACTGCAGGTGTTCGCAACCGGTGGCCTGTTCGATGTTCTTATTCTCGCTCAACAGTTTGACCGACGACGTGACCGCTCCGCAGCGTGTGTGCCCCAGCACGAGCACCAACTTCACGCCGGCGACGCCCACGGCGTACTCAATGCTGCCCAACGACTTGCTGCCGATAATATTGCCTGCAACCCTAACGCTGAAGATATCACCGATCCCCAGATCGAAAACCAACTCGGCCGGCACGCGAGAATCAATGCAACTCAGAATCGCAGCCAGCGGCGTTTGACCGTCGGATGTCGCGTCGACTTGGCGTCCAAAGTCGCGAGACAAGCGATTGCCGGTTTGGAACCGCCGGTTGCCTTCCCGCAAGATTTCGAGCACCTGCTGCGGAGTCACACGGTCTTGCAACTCACGCGTCGAATAGTCGGCAAACTGAATGTCATCCTGCAGTTGGTATTTCTGTCTGAATCCTCGCAAACTCACGGTCACATCGCGCGCCGGACCACGGTTGTTTTTAAAGTCACGAATCAGACTCAAGACGTCTGGGTCGATGTAGTCAGTACCGCTCGCATCGATCAGCAGACTGCTTCCCGATTTACATTCCGAAAACAGTTTATCGAGTGCAGCGCGATTAAGAAAACTGACTTGATTGGCAAGTTCGATATGCAGGACGTCACCGCCGATATGCGTTTCGACCACTCGGCGGATGGGACGGCGCAGGTTGCTGTTAAGGATAAACAACACACTCACGCACAATCCGATCACGATTCCGACCAGCAAGTCGGTGAACACGATCGCCAACAGAGTGATCAGAAACGGTGCAAACTGGTACCGCCCTTCCTGCCACATTTGCCGAAACAGCTTGGGACTGGCCAATTTGAATCCTGTCACGATCAAGATTGCCGCCAGTGACGCCAGCGGGATCATGTTGAGATAGGTCGGCAAGAGCACGACCGAAATGACGAGCAGAAAACCGTGCAAGATTGCCGACAATTTGGTTTTCGCCCCCATCCCCACGTTCACACTACTGCGAACGATCACCGATGTTAACGGCAATCCACCGATCAACCCGGACACGGTGTTTCCGACACCCTGTGCCATCAACTCTCGACTGGGCGGTGAATCGCGGCGTTCGGGGTCCAGCTTGTCGACCGCTTCCAAGTTCAATAGCGTTTCCAAGGATGCAACGATCGCAATCGTGACCGCTGCCACATAAACCGTCGGATTGGCCCACTGAGAAAAATCAGGGAACGTCAAAAACGCGAGCACACCACTGACGCTATCGGCCACGGGAATTTGTACCAGGTGCGACTCACCGATGGCCCATCCCTTCCCGGCGGTTGAGAATAAGAATTGAAGTCCGACCCCGATCAGTACAACGATCAGCGGCGCCGGCACGACTGAATTTTTGAGTGGTTTGATGCGGTCCCAAAAGAAGAGAATCGCGATCGACGCCAACCCAACGACGGCCGCTCCGTAATGGATATCGCCGAGGACGACGTTCAGAAACTCGCTGAATGTGTTTTCGTTGTCCGGTTGTGAGAACGACATGTCGCCTTCGGGATCGTTGTCATGTCCGAACAGGTGTGGTATCTGTTTCAAAATCAGAATCACACCGATCGCGGCCAAGAGTCCCTTGATGACGCTGGACGGAAAGAACGCCGACAAGGCACCTGCCCTCGCGACGCCCAAACCGATCTGCAACAGGCCGGCAAACACGACTGCCAACAGAAATGCGTCATAGGATCCGAGGGCCGCAATCTGTGACGCGACGATCGCGGTCAGTCCCGCGGCGGGCCCACTGACGCTGGTGTGTGATCCACTTAGCGATCCAACCACGATGCCGCCGACGATGCCGGCCAGCAGACCCGAAAAAAGTGGCGCCCCCGAAGCAAGCGCGATGCCGAGACATAACGGAAGGGCGACCAAGAAAACCACCACACTTGCGGTGATATCCCGAGTCAACGTCACAGAGGTAGGGCCTGTTGGACTTGGTGTCGAAGTTTCGGTTGCTGCAGACATGACGTCGATGGACTCTGATTGGTGTGAGGCTAAGACGGATCGGTATCGCAAAATAAGTACTCGAGCATCACCGCAGGCATCCTCGAGATTGAAAACTCACGCAGACGGGCAGAACGTCATCAATGCGAGCGCCACGCTTGACCGGGGCAATCGAGCCAAGATGGGTCAACCCCATTGCACTTTTCGAAACGAACCGGGCAAGCATCCTTCCGTCTGAAAACTGGTTCAAGGACCAAGAAATCGAAAAGATGCAAGAGCGGATCACGACGCAAACTAACAAAGCGCGGCGCAGAGAACCTGCCGAATCATTCGCTTAACAGAGCAACGGTGCAAGCGCGCCATTTCGAAGCCGATTTCGACCAAAGCGATGGCCGGTAAAAGGATGGGGCGAATCGAAGTGTCCGTCACCATGAGCAAATCGGATCGCTTCGACCAACTCAAACCGCCGACATTGCTTCAGTCGTCGGTCGCGTGTGCCGGCGAAGATTTCGCTGGCGTCTTCGACCAGAGTCTCCGATTCGCTGTCGGCTGACTGTACCGACTGGCAAACAGGAGCCGCCGAACCAGAACATGACAATGCCAGCACGAGCAGCGCACACCGCAACACCCCGAAACGGGTCGGACGGTCCGGCGACTGGAAAAACATTGTCGAAGTCATTTGCAGCTGGTTCCCATAGGAAAGCAAATTTTAGGCAAATGGCTGTTCGCAGGGCAGGCCAAAAACGATAGACACGCCCAATTGATGGAACAATAATACACGAAAACGATTTCCACAATTTAGTTTCGTGAAAAAGACTTCGTTTGTTCAGTATTTCTTCGCTTTGGCAATGATCTTGCGGTAATTTTATCTGCACGATGATGGTCCGTGCGAGCGCAATCCTGGCTGATCAAAGGGAAGCCGCCCCAGCGGAAAGCACGACCACCTTAAGGACATGCCGGCGCCGAACGTGGCTGCATTGCAACAGCACAACCGTCGCCAAGCCGCGAACCGAGACAGTTGTACACCAACCTGTGGATGCTAGCTTCGATCGGCTTTTCCGGTGCCGCCACCCAACAGCGCCACAGCTGAATGTTCCGACTTATCACATGGCGACCAACCGAATCGCTGTGCTACGAATTGCATTCTTGAGCCATCAAACAGACGGATTTAGATCGATGTCGAAAGCAAAGACTCGCCCGACCAAGAAACCTGGATCCGCAGCCCATTCGACAGACACGACCAACGACTCGCACCGCTGGACATTTCTGACCAATCACACGCACGTCCTGGCGGTGCTGCACTCGGATCCGACGATTGTGGTTCGACAAGTCGCAATGCAGGTTGGGATCACCGAACGTGCCGTGCAGCGGATCATCCAAGAACTAGAGGATGGCGGATTTATCAGCCGAAAAAAGGTCGGCCGGCAAAACCAATACCGAGTGCTCGCGAATAAATCGTTGCGTCACCCAATCGAAGCTCACCGAAAGATTGGTGACATTTTGAAACTAATCAACAAGACCTAACGCAGCCGATCGCCGCAGTACGGGCAACACCACGCTGGCAAAATCAACACCTTCAGTCGGCACCTTCAGTCGGCACCTTCAGTCGGCACCTTCAGTCGGCAC